>NZ_CP093313.1:0-2400000 GCF_025264625.1 Occallatibacter riparius
GCAAAGTCCGCATGACGGAACGAACAGAGCGGGCGAATCAGCAGTCGGAAAACGGCAAAACCTGCGAAAGCTGTTTTCCGGTTCCCTATTCCCTATTCCCTATTCCCTGCTTTTAGAACATCGCATCCGAGCGTTCGCTGAGGCTGATCCTCGCGCTGCGATCTAGCGCGCCGGCGCCCGGAACGGGCAGCGGCCGAACATCCGTGCTGAGAACTACGCGCTTGCCGGGAGTCAGATCGGCGCTCACGCTGTTCGACGCAACAATACCGGCCCCGGCCGTTGCAGTAATCCGAAGCTGATGCCGTCCCGTCGGGATCACAAACCCGGTGTAATTGCTCTGGCTCGACGGCGTCCCGCTCCAGTAAGGCCGGCCATCCACGTCGAGCGAAGTGGTCACGCTTGAAGGAATCCCAATGAGTTCGAGGCGCAGGTGGCCGCTTCGGCTGGGATCCAGACCGTGCGGGTTGTACTCGGTTGTGGCAGTGCTGGCACCGAGCGTCGGCCCCGAGGAAGGCGTGGCCGAGTGCGATTGCACCCTGCCGGTCGCTGCCTCTTCCATCGATTGCTGCACCTTGTCCTGAAGCATGTAACGCATCGCGAAGATCGCTCCAATGGCGATCACGACCCAGACCAGGATGCTAAACCCGCGTTTCTTCGGGGCTTCCTCATCTTTGCCGATCTTGATCCCGCTGGTGGTCTTGATCACCGGAGCAGCAATCGACGTCGTGTAGACCGTGGCCTTAGCAGGCGCAGACGCCGCAAGCGGCGCACCTGTCGTGGCACGCGGCGGCACAGACGAGCTCATCGGTGGAGCCGAGCCATTTCCAGGCGCTTCGGTCGGGGTGCGGCCAACGGGTGGAGGAGTCGATCCGATCGAAGCTGCGGTTCGCGGAGGAGCAGGCAGCGGCGCAGCAGGCGGCGCCACTGCTTGAGGCATGCGCGGTGTACCAAGCGGCTGGCCTGCTGGATATTGCACGGGTGGATACGAAGGTCCTGCACCAGCAGCTTGAGGATAGGCCTGCGAAGCAGGCTGCGGCGCCTTAGGATATCCTGCCGGAGGAATCGGTGGCGCAGAATAAGGCGGCTGCGGCGTTGGATTCGATACAAACGAACCACGAGGCGGGGTCTGGGCTACATCAACCGTCGCGTCGGAACGATAGCCCACGACAGTCACCTGGGCGGGATAAGACGCTGGCGCGGCAGTCTGTCCTGTGAACCGGACGGCAGCAAGTGCGGCTGCGAGCTCTTCTCCAGATTGGAAACGCTCCGCTGGATTCTTTGCCAGGCACTTCAGCATGACCGCTTCAACCGCCGGCCCTATCGCCGGATTCAGCCGCGCCGGAGGAATGGGATCCGTGTGGACGATCTTGTAGGAAACGACAGTCAGGGTCTCACCCGCGAACGGCTGTTCTCCGCAAGCCATCCGGTACAGGATCACGCCCAGCGAAAAGAGGTCGGTGCGCCCGTCGATCGGCGCGCCGGTGAACTGCTCAGGTGGCATGAAAGCGGGCGTTCCAAGAAGTTGGCCCGTGGTAGTGACCTCGCCCCCGGCAAGCTTGGCCACTCCAAAGTCGGTGATGCGGGGCCGCTCCGAACCGTAGACCTCGCGAGCGGTCATCAATATATTGGCTGGCTTGATGTCGCGATGAACAATGCCATTGCGGTGCGCATAGCCAAGCGCTTCGGCGATATGCTGGCCGATCTCGCATACCTGGTCGATCGAGTAGCGGGTCCCCTGTTTAAGGCTGTCGGCGAGAGTCTGCCCCTGGACCAGTTCCATCACCAGGAACGGCACGCCATCGTCCTCACCGGCGTCGAACACAGGGACAATGCCAGGATGCGCAAGGGCACCGGCGGCCCGCGCCTCGCGAAAGAATCGCTGACGATACTCGTTGGTCTGATCGCTGGAAAGCGCTGCCGCGTGGATACACTTCAGCGCAACGGTGCGCCCCATGACCGGATCGTGCGCGCGATAGACCGCCCCCATTGCGCCGCGACCAAGTTCGCCGACGATTTCATAACGAGCTATCCTTTTGCGGTCCATGCGGTTTCCGGGTTAGGGGCGAGTTCAATCTAACATGCCCGGAGTTCTGGGGCCTAATGCAGTTCCTGAGTCGCTGTATCCGGGACCCGATGCGATCAAGTCGACGCGACCTCAAGGAGCGGCGGCCCTGCACGCAATAGGCAAGGACACATTAACTCAGGAAATGCCGTAGCCCGTTAGGACCCATGAAGGCGGTCACTAACCCCAAATCGCAGAAGGAATCCCGGCTGCCGACACCTCAATGGTGGCACAAATCCGCTATGCGGTAACCGGCGTGCGATAGCGCAGGATCAGCAGAGTTACGTCATCCGACGGTTCGGCGCCGCGCGTGAAGTCCTCCACGTGCTTGAAGATGGAGCTTTGCAGCTCCTCCACAGTCTTGCTGCTGCCGCCTGCAACGATCTCGCGCAGCTTCTTCAATTCAAGCATTTCGCCGTCAGGGGCCGTCGCTTCAGAAACTCCATCTGTAAACAGCACGAGCGTATCGCCCGGATCGAGACGCGTCTGTGCGGCTGTCACCTGCGCGTCTTCGAGTATCCCAATGGGAAGCGAGCCCTGCGCGTAGAGATCGGTAACCTCACCGTTCCGAATCAACAGGGGTGAAGGGTGCCCGGCGCGCATGTAGTCGAGGGTACCGTCGGTCGCCAGAATGCCGAAAAAGAGGGTCACATAGCGGCCCACCTGGGTGTGATCGCAGAGGAACCGGTTTACGTGGTTGAGCACCTTGACCGGATCAACGCCCAGAGTCATGCCGGAGAGCGCGCCCTGCAGCATAGTCGTAACGAGCGCCGCCCCGAGACCGTGTCCCGAAACGTCAGCGATGAGGAACGCGGTGCGGTCGCCCAGTGGGAAGACGTCGAAGTAGTCGCCGCCAACCGAGTGACAGGGGATCTGCTTTCCGGTCAGCTCGACGTGAGGAAAGTCGCGCAGCCCGTGGGGCAGCAGACCCTGTTGGATCTGGTACCCGATCTCGAGTTCCTGCTCCATGCGCTGACGCTCGCGTTCGCGCTCCACCAGCCTCGCATTGTCGAGAATGCTGGCGGCCTCGCTGCCGAGCGCGGCCAGGATCTGGATATCGAGGGTGGAGAAGGCAGTCGGCCCGCGGGAGTCGAGGTAGATAGCGCCCAGCAACTGGTTGTCCGGCGAGGGGCTGGTCTCATGCGCGGTGGCGCGGGAAACCGGATAGAGCGGAATAGCGACAATCGCGCGCAGTTGCTGCGCCATGATGCTCTCTGCCGCCTGGAGATCGAGCCCGCCGATGCTCACGTCGTCGGTGATGATGGGCGAGCGGCGTTGAACCGCCTGGCGAAGTGCCGTCTGGCTGGGAGCGATGTTTTCAGGCGGCAGGTCTCGCTTGTCGGAGCTCCGCGCAACTCGCACTTTGAGCACGCCGTTTGCATCCGGCTCGATCAGCGCGGCCCGGTCGGCGCGGGTGAGCGAGATCGCGTGGTCCAGCATGCTGCCCAGCACCGCATCCAGCGGCAGCGTCGAATGCAGAAGCGAAGTCGCCTCGAGGAGAAGATTGAGATTGCTGAGCCCGACTCCGCCTCCACCGCCGACGCGATTCACTGAAGAAGACATGCTGCCAATCCGGGTGAGCATGTTCTCGACCGAGTCTTCCTGATCTTTACTTGAGCGGAACGTGATGCGGTAGGAGTCGTCGAGGCCGAAGCCGATCACATCGCCATCGCGCAGATCTCGACGTTCAATGCGGATGCCGTTCACGAAGATGCCGTGGCGCTGCCCGCGGTCTTCTATTCGGAAGACTCCGCGCTCCTCCACGATCGCCGCGCAGTTTCGCGAGATGCGGGGATCTTCGAGGACCAGATGATTCCCAGTCTCAGCTCCACGGCCAAGCAGGAAGGGATTGTGAGCAACGGGCACGAACTCTGGCATTTTGCCGGGCCGTGCTACTTCCAAAACTACTTCAGAAACAGACACAGGGGTGGACATGAGTAGAAAAGAAGATTATCACCGGCCCGCCTTGAATCCTGTAAATCTCAACTTCATTCAGTTTTCGGCTCTCCTGCGGCGAAGTCGAGAGACGGCGCCAGCAGGTTGTCAGAGATCCTCAGCGGAATGCACACGTCAATCCTGGTGCCACCCTGACCCCGAATGGAGAATTCACCGTCGAGACGCCGCGTGCGTTCGCGCATGGCCAGCAACCCGAGCCCGGAGCGTGTCGCCGCCACATGAAAGCCGGCACCTCTATCCCAGAACGCCAGGCGTATTTCAGCACCGTTGCTGGTGAGTTCGATCCAAGCCTCGCGCGAGCCGCTATGCTCAACCACGTTGCTTAGCGCCTCCTGCACAATGCGATAGAGGCAAAGTGCAATATCCGGAGGCAGAAACGCAGGCACACCTTCATGCTTGAACGCGACGTGGAGCCCATAGAGATGCAGCGACTGGCGGCAGAGCACTTCAATCGCCCAGGGCAGGCCGGTGTAGTCAAGACCCGAGGGATGGAGGCTCTGCGAGATGATCGCGATCCCTGAGGCGATGTCCTGGATCTTGGCGGAAATGGCCTGGAGTTCGCGCCCGCACTCATTGTGGAGGCTGCGGAAGAGGTGAGAGACCTCAAAGCTCACAGCGGCCACAGACTGGCCGAGGCTGTCGGTCAGCTCCGTAGAGATGCGGCGGCGCTCTTCATCCTGGGTTTTGATGAGCTGACCGCTTAGGTCCTGAAGCTCGATCTCCATCCGCTTTCGATCCGTGATGTCCATCGCGGCTGATAGAACGCAGGGTTCCCCGTCGATGTCGATCGGTTCGGCATAGCCCATGGCAATGCAAACCCGGCCATCACGGGTCCGAAAGCGATATTCGCCGCTGACTCTCTGGCCGGCAAGGGCAGCCCTGGCGATCATCATCCTCTGTTCCGGATCGAGGCAGAGATTCATTTCCATTGGTGTGTGCCCGATCGCCTCGGCGCGCGCGTAGCCCGTGAGGTGCTCAAATGCGTCGTTCACCTCGAGATAGCGGTGATCTATCGCGCTCGAAATCATGACGGCCATAGGCGTCTGGCGAAATGCCTTGGAGCATTTCTCTTCAGCCTTGAGCTGCCGGTCCCGGGCGGCTTTGTACTCGCTGATGTCGTCGATGACGGCAATAAGCTGGGTTTGCCCCTGAGTCATTTCGTCGACCATCGGCGTGACCGAGAGCTTTGCCCAGAAGGCGCTGCCGTCCTTGCGCATGTAGCGTTTTTCGATCGAGTACGCCTGGATGTTGCCTTCGCGGAACTTAGCGAAAAGTTCAAGGCAGCCGGGCAGTTCCTCCGGCGGTATGAGAGCGCCGACATCCGCGGCAAGCAGCTCTTCGCGGGTGTAGCCAGTGAGGTCGCAGAGCCGCTGATTCACGTAGAGGTATCGGCCGTAGAGATCGTTGATGGCGATACCGGTGGGCACCTGCTCAAAGGCTGCGCGGAATGTGTCAGGGCACTGCACGGGGCTCGTTTCCTCCCCTGGGATTGTGAAGTTCACCCGTCCCGCGTTCATCTAGCGGTCTTCGACCGGGGCTTCAGATATTCACAAGATGAGAATCATCGTAATCCCTTGGTGATGCGGTTTACAAAGGGATTCTGGGCGCACCTCGGGCGAGCGAAGAGTCACACGGTCAAAGTGCTTCAAGGATCAGGTCGCTTAGCTTTTCACCGGCTTACGGGCGAAGTAGTAGAGACTGTAGGCCAGCGCTGCGAAGGCGAGAACGCTGACGAAGCTGTTGTCGAGGAAGGTGTGGGGCACGTTGAGCACGTCGCGGTTGTCGTAGTAGGTGGCTTCCAGCGCCTTTAGCGCTACGCCCACCAGGCCTGCGATGCCACCGGCGGCGATCAGGCCCGAGGCGAAGAGAGACCCCGATGAGATTTCGCTATCAGCATCGGATTCGCCGGCACGGCGTGCGGCACGATCGACAAGCCAGCGGACGACTCCGCCGCAGAAGATCGGCAACGTGGTTCCGATGGGCAGATAGAACCCGACGGCGAATGTCAGCGAGCGTATGCCCAGCAGTTCGACGGCTATGACTAGGCAGACGCCGAGAAGGACGATCCCCCACGGCAGCTTGCGGCTGAGGATGCCGTTGATGACAGTCGCCATCAGCCGTGCCTGCGGTGCCGGCGCCGACGGGCTACCGATGCCTTGCACCCATGACACTTCGATCTGCTTTGTGGTGGGTGAGTAGAGATATTTGCCGTCCTGGAGTTCCGTCGAGCCGATGGCGTTGAGAATGACGTACTCGGATTTCTGATGGTTGGTAGCCGTCTTCCCGTCCGCTCCAACGACGCGGATTTCGTTAGGCAGGTGCTTGTTGTCGGTCTGGATGGCCACGCCGGCGTGCGGGGCGTTGATGTCCCATGCTTTGCCGAGCGCGTGGAACTCCTGCAAGCCGGTGTTCATGAGGTTGAGGGTGACTCCGATGATGAGCGTTGAAACGACGACGCCAATCATGAGGGCGATCTGCTGGAGGCGGGGCGTGGCTCCAATAATGTAGCCAGTCTTGAGGTCCTGCGAGGTGTCGCCAGAGTTTGAGGCCGCGATGCAGACCACTCCACCAATGGTGATGGCGAGTGCACCGAATGCGGGTGCGGTCCAGCCCTGGACAAGGAAGACGGCGGCGGTGGCCATGAGGGTGGCGATCGTCATGCCGGAGACCGGCGAGGCCGAGGAGCCGACGAGGCCGACGATGCGGGAGCTGACGGTGACGAAGAGGAATCCGAAGACGACCACGAGCAACGAGGCGGCGAGGTTAGCGGCCCATCCGACGAAGGCACCGGGAACAGGCTTGAACTCCAGAAACAGGAACATGCAGGCAACGATGAGCAGCGATCCGATGAGAACGACTGACATGGAAAGATCGTTCTCCGTGCGGACCGGCTTGGCTTGCGCGACCGCCGAACCTCCGCGCATGGACCTGACGCCTTCCGTGAGCGCGGACCAGATCGTGGGAACGGTCTTGAGCAGTGTGATGAGCCCGGCGGCCGCCACTGCTCCCGCGCCCATTGGCTTGATGTAGGCGGCCCAGAGGTCGCTGGGACCCATCTGCGCGATCGGAACCTGGCCGGGATAGATCGGCCCGGGCAGAGCCTTTCCGAAGAAGTAGATGAGTGGCATGACTACCAGCCAAGAGAAAACGCCTCCGGCGAAGATGACGCCGGCGACGCGCGAACCGATGATGTAGCCGACGCCGAGGTATTCCGAGGTTGCGTCGGCATTAATGGCTCCGCCTTTCAGTACGTGCTGGTCGCCGAAGTCGGGCGAGTAGCCGGGGGATCCCGGCCATACGGCGAGCAGATTTTTGTTCGCGAGGAAGGTGTAGACACCGCCCAGTCCGAGACCGAGGAAGACGCGCGATGCCAGGGAGCCGCCTTTTTCGCCTGCGATCAGCACGTCAGCGCAGGCGGTGCCTTCGGGATACGGGAGAGCGCCGTGTTCCTTGACGATGAGCTGACGGCGCAGCGGGATCATGAAGAGGACGCCCAGCCATCCGCCGATGAGGGCGAGCATGAAGATGCGCGCGTACTCGAGCTCGAAGCCGAGGAAGACGAGAGCAGGCAGAGTGAAGATAACGCCCGAGGCGATGGACTGGCCGGCGTTTCCGGTGGTTTGGACGATGTTGTTTTCGAGGATGGAAGCACGGCCCAGAACGCGCAGGATGGAAATCGAGAGCACCGAAATGGGAATGGATGCTGCGACGGTGAGGCCGGCGCGGAGGCCCACGTAGACAGTGACTGCTCCGAAGATGATGCCGAAGATGCAGCCGATGACGATGGCGCGGATGGTGAACTCGGGCGGCTTGTGATCGGGGGAGATAAAAGGACGGAAAGCCGGCTGCTGGATTTCAACTGCTTCGGGCATGTGTGTCTCCAAGGCGCTCGCGTTACGGTCTCGGGGCGATTTCCTGAAAGGGGAGTGTAGCAGTTCGAAGTACAGGAATTCGAGGGTGGAGATCACCGGAGTTCGTAGGGTGTGCTCAGGTCGAGCCCCCGCTGTGCATCTATTCAGTGCGATTTCACTGCTGCAGGATCCAGCGGGCCTCGCCGTGTGCCGGCAGAGTTATGGTTGACCGGGCGCCGACAATCCCGCGAGTTGTCCTGCTCTCCAGCCTGTAGTGCACGGTTGCTGACCCGAGCGCCGAAAGGTCGACCTTGTAGCGGCGCGGCTTGTCGGAGAGATTCTTCAGTACGAATCCGTCTTTGTTGCTGCTGTAATAAAGCGCGTACTGAGGAGTGTCGAGTTCTACGCTGCCGTAGCCTTGGCTATGCGGAGAAACGGAAACGTCGGCATCCGCGGGAATGGACAGGCCCAGGTATTTCCCGATGAGGACCGCGGCGAAGACGTTGGGGTATTCGTAGTACTTTTTGGCGCCGTGACTGTTCTTGCCATCGATGTAATAGAAATGGTCCATGTCATAGCGTTCATCCATGAAGTAGCTGTTCTTCGCGGCCTCCGTGGCGACAGCCTTCAGTTGATCGAGCAAGAGCCCGTTCTGCTTCATCGACGCGCGAAACGCCGCATCCCAATACCAGTAACGGCCGGCTGCACAAAGGTCGTAAGGGCCGCCGTCGCCAATCTCGGACTTGTCGTAGGCGGCGATATTGGCAGCGACGAAGCTGGGGAACCGCTCGAATTCCGCGGCATTGTCCTCGATGAGGTGGCGAACGGCATCCGACTGAGCTGGCGTTGCGTATCCAAAGAGCACGGGCAGTTCGTTGGCCAGCAGATGGATGTGGTCGTGAGGCTTGCCGTCGCGGTCGACCCAGTCGATAAACCTGTGGCTCTGCTCATCCCAATAACCCATCGGAAGAGGGGCGATGAGGGCGCCGGCCATCTGCTTTGAACTCGCGGTATAGCGCGCCGTCTTCTCGGGCCGACCTAGTTGCTTCTCCATGGCGACCAGGAGCTCGAAGGCGTGCGCGGCGAAGGCCTGGGCCATGGTTTCGCGGCCGTCCTTCATGACCTGGTCTTCGTAGTAGACATCGGACCACACGCGGCCATATTGATCTGTATTCGCGAGGATCCAACCGGCCGCATGCTCGAGGTTCTCGATATTCGCCCGTAGCCACGCAGAATTCTTGGTTGCGGAGTAGTAGTTCCAGGCCTCCTCGATCACTTCGATATCGCCGGTGAGTGGAAACATGGCAGCGTTCACGTGATTGTTCTGGCTGTTTCTGCGCACGTGATATTCGCGCCGACCGTCGGGCTGCACTGAGGTGGGCGCGCGATAGAGGCGCTCGGGATCGTTCTCCATCAGCCTGAACTGAAGTTCGATCATGCGCCGCACAACGTCGAGATCAGCGTCCGAGCCGATCGCCAAACGGGCTTTGATCTGGAACTCGTGGTCAACCGCCGGATAGGAGCCCGCATACGAGGTGATGTTCAGGGTGCTCAGAACATATCCATCGTGGTAGGGGAACTTCGCCGCCATGGTCTTCTCCACCACCGATGGCAGGATGGTGCCCCAATAAAAGCCCGCGAGCGCATTCTCAAGGTCTGCGCCGCCGTCGATGTGGAATGAGAATCGGTGACCGAAGATGTCGCTGTGGGGGCGGGCCTCAGAGGCTGTGAGCGTGGCGCGGTCTGCGTTCACCGTCACCTTCAATCCAGATTCGGTCTTCTCGGCGGAGAGATCGCCCGTGCTCAACTGAATAAACCATGAGCGATCCTTCGAGGCAGCGTCCACGGGAAGTATCCAAAGGCCCTGATTTCCCTCGATGCGCACGCCGGCCGCGCTGATGGGGAGGATCCACCACTGCTTGTTTTCAAATTCAACGCCGACCGCCTGAGAACCGGTGAAGACCAGCGTGATGGACGCGTGAGCGTCGGTTCGCTGAATGAGGAACCTATCGCCAGCCGAAGTAACCGCGGCGTTGTCTATCGACTGGAGAATGCCGCCGGTGATGTGAGTGGCCTCAGTTGAGGCGGTCTGTGCGAACGAATGAGCGAACACTCCAAGGAACAACAACGCTGCGAGAATTGTCTTCATCAGGTATGTGCTGTCTTGAGGATCTGATTCAAGTTTAAATGGATGGTGTTTACTCGAAGAGGAGCGTCTTTGTCGACAATGAGCGAGCGTCCTGCCTGGAAGACCCTTCTGGCATTCGGGATCGTGTACTTCGTGTGGGGTTCGACGTTCCTCGCCATCAGAGTAGGCGTGCGCGAAGTGCCGCCGCTGCTTTTCGCGGCGCTGCGCTTCGCCATTGCAGGCGCGGCGCTGTACGGGTGGACACGCATTCGGCGCGAAGCCGCACCGAAAGGCAAGGAGTGGGGTTCTGTTGTACTGCTGGCTACGCTGATTTTCGTGTGTGACTATGGGCTGCTGTTCTGGGCGGAGACCCGGGTGCCTTCGGGGATAGCCGCCGTGATGCTCGCAGGCATTCCGGCGTTTACCGCAATTGCCGAGGTGTTGCTGCTCCGGACGCGCCGCTTTACCGCCTGGCTGGCGGTCTCGCTGGTGGGCGGTTTGGCGGGTGTAGGTGTGCTGACGCTGCGGACCGCAGGCTTGAGTGGGACAGCGGTCAGCGTAACGGGAGCGGTGGCGCTGGTGGTGGCAGCGGTGAGCTGGTCTTTTGCGACAGTGATGACCAAGCGGCTGCCGCTTCCTCAATCGAAGATGGTGAGTTCAGGCGCGCAGATGCTGGTTGGCGGGCTCCTGATGGTTCCAGTGTCCGGCGCGTTCGGCGAGTGGCCGCAGTTTCATCCGGCTCAAGTGTCATTGGGTGCCTGGGGCGCGCTGGTTTACCTGATCGTCGCCGGCTCCATCATCGGATTCACGGCGTACCTGTGGCTGCTGCATCATGAGTCGCCCACCAGGGTTGGCACCTATGCCTACGTGAACCCGGTGGTCGCGGTTGCGCTGGGCCATTGGCTCGGCGGCGAAGAGTTGCGCATGAGGACGGTGCTCGGCACGGCGCTGGTGCTGGGCAGTGTGGTGGCGATCATGATGGAGCGAAAGAGCGAGTCGCTCAGAGAGCGGGTTAGCGAGCCGGCAAGTCAGAGGGTTGGGAAGTAAGCACCAGAATCCACTCGGCGAGTTGGCGAAAGCGGGGTTCTGCGCGTAAGGTGAGGGCACGAGAGATCCCGGTTTTGTCTCCCTCGCAGCCAGGTTCAAACGTTGCAGATTTGGAGATAAAGATCGGAGGCGGAGCGTTCTTCATGAGTCAACCGGGCCTTGCGGCTTCCCCTGCAAGAACAATGACCAACCCCAGCATAGCGGCGTCGGCTGTGAAGCGGCTGCTGTCGCTGGACGTGGTTCGCGGCATCACCATCTGCTTCATGATCATGGTGAACAACAACGGTGGGCCGGGCTCATGGGGATTCATGAACCATGCGCAATGGAACGGCCTGACGCCGACCGACCTGGTGTTTCCTACATTCGTATTCGTGATGGGAGTGTCGATTGTCTTCGCCGCTGAGGCGCGGCTGGCGAAGGGCGCGGTCAAGGCGCAACTGGCGAAGCATACGGTGATTCGGGCAGTGGTGCTGATCTGCCTTGGAATTATCGTGAACAGCTTCCCGTTCTTCCGGCTGGACCATATGCGGTTCTACGGCGTGCTGCAGAGGATCGGGATCTGCTATCTGGTTGTAGGGCTGTTCTACCTCTATGACCGACGCGCGTGGACCAAGGTGGTCGCTCTGGTAGTGGCGCTGGTGGGCTACTGGGTACTTGTCCGCTGGGTTCCGGTGCCAGGTTGGGGAACGCCGGGGCAGGATCTGCCGTTCCTGGACGTGAACCGTAACCTGGTGTCGTGGATCGATCAGCACCTGTTCCCGTATCACCTGTATCTGTATCCGCCCGACCATAACGTGCGTGATCCTGAAGGTATGCTGAGCAACCTGCCGGCGTTCGGCACGGCGCTGATGGGCGCGCTGGCGGGCATCTGGCTGCGATCGACGCGCGCGGTTTCGACCAAGACTTTGGGCCTGTTGGCGGGGTGCGTGGCGAGTCTCGCGATAGGCTATGTGTGGTCGCTTGAATTTCCGCTGAACAAGAACATGTGGACCAGCTCGTTTGTGCTGGTGGCAGGCGGGTATTCCCTGGCGCTGCTCACGTTCTGCTACTGGGCGGTGGAGCAGATGAACTGGCGCAAGGGATGGACGTATGTGTGGATTGTATTCGGGTCGAACGCGATTGCGGCTTACATGTTCAGTGAACTGGTGCCGGGAATCCTTTACAACATACATGTTGATGCCGGCCCCTGGCGCCGGCAGACCCTGCTCGAAGCGTTGGCCAGTCCGCTTCACCATATTCCCGATCCGGGATGGGCCGCGTTCTCTTACTCGGTATCATTCGCGGCATTTTGCTTCATCCCTGTGTGGGTCCTTTACCGGAGGAAAATCTTCCTGAAAGTGTAGGAAGGGACATGCGATTAAGAGTCTTCGCGACACGCGTCGCAGTTGCAGTGCTTGCAGTTGCCTTGGAGATCTCAGCCTATGGTCAGAGCGCGCCGCGGGTGATCCCGGTGGCGCCGCCGCCAATGGGCTGGTCGTCGTGGAACAGCTTCTCCAACACAGTGAATGCGCAGATCGTGATGGAGCAGGCGAAGGCGATGGCCGCCAACGGCATGCAGAAGGAAGGCTACCAGTACATCAACATCGATGAGGGCTGGTGGCTGGGCAAGCGCGACGCTGCAGGCAACTTCATTGTCGATCCGCAGGCGTGGCCCGCGCTGGCCCCGGGCGAGACCGCGGGCGACATGTCGAACATAGTGCGCTTCATTCACTCGCTGGGACTTAAAGCCGGCATCTACACTGACGCCGGCAAGGACGGCTGCAGCATGTATCCCGACCTGGGTCCGAAGATCTTCGGCGCAGGAAGCGAGGGACATTACGAGCAGGATTTTCTGCAGTTCGCCAAGTGGGGCTTCGACTATGTGAAGGTGGACTGGTGCGGCGGAGACAAGGAGAACCTTGACCCGGCCGTGCAGTATGCGCAGATTGCGCGCGCGATCGCCAAGGCAGAGAAGGCAACCGGCCATCGGCTTTATCTTTCGCTGTGCGAATGGGGCAAGCAGAGCCCGTGGACGTGGGCTCCGCACGTGGGCGGCGCGCCTGGCGATGTGTGGCGGACGAGCGGCGACATCGTCGATCCCATTGTGGCAGCCGGTGAACACAAAGATCGCAAGGCGGGCTTCGACAAGATGCTGGCCAACTTCGAGCAGGGGATTCATCCGGAAGCCCAGCACACAGGGTTCTATAACGATCCCGACATGATGGTAATCGGCATGCCGGAGTTCACAGATGTGCAGAACTGGGTGCACATGTGCCTGTGGGCGATGTCGGGTGGGCCGCTGCTGGTGGGCGCGGATCTGACGAAGCTGACGCCGGTGACGCTGCAGATACTGACCAAGCCCGAGGTGGTAGCGATCGATCAGGATCCGCTGGGGCTGCAGGCGGTGAAGGTGACCGAGCCGAAGCCGGGGCTGCAGGTGTGGTCGAAGCCGCTGGCGAAACCGGGGACGCGAGCCTTGCTGCTGCTGAACCGCACCGGCGACGCAGCGGAGATCACGGCGCAGTGGAAGGACCTGGGATTGGCGCAGACGCCGTCGAAGGTTAAGGACCTGTGGACAGGCGAGGAGTTGCCGACCTATGGCTCCTACACAGTGAAAGTGCCGGCAAAAAGCGCTGTGCTGGCGCGCGTGGACGGAATGGACCTGGGCGCGGTGACCTACCGGCCGGAGCCGCAGACGCGGACGCCGTGCCGCGGATGCGAGGTGCGGTTCTCGAAAGTGGCTGCACATGTGGGCTGGGCGCGCGTGCTGATTGCATATGTGAATCCTGATAAGGGGTCGCGCTTTGCGGAGCTGCATGTGAACGGGCAATCGCCGACGGCGATTGCTTTTCCGCCTACCGGACCTACGGCGGGCGCGGTTGTGGTTCAAGCGATGTTCGATCGCACGGACAATACGAACGTGTTGACCTTCTCGGCCGATCACGACGCGATGCCGGTCATCCAGACGATTGCGGTGCAATAGACGACCGGTATGGACGATGCGGTTGAGTTCGGCACTGACGCGGGACGGCGCGGCAGATGGCTGGCACTGGTTGAGCTTTGTGTTGGCTATGGGCTGATTGTGGCAACGGTGTGGACGCCGCGGCCGGCTCAGGCATGGCTCTGGTGGGCGTCGGCGCTTTGGATCGCTGCTTCGACGTGCTGGTCGTTTCCGGGCTGGCAGGCGATGGGTTTTCGGCGGGGCGGGTTTGTGGCTTCGCTGTGGGTGGTGGCGCTGGCCGCGGTGGTCTCGGCTGCGGCACTAGCGATTGCGATTCAGCTGCATACGCTGCGGATTCCGCACACGGTGAAGGGCTGGGTGCTGGCGTGGGGCGGCTACACGGTGTGGTCGTTCGTGCAGCAGTTTCTGCTGCAGGGTTATTTCCTTTTCCGGCTGCTGCGGTTGTTGCCACGACGTGAAGCTGCGGCAGTGACGGCGGCGGCGATCTTTGCGGCGGCGCATCTGCCGAATCCCCTGCTGACCGTGGTGACTCTGATCTGGGGCACAACGGCGTGCTTTGTTTTTCTGCGCTGCCGGAATGTATACACGCTGATGCTGACGCATGCGATTTTGGGCGTGAGCCTGGCGATCACCGTGCCGGGGCCGGTGATTCATAACATGCGTGTGGGAATCGGTTATCTGAGGTATCGACAGCCAGCAAAGGGGAAGCCGATGTTGATTGATCCGCAGACCGGCAGAGTGCTATAGACGGACTGTACCTCTTCTGTTTACTGCGAAGTAACCTCTTGAGTCTGATTTTCCAAAATGGGGCAGAAATGCATATGAATTTCTGTATTTCGTTAAGCCATGTATGTTGAGTCATTTAACTAAAATTTAGCTCGAAAAAGCGAATATATGGAGAAGCAAAAACAGGGGGAGGGGTAGCTAATTTTCTAGTAACCCCACTCTGATACGGTGAAGGGCTGAGCTCTGGTGAACAGAGCTCAACCCTTGTTGTGAGAGTAGCGACTTCGAGGCGCGGGGTCTGTGATGACGGTCACGGGTGCGAGACAGCCTCAAACGTAGTTAACAGGGGCCATTGCGGGCGGAAGTAGGCGGGTAAAAGGCCGGCCACTCGCCCAGAACATGAACGACGCTCTACTCATGAGATCGCGGACTGGGGATATGTTCCAGTGATGTGCCCCTCTGAATCGCAAATCAACGACCACTGATCTCGGTCAACATCATCTATCGGAAGCTCCAAGAACCAACTTTCTGCCCACTCAGGGTTGGTCCCCTGAATGTTCACGACTCGTCCGTCGGAAAGAATGAGGGTAAGGCCCCCACTCTCGTTTACCCGCAAACTGGAAATACCGAGGCCCAGCATTGTCATCAGGGTGCTGGCTTGAAGCGGCGCTTCCAACGGTATTGGCGGCACACCTTTGAAGGGGAACTGTTTTAGCGAGGTGGACCATTCTTCTTCGGAGCCAATCCACCACCTTCCGCGAAGCCGAACGCAGAATAGCGGGGGTATCCGGCGTTCGCCGAACCACTCGCGCAGTGCAGAGCGTGTCGTGGATTCGTCTCGCTGGAGCCGGATGATGAATTCTGCCCAGTATTCAAAGTTCGCAATCTCTGCCCCTTCAAGGAGGAGGGTTAGCAGACGGACGTATGGTTCGGCCATTTGGAGTCCCATTCTCGCAAGGAACTGGTTGCGGGCGAGCGGTCGTCAACAATCGATTCTGCTTTCAGTTCTGCCCTTTGGCCATGCTTCTCGAATAGGGCGTCGGCGAGGTTCAGCAGCTACTCAGGTGTCAGGACGGTAGATCTGACTTGAGGGGCCGGAAGAGCCAGAGGTTCAACAGCGTGAAGAGCATCGCGCCGACGGTGAACTTGAGAGCGACTGGAGCCTGCGAGGGCGAAAAGAAGCCTTCAAGGCATCCGGCGATGACGAGCAGCGGGATGATTCCGGAGACGAGACGCGTGGCTTCGATGCCGCCGCGGGCGACGGAATCTTTCCAGCGGTAACCGGCGGGAAACAGCATGGCATGGCCGAGGCGCAGTCCGGCGGCCCCGGCGATGATGATCGACGGTAGTTCGAGGGAGCCGTGCGCGGCAACGAAGCTCCAGAGCGAAAGCGACATGCCGTAGTGATGGCAAGCGGCGCCGATGACGCCGAGCATCATTCCGTTATTGAAGAGCGAGAACAGAGTGAAGAGGCCGAAGGTGATGCCGCCGGCGAAGGTCAGGAAGCTCACCGACAGGTTATTGGTCATGATGGCGCTGGTTTCCATGGGCGCGACGCTCACGATGGAGTGCGTCCACATTTCGTGGCGCTCCATGGTGGCGATCATTCTGGGCCCCAGGAAGTGGCGCATGAACTCCGGCTGCGTGTTGGTGAGGATGAGCCCGAGCGCTCCACAGGCCAGGGAGATGATGAGCGACGCGGCAACGTATCGGAGATTGTTCTGGAAGATGCGGGGGTACTCGTCGCGCAGGAAGCGGAAGAGGCCGGCGATGCTCGTCTTTCGGCCCGAATAGATGATATGGTGGGCGCGAGCCAGCAACTGATTCACGTGGGTGGCGTAAGTGCGGGCCGTCGTGTCCTGGCGAAGGACCGAGAGGTCGGCGGCGACCTGCCGGTAGAGGAGGGCCAATTCCTGCAGCTCGGCGCGCGAAAGGCGGCCGAGTCCGATCGAGTCTGCCTGGCCGAGCAGGGCCTGCAGACGGTCCCAGTGAGGACGTCGCCTGGCGAGCCATTGATTGGATAGGATGTGTGTCATGAACCCGGGTTCTGATCAGCTTAGCATCGACACGCCGGAACTGGTCTCGATTGAATTGCCGCTGGCGGGTATCGGCAGCCGCTTCATTGCTGTGCTGGTGGATACGGTGCTGTGGTTCGTGGCGTTGATCGTAGTTATCTTCCTGATCAGTTTTGTTGGGCCGGCGATTGCGGCGTTCAACAAGCTTTCGTATCAGTGGACAGTGGCTCTCGTTATCTTTCTGCTTTTCCTGTTCAACTGGGGCTATTTCACGCTGTTCGAGGCGTTCTGGAACGGCCGCACGCCGGGCAAGAAGATTGCGAAGATACGGGTGATTCAGAAGTCGGGCAGGCCCATAGGGCTGTTCGAATCGATGGCGCGGAACTTCATTCGCTATATCGATCAGATTCCTTCGTTCTATGCGGTCGGCGTGATCACGATGTTCATCACGAAGCAGCATCAACGGCTGGGCGACCTGGCTGCCGGGACGCTTGTGGTGCAGGATCGCGAGCAGGAGGCGCCGCTGTGGGGCGAGTCGGGGTCGCGAACTTTCACCGCGGCGAGCTTTACTCCGACGCAGGCGCCGAGCGAACCGCATACGCGTGTGGTACTGCCCGCTGGAGGAATCTCCAAACTGACCAGCAGCGATCTCGAAGTGCTTGAGGGATTTTTTGCGCGGCGTCTGGATATGCCTCTCGAGGTACGGCAGAAGCTGGCCGATCGGATCTGCGCTGCGCTGATAGCGAAGTCTGGTCTCGAAATTCCCGAAGGCGTGAGCGTTGAGACATTTCTGGAAGCGGCGGCACGGGATCTGCGCGACCTGGCGCGGATGAGATAGGCCTCCGAGTTATTCATTCATTCTTCCCTAACTCAGTCCAGTTATCTGTGCCATTTTGGGAATTGCGATATTTCCCCGAAATCGTCTCCTTGTCACACGCACGCGTGATCGCCGATACAAACCTCCCTCTATAACCCACGGTCCAATGTCATGGGTTGGAAGGATGCTTGGTTTATTCGCTCAAACGTTTGAGTGGATAGTTTCCATAAAACGGATACTGTAGATCATCTTCCTCCCATCTGACGTAGGTTTCTGGTTTTGCGGGAACGCATACGGGAAGTTACGTCTGGGACAGAAGCGCCTCGCCTGAATTAAGAGAGCTGCGATGGCGAGGATAGGACAGGAACGGACCCCGCGCGGCGAAAAGAGCCGACGGCGGCCTGAAGATGTGGCACGCCGGAGAGACGGGAGGCCATGGCGAGGATGCGCAATCGCAGCCCCAAGGGGAGCGTGAAGGAGGAAGACGCGCACCGGGATCCGTGGCGTTAACTGCAGTAGTTCTAGGACGGTCAAATGAAAAACGCGAAGTACTGGTTTTTGCTCTTGCCGTTATTCTTCGTGCTGGTGAGCGTGGGGGCATTCGCGCAGGCCAACTCGACGGTTACCGGCATTGTCACTGACCAAACAGGCGCAGTTGTACCCGGAGCACAAGTGGTGCTGACGGATACGGCCACTGGCGCAATAAGAACCACGACAAGCAGTGATACAGGCCTGTATTCATTCCCGGGCTTGAACGCCAGCTCGTTTGACATGAAAGTTACTGCCAAGGGCTTCCAGACGTTTGAGCAAAAGGGAATCGTCGTCAACATCTCGGCAACATTCCGCGTTGATCCCAAGCTGACGGTGGGCGCAGAGACGGCCACCATCACAGTGACGGCAAACGCGTTAACACCGCAGGTTGACTCGAACGTGGTGAGCACACTCATCAGCGAGGAGCAGATCACGGATCTGGCGACGAACGGCCGGAACATCGTGAGTCTTGCGACCCTCGGCCTGGGCGTCAGCGGCAACCTGCCTGACATGAACATGCCAACCTCAGTAGGTTCCAGTTTCGTGATCAGCTTCAACGGTCTGAACCAAGGCCACAACGTCTGGATGATCGACGGAGCTGAAGCTTATGACCGCGGCAGCGGCGGCAAATCGTCGATGATGCCGTCTCAGGACGCGCTAAGCGAGTTCCAGGTGCTGGCCAGCAACTATCCTCCGGACTACGGTATCTCGTCCGGCGGCACCGTCTCGATGGCGCTCAAGAGCGGCACGACAGCCTTCCATGGAGAGTTGTGGGAATTCCTTCGCAACGACGCCGTGCAGGCGCACAACTATTTCGACAACGATCAGGGGCAGAAGAAGGACAAGCCCGAGTTACGCCTCAACATCTTCGGCGGCAATCTCGGCGGCCCGTTCTTCATTCCTCACGTGTACAACGAGCAGAAGAAGAAGACCTTTTTCTTCTATAACCAGGAATGGCGCCGCATCATTCAGGGCAGCTCGCCTGCCGGAATTCACGCTGTTCCAACGGCCGACTTCATCACGTCCGCGCAGGACTTCACTTACGTGCTGCCTGCCTATGCGGCATCTGGCCAGAATCAGGTGTTCATTCCCTATACGGAGAACCCTGCTTATAACGCGAAGCTGGTTGCCGCCGGTCTGACGCCTCCCACAAAGAACGAGGACGGAACCATCAATTACGTGGCGTTTCCGGGCAACAAGATCCCGGCCACGCTTATTGATCCCGCGGCCCTCTCGTACAACGGCGTGGGCGCAATACCCAAGGCCAACACAGCGGGCGACTTGATTTCGGTCTCGAGCAAGCAGCCCACGAATGTGCACGAGGAGGTTGCCCGCGTCGATCACAATTTCAACGACAAGTGGCAGATGTTTGCCCACTATATTCACGATGGCGTGAGCCAGACCTACGCCACCTCGATGTGGAGCGGCGACAGCTATCCGACGGTTGGCTCGAGTTTCAGCAATCCGTCGGACATGGGAACGATCAAGCTGACCGGCACCATCACGCCGAGCCTTCTGCTTGAAGCGTCTCTCAACTACAACAGCAACCAGATCAACATCCAGCCCTCCGGTACCTCCTGGCAGAAGCCTTCGGACTATCCCGGCCAGTCGTTCTTCCCGGCTGAGAAAAACGCCAAGAACCGGCTGCCTACGGTGAACCTCAGCTCCTGGGGCACGGCGTTCGATCCGTGGTCGCAACCCTGGCACAATGCCGCGCAGGACATCAACGAGGTCTTCGGACTCTCGGTGACACACGCCCAGCATTCGCTGAAATTCGGCGGCGGCTACAACCGGTACACCAAGAACCAGCAGCTATTTGGCAACACGAACGGCAACTTCACGTTCAACGACGGCTGGACCAAAGCCAGTGGCGATACGCCCGGGCATCCGAACGGCACGCTCACGGGCGACTCCTACCTGGACTTCCTGATGGGCCTCAGCACCGGCTATGCCCAGATGGAGAATCAGGACATCCGTCACTACGTGAACCAGACCACATCGGTTTACGCGCAGGACAACTGGCACCTGAATAATCGCCTCAGCATCCAGTACGGCATCCGCTACGATGCCATGCCTCATGCCTGGGAGCGCAACAATCGCGTGGCCAGCTTCGATCCGACGCAGTACCAATCGGCTGCAAAGCCTATCCTGGATCCCGGCACTGGCGCCTTCTGCACGCACGCCGGCGGGGCATGCGCGCAGGTCAGCCCGGGGCTTCAGCAATTCGAAGGTAATACGTACTATCTGAACGGCGTCACCGTTGCCGGACAGGGCGGTACGCCGGCCGGACTCACCAAGAACGACTACAACACCGTGATGCCGCGCGTTGGCTTCTCGCTCGACCTGTTCGGCACCGGCAAGACGGTCCTGCGTGGCGGCTTTGGTACGTTCTACGAGCGCATCCAGGGCAACGACATCTACAATGTCGCCACTGCTGCTCCGTTCACCAACACACCAGGGGTGAACAATACGCTTCTGGCTAACCCGTACTACAGCTGGCAGAACGGTTCACAACTCTCCAGCGATATGCTGCCGGTGGTTCCGCAGGGACCCACCACGATCGCCAGCAATTACAAGAACCCGGGCGTCGCGCAGTATAGCCTTGGGATCCAGCATGAGTTCCTGCCGTCCATGGTCGCCGTCGCGCAGTTCGTCGGCAACACTGCATGGCACCAGCTCTTGCAGTTCCCCATCAACCCGTTCCCGCTCAGCACCTCGATGGCGACCCGCGAGGCAGCGGCAGGAGGACAGCTTAACAGCGCCCAAACTGCGATGGCCCGGACCTTCCCGGGATTCAGCAATATCGTCCAGGAATCGACGATTGCAACGGGCAACTTCAACAGCTTCCAGCTGGGACTGCGTCAGCAGGCTCGTCATGGTCTCAGCTTCGAGGTGGACTACACCTACGGGCACGAGATCGACTCTCAGTACGGCAGCGCCGATCTATCCGCCAACTCGAGTAATCCATTCAGCGTCAAGTACGATCGTGGATCTGGCAATCTCGATCGCCGGCACATCATGAACGCCAACTACATCTACAAGTTCCCGTTCTTCAACTCGTCTCAGGGCCTGACGAAGAGCTTGTTGGGTGGCTGGACTCTCGCCGGGACGGTCGTCGTGCAAACCGGTCTGCCGTGGGCGGGCAATAACACTCCCGGCTATGGTGGCGCAGACACGGTCGGCCTCGGTGGGAACTACAGGATCTTCCCTGACAAGGTGAAGAGCGTCACTTATCCGAAGAAGCATGTTGGGAACGTCTACCAGTGGGTTTCTGGCGATGCCTTCGCAGCGCCGATGGCCGGCTGGCTGGGCGGCCGGAACTACGGGTTCGGCAACGCTGGTCGCGATGCCGTGGTAGGTCCGGGAAACACCAACTTCACTACCAGCATCTACAAGGCGTTTGCGATCACGGAGCGCACTCACTTCGAGTTCCGCGCCGAGAGCTACAACACCTGGAATCACACGCAGTTCAACAACTTCCGTAACAACTGGAGCGGAAGCGACTACGGCCAGGCAAGCGGCGCGCGTGATCCGCGCACGTTCCAGTTTGGCGGTAAGGTCGTTTTCTAGAACATCAACAATGCGTGGCGGGATTCCACCCGCCGCGCATCTTTTCTCTCTGGCTCTTCACGTCCTTTATGCGGTTGGTTCAAATTATTGGGAGTTCAGCCATTGTTCTTACGGCATGGCTCGCACCATTGGTGAGTGTGTCTGCGCAGACCAGAGACGCTGCGACGTCGCGCGAAACAGCGATCTCGCTTGAACAGCAAGGAAGGATCCCCGAGGCCCTGGCGATGTGGCGCATCCTCGGGCAGAGCAAGTCCCCTTCCCCCGAACCTTACATCCACATTGGCTTGCTTGAAGCGCGCCTCGAGCATTACAACGAGGCAATCGCCGCCTACCGCAAAGCCATCGCGATGCAGCCCGCGGATGCCGCGCTTCGCCTCAATCTGGGGCTGGCTTTGTTCAAATCAAGTCAGTTCGCGGAGGCTGCCCGCTCGTTCGAATCCGCACGCAAGCTTTTTCCGCCCGACTCGCCGGACATCCAGCGCATCGACATCCTCCTTGGCATGGCGCATTACGGATTGAGGGAATACGCGACTGCTGCGCCCTATCTGAAGAAGGCGGCGGCGAAGGATCCCCAGAATCTCGAGTTGCGATTGGTGCTTGCGCACAGCTGTCTGTGGTCGAAGCAGTATCAGTGCGTGCTCGATGTGTACCGCGAGATGCTGCTGTTGAACCCGGATTCGGCGGAAGCCGACATGCTGGCCGGCGAGGCGCAGGATGGCCTGAAGAACCGCAGTGGAGCGATCGAGCAATTTCGGGCCGCGGTCAAAGCAGATCCTCGTCTGCCTGAAGTGCATTTCGGGCTCGGGTACCTGCTCTGGACACAGCACCAGTACGAGGAAGCCGTCAGCGAGTTCAACGCCGAACTGGCGAACAATCCGAACCACGTACAGGCGCGGGTTTATCTGGGGGACGCGCACCTGCAGATGAGTCGTCCGGACCTCGCGCAGCCAGTCCTTGAAGACGTGACCTCGCGGGATCCGTCTGTCTGGCTTGCTCACCTCGATCTCGGGATCATCTATGCCGACTCCGGCAGGCAGAAGGATGCATTGACCGAAATGCAGAAAGCCGCCAGTATCGCTCCCGGGGAAGTGAACACGCACTGGCGGCTGGGAAAGCTCTATCGGTCGATGGGCCGAAACGAGGAGGCGCAGGCGGAATTCGCTAAAGCGCGCAGCCTGCATACTGCGGAAGACCAGGATCTGCTGCACAAGATGAGCCCGGCAGCAGCCGTTGCGGACAAGCCGACGGGGCCTGGGTCACCTTAGGCATTTTTCGATAATAGGTATCTTATTTACAATAGTTTGCCCGCTTACACCTGACTGCGGCACCAGAGCGAGTTCCGGCAGAAAACGTTGTCATTTGCCACAGGTCAGTACCGACGGTTATAGCCCTCATTTGAGTCCAATTTAATTGCTTGACAAGCGTTCTCTGAGGCGGGTTAAATGTTCCCCGATCCATCCATTCGGGTTTTGTTGAACGCTTTACTTAAACGATTCAGTTTGGGCATTCCAAAAACTGGATAGGGAGTCGTTCCCTACTTCACGAAAGCGGAGAAATGCCGCGTTCTCCGGCCGGTTTTTAGTGAATAGCCTCGTGGTGATGTAACGGAAAATTCAGGCGCACGGAACTCCTACAGAGGGGAATTAGAGGCGATCTGGATCCGGGAAAAGCAAACCACTCCTTGCATTTTTCTTTGAGTCACCCCTGGGCTGAGGAAAGATTTGAGATGGCAGTAAATCGATATATCTGAGGTTTTCGGCGTGCAGAGAGATATCTCGCGGCGCCGTGTTCGTTTGGATAGGGATCGGTTTTCCGGGTTTGTTTTGACTTGCAGAGATGTTATGGGCCACTGGTGAACTACTCATTCAACTTCATTCATACGGGCTTCATACCTCACGGGGCACGAAGCAAAAAGAAGTAGAACCACCAAACGAAGCAACACGATTTGAAAAGGAAGGTCACATGAGACAAGCGAAATACAGGTTCTTCCTGTTGCCGCTATTCCTGTTGTTGGCATGCGCAGGGCTATTTGCGCAGGCCAACTCGCAGTTGACAGGCATAGTCACAGACCAGACAGGAGCGGTGGTGGCGGGAGCGACGATCACGCTCACCGACCCGGCCACTGGATTCACGAAATCAACCGAGAGCGGAGCTACCGGTCTGTACGTATTCGGCGCTCTCAACCCCGCAAACTACAACTTGAAGATCGCCGCCAAAGGATTCCAGTCGTACGAGCAGAATGGAATCGTGGTCAACGTTTCCGCGACGGTACGCGCGGACATCAAGCTGACCGTAGGCGCCGAGACCCAGACCGTCACCGTGGAAGCGAACGCACTCACGGTGCAGACCGACTCGAACGTGGTGAGCACGCTGATCAGTTCCGAGCAGATCAGCCAGATCGCCACTCAGAACCGCAACTTCGCTGCGCTGGCCTCGCTCGGCCTCGGCGTCAGCTCGGCTCTGCCGGACTCGAATACACCGAGCTCGGTGGCAGCCAACTTCACCATCAGCGTCAACGGCCTTCGCCAGAGCCACAACATCTGGCTGATCGACGGTGGCGAAGCTGATGACCGCGGCGGCGCCGGCGGCATGGACATCATGCCCTCGCAGGAATCGATCGCGGAATTCAACATGCTGACCTCGAACTATCCTCCGGACTACGGTATTTCTTCGGGCGCCACGATGAGCCTTTCGCTCAAGAGCGGAACGCAGAAGTTCCATGGAACGCTGTTCGAGTTCAACCGCGAAACGGCATACAACGCGAACTTCTTCTTCAACAACTTGAATAAGCAGCCGCGCCCCTCGCTCCACTACAACATCTTCGGCGGCAACATTGGCGGACCACTGTTCATTCCCAAGGTCTACAATGTCAACCGGCAGAAGACGTTTTTCTTCTGGAACGAAGAATGGCGCAAGATCATTAACGCCGCGGGCACAAACATCCAGAGCACCATGAACAACGCGGATCGTCCGACCGCGGGCTCGTCTTTGACGTATGTCGCTCCGGAGTTCACCAAGAGCAACGACAAACCGAACGGAAACCAGATCGTGGTTCCGAAGGTTGACACGAGCACAACCTACTACCAGACCAAGCTGAAGCCTCTGGGACTTATCCCGGGCGGATGCTGGAATACCGCCCAGACCACATACGACGCTAAGGGGAACGCCCAGTGCACGGTCGCGACGGGACAGGTGATTCCGTCTTCGCTCTTTGATGCGAACGGTGTGCTTTATCTGAACTCTCCTGCCCTGCCGAAACCGAACAACTCGAGTGATCAGGCTGTCTCGAGCAACTCGGTTCCGCTGGACGTTCGCGACGATGTAGTCCGCATCGACCACAAGTTCAATGACAAGTGGGCAATCCTCGGTCACTACATGCACGACACGGTGACCCAGGGCAATGCTTCACCGATGCTGGGCTGGCTGTGGGCGAGCTACAACTCGATCACCTCCACACTATCGAACCCGTCGAACTCGGCTGCCATCAAGATGAGCGGAACGATCAGCCCGAACCTGCTCGTCGAAGCCAGCATGAACTACGATGGCAACGTCATCAACATCACGAACAGCGCGGCCGGCAACCTTCCTTCGGGATGGAGCGTAACGCCGGTAGCGTCGTCGTTCAAGGTGACGAAGAACTCCCTGCCGGGTATTGGCTACCTTGCGCCCTACGGCACTGCGGAAGACACGGGTTCTGCTCCCTGGCACAACGCGGCGCAGGACTATGAGCCCAAGGTTGACGTTTCGTACACGATGGGCAAACATGCCATGAAGTACGGCTTCAGCTACAACCGCTACACCAAGAACCAGCAGCTGTTCGGCGATCAGCAAGGCAACTACGGCCCGAGCAACCTGACCAATGACAGCGCTATGGACATTCTGCTCGGATTGACCGGGAGCTACTCGCAGTTCCAAGCCACTCCGATCCGCCACTACGTCAACCAGACTCCCTCGGTCTATGCGATGGACAACTGGCACGTGACTCCTCGCCTCAGCCTGCAGCTCGGCCTGCGTTACGACGCCCTGCCGCACGCCTGGGAACGTGGCAACTACGTGGCCAACTTCGATGCCGCCCGCTACAACCAGGGAGCGCTTCCGAAGTGGACCAACGCGGGTACCATCGACCCGTCCAGCGCCGGAATCTCCACCGTCAATTCCGTGCAGTTCTATCTGAACGGCATGGGCCAGGCGGGCAAATATGGATTCCCGCGCGGTCTGGTTGTTAACGATTACCGCACTCTGCAGCCGCGCGTCGGCTTCTCTGAAGATGTCTTCGGCACCGGCCGTACCGTGCTCCGCGGCGGCTTCGGAACGTTCTTCGAGCGTATGCAGGGCAACGATATCTACAACGCGGCGACCAATGCACCGTTCGCCTACAACCTGCAAATCAGCAACACCTACTGGAGCGATCCCGGAACCAACTACCAGACAGGCAACTCGGCTGCTGCCGAGGGCTTCCCGGTGTTTGCAACCAGCGTGACCAACCTAGCGCAGGACTATCGCGCCCCGGCGGTTGCCCAGTACTCCCTCGGCGTACAGCACGAGATCAAGCCCTCTGTCGTCGCCGTTGTTCAGTATGTAGGCAACCTGGCGTGGCACCAGAACATTCAGCGCCATATCAACAACATCGATCCCAGCTTGGGCCTGCAAATGATCCCGACCGGGACCGGCGCAACGACAGCGGCAATCTCTTGCCTGGCGGGTGACACTAACAACAACGTGCCGAAGAGATTCGGTGATGACGGTGCTTGCAGCCCCGGGTTTGGCGGAAAGACTGCCGCAGGCGCGCCCCTGTATCCCGGCGGTCTCAACCAGTTCCGCTCATACCAGGGGTACGGCGACATCAACCAGCAGGAGAACACCACAAACGGAACCTACAACGGATTCCAAGCCGGTGTTCGTCTGCAGAACAGATGGGGTCTCTCCGGCGAGCTCGATTACACGTACTCGCATGAAATTGACATCACCAGCTACGACCTGAACGGCGTGGACAATCCCTGGAACCTCAAGTACGACAAGGGTTCCGGCGCACTGGACCGCCGTCACATCTGGTCTGCGAATTACATCTATCAGCTTCCCTTCTTCAACAAGGACCAGGGCCTTGTGAAGACGCTTCTGGGCGGCTGGGAGATCGCTGGAACGTTCGTCGACCAGACGGGCGTGCCTCAGAAGGTCACCGGTGCTGGTGGCAACTATGACCCCGTCGGACTTGGCGGAAACTACACGGTGCGTCCGAACGTGAGCGGCAAGATGCGCTACAACAAGAGCATGTGGAACTACTTCGATGCGAACATGTTCTCTGAAGTGCAGCCACAGTGGTTGGGTGGTCCAAACCTCGGCTTCGGCAATGCGGGCAAGGACGCGGTTGTCGGACCGGGACGCGTGAACTTCACGACTTCGCTGTACAAGTCGTTCGCGATTAAGGAAATCTGCCACTTCGAACTGCGCTTCGAGTCGTTCAACACGTTCAACCACACTCAGAAGAACAATCTGAACGTGTCCTATAACCCAGCGAACGGCGCCCCGTATACCGGTTTTGGCACGGGCAACACGTTCGGCCAGGTCACCAGCACGTGGGATCCGCGTACGCTGGAACTCGGCGGCAAGTTCGTGTTCTAAACCTCACCCTCTAACCAAAAGCGCGGCGGGCGATGCCCGCCGCGCTTTTTTGTGCACCTTGTTTGCCTGCGATCAGCGCAGGGAGAGAGAATCGAAGGACGAGTACGTCTAAACCATCCATGAGAGCTGCGGGGAAAACGCGGCGCAAAAGGACTATGAGGCCTGTAAATCAAGCAGGGGTGACATTGGCATTGTGCCTGGCGGCAACGGCCGCTGTGGGGCAGCAAAGCTCGTACACGATCCAACGTCAGCAGGCTCTCGCATTGGAGCAGCAGCGTAATTTCAGTGAGGCGGAATCCGCCTGGCAGACGTTGTCGAAGACTCACCCCGAGAATCCCGAGCCGTATGCGCACATTGCTGTGCTGGAGGCGCGGCAGGAGCACTACAAAGAGGCCATTCCGCTTTATCGCAAGGCGCTGGAAATGAACCCGCATGTACCTGGTCTCCGCTTCAACTTGGCGCTCGCGCTTTTCAAGGACGGGCAGTTGAAGGAGGCCATTCCGGAGTTCTCGGCGTTGCTCAAGACTGCGCCGCCCAACTCTCCGGACTCGCAACGGCTCACCATCCTGCTTGGCATGTCACATTACGGGCTGGCCGAATATGCGGAAGCAGTTCCCTTCTTGAAGCAGGCAGCGGGAAACGACGCGCAGAATCTTCCGCTGCGGCTTGCGCTTGCGCACAGCTGCCTGTGGTCGAAGCAGATGCAGTGCGTGATGGATGTGTATCACGAGATTCTGAATCTCAATGCGGAATCGGCCGAAGCGGACATGCTCGCCGGCGAAGCCCTTGATGAGATGAAAGACAACGAGGGCTCCACCAAGATGTTTCGCGCGGCGGTGAAGGCGAATCCGAAGGAGCCGAACGTCCATTTCGGATTGGGCTACTTGCTTTGGACCCAGAAGCAGTACCCCGAAGCTGCAACGGAATTTCAAGCTGAGCTGGCCAATGATCCCGCGCACGCGCAGGCAATGCTCTACCTAGGAGACACATACCTGCAATTAAATAAGCAGGAAGAGGCGCGGCTATTGCTGCAGAAGGCGGTCGGGCTGGATTCGTCGTTGTGGCTCGCGCACCTAGATCTTGGGATCATTGACTCGGATGCGGGTCGCAATGACGACGCCTTGCGCGAGTTGTTGGCTGCGGCGAAATTGAAAGACGACGACGTTAACGTGCACTGGCGTCTTGCGAGGCTCTATCGCACAATCGGCAAGAAGGACGAGGCGAAGGTTGAGTTCGATAAGGCCAGCAAGCTGAACAAGGCGGCGGACGAAGATCTGTATCGAAAAATCGCAAACGGTCGTCAGCGCCCGCCTGAGTCTTCACCGCCAGCAGCGGTAGCACCTAATCCCTAGCGAACTCCGACTGGCGGGGTGGGTGTGCTTTGGGTGTTGTGCGCGAGCAGTTCGGCCAAAGCGTGTTCCGGACACACATGCCGCGCTTCCATCCGATCGAGTTCCTCGTCGGACTCTACATCGAAAGCAACCGTCATGAAGCAATAGAGACAGCGGGTGTTGTAGGTCCCGTTCTCGTTCTGCGTACGGCTGTACATGCGGCTATACATAACTTCCTCTTCCATGCAGGTTTCCTGATGCTATGACGAAGCTGGGAACGTGCGACGTGACTTGTGTCACGATTGCAGGTGCTTTTACACTGCGAAGCGTCACAGGTGCGCGTGATAACTTCCCAAAATGAGAAGGCAGCTCAGGGTAACAGCAGCCTTCGTGCCTGAATGCTAGCCGGTGCGTGCCTCAGGGTAGCGACGTTGCCGGTGTATTTCGGACATCAGCGCGCGCTGACTGAGCCGCGCCAGGTTGGGTTGTGCTCCAGGGCAAGGGCCAAGGCTGAACGATGATGTTCTGTGCGCCGGGAATTGGCCATGGCGAACCGGGCGCGGAGGCAAATGATTCCTCGGTGGCAGTGAACACCCACAGCTTTCCGGCGGCCTGGCCGAGGGCATACAGATGGTCGTCGTTGTCCCAGAACATCTGGTCGACTTCCTGCCGGGTCAGCAGTCCCGTAAGCGGGGTTATGGGATTTGAGCCGTTGAAGCGGAAGAGCTGCAATCCGTTCGAGCCGGCCACGGCGAGCAGCTTTCCGGAAGGCGACATGTAGATATCGGTTACTTCGCCTACAGCGACCTTCGGCATGTTTTCAGAAGTGCTGGATGTGGTGAGCGTGCCGTTCTCATCCTGTGTGTAGGTTGCTAACTGATAGGGTCCGCTTACCTGATGTCCATTGGAGGTGGGATACATGGCGACCGCTACATGATTGGTCGTGTCGGCAGCGGCAAGGTGCGGGCACCATAATTGGTCCGAGGCTCCCGCTGGAACTGTGATCCGAGTATCAAGGCGCTCGAGTGAGCCATCACCTTTGCGAATGTAGCCGTAGATGGACGTTTTGGACCGACCGCAATTTGCGCCGTACGCGAAGCTGTTGTTGCCGGCAAAGCGCAGAATCGATCCGGTCATGCCGGCAGGAGTCTGGTTCACCAGGCGAAGACTTCCGGTGGTCTTCTCCACTGCAAAAGCCTGGTAGGCCGCATCGGAACATCCGGCGCCGTAATAATCGACGTTGTAAATGGTGGCACCCGTGTGGTCGAGGAAGAGAGCGCCGGCGCTGTCGCAGCCGTTCTTCGCCTGGACAACGCTGGTGGAAGCGGCGGGACGAAGTGAGCCTTCGGGACCAATCTGGTAGGCATGGATGTAGGTGCCGGATGCATCGGAGCCGAAGAGATAGAGCCCGTTGGTCGCCAGGAACGTCACGTTGTATGGGAACGGCGCGTCTGCTACCTGCGTCAGTTTTCCGTCAGATGCCGCTGCAAAGGCGTAGATCTGTGCGCGGTGGGTGTTTGCGACGGTGGCAGAGACATAGACGTAGGCACTGACGCCGGCACTGTCGTTCGTAGCTTCGGGATTCGAACTACCGGGGCCGCGTTGCGCAGACACACCTGCCGTGCACAAGCCCCCGCAAAGGCATGCGATGAGGAAAGCGCGGGTTTTCACGGGACACTCCACGGACGCCTGGGCCAGCGTTCCGCTCGACGAATGAAGGGGAGCTCTTGCGCCGGTCGAAATAGGGCGGAACGGCCGAGCCCAGCAATCTAATCGGGTATGATGCGGAATTTGGCTTTTGCGGCTTTGCAAATGCGGGTGGTGCCGTTACGCAGGATCAATATGTCGTGACCTGGTTAGTGTGATGGCGCAGCCACCAGCACGGCATGAGGTCATCTTGAGGATAGATACTGAGAGAACACGGGACGTCTTCAGACCCCACGTAGTCGATCTCTTCCTTGTTGTTCTTGAGTGGGGCCGAAACGAAATGGCTCACCATAAATTTCGAATGAGGCGACCCTGTCAACTTGAAGATGAACCAATCGAGCGCGAACGAGATGACGGCGAAGGCCAGTATGCCCAACGCGATGATGCGGGTCCAGCGCCTCATCGCCGCCCTCCTTCCGGCAGAGGAGGCCGGCTGTCGCGGGCACCGACGCCCGTAAGTTGGTTGCGCATTGCAGCGGACAACACCGATATCAACTGGGCAGCCGCGTCCATATAGCCCAGGCCTTCGGGGCGGATGTTCGAAATGCAGACGCGTTCGGCGTCAGTGCGGCCGTGCCGGGGCATCCATGTAACGTATGCGCCCAACGAATCGGGTGAGCTGAGGCCGGGACGTTCGCCGATGAGCACGACAGCAATGCGGACATGGAGTGCTTCGCCGATTTCATCGCCGATCGCAACGCGACCCTGCTCGACTACGCTGATGGGCGCGATGTTCCAGGCATCGAGTTGCGGCAGAGCGATCTGCAGGAGAGGAATGGCGTGACGTTCCACCGCAAGGGCCGAAAGGCCGTCAGCGATGACGATCGCGAGATCGAAGTGGCTCGCAGAGAAGACATTGATGAGATCACGGCTGCGGCTATCGAGAGTACGGCCGAGGTCTGGCCGCTGCAAATAGGTTCGCCGGTCTGCTGCGGCCGAATGCAACGTAAGCACCTCCCGCAGGCCCAGGCTCTCTGAAATCGATGCGGCGAACTGGATGGGATCAATAAGCGCGTGAACCGCGTCGCGAGCCGTTGCGTGTGCACGCTGGAATTCGAGCACATGGCGGAGCTGCTGGCTGACGCCGGAGCGACCCAAACCCACGCGCGCATGTGTGAATGCGCGTAAGCGGGCGGCCATCGACGGCTGAACGGGCTCGCTCATGCGGTGAGCAGTCTCTCGGGTTGGCGAGCCTCGATTGTGAGCCGCTCGAAGTGCTCGCTTGAGAGCCACGCTTCGAACTCCGGCGCAGGCCGAAGCCCGAGCAGGCGGCGCAGGTAAAGAGCGTCATGAAAACTGGTTGATTGATAATTCAGCATTACGTCGTCAGCGCCGGGTACGCCCATGATGTAGTTCACCCCCGCGGCACCCAACAGTGTGAGCAGCGTATCCATGTCGTCCTGGTCTGCCTCGGCATGATTGGTGTAGCAGACGTCGCAGCCCATCGGCAGACCAAGCAGCTTGCCGCAAAAGTGATCCTCCAGGCCGGCGCGCACGATCTGCTTGCCGTCGTAGAGATACTCCGGGCCGATGAATCCTACGACCGTATTGACGAGCATGGGCTGAAACACCCTCGCAACACCATAGGCGCGCGCTTCGAGCGTTTGCTGATCGACGCCATGATGCGCATTGGCCGAGAGCGCCGAGCCCTGGCCGGTTTCGAAGTACATGATGTTGTCGCCGAGAGAGCCGTCGGCGCAGGCTCCTCCGCGCTGCAGGGAGCGGCCGGCATCGTGAGCCTCGTGCAACAGCGAGAGACTGACGCCGAAGCTGCGATTGGCCGCCTCAGTGCCCGCGATGGACTGGAAGAGCAGATCGACGGGCGCACCAGATGCAAGCGCGGCAAGCTGTGTTGTGATGTGCGCAAGCACGCAGCTCTGCGTGGGAATGAGGAAACGCGTGCGTAGCGCATCGATGAGCCGCAGGAGCCGGGCCATCGTCTCCACGCTGTCGCCTGCGGGATTGATGCCGATAACCGCATCGCCCGATCCAAGCAGGAGGCCATCGAGGATAGACGCGGCGATTCCGGCCGCATCGTCGGTCGGGTGATTCGGCTGCAATCGCGCACTCAGCCTGCCGCGAAGCCCCACGGTCGTACGGAATCGTGTAACGACGCGAATTTTCGAAGCCACAGCGATGAGGTCCTGATTGCGCATCAGCTTGCTGACGGCTGCCGCCATCTCCGGTGTGATGCCGGATGCCAGGGCCGAGATACGCTCTGGCAAGGCTTCATCCGAGAGCAGCCAATCACGCAGGTCTCCGACGGTGAACGACCGGATCGGTGCGAATGCCACGGCGTCGTGGGAATCGACGATGAGCCGTGTTACCTCATCGGCCTCGTAAGGAACCACGTGCTCAGACAGGAAGCGCTCGAGCGGCAGATCGGCAAGCGCGAATTGCGCCGCCACCCGCTCGCGTGCGGACCCGGCCGCGACGCCGGCGAGCACATCGCCGCTTCGCAGCGGCGTGGCTTTCGCCAGCAGATCGCGAAGATCGGCGAAGGCGTAGTGAACTCCGTCGATGGTGTGACCGAGAGCCATAGCGATTGCTATCAGAATAGCGACAAGGGCCTAGAACACAATCGTTGCATGGGCGATTCACCTGTTGTTCAGGAATGACGTGCGATTTTGGGGGATTCGCGACAGCATGTTCAGCCGTGAGGGATAGAGCGTCTAGTCGTTGGCTGTTGCTCCGTCCAATTCGGCCACAACGCGTTCGAACTCCTCCACGATTCGGTTCATGGGCTGGGCCTTAAATACGCACAGCAGTTCACGGTAATACCACATCTGCTGGTCGCGGCCGCGTTTGAAGCGCTTCCACACCTCAGCGCCGATGTCTCGATGGTCGCTGAGAATGGTGCGAGCGTTGTAGAGCTTGTCGGCGGCGGAGATGAGTTGCACGTCGAGGGGCTCGTTGGCCAGCCGTTCGATATAGCCAGACTTGCGCTCTTCCCATGACTGCTTCTGATTGGAGTCCTCGGCAAAACTGTCGGACAGGCCTTCGACCATACGCGCGACGTTCGCTCCGAAGCTGTGCTCGATGTCGCGCAGGCGCATCATGCCGCCGTGGTCTTCGACTGCATCATGCAGGATGGCGGCGATCGCCATATCTTCGGTCACCGGCACAGGCGCGTGGCCGTTTTCGCCCATCACGAGCGAGGCAACACCTAGCAGGTGAGCCATCGCGGGGATGTCACTTCCCTTCCGTGTCTCAATGTGCAGATGGCGAGCGTAATCGATGGCGGCGGTAAACCGTGTGCTCAGAAACAGGTTCGTTTGACTGCTCTGCATGCGTACTTCCCCTCAACGTGACAGCTTAACGGAGCGAAAAGCAAAGAGGCCAGCCGCGCGGCTGGCCCCTTTGATAACTGAGACGAATCAAACTCAGTGATGAATCGAAGCTGCACGCGGTGAGGCCCCGGTGATCTCGGCGGCGCGGGCTTCAGCGTATGCCGCAGCGCCCAGCACGGCGGCACGGCTCTCAAGGATAATGCGAACCGGCATGTTGATGAGCAACTGGCTTAGGCGGCCCTTGTCTGTGAACGCCTTCATGAAGGTGCCGTCCTTGAGCTTCTCAAGCAAGCGAGGGGCAATGCCGCCGCCCACATAGAGTCCGCCCACCGACAGGACCTTCAGCGCGAGGTTGCCGGCCTCGGCACCATAAGCCGAAACGACCATGTCGAGCGTCTTCACGCAGATCTCGCTTTTGCCGCTCAGGCCGTCGACGGTGATGACGGCGTTGGGATCGTCGACTGAGGCAATCTCCTCCGCGAGAGACTTCGGCACTTCCATGCCGCGCACATCGCGCAGGAACTCGAAGACGCTGGTCATGCCCATGCCGCTGATGACACGCTCCCAGCTGATGCGGCCGTTGTATTTCTGGCGCAGGAAGCGGAGTAGGTCGATTTCATCTTCGTTGCGCGGAGCGAAATCGGCGTGACCGCCTTCGGATGCGTAAGGGACATGGATGCGGCCGTTCCACATCAGCAGGCCCTCACCCAGACCAGTTCCCGCGGCGATCAGAGCGCGGTTACCGATCTGACTGGGATCGCCATCTGCGAGGGTGAATATCTGGTCGGGCTGCAGCTCGGCGATTCCGTAGCCGTTGGCCTCAAGGTCATTGATCAGGAACACGTGGTCAATGCCGAGACTCTTGGACAGATCGTGGCTATCGAGCGTCCAGGGCAGATTGGTCAGGCGCAGGCGGCCCGCACGAACCGGTCCCGGCACTCCGAAACACGCGGCGGTTACCTTGTCTCCGCCAAGGAACTCCTTGACGATGTCTTCCAGCCCGGAGTATTCCTTGGCCGGAAAGCGCTCCTCGCGCCGGTATTCAAGTTTTCCTTCGTTGAAGTCGTAAAACGCCAGATGTACTTTGGTGCCGCCTACATCGCCGGCAAGAATCATCTTTCTCTCTCCAGTACCCCGCACCCTTCTCCATTCGTCGCGGGTAGAAGAGCAGCAGCGGCCTTATCCAGAAACAAGGTGAGTATACCGCTTGCGGGCCAGATGAGTTGACTTGGCAGCCGTTCGGGATCGCGCGGGCCCATGAATACATCGCGAACGCGCTCGGCTTTGTCTTCTCCGGCGATCTCGAAGAAGACGGAGCTGGCGTGGTTGATCACCGGCCAGGTCAGGGTAATGCGCCAGGTATCCTTCTGCGGCACATGATTGGCCGTGACCAGACGACTCATCTCGTGAATTGCCGTTGTATAGGGGAACAGCGAGGCGGTGTGACCGTCGTCGCCCATGCCGAGTGAGACCAGGTCGAACCGGGGACTCTCTGCGCCTTCAAGGCGGAAGCTGTTTCGCAGCTCGGATTCGTAGCGAGCAGCGGCCGCTTCGGGGTCCAGTTCGCCTTCCATGCGATGCACCTGGTCGGGCGGGAGCGGCACGTGGCTCAGAAGCGCTTCGCGGGTCATGCGGTAGTTGGAATCCGCATCGTCCGGTCCGACGCAACGTTCATCCACCCAATAGAGGTCTAGCCGGTCCCACGGCATGGCGGCCCGAAAGTGCTGGTGCGGGTCGGCCAACAATTGAAACGCGGCCTTGGGAGTGGAGCCGCCGCTGACGGCGATACGTGCCTGCCCTCGGGCGTCCACAGCCTCGGCTGCCATCTCCACCAGGTACTGTGCGGTCCGGCGGGCCAAAGCCTCCCGATCATGCTCGACGTAGTAGTTGATTCTCAACTTCCGGGTCATTCCGACTGCTCCTCTCGTCGCTTGATTCTGCCAACGGCCCAAACGCCTCGCGGCGCAGAAGGCTGATTTCGCAGGAATGTGCAGAACGACTCAGATAAATAGATAACGGTTGGTTGAAAAGAGGCGCGATGCAGGTTTGGCTGGCTCACGCCAGCATGGTTGAGCGGGACATGCACTCCCAGTCATAGAGTACCGCAGGTACGACAAATACTTTGGGGGATTGTAGCCGATTTGTCGGCGACCTAAGTTCGTCCTAGTGGCACTCGATGGGAGTGGCCGGCTTACTTACCGAGATAGTAGTGGTACTGCTGCTCCAGCACTCCCGCCGCGCGTGCCAATGACAGCTTAGACAAATTGTACTGATAGATGCTCTCCACGCTGCTCGTCTGGGCGTTGGCCAGCGCGGCCTGCGCGGTCACCAGCGGCAGGGTGTCGTCGATTCCGGCATTGGTGCGCTCTGTCTGGTCGCTGAGAGCACGCGTGGACAAGTCCACGTTCGAGCGCGCTACATCGACCAGCTTGCGGGCTGCACTGACATCGAGAAGCGCCGAGCGCACCTGCTGATCGATCCGGCTGCGCAGATCGTCAAGCTGAGAATTAGCCGCTTTCAGTTGGGCTTGCGCCGCGTCGATATCGCCGCGAATGCGAGCCTCACGGAAGATGGGAACGCTTAAGGTGCCGACCGCCGAAAACACGCCGTGCGAGCCGATGGTCGTGATCGCCTGCACTCCATAGTTGCCGCTAAAGCTCAGCGTCGGGTAGCGCTGGCTGCGATAGGCCGAGTGCACCGCCTTGAGCTCCTGGACTTGATTTTGCAGGTTCTGGTAGTCCTGACGGCTCTTGTAGGCCAGAGCCCGGAGTTCCTCCGGTGTCTGATCGGTCAATTCGCTGAACGGAGCCTGGTCGGTAAGCACGATCTTCTGTCCGGGGTCGAGTCCGATCTCACGCTTAAGCAGGATCAGGTCCTTATCGAATTCGTTCTGAGCGACAATGGTCGCCTGCTGCTGCGTCTGATACTGCACACGGGCGCGAAGCTCGTCGAGACTGGTCCCCACGCCGGCAACCCGCTGTTCGTGCGCATGATTGAGCTGAACCAGGTCGGCCTGTTCAAGGGCCTTGGCGTTGTCTACTTCGCTAGATGACGCAAGGGCATGCAGATAGGCCGAGGCTACCTGCTGGATCACTTCGCCGCGGGCGGTCATCTTAGCAAAGTGCGCTACCCGCGTAGCCGCGCCGGCCGCCTTCCATCCGGCGATGACCGGACCTGAAAACAGAATCTGGTCGTAGTGGATCTGGCCTTCTGTTAGCGTGTCGTGGGTGACGGCTGGGAACTTAACGCCCAGACTGGGCGGCAGGCTCGATCCCTTAAAGCCCAAAGCAGCCAAATCGTGCTGGTAATAGCCTGTATCGCCGGTGAGCGTAATGGTGGGCAGAAACTCCTGCAATGCCTGAAGCTGTTGGCCGCGGATCGTCTTTTCTGCGTTCTCCGCCTCTTTCAGTCCGAGATTATTGGTAAGGCCACGCTGGATGGCATCGTCCAAGGAGAGTTGAATCACCTGGTCGGTCGCTGGCTTCAGTGTCACGCTGCCAAAATAAGGATTCACAGCCGAAGACGGGTTCGCCGACTGGCTGTGTGCCGCGGAAATTCCGCAGGCGGCGCAAAAAAGCGCACAACAGACCGCCAGAATTCGCCGCGGCGCGGCTGATTGTCCCAATCCGTTCACTGACATCATTTTCTCAGATGTTCCTGAGTCCACTTGAGATTCGGATCACAGCACATAAAACGCGGACCGGGATGGATTTCCTGGTCCGCAGTTGGCTCGCCGCTCGGCTAGATTTTCTTTCTCTTCCACTTCCCTTGGCGGAACAGCACGATCCCAGCTGTCGCCATCGCGCATTCGGCAATCACGATGGAGAGGAACGCACCCTCCGCATGCATTCCTACTGTTTTGGCTAGTAGCCAAGCCAGCGGAAGCTCAAGCACCCAGAAGCCGAAGAAGTTCACGATCGTCGGCGTGACCGTGTCTCCCGCTCCGTTGAAGGCCTGCAGCATCACCATTCCATAGGCGTAGCCGATGTTTCCGCAGGCAAAGGTTCGCAGGGCAACCGCGGCAATGGGAATGACTGCCGGATCGTCCAAAAACAGCTTCACGACGGGGGTGGCAAAGACGATAAAGAAGAGACCGAGGCCGCCGAGGAACAGCATGTTGTAGAAACCCGTGCGCCAGACGGCCTGCTCGGCCCGATCGGGCCGCTGGGCGCCCAGGTTCTGGCCCACCAGCGTGGCCGCTGCGTTACTCAGTCCCCACGACGGCAAGATGAAGAACATCACGATGCGGATTGCCACCGTGTATGCCGCGACGGAGGCCGCACCGAAGAGGGCAACGATCTGCACGAGGAAGATCCAGCTCACATGACCGATCGCGAACTGGAGGATTCCGGTAGCTGATACGCGCAGCAGACGGAGCATCACGCCGATGTTCAGCCGCATATGACGGGCCAACGCCGGCAGCCGCTCCGTGCCCTGCGCGAGACGCCAGAACTGATAGAGCACGCCGATGCTGCGCCCCGTCAGCGTGGCCATGGCCGCGCCCGTGACGCCCATCCGCGGGAAAGGACCGAGACCGAAGATCAGGCAGGGATCGAGGACTAAGTTGATGATGTTAGAGACCCATAGCAGCCGCATGGCGATTGCCGCATCGCCCGCGCCGCGGAAGATCGCATTGTTGAGGAAGAGCATGAGGATTGCGCCGCAGCCACCCAGCGCGATGCGTGCGTAACCGGAGCCTGTTGCGACAATGGCGGGAGTTGCGCCCATCCAGGCCAGCAGGCGCGGAGCCAAGATGCCGGCCGGGAGGCCAACGAGCAGCGAGATCGTGAGGCCCAGAATTACTGCCTGCATGCCTGCGATTGACGCGTCTTCGGGGTCTTTTTCACCGATGCGGCGGGCCACCATGGCCGTTGTGGACATGGACAGGCCGATGCCGATGGAGAAAACCAGAGCTAGCATTGCCTCCGTAAGCCCAACGGTGGCAACAGCATTCGCGCCGAGGCGACCTACCCAGGCGACGTCCACGACGGCGAACAGGGACTCGAGGACCATCTCCAGGACCATGGGAATGGCGAGCAGGAGGATGGAGCGATTGAGGCTGCCGGTGGTGTAGTCCTGGTGGGAGCCGCGGAGGGCCTCCCGTACCGAGGACCATAGGGAAGATGCGCGCGCATCATGCGGCTGCTGCGGCGCTATTGATTCAAGAGTAGACATGGAGAACTCCACAATGCCCTGCAAAAGATGAGGGCACGAGCGAGTGGGCTCACGCTGCTAAGTACTTTAAGTTGTGTGCAGTGCGATTCCCGGGGCTGAGGTCATCCTCGGGGTGCCGCGGGGGGCGGCATGCGATTGGGATCCCGAGGCAATGTTCAGCGAGCAGGTCGAATTCTGACAACGGTGACGAGCTGGAACACTGTTCCCTCCCAAGGCCGGAGAGTCCGGCGGGTGTTATGAAAGTACCACGATTCGAGAAATCGCGCCAGTGAACGTGATTTGGTTTCACCGCAAAAAGGGCTCAAATACTGCGATTGGGTCAGACGTACTGAACAGGTGACCGGGCGGTCGGGTGATCAGGCGGCCGTGAGGTCAGGTGGCCAGGAACCCCTCCAGTTGTCCATTCTGAAGTCAAGCGCGTCAGCGCGGTGAACTTCTACATCTAACGAACCATGGGTCCTGGTGCACATGACGACGTGTTGCGCGACATTGTGCGAAGTGTCGAGCAAAACTCGGATCTGGATCCGGACCATCCCGATTTGCTCGCGCTGAAGCGCATTTTGCTCGAGAAGATCTCCCCGGCCGAGACGGGAGACAGTCTCGGCCCGGAGAATACCACGCGTGCAGACCTATCAGCGGCTCTTCCGGCCGAGGTGTCGCTCGGTAACGCGTTGGGTGTGAGTGCGACGGGAGATCCATTGGTGCTCCCGAAGGACCCGGTTGTTAGTCAGGCGTTGGGACTGGGTACGAGCATAGATCAACGAGGTTTGCCGGCAGAAACTGGCGATAGTCAGCCGTCAAACCAAAGCGCGGCCGCAGATCCTTCGTTACCACCTCCGATCGAAGGCGCCTGATGGCAGGCCGCTTCGCGGACGTTTTGCATCTTATGAACCTAGTACCGGATTGGAGACGCCCCTGACCCGATGCGACATTCCCTGCAGTCTCACATAACCTATCTTGAAAAGCTAATTAAGGAAGTTGGAGATCGCTTGACTCAGCCGGGTCTGACGGCCGAAGAGGTCGAGGATTTGCGGCTTCAACTCTTCTCAGCCCAAGGCGCACTCGAGCATTATCGGCAGGCTTACGCGCTCGAACTTAGCGCTTCGGGCTCTGAGCCGCCGCCCGGTACCGGCGAAACCCACTCCAATGGCGGAGTACCTGGTCGAGGGAAACCGAACTCTGGACGTGCAAAGGCAGGCCGTGCCACACCCGGTACACTCCTCAGGAGAAGGGGCGCGCGCACTCAGAACATAAAGATTGCGTTGGCTGCGTCCGCTCCGCGCGCCAAGATTCGTAGGCGGCAAGCGGAACGTGTTGCGCGCGAGCGGGCAGCATGACCTGAACGAGAAGCCCTCACCACCCACTTCTAACTTTCTCACTGCACCGATTGTTCCGCGTTCGCGCTGGCAAGGGCGCGCTCCTGGAGCAGCTTTCGCTCTTGCTCATTCTGAGTCATGCTTGCTGCCCGCTCGAACTCGACGCGGGCTTCGGCGTGGCGGCCCAGCATGGCGAGCAAGTCGCCGCGGACGCTTGGCAGCAGGTGGTAATTCCTGAAGAGTGGATCGGCGCGCAGAGGCTCCAGCAGTTCAAGGGCTGGGTGCGGTCCCGCGTACCTGCTCACGGCTACAGCGCGGTTCAGTTCCACCACGGGTGAAGGCGCGACTGCCGCAAGCTCATTGTAGAGCGAAACGATCCTTCCCCAATCCGTTTCGCTGGCGGCAGCAGCACGTGCGTGGCAGGCCGCGATCTCAGCCTGCAAGCGATAAGGCCCACGACGTTGCGCGAGAGTGTTTGCGCGATCGAGAGCATCGAGACCGCGGCGGATGAGCGCATGATCCCATAGTGTGCGGTCCTGATCCATGAGCAGAATCGGCTCGCCGGATGCACCCACACGGGCGTGCGAACGCGATGCCTGAATCTTCATGAGGGACAGGAGCCCGTGCACCTCGGATTCGTTCGGGTCCAGCTCGGCCAGGATACGGCCGAGGCGAAGCGCTTCCTCGATCAGCGAGGTGCGGGTGAGATTTTCTCCAGCGGTGGCTGAGTATCCCTCATTGAAGATGAGATAGATAACTTCAAGCACCGATGAAAGCCGCGCGGCAAGATCGAGTCCGCGCGGAACCATAAAGGGAACCTGTTTTTGCGCCAGTGTCTTTTTGGCGCGGACGATGCGCTGCGCGATGGTTGGTTCGGGAACCAGGAACGCGCGAGCAATCTCGTCGGTGGTTAGGCCTGCCACGACGCGCAGGGTAAGTGCCGCACGAGCCTCCGTCGACAGGACCGGGTGGCAAGCAGTGAAGATCAAACGCAGGACGTCGTCACCAATGTGATCGTCAAGCGCGGTGACGAGGTCAGGTGGCGTACGCTCCAGTTCCTGCAGCTCGCGGCTGAGCACTTCATATTTTCGTCCGTTGCGTTCGGAAGCGCGATAGTGATCAATGGCACGGCGCTTGGCTGTTGCCATGAGCCAGGCGCCGGGGTTGGGCGGAATGCCAGTTGACGGCCACTTCTCCAGCGCAGCCACGAGCGCTTCCTGCGCGAGATCTTCAGCGAGGCTCACGTCGCGAACGATGCGCGTGAGCCCGCCGATGACCTTGGCGGCCTCCAATTTCCAGACCGACCCAATGGCGTGACGGGAATCGGCAGCAGACATTCCTACCGATCACATCACGGGCGACGTTGGCCGGGCAAATTTTGCCGCGAGAGGCTGAGCATCGCGCCTCAGTGCGCCGCGGCGGCAGTCTCGATCTGGTCGGTGATGCTGGCACCGCAGTTTGCGTCGAAGAGCTGGCGCAGTTCGCATTCGCCCTGGCCGGTGACTTCCAGGAACTCCTTAACGAAGGCCACGGCTGCTTCTTTTGAAGGAGCGTCGAGAATGGCAAAGCCGCCCACGACCTCTTTGGCCTCAGAGAACGGGCCATCGGAGACGGTGAAATTGCCCTTATCGACGCGGATGCGGGCGCCCATGGCGGTGGGAAGGCAGCCTTCGGTACTCAGCAACCTCCCGCTTTTCATCCAATCCTCAACCAGCTTGCCCATGGCAGACATTTCTTCCGGGCTGGGTGGGGTGGCACGTTCAGGACACTTGTAGATGCTCAGGAATCGCATGATGTAGAACCTCCGTTGGTTTATGTTGCCGGAGAATCGAAATTGCATTCAGCCGGTTTCATCTACACATCGAACGGAGAATGCCCAAATCGACATGGCCTACGATCTTTTTTATCGTGAGTGGGCTGAGCCAGCGAACGAATTGTTTCCAGTGGGCAAAAGCGGGGGACCTGGAGCAGCGGGCCCGGCGTGGATCGAGGCGGCAGGCACGTGGCCGCGCAAACGAGCAGGAAGAAGGTTGAGGCGTTAGTGAGATGCCGACGAGCGCGCGTTTCGCACTCGCAGGAGGCTCACGTGTCCGCAGATTTCGCAGATCCAGGGATAAAGGCCGAACCACGGCAGCACGAGCTTCTGGAGCAACCCTTTGCGGGACACTCGTAACAAGTTGGGAGAGCTACACGTTTGGCATTGCATGGAACTCCTTCCGGGCGTTCAAAAGGCGCTGAGTTGGAGTGCTTCGGCGCAGATCAGTCAGCCGCAGTCTGGTCTGGATGGTGCGCGCAAACCAGTGCGTATCGTTCCGGCTCCAGTTCTTCCATTTCGAACCGACAATGATGGACGCGCGAACTGGTTGGCGCGCTGTTGAGCAGCTTCACAAGGAACTCGGCGCGCACTCTTCGCATGGTAAAGCACGGTGTGGCACTCAAACTTATCCCTTGGCCCGTGAGGTCAGCAGTGCGGGCATCACGGTGACAGACGTAAGCCTTCATGCGACTAGACCTTACTCCTCGGGGCAGCCGGAAGGGAGCTAGGGTTTTCACGGGGGTCCCTTGGCTCAAAGCGGTTTGATGAGGACGCTAACCGATCGATTCGCGCTGCTCCGGGCGCTTGCGCTCGCGGAGGAAGATGCGGAGCAGAAGCCAGCAGAGGCTGAAGTGGAAGGCGGCATTGGCGCAGATGGCAAGCGAAAAGGAACCGGCGGTGGTTCCGATGACCACGCCGGGCATGATCAGCCAGAAAAGACAGCGTTCTACTAAAACGTAAAACTGGTTGTCGGACGCGACGGAGAGCGGGCCTTCCAGAAGAGTGAGGAGGGCCATCAGAGATCCCCAGAAGGCGGCGAGAATGAACTTAATGGGCAGAGGCAGCCCCATGGCGCTGCGGAGATTGCTTCCATCATACTGAGCGGCGATGAGGATGACATAAGGGGATTCGGGAGGACGCTGCGGATTCGTTCAGGGGTGCTGGCGTGCCGAGTCCCAGGTCCGACCGGCGGGACCTGGGCTCAGCACTGCGTGTGAGTCGAAGCAGCGGCTATTCTTCTTCTTCGTCGACAGGGCGCTTGGCGTTGGAGAGGATCTTGTCGGCTACGATTTGCGGGACAAAGTCGTAGTGATCCATTTCCATGCGGTAGCTTCCCTTGCCTTGGGTCATTGAGGTGAGCTGGGTTCCGTAGGTGAGCATTTCGGCCATGGGAACCTCGGCGTTGACGACGGTGGTTTTGCCCTTGGAGTTCATGCCCTGGGGACGTCCTCGGCGGCTGCTGAGGTCGCCCATGATGGCGCCGGCGAACTCGTCGGGAGCTTCGATCTCGACCTTCATGATGGGCTCAAGCAGCGCGGGCTTGCAGACTTCCATGGCCTTCTTGAAGGCGAGGCGTCCGGCGGTCTTGAAGCTCATTTCATTGGAATCGACGTCGTGGTAGCTGCCGTCGTAGACGATGACTTTGAAGTCGACGACGGGATAGCCGGCGAGGTAGCCGCGCGCGGCAGCTTCGATTACGCCCTTTTCAATGGCCGGGATGAACTGCCTCGGAATGGCTCCGCCGAAGACCTCAGAGGCGAACTCAAAACCGCCGCCGCGAGGCTGGGGTTCCATGCGGATCTTGCAATCGCCGAACTGGCCGTGTCCGCCGGACTGCTTCTTGTGGCGGCCGTGAGCTTCGCCCTTGGCACGAATGGTTTCAAGATAGGGCACTTTGGGCGACTTAAGGGTAACTTCGGCGTGGTAGCGCTTCTTGAGGCGGGAGACGATGGCCTCGATATGCGGCTGGCCGGCGCCGGCGATGAGGAACTCGTTGGTTTGCGGGTCGCGATAGAAGCGGATGAGCAGGTCCTCTTCCATTAGCTTGTGGATGGCGGGGGCGAGCTTGTCTTCATCGGCGCGCGACTTGGGCTCAATGGCGTAGGTCATGGCCGGCTCCGGCAGTGGGTGGAGGTCGACGAGGATGTCAGAGCCCTTAACCCCGAGCGTGTCGCCGGTGAGCGTATCTTTCAGCTTCGCGACTGCGCCGATGTCGCCGGCGTGGAGTTCGGGGATTTCGACGGCCTTGCGTCCCTGCATCACGCTGAGGTGTGAGAACTTCTCCTGTCCGCGGCGCGAATAGTTTTCAAGGGTGGCATCATTCTTGACGCAGCCGCTAACGACCTTGAAGAAGCTGATGCGGCCGGCGAACGGGTCGGACATGGTCTTGAAGACCAGCAGAGCGGCGGGCTCAGAGTCAGAGACGGCCCGCGTGGCAGTTGCGGCTTCGGCGGCATCAGCCGATCCGCCATTGCCGTTGGCTGCGGCAGCGAGTGCCGGCGTGCGGACGGCGATGGGGGCGCGCTCGATGGGCGCAGGCGCGTAGACCTTGAAGAAGTCGAGGAGGTGATCGGTGGCGACGTTGGTCTCGCCGCTGGCGAACAGGACCGGGAAGATGCGGTCTTCGCGAATGGCCTCGTGGAGTGCGGTGATGAGGTGCTGCTCGGGGATGGTGCCCTCGGCGAAGAACTCTTCCATTAGTTCGTCTTTGCCTTCGGCGACCAGCTCGACGAGAGCCTCATGGGCTTCTTTGGCGGCGTGGGCCAGTGTGGCGGGAATCTCGCCGATCTTGCCGCGGCCATCGCCGTTGGGCGTGTAGTAGAACGCTTCCATGGTGACGAGGTCGACTACGCCCTGGAATCCTTTGGCATCGACGATGGGCAGTTGGACAGGCGTGCAGGTGCGGCCCCAGCGCTCGTGCAGATCTTCAATGAGGGCCGTCAGTCCACCTTCGCCGCCAGCCTTCGGGTGGTCCATCTGGTTGATGACCACGATGCGGGGGACGTTGGCTTCTTCGGCGTACTTCCAGACGCGCTCGGTAACGGGCTCAACACAGTTCTGCGCATTGACGACGACAGCAACCGATTCAACAGGGAGAAGTGCGGCGCGGGCTTCGTGGCAGAACATGTGGAAGCCGGGCGTGTCGACGAAGTTGATCTTGGTGCCCTGCCACTCGGCGAACGCAACGGCGTTCTGCATCGTAGTGCCGCGGGCGACCTCTTCTTCGTCATAGGCGGTAACAGCGGAGCCGTCGTGGACGCGCCCCTGTGCGGGAGTCATCTTGGCGGCATGCAGCAAAGCAGCGATCAATGTGGTCTTGCCGCTGTGCGCATGCCCCACTACAGCTACGTTGCGGATCTCACTTCCCTGGTACGTTTTCATGGGTGTTCTCCTTGGCACCTGCGGTGCGGCTGACCGCGCCTTCGGCGCCGTTCCCGGCTGGCCGGGACTGTTGTTTTTTGAAGGGGGCGTTGAGGGGTGGAATTAGGTCGAGGTTGGTAAGGGGGCGGTAGAGGATTCCACGAGGGCGGTCAAAAACAACCGCAGATCCTTCCCCATCGCATTGCTCTGGGTCAGGATGACAGGTCATAAGAGCGCGGGAGAGTTGTGCCATGCCGGGGCTTGAGCCCCGGCCTTCCTCCCTGAAGTACGCGGTCAATGTGGATTTCGGTTCGGTGGTATCCGGATCGTGGTCTCCCGCCCAAGCGGAGCCTGGATGGGGCACCCCGGTTGGATTCGGCGCCCGAGGGCTGGTGAGGCACAGGGATTTCGGGAGGGCGTCCTGGAGGGCGTCGAATTGGCCAGATGGTGCGGCCAAAGATCCCGGTCTGCCGTGTTCCTCGTCCATGCGGAGAGTCTCAGGCAGGCGCCAGGCGGATCAACGGGGACAGCCGCCGCCGGGCGTCTATCAGTTGAGGACCGAAGGCTATCACACGGGGAGTGTGAACGTCTTGTGACACGGGCCACAGGATTTCCGGCTCGCATGGGCTTCGGTCAGAACGGCGCGAAACGCGAATTACGATTCAGGGCTGGGCCGGCTTGTATTGGGGGTATTTGCGCAGGATCGTCTCCATCGCTTGCACGCCCTGAAGGAATTCATCGTATCGAAAAGTGTGGAAGGCTCTGTTGCGGGACGCTTCGAGCTTCTCCCACTCGGCCTGATCCGTTTCAGTCAGCTTTAGCTTGCCGGCGGCGCGGGTGAGTCTGGCTTCCGCGTCCAGTGCGGATGCGACTCCATCTGGCCACGCGGGGAGGCGGACAGCCGCGGTCGGCAGAGGCGGGAAGGGCTTGTGCGGCTCATCCTGGTACCAGATCGCAGTGGACGTGTAATCGTTCTCGAAGTTGTTGTCGTGCCCATGTTCGATGGTAACGCGAATTGATTTTCGAAAGCGCACGGGATCGTTCACGTAGAAGCGATACATCTGGTTCTTGCCGCCAAAGGGCGCTTTGTAGTTCTCGATGAGATAGAAGCCGGTGTAGAGGCCGGAATACTCCTCGTCGGGGCAGCAGCCGGCGTTGAATACCTCTTCGTGCCCGCTGCCGGGATAGGTTGGCGGCCACTTCTCGCCATCGACGAAGATCATGTCGTCGCCTTCTCCGTACCAACCGCCCGCGATGTTATCGACGGTGAGGAAAAGGCCGACGAAGTTGCCGTGACCGGCGGCGTCGAGGATGACAAAGTTGTTGTCTCCGGTTGTGTTTCGATAACCATTTGCGCCGAGTTGCGTGTTCCTAGGTACGCCGGGCGGAACGGGCGTTCTGGGAACGCGGCGCCACTGCGCGTGAAGGCGGCCGGTGTGAGGCGGTAGTTTCCCGTCCGGATAGCGTTCGTAATCGAAGTGATACCAGACGATAAGATCTTGCATGCCGCCGTCGTTCTCCAGCGTGATGCGTGCCCCGCTGGCGAAGGGCATGGGGAGATAGGAGACCATGGCGTCGAAGTCGCGGCCGCGAATACCCGGATTCACGTCCATGGCGATGGAGTGGAAGTAGCGCAGGGTGCCCAGGCCCGAGCCGAAGAAGTCGCCGAGCGGCACCTCAACGCATGGATCCTTCTGGCCGTCCCAGTAGATGCGCAGGATCATTTTGCGATAGCGCATTCGGTCGCTGGCGAGAGGGGCGAAGTAAAAGCGCCGGATCACACCGGCGCCGGAGATTTCGGCGAGAGTCTTTGTTTCCCCTGGGGCGATTTTGACGAAGTCGTAGTTGCCGCCGGAATGATCCCAGGAGGAGACGCGGGCGGTGGTTGTGTCCTGGAGGTGAGAGAGACCGTCGAGAAGGCTGCCGGTGTATGGGTCCTGTTGGGCATGCGAGCGGCTGAGGAGAAGCAGAAAGACGAATGCGATGCCAATGCGCCAGCGAGTCATGAGCCGCTCCGATAACTATGGGTTGGTGCATGACAGTATATGCGGCAAGAGGAGCCGGGAGATGTGGCGTCGGTATCCGGGGCAAATCCGGGTCTCACCAGCGCAGCACAGGGAGCAGGGCCGAGTAGTCGTCGGTCCACAGCTTGAGGCCGGGTCTGGGCTTGGTCATGTGCGCGTGTGGCGCGATATCGGGCAGCTCGAAAAACTGAGGATCGGCGGTAACCAGCATCCAGGTGGAGACGTATTCGCCGGGGCCGCTGGGGCTGTTTACGTCGAAGCGGCGCGCCTGCATGCCCGCGGACTGGGCCAGTAATGCGATGGGCGGAGCGAGATCAACGTGGCGATTCGAAATGTGGAAGGCGAGGATGCCGTTGGGGTTGAGATGCTTGCGGTACAGAGCGAGCGCCTCGGCTGTGAGCAGGTGAATGGGGATGGCGTCGCCGGAGAAGGCATCGACGACCAGGACGTCGAAGTGCTGCGGGGGTTCGGAGGCTAGCGAGTTGCGGGCGTCGCCCTGGATGATGTCGATTTGCGCGGGGGAGTCGCGAATGTAGGTGAAGACGTTGCGCGCGATGGGGACGACGGCAGGGTTGATCTCGTAGAAGCGGATGCGGTCGCCAGCGCGGCCGTAGGCGGCCATGGTTCCCGCGCCGAGGCCTATGACGCCGATGCTCATCGGGCGCTGCGGCACCTGTGGTGCGGCCAACTGCGCCTGCGGCGCCGACTGGGGGTCTATGGTCTCCGATTCCCGTGCGAGGCAGCAGTACTGCATGGCTAAGCCAACGCCGGAGTTGCGCGCGTAGTAAGTGGTGGGGGTGCGGCGGAGGTCGTCGGTGCCGAAAATCTGCGTGCCGTGCTGGATGCTGCCGTTCATCAGTGTGCGCACGGTTGCGCCGGGATAGCTGAAGAGGTCCTGCGTGACGCGCAGGCTGGCGTAGAAGTTGCGCGTGGCGACGGTGGTGTTGTGACTGTACGAGTGCCGGACCATGAATGTCACCGCCACCATGGCCACACTGGCAACGCCCCAGAGAAGACGCTGGTTCCATCCACTGCGCCAGTTGACAGCGAGGGCAAGCAGAGCGGTGACGAGAAAGGTGAGGGGCAGATCGAGGTTGTAGTCGAACAGGAGCGGTGCAGCGATGCCGATGAGGAACGATCCGATGGCGCCCCCGGCGGCGAAGAGCAGATAGAAGAGCGTGACCTCCGATGGGCGCTCGGGGCGAAGGCGCACCGCTTCGACATGGCAGAAGATGCAGGCGAAGAACAGCTCGCCCAGGAAGAAGAGGAGCGAGACCCAGAGGGGCCAGCCGGCATTGGTGTTGTGGAGGGAGTAGGCCAGGCCGCCGAGAAGGACAACCATGATGCGCGCAATGATGTTCCAGGGAAGGGCGAGTCGGAACTGGAAGGCGAGGATGAGAGTAAGCAGGTAGACGCCGAGAGGCAGGATCCAGAGTAGCGGGATAGCAGCTACGTTGGCCGTGATGTAGGCGGTGACGGTGCTGAGCTGCATGGTGGCGCCCATGGGGAGCAGAACCCAGAGGAGCTTGTCAGCAAATGAGGCAGTTGGTGCGGCGGCGTTCGGTTCGACGGTTTTGGCGCTGACGTTTTCAACGCCGCGCATGCGGAATGCGAGAAGCACTAGCAGAGCTGCGAAGACCAGGAAGCCTGAGCACCAGACGAGTCGCTGGTTGTGCAATGTCAGGTTCGGCTCGACCAGAGCGGGATAGGCTGCGAGTGCCAGGAACGAGGCGAGATTGGACAGCGCGTAGAGCCGATACGGCACTTGACTGGACTCGGACCGCGCCCACCAGACCTGCAACAAAGGACTGGTGGCGGAGAGCACGATGAAGGGAATGCCAATGTAGGCGCCCAGAACACGAAAGACTGTCCAGATGGGATGCCCCGCGCCTTGAGACTGATCGGGGTGCACGAGGGACCAGGCGATTGCGGTGGCCACCGCTGCGGCGAGAAGGATGAGGACCAGGACTGAGCGCGGGCGCTGCGAGAGCCAGTGCGCGTAGAGGTAGCCGACGAGGAGCGCAGTCTGGAAGAAGACAAGACAGGTGATCCAGACGGAGGCAGACCCGCCGAGAACTGGAAGAAGCTGACGGGCGGCGATGGGCTCGACAAGGAAGAGCAGGAAGGCAGCGAGAAAGACCGCGCCACCGAAGAGAAAGCGCACCTGGGTCATGCACAACCTCGGGCCAGTGAGAAGTATTTGGCCGAAGGTTGAGTTTATCGGATCAGGCTCTGGGATCAACTTGCGAGCGCGGCGCTTCAGCCTTTGATATGGATCAAACGCGGAGTAGTCTGCCTGTCAGAAGCAACCGCAGATGCTTCGATCCGCAGGTGCGAAAAGCCGCACCTGTTCCACTCTGGATGAGATTGCGCTGATTTATAGAGCAGCCGGAAGAGAGTGTTGGCCGAGACTGTCTAGACGTTTGCTGCAGCGGGCAGAATGTCTTCCACGTCGACCCACTGGGTGGGGTAGTTGCCGGTATAGCAGGCGACGCAGTAGCCGGTGTTCGCGCCTGGAGTGCTGCCGCAGGCTCTCTGCAGGCCGTCGAGCGAGAGATAGGCAAGTGAATCGGCTTCGATGAACTCGCGGATTTCATCGATCGTCTTGTTGGCGGCGATGAGGTCGCGCTTGCTGGGCGTGTCGACTCCGTAAAAGCACGGCGAGATGGTGGGCGGGCAGCTGATGCGAAGATGAACTTCCTTGGCGCCGGCGCCGCGGACCATGCGGACGATTTTGCGCGAGGTGGTGCCACGGATAATGGAGTCGTCGATGAGGATGACGCGCTTGCCTTCAAGCAGATTGCGTACCGGGTTGAGTTTGAGCTTCACGCCGAAGTCGCGCACGCGCTGCTCGGGCTCAATGAAGGTGCGGCCCACGTAGTGATTGCGGATTAGGCCGAGACGGAACGGCACGCCGGCCTCTTCGGCATAGCCAAGCGCAGCGGTGACGCCGGAGTCGGGCACGGGCACGATGACGTCAGAGGGCACGTGCGACTCGCGGGCGAGCTGACGGCCCATCTGGTCGCGGCTCTCCTGAACCCAGCGGCCATAGATGCGCGAGTCAGGACGGGCGAAGTAGACGTGCTCGAAGATGCAGCTTGTCTGTTCGACTCCGCTGGAGTACTGGCGACTGGTGACACCGTCCTCGGTGACCATGACCAGTTCCCCGGGGAGCACGTCACGCTCGTACTCGGCGCGGAGCAGATCGAAGGCGCAGGTCTCGCTGGCGAACACGATGGTGTCGCGGCCGCCGGGATTGTGGATGCGGCCCATGGAAAGCGGGCGGAAACCGCGGGGATCGCGCGCCGCGAAAACACGGTCGCGAGTCATCATGACAATAGAGAAGGCGCCATCGACCTGCGAGAGCGATTCGGCGATGGCATCAACCAGCGTGCCCGCATGCGAGTGCGCGATGAGCTGCACGATGATCTCGGAGTCGGACGTGGTCTGAAAGTATGCGCCGGCGCGCTCGAGCTTGGCGCGAACCGTGCCAAGGTTGACGAGGTTGCCGTTGTGCGCGATGGCGATTAAGCCCTTGGTGGATTCGACGCGGATGGGCTGCGCATTGAGAAGCGCAGAGTCGCCGGTAGTGGAGTAGCGCGTGTGGCCGATAGCCATGTCGCCGGGGAGCTTCTGGAGCACATCATCGGTGAAGATTTCGCTAACGAGGCCCATGCCCTTGATGTTGGCGAGGAACTGGCCATCGGCAGTGGCGATGCCCGCAGACTCCTGGCCGCGATGCTGGAGCGCATAGAGTCCGAGGTAGGCCTGGCGCGCAGCGTCGGGATGACCGTGGATGGCGACTACGCCGCATTCTTCGTGAAGCTCGTCAGCTCCGCCGGCGAGCTCCGATGAACCGGGATCAGGGCTCAGGGGACAGGAAGGCGCGGTGCCGCTCGATTGCGCTTTGATCTGTTCTGAGTGGTCTGGGAGGCCTTCGAATCCCTGATAGAGGACCCGGGTCATGCGAGCACCTCTTCGTGGAGTGCGAAGTCGAGGGCAGCGGCCCAGGGCCTGCGAAGGTCATCAACGGGCGCGGAGATGAAGGTCTCGCCGTAGACTTTGATCTCGAGGCGATTGCCGCCGGTGGTGCCGATGCGGGCGCAGTAAAAGCTGTATTCGTCGGCCAACTCGTCAATCGCATCCACCTGGCTGGGATCGCAGGCGAGGAGCACCGTGGATGCCGGCTCGGCGAACAGGCCGAAGAGCGGATGGATCATGAGCGCCTGTTCCTGCTCGATTGTAGCGCCGATTCCGTGGCGGAAGGTGGATTGCGCGAGAGCGACAGCGATGCCGCCATCGGAGAGGTCGCTTGCGGAGCTGATGAGCTGGCGGTCTGCCAGCACGCCGAGCAGCGTATGCAGGTCGGCTTCGGCTTCAAGGTCGATATCGGGCGGTGTGCCCCAGATTCCGCCGAGCACGACCTTGGCGTATTCAGAGGAACCGAAGGCGGCGAGCTCCGCTGGAGCAATCTCGTCGGTCAAAGGTGCGTCTTCCGAAACGATGGTTGGCTCGTCTCCCATGACTCCGGGAACGCTGCTGGACTGCGCGTCGGTCGGCTCACTGTCGCGCGGAACTTTGAGCGCGGGGTTCGGCTCTTCGCCCCGGGGAACGGGCCAAAGCATCACGATGGCTTCTCCGCCGCGCTGGAAGTGCGCCGGGACAGCCTTGGTAACATCGTCGAGGATGCCGACGATACCGAGCACCGGTGTGGGATAAATCCCCTCGCCGCGCGTCTCGTTGTAGAGCGAGACGTTGCCGCCAGTGATGGGCGTGCCGAGCGTGGTGCAGGCTTCGGAGATGCCGTCGATGGCGGCCGAGAGCTGCGCCATGATTTCGGGCTTCTCAGGATTGCCGAAGTTGAGGCAATTTGTAGCGGCAACAGGAAGGGCGCCGGTCATGGCGACTTTGCGCGCAGACTCGGCGACCGCATGAATCGCGCCAAGCTTGGGGTCGAGATAACACCAGCGACCATTGCCGTCGAGAGCCATAGCGAGGCCACGTTCACGGCCGTCCGTACCGGTGCCCTTGATGCGCATCACACCGGCTTCGCCGCCGGGACCGATGACGGTGTTGGTCTGCACCATGGTGTCGTATTGCTCGTGGACCCAGCGCTTGGAGCAAACGTTGGCGCTAGCGAGGAGAAACTTGAGATCCTCAGTGTAGTTGCGGTCCTGAGCGAGCTGGGCCTGCGCCGACACCGGCGGAATCTGCCCAACGGGAGCCTTCCACACACCGACAGGTCGGTGATACAGAGGTGCGTCGTCCGTCAGCGACTCGTTGGGGATGTCGGCCTCAAGCACACCATGATGGCGAATGCGCAGGCACGGCTCGGGCCTGACGGTACCGACGATGACTGCGTCGAGTCCCCACTTGGCGAAGACCTTGAGCACTTCGTCTTCCCTGCCCTTTTCTGCAACGAGCAGCATGCGCTCCTGGCTTTCAGAGAGCATGATTTCGTAGGCGCTCATGCCGGTTTCGCGCTGGGGCACGAGATCGAGCTCGACATCCAGACCGACACCGCCTCGCGCACCCATCTCGCAAGTAGAGCAGGTGAGGCCGGCTGCGCCCATGTCCTGAATGCCGACGATAGCGCCAGTCTTCATGGCTTCAAGGCAGGCCTCAAGGAGGAGTTTCTCCATGAAGGGATCGCCCACCTGGACGTTGGGGCGCTTCTGATCGGAGCCTTCCTTGAACTCTTCGCTGGCCATAGTGGCGCCGTGGATGCCGTCGCGGCCGGTCTTGGCTCCTACATATATGACGGGGTTGCCGGTGCCGCTGGCCTTGGCGTAGAAGATTTCGTCCTTGCGCACGAGGCCGAGGGCGAATGCATTCACGAGCGGATTCCCACTGTAGCAGGGCTCGAACTTGGTTTCGCCACCGAGATTGGGCACGCCGAAACAGTTGCCGTAGCTCGCGATGCCGTCGACGACACCTTCGACGATGGTGTGGTTCTTGTGGATCAGCTCCTGTTCCACGCCAGGCTCAGGAGTGATAGAGCCGAAGCGGAGCGAATCCATCACCGCGAGAGGCCTCGCACCCATGGTGAAGATGTCGCGGAGGATGCCGCCGACGCCGGTGGCCGCACCCTGATGGGGCTCAATGTAGCTGGGATGGTTGTGGCTCTCGATTTTGAAGGCACAGGCCCAGCCGTCGCCCACATCGATGATGCCTGCATTCTCGCCTGGCCCCTGAACCACGCGATCACTCTTGGTGGGCAGGCGCTTAAGGTGGACGCGGCTGGACTTGTACGAGCAGTGCTCGCTCCACATCACGCTGTAGATGCCGAGTTCCGTGAGCGAGGGGACGCGTCCGAGCGCTTTAAGGATGCGATCGTATTCGTCCGGGGTGATGCTATGTTGCGCAAGAACCTCCGGCGTTACAGTCGTCGGCGAAGGGACAGATGAGGGTGCGGCGGTCATCTCAGTCACCCTTTATTGTCGCATGACCATTACGTTTGTCGAGAGGCCTGAATTCGGTGGAGGTGTCGCGGCACGGTGGCGCGGCCAGTTAGGCCTGTGCGATACTTTGAGGTGCCCACCCATTTAGCCGGGATGGCGGAACTGGCAGACGCAGCGGACTCAAAATCCGCCGACCCTTGCGGTCATGGGGGTTCGACCCCCCCTCCCGGCACCATACAAAAGTAATTAAGAATCAAAGATTTAACAGATGCGCAGAACCTTTGTGCCCAGGATTGTGCCCAGACTGTGCCTAGGTTTTCCCCTTCTAGGCATCACGTCTAGCAGATTCAAGACTGCTCATCGTCAAGGTTGCTTTTCATTAGGCGCGGCGCGCCGTTACGGCCACTGGATTGAACCGCGACCTTGTAAAATCCTCAATCAGAGTTGTCACTCCGCACTGATATCGGACGATCGTTCTAGTCGTGATAAAGCTAGCGTGATGCTGAGCTCTTATAACGGGCGATTATCCGGGGGTCAGGGCTTCAAAAAGTTGCATGGCCGGGCATCTATCCAACAGTCTGCTCCCGCCGTCAGGCAGGGCCTCGAAAACACGCTAGCTGATTTCAGTGATGGATACTGAATGCCGGCTTCAAGAACGAAGACCTTTCCAGGCAAGTCGCGCTGAATTGGTGCCGAGGGACTTGTTCGGCACTCAGCGCCGACTGATTCGCGCTCGAAGCGCAGCCGCCAGAGCTCTCAAGCTTCGATGGACCGCCGTCTTCATAGCCTTGTCGCTGGAGTTAAGAATGCTCCCCGTCGCCGACGCTTCGTCCCGAGTTGTCGATAAAGTCGAGCGGGTTGGAGCGTGCGTAGCTGTACCGATGGAGGCTGGCGGGGCCGTAGATGGAGCCCGAGTACGGGTCGCGGGTCATGAAGCGGCCGCTGACCGGGTTGTACGTTGTACCAGCGGGCGCGGAGATAATAGAGGCCGAGGTTCGTTTGAGTACTCAAATAGGATCTGAAGGCAAACGCTCACAAAGCGCAACTCGACATTCGGGTGGATTCTGCCCACGCCGAAATTGATAGTCGATCTCAATCGATCCGACAATGCTCCTGGCGCTCGACTCAGGTTTCGATCTCCTGCGGGCTGTCAATAAGCGCATCATCGCCGATGCGCTCACCGAGGCATGATCGGCGAGATATGTGGCCGGATGCCCTGGTGCCCGGATCGGCCAAGTTGCCGGGGAAACGGGTTACGGGTCCGACTGCACGAATAGGCTCATTGCCACCGCAGTGGAGGCGGTCGTAATGAGCAAAAATGCCCGTAAGAGCCTCGCGAAGCCAAAGCGACCGAAGACGAAACTTGGCCTTCCTGATCTGGACCATAGCAAATCGGCTGTCCTGGACAGCCTTCGCTCACGCGAGTCGAAGCGCGGATACCGCCACGCGATCGATGAGTTTATTCAGTGGTATTGCTCTGACCCTCGCCTATCGTTCAGCAAAGTAGTCGTCACGCGCTACCGGATTTTCCTCGAGAATCGAAATCTGGCCGCCGGCACGATCAATGGACGGCTCGCCACGGTGCGACGCTTGGCCCACGAGGCTGCGGACGCTGGTCTGCTCAGCCCTGAACTCGCCGCAGGAGTCCGGCGCGTAAAGGGTGTCAGGAAGCTAGGAGTTCGGTTAGGAAACTCGCTCACGGCTGAGGAGGCTCGTCGGTTCTTGCAGTCACCTCGGCAGACACTCTCAAAGGGAAACGTGATCGCGCAAAACTCGCCGTGTTACTTGGTTGCGGACTGCGGCGCCGCGAACTGTCTGATCTGGAGTTCACGCATTTGCAGCAATGCGAGGAGCATTGGGCCATTGTTGATCTCATCGGCAAAGGCGGCCACATTCGGACAGTTCCTGTACCGGATTGGGTCAAAGCGACCATAGATATGTGGGTCTCAGCGGCCGGGGTTTCGACTGGGCGATTATTCCGATGTGTCTGCCGCGCGGGCAAAACCTGGGGCGATATGGTTTCGGAACGCGTTGTGTGGCACGTCGTAAAGCAGTATGCGAAGGCAGTTGGTCTTGCTCAGGTAGCACCCCACGATCTGAAGCGCTCTTGCGCAAAACTCTGCCATGCGTGCGGCGGCGAATTGGAGCAGATCCAATTCCTACTCGGACATGTTTCCGTCCAAACTACCGAACGATATCTGGGGTGCAAGCAGCGAATCCGCGGAGCTGTTAACGACAACATCGGCATCGAACCGCAGCAAGGATCCGCGAGATAGGAGCGCGTAGGCGACTTTGCGGCCAGGTGGCGAGCTGGCACCACATTTGTCGGTGAGCGATTTAGCGATTTGTCAGAAGATACGCCTTGAAGTCCTCTTGGGTTCTGCTTCTGATTCCAGCATCGATTCCCCGGTCCCCCAAGTGCGAGGGACCGAGGCACCAACTGCACATCCCTCAGCCCCCTGACGATCACCCTACGAACTAAGACCTGTTCGCGGGCACCCCGCATGCGCGCACGGTCCTTCGGGATGACACGGCGTTTGGCGGGTTGAAGCGGGGATTCGCGGATATGTCTTTCGAGTCTCGCCACAGGAGAAGCCCCGTGGCGAGCTTGGACTCTTTATTGCAATGACGAAGTACTCGTCTGGGCTGTGTGGTAGACCTCGCGGTAAGTCTGTACCGCTGCGTCTTCTGAAGGAAGATGCAGGCCATCGGTAAAGCGGTTGAAACCGGCAAAGCTGCAGATCTGCATTAAGACATCGAGAGCCCCTTGTTCTCCAAATGCCGCGCGAAGAGTCTGGTAATCGGCATCGGTGATCGAAGGAGGATCGAGCGCAAGTTTGCGAGCGAAGAGAACGGCGGCGTGCTCGCGCGGGGTGAGGGCATCATCGTCCTTCTTCATGGCCATGAGCTTGCCCATGGAGACGCCGAGCTTGTGGAGACCGAGCACTTGGTGGAGCGTGCAGTAGCGGCATCCGTTCGCCAGAGAAACTGCGAATGAAACCTGTAATTGTTCTTCGCGGCTGATGACCCAGGATTGCCGCGCTGTGGTTCCGAAATTCATCCAAGCGTCCGCCAGTTCGGGGCAACGCAGGAGTGCGCGCATGGAGTTGGCAAAGCCAATTCCCCAGCCGTTTGAAGGGACCTTGGGATCCTTCATGGCGGCCAGGCGGTCGCTTGTCGCTTTCATCTCTCCATCGGAGATGAGCCCGATGCGCGCCGTGGGTAGACTGGCCGCAGCCTCTGGTTCCGTCGCTGGGGAATCGAGGACCCAGCTCTCGACAGGAAGATTCAGAGCCTCGGCAAAGCGGTCGAGGTAATTGAAGATGCAAACCGTCATGGTCATCTCGACGATTTGCGAATCGTTGTAGAAGCCGCGCACTTTCGCAAATTCGCTGTCGCTGACCCCGTGCACACCACCTGTGAGGCCCTCAGCGTATTCGAGTGCGAGCCTGTCGGCGGGTTGCAGGGAGTCGAAGTTGCCGGACTGGAGCGCCGCGAGAACCTCGCGGCCTCGGTCAGTGGTGCGGAGGTAGCGCTCCATGTGCGCGACCACATAGGGACTGCTGTGCAACTGCGCCATGCGCAGGCCCATCGCTAATTTAACTTCGGGTGCGACAAATCCGCCATAGAGCAGCGTCTTCATCACGTGTGCGAACGAAGCGGGAACGCCGGGCATGGAAGCCATAGCGCGGAGATAGTTCGGCACGTGACCGCTGCCTGCCGGTTCGAGGCTGTCAATTCCGTTGAATGCTTCGGCGGATTCCGGGGCCAGTTGGATCCTGGCAGTTGCGGTGATCTGCTTTCGCGCCTGGTCCTGGAGACTCGAAAGCGAAACCGTTGGAATATTTCCTGCGTCGCTGGCCGACTCAGGAAGCGCCGGAGAAATCGAGAGACACAGGAGGGCGGCGATGGATGCAATGTACCGAGTCGTCTTCATGTTCCCCCTCAGAAGGCAAATTTGACGCTGGCCTGCAGCGTGCGAGGATCAAAGGCGCGTATGGACTTGCCGAAGCTGGAAGTGGTCGAATACGTTCCAGTCTTGGAATTGAGCGCCAGTGAAAGATCAGAGTTGGGCAGGTAAAGATTGACGTAATTCAGGATGTTGAAAGCGTCGAGCCGAAGCTGCATCCGAGTCCGGTCCAGCAGGGAGAAGCTCCGGGCCAGTGAGACGTCTGAGTTGATCTGGTGCGGCCCGCGATAGGTGAAGCGTCCCAACGTGCCGTCCTGACCTAGCGAGGGTGTGGGGAAGGCGTTGGGATCGAACAGCCCTGTGAGGAACCGCTTGTGGGAAAACGAAGAGGATACGGTCCCTGGCTTCGGAGCGTTGGGACGATCGTAGTAGCCGCTGAAAATGGCGCCGCCCCCATCGAGGTTGTAATCGCCGCCTGTATTCATCAGCGTTCCGCTGGTGCAACCAGCAGATGGAGCCGGCGTCAGCGTACCGTTGTTGTTGCATTGCAAGTTGGAAGGGGCGCCGTTCCACACCGAGAAAGGACGGCCGGATTGAACCGCTGTAATGGTCGAGAGTTCCCAGTGGTCAGCGACGGCAGCAAGCAGACTCCGCTGCTTGACCGGATTGGGCGCCCAGAGCACCGATGCCGTGAAGCGCTGCGGAATGTCGAACATCGAATGTCCGCGTTCGCAATGCAGGCAGTTGAAATCCTCCGCACCTTTGGCGGGCTCGGAGCTGTCGGTGAACTGGCCCGGCTGCGTGTCGGAGTCTGTATCGAGCCACTTTGAGAAGCGATAGTTCGCCTGCAGCGACAACTGCCCAACATTGTGGCGCACTTCGACCGTGCCTGCGTTGTAGCTGGACGACACGCCATTGGTGACCCAGGTGAGCGTGCCGAAATTGGGGTTGATGCGGTGCAGTTTGCCAATCTGATTGGGGTTGCTGATCAAGTCGCCCTTCATCCGGTTGACATCGTCGAGCCGTTCAAGATTCACACCGGTGGTGCCTACGTAACCCACCTCGATGACCCAGTTTCTAGGAAACTCATGTTCGACGTTGAGGAACCAGCTCTCGCTGTATTGCGTCTTGATGGTCGGATTGACCACGAATCCGGTGATCTGCAGGCCTGGCACACCTCCCTGAGCGTTCAAGCCTCGGGCAAATTGGGGATTGTAGGGGACGGGAATACCGTAGTTGATCTGGGTTCCGATGCCCTGTGCGGGACTCAGCACGCCCTGAATAGCGTCCGGTGGCAACGCGCGAGCACCGGCGATCGATTGGCCGTGATGCGGTTGGAAAGCGAGGCTGAACCCCGCGCGGATGGAAGATTTGCCGTCTCCAAACGGGTCGTAGGCGAAGCCAACGCGCGGAGAGAAGTTGAGCTTTTGTGGAGTATAGAGCCGCTTGACTCGTCCCACAGCGCCAGTGGCCAGCCGCTCGTCGAAGGTGCTTCCGGTCCCAGGAATGAAGGACGAGAGCAAGCCATGTTTCTCGGATGCATCGCCGAAGTAGTCGTGGCGCAGACCGAGGTTCAACGTGAAGCGCGAGCTGATCTTCCAATCGTCCTGGACGAATAGCCCGCTCTCATAAACCGTGAAATAACGCGGAAACCCCGCGGGCTCGCCCGTGTAGGGATTGACAGTAAGGGTCTGCGAGAAGGGCTTATCTCCCGCGAAATCGGTCGCTGTCCTGAAAAAGAACGACCCTGCCGTGGGGGGTGCGAGAGAGATGCCTTTGAAGATCTTGCGGAACTCTCCACCGGTGCGGATGAGTTGGCGACCGTGTTGAATGCTCACAGTATCGCGCCATTCGTAAGTGCGGAGGCGCGTCCCGTTCAGGAAGATATCGCCGAATGGCGCCTGAATGCCGACTATGGTGATCTGCGGTACAACCGCCTTCGGGTTTCCAACTTCGGTATCCAACGCGAGGAAGGAAAACCGCGCGTCATTCACGAGGTGATCGAAGACATGAACATGTCCGAGATTTGCATCTCCGAAGAAGCCATTGAACGGCCCCAGGTAACCTCGAGCCGCCTCTCCCAGGGTGGCAGGTTGCGAGCTGTACCCACCGTTGTCATACTCGTTCTCTGAGATCCATCGGCCGATCACTTTGTCCTTGCCACCGTGGAAGGAGTGATCGACTCTTCCCAGATATTGATCGGCGGTGGAATAGTCACCCAGGATCACCGCAGCCGTCGCCAGTTCAGGGATCGGCGTGCTCGATCCCGAAGGAGTAAAATCGACTTCGCCCGCGTACTTCTGCCCATTCGTACCCGGCAATGGCCTGGGGGCCGGATGCGACTTGAGCAGGCCCGCCGCCACGCTCGAGGGCGCATTGGTCACAACGTAGTTGCTGAACTCGGGCGTCTCCACCTGGAACTGCAGAGCCTGTCCTGAGGCATTGCGGGTTCCTTCATACGAAACAAAGAAGAAAGTCTTGTCCTTGAAAATAGGCCCGCCGAGGATACCGCCGAATTGATTGAAAACCAGGGGAGTCCCGCGCGTCGCGAAGTAGTTCCGTGCGTTCACATCGGTATTGCGAATGTATTCCCAGGCCTTCCCGTGGAACTCGTTCGTACCGGACTTGGTGCGCAGGTTGACGACCGAACCGTTGCCTCGGCCAAACTCCGCAGAAAAGTTTCCGGTTTGTACCTGCACTTCTTCCACGGACTCAAGCGTCGGGACAATGGCGGGCTCGCCGGTGTTGTTGGGATTGGTATCCATGGAGCCGTCAAGCACAAAGTTGTTGCCCCGATAGCGATTCCCGTTCACTGTAACCACGGGTGAGTTGGAGAGCTTGGTGGAACTGGCATTCCCTGGTATGGCGGTTGCGCCTGCGCTCAAGCGAGTGAGACCCGTGACATCGCGCTGCGTGACAGGCAGATCGGTGAGTTGCTCCTGGGCGATGGTGTCAGCGAGCCGGGCATCGCTCGCCACGGCGACCCTGGCTTGATCGGCTTGGACGACAACCACCTCGTTGGCCCCGCCCACTTCCAATTGCGCGTTGAGCTCAGTGGTCTGGCCCACCTTGAGTTCCAGACCCTTCTGTTCGAATACCTTGAATCCGGGCGCCGTGACAGAAACCGTATACGCGCCAGGAGGAAGCTCGGGCATCGCGAATGCGCCACGATTGTCCGTGATGCCCTTGCGGGTCTGTCCTGTTTGCTCGTTCCTGACTTCGACGGAAGAGCTGCTGACAAGCTTGCCGGTGGAATCGGTCACAACGCCCGTGAGCGTCGCTTCCGTCAATTGAGCTGCCAACTGTACTGCGGCGAGCAACGACACTGCGCCTACGAGCCCTGTACGGGCAAGTGACCTCCAAAACATGAATTGCTCCTATCTTTCTGCTCTCTCTGCGATGGGCGCCCAGTTGACCTGCCGGGAGGCAGGCCGGGAAATGCCTGGACTACAGGGGCTTGTGCATCTCATCGCGGAGTATACGGAGTCAATACAGGAACCGGCCTCATCCAAACGGCGGGGTTGTAGATGGACATTTAGTTGAGAACTGGTGTAGATCAGCAGGATGACTGTCAGCATTCTTGGGCATCGATTAGTGAACGACCGCCAATCATGTCTTCTAAGCCGATTAGTACCCGCAAGTCGGCTTGTATTTAGGAATCATGACTTCGATTTGCGATATCAGACCGAGGCACTCATCTAACTCAAGTCGATCAGCGTTCCCGGCACATGTCCGTATAGCGGGCGACGCGCTCTCTTGATCAAACACTTCACGAGCCACGCGGCATAAGGGCGCGTCGGCGACTCTACGTCAATGTGGCCCGATCATCCATCGGTAAACGCATTGGATCGTTAACTCCCTGACGTCCCCGGGGGACCGCGGGCACGATGCCCGTTTTTCGATCCTTGTGCGTTTCTCATCCCAAAATCCCAGATTCAGTGTTCTGAACTGAGAGCATGTTGAAAGTTGGAGTCGCTCAATCAGTGCAAGGGGTTGATGAATCGATAGTCGCTCATCCGTGCGAAATCAAGAGAGATCGATCATGCAGGGTCGACCACACTCGTGGTGGCGCGCTCATCGCACAGAAGCGTCATTTGATGTTCGGGGCTTCCGCCTCGTAGAAAAGCCGCCCGAGGATGGTGAGCGTCTTCGATTGAGACGATGTCCCTGCCTGACAGGAAGCTGACGCACCAGCCGGCAAAGACGCGCGCTTTTCGTTCCCAAGTGGGTATTGCGTAGAGGTGATATGCGCGATGGATCAACCAGGCCAGGAAGCCGGTGAAACCGATTCGACCGGACTGGAAGGCACCTCGTCCCTTACCGAGGGTCGCAATTGTGCCTAGATTGCGATGAAGGTATGGCTTTGTCGGCTTCCCATGAAGAGACGCCACAATATTTGTGGCTAGGAGACGGCCTTGTCGGACTGCGTTTTGCGCGTTCGGCACAGTTCGAGCAGTCCGCGAACCTCCAGAAAGATCCGGAACGCTCGCGTCATCTCCTGCCCCCCAAGCATCGTTGATCACCCGATCTTCCGTTCCAACCTGGAGGTCCGGTCGGACGACCAAGAAACCGCGAGAATCTATGGGAAGATCGGTGTGCCTGGCGACAACTGGGTTGGCACCGTTTCCAGCGGCCCAAACTATGATATGAGCGTCGAACTGCTCACCCGTCGAAAGTACTACATGGCCATCAACTACGGAGACCACCTGGGTATTGAGATGTACGCGCGCTCCCCGGCGTTCAAACGACTTCCTGACGCGGGCGGCAATCTCCTCGGATACTTCTGGCATCAGCCGATTGGCCGCCTGTACCAATCGGAAATCGAGGTCCTCCAGTTTTAGCTCCGGATAGTAGCGCAGTAAGCTCACTGCGAGCGAGAATAACTCACCAAACCCTTCTATACCCGTGAAGCCGCCCCCGACAACCACCGCCGTAAGAAGGCGTTTTCGGTCGGCTCCAAAAGGCAATCCGGCGGCCCGGTCGAAGGAAGCGAGCATTCGATTGCGGATAGCGATCGCTTCCTCAACGTGCTTGAGGCCAATAGCCCCCTCTTTAAGCCCGGCGACGGGGTACAAGCGTGTAACAGCTCCCGCCGTAACCACGACGACATCGTAGTTCAATACGTAGTCGTTCCCCGCATACGGAAGTACAACCACGGATTTCTTTGCGTGAGATATTTCAATGACTGAACCTGAAATCACGCGTGTTCGCGGCAAGTTTTTCCGCAACGAGACAAGAGCGTGGCGCGCCTCAATGGAGCCCGCTACCACCTCGGGAAGAAACGGCTGATAGGTCATGTAGGGACGTGGATCGATCAAAATGACCTCAGCCCCATCGTTGCGCGAAAGCTTCTTTTCCAGTCCCAGGGCGGTATAGAACCCGGAATATCCTCCACCTACGATAACAATCTTCTTCATGGCGTCCCCTAGCATGATGTGAACGAGTTGTGGGTTCCTAGTCGTTGCGCCGTCGTTAACTTCGCAATATTACGGAGGAGATGCGATTTGAATGACTGTCGCGGAGTTACCGAGCACTCCCTTGGGCGACAGCCGCCGGCCAAAAGGGTTCTCCTTCGGGACCATTTCTATTGCAGGGTTCTGTGATGAGCTAACCTCCCATCGATGACTCTTCAGAGCCCGCGCCCGTTCTCTGATCCACCGGAGAAGGGCTTCGACCGCAGACTTCGCGAGCCGTCAAATCCGCCTGGCTTGGTTCGGTCTCGCAGCCCAAGACGGCTTCAAGATGAAGGTTCCCACGCAACAGGGACAGGAAGGCTTGCGACAGTTTTTCAAGCTCGCAATCATGAATGCGCTCGGCGGCCCGGCAGTGGTGAGAAACGACAGCGCTAACTGCTGTTTTCACCTGGAGTGGTCCGTGCGTAAAGAACGCCGCTGCGGCAGTGGGAAACCGGGATCCCTCAGATACAGCAAACCGGGGGAGTGCCAGATACCTTGGAGAGAACATGATGTTGGAGATACGTTCTGCGACGTTCATGAGAGCAGCTTCGGGCTCGAGTCTCAGAAGAGCAGGCAGATGGCCTAAGCCATCACTGATTATCTTCTGAGTCGCGGAGGTGATCGTCGTTTCAAGGAACTCGGTCAAATCGACTCGCTCAACGCCGCATTCTGCTGCGAGCCTTCTATATAGACCATGTGGCGTCCAGCACCAATAGGGGCGGCCCAGCATCAACGAGATTTGCACCGCACAATTTGCCCATCCGCGAGCCTGACTTCCGTCACCAGGTATCTGCTCCCTCACCCTTAATATGCTGCCGGTTGCCCCCCAGCGCAGGAATTTCACAGCTTCATCGATCCATAGGCCGGTCACCATGATGCGATTCCACCATGGCTCGTAAATGACCCACTGGCCCTCTCCAACTGTCTTCAGCGCGAAAACATGTTTGTGCTTTGGATGGGTGAACCTGTGCCACCATTGTCTCTGCAACCCGGGCACGAAACATACGAACCACTCGGAGGGGCGCGTGCTGACAGGGGAACCGTGAACGTCAACTTCCGTAGCCGATTCATCTGGGACACAGGGGGTGCCTTCATTCCGGTTCAGGTTGGACTGCGCGAACCTGTTGTTACGAAAGATGTGCGTCATTGCGCCTCCGCCAGGATGCCCCGGCAAAACAAGTCAACGGCCTCAATCACCGCATCGTCTTGATTCTGGACGCATCCTTTTCCTGCGCTGGCCCTCTCATTGAAGAGCTCAAGGTTGTCTCCTAGGAGGCTGAGGAATGCATCAGCGAGGCGCATCGAGTTGTCTATCTGACACCTGTTGAATTCTGCGGATATTCGTTCCAGGTATTGTGCAAGGCACGTAGTGAGTCTCCCAGGACCTCTCTCGAAAAACTTTCGGCCGATTCCCGAGTGTCTCGTGGCCTCGGTCAGCGCTATCCGATAGAGCGCAACCAGATGAGAGGTGGAGTGGGTGTCAACGACGCAACCTCCGAACTCGATGAGAACGTCACGCAATGTTTGGTGGATTTGTGAGCGATGCAAAGGCCGTACGAGCACGTCGGTCAATTCGGATATCATCTCCAGGATTAGGCCGTGCATCGATCCAAACACAGCAATGATTAACTCTCGATCAATGCCAGCCTTGCCGACCGCCGACTCGATATAAGTGGCTGTCGCCCGCTCTTGCCGCAGCACAAAGGCAACTTTCGCGATGATCTCGGTTCTCGCTTCATTGTTGGCTGTATCGTTTTCCATCAGAGGGCCCTTTCCAATGGGTGTGAATGAACGCCGAGTGAGTCGCCAACGATGTGCCGGCGAAATCGGACCGGAACACCGTAGGTTTTCGATGTTGCGGGGTAGTCACTCCTACCACCGTCTAGGAGTGCAAACCGCTTGCCAACAAACCCCGGTCGCGGCTTATTTTCGTGACCGACGGAACAAAGGACTTAGAACGTTCCGGTGCCTCTGCCGCACGCTCTCGCTTCCGGTATTTCGTCATTTGGCATCCGAAGGTTCTTCGCGTTCACGACATATCGTGCGTCACATGGCATGTGGCGAGCACAGCGCAAGCGGCCGGGGCACTCGAGATCGTGGTAAGGGTCCGGTCGGATCCAGTGCTGTCGGCTCGCTTGACGAAAACATCCGCCGCGTGTGTCCCGAGTATGTGGGCAGAACGGTCGAATGTCCCCACAGCTTCACTGGCCGCGTTGTCGCCCTGGGTTTGCAATTAGGTCGTTTGAGGAAGAGGAAATGGGCATCAAGGAATTGAACGGTACAGAGTAGCCCAACCTTTGTCAGTGTCCACCCACGGCACCTGTTATGTGCGCTTTCTTCATGAAGAAAAGAGCGAAGGCGCTTGCGAGCAACACGCAGCCCAGCATCAGAAAGCAATCACTATACGCGAGCAGAAATGCCTCGCGACGGACTATCCCGCCGAGCGCGCCAATCGCTCGCATTTTGGCCGAAGATGGGTCGCTGCCCTGGAACCTGAAGTAGGCTGCCGAGTGCTCCAGGCGTTCCTGGACGGCGCCTGAATAGACGGTCACTGATTCTCCGATCCGCTCTGAGTGGAACCGCTCTCTGACGGAGAGGAGCGTTGACAGTCCGGCAATACCAATCGAACCGCCGATGTTTCGCATCATGTTGAAGAGCGCAGAAGCCGAACCGCTTTCGCGCCCCTTCGCCATACCTGACGTTGTGACTGCGGAAAGCGGAACCATGATGAGAGGCTGGCCGATCGCGCGGATGACGAGCGGGATGTAGAACTGCGGACCGGCAAAATTCGTATCCAGGTGTGCGGTTAAGAAGGAACTGCCGCCGAAAAACAGGACGCCAATGCCAATGATGATCCGAGCGTCGATATGTTCCATCAGCTTCGGCACGAGCGGGATGATAATCAGTTGCGGCATACCCAGCCAGATGATGACCGTGCCGATCTGAGAGGCATCGTAGCCGTGAATTTGTCCGAGGTATAACGGCAGGATGAAGACGACGCCATAGAGGCCGATTCCAAGAATCACGTTAACGATGCTACCCATTGCGAAGGTCCGGCGCGCAAAGAGGCGAAGATCGACGAGCGGTTCTTTCTTGTCGAGCTCAATGAGGACGAAGGCGGGGATAAAGATCGCCGCGATCCAGGCCAACCTGACGATGCCTGGATCGCCAAACCAATCCTTACGATTTCCATCTTCGAGGACGACTTCGAATGCAGCCAGGCCGACTGCCATGGTAACGATTCCGCCCCAATCACCCCTCTTCAGCAAACCCAGTTTCATCGGCTGGTTTTCCATGGTGAACCAAACCGACGCGATCAGCAGGAGTCCGGGAACGACGTTCATGTAAAAGATGAATGGCCAACCGTAATTGTCAGTCAGCCAGCCTCCGAGCAGAGGTCCGATGGCTGGCGCAAATGTGGCGGTGATGCTGAACAATGCCATCCCTACGGGCTGCTTCGGTGCGGGCAAGTAGGTCAGTATGACGACGAATGAGAGAGGAATCAGGACCCCGCCTGTGAACCCCTGCAGGACTCGGAAGAGAATCATCAAGTCCAGCGAGTGCGCTTGTCCGCAACAAACCGAAAAGAACACGAACAAGATCGAGTTCACCAGCAGATATTTCTTCAGCGAAAAGGCCTCGGACAGCCATGCTGTAAGGGGGATCACGACGATCTCAGCGACCAGATAGGACGTCGGCACCCATGAAATCTCGTCTGCGCTGGCCCCAAGCGTCCCTGCGATGTCGCGCAGTGAGGAATTCGTAACAATGATATTCAGCACCGCCACAAAGCAGCCAAGAAGGACCCCGACCACACCGATCCACGTTTTCACCGTCACTCGATCCGAGGTGCCGGAAGGGCGATCTACCGCAGCTAGCTCCGGATTCATCGTAGTGGTTGCCAACGTAGATCTCCTTATTTCGTAGCTACGGTAACGACAGAAGACATCCCGGGCGAAATCAGGTTCTCATATCCGCGCGTGCTTTCCTGGTCAAGAACGATTTTGACGGGGATGCGCTGCACGATCTTGGTGAAGTTGCCGGTAGCGTTGTCCGGAGGCAACAGGGCAAATTGATTGCCGGAGCCGGGAGCCAGACTGTCCACATGACCGTGAAACTTATGCTTTGGGAAAGTATCGATCTCTACGTCAACGGGTTGACCGGCACGCATCCTATTCAATTGAGTTTCCTTGAAGTTGGCGACCACCCACGGCTGGTCTTCGATGATCGCCATCATCGGCTGTCCAACCTGCACACGCTGGCCGGCCTCTACAGACTTTTTGCCGATCCGGCCACTTACCGGAGCTTTGATGATCGTGTAAGAGAGTTCGAGCTTCGCATTCTCAAGGGCGGCAGCAGCCTCTGCAACAGCGGCCTGCGCGGTGGCAAACTGGCCTTCACGAACGTGAGTATCGAGTCGGGTAGCCTGTGCGGACTGCAATCGTCCTTCTGAGTTTGTCAGCTGGGCTGTTGCTCGAACGACGCCTTGCTGTGCGGCGACCAGTTGTGCCTCAGCCTGGCGTACCTGCTCCTTCGATGCGGCGCGGGCTGCCAGTGCCACTTGATAGCTTGCCTTCTGGTGATCCAGGCTTTGTTTTGAAACCTGCTCTTTCGCGTATAGGTCTTCGTATCTGTGCAGATCGGTCTCATCACGTTGTAAGGTGGCGTCTGCTTCGCTCAACTGAGATTCTGCGCGGGGAACTCCTGCTTCAGCAGCAGTCACGGCGGCTTTCGCCGCCTCGATCGTTGCTTTGGCGTCTCCGATGGAGCCCCGTGCCTCCGTGGTCTGCGCAATTGCCGACTGCGAATTGGAACGAATTGCAGCTTCAGCAGTATCCGCCTGCCGCTTCGCAGCATCGAGCGCGGCCGCGGCGTGATCGAGTCTTATCCTGTAGTCGTTGGGATCGAGGATCACCAGCGTCTGTCCTTCAACCACATGCTGGTTGTCGTCGATCATGACCTGCTGGACCGTGTCCGTGATGCGCGCGCTGATAGGATGCACGTGTCCGGCGAGATATGCATCATCCGTCGACTCGTGATGAGCGGACCAGAGAAGGTAGCGAGCGCCGAAGACCAGCAGGAGGGTCAGTAATGCGGCTCCTCCCCAGATCAGAAGAGTTCTTTTATGCGCAGCGAATTCAGCTCTCCGCGGAAGCTCTTCCTCAATTGCTGCCTTGTCGAGTTGTGGTTCAGCAACTACTTGACTCATGACCTTCTCCTTCCTCGCAAGGGGTCTCAGTGGCTATAGGCTCGTTCGACGGTGCCAACGGCGCGCGCCAACTGCGCTCGAGCGATGTTGTATCGAAACAGCGCGCCGATTTCAGCGTCATTGGCCCGCGCGAGCGAATCCTGAGCGACGATGACCTCGATGTTGTCAGTGACGCCCGACTGAAAGCGGCCCTGCGAGAGAGAAACTTCCTCGTTCGCCAGTTGTACCTCCTGACGTCCAAGGTCTACCTGGTGCAGGGCTGCCTGCAATTCAACTCGCCCATCTCGCACTTGTTCGGTTATGCGGTTGCGTTCCTGAGATAGCTGCTTTCGAGTTTGCTGCTCCACCAGCGCGGTTCGCTTTCGTTCGGCACTGAGCCGGCCGCCAGTGAAGATTGGAATGCCCAGAGTGACCCGGTACTGATATCCGGGAGTAGCCGTGTTGAAGGTCTGTCCCTGTTCATCCCAGAACCCACCAAAGGTCAACTTCGGCAAAGAATTTGCCTCAGCGGCCTTATGCGCGAACTCGGCGACCTTCAGGCCTTCCGACAAGGAGTGAAGTTCAGGCCGCTGTACGAGTGCTATTGGTAGAGAGTCTGAGAAATCGACTGGCGGGGTCGAGAAGAAATCTTGCCGATCAACGAATTCGATCTGCTGGCTATCGGGAATATTCAAGACGCGCTTTAACGCATACAGTGTGGTGTCAGCATCCCTCTGCGCGTCGATCAGTCGCTGCTGTTCTTCTCGCAGCCTCACTTGCGCACGCGACCTATCAATTTTGCTGGCCACCCCATCGCCCAATAAATCATCTGCCTGGTGGGCCAGGCGTTCAGCAAGTTCCATGCGGGACTGCGCAGCTGTAATGCTGGCGAGTGCACGAAGATGCGCCATGTAGCCGCTAACCGCTAGCAGCACCGTTTCCTCGCGGATGGTCTGTTCATCGGCGCGAGTAGCCAGCAGGCGGTGCCCGCTCTCTTGATATTGCCGGATCAGAGTCAGATCGAAAACCGGAGTAGAGAAGGTTGCTCCAATGTGAATTGTCTGAAATGGGCCGACGTCATGGGGGATGATCGAGGGCTGGACGCCGAGTTCAGCCTTTGTGTTGTATCGCGTGACTGTGTCATGCGCAACAAAGCTCGCATTAGGAAGCAACTCAGAACGGGCGATTGCGTGATCCTGCTGACGCGTTGCTGTTTCTATGTTGGCTATTTGGAGATCCAGGTTCTGTTTCAGCGCGAGATCCACAGCGCCCTTCAGGGTCAGGCTCTGCGTTGCGGCTGGCTGGTCCTGACCAATGGCCACTCTTCCTGATGCGGACCAAGCGAAGAGCTGGATGGCCGCCGCGAGTAAACACGATTTGAATCGTTGCCGGCCTGCGATTTTGATGATTATGAACATTTGAATCTCCGCTATCGACCACCCCGTAAGTCGAGGCGCACGCCGAGCCCCGAGGTGCGCCATATGCAAGTCGCGCCTCTGTCGAGACCCCGTCCTTTGATGGGTGTTTCCAGCCTGTCCCGAGAAAGCGAGTGAAACTGCCGCCTGGCACAATCGCTCAGGCTCTTTTCAATTCACGAGGACGTTCATTTTGCGCCCTTTGCACGAATTCCGTACGCGAAGCGCGTCCAGGCTCAGCTTGTCCGGCTTCAAGGTTGCAAGGAGGAACGGTGCCGCCGAGAATACAAAGACTTCGTAGTTGAGCGGCGCGTGAATTCCCAGTACGAACGTCATTGCCGCAGCGAATGTCAGGGCCATTATTCCAGTCAAGCAGCCTGTAACTCGCATCCAGACCCCCAGTATCAAGAGCAGGCCCAGTCCGGCCTCAGCAATAGTCACCACAACTCCAAGCAGTGGGAGGCATACGCCAGGGCACCAAGGATTCAGCTTGGCGGTATAGAGCAGAAAATTATGGAAATTCCCCCATGAAACCAGCGGGGTGCCCGGAGGTCCCCACCATCCCAATCGATCGGCAACTGCAGAAAGGAGCCCAACTCCAAGCCCTATTCGCAAAAAGGCGGCCGCGACGTCGTAGGATCGCGTGGTCGTCAATTCAGTTGAACTTATCTGGACATCGTTCACTGATCGTGCCATGTTCTGACCTCCTAAAGTGGAAACCTCTGTCCTGTCGAGCCCTGGGGAAAATGGCGGCGCCCACTCTGACCTGGATAGGAATTTGAACGTTATCCGTGAAGCCCTATGCGCGACGCGGGTCCTCCAACTGACGGCGATTCTCCTTCGTCGGTGGCAAGCGGAAGAAATCGCGAAAACTCCGCTCCCCTGCGTCCGCGCATAAGCTCCAAATGCCAGTCTTTTAGATGGAGAGAGACTCGATAGCTGGCCGAAATTGGCGGGCTCAGGCGGCCTTGCGGTCCTGATGTACCGACCTGATGAATTCCAGCAAATCCCGGTTAACTTGATCCGCATGCGTGGCTGTGAGGCCGTGCGGTAAACCCGGGTAAAACCGGCCTTTGGCTCCCTTGATGAGCTTGAGCGACTTTTTGCCCGAAAGATCGATCGGCACGATTTGATCGTCCTCGCCATGCATGATCAGCGTCGGGACGTCGAACTTCTTGAGATCTTCGTGAAAATCGGTCTCCGAAAATGCCCTGATGCTGTCGTAGACGTTCTTCAGACCTGCCTGCATGCTCCACAGCCAAAACTGCTCCACCATCCCCAGCGATACCTTCGCGCCAGGTCGATTGGCGCCATAGAACATGATGGCGAAGTCTTTCCAGAATTGTGAGCGGTCGTTGACGAGGCTGCCGCGCAATCCGTCGAAGACTTCGATTGGGATTCCCTCTGGATTTGCAGCGGACTTCACGAGGATTGGAGGGACAGCGCCGATCAAGACTGCCGCGGCCACCCGGCTTGTGCCGTGCCGCCCAATGTAGCGCGTCACTTCGCCGCCGCCCGTAGAGTGTCCCACCAGGGTAACATCGTTAAGATCGAGCGCCTCGATGAGAGCTGCCAGATCGTCGGCGTACCCATTCATATCGTTCCCGAACCAGGCCTGACTAGATCGACCATGGCCTCGCCGGTCGTATGCGATCACGCGAAATCCATTTTCAGCGAGGAACAAGAGTTGACTATCCCATGCATCCGAATTGAGAGGCCAGCCGTGCGAAAACGTGATGGCGGGGCCTTTGCCCCAGTCTTTGTAGTAGATTCGTGTGCCATCCTTCACTGTGATTGTGCTCATTCCAAGATCTCCTTAACTTTGCGGAAGTGCTCGCAGTATGGGTTCAGCTGGCGGGTACCAGCACAGGGGCCCCTTTGTCTTTCACAAGAAACACGACGAATCTCGCCGGCTTGGTCTGGCTCGCGTTCCGCCCAACGACGTGAACATCATCAGGTCCTTCGTAGAAGGTCTGACCCGCTTTGAGAGTCGTTTCCTTTCCACCTCTCACCTGCATCACGATCGAGCCTTCCAGCACGTAAACAAACGCATTCGCGTAGTGCCGATGGGTCGGGTCCGAGCTGCCCGGCGGGTATTCCACTGTAATCATCAGGCCTTCTTTCCCGGGAAGGTTTGGCAGGTCTTTCGACAAGATCGGCGTCACCTTTGCCTCCTGCGCTACCAGCGAGCTGGACATGAGACACGCCAGCGCCAGAACTACTTTCGTGAACGTCATGACTTTAACCTTTCGTGTGATTGATGCCAGTTGAATGTGCGTCAGTACCGACATTGGTGACCGGCGTAGCTTCTCATGGCCGGCTCACCCGGGGTGCCCAGTGCGACAGTATTAGCTGCCTTCTCCAGGGTCGTTCTACTTGGCCACTGCGCCAACGGGCGTAGACTGCGTGAGCCAGGTATCGAAGCGAGTCTCGCCGAGTCGCGCGCCTTTGTCAGGAATCAGGGCCCTCTCGCTCACCTCGATCCCGTAATAGCGCCCATGCGGATCGGAAATCACCTCGCGGGGATCCTGTCGCGCGGCCAGCGAACGGCGGGCAAGTTCATCCAGGCGAAACTGTTCGGGCCCCCCGATTTCGACCGTGCCATTCACTGGTGGGTTCGTCACAATCCTAGCCAACGCACTCGCCACATCATCGGCGGCCATCGGCTGAATAAGGGCCGGGGGCATGCGGACTTTATCGCCCTCTGTGGAATAGTCGACGATCTGCTTTATGAACTCGAAGAACTGCGTCGCGCGGACGATCGTGTAGGGGATCTTCGATGCTTTGATCAGGTTCTCCTGTGCAAGCTTTGCGCGGAAGAACCCGCTGGCAAGCAGGCGCTCGGTTCCCACGACGGAAAGTGCAACGTGATGTCCGACTCCCGCAGTCGCTTCACAGGCGAGAAGATTCCGCGTTGATGTCTCAAAAAACTTCAGCACCGCCGCGTCTTCCCACGAAGGGGAGTTTGTCACATCAACAACCACCGAAGCACCGTTCAGCGCATCTGCCAGTCCGTCCCCCGTAACACTATTTACGCCGGTATTGGGTGACGCGGCTAACGCTTCGTGCCCGTGCTCGCGCAATTTCTTGACAAGCTTCGATCCGATCAGCCCGGTACCGCCAATCACTACGATTTTCATGATCTCTCCTTGTTATCCTCCGAGTGGCTATTCGCTTCTGCCATTCGTATTCGCTAAGACCGAATGCGGTGACGTTTTGTGACACGAAAGAACACCATAATGGCTTCCTCGTTTGTGCTAATCCCAGCGGTCATTCGCGTATGATTTTTGTTCGCTGATTCGCCACGCCACATCGATCGGTCGCCGCATTGCTTTCTTAGCGGTGAGTTCGTGGCGATGGGAACTTATTAGTGCGGCCAACCGTCAGGCCGAGTGGGGGGACAATTGCTTCTCAATTCGCCTGTCAGGAATCACCCACATCAGTGCGGTGCCCACAAGAACCGCCTGGGCAAGCAGGGACGAACGCAGAGTCGCAACACCCGCCACTATGTACAGCACGAGCGACACCTTACCTTTCCAGTCGCGCCCGATCGCCCTTTTCAAGATTGAGTCTTGTCCTTGTGCCCGGATGATTACCAGCTGGAGCATGTAATACGCAACCGCGGCCATGAACAGTACCAACGTGTACAGCGCGGTAGGTAGCGCGGCGAAATGATTTTCACCCATCCACCCGGTTGTGAATGGAAACAACGATAACCAAAACAACAAATGCAGGTTCGCCCAGAGCGTTGCGCCTGTCACGACGGTGCAGACATGCAGCAGGTGGTGGTGGTTGCTCCAATAGATGCCCACAAAAACATAGCTCAGTACGTAGCTCAGAATTATCGGCAGCAATGGCTCAAGGTCTTTCAGACTACCGCCCCGCGGTACCTTCATTTCGAGCACCATGATCGTGATAATGATTGCGATTACCCCGTCACTGAACGCTTCTAACCGTCGCGCAGTCACGCTGCCTCCCTTGAACTCCCGGAGCGTCTCTGATAATGATTGGCCGCAATTTGAGTGACGAACTCACAACCACGGGCCACGAATTGATACAAAGCCACGCATTTCCGGAAAGCACCTCAGAGTATGAGGTGCTCAGCCGCGGTTTGCGATCTAGCTAAAACGCTTCCACGCAGCCACTTTCGCCTTCGACAACAACGGGGAAGGTCTTAAGAGGGTCTGCGGCCGGGTCCCTCAGTACGGCGCCTGTACACACGTTGAACTGAGCGCCATGCCAGGGACAAGTGACCGTCGAGCCGTCAAGGTGGCCTTCGCTTAGAGGACCTCCTCTATGAGTACATCTCGCCTGAGTCGCACAGAATTTCCCCGCTATGTTAAACACGGCTGCTTCGCCCACAGGTAAAGCAGATCCGGGCGGGAGCTCGCTCATCCGAAATTGATTCTTGTTGAGCATCCCTGACTCTTCGTTGGTGGAAGGCGAAACCTCTGTCTGATGTCGATTGATCTGCATAGGGATCCTCGCACTTTTTGATCGATTTGCGGTTAGACCCTCAGGATTGGGGCCTTGGTTCACGCAAAGACCGGGCAGCTCTTCAAAACGTGACAAGGAAATGCGGCCGCAAAAGATCTGATCGAGACGGTCACGAATCGGCGCGCCACCTGGTCTTTGCGTACACAAGCTGTAATGGAGTACTGCGATGGGCAAGCCAGGTTCGAGCGCTCTTCTCATCAGCGCGGCGCCTTCTCCGGCGAAGATGCAAATGCCTTCTCGTTTGGGTCGTACGATCAATTCTCTCGATGGCCTCCGGGAACATTTGCAATGGGCCATCGAGTTGGAGCATTCGACGATCCCACCGTATCTGTGCGCGCTGTATTCAATCGAAGCCGGACACAATTCGGAAGCTGCCGAAGTCTTATCTAGTGTACTTGTTGAGGAGATGTTGCACCTTGCGCTTGCCGCCAATTTACTGAACGCGGTCGGCGGTCAACCACGACTGGTTATCCCGGAGATGCTGCCGGGCTACCCCCGTTATCTGCCACATGGTGACCGCTCCTTTGAGATCTCATTGCTTCGTTTCAGCCCTGAAGCGGTCGAAACATTCTTGAAGATCGAGCAGCCGTCGCCAGCAGGCGCTCCTCCCGAAGATGACAACTATCAGACAATCACTCAGTTTTATGGCGCCATTAAACGAGGAATTTGCGATCTGTCGAGTTCACTCAGCGAATCGACCGTTTTCTGCGGCAACCCGATCCGCCAGATCACCGATCAGCACCTCTACAGTGGTGGCGGACGCATTATCGAGGTCCGTGATCTTTCTTCGGCTCTGCTCGCGCTGGACGAGATTGTGGAGCAAGGAGAAGGAGCTAACCATGATCAGGTTTGGGATGGAGACCGAGACGTATTCCATCCAGACCGTGATCAGGTTGCCCACTACTATCGCTTCCAAGAACTCAGACTGGGCAGGCGCTATCAGCGCGGCGATACGCCAAAGTCTGGCCCGACGGGTAATCCCATCACAGTGGACTGGAATGCTGTCCGACCTATGAGCGCCAACCCCAGGATTGCCAACCACGTTGCCGGCAGTCCAATTCGAATTGCCCAGGAACAATACCGCCTGACTTATTGCACGCTCTTGCGGGATCTAGAAGACGCGTTCAGCGGCGCCCCACAGAACCTAGGTGCCGCAATCGGCGGAATGTACATCTTGAAGGCGCAGGCCGAACGATTGATGCAAATGCCGATCGAAGACGGAACAGCAACCGCAGGTCCGGCATTCGAGTATGTCGATCTGCATCGCGGGAGTGTTTGAATTCCTGCGGGCGCGTGAGGAGTTGCATAGCCCGAACAAAGATCCAGCAGACCAAGACGCAAGTCAGCCGAAGCGATGATCGATAGGAACGCCCCTGGGAGCCAACACCAGAGAATGTCGAATACCAAAATGCTGAGCCATTCAAGGGAGGACACCAGATGCATAGAGCAGCCGAAACCAAACAGGACGAACTGAGCACAAATCACTCATTCAACAGCGAGGATTCCTCTCTGGTTGCTTCCGCCAGAGCGGGCGACTGCGAGGCTTTCGATGTCCTTGCTTCAACCTACCGGAAAAGAATTCTCAATCTCGCCAGACGTATCACAAGGAATCATGAAGACGCCGAGGACGTCACGCAACGGACGTTGATGAAGGCGTTTCTCAATGTGCGCGGCTTCAAAGAACCTGCGCGTTTATGACCTGGCTCAAGCGCATTGCGATCAATGAGGCGCTCATGCTGAAGCGGTACATAAAGAGCCGACCCGAAGTTGGCTGGCCACAGTCCCCTGAAGCTGGAGAACTTGGACTTTCCTTTGAATTTGCAGACGTCAGACCGAATCCCGAGCAGTGCTTTGAAACGCACGAATGGCGTCAGTTCCTGTTGGCTGAGATTAAGAAACTCACGCCAAACGCGCGATCAGCGATGGAAACGCGTTATCTGAACGAGTATTCGATGAAAGATCTGGCTGTCGCATTGGGCATTTCGGTGAGTGCAACAAAGGCTCGCCTGTTCCGAAGCCGAAATATTCTTCGGGCCGAACTCACACGTTCACTTAATACCAGGGGGACAGGACGTGACCAGCCAACAAGCCTTCCTGCATGAAGAGTCGCTCACTCCTCGCTAGGGCATAAAGTGGGGGGGGGGAATTCGTGGCGGTATTCGAGAATGCGCGAGTTGGGAGCGGCAATACGGAGCAGTGCTGCCAGCATAACTATCACTCATCCAAACTTTGAGTGGACTTTTATTTGCAGGATGGAGTTAGGAAACATCAATGTTCATCTTCGAGAGCAAGAACAGAAAAATGCGAGCCGACACAGATGCCTGCTACGAGGCCGTCGCAAGTCAGGAAGAAGCATACCTTGAAAACGCAGAAGAAGACCTGCGCATGATCTTGGAAGCCGACGATCCGGCTCCACACTCAGGTGCGGAGCCCGATCAACAACGAGAGAACGCAGTCGAAGAACTCATCACCGGCGATTCTGACGATCCTCCGCTTAGCGAAGACTCCGTTGCAGAAATGCTTCGGCCGCTTCTGTAGCCGAATCGAACCGTGCGCAGCACTCATCGGGCCAAGGGTTGAATCAGTGTCCTCCACGGGACCCTCGAGGTATCTGACACTCAAGGACGGCGAACTATGTCACTGGCTGGATTAGCCACGGAACCGAATCTGACGAGCCGTCGCGTCGCAGCGTCTGAGGAGAGCGATAATTTCCAACTTGGGGGAAGGACTTTCTCTGAGAGGTCAACTCGCCTTCCAACTGGAAACCTGATCAAGTGCGATTCTCGTGACGCACGACGAGGTGTTGCGTGAAGATTAGCCCTGACGCCGGGAAGCCGGCTGACCAGTCCGTGCTGGTCAACGTTCCGAAGCTCGTTACAGCCTACTACGAGTCGCGGCCAGATCCGAGCAATCCTAGACAGCGGGTTGCCTTCGGTACCTCCGGCCATCGCGGATCTGCGCTGGATGTTGCATTCAACGAGTGGCACATTCTGGCCATTTCTCAGGCGATCTGTGATTATCGCAAGCTCCGGAAAATCGATGGGCCGCTATTTCTTGGGATGGATACCCACGCGCTCTCCGAACCAGCATTCGCGAGCGCGATGGAAGTGCTCGCGGCTAATGATATCGACTTCATCACTTGAAGGTCTCGTGAGGCTCGGGGTCTGTGCCCGCGTTCCTGTCGTTCGCTTGCTCGAGACGTATCCCATTGCGGCCACAAAGCTAGACGCCAAGATGCAGGACTCGACAATGTTGACAAAGAACATTGAGACGCGAACCTCCAGCCAGGCTAGATCTTGCAGCGCTTATCGGGCAAGCCGCTCCAGCGGCCCAGCCTGGCTCTCAGGTATGCTTCGTGCTTACCACTTGCCAACATGCGCGCCGTCATCAACGTATAGAACCTCGCCGGTTACATGACTGGCCTCGCTCAGATATATAACGGCATCGGCGATGTCTCTCGGTTCAGCGATTGCCCCCATCGGAGAGAAGGAGTTCAGGAAATCCTTCGGAGTGCCCCTGTGCATAGGAGTGTCGACAATCCCGGGCGCGACCGCATTGAATCGGATCTTCTCTATTGCGTATTCAGCTGCCAGGCTGAGGGTAATCGAGTTCAACCCTCCTTTTGTGATCATCGGTATCGAGCCACGAGCTCCTGCGATGGGGTGGTCTGCCGTCGACGACGTGATGGTCGTTACGCTGCCTCCTGTACCCTGCTTCAGCATTTGTGCGACTGCCCGCTGGCTGATGTAAATGAAACCCTCCAGGTTCGTGGAGACAAATGCGCGAAAGTCCTCGGCGGTGTAGGCGGTGAATGGTTTCGATGCGAAGACACCCGCATTGTTCACCAGATGATCGATTGTGCCAAATCTGTCGACTGCAATCCTTGCGATCTTTTCAGCCGTCTCGGGAAGACCGATGTCCCCATCGACCAACGCCAATCTCGGCGACGGTGGCAGACCTGATTTGGAAATTGCACGTGAGGTCGCGATGACGTCATAGTCCCGATCCAGAAAGGCCTGGACAACCGCTGCCCCAATCCCTTGGGACGCGCCGGTCACGATAGCTGTCTTCTTCCGTGTCATTTCTCACTCCGTTCAGCAAAGGTCGAGTGCCGGAGGCTCTTGTTTTAGAAGGAGGGTTTTACACGTCCTGTCAGTGAGACTGGGCCGCTAGCGGTCTGGAGTAGACCACTGCGGTACGAGATGATTGTTAGCTCGGGTCAACGCAAAGGGTCCCACCGTTCCACAATTTTGATGACATCGTGGCAACGAACTTTTGGATGCGGTTAGGGCCGACGGCCCGGAACTGTGTCAAGGCTGCGGACCGGCTAGCCCCTGCAAAGGCCGCTGCATCCCTCGCGAGAACATTCTCAAGTGCCGAGAGATCTCCGATTTGAGCAGCCTGGATGAAGGCATCAAGAAGGCGCGTCTTTTCGACGGAGATAACGGACGAGCGCCTCCCTTCGGCAAGATGCTTTCGAGCTCTAACAACGAGTTGTCGACTGTTTGCTTCCGCAATTCTCAAAACTTCTGCAATTTGGCTGTAGGAATAATCGAACGCTTCACGCAGGATGTAAGCCGCACGCTCTGGCGGCGAGAGTCTCTCGAGCAGCATGGCGATTGCGTGCTCTAATCCGGCATTGCGGATCGCACCTAGTTCAGGGTTTGCCCGCGTCTCTATCAGCTCTGGAAGCCATGGACTATCGAAGGTTTCGCGACGCCAGCGCGCGGATTGGGCGATATTGAGACACAACCTTGTGGTAGTCGTCGCGAGGAACGCGGGCACATCCAGCACCACACTGCGATTAGTCTGTTGCCACCTCAGCCAGGCATCCTGCACTACATCTTCCGCCTCTGCCGCGCTCTGCAGGATGCGGAAGGCAATTGCGAACAGACGCGGACGGACTTCGGTGAATGCAGCGATATCGGTTGCAAGCTCGCGGGTGATCGTATCAAATGCCTGTGTAGGAAGTACCTCTGCAGTAGCCATGAAAAGCTCCTATTTGAACCGGCGTGTTTCCCTTCGACCGAAGGTGCTTAGTTGAATGCGGCTGATAAAGCGCGTTGAAGACATTCCAAAAGAAGCTGCGCAGTCTTAAGCTCCGACAAGTCGCCCGTTGCTTGAGTCGTCGCCATCGTGCGCTCGATTATCAGAACTGCAGCAGAGGCAGCTAGCTCAGGACAGTGAAGCCCCATTTTTGTCGCCGACAGTTCGATACATCGTCTTAACTGATCCTTCGGGGAGCTGCTGATTTCGGGGCTCTGACCATCGAAGTCACAATGTGAAACGATGCCCTTGATAAGGGCGGAGCAACGCAACTGCGAATTCTCGAACCATTCCCGCAGCACGTCAGCGATTATTTCCAAACCTCGCCCGGTATTCGTCTCGCTTCGCATGTTGATCTGGTATTGAAACCAGCCCACCCAGACTGCGTCTCGACCGTCGAGGAATGCTTGGATGACGCCTTCTTTCGTCCGCACTCCTTCATGGAGGGTCGATTCGTACACTCGGGTTCCATCCAGAGTCGGTAGCGCCTGTACTCTTTCAGAGCCTCGGTAGAAGACCACCAATGAACTCACAACAATGGAATCGCTCGTTCCCCTGCGCTGTATGATCCTGGCCATTGATCTCTCCTCCCCCACCCATTAGGGCCCGATTCGCTGCTCTCTTCGAGCATGTAGAGTGCACGCGGCTGACCAAAAGCTGTCGAGTATCGTCGAGAGCGTGAACTGCGCAGACAATGCACTTAGGTGTTTGTTCGGCAAGGCGGGGCCGATCATCGACGACGACATTTCGTGAAGCACACCCGTCCAGGGCTTTTAGTCACGAGATGGCGTGAGTGTCCTTACCATCCCGCACGTGTTAAACCAGCACCTGTTGGGGAGCTTTGATTTGGTTGTCGATGTGGCAAAGTGGCGATGAATGGCAACGTTTCATTGCGCCGCAAAGATGTCGATTAGCGGATTAGCGTCGAATCCGCGAAGGATGAAAGGATGGGGCAGTTCAGGCCGGAGTTGCAAATGAATGTAAGGTGCATGCGCAGAGCGGTCGAATGATCGTCAAGCTCACGAGTTCACGAGTTCATCGCGTGACGCAGCTTCACTCCATTGCCCACCCGCAGAGGCGCGCTGCTGCATATTGCTGCGCCAACTGTATTCAGTGAATGCATCGCGTCTCGTGCGGTAGCCGCTCTGTCACTCTGTGCAGGCGTCGCTCTCGCTCCGAGTTCTTTTCGCATTTCCGCTTCTGGCATGGCATGGAGACTGCGCCGAATTCAAAGAACTGTGCGACGTATTGTTCCGAATTCCCAGCCTGTCCATTAAGCTGCGCAGTGTGTTCGGGTGAATGTTGAGAATGGCTCCCGCCCCATTGGGGCCGCTGATCAGCCAACCGGTTCTATCCAGCACCCGAAGAATGTGTTGGCGCTGGATATCCTCCAGCGAATCTAAGTATGCTCGATCTGGCAAGGCTCCCGGCTTGGTCCTCCTACGGGAAACCTCAATTGCGCCCAGTTTGGGAGCAGAGCCCATGGCGACCTCCGCTGGCGAAAGCGGATTCGGGAGCACTCCATCGTCCGACCGGATAACGGCGCGTTCTACCAGGTTCTGAAGCTCTCGTACGTTGCCCGGCCAATCGTATGCCGCGAATGCATTCAATGTTGATTGTGGGACTTCCTCAATCCGCTTACCCATGCGCCTCGAAAATACATCCACAAAGTGCATGACCAGTTCGCGTATGTCATCCCGGCGTTGTCGCAGAGGCGGGATAGAGATTGGAAAGACGTTTAGCCGGTAATAAAGGTCGCTACGGAACTCGTTGCGCGCAACCATCTGGGACAAATCGCGATGGGTGGCGGCGACAAGGCGGACATTGATTCGATGTGTACGTCCGCTCCCAAGTCGCTCGAACTCTTGTTCCTGTATGACGCGTAAGAGCTTTGGCTGGAGGGCTAGGGGGAGATCACCTATTTCGTCCAGGAAGAGTGTGCCGGTATCTGCCATTTCGAAGCGGCCCACCCTGTGTGCGACAGCGCCGGTAAATGCACCTCTTTCGTGCCCAAACAGTTCACTCTCCAACAGATCAAAGGGGATTGCGGCGCAGTTTAGCTTTACGAATGGGCATCCGCAGCGTGTGCTCACGTTGTGAATCGCGCGCGCGATCAACTCCTTGCCGGTCCCTGTTTCTCCAAGGATCAGCACCGTGGAACCCGTCGGCGCAACGCGCTCAACTTCCGCGAGAACCGATTCCAGAGCCGCACTTGTGCCCACTATCTGGGCAAATTCCTGGTCTCTTTCCTCTTGCTGACGAGGCTGAGGTTTTCCGGTGGACGAGCCCACAAAGACCTCCAACAGAGACTGAGCCGGGGAAAGGCATCAGCCTTCAACTTGCTAGGGCTGCACGAACGGATTCAAGTAGAGCTTCACCGTCAAAAGGCTTAGTGAAAAATTTGACTGCGCCGGCGCGCATTGCCTGCATTCGCATCTTTTCGTCGCCGTGTGCGGTAATGAAGATGGTCGGGATTGGGCAGCGATCAGAGTTCAGCTTGGATTGAAGCTCAAGCCCAGACATACCTGGCATTCTGATATCAGTGATGAGACAGCCAGTGTCGTGTTGCCGGCCAGAGTTCAGGAAGGCTTCGGCAGAGTCAAACGCCTGTACCAAGAGACCTGCCGATTTGAGCAAACGCTGCACGGCGATTCGATACGATTCGTCGTCTTCGATTACGGCCACCATTTTGTCCCTGCTCTCCATAGCCATACAGATCAGGATCGAGTCGCTTCGCGCGAAACGCAATTATTGATAATCATAAGTTCGCTGATAGGTATTTATAGTGAGCGCCTCCTCGGATGAAGAAGGGTGCAGTGACGATTGCCAACGGGCGGCTAGTTGACTGATGGAAGCTTAAGCTTTTCTGCCATTCTTCCCAACTCAGCGGGAGAACTGGCCTGCATTTTGTGCATCACCTGCCCACGATGGACGGTTACCGTGATTTCTGTCGTGCCGAGAGTCGAGGCAATCTGCTTCGTGAGCATTCCAGAAGCGATGAAATTCATGACCTCGCGCTCGCGCGCGGTCAATCTCGCGTGACGCTCCTTCAATTCTGCAAGCTCGTTCTGCTCCTGCCTCGTTTCCCTGTCCCGCTTCAGGGCTTGCTGGATTGCATCGATGAGATCCTGATCTCGAAATGGTTTAGTCAGAAACTCCACCGCACCGGATTTCATCGCTTGTACGCTCATGGGAATATCCCCGTGACCGGTGATGAAAATGACTGGAATCTGAACTCCCATCTCGCACAACTTGCGCTGTACATCCAGCCCACTCATCCCTGGAAGGCGCACGTCCAGCAGAAGGCAGCTCGGACTATTGGAGAGTTTATGCCGCAGAAATTCCTCTGGCGTAGCAAACGACAGGGATTGCAGGCCCACCGTTCTCAGTAAACGCTGCATCGCCGCCCGCATCCGGGCGTCATCGTCAACGATAAATACAACAGCCGGACCGGCGGACGTCATTTACCGTCTCCCTCCGTGATCGGCAACGTGAACTGAAACGTTGCGCCTGGTCCGGAGTTCGCGTTGGCCCAAATTCGGCCGCCATGTGATTCAACAATGGAACGAGTAATCGCGAGTCCCAGACCGGTGCCTTGCGATTTGGTGGTAAAGAAGGCATCAAAGATGTGATCGACTTTTCCAGCAGGCAATCCAATGCCCGTGTCACTTACAGATATCAGCACTCGACTGTCTTGCCCCAGCTGCGATTCAATACTGAGCTCACCGGTCGTTTCCCGCATCGCTTCTATTCCGTTGACCATGAGATTCATCAACGCCTGCTGAAGCTGCACGCGATCCACCATCACGTGTGGAAGATGGCTCGCAAGATGCGTCCTTATCATCACGGAATGCAGATCCGCTTCCTTCAGGAACATCACCACCATATCGCGGATGACTTCGTTTACGTCAACTCGCTCTTGAGGCGAACAAGAGCCCTCTCGGAACAATGATCGAACCCGCTCGATGATCTCTGCTGCACGTCGGGCGTCCTTAACCATTTCTAGGGCGGCTTCTCGCGCTTCGGGTAGATCAGGCTTGTCGCGATTGATTAACCGCAAACACGCTTCCGCATTCGTAACGGCTGCTCCAATTGGCTGTTTGATTTCATGTGCCAACGAGGCAGTCAGTTCGCCCATGGTGCTCACTCGGTTCATGCGCGCGAGCTCCGCCCTCGCTTGGCGAAGCATTTCTTCCGCGCGATTGCGCTCTAGCTGTCTCTGCTCGATGTGGCGGACACGCAGAAGGTAGAACAACCACAAGGTCGTGATGATGGCAATACCACAGAGAATTCTAAATGTGATCGTCTGGTAGAACGCTGGCCGCACATCAAACCGAATCACTGTTCCAGCCTGATTCCAGACTCCATCGTTATTACACGCGATCACTCGGAACTGATAGGAGCCCGGGCCGAGGTTTGTGTAGAAAGCTTCCCGACGCGTACCCACATCCTGCCACTCATTGTCTTGCCCGACAAGCTTATATCGAAAACGAACCCGTTCTGGAACGGTGAGGCTGGTCGCCGTATAAACGATTTGTAAGTTTGCAATTCGGGGCGGCAACGTCAAATCAGCGGAGTTGTCATATCTCTTGCCGTTCGCGATAACAGATTCAATCAAGACGGGCGGCGGCACTGAGTTCCGCACAATTCGATTCGGATTGATCCATGCCAATCCTTTCATCGTTGCAAACCAAATGCGACCGTCTTCTGTTCGAACGGATGAAGGCGATGCTAGCGGTCCCCTGAGCTCTGTTGTCAGTCCATCTTGCACGCCGAAGCTCTCGAATTCGACTTTGCCGTATGCCGGCTGCCGAAGCTCTGATTCCGAAATGTGAATGATTCCCCGGTTGTCGGAGAACCACAGGCCGCCTTCGGAATCGACAACGAGTCCGGAGACGCCGTCGAAGGCACTTCCATCTGATGGAGCGATCGGATGGAAACGGCTTCCATCAAAGGATTCAAGACCGAACTCGCCGCCTATCCACAGATTCGCCCCTCTGCCTTGGATCGTCGTAATAGTCCCTACCTGAACGCCGTCCTTAGCTGCGAAGAGTCTAAGCCTGTTTCCGTCCAGCATCGCTACCTGGTTTGCAAATCCAAACCAGATTTTTCCGCTTGAATCGGTAAACTCCGCATTTGCGGTTCCTCGGGGACCACCCAGGCTCTCGAGACTGGTCCAACTGGATCTTTCCAGTCGAAAGGTTCCTGACTCCGTGGAGATCCACAACCTGCCCGATGCATCCCGGGTGAGTGCTTTAACACGCGACTGCTCACTGACGGTGATCCCGCCCGCTTTGGGCAGATCGATTTGCCGCAAGGTCTGCCCCTGCCCAACAGGCTCAACGCTATGGTATTTGTAGGCCACGGTTCCTGGCTTCGGTCTGATCAAATCCGAACGTTCGTCCGAAATGCGCAAAATAGAACGCCATGTCGCGACCCAGACAACTCCATCAAGATCGCGATATGCGCAATCAACGTTCTGATCACGCAATTGCGTCGCGATCCGGTCGTCCTGAATGTTCAGCAGAACCTCAGGCCCCCTACCCGCAGCCCAAAGTCCGCCGTGAGCATCTGCGGCGATCGCGCTCGCTGTAAAGGAACTCAATGATGGGATCGGAAGGGCACCACGATGAGAAATCGGTTGGAGAGGCAGCGAGACCACAGGTGTCTGTTGAAATCGATCCAGCCCACCGCTCGTACCGATCCATACATTCCCCTCGCGGTCCTGAAGCACGGAGTATACGTAGTCGCTGGTAAGGCCATCCTTCTGTGTGAACGCCTCCACCTCAGCATTGTGAAACATCCAGGCAGACGGCCCCCTGACCTTCGGTGGGTGCAGGCGCTCCGGATACGGAACTCGACGAATTCCATTGCCGGCACTCGTGATCCAAAGACTTCCCTGACTGTCAAATGCGATTGCCAGGGATCCAACGAGAACTGCCGGGCCCGTCCTTCCGCTGTTCTTTCCAGACAAGGGGACAGTTCTGACCCCGTACCCCCCTTCTGCCATCCACAAGATCCCGTCGGGCGCTTCGGAGAAGCTGTGTACAAAAGGCTTGAGGTGTTGTGCCGCAACCCTGAACCGATGTCCTCCCTCGACGAGATATGCCACAGTAGTTGGCGTTCCCACCCAAACGGTCCCCGCGTGATCCACGAAGAGGGAGTAGGCTTCGCCTGAGAACCCCCAATCAGTTCCGACCTTCTTCCACCGGGAACCTTCCAGTCGAGCCAGGCCATCTTTTCCCGCCGCTATCCAAATTGTGCCTTGCCGGTCCCGTGCGAAGGCCAACACGGCACGAGGGGGAATCCCATCGTCCTTCTCGTAATTGATCACCGTGCCATTTTTTATGAAACTAACCCCTCCATACCAATAGCCCACCCAGAGCCCCCCATCTGGCACAGCGAATAGAGAAGCCACATTCCGTTGGGGAAAAGCCTGTCCTGACTGCGGTGTATAACGCTCAATCCGTATTCCATCGAATCGAAACAATCCCGTTGCCGCACCCAGCCACAGGTAGCCATCAGTAGTTTGGGCCAGTGCATGTACCTCACCCGGCGCTCCTTCCATCTGGGTCCAGCCCGTGTGGTACAGCTGATCGAGCCGGCGATCACGATCGAGAGAACGTGCGGGGGCACACACGCCTAGACAAAAGATGCAAACCAGAATCCTCATTGCGATCGAAGGAGGAAGAATAACCATTTTCATTGTCCGCTCGTACAGGGCCCTCCACCACGCGAAGCCCTCCCTCTTTCAGGAGGGCGAACCCCCAAAGTCGGGAGGCTTCGGGAATCTTTGTGATGGAAGCCTCTCTTGACGGAGCGCACGTGAGCGGCCTTGTGGGCGACCGCACAGCCCCGGCCATCCCCGACGACAATCCGAACAATACATGAATCGGCAAAGGTCAAGCGGCAGCCTCGCGGGCTGGCAGAGAGAAGCTGAATGTTGCCCCTCCCTCGGAGTTTGCGGCGGCCCAAATGCGACCGTCATGCGACTGGATAATTGAACGCGTAATCGCCAATCCCAGGCCGGTGCCTCCGTTCTTCGTTGTAAAGAATGCGTTGAACATTCTATCTTGATTCTCTACTGGCAGCCCCACTCCGTTGTCGCTGACGGAGACGAGCAGAAAACCGTCTACATCTAGACGCGATTTAACTGTCAGGTCACCACCAGTTCCATGCATCGCCTCAATGCCATTGCGCATGAGGTTCAGCAATGCCTGTTGCAACTGCACACGGTCTGCCATTGCAGGTGGGAGTTCCGGTGCAAGATCAACTCGCATCGTTACAGCATTCAGGTTTGCTTCGTCGCCCATTATCGCGACCATCTCATCAATCACCTGGTTCAAATCAAGTATCTGCAGTTCAGAGGACCCTTTCTGGCACAATGATCGGACACGATCAACGATGTCGGCTGCACGCCTCGCATCCTTCATCATCTCCAGGGCGGCTTCTCGCGCCTCCGGCAGATCCGGTTCATCGCGATCAAGTAGCCGAATGCAAGCTTCGGCATTTGTGACTGCAGCTCCGATGGGTTGCTTGATTTCGTGCGCCAGTGAAGCGGTCAATTCACCCATGGTGCTCACGCGGGTGGTATGCGCGAGATCTGCCTCGAGTTGGCGCACGCGCTCACGTACCGCTTCGGCACGTTTTCGGTCTGTAACATCGACCATCGTGCCGAGCACTTGAAAAAGCTGCCCTGAAGGATCCAAAACTGGATGTGCAATGGCATGAATATATTTGAGGCTTCCGTCAGGCCTTAGGCTTCGGAACTCGACATCGCAATTTGCATGCGCGCGAAACGTCGCATCGCTTGCGGACACCACCTTCTCTCGGTCTTCCGGGTGTATCCGTTCTAGAAAATGCTCCCATTGAGGTGGCCCCTTTTGCGGGTCGAAGCCGAAAAGACGGTACATCTCTTCAGACCAGTAGACTGTCTGGCGGCTGGCGCCATCAATCGCGCAACTCCCCGTCTGGGTTTGCCGCTGCGCTTCTGCGAGATAAGCCTCGGAACGACGAAGAGCTTCCTCCGCGCTCTTTTGTCTGCTCAAATCGACAATGTAAGCCACTCCCTGGTTGGGCTGGTCTTCGAAGCAAGCAGCTCCGATCAGGACAGGCACACGGGTCCCATCTTTTCTAAAATATTCTTTCTCTCGGGCCTGCATCATGCCGGTTGCCTTGAGCTCTTCCGCCTCGTCGCGAGCGTGCACTTCCTGCCATTCCGGAGGCGTGATCTCAAGCCATCCCAGTCCATTCTGTAAATCGGAACGCTCGTATCCGACCATGCGAAGGAACGCGTCATTGGCATCGAGAATTCGGCCATCCAGATCCCAAATAACGATTCCAATGACATTCGAATCGATCAGCCGACGGATTCTCCGTTCACGATCCTCGAGATCGCGATAAAGCCATGTGTTCTTCAGGGAAATAGCTGCCTGGGATGCGAGCACCTTCAGTACAGCGATGCGATCTGGAGTGAAGACTCGAGGGGCCAGGTTGTTCTCAAGATACAGAACTCCCGTGAGCTTCCGTTGGTTGATCAAGGGCAAACAAATAATTGAACGAACTTGATGCTGAACAATAAACGGATCCGCAGGAAACGGGTTCTTAGAGGATGCATCTTCGACGATCACACTCTCCTGCGTGCGCATTACGTAGCGGATCACAGTTTCCGGCAAAATAGCAGAGTCGACAACAGTATCTCTTTGCAGCACCAGGACTCCGTTTTCGCCGCTCGTGGCCTCTGCTTCAATCACGAGCTGATCGCCATGTGGAAGGACCAGCAGACCGCGTTCAGCTCCGGCCTGCTGGATGGCCGCGCGCATAAGGCTGTCGATCAGCTTGTCCAGAACCATCTCGCCGGAGACTGCCTGCGAGACTTTGATCACAGTGGCCAGATCCAGGTATTCGGCAGGTGCCAGTATCGTGCTAGCCGGCGCTGGTTGCCTATAGAGCTGGGGATTCAGCTGGTCCAGTTGAGCCACCTTTCCATCTGCACCCCAACGCTGGTAGCAATATCTGGCTTCGAGTAAATATGCGTCTGCGAATTTCCGGAAACCGCGTGCCGAGTAGAATTTCGATGCAAGCTCGTACGCGATGGCCTCGTTGTGCACAAATCCGTTGTCGTGTGACGATCGAATGGCTCGTTCATAGAGGCGCTCGGCGTCGAGTACTCTGCCCTCGATACGGGCAATCTCCGCCCCTACCAGGGCCGCACGGTTCTCGAAGTTTTCTGGGCAGTTCTCTGCCCATATTTCGAGCTCTCTATGGTGGTCTGCCATGGCCTTGAGATGCTCCCCGTATTCCGTCGATCCCGATGACGAGCGATCGTCTTCTTCATCCACGGAAGCCGGCACATTGTGCGGCGGCCTCTCAGAGTTGCACGACGCGCCATGAGAGAGAGCGGCATAGTAGTGATACTCCGCCGTTTCAAACATCGCAGCCGATGTCCAGAGTATTGGTCGTGCCTTCGCTGCTGCCTCGAGTGCCGAAGGATGGTCTCCGGCGATGAAGCGTGCCTGCAGCTTGCGTATCCAGTACCAGCTCTCCGGCTGCTTTGCGCCCGGGTTGGCGCTAAAATGTTGCTCCAGTACTTCCTCGCTGAGCTGCCCATCATCGAAACAGCCGAATCTGTAAGTCAGTCCGCGCAGAGTTCTGATCAGACCGAGCTGTGTTGAGATCACGTCAATCAGGTGGCCGAACTGCGTCCTCTGCGCAAACTCGAAACCATCCTCTGCCTGGCGCTGTGTTTCGAGAAGTGAATCGCCTACCGCAAGATAGTTGGTATTCAGATTGTCATGGCAATATGCCAACACTGTCAGATCGCCGGCCGTAGTCGCGCCTTCGAGCGCTGACCGAATAAGATCGCGGCAAGTTCTGACATGTTTTGTCCACGGTACGACGAATTGCGCAAACCACAGATAGGTCCGCGCGTGGAAGCGCTCCATTCCGCGTTTCTCGACCAGTTCGTAGCCAACTTGACCGAATCTGAATCCAGCTTTGTAGTTGCCAAACCGCGGTCCTGCAATCTTGCCGAAAAACACGTACGCAACGCATGATCCATCGCTATTACCTTGTTCGAGGCTGAGATTAACGGCACGACAGATCGCCATGGAAAGAAGGTTGGGATCAGCCATCAGCGCCGACGGGTATACCTTCGTTAAGACATCCAGGGTCGCGAGAGATGCCTCATCGGTCATCAACGGAATCTCGAGGAGTTCCTCGATTTTCCGGCTTCCCAGTTGCTGCCATATCCGTTCGTATTCACGCCGCGCCTCTTCGTCCGTCGGATGAGGCGACCATTCAACTCCCAGATGGCGGAGGTAGTCGAGAAAGGCTTCTACCGCGTCGTCTGCCTGCTCGAGAGCCGTGTACAGATCGATACGCAAGCCCCCCACGGATGATCTCTCGACGATGTTCATGGCGCGGGATGCGAGCATCTTCAGACGCACTTCCGCTGCGGGCGGATTACCTGTGAGAAACTCGCACTCGGCGCGGTTGTACTCCAGTGCGAACAAGAGATCTCGCCGTTGGCTCCAGCCGTCCTCTCCCAACACCGCCACGCCGGCCTCAAGGTAGCGGAGCGCTGAAAGATAGGCTGTCGACGCCTTTGCCCGTTTGCCCGCAGTCAAGTTGTACTCTGCCAGTTGCTCCTTCTCATCGCGCGAGGTCATCAGGGGCCCACCGCGGTTAAGCTGATTGACGATTTCAAAGATCCGCTCATCCCGCTCGTCCCGAGGGGTGTGCGCCGTCAACAGCTTTCCAATTCGCAGATGAGCCTCCGCGCGTCCCGCCTCGGGAATCAGCGTATACGCGGCTTCCCGTACACGGTCATGGAGGAAGTGGTACGCGTCCTTTGAGCGAAACACAAAACCTGCATCAACCGCTTCGACAAGTCGATCGTGCATCTGATCCAACGAATCTCCGTAGACCAGGCACAGCATCGGTAAGCTTGCGCTATCGCCCAGACATGCGAGCTGCGTCAGTGCTTTTTGGGTCTCAGGCGCGAGGCGGATCAAGTTCGTGATCATGAACTCAACCACGTTATCGGTGTATCCCTTGCCTCGAATGCGGCTCAGATCCCATGCCCATTGCCCCTCGACATGATCAAAGGTCAGCATGCCGTCTTCAACCAGTGCAGAAATGAACTGGATTGAGAAAAAGGGATTGCCCGTCGTCTTCTGGTGAACCAATTCAACCAGCGAACGAACACGCTGTCGGTCGCAATGAAGAGAGTCGGCAATCAACTGCTCAAGGTCTCGGCGGGTTAGAGGTGGAAGTGCAATCTCCTGCACTGAAGCACCAGCCTGCCGAACCGCCTGCAACTTACGCATCAACGGATGTGCCGCGTCCACTTCATTGTCGCGATAAGCGCCGATCAACATCAGGTACTTCGTGTCTGGTTGCGAAACCAGTTCATCAACGAGGTCCAGCGTCGCTGCATCCAGCCATTGCAGGTCGTCAAGAAAGAGTGCGAGAGGATGCTCTGGTCGCGCGAATACGTTTATGAAGCGACGGAATACCAGGTGGAACCGGTGCTGTGCCTCCTGCCTCGGAAGCTCAGGAACGGGTGGTTGCTCTCCGATGATTGCCTTTAATTCCGGGACCAAAGCCAGAATCAGCTGTCCGTTGGGGTCGAGCGCATGGTGAAGGTCGGTGCGCCATCTGTTCAACTCCTCTTCACTCTTACTCAGGAGTGTGCGCGTTAAATTCTGAAGAGCTTGAGCAAGCGTGGAATAAGGGATATCGCGCTTGTATTGATCAAATTTGCCCGATGCGAAGAGAGCACGCGGAGGAACCAGAGCCTTGTGCAATTCGTTAACGACAGAGGATTTCCCAATCCCCGAATAACCGGAAACCAGTATGAGTTCCGGTCTGCCCCCGGCTACAACACGATCGAACGCACCGAGCAGAGTCTGGATTTCGCGCTCGCGTCCATACAATTTCTCGGGGATAAGCAGACGATCAGGGACGTCATGCCGGCCGAGTGGGGAATCTGAAATGGACCCGCCCGCCTCCCATTCAGATTGACAGCGCTGCAAATCATTCTGCACCCCGGAGGCAGTCTGGTAGCGATCCTCGGGAGTTTTGGCGAGCAGTTTCATCACAATCGCGGAGATGGCCGCCGGGAGGTCCTTTATTCGTTCATGGGGTGGCATCGGATGCTTGGCGATGTGGCAATGTACCCATCCAATAGGATCGAAAGCCGTAAAAGGCAGTTCCCCAGTCAGCATCTCGTAGAGCGTGATGCCCAAGCCATAAAGGTCACTCCGCGAGTCGATCGAACGATTCATGCGCCCCGTTTGTTCAGGAGCCATGTACGGAAGTGATCCGACGATGAACTCTGGAGGTTCGGGCGCCTGGTGCTCGCGCCGAAGGCGCGAAGCGATCCCAAAGCCCATGAGCCGGACCTGACCAGTCGTGGGATCAACCAGTACGTTGGTCGGTTTCAGGTCTTTGTGGATCAATCTCCTCGCGTGTAATCCTGCGAGCGCCGCTGAAAGGTTCACCGCGATGCGCAAGAACTGTGTCAGCTCCATCGGACCCGACAGGAGACCATCGAGAGTTTCGCCGCCAGGATCCTCAAGTACGAGCGTGATCTGCGCGTCCTGCTCGGAAAGCGCCAAAGGACGCACCGCCCAGGCGGAGTCCAGATCGGCCCTCAGCGAGTACTCGTGTTCGATCTTCTTTAATGTTTCGGAGTCGGGGCGAGGGGCGGAGGGCACAAGAATTAGAACAGGCGCCGACCGTACCCCATCCGCGTAGGCACGATAGAGAACGAATTCCCCGTCATCACGAAGGCGGGTAAAGGACCCCGAAGGCTGCAAAACAACCCCTGTACGGCATCGTGGCGCTCTCGAGTTTAGATCGATTCAGACTGGGCGAAGGGAAGGAGATGCCGTTGGCAGAATTCTAGAACTGTTCGCCAAGTTCGATCAACGAGCGCGCAGTGCCGCGCTTACCTGCTACGAATCCTGCACACAGCACATATCAGACAGCCGATTGATTATGCATCGTTTACCGAGATTGGAACGCCTCGAAACGCCAGCTTCACCTGTTGAAGTGGAAATAGCCCGTAGGCGGTACGCTCTCCCGGAATCTGCTGGATGCTCAGAGCCACCCCCTCGATCAAGCGTGAGTTTTGAGTGTTGCAAATCGAAGGCAACTCCTCGCGTTTTTGGTAAAGAGATCGGCTTCACTCCGGCAAACGTTGACTATCGATTCACGCGTAACCGCTGAGTCACTCGTCCCCAAAAATTGGTTGACTCTGTGGATGCCCGATACTTGGGCCCATCAAGTTGACGAGAAACGGGCTAACCGGATTGTTGGCGATGACCCGCCGCTGAGCTCCCGGAATGCAGCATTCCTCGGCGAGATGATCCCCGAAGGCAGTCAAGTGTCTTGGCTGTGTTCGCCGGACTGCCTTTTGAGTTTGGACAGAACTTATGAAGGAACCAGCAACTGCGTCCGAGCCACGCCCAGGCAGCCGCGAAACCAGGCTCTTCAGCGAGCGCGGTCCAATACAGATCACGAGCGCGGCACATCGTTTCTACGGAACGCTACGCTGCCAGTTCATTAGCCCGAAGAAACTTCTCATACGCGGATGGACGTATGCCGGGTTCGTCAAGAACAGGCGATTCGAAACGATAGCCGTGCTTGGAGACAGTGCGGATCGCATTCCTGCCGACGATCTTGCGCAAATCGCCAATTAAGTTGGTAAGGTTGGCTTCGCTGACGTGGACTGAGGGCCACAGGGTGGTCATGAGCGCCTGTTTGCTAACGAGATGCTGCGCGTTTCGAACCAGGCAGAGAAGCGCGTCAAGAGCTCGCGGCTGAAGCCGAACCTCACGGTCATGGCGACTGAGTCGCCGATCTTCAGGGCGATGTTCGAATGTCCCGAATCGGTAGGCAGAGCTGGAGCGGGTTTGATTTTCGTTTGAAAATCGGGAGCCCATATGTGGAGTAGCAACCCTCCCATCCAGCCTACACTGCAGAAAGTACGCATGTCGGAAGACCGCGATGCAGCGGAGGGTTCAAGATTGTCATTTCAAAAATGGGTGACCTTAGCGGCGATGTGCGGCTTCGAATGCGTCTTGCTCTTCACGGCTATTCCCTGCAAGGCCGTGGACTTAGAGAGCGGGACCAATCACACCGTTGTTCGCGATGGCCAGCATGATTTCGATTTTGACTTTGGGACGTGGAAGACACGCTCATCGCGTGTCCTTCACCCATTGAGCGGCTCGAAGGAATGGGTCGACATGAACGGTCTGACAGTCGTAAGGAAGGTATGGAATGGCAGGGCAAATCTGGCGGAGTACAAAGCAGATGGCCCTGCGAGTCACGTCGAATTGATGGCACTGCGCTGTTACAACCCCGATGGCCATCAGGGGGGTGTGGCCTTTGCGACTCCGGCCAGTGGAACGCCAAGCATGCCTTGCATCGGCGACTTTAGGGATGGTCGCGGCGACTTCTATGATCAGGAGGAATTCAACGGGCGGTATATCCTGGTTCGATTTTCCATCTGGAAGATATCTGAGACGACTGCGCAATCGGAGCAGGCAATTCCCGATGATGACGGCAGAACCTGGGAAGTGAATTGGATCAACAAATAGACGGGCACGAGCGATGAAACTGACATCGACTGGTCCGACAATCCATCCATTGCAGATGTCCCCGGCGCACGACTTCGATTTCAGCTTCGGATTCTGGCATTCGCACGTTCAACGGTTTTTAGACCCATTCGCCGATCAACGACCCTCGTTCGAATTCGAGGGGACAAAAGCCGTAAGAAAGATACGGGGCGGCAGAGCGATCCTAGAAGAACTTGAAGCCGACACTCCGAAAGGTCATTGGGAGGGTTGACGCTCTTCCTTTTCAATCCGAAATCGCATCAGTGGACCCAGACGTTCTTAAGCAGCCAGACAGGCGTGATCAGTTCGGGGTTGGTTGGCTCCTTTAAGGATGGCAGGGGCGAACTTGTTCAACAGGATACGTTCAAGGATCGCTCAATTCTGGTTCGCGGAGTATGGTCCGACATCCACGTCTGAGAGCCACCGCTACACCGAATCGTATTCTGACGACGGCGGGAAAAGCTGGAAACCGGCCTTCATGGCGGTGTTAATCAAGGCCAAATGATAGTCGCAGGGACACTCGGAGGTCGAGTGCCGATACGCAGAAGCTGACATCACTCCGCTTCCACGACAAGCGCTTTATCGCCGAGTCGCCCATCGAGCCTCAGTGACCGCCGTTCGGCAGAATCGTCAATCCGCGATAAGGTCCGTTATCGTTGGCTATCCGATTGCTTGCTTTAACCGGTGCTCGGTTGGTCGCTTTGATGCCATCGTTGACGATTTTGTCTCGATGGGTGCTTCGCGATCATGCGCGAAATGAAGATTTCTCAGAGCTAGCTGGCATCCTTTGCGCCAAGCATCCGAGAAGGCCGTTTTACGTCCAAATGAAACGGATTTGTAATTACTGACGGTTTGCCGATGCTTATCTCACTGTGATTAGTCCTTTATTGCAGCACCCGGTTGTTAATCGCAGGGTAGTAGGTTTCGAGTAGCTATTGGCAGAATAATCAATAGCTCTCGCTCGTTCTTCTTTTAGCTCTTTTAGTGCAAAAAATCTATTCTTGTGCCCAGAACAGGTCGAAATACTCCTGAGCTGAAGGGCGGAGTGGGTAACTCAGGGAAACTTCACTTACTCGGCCTCGTCGATGACCTCGATGGCCGATACCGTGGCAAAGTTCACAATGGGCTCGAACGTCAGGTCCAGTTTCCCCTCGGGAGAAGGACGCAGGTGGCTGAAGGTCTTGGTCACCGCATTCAGGGTTCCTGCTTCCTTGTACAAATCAAACCTGTCCAGCAGCGTGGATCCGTTGCAGATCACACGGAACACCCGACTCCCCACGCCGCCGGAACCTGAAGCTTTCGGGCCCCAGTAGAGCTCCGCAAAGTGAAGCACAACGCTGTATCGATCTCGTGGGTCCACAGGAATGGAATAGGTGAAGTGCCCATAACGCTCATGCGCGTAGAGATCGGGATCTGCCGTACTCCCAACACGTCTCGGAGTGTCCGACGTCACTCCGTTCTGGTAATAATTGTCCGGATGCCAGACGTTTCCTTCATGATCGGTCACCGCTGTCTTCTGCATGACAAGCCGTATAGGAAGTTGTTTGTGAGGGATCCCCGGTAATAACTCAATGGCGCTCACCGACGGCGATCCTAGTTCTTTCGTGAACTTAAGACTCAGGTATCCCCATTGGGTCGGATAGACGTCCCTGAACACTCGTTCGTCGGCGATGTTCACCCCAAGTGCGTCAGAACTGATATTGAACCCTGGCAGGAGGAGCTTCCAATTGGCGGCAACGTGGAAAGTGTCCTGATTAATGTCCTCCGGCTGAGACGCGACAAAGAATAAATGAAGCTCCCAAGGGCCACCCTGGAGCGGGATCTTGTACTCGAAGTCGCCCGTGCGCCAGTAGTCGAAGAGCATTGGGTCGCTGCTTCGGGCGACGGGTGGTCCTGGCCGTCGAAATGCAGCGCCGCCTTCGACGTAACGGTCGGCCTCCCAATACGCGCCCGTACTATCGATTCTGGGCGTGCCTTGGTATCCGGCGAGGATCCTGACCGGGCCCCTCGCGTTCACTGTGCTGACGTCTCTCGACTCGACCGGCGTTGCGGGTTTTGCTGTCGCAGCTCTAGACGCCGGCGCGCTTCGAGAGCGGACTGCCAACGCAATCACGGCACCCAGGACCAGAATCAGAACAGCCAGGGCGGCGACGACTCCTCCAAAACGCCCCAGGTATCGCTCGCGAAGTGTTGGAGGACCCGAAGCTGTGGATGAGAGCACGTTCTCGCTGCCATGAAGTTCCTCGACAGTCGATTCTTCAGAATTGCTGCTTTGGGTCCCGGTCTGGTTTGGTCCAGTCGGTTGTGGCGAGGTAGCCTGCGAGGAGCGGGTTGCGAAAGACGGAGTATAGCTGCCGCTCGGCAGGGAGATCTCGAGTTCGTGATTGCTCCCCTCAGTTGTGTAGTACTCCCTCAATCTCTTTCGCAGGCGGTATGCCTCGACCCGCACGATCGAGTCCTGAGACGGGTCAAACGTAGTCTTCGACCGAGCGAAGACTTCAGTTGCGATGTTGTATTCGGTGATCTCTTCGGTGCGGCCTCCAAAGTAGCGCTCGGCAACGAAGCTGAGCAGGTTAGCAAGCCTCGGTGTGCGCGTGAGAGCTCGGAGCACCGCGTCCAGTTCCGCGCGCTCCATCTCGCCTCGATTTGAAGCGGGTGCTTGAACCACACTCGATCTCCCAAGTGGAACCAATCTTACGAACGGGGCAGCAGATGTGACAAGCGAAGAAGCCGTGCCATGTTTCGAGCGCTCGCACAGGAGAGCTGGCCCACACATTTAACACCGCAGGCGGTATGTTTAACACTTCGACGCGATGGATGGAAGTCTAGAAACATGAGCGGCTTACACGCATTTAACACAACGCCGCCAACTATGTACATAATTAAACTTCACCAACCTGTTTACCCGCCACCACAATTCAGATCGACTTTTCCTTTACGGAAAGGCTGCACGCAATTCTCGCCAGCTCGATGGCAGTATCTGAACCTCGATTTTGATGTGGACCTCTTCATTCCCTTGCGCCCGTGCCAGCGGAGCCATCGACGATGTTTCCGGTGTCCGAATTGTGGCGTTCGCCACGACGCCCTTCGGGCCAGGCCAAAGGAGAAGGTCCGGGCTGAATCGCAGTTTCAGAGATTCATTTTCCAAGCAGTACCTTCCTTCCTGCCGAAGTGGAACTCCGGTCTTCGGCAGGACATTTTTTTTGATCCACAATCCAGGCGAATTGCTCGGAAGGTGTCAGGCATGAAATGTCGTTGGGCAGCATGGCTGGCTCGTTCGTGAGCGCATTCGGCCGATTCAGAACCATCACCTAGGAGAGCATCATGTCGAGTAAAGGTTCCCGCCAATCATGGACGTCTCGATTTCTTCGCGCGTTCCTCGCCGCAGGGCTGATCGGCATTCCAGCCCTTGCGCTGAGCCCAACGCAAGCAGCAGCCCAGGGTCCCTACCGGTTTCAGAACGTCGCCATCGGTGGCGGCGGCGGTTTTATCAGCGGAATTGTCTTCAGTCAAACAGCGCCGGATGTAGTTTACGCGCGCACCGATATCGGCGGAGCCTATCGGTTCGACTCGGAGACTGGCCGCTGGATTCCACTTCTCGATTGGATCGGCTCCTCAGACTGGAATCTGATGGGGGTCGAGAGCATCGCCATTGATCCCAAAGACTCGCGTCGCATTTATGTGGAGACCGGCACCTACAGCAATGACTGGACCACCCAAAACGGCGCGATTCTCCGTTCCAGTAACCAGGGGCATACCTTTGATCGGATCGATCTGCCGTTCAAGGTAGGCGGAAACATGCCCGGCCGCGGCATGGGCGAACGCCTTGCCATCGATCCTAATAACAATCAAATCCTCTATCTGGGGGCCCGCAGCGGACACGGACTCTGGCGCAGTCTGGACATGGGCCAAACTTGGGCGCAGGTTGCCGGGTTTCCTGACAGCGGCCCGTATCACGAACCGATTGCGTATCCCGGCGATACCTACGACGCAGACCCAATCGGCGTTGTCTGGGAGACATTTGATCCTCGCACAACCATCACCGTTGCCGGTGTAAAGGTCTCAAAAAATATCTACGTTGGAGTGGCCGATCCGGCAAGCAGCCTGTGGCAGAGCAACGATGGCGGCCAAACGTGGACGGCGGTAGCCGGACAGCCCACTGGCCTCATGCCTCATCACGGCAAGCTCTCGTCGACTGGCGTTCTTTACCTGAGCTATAACAACAACGCTGGCCCTTACGATGGCTCGGCAGGCGATGTGTGGAAGTATGACACAGGGTCGCAGGTGTGGAGCCGCATAACACCGCCGACGTCGCCACTGAGTGGCGGGTATGGCTTTGGAGGGCTTAGCGTGGATGCCAAGAACCCCAATGCCGTGGTCGTTGCCTCTCTGAATCAATGGTGGCCAGACGTGCAGTTCTTCCGGACATTGGACGGGGGAAACAACTGGAGCCTGATCTGGAACGCAAACTGGTCGAACCCATGGCCCATCATCATGGCGCCGAATTACTCGATCGATATATCTGCCGCCCCTTGGCTCACGTTCGGCCGAACACCGGCGACCTGCACATCGGCTACCTCCAGCAATTCGTCGTGCCCTGCGCCCACCCCCAACGTCGGCTGGATGGTAGATGCCCTTGAGATCGATCCTTTCAATTCCAACCACATGCTCTACGGCACAGGGGCCACCATGTACGGCATCGACAATCTGACCGCGTGGGACAACGGCGGTAAGGTCGGAATCTACGTCGCAGCCAATGGAATTGAGGAGACGAGCGTCCTGGACCTGATCAGTCCGCCCGCCGGTCCCGCCCACCTCATCAGCGAGGTCGGTGACATTGGCGGATTCACGCATAACGACCTGACCAAGCCGAGTGTGATGGATTCGAACCCGGTGTTCACTGCTGGGACCAGCGCTGATTTTGCCGAACTGAATCCGAGTTTTGTTGTTCGCGTGGGAGCCGGCGGCACAAACAACGAGAACATCGCGTTTTCCTCTGACGGCGGCCAAACCTGGGTGCCAGCCAACAGCCAGCCAGGTGGTGCTTCGGCCGGGACAGTGGCAGCAGCAGCCGACGGCAGCCGTGTCGTGTGGAGTTGCGGGCCAGGTGTGTACGTCTCCGCAGACCGAGGAAATACCTGGACGGCATCGTCAGGCGTTCCAGCGGGTGCAAGCGTTCGGTCTGACCGCGTGAATCCGCTGAAGTTCTACGCGTTCGCCAACGGGGCCTTCTACAACAGCACAGACGGAGGTCAGACCTTTGCAGCGACGGCGGCTGGGAACCTTCCTCCGGCGGGCGCATCAGCACAATTCAAGGCAGCGCCCGGCCACGAGGGAGACATCTGGCTTGTAAGCAGCACTAGCTGGGCTGTGTCAGGCGTCTGGCATTCTCTGGATGGCGGCGTCTCGTTTGAGAAGCTGTCAGGAGTCGATGCGGGTACCACAATCGGATTCGGCAAGCCCGCTCCCCACCACACGTATCCTGCTCTGTACAGCAGCGCTCTCGTGGCTGGCGTTTGGGGAATTTACCGCTCCGACGACGCTGGTTCTACCTGGACGCGCATCAACGATGATCAGCACCAATATGGAATGACCATGGTTGCCATCACCGGCGACCCACGGATCTACGGTCGAGTCTACTTCACGACGAACGGTCGCGGGATCATCTACGGCGATCCTGTGGCTTCCACTCATTGAGTCACAGAAACTCATGCCTGTTCCCGGGGGGGGCGAAGTCTGCCCCCCTCGGCAGGCACGCCTTCGCAAAATTCGGCTATCCTGATGGTTTTCTGATGCTGAGAGTTGTGCGTTCAAAAGGAAAAGCCACGATGCGGAATGAACTCGATGTGTGCGTACAACGATGATGCCTATGAGGGGAAATCGAGCACATCCTGGGCACAATTTTAGGCACAATGGGTATCGGCTACCCTGAAATGATCGGCTACCCTGAAATGCCCAATTTTCGAGGATTTTCGCTGGTGCCGGGAGGGGGGCGAACCCCAGCCGGGTATTCAAAAGACGTAAGTTATTGATTCCACGAATTGACAGAATCGCTCAAATCGCGACAACCGACATTCTCAGGCACAGTCTGGGCACAATCAACGCCTCCGACGCAAATGGATTCGGTTCCCGCTACGAGGTACCGACATCCAATTCCGTCGGTCGATCGTACCCTAGTTCGTGAAACCACCACATTCAGAGGACAAGCGCGATTCCTGCCTAATTGCTCCGTCTCTTGTCAAACCTTCAAGGAACGACCAGTGACGACGATCCGGACGATCCACGGCGAGTTTCACTTCTGTCACTCGAGGTAGATGTAAGCCGGGGTTAACAATCCGCGTCTACGCTCGGCGGGGACGACCTTATCTGCTTCGCTGCAGGGGCACGGGTCTGAAGGTGGTTGCACCGGCGAAGCGCACAAGAGGTCGCGCGCGAAGATGCGATACATTTTCTGGTCTCTCCAATAGCGCAGGTGGGAGAGCGGAAATGGAACGACATAGGGTCGGTGGTATTGCTCAATCGACTCGTAAAAGAAGAGCTTGCCGGAGACGATGTCAGAGGACGCCCAGAAGTTGATCCACGGGAGCCGCTTTGCCAGAACTTCGAGGGTCTTCGGTACGTGCACGGGCGCGACTGGCGTAGCCAGGTTTCTCGCGGGTGTGGCCAGGCGGAAAGAATGCAGGCCATCGATGAGTTGGGCGCGCACCAGTTCCTCTGCCGCGGACTGATCGCGGAAGAAGTAGTAAGTCTTGTTGAGCGGGGACCCGAAGGTGAGCAGGCCTCCCAGGTGGCTGCAGATCTCCATGGAAGCGACGGGGAAATTCGGTGGCGCATCCCCGTTGCCCACGGGCGGAGCGCTGATACGGGCGCGATTGAATAGATCGTTGAGGGTGTCGTAGGCGATAACTGTACCCAGCGAGTGTGCCGCGATGACAATAGTGAAGTCCTCACCGGAATCATGCAATTCCCCGCGGAGATCGAGGTAGAGCGAAGTGAGCGCGTGGCTGCATTCTTCCAGGATCTGCGCGCGGGTGGCGAAGTTGGCGCTTCGCTGGTTGAGATTGGTATAAATAGCGACGTCGCCGATGAAGTCAACGAAGAGCAAGCGAACAAGCGCGGCAAATCCCAGGCTCAGGAGCGGCAACAACAGGGGGAAGAACGAGTCGTCAAGCAGCAAAACCCGATTGAGCGGAGGCAGCAACATGGGCAGCCCCGGGAAAAAAGAGACGCGCCATTGGTTTATTGCGGGACCGTATTCGAACCAAGTCTTTCTCGCCGTTGATGACAGCCCTTCTCGGATCGTTGGAGGCGGTCCTCGAAAACAAGCCAGAAAGAACACTGCGCCTCATGGAAGGTGCCGACACGAAGGATGAACCAGAGATTCTGGTGTATTTGGCGCGGCAATACGCCGCACCTGGAGAAGTTTCGAAGGCAATCCGAGGTCTGCAGCGTGCTGCCCAGATCGGATTCATCTGCTCCCCGGAGATGTTGGTGGTGGACCCGTGGCTGAAGCGTCTTAAAGACCACAGGCGTTACGGGGGTTTCCTTTCAAATTGTGAGGCAGCGGTGAAAGCCGCAGAACAATCAGTACGTGCAGAATGTCCGCATGGGGCTCGGCATAGGGCGCAGGGCTTGAGCAGACGCGCGGGCTGAGGCCCTGGTCTGGTTGAATTCCAGCGCAGGCTGCAACGACTCAAGGCCGTAAGCGAGCAAGATTGTGTCGGAATGGAATCCGTCCGAAAGCTCAAGCATCATTCGGACCAGGAGAATGGCGATGACGAATTCTTTGCTTGGCGTTGTGAATTTCGCGTCGGAGTCTGAGACCGATCTATCTTATCGGCGGCACGTCAAGTTGATGTAAAACGGGCAAGGGGAAGAATGGATTTCTTTCGCCCTTGCTGCCCTAGAGTTCTTGTATATCGCCGCCGTTAGAATCTGGTTCAGCCGGCCCCGCCGATGATTCACCGCAAAAACTCTCCAGATACTTCCGTCTTGGGAAACAAGAAGAGTCGGGAAATGAGGATGCGGTGGAGTTGGCTGTTGGACGGCGGCATCTCGGCAATTTGATCTCGGCGGATTTCGGCGAGTGCATGATCCAATGCGTGTGTAGAGAGCAGGCAAGGCGGGCTTTTCTAATAGTTGTCGAGAGTGTCCGCAAAGACGCCTCCAGACGCTGCGTAACACTCCAATCATGGAACGATTCCGAGAGAGCGCAGAAACTGTGCAAATGCGCCGGCGGTTGCAAGACTTCCGGTTCCGCTGGTGGTGATCTTGACCGCCCCATGTGGGTCATCGCTGGCGATTGTGAACTCGGCATTGAGGTCGCCTGCTCCGGAGGGGGCGAACTGGATGGTGAAGTCGAGTTCGGCGCCGGCGGCGATGGGGGGGATGGGGGTAGGCAGGGCGGGGTTGATTGAGAAATCGGCGCTGCCGGAGGTGCGGGTGATTCCGGTCACATTCAGTGGGGCCGTGCCGACATTGAACACCTGCACGGGGATGGTGCGATTGGAGCCGACCTCGACGATACCGAAACCGCAGCTCGAGGTGGGGTTTACGGCAAGGCGCTGCTTCAGTTTGCTGTCTATTACGGTGCCGCTGAGGGAGATGAACTGGGTGCCGGAAGGGTCATTGGTATCGAACTGAAGCAGGCCATGCGGTTCGTGAGCGACGTTGTCAGTGAAGGTGATCTGGAACTTCTGTGTGGCTCCGGGCTGGATAGTGACGGGGATGGCGGGATCGGCTCCGACAGAAAACGGGACCGTGGCATGGGCCGCTGTGATCTGCAGGGCCGTGTCGCCGGAGTTATAGACGTAGTAAGAAACAGTCGCGGACTGGCCGGTAGCGATGACGCCACAGGCGAGATTTCCCTCTGCGGCATACTTGGGGCCCGTGGGGCGGGTGGCCTCAAAGCAGCTGCGGCCGTAGGTGCCGACGCGGAGCACGGCGGGCGAAACGCTGTTGTCGATGGCCAGGGATTTGCAGCAGACCATCGGCAGACCTGCGCCGTAGATCTTCCAGGTGGCGGTGCCAACTCCGTCGGTGATCTTGGCGTCGGTTGAGCGGAGGACACCTGCGTCGCCGGCGATGATGATGGCGGGGGGCTGGCTGGCGGTGCTGCCGGTGATGTCGAAGACGACGGAGCAGAGAGGCATGTCGGGGACGTTTCCGACGGGACCATTGCCGTCCGTGCCGCTGATGTCGGCCCAGGTGGCGCCGCCGTCGAGAGTGAGGAAGACGTGGCGGGTGCGGTACTTGGCGTGGACGTTGGAGAAGCGGTCGCACACGCACACGACGCGTTGAAGGTTGGTGGGATCGATGGCGATGCCGCTTATTCGGCCGATCTTGACCGCCCCGGCAGGCTTGGAGGTGAAGGCGCCGGTATCCCAGGAGGTGCCGCCGTCCGTGGAGCAGTGGATGGAGCCATCGGCGCACCCGGCCCAGATGATGTTGGCGGAGCCGGTGGTGGTGGCGAGGCTGCGGATGTCGTCAGGGGCGGCGAATGCAGTGGCGGTGAAGTTCTTGCCCCCGTCGGTGCTCTTGTTGAGTGTCTTGATTTCACTGACCCAGACGATGCGGGTGGCGGGGTTGTTGCCGGTCTGATCGACGGCTATGGCGCGGGGCGAGCCTCCATTGGTGAGGCCGATGCCGACCTTTCGGGCAGCGCCGGCGACGTTGGAGATGTCCCAGTGCGCGCCCGCGTCGGATGTCTTGATGAAGAACTGGTTGTCGAAGCCGTAGACAATCGTGGGGTCGGAGGGATCGACGGCGACGAGCCATCCATCGCCGTTAATTCCGGCGTGCCAGTCGGTAAGGGAGTCGGCTGGGCGGTGACCCGCCGTTCCAGTGTCCTGCATGCCACCGTAGGTATAGGAGTTGGGAATTCCCTTGCCGGTATTGTTGATGCCGCTGCCAATGCCGATGCCCTGGAAGAGATTGGTGGCCATTTTGCCGTTGATGCAGGTCCAGTTGCTGCCGCCGTCAGTACTTTTGGCGATACCGCCGTCGGTGCCGGTGTAGATGGCGGTAGGGGGGACGGGGCCGGAGGCGGGCACGGCTGGGCGGTTGGGGGCGGGGCTGAAGACCATCACGTGATTGTCCCAGTGGACTTTGCCGGCCGTGACGGAGGTGTTGAGAAAGTTTTGACCGCCGTCGATCGAGAGCCAGAGCTGCTGGAATCCGGCGTAGACGCGGTTGGAATTGAGGGGATCGACGCCCAACGTGAGGTCATAGGCGGACTGGTTGAATCCGTTGACCGCAGCGACGTTGGTTAGATTGGGACGGGGACTCCAGGTTGAGCCGGAGTTGGCCGAACGCCAGAGGCCGAGGAAGGTGTTGGCGCCGGTGGCGAGCCTGCCCTGAACGGCGACGTAGAGGACCGCGGAATTCGCGGTCGTGCCGTCGAATTGGGACTGCGCGACCACAAAGGAGCCGTAGGGCAGCTGGGGGGCGGTGGGGTCGGCGAACAGGTTGGTGGGGAACGTGATGCCGCCGTTTGTGGACTTCAGCAGGCCCATGGTGGCGACACCGGAATCGCCCGCGACTCCGCAATAAACGGTGCTGGCTGGAGTGGCGGCGTCAAGGAGGAGACAGCAGATCTTGCCCTGCAGGATAGGGTTGCGGTCGTTGAAGTCCGGACCATTCGCGCCGAAGTTGCGGCCACCGTCAACGGAGCGGTAGAGGCCGTTGTTGGTGGCGACCAGCAGGGTGTTGGCCATGGGGCAGACGATTTTGAGGATGCCGACCTTGGAGAATAGAGTTCCGAAGTAGCCTCCGTCGACGATGTCCCACGACAGGCCGCTGTCGGTGGAGCGGTAGATTCCGGCGCTGCGGGTGAAGGTGCCGCCGCCGTCGAAGAGGTTTCCGCTACCCGCGTAGAGGATGGAGGAATTGGCCGGGTCCATGGCGATGGCGCCCATGGAATTGGAGAACATGGGGTCGGTGAGGGGGAGCCAGAGGGTACCGCCGTTGGAGGTGTGCCACACACCCCCGTCATTGGTGGTGAGGTAGATGCTCTGGTCGTTCGCAACGCCCGGGTCGATGAAGACATCGGTGACTTCGCCCGCGTCAGGGCCGATGCCCATGTGGTTCTGGTCGGCATCGACAACGAGGGGTGCGGGACCGACCTGCTTCCAAAGGACACTTGCGTCGAGGTCGAGCTGATAGAAGTCGGCGACGGCCTGCCGCCACGCGTCAGGACTGGGTACGCCGGCGGGGTCTACGTACGCTTCGAGAAGATCCCCCTTGTCCTCTTCGACATCGGCTTCGCCGGTTTTGACTTCTTCATCGAGCTCGGGCATGGGGTCTTCTCCTCAGTTCGTGATTGGGTTGGGACGTATCGATCAAGATTTCGAAGTGCCGGGCGGAGGGGGTGGCATCATGCGCATCCAGCCCTCAGTACCTGTGGCGGGATCGGGGCGCAAGTGCGCATCCTGGGTGGCGGCAACGATGGGGTCTTCCTGCCAGGTAGTGATGTCCGCGCGATGGTCCCAGCTCCAAGTGCCGTGGATCTCGTTGGGGACGGGCATGCGGATAGTTTTGGGATCGACGAGTACGGGACCGAAGCGGAAGGTGGGCGAGATTGCGGCCAGCGCGGCGGCGACCCACTCGCGGCGCATGCCGATCTGCTTGCGGGGGAGGACGCCTGTGGTGGCGTGCACGAGGCAGTGCGGTTCGACGAGCAGGGTGAGGTTGACGATCTGGTTGGGGTGAATGGTCAGCAGGCCGCTGGTGTCGACGTAAGGATGGTTGACGGGGGTGTCGCCTTCGGTGACGTGGTCGCCGATGTCCTCAGAGAACTGCTGGTAGTAGTTGTCAGCGGCGGCAGCCTGATCAAGAAAGCCCTGGCCGGGGCCGACCTTGCGGGCAAAGCCAGCTACGGCTGCGTCGGCGCAGTAGAAGCGGGTGTAGTCGTCATTGACGAAATAGCCCAGTAAGCCATCCTGCCAGTGGGTGACCGCGCCGAGGCGAAGGGAAACGGAGCGGATGTCGAGTTCGGTGGGAGCGATTGGCTCCTGCACTTCGAGCTGCACCTGGGCGCGCATGATGGCGACGGGGTGACCGACGAGGAGAGAGAGGTGCTCGTCGGACGAGCTGGCGAAGGGATCGACGGCCCAAAGGGTGGAGTCGATGATGCGGAGGATGGCGGAGAGGGCGTCTTCACCCAGGCCGGTGGCGGTGGCATCGGCGAGGCCCCACTGAAGCAGGCCTTGGGCAATTCCCGCGGCGAACTGGTTGGGTATGGCGCGCTGGGGCGTTTGGCCAACGGTTGCGGCGACGCCGGGAGCGGCGTCCCAAATGACGCCTGCCTGGGGATCGGGCCGGACAAAGCCGAGGTTTGCGCCCGCGCCGTCAAAGAATTCCAAGTCGCCATCGAGGTGGTTGGGCATGAGGAATCCGCAGACTGGGGAGGTGGAGGCGTCGGCTTCCTTCGAGCCGTCCTCCGCGGTCATGTAGCGGAACCAGAGGCGCGAGGGCGAGGTGAAGCGGGGCGGCAGAGCGAGTAGTTCGGGGCGAGTGGGGATCTCGAGGGGCTCGGATTCAACAAGGTCGAGGGCGTTGATGTTGGTTGCGTCGGATGAGCCCGCCAGATCGAGGAACTGGCCGAAGCCGTCGACGAGGCGGAGGCGGAGGATGCGGAGGAAGCCGGCGCGGAGCGGGATGAAGGGGGTGGGGGGGATGGGTCCACTTGCGGGGACGGACTTGCCGTCGGGGAGATTGCCGCCGCGCATCTGCCGGGTGAGATTGTCGGCGGCGCCTGAGAGGACGTCCATGCTGTCGAGGGTGTCGAGAATGTCCTGGAGGGTGCTTCGGTCGATGGCGGAGCGGCCGTCCTGGGTGGAGGTGTTGGAGCCGGTGACGGTGATGCTGATGTCGGCGGCCATGGCGGCGTAGGCGTTGAGGGCCATCTCGGCGAACCCCGAGTGGTACTTGATGTGTTGATTGGGAAGCAGATTCCCTGCCCCTCCGGCAGCCTGGGCCTGGCTGATGGCCTGGCGAAGACTGGCGGCGGCTGTGGTGGCGGCGCCTCCGGTGAGGTGGGCCCGGCCGGCGAGGGTGAAGCTGCCGGCGGGCTGGGAGTCGGGGGTGACGTTGGCGGGAACCTGGATGGGGCCAGGGTCGGGCGTGGCCGGAGCTGCTTTGGGATCGGTGGAGTAGTCGATTTCGCCGAGACTCCAGTCGGCAACGGCGTGAGTGGAGGGGATGTACTCGATCTGCCAGTCGAGGTGGATGGGGTTCCAGGGGCGCACGGGCGGCGTTATGGCGATGGGGGACGGCAGGGTACCGGAGATTCCGCTGAGGGCAATGAGCTGGCTGTGGTCGTAGCGCGGATCGCGCGTGGCCCACCACGCGGTCTGCTCGACCATGAGGCTGCGAGCTACCTGATTGATGGTGGCGGTGCTGGGCGCGGTTCGGGCTTCGGCGGCAAACGGGGGGGCGTTGCGGGTGGTGGCTGATCCACGAAAAGGTGCCACTGGGTTGAGCGCGGATTCGGCGAGGTGAACGGCCGCGGAGGGGTCGAGGAGGATGCACTCGCGGAGAAGGTCTTCGCATTCGGGCGGGATGCTGCCGTTTTCGACGCCGCGGTCGAGGATGGCGTCCGGTGTGGAGCGAATGCGCGGGGGGAGTCCTTCGACGCCGGGGATGTTCTGGACGGCGGGGCAGCTCAATTCTGTGAGGCAGAAGCCGGTGAGGCGGACGGCGAGGGTATTGTCCTGGGAGAAGCGTGTGTCGCCGCCGTGCTTGAAGGTGCGGCTTGCGCCTTCAAGGAGGAAGACGGGCTCACTGGGATAGAAGAGGCGCGGGAGGGCGCGGCGCACTTCCTCAGTGTGCGCGGGGATCTGCTTCTGGACGGGCGTGGGCACGACGAAGTTGATCGCCGAGGCCAGACCGCCGGAGAGGATCTCGGTTTCGCGGATGGTCTGGAGGGATTCAGAATGCCTGACTGTGGAAAAGCCTTGCGCCTCGATCACGGTGTTGCGGAATTTGCCGCTGTCAAAGGCGGTCTGACGCGGGTTGCCGGCTTTGGAGCCGTGTGACGGGAAGACGCCGGGAGCCGGGTTGACGGGGTTGGGGAGGGGGGGTGGGGTGTCCGGCATGGCGGGAATATTGATGGTTTCGGTGGTGAAGCCGCCGTCGATGGACGCGAAGGAGTTGGAATGCAGCAGGACGTCGAGGCGGGCTCGGCCGTCGGGCTGCTCGAGATCGGCGAGAGAGCTGAGCAGGAAGCCTTCGAGGATTCGGGCTTCGTCGGGCTTGTTGTTGTGCTGGGCGACGAGGGCGGCGAGGGCTTCCGTGATGGTGTTGCCGATGGCCACGTTGACGGAAGAAGCGGCGGGCGGTCCGCCGACTTCGCCGGAGAGGAGGCCGCCCTCATTGCCTGGCCAGCCGATGCCGGGCCATCCAATGGCGACGACGGAGCCATGCATGAGCGTGGCATTGGGCCACCAGGAGCCATCCGTTGAGTAAGGACCCATGGCCATGCCCTGATCGTCGAACTCAGGCATGGAGGAGGGCTCGTCGGTGACGGCATAGCCAACGGCGTCCGCGTTCGCGTTGAGGGCGTCGTTGTAGGCGGTGGAGGAGTTTCGAACGTTGGATTTGAGACCGAAGCCGCGGGCAGCGACGACGTATTTGCGGGCGTGGTGGATGGATTCGTCGAGTTCTCCGGCGGCGAGCTGCCACTGAAGCTCTTTCATTTTGGCGTTGAACTGGGTGAGGGATTTGACGGAGTGGTCGCCGAGGGGGTCGAGGGCGGGGTTGGAATACCAGCCGCAGACGAGATAGCTGATGGGGCCAAGGCTGATGTCGCTGAGGGGGTCGTAGAAGGCGAGGCGGTCGACGCAGTTGTCGTAGTAGGCGGTCCAGGCGACGTCACCGAGGGAGGTGACGGTGAGCGGATTGTTGATGGCGTCCGGGGAAGGAGCACCTTCGGTGAAGGAGTCGAGGTCGATGTGCTGGGGGACTTTGTCGCCAGCGCGGAGCACCCAGCCGCGAATGGACCGCATGCCGGTTTTGCTGCCGGTGAAGGTGCGGCCGGAGGGCGACATGCGCAGAACCAGCCAGCGGTCAGGCAGCGCGGGGAAGGTGGCAGTGTCGCCTTCGGCCTGGCCGCGGGTGAGCGCGTCAGGCACGGCCCAGTGGAGATAGACGCCGGAGGCGCGTTGCTGGCCGAGTTCGGTGAAGGGGTCCGGCAGGATGTCATAGCGGGTGGGGTTGGGATCTTGAGGAGAGGGTTTCAGGCGGCAGTCGGCCCAACCCTGCGCAGCTTCATTCGGGCGGATGACAAGGGCGTCGAGCTGGACCGGAACGAGGACGCGCGGCGTGCGAATGAGGAACGGATTCCACGAGTTGATGACGCGCTCGTTAATGCCATAAGCGGCGGCCGCGGAGAAGGCAGCGGCCTTATCGGTAAAGCTGACTTTTGTATCAATGGCCATATTTAGTCACCAGCTTTTCGGTCTCGGTGAGGGTGGCGACTTCCGCAACGCGCTGGGCGATGTAGCCGTGCGCCACGAAACCGCCGGAGGTGTTTTGCGTCCCTGCGTTGTCCACCGTGCCCTCGAAGCGCTGGCGCCACGGTGGGTCGAGGACCGCGATGGCGTAGCTGGCGGAGCCAGTGACGGGAACGGCGGTGGGCACAGGGCCAATGCCGCTAACCGCGGAGGTGCGGACTTTATTGAGTCGGCGGTAGAGCTCGGTGACGTGCACGACGCGGGAGTTCGTGGCGCGGAATGGGACTTCGATGTCGTAGTAGGAGCTTTGCGTGTTGGGAACGGGAATCTGCTCGGCGAATTTGTCGCGCAGGTAGAGGCGAGGAATTCCGGAGCCATCGAGATGGACGCCGAACATGACGCCTGCGTGGGGCTCTTCGAGGGTGACGAGCTGCGGCACGCCCTGGAAGAGCGCGATCATGACGCCTGGGGAAAGGAGTTCAAGCCGGAGGGTGGTTAACTGCTGGGATTGCGGATAGGGGTCGGCAGGATAGAACTTCTCGGGGACGGCGGTCTTGTAGGCGCGCACGTCCATGTGCGGCCAGCCACTGACGGCGGAGGAGCGGAGCAGGAAGCCGGTGACGGTGTCAGCGGGCGCGGTGTGCTGGTCGTTAATGGTCTTGGCGTCAATGAATCCCTTAAGGCCGCGCTGGAGGACGCGCACGACGCGCTCAGTGAGGTCGAGCTGCTGGTGGACGGCGGGGGCGTGGCCGTGGTGGTGGGCCTGCTCGCGCGTTCCGATTTTGCCCACGGCGATGGCGCCGTCGACGAGGCGATCGGTCCAGGAGCGGTCGAGATAGAAGAAGCGGATGGATTCATCGGGGAGCAGGCGCTCGTCGGGAACGAGGTAGTCGAAGGGCACGCCGACGAGGAGACGCAGATGGGCGAGGAACTGCTCCATATATGGAGGCATTTCCGATTCGGGCTCGGTGACGGCGAGCTGAATGGGACGCTTGAGGCGTTCCGTGAGGGCGGTTCGCGATTGAATCCACGCTGGGCGCATTCAAATCCCCAATTTCTGCTGGACTGCGTTGAGGGCCAGGTCACGTGCGGACTGGAGGCGGTCGAGGGAGGCGGTGTCTCCGACGACCTGGGCAAGAGTTGTGGCGTTGCGCACGGTCTGCGCGGGCGCGCTGACCACTGTGCCGATAGCGCCGGGCTCGCCGCCGAGAATGGCGGTGGCTTCGTCGATGCTGGCGAGGCCCCAGGCCTGCTGAAGCTCGGAGGGGTTCATGCCCGGAGCGCGGCCGGCGGCGTTGAGACCGTAGGTGTCGGCAACCTGATCGACGCCTGTGATTACGCCTTTCGCAGCGTTGTAGGCAACGACAGATGCGACGGGCTTATGAATCTCCAGTTGCTGATCGAGCGGAATGGCGGCCTGGATCTGCAGCAAGGAGTCGAGACGCACGGACTGGCGATACGATTCTCGACGCCAACGCATGAGCTCCTGCGCGAGGCGCGGATCGGCAGCAGCGAGGAGGCGTCCGCACTCGAATGCGGCGGCGTAGCTGATGTCCTCCGCGCCTGTTTCAGGAGTGACGCGGCGGCATTGATCCGCGGAGTGGTACGTGAGCGGATCGCGCGTGAGAGGCACGGGCACGAGCGGGCCGCGATACCAGACGTCCTCTGGTTCGCCGGCGCGGTCGACGATCTTGATGGGAATATGACCGGTGTCGATGACGGGAGGATGGCCTGTCTCTTCGACCGTGCCCAAGGTGGAGACGTTGATGCGCTGCACATAATCGCGGAAGGTGCCGGTGCCGGTGCACTCGAATGTCCAGCTATGGAGTAGGACGAGCTGCTTGGTCTCGATGTAGAAGTGGAACTCCGGCCCGACGACAACATCAATGGCATCGCTGACGTTGCGATCAGCGACGGTTTCGAGGATAGCGCTCCGAGTGATGACTGTTGTGTCGAAGGCCTTGTTGAACCCTTGCTTTGCGTTGAATTCGGCAACGGGAGCGTGGCCGAGGAAGGGGTGCTCGTTGTCGGCCTCGGGAGGGTTGTCGTGTACGAGATTGGGCTGGTCGAGAATGACATTGCCGACGACGCCGAGGAAGTAAGGCACGGCGACGGGTGGAGGATCGGCCTTGACTAGGTCTGTGCGTTCTTCGAGCGAGACGAGGCAGGCGCGGTATTTTGCGTTGGGCGAGGGGAGGCGGTTGCTGGTGACGATGGCGTAGAAGCCGGTGCTGGACGCAGCGTTGAGCTCCTTGTCATCGACATTGACCTGGCGCACATGCGTGAGGAGCGAAAGCTCATCGAGGCTGGGGAGGATGGACTGGAGTAGATTGGCCTCGACCTCGATGGAATCGCAGACGATACCGTCGGGGACGTCAAGATTCGCGTAGCAGTCGGCGGGCATGATGCTCTTCAGCTGCACATTCTGGTGGAGCGTGTATTCGCCCTCGGCGAGGAGGAGGAGCGCGAGCCAGGGCGTGGGGGCGAACTCCCCGGCCTCAGGAAAGGGGTTCGGCTGCGGAGTCAAGGGATTGGAGCGTGACTTGGGCGTGCCGAATTTGCTGAGATCGACGCTGAGGCGGCGCTCCCAGGGAAGGGTGCGGCGCGAGATGGCGATCTGCGGAATGAATTCGTCGAAGCCGCCGTGGCCGTTGCGCGGAGGATAGACGCCGCCGACATCGGTGGCCGGGAGGGTGAAGCGCGGGCCTTCGATATCGAAGTAGCCGCTGTTAGCGTCAAGCGCGGGGCTCCCGCCATCGTAGGTAACGTCGGTGTTCACGTCGATGCGATAACTGCCATCGGTGAGTGGCGGCGTGACGCAGTCGTACATGTACATGGATCCAATGGGCGGCGTGCTCATACGGCGACTCCTGTGGGGACGATGTCAATGGTTCCAGCGTGCGTGCCGGCGGCGGATTCTCCGCCAGCAGAGAGGCGGATGGAGACACTGCCGTCGGGGGTGAGGGGGCCGTCGGCGACGACATGCTCGGGGACCTTGCCTTGCAGGTCAGTGGCCCACTCCTGCGCATTGCCGGGAAGGCCGACGACGCCGGACAGACGCCAGCCTTTTGTGCTGGCGACGCCGATGACGATGCGGGCGGCCTTGGGGTCGATTTTGGCAATGTCGTAGAGCAAGGCGCGGCGGCGTCCACCGAGGATGCGAATGGGATTGGAGGCGAGGGTCGCGCCCTGGGCGCTGATGGCGAGGTCGCCGTCGTCGCTGGAGGTGGCGTCCTGAAGGTCCAGCAGGATCATGACGGCGCCAATGTGCGTGGGCAGCCATGTTTCCGTGCCGATCTGGCCAGCGACTGCATCGGCAGCACGGACCATGGTTTGCGCGATGGCCTGACGCTCGCGGAGGGGGATGTGGGTCTGCGGCAGGACGAGGCAGGAGCCGCGGCTAAGGAGGGTGGTGGGACCGACCTGCGGCAGCAGATTGTTTGCCTGCCATCCGGCAACGGTTTTGCGGCCCGCGGGCGCGGCGGTGAAACTGATGGCGGCGAAGCCGGAGGTGCGTGCGGAAACGCCGGCGGGAAGATTGCCCAAGCACTCAACGGAGAACATGCCGCACTTGGGCGGGATCTGAATCTTGGTGGAGACGGCGGGAGGATACTCGGCGTCAGAGAGCACGGACCCGCCGCGGGTGAGGAAGGTGATGCGGAAGGCGGAGTCGCCGGTGATGACGAGGGTGTTCTGCAGGTTTGCGGGAACGTCCCAGACGTGGGTTGTGCCGGCGGGAACGGTAAGGCCGTTGCCGACGAGGTCGGCTTCGGCCTGCGCGATCTGCTGCTGATGTCCTTTGCCGGACACCCAGCCGAGTTCCGTGGAGCGCAGTGTGCTGGAGGCTTTGGCGATGCGCGTAGGCGCGGGGGCCGAGGCGCCCTTGACGCGCAGCAGACCGGAGCCGGGGACGTCGGCCAGGGGCGCGGCCATACGCAGCACGCCTGCCGCGGCAGCGACAGATTTGACGGTGGTGCGGAGGGTGGTGGGGACGTCGCTCACGACCTGCGGTAGTCCGCGTAGGACGGCGCGGAGGCGTGGGCCTTCGAGTGCGACGGGCAAAACGACAGGGGGCCGGCTGATTATGGGCGGTGCGGACAGAGCAGGGGCGCGCATGGTGAGGCCGGTGGTGATGGGAGCGATCTGCGGCGGAGACGAGCGGCGATAGAGCATGGCGCGGTTCGCAACCCGCGAGTTGCCGGGCGTGGGCAGACCGCTGGTGGTGCGCTGCTCTGCGAAGAAGCCACCCGAGCCACTGGTGATGGCGCTGGCGATCTCGTAGACGCTAGTGGAAGCCGTGGAGGCGGTGAGCGCGAGGTACTCTTCGGCGGCTAGACCGAAGGCCTGGTATTGCGCGTAACTAAAGGTGAAGTCGGTTGCGAACGGCAGTGGGCGGCTGTTGCCAACGTCGTAGAGCTTGGCGATGGGAATGAGGGCTGTCTGCTCAGTAAGCACGCAGAAGCCCTGGATGGTGAATCCGACAATCGCCGGAATCGTGTTGGCCGCGGCGGGCATGTGGGTGGGATCGAGCCAATGCCACGTTGCCTCGGAGACCTTGCCGATGATGGGGGTCATCGTCCAATGGAGCGAGTCGATTTGCAGTTCGGCATCAGCGGGCGGGCTCTGGACGCTGATCTGGACCCACTGATCGTGGTTGTCTTTGCCGAAGAGCGAGATGAACATGGTGCTGTCGACCGACTCTTTGTTCATGGGAGCCAGGTCGATTACGTGCACCTGGTCGCTGTGATCCTTCGTGCCCTGAACGAAGTCGGTGGTAATGCTGGCGGGGAGCTTGGTGTCGCACTGGAAGGAGAATTCGCTAAGCATCTTCCAGGGCTTGTCGATGGTGCCGGGGGCCGGCTCGGCTCCGGACGGAGACGGAGGCACGAGGCCCTTGAGGACATTGACGCGGAAGGCGTTGCCGTTGGGGTCGTTGCCGAAGAGGTACTTGGTGGCGAAGATGTTGAAGTCAGTGATGTAGGGCGGCTGCGGGTTGGCATCGGGTCCGAACGGGACGGTGATGGTGCAAATGCCGAGATCGACGGAGACGGTGCCATGCAGCGGCGGGCCTTCAATGGTGAGCGTTGCGCCCAGCGACAGCGTGATGTGGACGCCGATGCAGAAGCCCCAGAAGCAGACCTGAATGGCGATGGTTGCGCCGACGGAGACGCCGATGTCGATGGTGTAGTAGAAGGGGTCCCAGGAGATGAGGAAGTCAGCGAAAGCGGTGAACCACACGTACGCGCAGGAGATGCCGTAGGTGAGCTCGAGCTTTCCGCCGGCCATGATGCAGGTGTTGGTGAGCGCGAAGTAGTTTTCGCCCTTGATGTTGGCGCCGATGGGGAGAGCCCAGCGGAAGCCGAGACGGGGGACATCGGGGAATTGCGTGGGCTTGTGGAATTGCGGGTGGTAGCCGCCGATGGTGATGACGAACTGTCCCTGAGGGAACCACATGAAGTAGGCAAAGCCGCCGGTGAGCTGGCAATCTTTGTCGAAGATGTAGGAGTTGTCAGTGAGCTGCGCCTGGATGGAGAGGATGCCCTCAGCGGAGGAGAAGCGCGCCTTGATGGCAAGCTCGACGGAGACGAGTGCAGTGTCGTCTGAGGGCACCGCAAGTCGGGCGACGCCCAGAACGCCTACTTCGACGCCGCGGTCGAGCGCGACATAGACGATGGCGGTGACGTGCACGATGACGAAGGTGGTGCCGTGCAGACCAACTGCAAGCCAGAGGCTGCCCCGCTTGGCAGGGATGCTGTCGCGGATCTGCATGAGCTCGCCCATGGGGTCGTTGGCGAGCGCGCCGCCATCATCGAGGGCCGCGACAAGGATGAACTCGGGGATCTTGTTCATGTCGTCGGGAACGATGAGTTCGCGGTTGTACCCGACGCCGAGGCCGATAGCTTCGACTTCAATGACCGGCGGAATGCCGATGACGATGAACACGCCGGCGAATACGAAGATGCTGGTGTAGTCGCCCGAGGCATCGTGCGGCTTGGAGTACGCGCCGACGGCGACGAGGCCGAATTCGGTGATCTGGATGAGCAGCATGCCGTCGTACTCCACGGCGGGGCCGCTGTCGTTCTTTAGCAGAGCGCCTGCGATGGTGACACCGGGAGTTTGGAAGCTGAGGGCAAGTCCCTTTAAATCGAGCGACCATTTGTCGGGATGCATGAGGGACTTGTAGGGAATGGTGACGCCGAGTTCGTCGACCTGGCCGGTGAGCGGGCCGACCTTGACAGTGGCATCGAGGACGAGCGAGGCGGAGGTATTGCCGTTGAAGATGATGCCGATCTGGTCGAGATAGATGGGGCCAAGCTGCGCGTGGACGCCGATCCAGATGGGCTTGTTGTCGCCGGAGATGAGGATGTGGAAGGTGTCGTCGCCCGCGGGACTGGCCCAATACCAAGCGGCGACATCGACGCCAGGATTGACGGGTTGCGAATCGCCTCCGCCGTTGCCGCCATTGCCGCCGCCTCCGAGAAGGCCCGCAGCGACGGGATTGTTTCCACCTACGTTGCCGCCGGTGGCTTGGGAGAGCGGCAGGCCGAGCTTGTCGATTTCGACACCGGCGCCGGGGGAATCGAAGGTGAAGTTGCTGGAGGTTCCGTTGGTGAATCCAGCGTGGAAGAAGGAGTAGAGGCGCACGCCGCCAATGCGGAACCCGTTGCTGTTGACGAGCGGCGCATCGTTCGCGCCGGTGAGGCCGAGACCGAGGCCGGCAACGGTCAGTTCCGGAGTGAACTGGAATGAGGGGCTGATTTGGAGGAGTGACAGCGTGACGCCAGCATCGAAGGTGCTGCCCCACTCGGTGGGTGCGCCGAAGAGCATGGAAAGGTCGTAGTCGCCGACTGTGAAGTCAATCGCGCCCTTGAGATTGACACCGATCTTGCCACCGCCATTGGTGAGGCCGATGGAGAGGTGGTCAGTGATGTTGATGCTGATGCCCGTGGCGAGCGCGTTGAGGACACCGCTCACGAGCTGCGTGACGGTGGGGAATGAACCATTGAGAACGAGGTCGGGACCGCTGGGGACAGCAATGCCAGAGCCGGTGAGGACAGTTCTGACTTGCGGACCTGAGGGCCAGAGGTGCGTGTCAAAGGTGTTCTTGATGACGGCGGTCTTGAGCAGCGTGTTGCCGACCAGCGGGACCAGCCATTTCTCGATAAGCTTGGCGGGATCAGGATTGGTGACGCTGACAGTGGGCAGGAGATCAACGGTCATGGGGCCATTGCCGGTGTTGTCGGCGAGCGGATAGAGCGAGAGGTGGAAGGTGCCGCCGCTCTCGCTGAGCGCGATGGTCGGCGTGACGGAGATGCCGAGTGCAGCATCGAGGTCTGCGCCGAAGCTGGTGGAGACGGCGATGTTGCCGAGGGCGTATCCACCGGCGGCGGAGAGGACGAGCGCACCGGAGCCGAACTTGAGCTGGTTGATGCCGATGGTAGCTGAAGGACCGGAGGCATCCCAGCCGAGAGCGACATTGATGGTGCCGGAGTCTGCACCGCCCAGCGGGAAGTTCCATGTAACTACGCCGGCGGTGGAACTGACACTTCCGGGCAGGATGCCGGCGAGCGGCGAACCACCGCTGAAGAGAGCGGCGATTTTGCTTGCCGCGTTGGCAGGGTTCGCGGTGAAGGTCGACAGCCATGTGCCGTTGAGCATCGCCTTCAGATCGTTGGCGTGCGCGGCAAACTTTCCAGCGTTGTCGTAGATGCCCACCGCCGTGGCAATGTTCAGCACAAGAGTCGGCACGGGGCCAGGTCCGACTGCCGTGACAAGGGCGTCGAGGACCTGCGGCAGAAGGCTCTCGAGGGCGTTGGCGAGCGTGCCGAGGCCACTGAATGTGGGCAGGATCTGGATGGGAGCGGTGGGTGGAACGCTGACCGGAGCAACAGAGAGCGTGACACCCGCGGCGCTGCCGCCAAAATTTACGGTGACGGCGCTCCACGCGCCTGCAACGGCGGCGGGAAGCGGGATGGTGAAGGCGACGGAGCCGGTTGGGCTCGGGTGCAGCAGCGCGTCGAACGACACGCCGCCAGTGAGATTGAGCACACCGCCGATGGCTGCTGTGGTCTGAACTTGCAGCTTGATCGGGTCGACGGCCGTGCCCGCGCCGGAGGCGGTGATTTGGAGATCACCGGGGAGCGTGAGCCCGGGGCCGGCAGGGAGGCCCGCGAGATTGCCGATGAACTGCAGGAATTTTGTGAGCTTTGCGGAGTCGAGCGTGGTGCCATTGCCAAGCGCTGAGGGCTGCGTGAGGAGCGGGGACATCGACGTGAAGAATGTGTCGATGGGGCCGACATTAATGCCGGGGCCGGCGAGGGCTTCGAGGACCGCGGAGGTTGCGCCGGAGAAGAGCATGCGCGGGAGCGCGTTGGTGAGCATCGCCTGAAGGGAGGCGGGGCTGGGCGTCGGGATGAGCGTGATGGGCTGCAGCCACGGCTGAGCGGAGGCCGTGAGGTGCTGAGTAGCGGCGTCGAAGACGAGGCTGAATGCGCCGAGGGTGAAGGAGGCGTCGAAGTCGGGCGTGAAGCCGGGGAGGCTGACGCTGGCATCAAGGGTGATTCCGGTGGAGTCGGCGATGGACCATCCCGCGCCGGTGGTGCGGATGCCGACGGCCCAGGGGTTTGGAAGCACGTAGAGCTCAAGCGGCAGGCCGGCGAGTTGGAGCGTCCACTCGGGGACGGCGACCGCGCCGCGGCTGGGAATGATCTGCGTAGCCGAGATGAAGCCGGCGATGCCCGCGGCCGAGTTGATCGCGTTGGTGAACTGCTGGGAGAGGTAGCCAATGGGGTCGGCGATGAGGGCGTTGAAGGCGTCGGCGGAGATGCCGATGCCGCCGTGTATGTCGGCGACGGCGATGTTGAGTGCCTGGAGCGTGGTGAGAAGGATGTCGGCGGCCGAGCCGGAGGGCGGCGTGGGCTGGCTGATTCCCTGGAGAACGGCACCGAGCAGCGCTTGGGCGTTGGGATGCGCGATGTCGACCAGTTCAGTGACGGGACCGTGCCAGGAGACCTGGTGAAGGCTGATGACGGGATCGACCTTGAGCGTGCCGTCAGGATAGATGTCTGCGCCGATCTCAGCCCAGCGGACGCGCACGTCAACCGGCGGGAGGCCGGGAGCGGCAATGGCACTGGACGCGCCGATGAGCCATCCGTTCGGGTTGACGAGATTGGCGCGGACGAAGACGGCGTGCTTTGGGTGTGGCGGAGTGGGGGCGCCGGAGTGCAGAGGGATCTGGAAGAGATCGCCGCGAATGGTGGTGTCGACGGCGAGGGTTCCGGAAGCGACTGTGGCCTGATTCACGTGGGCGCGCGCGCCGATTCCGATGTGGGTGGGTGCGGGCGGCGTCACGGCCGGATTGGCGGCTGCGTGGGCCACAGCGGAAAGAGCGGGCTTGAGCGCGTCGAGGAGGCCGGAGCCAATCTGGCTGCCGAGCGCGAAAACAGGGCGGCCGCCGCTGTCGATGGATGCCGGAGCGGTGATGGGCGTGGGGAATGATCCGGCTGGGAATGGCGCGGCGACGGGAAGAGCGCCACCGACAGCAGGCAGATAGCCGTCGAGCGCGAGCAGGAGGAAGTCGATAGCGTCGCGGAACGATCCGGCGGCAATGTTGTCGCGCAGGAGCTTGATGACCCGGAGGGCATCGGCGATGCGGGTTTCGGCGAGCGAGTCGAGGCTGGAGCCAAGGTGCGGAGTGCCGAGTGTGATGAGTCCCTGCACTAGCGCGGAATTGGCCTGGGTGTACTTGAGGGCCGCGATGCCGGCTGTTGAGTGAGCAACGAGAGTGACGGGAGTGGCGCCGTTGAGCTGCTGCACGCGAGCGACAAGGCGGCCGATCTGGGCGACGAGGGAATCGGTGTTGCCGGTGGCGTCGTCCTGCAGATCGGCGGTGTACCAGGATGCCTGTGCAGTGACGGTGGTGAGATCGACCGACGCGGGATCGAGGCCGGGGACGCGCAAGTTGAAGCTGGTGTTTGCCGCGGTGGTTCCGTGGACGTTTGGATCAGCGAGAAGCGCGTTCCATATGGTGTGATCGCTGAAGGCGGGACCAAGGAGGAGCACCGTGCGCGCGCTGCCCGCACCTCCGGCCATGGTGTCGACCTGGGAGAGGATCTGGGAGATAGCCTGCGGGTCAGAGGGCTGCTTGTTATGCGCGCTGGTGAGGGTGGTTCCGGCGGTCCAGTTTGGACTGGTGGGAACCTGGGATGCGAGCTGGGAGACTCCGTCGCCATTTTCGAGAACCGCGGAAAGGTCGTTCAGCGCAGAGGTAAGCAGGATGGGATCGTTGTTGTAGATGGCGTTGCGGAGTTCGGGTAGGAACGCTGCGACCGATTGCGCGGTTTGGAAGAAGCTGAAGAAATTGTCGGCGCTGGTTGCCGCACTGACAAACGCGTTTGCCCACGAGGGCGGCGGGCCGGCGGGTTCGAGCCAGAGCAATGCATCGAGTCCGGCGCTGGAAGTGGTGGCGAGCGGCAGCGCCCATGGATCGTCGTAGGTTCCGGAGCCGGTGATGGGCAGGGTGAAATCCGGGAGAGGATCGCCGGGGATGTCGGGCAGTGCGTCTGCGAGGAGGCCGCGAAGCCACGGGAAGAGTTGAGGCAGGAAGGCCTCGCCTTCAGCAGAGACACCGGTGGCAATCTGCTGCAGCCACTTGCGCACGGCCGTGAATGGATCGCTGAGCAGAGAGCCGGCTGCGCCGGGGTCGGCGAGAGTGGGCCAGTCGGAGGGGAGTCCATCGAGGCCGCTGTGAATGCCGAGCAAGCCTGCAAGGGTGTACGCGGGCACTCCTCCCCAGGAGGCGAGGGCGCGCGTGAGGACCAGGCGCAGCAGCAGTTCGAGATTGGGAATGGTGATGCCGAAGCCAGCGGCGATTGCGGCAGGATTCGAAACGTCGAAGGCCGCAGCGTTGGGGAATCCGACAAAGGGGACATTGACTGTGCTGCCTGCGTAAGAGACGGAGATGTTGTGGACGCCAGCCGTCCACGTGACGGGGGAGCCGGGGATGAAGGCCATGTCGGCGGCAAGATCGCCGACGGAGATGGAGAGGCCTGCCACATCGGGAACGGCGGGGATGGGCTGGATGCCGATGTGGGCGTGCTGGCCGGCCATCAGCGAGACAGCGCCTGCTCCGCTTTGCGGCAGATCAAAGGCCAGCAGTTCACTCAGCCAGTAGATTTCGAACGGCGCCTGCGAGAAGGATGCCCGGAGACCAAGGCGGAGTTTTTGAGGATCGGCTGCATTGCCGCTGGTCTGGTCGTTCCAGGCGGCGAGCTCAACGTGGAAGCCGGATGGCGGCGCGAGTTCGAGAACCCAGGGATTGTTGCGCGTGCCGGAGCCAGTTACGGCGGTCGCGATGCCAACCATTCCGCCGATTTCTTCAAGCATGTGCGACCACGGATGCGCACCGTCGAGGAGCACCGAACGATGAACGGCGGCAATAGCGTGGGCGGGATTGGAGACGAGCTGCGCGAAGTTGAGAGTGTGCGGCGATGCGGCATCGTTCTCCGGCTTCACGATACCGATGAGGGCGGCGAGATTGCGCCCGGGACCGGTGTTGCCGAGATAACTTGCGAGGAGGTTGCCGACGGTGGCGGAGAGATCGCTGGCAACGCTGTCAGCATTGGTGAGATCGATCTTCGGGTAATGCGTGGTTGTGCCGGCGACGGTGAAGTCGACCGAGTCGATTTCGAGCAGCGGCTGAAGGGCCGTGCCTGTCCAAGTGAATCCAGCGCGCAGTTTTTGTGCAGCGATGGTGGCAGTGTTCACCAACGCGCCTGCGCCGAGCGCGCCAGGGGCGATCGCGATCACGGAAGCCGAAGGCAGTACGGACGCCGAACCCGTTCCAGTCACCGGGATGGAAGCGAGAATCGCGCTGCCTTCAATCCGCAGCGGAGGGTTGGGGCCGGAAGGAATCACGCGAGCCTGCAGGCCGAGAAGCAGCGATGTCGTCGATGAAACAGTCTTCGTGGCGAGCGTGATGTTCAGGCCTGAACCAGTCGTCGCTCCAAGAGCGAGGATCGGCACAACCCATGGGTCGGATTCGCTGCCGGTACCGGAGGTGGCGGCCACGGCGTTTCCGAGCAGGCGCGCCAGATGCTGAAGCCATGCGGCGATGGGTGCGGCGGCGCCTCCCTGCAACAAGGACGCGAACCACTGATTGAGGGCAGCAGGGTTGCCGAGTTGCTCGAACGGGAATTGCGGAATTGCGGAGTCTCCGAAACCGAGGAGAGGGAGGAGGTTGTCTGCGACTGCGCCGGCTACGCCTCCACCGCCAGCAAGGGAGTGGAGTTGCTGCTGCATGAAGGCGACGATGAGATGTATGGCCTCAGAGCCGAGGTTCGACGGGTCGAGGAAGACGTTCTTCTTGCCTGTGTTGTCGAGTTGCAGGCCCTGGAGTTCGACTGTGAGAGTGGCTGGATGCGGGCCTCCGAAGGGCGTGAGGCTCGCGATAACGATCACGTCATCCAGCCCGATCGGATCGGCGCCGAATGCTAGGCCAAGGTGAACGCGCAGGCTCAGGTCGAGCGGGCCGTCCGGTGTTCCGGCGACAGCTTCGGCGTTGCCGCCGTTGACGCTGACCAGAGGCAGATGCGCACGCAGCGATGCCAGGGGCGTTGAGCCGTCTGAATGGAAATCGCCGGCAAAACCGAAGGTGAGATTGTGCGCTGTGTTTACGGTGAGGTACGCGTTGCCGCGCGTCTGGTCGCTGAGAAGCGGGTGCCAGGTTTCGCTGGCGGGAAGATCGGGCAGACTGGCGGGCTCGAGCAGGGCGTCCAGGACGCGCAGGAACGCGGCTCGCTGCGTGTCGTTGGTGAAGATGGCTTGAATGTGATCGAGCGGGTTGCCGAACCAGTCGGCGTTGAGGCCGCTGTCGTTGAAGAGCCCAATGGCTTTAGCGAGATCGAGGATTTCGTTACCAAGCTGAGGATCGCTCATGCGACGCCTCCCGCAGACTGGGTGAGGGCCTCACCGGCTGCAAGATGAAGCTTGCCCGCGGACGCGGCGAGACCGCGCGGCGTCAAGTTGCGCTCGGAGGCGTGGTCCGATGCAAGGCTCATCAGGCTTGACCAGACGGCGCTCTGCAACTGCCGTCCCCAGCACGATGCGAGGGCGCCCAAACCGCGGGGCAGGTCATCAGTGGCGGCGATGAGGCCGCCCAATTCTCCGGGCCCGCCAACGGCGAAGGCGCAGACGAGCGGGGTGCGCCCGGTCTGGTCCGTTTCGAGGTCAACGGAAACGAGAACCGTGCGGTCGAGGATCTGCACCGAGGCGGAGTCAAGGTGGACGAGGACCTCGTTGCCGTGATCCACCCAGATCACCTTCTTCGGCGGCGCGCCCGTTGTGGACGCAACAGGCACACCGTTGGCCGAGGTGCCGACAAGGCGCACTGCGATTTGCGCGGTTACATCGGCCTCGGCCAGCTGGTCGGGGATTCGGTAAACCGGCGGGCATGGATCAGGCAATGGTGGTGGAATCGTCTGCCGCGAGCGCCGTGCAAGCCAGATGCCAATCAGAATGCCGACGAGCAAAACGAGCAGAAGGAGAACGATGAACAACAGAACACCTGTGCCCATGGGGACTCCGTGTGCATGAGTTTGATCCGGCAACAAAAGAGGTGCTCTGCCGTGGCGCGCAATCGCGGGGAAACGACGAGAACTCTGAAAAAGAACAGATTCAAACCATTACAGGGGCCAACGTGCGACCGTCAACAGGAAAAACTGTTGCGATACAGATTGCAAAGCTCCGCTAGATGACATGAGACCAGTGCCCACGGAGTAATGAGCAACCAACATGTTTATGTGGCCCCTTACATGCGCTTGTGACAGGCTCTGATGTGCGAAGAGCGTTTGTGCGTTGCGCGATCCTGCCTCAACAACGGTCTGCGGCCGGGTGCGAGAGTCCATCAAGGACTGCCGGAATTGAGAACGTCGGTCATCAAATGCTGGCGCGTCGGATCAGGGCGCTGCGACTTTACTTCAGACCAACTGAATCGCTGTCCTGCACGCGCATGGCGCGAGGCCGCGACGGCGGCGTCAGAATGCATGCGCGACATATAGCTCTTACGATCTCCCCGAACGCGTGCGTCCCGTCGAAGAGGAAAGCGGCGCGGTCGCTTCCGACAGCGGTGAAGGTGTTGTCGACGCGACATCCAGGTCTGACGAAAATCGTGGAAGCGGGTCGGCAGAGCCTGACGTCGGGATGTGCGTAAATCCGGTGTTGATTCTGACGGAGCGCGAGCTATTCGGCTAGTTTCACTTCCGGGGAATTCTCTGAGTTGTGCGGTACGGATTCGCAGATGGCGCGGGATGTTCATGCAGAGCGAGATCAGAGAGGTATGCGAATTCACACGGCCTCTAACCCGGAGCGTGCTGTCCTACTTAACTCCGCGCGCTCGCCGGGACAGTATCGCTGTTAGGCGCTGTTCACCAGAGCGCAGGAGAATCCCGAGATCTGTTGACATAGATAGTCTATGGCAGTAGGGTTGTGACATAGACTGTCTATGCCAGAGAGCTTTGTTCGAGCGAGGTGTTGCATGCAACGTGATGAGATTCCGCCGGGGACACTGGATTTGCTGATCTTGAAGACGCTAGCGCTGCATGGCCATCTGCATGGGTATGAGATTGCCAACTCAATTCAGCGCATGTCGGACGAGGTACTGCAGGTGGAAGAGGGTTCGCTGTATCCGGCACTGCAGCGGATGCTGATTAAAGGCTGGGCGACGGCGGAGTGGGGCATGACCGCCGGCAACCGACGGGCACGCTACTACAAACTGACAGCTGCGGGGCGGAAACAGCTGGTGATAGAGGTTTCGCAGTTTGAGCGCGTAATGGGAGCCATTACACGGGTGATTCAGACGGCGTGAGGAGATGAGCCATGAGTGAGCCACGCGAGCTTTGGCGCCGAGTGCGTATGCTGTTTCATCGGCGACGGTTTCAGGCGGATCTCGAAGAGGAGATGCGCCTGCACCTGGAGTTGAGAACGCAGGAGCATGCGGAGAATGGCCTGAGCGCAGAGGCAGCGCGACGGATGGCTTATCGGAAATTTGGCAATCCGACCGTAATCAGGGAGAAGAGCTATAAGGCATGGGGATGGGAATGGCTGGAGAGCCTGGTGCAGGATGTGCGGTTCGCGCTGCGGCAGTTGTGGAAGACGCCAGGGTTTACGGTGACTGCGATCCTGACGCTCGCGCTGGGCATTGGCGCGAATTCGGCGATCTTCACCCTGGTAAACGCCGTGCTGCTGAAGGATCTTCCGGTAGTCGACCCTCAGTCTCTGGTGCGTTTGGGCGACTCCGACCAGTGCTGCGTGAATCGCGGTCCCGAAGACGGCAATAACTACTCGATCCACTCCACCGATACTTGGCACCGGTTCCAAAAGAATCCTGAGTTTGAGGAACTGGCTGCAATGCAGGCGGGGCTGAACGCGCTGGTGGTGCGACGCGAGCACTCGGACGAGTCCGCACACTCGGTCAATGCGGAATTCGTCTCCGGCAACTACTTTCACATGTTCGGGCTGCGGACCGCTGCTGGACGGCTGCTCCAGAACAGCGATGACGTGCAGGGCGCTCCGGCCACCGCCGTGATGAGCTATGCGCTGTGGGAGCGTGATTATGAGCGTGACCCCTCAGTTGTTGGATCCATTTTCAGGGTCAACACCAACCCAGTGACTATCGTGGGCATCGCTCCGGAGCAGTTTTATGGCGATCGCATGCAGAGCACGCCGCCGGCGATTTATCTCCCTATCGAATCGATGTCGGCGATTCGAGGCAAGGACTACGTTGATGAGCCGGAAGCGCGGTGGCTCTACCTGATTGGCCGTGTGAAACCGGGCACAGCGCTCGCTCAGCTGCAGGTGAAGCTCTCGGTCCAGTTGCGGCAGATGTTCGCCACAAACAAATTTTTCTCGGGTGCCCACCGCCCCTTGATTGATCGCGTGCAGGTTCCTCTTACTCCGGGCGGTGCAGGCATCCAGAATATGCAGGATTCCTACCGGTCGAACCTGCATCTGCTGCAGTGGATCGCCGGGCTGGTGTTGTTGATTGCCTGCGCCAACGTCGCGAATCTTCTGCTGGTACGTGGCACGGGGCGCAGGATGGAGATGAGCCTGCGCACCGCGCTGGGTGCGGCTCGGGCGCGGATTGTGCGTCAGTTGCTTACAGAGAGCGTGCTTCTGGCATTGATCGGCGGCGTCTCTGCACTGGCGGTTTCGTATATCGGAGCGGAACTGCTGCTGAAGCTGGCTTTCCCGTCCTCGCAGGATCTGCCCATCCATGCGACTCCCTCGCCGACGGTGCTTGGATTTGCGATTGCGCTTTCGCTGGTCACCGGGGTGCTGTTCGGTGTCGCTCCGGCTTGGATCTCGGCGAGCGAACAGCCTGCGGATGTGCTGCGCAGCGGCTCGCGTACGACGACGGGAGGGATCTCGGTGCTTCAGCGCGCGCTGGTGGTGATACAGGCAGCGCTTTCGCTGGTGCTGCTGGTGGGTGCGGGTGTGTTTGCACAGAGCCTCAGCAAGCTCGAGCATCTAGACCTGAAGCTTGACTCCACCAACCGCTACATCGTTCACTTCGATCCGCAGTCTGCGGGCTATACTTCGGCGCAGTTGGCGGTTCTCTACCCGACGATCGAAGACCGCTTCCACCAGATTCCCGGTATGGTCAAGGTCGGTATCAGCACCTACACGCCGATGGAGATGTACAACGACAATATGAATGTCAGGATCCAGGGGAAACCGGATCCGGATCGAAGTTCGTCGTACGTATGGGTCAACTCGGAGTACTTTGACTCCGTAGGTACGCGCGTGGTCATGGGCCGCGGGTTCGCCGCGCAGGACACAACCAAGACGGCCGCTGTCGCGGTGGTTAACCAATCGTTCTTGAAGGCCTGCTTCAAGCCAGGGGAGAACCCGATCGGTACGCGCCTCGGAGGCACGAATTCGCCAGGCGATTTCGAGATCGTCGGTGTTGTGCAAGACACTACCTACGGCAGCGTGTATTGGAAGGACCACTCCATGTTCTTCCTTCGTCTGCTGCAGCGGCCGGCGGGGGACAAGAAGCCGACAAACTACGTGTTTGCCAGAGCGATTGTGCTGGAGACAGGCCAACCCATGGACAACATGGAGACGCTGGCGCGACAGACCCTTACCCGGATCAATCCGAACCTGTCTGTGGTGAAGTTCCAGACGTTCAGTTCGCAGATTGGAGAGCAGTTCACAGATGCGCGGATGCTCTCGCGGCTGATGACGCTCTTCGGCGCCCTCGCACTGCTGCTAGCGGCAGTCGGACTATACGGAGTTACCGCCTATGGGGTCGAGCGGCGCACGAGCGAGATCGGTGTGCGGATGGCCCTCGGCGCCGAGCGCGGTAGCGTCGTTGCGATGGTTCTGCGCGGCGCGATGCTGCAGACAGTGATTGGACTAGCGATTGGAGTGCCGGTGGCGTTCTACGGGGTAGCGCTGGTGAAGTCGCAACTTTATGAGATGAAGACGGTGAACTCCGGAGCACTGGCGGTGGCAATCGGAACTTTGCTAGCGACGGCGTGCGTCGCCGTATTGATACCGGCACGGCGTGCGGCCTCTGTCGATCCTGCGCGGGCGCTGCGGCAGGAGTAGAGGAGGTGTTCAAAATGTATCACGGAGCGACGCAAAAGATACGCTGGTTTCATCTCCATCGATTACAAGATTTGCGCTGGATCTGCTGCATCTCCTTGCCAAATAACGACTCTCAATTTGAATGTCAAGGGCAGCGCTCATCGAACGTGAATTCTGCGTCGATGGCAGGATAGCTATCGATAAACGGCTAGTCTCCATCTTTCCTCCGGTGGCCAGCGTGCGTATCACGGCCGACGCGCTCTCTTGATCAAACACTTCACGAGCGTCGCGGCATAAACCTCGATCACCGTCGCTCCATGCGTTTCGAGACCCAGCGCTGTAGATCTGGATGAACGGTATGGTCTTGCAGGCACAGAATGTACCAGGTGGGCTTCGATTCCAGGGAGTGCTCTGGAGCTTCTGCTGAGTGAAAAGGTCGGCGTGCGGCGGAAAATGCGTCGCCCAGACGAGCTTCTGCTCTTTGTCGGACAGATCTCCGCAGAAAATCTCGGTGCCATTCGGAAGCATCCAGGCATACCCGTCAGCGATCTCGACGCGAGAGAAGATATCCCAATGGCGAACGTCCTTCTTACGGTCGGCAGACGGCTTGGAGTGGAAATTGATCGGATGGAGATAGCACTGGAGAGATCAGAGGCATCTCCGCTTGATCAACCCGACGAAACCTTGCCGGACTAGGCCAGGCTCCTGCATTCTCGCCGCCGCGCATCGACACATGATCCGCCATTCTCTAAAGCTCGATCCCTCGACTGTTACTAACAGGACGAGTCACTCAACCAGAGCGGTTGCGCGCACGCTGCCAAGTTCGGGCAGCAATCGCTAGTTGAAGCCAGGCGGAAGCCAAGCCCTTTCGTCCTCGGAGCAGCCGACCGCGAGGCTACTCGGGCTGGCAAGTCGACTAAAAACGGGCTTCTCGGACACTTGGCCCCGGGAATGCAAGCTGGCGCTGGGAAAGCGTTTCCTGAGCATGCCGCTCGACACGGGTGAAGACCGCATGTGCAGCGATGGCAGCCGGTTTATGCACTTAGGCAACGATTACAGACAGTGTCACCTGGACCTTGCATCGACCTAGGGGTGGTCACGCTCTCTTGATTACTGAGATCGTGGCCGGAAGGGACTGAACCATTCAGACCAATGAACTCCTGCTGGCCTCAGGCCGATTCCACATCATTCCTTACAGGGTGTGGCAAAACTGAAAATGCAGATATTCCTCGACGGCGATAAGGACCAGCGTCAGGACAGATAGGGTGATTTGGATCGCGTCCATGCGCTTCTGCTTGCTCGTTCGCTGCTGCCTGCGCCACTGAGCAGCGGGACGATTCCGCAGTCGCCACGCATGGTACTGTACAGCGAGGGTTAGTAGAGAGCCAATCAAAGCGCCGAATAGCAGCGACAGCCTCAGCCAGGTAATCTCATGGAACCTGTCGAGTGTCGCACCCAGTCCGACGGTCATCGCCAATGATCCGATACCCAGCATCAGGCGAACTCCGTTAATGGTCACGACCGCTGTGCAGACACTCTGCAGAATAGAAAAAAGGAAGCTGGAACCGACGATGACGATTCCAGTGCCGGGTTTCGACGCGGCGGTCTCATCGGAGATTAACTCCCTCTCCTGTGCATCGAGCTCCGTTGACGTAACCCTTACGCTCATCCAATACCTCGGCCGAATCGCTTGCGGCTTGCTACATCATAACCCTTGCCGGAGAGCTGATGCGTGAGGAGCGCGGTGAACAGATTGCTGCAAACGCGCTTCGACGATCTTCGTTGAATGGTGTAACCATCTCGCCCCGTCCGCTTCTAACCCAGAAAGGTGTGCTTTCTTCACGAGAAGAGCACGCGTTCCAACACATGAAGATTCTGTGCGATAACGATTAGCAACGGCATAAACAAGGAGTGGATAGATGAACCGATTCGGAATACTGGTGACCCTGCAGGCAAGACCTGGAAGAGAGAGTGACGTAGAACAGTTCCTCAAGTCTGCGCTTCCTCTCGTCGAAGCTGAAACCGGCACGACTACATGGTTTGCGATCAGGATTGGACCATCGATGTTCGGCATCTTTGACACATTCAAAGACGAAGCGGGAAGAGCAACTCACCTGAGCGGAGAGGTCGCGAAGGCTCTCCTTGCCCGCGCCGACGAACTCTTCGTCACCGCTCCGGATATCAAGACAGTGGATATCTTGGCTGAAAAGCTGTAGAGCGAGAAGCAGTTTTGGAGTAACCGGCGGTCAGTGACACCGGTGAGTTCGAGCAACACCCGCCTCTCGCCGGTAACCCTGGTGTAATGTGTCCTTGGAAAGAAGCTTTTGAGACGAGGCTTTTCAAGTTCCTGTTTGATCCACAGCTCAGGATCGCCCGTTCCCACCTCTCGAATCGGCGCGAAAGTGAGAGGCGTGAAGAGCGTAATGATCAAGATCGAAAAAAGAAGAGTGAGCCGAGAGGTTTGGATGGCCATGGTTTCATTAGAGGGCAAAATAAGGCTGCGGCGATGGTGCGTGGCGCAGCCTTCTGTACAGGGAATTTAATTCGCAGCGAGGTGATCGAGTGCATCGTGAGCCGACTGGCAATCTCCGTGGCTGTGGCTGATCTTCTCGAAGGCGATCATGCCTTTCTTGTCGAGAATGAACGTCGAGGGGTAAGCCGTCTCCTGCGGCGCATCCCGACGTAGCGCGTAGAGGTTTGTCATCTTGTAGTCTGAGTCGGTTACGAGCACTATGTTTGCAGGAAGCTCAGGCTGCTTCGCCAGGAACTCTTTGGCATGCTGGTCGAGGTCAACGGGCGGACCGGGATAGACCAGGAGGACCTTAGTATGCTTGGCTGCGAAGTCCAACGCGTAATCTACAAAATCGTGAACCTGCTTCACGCAATAAGGGCATTGGTAACCGGGGAAGCCGCGCAGCAAACCAAGACCAAACCCTGCCTCTGGACCTCCTTGGGTAATTGAACGGTGTTGCCGGTCGGTGTAGTCAGGGTAAAGTCAGCAGCTTTTGCGCCCACTGCCGGCTTTTGGGCGAAAGCAATCGTCCCAAATATCGAAGTCACAAAGGCCAGAACGACGAGTGAGGCCTGCCGGAAAAACAGGCGAGTGAATGTGCTGAACCTCCTAAGATGAAACCGGATGCTGACATTGTGGGACGCTTCCGAGCCTGGATAGCCCTAAGACATCAGAGGGCGGAAGGTTACAGCTTCTTTTCAAGGAGCGTCCATGTTCAATCCAGTCTGTAATCGTCGAGCTGAGAGGTGGCCATCAGGAAGCAATAAAAAACGAAGGAATGCCTCTACATCACAGAAGTCGCTTGATGTTCAGAAATGGCTTCAGTGGTGCAAAACCAGCCGAGCTTTGAGGCATGAGCAAAACACTGTTGGACCAGAGCTGCTTGTTCATCTGGTTTCAAGCGACTTTTGGCAAATCCCGATGCGATCGCATCGGCAACGGAAGAACCTTCTCGGAATGCACTCAGTATGAGGAAAGTCTCCCGCTCAATCCTGCGGTAGTAGACTGAATCGTCGAAACGATGCACAGCAAGGTAAACACGCTGCTGGCGCATCGATGGAAGCTTCATTCGATACTGCGTATCTTTCTGGCTCGTCGCACTGCTCACGATATCGGTCTCGGGCATTCCCTTCTTTACTGCCAGGACAAGGGTGTCGACCGGATACGTGAGTTCGAGAAGTTGCAGATGAGGCTGCAGGAAAAGCCGGGAGTCGGGCCCGATCGTCTCAACTTCTTCAGCCGTCAATGGCTCCAGGCGTTTACTGTCAAAGGCGTCGACATATGCCCATTCGAGCTTCGCCACATCAACCGCGAGCTTATGACGCTTGCCCACGAGTTCTGGATGATCGACCAGAAAGGCAGGCAGCTTTGCTCCCAGATCCCGCAGCGTCCAAGATGTCGAGGGATGCGCGTGCAGGTAGGCGACTATGAGTGATTCGAAGCGTTTCGGCCCCAACACAGCGTTCAAGCTTGGATAGTCTTCAGAGACCGCGCTCATCAGGCGAAACCAGTACTGCCGGTTGTAGATCTCAAGACGCTCAAATGAAGAGAGTCGTGAGTTCGGTGCGATGTAGCTTGCTGCCAGCTCTTCGGTGGAACTGCCGTCCTCAGTGGTCTGCTGCATCTCATAAGCCGCCGTCAGCGGGCGGCGAACATCTTCTGCCATCCTGCGTTGAAGGTCGAGAAGGTTCATACAAAGGCCTCCTCAAACAAGGGCCGTCCATTTGGCACAACTGGCGACTCCGACAACAGAAATCGATTGGCTTTCAACGCCTCGGCATGAACCTCTTCAAATGACGGAATGCTGTCGTCCCACTCCAGCAAAGTAGCCGTTGGTCCGCAACGCTCGATCGCGCGCGCGTAGAGTGCCCACACAGGGTCAAGCACGGGATGATCGTGTGTATCGAGGGTGTAACGTTCAAACTTGGAGTGCCCCGCAATGTGAATCTGTGCCACACGTTCGACTGGAATGGCATTCACGTAGTCGAATGGATTGAATTCGTGATTCTGCGAGGAAACATAGATGTTATTTACATCCAGCAGAATTCCGCAATCAGCAGCGTGGACAACCTCATTCAGAAATTCCCACTCGGTCATCTCAGAGTCGTGATACTCCGCATAGCTGCTCACGTTCTCTACCGCGACCGGAATCTCCAGATAATCCTGTACCTGACGCACGCGCTCAGCGGTGATGCGAGCCGCCTCGAACGTATACGGGAGGGGCAACAAGTCGTGTGTATAGCGTCCGTCGACGCTGCCCCAGCAGAGATGATCAGAGAGCCAGGGCGTATTAGTGCGCCGCGTCAGCTCCTTAATGCGTTTCAGGTGATCCCGATGCAGCGGCTGGGCGCTTCCGAAGTACATCGATACACCGTGCTGAACCACGCGGTACTGGTCAAGAATCTGATCGAGGATCTTGAGAGGGCGGCCACCGTCGACCATGTAGTTCTCCGAGATGATCTCAAACCAATCGACCACTGGCTTCTTCGTGAGGATGTGATCGTAATGCGGCACTCTCAGGCCAATGCCGACTCCGTAGTCGGTAAATCCATTGAAGCGATTGGCTGGCATGTGTTCTCCCGGCTTCTCTGCTTTGTCGGTTGGTAGGAGGTCCGCAGCAAATGCCAGACCCCCTACACTGGGAAGGATTAGCTCTTCGGCTTGGAACCGTCGGTGGCGCAGGCTCCCTGTCCCTTGCAGGCGTTCTTGCCAGCGTGCTTCTTGTCGCCGCCGCCCTGTCCCTTGCAGTCGTTCTGCCCCTTACAGGCATGCTTGGGGAGCGTCTTCTGGTCATCCGCTGCCATGACACCGACGACTGCGGAGAGGCTGGAGGCCCCCGCGTGGCCGGAGACGGGCTGAGCGCTAAGACGGGCTGTGGTTCCACCGAGGAGGCCGGCGAAAGCCGCCGCCAGTGCGAGATTGCTTACCGTATTGGTCTTCATGAAGAGTTCCTTTCGGGTTAGGCCAGGGCGTCTGGCGGGTTGAGAGTGTTATGACCATAAGGGAGTCCGACCTGGGAGAACCTCTCCCTTACGCTTTCGGGCGCATGTCTGAAGCATTCGGTCACACAAAGTTACAAGTGGTTTTGAAAATTCGGAACGAGTGAATTGCTAGAGAGGCAGCGTCTCAGCACCCACAATGGCTCCCTGATGCGGCTCCTGCGCGAAGAGGATCAGGTGATGCGCCGCACGGCCAATCTGAAATCCGTCAGGGACAGCAATATGAATGGAGTGTTGCGCATCGTCCTTCACGGTAGCTATGCGGCTTAGAAACCGGGCGACGGAGACATGCTGGAGTGAGCGCCCGGAGTTCTCCCCACGGAGTACGTTCGAACGATCACTGTCATCTGTAAGAACCGCGATGACATCCAGAGATTTCGATACAGGGGCACTCAGCGAAAATGTCACGTCCAGGACTGACGTGTTATGAGACGACGAGATAATGTGAAGAGCTACATGGCTGCGTCGAGAGTCCTCTTCGAGCGCTCGCTTGAGTGCAGACCCGTCACTGCCCACGAACTGGTCCCGCCCATTCACGACCATCTGGGGGGTATATGAGCCTTCCGGGGACAGGCGCGAAGCGTACGCGCTCTGCCTGGCGGTGAAGGCAGGTAAAGAATAAGGGTCCTTCCAGCCCAATTCATTCCAATAAGTCACGTGCTCACTGATGCCGACGATGAGCTGCTTGTGCGAGGTCTGCTTTAGATTGATTTGCTGCAGGAGCATGTCGGCTGGTGGGCAGCTCGAACACCCCTCGGATGTGAACAACTCCACAATGGCGACTGACGCCGGCTTTTCCACGCTCGGACTCTGGGCGCTTACATGCCCCGAGCTCATATTTAGAGCGAATGCAACAAAGGACAGCGTGTATGCTGCGTGGGATCGCATCGAAGACCTCCTGCTTTCTGCGCCCGTCTGACGTGCCACGTCACCATTGGTTACAACGAATGTGCTCTGGAAAAGGTTGTAACCATACGACGCCTCGTCCCTCTAACGGTGCGAAAGAGCAAATTCCAGCCAATGCGGGAGTTGCTGAAAGAAAGGAATCTTGTGAACCAGCTGCTTCCCCTTTATCGGCGGTTCGTTAAAATCGCATCATCGTTGCAGTCTCCGATGCTGCTGGCTGTCCGCTTGTATTGGGGGTTCCAATTCGCCCAGACAGGTTGGGGCAAACTCCACGACTTGCCCAAAATCATCGGGTTCTTTGCGAGCCTGAACATACCGTTTCCGGCCTTCAACGCACACTTCGTGTCAGGCCTGGAGTTTGTTGGCGGCATTTTGCTGATGCTGGGTCTGTTCTCCCGCCCCATCGCACTTCTTCTGGCCGGCAACATGTTGGTTGCATACTGGACTGCAGACCGTGAGGCTCTGACGTCTGTTTTTTCCGATCCGGGGAAGTTTTACATCGCCGATCCTTATACGTTTCTGTTCGCTTCGCTGATGGTTTTGATCTTCGGAGCCGGATTCTTCGCGGTGGATACGTTCATCACCAAACAACTGGGAGCCACCTCCTAACATGGAGTCCAACGTCGAACGCAGGACAGAAGCCGAGATGATAACGGCCATACTCGCGGGCGATACCCAGCTCTTTCACGAGTTGATTCGCCCTCACGAACGGGCTGTCTACATGATGGCTTTGTCATACATGAAGAACGAGGCCGATGCGGAAGACGTCGCTCAGGAAGCGATTGTCCGCGCTTTCCGCCACCTCTCGTCCTTCCGCTCCGAGTCTCGTTTCAGCACCTGGCTAATCAGCATCACACTAAATGAGGCACGCGGCAGGTTGCGGCGGCAAACGACGGTTCGAATGGAATCCCTTGATACGTCTGTCGCCGAAGATTCGCCCGTCTCGCCTGCTCTCCTCCGGGACTGGCGCGAGATTCCCTCGGAGGCGGTCGAACGTTCCGAGGTGCGAGTATTGCTTCAGAAAGCAATTCAGAGTCTCCCCGATATTTATCGAGAGGTATTCTTCCTGCGAGATGTGGAGGAGCTCAGCATCAACGAGACCGCCGAGACATTAAAGATAAGCGTACCGGCCGTGAAGGTCCGACTGCATCGGGCCCGCATGATGCTACAAAAGCAGCTGGCACCACGACTAAAGACAGTGAACCCAGCGCCGAAAAGGAGGTGGCTGCCTTGGTCATAGAATGCAAACACGTTTGGGAGCACATCTCCGGATATCTCGATGGGACCTTGTCCGATGAGACGCGAGAGGTGGTGCAGAAGCATCTGGACCACTGTGAGATATGCTCGGCGATTCTCGACTCGACGCGGAACATCATCATCCTCACCGCCGACGATCACGTCTTCGAGTTGCCCGTCGGTTTCAGCGAGCGACTGCATGCGCGTATCGATCTGGAGTTTCCCGCCCGCTGATGCTAACGGGAGCGATTACAGGAAGCGTGTCAGCCCAGAAGAACAAGGTGATGCGAGATCTATTCTGCGAAAGCGGCACCAGAGTTGTGACTGCCGAGCCGATCTGGGCTGTATGCCTGAATGCGCCGTTCGAAATTTGCTGCACAATGGCTCGCGATTCCGCGCGCCCTTCATCCCTGGCCGATTCATCGCTTCGCCGCTGCACAACAGAGATAAGAGCCGCATGCGCTAATGAGCGCCCGTGCGGACCTGTACGGGGGGCGACCAGGAATGGTTGTTCTTACCGCGACCCCAGCGACTCCAGGCCCGCGACGCACGTAGCGGAAGCGGGAGCTGCCACCTTGCGCGACGCGGTAATTTGCTGCCAGTAGTTGTTCCTCGCATAGGAGAATACGTTCGCGGGGCGCTTGCCGAAGTCGGTGGGCCACTCGCCGCTACTCTTTACCGGCGATAGAGCGATGTAAACTTCGAGTGCCATCATGTGGTCAGCCGTGAATCGGGGTTTCCGTTTTGGGCACCGCAAGTCACCCTTGGAAGAGCATGCCTCGTATGAGGCCGTGCATCCTCTAAGCGGGGTACGGAGGAGATCTAATCGAGATGAGGGGCGGCAATGAGTCGTAGACGCGGCGGCGCTTCATGCAGGCAGGTGCGGCCGGAAGCGTACTTCTAAAGGCTGCGCAACATGGGCCCGGCCAGGAGTCGCCGCTCCCTGTGGAGCGCGATTCCATGGTCGACGTGCCTTTTGCTGGCATCGCGGGACATTGGTCGATATGATGACAGATATCGAAGTGGTCAGCGGCTCGACGCCAGGTATTGAAAAAGTTCTCGAGTTGTTTTCCCGCGAAGCCGGGAGCCGGAGCACGAGTTTATGGGTGTCGCGCAGGCAATGCCTGCAGACAAGTACGGCTTTGGGCCCGCTGCGGGAACCTTCGCGGCCTCGCAGGGCGTGAAGGTTGACGGGGCCCGCACGTTCGCGATGTTTTCGCGTGCCAAGGTATGGTCGATTCAAATCGCCATGGCCTGATGAGGTGAGTACAACGTGCAGTGAATGGCGTGGTTCCGTCCTTGATCTCATGTCGACCGAGTCCCCATCCATAGAGCGAGTCGTTCATTTGCCAGTTGACTGAACGGTTTGCAGGATGGCTTCGAGGATGGCTGCCGGAGTCGGAGGGCAACCCATTATCGAATGATTGACCGGAATGATATCCGCGACACCGCCTCTGGTCGCGTAGGTTTTGCCGTACACGCCTCCGCACGCTCCGCAATCGCCAACCGCAATCACAAGCTTGGGATCCGGAACGGCATCGAACGTTCTCTTCAGGGCTTCTTCCATATTCACCGAAACGGGACCGGTGACGAGAAGGAGGTCGGCGTGTCGAGGACTTGCCACGAATTTTATGCCGACGCCTTCGAGGTTGTAATAGGGATTATTGAGCGCCTGTATCTCAAGCTCACAGCCGTTGCACGATCCTGCATCGACGTGACGGATGCAGAGAGCACGGCCGAGAATCCTGAGGATGCGCTGCTGGAGAGCGCCAGTTGCAGCGTCTGCATTCGCTGGCGAGACCTGTTCGGTCAATATCCCTGAGCGGATCATCCGCGAGAGCGTGTTGATCATAAGAGCCTCAGAGGTCGTGCCCGGTGTAGGACAGGTTGAAAGATTTGTTGATCAATGGAAAATCGGGCACGAGATTTCCCAAAATCGCGTATTCGATCAGAGGCCAATTCTGCCACGACGGGTCATGCGCATGGCATCGGCGAATGCTGCCGTTCGGGCCGGTTTCAAGAGCGATGAGCACAGGACCGCGCCAGCCCTCGATCACTCCAATTCCGAGAAGGCCCGCGCCGGCGCTCGGAACAGCGCGGCGAATATCGCCGGCCTGAAGGTCCGCGAGCAAAGCGCGACAAATGCGTAGCGATTCGAGAACTTCATCGAAGCGGACCGACACGCGCGCTGCTACATCTCCGGAAGCCTGCGTCGACACATTCACATTCATCTTGTCGTAGGGCTGCCATGGAAAATCCGCGCGAAGGTCGTGCGGAACGCCCGAGGCGCGCGCCGCCAGACCTGCGGCGTCGAGTTCCCACGCAGTTTCGCGGGCCAGGGTCCCTGTCCCGCGGAAACGATCCTGAACCCCGGCGTGGTTATCGTAAATATTCCGCAAGCCGACGACATCGTGTTCGAGCAAGTTATAGCGATCGAGCACGGACCGAGGATCCGCATCGGGTAGGTCGGACACTACGCCTCCCGGCACGACAAAATCCATCAGGTAGCGGGCGTTGAAGCAGGCTTGGTTGGTGCGCAACAGATCTTCTTTCATGCGGGAGAACTGCGTGAGTCCAAAGGCAAAGCCCGCGTCGTTTCCAAGTGCCCCCAGATCCCCGAGATGGTTGGCGAGCCGCTCATGTTCGAGTGCCAGGGCGCGCAGTTGAACCCCACGGGGTGGGCAGATGACGCCGGTTACGGCTTCCAGAGCCGCAGAGTAGGCCCATGCGTACGCGACCGCGGAATCGCCACAAATACGCGCTGCAAGCGTATGGCCTTCCTTTTGAACCAAGCTCTCAAACCGCTTTTCGATTCCTTTATGCTTGTAACCGAGCCGCTGTTCAAGCCGTAGGACTTTTTCTCCAACCACCGAGAATCGAAAGTGACCCGGTTCGATGGTGCCTGCATGGACTGGACCCACAGCAATCTCATGCACGCCCTCCCCTTCGACCTGAACAAAAGGATAAGGCTCCGAAACCATGCCAAATTGAGCACTGCTGTCGAAGTCTCGCCGAAGCGGGAATACATCTTCAGGCCATCCGCCGTGGCGCAGCCATCCGCGATGATCTGGTTCCAGGCTCCTGATGCCGAGCAGATCGAACACGGCGCGTTCCATGCGCACAGCACTGGGGAAGAATTCACCGAGACTGGGCAGCAGCGGCTCAGCCCCGCCGTGCATGTCATGTTCAACCACCAACAGCCCGGCGGCATCCAGGAATGCCGCGTAGACGCGAAAGCGGCCATCGCGGTCGCGATCATCGGCGCCCCAGAGCGTCAAGAAGCGTCCGCCGGCGGCGCGCATCGACTTTGCCAACTCCCGGAACTCAACAGCGCTCGTGAGTGTATAGCGGCACGGCAGATTCGATGGCAGTCTTTTCGCTGCCTCGTCGATTTGTGCAGTCATATGGTCATCCAATCAGCCTCGCGGCCGCGCGATACCACTCTGCCAGCGCCGGGGGAATATAGAGGCCCAGAACCAGGACCATGGCCAGATGCACAAACACGGGTACCAGCGCAGGAGAGTGCGGAAGCTTGGGCGCATTGTTCTCTCCAAACGCCATCGGTTGCACCTTCATGAAGATCCCGGCAAATGCCACGCCGAGCGCAATAAGAAGGAACGGTGTCGACCATGGATGCTCCCGCATCGCCGTCGTAAGGATCAGGAATTCGCTCGCGAATACGCCAAAGGGCGGCATGCCGAGGATCGCGAGCGAACCGAGCATCAGGCCCCATCCGATCGTCGGGCTGATTCCCACCAGGCCACGTATTCCATCCATCTGCTGCGTGCCCGCGGTTTGGGAGGCGTGCCCGGCCGTGAAGAAGATGGAAGATTTCGTAAGGGAATGGACGGTCATGTGCAACAGCGCCGCAAAGTTGGCCACCGAGCCGCCCAATCCGAACGCAAAGGTGATGATCCCCATGTGCTCGATGGATGAATAGCCGAAGAGACGTTTGATGTCGCGCTGCCTCCACAGGAAGAATGCCGCAAGCACCGCGGAGAACAATCCGAAAGCCATCAGCATGCGCCCGGGCATCAGGGTGCCGATGGAGCCGACGGCGAGGACCTTGCAGCGGATCACGGCGTACAGGGCCACATTCAACAACAACCCCGAAAGCACCGCGGAGACCGGAGTCGGACCTTCCGCGTGTGCGTCAGGAAGCCAGTTGTGCAGCGGGGCCAGTCCCACCTTGGTTCCGTATCCAACCAGCAAGAAGACGAATGCGAGCGCCATGACGGTGGGTTCGAGATCGGCTTTGGCCGCGTTGAGATGTGTCCAAAGCAACGCTGTCATGCCCTGGCGGCCGAGGGTTCGCTCCGCGGCAAAGTAGAGGAGTATCGTTCCGAAGAGCGCCTGGGCGATACCTACACCGCAGAGGATGAAGTACTTCCATGCTGCTTCCAGGCTTGCCTTCGTTCTGTACAGCGAGACCAGAAGTACAGTGGAGAGAGTGGCGGCTTCCATTGCAACCCAGAGCAAGCCCATATTGTTCGTGAGCAGTGCAAGCAGCATCGCGAACATAAAGAGCTGATACATGCTGTGATAGAGGCGCAGGCGCCGCGCATTCAGACGGCCGTGGTGTTCCTCGATGCGCATATAGGGGCGCGAAAAGATCGCCGTAGTAAAACCCACGAATGCGGTCAGCGCGACCAGAAATACATTGAACGGATCGACAAAGAATTGTTCGTGACCCATCAAGAGAGGGCCGTTGCGAATGATCCGGACAACCAGGAGCGATGCCGCGAGCAGGGTGCCTAGGCTCATGCCCACGTTGACTTCAGGAGCATAACGGCGCGCGCCCACCGCGGCGAGCACGAACGTTCCCAGCAGCGGCATTCCCAACACGAGCCAGAGTTCCACGTCTACTCCTCCCTCAGAGATTCAAGGTGGTGCAGGTCGAGACTGTCGAACTGCTCGCGAATCTGGAAGAAGAAGATGCCGAGAATGAACACGGCTACCAGGAGATCGAGGGCGATCCCCAATTCGATCACCATCGGCATCCCATACGTGGCGCTGGTTGCGGCGAAAAACAGGCCATTCTCCATGGCAAGAAACCCAATCACCTGGGTGACAGCCTTGCGGCGGGTGATCATCATCAGGAACGAGAGCAGGATGACCGCAAGCGCAATGCCGATGGTGTGACGAGTGATGGTAGTAGCGAGCAGGCTGATGGGCTGCGCCAGGCCAAAGGCGAAGATGACCAGCACCAGCCCGACCAGCATGGTGACCGGAATATTCACCAACGGCTCGTTATCCCATTGCGCGCCCAGCCGCCTGATCAGGATATGAAGGATGAGCGGCAATGTGATCACCTTCAGGATCAGCGTGAGTCCGGCGGAGAAATAAAGCTCGGTGAGCCGCGCTTCATGTGCCACCAGAGTGGTGGAGAAAAACAAGATCGCGCCCTGCCACGCAAACAACGTAATCAGTTGCTGGATTCGCCGCGTAGACAGCATCGCAAACGAAATCAGCAGCATGCTCGCGGCCAGCAGCTTCAGCAATTCGACATGGAGAGGGGATTTAAGCAATCGTATTGGCTCCCAGCAGAAGGTGGACCAGCAACCCGAGCACCGCGATCAGAAAGGCCATGGCCATGAACTCGGGAGCGCGGAAGATACGCAGCTTGGCGGAGACGGATTCGATCAGCGCAATCCCGGCTCCGCAGAAAGCAAGCTTCACAAGCAATGCAGCAAGCGCAATCAGCACCGAGCCGACATGTGCACCATGGATGGCAATACCCCAGGGCAGAAACAGCGAAAGCCCTATACATGCGTAATTGAAGAGCTTCATGCTCGAAGCCAATTCGATCAGAGCAAGATGCCGCGCGGAATATTCCAGCACCATCGCCTCGTGAATCATCGTGAGTTCGAGGTGCGTAGCAGGATTGTCGATCGGGATGCGCGCATTCTCCGCCAGCAGAACCATGATGAACGCGATGGCGGCAAAGATCACGCTCGGGTCGATAACAGATGGATGCGTCGCGCGATTGTCCACCAGCGTGGTGAGAGCGGTGCTGCCGAAAAGAAGAAACGCGTTGAAGAACACCATGAGCATTGCCGGTTCGGCAAGAAAGCCGATCATCATTTCGCGGCGCGCGCCGAGCGTTCCAAACGCGGTGCCAATATCCATCGCGGCTAGGGCCTGAAACACTCTGGCGGTGGCGAAAAGCCCAATCAGCGCGATCGCGTCAGCGGCGCGAGCAAAGGGGAGATCTGTCACCACCGAAGGAATGATCGCCGCAGCCAGAACCATGGTCCCGAAGAGAACGTACGGCGCAGTGCGAAACAGCCGAGAAGCATTTGTAGCCAGTGCCGCGTCTTTGTAGAACAGCTTGTGCAGCATGCGATAGGGCTGCGTCAAGGGCGGCGCGGTCCGATTTTGCATCCACGCCCTGCACTGGGCGATCCACCCTGAAAAGAGCGGCGCCAGCGCGACGGCGAGAATCACTTCTCCGAATTGCCAGACGAATGCGATACCCCTCATAGAACGAACACCAGCAGCCCAAGCAGCGTGATGAAGCTGTAGAGCAAATAGAAGGCGAGCCTGCCGCCCTGCAGAAAGCTGACGGCGTCTGCCATTTTCTGCACGGCGGCGGCGACCGGCCGGTACAGCGCCCGCCAGAAGTGATCTTCAATGTGAACGCGATAGCGGGGCGTTAGGTCCGTAGGCGCCGGAAGGTCGCGCTCCATGCGGAAAAAGGCGCCGAACATGTGCCGAATCGGCTGGCCGAAGCCTTCGGCCGTGTCCTGCATGCGGTAGGTCTGCCAGGGGTACCCGCAGTCCCAGGCCGCGGTTCTACGAATACGCCCGTGGGCGAGCAGGCGCACCAGCAGAAACGTCACCGCGATGGTGACCAGGATGATGGCAAGAAAGATCCATCCGCTGTAGGAGGCCTGCTCCGGTGCAATCGGCGCGATGCGCCAGACAGAGGGATCGGGCGCGATGGTCTGTCCTAGTAGCATCCCTGTGGATTTTCCTGCAGCGTGGAGCGCGAGCTGCGGCTGCACTCCGATGGCGATGCAACCGGCGGCGAGCCACGACAGGCCGACCCGTTCCAGCCAGTTCGCATCATGGGCGTGCGCCAAAAATGTTTCGCGCGCGTTCCCCAGGAAAATAATGCCGTAAAACTTCACCATCACGTATGCGGCCAGAGCGACCGTGAGAGCCAGCGCCGCGGCTCCGAGAGGGATCAGCATGTTGATGAATGCGTGAGGCAGCTGCGGCGTGTAGAGGAAGGACTGGAGGAGCAGCCACTCGGATACAAAGCCGTTGAGTGGCGGCAAGCCCGCAATGGCAAGTGTGCCGATCAGCGCCAGGGCGGCAACCCAGGGCATCGGACGAATCAGCCCGCCGAGCTTGCCCAGGCTGCGCTGCCGGGTCGCGTGCAACACGCTGCCGGTGGTCAGAAACAACATGCTCTTGAAGAGCGAGTGATTGAGCGCGTGAATGAGGGCCGCCGCGAGCGCCAGCGCGCCGAACAGGCGCAGGTTGCTGCCCGCGAAGAGAATGGAGAGTCCAATGCCGGTAAAGATCAGTCCGACGTTTTCGATCGAGGAATACGCCAGGAGACGCTTCATGTCGGTCTGCACGGCGGCAAAGATGGCGCCGAAGAGAGCCGAGAAAAGGCCCAGCGCGAGCACTGCCACTCCCCATTGCCAGAACCGAACGTGGAGCAGATCGAACGTAACGCGCAGCAGGCCGTAAATGGCCGTCTTGAGCATCAAGCCACTCATCATGGCCGAAACCGGCGAAGGCGCTGCCGGGTGCGCCTCGGGCAACCAGACATGCATCGGCACTAGGCCGGCCTTCGCGCCGAATCCGAGAAGCGCCAGCGTAAACGCCACACTGGCCCAGAATGGTGTGAGCGAAGCGCTACGCATCGCGTCGAGCGTGAACTGCCAGCTTCCACCCTGCATGACTCCGAAGCTAAGCAGAATGCAGACGGCGCCGAGGTGCGCCATCAATAGGTAAAGGAATCCCGCGCGCCGAATCTCCGGAATGCGATGCTGCGAGGTTACGAGGAAGTACGAGGTCAGCGCCATCGTCTCCCAGGCCACCATGAAGAGATACGCGTCGTCCGCCAGCATCACTACCGCCATGCTGGCAAGAAAGATGTGGTAATGGAGGCCAAGCAGACCGGGGGCAGTTCCTTCGCCGCTGCGGAAATATCCCGCGGCAAAGGTGGAGATCCCCGCCCCCGACAAGCCCAAGATAATGAGAAAGAAGGCAGACAGGGCATCCAGCCGCAGATGGAAAGGAAGGTCGGGGAGGCCCAGTGGCAGCGTCAGCACTTCGGGCCCGTGGCCTGACATGAGAAAGCTTCCCGCCATCACGAACAGGGCTACGCAGATTAGCGCTCCCAGCGGGAAAAGGAATCGCGCAACATATCGAATGCTGCGGGCGCGGAATAGACAGGCAAGCGCAATAGCGGGCCAGCAGGCCACAATGAGAAGCGTCGAACTGAGTCGATGCTCTGCAACGGAACCTAGGGAAGTGGCCCAGAAATGCGCGTTCAACATGATTCTCCTGTGCGAGTGCACGGAACGGACGACAGGAGTGCCTTACACATTTCAGAAGGCCCAATCACTTGCCGTTCTCCGCCGGTGATTCGCCAATCTCGTCCAGAATGGCCAAAGCTTCAGACAAGTGCTTCTGAAAATACGTCCGCATCAGGGCAAGGACCTCAAGCAGGAGGGGGTCCCGAACCGAATAGAAGACCTGGTTCCCGGCCTTTCTGTTCACGACCAGTTGTCTTGAGCGAAGGACAGCCAGATGCTGCGAAACATTGGCCTGCTCCATCCCAAGCTCCTGAATCAGGTCGCCCGCAGAGACTTCCCGAGTCCCCAGCAACTCGATAATGGCGATCCGAGTGGGATGGGCCAGAGCCTGGAATACGTCAGCCTTGAAACGGCGTAGAGAATCGGGCATAAGAGATAATACTATTATATACGCATATGCGAGTTTTTGCATATGACCGACTGCGGGAGATCGTGTCGCGCGACGCACACTGCTGGTACGTTCCAAAAATAGGCGCTAAATGCTTGACGCGTCTCTGAACTTCATCGCTGGCGGTGGCTTCTTCGTTCGGTTCCATCAGCTGCCAGTCAATCTTGCGTGGGAGACAATTGGCGAGGCGAACGGCGTGCGGTCCCTCGATGAAATGCGGCAACGCATTGCCCACTACCGGCCTACACCAATGCTTCCGCCCGAGAATCCGAATATCGGCTGCATCATGCTTGCCGAACCGTTCTTCTGGCCAAGGGAAGCATGGATTGAATCTCCGGCTGATTTCAAACTGGATACGGTCCAGGGCAAAGGATATGACTCGGAATTGGAAACCGGTCGCGACCTGTGGAATCAGGTCTCGCAACGTCTTCAAACGTACGCCGCCAAGCAGCTTGAAACAGGCACCCCCGCGCTCTCGCCGCAGTCGAATCGAGTGGCAAGCCGCAGATCGTTCTTCCCCGCCCCGGCCAGGGATTGTTCCGCGTTCTCGTCACAGATGCCTACGATAAGCCTTGCGCCATCATGGGGGAGAGAACGCTTCCGGTGCTTGACGCCGCTCCCATCAAGCCATACAACGTTAGGGGTTGCCGTTATGCGCGGCAGAGGAAGCTAGAAACAGAGCCGTCCTGCGCCGTGCCATTCACACAGTCATGCAATCGCTGATTAGTTCGCATGGAGGTCTCCTTTCCTTGCACAAGAAAGCACGGTTTGGATTTTGGAGCAATGAATTAGCAATCGAGCTTGAACGAAAACCAGATTGGGGCATAATCGTAGGGCGAATCGACAACTTCACAGATCGATCTGCAACTCGACGAAGACCGGAGGAGACTATGTCGCCGATTGCCAATAGTCCGAAGCCGTCGAGCCTGCTCGTCGCCGCCTAATCCATCCGGCCGGGCTGGCTCCCAATTTCAACTCATGAGTTGAACCCGCACCTGCACACATGCGCAGGACGGCAAGTCGCGCCTGTGCGCGGCAGGGAGAAGTTTGTGAAGCGGCAAAAGCGTCGTAATCGAATGGCGGAGTCCGTGGATCCGGGGGTCGCCGAAGCACTTCTGGGGCAACGGCTCAGAAAAGAGCATCAACCGACCGCAAGGTAATGCGGAAGACCAAGCTATTCTATCGTCAGTTGCAACGCGCCCTGAACCTCGCGCTAGCAAGTGCAGACTCGCAATTTCATGGCTACGAGATCTTCGTCGAAGAAGTTTCTCCGGCTCCAGATTGTGGGCATCTATTGGCGCACGTTGGCATTTCCGAAGGTCGTTTCACCTCGGAGGCCATGACCTGGCTTCGACAAAATCAACCAGGGCTCAGCACCGAGGTTGCTATAAGCATTTCACGGAAGCGCGCTCCGGAGCTTGCGTTCGTTCCTGCCTTCATGACAGGAGTTGAGAATGACTGACCCATCATTGCCTCCAATCTGAATGTGGCTCAAAGCTCCGCTGGGCCATGAAGTCGCGGAAGCTCTGGGGCGTCTCCAGCGCGTCCCAGATGTTCAGCGGATTGCTGTCATGCCCGACGTTCATCTCGCCAACGACATCTGCGTGGGAGTGGTGCTGGCAGCCTCGCGACTGATCTATCCGCAAGCGTCGCTCTGGAGCAGCATGGCGCAAACAGGTTCTGAGTCCACCGGAAAGGAGCTATGACGCTGCAGGCTCGACCGCCAAGATCGCCAAACCACCAACGGATTCGCGGGTTCTGGTCATCGACAGGGGCAAATCGAGTTGCCGGTGAGTACATTGGCGATTTATCGCTCGTTGAGAAAGGTGGCGTTTGCCAGCTGGGGAAGATCACTTGTCCGAAAAGGCCCTTTTCTCGTCAACTTGATGGGCCCAAGTATCGCGCATCCACAGAGTCAACCGATTTTCGGGATAGTCTCTGTCGATGAGTGACTCGGCGGTTACGCGCTGATCAACCAATGACTGTGTTCAAGTGGTCTATGAGATGGAGAATGTCTTGGGCGCTCTGCTGCGGAGATTTCGGATCAAAAGGCTGCAAGACGCGCCAACAGAAGCACGGAATGAAGAGTGTGGCCCCCTCGAAGTGATTCTCCTTTGGACATTCCAAATGTGTGTGTGATACCTTTGCAGCAACCAAAGGAGTGATCGTGAGCGCCGACAAATCAGAAGTTCTGCAAGGCACGCTCGACATGATGATCCTCAAGACTCTCAATGTGCTTGGGCCGTTGCATGGGTTCGGCATTGCTCGACGCATCGAGCAAGTAAGCGAGGACATTCTGACCCTGAATGAGGGTACGGTCTACACCTCGCTTCTGAGATTGCAGCAGCAGGGATGGATTCAGTCCAAGTGGGGAACGTCGGAGAACAACCGCAGAGCGAGGTTTTACTCAATCACGCCGCAGGGACAGAAACAGCTTACGGTCGAGACGGAAAACTGGAAGCGGATCTCCGGCGTGATCGGGCGAGTGTTGGCCTTGCAAAATCAGGAGTAGTTGTTGAGTGATGGCATCCTGAAAGGGCATTCGATGCGTATCTTCCTTTCTAAAGTCTGTGCTCTCTTCACTCGCTCGCACCGGATGGGGGAGGAGTTTGAGACTCATATTGCTCTTCTCACGGAACGCTTTGCTGCCCAAGGGGTGGCACCAGAAGAGGCCGGCCTCGCCGCGCGCCGTCAGTTTGGCAATGCTGGCTTGCACCAGCAGAATCTGCGCGACCAAAGCCGGTTTCTGCTCCTGAACCATCTATGGCGCGACCTGCGCTATGCGGTACGCGGTATGCTGCGCAATCCTGGATTTGCGTTGACGGCGATTCTCACGCTTGCGCTGGGCATGGGCGCCAATGTCGCCGTTTTTGCCCTAATGGATGCCATTCTTCTGCGCTCGCTTCCCGTCGGCAGTCCGCAACGCCTCTACTTCGTCGATTTCGCCGGGGCGGCGGGGCTCGGCATCGCTCCTCCCTATCCCTTTCTGCAGCGTATGCAAAGGGAGGCGCACTCGCTCGAATCGGTAGCCGCCTATTCGGGACGGGCGCAATTAAAGATTCGCCCGGAGTCTTCAGCAAACTTCGAGACAGCGAACGGAGCTCGGGTCTCCGGCAACTACTACGAGGTGCTAGGACTGCGGGCCGCTCTAGGCCGCCTCCTTACGGCCCAGGATGAGCTACTGAACCCCGCCGTGGCTGTCCTCAGCTACGACTACTGGCAGACGCGATATGCGGGGAGCGCTGCGGCGCTGGGGAGTAGCTTCACCCTCGATGGAACGTCGTTCACGATTGTAGGCGTCGCACCGAAGGGATTCTCCGGCCTGCAGCCCGGTCACCGCGATGACATCACGATTCCGATTACAACCATGAATCTCGGTCCCCACGACGGGGCCGGTATGCTCGCAGATCACAACTCGCCCTGGTTTCAGGCCGTCGGACGCCTCGCTCCCGGAGTCTCGCCTGCAAAGGCGCGAGCTGAAATCGATACGCTCTTCCAAAGTTATATGACCGAGTTTCCTGTATCGGCCGAGGCACGCCGCGACCAGTTCAATCACATCGAGCTTGTCTCCGCCGCCAAAGGTCTCGGTGCACTACGCAAACAGTTTGAGCGTCCCCTGGAGGCGCTCATGGCGGTCGTCGCGCTAGTGCTGTTGATTGCCTGCGCCAACATAACAAATCTGCTGCTGGCCCGCGCCACCCGCCCGCGAACGCGAGTTCGCCGTCCGCATCGCGCTGGGAGCAGGACGCCGCCGACTGCTGCGTCAGCTCCTTACCGAGACCGCTCTACTCTTCTTTGTTGGAGCGGCTGCGGGCCTTGCCGTCGCCTTCGCTGTTGTGCGCCTTCTGCTGCGATTCTTCTCGACTGGGCCGCAGCCCATTCAACTCAGCTTTCATTTCGATGGGCCGTTGCTTGTCTTCGTCCTGGCGCTGCCGCTGCTAGCTACGCTAGTCTTCGGCGCTGCTCCCATCCTGCATATGCTGCGCACCGACCCTCACTCCGCGATGAAAGAGGGCTCAAGAATGAGCGAGTCCGCGCCTCGCATGAGCCTCGGGCGCGCCCTGATTGTGCTGCAGGTTGCGCTCTCGCTGATTCTGCTCGTCGGGGCATCACTTTTCCTGAGAACACTGCGCAATCTACACAGCATCGATCCTGGCTTCTCCGCAGGCCAGGTCGCCCTGATGCAAATCAATCTACTGGAATCTGGATATCCTGAATCTCCGGCACGCCTCGCTGCCTGGGATCGCATCCTCTCCGTAGTGCGTGTAACGCCGGGGGTGCAGTCAGCGGCGCTCTCCGCGGCGACGCCGTTCGACACAAGCGGACGCCACGCCGGCTTCATCGTTCCCGGATATCGCAGGACCTCGGACGCGGACAGCCTTATCAATCTTGATCACGTTAGCGAAGATTACTTCAAGACCCTCAACACGCCTCTGCTGCGCGGACGCGATCTCAGTTCAAGCGATGTGGACTCCGCACCCCACGTCGCCCTCCTGAACCAGGCAGCCGCCCGCCACTATTTCCCGGGTCGAGATCCTATCGGCGTCGAAGTCCACATCAATGATGCAGCTTACCGAATTGCCGGCGTCGTGCAGGACATCCACCAGTCCGACCTGCGCGAACCGGCAACGCCCTTCATCTCCCTCCCCGTGCGACAGCCCTATGATCGCAATTTCCGCCTGACTCTACTGGTTCGCACAACCCTGCCCCCCACGGCGCTTACTGCAACGCTTACCCGCCGGATCCACACCGTCGCACCAGACTCGCTCGTCAAGGAGCCAATCACGCTCTCCGAACAGATAGACGAAAGCATCGTCAATGAGCGATTGATTTCAACGCTGGTCGGCATCTTCGGTCTCCTGGCACTGGTGCTTTCCGCCGTCGGACTTTACGGTCTAATTGCATACACCGTCGCGCGCCGCACTCCGGAATTCGCAGTGCGGCTGGCGGTCGGAGCTCTGCCACAACAGGTGATCGGCAGCGTGCTGCTGGGAACGCTGCAGCTACTCGGGATTGGCTTGTTTATCGGAGTTCCCTCATCGATCCTTCTTGCGAGAGCTGTCCGCTCGTTGATTTACGGGGTTACGCCGACGGACCTCAGTGCACAGCTAATCGCTTCGACGATGCTTAGCACGGTATCGCTCATAGCCTGCGTCCTTCCGGCAATTCGCATTTCCAAGATCGACCCCGCCTCTGCGTTACGAACAGAGTAAAGGGCAAGATATCCATGCGAGTAGGCACTTCGGTGCCGCCTTCCGGCGTTTCACCATCTTCAATGTCCAGGCAGATTTCTGCAGCGCACAAATTCAATTGCAGCCAACACGGCAAATCGCTCATTGAGATCGGATTGCGATCTGAATCAGAGATACGTACCGGGAAGCGGGCCAATATTCGCGATCCCCCTTGACGTAAAGTCGCCTACGCGTCCTTCTGCCGAAGGCGCCCCCTAATCTGGAACCAAGAGAGCGGGTCGCCCGTTATACGTCAACTTGCAGCCGGAAGAGCATGCCGGTGATTCGACGATGAGTTGAACAATTGGGCAGCGGCCTCACTCTTGCTTCTTCAATCACTTCCCAAGGACCGACTTGAAGCACAAGGTATTCAGGTGAGGTTCGAAGTGTGCATGATCTATGAAATTGTTCTAGGAAAAGCCCGTTCTGTATCCTTGCCGCGGATCGGCTCCTTACATCCGGTTACTTGAACCGAGGAGGATGAGGACCCTCACCGCCCTCTATACTCGGCTGACTCCACCATGCAACATCGTTGCGTTCGTGGCTTGTCTGTTCGTCCGCTTTCTTTCTCCGACGCATGGATGCCGCAGTTTGAACTGCCCGAGAGTTCGGGAAGTTTTGCCCAGCAGTTCGAGCAGCCGTGCTTCTGCCGAATTACTGTAGGTTGGCGGCTCCGAACCGGCTCTTTACGTTAACGGCATACGCTCTTTCGAATTGCCCTCAGATGATGCCAGCTATGCCGCAACGCGTGATCTTCGATGACGAACTGAGCCGTAAGGGGAGCGCCGGAATTGAGCGAGAGAGGGGCTGCACGATCAAGATCTTCATCCGTGAAGGCACGCACTGCAGCCGCAGCCTCGCGGCTATTCTGGCGCAGGAGTTCGATAGCCGCGGCCTTCGATACATGTGCATTTTCGGCGGCGTGCTTCGCATTGATTTGTGCGACGAGTTCCCAGGTGACGTGCGCGACAGACTGGCCGTCCGCGACTGCTCGCGCCACACCGACCTCAATGGGATACATGCTGGCGACGTGATGAACGATGATTCCAATGGAACGTTTGTCTGTTGGCGATACGGGTGTAAGCCACTCCGCGTCTGAAAGCTGTTCAGCGAAAGCCTGCAGACCGGCAGCGCCCTCTTCAATGCGAGCAGCGAGAGACTCAGCGCGACGGCTCGCTGTTCTTTCGGTCTTCGTGTTGATCCCAGATTCAGTTAAAGAGTTGGTGGCGGTTGACATCGATTCTCTCCTTGGTTCTGTATGTGAATGGGGATTAAGCGCTCGCTTCGCATGGTTGCGGAGGGCTTTGAAACCCTACGACGATGCGCCGTGAAATACCTGAGTTTCGTTGCCGCGATGTATTCGCATTTCGGCGAATTGAGCCGTGTGAGGAGCAGGATCAATCCGGCGCTTCGTGCTCTCTCTCGCGCTCGGCTCGTCGGCGCTGGTTTCGATGTGCGTCAAGCGTTTCCTCAACGACTGGTTTTTGATCAAGAGCTCACAGATAATTCGTCTCTGCCTCTCGATCGTTTCCAGGAGCTGGCTGTTCGACGTTTCCGTGGGCAGTAGCTCCGACATAGGTCCTCCTTGCAGATTGCTGGTTCAAGCGCAGGAGGAACCCCTTATCGAAAGCTGCGCTCGCCTGCAGATCAAGTCACTCGTTTTTCGACAATGAAGACCGGCGATCAGGCGACGTCTTTGACTGCCGGCTTGTTTTCGTTGAGAGGCTGCGCTCCAATTGGCACCATCATCGGCACGCGGCGGCGATAGGCGGCGTATTCGCTGTGGAACTGGACAAGGTCGCGTTCCTCGTAGCGGATTGCAATGAGGATGTAGACGGTAAGCCCGAGAGCGAAGAGCAGGTGCGCGGCGGTCATGTCCGGCGTGGACCAAAAGACCGTGACCCAGCCTACATACAGCGGGTGGCGAACGAGCTTGTAAGGCCCTGGAGTGCGGAAGCGCAGCGCCGTGTAGGGGCGACCGATGAGTTGCAACACCACCTGGCGCAGTCCGAACAGATCAAAATGATCGATCAGGAATGTTGTTGCAAGCACCAGGGCCCATCCGAGTGCGTAGAGCGAATACAGCGCAAGCCTGCCGTAGGCGTTTTGAACGCTCCAGATGACTCCGCCCATGGGCTGCCACCACCAGAACATCACAAACATGGCAATGCAGGAGAACAAGACGTAAGTGCTGCGCTCCGCGGCCGGTGGAATGACTTTCGTCCACATTGCCTTGAATCCGGGACGGGCCATTACGCTGTGCTGAATCCCGAACAGCAGGAGCAAGGCAAGGTCAACGGCGAAGGCGATCCCCAGCGAAGACTTGCGCACCGAATCAATGGATGTGGGCACCACAACGTTCTCGAGGAACGCTGCCAGGTAGGCGAAGGTTGCAAGGGAAGCTACATAGCAGGCAATCCCATAAGTGAAGACAGCAATGCGACGGAACATGTGTTTTCTCCTGATTTGGAGTGCGGAGTTCGACCGCCTCTGTTTTTGAAATCGTGAACGGCACGGGAAAGACGACACGTTCGTCTCAAAGAAGTGACGCGGTGGAAGCCAGTTGCACGGAAGGCGCTCTGTACGGCGGTGGATGAGCGATAGGGGGAGGGTAAGGAGGCTGCGGCTGAGCGCATGATACATGCTAAGGTCGGAAGCTTGAGCTCGAGGGCGCTGCAGGGGAGCCGGGCCTGGCCGGCCCCAACTGCGCTCCCCACACGCGGTTCAGGGGCGAGCTTCGAGAATCAGGTTGAACGGCGTCTCCACCGCCACTCGCGTGTTCTGGAATCCGCCTTTGTTAAGGATTGCCGTCAACTGGGCGGCGCCGGCCTGTGCTCCCAGTGAGTAGTGTCCTCCCTGTGAGAGTGCGTTCTGCGTGCAAAGGGCGGTGGACGCGGAGTAGTAGAGCCTCGCCACCGGGCCTACGTTTTCGGCGGGTTGGTCCCTGGCGAAAGGCTCCACCAGCATCAGCGCGCCATCGGATGCGACTGACTGCCGGGCTGCCTGGACGGCTTCCAGCGGATTCCCCATGTCGTGTAACGAATCCATGAAGCACACCAGGTCGAATTTGTCCTCACTATCCGCAAGCACCCGCGGCGTAGCGACTTCAAACCGAATCTGATCGGCCACTCCAGCCTGCATCGCCCTTTCTCGCGCGACGCGGATCGAAGACTCGTGATAATCGATACCCAAGAATTTCGATTGTCGGTATGCCTTCGCCATCAAGATGACCGAAGCGCCGTGTCCGCAGCCGACATCCGCCACATATCCGCCGGCGGACAGCTTTTCCGCAACGCCGCGGAGAGAGGGAATCCAGGTTTGCGTCAGGTGCGCCCGGTAGCCAGTGCGAAAGAAGGCCTCTGTCCCAGAAAACAGGCGGCAGTCGTGTTCGTGCCAGCCCACTCCATCGCCGGAGAGAAACGCGGCGAGGATCTTCTCCTCGCCGAGCCACAGAGATGCGGCCACGTCGAACGCGGGGGAGAGGAATGCGGGACTGTCAGGATTCGCTAGCACAAAGGCGTGTTCGGGGGGCAGCACATATTGGTTCGTGACGGCATCGAACCGCACGTATCCACCCGCCACCTGCCCGCGCAGCCACTCGCGGACAGAGCGCTCATTCGTGTTCGTGCGTTGCGCCAGTTGATCGGAATGGATGGGACCACTGTCTGCCATTGCCTGGTAAAGCCCGAGTTTGTGCCCGATGTTGGTCATGGCGCCGGCCATGGCCGCTGCGAGATCGGTTACCACCTGGCCGGCGAACTGCTCGATCTTCTGGTGCATGTTCTCGCCATTGGAATTGGCTTGGGGGTTCTGCATTACTGACCTCCTGCGATCGCTGAGATTAGTGAAAACTGTCCTGCGAGGAATTCCGGCAAAGGAGCCCGTGTGATGGCCGAAAGGGAGTTCTCTACATCCCAGAATTGGGATTGGGCGCTTTCAACGGCGGGATGGTTGTGCACGGCCTGGATGACGGGATGGCTCAGGTAGCTCTGGGCGGCTTCGCGGCTGACAAACAGATATACGCCTCCGACCTCGGACTCCTGATCGCTGAAGACCCATATCTTCCAGATCAGGCCTTTTACCTTCGCGATGGCCGCGGCGGGTTCGCGACTGTGGGCAAGAAATACACCGGGCTCGACGCGCAATTTGAAGCGCAGCTGCAATATGGTGTAACAAAATGCTTTTTCTTCTGACATTCGTTTCTCCAGTTGTTTGGTTTGCGTCGTGGGCAGGCACTGATGATTGGCGACTGCCGAATTGCTTGATGATGACCGAGCCCATTGCTTCAAGGTGTTGCAGCACCGCGCGGGACTAGTCGCGTTATTGACTCCCGCCTCTGCTGGAAAGATCGCGAACGGCAGGATAAAGACGACACGGGATATCTTGGTGCTCCGGGACAAGCCTTGGAAGTTGCGGGCCAGATGGAGCGGGAGTGTGATCTGCGATCAGGAATTCCCGGCAGGAGTGATGTCCCTGCGCGGAGAGTGTCGTGTTTCAGTTGCGGGTTTCGATATCACGAGTACAGGGCATTGGATTTCTCCGGACGATCGCGTCGTCCCGTGGCTTCCATCCTTGAAGTTCACCAGGAGCGTCTACGATGAAACCCATCAAATCATTGAACAATAAGTTGCGATACTTCCTAATGACCGCGCTCGTTTTGATGAGCATCTTGCCGTCGAGCGCGCCGGCGCAGACCAGCCACGCCCACATGGGCACTGAAGAGACGGAGCTGACGCCGGAGCAAAAGACCGCGCGCAGTGCTCTCGTCAAAATAGTCCGGGAGTCTACCGAGCGCTTCAAGGACGTGGCGCAAGCGCAGGCGGAAGGCTATTCTCTTGTATTCGGTTGCGTCAGTGGAGACAGTGCGGGCGCGATGGGGATGCACTATCTGAATGGGAATTTGCTGAACGGCGCCCTCGATCCCACACGTCCTCAGATCGTGATTTACGAACCGACAAAGGACGGGAAGTTGAAGCTGATTGGCGCCGATTTCCTGGTGTTTGCCGATGAGTGGAACAAGGATCCCAAGCACACAGGGCCGCCGGAGCTTATGGGCCAGCTGTTTCACCTGTTCGATGCTCCCAACCGGTTTGGACTACCGGCGTTCTACACGCTGCACGTCTGGGCGTGGAAGGACAATCCGAACGGTGCATTTGTGAACTGGCACCCGAACGTGTCGTGTGAACAGTTCTCTGGACAAACTCCTTAATCTGGAGAACATGGCAGCCGTTTCGGGCGGCGTGATGTTCGGGACGGCTGATCTCGCGGTGTCGCAATTTCATTAGTGTATGAACTCGAATCCTCTATGTTTCAGCGGCGATTTTCCTGTCGCCCAGAGTACGGGCGAAGCTAGAATAACTCCGGTTGTGTTCCGCCGGAGAGGACCTCAGGTGAGTTCGACAATCTCTTCCCTGATCACTGCGGCCGAGGGCGGTGACAGCGGCGCGACGGATGCGCTCTTCACAGCTCTCTATGCCGAGTTACATCGTATGGCCAAGCGCGAACTGGCGCGGCAAGGGTCTCCGCCGAGCTTGAGTGTCACCACGCTTCTGCACGAGGCGTACATCGACATGTCTGGGCGGGGCGGGGTTACTTTTCCCGACCGAGCGCGCTTCATGGGATACGCCGCGCGGGTGATGCGCGGATACATCATCGACCATGCCAGAAGCCGCGGGGCGGTAAAACGCGGCGGCGAGTTCCGGCTTACCTCAGCTGACGGGCACGATGTGGCGAGTCCCGCAGACCCGAAGGAGCTTTCGGACATCAGCGATGCTCTCGATCAACTAGCGAAGGTCGAGCCGGAATTGGCTGAGCTGGTGGACCTCAAGTTCTTTTGCGGATTCTCGTTCGCGGAGATTGCCGCGCTGCGAGGGGTATCGGAACGCACGGTGCAACGGCAGTGGGAGAAAGCGCGTATTTATCTCCATCAAAGCCTTAGCACCGGCTTGCCGGAATGAGATATGAATGTCGATAAGCTCCGACAAATGGCTGCTTCTCAGCCCGTACCTGGACCAGGCGCTTGATCTGAGCGATGAGGAGCTCGCGCCGTGGTTGTCGTCGCTACGGAGCGGGGCTCCTGAAGTTGCTGAGCTGCTGGAGCCTCTGCTCCGCGAGCACCGCAAGCTATCCGACGATGGCTTTCTCCAAACCCTGCCAGCCGAACTTTCAGGGCAGCCAGGACTGGCCGGGCAGGTGATCGGCGCGTACAAGCTGCTATCACCTATAGGCGCGGGGGGCATGGGCAGCGTCTGGCTCGCGGAACGCGCTGACGGACGCTTCGAACGCCGCGTCGCAGTCAAGCTGCTGAACATCGCGCTTATGGGCAAAGCAGGCGAAGAGCGCTTCAAACGCGAGGGGAGTTTTCTCGGCCGACTATTGCACTCGCACATCGCGGAGCTCATCGATGCGGGCCTATCGCCGATCGGGCAACCGTATCTGATCCTCGAGTACGTAGAAGGCTATCACATCGATCGATATTGTGATCAGCATAAGCTCGATGTCAAAGCGCGCCTGCGGTTGTTCCTCGATGTTCTATCCGCGGTAATCAAGGCGCACGCCAACCTTATCGTTCATCGCGACCTCAAGCCGTCGAACATTCTGGTGCGAACTGATGGGCAGACGAAGCTGCTTGATTTCGGCATTGCCAAACTGCTGGAAGACGAGTCGCAACCTGACGCACGCATCGTCACGGTCGAGGGCGCCGCGATGACCCTCGAGTATGCGTCTCCAGAGCAGTTAAGGCATGAACCCATCACGACGGCAACAGATGTCTATGCTCTGGGAGTGCTGCTGTTTGTGCTGCTCACCGGACAGCATCCGGCAGGCCCGGGACCGCACGCGCCGGCGGATATGGTGAAGGCCATCGTGGAGCAGGAGCCGCCGCGCATGTCGCAGGTTGTGTCTGGAGGAGGCGCGGAACTCGCCGCTCTGAACGGAGCGCACCGCGGCACTAGTGTCGAGAAACTCCGCCGCCTTTTGCGTGGAGATCTCGACACCATCGTCGCCAAGGCGTTGAAGAAAGATCCGGGGGAACGTTACACCTCGGTTGCGGCACTCGCGGAAGATATCCGCAGATATCTTACTGATCAACCGATCAGCGTGCGCCCCGATTCATTTTCCTACCGTGCCGTCAAATTCGTACGCCGCAACCGCAAGGCAACGGCTCTCGCTACTCTGGCGATCTCGGCGGTCCTCGCAGGGGTTGCGGGAACGCTGGTACAGGCACGGAACGTCCGGCTGCAGCGCGATTTCGCTCTGCGCCAGTTGTCTCGCGCGCTCAACACAATCGAGTTTAATGAATTCCTGCTCTCCGACGCTGCACCCGCGGGGCAGCAATTCACGGTGAACGAGTTGCTGAAGCGCGCCGAGAACACGCTTGCACGCCAGAGCGGCGGAGACCAGATCGCGCGCGTGGAACTCCTGGCTGCCATTGGCGACCAATACTCCACCCAGGACGAAGCTGCCAGCGCCCGCCGGGTTTTGGAACAGGCTCACACACTGTCACGCCAGGTGCAGGACAGTTCCGCCCGCGCTGAGGCATCCTGTTCGCTGGCAGGCGCTCTCGCGCAGGATGGCGAATTAGCTCGCGCAGAGACCCTCATCCAGGAGGGCCTGCGGGAGCTTCCTCCGGGAGCGCAATATGACTTTGATCGCATCTTCTGTTTGCGGCGAGGCAGCGAAGTGGCCCAGGAGCGTGGCGATGCGCAGCAGGGCATCGCCCGCATGCAGACGGTTTGGGAGTTAGTCAAGCGATCTCCTTTTGACTCGGACGCGCTGGAGTACCAACCGCTGATGGAGCTAGGCGAGGCGTACCGGGTGGCGGGGCAGAATCAACTCGCCGATTCTACGTTCAAGCGTGCTTATGAGCTGATGTCGGCGCTGGGGCGTGATAACACACAGGGCGCCGTGGCGCTGTTCAATGACTGGGCACTTGTGCTCGACAGATTGGGGCGCCCTCTGCAGGCAGCGGCTCTTTATCGCCGCGCCATCGACATCAGCCGGGTGGGACCGACAGAAGATGCCGTTTCTCCGTTGCTCCTGAACAATTACGCGGCAATCTTGCGAGAACTGGATCGTCTTGATGAGGCAGCTGATTATTCTCAGCGCGCATACGACAAAGGGCTCAAAACCGGAGATCAGGATGCCATTTATCATGCCTTGAATACGCGTGCGCTGGTCTACATCGACCAGCATGATTTTGCGCGCGCAGCCAGCGCGCTGGCTGAACTACAGCCGATCGCAATGCGAACTTTTCCGCCGGATCACTACTGGATGGGATCGCTCGCCTCGGTTCAGGCGTTGGTCGCATCGGGCAGTGGGGACTACAACACAGCCCGGGACCTCGCTGACCGCTCTGTTCACATTGTTGAAGCGGCGAGCAACGCCGGAAGAGCGGGGCGCGATTTCCTTCCGATTGCGTATCTCCGCCGGGCGACGGTGGAGTTAGCTTCCGGAAAGCCGGAGCAGGCTTCTGAGGATGCCGAACGCGCGCTGTCGCTGCTGCAATCCGCGACCCCGTCCGGAGAGTCTTCCTATTTCATCGCAACTGCTTACCTGACTCTGGGCCGCGCCAGGCAGGCTCAAGGCATGTACAGCGAGGCGAGGAGCGCGTTTCGCTCGGCAGCTAATCATTTCCAGAACACGTTGGGCGCCGACCACGTTGAGACACGAACTGCGCTGCGACTGGCCCGGGTCGAGGCACCGTGACGGGAGTCTCTTTGCGGAGGGGAGCAGAGGGGCAAAGAAAGTGTCAGTCTGCCCATTCGAATAGCGAGGAGGAACCGCGCTGCGTCGCCCGAGAAGGGGAAGATGACGCGGTCTCAATGTCGTTCTTGACTGCGTCATCTTCATAAGGAAGAGGCGGTTTCGCAACGGGGCCTCTTACGGTTGCATGACGTCCATGGGAACCTGTTGATGCTCCCCCTGTTCAGCATGCTTCTGGTCCTTTGATGCTGTCAGTTCCACACTGCTCTGCTCGTGAGGAGTGGCCACGCGGCGCAGGAAGCGAACTCCATTCACCTCGTCGAACGACAGATAGCTTCTCCCGTCTTCAGAGAGCTCGCCTGGGTTGGCTACCAGAGTCACCATTCGATGATCCTCTTGGTTATCGAGCGTAAGGAACGCGCCGTGGCGTTCAATGCGGTACTGCCCTGCTGGGAGGTACCGGTTCGCGACCGAGAAAGCGAATGGCACGTTTACGTTCAATTGTGGTTCTGCGACCAGGCTCGAGGCCAGGGGGAACATGGTTGCGGCGGCAAGAAGGGCGGAAACTGCGATGCGGTTCATAGAAATTCCTCTTTCAATCTGAGGTAGCACTGAGTATGCGGTCAGGCTGGTTTGCGAGAGTCGCGGTGTTTCATGTGCTCCTACTCCTGAAATCGGGATCGGGATACTGAACACGACAGCGGCGACAGAAAAGCGCTCTTGCGGATGTTGGCCGTGATTTGCCTTTGCTTCTTGTCGCCTTCTCCGCATCTTTTCCGATCTCTCAGACAGGAGCGTCTATCGCGCCGCGAGGCGAGGTGGGATCTGCTCCAACTGAACGAAGCAATAACGGAGGTTTGTCGTGAAAGTCGTCTTGAGCTTGATTGCAGCTTTACTGCTTTCTTATTCACTGAGTGCAGAGCAAGGAGATCCGCAATGGAGCGGTGCCGTGCCGCGGATGTTGAACTTCTCGGGGAAGGCGCTGGGTGAGCAACGCCAACCCATCTCAGGCGTCAACAGCTTCAGCCTTGCCATTTACAAGGATCAGTTTAGTGCCGATCCACTGTGGTGCGAGACGCAGAACGCCACCGTAGATGTCGAGGGCAACTACAGCGTACAACTGGGTGCGGCCAGCCGTGATGGTTTGCCGGTGGAGCTATTCAGCTCGGCAGAGCCCCGCTGGCTTGGCGTGAGCGTGAACGGAGGCAGCGAGCAGCCGCGCGTTCTGCTGCTCAGCGTGCCGTACGCGTTCAGAGCGGCCGACGCGCAGACGCTGGGCGGGTATCCGGCATCGGCTTTCTTGCTGGCGGGGTCAAATGCAGCTGCCGGCGCTGCTGGTTCATCGAACGCATTGCCTAAGGTTGCATCGACAGCACCGTTGCCCGTGACTACCAGCGGAGGCAAACCTAATGCTTTGGCAAGATTTGATGGGCGCTCTGACATCGCCAACTCCCAGGTCTTCGACACTGGAACGAATGTAGGCATTGGTACCAGCGTGCCCTCAGTGAAGCTGGACGTGAATGGCGCCACCGTTATCCGCGGTGCCTTCCGACTCGCGCCCACCGGCACAGCGACGGTAGCGGCCGGCAACGCCTCGCAGCCGCAGAGATTCAGCGCTTCGTCATTCAACAGCGCCACGAGTGCTGCAGACTTGCAGACTTTTCAGTGGCAGGCGGAGCCAACCGGGAATAACACCGCAACTCCCTCCGCATCGATGTCCCTTTTGTTCGGCTCTGCGACCGCGACGCCGGCAGAAACTGGCCTATCGATCTCCAGCAATGGAATCATCCAATTTGCGGCTGGGCAGACCTTTCCGGGCAGTAGCGGAAGCGGCACGCTAACCAGCGTGGGGCTTAGCGCTCCGGCCTCTGATTTCGTGGTGAGCGGCTCTCCTGTGACCACCAACGGAACGCTGAATTTCCAGTGGCTGGTTCCGCCAAGCGATCAGAATGTGCCCGGCAGCATAGTCAAACGCGACGCGTATGGCCGGTTCAGCGCGGATACTGTCAACGCGGTCACAGCCGTCAACTCGGCACAGATCAGCGGCATCAACAGCAACCCGGTGAACTACTATCTTTCACCCATCGTCGGAGTGAATCAATCCTATGGTGATACCGAGGGCATTGGCGTGGCCGGAGTCGCCCAGTCCCAGCGGGGAGCGGGCGTGTTCGGGCGCAACACCGGCGGGGGCCCCGCCGTGCACGGCGAAACCGGAACCGTCAGTGGGCAGGGTGTCTGGGGCGAGAGCTTCGCAAGTCAAATCTCCCCGAGCGGATTCGGTCCGGACGGAGTTGATGGTTTTTCGCACAGCCCATTGGGATCGGGCGTGGCGGCCGTCAACTATTCAAACGGAGATGGACTCTTCGCGCAGAGCAACGGTGGATTCGCCGCATACTTTCTTGGCGACGTGTACGTGGACGGTAACCTCTCCAAGGCTGGCGGTTCCTTCAAAATTGATCACCCGCTCGATCCCGCAAACAAATACCTTTACCACTCGTTTGTCGAGTCGCCGGAGATGATGAATATCTACAACGGCATCGCAACGACGGATGGGCAGGGACTAGCCGTAGTGCAGATGCCGGAGTGGTTCGAAGCTCTGAACCGTGACTTCCGTTACCAACTCACTCCAATTGGCCAGTTCGCGCAGGCGATCATCGCCGGCAAAATAGAGCACAACACTTTCACCATTCAAACGGACAAGCCCAACGTTGAAGTTTCCTGGCAGGTAACCGGAGTCCGCCATGACGCATGGGCCAATGCAAACCGCATTCTCGTGGAAGAGATGAAAATCGGCAAGGAGCGCGGCTTGTACTTGCATCCTGAGCTCTTCGGCGAGCCTGCCGAGCGTTCCATCGCGGCTTCTCGCCATGCCATGGCCGCAGACGTGAAGAAGGGAGAACTCCGTACCCGGCCGCTTACCTCGGGTGATCGGCGCTGAAATATCCGGAACGTCGCGACTGAAAATGCTCAACGGCGCTATTTCGCCCAGAGAAAGCTGGTCTGGAGGATTGCGGCGTTCGTCTGTCAGTGGTCAAAATCATCGATCATCCAGGCGTTCGCCTCGACAGTGTTGGACCAGATTACAAGTCGCTTGCCATCCGGCGAAGGTATGGCCCCTAGGTAGTCTGCGTCGCGATCCTGAAAGACGGGCCGAGCTGCACCGTCTAAATTGACACGGGAGACGGACGCGCCGGAGGGTGTCAAGGCCGAGACAAACAGTGCCTCAGAATCAGGCGCCCAGTTCAGTTCGCCGAGATCGCTCTGGCCCTTCATGATGATCGTCTTCGTGGGGCCGCCACTCATCGGCACAAGTTTCACCCAATTATCATGCCGCTTCATGATCGCGATGGTCAGGCCGTCGGGTGCGAGTTGCCAGAAGTAGTCTCCGCCGAGATGAGCGTTTGTACCGGGCTCGACGGGAATTCTGAGCGCTTCATGTTTTTCGCCGGAGCCGGGGTCGAATCGAGTGATGACGAGCTCATTCGTGGCGGACGCCGCATCGCCAAACACGCAGAAGTTCGCTTCGACGCCGGTGCACCAATACAGAATGAATGCTTGGAAGGTAAGGAGTACGCGCACGTTTTCTCCGCTGGGCTCGGCAGTGTAGAGAGCGAAGTCTCTGCCGTTCGGGGATCCCTCTAAGAGCAACGCGGCTCGATTGGGTGTGAGCCGTGCCAGGTAGAAACTCATGGTCGATGATTTCGTGACCAGCTGCGCCGGAGTTTTCTGGTCGATGTTCCTTCTGTAAATCAGCCTTTGGTCCGATCGTTTGGAGGAGAAGATGACTTGCTTTGAGTCTGGAGTCCACGCGAGTGGGATGTTGACGTTTTCGTCCGCATTAAAGGGCTCCCAACTGAGAGTGCCGACTCTGTCCGGCGCCAGTTGGGCGACGGACATCGTGATATGAGCGCCACCTCTCAGAAACGCGAGATGCCGGCCGTTGCTGGTACTGCTGAAGTCAAACGCGGCGAAACCGGACCAGTCGGTTAGAACGCGAGGCTGCCCTCGCGGTACGCCTTTCTCATCCACCCTCATTTCGAAAAGCTTGTCGGAATCGGTCCCTCCGGGATCGGTCGTGCGTGAATAGATCAGACGCCCCGGTGTGGTCCAGACAAAGCCATCCAGACGCAGATCTTTCACCGCGGTGGTCACGTTCCGGCCCTCAAGATCGCAGCTCTTCACGGAGACCTCTCTTGCATCTGAGCTGTGACTGAAGTAGACGTACCCAAGCCGCCGTCCACCAGGCGCCCAAGCAAGGCCGGAAAAACTGGACTGCGGCCCGGCGGTTTGAATCAGGTGGGGAGACTCCCCGTGTGATCCCATCAGCCAGAGTTCGCGGGCGCCAGTCTGAACGCGTACACGGGTGTACGCGATGGTGTTGCCATCGGGCGATACCTTGGGCGAGCCCCAGAGTCTGTCGATTGAGGCGACCTTTTCATCTCCATTCCCGGTGAGCGAAATGGACCAAAGAGAAACCGGCATCTCCGGTTGGGAGAGAGCAACCAGAAATCTTTTGGAGTCCGGATACCATCCTGCAAACAACTTCTTCGCTTTGGCATTGAGCAGTTCGCTGGGAAGAGCAACTGCGACGGGGGCGTCCGTCCCGAGCGATTGCAGATGGATTCCAGTGGCGTCTGTATAACCCAGATACGCGCCATCAGGGGACACGACGGCGCTGAGTACAGGTAAGTCTTTGGGATTAGCGGTCAATCGTCGCTGCTTAATTTGAGGCAACGCCGTGGATTTTGGAGAATAGAATCGGCTCGCAACGCCCACGCCGATGACCATCAACATCATGATGGAGAAAGCCGCGGCGACACGGCCCTTGTGCCGGCGCAGGTATTTGCTGGTTCTATAGGCAAACGAGTCTGGCCGCGCACTGACGGGCCTACTGTGCAAATAACTATGCAGATCATCAGCTAGGTTGGAGACTGTGGGATAGCGCTCGCGCGGATCTTTCTTGATGCATTTTGCAAGGATGATATCGAGGTCGCCACTAAGCGCGCGGCTCAAGTTGTCGGGGGTCGTGCCCCGGCGAGCGGCATTGGTTATTGCCACCCCAGAATCATCAGTCTTGCCCAGTGCGGCATCAGAGGGCTTGACCGGGTCGGTTTCCAGAACGGCCTTGATGAATTCGGCGGGCGCATGCGTGTCTGCTGCAGTTGGGTGACGCCCAGTAAGCAACACGTACAGCAACACTCCCAATGCGAATATGTCTGTCGAGGCGGAAATCTGCTGACCCGTGAGTTGTTCGGGAGCAGCGTAGTGGGGAGTCAGTACCCGGCCAGCTTCGCCCGTGAGTTGCGGCACGTTCCCGCTTTCACCGATGTCCAGCAACTTGGCGATCCCGAAATCAAGTAGCTTCGCCTCTCCATCCTTTCGGACCAAGACGTTGGAAGGCTTGAGATCGCGATGTACTACGTGCCTGGAATGCGCGTGTTCAACGGCCTCGAGCACATCCAGGAAAAGCCGCACGCGCGCATGAACATCCAGGGTCCTCTCATCGCAGTATCGGTCGATATCGTCACCGCTGACGTGCTCGAGGACGAGGTATGGTTGCCCGGTGTCGGACACGCCCGCGTCGATCAACTGTGCAATATGAGGATGCGTGAGGCGACCGAGAATCAGACCCTCTTGCCTGAATCTTTCTCCGCCGCCTTTGCCGAGCAGGGAGATGTTCAGAAACTTTATGGCGACTTTCCGTTCGAATCGACCATCATTTCGTTCTGCCAACCAGACGGTTCCCATCCCGCCGCGACCGATTTCGGAGATCAGTCGATAGGCTCCGACCGACCGTCCAGCTAATCCACTTGATGGGAATGGCTCTCCGAGAGGAACGTGGAGAAACGCTTCCGACGCCAGCAACCTGCTGCTCTCGAGAAGTCGATGCAGTTCATCAGCCAATGCAGGGTCTTCCGTACGAAGGGAGGCGAGCCATGTCAGGCGTTCCTCGTCCGGCATCTCGAGCGCCTGTTCCAGGAATGGACTCAGGGCCCGCCATCGATTGGGATCAATTCCGGGCACAGCGCTTCCTCAGCGTGAAAGATGAGAGCGAACGCTCTGGAACAGGTAAAATCCGGCCCTTGTCCCGCCTTTCTCGGCAAACTGCGTTGGCGACGTGTGCACATCTTACATGACGTGTCCTCTTTTCCCAGCGGCTTGCGGTGGCCAGAGAGGGAGCAAAGCCCCAACTTCCGGAAAACTTCGGAAGGGGAGCTGTATCCCAAATCGTGCAAGCAACATAGTAGTTTTTGTATAAACTGCCCAACCCTTCAGAGTTTGGTCCAAGCGGGTTCCCGATCCCTGGTCTGCCGTTCCCGGTGAGCGCGAGTCAACTCCAATGCTGTGCAAGCGGGTTCGGGTTCGCAAGGAGCAGGACCCAACATTCATGGTCATCAAGGTTGACCACGAGGCGCGCACTGTGAACCTTGTCTTGTCAGTGGATCGACGCGGGTACTGGACAATGTACCTTTCGCTGAGTTGGTGAGAAAGGGCTAGTTATCTATGGTCCTTTATGGCTTGCGCGCAGAGTCCAAAGTGGCTGCAACCTCGCGCTGTGTAGCGGGTTGGAGATCGGCGGCGTCGAAGATTTCGTCTTTGAGCTTCCCCGCCTTCGAGCCAGCGGCAATATATTCCGGCTTCGTCAATGCCGAAGATGATCATCGCTGGGCCACCCGATTTCAGACGAACGCAGATTCCGGGATAGAGGGTCATAGGCACGCGTGTCCTTGGCGATTCCTGGCGCGAGCAGCGGAACGTCGGGCGCTAGGCTTTCGCAGCACAGTTGGCGAGGAAGGTCAGAAGTTCGCTCGGGTGAAACGGCTTCGCGAGAACCTGGGGCGTGGTGTGTCCAGTTGATTGCACAGCTCGCTGGTGTCAGGGTGGCCGGAGATGAGCAGCACGGCGCAATTCGGGTCGCGGTCTTTGAGCCAAGCGGCGAACTGGACACCATCCATCCCGGGCAGCATCACGTCTGAGATAACCACCTCAGGACGGAACTCTGGGAATATTCCTGTCGCTTGCTCTGCGCTGTGGGCAATGCAGGCGGAGTGGCCGTTGCCCTTCACAATCATGGCGAGCGTTTCCGCGATGGCTTCTTGGTGGTCAACGATAAGAACGCGGAGGGCCCGGGATTCGGAACGCAGCATCATCGGCTCGAGGGTTTGATATGGGGCCCGGGCCTCAGCTTAGCACCCGGCGAGGTGGCGGGTTAGTTGGGGAATACCCTAGGCGCGCGGATGATCAGAGCAGATAGCGGGCGGTCTAGTCTAACAATCAGGGTGAAAGATGCAGCAGACGGCAAACTGCTCGGAGAGCACTTCTTCCATTTCGACAGGCATTTGTGACCGTTGGTGTTCAGCTTCGCGGCATTGAGGTATTCGCGAACGGGCGCCGGCGGCAATTCGTGACATGGTCCAAAGAGGCGCGGCGCTGAACTGGGGTTCAGGTCGAATGGATGGGAGTTCCGAGCAAGAGGCCCCTACCAAGATCGTTGGAACGTACACCTATCTAAAGCAGGGCGCGGCGGTCTAGGCGTGGCCGGGCTCAGCCGCGCATGAGCCTAGACGCCATGAGCGTCCGGGACGGACAGTCGCATCATGCCCGACACTGCGGCTGGCAAATAGCAGATCGGACCACGTTCAATACGCTGTGATGTCAGAAGGCGGTCCAGTTCTCGAATAAGCCTGTCGCTACGCTCGATCATGACGAGGCTTGAGGCGATGGCACGGCGGGCGCGCTGGCGATGCTGGCGCGGCGCGATTCGAGCGCCGCGCATCTTTTGAGCATAAGGCCGCGGGAGGTCACAAGCGGGTCTTTCATTGCTGATTTCTCTGAGTTTCCGGGGGCGGATGTTACAACCATCGCACGGAGAGGCCCGCTTGTGACCTCGGCTGAACCCTAGATTTCAGGGTTCTCTCGAGGAAGCGTCAGAACCTTGGCGCGGTGAGGCGGGCGCGCTTCGCGAGAATGGATGACTGTGCACGATGGTTGAGCCGTCATCGTGGCTGGTAAACGAAACGGAGTTGGAGCCGCCGGACGCAAAAGCGCCTCCGAACTCATCGGCAAGACCGTGCGCGAGAGCCTGCCCAAGATTGGCACCCAGCCTTCCATTCATCTCCTCTACCGGACCGGAGAACCCTTCTTCGGCAGCGAAATGGAAGCGACACTAAGGGGCCGAGACGGGGCAACCGGATGAAGGATGATGCTCCGGCGATCCACTTGGCCGTACAGTCGCCTTCGCGCCCTTGTGCTGCGCGGCTCGTGAAGTGTTTTTACGAACGTTAATCCACTTGCCCTTAAAACGGGGCTAGGATTTCGCGATCCACGTTGACGCAAAGTCGCCATGTCGCGGATATGACCGATGATGTCCCCTAAGGCGAGGCTTGCAGTTAATGTTCGGCGCGTAATCATATTGCCTCTTACATGAGGTAAAAATTGGCCCATAGCGGGAAAAACCTTGTATATTAGGTATGTGCTGCCCTTGATTCAGATCGGCGAGATCGTTGCTACGAAACGTAGAGCGCTTGGTTTGAGCCAGGCTACGCTCGCTAAACAGGCGAGAGTCGGCCATTCAACACTGGACGCATTGGAGAATGGCCGAATTGGCGAGCTCGGTTATTCGAAAATAACCAGAATTCTTACAGCACTCAGCCTTGAGCTGACGATCCAGGAAGCAGCGAACCACCGCCCCACTCTGGAAGAGTTGATGGAAGAGGACCGCGATGATCAAAGTCTGGACCGACGGCGCTGAAGCCGGCTTGCTTGATCGCTCCGGACAGCGCGGCACCACATTTCTCTATCAACCCGGAGCCCCTGAGCCACGCGCCGTCTCTGTGACGATGCCCATGCGCCTAGCTTCATGGGACATCTCGTATGGAATCGCACCCATTTTCGAGATGAACCTTCCCGAAGGTGTACTGAGAGAACGCTTGCGTCTTGCTTTTGCGAAAGCAATCGGGACATTCGACGACTACGATCTGCTGGGCATTGTTGGCCGATCACAGGTGGGCCGCATTCGCTATACCGGGCAGGAAGAATCTCTCGCTGAGGACGTTCCCTTCCAGTCCGTGGACGAAATCCTCTCTCGTCGACGCCAAGGTAATCTCTTTCACCACCTCTTGGACAAGTTCGCTTCCTTCTCGGGCATCAGTGGCGTTCAGCCAAAGTTCTTGATCCGGGATGAAGATGCCTTTTCAAAAGCTGCATTCAATGGAGCGCGTCTGTCCGAAAGCTATCGCGGCGCGACACATATCGTGAAGTTCTGGGAGGAGCGAGAGTATCCGCAACTCGCAGCAAACGAGTACTTCTGTTTGAGAGTCGCTGAGAAGTGTGGCCTTGATGTACCGCCTTACCGACTCGCAGAGGATGGTGCGGCACTTGTCGTCGATCGATTCGATCTCCGGGCCGACGGCAGCTATCGAGGGTTCGAGGACTTCTGCGTCCTCAATGGCAAGGGGACTGACAAGAAGTACAGTGGCAGCTACGAGACTTCAATACTTAAGCGATTCGCACAATTTGCCAATTCGCCGCGTGTCAATACCGACCTGGAAAAGCTATTCACCCTTATCGCACTCAGCTGCGCCCTCCGCAACGGAGATGCTCACCTCAAGAACTTCGGCATCGTGTATGACGATGTTCTCAACGAAGCTCGCCTCGCTCCCGTGTATGACCTCGTGACAACATCGGTTTACATCCCAAAGGACGGGATGGCTCTGACGTTGAACGGAAGCACGCGTTGGCCCACCGCTCGAGAGCTTCAATTGCTCGGCGAAACTCGCGCAGCCTGTACTCCTGCTCAGGTAAGAGGTGTGCTGTCACGCATTGCGGAGGCTATCGAGGAAACTTCCTCGCAGGTGCAGAAGTACATCAAGAATCACGCCGCATTCGCTGATGTTGGCGAGGGGATGCTCAAAGAGTGGCGTAGAGGTATCGCGGAGTCGTTGATCCCTCGCCCCTCATAGTCTCGGAGGCCTCGCTCTAAGCGAAAGCAACGCGAAGGACACGAGGCAAACAGAACTAGGAACAAGTGGCGGAAGGCGAAGCCTTGAAGAGTCTAAAAAGATGGATGTAAACAAAGTAGCCCGTGCAATCGAAGTAGATGCTGGGCACGCGTTGCCAGGGCTACGTGAGTCGCTGGCACAAGCGAACAGTGGCCGGTTTCAGCACGTTCATACGCCTGAGCAGATCGTAGAACGCCGTCGCGGTCGCCGCATGGGAAGAAGAGGGGAGCTAGCTAAAGAGGTGGTCACAATCTGGTTGGATACCGATCTGATCGCTGTACTCCATGCAAGCGGCGACGGATGGCAAACGCGCGTCAATGATACGCTGCGCGCCTCTTTGTCTTTGTGTGGAAAGATCGCTCCCTCGTAAAGCCGAGTGCCCATAGACGGAAAGAAGCGCGCCTAGCGGTTCAGCGACCGTCTCCACGTCGACCTCACCCTTGCGCCGGGCATCCACACCGCGGCTTCTTCGAAGTCGGTGCCAGCGACCTCCACATCAAGAAGAAGATCTACATCACCGTGCCCTGAAGCAGCGCACCCCATCCTGTGCGGGTGCGGTTGACCCGATGGGTTCCAAAGCCAGGGAGAGGATTGCGAAGGCGCAGCGGAAGCGGTGGGCAGCACAGAAGAAAGCTGCAAAGTGAGCGTCGCGCCAGCTAATGTTGCCGGCGATGGAATCAAGGGTTAGCGCAGGCGCGTATCGGATTGGCACCGAGCATCGCCGCAAGGTTCGACAACGGGTTCGATTTGATGTTGCAGAGCGGGCAGTGGTGCGCGATAGACGAAATGTCGTGAGACGCCCGTGCACCGACTTCCCCTACTTCGTTCAATTGAAGCGGAACTCCCGCTGTGGATTGCGATCACCTCAAGTCGGCGTGCCGATTCCTTGCCTTTTCCCTCGTAATTGGCAGCAATTTGAGAGGTCAAAGCTGGAATGATGTTCTGCAAGCGAGGCGAATGAACGCTTGCAAATACGATAGGTATGGCTGTTCGCCATCCAGATGCAACAACGCTCGATGAGTTCAGTAGCCCGTGGCTCACTGAGCGGCCGGAAAGCCATATTGATTAGCTAGGCTCGCAATGAGGAACCACTCATTCTGCTCGCCGCCGGGTACGGGATCTTCGGGCGTTAATCCGGAGGCGCACACACCGCCAAACGGGCCGACGGGTACAGCAAAGACAGGAGCGTTCAAGTCCGGATGGTCAAAATTGAGTATGGCCGCCAGATTATTTGCGGAGGCGTCCCGCACCGTAAGCGGAGCGAGGTTCCATCGCCATTCAATGAGCTTCAACAGAGAGGTGTGATCGAACTCGCGCCGGCCCAGCGAGTGCCTTCGTGCGAAGGGCGAGATGATCAGCGCAGGCACGCGGAACCCTAGCCGGCCATCGCTCCCCACAGCGGCATCCGCCGCCGGGATCGGACCAAGAGGCGGAGCTACATGATCAAAGAACCCGCCCCACTCATCGAATGTCATGATGAGAAGGGTATTTTGCCATGCCGGGCTGCTGGTTACAGCGGTGTAGATCTGATTGAGAAATGCTTCGCCGTTGCGAATATCCGCGTGAGGATGGTCGTCGTTGGAAGTGCCACTCGCCTCGTCGATGAATCGCGGGTCTACGTAAGAAACCTGGGGAAGCATCCCGATCTCACACGCGGCAAGAAATTCGGCATAGGGGCGCGTTATGCCCAGGTACTTCGATCCCCAGAGAGCGGTAAACGGGACGTCGTTGAAGAAGTACCGGCCATCAATTCCGGCGGCGGCAAGGCGGTCCCAGATTGTCGGAAGCGTCGACAGATTTGTGCTTTGATCGAGACGATCGGTCTGAGCGGCGTGCATGTAGAAACGATTGGGATAGGTGGGCGCAAGGATCGCGGCGAAATAGTGATCGCAGGTCGTCCAGTAAGTCGCGGCCTGGCTCAAAAAGCTGAGGTCGCTCGCCTCATAGTAGCCGATGGGAAACAAATCGTTTGTCGCGGCGCGAAGCCAGCCGTCGCACCTACCCCCGTCAAACTGGATACGGCCACCGGCATAGGAGTGGTCGGGATCGGCCAACGCACAGTTCTGGTAGTCGGTGAGATGGTAAGTGGCATGGGGCTGCCCTGATTTGTTGAGATAAGTGAGACCGGCCTGCTTTCCGTTTGCATGCGGCAGCCAACCCAGGACGTGATCGAAGGAGCGATTTTCCATCGCCACGAAAACAATGTGTTCGATCCCAGAGTTGTGCGGGGAAGGCAATGCGTGCTCTTCTTCCTCGAGAAGGAAAGAGGAGACCGCCCCAGCATTAGCCGCTTTAGCCAACGACGCCGCACCCAATGTACCTAGAAACCCGCGCCGCGATATCTTGTGCATAAGGATTATGCCCTCGTTAGGTGGATGGAAAACAGCGGCGGTTGGTTGGCCGGTCTCTAATGCACCTAAGGTTCTTAGAGGGCAACTAACGACGCAACACCGCCCGGCTACTCGACCAGAAGCTCGATGCCAAGACGAAGCAGGGATATGCGATGAAAATGAAGGATGGATCCATGTTCGTGTTCGCGGGCTTACGCTCCTGCGCGTCCTTTGCGAAGCGAAGGAACTCGCTGGAGTCGAGCTCCTAGCGTGGTGCCCCGGATAGCTCAAGGGTGGCGGCATGACTTTGCGGCTTACCGGTGCTGGGTGAATCATTTTTCGATGAGGAACTTTGCTGATCATTCGCCCATGGCCGACAGCTGGGACCGTCTGCCGTGAACCACGGCGCGGAGTCTTCGGTGTATTACTGTCGGCGCGCCTGAGCGCCACGCTGTAACTCGGAGAACGTCTCACCGCCGAAGAATTTCACATTCTCGGACCTTGCCCCTTCCCTCCCCCTCATCCGTGCCGAAACCAGAGCCCGGGCTCGAAGCCCCCAAGCCCGGTGCCGGTGCTGCCCTTCCATCGTGTGATCTGGACGGCAAGCGAAGATCTTGATCGAATCCTCGTCACTCAGAATGGCATCGGGCAGCAGCGCAAATGTTGACAGGCTGGATTTCGCCTCGATAAGATCCGCTGCGAACTTTCAAGGCTTTCAGCGCGCTCACGGGGTGGCAGACTGCTGCTTTTCAAGTCTCTGTCGAGTGCGGGATTCGCCGGCGGGCTACGATCTCAGCGAGTGCAATTCTGCATTAACGAGCAGCAACCCACAGGAGCGGCAGTGCGCAAAGTTCGTCTTGTTATCTTTGCTTCCGTCATTTCTCTTGGCGCGGCTGCGTTCGCTCAGATGGGCCAGTGGACCACCTTCGGGCATGACCCGCAGCGCTCAGGCTTCACAGACGAAGAGCATGCATTTTCTCCGGCAAACGTGGCATCCATGTGGTTCGAATGGAATACGACCGTACCGAATCAGCCACTCTCGATGAACGGCCTGACTGCTCCCTGGTGGTGCGAGGCGTGAAGTCTACGCGGGGTCACAACAATCTCGTCATCGTGGCAGGCAGCTCGGATCACCTTTGGGCCTTGGACGCCGAAACTGGCGAGCTAGCGTGGAAGGTGGATTCCAAGCTGCGTGAACCACGGCCCGCGAATTGCGATTGGCTCTGCCCTAATGCTCTGAACGCTACTCCGGTGATCGATCCGAACAAGTCGCGCGTACAACAGCTTCATCAACAGCCCAAATAGGTCAGCGAGCATCTCAAAAGACTGAGGAACCAGCATGTTGATCGTTTTTGGAGCTTCAGGTCACATCGGCAATGCATTGTGCACGCGCTTATTAGCGCAAGGCAAACAGGTACTCGCCCTCACTCGCGACGCACAGAGGGCTGAGCAGTTCGTGAAGCGCGGAGCGGAAGCGGCAATCATTGACGTTCAGGATACAGACGGATTGCGTTCGGTTCTGCGCAGAGGTAAAAGAGCTTTTCTCCTCAACCCTCCTGCTCCGGTCTCTTCCGACACCGACAAAGAGGAACATCGAACCGCAAGAGCTATTCTCCAAGCGCTCCAGGGAGTTTCTCTCGAAAAGGTGGTTCTTCAGTCTACCTATGGTGCGCAGCCTGGAGATTACATCGGAGATCTGAGCGTCTTGTTCGAACTTGAGCAGGGTCTCCGGCGACAATCGACTCCGCTCTCTATACTGCGAGCCGCGTACTACATGAGCAACTGGGATCAGATGCTCACGCCAGCGAAACAGGGAAAACTGCTGACGATGTTTCCTGCTGATTTTCGCCTTCCCATGGTCGCTCCGGATGACATCGCAGCCGCCGCGGCGGAATTGTTAACTGCGCCGCCGGAACCATATGCAATTCACTACGTTGAGGGACCAGACATGTACACACCCTCCGACGTAGCGAAGGCTTTCAGCGCATCGCTCGAGCGAAGCGTCGAATTGGATGTGATCCCTCGCGAAAAATGGGAACAGACGTTTCTTAATCTTGGCTTCTCGCCAGAAGCGGCTCTGTCTTTTCGCCGAATGACGGCGTTAACGATCGACAGCGGCCCTGAGAAACCACGGTCACCCCGCAAAGGGCGAACTAGCCTGCAGGTTTACGTTAGAGATCTCATCATTCGTTCTGAAATGAAGAGCAAATGAACGACGACCGGCTACCTCGCGCGATTTGCCCCGGTCCAGAAAATCAGCTGTCGAATACTGGACAACTTGCGTTTCCGGCCCAGGCGGCCGGAAAAGGTGAGTGGCGATTTATCGTCCAGAATGGGGCCTTACAACCTGACGCCGTCTTGATTGGGCGTTCCGTATTTACTAGGGAGTCGTGCAGAATCGCATGACTTTTGTGTGGCATTTAGTCTTTCGCTGTGCCCACAGCATGAGTGGCAGGAGCACCAAGAAGACCGCCTACACTTTTGGGTAGTTGGTTCAGCCGCGGCGCAAGGAAATTGTGCAGAGCCTTGATCGGATAGCTGCCACTCCCGTGTTTTCCGAAGAGGTACGCGAGACATTCCACAGTCGCTCCTCGCAGGTCAGAGAGCTAGATGGTGACGCCACAATGCAATCTACACAGGATGACTTCCGACGGACCAAAAACTCATCCCTGATTACGGACGCGTTGTTTCGATTCCACCTTTGAAGTCCTCACCGATCTCTTCTTCCGCCGCTTCTGGGTCGAGATAGATCATCCTCCATTTGCGCGGCTCCCTATCGATGGCGGCGCCATCGTGTACCTCGCCGGGATTCATGCAGATCACATCTCCTGGAGCTGCTTCTGCCACTCCCACCTCGCTCCAAGAACGGTGCCCCCCAGGCCGTCGCGGGTGAGTAATTCGATCCATTGCCCACAGGTTGAAGGGACCCGTGCTGGAACCGCAGCCCCTCGTCGGAGAAACTCTGGCAAAATGATTTCGTGACAACAATCGCAATCTTTCATTCTGTTCTGGGGCTTCGGCCGGTGGAACGGGAAGCGGCAGAGCGGTTTCGCTCTCGACGGTATCAGGTGCTCTGCCGAACCTCTACGCAGGCAAACGCACTGAATCGATCGATGAAGGATTTCAATTGATGGCCGAGATCGGGTGGTCTGCCATCTATCAGAGAGCAACCGAAGCGATCAAAAAGCTACCCGGTTCATCTGTACTCGCAGGCTTCTCGATGGGGGCCGGTGTGATCCGGCAGCTTGTGGGGAGTGCGACCTGAGAGCACAGCAATTCTCCTGTTCCATGGCCTTGCTCCGATCCCGACGGATGTTCGGCCTGGGTTAAAGGTGCAGACCCATTTGGCGGAGGTCGATCCGTTCGTTTCCGCCGAACAAAGAGCCCTATGGGCTGAATCGGCACAAGCGGCTGACCTCTGGATCGAGAACCATAGCTATTCAGATACAGGCCATTTCTTTACAGATTCCAACTCGATCGACTACAACGCCCCTGCCTCGGAACTCGCATGGAAACGAGCCTTAGATTTTCTGGATCGACTGTGATCAGCTTGCACGGTAATCGAGGTCTTGAAGGAATCTATCGAGCGATTACGACTTCAGCGCGAAGGAAGCTCAGCGCAGCGGTTGGCCGATGCCAAGCAGATTTCCCTCACTGTCTTTGAACCAGGCGCCCCTCTCACCGATCCCCCTGCTGGGATAGTTTCCTGCGATTTCAGCGATTCCATTCACGGTCTTAAGACCGGGAAGATCGTATGTTTCAAAAACGACGCCACGCGCCTTGAGTACTGCCATGGTCGCCTCGATATCATCAACTTCCCAGCCCATCTGGGTGTGGCTGCCCGATGCTTCTCCTGAAGATTCGAACAACACAAAGAAGCTGTTGCCGCTCCGGTAACGAAGGCCGCCGGGTCGCTGCTCAATTGGCTCCATGCCTAACTTGTCTGAATAGAATTTGCGAGCACGGTTCAAATCCCGCGCTGGGAGCCGGGTAGCCACATCACTCTCATTAAGCATCTGCACCCTCCTATCGCCAATTCCATCATCAATTAGAGGCCGCAGATCACGTGCCCGCTTTGTTGATATGAAGATCGCTGTAAAGCATCCCATTCAATTGTTGACTTCAGATGGGATGAGAAGGCCGGTCTCCGGCGGGATGCGTTAAGCTCCCAAGTTATCGACGCGCTCGAGGGCGCATGAGATAAGGAGACCGGCCATGAAGAAGGCTAGCACTACGGCATCGCGCCGGAGCGGAAAACTGCCCGATGGACAGCTGACCATCGGGCTGGATCTGGGTGATCGATCGAGTTTCTACTGTGTCCTGAACCGAGCAGGCGAGGTGATTCAGGAGGAGAGAGTCCCAACCAACCCGGAAGCGATGAGGAAGAGGTTCGAGAAGATGCCAGCGAGTCGGATCGCGCTGGAAACGGGAACGCATTCGCCGTGGGTGCGTCGACTGCTCACGGAGTTGGGACACGAGGCGATCGTGGCGCATTCGCGTAACGTGCGTCTGATCGGAGAGAGCCGGCGCAAGGACGACCGGCTGGACGCGCAGGCTTTGGCCAGACTGGCCAGAATCGACCCGAAGTTGCTCTCGCCGATCCAACATCGTAGCGCCCAGGCGCAGGCAGATCTGACGGTGATCCGGGGCAACCTGCAGTTGCGGACCCAACTCTTCAGTCGTAGACGAACCGAAGCCCTTCGGGTTGCGGCCGCGGATCCGCTCTCCAAAAGACTTCGTCAGCCTCGTGCCGCGCAGACCAGCGCCGTTCTTGCGCGGACTAAGGCGTAGCGCGCTGGCTCCCATGCTGAGTGCCCTTGAAGCGATCACCGCCAGGATTAGAGAGTACAACGTTCAGATCGAAACGCTGGCGGAACAGAGCTATCCGGAAGTCGCGCTGCTCAAGCAGGTGAAGGGCGTCGGCACGCTGATTGGGTTGACATACGTGCTGACGCTGGAAGACCCAAGGCGGTTTCGAAAGAGCCGCGATGCAGCCTGTTACGTGGGACTGCAGCCGGGCAGACGGAACTCCGGGCAGAGCGAGCCTCAGCTCCATATCACCAGGGAGGGAGATTCCTATCTGCGCATGGCGCTGGTGCAAGGAGCACAACACATCCTGGGTCCATTTGGAGAGGACTCCGATTTAGGGAGATGGGGACTGAAGCTGGCGGAGCGTGGAGGCAAGAGAGGCAAGAGACGGGCGATTATCGCCGTCGCACGCAAGCTGGCGGTACTGCTTCATCATCTCTGGATCAGCTGCGAGGAGTATGAGCCGCTTCACAATACGGGAAAGCGCAGACCGGTAGCGGCATAGTTCAGACAGGAAGCTTGAACGGAGCGAGGGAGTGCAAGCTCCTGATGCTCTCTCCGAATTGTTTCGGGACTGACAGCGAACACAAACTCAATCTTCGGTGACAGCTCTTTCAGAGCTCGAGACCGCAAATGGATGTCTAGTTCTGCAAGGATGCCCTATTCCGCTGACTCTGACCGGCATCCTCCCGGCTCATGCGCTCAATGGGGGTCTTGCGCGCCTCTGAACGATCGGAGAGGTAAGAGCAGATTGCCTTTTGACGGCCAGTCGAAGGTAATGCACTGGCCAAGGCCATCCGGCCCATCGAACAGCGTCGTTGCCACCTTCTCGTAGCGCGTCATTACATCGCTCCACGGGTTGTTGTAGCCATGTACGAACAAGCAGACATGCTTTTGCTCGTCAGGAGGTGTGGGGATGCCATCTTTGACGACTGGCGGGAACGTGTTCTGCACCACTTCCACCAGTTTCTTACGGAAATCATCCGAACCAACCGGCAGCCAATCGGCCGCCGAGGTCGAAGTTCCGCCGTCGCGAAGCACGCAGTAGCTGAGGGTTCCCATATCGCCGCCAAATTGGCCGTTTTCCTGAATGGTCCGATTCGTGATCAGCCAGCGCACACGTGCCTCCTCGTTCAAGGGATGTTGGGGAGTGTGACCCATCTTAAGCCGCCATCCGCAGCGATGCACAGAAAAATGAAATGCGCCTTTCTATTCCCTACTGCCTATTCCCTACTCCCCGTCTTCTACTCCCCGCTTCTGTACAATGTGCCCAAGCTGTTCCCTTACAGGAGCCCCCATGCGGCCGTCCTTCTCGCTCGGAATCGAAGAAGAGTACCAGACCGTCGACCCTGTCACGCGCGATCTCCGCTCCCACATCGAAACCGAGATGCTCGCGCAGGGCAAGATGCGCCTCGAAGAGCGCGTCAAGGCCGAGATGCATACCTCTGTCGTCGAAGTCGGCACCCGCGTTTGCCGCAACATCCAGGAGGCCCGCGAAGACATCTACGACCTGCGCCGCCAGATGATCAATCTCACCGAGGAGCACGACCTCAAGCTCGTGGCCGGCGCCACGCACCCATTCGCCGACTGGCGCACCCAACAGATCTACCCCGACCCGCGCTACCACCAGGTCGTCAAGGACCTCCAGCTCGTAGCCCGCGCCAACCTCATCTTCGGCCTGCATGTGCACGTCGGAATTGAAGACCGCGAGATGGCCATCCGGCTCATGAACTCCATGCGCTACTTCCTGCCACACATCATGGCGCTGGCCACCAACTCGCCCTTCTGGCTCGGTCTCAACACCGGCTACAAGGGCTATCGCGCCAAGGTCTTTGAGAACTTCCCCCGCACCGGCATTCCTGACGCCTTCTCCAGCTACTCCGACTTCGACCAGTACGTGCAACTCCTCGTCAAAACCAACTGCATCGACAACGCCAAGAAGATCTGGTGGGACATCCGCCCGCATCCCTTCTTCAACACCGTCGAAGTTCGCGCCTGCGACATCCCGCTGCGCGCTGAAGAGACTGTAGCCATCGCCGCGCTCATCCAGGCCACGGCGGCTTACCTATGCCGCCTGCACGAGAGCAACCTCGACTTCCGCCAGTACGCGCGCCCTCTGCTGATGGAGAACAAATTCCGTGCCGTGCGCTACGGCCTCGACGGTAAGCTCATCGACTTCGGCCGCCAGGAAGAAGTACCGCTGCGCGACCTCATCGAGGAATACCTCGTCCTCGTCGATCGCGAAGTCGACGAACTCGGCAGCCGCGAAGCCATCGAAGGCATCCGCAAGATCCTGCACACAGGCACCGGCGCAGATCGCCAGTTGAAAGTCTTCGAAGAAACCAACGGCGACCTCAAAGCGGTAGTCGACTACATGATCCAGGAAACCGCCGAAGGGCTTTAGCTATCACGGGTCGATAGCCTCCTGAGTCATACCGGTCGCATACTGCTGCTCTCCTGTAGCATCGGATCAGCCGTGCAGCCATATCGAACCTGGAGGGGAGAAGAATCAGTGACGAGAAACGAGGCATTGAACCTGGCCATCCATTGGATCGCGGCATGGAACGCCCATGACCTGGACCTGATCATGAGTCATTATGAGGACTCGGTGGAGTTGACTTCGCCCGCTGCCGCCCAGTTGTTAGGCACGCCGGATGGCACCGTGAAGGGAAAGGCAAATTTGAGAGCTTACTTTCAGCGAGGGCTGGAAGCCTACCCTGAGCTCACCTTTCACCTTGAGAATGTGTTGGCGGGTCTAAATAGCGTCGTCCTTTACTACGCGAACCAGAAGAAGACACATACGGCAGAGTTCATGGAATTTTCAGCGAGTGGAAAAGTGGCTCGAGTCATAGCCCACTACAGCGCGTAAACAGAGAGATCGCGCATATCAGACGCCTCGATTTCGAATCTATTGCCCCAACCCGCTCCCCATCACCAAGCACATATTCACACGGTTGTTACAGCACCTTCATCCGAACGAAAGATCTCCTCCTAAGAGTGTCTTTTGGAGGAGATTCCCCAAATGAACAGAACTCTGCGGTTCATCTGCGTCGCAGCCGCTATCGCTGTGGCTGCTACGGCTCTGCCGGCGCCCACCTTTGCCTTTGGCGACAACGGAAACGGAAATGCCTATGGCAAAAACAAAGACTATCCTTACGGCGCTGAGCAAACCAGCAGCCGTCCTTACTCCATCGGACTGTGGGGCGATCTTCCCTACTCCCAGTCGCAAGCCGATGCGATCCCGACGGTCATCCAGGACATGAACTCACAGGACCTGGCCTTCACCGTTCAAGACGGCGACCTGCGCCAGGGCAGCGGCGTTCCGTCCTGCGCCGACAACACCTCCAATGGCGTTGGTGGCGTCGTCGATAACGGCAATATCTATCAGCGCGGCCTAGCCTACTTCAACGCGTTGCGCGCTCCAGCCATCTTCACGACAGGCGACAATGACTGGACCGATTGCGACCGCAAGAGCCTGGGATCTGAGGCGAGGAACTCGCTCAAGATGCTCGACTACGAACGGTCCCTGTTCTTCTCCACCCCCTACACACTCGGCCAGAACAAGTTTCTTCAGGAAGTGCAGTCCGCGCCGACCTGCAAGGGCTTTCTCACCGGCACCGACGGGCCCACCGCCGATAAAACGCAGAGCGAAACCTACACCTACAAGGACGTTGCCTGCGTTGAAAACCGCCGTTGGATCGTGGGCAAGGTGATGTACGCAGTGTTGAATATCCAGGGCTCCTGCGACAACCTCTGCGACGACTACCCTGATCCCGTCGAGCACGGGGCACGCATTGCCGCGGACATCGCCTGGATGCAGAGCACCTTCCAGACCGCCATCGACCAGGGCTGCGTTGCGATCATGTTCATTTCGCAGGCGGACCCCGGCTGGGATGACACGGACGCGACTCGCGCGCCCACGCGTAATCCTCAGACCCTCGTTGAAGACGACTCCGCCAAAGCCACTGACGGCTACGGCGATTTCCTTCGCGCTCTCCGCACCCAGGTGATCGCTTTCGGGAAACCCGTCGCTTACGTAAACGGCGACTCGCACTATCTCCGCGTAGACAAGCCGCTGCTCGACACCACTGGCAAGCGCGTCGTGAATTTCACGCGCGTCGAGACCTTCGGCGACCACCAGCCCGCTCTCGGTGACGTGAACTGGCTCAAAGTGAACGTGGACCCCTCCAGCCGCGAGGTCTTCTCCTACGAGCCGCAGGTCGTAAACCGCGACGTTCTGGTTCCCTGAAACGGCTCCTGCACCTGACCACAAAGAAAATCGGCGAACCCGCCCTATGCGGTGTTCGCCGATTTCTTTTGAGAGACCCGCAGGCTCAGTCGAGGCTGATCCCAAGCGCATCCGCGGTGTGTGGCCCCACCTCGCCATCAGGTGTCAGTCCCTTTGCATTTTGGAATGCAATCACCGCCGCTTCCGTGTGGCTCCCGAAAACGCCATCACTCTTGCCCGGGTTGAAGCCGGCGTCGCTCAGGGCCTGTTGGATACGGGCGACAACAGGGTCAGTCGTCGTATCAGTCGTCTGCCTGTAGATCTTCGCAGGCGCGGCCAGCGCGGGAGCAGCCGGTGCCGCATCCGGATCTGCATAGGAGATGCCGGGAACCAGAATCCCAAAATCCCAGCGGCGGTTCGCCAGCGATCCCCTGATCACTCCGTCTGCCGATGAATGCGCTTCCACCGTTCCGCCGCGGCCATCGGAAAGCACAATGTGTCCGCCCAGCCCATTGGGAACTGCCAGGCGAAGAACCGCAGCGCCCGGAATCTTCGCTGCCTGCTCTACTGGAATGATCTTTCCGAATCGAGTCGCGTCCCGCCCCCAATAGCCGGTGAACGCGTCAGCGGTTGCGGGGTCTCCATCATCGCTGGCGCAGCCATAAAGAATGCCCGCGCTCTGAAAGACGGCCCACGAAACAAGCTCAGCGCAATCCCACGGGCCTCTCCAGTCGGGATTGTCTTTGGGCACGTTTGCGCCCAGATGGTAAGGATTGCCGACCTTTGTCGACGCAGTGTTTACAAGATCGCTTCCGGTCGCGGAAGACACTGGAATGGCAATGGCTCCCATGGATCCTCCTTGCTTTCGAGACTTGATTTTCAGACGAATGGACTTTGCGGCAGAGTGAGGCTCTGCTCGTTGTTTCAGCTTCTGCTCAACCAAATGCGCTTGCCTGGCTCCCCCGTGACTCGGCTGCGCCCCCAAGCCGGCATCGCATTCTTGAGTAGATGTACCCCATGCCCTCACTTTGTGACGAGGGCACGCCCTGGCTCGTACTGGGGAAAACTCAACGCTTGCGAGGCTGGAGACTTTTAGCAGCTAGTCTGCCTTTACCCCCAGCGCCGTCGCCGGCACCGTCACGCTGCCAATCCGCCCTGAATTCACATCCACCACAACCACGCGCAGCGATGCCACCGTAGTTTTCGGCTGCAGCGCGATTCGCTGGTCGAACGTCAGCCCCTCGCTCACGGCGTGCTGATATGTCGCCGGCTTCAAGTGCAGCCCAACGGTCTGCCCGGTCACGTGCGCCTTGCGTCCCGTCTCATCGCGCTGAATCAGGAAAATATCCAGCTTGCCTGACCACAACTGCTGCCCTGTCGCCGCGCCGTTCGCATGCGCAAGCTGCTGCTGCGTCAGGTCCAGATCTGTCCCCGCGACCGTCACCCGCAGCGCGTGCCCCGCCGCATCCGTCACCGGCTGGGCGCTCACCGCAATTTCCTGCGCATCGGTGGGCTCCCACACTGCCTGTGCGAATCGCTCCTTCAGCGTAGTGGGCTCTTTCTCGTACTGGTATCCCGTGCGGAAGCGCAGCGTAGCATCCTTGTGCCCCACCAGCTTCACGGTCAGACGGTGATACTGCCCGTCTGCGGCCTCGCTTGGCGTGAACCCCAGTAGATAGGTCGCCCGACTCTCCTCCTCAACGCCGTCCAGTTCGCCCAGAATATTGCTCGACCGCCGGAAAGCCTTGCCACCCGTAGCCTCCGCCACCTCGCGAAACACGCCCTGGATTGGCTTGATGTCCTGCTGCAACTGCGCCGTCAAGCGCCCGGCGCGCGGGTCGCGGTTCTGAGCAAAGGGATTCGCGTCAGGTCCGGCCGTCATCTCGGCCCCTTCCATCTGCTTCTCCAAACCGGGCGGTCTCTGGAAGGCCGGCGACAGCTCCACATTACGGTTGCCGATATTGGCATTGATCGTGCTCGCTTCCAGCCTTGACGCATCCAGCGGATACACGCTCGCATGTGCGTCGTTCATGGCCTCCTGCGTGCGCAGCGCGATCGGTTCAATGTACTTCGATTTCTTGTCCACTGAAACCGACATACGGTTCCAGTCCGCCAGCGCGTTGTCGCTCGTCACCCACACCACGCTCTTGTGCCCCGGCATCGGCGCGAGATGGCGTCCAATGAGCACCAGTACATCCAGCGCATTCGGCCCGGGATTGCTCCCCATCTCCCGCAGCTTCGGGTCTGGCGCCTGCATGTTCGACTGCGAATCCAGCGTAAAATTCCCGTTCACGCTCAGCATGTCTTCAGGGCTGTGGACATACTCCATCGTCTGCCGGTTGCGATCTTCCATATCGCGCGCATTCAGCAGGTCCTGCGCCGAGGGCATCCACTTCGCCAGTCGTGCCGCCACGCGCGCGTGATCCGTCGTGGCCTCTTCCAGCACCTGGTAGCCGTGATAGCGCATCACATACAGCGCCGCGCGCTCATTCGCCGGCAACTTCTTCAGGAACTCCAGCATCTGCCGCCGCGCGTCCACCAGGTCGTTCCAGATCAGGTTCGAGGGATCCACCACAAACACGAGCGTGTTCACCTCGCTGCCTGCTACCACCTTCTTCTCGTCGCGATTCGAAAACGTCGGCATCGCACCAGGCTTCTCCTGCGAAGTCGCGGCGGGTGTTGTCGCCCCTTCCCAATCCATCTGACTGAACGAGCGAAGGTCCTGCTTCACTCCGTTGTCGTAAACTTCAAAATCCTCCCGCTTCAGCCCCGTGATGGGATGTCCCTTCTTATCCAGCGCCACCACGTTTACATCCACAAGGCGCGCATTCAGGTGCAGCACAAACCCGCTCGACGCCTGCCCGGCCTGCGGTTCCGTCGCGCGCGCCGCGTTGTCCGGCAGCGCAGCCGTAGCAGTCGCCGAAATCTCCGACGCGTCTCCGCCCGTCACTCCAATCACTGCCTCGCCCGCCGGAGCCGCCACATCCGAAAGAACCTCATCCGCCGGTTGCCCATCAGCCTGCGTCGTCGTAGTGGCCGCAGCAGTCGGCAGCGTCGCATCGGGAGCCATCTTTGCCGTCTTCTCCTCCGCCTCGGTCAAAATGCGCGTGTCCCCGCGGAACAGGTGATACTGCCCGAACTCCGTGTGGTTCAGCAGCAGTTGCGGCGGCCCGTTCGCCGGGCGATTCACACCACTCCAGTCCGGCGCAAGCTTCAGAACGCGCCCAACCGAAATCGATACGCTCCGCGTCGGAGCCACATACACCTTCCCCCCCAACTCCACCGGTGCATACTCCACCGCAACGTCCGCGCGCGTCGTCGGATCCGTCGGCGCCAGATCCGCCTGCAACGCCAGCCGCACAATCGTGCCCGTCTGCGGATCCACCGCGATCTCCCCGTGGTACCCTGTCATCTCCTGGAACTCGTTCGTCTCCAGCCCGAACTTCAGCACCGTGCAGCAATACCGCACCTGGTAGTGCGACTTCTCGCGGCTCACCTGGTACCGGAACACTGCCACCGGGCCCGCAGCTCCCTCCTCCCAATGGCTCCACGCCAGCTTGTTATTGGCCGCGTCCAGCAGCACCTGCGTAAGAATCGGACCGAACACGCCCCACGTCCGCAGCCCCTGCTCTGGCCCCGTCTTCTTCGCGCTTGCTTTCTCCGGAACCGCCTCCACCCGTTCTTCGCCATTGCTGTACTGCAGCACCGCGTGCGTCAAACGCACCGCTCGCAATCCGCCAAAGTCCGCCGCCTTGTCTTCCGGTCCCGGAGCGCTCTCGAAATGCGTCACCGTGCGCGATGCGGAAAAATGCGGAAGCTGAGTCACGGTATCAGTGACATACTGCACGGTCAGCCCGAGGATACGGCGCTGCTCCGCCACATCCGGCGCGGCCTTGGCCGGAATCTCCCCCGCCGGCAAAGCCAGAAACGCCGCCCGGTCCGCCACACCCAGGAGCGTGCGCTGCGCCTTGGGCCCCTGCAGCCCCGCCAGCGCCTTCGCCAGGCGCGCTTGCGACAGCCGCTCGGTCAGCTCGAGGTCATAGATCTCTGCCGCGGCATCGGTGTCGGGCAGGTTCTGCGCCTGCGCCACCGCCTTTTCCAGCTCGTCCGCCGTAACTTTCTGGACCGCGAACGCCGGCACTGACCCCGCCAGCCAGGCACTTATGACTCCGATGAAGATTGCTCTGCGCATCGCGCCGCCCCCCGGAACGTATTCCACGGACCCATGCAGTTCCGCGCACCAGGAGGGGAAGAGGAAGGTGAGCACACCCCGGCGCCGCGAAATTTAGACACCGCCATTCTATGCCGGACTGTGCGCGTAGTTGTCACGATGTTGCGATCCGGCCGCTGCCGAGACTGAAAGATAGAAACAGAATGAAGCGAAAAAAGGCAATTCCCAACTTAGCCTCCGAGCCAGTCACCGCACCCACTTCATCCCTCGTCAACCGTGACCGCGATCACAGACCGCCGCATTCAGGCTCGTATAGCCTACCTTCAAAGGTAGTCTTGTAGCCACGGAGAAACCTGTATTAACTAGAACAGAACTGGGGTTACTAGAAAATTAGCTACCCCTCCCCCTGTTTTTGCTTCTCCTTACATTCGCCAAATTTTGCGTAACATTCTGATGATAAGAATCTTATTCATATTCTGAATATCATAGAGGTCCGACTTGGTCCGAAAACAAAGACCTCCACAAATTTACTGATGTATTAACATCTTTCCACCGCGCCCGGCGCTTAAAAACCCAGCTCGTGCACCACGCTTCGAATCCGCTCCGCGCTCGCCTGCAATCCCGTCTCCTCGTCCACCGTCATCGGAATCGGCAGCGGCGGCTCAATCCCGCGGCAGCTCACAATTCGCGGAACGCTCAGGCACACATCCTCCATCCCGCGAAAACCCTGCAACCGTCCGCTGACCGCGAGAACGCGACTCTCGTCGTACAAAATCGACTCCAGGATGTTCGTCACTGCCAGCCCCACTGCGTAGTTGGTCGCGCCCTTGCCCTGGATCACTTGGTATGCGGCCTCCTTCACGTTGCGGACAATCTCGTCCTTGTCCTTCGCCGCCAGCCGACCATGCCCCTGCACCGCCCACTGGTTCAGCGGAATCGACCCGATCGTCGCGCTCGACCACAGCGGAATCTCCGTGTCCCCATGCTCCCCCGCAATATACGCGTGCACATTCTGCACCGCGACGCCACAGTGCTTCGCCACCAGGTAGCGGAACCGCGAGCTATCAAGCACCGTCCCCGACCCGATCACCCGGTTCCACTCGAACCCTGTAATCTTGATCGCCAGGTCGGTGATCACGTCCACGGGATTCGTCACCAGCAGCAGCATCGCGTCCGGCGCCACCCGCACCACGTCAGGCAGAATCTTCTTGCAGAGATTCGCATTGGCCGCAGCAAGGTCCATGCGTGTCTCGCCCGGCTTCTGCTTCGCGCCCGCGGTCATCACCACCACATCGCAGTCGCGCAGAACCTCCACGTCGTCCGACCCATCCACCATGGCTTGTGGCGCGAACAAAAGCCCGTGGTTCAGGTCGAGCACCTCGGCATCCACCTTCGACTTCGCAATGTCGAACAGGCTGATGTGCCGCGCCACGCCGCGAATCATCGCCGCATACGCGATCGTCGCGCCCACGCTTCCCGCGCCGATAATCCCCACCTTGCGCCGCGTAGAGTTGCGCCCGCCATTCCGGTTCGGCGCAGACACCTCGCCCGCGCCCGCCAACACCTCTCCTGCCAATCCGCCGTTCTCGCTCGCCATATGTCGGTCGACCTCTCACCCCGAGTCTACTCAATGCAGCGCCGGTCTTCGTCGCGTCCATTTAATCTGGGAGCGCATACTCAGAGGACTTCATGGACATCCTTCTGCCCACGCTCGGCAGCGCCGGAGACGTGCATCCCGCCATCGCGCTCGCCACCGCCCTCAAGAGCCGCGGCCACAACGTCACCGTTATCACCAATGAATACTTCTCCGCGCAGATCGAGTCCGCCGGCCTCGGCTTCATCCACCTCGGCACCCTCGCTGACGCCGAGCGCATCATCGCCGACCCGCGTCTCTATAGCCCCACAAAGTCCTTCGACGTCATCGCACAGATGGTCATCCTCCCCAACCTCGAGCCGCTCTACCGCATCCTCGATACCCACCGCACACCCTCCACGGTCATCGTCGCCTCCACCATCTGCCTCGGCGCACGCATCGCCAGCGAAAAGCTCGGCATCCCCATGGCCACCATCCACCTGCAACCCTCGGTCATCCGCAGCCTGACCGACGCCGGCCGTCAGGGCCGCATTCCTATGGGCCCCTCCGCGCCGCTCTGGTGGAAGCGCTTCATTTACAAACTGATCGACGGCCTCTACATCGACCGCCAGCTCGCGCCTTCCCTCAATCGCTTCCGCACGTCTCTGGGCCTGCCGCCGATCAAGCGCATCTTTGCCGAATGGCTGCACTCTCCCCAGCTCGTCCTCGGCCTCTTCCCCGAGTGGTGGGGACCGATCCAGCCCGACTGGCCCGTCGCCCTCCGCCTCACCGGATTCGTCCTCCACGACGCCGCAGGCCACTACGATATCCCGCCCGAGGTGGAAGACTTCCTCGCCGCCGGCCCGCCGCCCATCGTCTTCACCCCCGGCTCGGCCGGAGCCAATCTCCACACTTTCTTCCGCGAGTCCGTAGCAGCATGCCGCCTCACCGGCCATCGCGCCATGCTCGTCACCAGCTTCCCAGATCAGCTTCCGCCCGATCTGCCGCCCAACGTGCGCGCCTTCCCCTACCTGCCCTTCAGCCAGATCCTTCCTCGAGCGGCCGCACTCGTCCACCCCGGCGGCATCGGAACCATCGCCCAGGCCGTTCGCGCAGGAATTCCCCAGCTCGTTGTCCCCTACGGCAACGACCAGCCTGACAACGCACTCCGTCTCGAGCGACTCCGCCTCGGCGTCAGCATCTACCCGGAGCGCTACAAGGCCGCCCGCGTAGCCCGCGCGCTGCACGCCCTGCTCGATTCTCCGGAAATCAAGGCCAACGCCCTCCGCTATTCCGCCCGCATCGACACCGACGCCGCCCTGAATCAGGCCTGCGACGCCATCGAACAGCTCAGCCAGCATCAGACACGCGCCTGATCGCCATCACCGCCCGTGCCATCTCGTTTGCGAGCGCACGGAATCACAGTTCTTTAGCCCGCTCGGGAATATTCCCTGCATTTCACGGTTATTGATCGCGGGAGATGTCGCGCGCTCGTGGATTGCCACATCCGGCCGTCATCTCGCTCAACTCTCAAATAAGGAGGGGGTCGCCGTGTCACGCAGAAATCTTCCCTTTGTGTTTCTGTGCTTCGTATTGGTGCAACTCGCAATTCTGCCGCGTGCGTTTGGGCAGGTGACTGACGATGCGCAGCCAAACGTCCGAGTCAATCCTGTCATCGAATGGAACCGGGAGCTCCTTGTCATTCTCCGTACGCCGGGGGCCCAGCCGGCGACGATCCACTCCACCCGAAGCTTTGCCATGCTGCACGCCGCCATCTTCGATGCGGTCAACGCCATCGACAGGTCCTATCACCCCTACGCACTGCATCTTTCGTATGTGCCGCGAAGGGCCTCAACCTGGGCTGCCGCGGACCAGGCTGCGCACGATGTCCTGGTCGCGCTATATCCTGCTTTTTCGCCCTCGCTCGATTTGGAACTCCAACAAGATCTCGACCAGCTCCCTAACGGCAAGAGGAAGACAGAAGGCGTCGCAGTTGGAGAAGCGGCCGCCGCCGCGATCATCGCTCTGCGAGAGGACGATGGATCTTCGGCGACATTCCCGCCTTTTGTACCCACCAGTCAGCCGGGAAGCTACCAACTGACACCGCCCAATTTTGCGCCCGCAGATTTCGTTCAATGGGCGAGCGTCAGACCATTCGCGATCGATTCTGCAAGCGAGTTTCGCCCCGCCGCTCCGCCCGATCTCACCAGCGACCGCTATACGCAGTCCTTCAATGAAGTGAAAGACTTTGGTTCCGCGGCAAGCACTCTGCGCTCGACGGATCAGACCCAGATAGGAAAATTCTGGAACGGCAACATTCAGGATTTCTGGAACGAGATCGCTCAGACAGCGGCCACTCAACATGAACTGGGCATCCTGCGGAGCGCGCATCTGTTTGCAGTTCTGAATTTCGCGCTGGCCGACACGGCAATCGCGTTCTTTGATGCAAAGTACACCTACGATCTGTGGCGGCCGGTGACAGCCGTCCAAATGGCCGATACCGATAATAACCCGGGCACCGAGGCGGACAGCACATGGCAGCCCCTATCGGTCAAGACGGCACCTGATCCGTCCTATCCCGGCGCACACAGCGCCGTCAGTGCGGCGGGCGGCTGGGTACTCCGCGAATTTCTCGGAAACGCGATCCGCCTCGACGTGACATCGGAGTCGCTCCCCGGAGTTACGCGGCACTTCAGCAGTTTTTCTGATGCGGTCGCGGAAGCCGGCGTGAGCCGTATCTATGCCGGCCAGCATTTTCGGTTCGACCATGAGGAAGGGTTGCATCTCGGCGATCGCGTAGCCCACGCCGTGACCCTGAGCGTCCTTCAACCGCGACGAGATTGGAGGTAGCTCTCGCAAGGGAGCTGCTTCTTGCATCGCTAACCCGTCAGGCCCGCAGGGCTATCGTCTATCGATTTTAGGCTCGTGCTACAGGCTGAGGACTGATAGCTGATGGCTACCTCACGGATGCCCCTGCGCGCCCGCGGCCACGTCAATCCCATGCTTCAGCAGCTTGAGAATCGACCCAAGGCTCTCCGTGGCGCCGCGCTTGCTACCCGGTAGGTTCACGATGATGGTGGCACCCTTCAGCCCGCAGACTCCGCGGGAAAGCCACGCGAACTGGTTCTGCGCCGCGCCCATCGCCCGCATCGCTTCGGCCAGCCCCGGCGCTTCACGGTCGATCACGCGCCGCGTAGCCTCCGGTGTGCGGTCGCGCGGGCCCAGCCCCGTTCCGCCGGTGGTCACAATCAGCGCCGCTCCGTCGTTTGCGAACTGCTCCAGCAGCACCGCAATCGTGTCCTCTTCATCGGGAACCAGCGCCGTCTCGACCGTAGCCTCCGGCCACTGCTCGTGCAGCAGTTCGACAGTCGCGGGTCCGGCCGTATCCACAGCCTCGCCCCGCGAACAGCGATCCGAGATGGTTACAACCGCGAGCAGCATACGCGTCACCTACTCCGCTTTTGCTCCAACTATTCCTATTGTGTGCAGCCACGTTTCCACCATCTGCGGCCATCCGGTCACCGGCAGTTTCTGCACCTTGCGAAGCCCGTATCCGTGCCCACCCTCAGCATAGATGTGCAGTTCCGCCGGCACCTTCGCCTTTTTCAGTTGCAGAAAGTAGTTCGTCGCATTCTCCACGTGCACCGGGTCGTCCTCGGCCTGCACGATGAATGTGGGCGGTGTCTGCTCCGTGGGATTGATCTCCGGATTGGTCTCCATGTTCTTTTCATCCAGCGCCAGGTACCCCGGATACACAACTACCGCGAAATCCGGACGGCAGCTCTGATCGTCGGCCGCGTCCACGCGATCATAAAGCCGCTTGTCGAAATGTGTGCTGATCGCTGCCACCAGGTGCCCGCCCGCTGAAAAGCCGAGCACACCCACCTTGGCCGGATCGATGTTCCACTCCTTCGCCTTCTGCCGCACCAGCCCAACTGCGCGCTGCGCATCCTGCAACGCCGCCGGCGACTTCGGATACGGCCCCGAATCCGGCACGCGATACTTCAGCAACACGCACGCGATGCCCGCGCCGTTCAGCCAGTCGCACACCTCCGTGCCTTCCAGATCAATCGCGAGGATGTGATACCCACCGCCCGGAAACACTACCACCGCCGGACGCGGCCCCGACGGCCCTCCGTCCTTCGGCGCGTAGTACGTGATCGTCGGCACCGAAACTTTCCCAAGCCGGATCAGCGGCTTGCCCGCGATCAGGTTGTCCTTGGCCGTAGTTGTATCGGCCTCAGGCGCTGCTTTCGGCGCATTCGGCACTACCGGCACGCCATTCGGCCAGATGGGAATCTGCGTGTGCCCCGCCGCTGGCTGCCAGCCCGATTGCGCGAACACCGAAGCACACGACAACGCCACCACTGCAAGAGCAAGACTGCGCATATACATCAGGAGATCTCCCGAAAGATGTCGCAGCGATCATTGCAGCACTACCAGCCTCGCCGCAAGCTGAAGCGCACTCTACGGCTGCCACTCTGTCACTACGGCTTTGCCCCCGGCGGCACCAGCAGCGTGAGCTTCTCGCTGGTCATCTCCATGCGCACCGGCGCGTGCCCCAGCACCTCGCCATCGGCCTCCACGAACAGCGGCCCCTGCGCATCCGGCGCGGCAACGCACTCCACGGCCTTCGCGGTAATCAGCTCCACGTCCTTTGAGAACGTCTGCCGCCCCGCCATCACCGCCAGCAAGAAACGAAGATAGCTCAGCCGGCTTCGCGTCTTGAACGCCACCAGCGAGAGCTCGTTGCTATGCAGCGTTGCTCCCGGCGCAAGCTGCCCCAGCGCTCCGCCAAACGACCGAATCCGGACCGCGAGAATCTGCGATGCATGCAACGTCGCTCCTCCGCCGTTGCCGTCGTCCACCCTCACCTCGAACAGCGGAAACGGGTGACTGGCCCAGATGCGGAACGCCTCAATCATGTAGAGCACGTATCCGAGCCGGCGCTTCAGCGCTGGATCCATCCTCGCCATCAGCAGCGCGTCCGGGCCCACGCCCGCGGCCACCGTAAAGTAGCGGCACTCCTGCGAGCCATCCTTGGCGCGATAGCTGATTCTGCCCACTGGCACCTCAACCGGCCGTGCCTCCAGCAGTCTCTGAATCGCCTTCTCCGGCGATCCCGCCAGGCCCAAGTCCGCCGCCAGCGCGTTCGCGGTCCCCAGCGGAAGCACCCCCAGCGCAACGCTCGTTCCCACCAGCCCCTGCAACACCTCGTGCACCGTGCCGTCGCCGCCGCACACCAGCACCGTGTCGCAGCCGTCTGCTACAGCTTTGGCCGCCATGGCCGACCCGCGTCCCGGCCCATCGATCACCAGGTGATCGACCTCCATGCCCGCCCCGGCCAGCGCAGACGCGGCCTTACGCACGGCACTTCTGCGCACCGGCGACACCGATCCCGAAGCTGGATTCTCAATTAGCGCAACTTTGCGCATGGATCTCTCGGCAGCCGTTCCGCCGGACAACTCAGCCACTTCCATTCCGCAACCCTTCTTGCTTCGATGCGGCAAGTCCCGCCCGAGCCCAGTCCAGGCCCGCGCCAGAATCCCGTGAACTTCGCCTGCCCCAGACACGTAATTCAACTACAATTGCTGCCCGGAAATCCAGAAAGGATGTCGGAAGTTCCGAATGTCCCATGACTCTCTGTGCACATAAGCTCTCCTCCCGCCTTCTTCCTGCCCTGTTGCTCGCCTCTAGCGCCTTCACCAGCACCGCCCTCTGCCAGAACAACCCGGCAGACACAACCAGCACCGCGCCCTACAAAAACGCCGCCCTTCCCGTCCCTGACCGCGTCGCCGACCTGCTGTCGCGCATGACGCTCGAGGAGAAAATCGACCAGATCAACTGGGGCTGGCTGCAGAAAGTTGACGTGGTCGATCCCACCAACACCTACACCGCTGAAAGCGCCCGCAAAGCGCTCGGCGCGGAGTGGGGCGGCGACATCCAGCTCACCCCGCGCAACGCCGCCATCCTGCGCAATGCCGTGCAGCGCTACCAGCTCGAGAAGACGCGCCTCGGTATCCCCGTCATCTTTCCCGGCGAAGCCCTGCACGGCTACATGGAATACGGCGCCACCAGCTTTCCGCAGGCCCTCGGCCTCGCCAGCACCTTCGATCCCGCGCTCGTCAAGCGCATCTTCACCGCTATCGGCGACGAGGCCGGCTCGCGCGGCTCCGGCCAGGTCTTCTCGCCCGTCCTCGACATCGCGCGCGACCCGCGCTGGGGCCGCACTGAAGAAACCCTCGGCGAAGACCCGTATCTCGTCTCGCGCATGGGCGTTGCCGCCATCACCGGCCTGCAGGGCGACACGTACCTCATCGATCGACACCACGTTCTCGCCACCGCCAAGCATTTCGCGGTGCACGGCGCCCCCGAAGGTGGCACCAATACCGCGCCCGGCAACTACTCTGAGCGCGTCATCCGCGACAACTTTCTCGTCCCCTTCCAGGCCGCCGTGCAGGAAGCCCACGTGGGCTCCGTCATGGCCTGCTACAACGAAATCGATGGCGTCCCCTGCCACGCCAATCACTGGCTGCTCGACAAAGTCCTGCGCCAGGAGTGGGGCTTCGACGGCTACATCTCCTCCGACGACAATGGCATTCAGATGCTGATGGACACGCATCACACCGCGCACGATATGAACGACGCGGCTCGCCAGGCGCTCGATGCCGGTGTCGACTTCGACGTCTCCGATGTCCCTGTCTATGCCCGCCTCGGCGATCAGGTGAAAGCCGGCGCCGTCTCCATCGCCCAGGTCGATCGCGCTGTCTCCCGCATCCTCGCCACCAAGTTCCGCCTCGGCCTCTTCGATCATCCCTACGTCGATCCCGACTATGCCGAGCGCATCAACAACGGCCCCGAGCATCGTCAGCTCGCGCTCGAGGCCGCGCGCAAGTCGCTCGTCCTGCTCAAGAATGACAAGAACATCCTCCCCCTCGACCTCGCCAAACTCAAGGCCATCGCCGTCATCGGCCCCAATGCGGCCGACCTCCACATCGGCGGCTACAGCCGCGATCCCGGCTTCGGCATCAGCGTGCTCGACGGCATCAAGGCCCGCGTCGGCGACAAGGCCAAAGTCCTCTATGAAAAAGGATGCAAGATTACCACAGCTCCTGAAGGCTTCAGAGGCTGGTGGGCCGATAACGTCGAGCTGGTCGACACCGCATCGCAGGCCGGCTCCATCAAGGCCGCGGTCGATGCCGCGCGCAAATCCGACGTAGCCATCGTCGTGGTCGGCGAAAACGAAAGTACCAACCGCGAAGCCTGGTCTGAGGGCCATCGCGGCGACCGCGACTCGCTCGATCTGCTCGGCGCGCAGAACGATCTCGTCAAGGCCGTCGTCGAAACCGGCAAGCCCGTCATCGTGCTGCTCATCAACGGCCGTCCGCTTTCTGTCAATTACATCGCCGAGCACGCCGCCGCCATCTTCGAAGGCTGGTACATGGGCGAAATGGGCGGGCAGGCATTTGCGGAAGCTGTCTTCGGTGACATCAATCCCGGCGGCAAGCTGCCCATCACCTTCCCGCGCACAGTGGGCGCGCTGCCCGACTTCTACAACCACAAGCCCAGCGACAATCGCAGCTACGAATTCAGCACGCGCAAGCCGCTCTTCGCCTTCGGCTCCGGCCTCAGTTACACCACCTTCAAGTTCGACAACCTCAAAGTCGAGCCGCAGCAGATCCTTCCCGGCGCAACTGCGAAAGTCACGGTCGACATAACCAACACCGGTTCGCGCGAAGGCGATGAAGTCGCCGAGCTCTATCTGCACCAGCGCGTCGCATCCGTTACTCAACCTGTCATGAAGCTCACCAGATTCGAGCGCCTCACGCTCAAGCCCGGCGAAAAGCGCACCGTTGAATTCAGCGTCACGCCCGACATGCTGAAGATCTGGGACATCAACATGCACCACGTCATCGAGCCCGGCGTCTTCAATCTCATGGTCGGCCCGAGTTCTGACGACACCAAAACCGTCAAGCTCACCGTCGCCGGACTCAACGGCGAAACCGGCAAGCCCATCTCCACCGCACCCATTCCGTCTAACTCCGAGTCAGGCATAGTCAGCACGTTCGATGACGGCAAGGTCGCCGCGAATTACGGCATGTGGATCGCCGCCGGCGACAGTATGAACGGCGGCAAATCCAAGTCGTCCATCGCCATTGTCGAGCCCGGCGCTCAAGCCAGCAAAGGCGCGCTGCAGATCAAAGGTGAAAACATCGAAGGCGGCCCGTTCATCTTCTCCGGCGCGCTCTACACGCCGGGCGCAACGCCCATGCAGCCCGTAAACCTCTCCAGCAAGAAGGGGATCAGCTTCTGGGCCAAGGGCGACGGCGGAACCTACACGGTACTCTTCCTTACCGAATCACGCAGCGGCCAGTCCGGTGAGATACCCGGAATGACGACCTTCGTCGCCGGTGCCGAATGGAAGCAGTACACCTTCCCGTTCTCCACCTTTGAAACCGACGGCAGCGACCTCACCGGCATCGGCTTCATCTGCATCACCGACCCCGGTAAATTCCAATTCGCCATCGACCAGGTCGAAATCAAATAACCCTCACATTCTCCGTGCTCCATCCTGTCGACTTTTTCTGTCGACAGGGTGGGAAAGCACAAATCTCGCCGTGCCCCATCCTTGCGATGTCTTTGCTTTTGTCGCAAGGGTGGGAGAGCACGAAGCCACCGAGAAATCGCACAAACAGCCGCCGCAACCCGCCAGGAACAACTTTTCCGGCATCCGTTTGCATCTTTGTTGAATAGGTGGGGCTGGCAGCAAGTTGAGCCGGCTCCACCGTCCAAGCGGAGAGCGCCATGGTCGTACTGTTCTTTATTCCTATTTTGATTCTCGCTATCGTGGCCGTGTTTCCGGCGTGGCCCTACAACCGCAACTGGAGCTACTATCCCAGCGGCGGCCTCGGTGCCATTCTGCTGCTGACCATCGTGCTCCTGTTTATGAATCGAATTTAAAGCAAGCTATTCTACGCGGCTAAATTACAGTTGGGCCCTCGCAACGGCGAAGCGATCGATGCACGGCTTCGCCTAAGCGAGATTCATATCGCCGGCAAAATCTTCCCCGTACAAGAACCAAACCCGATCCTCGGCAGGCCATCCTTTTCCGCAAACGCGCGGAAGATCACCTCGTCGCCATCTTCAAGAAACGTGCGCGTCTCGCCTGTCGGCAGCTTCACCGGGTCGCTGCGATGCTTCATCTCCAGCAGGCATCCTTCCGATCCCTGCTCCGGCCCAGAGATCGTCCCCGTCGCCAGCAGATCGCCCGCGCGCAGATTGCACCCGTTGCTCGCGTGATGCGTCACGAGCTGCGCAACCGACCAGTACAGATCGCGCAGGTTCCCCCTGCTCACGCGCATCGGCTCAATCTTCTCTTCACCCATCCGGCGCGACTGGATATACACCTCGAGCGAAACCTCGATCGCATCTCCGCCGCCAGCCAGATAGGGCAGCGGCGCAGGATCGCCTTCCGGCCGCGCCTGCATCGGCACTCGATATGGCGCGAGCGCCTCCAGCGGCACCACCCACGGCGAGATCGTCGTCGCAAAATTCTTCGCTAGAAACGGCCCCAGCGGCTGATACTCCCACGACTGCACATCGCGCGCCGACCAGTCATTCAGCAGGCACAGCCCGAACACGTGCTGCTCCGCACCGCCAATCGCAATCGGCTCGCCCAGCGCATTCCCCTGCCCGATGAAGATGCCGATCTCAAGCTCATAATCCAGCGAACGCGACGGCCCGAACGCCGGCTCATTTGCTTGCGCGGGTTTCGTCTGTCCGCTTGGCCTGCGAATGTCCGCGCCGCTGACCACAATCGACGACGCACGCCCGTGATACCCAATCGGTACATACTTGTAATTCGGCAGCAGCGGATTGTCCGGCCGGAAGAGCTTTCCCACCCGCGTCGCATGATGAATCGACGCATAGAAATCCGTGTAGTCGCCAATCTGCGCCGGCAGTTGCATCTCCGCGTCGCCCATCGGCACAAGCATCGCCGCGACCTTCCGCTGTGTCTCTGCGTCAGCACTCTCCGCCAGCAACTCCGTCACGCGCCGGCGCAGCGCAGACCATGCCCCCGGCCCAAGCGCCATCAACGGATTCAGCGTGGTGGCCGTGCACGCATCCACCACGTCATCCGGCAGGTCCGCCAGCAGGCTCTCGCTCGCCGCGCTTCGCAGATCAAATATCTGATCGCCAATCGCGACGCCAATGCGCGTCGTATGCGCGTGCGTGAAGACCCCATACGGCAGGTTGGCCAGCGGGAAATCAGTCTTCGCATCGTTCGCCGAAGCCACCCAGCTTTTCAAAGCCATCCCAGCGCCTCCAGATCCTGAACCGGCTCGGCAAACGAACACGAGCCAAAGCTAGTGAAGAATTGTCGCACCTCGCGAACCTGCCCTGCTGTCCACCGAAAATCGTGAACACCGATCTCGTCGTCTGTGATCGCAAACGCTGCTGCGTCCTGCTCCTCCAGGATCCGAACGGCACCCTCGACGCTCGCGCCAAAGCGCAAAGCCGCAGCAGCGCACAGCACGTTGAGGAAGCCATGCATTACGCCGCTCGGGCTGTCTTGTGCATACGTCAGCCGATGCTTTGAGCGCAGCGGGTGGTGCAGTCCCGCTGTCGCCTTGAACGCCACGCAACGATCGGCCAGCAGAAACATGCGCTCCGCAATTTGTCGCGCCGTCGGAAACGCGTCCGCCGTTACGCCGCCCATCCGCAGCTTGGCCCGCACCCCCACGGCCGCAATCGCGTCCACTGTCGAAGTGCTTCCCTCCGCGATCGGAATCTCGACGTAGCACTGGACCTCTTCCGGCAGCAGTTCACAGGTGCGCGCGATCCGCAGCGGCTCGCAACATTTGATTTCGACGGCCTCAATGCACTGGCCGGTGCTGCGATGTCTCGCGATTGCGGTGAAGTCCGCATCCGGCGCTGCCAGCACGATCAGCCGCAGGCCCGACAGCGCTTCACCAGCAGTCTCGCGCAATTCGCCGAGCCGCGCCAGGTCCACAATGAAGCCGGCCAGCATCCACGCATTTTTCTGCGAGCGATAGTCGAGGTAGTTGCGCACCGCCGTGCGCATGTCGAGCGAAGCCGGTGGAAACAGCCCCGCATAGTCAATGAGCCCTGAGAGCGCGGACGTAATCGCGTTCATGCGCCGTTCGATGCACCGCCAGGATTGAAATGTTTCTTGAGTCCCTGCCAGCATTCAAAGTACTCGTGCTGCAGAATTCGCGCATTCATCGCAAACTCCGTCGGCCGCACCGCCAGCTGCGTTTCGAACATGAATGCCAGCGTATTCCCCAGGTACTGCGGCTTCAGCTCCGCATTGCTGGCGCGCTCAAACGTCTCCGCGTCTGGCCCATGCCCCGCCATGCAGTTGTGCAGGCTGGCGCCGCCCGGCACAAATCCCTCCGCCTTGGCGTCGTACGCGCCGAACACCAGCCCCATGAACTCATTCATCAGGTTGCGATGAAACCACGGCGGCCGGAAGGTGTGCTCCGCCACCATCCACCGCGGCGGAAAAATCGCGAAGTCGCAGTTCGCCGTCCCCGACGTATGCGATGGAGCAGTCAGCACCGTGTAAATCGACGGGTCAGGATGATCGAACGAAACCGTGTTGATGCAGTTAAACAGCGCCAGATCGTATTTGTACGGCGCGTAATTTCCATGCCAGGCCACGACGTCCAGCGGCGAGTGATCGATGAACGCGTCCCACAGCCGCCCCAGAAACTTCGCCGTGATGTGGAACTCGCCCTCGCGATCCTCAAACGCTGCAACAGGAGCCTTGAAATCCCGCGGATTCGCCAGGCCATTCGCGCCGATCGGCCCCAGCTCCGGCAGCCGGAACGCGAGCCCATAGTTCTCGCAGATGTACCCGCGCGCCTGCTTCTCTTCCAGCACCACGCGAAACTTCACGCCCCGCGGAATCACGCATATCTCACCCGGCGCAACCTGCAAAATCCCAAGCTCCGTGTGGAACCGAACCACGCCCATCTGCGGCACGATCAGCAGCTCGCCGTCGGCCGTGTAGAAGAACCGGTCCTCCATCGAGCGATTGCACGCATAGAGATGAATCGCCAGCCCCACCTGCATCGCCGGATCGCCATTGCCGCCCAACGTCACGATGCCGTCGACGAAATCAGTCGGCGCATCAGGCACCGGCAGCGGATCCCACCGCAACTGGTTCGGTGACGTCGGCACCTCGTTGAACGGCCCGCTCCGAATCAGCTTCGCCTCCATCGGTTCATAGGGCCGATGCGTCACCGACGGCCGTATGCGATACGTCCAGGTGCGCCGGTTCACCGCGCGCGGCGCAGTAAACGGAGTGCCACTGAACTGCTCCGTATACAGCCCCAGCGGATGCTTCTGCGGCGCGTTCTGCCCTTCGGGCAGCGCTCCCGCCACAGCTTCCGTTGCGAACTCGTTGCCGAATCCCGACTGATATGCAGACCCGGCCGCTACCCGCTGCTCGGGCTCAAAGACTGCCGCGCTCGACTCGCTGCTCTGCTTCATGCATCGCCTCGTAGATCTGATCGAAACTGTTTACCGCGAACAGCACCTTCTGCAACTCATCCACCTTCACCGGTGTGTTGAGCACTTCATCCAGGCTGAAGTCGTGGATCGCGCAGCCGCCGTTGATCACGTTCTGGCACTCGCCCGCCGAGCTGATCACGCCGCTCCCATACGCCTTGATCTCGCCATCCTGCCGGATCAGCCCGAATTCAACGGTATACCAGAACAGCCGCCCCAGCTTCTCCAGAATCATCTGATCCTGGACGGCCGCGCACACGCGCCCGTAGTGCTCCAGAAAGTCTCCGAACACCCGGTGCGCATGCATCGGCACATGCCCGAACACGTCGTGAAAAATATCCGGCTCCGGCGTGTACTCGAGCGACTCGCGGCTGCGCAGCCACGTCGTCGTCGGAAACAGCCGGTTCGCCAGCATCTCGAAAAACGCCGGCGCGGGCAGAAATCCGCTCACCGGCGTCGAACTCCACCCGGTGCGCGGACCCAGCCGCTTCGTAATATCCGCAAGATTCGGCAGCCTATCCGGCTGCAGCCCAATAATCTGAAAGCCCTCAAGGTACTCGCGCGCCGCGTGCCTCTCAACATTGGGAAGCACGCGGCCCACAAGTTCCGCCCACACCGCATGTTGCTCCGGGGTGTACGCCGCGTACACCTGTTGAATTAAATATGGAGCAGCAGCGGTCAGCGTAGCGGTAGCCATAATGTTTCTCCTCGCACAGGATTAAAGGTTCCCGCGCAACTGCTGTTCGCGCTCAATCGCTTCAAACAGCGCCTTGAAATTTCCCTTCCCAAAACTGCGGCTACCCTTGCGCTGAATAATCTCGAAAAACAGCGTGGGCCTGTCCTCTACCGGCTTCGTGAAGATCTGCAGCATGTATCCCTCGTCATCGCGATCCACAAGGATGCCCAGCTTCTCAAGCTCCTCGATCGGCTCGTCAATCTTGCCCACGCGGTCCTGCAGCTCCGTGTAATACGTATGCGGCACACGCAGAAACTCCACGCCCTGCTCGGTCAGCTTTGTCACCGTGTGCAGAATGTCGCCAGTCGCCAGCGCAATATGCTGCACGCCCGGCCCCGGATAAAAGTCGAGATACTCCTCCACCTGCGACTTCCTCTTCCCCTCCGCCGGCTCGTTGATGGGAAACTTCACATACCCGTTCCCGTTCGCCATCACCTTCGACATCAGCGCCGAATACTCGGTCGAAATGTCCTTGTCGTCGAAGTGCTGATAGAGGCTGAAGCCCATTACGTGGGCGTAGAACTCCACCCACTTGTCCATCTCGTGCCAGCCCACGTTGCCCACCATATGGTCGATGTGAAGCAGGCCCACTGGCCGCGCAACATGATCCTCAGCGATGGCCACATACCCCGGCATGAACGGGCCGTTGTACTCGCCCCGCTCCACAAACGTGTGAATCGTGTCGCCATAGGTGCGTATGCTCGCCAGCACCACCTGCCCGTTGTCATCCTGCTTCACATGCGGCTCAGCCGCGCTGATCGCGCCGCGGCTCGTGGTCTCCCGCCAGGCCTTGCGCGCATCGTCCACCCACAGCGCCACCACCTTCACGCCATCGCCATGGCGATGCACATGCTCGGCGATCGGATCGCTCCAGCGCAGCGGTGTCGTCAGCACAAACCGCACCTTGCCCTGCTGCACTACGTACGAAGCGCGATCGCGCTGCCCTGTCTCGGGCCCCGCATACGCCACCAGCTTCATGCCAAAGGCCGAGCGATAAAAGTACGCAGCCTGCTTTGCATTGCCCACGTAAAACTCCACGTGGTCTGTGCCTTTCAACGGAAGAAAATCGCGTTGGGAATGGATGTGTTCTGCGGCGGAATGCGATGCAATAGAAGCCGATGCGGTTGTACCCATGTGTTGACCTCGCGCCGTAAGTGCAGGGGAGTGAAAGGGAAAGGGGACGCACTCCGGCTTTGCAAAGAATAGGCAACATCCAACATCAGCGAACAGGCCGGATCGAAGAAAATCCCGCCCGTTAGCCTAATGATCTTAGGGAGATCAGCGGCGAGGGTTTACGATTGCTGACGAGTTGCAGCGAGGATTACCGGCCATGTCCCATAAGCATCTGCCCAACGTCGTAGAGCTCGACGCCATCGCCTGGAAGATCATCGAAGCGCTCCAGCGCAACGCCCGCATCACCTTCGCCGAGTTGGGCCGCAAGGTCGGCCTCTCCACGCCCGCTGTCGCTGAACGCGTACACCGCCTCGAAGAAGCCGGCGTCATCACCGGCTATCACGCCTGTGTCGACGGCTCCAAACTCGGCGTGCCTATCCGCATCCTCATGCGCCTCACCATCCCCGGAGGCGACCTGCAGATCAGCCGCACCGTCACCGCCATTAAGGAGCTCGGCGAAATCCGCCGCTGTCACCGCGTCACCGGCTCCGAGTCCTTCATCCTCGAGGCCGACGTCGTCTCCATCCGCCACATGGAAACGCTTATCGACCGCCTCTCCGCGCTCGGCGCAACCTCGACGTCGACCATCCTCAGCTCCCCGGTCGAGCGCCGCGAATACACCGCCAAACAAATCGAAAGCTACGACAAGTTCCTCTAACTGCAACTTCTCCCAGTACCCGCCCGCCTTCCTTCTGCGCTTAGCTCATATTGGATCGAACACACAGGAGCCCGCGCATGCCCACGGACGAACTCGCCATTCACACATCCAGAAACGAAGCAAAGGCCATGGTCCTCGTGGGCCTGGCCGAGATCTGCCGCAAGATCGCCGACCACCCCGCTATACCCGACGACATGCGTGCACAGGCCGCCAACTACGTAAGGCAGTACGAGTTTCTTCTCCCCGTCAAAGGCCAGGCAAACTCTGACGAGCACTACTGGGGCGAGACGCTGCTCCTCCAGATCACCGGCTTTCTGCCGAAGATCCTCGAGTTGCAATCCTGGCCCGCCGTCCGGTAACCCGCCAGCAGGTCACCAGCTCACCGGCAGAAATGGCACCATTTCCTGTTCTTCGATAAACTGAATACAGGAATCTCCACCCATGGCATTTCCCCACGTTCCCCTCGCGACATCGGCCGTCTCCTCCATCATCGGCTTCATCGGAGTGATGATCTGGCGTATCCGCGAGACGCAGACCGCCGTCACGATCCGCAAGATCGTCATCCCTCCCATGGGCATGGCCACCGGCTTCTGCATGTTCATTGCGCCGCCCTTCCGGGTGCCGTGGCTCTGGGCGCTCATCGCGTTCGCCATCGGAGCCATCCTGCTGGCCTGGCCGCTGCTCGCCACCTCGCGCCTCATCCGCGACGGCGACGCCATCAAGATGAAGCGCAACGGCGCGTTCTTCGCCGTCGTCGTCCTCCTCGCCGCCATCCGCTACTTCGCCCGCGGCTACTTCGACACCATCATGACCCTCGAACAGACCGCCGCCCTCTTCTTCGTGCTCGCCTTCGGCATGATCCTCCGCTGGCGCCTCAGCATGCTTCGCGAATACCGCATGCTCACCGCGCAGTAACGTCTCGACGCATCGGCCAATAGGCTTCGCCCTTGGCCCCTTCCGGCAATTCATCACGAAGCAAAGCGATGACCGCACGCCCCAACTCGACAACGGGCGCGGTAGCCACTTCGTTTAAACCGCGGGTATAAATGCGAAGGTCATCCACAAAGGGCCAACTGACAATCTCCTCTGCAGGAATGCAATTTCTCCTCGCGACCGTATCGCAGGCTTTCTCTAGAAGCGAGATGACTGAACTCCGCTGCTCTGCTGACCAGTGCTCATCTAAGTGGAACCCGAAATCTCCGATAACGGCCCACACGCGCCAGTCCGATATAGCTTTGGACAGCCATTCCGTTTTTGCCTCCGCGCTCTCCTGCGCCGCGTCGATGAGGTGCTTCAGAAAGACGCCCACAGCAACGTCGAATGCCCAAAAACCCTTGGTTCCGAACTTGACGGCCTGAGACTTGCTCACGAACTTAATCTCCGATTTTCCTGCTTAACAATAACCTGAGGCGGTTCCCGCACGAAAAAAACGGGCCGGGACACGCGTCCCAGCCCAGGTGCCTTGTCGACGAAAGATGAAGCCTGGCATCTCACAACCAGGACTTCTCCGCGTCTGTCTTTGTTGAACCTTTAGGAGATTGCGCCGCGCTCGTTCGCCGGCACTTGGTTTGCAGGCACTGCGCCGATCTCCGTTACCCTCACTGAACCGGAAGTCAACGAATCGGGCGCGGCTGAAGCGGGGGCCTGCGCGGGCAAGCTGGCACGGACGCAAAGCGCGGCCAGGAACAGCAGCCACAGCACAAGAATCACCTTCCAGGTAATCCCGACATTGCGGGCCGGAGCGGCCAACGCGTGCGCTCGCACGTTTTGCTTTGGCTCCCTTTCAAGGAAATGCACGCTCCGCCGCCGGCATTCCCCCGCGGCCTGCGCACGCTCAAGCGGCGCGAACTGAATCCTGACTTGACGCATCGGACAATCGACCTCACACCAGAGTGGAGCGCAATGTCGGTTTGTGACATAGAGACAGGGAGAAGGGAAAAGGGACCAGGGACCAGAAAGGCAGGGACAAAGGGACAGGAGGGACAAGGGATGGGAGGGGTGGAGGGATGGAGGGGAGAGGTGTGGACAGGGAGTAGGGAATAGGGAGTAGGGAGTAGAAGATGCAGGGACAAAGGGACAGTTGGCTGATTTTGGGCAGGGATATCCTGTGTGGCTCGTTGGCGTGGGGTGAAGCGGCAGGGTGGATGGGTGGGTGAGGGGGCTCCTTTGTTTCGTTTCAGCAAGTCAGCGTCGCTTCGCGACCTCGCGAGTCAGCAAGTCAGCGCGGAAGGCGTGGCTGCTAGCTGGCGATGCCTGCCTTGGTGAGGGGGGAGGGGGTGGGGGGTGCCTTCTTCCAGGGAGCCAGGGGGTCCTGCGAGATGGCCTTGCCGTTGAGGATCTGTTCGAGCATGGCCTGGACCTGGTTTGTGTCGTCCTTTGAGGCCTTTGCAGGCGTCTGCCGGAGGGTTGCGGCAGGGGGGAGGGGGGTGGGTGTAGGAGTTGCGGAGTTACGGGATGGCAGAGTCGCAGAGTGGGTCTGCGAGGGAGCCGTTTTTGGTTCGTGGTCTCCCACATCTCCGGACGGTGAGGCTGTCCGCAGATATGGGGCACCCGCGGTCTGTGCGGGAACAGGGAGGGGGGTGGGGGTGGCTGTCGGTTGGGTTGAATGGGATTTGGATTGCTGTTGGGCGGTGCGGCGGGAGCCTACGGCGATCTGGGTGGCGTAGAGGAGTTTGGCAGCTTCGGCGGTGGTGAAGATTTCGAGGACGAGGCCGTGGGTGACGCAGGCCAGGAAGGCGTCGATGGTGGAGGGGGTCAGGAAGGGCATGGCGCGGCGGTACTCCGTGTTGACGCGCCGGAGGGATTCAGGGCTGTGGTCGTTGCGTGCGTCGTCTTCGGCGCAGGCTTTGTTGTAGGCGTCGAGACAGCGTTGTACGGCTTGTTCTGGTGTGAGGATCGTGGACATGTTGTAGTTCCTTTCGTGAGTTGAGTTGAGGCACCTGCGGTGCGGCCAACTGCGGCTTCGCCGCCAGGTTTGAGTGGGTTCGTGGTTTCCCACCCTGTCGCCAGCAAAAAGGCGACAGGATGGGGCACGGTGGGTTGGTGGTGAGTGAGGTTCCCGGTGCCCGGATTGGGTTTCGGGCAAAAGAAAGGCCCGCCGGTTTTGGCGCCGGCGGGCGTTGTTTTTCTGGTTAATTTAAGTGTGGCATATTTCGCACATAAATCGGCAATTTTCTTCGATTTGTATGTGGCTGATAGGAAATCTACTTACAAACTATTTTTCGAAAAAGGGCTTGACAAGTTTTTCCACACCACCTGCGGTGGGGCCAACCGCAGCTTCGCCGGCACCTGCGGTGCGGCCACTGCGGCTTCGCCGCGGGCTGATTTGGGTTTGGTGGTTTCCCACCCTGTCGCCAGAAAAAAGGCGACAGGATGGGGCACGGTGGACTCGTGGCTGAACCGGCGGTCTTCTACTCCCTATTCCCTATTCCCTGCCTTTCTGATCTCTGTTGCCTGTTCTCTGCTTTGCTGGACTTTATTAGTCCACTATGGTGGTCTGTTCATAACCCATGAACCGGATAGAAGCGTCTTCCCCCAAGGTCAACTCGCCTGCGCAGGTCCTTGTCGCCAGCCTCATCGGAACCACGATTGAGTTCTTCGACTTCTACATCTACGCCAACGCGGCCGTGCTGGTCTTTCCCCGGCTATTCTTCCCGTCCACGAACCCGGCCGCGGCAACCCTGGCCTCGCTGGCGACGTTCGGTATCGCCTTCGTGGCGCGGCCGATCGGCTCGGCACTGTTCGGTCACTTTGGCGACCGAATCGGCCGCAAGGCCACGCTGGTCATCGCCCTCCTGACCATGGGTTTATCCACGGTGGGGATCGGCCTGCTGCCGACCTATCACTCCATTGGCCTGATCGCGCCCCTATTGTTATCGCTGTGCCGGTTCGGCCAGGGTATCGGCCTGGGTGGCGAGTGGGGTGGCGCCGTTCTTCTGGCCATTGAGAACGCCCCGCCCAACAAGCGCGCCTGGTACGGGATGTTCCCGCAGCTTGGCGCGCCGGTCGGGCTGTTCCTTTCCGGCTGCGTGTTCTATCTGCTCACCCGCGGCCTCAGCGACCAGCAGTTCTTCGCCTGGGGATGGAGGCTGCCGTTCCTGGCCAGTTCCCTGCTCGTGTTTTTGGGCCTTTATGTACGGCTCGCCATCCACGAGACGCCGGCCTTCCGCAAGATTCTGGAGAAGGGCTCGCAGGTGAAGCTGCCCCTTATTGCCGTGATCCGCGGGCATTTCAAAGCTCTGGTGGCCGGAACTCTGCTTTGCCTTGCCACCTTCGTCCTGTTCTACCTGATCACAGTATTTGCGCTTTCCTGGGGAACGTCCCCGCAGGGCCTGGGCTATCCCAAGAGCCAGTTCCTGCTGATGCAGATCTTCGACGTGGGCTTCTTTGCGCTGTTCATCCCCATTTCGGCGTTGCTGGCCGAGCGCGGCCGCCGCTCCACCATGATGTGGATTACCGGAGCTATCTTCCTGTTTGGGTTGGTGATGGCTCCTATTTTCAGCGCTGGCCCGGGCGGCGCGCTGGGTATGATGGCGCTGGGCCAGTTGCTGATGGGCATGACCTACGGGCCGCTGGGGACAATTGTCTCGGAGCTTTTCCCGACGTCGGTGCGCTACTCCGGCAGCTCGCTGGCGTTCAACTTTGCGGGAATCTTCGGAGCGTCGCTGGCGCCCTATATTGCCACCTGGCTGGCGAAGAACTATGGGCTTCAATACGTCGGCTACTACCTTTGCGGGGCGACGGTGCTGACCATGATTGGCCTGCTCATGATCCGGGAGACCAAAGACGACGATCTGCACGCCTGAGGCACCTGCGGTGCGGCCAACTGCGGCTTCGCCGCGGGCTGGGCGGGGTTCGGTGGTTTCCCACATCTCCAAAACCGGGAGATGTGGGGCACTCGGGTTTTGTGCTGCTCGGAGCTTCCTTCCCCGGTCCCCAAAATGCGAGGGACCGGGGGCACCCGACGGTGCGGCGGGCTGCGGCTTCGCCGCCGGTTGGGCGGGGTTCGGGACTTCCTACCCTGTCGACAGGAAAAAGTCGACAGGATGGCGCTACGGGGTTCTTCGACCGGAATGGTGAGTGCGAGTGGGGGGACCGTTCGACTGCCGGTCCGACCCCGCTGCGATGGAAGGCCGACGCATCCCCTGTTAACTCAACGACTTCTATGCACTGTAAGTAACCTGTGAACATAGCCTCCCGCTGTGAGAAAATGGCCGCAACCGATGTGCCCCGGATCTGAGGCGTTGAAACGATGGATGTTCCCCCCGAGCCCACCTCCACAGTCAGGACCGAGGCCTCGTCGTCTCTAAGTGAGAGCGCCCGCCTGGTTCGGGACATCGCCGCCGGACAGCCGGACGCAGAGCGCCAGTTTGCGTTGCGCTATATGCCCCCGGTGAAGGCCATGCTGACGGCGCGCCTGCGCGACGCCGATCTGGCCTCCGATATCAAGCAGGACGTGATGATTGAGGCTCTTTGCGCGCTGCGGCGGGGCCAGATTCAGGATCCCGAAAAGCTGACGCAGTTTGTGCTGGGGATTGCCCGCAACTGCTTGAATAATTACTTCCGTAGCAGCAAGCGGGTGGCTGCCGTGGAGCTGCCCGACGACATTCCCGACCTTAAAAACGGCGCATTCCACCGTGAAGAGATCGATCAGGAAAACCGCGCGCTCCGCGCCATCGAGAACCTGGACAAGCTCGACAGGGCGATCCTGCAGATGACACTGGTGGATGGACTTAAGCCGGGCGTGATTGCCACGCAGCTCCACATCAATCCGGACGTGGTCAGGCAGCGAAAGCTCCGCGCGACGCGCCGCGTAATCGATTTTCTAAAGAGGGAGTCACAAAATTCTCCCGGGCGCCACATTCAACCAGGGAGAGCATCATGAGCAACTGCATCGGAGCCCCCGCGAGAGAATGGCTGGAGCAGTACGTCGAAGGAACTCTGCCCGAGGCTGAAGCGGAAAGATTTGAAAACCATTACTTTGAGTGCCCTGTTTGTCTTGGGGAACTCCAAGCACTGCAGGCGGCACAGGAAGCATTGCGCCGTCATCCGGTCGCGATCGAAGCGCCGAAGCGTTTTTTTGAGTGGCCCACTGTCTGGCGCCCGGTTGCTGGCTTCGGGGCAGTAGCGGCTGCTCTGATCCTCGGATTCTTTGGATACCGCGTGATGGAGCATGCTCCGCAGACCGGCGGCAATGTGGCGGTCACGCAGCCTGCGCCGAGTGCCGTTCCCCCGGTACAGCCGAGTGCCTCCCAGGGTCAGCCGACGACGCAGGTTGCCGATCTGGCGTCAATTGCCGACCTGAGGTTACCTCAGTATCAGCCACCCGTGCTCCGCGATGGATCTGCGGAAAGCGCCTTCGAGCACGGGATGAAGCAGTACATCGCGGGCGATTGCGCGGGCGCGACGCAGACACTTTCCCAGGTGGACAAGAGTGGGCCGGACGGCCTGGCGGCGCAGTTTTACTCCGGCGTGTGCAGGATACATTCGGGCGATCTGCGCGGAGCTGCGAGCATCTTGCGTCAAGTGGCCTCAGCAGGTGACTCAGCCTATGAGGAATCGGCGTATTATTACCTCGCGCAGATTGCGCTGGCCGAATCGAATGCGGCTGAAGCGCGGCGCGATCTGAATCATGTAGTTTCGCTGCGTGGCGACCTGGTTCACCAGGCACGCAAGCAGTTATCAGAGATTCCCCCGACTGCGGGTAAGTAGTTAATTAGAAAATTAGCCGCACTAAAGCTGTCTTTGATCGAGACGGCCGGCGTGCGTTTTGAGACTGGCGGTTATGAGGTTGTTGATCCCCGTGGCCCGTATCTCGCACATTATCGCCCTGGTTCCGGCGCTGGTGCTGCCGTGTCTCGCGCAGCAGCCCGCTACGCCGGCTGCCGGCAATGCGACCGCCCCTGCCGCTGAAGCTTCGGAGGCGGGGCAGGACATTGCCGCCGCTCGCGCGAAGCTGGCGAAAGTAGAAGCCGCAGGCAAAGGCGACACAGTCGAATTGGCGCAGGCACTCAATGACCTTATCTCAACTCAACTTGATGATTCACGGGCATCGAAGGAGACGCTTGAGTTGGCTGAGCGCGAGCTGAAGGTGGCTGAAGCCGCAGCGGGCAAGCGCAGCAAGGCTTATGTGGCCGCCCTCTCCGACGCCTCAGAGGTGAGGGTGGCGCTGGGCCGCCATGCCGAGGCACGGCCCTACGCTGAGAAGGCGCTGGAGATTGCGCAGAAGGAGTTTCCCGATGCGGAAGAGGGGATTAACGCATCGGATGAGCTAGCTTACGTTTGCCTGTATCTGAACGATCTGCAGTGTTCAAAGCATGCCGAGGAAGCGGCGATCGCAATTGAACGCAAGCCGGGGCCGGATCATGACTGGGACCTGGCTTATACGCTCTCAACGTATGCCGAAGTCCTGCGCCGCATGGGGGATGAAAAGGGATCGGGCGCAGCGGCGGAAGAGTGCCTGGCCGCGGCGCTGCGCTCCAAACCGGACGATCCGCACGTGGGCGTCTTTGAGAATTCGCTGGGCTCGCACTACATGCGGGCAGAGGATTTTCCGCACGCGATCGTTCATTTCAACGCCGCCTCCGAGCGCCTGAGCAAGACCTACGGGCCGCACAGCGCGTGGGTGATGGATGTAGCCGGCAACCTGGCAAGCGTGTACAGCCGGAGTGGCGATTTCAAGCAGGCCTGGCCGAAGTACGAGTTTGCGCTCCAAAACAGGAATTCGCCCTACGACGACAGGGCCGACCAGCACGCGGACTTCGCGCGGTCACTGGCTTCCGGAGGCAGCTTGCAGCGGGCGATTGATGAAGCCCTGGTGGCAAGCCGCATGGGACGTGAGAGCTTCACGCTTCAGGCGCGTGTGTTGCCGGAGCGGCAGGTGCTTGCATACGCGCAACGGCGCGCGAAAGGACTGGACACAGCGCTGTCAGTGGTTGCGCGCCATCCGGACCTGCCAACGGCCGCCGTATATGACGAGATGGTGCGGTCGCGCGCGCTGGTTGCGGATGAGATGGCGCGGAGGCAGCGGAATCTGAATGCCTCAAACGATGCTGAGACTGCGCGCCTGATAAGCGAATTGAACGGAGCGCGTGCCGATCTGCTGGAGTTGGAGCGGCATCCGGAGAAGTCAGGCGGGGATGCGGCGATCTTCGCTGCGCGCACGCGGATGGAGAAGATTGAGCGCGAGCTCGCCGAACGCGTTGCCGTCGTACACGAGGACGAGGCGGTCAACTCGGCCGGACTTGAGGAGTTGCGGCATGCCCTTCCGCCACATTCCGTACTGGTTTCGTACTGGGCATTCAGCCGCCGCGTTGTGGACAAGGTGGACTCGCACCACTTCGACACACCCGCTTATCTCGCCGTGGTGGTGCAGCCGGAATCGCCGAACGCACGAGTCATCGACCTGGGCGATGCCAAGCCAATTGAAGACGCGGTCAACCGCATGCGTGCCTCAGCAAACGCGGAAGCACACGGCGGCGGTGTAGGCTCCGCACGCAATGAGCGCGCATATCGGGAGGCGGGCGCAGATCTGCGTAAATTGGTTTGGGATCCGCTGCACGCGAGTGTGGGTAGCGCCGAGCTGGTCATCCTGGTTCCTGACGGCATGCTCGATCTGGTTCCGTTTGCTTCGCTGCCCGACGGCGCAAGCTATTTGGCGGAACGCAAGCAGGTCATTCACACGATATCGAGCGAACGCGATTTGCTGACGCAGTATCAGCCGGTGCATCGCTCGGGGCTTCTGGCTTTTGGCAGCCCGCAGTTTGATGTCGCTCAGAATAACCTTGCCCAGAACACGCCGCCGCCGCCGTCGGCTGAGCGGCTTCGCAATGCGTCGATCCCCTGCGATGCGCTGCAGCAGGTGGAGTTCGGGCCGCTGGAAGGCGCGGCTTTGGAATTGCGCGAGATCGATTCGACGTGGCACCGCTGGAATCCCGCTGAACCAGCCGCGCTGATCACCGGCGACCAGGCTACGCGCGCACGGTTCCTTCAGGATGCGCCGCGCTATCGCGTTCTGCACGTGGCGACGCACGCGTTCGTGCTCGACCGCAGGTGCGGGGACGACAATCCGCTGCTGCACTCGGGTCTGGTGTTTGCAGGCGCCAATCGCGATCGCGGAGCGTCGATTTTGACCGCGCAGGAGATTGCCTCGCTGGATTTGAGCGGCGTGGAATGGGCTGTGCTTTCGGCGTGCAACACCGGCACGGGCGTGCTGATTGATGGCGAGGGCGTGCTAGGGCTGGAGCGGGCCTTCCGCATTGCCGGCGCTCGCAACGTGGTGATGACGCTTTGGCCGGTTGACGATCGGATTACGGCGCGGTTCATGCGGCATCTTTATGGGGAACGGCTGGAGCAGCATGCGTCAACCGCTGAAGCTGTGTGGGACTCGACCCGCAAGATGCTCGACGAGCGGCGAGCGGCGGGCAAAAGCACGCATCCGTGGTACTGGGCGGGCTTTGTGGGGTCGGGCTGGGACCCCGATGAATCCGCATCCGAGTCTCTCGCGAGAAAATAGTGGAATGACCGCGAAAGCCCCGTTCAGGTTCTCGATCTTCCTTCTTGCCTTTGCCCTCGTTGCTGCGAACATTTGCGCGCAGGATTCGGCAGGCGATATCCGCCCCGCTCCTTATCAGACCGCGTGGCAGGATCTCGAATTCGGCGTCATCATTCACTTCTCTACGAACACGTTCCTCGATCGCGAGTGGGGTGATGGCACCGCTGCGCCATCGACGTTCAATCCGACTGCGTTCGATCCCGATCAGTGGATGAAGGCTATTCATGATTCGGGCGCGAAGTATGTGGTGCTGGTGGCGAAGCATCATGACGGTTTTTGCCTCTGGCCCACGCAACAGACCTCATACAGCGTGAAGAACAGCCCCTGGCGCGACGGCAAGGGCGACGTTGTGGGCGAGGTGGCGAAGGCGGCGCGCAAGTATGGCTTGAAGTTTGGCGTGTATCTGTCGCCGTGGGATCGCCATGATCCGCGGTACAAGGATTCTGCTGCATACGACCGCTACTACAATGATGAGCTATCGGAACTGGCCTCGAACTACGGGGACCTCGTGGAGTTCTGGCTCGATGGCGCGGGCAGCGAAGGCCACGTTTACGACTTCAAGAAGATCATCGAGACGCTGCGCACGTATCAGCCCAACACGATCGTCTTCGCCGACACAGGCCTGTTCGAGTATGGCGATGCGCGCTGGGTGGGGAATGAGGCCGGCGTGGTGAGCTATGAGAACTGGAACGTGATCGACAGGCACGGCTATCGGCGCTGGCGTCCCGTTGAATCCGACACGCCTCTGCGCAAGCTGCACTGGTTCTGGCATCCGAATGATGAATCGTCGCTGAAGTCTCTGCCCGAACTGCTCGACACCTATGACAAGACGGTCGGGCGTGGAGCGCAACTCATGCTGGGCCTCGCGCCGGACAACCGCGGCCTGCTCCCGGAGAACGACGTGGCGCGGCTGAAGGAATTCGGCGAGGCTCTTCAAAAGCGCGCGCAGGGCAACTTGGCACTGCATCACGGAGCCGGCGGCGATAACGTCTCCGCTGCGTCCGATGGCAATCCTGATACGTTCTGGTCAGCACCTGAGGGATCGCACCATGCCGTGCTGGAACTTTCTTTCGATCACCCCATCACCTTCGATCACGCGCTTACGATGGAATGGTTGAACGATGGCCAGCACGTGCAGAAGTACGCGATTGAAGTGTGGAACGACAAGCAGCGCGCCTGGACACCGGTCGCGAGCGGCGAGGCTATCGGTCACAAGAAGATCGACGCGTTCACGGCTGTGACCGCATCGCGCGTGCGGCTCAATATTCTTTCCAGTACCTCTGAGGCGCACATTCGCGAATTTCAGCTCTTCAACTGGAGTGCAGTGCAGTAAAACGGATGTGACGTTGTTTTCGGGCAAATACCCATGAATGGTCGAATCCTCTCTGCGTGCCTCTGCCTCTCTGCTTTCACCTGCGCTGCCGCACTCGCGCAGCAAGCAGGTGTTCCCGATCTCAGCAAGCGGCAGACGGCCGCGCCGGGGGATGCTCCTGCGGACGCAGGCCCGCTGGCAAGCGACTTGTCGCCGGCGATGACGAAGCGTGACATCGCCAAGGCGGTGCAGCGTGTTGCCGACTGGCAACTGCAGCGGCTTCCCGCGGAAGCGCAGTACGACTGGACCTTCGCCGCGCTGTATGCGGGGATGATGGCGGTACCTACGGACGTCTCCGGCGACAAGTACCGCACAGCGATGCGGCGCATTGGAGATGAGCTCGCGTGGCAGCCTGGACCGCGCATTTTGCATGCCGACGATCAGGCTGTGAGCCAGATGTACCTTGAGCAGTACATGCTCACAAAAGACGAGCGCATGCTGGCGCCCACGCGCACGCGCATGGATGCGGAAATCTCCACTGCCGACGACGGCACGAAGCCGCTGTGGTGGTGGTGCGACGCGCTGTTCATGGCGCCGCCGGTGCTCGCCGATCTGGCCGCGATTACCCACGACGACAAGTACTGGCAGTTCATGGATCATCAGTGGCACATCACCGACAACCTGCTCTATGACAAGGACGAGCATCTGTTCTCGCGCGATCTCACCTTCATGGACAAGCGCGAGAGGAACGGCCGCCGGATCTTCTGGTCGCGCGGCAATGGGTGGGTGATGGCGGGATTGGTGCGCGTGATCGATCGCATGCCGGCTGACTCACCGCTGCGCGCGAAGTACGTTGCGCGCCTGCAGCAGATGGCTGCAGCGGTCATCAAGGTGCAGGGAGCCGACGGCCTGTGGCGTCCAGGGCTGCTTGATCCAGACTCGTATCCGCTACCCGAAATTTCAGGCAGCGCATTCATCACCTACGCGCTGGCATATGGAGTAAACCACAAACTGCTTCCAGCCGCGACCTATTCGCCGGTAATTCATAAAGCGTGGGCGGGAATGTTGAAGCACATCTTCGCCGACGGGCGGCTGGGGTGCATTCAGCCGGTGGGCGCCGCGCCCGCGCCATTGAGCCAGACTTCGAGTTACGTCTATGGCGTTGGTGCGTTTCTCATCGCGGGGTCTGAGATGTACAGCACCGCGCGCTGAGGGTCTCGCTTCGTGTTCAGTTAATGCGTGTTGGCGCGACTCGAAAGATTCATGGTTCCGGGCGCGAATCTTTGCGTCTATATAATGTAAGTGTCTGCTCCCCAATTGTCAGGCCTCTGTCAGCGGACTTGCAGACGCTTCATCGCTCGTTGACTTCATGAAGTTGCGACCAACCATCTTCGGGATTGTCGTCTCCATGCTGTTCCTGTTAGTGCCCTCGCTCAGGGCGCAGGACGGACTGCGAGGAGCGCTGTCTCGCGAAGCTACGATGGTGCATCAGCTGCTGGGCTTCGAACAGCACCTGGCGGCAGCCGACTTCGACAACGACCAGCTACCCGATGGAGCGCTTCTTCTGCCGGCCGGGTTCTCAAGCGGCGAGAGATCGTTTCGTGTCGAGCTTCACATCACGTCGGGCAATGGTGGAGTCATCACCTTCTCCACCGCGGAGCGCGGCCTCTCGATTTCGGCGCTCGACGTAAACCGCGATGGTGCGCCGGACATCGTCATCGAGAAGGCGTTCACGCATCAGCGGCTTGATGTATATCTGAACGACGGGCACGGCGCTTTCCACAAGGGCCGGCTTGAGGATTTCACAGCGCCTGATCCCTCGGCGCCGAAGTGGCAGTCAAGCACAGAGCAATTCTCTCCATCTGTCTGTCTCCCCGCGACACGCAGCTCTGAAGCAGCAGGTATACAAAACGCGTGTGCCGCCTACCTGGACGATACACGTGACTGCGGGCTCTCGTTCGATGCGCCGCGGGTGCAATCGCCGGCCAGCGCAGCTTCTCCATCGCGCGGGCCTCCTTCTCTGTTGGCTCTATAGCTTCTTCCAACTCACACAAATCCTGAGGACCTGTCAGGTCCTGCGCGTGTGTCATGGCGAGCCGATGCTGCGTCGGTGTGTCGTGCCGCAACGCTGAACCCTCGAGAGAGACAAATGAAAGAGAACTGCATATTCCTCAGCCGTGCAGGCTTGCTGGTCGCGGCCTCACTGAGCATGGGCATCACTGCGTGCCATCAACAGCCCTCTGCGTCGGCCTCAAGCGGCAGCTCACAAGCATCGGAAGAGCCGGTCCGCTATGTTGCGGCTTCAGAGCAGGCGGTGGAGGACCAGTTGGACCTGAGCGCGAAGGTGCAGGCCGATCCTGCGAAGTCGTACCGCGTGTTCGCACCGGCCAGTGGACGATTGCTCGGCATCCAGGTGAAGCCGGGCGACATTGTGAACCGCGGCGAGACGCTGGCGACGATTGACAGCGCCGATGCCGCGGCTGCGCAGTCAGACATGGCGAAGGCCGAGATTGAGGCCGAACGGGCACAGCGCGCGGCAGATCGCGAGAAGGTGCTCTTCGATCACGGCGCCATCGCAGAGAAGGACTACATCGATACGAAAGCGGCTGCCGATTCCGCGCAGGCAGAGCTGGCGCGATCGCGGCGGCGCCTGGAAGTGCTGGGGATGACGCCGGGGGCAAAGACCGATCGGATCCCGCTGCTCTCGCCTAGCCGCGGCATCGTGTTGACGGTGAGCGCCGCTCCGGGGGAATTCTCAAAGTCGCTCGATAACTCCGACCCGCTGCTGACCATCGCCGATTTGTCGACGGTGTGGATTTTGGGCGATGTCTTTGAGAAGGACATTGCCAAGGTTCAGCCCGGCACGAAGGTGACGGTCACAGTGGACGCCTTCCCAGGCAAACAGTGGGACGGGCGGATCGAATCGGTGTCGGGTGCGCTTGATCCGGTGACGCGCACGCTCAAGGTCCGCGTAGCTTTGCCGAATGCGGGCGAGAAGTTGAAGCCCGAGATGTTTGCGGCGATTCACGTGGATCTCGGCAACCACAAGGCGATCGTTGTTCCATCGACGGCTGTCATTCATGAAGGGCAGTCGACGGTTGTCTACGTTGAGGTGAACGGCAAGCCCGAGCAGCGCAACGTGACGACGGGTCGCGCGGTAGATGGGAAGGTTGAGATCACCGCGGGGCTTGAGGCCGGGCAGCAGGTTGCAGTGAATGGCGCGGAGCTTCTGACCGGAGGAGCGAGCCAGCCATGAAGGCACTGATTGCGACGATTCTTCGCTATCGCGTCATCGCGTTGATCGCGATGGGTGCGTGGCTAGCTGCGGGAACGTGGGCCGTGTTGCGACTCGACATTGAAGCGTATCCTGACCCATCGCCACCCCTTGTGGATGTCATCACGCAGAACCCGTCGTGGTCTGCGGAGGAGATGGAGCAGCAGGTCACAGTGCCGATTGAAACGGTGCTCAATGGCATTCCACATCTTGAGTATGTCCGCTCAACGAGCCTCTTCGGTCTAAGCGATGTGAAGCTCTACTTCGATTTCGATTCCGATTATTATGCCGACCGGCAGGAGGTATTGAATCGGCTTCAGACGGTGACGCTGCCGACCGGACTGCAGCCGCAGCTATCGCCGTGGTCCGCGGTGGGCGAGATTTATCGCTATCAGTTGAAGGGGCCAGCCTACAGCTTGAACGAACTGAAGGCAACGCAGGACTGGTTTGTGGTGCGCGAGTTGAAGCAGGTGCCGGGGACCATCGACGTGAGCACCTTTGGCGGAACGACGAAGCAATACCACGCCGACATCGATCCCAATCGACTGCTGCAGTTCAACGTCACGCTTCCGCAGATCATCACCGCGATTACTTCGAGCAATCAGAACGTGGGCGGTAACTATCTGCAGATTGGCGACCAGAACGTGAACGTGCGCGGAATAGGACTGCTGGGCGGCATCAAGGAGATGGGGGCGGTGCTCATCGCCGAACATAACGGCGTGCCTGTTTACCTGCGCGATGTGGCGGATATTAAAGAGGGTTTTCAGCCGCCACTGGGGCGCGTGGGACGGAACAACGAGTCGAACATTGTGAAGGGCACGGTGCTGCTGCAGCGCGGTGAGCAGTCGCTGCCTGCACTGAAGGGCCTGCGCGAGAAGGTGAAGGCTCTGAACTCGGGAATTCTGCCACCCGGGATGAAGATCGACACGATCTACGACCGCACTACGCTGATCGACACTACAACGGAGACGGTGTGGCACATCATTCTCACTGGCCTCGGGCTGGTGACGTTGCTGCTGCTGGTGTTTCTCGGCGACTTTCCGCTCGCGATGGTGACGGCACTGACGATTCCGTTCGCGATTCTGTTCGCGTTCGGGTTGATGTCGGCCACGGGGCACTCTGCGAATCTGATCTCGATTGGAGCGATCGACTTTGGCATCATCGTCGATTCGGCAATTGTGGTTCTCGAAAATATCTACCGTCGCCTGCACGAGGCTACGAGCGATGAGCATCGGATCGATCTCATTGCAGAGGCGAGTTCGGAGGCAGCCAAGCCGGTGCTCTTCTCCACGCTCATCATTCTGGTGGCGTTTATTCCGCTGTTCACGATGAAGGGCGTGCCGGGGCGGATCTTTGCGCCGATGTCGTTGACCTACAGCTATGCGCTTACTGGGGCGCTGTTGTTTGCGCTGCTGTTCGCGCCGGTGCTGGCGTCGTTCCGGCGCAAGGTACGCAGCGGGCACACGGCCGATCCGCGGCAAGTGCGCTGGCTCAAGCGGCACTACGAACGCATTCTTCTGCGGGTGGTGCGAAACCCGAAGAAGGTGCTGGCGGCTTCAGTGCTGCTGCTGATCGCGGCGCTGGCATGCTTCGGGGTGGTCGGAGGTGAATTCATGCCGCCGCTGGAAGAGGGCAACCTGTGGATCCGTACTACCGTGCCGCAGGATATTTCTTTGGATTACGCGGTGAAACTGGCCGATGATATGCGACACATCCTGGGCTCGTTCCCCGAAGTGAAGCAGGTGGTCTCACAGGTGGGCCGGCCTGACGACGGAACGGATCCTACAACTTTCAACAACATTGAGTTTGAAGTGGATCTCAAGCCACCGTCGGAATGGAAGACGGTCCACAGCAAGGATGAGTTGATCGATGAGATGAACAAGGCGCTCGGCAAGTATCCGGGAGTGTCATTCAACTTCTCGCAGAACATCCAGGACAACGTGGAAGAAGCGATGTCAGGCGTGAAGGGCGAGAACTCACTCAAGCTTTTTGGCGATGATATCGAGGTGCTGGCGGGCACGGCCAAGAAGATTATGGACGTGATGGGCAAGGTCCCCGGCATCACCGATTTGGCGGTATTCAAGGAGACAGGGCAGCCGAACCTGATTATCTCCATCGATCGCGCCGCGGCAGGGCGCTACGGGTTGATGGCTTCGGATATCAACGCCGCGGTTCAGGCGGCGATCGGCGGAACTGCTGCGACACAGATTCTTGAGGGCGACAGGCGCTTTGACTTTGTTGTGCGCTACCAACCGCAGTATCGCGAGAACGTGGACGCGATGCGCAATATTTTGCTGGCAACTGCGGACGGGAGCCACGTGCCGCTGGGCGAGGTTGCCAGCATCGGATTCCGCGAAGGCGCGTTCATGATTTATCGCGAGAATGGGCGGCGCTATATTCCGATCAAGTTCAGCGTCCGCGGGCGCGACCTGGCCGGCACCATTGCGGATGTGCAGGGAAGGCTCGAACGCTCAGTCAAGCTACCCGAGGGATACCACTTTGAATGGGCCGGCGAGTACGACAGCCTTCGCAAGGAGCAACGCCGGCTCGCCATCATTATTCCGATCACTGTGGGGGTGATTCTGGGTTTGCTGTACGTTTCGTTCAACTCCCTACGGGACGCGCTTGCGGTGATGTCGGTGCTGCCCTTCGGCATCGCGGGCGGTGTGTTGTCGCTGCTGATCTCGGGCACGCCGTTCAGCATTTCGGCGGCGGTGGGATTTGCGTCAGTCATCGGAGTAGCGACGCTGGGCGGATTGGTCTTCGTTGCCGGCATTCGGCGCGCCGAGGCGCATGAACACGGGATGGAGCATTCCATTGTCCGCGCCAGCGTGGGCGAAATGCGTGCGGTGCTGATGGCGTGTCTGGCAGCGGGCCTGGGCCTTCTTCCCGCTGCGGTATCGCACGGTATCGGAGTGCAGGCGCAGCAGCCGCTGGCGCGCGTTGTGGTGGGGGGAATGGTCACTACCACCTTCGCGATTCTGATTGTCGTTCCCGTGATTGCAACACTCGGACTGGTCACTACTGGCGCCGTGGAAGGAGAGGCATAACCCATGATCAAGGTATTTGGAGTGTTCTCTTCCTCATTGATGCGAGTGGGCGTTCTGGCCGGTTGTGTTGGCGCTGCCATTACCGCGCACGCACAGCAGCCCGCCTACACGTGGGAACAGATCCACGATCTGTTTCTGCGATCGAATCCGATGTTACGGGCGCAGGAGCAGAGTATTGTCTCGAATCGCGCGGCGGAGATCACTGCGGGCCTGCGGCCGAATCCTACGTTGCAGAACGACACCACGTCTTCGACGGTTGGGATTTACCAAGAGTTTGAGATCGGCGGAAAGCGCTCGGCGCGGCTGGGTAGCGCCAAACTGGCCACGCAGATTTCGCAGACCGACTCGGCGGACACGCGCAGGACGCTGACGCTCAGCTTGCGGCAGGCGTTCGTTTCGGCGCTGCAGGCCAAGTCAGATCTCGAATTTGCACACGACAACCTTGCGAACTATCAGAAGACTGTGGACATCGATAACGAGATGTTCCAGCACGGCGAGATCTCGCGGGCGGACTTCTTGCGGATTCAACTGCAGATGATGCAGTTCCAGACCGACCTTGACGATGCGACGCTGGAGATGAAGGCGGCGAAGGCTGCGCTGAGAGGATTGCTGGGCGCTGCGAACCTACCGCCGGATTTCGAGGTTGAAGGCGAACTGAAGGCGCAGCCGTTCGACAAGGATTTGACGGAGCTTGAGAAGCAGGCGATCGAGAATCGCCCCGATCTCAAATCAGCTGAAACGGGCCGGGCGAAGGCCGCGGCCGACCTGCGGCTTGCAAAGGCAAATGCATGGCCTGATCCGACGATCGGCCTTTCGTACCTGCACACCGGAAACGAGATTGGGCGGCCGGATTGGTTCCAGCCCTTCTATCCGAAGGGAAGTTCGTCGAATGCAATGGGGATTGGGATCTCTTCGATTCCGATTCCGATCTTCAATCGCAACCAGGGTGAGGTTGCGCGGGCACAGTCGGAACAGGTGCGTTCGCAACTGCTGGCTGATGCGTCACGAGCGCAGGTGGTTCAGGATGTGGAGTCGGCCTACGCTGCTTTCACGTCCGCGCGCGAACGCCTGCACATGTATGAGCAAACCTACCTTGGCTTTGCGAAGGAATTGCTGGATATCGAGGAGTTCTCATTCCACAAGGGTGGCGCTTCGATTCTGGACTTTCTGGATGCGCAACGCACGTATCGAGCGACCCAACTGGCTTATCGGCAACAGCTTGCTTCCTATCTGAATGCGTTGGCGCAACTCCAGACGGCGGCGGGGATCGACCTAACGCCGTAACTTCCCTGCCCTGCCTGGCGGCTGTTATCGGTCACTGAGCTGGGAACGGGCGTACGTCTTCGGGGCTCGAAATGTCGAATCCCATCTTTTTGCATTGACAACAAACCGACCGGTCAGTATTGTCTTGACATGCTGCAGTGCTGCCCTCTCTGTTTGTCCTCTGGGCCGGTCGGCAGCGCACATCTCAGACTCAATTGTGAAAGGTGAATTGCTTCATGAAGGTCCTCCTCGCTTCCGCCGCGCTCCTGTTTGCCACCTCCGCCTTTGCCGCGCCGGCCAGCCTTACAGGCGACTGGTCGATCCACAACAACATTGCCGGAAACGAGAGCGATCAACCGTGCAAGCTGGTACAGACAGATAACACGATCGCCGGCACGTGCAAGACTGCCGACGGCGGCGACACACCTGTGACCGGCAGCATCGACGGCAATAAGGTGACCTGGAAGTTCGACATGGACTACAACGGTACCGCCCTCACGCTGACCTACACGGCGACGCTTGACGATTCGGGCAAGGTGGCCGGCAGCGTTGAGGTGCAGCCCTTTGGTGTCAGCGGCGACTTCACGGCGACTCCGGCGAGCGCCAAGTAATCGGACCGACTCGGAACTGCTAAGGCTGCTTGGAAGCACCGCCGTTGGGTTTACTGCCGGCATGGCAGGGGGCATGGAGGGGCCTGCCGGTGACGATCTGGTTTGCCTCGTCCATGCCGGGCAGCTCATCGAAGTTCCAGCGCGGGGGAAGCGCGAAGACGTAGCGCTTGTTCTGGCCAAGCTTCTGCGGCGGGACGGGCGCGGCGCTCACCATGAGCTCCTCTTGCTGGACCCGCTTCCACTGGGCCTTGGTAAAGACGAGGATGGGGATGTCTTCGCGGGGATCGGCGTCTGTCCAATGCGGACTGCGGATCAGCAGCCTGGGACCGGATGCTGCAGCACCGACGCTCGTCGCGGAGCTCTGCCACTTCTGCTCGATGACTTTATAGCCGGCCCACTGAGACGGCAGATCGAAGCAGAATCCATACTGTGCGTTGTTATAAACGGTTTGACCGGGATTGGGCGGCGTTACGGGGGTCCTCTGCTCATCCGCGCGCAACGCTTGTGCCGAAACGGGCAGCGAGAGGGCCATTACCGCCAATGCGAGCAGGATCGCTCTTCTCATAGCTTGAGGTTACGCCCGGAGGCACGGAAGGTTCCACGCGCGGGCGATTGTGCGGGCGGGGTCTGGATGGAAGTGGCTCATTTGCCTCAGAATGTTGGTATCTCGTTCCAGATGGGAAAAGATGATGCCAAACCGTGGTCGCCTGCAAGCAACCGTATTGAGCCTTTTCGTGGCTCTATCGCTTCCAGTTTTCAGCCAGACGAAATCATCGAGCGACGCGGGCGCAAAGCGTCCATGGATGGACACGTCGCAACCGATCGATAAGCGCGTGGATGCGTTGATTGGGCAGATGACGCTCGAAGAGAAAGCGCAGCAGATGCGCGATCATGCGCCGGCTATTCCGCGGCTGGGCGTGCCCAAGTATGACTGGTGGAACGAGGGGCTGCACGGCGTCGCGTTCTCAGGGTACGCGACCAACTTTCCGCAGGTGATCGGGATGGCGGCGACCTGGGATACGCCGCTGGTGCACCAGATGGCGGAGACGATCTCGACCGAGGCCCGCGCCAAGTACAACCAGGCAATGCGGCAGAACCAGCACGAGGCGTTCTTCGGGCTGACGTTCTGGGCGCCGAACATCAACATCTTCCGCGATCCGCGCTGGGGCCGCGGGCAGGAGACCTACGGCGAAGATCCTTTCCTCACCGGGCGGATGGCGGTTGCGTTCGTGAGCGGGATGCAGGGCAGCGATCCCGCACACTTCAAGGTGATTTCGACGCCCAAGCATTTTGCGGTTCACAGCGGACCGGAGAGCACTCGGCATCGGGCGAACGTCGATGTTTCGAATCACGATCTGGAAGACACGTATCTGCCGGCGTTTCGAGCAGCAGTGACCGAGGCGCATGCGCAGTCCGTGATGTGCGCTTACAACTCGATTGATGGCGCACCGGCGTGCGCGAACGACATGCTGCTGAAGGATCATCTGCGCGATGCGTGGCACTTTGATGGATATGTTGTGAGCGACTGCGCAGCGGTGGCCGACGTATTCACCGGCCACCATTATGCAGCCGATATGCCGCATGCCGCCGCCGCTGCGGTGCGCTCGGGGACTGACCTCGAATGCGGCTACATGGAAGGGCAGGCGTTTCCTTCGCTGGTGGATGCGGTGCACCAGAATCTGATCACCGAGGCGGAGGTGGATCGCGCCTTGCATCGGCTGTTCGCGGCGCGGTTCCGGCTGGGGATGTTCGATCCGCCGTCGAGCTATGCGTATGGCCGCATCGGCATGGACGAGAACAACACGCCGCAGCATCGGCAGCTTTCGCTGAAGGCGGCGCGTGAGTCGATGGTGCTGCTGAAGAATGAAGGCGCGCTGCCGCTCAAGGCGGGCGTGAAGAAGATCGCCGTGATTGGGCCGACGGCAGAGCTGGTGCAGTCGCTGCAGGGGAACTACAACGGGCCGCCGCCGAACCCGGTGTATCCGCTGAATGGGATCGAGAAGCGCTTCAAGGGTGTGCAGGTTGCGTACGCGATGGGATCAACGCTGGCCCAAGGCTTCGCCATGCCGATCGAGCACACGGCGCTGCATCCGGCGGCGGGAAGCAGTGAGTACGGACTGAAGGGCGAGTACTTCGCTTCTCCGGATTTCAGCGGTTCGCCGGTGCTCACGCGTGTGGATCGCAACGTGAACTTTAACTGGGACAAGGTGGTTCCGGTGAAAGGGCTGCAGCGCAATAACTACTCGATTCGGTGGAGCGGCATGTTTGTGCCGCCGGCGCCGGGCGACTACCGGCTGGGCGTGCGGATCAATTACTGCTACGCCTGCGAGAATGCGGAGGAGTTTCGGCTGTATGTCGATGACAAGCTCATGGCGAAGAGCGGCGCGAAGAGCGCAGAGCGCGGCGAGGTATTCGAGTCGCCGATTCACCTCGACAACACGAAGCCGCACGCGATCCGGCTCGAGTATCTGCACAAAGAGGGCACGGCGGGAATCGATTTGACGTGGCAGGCTCCAGCCGAGGTGCTTCGCGAGGAAGCGGTGCAGCAGGCAAAGGGTGCCGACGTTATCGTCGCATGCATGGGGCTTTCGCCTTCGCTTGAAGGCGAGGAGATGCCGGTGAAGCTGGAGGGATTCTCAGGTGGAGATCGCACCGAGATTACTCTGCCGGATGCGCAGGAGGAGTTGATAAAAGCGCTGGTCGGAACGGGGACGCCGGTTGTGGTGGTGCTGCAGAACGGGTCGGCGCTCGCGGTGAACTATGCAGCGGAGCATGCGGCGGCGGTCCTCGAGGCTTGGTATCCGGGCGAGGAAGGCGGCACTGCGATCGCGGAGACTCTGGCGGGCGATAACAATCCTGCGGGACGGTTACCGGTTACGTTCTACAAGTCACTGGCGCAATTGCCGTCGTTCGACGACTACGGGATGAAGGGCCGGACATATCGGTATATGACGGAAAAGCCGCTGTACGGATTCGGGTATGGGTTAAGCTACGCGACGTTCAGCTATGGCGACATCAAGGTCGCGGCGAATTCCGTGAAGGCCGGCGAGCCGGTTCGCGTTCAGACGCAGGTGACGAATACCGGCAAGGTGGCGGGCGATGAAGTTGCTGAGTTGTATCTTGCGCAGCCGCAGACGGAGGTTTCGCCGCGGATGGTTCTGGCGGGGTTCAAGCGCATTCATCTTGAGGCGGGGAAGTCGGCGAATGTCGATTTCGAACTGGACCCGCGGACGCTGTCAGAGGTGGATGCGGATGGCAAGCACGTGATCATGCCCGGCGAGTACAAGGTGTACGTGGGAAGCACGCAGCCGGGGGATCAGACTCGGACGGCGACGTTCACGGTGAACGGCAAGGCTGAGTTGCCGAAGTAAAGCAATCGGGACAAACAAGACGGCTCGCGCTGATTGCGCGAGCCGTTTTGTTTTGCGTATCCGGAACCGCAGATTCCCTGCGGGAATGACAGAAAGAAAAGCAAAGGCATCGGGCTGGGTGGGGCTCGTTGCTTTCCCACCCTAAACGCAAACGACGCGTTTAGGATGGGGCACGGGAGGTCTGGGACCTAGCGTGCGGGGACGGCTGCTACTTCTTTGAAGGCGAGCTTGGGCTTGCCTTCGCGGTCGAAGAGGAGCGGATAGGAGGTGCGCCCGCGGACCGGCCAGTTGTTGAGCCATGATCCGGCGTCGGTGACGCCCCACAGAGTGACGCGGGTTACGGCATCGCGGTGCTTCCACCAGACGGCGAAGAGGTCGGCGTAGCGCTTTGCGAGTTGCTGCTGGACGTCTTCGGGCAATCCGTTGGGATAGGGGTTAAGCTTGGGATTTTCTTTGATGTTGAGAGAAACGTCGGCGGTGTGTCCCCAGGCGGAGGGCAGCACGTCGATATCGAGCTCGGTGATGGCGACTTTGACGCCGGCGGCGGCGAGTTCCGTGACCATGGCATCTTCGTCGGCCGCGGTTGCGCCGTCGAGGTGCAGGTGCGCCTGATTGCCGACGATGGCGACGGGAACTCCCGCTGCCTTGAGCTTCTTCACGATCTCAATGGCGCCCTTGCGCTTGGCGGGAGTTTCGAGGTTGTAGTCGTTATAGGTGAGCTGGACGCTGGGGTCGGCTTCGTGGGTATACTGGAACGCCTTCACGATGTAATCTTCGCCGATGATCTTCATCCAGGGCGACTGGCGGAGCGTGCCGTCTTCATTGAGGGCTTCGTTCACAACGTCCCAGCTGCCGATCTTGCCCTTGTAGCGGCCCACGACGGTAGCGATGTGGTCATGGAGCCGCTGGAGCAGCGCGTCGCGGGTGATCGGATTGCCCTTGTCATCCTTGAAGACCCAGGCGGGCGTTTGCGCGTGCCAGCAGAGGGTGTGGCCCACGATGAACAGGTGATGCTTTATGCCGAAGTCGACATACTTGTCGGCCATGGTGAAGTCGTACGCATCGGGCTTGGGATGAATTACCTCCCACTTCATCACGTTCTCAGGCGAGATGGAGTTGAACTGCTCGACAATGAGCTTGTCGCCCTCAACGTCTTTGCCGGTGATCTGGGCCGTGTTGATGGCGGCACCCACTACGAACCCGCCGTGGAAAGCATCCTTGAGCGTGGTTGGTGCAGGAGCCTGGGCGACGGCGGCCAAACTGAACAAGCATGCGGTTGAAGCTATGAGTAGATTGCGGTACTTCGGCATTTGATTCACTCCGATGGTTTATGCAGAAAAGCTTTTGCGGCGTTCGGCCAAGTCTTGCGAGATGGTGAGGTTCAGGTTCCTATCGATGCCATAGAAGAGCAGGCTTACGGCTGCGGCAAGGAACGCTGCGCCGGAGTAGACGGACGCGGTGAGGCGGATGCCGAGCAGCGCATGCTCGGTCTGAACGGCGTTCGATTGATAGCCGTAGAGCGAGAGCAGCCAGCCGGCGACGGCAGCGCCAATGGCCAGTCCTACCCAGAGGGCGAAGACCACAGCGGACGTTACGGTGCCCGTGGCCCGGCGGCCTGTCTTCCATTCGCCGAAGTCGGCCACGTCGCCCATCATGGACCAGAGCACCGGACCGGAGCAGCCGAAGAGGAACTGGCGCACCACTTCCAGCGCAATGATGGCAACGGTCGCCGAGGCGGGCAGGAAGAAGAGCGCAATGGCGCAAATACCGACCAGCAGCATGCTCCAGAAGAAGACCGTCTTCTTGCCGAGTCTTTTGGTGAGCGCGGTGGAGCAGGTGACGCCGACGAGCAGAGAGGCCAGTCCGAAGCCGTTGAACCAGCTGAAGAGGATCTCGTTGCCGGCGCAGTATTTGAAGTAGGGCAACATGACGTTGCCGCGGAGCACGAGGGCGGTGAAGTAGAAAACCGTCGCCAGGAAAAGGGCGATCCACGGGCCGTTCTTCATCAGGTCGGAAAGGTCTTGGGAAACTGAAGACTTCTGCTTGGGATCGGGCTGAATGCGCTCCTTGGAGACGGCGAAGGCGATGAGGAAGAAGATGATGCTGACGCCGAGGAAGCTGCCCATGGTGAGCTGATAGCCGCGCGACCGGCTGCCGTGGCCGAGGTACTTGACCATCGGGATGGCGAGCGCTTGAACGATGAAACCAGCGAGGTTGGCGAAGAACTGGCGGTAAGTGGCGATGCTGTTGCGCTCGTTGGGATCGTCGGTCATGACGCCGTTGAGCGAGGCATAGGGCACGTTGTTAACCGTGTAGACGAGTCGCAGAAGCAGGTAGGTAACCCAGGCGTAAGCGAGCTTGCCGCCCATGCTGAGGTTGGGCGTGGTAAAGGTGAGGATGCCGATGACGCCGAAGGGCACGGCGGTCCAAAGCAGCCAGGGGCGGAAGCGGCCGGAGCGGGTATTGGTGCGGTCGGCGATGACGCCCATGACTGGATTGAGGAAGGCCATTCCGAGGCCGATGACTAGGAACATGGTTCCGGCCTGGGCGGGGGTGAGGCCGAAGGTGTCGGTGTAGAAGTCCACCTGCAGGGCCAGCATGGCCTGAAAGATGAAGTTGGCCGCCATGTCGCCCAGGCCGTAGCCAAACTTCTCTGAGAATGAGAGTTTTCCGCTGTTGCTGCTCATCGGTCTCCTGCTTCCTCTACCCCGCGCCGTGCGGGAAAGACGGCCACGCGAAATCGGCTCGGCGCAGGCCGATTTTCGAACTGCGCTGCCGCCGTAGCTTTGATTCGTAGTCACGCAACTATATCGCTTTACTAGGAAGGCTGGCTACTGCGAAAATGGCTGCGGCATTCTCCCGGGAGAAAGCAAATTCGAAGCGAGGAAATACCGTGACCAAACCTGCGACCCTGAACTGCCATGTCGGCTTCAATGCACAGCATTCGCCCATGGGCGCGTTCATGAGCTTTACCTGCGGAAACTTCGGGACGCGCGGCGGCATTGGGCTGCAGATTGGGCAGCCGGGCGACCAGGAGGTCTTTATCGGCTTCAAGGACGGCGACCGGTACTCCGATGCGACGCTGAAGTGCCTGCCGTTCTATACGGCTGCTGTAGACCGCTCGGCCGATGCGTTCCTGGTTGAGCAGGCCGGCCCCGCGGAACAGAATGTGAAGCCGGATGCGGTGGCGTTCACCGAGAAGGAGATTGCGCGCGCTTACGGATGGGCGAGCGACCGCTGGGTTGCCGATGGGCTGAGCTTCACGGTGTATTCGCCGTTTGGGGCGATTCCTGATCCCGCGGTGGATGATGAGCAGCGGATGCGCGAGGGACTGCTGCCCGCGGTGATTGCGCGGCTGGAACTCGACAATACGGCTGGCAAGGAAACGAAGACTGCGATGTTTGCGCTAAATCATGCGCGGACGGGCAGCCGGATTCTTAATGACGATCTGGGCAGCGGGCGTGTGGCCTGGGCTTTCCGCCGCGAGGCGGGTGGGGCGGCCGAGCTGCGGGATTTCACATCGTCAGAAGAAGGCTCAAAGATTGATGCGGAGCCGTTCATCTTCATGCGCTGGTCGGCGAGTGACGGCGTGCGGGAGCGCTACAACCCGGTGCACCTGCTGGGGTCGTGCCCGGGATTCGGATTCGAAGTTCCGGCGGGCAAGAAGTACGGCATCACAATCGCGCTCGGGTCGTATCTTGAGGGCTTCCAGACGAACGGGCTGGATGGGCGCTATCTGTATACCCGCTATTTCAAGGGACTGGGCGATGTGCTGAAGATGGCACTGGACAATTCGGCGAAGATGATTGCCTCGGCGGAAGCGCTCGACAGCAAGCTCGCAGGCACGGCACTCTCGGAAGATCAGAAATTCATGATTTCGCACGCGACGCACAGCTATTACGGCAGCACGCAGTTGCTCGAAATTGGCGAGCTGCCGTTCTGGGTGGTGAACGAAGGCGAGTACTGCATGATGAACACGCTCGATCTGTCGGTGGATCACGTGTTCTGGGAGCTCGAGCACAATCCGTGGCTGGTGCGGAATCTGTTGGACAACTTCGTACGCCTCTACAGCTACAACGACGAGGTGAAGGTCTACAAGTCAGAGTTTGCGCCTTCGACCGAGACGATGCAGATGGATCCCTCGCAGACGCCGCCTCCGCCGGATGAGGCACAGCTCAAGCGTCCTTACGAAACGAAGCCCGGCGGCATCAGCTTCTGCCATGACATGGGCGCGCACAATAACTTCTCGCCCAAGGGCCGCAGCAGCTACGAGCTTGCGAACCTGACGGGATGTTTCAGCTACATGACGGTGGAGCAGCTCTGCAACTGGTCGCTCACCGCCGGTTGTTACGTCGCCAAGACACGCGACCTTGAGTGGCTGAAGGCGAACAAGACGGTGGTGGATGCGTGCCTGGCGAGCATGATTCATCGCAGCGGCGACGTGGGCTTTGCGCAGTTCGACAGCACACGCTGCATCGGCGGGCAGGAGATCACGACGTACGACTCGCTGGACCACTCGCTGGCGCAGACGCGGAATAACGTCTATATCGCTGTGAAGTCGTGGGGAACGTACAAGGCTCTGGCGCTCATGTTCCGCGAGCTAGGCGATGCGGCGAGCCAGGCGAAGTGCGAAGAGCTGGCTGCCAAGGTGGCCGCCGTGGTTGCGGACCAGGCTGTAGACGGCGTGCTTCCGGCAATCTTCGAGAAGTCGAACCCCGGATACGGCTCGCGCATTCTGCCCGCCATCGAGGGCTGCATGTATCCGCTGTACTTTGTGAACACCGGGTTTGCGGGCTGCACGCTGGACCAGGTCTACAGCTCGCCTGCGGAGAAGCGCATGTTCGATGTGCTGGAAGAGCACACACGCAATCTGCTGCTCGATCCGGAGCGGCGCAATCTGTTTGCGGATGGCGGGATCAAGCTGTCGTCGACCAGCAACAACTCGTGGATGAGCAAGATCTCGATCTTCATGCACGTGACGCGCAAGGTCTTCCACCTGGACGAGGACCCGAGGGTGGCCGAGGTGCTGCGCAACGCCGATGCCGCGCATGTGAAGTGGCAGACCGAGGGCAGCTCGTACTGGGCATGCTGCGATCAGATCGTTTCGGGTGAAGGCAAGGCAAGCCGCTACTATCCGCGCATCATCACAAGCGCGCTGTGGATGGAGTAGCCGGACTGCGGGGCGCATGCCGATGACGGCGTGCGCCTGAACCCGTTTCGATTTCGCTGAACTCAAGCCTCGCATCGGCGGTTAGAATCTTCTCTGAATCGCGTGGTCACATTCAGGAAGAGGGCAGCGCCAAATGGTCAAACGGGGACGAGGGAGAAGGACGGCGGGTGCGTGCCTGCTCGCTTTGTTGCTTGCGGGAACGGCGGGTTTGGGCCAGCAACAGACTTCTGGCGACGAGCATGCGACCGCCAGTGCAAGCGCGGGACATTATGAGCTGCACAATCGAGCCGTCGCGGCGGGCTTCGTCACCAAAGGCGAGCACATTGACGAGCTGCTGATTACGGACCGGCTGCACAATGCGCTGATCCCGATTCCGCAGCCGTTCGCGATCCTGATGAAGGACGGGACGATCTACCGGGCTGAGAATGTCGCGATCGCCGGCCAGGTGGCGCAGGAGGAACTCGCGCCGCGGCCGGCGGCATCGCGCATGTCCGATCGCATTCATGGGCAGCAGATCGATGTGCCGTTGGAGACGCCGGATCACGCGCTGCACCTGACGTGGTCGCTGGTGCTGCGGGATGGGTCGCAGTACATCCGTCAGTCGCTGACCATCGCGGCGGCGGATCATGCTGCGGCGATAAGCCGGGTGCAGCTCATCGACCTGGCGCTCGCCCATGCCCAGGTGGCGGGGTCGGTGGAGGGATCGCCCATTGTTGCCGACAATCTGTTCGCGGGGTTCGAACACCCCATCTCGCACAGCAAGGTTACGGCGGGGCGGGCGACTGCCTGGATCGACCGGGATCTGCCGCTCAAGGCGGGGCAGTCCGTTACGTACTCGGCAGTGATTGGTGTGGCGCGCGAGGGGCAGATGCGCCGCGACTTCCTCGCTTACGTCGAACGCGAGCGCGCGCATCCCTACCGCACATTTCTGCATTACAACTCGTGGTTCGATCTCGGGTTTGGCAACGACTTTGATGCGCAGGGCGCGGTGGATCGCGTGAATGCCTTTGGGCGCGAACTGAAGGAAAAGCGCGGCGTCACGCTCGACTCGTATCTCTTCGATGACGGGTGGGATGGGCATCATTCTCTGTGGAAGTTCAACGCCGGCTTCCCTGACGGCTTCACGCCGGTGAAGCAGGCGGCCGAGAAGTACGGCGCCGAGCCGGGCGTGTGGATGTCGCCGTGGGGCGGCTACGGGAAGGCCAAGCAGGAGCGTATTGAATTCGGTAAGTCGCAGGGATATGAGATTGTCGCGGGTGGATACGCGCTCTCCGGGCCGAAGTACTATGCGGCCTTCCGCGATGTGGCGCTCGACATGATGCGCACGTACGGCGTGAACCAGTTCAAATTCGACGGCACCGGGAATGTCGACTCGGTGTTCCCGGGCAGCCAGTTCGACAGCGACTTTTCGGCCGCCATTCATCTGATCGACGAGTTGCGCGCGGCCAAGCCTGACGTGTTCATCAATTTGACCACGGGAACATGGCCGTCGCCATTCTGGCTGCGGTATGCCGACTCGACTTGGCGCGGCGGGGATGATGACAATGCCACCGGAGTGGGGCCCTATCGGGAGCGCTGGATCACGTATCGCGACGCTGAGACGTATCAGAACATCGTGCAAGGCGGCCCGCTCTACCCGCTCAATTCGCTGATGCTGCACGGCATCATCTATGCGAAGCAGCATCCGCATCTAAACAAGGACCTGGATAACCGTTTCCGGAACGAGGTGCGGTCGTATTTTGGCACCGGGACTCAACTGCAGGAGATGTACATCACGCCGGAGCTTCTGACAGATCAGAACTGGGACGACTTGGCCGAGGCTGCGAAGTGGGCGCGCGACCGGCAGGAGGTGCTGAAAGACACGCACTGGGTGGGGGGCAATCCCGCGTGGCTCGAGGTCTACGGCTGGGCTGCGTGGACTCCGGCGAGGGCGACGCTGGTGCTGCGCAATCCGAGCGACAAGCCCCAAAGCATTAAGCTGAAGCTGGCGGATGTTTTCGAGCTCCCCGCCGGCGCCGCGCAGAACTACACGGCCAAGAGCCCGTGGAAGAGCGATGCGGCCCGGCCCGCCATGGACTTGAATGCGCGGGCGGAGCATGAGTATCGCCTGGAACCCTTTGAAGTGCTCACGCTGGATATGACCGCACGGTAAGCGAAATCAAACTCAACTCCCTGAATGGAAGGAAATGATGCAAGCACCTACTCTTCTTGTGATGGCGGCCGGCATGGGCAGCCGCTACGGTGGACTGAAGCAGATTGATCCTGTCGGTCCCGCAGGTGAAACCATCATCGATTACTCGATCTACGATGCGATGCGCGCCGGATTCGGCAAGCTGGTCTTCGTGATTCGCAAAGATATCGAAGAGCCGTTTAAAGAAACGGTCGGCGCGCGGTTTGAGAAGCGCATCCAGGTTGAGTACGCCTTCCAGGAGCTCGACAAACTGCCTGCCGGCTTTACGGTGCCTGAAGGCCGCACCAAGCCCTGGGGGACCACCCAGGCGGTGCTGATGGCGGAGGACCTGATCCACGAGCCGTTCGCTGTGATCAATGCTGACGACTTCTACGGCGCCGAGAGCTACCAGGTGCTGGCCGATCATCTGAAGTCCGGCACAGCTGACTACTCCATGGTGGGCTTCATCCTGCGGAACACGCTTTCCGATTTCGGCTCGGTGGCTCGCGGCGTGTGCCGCGTGAGCTCTGACAATTTCCTGCAGCGCATTGAGGAGCTGACCAACATTGAGCGCGACGGCAACGGCGCGAAGAATACCTCTCCCGATGGCACCGTGACGAAGCTCAGCGGTGACGAGCCGGTCTCAATGAACTACTGGGGGTTCACTCCGCAGATCTTCCCGCAGATCCGCCAGGTCTTCGAGCGCTTCCTTGAGAAGAACGGCAAGGAGATGAAGGCGGAGAGCTACATCCCGATGGCGGTGGGCGAGTTGGTTTCTGATGGAGAGGCGAAGGTCAAGGTGCTGCAGTCGCGCGATCCGTGGTTCGGCGTGACTTATCGCGAGGATCGGCCGCGCGTGGTCGACAGCATTCGCGCGCTGGTGGATGCGGGCAAGTATCCGAATCCGCTGTGGTCATGAGCGCCGAGACAGCCAACGAGGCGCCGGCTCACGAGGCCGGCGCTGTTCTCGCCGATGTCGCCGGCAAGTTTCAGATCGCCGGCGCTTTCCGAGCTGCCGAACCCTTCGGCAATGGTCTGATACATCGCTCATACCTTGTTACGGCTGATTCGGGCGCGCGATACATCTTGCAGCGCGTGAACACGCGCGTGTTTTCGCAGCCTGTGGCGCTGATGGAAAACATCGACCGCGTCACGGCGCACTTATCCAAACTCGCCGCACAGGCAGGCAGGCGGGCGCTCCAACTCGTGCCTGCACTCGAGGGGCGCTCGTGGTGCGTGGATTCTGCGGGCATCTACTGGCGGATGTATCGGTACATCGACAACACACGTACAGCGGAGCAGATTGAGAGCGCGGAGCAGTGCTTCACGGTGGCGCGCGCGTTCGGCGATTTTCAACTTCAGCTCGCTTCCCTTCCCTTGCCGCGTCTGCACGACACCATTCCGGGCTTTCACGACACGCCGAATCGCATCCGCACTTTGGAGCGGGCGATTGCCGCCGATGCTGCCGGTCGCGTGAAACTCGCGGGGCCGGAGATCGATTTCGTGAACGCGCGTCTGGCGTTGGCGCGAGTGCTTCTGGATCGGGACATGCCCGAACGCGTTACGCACAACGACACCAAAATCAATAATGTTCTGCTGGATGCCGGGACGGGCGAGGCGGTCTGCGTGATTGATCTCGATACGGTGATGCCGGGGCTGGCTGTGTATGACTTTGGCGACATGGTGCGTACGGCGACCTGCCAGGCGGCCGAGGACGAGCGGGACCTCGGCAAGGTTCACGCGCGCTTCGACTACTTCGAGGCGCTCGCGCGCGGGTACCTGGCGGGCGCTGGTGAGATGCTCACACGAGATGAGAAGGAGTCGGTCACGGCGGCGGGAAAGCTAATCACGTTCGAGCAGGGGGTCCGCTTCCTCACGGACTATCTGGGAGGCGACACGTACTATCCCGTTTCCCGCGACAGCCACAATCTGGATCGCACGCGGACGCAGTTCCGGCTGCTTGAATCAATCGAGGCCCAGGAACGTCTAATGGAACAGGTGGTTCAGTCACTCATATAAGTTGAGTGCCTGGGTGCTCGGGCAGCGAACAAATGCCTATGGCACTAGAATGAAAGATACGGGGTTGCGATCCTTAACGGGATCTGCAATGCCTTGGAAACACGGAGCTTACAAAATGCCTTTGTTGAAGACCTCGAATCCGGCCCTTGGTGAGAACACATTCCGCAACGCCGGCGGCGGCTACGGCGGCGGACTGATCGACGCGACAGCGCGGATGACCCTCAGCGGCACAGTGAACAAGACCGGGCTGCTGCTGATTCTGGCGTTCGCCTCGGGAGCGTGGACGTGGTTTAAGTACCTTTCCGCTGGAAATCCGGGCGCAGTTGGTGGGCTGATGATGCTGGGCGTCTTCGGCGGGTTTATCTGCGCCATGGTCACCATCTTCAAGAAGGAATGGGCGCCGGTGACCGCGCCGCTCTACGCGCTCATGGAAGGCCTGTTTCTGGGCGGCATCTCGGCCATGTTCGATCAGCGCTACCCGGGCATCGCGATCCAGGCAGTGGGCCTGACGTTCGGAACATTGTTGGCGCTCCTGCTGGCTTACAGCGCACGCATCATCAAGGTGACGCAGAAGTTCGCGCTAGGTATTGTCGCGGCGACGGGCGGCATCGCGCTGTTCTACTTCGCGCAGATGATCCTGGGCTTCTTCCACATCCAGTTCCTCTCGAGTGTGAACGGCTCGGGGACGATCGGCATCCTGTTCAGCCTGTTCGTCGTTGCCATTGCCGCTCTGAACCTGGTGCTCGACTTCGACTTCATCGAGCGCGGCGTGAACTACGGTGCGCCCAAGTACATGGAGTGGTACGGCGCGTTCGGCATCATGGTTACCCTGGTGTGGCTGTACCTGGAGATTCTGCGGCTGCTGGCCAAGACGCGCAGCCGCGACTAAGCAGCCAGGTGGCTCCATTTCAAAAGCCTGCGATCCGGTTCGGTCGCAGGCTTTGCTGTTTCTGGACGTTGTTTAGGCTTAGACGCGGACGACCTTGATTCCAAGCTTTTCGAAGGGAGTCACGGCTTCCTGCGTGGCTCCTGAATCTGTGATCAGCACCTGAACCTCATTCGCCGGACAGATAAACGCGGGGCTGACTTTGCCAAGCTTGCTTGAGTCGGCCGCGATGATCACGGACTTGGACTGCTTGATCATCTTGCGATAGACGAGAGCTTCGTCCGCCTCCAGCGAGGTGGCTCCGCGTTCAGCGTCGAAGCCGGTGACGCTGAGGAAGACCTTGTCCATGTACATGTTTTCAAGGAAGTTGAGCGCGGCGTTTCCGCAGAGCGCGAAGGACCACGCCCACAGAACTACGCCACCGGTCAGGTAAGTGCGGATGGCGGTCTGGTTGCAGAGCTCCATGCCGATGTTGATGGCGTTGGTCACCACCTGGATCTGGTCGCGATGGCGCAGGCTGCGGCCGATGTGCGTTGTGGTGGTGCCGGCCGAGAGGCCCACGGTTTCGCCTGCCTCAATCAGCTCGGCTGCCGCGAGGCCGATGCGGCGCTTTTCGTCTGCATGGCGCTGCTCTCGGGCGAGAAATGAGCTGTCATAGCGGAAGGGCTCGTAGAGCAGGGGCTCTACCAGCTCCGCACCCCCGTGGGTGCGGCGGATGAGACCGCGCGCCTCAAGACGCGCGAGATCGCGGCGGATGCTTGGCGCGGACGATCCCGCGACGGCCAGCAACTCCTCGATCGTCGCCGATCCGGAGCGAAGCAGGTACTTCACGATTTGCTCGGAACGGCGAGTTATCGATTCGGACATGATGGCTCTGCAGCGTTCTCCCTCGAAATAAAGGCCTTCAGGTCGGCGCTTGAATCATACATGAGCGTTGCCGTTTCGATCGATCTCTTTCAATGAAGTGATCATTTTCGTCGCAATTTGACAGGCTGGAGCGGCCGGAATGGGGTTGGCAGCCTTGGCCTGCAGCCGGTAGATTCGGATTCAAGCTCCCTGATTTCTGAATTCATCCGAGTTGAGGGTACAGTCAGTTGACGAATCGAAAAAGGCTTAGAGGCGTCGTTGCTTGCGCGGTTTTGTCCGCTGGCTTTATGACGTTCGCGCAGAATCCGAGAGTGGCGGAGGCGGCGTCCGGCTCCGACATGGATCGCGATCTGCTTGAGGTTTCGGTTCCGCAGCTCGAGCAGTTTTATAGCGGACATCGATATACCGTTACCCAGGTTGTGAACTGGTACATCGCGCGGATCCGGCGGTACAACGGGGTGTATGGCGCGATTGAGGATCTTGATGTGAAGGGCGCGCTGGAGACGGCCGCGCGGCTGGATTCGGATGGGAGCTCACCGGCGAATCGCGGACCGCTCTGGGGCGTGCCCATCGTGATCAAGGAGAACACCAGCGTTGAAGGGCTCGTGACCACGGATGGCTGGAAGGGCTACGTCATTCCGGGGCATGAGTTTGTGGCTCCCAAAGACGCGACGATTGTGGCCAAGCTGCGTGCAGCCGGGGGGGTGATTCTGGGCAAGACCAATATGCCCGATTTTGCGGCGAGCGACACGAACCGCAGCAGTTCTTATGGGCGGACCGGGAATGCCTATGATGTGCGATTCAGCCCGGGTGGGTCGTCGGGCGGAACCGTCACTGCGGTCACTGCGAACATGGCGTTGCTGGGGAATGGGACGGATACGGGCAACTCGATCCGCATGCCAGCGGCGACCAGCGCCGTTGTTGGGGTGTTTCCTACGCGCGGGCTGGTCAGTATTGCGGGGATCGCGCCGCTGGATTGGCTGCTGGACAACACGGGGCCGATCGCCCGGAATGTCACCGATGCGGCGATTGCACTGACGGTGATGGCTGGACCTGATCCGCTGGACCCGGCGACGGCCGAGTCCAAGACGAAGGCACAGCCGGGACCGTACACCGAATACCTGAAGACGGATGCGCTGAAGGGAAAGCGGTTTGGCGTTCCGGCTTTCATCCTGGCGGGCGCGGGGATTCCGTTCCAGGGGATTCCGGCGGGGGAGAGCCGCGAGCAGGCGGCAGAGGATCGCCGGTCGGCCGAGATTCCGCTACGGCCCGAGACACGCGCGGCGTTCATGAAGGCGATTGAGGCACTGCGGGCAGCGGGTGCGACGGTGGTGTTCGATGACTCGATTCTTCCCGGCAGTTTTGCGGAGACGGCTTCGCACATCGGCACGCTGCCCTACATCCGCGAGGGCACGGAGAAGTACCTCGCCGAGTTTGGGCCGGCTCAGTATCGGTCGCCGGAGGAGTACGAGCGGGCGCTGGGATCGCCGCTGCCGCCGGTCATCATCGGCGGAGGCAAGCCAGGGACGCTGACGGTGGATCCGCGCCCGGTGGTGAAGCAGCAGCGGTTCGAGGGCAATCCGCAGGCGGAGGCAGATGTGCTTGGGCCGCGGCGGCGCGCGCTGGCGATGTATGACGAGACGCTGGACCGGATGCACCTGGATGGGTATGTGTATCCGGCGATTCAGATGCCGCCGCCAGATGAGACCTTGCCGCAGGACGGCAGGATCAGCGAAGGCCCGCACAGCGATACGAGCTGGGTGAACATGCTGGGCGTGCCTGCAGTGGTGGTGCCGGCGGGCTTCTACGAGAGCGGGCTGCCGTTCGGGCTCGAGATTTCAGCGAGGCGGTGGCGCGACGGCGATCTGCTGGGCTGGGCGTATGCCTTCGAGCAGGCGACGCACCTGCGCAGGCCACCGGTCCTGGTGGACAAGGGACTGCTGCCGATCAATCCCTTGCGAGTCGAACGATAGGCCTGCGGCATGTTGCGGCTCAGCCGCGATCAGCCGCACCGCAGGTGCTTACGCGAAGCTGAAGCCGCTCCTTGTGATCGGCAGGTTGCGTATGCGCTTGCCCGTGGCCGCGAAAATGGCATTGCAGACCGCTGGAATGACCGGCGGCATGGCCGGCTCGCCCAGGCCGGTGGGCGAGTTATCGGTGATCCGCCACGAGATGTGCATCCGCGGAGCCTGGCGCATGCGGGGCCAATGGTATTGCGTGAAGTTGGTCTGCTCGACGCGGCCAGCGGCGAGCGTCACCTCCACATTCATGTGGCCGATCCCTTCCATGATGGCGCCTTCGACCTGGGCGCGCGCGCCCGATGGATTGATGATCTGGCGGCCTACGTCGCACACGGCCCAGACCTGGTTCACGCGGACGCGGTTCGCCGAATCGACGGTGACCTCGGCAACTTCGGCGCAATAGCCCAAATGGCAGGAGTAAGCCGCGATGCCCATGCCAGTTCCCTTCTCCCGCCGGCGATTGCTCCAGTTGGATTCTTTGGCGACCTGCTTGAGAACTGCGGCGAGCCGCTCGGGCTTAAATCCGTTGTTGCCGCCGGATTGGGGCTTGGCGGCCAACAGCTCCAGTTGAAGGTCGAGCGGATCGCGGCCGGCTGCGAGAGCGACTTCATCGAGGAAGGACTGCCCGACAAAGGCATAGGCGTTCGCTCCCGGAGCGCGCATGGCCCCCGTGCGCAGCCAGAGAGGCATGGCGGAATGGCCAATGAGGTAATTCGGCACGCGGCCCGACGGGAACTCGTCGCCGCCGATGTCGCCGCTGGGGCAGGTCTGCTTGCCCTGTCCGTAGGTGACCAGATGCTGCTGCCAGGCGACGATCTTGCCCTGAGCGTCGAGACCAGCCTTAAGTCCGTGCCAGCCGCCGGGACGGTAGGCATCGTGGGTGAAGTCGTCTTCGCGCGACCAGAGGACCTGCACGGGCGCCTTGACCTCGCGGGAGATCCAGGCTGCCTCCGTCATATAATCGTTCATGAGACGACGCCCGAAGCCACCGCCGGCGCGGACGAGGTGGATGGTGATGTCGGTCTCGGGGATTCCGAGCTGATGGGCAACAAGCTGACGCCCGCCGCTGGGGGTCTGGCTCGTGGTCCAGATTTCGAGCTTGCCGTTTTCGAACTTCGCAGTGGTGTTCTGCGGCTCGAGGGTTGCGTGGTTCAGGAAGGGATAGGAGTAGGTCGCCTCGATGGTTTTGGCTGCGGACTTGAGTGCGGCAGCCGGATCGCCATAGGTGCGGATGGTGTGGTCAGGAGCCGCGGTGAGCAGCTTCTCCGCCTGGTCAGCGAAGGCCTTGCTGCTCATGGAGGGAGCAGAGTCTGAGCCCGCGGCGAAATCCCAGTCGACCTTGAGCGCTTTGCGGGCTGTGTGCGCCTGCCACCAGGTGTCGGCAACAATGGCGATGCCCGGTTCGAGGCCGGGGTCGCTTTCGACGACAGCGACCGGCTTCACCTTTCCCTCGACCACAAAGGCGTGGTGCACGCCGGGCATGCTGCGGATCTGGTCCAGATTGGCGGACTTGACCTTACCCGCGAAGACCGGACACTTCTGATAAACCGCGTACAGCATCCCGGGCAGTTTCACGTCGATGCCGAAGATGGGCTTGCCGGTGAAGATGGCGTTGTTGTCGATGCCGGGCAGGGGCTTGCCGATGATGCGGTAGTCCTTGGGGTCTTTCAGCTTGAGTTGCGAGGCGTCGGGCAGAGGGAGAGCGGCCGCGTCCTGCGCGAGTTCGCCATAGCCGAGCGAGCGGTTCGATGATGCGTGGACCACTTTGCCGGCCTTGGTGGAGCACTCGGTTTCGGGAACGCTCCACTTGCGCGAGGCTGCGGTGATCAGCAACTGGCGCGCGGCTGCGCCGACGTGCCGCAACGGGTCCCAATTGAGCGGGGTGGACATGGAGCCGCCGGCAAACTGCGGACCGAAAGCGGGCTCATTGAGGCCGGCTTGCTGGACGCGCACCTGGGACCAGTCGACGTCGAGCTCTTCGGCGATCAGCATGGGGAGCATGGTGCTGACACCCTGGCCGATCTCGGGGTTCTTGGACTTAATCGTCACGGTTCCATCAGCGTGGATCTCGAGGAAGGCGCGCGGCGAAAGGCCCGCTCGTGGGGATTGCGCAGCGGCGAAGGCACCGGTGAGGGGCTTGTCGTAGAGGCCGAGGGCGAGTCCGCCGCCGGCGAGAGCACTCAACTGCAGAAAGTGGCGTCGGTTCATGGAATCCTCCCTCAGTCGCGCAATGTGGCTTGCAGTTGATCCGTGGTCAGCTGACCGGCGGCGCGGTGAATGGCCCTGCGGACGCGCGCGTAGGTTCCACAGCGGCACAGATTGCCCTGCATGGCGGTGTCGATCTGCTCGTCGGTCGGCTTGGGGGTGCGCTCAAGCAGCGCGACGGCGGCCATGATCTGGCCGGACTGGCAGTAGCCGCATTGCGGAACGTCGACCTCGTGCCATGCCTTCTGGATGGGGTGGGTGCCGTCGGGCGAGAGGCCCTCGATGGTGGTGATCTTCGCGTTGGCGACGGCGGAGATGGGCGTGATGCAGGACCGCACCGGGCGGCTGTCGACCAGGACCATACAGGACCCGCACGAGCCCACGCCGCAGCCGAACTTGGCGCCTTTGAGGTCGAGATGATCGCGAAGGACCCAGAGCAGGGGCGTGTCTGGCGACGCATCCACCTGAACTGCCTTTTGATTCACCGTGAGCTTGAGAGACACGCGCCCTCCTTCAGCCGCGGCAGCGCGGCGATTCTCCGAGTCTCGTCAACCCAACCCCGTGAAGGCAGTGATGTGCATCACGACGGCCCCGCCCGGCCCTCCGTCTCATCAAAAACTCGCGTGCTGCCTCGCAGACCGTGATGAACGTCACTGAACGGTTGCCGCTTTGGCCAAGAATGTTTGTGCTCGTCTTTCGCACGGAGGAAGTGCCGTCCAGCGCATAGAGCCGCGACCATGCGGATCGGAGGAACGATGATCACTGCTTCGGAATTGCACGAGGGCATGGCGCTTCGCATCGACCACCAGATCTACAAGGTGCTTGACGTCGCATCCCGCGCCGGTGCGGCCAAGATGAGCGGCAACGTTCAGGCCAGGCTCTGCAATGTGCACAGCGGACGTCTCTGGGACCAGCACTTCCGTCCCCAGGAGCGACTGGAAGACGTAGCATTCGAAAGACGGAACCTGGAGTTCCTCTACAGCAGCGGCGGCACATGTGTGTTTCAGCGTCTCGACACCTTCGAGCAGGTTGAGTTCCCGTCCGCATCGCTCGGCCTCGCAGAACAACTGCTGCCTCCAGGAACCGAACTGATCGGCGAGTTCGCTGGCGACGAACCTGTCAGCGTACTTCTTCCCAACACCGTTGAGGCCCGCATCGCCAGCACCGCTGCGCCAGCCCGCGCGCAGCCCGATTCAGGAACGAAGGAGGCATCGCTCGACAACGGCCGTCACATTCAGGTTCCCCTCTTCATAGCCCCAGGCGAACTCGTCACCATCGACATCCGGACCGGCCGGTACGTGGAGCGGGTCAGGACACAACGCAAGAAGGGCACTTAAACACGCAGACTCGAAAGAGGTAGAGTATGGCGCTCGCAACTTTGACTGAATACCTCGACCGAAACAACATCCAATATGAGCTCATTCCGCACACGCCGGCCTTCAGTGCACAGTGCATCGCTGGCCTGGCGCACATTCCGGGAAAGGAGCTCGCCAAGGCCGTCATGGTCGTCCTCGACGGCAATCTGGCGATGGCAGTCCTCCCGGCCAATCTGCGCGTGGATCTCTTCACCCTCAAGAAAGCTGTCAACGCGGAGTATGCATCGCTGGCAGCGGAGGAAGACTTTTACGATAAGTTTCCTTACTGCGAAACCGGAGCGATGCCTCCATTCGGCAATCTCTACGGCATTCCCGTATATGTTGAGGAGAGCCTGACCAAAGACACTGAGATCGCATTCAACGCGGGCACCCATCGCGAACTCATGCGCATGGCATGGCGCGATTATGAGAGATTGGTGTCACCGAAAATCATGTGCTTCGCTGCCGGGCACCACGTTGAAGCAGCTTGAAGCATTGAGCCTAAGTAAAGGCGGCGGATGGACCAGGTTGGCACTCCGCCGCGCAGCGGACAAACAGGAGGCTCAACCATGTCATTCACAGTTCGGACGGATGCATTCGGAAACGGCGCCGCGATTCCTGCGAAGTACACGTGTTCAGGCGCGGACGTATCGCCGGCGCTGCAATGGAGCGACGCGCCGGCAGGGGCGAAATCGCTGGCACTTATCGTCGATGACCCGGACGCGCCGGGCGGCACATGGACGCACTGGGTGCTGTGGGATGTGCCTGCGCAATCCGGCGGGTTGCCAGAGGGTGTTCCGCCTGAGGAGTCGCTGCCTGGCGGCGCGCGTCAGGGCAAGAACGACTTCGGCAAGGTGGGTTATGGCGGGCCGTGTCCGCCGCCTGGCAAGGCGCATCGCTACTTCTTCCGGCTCTATGCGCTGGACAAGGTGCTTGAGTTGATGGCCGGCAGCGAGCGCCCCGACCTGGAAGACGCGATGAAGCGGCACATCCTGGCACAGGCGGAGTGGATGGGGACGTTCAAGCGGTAAAGCAGGGAACAGGCAAAAGCGATCAGGGAACAGAAGGCAACGGCCGTTGCCCAAATGGCTCATTACGAGTCAGTGAGCCTGCAAGAGCGTGTTCACTTCGGCCTCCGTGGGCATGGCGGGCTGCGCTCCTGCGCGCGTGACCGACACCGCCGCTACGGCCGCGCCGAAGCGGACTGCCTCCTCGATCGCCATGCGCCGCATCAACGCTACGGCCATGCCGCCGTTGAAGGCATCGCCGGCGGCGGTGGAGTCGACTACCTTTACCTTGAAGCTTGGAACCATGCGGCGGAGGCCATCGCGAGTGGCGATGAATGCGCCGCGGGCTCCCATTTTGATGATGACGTTGGCGGGTCCCTTGGCGAGGAGATCTTCGGCACATTCGCGCGCGGCGGACTGGTTGAGGTCGCGATTAGGGATGCCGCGCAGGGCGCACGCTTCAGTTTCGTTAGGTGTGAGATAGGTGACCTGGCGCAGAATTTTGCGCGACAACGCCCGCGCGGGAGCGGGATCGAGCATAAGAGGAACCTGGAGGCGCTGGGCGAGGTCGCACAGGTGCTCCACGGTTTCGAGCGGTGTTTCAAGCTGAGTAAGGATGATGCCGGCGGAGCGAAGCTGTGGAAGGCTGGCGTCGAGATCGTGCGGGGTCAGTGTTCCGTTGGCACCTGGAATGACGGTGATGCTGTTCTGGCCTTTGCGGTCGACGGAGATCAGCGCGACGCCGGAGGCTGTTCCGGCAGCCGTACCTACGGAGCGCACGTTCACACCGGCTTCGCGCAGGCCCTGGCGCAGTCGCTTCCCGAAGTCGTCATCGCCGACTTTGGCGATCATGCTGACTGGGTGACCGAGGCGGCCGACGGCGACCGCCTGATTGGCTCCCTTGCCGCCGTGAAACGTCTGGAAGCTGTCTCCGGTCAGCGTCTCGCCGGGCGCGGGGATTCTCTTAGCGGTTGAAACTAGGTCGAGGTTCACGCTTCCGACTACTACGATGGGACGGCTCATATAGGCACCTAGAAACTCACGATGGGGGCCATGGCGACTCCGCTGAGCCCGAGGAGGAAGAAGAGGAACATGAGGCCGATTAGCCTGCGCGCGGTGGGGGGCGCTCCGGCGAACTCGCGCCAGACAAAGACGCCCCAGATGGCCGAGACCATGGTGGCCCCCTGGCCAAGGGCGTAGGCGGCGGCGGGGCCAACCATCTGCGCATAAGAGGCGACGAAGTTCGAGATCATGCCGATGCCCCAGATGATGCCGCCGAGCAGTCCCCAGAAGTGAAACGCACCGCTGCCGCGGAAGTAGTCGCGCATGGCCACGGGCTGGCCGGAGATGGGCTTGCGCATGAAGAGGTAATTAACAGGGATGGTGCACGCCAGAACGCCGAGCGAGAAGACGAACGCGACAGCGTAGGGGCCGAGGTGATTCTCGCCGGTGGTGGCTTTGGCAACGAAGGGGTAGAAGAGGCCCATGCCGGTTCCGCCGAGCAGGCTCAGCAGTATCCCCTTCCGGCTCACGCTGAGGTCCTTGACCAGCCTGCGATAGGCCAGCGCATCGAGAACGATAGCGACGATCACCAGCGCGATTCCGCCAAACAGCAGCAGCGGATTCCCCTTGGGCAGAATGATGTAGTTGAGTACCGATCCGATGACCAGCGCGAGCCCGATGCCGATGGGGAACGCAACCGCTAGCCCGGCCACGGCGATGGCCGCGACAATCAGGATGTTGGCCACGTTGAATACCACGCCGCCCAGCACAGCAAACAGCAGGTGCTTGCCGTCAGCGGAGCGGAGGTTGGCGATGAAGCTGTCGGGGCTTGCGGGGTCGGTGTTGCCCATGGTGAAGCCGAGGATGAGCGCGATGAGGACGATGCCGAAGACGTAGTCCCAGTAGAAGAGCTCGAAACGCCAGCCTTTGGCGAGCTTCTGGGTGTTAGCCCAGCTTCCCCAGCAGATCATGGTCACGATCATCATGAAGAGCGCGACCGGGTACAGGCTTGGAATGTACATGCGCAGGTTTCCTGAATGCGAGAAACAGGATACCTTAGCTGCGCGGCAGGGCGCCGGTGCCTCAGATCTTCTCGAGGTTGGCGAACTTTTCCATCAGCTTCTTCATGCCGTGGCGGGTGAACATCACGGTGACCTTGGCGTCGTCGCCTTCGCCCTCGCGCATCAGCACGGTGCCTTCGCCGTACTTGGAATGACGCACGCGCTGGCCTTTGTTCAGGCCACTCGCGCCCTTCGCGTCGGGGATGTCCATCTTTGGCCGCGCAAAGGAACCAGCCTTCACTACTCCCTTGCCGCCGAAGAAGCGGGCGATGTTGTCGATGGAGTCGGCGTTCTTGGGCGCCGAGCCGGGCCCGCTGCGGGTATTCGCGCTGACTCCTTGACTGTAGGTGAGGCGTGGCCTCTCCTGGCTCTCGTTTTCGTAGTCGAAGTGGCGGTCGCCATCATCGTCTGATCCGCGGCGCTGGCCGTACGAAGAGCGCCCATAGGAGTAGCTCGCGCCTGCCCAGGCCTGCGCGCGGGGGCTCAGGTTTTCAATAAGCGGCGGAGGAACTTCTTCGAGGAAGCGCGATGGGATGCTCTGCTCGGGCGCGTCGTTGCCATAGCGGCGGCGATACTGCGCCCGGGTCAGCACCAGCGTATTCATGGCGCGGGTCATGCCGACGTAGCAGAGGCGGCGCTCCTCTTCGAGCTCTTCGGGATTGTTCAGTGTGCGCGAGTGCGGGAAGAGTCCCTCTTCCATGCCGGCGAGGAAGACTAGCGGGAACTCGAGGCCCTTGGCAGCGTGCAGCGTCATCAGCGTCACGCGTGCGTCGGGATCGAACTGGTCAGTGTCGCTGGCCAGCGCGGCGTGATCGAGGAACTCGGCGAGCGTCTCGCCACGAACCTCGGCGTCGTGCGCGGCGTTGGCGAGTTCCTTCAGGTTTTCAATCCGGCTAAAGGCCTCGGGCGAGCCTTCGGTTTCGAGGGCCTTGATGTAGCCGGTGCGGTCGTTCAGGAAGCGGATCAGTTCGGGGAGGGTGGCGGCTCCGCCCGGTGCGCGGAAGCCTTCTACGGGTGCTTCGCTGCCGGCATCGCCACCGTTCGACGGCGCAGGACTGACCTTCGAAACTTTTGTGGTCCAGCCCGTGGATGCAGATGCAGGCTTCTCCTCCTTAACTTGCTTTGGCATCTTGAGGAACGGCTTTTTGGGCTCGGCTGCGAAAGGAGAGAAATTGGAGAGATTGAGCAGCGACATTTGATCTTCGTTGCCGCCGAAATTGAAGTCGACTGCCTCGGCATCGGCTACGGCTTCGTTCTCATCCGCGCTCAGCTCGGTATCCGCGGCTCCGAAGGAGAAGTCGGTGTCGGCGTCTTCGTCGTCGCTTTCTGCGATGTCGGCGGATAGCTTGCCCGCGAAGTCGGGGTCCATCATGGCTTGCGCGTCGGTGATCAGGGTGCGGAAGGAGTCGAGCGCCATGAGTGCGCGCGTGGGGATCAGCTTGTTCTTAATGGCCGCGGCGACCGCTTCCCATGTGGAGGTGCCGGTCTCGAGCGCGAGCCGCTCGAGCGTGGCCAGCGTGGTGGCGCCGATGCCGCGGGCGGGCGTGTTGATGACTCTCTGCAGCGCCATGGAATCGTGCGGATTCCGCACTAGGCGCAGGTAAGCCATCAGGTCCTTGACTTCAGCGCGCTCGTAGAAGCTGAATCCGCCGACCATGGTGTAGCGGATGTTGTAGCGGCGTAGTGATTCTTCCACCAGGCGCGACTGCGAGTTGGTGCGGTAGAGAACGGCGCACCGGCCCTGCTCGCCCTCTTCGTTGTTCTCGCGGAGGAATTTCTGGATGCGATCTGCGATGAACAGCGCTTCGTTCTCGCCGTCGGGCGCTTCGTAGTAGCCGATCAGCGATCCGCCCTGGCGATCGGTCCAGAGTTTTTTGCCCTTGCGCCGCAGGTTGTTGGCGACCACTGCGCCGGCGGCTTCAAGAATGTTCTGCGTGGAGCGGTAGTTCTGCTCGAGGCGGACGATCTTGGCGTTGGGGAATTCCTTCTCGAAGTCAAGGATGTTCTTGATGTCGGCGCCGCGCCACGAGTAGATGCTCTGGTCTTCATCGCCTACGGCGCAGACGTTCTGTGCCTCGCCTGCCAGGAGCTTCATAATTTCGTACTGCGGGCGGTTCGTGTCCTGGTACTCGTCGACGAGCAGGTAGCGGTACTTGCGCTGATAGCGCTCGCGTGTTTCGCGCGAGACCTTCAGGAGCCGGACCGTCTCAAGCAGCAGGTCGTCGAAGTCGAGGGCATTGTTCTTGCGCAGATCAGCCTTGTAGGCTTGGTAAATATGGGCGATGCGCTCGCTGTTGGGATCCTTCGATGCGAGGTAGAACTCCTGCGGATCGACCATGTGGTTCTTGGCCCAGGAGATGCGGCCGAGCACCGTGCGCGGGGTCAACTGCTTGGTGTCGATGCCCATGCGCCGCATGATCTGCTTGACGATGCTGGACTGGTCGTTCTCGTCGTAGATGGCGAAGCTGCGCGTGAGGCCTTCGCCGTTGACCTTCAGTGCCTCGATATCGCGGCGCAACATGCGCACGCAAAGCGAATGAAACGTGGAGATGAGCGGCTTCTGCAGCGATGCGTGACCGATCAGGCGGTCGACGCGCTCGGCCATCTCCGCGGAGGCTTTGTTGGTGAAGGTGACGGCGAGGATGGAATCGGGCGCGATGCCCTTCTCCGTGATGAGCCAGGCAATGCGCGCGGTAATGACGCGCGTTTTGCCCGAGCCTGCGCCGGCAAGGATAAGGAGCGGCCCTTCTGTGGCTTCGACGGCCTCGCGCTGTTGGGGATTCAGTTTTGCGATGAGCGATGACAAGAATACAAATCCGGAGGGAAAAGCCCTTCCTCCAGTTTACCTGTTGGCGAGTTGTCGTGCTTTCTACTGGTTCTCAGGGCCAGTCTCCCGATTGAGACTAGACGGATTTCTCGGGAAGGACCCAATATGGGTCGCCGGAGGAGATGAAATCGACGGGGACTTCCGGGACCAGCGGCCCGAGCCATGCGGGCGCATCCTGCTCGCCCCACTCCTCAAAGCGCTCATGGTTTATGGCGATGAGGCCCTTGGGGTGCGGCAGGCCCAGGCTGATGCCATCGCGGAGGTAGGGGAAGGCATCGCAATCCTGAGCTTCGCTCATCAGGACGACGTCGCAGGTTTGCAGGGGCTTGAGGATCTCGACGAGTTTGTGTGCGCCGAGTCCGACGCGCTTCACGGGCAAGTTCGGATCTCCGATGACCCGCATGCTGGGAGAGTCAAGCGAGCGCGCGACGTGCCGCGCCACATCTTTTAGCGGGGCCGGCGGGATTTCGAAAGCGATGGGGATCATCTGCCCTTGCACCGGGACGATGTAGTTTTGCCAATCGAGCCTGGTAATCAACCCTTGCATGATGGGATCGGGTTTGAGCATGTGCTGATGGTCATGAAAACGCCAGACCACAAGGTTGTTCTGTTCGCAAAAGCGCCGCTTGGCGATGAAAACAGGGTCTGTTTCGAGGGAGCCTGCGACCTCAAACTGTTTGTCGTGTTGCAGCGTGCCGACGTCGTCGATGTGGTCCCAGAACATTCTTTCGTGCGTGATGACGAAGTTCTTCTTCGCCTGGACCGCTTTCTTGAGGACGTCAAAGGTGGCCTGAAATGTGAAGGCGATGCCTGTGACCGGCGTGGCGGGGGCACCGTACTTGAAGCCGTCTGTCGGCCTCCAGGGAAAGTTGGTGGGCCACTTGATTCCGTCAGAGTCCATCTTCTGCATGATGCGTTGCACGATTTGTTCCGCGGTCAAAGAGCCCGATGCGGAGGCGTATGCGCTGGCGAGCGAGCACTTCAACAACATTGCGGCGCCTGCCCCCTGGCTAAACATCCTGCGAGAGATTGGCATGTCGGATCGTCTCCTTCAGCGCGCGAGTTTCAAGCAAACCAGCACAGTTCTTTGGGACGCGATTGAACCTCGATGGGCATCCCCGGCAACACGGTCTTGAGCCAATTCGACATCTCAACAGCGCCGGGGTGATCGGAGATTTCGTAGCCGACTTCGACAAGGCTGATGCTGCGGCCTGATGTGATGGCATCGCGAATATAGGTGGTGCAGTGGTCGACTTCCGGCGTCGCTCCGGTGAGAATGCAGTCGACTGCAGGGTCTTCGAGCGCATGGCTCAAGACGAGCGTTGGATACGAGAAGCCGTGAATGACCGCGACGCGCATGACCGGCTGATCCGGATCGCCCACCATCCGCAGCATCTTTGCGCCGAGGCGTGCGGAGGCATGCTCGGCGAGGCCTCTGAGGGTTGTCCGGGGAACGTTGCAGAACGCTGCGGTCCACTGGTCGGCCGGAGCGCCGACTTCGGGTTGCCAGCCGAGTTCTTTGGCCAGAGCGTTCGAGAACCATTTTGGGCGGGCTGTGTCCCAGAGAGCCGCCAGGCGAATGATGATCAGATGATTGTCTTCGATGAGCTGCCGCTTGGCTTTGGCAACAGGATCGTCCACCAGCGCGTCGGCGAGGCCCGCGGCGAGATACTCGCCAAAGAGATAAAAGGGATGCTCGCGGCAGAGGATGCAGTTCTTCCCGGTGGCCACGGCAAGGCGGATTGCGTCTATGGAGGGCTCGTTCGCAACAAGGATGCCTGAAACCGTGTCGTCGTCGCTGCCGGTGAGAATGCCTTCGTACTCAGCATCCTTGTGCCGCTCACCGAGCGCCGTGTGGATTCTGTTGACCAGTTCGAAGCTTGTCGTCGTCGGCAACATCGGATCATCCTTGTCGTCATTCCTGCCTGCAAGAACGTTGCAGCGATGATCTCATGGAGATAATGCCTGAGTCTGCTAAGCACGCCATTGAGAACGAGAAGCGGGTGTCCCGGGTCACTCACCTTTTGAGACCTGGGATGGACAATGGAAGCATGTTCGACTGCATGCGAGGCCTGGCGATCATCGTCGCGATCTTTCTCATCGGCACATGGCTGCACGATCACGGAGTGCCCATTCCTGGAGGCGTGCTGGGGCTGCTGCTGTTTTATGGAGCGATGCTGACGGGTACGATCAAGGTGCAGTGGGTAGACCGCGGGGCCGGGCTGCTGCTGCGGCACATGGTTCTGCTGTTCGTGCCGCTGACCGTCGGGCTGATGGACCTTGGGCCGGTGCTGTCGCGCCAGGCGCTCGCGATCGTAGCGAGCCTGGTTGCCAGCTTCCTTGCCGTGCTGCTGACCACCGGTCTTCTCGCCCGCTGGCTTCTGCGTCCCGCAGTGCCGGAGCCCGCCGCGACGACGGAGGCGGTGCAATGACACTGAATTTGCTCGCGCATCCGGCGGTCAGCGTCGGTCTCACCATCGCTTGCTACTGGATCGCGCTTAAGATGCACGAGCGCTGGCGCTGGATTCCGCCGATTCTCGTAGCGTGCGTTCCGATCATCGCGCTGCTGCTGATCGCGCATGAGCCGTATTCCGCATACAACCACGGCGGCAATCTCCTGACCTGGTGCCTGGGGCCGGCCACCGTGGCGCTCGCTGTGCCGATGTACCGCAATGGACTGGCCCTGCGCAGTTCGCTGCCGCGGATGGCGTTGATCGTATTCATCGGATCGCTGGTGGGTATGGTGACCGCCGGGGGCACGGCCTGGCTGCTGGGGGCGCCGATGCCGGTAGTGATGTCGGCTGTGCCCAAATCCGTGACTACGCCGATTGCTATTGAGGTGTGCCGGCAGCTTCATGGGATCCCGCAAATCACGATTGCGATGGTGATCCTGGCAGGCGTATTCGGAGCCAGCTTCGGGCCGTTTCTTCTGGGACTGTTCGGGATCTGGGAGAACCGGGCTGTGGGAGCGGCGATGGGAACAGCGTCGCACGGAATCGGAACGGCGAGCCTGGTGCGCCACTCGGAGATGCAGGCTTCTGTGTCCTCGTGGGCCATGGCGGCTGCGGGAGTCTTCACGTCCCTGCTGGGCGCGATTCTCGCGTTGTTTCTGCGCTGACGCGCGGTGAATTCCGGCATCCAAGACGGACACGGCCGAGAAGTGACGGTCGCCACACCTGCGCCGGTCACGCGCCCCTAAACTGGAAGATGGGGATGGAATCAAATCTCGGCAATTGGCGCTGCTCCGCGGACGGCCTGGCGTGAGCGCTACGACTCAGATTGCCGCGCCGGAACAGGCGCAATGGACGCCCTCTGCCAACCCGTGGGCCATCGCCGCCGCGGTGATGACCGCGACGTTCATGGTGGTGCTGGACTCGTCGGTGGCCAATGTCGCCCTCCCCCACATCGCGGGCAATCTCTCAGCTTCGAATGACGAAGCCACGTGGGTTCTGACGAGCTATCTAGTCTCGAATGCCATCATGCTGCCGGCCACAGGGTGGATCTCGCGCCGCATCGGGCGGAAGCGGCTGCTGATGCTCTCGATCCTGATCTTCACGGGCGCATCGATGTTGTGCGGAGCGGCGATCACCATGCCGATGCTCATCGTCGCGCGCATCCTGCAGGGCATTGGGGGCGGTGGGATGCAGCCGCTCGCGCAGGCCATTCTGCTGGAGAGCTTTCCGCCGACGCAGCATGGGAAGGCGATGGCGGTCTACGGCACGGGCATTGTGGTCGCTCCGGTCATCGGGCCAACTCTGGGCGGTTGGATCACCGACAGCTACTCCTGGCGCTGGATCTTCTATATCAACCTGCCCGTCGGCGTATTGGCGTTCTTTCTGGCGGGGATGTTTGTCGAGGATCCGCCGTATCTGAAGGCCGCGTTTCGAGGCGCTATCGATGCGCTGGGCTTCGGGCTGATGGCGCTGTGGCTCGGGACGCTGCAACTGGTGCTGGACAAGGGGCAGGAGGCGGACTGGTTCGAGGCCGACTGGATCCGGTGGACGCTGGCGGTGTCGGTGATCGCGTTCGTGGGCTTCATTGTTCGTGAGCTCAAGGTGCGCGAGCCCATTGTGCAGTTGCATGTGCTGCTGAATCGCAACTTTACTGTCGGCACAATCGTGACTGGTATCTACGGGTTTGTTCTGTACGCTTCCACTGCGTTGTTGCCGTTGTTTCTGCAGACGCTTCTAGGCTACTCGGCGTTTGATAGCGGGCTGGCTGTGAGTCCGCGCGGCTTTGGCTCCATCGCGTCGATGATTGTTGCGGGCATGATCGCCAGCCGCATCGACGGGCGCTGGATGCTGATGTTCGGGTTCTTCGTTTTCGGCGTCTCCACTCTCATGCTGAGCCGGCTCAACCTCGGCATCGGCATGGCATCAGTGATCGTGCCCAACATCCTCAACGGCTTTGCGGGCGGATTTGTCTTCGTTCCGCTGACCACGATGGCCATGGGGCGGTTGCAGCGGCAGGAGATCGGCAACGCTGCCGGCATCTACAACCTCGTCCGCAACATTGGCGGCAGCGTGGGCATCGCCACGGCCACGGCGCTGCTGGTGCGCCGCAGCCAGATCCACCAGAACTATCTGGCGGGAAGCATCTCCGCAACCGACCCTGTGGCGAACGGGGCAGCCGCCGGATTTGCGAGCGCGATGCACTCTGCCGGCGCCGATGCTGTGACTGCCCACCAGATGGCTCTGGGCGCGCTCTATCGCAGCCTCCAGCAGCAGGCGCTGCTTATGTCCTACGTCGATGCGTTCCGGCTGCTGGGCTATCTGGCGCTGCTCTGCATCCCGTTCATTCTGCTGTTCCAGGCGGTCCGCAAGCCGACGGGGCGCAGCATCAGCATCGAGGAGTGAGCCGCTATCCTGAATCCATGGCTGCTGATCATGTCCAACCCCGTGTCGCCGTGTACTGCGGCTCCTCCAGCGGCTCCGATCCTGCTTATATGGCCGAGGCCGAGGCGCTTGGCGCAGGTATCGCTGCCGCTGGATTAGGTGTTGTGTACGGCGGTGCGAATATCGGACTGATGGGTGCTGTCGCCGACGCAGCGCTGGCCGGAGGCGCTGAGGTCGTCGGGGTTCTGCCCGAGTTTCTCGCGGGACGCGAGATTGCGCACACAGGCCTCACGCGGCTTGAGACGCCGGCAACGATGCACCAGCGGAAGGCGCGCATGGTGGCTCTGGCCGATGCATTTCTGATCCTGCCGGGCGGCTACGGGACGCTGGATGAGCTGTTCGAAATTCTGACATGGTCGCAGCTCAGGATGCACGCCAAGCCGTGCGTCCTTATCAATACCGCGGGCTACTGGGATCCGCTGCTCGCCTTTGTCGACAAGATGGTGGACGCGGGGTTTCTGCCGGTCCGGAGCCGCGGGCTGATGCTGGTAGCGCCGGATGCGCAGACCGCAGTCGAGATGATCGTCACACAGCTTAGATCGTTCGCGCAGGAATCGAGCACCTAGAATAGAACCAAATGCTCGACCTGGCCGCCGCACATCCGATCTTTCACTGGCGATCTGTGTGGCTGATTATTGCGGCATTCATCGCAGGCGTGCTCAACGCTGTCGCTGGAGGGGGCTCATTCTTATCCTTCCCTGCCCTGCTCGGAACGGGAATCCAGCCCGTGCAGGCGAACGCCACAAATACCGTGGCCCTATGGCCGGGGCAGATCACATCGATTGCGGCTTACTGGGAAGACGTGCGAAAGAACATGCGGCTGGTGTATCCGATGGGGCTGGCGGGTCTGATCGGAGGAACCGGTGGAGCGATCGTACTGCTCATCACGCCGCAAACGACGTTCATGAAGCTGGTTCCGTGGCTGCTGCTCATTGCGGCCACGATCTTCGCTTTGAGCCGGCCGATCACGCGGTGGCTCGACCGGCGGGCCGTCGCCCGCCACCAGCGCGCCGGAACCGAGCCGCAGCCCCCGCGACGCCGGCTGGTCTTCCTGTGCACAGTAGTGGTCTGCTTCTACATCGGCTACTTCGGGGCAGGCGCGGGGTTCCTGATCATTACTCTGCTATCGGTGTTCGGCGTTGAGGATATGAACGAGATCAACGCCCTGAAAGTGGTCTCAACCAGCATGGCGAATGGCGTGGCGTTCCTCATCTTTGTGGTGAGCGGGAATGTGGAGTGGCGCTACTGCCTGATGGCGATGGTGGCCTGCGCCATCGGCGGATATACTTCGGCCCGGTTTGCGCGGCTGGTGCCGCAGCAGGTGCTACGCGCCATGGTGATCGTGATCGGCTTCGGCATGGCCGCGTGGTTCTTCTGGACGACGCGCTGAGGCCTTGCGATCCGGCGGTCAGGGTGTCATCGGGATTCACAGTAAAATAGAGGCATGAGTCACGAAGGCATCCGCTTTTCCAGCAAGGAAGACATGGCGCGCGAAGCTGTGGCTGACCGGCAGCTCTCGCGCGCGGCCGTAACTCCAACCAAGGTGCGGGTGCTGATCACCGAGGGCAAGGGGCTGGAGATCGAGTGGTCCGACGGCCACCGCTCCGCGTGGAACTTTGGGTGGCTGCGCAACGCATGCCCCTGCGCCACCTGCAACGAGGAACGCGAGCAGCAGGGCCGCAAGCCGGGCCAGCCGAAAAAGAAGGCGGCCGAGCTTCTGCCCATGTATGCGCCGCCGGCCAAGCCCACGAGCGCGCAGGCGGTGGGACGGTACGCGATCCAGTTCAACTGGCTTGATGGGCATAACTCGGGAATCTATTCGTTTGACTTCCTGCGACGGCACTGCCAGTGCAGCGAGTGCAAGTTCGAACGCGGCGAAACGGCCGGAGCGCCCAACTAGCCGATCCGCTCCCTGTTCGCACCGTTTCTGGTGCAGAAAGTCGAGGCCGGAGCGTAGAGCTCCGGCCATCTTGTTTTCGGCGCTTTGCTGGAGATTGGTGGTCAGGCGGGCACTGCGCTGGTCTGGCTGAGGAGGCCTTCGAGCCGCACGTAGCCAGCTTCCATGCCGTGCTCCATGCCGGAGGCGAGCATTTGCGCGCGAGTGGCGGCGTCGGGAAGGGTCATGCGCATGGTCATGAGGGTCCCGTCGCCATCGGCCTCGAAGGTGGTCTCGACATGGTTGTCGGGAGTGGGGCCGGGAAGCTGGGGAAGGTGCATGCGCTCTACGTGCACAAGCCTGTGGAACGGCTCTACAGAAATGACTTCGCCGGTGATGTAGAACCCCTGGCCCTCCTGGCCGTTGCTCCACTCGTAGCGGATCTTGCCTCCGGGGTGGTTCTCGCTGATGCAGACGGGCATGGTCCAGCCGTCGGGACCAAGCATCCACTTCTGGATCAATTCAGGTTCGGTGTGGGCACGGTAGATCGCCTGGGGTGGGGCGGCGAAGCGGCGGGTTACGACCACGTGCTGGTCGCCTTCGGTGGTGAGTGTCATTTTGCTCATCGGGATCTCCTCTGGTTTGGGTGGGAATTTCATTCGGTGGTCTTGATCTCGCTAAGGACCTGATCGAGGCGTGCGTAGTTTCTTTCGAGGGCGGGTCGCAGCATGGCGAGCCAGCGCTCCACAGAAGCGAACCCCGCGGGGGAGAGCCGGCAGGGGCGCCTGGTTCCTTCGGCGCGGCGGACAATCAGGCCCGCGTTCTCGAGGACTTTGAGGTGGCGGGACACGGCGGGCTGGGTCATCCGGAAGGGCCGGACGAGTTCCATCACGGTCTGCTCGCCGGTGGCCAGGCTTGCGAGGATGGCACGGCGGGTGGGGTCGGCCAAGGCTGCGAAGGTGTGGTCGAGCGTTTCCATAACTAATTACTTATATAACATATTAGTTATTTAGTCTGTCAAGCTAATTTTGAGAGCAGCCGAGGAGCGATTCGGATTCGCGCGGAGTCGCTCGTGAGCGTCCGGACGGCGCGATGGTGGCGATTCAGCGTTATAAAGCAGCTCTCCTGAGCTGATATCCTCCCACGATTCCGAGCGTAAATAGAAGATAACAATAACGTAAGAAGATTTTCTATTTTGTGAGCGAAAAGCACTCATATTTTGTGCATCGATTGTGCTATAGTTCTCATCAGATTGAGTGCAAGGCTGAAGTGAAGCCCCGGAAGGCGGCCTCCGCAGCCGCAATCGAAATTCAAAAGCATCTGGAGGAACACAAACATGGCAATCACTCGTTGGGATCCGTTCCGTGAAGTCGTCGCTCTGCAGAACCGCATGAACTCGCTTTTCCGCGAGATGAACGAGAGCGAAGGTCCGCTGACGACTGCCAGCTTTGTGCCGGCGGTCGATATATATGAGGACACCAAGAAGGTCGTCCTGAAGCTGGAAGTGCCGGGCATCGAGGAGAAGGATCTGGACATCCGCGTGGAGAACAACACGCTGACGGTCAAGGGCGAGCGCAAGTTCGAGAAGGAAGAGAAGGAAGAGAACTTCCACCGGATCGAGCGTAAGTACGGCAGCTTCTTCCGTTCATTCACGGTGCCCTCGACGGTAGACGCCGAGCACATTGGCGCTACCTATAACGCGGGCGTGCTGAAGCTGGAACTGATGAAGAAGCCCGAAGCGCAGCCGAAGCAGATCAAGGTAAACGTGGGTGGCGCGCAGAAACAGGAAGAGCCGGAGCTGGTAGGAGCGCGGTAATACGAAACCAGTGGTCAGTGGGCAGGCCACTGAGAACTCGGGCGCCGGGCGCACTCTTGGGGTGTTCCCGGCGCGTTCGTTTGTGCATCACAAAACTTGAATCAGAATCTTTTGGGACAAACGCTTCCCCCGGGGCTCCGATAGGAACAAGCTAGGAGCTGAGCTGGAAGCGAGGAGTTATACATGGCTATTCGTTGGGAAAAGTTGACGGTCAAATCGCAGGAAGCGATGCAGCAGGCGCAGCAGCGGGCGGCCGAGCTGGGCAATCCAGAGTTGCAGCCGGTGCACCTTTTGCTGGCGCTGATGGAGGACCGCGAGGGCGTGATTCCGGCGGTGCTGGGCAAGATCGGGGTTCCCATCGAACGGCTCGAGAGCGATCTGCACGCGGTTGAGCAGAAGCTGCCTCGCGTTTCGGGCGCCTCGGCGCAGCCCGGACTGAGCCAGGCGCTGAACAAGGCGGTGGACCAAGCCTTCAAGGAAGCTGCGAACTTCAAGGACGAGTACATTTCGACGGAGCACCTGCTGCTGGGGATTGCCGGGCAGAAGGGCGATGCAGCGGGGCAGGCCCTGATCGCGCTCGGCGCGACGCGCGACGCGATTTTGAAGGCGCTGACGGCGGTGCGTGGATCACAGCGGGTTACGGATCAAAATCCTGAGAACAAGTTTCAGGCGCTGGAGAAGTACGCGAAGGATCTGACCGAGTTGGCGCGACGCGGGAAGCTCGATCCGGTGATTGGGCGCGACGAGGAGATTCGGCGCGTGATCCAAGTGCTGAGCCGGCGCACCAAGAACAATCCGGTGCTGATTGGCGAGCCGGGCGTTGGCAAGACCGCCATCGTCGAGGGGCTGGCTCGGAGGATCGCGTCGGGCGACGTCCCAGAGATTCTCAAAGACAAGCGCGTGATCTCGCTCGATCTAGGTTCGATGCTGGCGGGCGCGAAGTATCGCGGTGAATTTGAGGACCGGTTGAAGGCGGTGCTGCGCGAGATCGAGGAGTCGAATGGGCAGATTGTTCTGTTCATCGACGAGCTTCATACGCTGGTAGGCGCGGGTGCCGCCGAGGGTGCGATTGACGCGAGCAACATGCTGAAGCCGCCGCTGGCGCGCGGCGAGCTGCGCGCGATTGGCGCAACCACGCTGAACGAGTATCGCAAGCACATCGAGAAGGATGCGGCGTTGGAGCGGCGTTTCCAGATTGTGTTTGTGGGCGAACCGAACGTGGAGGACACGATTGCGATTCTGCGCGGACTGAAGGAGCGCTACGAGGCGCACCACAACGTGCGCATCAAGGACTCGGCGATTGTGGCGGCAGCGACGTTATCCCATCGATATATCAGCGACCGTTTCTTGCCGGACAAGGCGATTGATCTGGTGGATGAGGCGGCGGCTTCGCTGGCGATCCAGATTGGCAGTGTGCCGGTGGAGATCGATCAACTGGAGCGACAGGCGACTTCGCTGGAAATTGAGCGGGCGGCGCTGAAGCGCGAGACGGATGCAAACAGCCTGGAACGGATGGAGGCCGTGGAGCGCGAGCTGGCCGCCCTGCGTGAGCAGATTACGGCGCTGCGCGCGCGGTGGACGCAGGAGCGCGATGCGATTACGCGCATCAGCGACTTGAAGAAGCAGATTGAAGCGTTGAAGTTCGAGATGGAAGAGAATACGCGGCGCGGGCAGTTGGATCGCGCGGCGCAGATCCAATATGGCGACCTGCCGAAGCTTGAGCGCGAGCTGGCGCAGTTGAACGCCACGCAGGACAGCATCAATTCCGGCGAGACGCAGCGCATGCTGAAGGAAGAAGTCGAGGACGAGGACATCGCCAAGATTGTGAGCAAGTGGACGGGGATTCCTGTGAGCCGCATGCTCGAAGGCGAAGTGAAGAAGCTGGTGAAGATGGAAGAGCGGCTGCGGGACCGCGTCATTGGGCAGGACGCGGCGTTGACGGTGGTGGCAAATGCGATTCGCCGTTCGCGCGCTGGGCTGAGCGATCCCAAGCGGCCGATCGGATCGTTCATCTTCTTAGGGCCGACGGGCGTGGGCAAGACCGAAACGGCACGTGCGCTGGCGGAGTTCCTGTTCGATGACGAGCAGGCGATGATCCGCATCGACATGAGCGAGTACATGGAGAAGCATGCGGTGGCGAGGCTGATTGGCGCGCCTCCCGGATATGTGGGCTACGACGAAGGCGGCCAGTTGACCGAGGCTGTGCGCCGGCGGCCGTACTCGGTAATTCTGCTGGACGAAGTCGAGAAAGCGCATCCGGACGTGTTCAACGTGCTGCTGCAGGTGATGGACGATGGGCGGCTGACCGACTCGAAGGGACGCACGGTGGATTTCAAGAACACGGTGCTGATCATGACGTCGAACCTGGGCGCAGCGCTGTTGACGGCGGAGACGCTGAAGACGGAGCACGACTTCGATATGGCGCGCGAAAGCGTAATGCGTGTGCTGCGGGAGCACTTCCGGCCGGAGTTCCTGAACCGCGTGGACGACATGGTGATCTTCCGTCCGCTGGGTCATGCGCAGATGGATCAGATTCTCGATCTGCGGATCGAGGAACTGCAAAAGCTGCTGGAAGACAGGCAGATTTCGCTGGAGCTGACGACGCCGGCGAAGCAGTTGATCCTGGCATCGGGATGGGATCCGGTGTACGGTGCGCGGCCGCTGAAGAGGGCGCTGCAGCGCATGGTTCAGGACCCGTTGGCAATGAAGATCCTGGACGGCGAAGTGCTGCACGGGTCGCATGTGCGGATCGATGTGGATCGGCACGCGAACCAGTTGCACTTCGAGCCGATGGGCCGGGAGATGATGGCCTAGCACCTGCAGTGCGGCCACTGCGCTTCGGCACCTGCGGTGCGGCCACTGCGGCTTCGCCGCCATTCGTGCCCAATTAGCGGCGTCAAATAATGAAGGCCTCGGAGGTATCCCTTGTATCTCTGAATGAGCGGCAGTTTCGGTGAGACTGTTGCAGTGGGGGAGCCGAGGCATCGGCTCCCCCGCGGGCGGGCGGCTCCCGTACGTCCCCAGGTGATCGCTCACCGTCCCGGAGCATAGGGACCGCTGCCCAAGTCACGTACGACCGAACAGTCGCACGATCTCATTCGAACATACAAGGCAGGTTATCGTGACACAGATGGTTTGTGGCGTAGATGTTGCTTCCGAGTCCCTGGAAGTTCGCATTGGCCAGCAGGGTGCGGCAGGGTCTTTCCCCAACACCCCCGAAGGGATTATGGCGCTGGGCGCCTTTTGCCAGGCACATCAGGTTGAAATGGTGGCCATGGAAGCCACCGGCGGGTACGAACAACTGGCGTTTGCGCAGCTATCGGAACAAGGCCTTGCGGTGGCCATCGTGAACCCGCGCGCGGTGCGCCAGTTCGCTCAGAGCATGGGCTCACTGGAGAAGACCGATCGCATCGACGCCGCCATGATCGCCTGGTACGCCGAAGTGAAGAAGCCGCAGCCAGCCTGCCTGACGCCGCCCGGCCAGCAGCAGTTGCGGGCGCTGGTCACGCGTCTTCGCCAGCTGACCGATGTGCGTACGGCGCAACGCAACCAGCAGCGGTTGGTTACCGATCGCGCCGTGCAGGTTTCCTTCGCCAAGTTGCTGGCCTTCGTTGCCCGCCAGATCCGCGATCTGGAGCAGCGCATCGCCAGGCTGATCGAGCAGGACCCGCTGTGGCGGGAACTCAACCAGGCATTTCGCACCATCAAAGGCGTGGCCGACCGCACCGTGGCGCGGTTGATGGCGGAGATGCCGGAGATCGGCCTGCTGTCCAACAAGACCGTCTCCAAACTGGCCGGGCTGGCTCCTTTGGCCAACGACTCGGGAAAGCAGCAGGGCAAACGCGCGGTGCGGGGAGGACGCGCCGCGGTGCGCGACATCCTCTACCTCGTGGCTGGTGTGGCGGGCCGCTTCGAGCCGGACTTCACCGCCTTTCAGCAGCGCCTCCGCGCGGCCGGCAAGCCGCCCAAGGTCGTCCGCATTGCGCTCGCCCACAAGCTGCTGGTGCGGCTCAACGCCAAGGCCCGCGAGGTGCGCTGTCGGCTGGCGCTTCAGACCACTTCCTCCCGGGCTTGCGCCTGAACATGCTAATCTCCCACTCGCCGTAGCCGCTCGGTTGTGGGAAAGCGGGAAACGCGCTCTCTGCGTTTTCCGAGGCGCAGCGCGCCGTCTTTTCCAGCAACCCCTCCATGAACCCTTGACAAATCAGACAGTCGCTCCGGGGCCTTGTCTTTTTTGCCGTGACCGCATCAAGTGCGCAGGCCCTTGCCTATTTCGCGAGCGTCGATTCGATGGCGGAGGTGACTTCGGCGGAGTCGGGGGTGGTGGCGGGCTCGAAGCGGGCGACGATGTTGCCGTTGCGATCGATGAGGAACTTGGTGAAGTTCCACTTGATGTCGCCGCCGAACTTGGGATCCTGCGAGGAGTCGGTGAGGTACTGGTAGAGCGGCGTCTTGTCATCGCCTTTCACCGAGACTTTGGACATCATGGGGAAGCTCACATTGTATTTGCGGGAGCAGAAGGTCTTGATCTCCGCGTCGGTGCCGGGCTCCTGCTGCATAAAGTTGTTGGCGGGCACGCCGACGATAACGAAGCCGCGGTCCTTGTACTTTTCGTAGACCGACTCTAGGGCGGTGTATTGCGGAGTGTATCCGCACTTGCTGGCGACGTTGACGAGCAGGACGACCTTGCCTTTGAAGCTGCCCAGGTTCACCTGGTCGCCGTCGATGGACTTCATGGTGAAGTCGTAAATGTTTTTGCTCTGAGCTGAAGAAGAAACCGCCGAAGCGAGGGCGGCGAGGCAGAGAATCAGGGTCAGGATCAATTTGCGCATAGCGATCTCCTGGGGACTGCAGTGACTTGATCATACGGGCCACGGCCGGGAAGATTGTCAACGAATTGTTGCGAAGCGGAAGGGCGCTTGATAGCGCGGTATTCGTGGCCCAATTATTCGAGTCTGCTCGAATCGAATGTGCACAAGACTGCGCGACCGCGATGTGAGATGTGCACTGCGTCCGTGCGGTGGCCAACTTCGTCTATCGATGCTGAAGGGGCGAGCATGCAGAGACATGCTAACCGTCTGCGCGGCGCTGACTCTAAGGAATGAGATCGCACGGTCGTCTCGTCCGTTTGGTTGGCTTGTAACTCCCGCAGAGGAGTGAGCAAGGGCTAGACCGGAGGATGCAAGACCCGCATCACCAAATTCCCTAACTTGATGTAGATACAGTGACGGGCCGCTGCACGGTGCCGGGCCGTCTTCTGGAGGTCGGTACGTGCACGCCCCGCGCTCGAAGCCTATCCCTGTCCCCAGGAAGGCCGTCGCTCAAATTTGCGCTTTCATACTTCTGTTGAATCTTCTTGTTCCAGTTCTGCAGGCGAAGGAGCCGAACGGAGCGCTCGATCTCGGCATCATCGTGGTACCCACCATGGCGGATGCGCAAAAGGTGTTAGGGCAGTTGAAGGCCGGTAGCAACTTCGCAGTATTGGCGAAGGAAAAATCGACCGACGCGACTGCAAGCGATGGCGGCTACCTGGGCAAGATGGAAGTGAGCGAGCTTCGCAGGGAATTGCGCGATGCAGTGCAGGGGCATGCGCTGGGAGAGCTTACCGGGATTGTGCACCTGCCCTCGGGCTTCGCGATTCTGAAGGTTCTAGCGGCTCCACCCACGACGGAGGATCTGAATCCCAAGCGGATCTCTTCCCTTCTCTCGACCGGAGCCATTCGCCTGGGCGCGCAGGTCTCGGGCTTCATTGAAGCTGATACGGCGCTGCTGGACTATGCGAAGCCGGCCGATTGGAGCCGCGATGTGGGTACGGTCTGCCAATTGCGTCAGAAATCGCTCACCAATGCGCAGACAAGCCTGGCCGACATACTGAGTTCGCCAGAGGAGATGCGCGCGCACAACTTCGGACCTCTGGAACAAGGGCAGGCGCACAGCGCGCTGGCGCAGTTGTACGAATACGACGCGCAGATGGACAAGGCAATCGCGGAGTGGGATGCAGCCTACGGGTTGGCAGTTACGGAGGCTCCGGGGTACGTTCCGAATCTGCAGGAGAGCCTGGGCGTGTCGTACCTGCATCGTTCGGAGCTGGAAAACGATATCTACGCTGGATCGCGGGATCTGGATATCTTTCCGCCGCTGCATCCGGGCATGAGTTACGAGCACACAGAAGACTCGAAGAAAGCAATCGAATACTTCACAAAGTATCTCGAGCAAACTCCGAATGACCTGGAAGTTCGGTGGCTGCTCAACCTCTCTTACATGACATTGGGCCAGTATCCGGCCGGAGTGCCGGCGCGGTTCCTGATTCCGGAGAGCGATTTTCATTCGTCGGACAGTATTGGCCGTTTTGAGGACGTCGCTCCCGCGGCTGGCCTCAACGTCATGCGCGCGGCGGGCGGCGTGATTACCGATGACTTCGACAACGATGGTCTGCTCGACATCGTGGTGTCGAGCATGGATGTGTGCGACCCCATCCGCTTCTTCCACAACAATGGAAACGGCACATTCACAGACCGCACGGAACAGGCCGGCTTGATGAATCAGCTTGGCGGGCTGAACGTCATACAGGCCGACTACAACAACGACGGCTGCATGGACCTTCTGATCCTGCGCGGCGGGTGGCAGTTTCCGCAGAGAAAGTCGCTGCTTCGCAACAACTGCAACGGGGCCTTCACCGATGTGACCGACGAGAGCGGACTGGGCGCCGCGGAGCTGACGGCAAGCCAGACCGGGGTCTGGGCGGACTTCGACAACGATGGTTACCTCGATCTGTTCGTCGGAAACGAAGGCTCCGGTACGCAACTCTTCCATAACAACGGAAACGGAACCTTCTCACAGATCGGACACGCGGCTGGCATCGATCACACCGCGATGAGCAAAGGCGTGACCGCGGCTGACTACGATCACGACGGATTTGTAGATCTCTATGTATCGAATCAAAACGGGGCCAATGTCCTCTACCACAACAACGGCAACCTGACCTTTACCGATGTGGCCAGGCAGGCGGGCGTGCAGGAACCGGCATTCAGCTTCGCGGCGTGGTTTTTCGATTACGACAACGACGGCTGGCCAGACCTGTGGGTGAACAGCTACGTGGTGTCGATGGACGAGGCGCTGAAGACGTATGTGGGAGGGCCGCGCAATGCGGAGGGGCTCAAGCTGTATCGCAACAAGCATGACGGCACGTTTGAAGAGGTCTCGAAAAAGGTAGGCATGGACAAGGTGTTCATGACGATGGGATCGAACTTTGGCGACGTGGATAACGATGGCTATCTGGATATCTATCTCGGAGTTGGCCAGCCTTCGTACGCTGCCCTGCTGCCGCACGAGCTATTGCGGAACAAGGAAGGCAAGGCGTTTGTCGACATTACCGAATCGTCGGGCACAGGTGAGTTGCACAAGGGCCACGGCATTGCGTTCGCCGATCTGACTCGGCAGGGCCGTGAGGACATTGTGGCTGAGATTGGCGGCGCGGTAGTGGGTGACAAGCACACCATGCGCGTGTTTGCTGCGCCGGCTAATGCGAACGACTGGATCAACCTTCGGCTGTTAGGCGTGAAGACGAATCGCGAAGCGGCGGGCGCTCAGATCCAGGTCACAGTGCGGAACGGCGATGGCGCGCCGCATTCGATTTATCGCACGGTGGGGCAGACGAGTTCGTTCGGCGGCAATCCGCTGGAGCAAAACATTGGATTAGGCCCTCATGCAAAAGACGTGAGCATCGACATCTTCTGGCCTACGAGCGGCACGCATCAGCACTTCACGCACGTGCCTCCGAGGCAGCATCTCGAGATCAAGGAGTTTGCCACTACCTATGCGGAGCTGAAGGAGCACTCGTTCCGGTGGCGACAGGCTCCGGCGACGGCGCTCGCTTCGGCGCAGAAGAACGCCCATTGATCGCGATGTTTTGTCGCAACGAGAGGATCGGCAAGATGCGGAGAATTGGCCTGGGTGTCGCGATATCGGCTCTCCTGATTGCGCAGGCGCGAGCCGCGGATGAACACGCTGTGCAAGGAATCCTGCTGCAAGTGGATGCCGCGAAAAACACAATCGTGGTTTCGTGCGATGCGATTCCGAATTACATGGACGCGATGGAGATGCCGTTCACCGTGCGCGAACCCGATGAGCTAAAGAGGCTGACGCCGGGAACGACTATCCGCTTCACCATGGTGGAAGAGAACGGCCGGGACTATGCCGAGCATGTGAAAACCGTCGCGGTGACCAATTACGAATCCGAGCCGACGACAGCAGGACGGCTCACAATCTTGCATCGAACGCTGAATCCGGCGGCAGCGGCGCGGATTGTTCAAGTGGGAAAGCCTGTACCGGATTTCGCGCTGACGGACCAAGCCGGGCAGACCACTAATCTCTCGCAGTTCAAAGGCAAGGTGGTGGCGCTCACCTTTGGATATGCGCGCTGCCCCAATCCGAATTACTGCTTCCGGCTGTCGAATAATCTCGCGCAGATCAAGCGGCGGTTCCAGTCGGTTGTGGGGCGCGACCTGATGCTGGTAACAATCGTGGTCGATCCGGCGGAGGACAGGGGTAAGGCGCTGGAGGGCTACGCCGACACATGGAGGGCCGATCCCGCAGCGTGGCGGTTTCTCACCGGTTCAGTTGCCGACGTGAAGGCAGCGGCGGAGTTGTTTGGCATGAACTTCTGGAGTGATGAGGGTTTCATGACACACTCGTTCCACACGGTTGTGATCGACCGCGAAGGCAGGCTGGCTGCGAATCTGGAAGGCAATCAGTTTTCAGCAGATCAGTTGGGCGATCTGGTGGAGACGGTGCTAAACCGGCCGGATGGAGAGAACAAGGCAGAGAGGTCGGCGGCTCATCCGTAGGAAATCTAGTTACGGGCCGATCTTTCCAGTGTTGTTGGAAACAGCGCCCCCGTCTACATTGCGCGGAGAGTCAGTGGGTACGTCGAAGAGCTTGATTTGAGAGCCGGACAGCACGGCGAGCTGCGATCCGTTGGATGAGAGCGCATAGCTGGTGCGGCTGGTGACGGGCTCAGTGACGATGACGGAGAGCAGCCGCTTGCCGTCCTCCGCGCGATAGACGCGGACTTCTTCGGATTCGAGATCGGAGCTGTCGAACTCGAAGGCATCGAGATCGCGCGCAGTCTTCACAGACTTGAGCGCGAACCTGTGACCGTTGCCGGCTACTTCAATTCCGAGTTGAAGCGGAGGCACGGTTCCGCGCAGCATCAGCTTGCCGTCAGGACGCAGAACGCGGTACTCCATGCCTCCGGTCCTGTTGGTGCAAGAGGTGAGGAAGAGCAGGTCGGGCGCGAGGCTCGAAAGCCGCGGCGTGCACATCGATTCGAAGCGTGCCAGTGTGGCGGACTTATCTTCCCACGTATTCAGCGCCAAGCGATAGCCGGTGCTCGAATGCGCGAGGATGCGCACCTGGCCTTCATTAAGAAGTGTTGGCGGCATAAGGCCGGTCACGGTGCGGGTCCTGGCAATGACGTTGAAGTCCTGGTCGACGACAGCGATGTCGATGTCTTCTTCGGGTTCCTGGGCCAAATCGTCGCGCAGCTTGGCGTGGAGTTCGGGCGAATGGCGCTCGCGAATCGTGGCGAGCGCGATCAGCTCTCCATTGGGAGAGGGACGAAGAAACGCGAGCGGGCCAGCGAGGGCAAGCGTGCGTTCAGCTTTAAGGCCCGCACCATAGACACGCAGTTCGTCGCCGACGTGAACGAGGATGTGTGCAGGATCGAGCTGCCAGATGTAGCGCTGCCGATCGCGAATCTCCCAGTCGACAACGCGCAGCACGGCGCGGCTGGAGACGTCCATAAGGACCGCGCGGATCTTGCGGCCGCCGATGCGATCAGGGCCGCGCCGCACGAGTCCGCGGGAGTTGAACGTGAACAGGAGCTGATCGCCGCCGAGCCACGCCAGCGCCTGATCGTCGTCGAGCTCCTTCATGGATTTCCGGGTGCGCGGGATATACCCCACCGGGTCAAGCGAGATGGAAGCGGCAGTAAGGCCCTTAAGATTGGCAGCTTCGTCAGGCAAATCGACGCTGCATCCAGGGGGCGCGCATGTGCGCAGCGTGTCTTCCGGGATCGGATCAGGTGCGGGAGCTGGCGGGGCCGGCTGCTTGATGTTTGCTGTGATGAGGGAGGTGCTGGCTCCAGGCTCGGAACGGGGATGCGGGAGAGCAGCGGAATCTGCTGTTGCCGGTACGGTGACAAAGGCCTCCGATGCGGGCATCAGCAACATTTGTGTGAATTCGGGCAGAGACACATCGCCGCGCGCGGAGGAGACTACCGAGCTTTGCTTTGGCCCTTTGCCCACTTCGAGTTTGAGTCGAAGACCGTAGACATCGCCAGGACGGACGTTGGCTTTGGAGGGAAAGTGATGGATGACGCCCGCAAGGTCCACGTTACCGGTGTGCAGCTCTCCTATCCTGACCTGATGGGCGACCACAGCAGCAGGCACCTGGATCTGGATCTCGGGAACCGAGGCGAAGTCAGGCGGCGGCGAAGCCAATGCGACGAGGGCCAACGGAAATGAGCCGATTTCTTTGCCGCCGCACTGCGCTCCGTTGAACGAGATGGCGAGAGTGGAGCCGTCGTGGCCCTTGCGCTCGAGGGCCTCGACCGTTCCTTCGAGGATGGCGCCCTGATGCAGGACGCAGCCGGGTCCGGTCCAGTCGGCCGTGACCCTGGCAAGGATGGTTGCGCCGACGGTCAAATTACGGACATGGGCCTGCTTCAGGAACTCAGCCTGCACGGGCCTATGGCCGGGTGTGGCAGGCGCTTGTGCAAACGCCGTACTGAGGAACAACGCTATCAGGCCGGCTGTAGCCGATCGTAGTTTTGAAACTGCTCTCATTATGCCCGCGATCCCTGGGGATACAGACATTGTGCCATTGCTGAAGATAGAAGGCTACTGCCGGAGTTCCACGACCGTCGCTCCCTGGCCGCCTTCATTCTGCGGGGCTTCGGCGATGGTGGCGACGTGCGGATGGGATTTCAGGAAGTCTCGGACGCCTCGGCGCAGGATGCCGGCGCCGTGTCCGTGAATGACGCGGACGCGCGGAAGGCCAGCAAGGAATGCGCGGTCGAGATACTTCTCCAATTCATCGGTGGCTTCGTCGACGGTGCGACCGATGAGGTTGATCTCCATGCGCATGTCGTCGGAATTGGCCGGGATGACGGAGACGTGCACGCCCTTGGTGCGGCGTGCGGCGGCGAGCGGATCAGCGCGCTCGGCTGTTTGCGGCTGCGCTGACTTGACAACTTCTGCTATATCGTCGCGTTTGACGCGCATCTTGATGGGGCCAAGCGCGACTTCGAAGACATCCTTCTCGACTTCGCGCTGAATGGCAGCGATTTTGCCGCCCATCGACTTGAGGCGGACCTGGTCGCCGGCGGAGATGTGGCGAACGATGTGGGGCTGGGCGTTGGCGTCGCCTTGATCGGCGCCGGTGCGGTGGGCAACAACGGTTTGGTTGAAGCTCTCCTGGAACTCGCGGCGCATGCGGATGATGCGACGTTCCGCTTCTTTCGAGAGCTTCTGCTGCGCGGCGCGGTCTTCAATGGCCTTGACGTTTTCGCGCATCTGGAACTCGAACTCTTTCATGAGCGAGTCGAGTTTCTTCTCGAGATCGCGAACGCGGTTGCGGATTTCGACGTCGCCTTCGCGGTCGAGCCGTGCGCGCTGCTGATTGAGCAGGTACTGCTCGGCTCTCGTTTTTTTCTTGGACTCGTCGAGTTCTGCCAGTTCCGAGTGTAGGCGGTCGAGAAAGCGCGCGATGTCGACTTGCTGCGAGCCGAGACGCTGCCGCGCACCGGCGATGATCTTCGCGTTCAGGCCGAGGCGCTCTGCGGTTGCGATGCCGGCGGATGCACCGGGCACGCCGAGACGAAGCTGGTAATTCGGAACCAGCGTGACTTCGTCGACGCCCGCGGCGGCATTGAGCACGCCCGCAGTGTTGGCTCCGTAAACCTTGAGGGAGGTGTGATGCGTGGAGATGAGCGACCACGCGCCGGCGTCGAGGAAGAACTGAGCGACCGCGACAGCGAGAGCGGAGCCTTCTTCCGGGTCGGTGGCGGAGCCGAGTTCGTCGAGCAGAACGAGTGAGTTCTGGTCAGCGAGGCGCGCGAGGCGGTCGAGGTTGGTGATGTGCGCGGAGAAGGTCGACAGCGCCTCTTCGATGGATTGAGCGTCGCCGATGTCGGCTAGGAAGGCGTCGAAGATGGGGAAACTTGCCGCGCCTGCGGGCACGGGGATGCCCGCCTGCGCCATCATGCTGAGCAGAGCAACGGTTTTGAGGGTGACGGTTTTGCCACCAGTGTTGGGTCCGCTGATGATGAGCTGGCGATGCTCGCGTGTGAGCTCGAGCGTGAGCGGCACGACGGCGGTGTTCTGCTTCGCGCCCTGGGCTCGGAGGCGCTTTTCAAGTAGCGGATGCCGTGCGCCCTCAATGTGAAGGCGATCAGCGCTGATCGTCGGGGCAGCGCAGTCGTAGTTCCGCGCAAAGCGCGCGCGAGCCTGAAGGCTATCGACTAGTGCGAGGACGCGCGCGCCGTCGACCAGAGCCGTTGCATATCCGCCGACCTGGCGCGTAAGCGCGACGAAGATGCGGTGGATTTCGGCCTGCTCCTCTTCAAGAAGGCGGACGAGTTCGTTGTTCTGTTCGATGGTTTCGAGCGGCTCCACGTAGACGGTTTGGCCCGATGAACTGGCGCCGTGGACAACACCGGAGACGCGGCGCTTGAGTTCGCTGCGAACGGGAATGACGAAGCGATCGCCACGAATGGTGATCAATTCATCCTGCGTGGCTCCTTCGCCGGAGAGGCGGCGGAGCGCCGAGCGAAGGCTCTCCTCAATGACGCGCTGCTGGCGCTCCTGTTCGCGGCGAATGCGGTGCAGCTCGGGCGATGCGTCGTCGGCCAGCGAGCCGTCGGGGAGGATCTTACGCTCGATGGATTCGGCTAGTGGACGAAGCGAGATCGTCAATGTCGCAGAAAGCTCGGAGAGCCCGGGAAGCTTGCCGGCCAGTCGCGCCGATGGCTCGCGCAGAAGCGACTGCCACGCGGCGATGTCGTGAGCGATGCGCGCGATGGATTGCAACTCGGCAGCTTCCAGGGCCGCCTCGGGAATCTGGGCCTTGGCGGCGAGCTGCGTGGGATCGAAGAGGCCGCCGAGCGGGATTGAGACCTGCTCCTCAAGCAGGAGCCGGACCTCGCCGGTGAGCTGGTGCTGGCGGGTGATCCAACCTTCATCCGTCGAAGGCTGCAGGTCGACGATGGCGACACGGCCCACGGGCGATGATGCGAAGGTGGAGACCAGCGCGAGCAGAGGCTCCCACTCGAGGGCGTGGCGATCGGCGTGGGCGACAGGAGACGGGATGGGATCGAGCAACGGCATGACTGCTTCTCTTTTATGGTGACACGAGACAGGCAGGGATCAGGGATCAGCCGTCTTAGATCAGCGCATGGTCACGGATTCGCGGCGGGATTCCAATCGCGGCGGCGCGGAGAGATGGCTCGCGCTCAGGACCTCCTGCAGGACGTCTTCAATCGCATCTACGGCGGAACGTACTGAATCCGTGGCTTCAGGGTTGGCATGGTAGGTCACGCACTCAATGGCCTGAAGCGAGTTGCGGATGCGGTCGTTCATCCAGCGGATCGTCTCGAAGCGGTGGACAATCTCCAGGCGGCGTCGGCGGATGGAGATCTGCCAGCGGAACGCCACAGCGCACGTGATCGCGCCCGCCAGAAAGCTGCCGACGATGCGGACCGGTCCGCTGTCGTGGAGCCAATCGTCATAGATGAGCCACTGAAAGAAAATGGCCAGGCCAAACACGGTGAGCCCTGAGGCGAAGGACACAATCCAGATAGCGGATCGCGAGAGGATAGCTCGGGTCAGGGGAAGACCAGATTTAGGACTCATGCCGGTGTGCTCAAGGTAGCGAGGAAATCTAGCGGTACGCCTATTAGGACTGGGCAAGCGCGATTTTCGTTAGGGAGCTGGGCGGCAATCAGCGGTCGGGGACGAGCGAGCGAGGACGGTAGTATTTGCGCGATGCTAGGCAAATTTACCTCTGGAAGAGCTGGGCACGCGACCGCCGCCAAGCCGAAATGCGGGCGTCGGCCTCTCCCGGCGACCTGCTGGCGGGTGCGTGGCTATCGTCCTAAAATCAGCGGCTTACGCGCAAATCGAGGAGCTGCCAGAGCAGAGTAGCTCCTGATTTGCACCGCAAAGCAGCCCTTTTGGCCAGTTCGGTCATCGAAGTGCATCCAATTTAGCGTAAGCATCTTTCGATTCACCTAAATGACGAGGCACGAAAATATGAAGCACGCAGGTTCGATGTTGCGCTGGGGCGGTGCGCCCGTTCTGGCTTTGGTGGTTTTGGCGCTCTCGGTTGGATCAGCTCTGACAGGCTGCCGTTCGCAGCAGGAAAAGGCTCTCGACGAAGCAAAGAAGCAGGCTGCTGCAAGCGGCCAGCCACAGCAGGTGGTTTCAGTCGATAAGGACGGCACCACCACAACCACCGTGATACAACCGGCGGCGCAGGGACAGACCCAGCCAACCATTACAACAACAATGGCGCCCGCACCAGCTGGGCAGCCGAAGCCCGCACCCATGGCTCCGAAGGTATCGCCTGTGGCGTATCAGTCGGATCCGGCGCAGCAACTGGCCGACGACATCGACCAGTCACAGCAGCAGAAGCCCTCAGCGGGACAGGCTGCCGGTCAGCCTGCCGGGCAGCAGGCTCAGTACGCGGGGCAGCCCACGCAGCAGCAGGCAGCACCCGCACCGGTGACGATTCCAGCCGGGACTTCGTTGGCGATCCGGATGGATCAGGCCATCAGCGTGAAAACTGCGCGTCCGGGCGATCGGTTCACGGGCGAGGTGGTGAATCCGGTGGCGGATGGATACGGCAATATCATCGTTCCCAAGCTCACGCGGGTGAACGGCGTGGTAGATGCAGCGCACAAGCGCGGACATTTCAAAGGCGCGTCAGTGCTGGAACTGCGGCTGACCTCGATGAACTTGGACGGACATGAAATGGCGATTGAGACGCGTGACTTTGCCCAGAGCAAAAAGGGCAAGGGCAAGCGGAGCGCTGCGATGATCGGCGGCGGCACAGGGCTGGGCATGTTGATTGGCGGCGTGGCGACCGGCGGAGCGGGCCTGCTGTGGGGCGGCCTGGCGGGCGCAGGCGCCGGAACCGCAGCCGCAGGGCTTACAGGCAATCGCGACCTGGTGATTCCTGCCGAAACGGTCGTGCATTTCAAACTCTCGCAGGATGTAGTGGTGCAAAAGTAAAAAGACGGCTTCACCTTCTCTGCCTTTAACAGCCGGCTCTCCCTTGTGGGGGCCGGCTTTTTTCGTTGTGCAAGCAATCCTGCAACGCGGTGAACTTCGTGATATCGTTTCGGGCAACTATCCTGTCGCTGCTTGAGAGGCACTGATTATGGAAGAGCACCGGGCGCGGTCTGTTGCGGAGCTGGTTAGAAAGGCATGTGAGATCCGGGATAACTGGATTGAAGGACCGAATTACTTCGATCCATGGTTTCGCGGACAAGCGAAGGCGAGCTGGCGTCTGGAGCCGAAGATCTTCCGGCTCGACCTGCTTGCCGTAGAGGATGAGATCCGATCGGAGTTCGAGCGGCGCGCTTCGCAGTACTCGTTAGAGCCCGTGCCGAAAGATGACTGGGGCTGGCTCTTCCTGATGCAGCATTATGGTGCGCCGACAAGGCTCCTGGACTGGACAGATTCAGCGCTGGTTGCTCTGTTCTTCGCGCTTAACTCGGATGAGTTATACCCGAAGGACTGCGAAGATGCGGTTGTGTGGATGCTGGATCCGTGGTGGCTGAACAAGCGCGTGCTCGGATCTGACTCCATTCTGCTGAAGAACTTCCGCGGATCGCATGAGTATCTCGCGTCGCCCTACACCAACATCAACGACTTGCGCGATACCGAGATCAAACGCACCTTGCCGGTAGCCATCGACCCGCCGTTTCTCGCGCGGCGGCTTGCGGTACAGAGAAGTCACTTCACTGTTTTCGGCTCTGAGGGCGATGCTCTGGAGAGTCTCTCGAAGGAAGACGACGCGCGCATGGTGAAGATCAAACTCCCGAAAGAGTGTCTTCCGCAAATGCGAGCCGACCTGCTGACCGCAGGTATTTCGGATACCACGATCTATCCCGATCTCCACGGTCTGGCGACTGAGTTGACTCGCTATCACATCGGCACGTGGCCACCGACTCCGGTGGAGGGATGCTGACGAATGACGCCGGAAGCGGTTCAAGCGCACACTTCGCGCTGAGCTGCCGACTCAGTCGGGAGATGAGCCGCTCCACACGAGATAAGACCGCGCTGAATCACTTGACGCGGCGGAGTGCGCCAAGTGCGGGTACACTCGGGTCTCTGAGGCCGCTCTTCCCTGCTGCCCTGTGGCGGCATCCGGCCTAATACCGATTTCAAAGAGGCTTTATGAGTGCGACCACGATGGCTGTGCCGATGCACAGGAGCGGATTGCTGGCGCCGATTCTGATTGGCGGGCTGATTGCCGGGACGTTCGATCAGATCAGCGCATTTGTGACGATGGGACTGCAAGTTCCGCGCGTGGTGGCAGCGGGCCTGGTAGGGACATGGGCCATCAAAAGCACCAGTGCGTGGGTGTGGGTGCTGGGGTTGGTGCTGCATTTCGTTGTGGCGTTCGGCGCGGCGACTGTCTACTGCATGGCGAGCCGCAGGCTGACGTTCCTCAAAGAGCACTTTGTGGTGTGCGGCATGTTCTTCGGCATCGCGGTGTTCCTGGTCATGTACCTGGTGGTAATGCCGCTGTGCGCGTTCCACTACGTAGGGCCGTATACGCTGCGCACCCTGATTCAGGGAATCCTGGTGCACATGGTGCTGATCGGCCTTCCGATTGGGATGAGCCTGCGGTGGTTCGGGGAATAAGGCAGGGAACAAGCAACGCGGATCAGTGAACAAAGGGCCGAACTCGGGCGAATCGCTGTTTGCGAGAAAAGATGATGAATGAGTTGGCTTCGAAGGCCCGGGTCTCCAACGGTGGGAGACCTGGGGCGCCCGGCGCAAGGAACCTCAGTAGGGCGCGACGAAGACCTGATACCCCTTCACATAGACGACGTTGGATCCGGCGACCGCGCCAACAGCAGTGGTAAAGTCTGGGCCATTCACAGGTGGCGCGGTCCAGACTTTGGCTCCTGTTGCAAGGGAATATATGGCGTTGGTTCCCGCGTCGTAGACCAGACCGTTCGAGGTGAAGTATGGATTACGCATTGGAGGAAACGAGGTGCCGCCAGGGATGACGGACAGCACGTTACCTGCGGGATCGTAGATGCTGCTTCCGGTGTAGGTGAAGTATGAGTTGCCAGTTGGCATGTAGTTTGCAGCCAGAAGGTGTGTGTCGTCGATCCATCCTTCAGGGAAAGCTGGAATCGCCCCTTGCAGAGTATCGTTGCTCCAGAGGGTGGCACTCGGTGCGGCGGTATAGTCCGAGGTGACAATCCCCGGGTAGGAGCCGCTAGCGGCTGCAAAGTTCGGTCCATCAGGCGAAAGCACAATCGGGCCTTGTGTGCCGGTATCGGACCAGATGATCGGAGAGCCGCTGGATGGCGTGACCTGGCGTGAGGGCGTAATCGGCCCCAACACTTGTCCGAGGGTCTGGCCGGATCCGGAGAGACTGTATCCCACCAGGAACGGGGTATTGTTGGAATTGAACGTGTAAGGGAAGGTCTGAATGATCGATTGCGATGGGAGGGAGTAAAGGTTCAGGGTTCGGTCAGTGTAATACTGGTTCCCGAAAGCAAAGGCGCTTGCGGCCAGAACGCTGCCGTCAGAGGAGAGTTGAACATTACCGCTCCAAAAGTCGATTGCCCCCTGCTGCGTATCGCCGGCGGAATTGAAGAGCAGGATCTTTCCAATCGAGGTGGCAACGGCGATATGGCTGGAGGATCCAGCGATGCTGGTGATCTGACCATAGCCAAAATACCTGGGCGTGGTGGCGATGGAAGCGCCGTCAAGGAGGAGGCCCCACCCGCCTGCGACGATCCACTGACCGTTGGGATTGGCTCCAAACGATGTCAAATATAGCATCTGATCCGGCAATGTGTAGTCCGTCGCGGAAGGACTTGCACCGGAGAGGTCAATCAATTTCATCTCGGGAGGTCCGTACTCCAGTGCGGCCAGATAGGATCCCATCGGAATAATGCTGGAGTAACCGAAGGAGTAAGTGGCGACCGGCGTAGCATTACCGATGGCGTAGACCGAGAGACCCGTTACCGTGGTGGACACGCCGTTTGTTATTGAGATCCAGTTTCCCTGGCCGATGAGTTGCTGGGTGAGTGGATCGTATGGCGACGGAAGGTTCATGAGACTCTGCTGGACAACGGCATTGCTGTAGACCCACACAGTGGCGCCGAGATTCGTGAGGAACCTCTGGCCATCGAGGAACCACGAGGTGAAGGTCCCGTTGAAGGGCGCGCTGACGGTGGAAGCGCCGCTGGGGACGGAATCGGTCTCGATGACGTTCTGGCCGGCCGGGCCGAGGGCGACTTGAAGCCGACCCGGCATGGCCGAAACGTTGGCCAACGTGTAATTTCCCGGGAGTGTGAATTCCTCCGATCCCGTGCTTGACCAAACCGTGAGCCCTGTAGTTGAGCCACTGCAGATATAACTTCCGTCTGTGGCCAGTTTGACCCAAGTCGCGCCCCCGATGTTAATGCTGGCTATTAGCTGCCCGGTGCTGGCCGAATAGACACTGAGCACGCCGTTCATCGGTTTGTCCGATGTCTGGACCACTGCAACCTCGCCGGCCATGTCGCTCTGGAATACGAACATGCCTGGTCCTGGGTCGAATTGACGCTGACCTGCTGCAACCACCTCCCCTGTTCCGTAGTTCCAAAGAATCCACATCGCTCCGTCGTCGGTGAGAACGCGATCGGTGGTGACGTGAATAGCAGTAACGCCTCCCTGATGTCCGGCAGTGAGAATGGAATGCGCGGGGCTGCCGACGACGATGGAAAGGGTGGCGGTGGTGGAACCGGTGGAGTTGGAGGCGGTGACTGTGTAGCTGGCTTTTGAACTGAGCACCGTGGGAGTTCCGGAGATGACGCCGGAGGACGAGTTGATGGTAAGTCCGGCAGGCAAAGCGGGGCTGATTGAATAACTGCTGGCAGTTCCGGTGACCGTGGGGGTGTCGGGCGTGATGGCGGCGCCTACGAAGGCCGTGATGTCTGTTTGCGAATAGACCAGTTTGGACGGAGCCGGGATGAGCACCGTTATAGAGAGAGTGGCGGTGGCGGAGCCGGTGGAGTTGGAGGCGGTGACGGTGTAGCTGGTCTTCGGGCTGGCTGCCGTCGGGGTTCCCGAGATGGCGCCCGTAGAGGCGCTGATGGCGAGGCCGGCAGGCAATGTGGGCGAAATGGAATAGCTGCTGACAGTTCCGGTGACCGTGGGGGTATCGGGTGTGATGGCCGTGCCGACGGTGCCGGAGATCGCGGTCTGCGGATAAACAAGATTCGAAGGCGCAGGGATGAGCACCGCGATGGAGATGGAAGCCGTAGTAGAGCCGCTGGAGTTGCTCGCCGTGACTGTGTAGGTAGTTTGGGCGCTGGTTGCCGTCGGGGTTCCCGAGATGGCGCCGGTAGAGGCGCTGATGGCGAGGCCGGCAGGCAATGTGGGCGAAACGGAATAGCTGCTGACGGTTCCGGTGACCGTGGGGGTGTCGGGTGTGATGGCCGCGCCGACGGTGGCGGAGATCGCGGTATGCGGGTAAACCAGGTTCGAAGGTGCCGAAGGAGGGGGTGGCGGAGCCGTAGAGCTTCCGCCTCCGCATCCGGCAATGATAACCAACAGCGCGAGCAGCGCAAATCCGGCCGTGGCCAACGCCCCGGGGGAAATAAAGGACGCCTGGTCGAAAAACTGCCGCGCCGGCGATCGAAAACAGCCTTTCGAAACCATATCTTCCCTCCGGGTCTCTAAGGGCCCATTTATATGCGCTAAGGCGGCTCGCAAACAGGGGGAAGCGGCCAACCGGACTGCGAAACCCTCTAAATGCCAATGCAGGAGAGACCACCGACGATGTTAGCACGCTCACTGAACGGCATATTCAGAGCAGCTGTGGGACCAAAAGAAGTATTCTAGCGGCGGAAAACGCGCTTGCCTCATGCCGGTCCTCTCTCTAGAATCGGCGGCAATGAAACTCTACATGCGGCAGGAGTACAGGGCGACGCGCAAGGAGCCGTTCGGCGCGATGCTGCGCCGCATTTACGAAGGGCTGAGCCAGGGCGGAGTGCCGGTGCTCTACCGGTTCACATTTGCCGATCACCTGGTGCCCGGCATGGTGTCTTCCGTGGCGCGCGCAGTGAAGAAGTTTCCGCATCTCGCGCCGCTGGTGACCACGGAACCTGTTGCGCCACGACTCAAGGAGAAGCTTCCTGAAAGGACCGGGCCGCCCGCAATCATCGGAGATGCGACCACGCTGGAGTTCCCGCAGCTTGCGGAACTGGCTGACGGGCTGCCGCGATCGCTGCCGTTTCGCGTAGCGGACGTGCGCTTCTACACAGATCACTTCGGCAAGGCGCCTGCCCGGGTGATGGCGGGAACATCCACGGCTGACGCTCTGCTGCACGGGCACTTCAACACCGGCATGCGGGCCAGCGATTCGTGGTGGGTGAACGGACGCGATCGTCATTTGGGCGCGGCCTATGTTGTGGATGTGCCGGAGGGCAGCCGCAATGCGCCGTTGCCCGGCGGCGCGCTGGGCGCGTTTCTGACAACGCTGGGTAAGCCGCGAACGGCCGCGCAGTTTCCGATTACGGAGAGCGAGGAAGGCGAAAAGGTCGTCGTCAAAGGCAAGGCGGAGGCGCCGCCGGAGCTGGTCGCGCTGGCAGCACGCCTGCGGGAGCGAATGCCCGAACTGATTGCCGGCGCGCGGATGCCGCATGTGATCGAGTCGGCCCGCGCGGAGCACGCGCAGAGTCCGCTGAAGCCGGCGCTCGAAAAGCACTTCAAGCCGATGGGCTATGCGTGCAAAGGTGGATCAGGGATCTTCACGCTGCGCCGGCGCACCGCCGGGAATCACGTTGTGGAGGTGAATCTGGATGTTGGCACGTGGAGCCGCAGCCTGACGGGGCACTTCCACGTGTATATGCCGGACTTCCAGCTTCGGCTGCCGATGCCTGCGTCGGCTGAGCTGCACGCGCGCCAGTGCGACGTTGGAGATGCGGAGCGCTGGGAAAAGCTGGTGGAGAACATGGCCGCGTTTACGGCGCATCTCGATCGCGAAGTTGTGCCCGAGGTGGAGAAGGTAGCCGGCCCGGCGCCGTCGTGGTTTGAGGCGCCGGAGATGCGGTGACGCGGATTGCGTCGGTTTTGTTGTATGCGGCAAGGCTAATTGAGATCAGGGGCTTGGCCGGATGTTCCAAAGCCTCCGAACGCGGAGGCCCGGGGTAGCCGGTTTCCAGCATCGTTAGCCTTGAAATGCTGCGCTAACCAATCTAATCTCCTGAGATAACAAGCTCACCCAGTTGACCGGCATCATTCATCAATCTTCCCGGAGCTGCGTTCGATTCTTCGAGAGGAGAGGCAGACTATGAAGCGATTGTTGATATTGGTTGCCGCAGCGGTTCTGACCCATCCATTTGGAACTGCCCAGTCAAAGAAGACCGTAAGCTGCAAAGTCCAGGGTTTTGCAGCAAAAAACCATCGCGCCATGGGACCTCACAAGGCACCTACCGATGGGTCGTGCAAGGTTCATCAGAAAAACGGATTCCCGATGCCCGACCCCGGTTGCACACCAGGCGCGATCAATCCAACCGTAACGTTGGATGTGCTGAAGTCCTCGAATTTTGCGACCGGCTGCATTCGCAATAAAGTCGAATCCGAGGACGCCAAAGGTGCGGCCTATGCATGGTATGCCTTGCTGGCTCCATCCCACAACAAGGGCGCTACTCAGACTTGCGAACTCGACCATCTGGTGCCTCTGGAGCTAGGAGGCGGCGACTCGATGGATAACATCTGGGCGCAATGCGGTCCCAGCGGCGTAGTTCTGAAAGAGCGCTATTTCAAACAAAAGGACGAGGTCGAAAGATACCTTGCGGGCCAGGTGAAGGCGGGAGCTATGGACCTCAAGACCGCGCAACGAGCCATCGCCAAGGACTACACCCAGTTTATTGAGGCCGCAAAGCATCACTGACGTGTGGTGGTCGTTGCGAGTGAAGGAAGGGCGGAGGATAGCCACGTACGAGAGGCGGACAGGAACAAAGGACGCGAGCCATTCACCTCCGCCGTTCTGTGGAGAAAATATGCGAACTTCTGTCGAGAAATGACGCCAGTACTCATGGGAGAATTGCCAATTGATGGGTCCGAGCAGGAAACACACCGTCGGAGAGATTCTCTTCGCCACATTATTCGGCATGATAGCGGCCATATTCGGAGCCGTAGCAGCATTCATCGGAGCAATTATGGCGGGCCCGTTGGTGTTCAAGAGCGATGAAGCTGCCGCTTGGTCCGGGATATCTCTCGGGTTCCCCGCCGCCACGATCTGCGCGATCGCGGCTTTCATTCTGACCTGTCGCTGGGTTTTGCGCTACGGAGAGACGAAGAAGACTGGCCACGATTAAAGCTGTGTTGGCCATATAGACGAAACGGCGGATCGAGTGATCCGCCGTTTGTCGTTTATGTTGTGTGACGCTTACGCCTTCGCAGGCACCAAATTCCCCAGCTTCTCCTGCAGCATCTCGTGGGCGTTGGCGAAGAACTCTTCCTTCGAGATCTTGCCGGCGTCCACATCCGCCAGGATTGCCTTCTGCGCTTCGTACTCGCGATTCTTGATGCCGGCCTTGGACTGCAGCATGCGCCAGGACTTGCGGCGCTCGACGCAGAACATGACCAGCTGGCGGCTCAGCGCGCGGTATTCCTTCTTGCCGTCGCTTTCGAGCGTAATGTAAACGCCGAAGTCAGGAATGAAGGCGCGGTGCTGCGGGTCGAGATAGCGGCGGTAGACACAATCCTGTTGCGTGATGCGCACCAGCATGTTGTCGAGCGGGATAAGCTTCTCGGCCTGCTCCGCCTTGATCTTGCGCAGGTGGTTGCGGAATCGGGCTTCCGTGGTGCACCAGTGCGCGACCGTGTAGCGGCGGGTTTCGCCAGTAACCTTGTCCTTGGTCTCGTACCAGTCGAGTTCCTTAGACGGGTTGCCGGTGATGTCGAGCGCCTCGCCGTAGGTCTCGCCCTTGCGCGGATCGAAGACGAACTCCGGCACGCCGCGCGAATCGCGAACGCGCTGCGCCTGGTGGAGCGCCATGTCGTCCGCCACGCCGTGCTCCGGCTGGCAGGTGGTGAATGCCTGCAGGAACATGGTGCCGCGATACTCGAGGCCGTCGAGAATTGCACGGTAGAGCTTCGGCGCATTCGCCATCGAAACCTGAGCGATGAACGGCGAGCCGTGTCCAGCGAGGAAGGTCTCTGCGACCGTCTTCTTCTCAGTGTTCTTGCCCTGCGTCGCGGGTCCGTAGACGTTCATGTCGTTGCCGCCGAGCATGGGGGTTGAGTCGGAGTTCTGACCGCCGGTGTTCGAGTACACCTGCGTGTCGAGCATCAGAGCCTTCACGTTCGGCCGGTTCTGCAGGATGACCTTCGACATGTTCTGGTAGCCGATGTCACCCATGCCGCCGTCGCCGCCGACCACCCAGACCTTGGGCAGTTCGACGATCTCGTCGTCGGTCATCAGCGCATCAGTGAAGTGCGTGAAGTCGTAGTACTCGCGCTCGCTGATGCCATTGCCGGCCAGGATGTGGTCGGTGAGGCGCTCAGGGATAACAGAGCGGCGCGCATGGTCGACGATGAAGCTCTCACCCATGAGCCAGCCCACCGTGATGCCGTCCTGGAAGAGCGAGTTCATCCACGGATAGGGGTGTGGGTTGTTGGGCGAGGTGGAACCATAGACCGTGTTGCAGCCGGTGTGCGCGGCCATGGCCATAACAGACATGCCGTTGGCGAGGCGGCCGTCGACGGGCTGCAGGCTCTTGTGATTGAAGGCTTCAGTGAGCAGAACCGCGGCGAGAGCTTCGACCAGCTGCGCGTCAGTGATAGCGCCGTTCTTGGCTTCGTGCGCCGCGATGCGGCCCTTGGTGTCGGTGGTGTCTTCGCCGCCCAGGCCCAGGATCAGGTGCGAGACGGCCAGGCGAAGGGCTGCGTAGTGTTCGGGGTTCGAGGCTTTAAGCGCTTCCAGCTTCGCGACGCCGGTCTTCTCGAGCTCGCCAGCCTTGGCTACAAAGCGATCCGACTTCGCGTGGTAGACGGGACGCATGTAGGCCTCAGTGACCGCAGCGATCGAACGCAGCACGCTCTTCTCGCCGCAACCGGCGCAGGCACCGTCACCCGATACCAGAGCGTCGTAGTTGCTGCGAACCATGAGCATATTGCGCAGCGTGGCGGTCTTGGAGTCGGCCGGATTTGCGTTGTTGTAGAGGCCAAGGTACTTCTGCGAGGTATCGGAGAGCAGGTTGAGGAAGGCCGTGCCGGTCTCGTGCTCGGCATTGACTTCTTCGGTCTCCTGCACCATGCGCAGGGCCTGGTGGTCGCCGCAAGCGGTGACGCAGGCCGCGCAGCCCTTGCAGAGGTCGCTGACAAAGATGGAGAAGATGCCGCCGGAGCCAGGAGCCTTGCGCTCAGGCGAGGAGAAGATGGCGTTGACCTTCTGATAGGCCATCGGCACCTTCGCAATGATGTTGAAGAACTGCGTCTTCGATTCGGCGCTGAAGCCGTCAAGCGACTCGGTCACTTCCTTTATGATGGTGGGCAGCGGCGTGCCCTGCTTGATTTCGGCAAGCATGCGGGCGCGGGTCTGCTTTTCGATCTCCGGCAGCGCGTCCAGCATCTTGCGGCGATCATCAGCGCTGGAGATATAGCGAGTAACAGCGGTCGACAGCAGCGTGCGCAGGTCCTGCGAAGTGTTGGGCAGCGCCGTGTCAGGACATACCGAGATGCACTCCATGCACTGTGTGCAGTTTTCAGGGATGTAAAGCGGTGTCTCGCGGCGCGCAACGTACTTGGACGCCGTATCGCCAGTGGCTGCGGCAATGACGCCCATGGCCGAGAGCGGCGTAGCAGGCTGGTCGTAGCCAAGCCCGGCGCGGAACTCGGCGTCGAAGGCGGCAATGGTCTGAATGGGCGGGCGAGCAGCCTGGCCCTCGGGAGCCGGCGTGGAGCGGCAACCGCCAACGGTGCATCCTGCGCCTGCTTCAGCGAAGGCCGGGACGGGTTCGAAGATGGGCAGCAGCGCATCGCCGCGCAGCGAAGAGTGATCGCGCGCTTCGATTTCGCCGATGTTGATCTCCTTCACGCGCTCGAAGCCTTGCTCCATCACTTCCATGTTGGACTTGACGACAGCTTCGCCCTGCTTGCCGAACTTCTTCACGTACTGCTTGTAAACCACGTCGCGATACTGCTCGGGGGTGATGCCGTATTCCTCAAGGAGGGGGCTGACCGAGAAGAATGCGCCGAGGAAGGCATTGCCCTGCATGCGGAGCTGGAGGTCGGCGCGGTTCGTCGCCTTGCGGGCGATGTCGAAGCCGGGCAGCGTGAACACGCGAATCTTCTTCTCGATGATCTGCTTGCGGGCCCACTTGGGGAGATTCTCCCAGGCGCGCTCGCCCTCGGCGTCGGACTCCCAGATCAACGCGCCGCCAGGCTGGATTCCGTCGAGCGGGTTGGTGTGGGTGAAGGCCTTGGGATCGCAGCACAGAACCGTAGTCACGTGGCGCAGGTCGCAGTTCACGCGGATGCGCTCAGGAGCGGCAACCATGAAGTAGCTGGTCGGCGCGCCCTTCTTCTCAGAGCCGTACTTGGGGTTGGCGCTGACGTGGATGATTTCCTTGGGATTGCCGTACTCGTCTTCGACCTTGTCGCGCTCGTAGAGCAGGTCGTTCAGATCGCCGATGATGGCGCCGAGGTTCTTGCCGGTGGTGATGGCGCCCCATCCGCCGATGGAGTGGAAGCGCACCGCGACTGCGCCCTTGGGCAGCAGCGAGGGCATCTCGTCGGCGACCACGGCATAAGGGTGATCGATGCCGAGAACGATGAAGTTGTGTCCGTCCTGTGCGGAGTGGCCATCCTTGCGGTGGCGACCCTCGACGGCAAACTCGTATGCGCCGATGATGTGCTCGGGGCGGAAGTCGCGCGAACCCAGGCCATAGGTGCCGCCGATGATGTGCGGCACTTCCTGAAGCGAAATCTTCGGCAATCCGGGCGTGTCCTGCACGGCCTTCGAGAGCGCAGTGCGGATGTCCTTGCCGAGCGGGTTGTCGGGCGAGAGCGACTCGTCCGTGCGCTCCAGGATGATGACGTTCTTCTTACCGCGCAGCGCTTCGATCACGGCGGCCTCGGGGAACGGACGGATGACATTGATGTGAATGGAGCCGACCGAGGCATTGCGCGTCTGGCGCAGGTAGTCGACCGCGGCCTCGATGTTTTCGGCAGCCGAGCCGAGCGAGACGAACACGGTCTCGGCATCGTCGGTCTTGTACTTCGTCACCAGGCCGTAGTAGCGGCCGGTCAGGTCGCCGAAGTCCTTATAGGCGGCCTCGAGGAATCCGAGAATCGGCTCAGAGAAGTTATTCCTGCGCGCCACCACGCCCTGCATGTAGTGCTCCTGGTTCTGGACCGGGCCGAGCAGGACAGGGCTGGTGAGGTCGATCATCTTGGGAACGCGGCGGCGCGTTGGGCCAAAGAGGGTGCGCTGGGCTTCCGTGGGGCAGTCGATGATGTCATCGGGCGCGCCCAGGTACTCGCGGATCAGCTCGGACTCGTGCTTATAGAAGGTGCGCTCGAGGTGCGAGGTGAGGAAGCCGTCCATGATGTTCATGCCCGGCGTGAGGCTCAGCTCGGTCACACGACGGAGGATGAGCGACTGGTCGGCCGTCTGCTGCGCGTCTTTGCCCATCAGCATGATCCAGCCGGTGTCGAGCGCGCCGTAGATGTCGTCGTGGCCGCAGTGTACGTTCAGGGCGTGCTTGGTCAGGGCGCGGGCACCCACTTCGAGCACCATCGTCGAACCCTTGCCGGGGGCGTGGTAATACTGTTCGACGCCGTAGACGATGCCCTGTCCGGAGGTGAAGTTCACCACGCGCTTGCCGGTCACGGAGTGCGCAATGGCGCCGCCTTGGGCCGCGTGCTCGCCTTCCGTCTCAATGGCTATGGTGTTGCCGCCAAAGACGTTAAGGTGACCTTCCGCATAGGCCTGCTGGAAGAGCTCGCCGCCTTCCGTAGAGGGCGTGATGGGATAGAAAACGCCGGCATCGGCAATGCGGGTCTCGGTGTAGTAGGAGACGAGCTGGTTTCCGTTTGCAGTGACCCGGATCCCGGGATAGCGAGCTTTCGTCATTGGTAATTCCCCTTTTGCGTTCAAGCTGGCAGAACTGGGCCGCGACGGTGGAAGTCCATTCTAGTTTTGGACTCCTGCAGTCCGCAACGGACGCTCGTCCGAATTGGACATTTCTCGGGCCGTCGAATCTATAGGTATTAGCAGCAGTGTCTCACCCGGGCTCTATATATTGAGAGTTCGACTCCGGCGGCGCCGCCAAAGGTTGGCGCGGCTGAATTTCCTCCCCGCGTTTGGAGCGGGTTGGGGGAGGAGGTGGCCGAAGCGTCGGGGAAGAGGGGAACTCCCGCATACAAGCCTATGAAAGTAGTATGCGCCCGGAGAATGAGACTCAGTACCGCAATATAAAACATAATCAACTAACGGCCCGCAGCGATGGTGGAAGCAGATAGAGAGGGCGTCGGCTCTATTCGCTTCCGAGCGTGCGCGCCCGGGCAATGACGCGATCGCTGTTCTGGATGAGTTGCTGCGAGGTGTGAATCGTTTCCATGGAAGTACGCAGCATGTCCTGAATATCAAGAATCAGGTGCACAGCCCGTCCAATATGTTCTTGGGTAGAACGCCGCAGGTCACGCATGACGGCCTCCATGGCTTCGTGGACAGAGGCGTCCTGCGTGAGTTCCAATCCGAATGCTCCAAACTCCGGCACGGGTCTGACGGTTGGCGGAGGATTCGCGGCATTACCAGGGAGGCAGGCCTCCGCGAGAAATGCAGCAGGATCAGAGCGAGGGACGATGGATTCGCTGGTGCGGTCGCTTGCCCGCGCCAGCTCATAGGCGAGCTGGTCTTTCATGGGGAGTCTCCGATCGGGCCCGGATGCTCCGAAGCCGCGGTTGCTGTGCGGGGCCGGAGGAAGGCAGCCGCTCTGAAGAGCGCGGATTCCTATGAGGGAGGCAAACGAGGATTCCGAGTCCCACAGCGGGCTGGCACGGCATATTCCGGGGAGGTTGCCGGGATTCGGCGCGAACGGACTCGCGCAGCTCCTCTATCCGGCGACGATCGGAGACCCCGGAGAATTCAGGGAGGGGTTAGAGCAGTGCCGTTGCTGCCTCGGATGAAGACTCCAACACCCATTCTACGCTTATCGCAAAGCGCGCGCGTGCAACGCTACGTGCGGCATGTATGCTGGGTGCGATTCAAGAGGAGACGCGGAACGAATGAGCGAGACGCAGTGGGCGCGGTATCCGAGCCTGAAAGATCGCGTGGTGCTGATTACGGGCGGAGCAACCGGAATCGGGTCGGCTCTGGTGCGGGCATTTGCACACCAGGGCGCGCGGGTGGCGTTCTTCGATGTGCAGGATGAACCGGCAGTAGCGCTGCGCAATGAGCTCTCGGTTGCGGGATGCACCGCCCCGCTCTACCTGCACTGCGACCTGACCGATGTGGCTGCGCTGCGCGAAAGCGTGGAGCGCGTACTGGCCGCGACCGGCACCGTCGACGTGCTGGTGAACAACGCGGCCAACGATCAGCGCCATGCCACCGAAGAAGTGACGCCGGAGTTCTTCGACCGGGGGATTGCGATCAATCTGCGGCCTCAGTTCTTCATGATTCAGAGCGTGCTGCCGGCAATGAAGAAGGCCGGGCGCGGTTCGATCATCAATATGAGTTCCATCTCGTGGATCATCCCCACCACGGGGCTGCCGGTGTACATCGCGGCCAAGGCGGCGATCGTCGGACTCACCCGCACGCTGGCGCACGAACTCGGGCCCGAAGGCATTCGCGTGAACGCGGTCCTGCCGGGCGCAATTGCCACCGAGAAGCAGAAGCGGCTGGTGTATACGCCGGAGTATTCGGAAGAGATTCTGTCGAACCAGGCGCTGAAGCGGCAGATCGAGCCAGAGGATGTGGCGCGGCTGGTGCTATTCCTGGCGAGCGACGATTCCAGTGCGATCACCAATCAGAGCTATGTGATCGACGGTGGCTGGGTGTAGCGCGGCAGCCGTCAGCCCTGTCAGCCTGTGGGTGCGGGTGCTGGCTTCGGGTTTGGCGCGGATTCTGAGTTGGTTTGTCGGAGCAGAGTTTTGTGAACGGGCACGACTTTAGTCGTGCCGCAAAACACCTATAAAGACCCTCCGGGGCTTTAGCCCCCGTCCGGGCACATCGCGTAGTGAGAGAGGATCGCGATTGATGAAGAGGATGATGGAGTGCGTTTGGTCTGTGCTCATCCTGGGCGCTGGCTTGGCACGAGCACAGGTGATGTCGCATGTTGCGCCCGGACAGGTTGATACACGGCGCTCGTCCGAGTACGGGCAGGTGCAGCAGCGGCTGGCGCGCGGATGGAATACGTGGGATGCGCACAGCGTGGCCACGCAGGTTCTGTTGCCCGAGCGGCTGGCGATTCATGTCGGCATGAAGCACAACTCCACCCTGAACGGCGATGCGTTCCTCGGCGATGCTCTCATCGGCCGCCTGGACAAAGATGCGGAAAAGGTAACTCCCGGGCTGCATGCGTGGGATGGGAGTTATACGCGTGCGGATTATGAGTGGAAGGGGCACAAGTGGCGCGTGGAGAGCGCGCATGACGGCGATGACCTGGTCATGCTTGTCGAACCATTAAGCAAGATTGAGCATGGATTGCCGCCGACCTTCGTGATCTCAGCCAATTTCCTTTGGAACAAGCAGGGCTTTGTAGAGCATGTGTCGGATCACCTGGCCGCGAAGACGGGGGTTGAATCTATTCCGATCTATCTGGCTCGCGAAGCTTACGCCTCTGAGGCTTCGGAGAAGGTCGTGAATGTCCCGGTCGAGGGAGCCTACTTTGCAACAAACGAAAGCTTCGTGGGAATCAGCACCGGCAAACAACGCACGATGGAGGAGATAAGAGCAGTTCTCAGGAAGCAATGGGATTCGTACCACGACTCCCTCAAGGCCGCTGGCGCAAACGGTCCGCTCCTCGACGCGATTGAAACCACTCTCGGCTGGGACACCATCTACGAACCCGAGAAGGGGCGCGTCATTTCACCCGTCTCGCGCGTGTGGAGCGTTGGGTGGGGCGGCTATGTCCTCTTCGACTGGGACACGTTCTTCGCCGCCACCATGGCCGGCATCGGCGACAAGGACCTGGCCTACGCGAACGCTCTCGAAACGCTGCGCGAAGAGACAGCGCAGGGATTCGTTCCGAACTATGCGCGTGCCGGCGGATGGAAGAGTTCCGACCGCAGCGAGCCGCCGGTGGGCGCCATCACGGTGCTTGGGCTCTACGACAAGTTTCACGACCGCTGGTTCCTCCAAGATGCGTTTGAGCCGCTGCTGAAGTGGAATCGCTGGTGGGCTGAGCATCGCGATATGCAGGGCTATCTGACACTAGGCAGCGATCCCGAAAACCAGCCCCGCAATCTCGACGACGGATCGGTGGGCACGTGGCAGGGAGCGGTCTACGAGTCCGGCCTGGACAACAGCCCGATGTACGACGGCACCACATACAACGAGAAGACACATCTGCTGGAGTACGGTGACGTGGGCGAGATGAGCCTCTACGTCGCCGATTGCGATGCGCTTGCGACAATCGCCGAGACGCTGGGCAAGACGGCCGAGGCGAAGGAATTGCGCGAGCGCGCGGACAGGTATCGCGCAAAACTCAAGACCATGTGGGACGACAAAGCGGGCATCTTCCTCAACGTGAATCTGCACACGGGAGAGAAGAGCCCACGGCTCTCGCCGACGAATTTCTATCCGCTGCTGGCGAAGGCGGCTACTCCGGAGCAGGCTGCGCGCATGGTGAAAGAGCACCTCATGAATTCCGAGGAGTTCTGGGGCGAGTACGTGATCCCCTCGATCGCGCGCAACGATCCGGCGTTCAAGGATCAGCAGTACTGGCGCGGGCGCATCTGGGGCCCGATGAATTACCTGGTCTACTTAGGATTGAAAAATTACGACGTACCCGAAGCGCGCAAGCAATTTGCAGAGAAGTCGTATGCGCTGTTTCTGAAAGAGTGGAAAGAGAACGGCCATGTGCATGAGAACTACAATGCGATCACCGGCACCGGCGACGACGTCGTCTCGAGCGATCGCTTCTACCACTGGGGCGCGCTGCTGGGCTATGTGGAGTGGATGGAGAAACAGTGAGCCGTCGAGCCAGTAGCCGGTAGCCTGTAGTCGGCAGCTGCCAACGCAAGCTACGGGCTACTGGCTACTGGCTGGCTTTCAGTGGCTGTTGGCTTCGCTCTCCGCCTTGAACTCGTCGTAGCTCTTTGTGCCTTTGGCTAGCTCCGCCGGCAAGGGCGCATCTTCGTCGAGATCGAGGCAGCGCAGCACGCCGGGGTGCTCCTCTTTGTAGCTGTATCCGCTCTCGGGGCACACCATGATGCCATCTTCGTTGGGAAAGTCGAGGCGATGCCCATGGCGGCTCATCCAGCCGATGCGGCGCGCCGGATTGCCCACCATCAGGCCGTAGTCAGGCACATCCTTTGCGACGACCGATCCGGCCGCGATGAAGCTATATCGGCCCAGCGTGATTCCGCAAACCACGGTCGCATTCGCACCCACCGTGGCGCCGCGGCGGATAAACGTCTTTTCGTAAAGCGAATGCCGGTTCACCTGCGAGCGCGGATTGGTCACGTTCGTCAGCACGCACGAGGGGCCGAGGAAGACATCGTCGTCGATGTGCGCGCCTGAATAAATCGAAACATTGTTCTGCACCTTGACGTTGTTGCCGATGACCGTGTCACCGGCGACCTGGCAATTCTGACCGAAGATGCAGCGCTCGCCAATTTTGGCTCCCGCAAGTATGTGTGAGAAGTGCCAGATGTTTGTGCCCGCACCGATCTCCGCAGGTTGATCAACGATCGCAGTCGGATGGGCGTAGTAGACGGGCTTTGCAGGCTCGGCCGCCTTTGCTTGCGGTTTCGTGGTTTGCGGCCGGCCGAGGGTCAAAGCTTCCTGGCAAGCGCGCAGCACGTTGAGCACGCGTAGGCCCTCCGCTCCGTCAGTGAGCGGCGCCCTGCGCGACTCGATCGAATCAAGAAACTCCTGGCACTCGTTGCGCAGGGGCTCTTCTTTTGGGAGTGGCACGGCTACCGCGTCCGACTTGACAGCCGTGGGCACGCGATCCTTCCACTCAATCTTGTGCGGATAGAGCACGAGCTTCTCCGCGGCGGTGTCATCAAACACCGCCATTTGCGCGGAACCGACGACGACCAGGCGCTGCTCCTTCACCGGGTGCAGCCATGAGACGAAGACGTGCGCGCGCACTCCGTTGGCGAAGCCGAACTGCGAGAGCGTGACATCCGGAACATCGGAGTTGAGATAGCTGCCCCCTTCGCAGGAGACGGTCTGCGGCTCTTCTCCCAGCAGGCCGAGCAGCACGCTGATGTCGTGCGGCGCGAACGACCAGAGGATGTTTTCCTCGGCGCGAATTTTGCCGATGTTGAGGCGGTTGGAATAGATGTATTCGACGCGCCCGAGATCGCCGTTCGCCACCAGCCGCTTGAGTTCGCGCACGGCCGGGTGGTACTGCAGAATGTGGCCGACCATGAGGATGCGCTTGTGCTCGGCAGCGATACGCACCAGCTCCGCGCCTTCCTTCACGTCCAGCGCAAGCGGCTTCTCGACGAACACATCCTTGTCGGCGAGCAGGGCGCGTTTGGCCATCTCGTAGTGGCGCACCGCTGGCGTGGCGAGGACCACCCCTGCGATTTCGGAATCGCCGAGTACTTCGTCGTAGCTACCGGTAAAGTCGACCCCGGGATACTTCGCGCGCACAGCCTCAAGCGCGGCGGTGTTTTCGTCGCACAGCGTGCGCAGCGCGCCGAGTTCGAAGAAGTTGCGGGCTAGATTCTTGCCCCAGTATCCATGCCCTACGACGGCGACATTGGCGGCCACGGTGTCTCCCTGGTGGAGGATTGATTCCGAGGGAAAGGGTAACAGAGGAGCACCTGATCCCCTGTCCACCGTTTTCGAGTTTTGCTGCCAGTTCGTAGCGATCTCAACCAGTTCCACGGCGGTTCTTGGCGCGGCCTTCTCCGTACGATTAATCGCGACTGGAGATGATGCCATCGAGTGGTCAAGGGATGAGGCCGGGCCATCGCACGGTAAGCAGATAGACCGCCATGGCGAGGCCCATGAGCGCGAGGAACGTGGCGATGGCGATAACAGACGCCGAAGAACTCAGCTTCGGTGTCTGGTTAGCATCCATCTGCCGAACGATGCGCACGTGCCGCCACGCGGAAAGCGCGCTGACCAGGATGCCGGCAGCGATGAGGATGGTGCCGATCCAGAGCGAGACACCCGAGGATGGCAGAGGCCGCGTGCGATCGAGGAGCCCGAGCTGTTGCAGGAAAAGGCCGAAGCGGGCGACAACAAAGCCAAAGCCCATGAGCGCAAGCCCGGTGCGGAGCCAGGCGAGAAAAGTGCGTTCGGCGGCAAGATAGTCGCGGGGTTCGGCCATGGGCATCCTTGGCAAAACGAGATATGAGCCTTAACTACATTACTGCAGGCGCTCACTCCAGCCCCAGCACCAGTACTTCCCTGCCCTTCCGTTCCGCATGTCCCGGATGAAACACCTTGGGCTCCTCTTCGCCGTCGAGGACGCGGAAGACGCCTTCGGCCAGAGCCAGCAGTTCGTCTTCTCCGGGATAAACGGTGACGGGAGCGATCCACTCGACATAGCCGCGGAGTCGCGAGACGAGCCGCTCAGAGTGCGCCATGCCGCCGGTGAGCACCACGGCGTCCACACGCCCCTCGAGTACCGCGCCCATCGCTCCGGCTTCCTTGGCGATCTTGTAGATCATGGCATCATAGACGGCCGTCGCATCTGCATCGCCAGCGTCAGCGCGGTGCTCGATCTCCTGCAAATCCCGTGTTTCCAGATACGCATACAGCCCGCCTTCGCCGAACACAAGGCGGTCGAGCTGCTTCTCGTTGTAGCGGCCGGAGAAGCACAACTTGATGAGTTCGCGCACCGGGAGCCACCCCGAGCGGTCGGGGCCGAATGGGCCCTCTTCGGGCGTGTTCTGGTCGATCATGCGGCCGCCGCAATGCGCGGAGACCGTAATGCCGCTGCCGAGGTGAATGACGATGAGGCGGAGGGCAGCGTAGGAGCGTTGCTGGTCCCGTGCAAAGCGGCGCGCCACGGCCTTGATATTGAGGGCATGCCCGATGGGCGATCGCGTGATCTGCGGCAGGCCGGAAAACCGCGCGCACGGCTGCCACTCGTCCACCGTGACCGGATCGACAATGTAAGCGCGAACGCCAATCTCTCGAGCAAATGTGACCGCGAGAACCGCCCCCAGGTTCGAGGCGTGCTCCCCCCGTCGCGCGGCCCGCAGTTCCTCGACCATCTCGTCATTCACTTCATAGGTTCCGCACTCCATGGGCGGAAGCAGGCCGCCGCGCCCGGCAAAGGCGGCAAAACCGTCCAGCGGATAACCCACCTGCTGAAGCGCGTTGCGGATCACTCCCGCACGAAAATCTGCCTGGGATAGCGCTGACCAGCCGCGAAAGTGCTCGAGCTCAGCGTCCGAGTGGCGGATGGTCTGGGTCCAGTCGCACTCCGCCGAGCCGTGAGCGACATTGCGGCGGAAGACCCCCACCTTGGTGGAGGTAGAGCCCGGGTTGATGGCAAGCACGCGGCTGGAGACTTCCGTCACGCGAGATTCCTCGAAGAGCAGAACGAGTGTACGCGAGACATGCGCGCCGCGAGGTGGCGTAGATCACACGACAGCGATGATGCGTGAAGCCGGGAATTGGAAGAAATTTCGACCAGGTTGTCACAAAATCAATCAGATAGCCACATTGGGACAGTTAAATTACTTTTCCTTAAATTATTGAAGGGCCGGTTCGATGCATCGCGGGAAACAGAGGGCCCGCGTGGTATCGAACCGGCTTGTTCTCGATAAAGTTCGGCAACCGTCACAACTTCATCGCGACAAATTCTCAGGCCGTGGTCTCGCACTGGTCGTCTGCGGTCTGCACTGGCTCCGCTACTTCGTCCAGGCGGATTGTCAGCACGGTAATGTCATCCTCCTGCCCGTAGCGGCGCGCAATTTCCGCAATCTGCGCAGCCGGCTCGCGCGCGAGCTCCGGCAGGCGCGCAAAGCCGTAGAGCTCGCCCGTAGCAGAGCGGGCCTCGGGAACGCCGTCCGACATAAGCACCATCTGCTCCCCAGGATCGAGACGCGCCAGCTTCGTTTCATAGTTCTGATCGGCAACAAGTCCCAGCGGCAGCGCGGGCGCGGTTTCAAATTCCTGCCCATCTATATAAGGCGGAATGTGCCCCGCGTTAGCCAAGGAGAACTCGCCGTTCGGTTCGATGCGCACGCAGAGCGCAGTGGTGAAGCCCAACTGCCCCTGCGCCACCAGCGCATTGTTGAGCGCACCCAGAATGTCAGCCGGCTCCGCCGAAGTCTCGCGTCGCAACGCACCGAGAATGAGTGCGACGCGCATCGCAGCAGTCAGCCCTTTGCCCGAAACATCCCCTACGATGGCGATGAGCGAACCGTCCGGCGTTGGATACACGAGGTAGAAATCCCCTCCAACTTCGCTCGCCGGCACATAAACAGGTTCGACTTGGAAGCCGGGTATGGAGCGGGATGCTCCCTGCAGCAGAAGCTGCTGCACCGTGCTAGCCGCCTGCAGCTCGGCTGCGTAAGCGGCACGATGGCGCGCGGCTTCAACCATCTCGGCAACCAGCAGCGCATTATCAACAGCAGCCGCAGTTTGCAGCGCAATTGTATTCAGCAGCTTCAGGTCGGGCGAGGAGTAGCACGCGCCAGGACTTTCGCTGCCGAGGACGATGGCGCCGCGGATGTTCTCGCCGGAGCGGAGAGGGGCGCAAAGGACCGCACTGCATGTGTGGCCGGGATCGATGATGCGCAGGTCGGAGCCGCAATCGTTGACGATCTCAGCAGAGCCTTTCGCAAGAACAGAAGCGACGAGGGGAAGCGGGTTGGCGCAGGCGTGATTACCGAAGGTCGCGATGGGCTCGAGGGCCCCGTTGCTGTTGTGGAGATAGATGACGCCGAATGTGGCCTTGATCAGGCGCTGCGCCTGGTCGAGCGCGCACGACGCGACGGCCGGCAGATCGAGCACCTGCGCGAGTTGCTCGGATAGCTGTTCAATCAGATGGACTTCTCTGTAGAGGTGGAGTACCTCAGAACCAAGCGAACGACTTTCGATTTCCTTCGACAACAGATGCTGAACGAGCGCAGCAATCGGCACTGCATGTACCGCCAGCCCCGCGACGTATCCGGCAGTCGCATCTTCGTGCACGATGCGAATGCGCGACTCGACATCCTCCCTCGCGATGCCAAGCAGCACCAACCCGGATGGATCGGTAACGTGGACATCGCTGCCCGTGCTCTCAAGGAGCGCCTGCACAACCGCGTATGCGGGAGCGCGTCGCCCGAGGAGAGACTTCAACGTAAGAGCAGGCATGGGCGTCAGCTTGCAGCGAGACCCAGGGCTTCGCGGGCGTTGGCAATCAGCGCGTCAGGGTCGAACGGCTTCGTCATATAGAGATCGGCGCCTACCTCGAGGCCACGGTTGCGATCAAACTCCTGCCCCTTCGCGGTCAGCAGAATGATGCGCACATGATTCCAGCCCATCTCCTTCTTCACAGCGTGGCACACATCAAAGCCGTTCATCTTGGGCATCATCACATCGAGCAGCACGAGATTCGGCTCCTCGGCGCGAATAGACTCCAGGGCCTCTTCGCCATTGGTGGCGGTGAACAACTCCACGCCATCGCATTCAAGGTCCTCCAGCGTCTGCTGGATCAGCATACGAAGGTGCGGTTCATCGTCGACAATCAATATTTTCTTGTTCATTGGTAGATGAGGAAGAGAACGTTCTCCATGCCTTTCTCGAAGCGCAGCGCGCGGACGGCTTCGTTATTCGAGAGCAGCGAGTTGAGGATGATGATGTCCGGTTTGGAATCGACCGCGCGTGCGACAAGGTCGGGCCCATTCGATTCGGTGACCTGATAGCCGCGCGTTTCAAGAACCTGCGCCAGCGTGCTGACAGTGGACGCATCCTCGTCCACAACCATGACCTTCTTGCGCGACTTGCCCTGATCGAGAAGGGTGTCCATCTCCTGAAAGAGCGAACCGGTGTCAATCGGCTTCGTGAGATAGCGATCCACGCCGAGACGGAAACCTCGCTCGCGGTCTTCGAGAATCGACAGAATGATGATCGGCACGTGCATGGTCTCGGGGTCGTTCTTCAACACCGCGGCCACGTCGAACCCATTCATCTCCGGCATCATGACATCGAGAATGACAAGACCGGGGATCTCTTCCCGGATGAGCGCGAGAGCCTTGCGGCCGTCCTCAGCTAGTCGCACCGCGTAGCCGGCTTCCGTAAGCTCCTGTTGCAGCAGCGTGCGAATATTCGGATCGTCGTCAACAACCAGTATGGATTTCGAATGCGTCTGCTGGTTGGCGACCGTATCGCGCAGGCGACGCACGATCGCTTCGATATCGACGTTCCGCCGGATCGGCAGCAGATCCAGTTGCTGCGGCGAGTCTGTAATCGGCAGCGTGAACGAGAAGGTGCTGCCTTCGCCGATTGCCGACTCAACCCAGATGCGGCCGCCGTGGTGCTCCACGATCTCCTTGCAAATCGGCAGGCCAAGGCCGGTTCCCTTAGGCTTGTCGGTCAGCGTGTCGCCCACTTGCTTGAATTTCTCAAACACCTTGGGCTGATCCCCCGGCGCGATGCCGATGCCGGAATCCTTCACGCTCACCACAATCTCGCCGTCACGCCGATGGGCGGAGCATGTAATTGCGCCCGACGGCGTGAACTTCACAGCATTCGAGATTAGATTGATCACCACCTGGATAAGCCGGTCGTGATCGCCGTTGATGTCGGGCAGGCTCTCGTCAATCGAAGTCTCAATCTTGAGGCCACGCGCTTCAATCAACGACGACGTCGCCGCGACGGCGCGCTCCACCACTTCCTTCACCGAGACGCTCGCCATGTTCCAGGTGAACTTGCCCGCTTCAATCTTGGCGAGGTCGAGCACGTCGTCGATCAGCTTCGTCAGGCGCTCGCCTTCGCTTACCACTACGTCGAGATTTTCGAGCACCTGCCGCTTCGACTGCGCGATCTTCGCATCCGACTCGGCGATCATCGGGAAGAGCCGCTCGTGCAGCCTGCGCCGGATGATCTTCGCAAAGCCAAGCACCGACGTGAGCGGCGTGCGCAGTTCGTGGCTCACAGTGGAAAGGAAGCTGCTCTTTGCGGAGTCGGCTTCTTCAGCGGCGGCGCGCGCTGCCTGCGCCTCTTCGAATAGCCGTGCGTTGTGGAACGTCACGCCAACGGCGGACGCGATCGTTGAAAGCAGTCGCTGATCAGCTTCCGTGAAGCGGCCTTCCTGCTCCGTGGTCTGCACGCTTAGCACGCCGATCATCTCGCCGCCCGACGGAATGGGCACACCGAGAAAAGACGCGGATTGACGGCCAATGCTTTCGATGCCCAGACGAGCGCGATTCCTGTCCATCTCCTCGTTGATCAGAAGAGGCTCGCCGGTGCGAATAATCTGCGAGGTCAGGCCAGAGCCGAATGGCCGCGATTGCGCCGCCTCTTCGCCATACGCGTACGGGAAATGCAGCATCATCGTAGCGCGGTCGAGAAGCGCAACGTATACGATCGGCGCCTTGAAGAGCTCCCGCACCTGCTCGCCCACAAGTTGAACCAGCCGGTCGCGATCGAGCTGCGTTGAGAGCGCGTTGGTGATGTGATTGATGGTCAGCAGCTCGGCCGCGCGCTCGCGCACGGCGCGTTCCTTGTCGGCAATCACCGTGTAGGCGTTGGCATTATCCAGCGCGATAGTGGTGTAAGACGCAAGATTCGAGAGCAGCCCGAGATGCTGCTCGGTGTACGCGTTCTTGCGGAAGCTCTGCACGCTCAGCACGCCCAGCACGCGATCCTGAGCGATGAGCGGCAGATAAATCATCGAGGCAGGCGGCTGTGCCTCGCTGCCGTCCTCGAGTACGCGAGCCCCGTGCGAGTACTCGGAGATGTACTTCGAATACTCCGCAGCAACATCATTGATCAGGATGGGCTTCCGATGATCGATGCACCACACGGCGAACTGATTCTTGTCGGCAGTGCTGCGCGAGTAAGGCGCGTAGCGCTTGCCGCTTTCAATCGCGAGCGTGTAGTCGATCAACTGCTTTTCCGGCTGATAGAGACCCACGCCGAAAACGGTCGCATCCACGATCTGATTCACACGCTCATATAGCTTGAACAGAATGACGTTGAGATCGAGCGACGCGGTGATCTCGCGGCCAATCTCGCTGAGCAACTCGATGCTCTCCTTCTGTGCGCTGATCTCCGCGGCCTGCGCCCGTATCTCGCTGGTGCGCTCTGTGACCGTAGCCTCAAGCGCGCGAGCCTGCGACTCAAGCGCTTCCGTCTTGCGCCGCGCCTTGTTGCGTTCATGCCGAATCACAAGACGCCAGAGTGAAATCGACAGCAGCAACCAGAGAATTGCATAGATGATGTAAGCCGCAGTGGTCCGATACCACGGCGGAGCGATGACGAATGCGAAGGACCCTTCCTGGCCATCGCGGCCATCGTAAGCGCGCGAGCGCACGCGCAGCACATACCTGCCAGGACCAAGGCTCGAATAGTTGGCGTCGGTCTGCTTCGACCACTCGGACCAATCCTTGTCCGCGCCCTGCAACATATATTGATAGGTCGTCGCCTTAGGATTCGAGAACGTCAGCGCGGCGAAGCTGAAGTGCAGCGCGTTGGTTCCGGCCGGCAGGCGCAGGTTTGATCCATCGACACTGGTCCCGCCGAAGATCGTCTGCTTGCCCATCGTCACCTGGCGCACGACCGTTGGAAACGCCGCCCCCTCTCCCCCAGAAGCGCGCGGCACAAAATGCGCAAGCTTCTCTCCGGTGATCCAGACCCCGCCATCCGGTTGCGTGTAGAAGATGAAGACGCCCAACTGGGTCAGCGGACGGTAGCTGGCTTCGTCGAGCTTCCACGATCCATCTTTCTGGCGATCGAAGGCAGCAACTCTACGACCCTCGAAAGAATTCGTGACGGACCAGATGCGGTCTTTACCATCCGGCTGCACGCCTGGGCTGAAAACCGGAGTGTCGAGCGGCAGCACAAAACGGTCGTCAACCACGAACTTGTGTGCCGCCTCATCCCAGCGGTACATATGCTTTGAACGCTGCACGCTCACATACATCGTGCCGTCGATCGCCTCGGCATCGGGAATGCCCGCCGGAAGTCCCGCCGCGGCGCCGAGGACATCCGCGTGCGAATCGCGCATTCCAGTGGGCGCCATGTGAATGCGAAGCACCTTATCGGCGGCCCCGCTCACCCACACGTCCCCGTGCGCATCCTCCATCATGTTGCGCGCCTCGAAGATGACCCCGGGCAGCCTGCCTTCATCCACCCATTGCCCATTGGTCCAGTGGAAGGACTGGACGCCGTCAGAGTGCCCAACGAAAAGCCGCATTGGGTCCACGTGCGACTGGCCGATGAAGTAGCACTGCTCCGCAAGGCTATGCAGGTTCGGGAAGACCGGCACCATTTGGTCCCCAACAACACGTGCGACCCCCTCGCTGGTGGCGACGAGAAGTTGTTCGGGAGCGCGCCCGGCAGGGTCTTTGAAGTCAACAAGCGTCCAGCCTTGCGTAGCCCCGTGGATCGCCTGCACCGTGGGCCGGTGCGTCTGCGGGTCGAGCACGACACGTGCCAGCGCCGAGTTGCCCGACACCGTAGTGGCGTAAACGGTGCCCTGAAAAAGATTGAAGTCCTGCACGAACCCGTTGACATAGATGGAGAAGGTCCCCCCCATCTGCACGCGCGAGACGCCGTTATCACTGCCGATCCAGAGCGCGCCTTCGCGGTCTTCGAAAGATGAGAGAGCATCCGAAGTGAGGATCCCCTCGGCCACGTCGATCACGCGGCGCAGGCTGCCATCATGATTCAGGACCACCGCTCCACCATTCAGCGTATTCACGCAAAGCGCGCCGTCGTGCAACTGAGTGGAGACGTAGAGCCTATTCTTCTTTAGGTAGTCGTCTGCGGCCGTGTGGAAAGGCGTCGACTTCTGGCCGTCGTAAAGGCTGAGCAGCCCATTGCGTTCAGAGACGATAATGCGCGTGTCATCGTAGGGATACAGGAAGAGCTTGATTGAATCGCGGTAGGCATCGCCGCCCGGCACAGCGCGCAACTCGTCCCCGACGATCTCCTCAAGGCCGATTCCCTTCTGATCCGTGTAAACATGGCCGCGCACCATCGACAGCGCCTGAAACTGCATAGTGCCATCGGGCCGCCAGACCTGCATGCGCTTGCCGTCCCAGCGGAAGAGCCGCTCGAAGCTGCGAAAGAAAACGCCCTGCGGCGTTACGACCGTCTGCCAGACGTCAGTGAATGCGCGGTCGGCCTGCGGAATCTGATCAAGAAGCGACACGTACTGAAGCGTGCCCGTCGAGTCGGGAGCAAGATATCCGAAGTTCGCATTGGCTCCTACCCACACGCGTCCAATGTCATCCACGGCGAGCGAACGTACCACGCTGGAACCGAGCAGGGTCTTGCGCCAGGTCACGCCGTCGAACTGCATCACCACGCCGTCCGATGCGCCAAAGTACATGACGCCGCGCTTGTCCTGCGCCATGGTCCAGATCTGCCCGGACCCGTTGTAGTCCTTGACGGTGTAGTTCTCAACCACCGGGATGCCCGCGCCAATATTGGGAGCGCCGCCGGCCTGCGAGTCGGCATACAAGAGCGCGGGCGCAAGCGTGGCGAGACCCAGCAGCGTGACGGCGAAAGACGATTTTCGCAGACCGAGGAGCACGTTTGAGCTCAAGCGGAATACCTGTACTGCCAAAGCAGCTGATCTTCAGTTGTGGGGAAGGGGGAAAAAGCTTTGAGGAAGCGTATCACGCGGGTGAAGTCCAGGCAATGAACTTTTGGGGCACGCAGGCCACCGGATCTCCCCTCTTCTCTTTGGGTTTGCCGCTGGAGCGCTGACCGAATCCAAGCCTTGCCCCGCTGCGTTCTGGCATTTTTCACAGTTTTGCCGAGCGGCCATTCCGCCTACGCTTCAGGCAATAGAGGAACGGAAAAATCCGTCGGTACAAACGCTGAGTGGGACTTTTCTCACTTGATCTTTTGCAGGCTCAGCGAGGGTCTCGTCGATGGGTAAATGGGCTCGATCGAACAAGGTGATTCCATATTTAGAGATCCTGGTTCTGGGCTCGGGGCTCGCTCTCTCGCTCACAGGAGCGGCGCAGGACGGCCCACATCCGGACCCGCAGATCGCCCAGGCGCAGGTCAGCTCAATCCCTGTGCCTGCTCCGGGAAATGCGGACACCGTCGATCTGCCGATCCGAACTCCAGCTATGTCCGCGGACCGAAATCTGGATTCAGTGGAGAGAGGCTCGCGCGCGGGATTACACCCGGGCATAGCCGCCGTTTCAATTCCAACTCCACAACCTGCGCCGAACTTCCAGTTGCGCAGTACGCTGCGGCAGGAGTTCGAATACCTGATGGTGGAGCACGGCTTCCGCCTCATGCAGGACCCCGATCTCCGCCGTCAGCTAATGCACGACCCCTTCTTCCATAACTACTTCGCTTCGTTTCACGGATACGATCTGAAGCGGTGGGGAGACGGCGACGATTTTCTGGTCAACGATATCGCTCACCCCATGCAGGGCGCGGTCGCCGGATGGATCTTCATTCAAAACAGCCCCAACAGCAGAAACCGGGTCATAGGAAAAGACCCCCAATACTGGAAGAGCCGATTGAAGGCGCTGGGCTGGGCCACCGCGTACGAGGTGCAGTGGAAGATCGGGCCGCTCAGCGAATCCAGCATCGGCAACGCCGGCGGCTGGTCCTACATCCCCGGCTGCGGCATCCTGCCCAAGTGCATCAACAACTCGAATTTCCCTCCGCCGACCAACAACACCGGACTCTCCGACTGGATCATCACACCCGTGGTTGGAACCGGCTGGATCATGATCGAAGACACCGTCGATAAATACCTCGTAGGCAGAGTCGGGGAGAATCATCGCCGCTATGCATACATCCTGCGAACCGGCCTCGAACCCACCCGTACATTCGCGGGCCTGTTCGCCGGCGAACTGCCATGGAACTCACGCTGGGTGGAGAGGCGCGCGATGGAGAAGCAGCGCGCTTCGATCCACACGATCGCCGTCGAAGACTCGTGGAGAGCCAACCGGCGAAGCACCGGCTTCCACTTCGTCAATGTGAACCTGCCAGGGGTAGAGAACGGCTGCGTAGCGTGCAGGCAGAACTACCAGGGCTTCGGCGTTCCCTACAGCGCACGCCTCTTTGAGCACGTCTACTTCGACAGCGAAGTGAATTTCTTCCCCACTGGTGCTCATCGTGGTGGCCCCAGCGTAGAAGGCTTGTTTGGAATGAAACTCGGCGAACAGGCAAAGCGCTGGGGCGTCTTTGCGAAAGTCCGGCCCGGCTTTATCTACTACCAGAAAGCCTGGAGCGGCGGCCAGAATCCGAAGTTCACTGGCTTGAGCCGCTTCGCAATGGACGTCGGCGGCACATTCGAGCTCTACCCCACGTCCCGCTCCGCAGTGCGCTTCGATATCGGAACAACCCTGGTGCGCTACCTGCTCGATTATCCGAACCCGAAAATCTCTCCCATCGGGAGCATCATCTCGACGGACTACTACGCCACGCAGGGCAACATGCAGTTCGACGCGGGATACCGCATCCGCTTCTGAGTCGCACGCAGCCTAAACCACGCCGACAACCGGCTTCGCCCCAAGCCGCGCGCCCGGAAACACCGCCTCAAGATTACCCGGTCCGAGCGTCTTCGTCAGAACCTCACCTAACACCTGGCGATAATCGGTCGTCAACGCCAGGTCGCGCCCCTCGTTCAATTGCTCTTTCGCCAACCCTGGCCACTGGCCGTGAACGCGTCCGCCCTTCACGCTGCCGCCCAGCACAAACATCACATTGGCGTGACCATGATCCGTGCCGCCTGTGCCATTCTCATGCGCGGTCCGTCCGAACTCCGACATCGTGACGAGCGTGACATTCCCCGCGTCGTCGCCCATGTCCTGCCAGAACGCCGCAATCGCCGCGCTGAAATCCCGCAGCCTGTTTGCAAGCTGTCCGTTCACAGCGCCCTGGTTCTGATGCGTGTCCCATCCCGAAACATCCGTAAACGCCGCCTCCACACCAAGGTTAGCCTTCAGCAACTGCGCAATCTGCTTCATGCTGTTGCCAAACTCCGAGTTCGGATACGCGGCGCGCGGCGCATATTGCGCGGGATTCGCCGCCCGCAGCATCTTCATCGCATCGAACGTCTCTTCGCCCGCAGCGCGGAAGATCCGGTCTCCACTCGCGCCATACATCGATTCGAACGCCGACGCAGCAGGCACCGCCGAAGCAACGCGCCCTCCCACTGAGAAGCTGTTCAGATTGCTCAGCGCAATCGCTGGTATCTTCCCCGCCAGCGTCCGCGGAACCTCCGCGCCCAGCGCCACCGCACGAAACGCCGTATGCTCCTGCCGATGCCTCACGTCCTCAGCCTGCAGCGCGCGGTTCAGCCACCCATCGTCCGTGAGCTTCACCCCCGGCGTACCCGACTCCATATAGTCCTGCGCATCGAAATGCGACCGCGTTGAATCCGGCGAACCCACCGCGTGCACAATCGCCAGGTGCCCCGCATCGTACAGCGGCTTGAAAGCGGCCAGCGCGGGATGCAAACCGAACGACCCGTCCAGATCCAGCACCTCGCGCTGCGGAATCGCGATGTTCGGTCGCATCGAATAATAGTTCTTCTCCCGGTACGGCACCACGATATTCAACCCATCCGCGGCGCCCCGCTGGAAAATCACGACAACCCGCCGGCCAGGATTTGCGCCGGCCTGCGCCAGCACTGAACGCACCAGGAACTGCGGAAGCGCCGTCGTACCGGCCAGTGCCAATGCGCCCCTGTGCAGAAAGAATCTCCGATTCATCTCGCCTCCCCGCTCACCTGCGCTGAAACTCCGGACTGCCCAGCAGCAGTCCCGCTAATGCTTGCTCCTGCGCACTGCTTGCCGGCGCCCGCGGCGCGCCATCGTTCACCGCGATCGTTGTTGGAGCTGCCGAATTCGCTTGCGCCTGCTGGTCCACTGAAGCCAGCAGAGCCGTCCGCGTCGCGTCACTCAATCCGCCCGGGACAACAAGGCCTTCCAGCCGCGCCTCTTCCTCGTGGACATCGCCCGCACTTGCAGTGCTTGTCCACGCCACCTGCACGCCTTTCACCCGATTCGAAGAAAGCTTCAATGCGAAGTTCATCCGGTTCGCGAGCGCGCCGGTTGAAACCCAATCCGCAGCGTCTTCTTTATATCCCGTCGGCGGAACGCAACCGTAGAGTGGCATCCCCATCTCGCGCAGCGCCTGAATCAATGGCCGCATCTCTTCTACATTTGCGTTGCTTGCTCGCAATGCCGACACAACAAACTCCAGCGGCGTCTTCACCTTCGCGCGATACGCATCCTCCGACCAGAACTCAGGAGACCGATACAGCGTGCGCATCACAGCAGCCATGTCGCCATCGCTTGCCATGTACGTCTTCGCCATCCGGTCTACCAACGCCTGCGACGGATCATCGCTCACAAACCGCACCGCGAGCTTGCGCGAAAGGAACTGTGCCGTAGCCGGACGCGTCGCCAGAAAGTGGAGCAGGTCGCGCCCTTCCTGCTCGCCGTGCTCCTTGAACTTCTTGCCCATCACCTTCTTTGTGCCTGGCTCATGCCGCCGCTCCTCAAAGCGGAACCCGCCGGCGCGCTGCGGCTGGTCCACCGTCCACCCCGTCAGGATGCGCGCGGCCTGCACCACATCCGCCTGCGTGTATCCGCCGTTCACGCCGAGTGTGTGCAGTTCCATCAGCTCGCGCGCATAGTTCTCGTTCAGTCCCTGGTCTACTTTCTTCTTATTCGGTTTGCGATTGCGCGCCTCATGCGCGCGCTCTGCGGCAAGCGAATCCGGCCCGATGCTCTCGGCGTTGTCCAGGTACATCAGCATCGCAGGCGAGTGCGCCACCGCTTCCAGAAGATCTTCGAAATGTCCCAGCGCTCTGGGCCGAATGACATCCCTCTCGTAGCTCACAAGTTGATACGGAGTCGCCTCGTTCTTGCGCAGAAACACGTTGAAGTGATTCAACCAGAAGTCGGTCATCACCTCCTGCAACTGGGCGCTCGAATAGATATCGCGCGTCAGCCGCTGCGACATCAGCTCTTCCACAACGGTCCGCTCCGGCGCTTCCAGATCGCCCAGCGTCTCCCGCATCTCCGGCGTGAACCCGGCGACCAGCGCCAGCTTTTCCGGGCCACTGAGTCCTTTCATGAATTGATCGAGTTCCGTCCCCTGCATCGCCATCAGCCGCAGCAGCCTGTCGCGCGGCTCCAGAGCCATCAACGTTCGCGTCTCCTGCGGATCACGAAATGCAGCCGTCTCCGCTTTCGGATTTTCCGCCATCATCCCGTTCTCCGCGGTCGGCGTAGTCGCACTAGGATTCGCCTGCGCCTTCTCCTCTTTCTTCAGCGCCACGCGCGCGGCCTGGTTTGCGTAGACGGTATGCAGAACCCCGTGCTCCGGCATCGTCAGCTTCCCGTTCGCCACCTGCCTCATCACCGCGTTGTTCGGAAACCGCACCAGCAGCTCCGCCGGACTCAGCCGCATGGCTGGATACTCCTTCAGCCGTTCCTCCATATCCCGATTGTCGATTGTGCCGGGATGCAGTTGCTGCTCAAACCACACATCCAGCCCCTGCCCACGCACAGCGTCCCGATCGCCGGCCCGCGGCCCAAAGGTGAACCGGTTCAGCGCATGCAGAATGCGCTCGTCTCCCTGCATTGCCTTGTGATACTCCGGCCGCGCCTTCGCGTCCGCCGCGGCCAATCCAGGCATGGGGAACGCCAGAAGAATACACAGCAACCCTGCGAGAGGAGACCTGACAGACATGGAAACGACTCCGGGAGGGGGAATAGCTGGCGTGACCCGCCACTTTGTCGGACGGCATCCCAATACAAAAGTTGCGACAAACCTAACCCCTTTCGCAACACCGTAGTCAAACCATCAGTAGCAAACGCACTCCGGGGCGCGCTGAGAGCCGCGCCCTATTTTTGTCCCTGTTTCGATTGACCAAACCTATCGACACAATTGACAAGATCACTCATTCAAATCGTCGCCCGGCTCCTATACTGATTTGGCTACTCAACGGCAGCCAATAGGAGGCTTTATGTCTGGCGAATCTCAATGCCCTTTTTCCGGTGGAGTGATCAAGCATGCTTCGGCGGGTGCAAAGGGCAACCGCGACTGGTGGCCGAACCAGTTGAATCTCGGAATCCTCCATCAGCAGTCCTCGCTCTCAAACCCCCTGGACGAGGAGTTCAACTACGCCAAAGAGTTCCAAAGCCTTGATCTGGATGCCGTCGTCAAGGATCTTCACGCCCTCATGACCGACTCCCAGGACTGGTGGCCGGCCGACTTCGGCCACTATGGCGGCCTCTTCGTCCGCATGGCCTGGCACTCCGCCGGAACCTACCGCATCTACGATGGCCGGGGCGGCGGCGGACGGGGCTCGCAGCGGTTCGCCCCCCTTAATAGCTGGCCCGACAATGCCAACCTCGACAAAGCCCGCCGACTCCTCTGGCCCATCAAGCAGAAGTACGGCCAGAAGCTCTCCTGGGCCGACCTCCTGATCCTCGCCGGAAACGTGGCCCTCGAATCCATGGGCTTCAAGACCTTCGGCTTCGGCGGCGGACGCGCCGACATCTGGGAGCCCGAACAGGACGTCGACTGGGGCCCCGAAACCACTTGGCTCGGCGACCAGCGTTATAGCGGCGAGCGCGAGCTGGCCAATCCGCTCGGCGCGGTTCAGATGGGCCTCATCTACGTGAACCCCGAAGGCCCCAACGGCAACCCCGACCCCGTCGCCGCCGCCCGCGACATCCGCGAAACCTTCGCCCGCATGGCCATGAATGACGAAGAGACCGTCGCCCTCATCGCCGGCGGCCACAGCTTCGGCAAAACCCACGGAGCCGCCCCCGCCAGCCACGTCGGCGCAGAGCCCGAAGGCGGAGACATCGCCGATATGGGTCTCGGCTGGAAGAGCACCTACGAGTCCGGCTACGGCACCCACGCCATCACCAGCGGCCTCGAAGTCACCTGGTCCAAGACGCCCACCAAGTGGAGCAACAACTTCTTTGAGAATCTCTTCGGCTACGACTGGGAGCTGACTAAGAGCCCCGCCGGAGCCCACCAGTGGAAGCCAAAAGGCGACGCAGGCGCGGACCAGATCCCCGACGCCTTCGATCCCGCCAAGCGCCATCAGCCCTCCATGCTCACCACCGACCTGGCCCTGCGCTTCGATCCCGCCTACGAGAAGATCTCGCGCCGCTTCCTCGAGCATCCCGAGGAGTTCGCCGACGCCTTCGCTCGCGCCTGGTTCAAGCTCACCCATCGCGATATGGGTCCGCGCTCCCGCTATCTCGGCCCCCTCGTTCCCAAGGAAGCGCTGATCTGGCAGGACCCGGTCCCCGAAGTCGACCACGAGCTGATCACCGACAAGGACGCCGAAACCCTCAAATCCGAAATCCTCGCCTCCGGCCTGTCCATCTCCCAGCTCGTCTCCACCGCATGGGCCTCCGCCTCCACCTTCCGCGGCAGCGACAAGCGCGGCGGCGCCAACGGCGCGCGCATTCGCCTCGCCCCGCAAAAGGATTGGGAAGTCAATCAACCTGCTGAGCTGGCCAAGGTGCTTTCCAAGCTCGAAGCCATCCAGCAGAAATTCAACTCATCCCAAAAGGGCGGCAAGAAAATCTCGCTCGCTGACCTCATCGTTCTCGGCGGCGACGCAGCCGTCGAATCCGCTGCGAAGAAGGCCGGCCACGAAGTGAAGATCCCCTTCGCTCCGGGCCGCACTGACGCCACGCAGGAGCAGACCGACGTCGCTTCCTTCGCCGTGCTCGAGCCCAAGGCTGACGGCTTCCGCAACTACGTCAGCAAGGGCTGCGAGAAGTACGCCTCTGAAATGCTGCTCGACAAGGCGCAACTCCTTCGGCTCACCGCGCCCGAGATGACCGTCCTCATCGGCGGCCTTCGCGCGCTCGGCGCCAACCACGGCAATTCCAAGCACGGCGTGTTCACCAGCCGCACCGAAATCCTCACCAACGACTTCTTCGTGAACCTGCTCGACATGCACACGAAGTGGGCGAAGTCCGACAAGGACGAAGCTGTCCTTGAAGGCCGCGACCGCAAGTCCGGCGAGCTCAAGTGGACTGCCACCGTCGTCGACCTCGTCTTCGGATCGAACTCCCAGCTCCGCGCCGTTGCCGAAGTCTACGCCAGCAGCGACGCGCAGCAGAAGTTCGTCCACGACTTTGCCGCCGCCTGGAGCAAGGTCATGAACCTCGACCGCTTCGACCTCACCGTCCCTAAGGTCACCGCGGAAGCCGAAGCCGTCGCCGTCTAATTACTAGCCTCGTCCTGGTCCCCGCAGCCGCTGCAAGGCCCCGGGGATCAGGACAGCCTATTCCCTATTCCCTATTCCCTATTCCCTCCTGAAGCGTCCAATCCGACCTGTCACAATTCCGTCGCCCTCGCTGCAATTGCTTGCTAGGCTCTATGTACCGTTTATTCCCCTGAACGGGCCCGATCCAGCCTGAGGCTTGCGCCATCAATCTGCGCTCACCTCAGAAATGCAGTTGCGTCCCGATTCTCGTTGGAGGATGAGCCAGTGATGGAGCTTCGGATTGCAGACCTCAACAAGGTCTACAAAGGCGGCGTGCGCGCGCTCGACAACGTCAACCTCACCATTCCCCAGGGCCTCTACGGCCTGCTCGGCCCCAACGGCGCGGGCAAGTCCACGCTGATGCGCACCATCGCCACTCTCCAGGAACCCGACTCAGGCTCCATCCAGCTTGACGGCCTTGACGTGCTCCGCTCCAAGGACGAAGTCCGCAAGGTCCTCGGCTATCTGCCCCAGGACTTCGGTGTCTACCCTCGCGTGAATGCCGAGGAGATGCTCGACCAGATCGCGCTCCTCAAGGGCATCACCAGCCATCGCGAACGCCGCGAAGTCGTGCACGAGATGCTGCGCCGCGTGAACCTCTGGGAGCACCGTCGCAAACGCCTCACCGGATTTTCCGGCGGCATGCGCCAGCGCTTCGGCATCGCGCAGGCCCTCATCGGCAATCCCCGCCTGCTCATCGTCGACGAGCCCACCGCCGGCCTCGACCCCGGCGAGCGCAACCGCTTCTACAACCTCCTCGCCGAAATCGGCGACAACGTCATCGTCATCCTCTCCACGCACATCGTCGAAGACGTGATGGAGCTGTGCAGCAACATGGCCATCATTCACCTCGGCAAAGTCCTCTTCGCCGGCTCGCCCGACCGCGCCGTGCACAGCCTCGAAGGAAGGGTCTGGCGCAAGTCCATAGCGCGCGACGAAGTCAAGGACTACACCGAGCGCATGCACGTCATCTCCAACAAGCTCGTCGCCGGCCGTCCGCAAATCCATGTCTTCGCCGATTCCCTCCCCGACGACGGATTCGTTCCCGTGGCTCCGGATCTCGAAGATGTCTTCTTCGCCAGCCTTGCTGGCCTCAACTAGGAGGGCGCGCATGTTGCATTTCTTCTGGTTCGAAGTCCGCTACTGGCTGCGCTCGGTCATGCTCTGGGTCTTTACGGCCATCGTCAGCTTGCTTACGCTGCTGCCCATGAGCACAGACCAGGTCCAGGTCGGCGGCGCCATCGGCAACACCTTCCGCAATGCCCCCTACGTCGTCGAACAGTACTACTCCATCTTCTGGTTCATTACGCTGCTCATGGTCACGGCCTTCGCCAACTCGGCCGCCGCCCGTGAATTCGCCTACAACATGCACCAGATCGTCTTCACCAAGCCGATCCGCAAGCTGGACTTTCTCATCGGGCGATTCCTCGGCGCAGTCGTCATATCCACCATCCCCATGCTGGGAATCTCCCTCGGCGCGCTGCTCGCAAAAGTCATGCCATGGGCCGATGCCGACCGCTTCGGCCCTGTGGTGTGGTCCGCACACCTGTCCGGCATTTTCATCTTCGCGCTGCCCAACACCCTCTTCATCGCAGCCATTCTCTTCACCATCGCTGCCCTCACCCGCAGCACCGTGGTCTCTTTCCTTGGAGGCCTGGGTCTTCTAGTAGCTAACGTCGTTGCCGGCGTGCTCACGGACAAGCTCGAAAACGAAAAGCTTGCCGCCATGGTTGACCCATTCGGCAACAACGCGTTTGCGCTGATGACCAAGTACTGGACCGTCGCCGATCGCAACACGCATGCCCTCGGCCTAACCGGTCTTCTCCTTTGGAACCGCCTCATCTGGCTCGCCGTCGGCATCCTCATCTTCGCGTTCTGCTGCTGGCGCTTCAGTTTCGCCGAGCGGCAGGCCCGCGCCTCCCGCAAGAAACTCGACGATTCCGACGCCATAGCAGCCATCCCTAGTCCCGCGATTCGCACCACCGTCACGCTGAACTACGGCGCAGCCGCGCGCTGGCGCCAGCTTCTCGCTTCCATCCGCATCGAGTACCGTCGCCTGCTCAAGACCGTCTCGTTCATCGTGATCACGTGTGCCGCGCTTCTAAACAGCGTCGGCGCACTCATCTTCAGCGCTCGCCAGGGATTCGGCCTCACAACCCGGCCGGTCACCTATGCGCTGCTCCAGATCATCGCCGGAACCCTCTACTTGTTCCTCGTCGCACTGATCACGTTCTTCGCCGGCGTCCTCGTCTGGGAAGAACGCGACGCCCGAACCGACGAAGTCTCAGACGCCCTTCCCGTTCCCGAGTGGCCTTCGTACGTCGCGAAGTTCATTGCCCTGATCACCGCGTTGGCCACCATTCAGGTCGTGGTGATGATTGTCGCCATCTGGGTCCAGGCTGCGGACGGCTATACGCGCTTCCAGTTGGGCCTTTACATCGAGACACTGCTAGGCCAGGATCTCCTCCGCTTCGCGTTCCTCGCGGCCCTCGCCTTCCTCATTCACGTTCTCTCGCCCAACAAGTACGTAGGCTACTTCGCCTTCATCGGTGCGGTCGTCGCCAACACCTTTATGTGGCGGCCGCTGCACGTCGGCACCCGCATGGTCCAGTTCGGCAGCCTGCCGGCAATGACCTACTCCGATTTCTTCGGCTATCAGCCCTGGATGAAGGGTTGGACCTGGTTCGCCATCTACTGGATCCTCTTCAGCTGCCTCGTAGCCGCTGCCACCATCCTGTTCTGGCCGCGCGGCAAAGACCTCCGCTGGAAGGCCCGCCTCGTCCACGCGCAGCAGCGCTTTCGCGGCCCCGTCCGCGCCCTGTCTCTGCTGGCTGCCGTTGCCTTCATCGCCGTCGTCGGCTGGGTCTACTACAACACTGAAGTGCTGAATCAAGTGGAAAGCAATAACGACACTCTCCAGCGCCAAGCCGACTACGAGAAAAACTACAAACGCTTCGAACACCTGCCTCAGCCGCGCGTCACCGATGTCCACTACGACATCGCCATCTATCCCGCAACGCGCGAGCTGGTGATGCGCGGGTCCGAGCAGATCAAGAACGAAACCGCCGCTCCCATCGACGCGCTCCACCTATCCCTCGACCGCAACTTCACCTCCACCGTCGACATGGCCGGCATGCAGCTTGCCCAGGATGACAAGCGCCTCGGCTATCGCATATACAAGCTCACCACCCCACTCGCCCCCGGAGAAGTCCGCACCCTCAACTTCGACGTTGAGTCGCATCCCAAGGGCTTCGAAAACACCCTCACCATGACCGGCGTCGTCCAGAACGGCAGCTTCTTCAACTCCAGCTCCGTGCCCCAGATCGGCTACCAGGAAAACAACGAGCTCACCGATCCCAACGATCGCCGCCGCTTCAAGCTGAAAGAAAAAGACCTGATGCCCGAGCTCGTGCGCAACTGCACCACTGGCTGCATGGACTCCTACATCAGCAACAACTCTGACTGGGTCAACGTCGACACCATCATCAGCACCAGCGCCGACCAGATGGCCATTGCGCCCGGCTCTCTCCTCCGCCAGTGGCAACAGGATGGCCGCAATTTCTACGAGTACAAGCTCGACCACTTCGCCCTGAACTTCTACTCCTTTATCTCTGCCCGCTACCAGGTGCAGCGCAGCAAGTGGAACGACATGGACGTGGAGGTTTATTACCTCAAGGAGCATCCCTGGAACGTCTCCAAGATGGTCAGCTCCATCGAGAAGTCGTTCGCCTACTACACCACCAACTACGGCCCCTACTACAACAAGCAGGCGCGCATCGTCGAGTTTCCGCGCGTCGCTTCGTTTGCGCAGGCCTTCCCAGGAACCATGCCCTACTCGGAATCCATCGGCTTCATCGCCGACATTGAAAAGCCCGACGACATCGACATGGTCTTCTACGTCGTCGCCCATGAGATGGGCCACCAGTGGTGGGCGCACCAGGTCGTCGGCGCCAACATGCAGGGCGCAACGTCGCTGTCTGAAACCCTCGCCCAGTACTCCGCGCTCATGGTGATGGAAAAGCAGTACGGCCCCGACACCATGCGCAAATTCATGCAGTATGAGATGGACAATTACCTGCGCTCGCGCGGCACGGAGCGCCTAAAGGAGCGCCCCCTGATGCGCGTCGAAGCCAGCCAGGGCTACATCCACTACCGCAAGGGCAGCGTGGTCATGTACTACCTCCGCCAGATGATCGGCGAAGACGCCATCAACCGCGCCCTCCGCAAGGTACTCGCGCAGTATCGCTATGCGCAGCCGCCCTACCCCACTTCCTGGGCGCTCGTGGACGCGCTGCGCAGCGAGACCCCCCAGCAGTACCAGTACCTGCTCAAAGACCTGTTCGAAGACATCACCCTGTTCTCGAACCGCACCACCAGCGCCACCGCCCACAAGCGTCCCGACGGCAAATACGACGTGACCGTCCAGGTCGAAACACACAAGTACACCGCCGACGCCAAGGGCGCAGAGCAGGAAATCCCCGTCGACGACTGGATCGAGGTTGGCGCGCTCGCCGCTCCCGCCAAGGGCGACCGCTACGGCAAAGTTCTCGTCCGGCAGCAGGTCCACATGACCGGCAAGGGAGGAACCTACACCTTCGTCAGCTCATCGGTACCCGACAAGGGCGGCATCGATCCCCTGCTTCTCCTCGTCGATCGCGTCCCCGACGACAACATGAAGAAGGTTGATATCGTGCCCTAGGCAAATCGGGCTGCGCCCCAAACTGTCTCAACAACGGGGTTCACCTCAAATCCTGTCAAGCCCCCTCACCTGTGGAAAAACGACCTAAGCCACACAATCCACTCATTACAAAATGTGGAAAACTAATTGCGAATTACTGATCGAATCTGCCATACTAGATATAGAGAAGAAAAACGAAACGCCCCCGGTCACGGTGGGCGTTTTCTTTTGACCTAGGACAAAGGGCGAACAAGGGGGGATGTTGGTATTAACTGATCAGGCACTGTGTTTACCTATAAATTAGCTACCCCTCCCCCTGTTTTTACTTCTCCCTATATTCGCCTAAATTGCAATCAAGCCAAACATAAGATTAGACATATTGATATTCTAAATTCCATAGGCCAAAAAACAGCTCGTTGCAACAAGCAATGCGCATTTGTACTCATCAGTAAACACCCTTCAAAACCCCACGCCCGTCAGTCCGGACGTGCCGAGTCTGAGTTCCTGGATGGGCCTGCTTCTAAATTTTTTATCTCGCATCCCTTCTAACGCTTACCGTCAAAATGCACTAACTGCGATGCAATCGACCGATTGCATCCGCGTCACGGTGGAGCGAATATAAGGCGAAGATCGCCATGCCCTCCGCCTCCACAGTCCGGCGCCAGATCGAAGCGGCCCTCTCCAACCGCATCCCCTCCGCCCTGACTCCCGCCCCGATCGTCCGCCAGTTTGCCCCAACAGGCGTTGATGCTGTCGACACCCTCCTAGAAGGCGGCCTCCCTATCGGCGCCATCAGCGAACTGGTCGGCCCAGCCTCCAGCGGACGCACCTCTCTGGCCCTCTCCTTCGTCGCCGCCCGCACGCATGCCGGCAGCGTCTGCGCCTGGATCGACGTCTCTGACGAGTTCGATCCAGAATCCGCCGCGGCCGCAGGCGTCGATCTCGCCCGCATCCTCTGGGTGCGCTGCGGAGTTCGCCCCCGCAACGACCAGGTCGCGGCACCGGATTTCCGCCTGCCGGAAAAATACCTGGTCCCGCCGCCAGCAAAGAAAGGCCTCCACGGCGGCGGCTTCGGCCCCCATCCGCGCACCGAAGCCAAAGGCCTTTCAGAAGCAGTAGGCGAGTTCCTGCATCCCGAGGCGATCTCTCCTCGATGCGCTGAACCGCAACGCCGCCCCAAAACAGAGCGAGAACCCGTTCCGCCCGTATCTCCGCAGCCGCATCCAAAATCCGGCTTCCGCGCACGAACCGAAAAGCCCTGGGCGCGCATCGAGCAGGCCCTGCGCGTAACCGATCTCGTGCTCCAGGCAGGCGGCTTCGCTGCCGTCGTCCTCGACATGGCCGGCATCGCGCCGGAGTACGCCTCGCGCGTTCCGCTGGCCACATGGTTCCGTTACCGCGCCGCAGCCGAGCGCACGCAGGCAAGCCTGCTCCTGCTCACGCAGCATCCCTGCGCCAAGAGTAGCGGCGAGCTGCTGTTGCGATTCCAACCCGGCGAGCCATCTCGCGATGAAGCAACAGTCTTTACTGGAATCCATCACCGTGTAGAAGTGGAGCGCCGCCGATTCACGCAAGTGCCTTCCAATGTAGTGTCGATTCGCAAGCCTCCGCAGCGCGAAACCGGCGCAACCTGGCGCAGCAAATCCACCTGGGCAGGCGCGCAATGAACGAGCGTTATGCCTGCGTCTGCGTGAAGGAATTTCCGGCACAGGCCCTTTTGCGTCTGCGCCCCGAGCTGCGTGATCGCGCCTGCGTGGTCATGCAAGGCAACCCACCACTCGAGCAGGTGTGCTCGCTCAACAACAAAGCGCGCACGCTGGGCCTGATGCGCGGCATGACTAAAGTCGAAGTGGAGACGTTTCCGCGCGTAGCTCTGCTGCCGCGCTCAACCGATGAAGAGGCCGCAGCAAAGGCTGCGATTCTCGAATGTGCCGGTGTCTTCTCGCCACGCGTCGAAGCGTGCGGCAATGAGTCCATGTTTCTCTGCGTAATCGATATCGCAGGAACCGACAAACTCTTCGGGCCCGCAGATGTGCTCGCAAATAATCTCCTCTCGCATCTGCGCAAGTTGGAGATCGCTGCCTGCATCGCCATCAGCAGCAACTTCCATGCAGCACTCGCAGCGGCAAAAGGACTCACCGCGCGCAAACCCGTTCAGGTGATTCCCGCAGGCGGCCATGAGAGTGACGCGCTCGCAGCACTGCCGCTTTCAGTCCTCGATATGACCCCGGAGCAGGCGGAGACGTTTACGCTCTGGGGAATTCGCACTTTAGGCATGCTGGCTGATCTGCCTGAAAAGGAGCTGATCGCGCGCATGGGTCAACCAGGCATGCGCCTGCGCCGGCTTGCGCGTGGTGAAATGCCGCATCTCTTAGAGCCCGTCGAACCGGAGTTCACGCTTGCCGAACGGATGGAACTCGACTCGCCTATCGAAGCACTGGATGCACTTCTCTTCGTTGCGAACATGATGCTTGAGCAGTTGATCGTGCGCGCAAACAGCCGCGTTCTCGCACTGGCTTCGGTCACTATCACATTGAAGCTTGAGGGCGGCGCGACACATGCACGCACTGTCCGCCCCGCACTGCCCACTAATGATCGTGCATTGTGGCTCAAACTTCTTCATCTGGATCTCGAAGCGCATCCACCGCAGGCTGCCATTTTGGCGGCATCCCTCGAGGCCGAACCTGGAAACACAAGCAAGGTGCAGCTGGGCCTGTTCTCTCCGCAATTGCCTGAGGCTTCACGGCTCGACGTCACCCTTGCCCGCATTCGCGCCATCGTCGGCGAGGAAAATGTAGGCCGCGCAGTCCTGAAGGAGACGCATGAAATGGACGCGTATTCCATCGAACCTTTTCAACTTCCTTCTTCAAAACCCGCTACAGTTTCGAATTCCTCATCGCGTTCGGCTGTCCGTCGTCTGCGCCCGGCTGAAGAAATCTTTGTGACATCCAACAGCCAGCAACCAGCAGCATTCGTCTTTCGCGGCACTCACTATGCGGTGGAGCGCGCCTATGGTCCGTGGTTAAGCAGCGGCGAATGGTGGAAACAATCTTTGTGGGGATGCGAGCAGTGGGACCTTATCGCTCGCGCGCAAGACGGCGCAATGCTGTGCTGCTGCGTCGTGCGTGACGTCTTGCGCAATCAATGGCAGATGGCTGGTCTTTATGACTGAGCAGTACATCGAGATGCATGCCGCCAGCGCATTCAGCTTTCTGCAGGCAGCCTCCGCACCTGAGGATCTGATCGAACGCGCGGTGGCCATAGAAATGCCGGCGATGGCGCTGACGGATCACAACGGCGTATATGGCGCGGCGCGTTTTCATACAAACGCGGAACGGAATGACATTCGCGCCCATATCGGCGCGGAGATTTCCGTATCCAGTTTTGGGCCGCGTCTGACGCCTCCCGCATGGCTGCCGCACCAGCACATCACAGAACCAGCGCGCCTGCCGCTGCTCTGCGAATCGCGCGAAGGCTACCAGAATCTCTGCCAGCTCATCACGCAATTCAAAATGCGCGAGACGAAAAAGGGCGCTGGAGCAGCGACTTTTGACGACCTGAGCCAGTACGCATCCGGCCTTGTTTGCCTGACCGGTGGGGATGAGGGCCCGCTGGCCGCTGCTCTTGCACATGGCGGTGAAGATGCCGGGCGAGAAGTGGTCGAACGACTGATGCGCATCTTCGGACGCGAGAATGTCTACGTCGAATTGCAACGCCACCAGGAGCGCGAAGAAGAGGGTCGCAACCAGGCAGCCCTCCGTATCGCAAGTTATCTGAAGCTACCGGTGCTTGCCACCAACGGCGTACGCTATGCAACTGCCTATGATCGTGAAGTTCAGGACCTGTTCACATCCATCAACCATCATGTCGAACTCGACCAGGCCGGCCGGCTGCTTGCCCTCAACAGCCGGCGCTATTTGCGCTCCGCGCGTGAAATGGCAACGCTCTTTCGCGACATTCCCAGAGCGATCGAGAACACCATCGCTCTCTCTTCGCGGCTGAAGTTCCGGTTGAACGATCTTGGCTATGAGTTTCCCCGTTATCCCGTACCCGACGGCGAAACCATGGAAAGCTTCCTGCGCAAGCGTGTCGCCGAGGGCGTCGAGCGCCGCTATGGCAGAGCCAGCCGCGATCTGCTCAACCGCGCAAGGAAACAGGTTGAGCACGAGCTTTCTCTGATCGTGAGGCTCGGCTTCGAAGGCTACTTCCTGATCGTCTGGGACATCATTCGCTTCTGCAAGGAAAACGACATCCTCGTGCAGGGGCGCGGCAGCGCGGCCAATTCCGCCGTGTGCTATGCGCTGGAGATTACTGCCGTCGATCCTGTGGGAATGGATCTACTCTTCGAACGCTTCCTGAGCGAGAGCCGCAATGAATGGCCCGACATCGACCTCGATCTTCCCTCGGAAGAAAAACGCGAGCAGGCAATTCAATATGTATACCGCCGCTATGGCGAACTCGGCGCGGCAATGACAGCCAACGTCATTACTTATCGCAATAAGTCGGCTGCGCGTGAAGTCGGCAAAGCGCTTGGCTTTGACGAGGACACGCTGGGGCGCTTGTCGAGCCTCGTCGGGCAATGGGAGTGGCGCGGCAAAACCGACACCATGGCGCATTCCTTCCAGCATGCGGGCTTTGACACGCGCCATCCGCGAATCGCCAAATATCTTGAGCTTTCTATGCGCATCCAGAAGCTGCCGCGCCATCTTGGGCAGCACTCCGGCGGCATGGTCATTTGCCAGGGCCAGTTGAATAAGGTCGTTCCAATGGAACGATCGTCGATGCCGAACCGCCATGTCGTTCAATGGGACAAAGAAGATTGCGCCGATCTCGGCATCATCAAGGTCGACCTGCTCGGACTCGGCATGATGGCCGTGCTCAAGGATTGCATCGAGCTGATTCCTCCACACTATGGCGTTCAGGTCGATCTGGCGCATCTGCCGGAAGATGAGGAAGTCTACAAAACACTGCAAAGGGCAGACACGGTCGGCATGTTCCAGGTGGAGAGCCGGGCACAAATGGCGTCGCTGCCGCGCAACCGGCCTGAAAGATTCTATGACGTCGTTGTGCAGGTGGCGATTATCCGGCCCGGTCCCATCGTTGGCCAGATGATGCATCCATACATGCGCCGCAGGCAGAAGCGGGAAGAGGTCACGTATCCTCATCCGTCGCTCATACCGGTTCTGGAACGCACACTGGGCGTGCCGCTCTTTCAGGAGCAGTTGTTGCGTATGGCCATGACGGTTGCCAACTTTACCGGCGCGGAAGCCGATGAGCTGCGACGCGCTGTGGGGATGCGGCGTTCATGGGAGCGGATGAAAAACCTCGAATCGAAGCTTCGCGCTGGAATGAGTGCCAATGGCATCGACACAAAGACGCAGGACACGATCGTCCAGAACATCAGTTCGTTTGCTTTGTATGGTTTTCCTGAGAGCCATGCAGCGAGCTTTGCGCTCCTAGCGTATGCGTCGGCCTATTTCAAGGTGAAATACCTCGCCGCGTTCACTGCGGCGATTCTCAACAATCAGCCGATGGGTTTTTACTCTCCCGCGGTTTTGGTCAAAGACGCACAGCGTCACGGCCTGCGCATTAAGCCCATCGATGTGCAGATTTCAGACTGGCCCTGCACCATAGAGAACGAGGCCGATGGATCGCTCTCCGTGCGTCTCGGACTCGGCTATTCGAAGGGGTTGTCCAAGGCAAATGCTCAGGCAATTGTGGCTTCGCGTAATGCCGAAGGACCGTTCTGGTCGGCCGAAGATCTCGCGCTGCGCGTTCCTTCGCTCTCCAAAAGAGAGCTCACGCGGCTCGCTCAGATTGGAGCGCTGAACAAGCTCGATGGAATCCATCATCGGCGCGACGCGCTATGGCAGGTGGTGCGAGCCGGCAAGCCGGAAGGTCCACTGCTGCGGCAGCATAGCGACTTCTTGCGCGATCCCTCTGAGGCGCTTCCATTAGCCCCGATGAATATCGAAGAGCGTCTCGTGGCGGACTATGCTGGAACCGGCCTTACCGTCGGCAAACATCCTTTGTACTATCGCCGCGCGGAATTGCGCAGGCAGAACATCTTGTCTGCAGTTGAATTGCGGAATCGCGAGCACGGAGAATATGTGCGCGCCGCCGGCTGCGTCATTGCACGGCAGCGGCCGGGCACAGCCAAAGGATTCATCTTCATTTCAATGGAGGACGAGACGGGCATCGCCAATGTAATTGTCACGCCCGACCTTTACGACCGCGACAGGCTTGTTGTCACGCGAAGCAAGTTTCTGCTCGTTGAAGGTGTACTTCAAAATCAGGATGAAGTTATCCATGTAAAAGCGGATCGTCTGACCCCTCTGGCCGGCACGGCTTTTGAAGTGCGCTCGCATGACTTCCACTGACAGGCGGGTCTTGCAACCAAATGGATCCCGGTTCGTCTGAAATCAGTAGATGGTAGACTCGATACATGCGAGGTAGGTTTCACCTGAGCCGCCGTGGTCTCATAGTTCTTGGGGCCGTGCTGTGCTTCCTCGCTGCCGCGTTCGCCTTCGAGGCGAAGGTCGCCTGGTTCAGCCCTTCGGGAACCCCCGTCGCGCAGATTAGCGCCTCGAAGCTCCAGCCGGCTGACGCACCCAGGCTCATGGCGCAGGCTCTGGCCGCGCCCGCGACTACACAGCACTCACTGGCTGAAGTCCCTCTTCTGCTTGCATTTGCGTTACTAATATTCCCAATCGCGTGTTTCTACTTCCGCAGATCGATGCTTGACGGAGCAGAGACTCAGGCTTTCTCGGGCTTCTCTTCGCCACTTTTCCGGCGTCCTCCTCCACAATCCTAGATTCGTTCGAGCACTTAGCTCGCGGCAGGGTTCATTCACCCAACCGTTTCCGGCATTGAACCATGCGCCGGAACGGGCAGCCGACGAGCCGTTTTCGCGGTGTGCACAGTCCGAGCCGGGGCACTTCCCCTATGCGACCAGCGTCCGGACCCATTCGCCCCCTCCACACCATGACCTATGAAGCGAAAGCCGAGACAGGAGTAAGCCTCGCAATGCCTACGAACTATGAAAGAACCGCTATCCGGGCTCTTCGGAACTGCGGAGCGGTCGTCGCGACGGCCTTTGCCGTCATTCATCTCAGCGCCTGCCGCTCTCAGGGTGACGACAGCGCCAACGCACGCGCAGCATCTATCCCTGCGGCCCGCGTGGCCATTGCCCAGCGCGGCGACATCAGCCACGTCCTCACCTTGGCCGGTCAGTTCCAGCCTTATCAGGTGGTTGATGTTCACCCCAAGGTCTCCGGGTACATGCGCAAGATCAACGTCGACATCGGAGATATCGTCCACGAAGGGCAGTCCCTTGCGACTCTCGAAGTTCCGGAGCTGAAGGCGCAACTCCAGCAGACCGTCTTCCAGGTCGATCAGAGCAAAGAGGAGATCACGCGCGCACAGCACGAGATCAATCGTGCTGAAGCGCAGCACCAGGCCTTGCACGAACAGTACGTTCGCTTGCAGCAAGCCGGGCAGGGACATCCCGGCCTGATCGCAGAACAGGAACTCGACAACGCTCGAGCGGCCGATCTGTCGGCAGAAGCCCAGGCCGACGCAGCCCGCGCCGCCTTGGCCGGCGCCAAACAGCACCTCGGTTCCGCCCAGTCTGAGAACCAGCGCGTGCAGGCGCTGCACGATTACACCAACGTGGTCGCCCCAATTTCCGGCGTCGTGGTCTGGCGCTATGCGGACACAGGCGCACTCATCCAGGGTGGAACCAATTCGAATAGCCAGGACCTGCCGATTGTCCGGCTTTCGCAGAGTTCGCTGCTCCGCCTCCGCCTGCCCGTCCCGGAAGGTGACGTGCGCTATGTTCGCGACGGTGATCAGGTGCAGGTTCGCGTGGATGCCATCAACCGATCTCTCACGGGTAAGGTCGTCCGCTTCACGCGAGACGTCAATTTCGAGACCCGCACCATGGAGACCGAAGTCGACGTCGATAACAAGGATCTCTCCATCTCGCCGGGCATGTATGCCAATACGATGCTGCGCCTGGCGCACGTCGATAGAGTGGTCACAATCCCAATCGAGGCGATTGTTCTTCAGGGCAGGCAGCAGGTTGTCTATGCTCTGGACGATTCCAACCATGTTCACGTCCGGCAGGTGCAGGTTGGCATCGAGGGTTCGAAACTCGCCGAAATCAAAAGTGGTCTTCAACCAGGTGAGCGCGTCATCCTCGGAGGCCAGGAGAAATATCAGGACGGCGAAGTAGTCAGCCCTGCAGTGGCCGAGAGTCCGGCCTCTGAAACGCAGCAGGAAACCGGCGGCACGATCGATTTGAAAGCTGATCAGCCTGATGGTCGCACTGACTCCGAATCGCCCGCGCCTCCGCCTGCGAGCCAACCCGCAAAGCCCTCCAGCGGAGGTGCGCGGTAATGCCGAAGTTTGCTCTCAAATATCCATTCTTCATTCTTATGATCTGCCTGGTCGTTGCGCTGGTGGGCACGTTCAGCGTGCTGCAAATGCCGGTGGACCTGTTTCCGCAAATCGACATGCCTGTCGTAGTGGTTGCCACGTTTTACAATGGCATGCCTCCGCAACAGATCGAGTCCGACATTACCAACACCTTCGAACGCTTCTTCACGCTGGCTGCCAATGTTGACCACAGCGAGTCGCGTTCGTTGACCGGCGTCAGCTTGATCAAGATTTACTTCAAGCCTGGCACTGATCCGAACGTCGCGGTGAGCAACATCGCCAACCTCGCGATGGCCGACCTGCGCCGGTTGCCTCCCGGCACGCTGCCGCCCGTCGTGCTCGGCATGGATGCCTCCACGCAGCCCGTTTGCCTGGTCACCCTCAAAGGCCAGGGCCTCAACGAGACAAGTCTCAAGGATTTGGCCCAGTTCCAGGTGCGTAACCAGATCTCCAGCGTGCAGGGCGCATCGGTTCCGCAGCCATATGGCGGGACTTATCGACAGATACAAATTTACGTTGACCCACTCAAGCTCGAAGCCCACAACCTCTCGCTCAATGATGTCGTGCAGTCGGTCAACTCCTCCAACCTCATCCTGCCCGCCGGCGACGTGCGTATCGGCTCGAAGGATTTCAATATCTACGCCAACTCGCAATTCCCGGATGCGAAGTCGATGAATGCGATGCCGCTCAAAACGGTCGGCAATTCGTCGGTGCTGGTTGCCGATGTCGGCAAGGCTGTGGACTCGGGTGCTCTGCAGTACAACATTGTGCGCATCGACGGCCAGAGATCGGTGTACGTTCCCATCTTCAAGCAGGGCGGCAATTCCAACACCATCACCATCGTGAACGGAATCAAGGCCGCCGTGAAGAAGCTGGTCGACATTCCTGAGTCGCTCAAGACCGACGTAGTCTTCGATCAGTCGGTGTTCGTCAAGCTCGCCATCAGCAACGTGATCCGAGAAGCAGGTATCGGCCTGGTGCTCACGGGCATGATGATCCTGATCTTTCTGGGCAGCCCGCGCGCCACGGTCGCGGTGCTTCTGGCTGTTCCGCTGTCGATGGTCGTATGCCTGATGATCGACAACTATATGGGTGGCTCGATTAACACGATGGTGCTTGGCGGCTTGGCTCTAGTGTTTTCGCGGCTTATCGATAACGGCGTGATCGTGCTCGAGAACATCTTCCGCCACATGGAAGAAGGCGAATCCGTCTACGTTGCATCGGAGAACGGCGGGCAGGAAGTAGCCATGGCTGTGCTGGCCGCGACTTTCACCACGGCTATCGTGTTCTTCCCGGTCACGTTCTTCCACGGAGTCAGCAAGTACATCTTCACACCGCTGGCTCTGGGCGTGGTGCTCTCGATCTTTGCCTCGTATTTCTTCGCCATGACTGTGGTGCCACTCTACTGCGCCAAATTCATCAACGTCCATGACGAAGAAGGCGACCACAAGAACAAGAAGACTGGCTACTTTGCGCGGTTCGACCGCTGGTTCAACGCCAAGTTCCAGCGCATGCTCGACTGGTATGAAGGCTTGGCCTATCGGGCGATGAAGCGGCCGGCGTTCACGGCGGGCGTGATTCTGGGCGCTGTCGCACTGCTGCTTGTTGCGAGCTTTCCGTTCCTCGGCCGTGCCTACTTCCCGCGCACCGATCCGGGGCAGTTCGTAATTAATCTGCGCATGCCTGCGGGCACGCGGCTTGAGGTGAGCAACGATTACGTAGCCAAGGTCGAGGAGATCATCCGCAAGACCGTAGCTCCCGCGGACATGGACATGATCGTGTCCAACATCGGCGTCTATCCCGATCTATCCGCGATCTACACCTCCAACGCTTCAATGGATACTGCATTCGTGCAGACAAGCCTGAAGGAAGAGCACCACATCGGCAGCTACGAGTACATGCGCCGGGTGCAGCGCGAGGTCGAACGGCAGATGCCGGAACTCTCGGCCTACTACCAGGCCGGCGGCCTCGTGGACGCGGTCATCAACCAGGGCTTGCCCGCGCCCATTGACATTCAGATCCGGTCGCAGAACATGGACAAGTCCTACAATCTGGCAACTCAACTAGCGGCCAAAATCCAGGCCATGCCTAATGTTCGCAATGTGTATATCCCGCAGAGCCTGGATTATCCGGGGCTGGAGCTCAATATCGATCGCCAGCGCGCCAGCCTTGTGGGGCTGAACGCGAAAGAGGTGGTCGATGACGTGATCACGGCTCTCACTTCGAGCGGCATGGTCGCGCCAAGTTTCTGGATTGATCCGCACACCGGCAATAACTACCTGGTTACAGTCCAGTACGCCAACCACTGGATCAACCACATGTCGATGCAGGATCTTGAAAATATCCCGCTGCGTGCGAAACGCAATCCCGGCTTCACACCGGCGCAGCAGGCGCGGCAGGCCGGCGTGGTTCCAGCGGCGCTGGAGGGCGGCAGTTCCGGCGGCGGAGTCGTGACTCTCGGCTCCGTGGCTGACATTCACCAGATCAACACGCCCACCGAAGTCGACCACAACCAGATCCGCCGGGTGATCGACGTCTATGTGTCGCCCAAAACCGAAGCTCTTCAGGGCATCGGCAAGCAGATCGACAACTTGGTGGCGCACACGCAGCATGACAAGAACACCGTCCTGCAGGTGCGCGGCGCCGTAGTGAGCATGAACGAGTCCTTCAAGGATTTTGGACTTGGCCTCATTATCGCCGTGCTGCTGGTGTATCTGATCCTGATGGCGCAGTTCACATCGTTCATCGATCCATTCATCATCCTGATGGCCATTCCGCCGGGGCTGCTCGGTGTAGTCGTGTTCCTGATTCTCACCGGCAGCACGCTCAACATCATGTCGCTGATGGGAGTGATCATGATGACCGGAGTCGTGGTGTCGAACAGCATCCTTATCGTGGAGTTCTCCAACGTGCTGCATGAACGAGGACTGCCCCTGATGGAGGCTACGGTGCAATCGTGCAAGGTGCGCCTGCGCCCCATCCTGATGACCTCGCTCGCCACGCTGCTGGGCATGATCCCCATGGCGCTCGGGCTTGAAGCGGGAAGCGAACAATACGCGCCACTGGCCCGCGCCATCATCGGCGGCCTCGGTGTTTCCGTGGTGGTGACAATGTTCCTCGTCCCCGCCGTCTACCTGGCCATTCACGGCCGCCGCGAAAAGGATCAGCCTGTGGTTGAGGGAGGACTCGCATGAGAAAGCTCCTTCCCCTCACTCTTCTAGTGGCAACAACATGCGTTGGGCAACAGCCGGCAAGGCCGTTGCCCGACGCTCCGAAGGTCGCAGATTCCGCTGAGTTACTGGCGCAGGCCACGCCGCCTCCGGCGGGCTCGCGTCCCAACGGCCAGAACACTCCCCCTGCCGCAACACCATCACCGGCTAGCGCAAGACTTACGCTCGCTGAAGCCGAGAAGATGGCTCTTGCGCATAATCCGAACATAAGCATCGCGCACTTGCTGCAACTGGCGCAGACACAGGTCACGCGCGAGGTGCGAGCAGGCGAAATGCCCGATGCTGTCGCAAACCTTACGGCGGTGGGCGCACACGACAATAGCCGCATCACCGCGGGAGCTCTCAACAACCCCATCGTTTATAACCGCGCGGCTGGCGGGCTCACAGTCCGTCAACTCATCACAGATTTCGGGCGCACCCGCAACCTCGTCAAGAATGCGCAGTCCACCGCGCAGGCTCAAGTCGATACCGAACGCGCTACGGTTGAAGACATTACCCTGGCTGTCGATGAGGCCTTCTACCAGGCTCTCACCGCACAGTCTGTGCTTAAAGTAGCGCAGCAAACGCTCGCCGCGCGTCAGGCGACTGGCGAGCAAGTGGGCGCACTTACCCAGCAAAAACTCCGTTCGACGCTGGATCTCAGCCTTGCAGATGTGCAGGTCTCGCAAGCGAAGCTTCTGGTGCTGGACGCGCAGAACTCCTCGCAGGCCGCGATGGCGAGCCTCAATGCTGTCCTTGGCTCGGAGGCTGACCAGACCTACGACCTGGTTGACGAGACGCCGGCAAATCCCCAGGCGGCTCCAACCAACACTGAAGAACTTGTGCAGCTCGCTTTCCGCCAGCGCCCCGATCTCGCCTCGCTCGATGAGCGCTTCCTTGCGGCGAAACAATTCGCCTCAGCGGAGCACGATTTGATGCGCCCGACGATCTCTGCGCTTGCAACTGCGGGCGGCACGCCGGTGCGCGCCGACCAGATCCAGTCCTCCTGGTATGGCGCAGCCGGCGCTAACATCAGCATTCCGGTGTTCAACGGCTTTGAGTACTCTGCGCGTGCGAAAGAGGCTGATTTCCGCGCTCAGGCTGCGTCTGAGCAGGTTCGCAATCTCCGCGAAACCGTTGCCCGCGACGTACGCAGTGCCGTGCTCAACGCACAGATCGCGTTCCAGCGTATTGGCGTCACGCGTCAGCTACTCGACCAGGCAAACACTTCGCTCGAGCTCGCGCAAGCTCGCTACAAAGTGGGTCTGAGCGGCATTGTCGATCTCACCCAATCTCAACTCGCGCAAACGGAGGCCGAGATAGCCTACACCAACGCTCGCTTCGCTTATCAAACCGCGCTGGCTGCGGTTCGCTACCAGACCGGGCAATGATTTGAGTCGAAAACCGGCTTTTTTCAGAACAACTGCTCGGGGAGACGCAGCGTCGCAGAAGCCGCGTTCACCCCGAGCGAGGTTCACCACGGCGTGCTGCGCGCGAGTGAGATTGTGAGAAGTGAGGCGTCTTCACAGGCCCGCATCCTGAAATCTAGTCTATGAACCAGTTTTCATTTTTCGCGGCGTGGTGCGGACGCATCTAAGGTCCACAGGTCGAGTTGTGGGCAAACCGTGCCGACCTGTCACAGCAGTAGGGCCTGGGGTTTAACGATCATGCGACATCCAGGGTGCTTATCCGCACTCGGGATGCTCGTGTCGGAAATCAGCAAAATTTGACCCTTTCGCACGGGTGATTAGCCTCAGCGGGCCGGCTAACTCTGTGCCCAGAGCCTTCTTTCACGTGGGTGAACTATGCGTAATCCCTTTCGTGTGCACCACCCCATCTCTCTGACCGATGCAATAGCGGCGGTATTTCGGGCGAAGCCGAAGAGATCGCCTTTGGGAAAAATCCCTCTCGGTCCCGGTCCGGCATTGGACCGGGCGGACACTCCAGCCATGCAAGCGCCGAGGCTGGAGCTGGTCGAGGAATCCTGCTCATCCGAACCGGCCGTTCCTGTGAATTCCATGAACTAGCGGCCAGATCAGGCTTCAGCCTCGACTTCGCCTCAGGTGGCGAGCCGCATGCTCTGTCTCCGCCAAGTCCTATGAAGGATTGCGGAGCGCCGAAGGAGTTTGTCTAAGTGATTGGAATGGTCGGCCCTGGAGGACGATTTCAGAACTTTGCTGCGGGAATTTGAGGCGGCGTAGCAGCAGTTGTGTGGCGCTCTTGGGCGCCATCCCGCCGAACGGCGATCAAGTACATGTACGAGCACGCCCTTTCGGAGCGGCCATCATGCCGGAGTGGCGGAAGACGAGTATAGTCCCCGTCTGCACCTGGATTCTGTGTCCTAGGAGTTTTCTGTTCTCCGTCGCCGCTTTCGGGCTATGATGGGACGCGAAGTTCCCCCTTTCTATATATGTATGGGCCTGTCCTAAAATGGGTCCCTTCCCCGTTTCATGAGGTCGCAACCCGGTTCCCGAGGACACAATGTTCCATCCAAGCTTCCTGGTTCCTGCGTCGAAATTCAGTAATCGTTCCGCTCATCAAGCCCGGCGCGCAACCTTTGGACGCTTGGGGAGGCTGCTTGCTCTGGCCGCGCTGCTCGCCGTGCCGGCGGCCTATGCCGCGACGCCGACTACCACGACGCTGGCCATTACCGCTGGGGGAAGCACAGTGACCTCGGTCGCGCCCGGCACGGTGGTCACACTCACGGCCACGGTTCTGGCCGGATCCACGCCGGTGAGTCCCGGCCTGGTGAACTTCTGCGACGCCAATGCCGCCCATTGCACTGACGTCCACATCGTCGGCTCGGCGCAACTCACCTCCGCGGGCACGGCTGTCGTCCGCTTCCGCCCCGGAGGAGGCAGCCATAGCTACAAGGCGGTCTTTGTGGGTACGGCGACTTATGCGTCAAGCGCGTCCGACGCCGTATCGTTCAGCATGGACGGCGCTTATCTTTCGGCCACGAGCGTGCAGGCCACCGTGAATACCTCGGGGACCGTTTCAGCCAACATCGCTGTAGACGGGCTGAGCAATCGCGAGGATGCTCCGGCTTCGATGCCCACCGGAACCGTCAAGCTGGTGGACACCTCAAACGGCAATGCTGTACTCGCCACCCAAAGCGTAACCCCGGGCAGCAGCGCGTTCGGCCTGTCGCCCGTCGTGTCTGGGCAAATACAGCCCTACGCCGCGATCGCCGTACCGGCAGACCTCAATGGTGACGGAACACCAGATCTCGCCGTCGCATCCCAAAACGCGGTGTCTCTGTCGTATTACCTCGGAAATGGCGATGGGACTTTCACGCTTGCGGACTCGGTGCCCCTCGACCCCGGCGCATCCGGGTTCAGGACCACTATCGTGGCAGTCACGGCAGGCGATTTCAATGGCGATGGCATCGTCGATTTGGCGGTTACGATTCAGATGTATAACTACGACCCCAAGAACCCGGGTCCCTACGGCGCATTCGTTACGGTTCTGCTCGGAAGAGCCGACGGCCACTGGAATGGGGCGGGCCCACAGTGGTTCCTCGCCACCTTCAGTCAACAGGGGGGGGCGGGTGGTGCGACGGTGGCGGGAGATTTCGATGGGGATGGCAACATCGACCTTGCAGTCGCCAACGATGGCGGCGAGGTGGCGATCCTGCTGGGAAACGGGGATGGAACTTTCAGGACACCCTCCTACGTCTCCACAGGTGGCTCCGATCTCGCAGCCGGGCTATCGGTAGCTGACTTCAACCAGGACGGGAACCAGGATCTGGCGGTGATCACGGGAGGCAAGGTCCAGTTGTTGTTCGGCAACGGCTACGGCGCCTTCACACTTGGGTCTCAGTCTGCACCGTCGATGAACGATCTCGTTGGCATGACAGCGGGCGATGTGAACAACGATGGAGTTCCCGACCTGGTCCTCAACAACGCAAGTTATTCTGTTTTCCTTGGAAAGGGCGATGGCACGTTTTCGCCCGGCCAACCGATCGGTACGCCGGGCGTTAATTACGGAACCGGCCCAGCGGTCATTGCAGATTTCAATAATGATGGAATTCCGGATCTGGCTACGTCCGGCCAACACCAGGTATTTACCTTCTTTGGCGCAGGCGATGGGACATTCTCCCAGAGTGCTGACATCACTGACGCGAACGCCGACTATGTTCTGGGGAACGGGACGACAGATTTCAATGGAGACGGTGTGCCGGATCTCTTCACTACCCAGGCAGAGGTTCTGCTAGTTTCCTACCTAAAACAGTCGTCCGCATCGGCAACCTTCACAGTCGCGCCCGGAACCCACAATATCGTCGGCCAATATTCCGGCGACGCCACCTACACGGCGAGCTCATCACCTGTGGCCGCGGTGCAATTCACGATTCAAACGAGCATGTCGCTCACATCGAGCCTGCAAACAGCTTTGTTGACTCAGCCGGTAACCCTCACCGCCACACTTTCGCCCTATGCGGGGTATGGCGCCACCACCGACGGGCAGACCGTCACATTCGCAATCTCCGGCGGCGCAACGCTGGGCACTGCGACTCTCTCCGGCGGAACGGCGAGCCTCACGTTGTCAACCCTGCCTCTCGGCACATCGGCGATAACCGCGAGTTATGCTGGGACGGCTCAGTTTGGGGCCAGTTCCGCCACTACCTCCGTCACGGTGAACATGGGTAAGCCCACTCTTACATTGACGAGCAGTTCCTCGTCCGTGCTGCTGGGCCAGTCCGTGACGCTGACCGCTACCCTCAGCGGATACGCCGGAAACCTGGCGGGCGAGTCCGTCAAATTTTCCGATAGCGCCCAAGGAAATATCGGCACGGCCGTACTGTCTTCGTCTGGAGTTGCCAGTTTGGTCTGGCAGCCCTCTACGGCAGGACTGCACACGGCGGTAGCCGCGTACGCCGGAGACAGCAACAACCTGGCTTCCACCAACCAAATTCCGGTCAGCGTGCTTAAGCCTGGCCAGACGGCCTCAGCCGTTACGCTCCAGGTGAACGGCAGCAGCAATCCCGGCTCCTTACCGCAAGGCACTCCCGCCGTTCTCACCGCCACTGTCACATCCAGCGGCGCTCCTGTGGCCCCAGGCACAGTCCGCTTCTGCGACCTGCAGTCTCTGAGCCAGGTCTGCAGTAACCTTGCCGCGTCGCCCACCGCGCAGTTGAACGCCACCGGCCAGGCGACGGTCACCACCCGGCTTGGACCTGGCCCCCACAACCTCGTCGCCTACTTCACAGGAACCGCTACGGCAGTGAGCGCAGAATCCACGCCGCTCGCTTTCAGCGGAGGTCCGTATGCCGCACAGTTGATCCAAACATGCGACGACGTTGTATGGCAATGCAAGCCGTCGCTTCATGCCTTGGCGCCCACCCCGGTGCTGGCTCCCACAGGAAGTGTCGACTTCGTCGACCAGTCCTTCTCAAACAAGGTGCTGGGATCTTCGCCGCCGAATTCCTTCTTGGGGTTCCACTTCCAATTCACTCAGAAGTCCTCTTCCGCGGCAGGCACCAATCCCTTCTCCATCGCTGCCGCTGATTTCAATCACGATGGCTGGCCCGACGTGGCTGTTACCAACTCCGGCGATAACACCGTAGGCATCCTGCTGGGCAACGGCGACGGTACCTTCCAGCCGCAGGTGACTTATGCGGTGGGAGCGGGCCCCTTCGCCGTGGCAACTGGGGACTTCAACAATGACGGCAATCCGGACCTGGCCGTCACCAATTTCTCCGCGAACACGGTCTCAATCCTCCTTGGTAAAACAGACGGGACATTCCAGCCGCAGCGCACTTACGCCACCGGAGGCGGTCCTGTCGCCGTCGCCGTGGGTGATTTCAACTTCGACGGACAGCTCGATCTCGCCATCGTCAACAACCTCGACAACAACGTATCCATCCTCCTCGGCAAGGGCGACGGAACCTTCCAGCCGCAGGTGATCTACGCCAGCGGGGCGGCGCCCGACGCGATCGTAATTGCCGATTTCAATGGCGACCAGATAGCCGATCTGGCCATTGCCAACAACGGTGATAACACCGTGTCTGTCCTGCTCGGCATTCGCGACGGCACATTCCAGCCGCAGACGGCGTACTCCAGTGGAGGGACCAATCCAATCTCCCTGGCCGCTGGCCTGATGAGCATGGGCGGCGTGGTTGACAACAACATGGATCTCATTGTCGGCAACACCGGCGACGGCGCCATCACCATTCTTTTCGGTAAGGGTGATGGAACCCTTCTGGCGCCGCAAACCATCTACACGCAGCCTGCGGTCCAGGCCGTCGCGACGGGAACCTTCGGCATCCAGGGCCTGACGGATGTTGCGTTTGCCTCGTCCACCCAGAACGGCGTCCTCGCGGACAACGGCAACGGCCAATACTTTGCTCACGGTATAACCCAGTCCACGGCGATCGGCATCACCGCCCTCGCCGTGGCCGACTGGGATGGCAACGGCGCCAGCGATTTTGCCTTAGTTGGCAATTCCTCGAAAGCGATGATTGCTGTTTTAAATACTTCCTTTACGGAGTGGGATGGATTGTACGTCCCTCTCAGTTTCAGCCCCCCATCCGGAACCCATAAAGTGGTTGCCGAGTACGCTGCCGATTCCAACTATCCCGCCCTTGCTTCGGCGCCGTTCACATTTAACTTGAACCCCACTTCCACCAAGCTGACGCTCAGCGCCAACCGCAACCCATCCAACTATGGCGATGCGGTAACTCTGGCCGCAACGCTGACTCCCTACTCGTTTGGCAGCGTGACCACGGACGGCGAGACCATCAGGTTCTCCAGCGGCTCAACTGTCCTGGGGACAGGTACCCTCGCCTCCGGTGTGGCCACGCTGACCACGTCGAGCCTGCCGACCGGGGTTTTGCCCATCACGGCCACCTACACCGCGGATCAATTCTTCGCCGGTTCCACCGGGTCTATGACTCAAACCGTGCGCCCGCCTACGCTCACCGTAACGGCTAGCAATGCCACGCGCGTTTACGGCACTGCGAATCCCGCCTTCACGGTAAAGGTCACCGGCGCGTTGAACGGAGATACCTTCACCACCGGCGCTGCGACAACGGCCACGCAGACGAGTTCCCCCGGTACCTTCAACATCGTGCCCAGCATCTCCGGCTCAAGCATTTCCAACTACAACGTAGTCAAGGTGAACGGCACGCTCACCATCACACCGGCCAAGCCAGACATCGCTCTCAAATCAAGCGCCGGCCAGGTCTTCCCATCTACCCCGGTCACCTTCACTGCCACCGTGTCATCCTCTGCAGGCTCGCCCAGCGGAACAGTATCGTTCTACGACGGCTCCACGCTTCTGAATAAAGCAACGCTCGCTGCAGGCACCGCCACTTACGAAACCTCTTCGCTGGCTGTAGGTGTCCACACCATCACCGCGGCGTATTCCGGTGATAGCAACTTCACCACCATCGCCAGTCCTGCGGTCACGCAAACCATCGAGAGCTTCACCATCACGGTCCCGAGCGGCGGCGACTCGGCCACCGTTTCGGCCGGCGGTACCGCCACTTACAAGTTCAACGTCGCGCCACCCAGCGGAACCAAGTTCCTCTCCGAAATCAAGTTCTCCGTCACCGGCGCGCCAAGCGGATCCACGTCCAGCTTCAATCCAACGTCCATCGCATCCGGCTCCGGGGCCACGGACGTGACCCTGACGGTGAAGGTGCCCACCAGCGCCGCGGTCGCGCCCGCGCCCTCTCCTTTCCGAACGCGGGCTCTGCCCATTGCTCTTGGACTGCTGGTACTGCCGTGGCTACTACCTGTGCGGCGCCGCGCACGGAACTGGTTGCTCCCGTTGTTGCTCGTCGTGTTCGGCCTCGCAAGCCTGGGCCTGGTCAATGGCTGCGGTGGTGGCAGTTCAGGCGGTAGCGGTGGAGGCGGTGGCGGACAGCCGCAAACTTATAACCTCACAGTTTCCGCGACCACCGGTTCGCTCTCTCAAACCACCAAGCTCACCCTCACCGTGAACTAGCGTCAGGCGACGAATCGGCTATATCGGCGCGCAGATTCGATATTTCAGCGGGAGTCCAGCTGAAGCGAAGGTCACGCACCACAGCGACGATGTTTCCGGATAGATGAAAGGTGGGACTGAGCCTCAGCAATCAGTAAATGCTGAGGAAACCCGACGGCGTAAGTCTTTATCCTGCTTACAGAAAGCCGTTCGACCTGATTGTGAAAAGAGCGAAAAATGAAGAATGGTCGGGGAGAGAGGATTTGAACCTCCGACCCCCTGGTCCCGAACCAGGTGCTCTACCAGGCTGAGCCACTCCCCGACATGGTGGTGAGACGCGATCACAAAGGACTTGCCTGGTGTCTTTCAGTCCACTTGATCGGCTTGTTCAGTGTAACAGAAAGTGCGGGTTGCACGAGTGCGGCTGCGGTGCGGCCTCCGGCGCGAAGTGGCTGCGGGATTGTGAGTTCTTGCAGCTGGAGCAGATCTGAATCTGGATCTGAATCGCGGGCTAGACGGTTCGAGACTTCACGGCATCTGAGGGGGAGTAAAGCCTTTGATTGGGCTTTGCGCCGGAGCGCGCTGATGTCGCCGGAAGAACTTTCGAGACCGCAGATTGCGCGTTTGGCGGGACTCTTCAACGAACGAGACGCGAGAAGGATACGAGATGGCGAAGAGAGCAGAGAGCAGGAATATCGATTTCACGGACAGCTCGGTGCGGCAGGTGCGCGAAGGTGACGTTGCCAGCGAGGATGCGCTGGATCGGCTGGAGCAGATTACAGGCGGTGCGGACGAGCCGCTGGCTGTTCGCGGGGACCTGGCGCGGGAGACGGCGAAACTGGATGCCGAGACGGAAGAGGAAGTGGATGCGCTGAAGGTGAACCTGACGCAGGACGATGACAGCCGCCGGAATACTCGCTACGGGACGGGTGTGATTGCCGATGACGTAGCGCAGGCACGGATTGCGGGCGAGACTGAGGTGGGCGAGGACCTGGACGATAAAGGTGTGAAACCAGTGGTTCCGGGGCGGGAAGACACGAGCGCGCGCATTCGCCGGCGGCATCCGCAGACAGTGGCGCGGGCGCAGGATGTGGTGGAAGGGAACGTGGAGGAGACGCGCGAGGAGAGCCGGACCGATCGCAAGGTGGACGAGGGGACGGCGGCGTGAAAGGCAGGGATTAGGGATTAGGGATTAGTAAGGCAGCGGCAGAGTAATAGAGTGAGTGGCTTCCCGCCCCGCTAAGAGCGGGACGGGAAGCTGGTGTTCGCGATTCTTTAGGGATCGCGTTTTTGTTGGATTCGGGTGTTTACTGATCAGTATAAACACGTATTCGATGTTGAAACGACTTGTTTTGTAGCTATGGAATTCAGTATGTAGCTATCTATTCTGTATTGTGCATGTTGCGCAATTTTTGGCGAAGATAGGGAGAAGTAAAAACAGGGGGGGGGTAGCTAATTTTCTAGTAACCCCCATTACCTTTCAGTACCCCCTTTCGTCCAGGTTGCCGCCGGGGCCTGCACCTCCGGCTTCGGGGGCGGGTTTGGGCAGGGCGTTCATGGCGATCTGGGCGGCATAGAGGAGCTTGGCGCCCTCGGGTTTGGTGACGATTTCGAGTGCCATGGCGCGGCCGATGCAGGCGATGTAGGCGCAGACCGAGGTGCGGGCGGTGAGGTTGGGCAGGGCACGCATGAAGGCTTCCTTCGCCTTGTCGCGGGCTTTCCAGATTTCCAGGCCGCGGGCCTTTTCGGCTGCCAGGGTGTCTTCGTAGGCTGCGTTGCAGAGTTTGACGATGGAATTGAGGACTGTGGTGTGTGAGGCTACGCCGGTGGTGGTCGTGGTCATGTTGGGTTCCTTTTCCGTGGCACCTGCGGTGCGGCCACTGCGGCTTTCGGCGCCAACCGTCCTCAGGTGGATTTCTGCGGGTTTATGTTGAGTATTCCTGGCTGGTGGAGAGCCCCGAGTAGTGGGATGGAGTACGCGGAAACAGCGGGTTCTTCTTCGCTGCGCTCCTCAGAATGACAAATTGTGATGGTGGGTTTGGGTGCGCTCCGCTAAGAGCCCGGAAAAACAAATGCCCGCCGGTGCCGGCGGGCATTTGTTTTTCTTCCTTATATTTAGTATGGCAGATTTGAAGAGTAATCGGCAATAAGTTTTCCACATTTTCTAGTGATTAGATTCAGCGGGTTAGATCGTTTTTCCACAGGTGAGGGGGCTTGACAAGATTTTGGGGGGAGGCGGTTTTGGAGCGTGTCCCGGGGTTTTTGGAGGGCCTGTAATCGCGGCCTGGGACTTCCGCCAAAACTCCAAGTAACCGACAACTGCCTCACACCCTTTTCAGAGGCTCAGAGAAATGGGCACGGCCGTCGCGGGGGAACTCCCAAAATGCAAAGGCAACGGCAACCGCGGATCCCTCGGCTGCGCATCGGGATGACAGTTCTGTAGTGGAGCGAGCAGGTAACAGCAGGTCCTTCTGCGCTCAGGATGACAAAGTTGTGTTTTCAGTTATTGCGCGGTGAAGCCGCCGTCGACGGCGAGGGCGTGGCCGACGACAAAGGCCGCTCCGGGGCTGCACAGCCAAAGAACGGCCGAGGCTACCTCCTCGGCTGTGCCAAGGCGGCCGATCGGCTGCATCTTCATGATGTCTTTCATGGCATCAGGCTCCTTCGCGAGCATTTCTGCGACCATGGGCGTGTTGATGGTGCCGGGACATACCGCGTTGATGGTGATGCCTCGCGACGCATACTCCAGGGCCGCGCTTTTGGTGAGACCGATCACGCCATGCTTGGCGGCGTGATAGATGGCGCGTCCCGGGAGGCCGATGAGGCCGCCGATGGACGAGTTGTTTACGATGGCGCCGGAGCCTTGGTTGCGCATCTGTCGGAGCTCATATTTCATGCACATCCACACGCTCTTGAGATTGATGGCCGTCACGCGATCGAATTCCTGACTCTCTGCGTCTGCTGTTTCGATAGCGGGGCTTTGCACGCCGGCGTTATTGAACGCGGCATCAAGGCGGCCGAATTCGGCAACGGTCCTTTCGACCATCGCGCGGACCTGCTGCTCATTGGTTACGTCGCAACGAATGGCCATGGCTTTGTGTCCCTCTGCTCGCAGATCCTCCGCGGCCTTCTGCACGAGAGCTTCATCGCGATCGGCAAGAGCGACGGCAGCGCCCTCTTCCGCGAAGGCACGCGCGGCGGCGAGACCCATTCCCTGCCCTGCGCCAGTGACGAGCGCGACTTTGTTCTCGAACCACAGCTTCATTGGTGAACTCCTCTTATGTTCAAATCTCCGGGGACAGTTCCACCTTAAGCCCGATGGCCGTTTTTCCGGTTTCCCGATCGTGCCGATAGCTTGCCTGATCCTGCCGATTGTGAGGGGATGCGGCAAGCCGCGAGTTATTACTGGGGTGGCATTGTCAGATTCCCTGACGGGAATGACAGAAAGAGAAGCAACGGCAAAAACTCAGGCTGGGTGGGATGCGTGGTCTCCCACCCTTTCGCAAAGGCGCGAAAGGATGGGGCACGGGTGGTCGTGGGGACCTCTCAAAGAGCAAAGGCAAGAACGACCGCAGATCCCTCGACTGTGTCTTGAGATGGCACTGCTGTCGAGGGACTACATCAGAGGGTCTTGATGTAGTCGGCCAGGGCTTTGGCCTTCTCGGCGGTTGCGCCCGAGAAGTGCTTGTTGTGGGGAGCCTTCTTCGCGGGGTCACCCTTGGCGAGGAGGCTGGCGATGTCGTCGGCGCTCATGCTGGTTCCCTTGAGGGCCGGCCCCATCTTGCCTTCGCCGGCGGGGCCGTGACAGCCCGCGCACTTCGATTTGTAGACTGCGGCTGGATCCTTGGCCCAGGCTGAGGTGGAGACGAGCGACAGAGATAGAACGACAAGTCCGATGGCTAGTTTTTTGCTCATGGGAAGTTCGACCTCGGCTGTTATTGAAGCGCCGGGGAGGGATGGGAGGGGATTGGCAAAAGTGACAGGCGGCACCTGCGGTGCGGCCACTGCGCCTTCGCCGGCACCTGCCGTGCGGGCGACCGCGCCTTCGGCGCCATTCGAGGCTGGGTGGGGCCTGAGGTCTTCTGTCCTCGCGACGGAAAGGAGTCGCGAGGGTGTGATGGCGCTCGTGGGGCATGGAGCTCGAACCCGTTAGGATTTTAGGCTTGGCCTCCGGCGGAAACCTTGTGAGAATGGGCGATGTCAGGGATGGGCGAAACGGACTTGGAATCGATACGCTCATGCTTCGCTTCGGCAGGCAAGCCCGTCGCAATTAGACGCGGGGGGCCACTCATCTGAACAGGAGAGGGTATGGCGGAGATCACGGAGAATGCCTTCAACCCAACCACCGATCCTGGGAAGCTGAAGGGGTTCCTGGAAAGCATCGGATCCTTCAGCGAAGATCTGATCCTTTGGTTCAATGTCGGGCAGAAGCTCTACCACTACACGAATCTCGAGGGCCTGCTCGGTATCCTTTCTAAAAACGATTTGTGGCTCACACACGCACAGTATTGCAACGACGAACAGGAGCTGACGCACGGGCTGCAGTTGACGCGCAAGGTCATCGAGGAACAGGCCCAGGGCGCCGACCCCAAGCGCAAGAGTTATCTGGAAGAACTACTCAGCCTGCTAACAGAGCCCAAGCTTGATCCCGTCTACGTCTGCTGCTTCTGCGAGCGAGATGATCTGCTGAGTCAGTGGCGTGCTTACGCCGCAAATGCGACCGGCGTAAGCATTGAGTTCGAACCGGCGAACTTTTCGTATATAACGGGTCCGGACTGTCCTCCGACTGTGGGTCTGATGCGGTTTTGGAAAGTGTTCTATTCGCCAGAAACTCAACAAAAGATCATTCGAAGCGCGATCAATTACTATCCGTTTTTCGATCAAGCGGCGGCGCCCAGCGATTGGGCCAAATGGACCGCGGAGGCAATCCGCTTCTTTATTCCGACGTTCAAGAACAAGGATTTTGTAGGGGAAGAGGAGTGGCGCCTCATTTTCACTCCGGCGAGCGGAGGCCCTGTTAAACCTTCTTACCGGGTGCGAGGGGGGATGCTGGTGCCCTACTACAGCCTGATCGAGCTCTGTCGTCAATTGGGACTGCCTGACCAGAAACTTCCGTTGGCATCCGTGCGGATCGGCCCCAGTCCGAACAAGCGTCTGAATGCAGCGAGCGTGCGGATGATGCTGGACCGGCACGGCTACGAGTCCGCCCGTGTCGAGCTTTCGGATACTCCGTATCGTGGTTAAAGCACCTGGCACCTGCCGTGCGGGCGGCTGCGCCTTCGGCGCCGTTCGTGCCTGGGTTGGGGTTTGTGGCTCTTTGTCCTCGCGACGGAAAGGAGTCGCGAGGGTGAAGCGGCGCTCGTCGGGGCGTAAAACGCGAACGCGGACCTTGCGGTCCGGCACCTGCCGTGCGGGCGGCTGCGCCTTCGGCGCCGTTCGTGCCTGGTTGGGGTTTGTGGCTCTTTGTCCTCGCGACGGAAAAAGAGTCGCGAGGGTGAAGCGACGCTCGTCGGGGCGTAAAACGCGAACGCGGACCTTGCGGTCCGGCACCTGCCGTGCGGGCGGCTGCGCCTTCGGCGCCGTTCGTGCCTGGTTTGGGGGTTTGTGGCTCTTTGTCCTCGCGACGGAAAAAGGGTCGCGAGGGTGAAGCGGCGCTCGTCGTGGTGTGAAACGCGAACGCGGACCTTGCGGTCCGCTTTCCACGTTCTCTTTCTATTTGGGTACTTATTGGCCTGACTGAAGTCAGGCCCTGATTACAAAGCCATCGGTTCGTTGGTGGGAAGTCCACTCCCCGGTCCCCAGAAGCTAGGGACCAGGGGCACCCGCGTTACGCTCACTCCTCTACTGCTTCTTCTCGTCGGGGGGTGGGGGGACGGCGTTGGGGAAGATGCCTTCGAGGGGTTCGCGGAGTTTCTGCTCCTGTTCGGGGTTGGGGAGGGGCTTGCGCGGGAGCATCTGGTCGCGCTGGGCGGCGTTGTAGAGGAAGATGGCCTCCACAGTGGCGATCTGCTTGAGATCGGCGGCCTGGAGGCGCTCGTAGGTGTCCATGTTGGAGTGGTGGGTGCGGGTTTCGTAGTCGAGGTCGTCCTGGATGAACTGGAAGCCGGGGATGCCGACGGCGTCGAAGGAGAGGTGGTCGGTTCCGCCAGTGTTGCGGTTGGTGATGGTGGTGACGCCGAGGTCGCGGAGAGGGGCGATCCACTGGGCGAAGATGGGCGCGATCCCGCTGTTGCCCTGGGTGTAGACGCCGCGGATTTTGCCGGAGCCGTTGTCGACATTGAAGTAGCCGGAGATGAGTTTCTGCTCGGGCTTGACTTCAAGCGGACCGGCGGCGCGGCGCATGAATTCGGGCAGGGCTAGCTGGTCAGGCGCGGTGGAGGTTTTGGCCGAGCCGTAGTGGATGGAGCAGTAGCCCTTGGAGCCGAAGAGGCCTTGTTCTTCGCCGGTCCAGAGGGCGATGCGGATGGTGCGGCGCGGCTTGACACCGAGGGCTTTGAGGATGCGGACGGCTTCCATGGCGACGACGGTGCCTGCGCCGTTGTCGGTTGCGCCGGTGCCGGCGATCCAGGAGTCGAGGTGGCCGCCGACCATGACGACTTGTTCTTTCAGCTTGGGATCGGTGCCGGGGATTTCGGCGACGGTGTCAAAGCCGTGTTCGTGGTCGCCGGTGAATTTGGTTTGGACGTCGAGCTCGACGCTGGTTGGGACGTGGGCCTGGGTGAGGCGATAGAGGCGGCCGTAGCTCTCGATAGCGGCGACGATGACGGGGATTTCGACTTTCTTGTCGGCGAGGTAGGGGGTGCGGCCGAGGGTTGCGCCGTTGTCGTCAAAGAAGGTTCCGCCGGAGCCACCGCCGCGGCCACCGTCGCGGCTGGGCTCGATGACGGCGGCGACTTTTTCATCGGCGAAGAATTTGGCGATCTTGTCGATGCGGTGGCCGCGCTCGATGTAGGCGCGGATGCGGGCCTGCATCTCAGGCGAGAGGCCGGCGGCATTGGCGCTGACGGGGAATGCGGCGAGGTCTTCGAGTTCCTTGTCGGTGTAACGCTCGAAGAGGGCTTTATCGAGGGGCGGGACGTCACGCATGGCGCCGAAGAGAACGATTTTTCCGGCGAGCTTGCCCTTGTACTGATCGAAGTCTTTGTCATCGTCAATTTTGACGTAGGTGACTTCGGCGGTGATGGGGCCGCTGGTGGAGGGGGACCAGGGGGTGGCCTGGACGATGAGGACGGCAGTGTCCGGCGAAGTCATGCGGGCCCAGGTGTTGAGCTGCTGCCAGCCGAGGCCGAACTCGCCCCAGTCTTCGAGATGGGCGTTTTCGAGGCCGATTTTGGTGAGGGTGTCGCGGGTCCACTCGTTGGCTTTTTTGGCGTTGGGCGAGCCGGTGAGACGGGGGCCGATGCCGTCCATGAGGGCGGAGGCGAACTCCATGACGTGGGAGTGGTTGAGGCCTTCGTCGCGGATGCGCTGGTACATGGCGAGGTCGAGGGTTTCAGTGGCGGGCTGGACTTCGGCGTAAGGGTCGGTCTGAGCGGGCTCAGGCGCGGCTTTGGTCTTTGACTTGGCCTGACCCGATGCGCTGAGCGGGGCGTAGAGAGAGACAGCCGCGGAGAGGAGGGCCGCGGCGAAAAGGCGGAAGAGATTCATGTGTGATTGGCTCCGGAAAAGATGGGGAGATCTAACGCTGGAATTCTAGGTCAGCACCTGCGGTGCGGCCAACTGCGGCTTCGCCGCCATGTGGGCAGGTGTTGTTCTCAGCTTAGCGATTTCTTCGCCCTCGTTTGCGCTCAGGGTCAGGATGACGGATTTTTGGTGGAGAGGATGGCTCGGTGGGGTCGTGGTCTCCCACCCTTTCGCAGAAGACGCGAAAGGATGGGGCACCCTTGATCGTGCTGGAACTGACGCCGCCCACATCTCCAGACCGAAAAGACTGTCTGGAGATATGGGGCACCCGGCACCCGGGTTCGTGCGGGAACTCACGGGGGCAAGCGGCTCTAGTCGGACTTGCCGTCGACGGCGGCGGGGAGGTCCAGGGCTACGAGGGCGAATTTGGTTTTGCCGGTGTCGGCTGACTCAAAGCCTACGATGTGCTGGTGGCGGCGGGAGCCGGCCTTCAACTGGTAGCCGGAGTTGTGGCTGTAGTCGTGATCGTTGAATTTGAAGTGCTGGTTCTTGCCGTTGTCTTCGCAGGTGAGGCCCTCGCGGGTGGTGGTGGGGGTGCCGACGGGGGAGTTGCCGTCGCAGGTGATGACGTCGCCGTAGCGGCCCAGAGCATTTTTATAGAACGCGGTGACCTTCTCTTTGGAGTCGGCGGTCTGGTATTTGACGACGCGGACGCGCATCTGCCACTCGCCGAAGCCGAGGTGGACGTCGGCGGATTTGTCGTTCTTGCCGGGGCCGTTGACCTGGTCGGCGCCCGGGTAGGTGGGCAGGCCGAGGTCGGAGGCGGAGAGCTGGTCAGTATTAACGTGGACACCGCCGAAGGGGGTGTCGACCTGCACGGTTTTCTCCTGGCCGTTGGCGTCTTTGTCGACGCGGACCCGGCAGCCGGGGAGTGCCGCAACGAGGAGGGCAAGCGCGGCTGCGAGGGCGAGTTGGGATGCTGATCTCATGGGGTCAATGCCTCTGGGAGTGATTACGCCGGTAGGGCCGTAAAGGTTCCTTGGGGATTTATTCAGGAGTCTTTGTATCACTTTTGGCGGGTGGGGGGCGTCGCGCGGGGGCTTAAAAAGCTGCGGAAAACGCTCTTGTCAGGCGCGAAGGCGCCCGAACGATACCCCTCCAGGGGTAAAGCTCCAATCATTTTTGGCTTTTGGGCACGGCTAAACAGCTTGCCGAAGAAATCGAAATCAGGCCTTTTCAGCGAGGCAGCTTTGGCAGGGCCTAAAGGCCCAGGATCAACCAGTGGAGGGCATGCGGGCTGCCTGAAGGCAGCCCCTGATACAAGGCCTGTTCCGAATGTTTTTAAGCAAGCTGTAAAGTCATGCCCTTTCGCGTTTCGTGGCCAATTTGAGTTTTTCCGAAGCCCGTAAAGCCCCCGTCGATTTGGGGGAGCGGCGGGAGGGCCGCCTGAAGGCAACGCCTGATACGAAGCGCACTGCTGCGCGGGCGGAAGGCGAGGTACTCGTGGGGAACGAGTGAGGATTTAGTGGGCGTGGCCGTGTTCGTTGTGGGCGTCGTCAGGGCGGCTGCTGGTGGCGAAGAGGATCGACGCGAGGAAGGCGACAACGATTGCGGTGACGACGACGTAAGGGGAAGTGATGTCCATCGGGCGACAGGCTCCTTGATTTTTAGATTAGCAAAGGACGGTCGTCGGATGTCGGCGATGTGGCCACGGGAACGGATTGAGCGGCCTCGATCAGGTCGATTTTCGCGGGCCTCCGGCTTTGCGTTTGCGCAGCGCGAACCGTACCAGACGCCGGGTTTCGAGCTTGTCCGCGTGACCGAAGAGCAGAGTGGTGAATTGATGGAAGAACGAGGCCGCCATCAACAGGTGTGCGGCGGTCTTTGCGTCTACGTCGGGATCGATGCGTCCGAGTTTCTGTTCCCGCTCGATATAGGTGGCCAGCGTGGCGATGCCGCGGTGGGGTCCTTTTGCGGAATCGCTGAGGGACTGGCGAAACCGGATGAGGAGTTCGGACTCGGACATCAGGGAGCAAAGCATGGGAGTGACACGCACGTGGAAACGGCCGAGCGCATCGACCGCGTCCATCAGATTGCGCTCGGGCTCGCCGACGCCGACGTTATTCACCAAGCTGTGCAGTGGAACGAGCATCTCAGGCAGGCTCTGCTGCAAGACTTCGAGGACCAGCGAGAGCCTGTCTTTGAAGTGGACATAGATTGCGCCTTCCGAGCAGGGGACAGCCTCAGCGATTGCCCGGGTGGTCATTCCATTAAGGCCACGCTCCCGAAGAAGCTTCTCTGCTGCGATGACAATTTCAGTCCGGCGACTGGGCCGGCCTCGCTTGCTGGTCACTTTACCGACTCCTGGAGCAGTTTCGTGGTGTCATCTTGTGTCCGATGCAGGAATACTGCTAGTCTCGCATTAGTGAGTGAACGCTCACTAATACACAATAGGGGGCTGCATGAATAGGGGCGCGCTGGGCAGGTATGTTCTCACGTTCGTTCTGGTGGGCGGAGCGGCGATGTCTTTTCTATTGGATTGGAGCGCCAATCACTTGCTCAATCCACTGTGGCATCCGCATGCGCGTTACCACGGCGCGATTTTACTGTTCTTGTTTGCGGGAACGGCAGGGGTGGCGACCTGGCTGCTTTGGCGTCCTTCAAAGGAACGGCGGGTGGCATTCACCGTGGCGGCCTTGCTGTCGCTTGCATACTGGACGCCGTTTTTTTACGTCCCTTCTCTGCTGCCTCAGTCCTCCTATTGGGCGGGAATACCCGGCCATGAGCCACGCATAGGCGGGACGACTGTGTATCCGAATCTGGTGGTGGTGGGTGTCTTTGTCGCGCTCACCGCGCTTGGATGGGGTCTGGGATATTTCGCCGCGGAGGAAGGGGCGAAGGTGTGAATAGCTGCCTCTAAGTCAGCAGGCCCTTGACGCGTCCCCCTAGCGCTGACTGTGTCTGCTTGGCGGGGAAGAGTCTTTCGAGCCAGCCCAGGTCTGCATCGACCGTTACGTCCCTGTCGGTGACATCGACGAAGCCCTTGATCGGGTTGCTCATGAAGCCGACCTTCGCGTCGAAGGAGAAGTCCAGCCTGCTTCCGGTCCATTTGCGTTGCTCATTCACGATCTTGATGGGGATGTTGCCGAGGCCACGAAACAGGTCGTCGAAAGAGCGGTCGAGGTCCCGTACGATTTCTTCTTTGCGGCGGTTGTGGGATACGGTCACGCGCATAGGGGTCTCTTGCTTGGATGCGGAATGAGCCTTGGCTGGGAGGTTGCGCTCCGTTGGGGGAACAGTGCGGGGCTATCGGGAGAGTTGAAGCAGGTCCTTCACTCCGTTCAGGATGACAAATTTGTGGGGGAACGGACGGAGGGCCGGGTGGGGTTGGTGGTCTCCCACCCAAGCAGAGCTTGGATGGGGCATCCACTTCCGTGCTGGAACGCTGAGCGGCTGGGTGGGGTTTGTGGACTCCCACATCTCCAGACCGGAAGACTGTCTGGAGATATGGGGCACCCAAGTTCGTGCGGCTACTTCTGCGCGGCGACGTTGGGGTAGTCGACGCGGAGGGTGAGGATTTCATAGGGGTGGATGGGGGCTTTGACTACGTCGCCCTGCACGGGGATCGGTTGGCCCTCGGGGGCTTCCATCATGTTGGTGATGGTTGCGCCGGTTGCGCCGGGGGGGACGTGGAACTCTACGTCGCTTCCCTTCCCTGCCCACTCGTAGACGCGGAAGATCAAACCGTTGGTGTCTTCCGCTTTCTTGAGGGCGGTGAGAACTACGTTAGGCGAGCTGACGCTGGCGAAGGAGTGCTGCGCGGGCAGGGCGCCGGCATGGGCGGTGGTGACGACGGCGGTAAGCGGGTAGTTGTACTCGTAGCCGCGGCGGACGGTGTTGGCGTCTTTCCAGGTGCCGGCGTGCGGGTAGAGCGCGTAGCGGAAGTGGTGGTGGCCCATGTCGGCTTCAGGGTCAGGCCACTTGGGCGAACGGAGAAGCGAGAGGCGGAGGACGTTGCCGACGGCGTCGTATCCGTACTTGGTCTGGTTGAGGATGGCAAGGCCGTGCTTTCCGTCTCCCAGGTCAGCCCAGCGGAGGCCGGTGACTTCGAACTGGGCCTTCTCCCACGAGTTGTTGCGAGTTGTGGGGCGGTCGATGGTGCCGTAGGGGATTTCGTAGGTGGCGAAGGGGCCGCTGGCCGCGAGCGGGAAGGCGGCTTTGAGGAGGATGTGGGATTCGTGCCAGTCGATCTGGTTGTCGATGTCGACGGAGTCGCCTTCGGCTGAGAGGGCGAGATCCTGCACGAACTTGGACTGCTGGAAGTGGCGGGTTACGCGGATGTAGGGCTCGGCGGCTTTGACGAGCTCGACGGAATCAGCCTGCGCGATGGTCTGGGGGGCTTTGTCGAGGGTGCCGGGATCGATGTTCCAGGCGTCGTAGTCCTTGGGCGTGTCCTTGAAGAACTGGAGCTGGTTGCCGCAAGCGCCGGAGGCGAGGGTTTCGAAGCTGGACTTCTTGTCGTAGAGGCTGGTGATGCAGCCGGTGCCCTTGTCGACGGAGATGCGGATGGTGTCGTTCTCGAGGGTGATGGCGTTGCCGGCCTCTTTGGCGGTGGCGTCGGCGTGCTCGGGCTGGGACTTGCCGTTGCCGAGCCAGACCACCTTGTAGCCGAGGGCGGGGACGTGGAGGACGTGGAGTTTCACGTCGGCTGCGTCGGTGGCGGAGTCGGGGGTGACTTCGACGATCTGGGCGCCGTTGGCGGTGAGGCCGGACTTGCCGGACGCGAGATGGACGGTGACTTCGCCGGAGCGCTCCCAGCTAAGCGGGTTGTAGACGACGACGGGGGTGCCTTTGCCGTCGGTGTTGATGCGCTCGTCGACGGTGTCGAGGGAGGCGGCGCTGATTTCGTTGGTGGAGTAGCGGACTACGTCGTAGTCCTTCTGCGCGTCTTTGTAGATGACGCCGATGCCGGAGCCGGCGGCGAGGTCGTGGAACTGGTTGAAGAGGACCTTCTTCCAGTCTTCAGTGAGCTCATTGCCGGGGTAGGCGCGGCCCTCGGACTTGTCTGATAAGACCCAGGCAAGCGAGGCCCACTTCTCGGCGTTGAGCATCTGTTCTTCCGAGTCGCGCATGTTCTTTTTGTGGTTGGCCTGTGAGGTCATGACGCCGCGGTGGTACTCGAAGTAGAGCTCGGATTTCCAGGTGGGGATGGAGATCTTACCTTCGACGGCGGGGGGTGGGGTATAGCCCTTGGCGATGGACTGGTAGTTCCATTCGGGGCTCTTGTCGGCAACCTGCTTCTCGACGGAGGAGAAGAAGGGCTGGGCGAGGCCGAACTCGATTTTGGGCATGACCTTGGCGGGGGTGGAGGGGGTGCCCCAGTGGAAGCCCTGATCGAGGATGGCGCGGGTGGGGCCGCCGCCGTGGTCGCCGATGCCGTAAAGGTCCATCATCTCGCTCATGCCGGGGGCGCGATCGCGGGCCTGCACGGTGTCATGCGAGAGGCGGATGGGATCGAGGTTGTTGTTGGCGTAGTCGTGGGGGAAGTAGGTGAGGACCTTGGAGCCATCGGGGCTCTCCCACCAGAAGAGCTTGAAGGGGAGCTGGTTGGTGTCGTTCCAGGTCATCTTCTGGGTGACGAAGTAGTCGACGCCGGACTTTTTGTAGATCTGGGGGAGCTGCCAGGTGTAGCCGAAGGAGTCGGGGTTCCAGCCAATGCGGACGTCGACGCCGTAGTTCTGCTTATACCAGCGCTTGCCGACGAGGAGTTGGCGGACAAGGGATTCTCCGTCGGGCATGTTGACGTCGGGCTCGACCCACATGCCGCCGACGACCTCCCAGCGGCCTTCCTTGATGCGGGCTTTGATCTGGTCGTTGAGGTCGGGATACTTGTCGGCCATCCACTCGTTGTAGGCGGCGGCGGACTGGGTGTAGGTGTACTGAGGGTACTCGTACATCAACTGGAGCGCGGTGCCGAAGGTGCGCTTGACCACGTCGACGGTTTCGGTCCAGGGCCAGAGCCAGGCGGCGTCGATGTGGGAGTTGCCGGAGAGATGCCATGTAAAGGTTTGCATCAGGGGCAACAGGGTTTCGAGCTTCTGGTGCGAGGCTTTCAGGCTGGCGTCGAAGGCGGCCTGATTTTTGGCGTCGAGGGCCTTGGTGTCGACGGCGGCGATGGCCTGGTTGAGGGTCGCCATGGGACCTACGTCCGACTTGGCGAGCGACGGGACAAGGAGCGCGCCGGCGAGGAACTCGGTGCGGAGGTCGTCAGGGTTGGGGCGGTTCTCAGGGAAGTCGATTTTGAGGGTGGCGCCGCGGATGCCCTTGGTGTCGACGGTGTGGAGGACCTTGACGGCTACCGTAACTTTTTCGCCGGGCTTGGCGGAGTCGAAGAGGACGACGGGCTCGAGGTCATCGCCGAGAGCGACGCGGCGGCCGTTGAAGTAGAGGATCTCGGGCATAGGGCCGTTGGCGTTGGCGTGAAATTCGAACCAGATGCGGGCGCCGGTGAGGTCGTAGCCGTTGAGGGTGTTGGGGACTGTGTAGGTCTGGCGGAACCAGACGGCGTCATTGGGGGCATGGCCGGGGATCTTCTGCGTCTCCCAGGAGGAGTCGTCGAAGTTGGCGGCTTCCGCGTGCGGGACGTCGCCGGCGTGGGTCTTCCATGCGCCGTCAGGGAGATGGCCGAGGAGGGTGAGGCGGGTGATGACGGACTGTGATTCTTTGGGAAGCTTGCCGGCGACGCGGGCGACTTCGGCGGCGACGCGCTGTTCTTCAACGAGGGTCTGAGCGGGGAGGGTGGGAGGGTTGATTGCGGCGAACAGGCCAAGGGCCATGAGTGCGGCAGAAAAACGCTTGAAGGAGGATGTCATGTGTTTTCGTACCCCGGAAAAATCTTAAATGCCGGGGGGTTAAAAGCAGGGAATGGGAATAGAAAGGCAGCCGTTAGGGGTTGGTAAGGCAGGGGAGACATGAAAAGGCCGGGGGAACTGAGCAGTTCCCCCGGCCGGTTGTGAGTGGAAATCGATCTACTTGCCGTTTCTGCCGTTGGGCGAGCCGAGACCTGTGCAGAGGTCCCAATTCGCTGTGTCCCGGGTCGACATGTAGTAGTTGCAGAAGCCGTATTGAATGTCCTTGAAGGCAGATCCATAAGTGGTCGCGTTGGTGGAGGTGTTGTAGAGCCTTGTGAGCTCCACCTGGGTGCTGACCGGCCAGGAGGCATTCGCGTTGTTCGCATAGTTGAGGACGCCCGCCCAGACTGGCGCCGCTACGCTGGTTCCGCCGACGATGTACCAATCACCGTAGTAGTAGTAATCCTGCGGGAAGGTGTCGTAGACGTAGACGCCGGTATAGGGGTTGGCAATTGCGGCCACGTCAGGAGTGGCCCGCACTCCATTAGCAATGGCGTGGACTGCGGGAATGGAGCTCTGGAAGGAGGGCTCGGCTTCGACCGTGCTGCGGCCGCTGCCGCCGTCATCCCAGCCGATCTCGTACTGCAGGTTGCCGTTTGTGAGGCTGCGGGAGATGGTGGTACCGCCGACGGAAATGACGTAGGGCGAGGTCGAGGGCCAGATCGGCCCAGGCTCGTCACCGGCTGAGGCAGTGAAGACCACGTTTTTGCTATTGGCGGTGGCGAAGGTTGCGTCGTAGGTGGTCTGGCCGGAGAACTCGCTGCCGCCCCAGCTCATGGAAACTTCACCGTATCCGGTGGGGCTGGCACCGCAAGCGCCCGCTGTGGTGGTGAAATTGCCGCACTGCACGATGTTGATGGCTTCCTGAACGGCCGCCATGAGGTTGGTGTAGTTGTTGTCGTACGACTCTACGAGATAGATGTTGGCGTTGGGCGCCATGGCGTGTGCGTATTCGACGTCAAGAGCCGATTCCAATTCCCAGCCGCCGCTGGAGTCAAGCAGCGGGGTGTATCCGCCGGCATAGACGACGTGGAACTTGGAAACGCTGAAGGGCAGGCCGAACTGGGACGAGAAGTAGGCAAGGTCGGCTGCGGCTTCGGGGTTATCGAAGGCGTCGACGATGGCGATAGTCTTGCTGCCGCCCGTGGAAACCGCCAAGGAAGTACTGAGCGGATTGCACCCTGCGGTATAAGCGGCCAATGCATACCAGCAGGCGAGAGACCCAGGAGTCTCATACGGATATCCGCTGTAGGGCGGAGGGAAGAGCGGGTTGGCAGTGTTGCTGGGGGTGATGAAGCGAACGTTGGTGTGCGCTTTCTTTCCGGTGTCTGTGGGCGCAGGCCTGCTGCTGGCTGGGACGAGGACTTGTCCGGAGAGGCGGGCTGCGGAGTAGCCAGGGGTGGACGAGGTGACGGTACCGCCGCCGGCTTTGATCTGAGCGGTGGCAGAGGCAACGATCAAGCTAATGCCGAGGAAGGCGCCAGCGGCGAGGGCGCGGCGCACTGTGGAGAGCTGCATGGTTATTCCTCCGATGTGACTTACGGCCGTTTAGGTTCAGGGGCTGCGACGAGCAGTTCCCAACGGGGGAGGCTGGACGGTGGCCTAACGGATTCCAGGAAGGGCCACGGCCAATACCTGTCTATCTAACCGGTGGTGTGAGCAGGCAAAACGTGACACTGCAAGGCGAACGCCCAATTTATCCCTGCTCTATCCAGTTGATTCCGTGTCCTAGGAAAGCCGCTACAAGATGTACAGGGGGTAGAGGAGAAGTGTCAAGAGAATTTAGGTACTTATAAGTCCGGATTACGTGGGGATTTCCCGATTTTGAAAACCAGTTGACTTCTAAACGAAATGAGGGATGCGCGCGGTGAATTTGCGATTGGTTGGAGGCGGTGCGGAGGGTAGGCGGATCGCCGCCCGGTGCGGGCATGAGCGGGACGTTTGAACTTAGATATCGCTCTTTGCCCGCACTGCACAGAAGTGCCGTGGGGAGCCGCGTCTGATCTTTTTGGATCGGATTGATCTGCTTTCAAAGATAACGCGGTTATATGCGCAGAAGTATGAGAAGACGCTGATTTCTATGTAGGGTGATTAGAAAGGGACATGTAGGAAAAACATTACATTAGTAATTGAAGGTAACCAAACTACAACTTATTCGACTAGGTCATTGGTGATGGCATAGCGAATAAGTTGGGCGTTGCTCTTCATCTTCATCTTCTCAAGGATGCGGGTGCGGTAGGTGCTGACGGTTTTGACAGAGACGTGAAGGCGCGCGGCGATTTCGGTGAGGGGAATTCCGGCGGCGATCATGCGGAGGACCTCGTGCTCGCGGTCAGAGAGCATTTCGTGGGGAGGGGTTCCGGCAGGTTGATCGATGCTGGCGACGAGCTTTTCAGCGAGTGCGGGGCCGACGTAGCGACCGCCGCCGATGACCTTGCGGGCGGCAAGAGCGATTTCAGCAGAGGCACTCTCGTTGTCGATGTAGGCGGAGGCGCCGGCGCGCAGGCAGCGGAGGGCGAGTTGTGCGGCGGACTGCATGCTGGTCATGATGACGGGCAACCGGGGGTAGAGCCGTTTGACGTCGTGGAGGACGTCGAGGCCGGAGCGGCCGGGCAGGTCGACGTTGAGTACGACGAGCTGGGGTGCGGAATGGGCGAGGAGAGCGAGAACCTGGTCGCCGCTGGCTGCCTCAACGAAGACAGGGGAGGGCAACGCTTCAGCGAGGATCTCGCGAAGACCGCGGCGCATGACGGCATGATCATCGGCGATCAGGATGTTCATGGAAGTGTGCCCGCTGCATTGCCCGAACAGACGGCGGCTTGAGGAACAGCTTAGGGCGTATTCGGAAGTTCCAATTGTGATGGGCGTCACGTGTGGGGGCTGGTTGGCCGGGTCTTTCGACCGTATTGGCTCATTCGTCAGAGGATGTCCTCAGGCTGTGCTTAGTGCCAGCAACCAGCCTGAGGACGCGGGTTCCGCGGGATAGGACCGTTGGACCGGAGGGTAGCTGGTAGTTTGGGAGGGCACTGGTTATAGTTGGATGGTTCCAATGAGGATGACTCGACCATGATGAAATGTGGCACCTGGCTTGCGTTGGCGGCGGTTTGCTTTGTGTGTGTGGCGAAGGCGGAGGCGGCCGATGCATGCGCCGGGCTCAGCGATCTGAAGATTGACGGCGTGGAGATTACGAAGACCGCGGCTGTGCCGGCGGGCACGACGATTCCAGGGCCGTATCCGGGCTCTCCGGCGATTGGGCCGCTGCCGGCGCATTGCCGTGTGGATGGAGTGATCAATCGGCGCAAGGGCGTTGGCGGCGAGGAGTTCGGGATCGGGTTTGCGGTGGCGCTGCCGGAGAAGTCTGCGTGGAATGGCGACTTCATGATGCAGGGCGGAGGCGGCGGCAATGGCACCGTCGGGTATCCCACGGGCGCGAACAACGCGGGCGATAAGCCGGCACTGGTGCGCGGTTTCGCGGTGGCGAGCACCGACACGGGGCACAAGGCGAAAACAGGTGGGTTCGATTTCAACTTCATGCACGATCAGCAGGCGTACCTCGACTTTGCCTTCATGGCGAACGCCGAGGTTGCGGGCGTGGCGAAGCAGATCATCGCGCACTACTATGCGAAGCCAGCTGCGTATGCCTATTTTGTCGGCTGCTCGACGGGCGGGCGCGAAGGAATGATTCTTTCGCAGCGGTATCCGACGGTGTTCAACGGGATTGTGTCGGGTGATCCGGCGATGAGGACGGGACGGTCGAACCTGGCGATCGCACAGTGGATTCCGGTGGCGTATAACCAGGCTTCGCCGAAGGACGCGGCGGGCAAGCCGGAGTTGGACAAGTTTCTGACGGATGGCGATCGCAAGGTATTTATGGACGCGCTGCTGAAGAAGTGCGACGCGAAGGACGGCGTGGCCGATGGGATGATCTTCGATCCGATGGGCTGCGATTTCGATCCGGCTGAGGTGGCGTGCAAGGCGGGCGCGAGCGACGGGTGCATTGCGCCGGAGAAGGTGGCCGCGATCAAGAAGGCGTTTGCCGGTCCGAAGAATGCGTACGGGACGGAGATTTATCCGGGCTTTCTGTACGACACAGGCATCGTAGCGAAGGCGCCGATTTCGGGGCTGCTGAACATGGGCACACGCGGGATCTTCGGGCCTTATACGACGGCGACCGAGATCGACATGGACAAGGCGGCGCTGAATTCGAATGATCCGCTGGTGGAACCGGCGTCGACGAACATGTCGACGTTCTCAGGCAATGGCGGGAAGTTGATCTTCTTCCATGGCGACAGCGATCCTTGGTTCTCGCCGCTGGATACGCTGGAGTATTACAAGTCGCTGGCGGAGCCGAATGGCGGCGCGGAGAAGGTGGCGACGTGGAGCAGGATGTTCCTGGTGCCGGGCATGGGGCACTGCGGCGGCGGGCCGGCGCTGGATAACTTCGACATGCTGAGCGCGGTGGTGAACTGGGTGGAAAAGGGCACGGCTCCGGATGCGGTGGTGGCGACGGGGAAGGCGTTTCCGGGACGCAGCAGGCCGTTGTGCGCTTATCCGGAGCACGCGCAATACGCGGGTTCGGGGGATACGCAGGACGCGCGGAATTTTCAGTGCAAGTGAGGCGGGCGTGCGCGGGTGAGCGCGTTTAGCGAGAGGGCGGAAGATTTACGACGAAGGTTGTGATCTGCTTGAGGCGGCGGTCGAGGTCTTCTTTTTCGGCGCTGGCGTATTTCTTTTGTAGCTCCATCTGGGTTTGGCCGTCGGCTTTGCGGCCGGTGCGCCAGTAGGCGAGCGCGAGGTGATAGTGCGCCTGGGCGTGATTCGGCTTGAGAGCCACGGCGCGTTCGAGGTAAGGGACGCTGCCCGGCCAGTCCGACTGATTCTGTTTGAGGACACCTAACTGATACTGAGCTTCGGAGAGGTCGGGGCGCGCCTTGACTGCTGATTCGAGGAGCCTGCCTGCGTGATCCGTAGAGGACCCCGCGTCGGGATTTGTCAGCAGGAAAGTTGCGGCGTGCGTGGCGGCGGCGGCGTCTTGACTATGCGCGTCGGCGTAGGTGACGAGCAGAGCACAGCGGCTGTCAGTCTCCTGCATGACCGCAGTGCAGGAGAGGCCGAGCATCTGCGCATAGCCAGCGTTGTTGGGATCGGACGATAGCAGGCCGGCGAACTGCGGGATTGCTTTGGCGTACGCGCCGTTGCCGAAGTAGGCAGCACCGAGCGCGACCTTCATGCGGGTGCTGGAGGGGAAGCGCTCAGCGCCGGCTTCGAACTCTTTTACTGCGGCTTCGAAGGTCCAGTGGCGGAGAAACTCCATGCCAAGCTGCCAGATGTTGTCTTCGCTGGGCTGGAGCTCTGCGGCGCTTGTGAAGTGATGAACGGCGCTCTCGTAGTTGCCGTTGTGCTCGTCGATCTCACCGAGCAGCGACTGCGCGAGTGGAGATTGGCTTGCAGTTGAAGCGGAGGCGAGCGCCTGGGCCGCATCGCTGTATCGATTGGCGGCGACGAGGGTGGCGGCGTAGCTGAACATCAGGTCTTCGTCGCCGGGCTTGAGGCGGAGGGCGGCGGCGAATGCGGTGCACGCTTTGGCCGCATCGCCCTTGTCGAGATAGAGCTGGCCAAGACTCTGTTGCGCGACTGCGCTTTTGGGATTGAGACGCGCGGCGAGTTCGAACTCCTTGATAGCTTCGTTGTTGCGCTGGAGATTGTAGAGAGCGGCGCCCAGGTTGGCGTGAGCTATGTCGGAGCCTGGCTGCAGGCGCGCGGCTTCCTGCAGAAATGGGAGGGCTTCGGCGTATTTCTGCTGAGCGACGTAGATAAGGCCAAGGGACTCCTCGATGGGGAAGGAGTGGGGGCGCTGCTGTCGCAGTTCGAGCAGGAGAGTGCGCGCCTTGTCGAAATCGCCGGCGTCTTCGGCGGCCATGGCGGTTTGGAATTTTTGATCGAGCGAGGAGTGGGATGTAGTCTGCGCACGGAGAGGAGCGAGAGAGATGAGGAGCAGGATGAGGGAACAGCAGATTCCCTGCGGGAATGACAGAAAGAAAGGCAAGGGCAACTGCAGGTCCCTCCGTCCGCTGACGACCACCCCACGGACGAAGACCTGTCCGCGGGGGCCCCGTGAAACGCGCGGACTGTCGGGATGACACAGCTGTGGGGGAGCAGACTTGTGTTGCGAGAGCATTGCTTCCATCGTATGTGAATCGCAGAAAGAAAGAGGAGGAGACCCTGGTTGGGGTCTCCTCCAAAGTTGGGAGACAAAACTAACCGGCCGTGCTGGTTAGTAGGAGTACCGCAGAGAGAGTTGGAAGAACCGCGAGTCCGGAGCATAGCGCTGGAGGTTGCGGGTTCCGGTGATTTGTCCGCCCGTGCTGCCGATGCCGTTGTCGCTGGGCTGGCCCAAGGTCGGAGTGTTGAGGACGTTGAAGATGTCGGTGCGGAACTCGAGCGCCTGCTCGCGCCATGTCTTGAAGCTCTTGAAGATGGACATGTTCACGCGCTCATAGCCGGGTCCGTAGACTTCGTCGCGCTTGCCGCCGGAGTAGCCGAGGACAGAGGCGAGGTCAGTTACGTACACGGGGGTGTTGTTTCCATACGTGGAGCTCACGTTGGCCGCATCGGCTGCGTTCTTGGGAATGTAGTGCGGGTTGGCACTGCCATCGGAGAAAGTGACGTCGCCTGCATCCCAGGGGTTCTGGAAGGAGCAGGGGTTGTACCAGTTTTCGCGGGTGCGAGTCTTGGCCGCGCAGGTCACAGAGCTGACGAGCGACGGGTTGGGAGAGACAAAGGTGCCGCCGGTTGCGAACGGATCCTTGGTCTTGATGGCGCGGGTTCCGCTGCCGCTGGGCGAACTGACGCCGCGGGGATAGACGGTGAACGGATTGCCCGTCTGCGCGACCCACATGGCGTTGGCCGACCAGCCGCCCGCGAGGATATCCACGAACCGGTTGGAGTTGAGGTACTTGCGACCGGCGCCGAAGGGGAGTTCGTAAAGCGCGTTGAAGGTGACCCTGTGACGCGTGTCGAAGCCGGCGTTGGAGTAGTCCATCTTGATGGGAATCAGATTGCTCTGGCGGAATCCGCCGTCGCCACTGGTGCCCAGCGGTGTGGGAGCGTCGTCAAGCGCGTGCGACCAGGTGTAAGTGGCCAGCAGATTGTAGCCATGCGACATGCGCTTTTCAATTTTGCTCTGCAGGCTGTTGTAGTTGCTGTTGCCTGAGTAGGAGGTGTAGGAAGAACCGCCGAAGTCGGGCAGAGGACGCGCATGCTGCGTGCTGTTGTTCGGGTTCTCGTAAGCGAGCGGGTTGTTGGGATCAGGGAACACCTGGAGGTGATGCGAGTTGTTCCCGACGTAGCTGATGGTCGCCACGAAGTCGTTCGTGATTCCGCGCTCGACGGAGAGGTTGTAGTCCTGCGTATACGGAGTCTTCGCGGACGGATCGGAACCACGCATCGTCAGGCCGGTGACGTTGGAAGCGAAACCGTTGGCGATGATGGTGGAGAAGCCGTTGGCGATGGTGATGCCGTTGGTGGGGCAGTTGTACTGACCACAGCTCGCGGCGGGGAACGTACCCGCGTACTGGAACGGATAGTTCTCGCCGAGGTTCGGCCAGTAGCCAGTGCTTTCCAGACCGCCGTAGAAGATGCCGTATCCGACGCGCACAGCGGTCCTGGCATCAGGCGCCCAGGCTACACCGACGCGCGGGGCGAAGTTGGTGTGCTGCGCCTTAATGAGACGAGGATCGGCAGACGCGACCAGAGCAATGTTGTTCTTCTGCAAGATCTGGCCGAAGTTGGGGCTGTAATCCGGGTTGTTGATGATGGTGAGCGCGTACTTGTAGGTTTCCTTGGGAATGAGGTACTGAGCCGCGCCGCTGCCAAAGCCGGTGGTGGTGTCGAGGGTCGACTTGCCGGTCATGTTATAGGACGCCTGGTAGCCACCTACGTCCTGATAGGGCTGGAAGTACTCCCAACGCAGGCCAAGGTTCAAGGTGACCTTGGGAGTTATGCGCCAGTCGTCCTGCGCGTAGACGGCGTTGTTCCAGCGCTGATCACCATTGGTGACTTCGTTGGAGAGACCGCCGTTGTTCTGCTGGTCGAGGAGGAAGTCAGCAACGCCGTAGCCTGTGTTGGAGGCGTTGAGGTTGCTGGTGTACTCGCCGTTGTAGCTGTAGCTGCCGCGCGACTGCTGCGGCTGGAGGGTGGAGAAGCGAACGTTGGAGAAGCTGACGCCCGCCTTCAGAGCATGATTGCCGGTGATCTTGGTGACGTTATCAAGGATTTGATAAACGTTTTCATGTTCATCAGTCGTTGACCACGTAGGGCTGCCGAAACCGCTGATGCCACTGACGCTGACCGCGGGGAGGCCGCCATTGAGCGGAGCCTTGGGAATTCCGCCGAATCCGACCGAAGCGGCGAAATCAAGGTTGTCGGCATTGGGGTGCTGGAAGCCGGTGTGCAGATAATTGAAGCCGAAACGCGCTTCGTTGGTTAGCGTGGGCGTGAAGACGTGCGACTCGCTGAACATGAAGTTGGCGCCGTAGTTCTTCTGCTTGCCGTCGTCGCCGAAGCCGCCGCCGTCGAGGATTGGACCGAGAGGAGGCGTGTTGTAACCGACTTCATTCCAGTAGCTGTAACGGGAGTACGCCGTGTCCTTCTCGCGGATGTTGTAGTCCATGCGAGCGTCCCACTGGAAGGTGTTGTCGACGATGGGGCGCGAGACGACGTAGTTGTTGTAGAGCTTGTTGCCGTTGGCGTTGGGCAGAGGATAGTAGTTGAGCATCTGCTGCGCGGTCTGGTTGAGCGCGACGCCGGCGACATTGCTGGTGCAGGAGCCGCTGGTGACGAGGCAGTTGTTGGCGAATGCCTGCGGCGGAGCGTTCGGGGTCTGGTGATAGAGCTGCACGGGCGAATTGCCGGTCAGCGAGCTGTTCAGCAACTCGGAGAAATCGCCGCTGCGCTCGAGGACGGTCGGCACGGTGTAGGTGCCGGTCTCGGCGTAGCTGATGCGGTTGGCCTGGACATCAGCGAAGAAGAACAGCTTGTTCTTGAAGAACGGTCCGCCGATGGTGCCGCCGAACTGGTTCTCGTGATAGGCGGGCACAGGGATGTGCTGCTGCGCCAGCGCGTAGTCGTTCCAGTTGTAGGTGTTGAAGACGGTGTTGCGGAGGTACTCCCAGAAGCTGCCGTGGAAGCTGTTGGTGCCGGACTTGATGCTGGCGTTAACGACCGCGCCGGCCGAGTGACCGAATTCCGCGGAGTAGTCGCTGGTCTGGACCTTGAACTCAGCGAGGGCGTCCGGCGGCGGCTGCGCTACGAAGCTTGCGCCGTTATAGAAGTCGACAACGTTTACATTGTTGTCGACGCCGTCGAGGATGAAGTTGTTCTGCTCGGCGCGCTGACCGTTGGCGTTGAAGTCGCCCTTGCCGCCGCCGCGTGAACCCTGAGGCGGAACGGCACCGGCAGCGAGCTGCGCAATGTAGACCCAGTTACGGCCATTCAACGGCACGCTGTCGATGGTCTTGGTGTCCATGGTCTGGCCGACGGAGCTCTCCTGCGTCTGCATGAGGGGAGTGTCGGTAGTCACGGTGATGGTTTCGGTTGTTGCACCAGGCTTGAGCGACACTACGACATTGAGGCGCTGCTGGATGGAGACGTGCAGGTTGGTCTGAGTGGTGGTCTGGAAGCCCGCGGCGCTGGCCGTGATCTTGTAGTTTCCGATTTTGATGGGGGAAAAGACGTATACGCCGGCACCGTCGGACTTGGTGCGGAGCACCTGACCTTCGTCGACATTGATTAGGGTTACATCAGCATTGCCGATGACGGCTCCAGAGGGATCCTGGACGACGCCGGTAATGGTGCCCTGATCAGCCTGCGCATAAAGCCAGCGCATTGGCATGAGTATCAGGGCGAGAGCGAGCAACGATAGCAGATGCGATCGCCTCAATTGCATGAGAACAGCCTCCTGACAAAGACAGGTCTTGTCGGTGAGATTTTGACTTCGAATTGCGTGGACACCGATGGAGAGAATTCTGGCCGGTTTTTTACGTCTGGGAGCAGCCGTGAATGTATACGATTACATTCCTGGGGAAATTCATCTCCGGAACGGAAATTATCCCAGTGTTTACGCGCTTGTCAAGCGCGGGTTTCACAGAGGGAGAGAAGAATGTGAAAGAATCCGGTTACAATCCTATGCAACTGGACCATTTAACAGCCGGTTGACAGGGGCAATTATGTCGATCAGTATGCGCGAGATCGCGAAGCTGGCAGGCGTCTCCAGTGCGACCGTGTCACGCGTGATCAACGGCTCTGAGCTGGTGACCGAAGAGACGGCCAGCCGGATTCGCAAGATCATAGCGGATGTGAACTTCGTTCCCAACACCAGCGCGATCCATCTGAAGCACGGCAAGAGCCAGATTTACGGAATCATCATTCCGGATTTGACGAACCCGTTCTTCACGGAGCTGGTGAAGATGTTCGAAGAGCTGCTGGTGGAAAACGAGCAGGAACTGCTGGTAGCGAATACGGATTTTGCGTCGACGCGGCTGCAGCGCTCGCTGCGGCGCATGCTGTTGCGGCGGGTGGATGGCGTGGCGATTCTGACATCAGAACATGAAGCTGCCGCGCTCGAGTCGCTAGTTCAGAACCGGATTCCGGTGGTGACTACGGATCATTACAAGTCCGCGTGCGGCATCAGCGACATCATTATCGATTTTCCCGGCGGCATAGCGCAGATGGTCGCTCACCTGAAGAAGCTTGGACATCGCAAGCTGGGCTTTATTGGAGGAACGGAAGGGCTAGAGACGTCTCGGGTGCGCCGAGAGTCGTTCATGGACGCGATCGTGAACCAGGGCCTGACATCGCGGTCGGAATGGATGGTGACCGGCAACTACAGGATCGATGGCGGATCGGTTGCGATGAAAGGCATTCTGTCTCAGAAGGAAAAGCCGACAGCGATTATCACGGCAAATGATCTGACGGCGATTGGCGCGATGCGTGCAGCGTATGACAAGGGGCTGCGGATTCCTGACGATATTTCGATTGCGGGTTGCGACGACATTGAGATGAGCGACATTGTGTATCCGCCGCTCACTACTCTGCGTATCTCGCGGAGAGAGTACGCAGGCATGCTGTTCGAGGCACTGCGCGAGACCGCGAAGGACCTGAGCAAGCCAGGGCCGCAGTTCCGACTGCCGATGAGCCTGGTGGTGCGGCGGTCGACCGGGAAGGCTCCGAGCGACAGGAAGCCAGCGCGCAAGAGTGCTACCAGACGAGGCCGTTGAGAAAAGCACAGACGCCGAAGACGACGATGGCCCACAAGACGGTGGCACGGGAGAGATGGAGCCGCACGCGCACCCTGGAGTGGTGCTCAGTGTGCTCCGTCTTCCTCAAGGCAGCGATCGACCACACGCCCAGGACGCTCAACGAAAAGCTCGCGATGGCGCAATAGAAGTTGGCGCTCATCTGGCTGCCGTAGTGAAGCACGCCTGTGCGCACGAGCGCCTGGTGCAGGAGCGCAGCCGCCACTCCGATGAGGAAGCCGCCGAATGAGCCTGCTGCGGCGAGTTCCGGTGCGAGCGCGGCGATTGCGACGAGGGCGAACAACGGTGCGTTGAATGTGGAGAGAATGAGCTGGATGTACTCCATGAGGCTGAGGTAATGGAGCGCCAGATAAGCTGAGCCGATGGAGAGCGCGATGGCCGCGAGATTACAGAGCCGGCTTGCCGCGACGTAGTGTGCATCAGGCAGCGAGGGGCGAATCCAGTGTTGATAGATTCCCTGCACGCACGCAGAGGTGAAGCCGGCGACATTGTTAGCGAAGGTGGAGACGAGGCTGGCGGTGAGGCCGAGGAATCCGAGAGCGAGCCACGCGGGACTGTAATAGTGCTGCATGAGAAGGGGCAGCGTTGCGTTGTAGTTTGCGTTTGCGCGCTGCGCGAGAACGAGAGGAGCGGCTACGCCCGGAAGCACGATGAAGAATGCGAAGACCGTTTTGGCAGCGGCGACGGTGAGCGGGATCCGGGCCACGCGATCCTTATCGCGCACCGCGAGCGCGCGCTGCATCTGGACGAAGTCGGTGCTCCAGTAGCCGAAGCTCAATACGAAGCCGAGACCGACGATGAGACCGAGGCGATCCATGACCGCGTGCGGCGAGACGATGGGGAGGGACTGCCATGCATGCATCCTGTTAGCCGGGACGCTGGCGAGGAACTTTCCGAAGCCGCCGAAGTCGCGCATGACGAAGAACAGAAGCGGAACTACGGCTGCAAGGACGACGGCAAAGTGAATCAACTCTCCGTAGATGGTTGCGCGAAAGCCGCCCAGCGCCGTGTAGAAAGAGACGACCACGATTGTGAGCAAGACGGCCTTCAGGAAGCTCCAGCCGAGCCACGTGGCGATGGCCTGCGCTGCCGCGCAGAGACAGACGCCGGACAGCAGCAACATCATCAGCGCCATGGATACGGTGACCACGAGGCGCGTGCGTGCGCCGCAGTAGCTGCCGATGAAGTCGAGCACGGTGGGGTAGTGGCCGCGAGCGTAAGCAGGAATGAGCCAGAAGCCGAGCACGATGAGCGCGGGAACCGCGCCGATCCAATAGAAGTGGCACGCCAGCATGCCATATTGCGCGCCAAGCGCCATCATCGCGATCACGTCAAGCGAACCGCAGTTGGATGCGATGCAGGCAGTGGCGCAGAGCCAGAATGGGAGGGATCCTGTGGCGTTGAGGAATTGGTTCGAGTCGTGCTTCTTGCGGCCGGCGAGGATGCCCACGACAAGAAGGCCGACGATGTAAAGCACTGCCAGAACAGCTTGAAGAGGATACCAGTGCATAGGAGAAGATGGCGGTCCTCAGGCAGCTGCGTGAACACAGGCGCAGGGAAGCGTGTGCTCATTATAGTGAGGCGCGGGTGGTGCGGTCTGCGAGACGACGGTGTTCATGCCGCCGCCTCTGTATGGGGCTTTGCCATGCGGATCAGAACTTGCCCATCTTGACACGCACCACTTCGGGCGCGCTGTGGAAGCACAGGCCGCGATCGGTTTCGTCGCCGTTCCAGCGGCGGAGAGGTTTCCAGACGCCGTTCTCGTATGTGCCCTGCTCGGCAGAGATGATCTGGCTGCGAATCCACGGCTGCTTGCCGGGAATATGGAAGCTGACGCTTGCGTCGATGCCTGTAACGAGGAATTCGTCGGGGCCGATCTGCGCGACGAGTGCGGCTGCGTGCGCGTCTTTCGTGCCGGGAGCTCTGCGGCCGTCGGGCTGGGGAAAGCCGAATGCTACGGTGGCCTGCCAATCGCCGAGGTTGATCTCAGAGGAGGTTTGTCCGGGCTCTTCGACAGCGGTCTTGAGCTTGCCTTCGAATTCCGCCTGGGCAATTTCGCGGTCCATGGGCCCGATGAGCGCGAAGTTCATTGCATGCGCTTTCCAGGGCTCGTCGCCGAGGATGTTCCATCCGCTCTCGTCGACGCCGAAGGGCGCGAAGCCTAATGCGCCTTCTCCGAGTGCGTAGAAGAAGTATTTTCCAAAGCTGTCACCGCGGCCTGTTTCCGGTATCCACAAAGGATTGTCGGGGCGATGGTAGGCGTTCATCGTGTCGCGATAGAACTGCGAATCGTCTGAGTAGATGTCGGGGCCAATCATGTCGATGGCGGGTGCGAGAGCGCGCCACATTCCGACCAGCTTTTGCACGGCGCCGCCGCTTGGGTAGCCGATGCCGGGCGTGTCGATCTGTCTTTGCGGCAATTCCGCCGCAGGATACGTGAGCCACACGTTGATGTAACAGGGGATTGCGAATTCAGCCTTGCCGGCGGCGACGATCTCGTTGATGTACTTGGCCTGGTGATAGGCCTGGAAGGTTTCGTCGGCCTCGCCGGCGAAGACCTGGCGCCAGGTTCCAGGGCTCTTGCGAACGATCGCAAGGAGATCCTGGGGCACAGGGCCGTCGAATTCACGATGGGCGACGGGGGAGTTGTCGCGGATGCTGCCGACGTTGCCCGATTCGTTTTCCACCTGAACAACGATGATGGTGTGCCGATCGCCGTCGACTTGCTTGAGGTGACGCATGAGGGCGACGAATGCTTTCTTGTCGGCCTCGAGCGTGTTCCGCGAAAGAGGCGAGAGGACATCGATGGGCTCGCCGTCAGGGCGAATGACGCGCGGGAAGCGCGTGGTGTCAGTCTTCACCCAGTCGGGAACGTAGTGCATGTTGCCGTTCTTCCACGTGCCGAACCAGAGCAGCACCATACGCAGGTTGTGAGCGCGGGCTCCGTCGATGAGCTGATCGACGTTCGAGTAATCGAAGTGGCCCTCCTGGGCTTCGAACTGCTCCCAGTAGACAGGCGCCTCGACGGTGTTGGCGTGGAGAGCGGCTATGGCTTTCCAGACTTGCGGCAGTTCGGAGGGCCAGGCGCTGGAGTTGTGGATCTGGCCTCCCAATGCCAGGTAGGGGCGGCCATCGACGAGCAGGGCGTAGCGGCCGTCCTTCTGGACGACCTTGGGGGCATCTTCCGCGAACAGCGGCAAGGACAAGACAAACAGAGCAAGGAGGAGCAGGGTTGCCCGCAAGGGGTTGCGAGAGGTGGTGTTCATGAATGGATCCTCCCGAAAAATGTAATCGTATACATCAAAAATCCGCAAGAGGTGACTTCCCTTCCCCTGCTTTTTGAGAGGCATCCGGTTCAGCGCAGGTGCTGATTGCAACCATGCCACTGGGCGAGTGGTGCGGCAGAGGACCCAGGCTCCGCCCGGCCGATTGAAGCGCATGGCGCCAGTCCGAGACTCCCGGTCTGATTTCCCTTCTTCGCAATGGCGCATCGGAACAGAGTGAGTTCGCCGCTTTTGAAAGACGGAAAACAGCGCCTCGATAGAAGCGAACCTGAAGGAGGCTAGCCATTTCCCCATCGGCGCGATCCAGTGGCAGCAAGAAGGTCGTATACGCAGGGATTTTTGCGAATACGGCTATCGCATGCGTCAAGTACCTGGCTGCTCTCAGCACCGGCAGTTCCGCGATGATGGCGGAGGCGATCCACTCGAGTGTGGATATTGGGAACGAGATTCTGCTGCTGATTGGGATGCGGCGAAGCGGCAAGCCAGCTGATCCACTTCACCCTTACGGATATGGGAAGACGCTCTATTTCTACTCGCTCCTGGTGGCCATTTACATTTTCGCCCTCGGAAGCGGACTGACCATTTACAGAGGTATTTCGCGGATCCTCAACCCGTCGATTCCGGAGAATGTTGGATGGAGTTACGGCGTTCTGGTAGCTTCTGCCGCGTTCGAGTTCTACTCATGGCGGATTTCTTATCGAGAATTGAAAAAGCGCAAAGACCCTGATGAAGGCGTGTTTGACGAGGTGATTGGCAGCAAGGATCCTACGGTGTTCACGGTTTTCCTGGAAGACTCAGCGGGGATGATCGGCACCGTGATTGCGTTTCTGGGAATACTTTTGGGTGCGATCTTCCGGAATCCGTATCTCGATCCTGCGGCGTCGATACTGATTGGGCTGCTGCTGGCCGGTGTTGCGCTTCTGCTGGCGAGAGAGACCGGGGCGTTGCTGATTGGAGAACGTACCAATCGCGCTCGCATACGGACGATTGAGAGCATCATCTCTGATGATTCGGCGGTCGAGCAGATTGGAGAGCTGCTCACGATGCAACTGGGACCGGGGCAGGCGTTGCTTACGGCGCGCGTCACGTTCAAGCGCTCGTTAAGCGTGCAGCAAGTGGAAGGCAGCATCGCGCGATTGAAGAACCAGATACGCAAAGAGGAGCCGGCCATGGAGAGAATCTACATCGAGCCGGATTCGTTAGGTAGCCAAGAAAACGAGCATCCTCACTCCGGCACGGACGGCTAGCAGAATCTGAGTTACGCGTTCAGAATCTGGGAGGCCGCGCGGAGTCCGCTGCGAAGCGCTCCATGAACGGTTCCCCAATTTCCGCTGGTGTCTGTATGTTCGCCGGCGAAATAGAGGGTGTGATCAACGGGCTCCGTCATCATCTTTGAAGCATCCGCGGCGTCCACCGGGGCATAGCTATAAGCGCCCATAGTGAATGGATCGCGCTGCCAGTCATGCATCCAGGAGCGCACAAACAGTTGCTGAAGGTCTTGCTCTCTGCGGGCAAAGATGCGGGATAACTGGCTTAGCAGATGCTGCTCGAGCTCATGTTGGGTCTGCGGCAGTGACCGAACGCGAGGACCACCGGTCCAGGCAGTCAACCGGGGATGCTGATCTGGAAATGGCGTCCACCACGCGTTGGGCGCGTTGCCGGTGCTGAAGAGGAAGCTCAATTGACTCAGTTGACCTTGCAGATCGCCTCTGCTGCTGATCCAGAACGGCTCGCGGAATTCGAGTATGGTGCGTTCAACAATTCCCATTCTCATTTGCGCGGCAGCCTCCAGGGTTTTGTGAGGACGCGGTGTGAAGACTACCGCTCCAGCCAGCAGGACTCCGAGGGGGAGAGTGATGACCGCGCGTGAGGCGCGGATCTCCTGGCGACGGCCGTCGTTTTCGAAGCTAATCAGCACTGATCCCGGCTGCCACTCGATGGAGGTCGCGCGGGCGTTGAGGATGAGTTCGCCTCCATCGCGGATCATCGCCTGCGATACAAACTGAGGAACCTGGTGATATCCGCCGACGACGTGGAAGAGACGATCGGCTTCCATTGCGTCTTCAGCCGCTTGCTGGGCGCCGAGAGACTTCACGCCGATGTCTCGATGATCGGCAGCGTTGAAGCCTTCTACATAGTCGATGAGCCTGCGTCTGGCTGGTTCAGGTACGGAGGCGCGATCGAGATATTCCTTGAAGGAGCAATCGTCACCTTTCCAGTTTTTCAGCGCTTCTATCCAATCAAATTCGCGTTCGAGCGATTCTTCACAAGGAGCCAGCGTTTGATTGTTCCAGCAGAGCTGAGAGCCGTGCAGTTCCTCCGTGCGGAGGCCGGCGTCTCGCAGAAGGCCACGTAACTCGGGCGGATTGCCATGGACGAATTCGGCACCTAACTCGACGGCCTCAGGTCCGGGATTGACGGTGAAGACGCGGCCGCCTATCCTGCCGCGCGCTTCGATGACGGTGACACGGCGTCCCGCTTGGGCGAGGACGCCGGCGGCGGCGAGGCCTGCGACACCGGCGCCGATCATCACGATGTCCGTTTCGATCCGAGCCATATGAGGATCAGATGCGCGCTACTTAGCCTTTGGTTCGGTGATGCGGCTATGCGATCCCCACGATAGCAGCCGCGTTGCTCACGTTTGAGCGGGACAACGAAGAAGCGCGAATGTAACGAAGGAGAATTTACGAGGCCGTAGTTTCGCGTTAGGAGGCTTTTGCGTAGTCCCCGGACTGAGGCAGACAACGGTGGCTTGCCGAATAGATCACGAATCGCTCACCGCGGAGAAATCCGATCAGCGTCAGTCCGAACTCACGGGCAAGTTTGACTGCGAGACTGGAAGGCGCGGACACGGAGGCAATCACTGGAATGCCGACGGCGAGCGCCTTCTGGATAATTTCAAAGCCACCTCTGCCGCTCACGAGCAGGACATTATCACTGAGTGGCACGCGGTTTTGCAGGAGCGCCCAACCGGCGATCTTGTCCACCGCATTGTGTCGACCGACGTCTTCTCGCAGGACGACGAGGTCGCCTTGCTTGTCGAAGAGTGCGGCAGCGTGAAGGCCGCCGGTCCGATCGAACAGGGCTTGTTGTGCGCGCAATGCCTCAGGCATTTTGCATAACACTTCAGGGGAGATGCGGAAACTTTGATTGGGGGAGCGCAGCCCTCTGCGGCGGACGGTTTCGATGGTGGCTTTGCCACAGATGCCGCAACTCGAGGTTGCGAAGAAGTTGCGCTGGAGTGTGGTCGAGTCGAAATCAGCGTTCGCCAAGCGAACTTCCACGATATTCCGCTTTGTTGTTGTCTTGGTAGTAAGGTGGTCCACTTGCTCGATCTGTTCGCATGAATCGATGATGCCCTCGGTGAAAAGGAAGCCCAGAGCTAATTCGCGATCGTGCCCGGGGGTGCGCATGGTTACGCTCACGGGAACGCCGTTGACGCGGATTTCGAGCGGTTCTTCGGCGACCAAAGAATCCTGGACGGAACTGACTGCGCCGCTGCTCCATTCGGTGACCTGTGTCAATTCGAGGCTCTGCGGGGGTGGTCGCATAACAGTGGCGCTATTTTACGCGGATTCTCCTGAAATGAGCGTTGTGGGCGCGCTAGAGATAAATGAATCGCTGGATTGCTGCTCGCCTGCGTCTGAGCGCGGTCCCCAGAACGGTCTTCCGGTTGACGATGGTGCGTTTCGATTGGCGAGTTCGGCATCCATTGCTGACTCCTGGCCCGCGTTTGTGATCGCCCATTTGAGAGCCAGACCGCCGGCGATGGTCATCAACGGTGCGAAGACGGAGCGGAGGACGGAGGAGCGGCTTCTGCGCAGAACTGCGGGTGCTACGATGCCGAGACCGATGGCGCCCAGCACGAACAGAGCAGACTGACTGCCGGTTGTAAAGGGGCGAGTTGCCGGACCAGCGCTGGCGGCGTAGGCGATGAGGGAGGCAGCTTCGGCTGCGGCCGAAATGTCCTCGAACCGCGCGAGTTGCCGATCCAGTTCGTGGTCATTTGAATTGCCGCTCGCCAGAGCGAGTGCCGCGGCGCCAGTGCTCATAGAGCTTGCGGCGAAGAGTGGGCCGAGGAAGTTGGTGTGCGACCAAACTGGATTAGCGGTAGTTTCCAGCAACACTCCGGGATAGCTGATCATGGTGAGCGCAAAGGGAAGGCCGAGTGCGGAGACGACGCGTGCGGGAAGTAGACGCTGCAGCAGATGCAGGAGAACCCGGCCGAACGGCAGGCGTGCCGCAGGAATCATGAACACCGCGAGCAGCGTTGCGAATAAACCATCGCCGGAGAGCGCCCATGCCCCATGATTCATGGGCGAGGTTTTCTTGAAAATGCGAAGCATGTGGTGGAAGCGCTCAGGGCGACCGAGATCGGCGATGAGCAGAGGAGGGCAAGCCAGCATGGTGGCGAAGGCGATGAGGCGTCCGCGGCGAACGAGTTTGGCATAGCGTTCGTTGCCGGTGAGATCGGCAATCGCCGATAGGGTGTAGGCGCCGGCACTGATGCCTTCGAAGAAGAAGTAGAGCGCGATCTCCCAGCGCCAGAAAGGGCGTTTAAGAATCGGAAGGCCGTAGTAACCGGGTTCGCCGACGCGCTCTGGAGTGGCGCTGCGCTGGATGTCGTAAGCGGGCGTGAGCTGGCTGAAGACGTCGCGCGGATCGTTAATTTCCTGGAGCTCAGCCACGACTTCCTCCAGCGAAGAGCAACGCGGAAACTGCCGTGAGGGCGATGGCTGCGGCAAAGCTGAAGATGTAGTTCTTCTTGAGATGAGCCGCCGGTCGGCGCGGGCGCTCAGGGAGGTTGTAGACGAAGGAATTGTCTTTCAGCAGGAAGAATGAGTTCAGCGCGCTGTATTCACCGGATGCTTCAGCACCGTAGAGGTACGCATCGGTCTCGCCGCGCGCGTGGAGTTCCTCAACACGCTTGCGAGCGATTTCGCGGAGGTCTTTGACCTTGCCGAACTTGATGGATTCGGTAGGACACGACTTTGCACAGGCCGGTGTGAGGCCGTCCTTCTGGCGGTCATAGCAGAGGGTGCACTTGTGGGCTCGGCCATCGGATTTGTTGCGCGCGATCACGCCGAAGGGGCACGCAACGACGCAATTCGCGCAGCCGTTGCAGACATCCTGCTGGACGTAGACGTTGGCGAATTCGTTGTAGAGAAGCGCGCCTGTGGGGCAGGCTTCAACGCACGGAGCCGCCTGGCAGTGCTTGCAGACGTCGCTCATCATTAGCCAACGATTGATTTGTTCGATGGGATCATATTGCTCGACGAACGCCACGTGGCGCCAGGTTGTATCGGACAGCGCCACTGTGTTGTCGTAGCTGTTGCCGGTCCAGTTGAAGCCGTCGGCGGGAAGCTGGTTCCACTGTTTACAAGCGACCTCGCAGGCCTTGCAACCGATGCAGAGCGTCGTGTCGGTAAAGAATCCCGTCTCTTCTTCATCGGCAGGCGGCTCGGGGCGAATCCAGGTGTCGCGCAGGTCGGCGGCGATTTGTGCCAGCGACTCGTTCATATGGCTTGTCCTTCCGGCTGAGCGGATTTAGAGGTGTCTGGCGATTCTTCACGGGTGGGCCACGGAGCAGCGGGCAAAGGCTTGATGTCCTCATGGTGTTCAAGGCGGCCGGCACGTACATCCACGGTGAATGCTTTGGCTTCGTGCATGCTCACGTTGGGATCGGCGCTGATGGAGGTGAGGTCGTTTGCGATTGCGCCGACTGTCTCGCCGGCAAACCCCCAGTGGAAAGGCATGCCGATCTGGTGCACAGTCCTGCCGTTCACGATGGGGGGCTGCACGCGGCGAGTGACCATGGCACGCGCTTCAATGGCGCAGCGCGAGTTCCATGCCACCATCCATCCACCGTGGTCGATTCCCTTCTCTTCCGCCAGTTCCGCACTGATCTCGATGAACATGCCGGGCTGCAGCTCGTTGAGCCAACTGTCAAAGCGGCTCATGGGGCCGCTGAGATAGTGCTCGGTGAGGCGATAGTTGGTGGCGACGATCGGGTACTCCGCGGTAGGGCGGTTGTAGGTGTTGAGCGGGACGTGATAGAGCTCGATGGTGGGGTTGACGCGCTGCTCGGGATAGAGGAGGTTGGGAATGGGCGACTCGATCGGCTCGTAGTGCGTGGGCAGAGGGCCGTCTTTCACGCCCATCGGCGCGAATAGCCAGCCGCGCCCGTCGGGCTTCATGATGAAGGGCGCGTCGCCTGAAATGGCCTGCATGCCTGTGGAGTCGGAGTTGGGGCGATAGTCGGGTGGTTTCGTCGGTTCGAAGTCGGGGACGTCGGGGCCGGTCCAGCGCTTGTTCTCCTCATCCCACCACATGTACTTTTTGCGTTCGGACCAGGGACGGCCGTCGGGATCAGCGGACGCGCGGTTGTACATCATGCGGCGGTTCAACGGCCACGAGAAGCCCCAGTCGGGACTGGTGTATACGCCGGGAGTGAGTTTGCGCGAGCGCGATCGATTGTTGCCTTCTTCCGGGAATACGCCGCTATAGATCCAGCAGCCGCAGGCGGTGCTGCCGTCATCGCGAAGGCTGTTAAAGTCGCGCACCTGCTTGCGGTCCGCAACGGTGTAGCCATTGATTTCCATCAGGATCTTCTGGGCATCCGGTTCGCCTTCGATTCGGCTTGCCGAACCGTCGGGCAACACCTCGGCACGATCGAATTCATAATCCCAGGTGAGATTCAGCAGGCCCTGATCGCGCTCGCGCGTTGAGCCCGCGTAAAGCTTCTTCAAGCGCTTGCCGAGTTCGTAGACGAACCATGTATCGGAGCGGCAGTCTTCGGGTGGATCGATGGCTTTGTCGTGCCATTGCAGCAGACGCTGCGTGTTGGTGAAGGTGCCCTCTTTCTCGGCGCTCGACGCAGCAGGGATGAAGAAGACTTCGGTGCCGATGGTGGCGGGATCGGGATTCTCGGGTCCCTTGTACCAGAACGCAGCCGTGTCGATTTCGAACCAGTCGCGGACTACCAGCCAATCAAGCTTCTTGAGGGCTTCGCGGTTCAGTTTGCCATTAGGAGCGCCCGCCGCAGGGTTCTGGCCAAAGAGGAACATGCCTTTGATCTTGCCTTCGAGCATGCGGATCATGCAGGCGAGATGCGAGTAGTTGTCGTCCACGCGCGGAATCCACTTGAAGCCGTACTCGTTTTCTTTCGTGGCGGCATCGCCGTACCAGGCCTTGAGCAGGCTGACCATGAATTTCGGCAGATTGGCCATGAAGCCAGTCTTGGGCGTTTCCTGCTTGAGATAGCATTCGAGTGTGCCGTGATCGCGCAGAGCAGATGGCTGCATGATGTAGCCGGGGAGCAATTCGTACAGAGTCGGCACATCGGTGGAACCTTGAATGCTGGCGTGGCCGCGCATGGCCATGATGCCGCCGCCGGGACGTCCCATGTTGCCGAGCAGAAGCTGCACTATGGTTGCGGAACGGATGATCTGTACTCCGGTTGAATGCTGCGTCCAACCAACGGCGTAGACGATGCAGCATGTTCGTTCGCGACCTGAGTTGGAGCAGATCGTTTCCGCAACGCGCACGAAATCCTGTTCGCTGCAGCCGCAGATGTCGGCCACCATCTCAGGGGTGTAGCGGCGATAGTGGCGTTTGAGAATGTTCAGCACGCAGTTGGGATTCTGCAACGTCGGATCGCTTGGTGGTAGTGGATTCTCAAGGTGGCCGGTGCGCTCGGTGAACGACTCGGCTTTCATGTGATGGCCGGCCTGCGTGCGCTCGCCTTCGCCTTCGCCCTCGTAGTGCCACGTCTTTTGCGCGTCGTAGGTGCGCTTCTCCTGGTCGAAGCCGGAGAAGATGCCGCCAAGGTCCTCAGCGTCCTTGTATTCGTCATTCACGATAGTGGCGGCGTTGGTGTAGGCCAGCACGTAATCCTTGAACCACTTGTCGTGCAGCAGGATGTAATGAATGAGTCCGCCGAGAAAGGCGATATCCGTGCCGGTGCGGATCTTCACGTATTGTTGACACATGGCCGAAGTGCGCGAGAAGTGCGGGTCAACATGGATCAGCTTCGCGCCGCGTTCTCGCGCCATCATGGGAAAACGGAAACCGACTGGATGCGCCTCCGCCATGTTGGAGCCCATGATCAGAATGCAGTCAGAGTTCTGCAGGTCTTCCTGAAAGCTTGTGGCCGCTCCGCGACCGAACGAGGCGCCCAGACCGGGCACCGAAGCGCTGTGTCATATTCGCGCCTGGTTTTCGATGGGAATAATGCCAAGGCCGCCGTTGAGCAGCTTTTTGATGAGGTAATTCTCTTCGTTGTCCATGGTGGCGCCGCCCAGCGACATCATGTTCGTCACGTGGTTCAGCATTTGGCCGTCGCGGTTTTCGACGAATCCCTGCTCCCGCGTTTCCACGGTCAGGTGCGCGATGCGATCCATCGCCCAGTCGAGCGGCCTGGGCTCCCAACGATCGGAATAGGGAGCGCGATACATTACGTGCTTGATGCGATGGGGGTTCACGTTCAGCTGAAATGTGTTCGCACCCTTGGGACAGAGAGTGCCGCCGTTGATGGGGCTGGCGGGATTGCCCTCGATGTCAATGATCTTGCCGCCCTTGACATACACAAGCTGGCTGCAGCCCACCGCGCAATAGGGGCAGACGCTGTTCACCTCTGTGGCGCCGTTAATGCGTGAGTGCTTGTTGACTGAATTCGGGCTGAACGGCTGGTTTGCGCTGGCGCGTTCCGGATTTCGGGCAGGAATTCCTGAATGGTTCGGCATCAGCATCTCTCCACAACGCACACGGGGCCTATGGCTGGCACAGCCACCGTGGGTAGTCGGATGTCAGGAACGGCGGAGATGTTGCCATGACCTCGGGCAGCCAGATCGCGCCTGCCATCCGATAGAGTCACAGAGCCTGAGAGGCGACATCACGTAAGTGATATTCACGAGTGACCTGTGCACGTGGCAGAACGGTACGTTAGTTCTGACTGTCGTTACCCGCAGGCCCAATCCCTCGCGGCTCGATCCTCTACTTCGACGTGCACCTCAGGGCGTCCCCTGCGGTGGCTAGAAAACATTGCTGCCGCAGGATTTAAGGCTCTTGGACCGCCGGAAGAGAAGCCCGAGGACCCCCGGCCAAGGTTCGGCGCGCATAACAGCGGGAGAGCTATGTCGATCTCAGAGCGGGAGGACGAGGCACTCAAAGGCGCACCCTCCTTCAGGAGAATGGGAGTAAACAGATCCATTATCCGTGCGTGATGAATCATTGCCGTTGACCGAGAGTGCAACGGGCAGTATTATCCGGTCCACTCCCTCCAAGTGCCGCTATTCGGCGCCTGCATCAGCTCCTGTAAGCACTCGGCCCCCCGACCCCCTAACGGTGAGTGAACTATCTAGAAACCGCTAATGCTGTGCGGGTTTCTCAAGGCAACCTGCGCCTTCGGAGGAGCACATGTTCGTGTTTGAAATTTCCCCTCGAGTTGAATCACCGCAAATCGCGCTTCGGCTACCGCGGCGGATTCATGGCTTTGCTCTGCGCGTCATCGTGATGTGTTTTACCGCACTCATCGGTGCTATCTCTCTCCATGCCACGAATCGTGTCCAGCAAGAGAACAGCCTACCCGGCACGCCGGGATGGAATGACTTCTCCACGGTGGCGACGCAGGATCTGATCTCAGGATTTGGGTCTACGATCAGTGTCAATGCGGGTGGTTCGATTGATTTCTACGTCACCACCACGGACCCGAGCTTTACCATCAATGTCTTTCGCACCGGCTACTATCAGGGCATCGGCGCACGTCTGGTTCAATCGCTGGGCAGCTTCCCCGGCTTACATCAGGCTATTCCGACGCCAGATCCGGTAACGGGCATGGTCGCGTGTACAAACTGGACGAAGACCACGACATTGCAAGTGCCGTCAACATGGGTTTCGGGGGTCTATCTGGCCAAACTTACCACCTCCGCCAACCATTCCAGCTTCATCTTCTTCGTCGTACGCGATGACGGCGGCCATGAAGACATTCTTTTCCAGACCAGCGTGACAACGTATCAGGCTTACAACACGTGGGGTGGCACGAGCCTGTACGACAATCAAACCAGTAAGAGCGTCTACTCCTACCCGCATGCAACTAAGGTCAGTTTCGACCGACCATTTAATCCTCTGGACAGCAACGGTGCGGGGCACTATCTGTTGTACGAACAGTACTTCGTGTTCTGGCTGGAACAGCAGGGATACGATGTGGCGTACACGACGAATGTGGATCTCGACCTGGGCAGCAGCCCTCTAGTGAACCACAGGGCCTTCCTTTCGGTTGGACACGACGAATACTGGTCGCGTCCTATGCGCACGAACGTGGAGAACGCGGTTGCGTCGGGGCTCAATGTCGGTTTCTTCTCGGCGAACTCGATCTATTGGCAGATTCGATTGGAGCCTAACCCGAATGGCGTTGCCGGCCGCGTGCAGGTTGGCTATAAGGACTTCGCCCAGTCTCCGACGCCGCCGGGACCGGACCCGCAGTGGCAAGTAAATAACTCGATTCTCACCGCGAACTGGCGCGATCCGGCTATCAACGATCCCGAGAATGCCCTAATCGGCGTCATGTTCGAGAGCGCCGCAAGCGGAAACTACATCGTTCAGAATTCCTCGAATTGGATTTACGCCGGCTCCGGCTTTGTTGATGGAACGTCGATTCCCAACATCGTGGGATACGAGTACGACAAGGTCTGGAACAACGGCTTTACCCCGGCAGGGCTGACAATACTTTCGCAATCGCCGGTAGTCGATGGATCGGGGCTTCATTCGAATGCCAATTCGACAATATATACCGCTCCCAGCGGGGCCACTGTGTTCGCGTCGGGAACGATCCAGTGGAGTTGGGGGTTGGCAAACCTGAACTCGAATAACTTTGCGAACGCTGGAATTCAGCGAACGACCGCCAACATTCTGAACAACTTTATCCTCGGCGTTGCCGAGGTGAGTTTCAGCCCAAGCACGGTGAATTTCAATGGCGTTCAGGTCGGCAGCACAAGCGCCTCGCAGACCATCACGCTCACGAACTCGGGCACGGGCACGCTGAACATCGCCAGCATCGGCCTGACGGGCCCGGATCCGGGAGATTTCGCCCAGACCAACAACTGCCCAGCCGCGCTGACCTCCGGCTTATCGTGCACCATCAACGCGACATTCACGCCAACGGCGGCCGGAACCAGAGGCGCAACCATCACGGTCACGGATAACGCTGCGAACAACCCGCAGGGTGTGCCCCTCAGCGGCACTGGCCAGGCGGTGACCGCACCCATTGTGAGCCTGAGTCCCACGAGTCTCACATTCGCAAGCCAGAACGTAGGCACATCCAGCGCACCGCAGACCATAACACTCTCAAATGTCGGCACGGGTCCGCTGTACATCAGCAGCATCGCCATCGCAGGCACCAACCCTGGCGACTTCAGTTCCACGAATACGTGCCCGAGCGGTACCAACTCGCTGGACGTGAATGCTTCGTGCACCATCAGCGTGACCTATTCGCCGCTTGCAGGCGGTTCGCGCACTGCGAGTCTAACGGTGACCGATAACGCGGCAGATAGTCCCCAGAACGCCTCACTGATTGGGTCAGCGATTGTGCCTACCATCTACTTCAAAGATGGTTTTGAATCGGGGAACTTCAACCTTTGGAATCTGCCCAGCGGGGACAGCACCGGCACGCGGACGGTCCAGACACAGGTGGTCAACAACGGCACCTATGCTGCGTCTTTCGTAAATGCCACCAGCAAGTACAGCTATATCTATACCGCGATGTCCGCTGCGCACAGCCAGACGTTTACGCGGTTCTACTTCCGGCTGGCGAGTCTGCCACAAACGACCCCTCTCGCGATAGGTTCGGCTGCCAGTGGGTCCAGTAGTTGGGAGATAGACTACGACAGCACTTTCCAGGGCCTGGACTTCTACTTCTGGGACAGTACGGGGAACGTGCAGAGCGTGTTCTCGGCTAAGAGTTCCATCGTTGCCAACCAATGGTACTGCGTGGAATTAGGTGTTAATCAGACGACTGCCGGAGTAGGCCAGGCGTGGCTCAATGGAGCTCTGATCGGCACTGTCAATGCCAATCTTCTCACTGCCAATCCGTTCGTCAATCTGATGCTGTATACCACGTCTGCCGGCACGTTCTACTTCGATGACGTGGTAGTGTCCAATCTCTACAACGGCCCGCTGAATGCTGGGCCATCAGCGAACGTGAGCCCGGCGAGCGTGGTGTTTGCCAATCAACTGGTGAATTCAACCAGCAGCTCGCAGGCGGTTACGCTGAGCAATCAGGGAACGGCTGCCCTGAGCATCAGCAACATCGCGCTGGGTGGAACGAATCCTGGAGACTTCGCTCAAACGAACAACTGCCCCAGCGGGACCAATACGCTTGCCGTCGGCGCTTCCTGCACGATCAATGTCACGTTCACTCCAAGCACTACCGGAACGCGCGGCGCCACACTTGCAATCACCGATAACGATCCGACGGGCGGCCAGAACGTGCCGTTGAGCGGAACAGGGGCCCCGCCAACTCCGGGGGCTACGGTCACACCAACCAGTCTGACTTACGCCAGTCAGGCAGTGGGTATGACCAGTACCGCGCAGGTCATCACGATCAAGAGCAGCGGAACATCGGCGCTGAGCATCAGCAGTATCGGGCTAGGGGGAACCAACCCCGACGACTTTGCGCAAGCCAGTAACTGCCCCACCGGAGCCAATACGCTGGCGGTCGGCGCCTCGTGCACAATCAGCGTCACCTTCACTCCGACTGCAACGGGCACTCGCAGCGCCATCGTCACCATCACAGATAACGACCCGAGCGGCGTACAGAATGTATCGCTGAGCGGAACGGGGACTACACCGACGCCGGGCGCGACAGTGACCCCAACCAGCCTCAGCTATGCCGGGCAGGTTGTAGGTACAACCAGCGCGGCGAAGACCGTTACGATCAAGAGCAGCGGAACGGCTCCGCTGAGCATTAGCAGCATCGGGCTGGGTGGGACGAACGCCGGTGACTTTGCTCAGACCAACAACTGTCCCAGCGGTACCAATACGCTGGCGATCGGCGCCTCCTGCACGGTAAATGTCACCTTCACGCCAACTGCTACCGGTGCTCGCAGCGCAACGCTGGTCATTACCGATAACGACCCGTCGGGCACCCAGAACGTGGCGCTGAGCGGATCAGGCGCTTCCCAATCCGCAGGGGTGACGGTCACTCCCACCACGCTCGCCTTCAGCAGCCAGATTGTGGGTACAAGCAGTGCCGCGCAGATCATCACAGTGAAGAGTAGCGGAACGGCCGCACTGAGCATAAGCAGTATTACGCTGAGTGGGACCGCTGCCGGGGACTACGCTCTTGGCAACAACTGCCCCAGCGGAACTAATACACTGGCGGCCGGCGCTACCTGCACCGTCGGCGTCACGTTTACTCCAACCGCTCGTGGCACCCGCACTGCCACCGTAACGGTGAGCACTAATGCGCAAGGTACAGCACCTACCGTCGCGCTCTCGGGCACGGGAATCGGACCAGTCGCGTCGCTCTCGACCACCGCGCTCACGTTCGCTACTCTGAGGCTGACGACAACCAGCGCCGCGAAGAGCGTCACTCTCAGCAACAAGGGCAATTCCACACTGAACATCGCCAGCATTGCTGTCACAGGCGATTTCGCGAAAACAACCACGTGCACGTCTACCCTGGCGGCGGGCACCAGTTGCACAGTGAGCATTACGTTCTCGCCCACCGCGACGGGGACCCGCACCGGGACGCTAGCGGTGACCGATGATTCGGTTAGCGGTAGCACTCAAACTGCGTCTCTGACCGGTACCGGAGCGGACTTTACAATCTCGGCTTCGCCCACAAGCGCAGCCGTAGCGGCGGGAGGCAAAGCGAGTTACACGGTTACCGTAACTGCGCTGGGAGGCAATTTCACGTGGTCCGCCGCCTTCTCGTGCTCGGGACTGCCCAAGGGTGCCAAATGTACCTTCTCGCCAACATCTGCGTCACCGGGGACGACATCGGCAAGCTCCGCCCTGACACTTTCCACCACGAGCGGATCTACAGGCACGCCCCCTGGAACGTACACCATCAACATCAAAGGAACCTCCTCGACCTTGGTGCATACGATCCCAGTCACGCTGCAGGTGAACTAGGTACGGCGTCGCGGCCGACGGGCGGAGTCGCTGACCTCTGTTTCCAGAGACGAGCACTTGCATGCGGGTGAGGACGAACTTCATCCTCACCCGCGCTCGAAGACTCACTGGCGGTCCAGCACTTATCGATGATTTCAACCGGGCGCTTGCGATAAGCCCGTTTGCGAAGAACCATTTGAGCGGCGTGCTATTCGAATGACGCGCAGACCTCTTCGGTTCCGATGCTCCGCTTTGGCGAGTCGCGTGGACTGATGGCCATTCCGAAGGATGGGCATTGCATTGACATGCAGCGTCCTGTAGTGCAAGCATCGAACTTCGATGGTAGTTCACCCTTAACTACCTCCGAAGGATTCCTACGTGAAAACTGCGGTACGAAGGACGCAAATCGCACTTGCGCTTTCCATCGTGTCTTTGCCGCTGGCGGTCAGCGCCCAGGACGCCACACCGAGCCAGCAGACAATTCATGAGCCATTAACACTGCAGGCCGCAGTGCAGCAGGCAGCGGACAGGTACCCGGCGATACGCGCAGCGGAGGCGCAAAAGGAAGCGGCGAGGAACGCCATCGGTGTCGCGCAGGCCGCTTATCTTCCGCGTGCCGACATGCTCTGGCAGCTAAACCGCGCGACCACGAACAAAGCGAATCTCACACCGCTTGGCCAGGGCATTGTGCCGATCCCGACGGAGCCTGCGCGCGCAACCACGGATCAAAGCCAGTGGAATACGCTCACCGGCGTTCTCTTTTCCTGGCAGCCCTTCGACTTCGGTGTGCGGCACGCACAAGTTGGTGTGGCGCGTTTCGGCTACGAGTCGGCCAGGCATGCGGCGGATCTGACGAAACTCGATGTTGAGTCCGCGGCCGCGGGTGCTTTCTTTGACCTCGTTGCCGCGCGACAGCTCGACAAGGTGCAGCAGGCAAACGTGCAGCGCATGGAGGCCTTCTCCCGTTCAATTCACGTACTTGTCGACAACACTCTCCGTCCCGGCGCAGATGCATCGCAGGCCGATGCTCAACTGGCACAAGCGCGGACACTGCTCATTCAAGCGCAGACGCAGGAGAAGGTCCGGCTGGAGACTCTGGCAAACCTCTTGCAGATTTCGTCCGATCAGATACAAATCGACGACGCGGCTGTAATGGGAGATGTGCCTGCCTCATCCGATCAAAGCGGTTCAGTCGAGGCTAACCCGCTGGTTGAGCAACAGACCGCAATTCGCGATCAGGCGAAAGAGCAGCTTCATCTGTTGAATCGCTCGTGGGTGCCCTCGTTCTCACTGTATGGATCCGTTTCCGGACTTGGCGCCGGCCTGACAAGCGCGCCTGTTCCAGTGTTTCAAGGCGGAACGGCTGGGCTCGCGCCGCAGACGTACAACTGGCTCGCTGCCGCACAGGTAACGTTCCCCGCATTCCAGATCTTCACGCTGCATCCGCAGCAGAAAGCACAACAAGCTCAGCTCAGCGCAGCCGAAGCGAATCGAACGCGCGTGATGAGCGACGTTTCGGCGCAGCTGAAGGAAGCTCGCGCATTGCTCGCGGGAGCGAGAGCGGTAGCACAGAATACTCCCGTAGAACTTGATGCGGCACGCCAGAGCGAGCGGCAACAGCAGGCGCGCTATCAGGCCGGGCTGGCAACGGTGATAGAGGTCTCAGCCGCCGAGTCGGCGCTCGCGCAGGCCGAAGGCGACGATGCTGTTGCCAGGTTGAATGTCTGGCGCGGATTGGCCGGGGTCGCAGAGGAGGAGGGAGATCTCAACCCTTTCCTGCAACTGCTGCAGAGGAAACCGTGAACTCGCAGATGAGGAGCAAAGTCGAATGGGTCTGATTCGCGCAGCACTTCGCAGGCCGATCACGGTTCTCGTTCTGGTTGTTGCGCTCGCGTTGTCTTCGATCGTCGCGCTGATGCGCACGCGGATCGATATCCTGCCGTCACTCGATCTGCCAACGATTTATGTGGCGCAACCCTACGGAGGAATGAGCCCGCAGCAGATGGAGGGCTTCATCTCCTACTACTACGAGTACCACTTCCTCTACATCAATGGAATCGAGAGTGTTGAAGCGAAATCGATTCAAGGGACGGCGCTGCTGCGGCTGAATTTTCATCCAGGCACAGACATGAGTGAAGCGTTGGCGCAGACGATTTCTTACGTGAACCGCGCCCATGCATTCATGCCGCCTGGGACAGTCTCGCCCTTCGTCATTCGATTCGACGCCGGCACGCTTCCTGTCGGATATCTTGTCTTCTCCAGTCCATCGCGCACGCTCTCTGAGATTCAGGACCTCGCGCTGAATCGCGTGCGGCCGGTCTTCGCCACGCTACCAGGTGTCTCTTCGCCGCCGCCATTCGGTGCAAATCAGCGCACGATCATCCTCAACGTCAAACCTGACAAACTCCACGCCTACGGACTCTCGCCGCAGTCGCTGGTGCAAGCTCTTACCGCGGGCAACAGCATTCAGCCCGCGGGCAATGCGGATATCGGCACAACGAACACCCTTGTTTCAACGGATTCGACAGTCGTCGATTATCAGGACCTGTTGAACATTCCGCTCAAGACAGGCGCCGGCGCTGGCGTCTATATGCGGGACGTTGCCAGCGTCTCTGATACATCAGACATTCTGGCCGGTTACGCTCTCCTGAACGGGAAGCGCACCATCTACATTCCAGTTACAAAGCGACCCGATGCCTCGACCATCTCGGTGGTCAACGAAGTGCGGCAGAGTCTCAGCCGGTTCCAGTCGCTGCTGCCTAGCGACATCAATGTCAACTACGAGTTCGATCAATCGCAATATGTACGCTCCGCGCTGAACGCTGTTCTCCGGGAGGGATTGATCGGCGCGGCATTGACGGGGCTGATGGTCCTGCTGTTCCTACGCGATTGGCGTTCGTCGCTGATAGTGGTCATCACGATTCCATTCGCGCTGCTGGGCGCCGTGGTGGCGCTCAGACTCACCGGTCAGACCATCAACATCATGACACTGGGCGGACTCGCTCTAGCGGTCGGCGTGCTGGTTGATGAAGCGACCGTCCTGCTTGAGAACATTCACGTGCACGTTGAACAGGGAGAGACGACTGCACGCGCCGTCTTTTTGGCGAGCCGCGAAGTTGCCACTCCTCGTCTGCTCGCGATGTTGAGCGTGATGGCCGTCTTTCTCCCGTCTTTCTTCATGACTGGACCGGCGCACTCTCTGTTTCTGCCGCTGTCGCTGGCGGTCGGCTTCGCCATGGGCGCTTCTTACCTTTTATCGAGCACTCTCGTTCCGGTGATGGCGAACTGGCTCCTGCCCGACAAGGAACAACGGCAGGAACATGCGCAACAAGAAGGCCGATTCGCGCGCTTCCGCCGCCGCTACCATGGAGCTCTCGAGCGCGCGATGCGGTATCCGGCCTTGCTGCTCACCGGATACGCGGTTGTTGCCGCCATCGTGTTCGCGCTCGTCGCGACGCATATTCCGCGCGAGATCTTTCCCTCATCGGCTTCCACACAATTCAGGTTGCGCATCGACGCTCCTGATGGAACGCGCGTCGCCGTAACTGAAGATCTCGTTCGGCGCGTGCTAGCCTCCATCAATGACGAAGCCGGAGCGGGCAACCTCGACCTCAGCCTTGGCTACGTCGGAACTCAGGGGGCATCTTACCCAATCAACACAGTCTTCCTTTGGACGAGCGGCCCGCAACAGGCCGTCATCAATGTCGCCCTGAAGCTAGGAAGTGGGATCTCACTTCGCGATTTTGAGGAGCGTCTAAGAAGCCGGTTCGCGCGCGACTTCCCTGCCCTGCATTTCTCGTTTGATCCGGGTGACTTGGTCAGCCAGATTCTGAACTTCGGTTCTCCCTCTCTCGCGGAGGTCGCAATCACTGGGCCGCAGTACGGGGATGTGCAAGCGTACGCGGAGCGAGTCCGCCAGCAGCTTCTCAAAGTCGGCTCTTTGCGTGATGTGGAGTTCGAGGAGCCGCAGCACTACCCGGCGATCGATGTGCGCATCAACCGCATTCTGGCAGGGCAGTTGGGCGCGACCGCGACTGACGTTGGCACAGCGGTCGGGTCTGCTACTGCGTCCAGCAGATTTGTCGCTCCGAACTACTGGCGCGACCCGAAATCCGGGGTCAGCTACCAAGTCGAAGTAACTGTCCCGCAGGCCCAGATGACCTCGATGGCTGACGTGGCGAACATCCCGGTTTCCAGCACGACTGGCGCTCAGCCACTGCTCAGCCAGGTGGCGTCGATTCGGTCCACCAGCGTACCCGGCGAACTCGATCGTCAAAACGGCCAATGGATGCTGATCATCAGCGCCAATCCAGCGGGAAATAACCTTGGGACTGTTGCAAATGATGTGGACCGGGCGATTCGAGACGCGGGCGATCCACCACGCGGCGTAACCACCTCAGTGCGCGGGCAGATCAGCGCGCTGCGACAGATCTTTGGCGAACTCCTGATTGGCCTCAGCGCTGCCGTACTCGTGATCCTGCTTCTTCTCTCTGCGAACTTTCAATCCGTTCGTCTTTCGCTTGTGGTCGTGTCTACTGCTCCCGCGGTGCTGGTTGGCGTGGCGCTGATGCTGCTGGTGACAGGCACGTCACTCAACCTTGAGAGCTTCATGGGAACCATCATGGCCATCGGTGTTGCTGTTGCCAATGCAATCCTGCTCGTCACATTTGCGGAAAAGAATCGCCGCGCCGGAGTCGAACCACATAAGGCCGCTCGCGAGGCCGCCGCGGAGCGATTGCGCCCCGTTCTCATGACGAGCCTCGCCATGATCGCGGGCATGATCCCCATGGCTCTTGCCATCGGCCAAGGAGCGGAAGAGACCGCGCCGCTCGGCCGTGCAGTCATAGGCGGGCTGGCCGCAGCCACGCTGGCGACCTTGTTTCTGCTTCCCACCATCTTCGGAATCGTCCAAAGTAAGGCTTCCACTGAATCCGGTTCGCTCGATCCCGAAGATCCCGATAGCCGCTACTACTCTCCTGCCTCGGAGCCCTTGCGATGAGAATCTGCCTTATTGCCTCAGCGCTTCTGCTTGCTGCCCTGAGCGGCTGCGAAACGGGAAATACGAACAAGGCGAAACCCGCGCAGGCTACGGCTGCGCCTGATGTCGAAACCGTTCCCGTCACATCGCGCCAGCTCGACCTGAAAGTCAGTTTGCCCGCACAGCTTCTGCCGTATGAGTCTGTCGACATCTATCCCAAGGTGACCGGCTTTCTCGACTCCATTCGCGTGGATGTGGGCTCGCGCGTGACTCAGGGCGAGGAACTGATGCGCTTGTCTGCGCCGGAACTTGTGGCGCAACGCTCACAGGCTGAAGCGGCGGTACACGCGGCTGAATCGCAACTAGCTACTGCGCAGGCAAAGCTCGCCTCTGATCAGGGAACGTATCTGCACCTTTCGTCGGCAGCGGAGACCCCCGGCGTCGTCGCGCAGAACGACGTGATGGTTGCGGAGCAGACCGTTGCCGCCGATAAGGGGACCGTCTCCGCCGGTGAACATAATTTGGGCGCGGCAAAAGATGCGCTTCGCAGCGTCTCACAACTCGAGTCGTATCTCACGATCAAAGCGCCTTTCAGCGGCGTTGTGACCATTCGCAATCTACATCCCGGAGCGCTCACCGGGCCGGCCTCGGGTCAGGCCGGTTCGCAGCCGATCGTGCGCATCGTCGACACCGACCGTCTTCGCGTGGTTGTTCCCATTCCCGAAGCAGAAGTGGGGGAGATCAAACAGCAGGAGCCGGTTAGCTTCACAGTGCCTGCTTATCCGGGCGAAGTCTTCCACGCGCCGATTGCTCGGATCGCTCACGATGTGGATGTGAATACGCGGACGATGCATGTCGAACTCGACGTGCGGAACAGCGACGGCAAGCTCGCTCCCGGAAGCTTTGTGACTGTCTCGTGGCCTGTTCGGCGCCATGCCGCCACGCTGTTCGTCCCAGCAACAGCCGTCACCGGAGACCAACAGCACACGTTCGTGATCCGCGTCCGCGACAACAAGGCGGAGTGGGTTAATGTGCAAACCGGGCAATCTGCCAATGGCGAGACAGAAGTCTTTGGAGATCTGCATGCCGGCGACCAGATAGTCCGAATTGCCTCCGATTCCATCCGCAACGGTCAGAACGTCACGGTTCGCATGGCGAAGCAATCCTGAGCGCAGAAGAGGAACTCCCGATGGCAAAGCGGAGCAGCGCCAAATACCAGGATCTCTACATCGGCCTCGTCCGCCTGCACGTCCTGCATCATGCCGCGAAGGAGTCGGTTTTCGGCCAAGGCATGATCGAAGAACTTGGCCGGCACGGCTATCGGCTTGGGCCAGGAACCATCTATCCGCTGCTGCACAGCATGGAGCGGCGCGGCTGGTTGAGAGCCCAGCTTGTCGTGGTCGCGGGGAGAAGAAGAAAATCCTACGTTGCCACTCACGCTGGCAAAGCCGCATTGACCGAGGCGATTGCCCGGGTCGAAGAGCTGGTCCACGAGGTCGCGAAAAGTGATGGGGAAGCGCACACGTAAGAGCGCGGTCTCGCCAGCACAGCGCTCCGACCAATTACACGTGGCGCATAAATCGTGTGAAGAACGAAAGGCGGGATTGGGTTTCCAATGGATGAGGCAATGTGGTAAACAGTTTGTCTATTGGTATGAATTGCCGGCAGATTCCCTGTAGGCACGTTTCGATGAGCACGAACGGAGATACACTCTCGCGATGAAGTCTCACGCATTGGCAGCAGCACTGGCGATTTCGCTTCTGTATGCAGGCACAGGCGCGGCATTGGCGCAAGCTCCAAATGAGGAGCAGATGCAGCAGTACGCGCAGGCCGGACAGAGAGCTCTGGCATCCGGGAAGTACGATGAAGCGCGGGAGAACCTGGAGCAGGCGCTGAAGCTGAATCCAAATATTGCGGAGCTGCATGCGATGCTCGCGGCGGTCTACTTTAAGCAGAGGGCGTATGCGTCCGCGGTGCAGGAGATTCGCACGGCGCAGAAGCAGAAGCCTGGCCTGCCAAGGCTCGATAGCCTGCTCGGGTTGTCCCTTTCTGAAATGGGCGATTTCAGGGAAGCCCTGCCTCACCTGGAGAAGTGGTTCAGGCAATCAAAGGAACCTGACGTGCGGCGAATGTGTGGGCTGCAATTGTTGCGGGCGTACGACCGATTGGGGCGCGACTCCGAGACGGTGGAAACCGCGCTGCAACTGAACAAACTGTATCCCGACGACCCCGAGGTGCTTTATCACACGGGCCGCGTTTATGGTAACCAGGCGTACGTGGTGATGGAGAAGTTGCACGACTCTGCCCCGAATTCGATCTGGATGCTCCAGGCGCAGGGCGAAGCGAACGAAGCCAACAAAGATCCGGAATCGGCGATCATCGCATTCAATCACGTGCTGAAGATAGATCCGCGACGTCCGGGGATGCATTACAGGATCGGGCGGGTTTATTTGCGGCGGTATAACGAAGCGCGCCGTCCTGAGGATCGCGAGCAAGCCGAACGGGAGTTCAATGCGGAGCTTGAGATTGATCCGAATAATGGAAATGCGGCTTACGAACTAGCCCAGATGGCGGCGGATGATAACAAACTTGAGGAAGCGAAGACGCGATTCGAGCAGGTTGTGCAGCGCTTCCCCGATTTTGAACAGGCTCTCGTGGGTCTCGGCGGCGTGTACCTGCAGGCGCAGAATTCGGCACAGGCTGTGCAGCCGTTGAAGCAGGCGACCAAACTGGATCCCTCTGACGAAGTAGCGTGGTACCGGCTCGCGCAGGCGGAACGCGGCGCCGGGAATCGCGAAGGTGCGCAGATGGCCATGCAGACGTTTCGCAAGCTTCATGACTCGAGCAGCGCTGCGCATAAACCGCCGGCTCTCGACAGCGTAACGGCGCAAGAGCTGCGTTCTGATCCGCAACAGCAGCCATAGACAGGAGGACAGTTTGTCACGCTACGCATTTCTTCTTCGACTGAAGCCGGGGACCGGGCCAGATTACGATAAGGCGCACACTGCAGTGTGGCCCGAGTTGTTGACGGTACTCAAGGACGCGGGAATCTCCGATTATTCGATCTTTCGGCGCGACGAACTGTTGGTGCTGACCATGCGAATTGAAGGCGATTTTGAGGCCGCGTGGAAACGCATTAGTGAGGCGGAAGTAAACGCGCGCTGGCAAAACGCGATGGCGGAATACTTTGCACCGCAGCAGGAAACTCGGCCAGACGAGCGGTTTCCGATGATGCAGGAAGTGTTCTATTTGCCGTGAACGCTTCAGCACACCTGCACAAAGGGAATCTGCAGCAGGCTGGCCAGCTTGTTCAGCTTTCCGGCGATGTGGCCAACGCCAACCGCGCAGTGATGTGCAGGACCGTGAGCATTCCAGGCTTCAACGAAGCCACGCGCACCGAGCGGAAAGCGGTAGTGACTGTTGGTGTTGCCGATGCGGAGGATTTCGCCGGGAACGCTCTCGCCATGGGCGGCAAGCAGTTTGAATCCGCGTGCGGGATCTTCGACTATGGAAAGCAAAGTGACCGGGCCGTGCTTCACTGACATCTCCACGCCCAAGCCCTTTCCAACTTTACCGTGGTAGACAGACAACGGGCGGACTTTGATTCCGCCTTCAGCAATCGCGATGTGGCCGGGGCCATCGTGGCCCATGAGCACATGATCGGCTTTTAGATCGAGTGCGTAGTACTCGGTGAAGGAACCGCCCGCGCCGAAGCTACCCATGATTTTCATCGCAAGCGCATTCTTGACCTCATACTCTCCCGCCACCGGAATTCCGCGCGCGGTGAGAAGCGAGGTGCCGACAATGATCGAGCTCATGGTGTCTTCGTTCGCCGGAATGCCCGTGCCCTTGTAGTAATACGCGAGAGACTGCAGGTCGTGTTCGGCGACGAAGCGATCAAGAGCAACGGATGTGCGCGCGGCGCGAGCGAGTTCTTCCGCAGAGCAGTCCGGCTGCACCTCGAAATGGCTATGAAATTGGCTGATGCGTTGGCTGATCTCCGCATCGTTAACGGCTTTGCATATCGCACTCAGCTGATCGACTTCAATGTGTTCAATGTGGGTTCCGAAAGTGATAGCGACCTGCGTGAGATCTGTCTGGATATCGAGCATGCCGCTGTAATAGTGGCCCATCAGTCCTAGACGATTGTTCTGGAGTACCTGCCTTACGCGGGCCGCATCGATCCACTCGCCAATCTCGGCTTCTACGGATTCATCGCCCAGGACGCCCGTGATCTGATGAAACGGGATGCCGGCGCGCCGGAATACGTTCGCGATTTCGGGCACGGGACAGGCAGAACAGAAGGCGAGCCACTCGGCAGTCATCGCGGTGCGATCGGGCAATCGATTGAAAGATTCGTAATCGATGGCATCGGCGGGCTGAAGGTTCAGGACCAGGACGGGTACCTGCGCTCGCTGAACCAGGGGCAGCACTGTCGTGGAGAGCGCGTAGGTGGTGACATAGATGATCAGGAGGTCCACATCGGCAGTACGGCAAATGCGGCCGGCTTCGCGGCCTCGCTGAGGACTGTCAATGAGCCCGAGGTTCTCGACGACGGCCCCGAATCCACTGACCTTGTCCGCTACTATGCGTACGCAACCTTCAAGGCGGTCGCGCAGGCCGACGAACTGTGGCCAGTACGCATCGAGCCCTATGCCGCAGAGCGCAACACGCAGAGAAGTGTCATTCATCGGGCTCTCCGTTCGCGAGATGGAATCACTTGAGGCTCAGGATTGAGACGGCGAATGGCGCGAGTTTGAGCTCATCTCCATTCACGGTTCCAACCCGCGGAGGTTCGTCTCCTGATTCTTCATCGACGGTCAGCGTCGACGCATTCTGTAGTTCGGCAGCAACCTTGATGGTCTTCTCTGCATTGGTGCGGTTGACGAGAAGGACTTTTCGTCCCTGGGGAGTGTTGAATCCCTGGATAGAGACGTCGGAGGGCTGAGCCTTGCCTCCCGTTTCCACCAGCTTATCTCCAGGATGGAAGTTGTCTTTGATCATCTTCAGCACCCAATAGCGAGCGTTCGGCTTGCCGGTGTTGTAGTTCATCATTGAAACGCTCGGGAACTGAGATGGATAGCCGACGAGTTGCGACTCGCCGATAACGTCAACGCCGAGCCTTGAGAGCTCGATGAAGAGATGTCCATACAGAGCTGCCGCCGCATTCCAGTAGCGGTGCGGAATGTGATCGGGGAGAGCTTTCGATGCACGGATCTCGAAGTCATCGGTGGGAAGAATAACGCCTAGTTCGTCCGTGTCGATTTTTGTATAGGGCGAGAGGCGATCGCGGATGGCGATAACATAGCGGGTCAGTGTAATGAATCCGGCTGCCTGGTTGAAGAACGTGTGCTGCCAGCCGTCGAGGCTCTCGTCGAGAGCGGGCGAGGCATAGAAGTGGAACGAGATGTAATCGAGTGGGATGCCCGGCTTGTGGTTCTTCGGATTGAGGAAGTACTCGAAGTACTTCGGATTCGACCCAGGCGCAGCGAGCGCCAGGCCCATGAACTTCGTTTCGGGGCTTACCTTGCGAATGCCTTCAACGATAGCGTCGTAGCGCTTTGTGTAATCCTCGGGCGTGGTGTTGTGTTCGAAATCGACTTCATTCAGCACCTCCCAATAAGGAAATCCGTAGTGATAGCCGGATTCGTGGCGCTTGCCGTTTTCGTCGGTGAAACCTCCCTTCGTGAACCAGCTCACGAGGCGTCCGTAGTAGTCGCCCAATTCTTTGCCGGTGGGATCACGCAGTTCCGTGCCTTTGGTGTAGTCCCAGAAGACTTGATTGGGATCGTCTGGATACTTGACCGGCTGATCTGTCTTGAACATCCACGCAGGGATCGTGCTGAAGTTGATGATGGTCGAATGGCCGTTCGTGGCGGCGAGAAAATCCTTGGTGACCGGATCGATGTGGGTGAAGTCCCACGATGTTTTCTCTTTCGTGGGAGGCTCAAGTTCCGCGACTGCGATCTTAGGGTAGGGAAGCCACGGCACGTAGCGAACATAATCCGCACCAAGCTCCTTTAGTGCAGCGAAGGACCCATCGTGTATCGGGGCGCCGGGATTGAGCATGGGATTTGTGACCACCTGCAGCGTAGGAGTTGACCTGGATACGAGGATGGTCTTGTTCCAGTTGATCTCAAGAACAGGTTTCGACTCCTGTGCCGCTGCGGGCAGCACTGATAACACCGCAAGGAGAATCGACGAGAACATCCCTGCTGTTCTCAAGGAGCTAAAAGCTGGTCCGGGCACATGCGCCTCCATCCTGTTCAATGGTTGATTGTCTGGCTGGACATTCGCGTCAGGTCGGTTTGCGCAGACGTGCGCGCCCGCCACTGATAAGCCGCACAGGAGTTCTTCGAGAAATACTTTTCCTGCGCCTGGGTGCTGCGGGTTGCGATGTAGCGCTGCGCCACGCCAAAGGTGTGGTCATAATCGGCGAGTTGATCGCTGTTTGGCCAGTCGCTGCCAAAGAGCATGCGGTCCTCCCCGAAAAGCGACCAAAGCTGATCGAGGTGCTCCTTGTAACGGCTGACATCGAAGGATACGCGACCGTCGAACGTGCGCACTATCTGGGAACCCTTCACAAAAATGCGAGGGCGTTGAGCTAGTTCGCGAAGCGTTGATTCGTACTCGCGACGGTCAGGTCCTTCGCTAGGAATATCCAGGTTCGGCAGGTGATCGATAACTACGCGGAGATTTGGTACGCGATTCGATATCTCCAACATAGCGGAGATCAATGCAGGATTGGGGTTCGCAGTGTCGAGCACCAGACCGGCCTCGGCGAGCAGTTTGAGGCCGGCGATGAATTGCGGGTTGTGGGCCGCAGCAACTGGATCTCGATTCCAGAGATTGCCGTAACGAATCCCCAGGAACAGGTGCGAGCGGTGGAGCTGGTCAAGGGTGGCCGCGAAATCTGGCGTGGCGGGGTCCAGGTCTCCGATGAAGCCCACCACAAGCGGATTGCTTTCGACGACCTCCTGCAACCAGAAGTTATCGATCAGCCATGGGCTGCACTCGATTGCGATTGCGCCGGCGACGCCGTGCGGTCCGGCAAGACGCGCATAGCGGTCCGGTAAGGCAGGCTGGTAGAGCTTTTTATCCGATCTGTCGGGCCAGGGGATGCCGCCAGGGCGGCCCGGATCAAACAAGTGGATGTGCGTGTCTATAACAGGTGATCCCGGAGCCTGAGCCGTAACGCGCGGAAGAGCGAACGCAGCGAGGCTGGCGGATTGGAGGAAGATTCGGCGATTCATGTCGTCGCATCGGCGCGAGTCCAGGACTAGCGCACGGAGATTCACGCGGGAACGGGATGGAAGACCTCCGCTCCTCCTGCTGCCATCATCGCAACGCACTATAAGGATGAAGGCGGAAAGATGTCAATATAAATCATTTATGTATTGGACTGTCGGCCAAAGTAGAAATTAGGCTCAAGCTTCGGCGCCAGCTACCGCCTCTTCCACTAATCCGCACAAGCAGCACGGCGCCCGGGCACTAAACCCGGGCCCCGTCACGTCTGATTTCACTGTGCTTCTAGAACTCCAGGCGGGCCGCGAACTGCGCCTTGCGTTGATCCGTGAGCAGAACTGTCGCGTTGCCGAAATTAGTCGCGTTATCAAGCGTCGAGTTGATCGAGTGCGAGTCAAACCGGACGCTGTTGGTCACGTTGAAAGTTTCCCACCTGAGTTGGATGCGCATGCGTTCCCCCAGTAAGAACGTCTTGTTCAGCCCCGCATCCCAGTCATAATAGCCATCTCCGCGCAGGGGATTGCGTGTGCCCGACCCTCCGGGCAGTGTGTAGTCGAAGCTCGCGAATACTGCCTGCGGGTCCGCGAACCGCTGGGCCAGGTGGCCGTGCTTCGCCGCCCGCGAGGGAATCCGCGCAATCTGTGTTGCCCAGCCTTCAATGTCCCAGTTCGTCGGCCAGTTGCCTCCCTCGTTGACGGCGAAGGGGAACCCGCTCGTCCAGCGAACAATGCCTGTGGTCTGCCAACCTCCCAGCAGCGCATTCGTCAGCCGGTTCGCCGTCCCAAGGAAACGTCTTCCGCGCCCGAAAGGCAGGTCCCAAACGTAGTTCCCGTTGATCTGGTGGGTGGCGTCGTAGTCCGACACCCCATAAAGCTGGTTCGGCGCCCACGTGTTGATAATCTGCGCATTGTTATTCGAGCCCGAACTGCTCAGCCGTTCCGCCTGCGAAGCGATGTCCATCGACTTCGACAACGTGTAGTTCACGTCCGCGAACATCCCGGTGCCGATCTGCTGCCGATAGATCACCTGTAGCGCGTGGTAGTTGGAATACGCGATCGAGCGCCACGCATACAGCGCCGAATACTGGTCGTGATAGAAGCGGTACGACGGATAGGCTCCATTCGGATTGACTCCAGCGCCCGTCTGGGAATCGGGCAGATCCAGCGAGAACAACGCGTAGGTCTCGTTATAGATGTTTTGCTGGAAGATCTGGTAGACGTTCTGCGTCGCGGATGCCGGCCCCGCTCCATAGCCCAGATCCACACCCCCCAGCCCGCCGAACAACTGCTCCCAATACGGAATCGGCTGCACCGCGCCCACATCCGTTCCCGCACGGGCAAGCTTCGACAGCCTCGCCGCCTCGGCAAAGTAGTTCGATCCCGCCGCCGAAAGATTGATCGGCATGGCGACATCTTCCTGCGCCAGCAGGTGATGTGCGAGCCTCCCTACGTAAGCGATCTCGAGCGAAGAGCCATTGTGCAGTTGCCGCTGGATGGAGAAGTCGATCAGGTGGGCATACGGCGTCTTGATCTTTGAATCCATGCCCCAGCTGATCGCGAACAAAGAGGGATCAGGCACCGCCGGAAACCCTCCCGGAGGTGCGGCCGGGATCACTTCGGCAGGAATGGTGTTGATATCCGTGAAGCGCGGTGCGGTACCCACCTCAACCGACCCCGGCACGTTGGAGATCTGCGAAGACAATCCGAACGACCCCGTCGTGTCGAACGTGTTCACAGTGGCCGCGCCAAAGTGATCGAACACCAGCGAGTATCCCGCGCGGATGCTGCTCTTCCCATCCCCCAGAAGCTTGTTCCAGAGACCATCCGTTGGGCTGGGCGACCACGCCACGGCCACTCGAGGCCCAAGGTCCTTCTTTTCCATGTTCCAGAAATCGGGCCGCCCGTTCGAGCGCCCGTTCAGATCGAACCCCACCTGGCCCACGGCGTTTGCCGCCCCGCCCTGCGCTGCCTGGTTGGCGCTCTGTTCGTAATAGTCGGTGAGCGAGAACGGCGAGCAGGTACCTCCCGATACCTTGCAGATCCCCACCTGCGTACCACTCGTTTCCACCGGCGGCTGCAGCAGCGAGTAGCGTAGCCCGTATGTGATGGTCAGGTTCCTCAGCGCCTTCCACGAATCCTGCGCATAGAACTCGTACTCGTTCCAGCGGTAATCTCGCTTCAAGGGAGTCCCCAGCGCGAGCGCGGCTCCCGTCTTGGTGTAGTTGTAGACGGCATCGCCTTCGGTGATGATTCCCACGTCGCTGAGCAGCGCTGAGTTATAGCGGTTCTTGAAGGTCTTTGATACTGCCGGATAGCCGTAAGCTGCCGGGTCGAACGGTCCGCCATTGCCCGCCACCGTCGATCCATTCGCAAGCCATCCCGCATTCATCTGTCCCGAGGGAAACGAGTTGGCGTTGCTGGCTCGCTGGTCATCGATTAGCCGCAGGTTCACGCCCACTTGGAAGCTGTGGTCGTGCTTGGTCCACGACAGGTCATCCACCACGTTATGCAGCGGGATGATCACCCCCGTGCTGTACGTGAATGCCTGCGGCGAAGCAATGCCGGAGAAGTTCACGTGCGGCTGGGTTGAAAGTCCAGCGGCCTCCACCCCCTGTCGCGTGAAACCATACCGTAGCTCATTCACCAGGTTGGATGTGATGACCGCTGAATAACCTGCCGCGAATCCTTTGTTATTGGTCAGCACGCGTGTTGACGGCGGCTGGTCGGGAAATGCCGGCGTCGTAGGCTCATCGTCATTCTGAAGATTGCCCCGAAAGAAAACGCTCTGCTTGCCCGTCACGTTCCAGTCCAGCCGCCCAATGTACGTGTTGTACGTGCGATGGATGTTGTAAGGGAAGCGGTAACCTTGCGTGTTCAGTCCATCGCCCTGCGTCGCATCATTCGGCATCGGATAGTGCGAGAACACATTCAACACGTTCTCGTTTACCCCGATCCCCTGCGGGTCCATGCGCTTGATATCGGCAGGCGTTAGCGTCGTCACCGTGCCCGATGCGTTCTCATACTGGATATTTCCTGCCCGAAGGCTCGCCATCGGCACGGTCCCCGCATACACGCTCTGCCCCTCGGCATCCCGCCGTCCTTCGTAGTTCATGAAGTAGAACACCCGGTCTCGCAGCAAAGGACCCCCAACTGCCCCGCCGAACACGTTGCGAATAAGCTTGGGCGGCCGGTTCGGCTCGCCGGCCGCAATCTGTTGCTGCTTGTTGAAGAACGAATTCGCCTCCAGCAGGCTGCTGCGGTTGTATTCGTATGCCGAACCGTGAATCTTGTTCGTCCCGCTTCGTGTGATCAGGCCCACCTGCGCCCCTGAAGAACGTCCCTCCGCAGCATCGGGATTACTCGTCGTCACGCGAAATTCCGAGATGGAATCCTGTGTCACTCGAAGAACGCTGGTGAACGCGTATCCATTGTTGATGTCGTTCACGTCCACTCCGTCCAGCGTGATGTTCGACTGATCGCTGTGCCCGCCGTTCACCGCGCCGCTTCGCGAATCCCCCGCGCTGTTCCCCACTGAATTGGTTCCGTTGTTCGAATCCGTGCGACCCAGAAATGTCACTCCCGGTTGCAGGCTCAACAGGTCAGGAACATTCCTTCCTTCAATGGGCAGCGATTCGATATGTTCTTGCGAGAAGGCATTGCCCAGCGTGGCGTCAGTCGTGTTCAGCATCGGCTGGACGTTCATTTCAACCTTTACGTCTTCCGTCACGGATCCGAGGGTCAGCACTACATCTTCCGTTGCCGGCTGACCGACCAGCAGATTCATTCCGCGCTTTTCGGCCACCGAGAACCCGGCGCCCGTCACCTTGAGCGCATACTCTCCTGGAGGAAGCTGCGAGAACTGATACTCGCCCGTACTGTCCGTCGTGCTCTGCCGGGTCGCTCCGGTTGCGGTTAGGGTCAGTTCGCAGTGGGCCCCGGTCACCGCAGCCCCGCTCGGATCGGTCACATGGCCCCGCAGCGATGTTGTGGCTTGCCCAAACACCTGAACACAGCAGCCAATCATGGAAACGAGCACAAAGCATGCAATGCGCGCACGCCGCATCTGGACCTCCTGAAGAAGTGGCTATTTTGCAATGTCTGTAGCTACCGGGTAGGGGAGACTGCTCACCGGATTAGAATTCCGGCCTGAATGGCTTCCTTTGTACAGCAGAAGCCGTGAAAGCAGAATAGATCATTTCACCCGATCTCGATCGGATGCTTGTGGCCTTAATCTTCCGCCTTTACTGTTCCGATACTGCCTTCACGCCCACCTCGTGATCTACCGACGTGGTTCCGGATTGCCACGCCTGCGGCGGAGAACTCGAGCCGATCATCCAATTCTTGCTCGCCACGTGTCCGTCCAAACGACGGAACCCTACCTCGGATGCAAGTAGAGGATTCGCGGTGCCGTGAACGACAACCGGGTTCCTGAATTGATCATCTTCGACTAGATTTGAGTCCCAGGACTGAACAGTTCGAGAGCCGCGGATTGCGCCGCGTCACCGCGGGCCGCCGGACTGCGCGCCACCCTCTGGTCAGCGCTTGAAAGACAGTCCTGGCTCAAGCCATAAAAACAAGGATCGGCCTATCTCCGGGAGCTGACACGCTATCAGCGTAAGCAGCGGAATACCCACAATCGGAAGCACCTTGATGAAGAAATCCACGTCCAGCTTTCCCGATTCGGTCTCCGTCGTTCGGCTCAATATTTCTTCGCGGCACACCTAACCTTGTATGCCTGAACCAGGGTCAAACGCATCCGATCTGAACACGCCAATTGAGATCACGAAGAATGCCCGGCGTTTGTGGGAAGATCACGATTTGCGTGCTATCGGGAGATCACACGGCTCGATCCACTCCGAAGGATGCTGCGTCAGGCGGGGAAGCGTCTCGCTTCCGATAGCCTTCATATATGAATCGAAGGACTTCCCGCGACTCGCCGAATCACGGTTCTGTGCAAACGCGATTTTTGAGCCGTCGAAGAGGGAGACGTCAGTGAGGTCTTGCTTTGCAGCTGGTTCCGGAGGCCGCCAGCAGAAGGCTCTCCCATTCTTATGCTGGCGGCCCCCTCCGGCCAGGCGCGTGTATGCAGCGGCGCGCACCTGGAGCGGACCGGAGGAGCCCACCTAGAGTATGGGCCCATGTAATCTAAGCATCTCGGGCTCGGCGCCACAGCGAGTCCGCGAGAGACCTCGTTCCAGGAGCAACTTGGGCGGGTCTCCTGAAACAACGTCCAGTTGAGTCGCCCGACGTGTACGCCAGGTATCGAAGCAGAGAAGAGGGCTGCCCGAGGTCCACGTTCTGCAACTGCAATTGAGATTGCAACTGACCTGCCAAACTTAGGAAAAGATGGGCAGACACAGCTTGGCGTGGCTATGCTGTAGTCAACTTGTCTTAAGAACAGGGATGGAAGAGCTTGCGCGCCCGCAACCAAGGCAGCAGAACTATTGGGCAGGGTATGTTCCGGCGTGGAGGGCTGACATCCAAGGCGACGGTCAGATTTGATGTTTGGATTTTCGGACAGATGTCTGAATTACAAGACGCTCCGGCGATGTGATTTCCCGCACTGCGGCGCCGAAGCTGCCGGTTTAAGTTCGGCAAAAGGAGTGCTGTAGCAAGCTTCATTGACCAATGTTCCGGCCCTGCTGAGCCATGATTCAGAGCGCGCCATCTCTCGACCGTATTGAAAGACTGGCGTTCCGACGCCAAGAGACTGCTTTCTGCGTTCTCACGCTGTTGGTGCTCGCATCGCTTCTGGTGCTGCATACCTGGTTTGCATCTCTGCTGGGCGAACCTTCGCAAACGGTCATTCTGCTGCTTGTCTTCAGTTTCCTAGGGAAACTTCTTGAGTGGTACTGGCTTTGGCGTCAGCGGGACGGGATCAGCATTAGGACGGTGCGGATTGAAACAGCTATTTCGATGGTGGGCCTCTTCCTGTTGACTTGGCTGCTGGCCGTCTACACGGGCCGCGATGAGACCCCCTATTTTGTTCTCCTTGCGATCTCAATCTTGCAGTGTGCCTATCACTGCAGTTTGCTGGAGACAATCGTCACGGTTGCGGCGGCGATAGGACTGATGTTCGGGTGGGCTAACCATTTCTATGCGCTGCACCCTCCGCCACGGGCGACGCAATTCCTGGAGTCCGGGATGATCTCCGTGATCTACGCAGTGATGGGGTTGCTTGTCTGGTACCTCGTTCACCAGCTCGGCGATAAGGAAACCAGGCTGTTCGAGAACATGGCCGAACTGGAGGCTACTCGAGAACGGCTCGCTCGCGAAGAGAAGCTTGCGGCGGTGGGGAGCTTGGCGAGTGGAATTGCGCATGAGATTCGGAATCCTGTGGCAATGATCGCGAGTTCCCTGGAAACGGCCGGATATCCCAATGCGAATCCGGATGAGCGCGAGGAGATGTTCGCAATCGCCGCGAGGGAGGCCAAACGGCTGGAGAATCTGACTTCTGACTTCCTCGCTTATGCGAAGCCCAGGGTGCCACAGCGGACCGACGTGCGGATCTCGGATGTTCTGGATCACGTGGCAAACATAGCGCGACTCCGGGCGAATGAGTCGGGTATTCGGGTCAAGTACGGCCCATCGCATGACGGAATTGTCGCGGTTGACCCCTTTCAGGTGGAAGGCGCTCTGGTCAACCTGGCAATCAACGCGATTGCAGCAACGAAACAGGAGGGAACGATCCATATCCGGTCCCAGATCAAGGATGGCTACGTTCATTTCGAAATTGAAAACACGGGGGAGAAGATCCCGGAGGATGACCTTCAACATATCTTCGAACCCTTCTTCACGACAAAGCGCAGTGGAACAGGGCTTGGACTCGCAATTGCAAGAGCCATAGCCAGATCGCACGGCGGAGACATTTTGGTAAGCAAGAACGAAGATGGTGCAGTAGCATTCACCATGACCGTAGCGACCGCACCTGCCAGTAACGATGAGGAGATGTGACACATGGCGAAGATCCTGATTGTCGACGATGAAGCCGGGATGCGGCGGATTCTCGCAGTCAATCTGCACCGGGACGGGCATGTCATTGTTGAAGCGGGCGGAGCGTCAGAAGCTCTGCGAGTGCTGGCCGCTCACGATTTCGACGTAGTGTTGACCGACCAGAAGATGCCTGACGGCAGCGGGCTGGATGTGATGCGGGCAGTTCACGAAGACGATCCGACGACATCGGTGGTCTTTCTCACGGCCGTTGGAACGGTGGAACTGGCGGTTGAAAGCATGCGCGAGGGCGCGTTTGATTTTCTGACCAAGCCGTTTGTGCCGGACGTGGTGCGGGCCGCGGTTCGCCGCGCATGTAAGCATTCGGCTCTTCTGAGAGAGAACGCCGTTCTCAAGAGCCAAGTGCGCCAACTGGTGGGAGCCGATGAACTGGTGGGCGAATGCCGAGAGATCCAGACGGTTCGCGAACTTATCGCGCGGGTTGCAGGCACGAATTGCACGGTGCTGATTACGGGCGAGACCGGAACCGGAAAAGAGCTAGTGGCACGCGCCATTCACAAAAACAGCCAGCGATCAGAGCGACCCTTTATCGCCATCAACTGCGCCGCCATGACGGAGACTCTGCTGGAGAGTGAGCTGTTTGGCTATGAACGGGGTGCGTTTACGGGCGCCGATAAGGCGCGGGCGGGACTTTTCGAGGCAGCGCACGAGGGCACGCTGTTTCTTGACGAGGTTGCGGAGATGTCCGCCGCCGCCCAAGGGAAGCTCCTGCGCGTATTGGCTTACGGAGAGCTGCAGCGCGTCGGTTCAACGACCACACGCCAAGTGGACGTGCGGGTGCTTGCGGCAACGCACAGGAGCCTTCAGGAGAGAGTGCAAAGCGAACTGTTCCGGGAAGACCTATATTACCGGTTGGCAGTGGTACCGATTCATCTGCCGGCGCTGCGCGAAAGAGTTGAAGATATTGAAGAACTCTGCAAAATGTTATGTGCGCGCATCGCCGCGGAAATGAATACGGCCCCGCGTGTATTAAGCCCGGCGGCAATGGCGAAACTTAAGGCATACCAATTCCCGGGGAACATTCGGGAGCTCAAGAACCTGCTCGAACGCGCCATGATTCTGGCTCAGGGGCCTGAGCTAGGGGCGGAAGACTTTCCGCTGCAGAGTGCTTCGGCATCGCTGCGTGGAGCGTCGGCAGAGTTGTCCATCGAGGATCTGGCGGAGCGTCTTCCAAAGCAGCTGAACCTTCGAGATACACTCGCAGAACTCGAACGGGCACTCATCCAGCGTGCTCTGCGCATCTCGAATGGGATTCAGGCTGAAGCGGCGCGGCAATTGGAGCTTTCACGCAGCGATATCGGATACAAACTCGGTAAACATTCGCTGGCCGGCTCCTCTCGCACGACCATATCGGCCGGCGGGGAATTGGAGCATCGCACGGAGTAGCGCTTCCTACGCGGCGGCTGTTCGTTCCTCTGGCAATTGGGTCCGGCCGGCTTGGGAGCTCCGAAAATCTCCGACCGGCTCGCCTGGGGCGACAACGCGCAGAGCATACAGAATCGACAGGAGATCGATACCCTCCTGCAATATTGCTCCCTCGATTGGCTTGAGATAGCCGAGAGCACTGAAGGCGATTCCAATGGTACTGAGGGCCATTCCTCCGATTGCACTTGTCAGTGCGATGCGCCGCATCTTCATAGATATGTGAATGAGTTCATCCACACTTGCGAGCGATGATTGAAGAATCACTGCGCCAGCCGCCTCTGACGTGATGTCGCTGTTTACGCCCATCGCGATACCGACAGTGGCGCTCATCATAGCGGGAGCATCATTGATGCCATCACCGATATAGAGGGTGGGGTGAGCGACGGTGAGCTCTCGGACGATGGAGAGCTTCTCCTCAGGAGACTTCCCGCCGAATGTGTCGGGAATCCCCATGGTGGAGGCGAAGGCTTCCACCGCGGCGGGCCGGTCGCCGGACAGTAGCACAACTTTGGTGATTCCATGGCGAGAACGAACGTGCCCCAGAAAGGGACGGCTTTCTGGACGAGGTTCATCCCGGAAGCGGAGCAGGCCGGCGAGTTCTCCGTCGATGAGAATGATTGACTCAAGTCCGGGCATGACCTCTGGTAGACGGCGCTGCAAGCGAGCTGGGAGTTGATTGCGGCCAGTCATGATTACCATACGACCGTCAATGTGCGCGCTGATTCCGTGTCCTGGAATTTCGAAGACGTCTGAAGTCGGCGAGAGTTCCATCTGCTCGGCGCGGGCAGCTGTGAGGATCGCGCTGCTGAGAGGATGCTTCGAATACCGTTCAAGTGAGGCAGAGAACCACAGGATTCCCCTTGTGGAGTACGGACCGAGGCTGACGATCTCCTGGAGCTCGGGCCTTCCGTATGTGAGGGTGCCGGTCTTGTCTGCGATCAGGGTCTCGCAGGCAACGATTTTCTCAAGCACCAGGGGGTCCTTAATGATGATGCCGCGTTTTGCAGCGACCGAGATTGCGCCAATAATCGCAACGGGTATCGCCAATATGAGCGGGCAGGGAGTGGCGATGACCAGGACAGCGAGGAAACGCTCCGAGTCTCCGCTGGCAAACCAACTCAGCGATGCGATTCCAATCGCGGCCGGCGTATACCAGCCTGCCAGGCGGTCTGCGATGCGTCGCATCCTGGGGCGGTTCAGTTCGGACTCCTTCAGGATGCGAACGATCCGTGCATACCGTGAGTCGGCAGGAATATGCGTAGCCTGAATCGTAAGACACGCGCTTCCGTTGATAGCACCGGACAGCACAGTAGCGCCGGGCGCCTTGGCCACGAAGAACGGCTCCCCTGTCAGGTAGGATTCGTCCATCTGGCTATTGCCTCCGATGACAGCACCATCGACGGGGCAGAGTTCGTGTGGATGAATCGCCAGAAGGTCACCTACCGCAATCTCCTCGAGCGCAACATCCTTCTGCGTTCCGTCAGGCATGATCTGATGTGCAATCTGAGGCATCCGCTTGGCGAGGGCAGTCAGCATCGAAGAGGCGCGCCCGGTTGCGTAGTCTTCCAGCGTCTTGCCTCCGGACAACATCAGGATGACAACGCCTGCAACCCAGTATTGGCGGAACAGCAGAGCGCTGCCGATAGACAGAGCAGCGAGAACATCTACGCTGAAGTTGAGACGGAATAGCTGGCGCGCCAGGTCTAGCAGGAGCGGAACGAACGCAACCAGCGTCGCGATCAAAAGGACGAGTTCTGCTGCCTTCACATAAGCCAGCATGTGCAGAGTCCCGCTCACTGCCATCCCGGAGAGTATCCATAGCGCAACCACTGCGTGCCCCGATGCTCCGGAGGACCATGCCGTGTTTTGTGTCGATCCTGGCATACATCCTTCCCCCGATCTATGACGCGAGCTTCGCCGGGCGAGCGCCCCGGAGCCGTTGGGTTCGCGATCTTACCGAGTTACTGGCTGACGAGGCTTGTCCGGTCGCGCGTGTTGAAGTCTTGGCGAACGGCTTGACGATGATCCCCTTCGGAGTCCACCTATGAATCTCCAAGGACTTCGAGCACTCCGGACAAAGCCAGAAGTAGCGGCTGGGCACAATGCAGACCGGAAACCCGCTCTCGTCGCCGGTGGTGCGGCCTCCTGGCGGCAGGTCCAGTTCAATCAGCCGAAGCGTTCCGTCGAAGAAGTGATCTGCAATTCTGCCGCATTCTGGATTCGCGCAACGCATCTCAACCCTCCATGCCAAGCGGCTCGGCACGCAACCGAGTTCTGCGGTGATGAATGTCCGGAGCGGCGCACGAAGCTTGGTCGCGGGGCTGTTCGATTGAATTGCCAAGAACGAGAACAGGACATGGCATCTCAGAATAGAGCCGTCTCACGATGCTTGAACGCGGAAACGACCCATGATGACGCCCAGGTAAAGAGCGGAGCACCAAAAGATCATGCGGCTTGCGCGCATTGAAGTCCAGGATTTCAGACGCTGCATTGCCGCGTCGAATTGATATCTCGATTGGACCAGTCAGTGAAGTGCTTCGCGCAGCTGAAACAGGAAGCCATGACCTGACCGTCAACGGGCTTCTTTGCTCTGCCGCCAGTGTAGACTCTGCGCCGTCGAACACATGCAGAACTGATAAGGCGGCATGCTGCGCTCTGGCCACTTCCAACGCAAAGTTGAAGGTGAGTTCAAGGTCCGGGGAGTGTGTAACGGGAAGCAGCACACGGCGGATCGGAGGTGCTGGAGACAGGCTCAGAGAAACAGATCTGCCGATGACACAGACTGGCACGCTCAGGGCTGAGACGAGAGATTCTTCCAGTCCAAACTGTGCAACTTGTTGATTACCGCGGCTCTGGGTAACCATGACGCGATCTATGTCGAACGTCCGTACCACAGCGGGTAGATGTTGCGGTGTAACGTCGGTGAGGAGGAAGGCTCGGGCCAGGAACTCCGCTAAGAGAGTCTTGCGTCCATCATCCGACTGAATGCTTACGCGCCCGGGCACCCAGGGTGAACAGGAGCCGTCCGCACTCCGCGAATCGTCCGTCAGAGTGCTCCCTGGGCTCAGTTTGGCAAGGAGCAGTCGGGCGCCGGATTTCTCAGCATAGCGGATTGCCGTGAGCACCTGGGCAGGATCGTCGGATGAACGCATCACCACCAGAGTCGTTTTCGGAGAACACCACTTGCGAAATAGCTTGCGAGACATCGAGCCTTCTTTCGGTCGCGTGCAGCGACGACGCGCGGGTGCAGTCGAGACCACGCAAGACCCTCCGATTCTGCACCAACGCGCCGCTACCAATCGCAAGTGCATCTCAGTGACCAACAACAAAGCGGGGATTCATTGGACTTAGGGGAGGTGTGTGCTTGTTTGTTGGGGTGCATGTCTGAAGTTCGTAACGGAGTGTCTGAAGTTTCGGACCATCGCGCTGGCCGGCTGTCCAGGCGGCAATCACCTGGTCGCTAGCGCGGATGTCAAAATTCTTTTACGAATCGATCAAAGATCTCGTACAGTCGGCTATCTCGAGACATCGGCACGTTCGCAACTGCCGTAGATCATCGCATCTGTCTGCCGCGGGCACGGCCCTCGAAGTGCTAGAGACAGGATGTCGGGGCGCAATTACTTGCAATTCTGCCCTGAGGAGAGGATCTATGAAATCGAATTGCCTCGTCCAGCGTGTGTGGCTGGCTCTGCTTGCGATCGCCGCTATTGTCGCGTTTGCACCCGGCATTCGCGCTGCCACTACTCTCGAGAATATGCAGGCCGCCTTCAACGGAGAAAGCAACGCGCACGCCCGCTACATCGCCTTCGCACAGCAGGCCGACAAGGAAGGATATCGCGATGTCGCCAACTTGTTCCGTGCGGCAGCGCGTGCGGAACAGATTCACGCTTCGAATCATGCGGAAGTCATTAAGCAACTGGGTGCCCAGCCAAAGGCGGACATCGAGAATGCGCAAGTAAAGTCGACGCGCGAGAATCTTGAATCTGCCGTGAAGGGCGAGACGTATGAGCGCGACACCATGTACCCGGACTTCATCAAGCAGGCCAAGTCGGATGGGAACGCGAAGGCTACCCGAAGCCTGAACCTGGCGAAGACGGCCGAAGCGGAGCACGCCAAACTTTACCGGGCAGCGCTCGAGGGGCTTAGCGGCGGCAAGACCGCTTCAGCGGCAGGCTATTACGTGTGCCCGGTCTGCGGCTTCACCGCGCGAGTCCCGGATTTTGAAAAGTGCCCTTCGTGCTTCACGCCAAAAGAGAAGTTCGAGAAGATAGCCTGAAATCGAGCCCGATGTGTTGCCCTGCTCGGCGACACATCGGATTGCCAGTTGGAGGGCATATGATGCTGGTTCCATATCTGCCGGATTGGGAATCGCTACATCCTCTGGTGATTCATTTCCCGATCGTGCTTCTACTCCTGAGTCCCGCCTTTGTCCTGACCAGTGCTGTGCTTTCACCACAGAGAGGAAGAGCTTATCTGATCGTGGGGCTGGCATTGTTGCTGACCGGAACGGGAAGCCTCTTTTTGGCCGTTGAGACCGGAGAAGCGGCGGCCGAATTGGCCGACCACACGCCGGGAATGACTCCCGTGCTTCAGGCCCACGAACAGCTTGCATCCCAGACGCGGATGCTCTTTTCCGGCCTGAGCTTTCTCCTAGTGGCCTTGTTTGTCCTGCCCCATTTTTCGGCCCGGCCGTTAGCGAGGATATACTCAACAGTCCTTCCCATGGTTTTCCTCGCGCTGTATTTAACAGGCGCACTCGCACTTGTAAATACAGCACATCAGGGCGGCAGACTGGTTCATCAATTTGGAGTTCACGCGATGATTACGCACTAGGTGATTTGATTGTGCGCTGACAGAAGAGCGACCTGTGCATCTCGATACGAACATAAAAACCCTGCAAAAACCTCGTACCTAATTCTCACTGTTCTGCTGGTCGCTCTAGCTTGGCTGCATTTCGGAACCTTCTTGCTCACTTTGTTGTTTGGCTAATGCACTTTGCTCGATGGGGATCGCACTGGCCTGCTTCTAGCGACTGCTCGTAATTGGGAAATGAATAGACAATTCTCACCCTGGGGTTAACGCCTGTCGTCGGCAACCCATGGGGTCACCGCCGAGGGATGGGCGACATCCCAGGGTTAGGCTGCGCTGGTTTCATCAGGCCGTCCACAAGTTGCGCTGCCCCTCTTTGAAGCCTAGATATTTCTGGGTATTGCAGCGGAGGCATTGCATTAGCGAACGGAACTGATGGTGGTGAGTCGAGACGCCGTCACGAGCTACATCGGCGAGATCCTCTACGGCGAAACTCGCCCTAAGCTACGCAATCGCGAGCGGTTTGCTGGCTAAAATCTCCGGTGATCTATACCTTCTGAACACAAGTGGCCTGACCGCAGAATCCGTATGACGAGCCCTCAGCAGCTTCGAACTGGCGGTCCACCTGGGGAGACCCGGAGCTAGGGCTGGATTACCCCTTCGCGAACCGCATAGCGGACCAGACCAGCGGTATCGTGAATGTTGAGCTTCTCCATGATTTTCGCTCGATGCGATTCGGCTGACTTCGTACTGATCCCTAACATCGAGGCGATCTCCTCTGCCGGCCGAAGATATTAGCTCGATAAATGGGGTGAAGGAGGCTAATCCGAGGTATTCGGGAGAATATGGAGACTTAGGCCCATTTATGACAAGTGGCTCAAAGCTAATCTATTTAGCTGATTATGCGGATTTTGCTTTGACGGGATGGCGGAGAGAGGGGGATTCGAACCCCCGATACAGGTTTTAGCCCGTATAACGGTTTAGCAAACCGCCGCCTTCAGCCACTCGGCCATCTCTCCAAGTCTGTTTGGATTATACCGGGAAGTTGGAGGTTCGTCGCGCAAGAGCTTGGTTTTCGTTGTCGCTCCGAGAAATGGCTGTGCAGATGTGTTGCCGGTCGATCAGACGAGCGCACACTATGCTCGGGCGCCTTCACGGGCAAAGTCGCCGGATTTGCCGCCGGTTTTCGCTTCGAGCTGGATATGGCGAATCACGATTCCTTTATCGAGGGCCTTGGTCATGTCGTAGATGGTGAGAGCGGCGATCGAGGCTGCGGTCAGGGCTTCCATTTCTACTCCAGTGGGGCTTACGGTCGCTGCAGTGGCGGTGATGCGGACGCCTTCGCCCTCAATCTGAGCCTGCACGTCGACATGCGTCAGCGGGAGTGGGTGGCACATCGGGATGAGTTCCGAGGTGCGCTTGGCCGCCTGGATGCCAGCGAAACGGGCGACTTCGAGGGGGTCGCCTTTGGGGTTCTGGGGGAGTACGGCGAGAACTGCAGCGGAGAGTTCGACGAACGCGGAGGCGGTGGCGGTGCGGCGGGTGGGCAGTTTGGCGCTGACGTCGACCATGGAGGCCTGGCCGGCGTCGTCGTAGTGAGAGAGCTTGGGCTGATTCTTGTCGGGCATAGGTCCTCTATATAGGAAGGATGCGGGCGATGTCGCCGGCGGGTATGCGGTCGATTCCTTCGGGTACGAAGATGAAACAGTTGGCGCGTGCGAATGCAGCCAAGTCACCGGAGCCCTGCCAGGGCACCGGCGCAACCTCTGGGAGATGGCAGGAGAGCGGATCAGATTTGAAGGCTGCCGGGATGAAGCGGGTCAGGTTTGGCTTGCCTTTGGCGTCGCGGGAGAGCTGAGCGGCGGAGAATAAAGGTGCGAGCAGGTGGTTTCCGGCCAGGGCACGGAGGACGGCCGAGCCGAAGAGGAGAAATGTCGCGGCGGAGGAGATGGGATTGCCGGGCAGGCCGAAAAAGGCGAGCGGTGATTTGGCTCGCGGAATCTCGCCAAAGACCAAGGGCTTGCCGGGCTGGATGCGGACTCCAGTGAAATGGAAATGGGCACCGAGGCTGGCGAGGACCGGCTCGACGAGGTCGAATTTTCCGGCGGAGACGCCACCGGAGATGAGGAGCATGTCGGCTTCGATGCCTTTGCGGAGAGCGGACCCGAGGGCGGCGGTGTTGTCTTTTGCAGCGGGTAGTATCCAGGGTTCGCCGCCGTTCTGCGCCACCAGAGCGGCGAGCATGGAAGCGTTGGAGTTGCGAATCTGGCTGGAGCCGGGAGTTGTGTCGACGGGGACGAGCTCGTCGCCTGTAGTGAGGATGGCCACCCGGGGGCGGACGAAGACCTCAAGGTGAGCGTAGCCGCAGGTGGCGGCGGCGGCGATCTGGGAGGGGCCGAGCCGAGTTCCGGTGGGGATGAGTTCCTCGCCGGCGTGGGCTTCGGCGGCGGCGGGAACTACGTTTTCGCCGGGGTCGAGCGTGCGGCCTTTGATGAGACGGACCTTTTTGCCGTCCTGCTCGACGTGTTCGAGCATGGCGACGGCGTCGGCGCCCTCGGGGACGGCGGCGCCGGTCATGATCTCCCAGGCGGAGGCGGTGGGGAGCGGACCGGCGGGGGGCTCTCCTGCGCGGATGGAACCGGCGACTTGGAGCCATTTGTGGGCGGAGGCTTCGGCGGCGCGGACGGCGAAACCGTCGCGGGTAGAGCGCTGGAAAGCGGGCATGTCACGGTCGGCGCGGACCGGCTGGGCGAGGATGCAGCCGTAGGTGGAGTCGAGCGCGAGGCGCTCCGTGCGGGGGTGGCAAGCGAGGAGGTTCGAGGCGTAGTCGTAGACGACGCGAGCGGCTTCAGGGAAGCTCGGAACGGCTGAGGCCATGATCTGGATTGTAGTTGGGCGGGCCTTGGCCGACGGGCTGCTTGGTGGGTAATGCTTATAGTTGTTTATAGCCAATAATTTGAATCCATGGTACGACTGAAATTTCAACGGCTACATCGTTTCTGGTACGGCGGGGGCGGGGGTACCATCCTGCCGCCGCCCCTGAGGCTTCGGTTCCCGGCGCTTATTGCCAGCGGCATTTTTGGCAGGTGCGGGTAGTCAGGGGGCGATGCGAGATAGGTGATGGGCACTGTCTGGAACAGATTTCAGTCAAGGCTGGCAGATTATCTCGAGTGTACCCCCGGCTCCGGTTCCGTGCCGAACGCGTCGCGGATCATGTCATATGGATGCGCCGCCAGAATAATGCTCCTCACTCTATCGCTGCGCCGCTCAAAACATAGATAAAGCAAATAGCAGATACCGAAGGTTAGCGTCAGCACTGCGGAGACGACCATCCATGCTCTCAAGTCATGTGCCCGAACAAAGCCCCGCGAAGCGAACAGGGCGCAAAAGAACACCAGTATAGGGAGATGCGTCAGGTAAAGCGTGTACGACATGTTTGACACGCCCTTGGCTGCTTTCACGTAAAGGCTTCCTTCGTTCGCCGGATCGGTTTTATGCAGAATTACGTAACATAGCATTGCGCAGACGCAGCCTTCAATGAGATCGGAAGCGAACAGGTTCCACTTCGCTGCCCACAGGACCATCGACACAACGAAGAGCAACGCCACTCCGACTTGAGTCAACCGTCGCGCCTGTTCCGACGAGAGCTTCTTCGGAGCCAGTTGCAGCGCCGCACCCATCAACCAGATGAGAAAGTAGGCTGAAATCCGGTGACCAACAAAGAACCCCGCGCCAATCAGTAGAGCCGCATTCAGCATCCGGGTAGGCAGGGAGAACCGGGAACTTAACGCACTTAGAGCCAACGGGAAAGCGACATAGAACCAGAACTCGTAGGAAAGCGTCCAAAGCGCACCGTTCGACCCGAGAGGCTCCACGAGTATCTTTTGCAGGAAGAAAAGACAGCCGCAGAATGTCCACGCATTGAGTGAACTCAGGATTCCCGTGGAGATGAAACTTTCCCAGTGGGGACGGCCATACGGGCTGTCTAGCCCAAAAAAATGCAACCCGGTCAGATCGAGCGCAAGGGTTACAAGAAGCGCTGGGAGCAGCACTATCCATAATCGGGTGAGCCGCTGGATGGCATATGTTCTCCAAGTCCAGATGCGATTCTTCCAATTACGCAGCACGCCGCCTCCCACAAAATATCCGCTCAGGACAAAAAACACGATCACCGCTTCGTGTGCAGGGCTGGTGAACTCGGAGGGATTCCTTCCAGCCGCCGCGCCATGCTTCAGCACTGAGCCGATAAACAGCCCCTTGGCGTGCATGACGAAAACGGTCACGGCGGCCAGTGCGCGTATCGCGTCCAGATCGACCGAGAATTTGGCTTTACTTCTTGCCATTTTGTAGCCTGTACCCCTCTGACGCTTGCCCTTTGCGGGCCGCTCTGGGTGGTGATTCACTCTTTACCGGACTTCCCATGGTAGTCGCGTGCTGATCGAAGTCCGGACGCAACTCTGCGCTCAGCCCTATTGCGCTGGCCGAGGAACAGAGTAGTCCGGAATGCAGTCTGCGGCTGTGACAGGACTCACGGGTCGGTGTGATGATGGTGGGCCCGATCGACATTCTCTGTTGGAACTCCGATCGAGCGCGCGGGGGATGGAGCTTACTTTCCGGTTACTCCTGACGTAACGGGATGACTGGGTCAACTCGCCCGGATCGCCGAGCCGGGAGATAGCAGGCCAGCAGGCCGACCATGAAGAGAATGCCCAGGGCTCCTGCGGCGATTCGCGGGTCGGACTGGCTGTGCTGAATGCTTCGCGACACCGGGTCCATGCTCGCTGCCATCACGTGCATTGCCAGCACTGCTAACGCAATGCCCATACAAGATCCTATTGAGATCAGCGCCGCGCCTTCAGCCATGATCATGCGCAGAATGTCTCGTGAGCGAGCTCCTAAGGCGAGCCGGATACCGATTTCGTGCATGCGGCTTGAAACCGAATAGGCCGTGACGCCACCAAGTCCCACGCTCGCCAGCACCAAGCCAAACGCTCCTATCAGTCCGTAGCTCCATAGCCCGATCTTGACAATGAACATGAGCTGCTCGATCCAGTCCGGCATCGTCTTCACGTTGAACGTTGTGAGCTTTGGATCGATCGCCGCGATCTGGGCACGGACGATCGTTGCAGCATCGACACCAGGAGTGGTGCGAGTTGCCAGGGTGATGCCCTGAAACGTTGGCCTGGCGAAGTCTACCTGCGTCATCGGCAGGTAGATGGCGGGGCCAGGGCGTTCGATCGGAGTATCCAGCACATCGGCCGCGACACCAACAACCTCGTAAGTTTCGTCGCGCGATGCCATTCTGTAGTCAGCGGCCGAGCCGTTGAATAATCCGAATGCTGCACCGCTCTTGCTCACGAGAGTAAGCCGTCGTCCGATGGGGTCGGCGGTTCTCGATAGGCTTTGCGCCAGAGCCTCACTCACCACGATCGAGTGCCGACCAGGTTTCTCGTCATCACTCGTCAGGCCACGGCCACGAACGATGCTGATTCCCATGGTCTGAAAATAGCCGGACCCTACGATGTACTCCGTGGCTTGATCGACTCGCCTCGAACCGTCCGTATCTGTGGTGAAAGTCACTCTCCCGCTGGGCTGCATCGGAATCGCCTCCGTCCATGTGGCAGAGACGAATCCGGGCAAACCCTTCACATGCTCCAGCAGCTTGGGATAGAGCTCCTTCGCCTGTTCGGCGCTGTACCCATCGCGAACGGGGTCAATGGAAACGAGCTGAACGTTGCGGGCATCGAATCCGGATGCGTGAAGCATTGTGCGCTCCATGCCGAAGACGATGTAGCCAATGACCAAGAGCAGGGTGAGGGATGCGGCCATTTGCGAGACGACCAGCAAATTTCGGGCACTAAACGCCCGCCGTCTTCTTATCTGGAGGTTGCCGCCCTCTTTCAGCGCAGGCACGAGTTCGGACCGCGTCGCTTGAATTGCCGGCAAGAGGCCGATCGCAAGTCCCGTGAGGGCCGTGAGTCCGATTGTGAAAACTAATACGCGCCAATCCACCTCTACGTTGAAACGGATTGGCATGGCATGCGGAAGGCGTAGCTGAGACAGCATGTGCATCAGCCAACATGTAAGCGCAAAGCCGAGAGTTCCTGCGCCGGAGGCGATCAGCAGACTTTCGATGATGAGTTGGCGTATGAGACGCGCCCGGCTGGCGCCCAATGACAGTTGCACGGCAACCTCGCGGCGTCGATCGAGAGAGCGCGCAAGAAGCATATTCACGACATTCGAGCAAGCGATCAGCGAGAGAAGTGAGATGACCACCATCGGGAGAAAAGTAAATAAGGCGCGGTCCTTTTCCCGCGTCGGGATCAGCTTGCCGCCGGTAGCAACCGAGACGAGGCGATCACTTTCAACTGCCGGTTGTCCGCTATCTCGGAGTATCTGCCGCTGGATGGCGTCCAAAGCGGTCTCGATCTGCGAAGGCTTTACGCCCTGTCTTCGTCTGCCGATAAATTGGAACATCGCCACTTGCGGCCGTTCCAATGCGTCGTCTGACAATTCCGGTGCTACCGCAAGCCCCCCGGGAACTGGCAGCCAGAGGTCTGCAACGTACATCATTGGCGAAGCGCCTTGGAATCCGACGGGCACTACGCCTACGATCGTGCACTGCTTGCCATTGATGTGAATCGGCCTGCCGATCACGTCCGGATCAGAGCCGAGATTGCTTTTCCAGTAACGATCGCTGACAACGATTGATGGAGTTCCACGCGCTAATTCATCCTGTGCATCCAGGAGACGTCCTAACTCCGCCGTGACTCCCAGTGTCGTGAAATATGTTGGCGTGACGATGTGTCCCCAGATTCTCTCGGTGTGCCCGTTTGAGTTTACTCCGAATGGAACCGGAGCGACGTAGGCCGCAGTGGAAGAGAACAGATTGGTCTGGTCGCGGATGCGACGGTACGCAGGATACGAGACGGGTTGCTGTAAGGTGACCAGGTCATCGGCCTGGCCCACTCCGGGCACATCGCGCAAGATGGTTCCGTTCAATTCGCTGAAGAAGGCGGAACCCGCACAGATCGCAAGGCTCATCGAGACGACCGCAACGAAGGTGAAGGCCGGCTTTCGGATCAGGAGCCGCAGCTCGTAGCGAACGTCCCATGCAATTTCTCGCAGGTGCGCGACGGCGAGTTGGGCCGCAAGATCAGCGAAAAGGGCCACGAGTCCTGCCAGGCTTTGACGCCGCATTGAGGCGGCCGCCCCTTCAGTAGTCTCAAGCATTTCGTGCTCGAATGCACAGCGGAAACGGTGCGGAAAGAATCGCAGCAGACGCCGATAGAGGCTAACGACGAATCCAGCCGAGCGCGCATTCATACATCATGCCTCCGATTCGGCGGCCCGGCGCTTGGCGCGGATTACGCGAACCAGATCCTCAAGGCGTACACATTCAGCAGCCAACACGCGTCGCCCCAACGGAGTTAGCCGGTAGTAGCGACGCCGTGCATCATCCTCGTCCGCCGAAGGTCGGCGGTTTGCCTCTGCAATCAAACTCGCATCGAGCAGACGCTCCAATGTGCCGTAGAGCGTCGCCGGCCACAGCCGAACCTTCCCATCTGTGCGCTCCAGTACCTCCTGCATGATGGCGTAGCCGTGCTGCTCTTCGTTGGCCAGCGAGAGCAGGACGTGGAACCAATTCGGCTTCAGTGGAAGGAACTTCTGCTCGAGGCTAGAGTTTGAATCGTTCATTAGCGAGGAACTATATATTACTTACGATATATATCGTCAAGCATAGAGCTGATATGACATAGGCATCCAGGCGGCCCGCGAGGGCAGCGTCTCAGCGGCCGCGAGTCTTCTTCGTGATATCGGGGCAGTTTGCGTGGGGGCCGTGAACGCGGGGCACTCACCTCCCTTTTTTGCTTTCTTGGGTTGACATTCTACCCAAACGGGTAGATGCTTGGGAAGAATGTCGACCCGAGAGAACAACGACGACCGCATTTCCCTGCTGCAGGGCACCCTTGACCTGCTGATCCTCAAAAGCCTTGTCTTCGGTCCGTGCCATGGCCAGGGCATCGCACGATCGATTCAGGCCCAATCAGAAGATGTCTTTCTGGTTGAACATGGATCGTTGTATGTGGCTCTGCAAAGGCTTGAAGAGAAGAACTGGGTTCGCGCCAAGTGGGGCGTGAGCGAGAACAACCGCAAGGCCCGCTTCTATTCGCTCACCGATCAGGGGCGCGAGCAGTTGGCGGAGAAGGCGAGCCAGTGGCGGCGGCTGACGCGCGCGGTGGGCCTGATTCTTGATGGCCAATCCGAGGAGGCATGAGCATGTTCAAGCGGAAGCGGAGCGCGAAAGATTTCTCTGAAGAATTGCAAGCGCACATTGAGCTGGAGGCCGAGGAACTGCAGCGCGAGGGCTTGAGCGAGGAAGAGGCGCATCGGCAAGCACGATTGAAGTTCGGCAGCGTGCGCCGGGAGCAGGAACGCTTCCACATGCGGGGCCGTTGGGCCTCGCTGGACCATTGGCTGCGCGATCTGAAGCATGCGCTTCGCTCATTGGTGGACAGCCCGGGATTCACCATTACAGCAGTTGTGACTCTCGCGTTGGGGGTGGGCGCAAACTCGGCGGTGTTCAGCGTGATGCACGCGGTGCTGCTGCGGTCGCTGCCGGTGAACGATGCGGACAGGTTGGTGTATCTGCAGACGACGCATGCACCGCATGGGACCGGGACGGTGGGGGCTCACGACACGTTCTCGTACCCGGTTTACGCCGCGCTGCGAAACCAGAATGGCGCGATGGAAACGGTGATGGCGTATGTGCCGCTTTCAGCGAGCAAGGTGGCGGTGCGCATTGGTACGCAGCCGGAGGAAGCCGAAGGGGATATGGTGAGCGGCGACTTTTTCTCCGGATTAGGAGTAAGGCTCGAGCGAGGCCGTGGATTCACTGAAGACGACGAGAAGGATCACGCGCCGTTCGCGGTAATCAGCGATGCCTATTGGACGCGGCGATTTGCGCGGAGTCCTGATGTGCTGGGCACGACGCTGTATGCCAACGGCGTCGGCCTAACGATTGTTGGGGTCGCGGCGCGCGGCTTTGAGGGGCTGGAAGCGGGGCGATCCACGGATTTCTGGATTCCGCTGCAGAGCCGGCCGGAGCTGAATGCGTGGGGCAATCCGCTGGATGAGGGCAAGGTGTACATCACCAATCCAACGTGGTGGTGTCTGCGACTGATTGGGCGGCTGCGGCCAGCGGTGACAAAGGCGCAGGCATTGGCGCAAATGCAGCCGGTGTTTCAGGCGGCGGCGTATGAGGGATTGGGCGCCCCGGCGGCGGGCGAAAACAAACCGGTGCTCAGCCTGGGCGATGCCAGGGGGTTCCCTGCGTTGGGCGAGCAGTATGGCAAACCGCTGCGAATGCTGATGGGGCTGGTGGGGCTGGTGCTGCTGATCGCGCTCACCAATGTGGCGATGCTGCTGATGGCGCGCAACACGACGCGGCAACGCGAGTTCAGCATGAAACTGGCGCTGGGCGCCGGGCGCGGCGATCTGCTTCGACAGCTGCTGGCGGAGAGCCTGCTGCTGGTGACAGCGGGAGGACTGCTGGCGTGGATTTTCGCGATTTATGCCACCCGAGCGCTGGGCGCGTGGGCTCAGATTGAAGCGAGCCTGGCGCCGGATGGCGCGGTGCTGCGATTCACCGTGGCGGTTCTGGCGGTGGCGGTGGTTCTGTTCGGAGCCGTGCCTTTGCGCATCGCGATGTCAGCGGGGCCATCGCTGGCCGTCAAGACGTCGGCAGCGGTTTCCGGCGCCGACACGGGGAAAACGCGCATGGGCAGAATTGTCGTGGTTCTGCAAATGACAATCTGCGTGGTTCTGCTGGTGGCCGCGGGACTTTTGATTCGCACGCTGCGGGGTCTTGAGAACACGCCTCTGGGATTCAACACGGACGGGCTGGCGGTGTTTGGCGTGAAGCCGGAGATTCACTCGCTGGAACAAGGGAGAGAGTTCTACCGCGACCTGACGGTGAAATTGCGGCAGATTCCGGGCGTGGAGTCAGTGGGATTGATGATGTGGCGCATCGGATCGTGGTCATCCGACAACACGGAGATGCGGGTGAACGGGAAGCTACCGGACGTGCCAAACGGCGGGTCGCGAAGGGTGCGCATTAATGTAGTCGGGCCTGGCTTTTTTGGGACGCTCGGTGTGCCTCTGGTTGAAGGCCGGGACTTTGCCGACAGTGATACGGCGAGCTCTCTGCATGTGGGCATCATCAATGAGGAGTTTGCGCGGCGTTTCCTTCCCGGCCAGAATCCGTTGGGCCACGTCATCGAAACGGAGCGCCGGGGATTTCCGTTGACGATTGTGGGCGTGGTGAAGGACCACAAATTCCGGAGCATCGACGAAGAGCCGATTCCGATGGCGTGGTATGAGTATGCGCAGATTCCGGTGATCGGCAGAATGGACGTGGAGCTGCGGGTGCATGGCGAGCCGCTGGCGATTCTGCCTGCCGCGCGCAAGGTGGTGCAGCAGATGGACCCTACGCTGCCACTGATTCAGCCCATGACGCAGAGGGCGCAATACGATCTGACGATATCCAGCCAAATGCTCTTCGCTCGCCTGGCGGGATTCTTTGGAATTTTGGCGGTGGCGCTGGTGGCCGCAGGGCTGTACGGCACGCTTGCTTACCGCGTGAGCAGGCGGACGGCGGAGATTGGAATCCGTATGGCCATGGGCGCGCGCCGGGGGCAGGTGGTCTGGATGATCCTGAAGGACTCACTCGTACTGACGGCGATCGGCGTGGCCGTGGGCGTCCCCTCGGCCATGCTGGTGGGGCGTGCGTTGACCTCATCGTTGTATGGTGTGACGCCGCTCGATGGAGCGAGCTATGCGCTGGCGATTGGGGGAGTGGCGTGTGTTGCGCTGGCAGCAAGCGCCTGGCCGGCGCGCCGCGCCGCAAACGTGGAGCCGTTGACGGCATTGCGCACGGACTAGCGGCGCCCCCTTTCGGTGGGAGATATCCGGGGCAAACGACTCAGGCCATGATGTTGACGCCGCCGTCGATGTACATGGTCTCGCCGGTGACGCGCCTGGCGTAGGGTGTGGCGAGGTACGCGCAGGTGAAGCCGACGTCCATGATGTCGACGAGTTCGCCAACCGGAGCGCGCTGTCCGGCTTCGTTGAGCAGGAGGTCGAAGTCTTTCAGGCCGCCAGAGGCGCGGGTCTTGAGAGGGCCGGGAGAGATGGCGTGCACGCGAATCTTTTTCGGGCCGAGCTCGTAGGCGAGGTAGCGGCATGTTGCTTCGAGCGCTGCCTTGATGGGACCCATGACGTTGTAGTTGTTCACGACTTTCTGGGCGCCGTGATAGGTCATGGTGAACATCGAGCCGCCGTCTTTCATGAGCGGGGCGGCGAGGCGCGCCATGCGAATGAAGGAGTGGCAGGAGACGTCCATTGCCTTGGCGAAGCCCTCCGCGGAACAGTCGAGGAGGCCGCCTTGGAGGTCTTCTTTGGGGGCAAACGCGATGGCGTGCAGCAGGATGTCAAGCGAGCCCCAAAGCTGCTCGATGCGGGCGAAAACTGCTTCAAGTTCGCCCGGAGCAGAGACGTTGAGCGGCATAAAGATGGGTGCAGAGACTGACTCGGCCAGCGGCTCTACATAACTCTTCGCTTTCTCGTTGAGGTAAGTGATGGCGAGATCCGCGCCGAGTTCGTGAAATGATCGGGCGCAGCCCCATGCGATTGAGTGCTCGTTGGCGATGCCGACGACGAGGGCTTTCTTGTTTTTCAGCACTGGCTGTGGGATAAGGAGCGACATCGTAGTTTCCTCCAGCGGTGGCGGGAACATGCGTTGTTTGGGCCGTGGCGATTTCTCTGTTAGAGTCAGCCCGGCCCAGTTGGTTCGTACGGTCAGACGCGGGCCAATTCAGGGGTTTGTTCGGGGACATGGAGAACGTCGCGAATGCGCTGCAGCATGGTGCTCTGTTCTTCTGTCATGCCGAAGGTGGCGGAGTAGTCGTCGACAACGGCTTCTATGAGGGTGAGGAAGTTCTCCTGATCGGTAGGCGTTGAGAGCAGCAACGGCAGAGTCTTCAAAGCTCTTTGAGGCGCGTGACGGCAGATGACTTCCTGGTTGCCGCGAATGATTCGCATCTGTTCGGGCGTGACCTTGGGAATCAGATGGCCGTACTTTGCGATCAGCTTTTTCTTCAGTTCGAACTGCGCGAGCGGGAGGGGCTTTCCCCTGGCCGAGAGCAGGTAGCCGGCACGCGCAATGGCTTCGGCGTAGCCTCCCTGCGAGACTGCTTTGGCGATTCTTTCGGAGGCGGTGAGATCGTCATCGCTGGATTGTTGACTTACATCGGCTTGGGGTTTGTGTGAGACGAGGCTTCCGTAGGTCTGGAAGAACATGGCCTCGCTGGCGGCGTCGCGCACGTCGCGGTAGTAGTCGAGCGAGGCGCTGATGAGGTCGGAGAATCCGCGTTCGAACTTGCGCAGTTCCTGGTCGGAAGCAACGGGCTGTCGGTTCTCTTTCACTTTGTCGGCTGCGGGCTCGAGCCACCACAGCCATGGGTTCAGGTTGGAGATGGCCCAGCGCTGGAAGCGCATGGGGTGGAAGAGGCGGCCCATCATGGCGGTGTACTGGTTGGACCAGCTCTTCACGATGGGGCTGAGGAAGAGATCGTAGGCGCGCTGGTTGAACTCGGATATGTCGGCGACGGCCTGGAAGGGTCGCTCGTCCTGGCGCTTGAAGCGGTTGAGGCGATCGGTGATGTCTTCGAGACTGTGCTCGATGAATTCGACATCGTACTGCGGCTTGCCATCTTCGTCCTTGCTTTCGATGATGTGCATTCCATAGATGCCGGGGGGTAGCATTTCAATCGTCTTCAAGACGGAGACGATTTCGGTGTATTCCTTTTTGGCGACTTTGCCGGAGACGAAGATGCCGAGGTGGCCGATGCTCTTGTGTACAAGGCCGATGATGACGTGGCCGCGCGCTTTGATCTCGTCGGTGGAGTGGTAGATATCCGCTATCCAGTTGAAGGCCTGTTGCGGAGGAGTGATGTTGTCGCCCATGGAGGCGAAGAGAATGATGGGCGACTTGATGTCGCGCAGATCGAAGGTCATGCCTCCGAGGTCGGTCTTGCTGCCGGACCAAATGCGGTTGCCGACGAAGAGATTCTGCACGATCCACTCGATCTCCTGTTTGTTGAGGAGCGAGTATCCGCCCCACCAGCGCTCGAAGTCGAGGAAGCGCTCGGGCTCGTTGTCTACATTGGCGAACAGGTTGTAGTACTTGTCCCAGAAGGTGTTGGCAGGGTTGAGGTCTTCAAAGTTGAGCACAAGATTGGCGCCGTCGAAGATGCCATCGCCAAGGTCGGCGACAAAGGAGGACAGCCAGGAGCCACCGAGCAGGCCACCGGAGTAGCGCATGGGGTTTTCGCCTTCGCCTTCGCTCCACGAGCCGCCCCAGTAGGACATGGGCGCGCCATTGATGACGAGGGGACCGACTGAGTCGGGATCCGAGGCGGCGAGCATCATGGCGGCCCAGCCTCCCTGACAGTTGCCAATGACAACGGGCTTGGCACTGTGAGGATGCAGCTCGCGCACCTTGCGGACGAAGCGCTTTTCTGCGGCGCAAACATCGAGGAGCGTCTGGCCCGGAACCGGCTTCGGGTAGAACATGACGAAGTAGACGGGATGGCCGTCGCGCATAGCAACGCCAGCTTGGGAGTCGTCTTTGAATCCGCCGATGCCAGGGCCGTGGCCAGCGCGTGGGTCAATGATGATGTAGGGTCGGCGCTTGGGATCGGTGGTGACGCCGGCCGGAGGCAGGAGTCGGAGCAGAGCGTAGTTTGCTGGCCGATCGAAGGTGCGCGCGTCGACGATTAGCTCGTAATCGAAATGAAGGACGGGCGGCTTGCCGGCTTGCTCGTGCGCGATGAAGTTGTCGCCGCGCTGGCGAAGGGTGTCCCAGTAGAGGATCCAGCGTTGTGCGAAGTCGGTGGTGTATTGCGTCCACTGCTGGAAGAAATCGGACGGCAGCGCTGTTTTTTGCTGAAGGTCGAAGAGGTCTTTGCGGACTTCGTTTACATGCTCATTGAATCGCTGCGTGGCGGTTTGCAGTCGTTTGGCGAAGAGTTGCGTGGTTTTGTCGGTTGTGTCGCTGAATCTGGCAAGGAACTCGCTTGGATCGGTCATCAGCCGCCTCCCTTTGAACTGGAGAGCCAGAGGAACGAGCGAGTGAAAGGGGCCCACGTTGCGCCGCGCCCAGAGGCCCTGGCCGAGAATCCGTGGAAATGGGGTCGCACCCTAACCGCTGGAATGTTAGGAGCTTGTGTTTCCGGGAATCTGTGATGAGGGGCACAGGGGTAGGTGAGGCGCCTGCAGTGCGGCCAATTGCTTCGTTGCACTCAGGGTCAGAATGACAAATTTGTGGGGGAGCGGGCAGGGGCTGGCGGGCTCTGTATTTTCCCGCCTTCGCCGCAGCCCTGACGGGACGCGGACTTTCCGGGGCGCGTACCGTTACTTCGATTCGTGGGTGAGGGCTTCGGCGGCGTTGCCGGCTACTACCCAGCTTGCTGAGCCGGCGACGACGGCTTCGTCTTCGAACCAGAGGAAGCCGAAGTCGTCGATGCACTCGAGGAAGTCGGGCTTGATGATGATGTAGCCGGGAATGACAGCGCCTGGGATGAAGGCGTTGTCGCCGCGGTTGTTGCTGTAGGTCTTGGTTTTGGAGACGGTGCCGACGCCGGCGACATACGAGGTGCTGGAGACGGGGTGCGTGCCCAGGATGTAGTTGACGGCGCGGAGGGTGTATTCGGGACCGACGAGGTCAGGAAAAGCCTTGTGCAGGAAGTACATGCGGATTGCCATGTCGACTACAGCTCCCGATCCGCCCCAGGTGCCGAGGCTGGGGGGTACGCCGAAGGGGGTGGCTTCCATCTTCTTGTCGAAGCCTTCCATGTAGGTCTTCACCGCTTCGTGCATCTGGTCTTTGGCTGCGGGGTCGAGCCAGGGCAGGGCGCGGACGGCGGTCCAGCCGCCGAAATCCATGCGCTGCGGGGTGATCATCTGCGGGAACAGTTCTTTCAGGCGGGACTTGTAGGGTTCGGCTCCATGGGTGGCGATGGTGAGTTCGAGGGTTGCGGTCCATTCCATCGCCGGGCCGAAGTTGCCACGAGCGCCGGCGGGGGGAGGGGGTGGGGTGCTGGATGCCGGAGGGTTGGAATGGGGTTGAGCGCCGGCGGTCGTGCCCTGCGAGGCGGCGAGGACGCCGTTGGCCGGAGCACTGCCGGGGGCTCCGCCCCAGCCGCCGGAGGGGAAGGGGGTGGGGTGGGCCTTCTCGTCGTTGTAAGCCTTGATGGCGGTGTCGAGGCAGTCCTTGGCCAGCGCGTCATCATAGCCTTTCAGCGTGTCGGAGGCGGCGGCGAGGGCAGCGATGGCGTTCCACTGGAAGAAGGGATTGTTGGTGGTGAAGATCCAGCGGTCGTCGGGTCGGCCGGAGTAGTCGCCCTTGACTTCGTTGGGACCGAGCTTGGGGTCATAGATGCGGCCGTCGGTTTTCGAGGCTCCGTCGCCGAGGTGGGTGTACTGGCGGAGATCGGGCTCGTGGGTGCCGCGGATGGCGTGGCCGATGTTGTGGAACTGCGCGAGGATGAGGAGTGCGCCGTGCTTGACCTGCTCGACGGTGTCGGGCACGCCGTCAGGGCGGTGCATCTCGACCTGGCGTGTGGTTTCGTCGACGGTGAGCTCGTCGTACTTGAGGTTGAATTCGCGGTAGGCGAGAGCAAGGCTCTGGATGACGTTGAGCTGCGCGGGCTCCTCGAGGTCGAAGTCGCCGGCGTCGTACCAGCCACCGACGTTCATGCCGGGGATGTGATCGCCGCCTTTCCACTTGCCGTCGGTAGCGGTGGCCTGGTTCCAGCCGTCGAACTGCTCGCCGACGACGGGGGCCATGCGGCCGTCGTCGAGATGAGAAGCGCCATGCCACACGCGGTAGCCTTCACGGACGGCGACGTGATCCATCTGCTCGGCAATGTGATGGTCGAGGCTGTCCTGCCAAATGTTGGCGTATGCGTCCTTGGAGATGGGGAAGGGCGCGGTACGCTGACCGGCGTACTCAATGACATAGAGGCCGGGGTCTTTGATCGGGGTGAAGTCAAATTTCGAATAGACGTAGCGCAGCCAGGGGATTGAGGGGGTGATGGGGCCCTCGAATACCTGCTTGTAGGAGCCGTCTTCAGTAAGGCGCAGCACTTTGGCGGTTTTGGGCGCGTCGTACTTGGGATCGAGTTCGATGACCGCCACTTTGGAGAACTCGGGCACGTAGCCGACTTGGCTGTGCGCGACCATGGGGGGACGCGTCCAGTTGGGAATGACGTCGGGGTGAATGTGCCAAACGATGGCGCCGGTGGTCTTGCCGGAGGGGATAAGCGAGCGGAGCACGAACCAGCCGTTCTGGGCGCGGTTGCGGCCGTCGAAGAGCATGAGGTCGGAGGTGTCGGAGGTGACTTTGACGCGGGCGAGGGCGTCGTCGACGCCGAGGGTGATGGTCTTGCCCTGCGCAAACGGAAGCGGCTGGGTGTATCCCTTGGCCTTGTCCCAGTCTTCGAGGTAGTAGGCCTTTTTGGGCTCGTCGACCAAGGGCATCACTTTGACCATTGGGTCATCAGGGGTGCGCGGGAAGATGCCGGCCTTGGTTCCGTCGACCAGGTAGGCCTTTCCCATGTAGATGGAGGGCAGGAACTCGAGGTTGAAGCCGGCGCGGCCGGCGAGCTTCTCGGGTAGAGGCTTGTCGAGATTGATGCTGACCTTCACGCCGCCGGGTTCCGCTGCGACTTCGAGGGTGTAGCTCAGATCGAAGCTCGGGAACGCGAGGTTGGCGGTGAGGCGGTTGTTCTCCTTGTCGGCGTGACGGCCTTTGAGAGTGGCGACCAGGTCCCACTGCTCGGGGGTGGGCATGAGGCGCACGTCGCCGTTGGTGGCGATGCGCTGGCCGTGGAGGATCATCTCCATGGCGGTGTTCTTCTGGTCGACGAAGACGGGATGATAGGTGCTGTCGTAAAGGAAAACGCTAAATCCCTGGGTGTTGAGGTAGTTCTTGTCGGTGACCTGCATGTTGACGTCGGCACCGAAGAGGCTGGGAACGGAAGCGAGGGCCAGGAGGAGGCAGACTCCGAGACGGATGCGCATGGGTTGGGATACAACTGCTCCTTTGCCCCAAGCTAACATGCTGTTCCGGATTTGTGGATGTGAAGTAAGGCGATTTATCTCGAGCCGGCCCTGCTGTGCAAAAGCAAAGGGCGCTCCACATTGGGAGCGCCCTTATGCTTTCTCCGGTAACCGGGATGGCGGTGGTCTCCCACCCTAAACGCACAAAGCGCGTTTAGGATGGGGCACCCGGGCTCGTGCGGCTACGACTTCTTGCCGGCCTTGTAGGAGGAGCTGACCTTCTGGCCGGCCTGCTGCAGGATGCCCTGCGCATCGGCGGCATAGGGGCCGTTGGGCGCCAATTCGAGGTACTTCTGGTAGGCTTCAGCGCAGCCCGGAGGCAGAATGATGATCTGCTGCTTGGGGTTCTTGGGGTCGGGTCCCATGGTGGCGCTGCCGACCAGTCCCTGACCCTTGAGGTAATAGAGGATGGCCAGGTTGGGGTCGTTGGGATTGGGGTTGGCGGCAATAGCCTTGTCGGCCGCGGCGATCTGGGCTTGGGCGTTGTTCTGCTGGAAGAAGATGACGGCCTGGTTCTTCAGATAGAAGGAGGCCTGGGGGGGATTGGCCTTGGCAGCGGCGTCGTAGGCGGCGTTCGCATCTTCAACCTTGCCGGTGCGGGCGTACGCTTCGCCGAGAATGCTCTGCGCCAGTCCCTGCACTTCAGGATTGGGCTTCTTCGAGGTTGTTTCGAGATCGACGGCCTTCTTGCAGGAGGTGATGGCGTCGTCGAACTTCTTGAGGCCGACCTCGGCCTGGCAGAGGCGAGCCCAGAGGATGGAGGCGTCGGTCTTGGCCGCGGTGTCCTTCAGCATCAACTGTTCGGCTTCAGTGAACTTCGCTGTCTTGGCTGCGGGGTCCTTGGTTGCGTCGGCCTCGTGGATGTCGTCGGCGACAGTCTTGAGGTCGGCGTTGAGGTGCTTGATGACCTCATTGGCCTTGAGCGCCTCAGAGTTGTGCTTCTTCATGTCCTCGAGCTGCTTCTGCTGATCAGCGGGGAGGGTCTTGACGTAGGCCTCGCGGGACATGTCGATGTCCTGCTCGGTGGTCTGACCGGCAGTGACCTTGACGTTCTCGATCTTGTCGACCTGCTTGTCCTGGGGGGTGTCAGGCATGCGGAAGACGAGCGTGTAAGTACCGGCCGGAACTTCGCCGGTGAACTCGCCCTGAGCGTTGACCTGGAAGACATCTCCCTTGTCCTTGCCAGACGGCAGAGCGGTTACGTTGCCGGCACCCTGCGGAGCGCCGGTGGGATTAATGACGTGTCCGTGGATTTTGCCCGTGGGTGCGGCGGCAGGCGCCTGGGCCATCACGGGGACAGCGACAAAGGCCACCAGCCCGAGGCAAAGTGAGAGGATCCGTTTCATCGTTTTATCTCCTTGGAGCACCGCGAGCCACCAGGGCCGCGGACTCAAAAATCAATCTCACTCGACCTTCGCGCACGGGGCGGCGAGGACGAGGAGCGAAGCTTGCGGGAAGATGTGATGAGTCAGAAAGCTGAACAAAGTGTCCCGCATACAGATCGTCCAGCACAGCCAAAGTTAAACCCTCGCGCAACCTCTCGACAAGGGTGCGCTGCCGTATATGGATGTGAACACGGCTGAGGCGCAAACGGTTGCGTGCGGCCGAAAAAGAGCTGCACCAACAGACTATGTTAGTGCGTCAGCCGGACGGACGATTGTGGCATAGATCACAGCCTAGAATAAAGACATGGGAACGACGATTCGGGCGGCGACGGCCGAGGATGTGGGGCTGATTCTGCGGTTTGTCCGTGCGCTGGCAATGTATGAGCGCGAGCCGGACGCCGTGGAGGCCACCGAAGAGGACCTGCTGCGGCATGGGTTCGGGGAAACTCCTTACTTTCAGTGCTTAATCGCGGAGCGCGACGGGCAGCCGGCGGGTTTTGCGCTGTATTTCTACGATTACTCGACGTGGCTGGGGAAGCCGGGGCTGTACCTGGAAGATGTGTTCGTGGATCCACCGTTCCGGGGACTGGGGATCGGCAAGGCTCTGCTGCAACGGCTGGCGGCGATTGCGCTGGAGAAGGGCTGCGCACGGATGAAGTGGGAGGTGCTGGACTGGAACCAGCCAGCCATCGATTTCTATGGGGGGCTCGGAGCGGAGTTCCTGGATACGTGGCGGAACGTGCGGGTGAGTGGAGAGGCGCTGCGCAAATTGGCAGGCACCTGCGGTGCGGCTGACTGCGGCTTCGCAGTTAGTTGAATTGAGGTTTGTGATCTCCCACCCTAAACGCAAAAGACGCGTTTAGGATGGGGCACCCCAGGGTCCGTGTCCGGGCTGGCCTGGAACGGCAGATTCCCTATCGGGAATGACAGCAAGAAGAGCAAAGGCAAAACGACATTGAGGAAGATTCGGGTGATTGGCGGAGGGCTGGCGGGGCCGGAGGCGGCGCTGACGGCGGCCCGGTTGGGCTGCGAGGTGGAGCTTTATGAAATGCGGCACGTGGTGGATGGAAAACCGCTGCTGACGCCGGCGCACCGGACCACGGATTTCGGCGAGCTGGTCTGCTCGAACTCGCTGAAGAGCGAATCGGAGAATACGGCTCCGTGGCTGCTGAAGCAGGAGATGCGGCGCTATGGGTCCGCGCTGTTGAAGATGGCCGATGAGACAGCGGTTCCGGCGGGGCATGCGCTGGCGGTGGATCGGGTGGAGTTTTCGCGGCGGATCCAGGAGGCGATCGAGCGGGAGCCGCGGATCAGGGTGGTTCGCGAGGAAGTGACTTCGCTGGAGGATTACGACGGGCTGACGATCGTGGCGACGGGGCCGCTAACGTCAGATGCGCTGGGCACGGAGATTCAGAGGATTACCGGATCGCAGCACCTGGCGTTTTATGACTCGATTTCGCCGATCGTGGATGCCGAGACGATCGATATGGAGCGGGTGTACTTTGCCGCGCGGTGGGATAAGGGCACGCCCGACTATATCAATTGCCCGATGAACCGCGAGGAGTATGACGCGTTTTATGAGGCGCTGGTGGGTGCGGAGGCCGCGGAGTCGAAGGAGTGGGAGAAGTGCGACTATTTTGAGGGCTGTCTGCCGATCGAGGTGCTGGCGCGGCGCGGGCGGGATACGCTGCGGTTCGGGCCGATGAAGCCAGTGGGCTTGCGCGATCCGCGGACCGGGAAGACGCCTTGGGCGGTGGTGCAGTTGCGCAAGGAGAATCTGCGGGCGGACAGCTATAACCTGGTCGGGTTCCAGAATCACCTCAAGTATGGTGAGCAGGCGAAGGTGCTGCGGTTGATTCCCGGTCTCGAGAACGCGCGGTTCCTGCGGTACGGGCAGATTCATCGCAACACCTATATCTGTGCGCCTGCGCTGCTGGATGCGGCGCTGCGCCTGAAGGAACGGCCGGCGATTCTGTTCGCGGGGCAGATTTCCGGCGTCGAGGGATATACGGAGTCGATTGCGACGGGGATGCTGGCGGGGATCTACGCAGCTGGAATCTCTCGCGGAGAGGAGCCCGTGCCGGTTCCGCGGGGAACGGCGCTGGGGTCGCTGGTGCACTACATTACGCACGCCGATGTGAAGCATTTTCAGCCGGCGAACATCACGTTCGATCTGCTGGTGCCCCTTGAGGAAGAGACGCGCAAGAAGGTGCGGGATAAGAAGGAACGCAAGCGGATCCAGTGCGAGAGAGCGCTGGCGGAATTCGATGCCTGGATGGCGGCGGAGCAGCTCTACCACTCTAAACACGTTTAGGGTGCGGCACTCGGGTGCGTGGTTAAGTGGGTATTCAAAAGCAGGCTCTTCACCTGCAGTTCAGAATGACAAATTCTAGAGAAGGAGTTTGGCCCAAAAGCTCGTCCGATGAGTTACGGCCGAGCTTGACGTGCAGTTTGCCGGCTTCCCTACCCTCTCGCGTAACTCGTGCTCCATGGCTCGAACGGCAGGCAATCGTACTATCCACAAATTAAAGGGCTTTTCCTGCGGCTCATTCAAGCTTCCCTCCGCGCCGGAACAGGGGCGTTGACAGGCGTCTCTCAGGGGACGTACACTTCGCGCGCCCTTTAGTTCAAGTCTCGAACAAATGCAAAATTGAAAGACGGATTCAGGGAACAGGGAGGCCAACGTATGCAACGCAGGTCAAAGGCAGGTTCCACCTATCTACGGTGGGCCATTCGGATGTGGGTGTTCCTCGGGGCGCTCACATTCACATTAGGAGCGTCCGCCCAGGGTGGAGGCAACGTCGCGATCTCCGGAACGGTAACGGATGCATCGGGCGCGATCGTCAGCGGAGCCCAGGTGAAGGTGACCCAAAAGAACACCTCAACCGTTCGCACGGCAGCGACGAATAACGCCGGTCAGTTCAACTTCCCCTCGCTACCCCCTACTACCTACACGGTGTCGGTGCAGGCGCAAGGTTTCAAGCAATATGTGCAGGATGTGGTGCTGCTCGCCGATCAGATCCGTGACCTCGATATTCATCTGCAGGTCGGGTCGGAAACGCAGCAGATCACGGTGGAAGCATCGAATGTCTCGGTCAACACGGTGAGCCAGGAATTGAGCCAGGTGATTGAGAGCTCGCGGCTGAGCGATCTGCCACTGAACGGCAGAAACGCGGCCGATCTCACGCTTCTAGTGCCCGGGGCAACGACAGCGATCGCGAACAACTCCGGTACGCTGCAGGGTGACACTAAGCAGGTTCCTGGCGCCGAAGCGATCGCGGTGAATGGTGCGCGTCCCGATCAGATTGGCTACAACCTGGATGGGGCCAACAACCAGGATCTGATGAGCAACACGAACAATCCGTTTCCGTTCCCTGATGCGCTACAGGAGTTCAGTGTTCAGACGAACAGCTTCGACGCGCAGTATGGCAATAATGCCGGCGCCGTTGTGAACGTGGTGACCAAGTCAGGCACCAACAATTTCCACGGTGACCTGTTTGAATTCGTTCGCAACGGCGCGTTCAACGCGCGCAACTACTTTGCCCCGACGGTAGATCCGTTGAAGCGCAACCAGTTCGGCGCAACTGTTGGCGGTCCCATTCACAAGAACACTACCTTCTTTTTCTTTGGGTGGCAGAAGACGATCATTCGCAGCGTGAACAATGCCACGAACGCGATTGTGCCGACGGCGGATAACCTGAACGGAAATTTCTCGCTCACTAATCCCAACACCGTCATTACCAATCCGTTCACGCACACCCCTTATGCCAGCAACGCCAACATCGGACCGCTTGACCCGGTAGCCCTCAACATGGCGAAGAATCTGCCGGTGCTGCCGGCGGGATCGACGAATGGGTCGGTGACGTTCGGCACGCCGCTGCAGCAGAACTTCGACGAGTACATCACTAGGGTAGAGCAGATGTTTCGCGGTCAGGACCGTCTGTTTGGACGGTTTTACCTCAACAAGTACCGTCACGCGCCAACCTATGACGGCAAAGACCTGCTGACGGCAGGGCCTGGATCAACGGTCACAACACAGAACTGGGCGATTGGCTATACGTGGGTGATTTCGCCGCAACTGGTGAATAACACGATCATTGACTTTGTACGTTCGGCCTCAGATCGCGGCCAGCAGGGCGGACCGGGGGGCACGGTGCCGGACATGAAGACCTTCGGCTCGAACATCTGGCAACTGCCCACGGCGCAGAGCGGCATGCGCAACTTCGGTGTTGCCGGCGATTTCACGCTGGGCGGCTTCACCGATGCGAAGTTCATCCGGAACACTTATGACCTTCGCGAGGTGCTTGACTGGAACAAAGGCAAGCACGACATGACGTTCGGCTACGATCTGGAACTGGATCAGTCGATCATCCGGAATACCGATCTGGAGAATGGCAGCTTCAACTTCACGAGCGATGTGACGGGACTGTCGATGGCGAGCTTCCTGCTCGGCTATCAGCACACATTCACCCAGACATCGGGCGACTTCTCCGACTCGCGCGAGAACCCGATGGGCGTGTTCTTCAATGACAAGTGGAAGGTGTCGCCGCGGCTCACGCTGGATTACGGATTACGCTGGGAACCGCAGCAGGTGATGAAGGAAACCCGGGGGCGCATCGAGCAGTTCCGTCCTGATGCGCAAGCTGCCGGTGTTCAATCGGCGATTATTCCGAGCGCCCCTGCGGGCCTGTTCTTCATCGGCGACAAGTACAACGGCATCAGCGTGCCGGATCGTGGCCAGACGGGCGACTTCAACAACTTTGCTCCTCGCGTGGGCATTGTGTGGGACCCGACCGGATCGGGCAAGATGTCTCTGCGCGCGGGAGGCGGTCTGTTCTACTACTCGCGGCTGCCCGGATTATTCCTGAACGATGCGGCAATTTCCGCGCCCTTCAGCCTGCGCATCGACCTCAACGACTCAACAACGGGACCCTCGCAGATTGGTACGCTCTCGGATCCTCTGGCTGCGTATCCGAACTTCACCAGCGGCTTTCCGCAGCGCTATACCTTGGAGACCGCTCCAAAAGATGCGACGTTCGTAAAGAACCCGACGGTGTTCAGCCTGCAGCCGGGGGTCAAGTGGACAACGCCGGAGATCTACGACTGGAACGTCACATTTGAGCGCCAACTGCGCGCAGATACCGTGATGCACGCCTCGTATGTGGGCACGCGCGGTACGCATCTGCGCCAGGATGTGAACCTCAACCCGGGCGTTTACACGGCCGGCAGCAGCGCTTCACTGCAGACGCGGAGGCCGTTCCAGCCGTTCGCCGTAATTTACGAGAACCGGAACACGGGGGCCAATGGCTATAACGGTCTCCAGTTCGATTTGGAGAAGCGGGCGACGGGGAACGGAGGCCTCCTGAATCAGATCACGCTGCTTGGCAATTACACCTACTCGCATGCGAACGACTACGGGTTGGCGGAGAATGGCGGGATCACCGATATCGGATCGAGCATCGGATCGGGAATGTCCTTCTATGATCCGAGGCAGCATGCGTTCGAAACCGGACCAGCAACCTTTGATCGGAGACACCACGTGGTGGTTTCGTACGTATGGAATCTGCCCAAGCTGACTAACTCGAATGCGTTGGTTCGCAACGTCATTGGCGGATGGCAATGGACGGGTATCTATTCGTTCAGCTCCGGCGATCCGCTGACGATCCTGGCAGGAAAAGACCGTTCAACCACGGGCAACAATCTCGATCGTGCAGATTACGTCGGCCCTGCGGGCCAGCTCGGCAGCAGGGGAACCCCAACTCAATGCCCAGCTGGAACTCCGGGGAAATTCTTTGCCTGCTCACCCTGGCTTGACACATCGCGGTTCTATGTCCCTGGAGTGAACAACACCGATAAGCCAGATGGACAGTACGGCAATGTTGGCAAGGGGACCTATCGCGGGCCGAACGTCTGGACCGCGGATACGGGGCTCATCAAGAACATTTACCCGTTCTCATCGCACGAGAACTTGAATTTCCAGTTCCGCGGCGAATTCTTCAATATCTTCAACCATCCGCAGTTCAGTGACCCGAACACGACGGTGGCAAACGCGGCCTTTGGCAGCATTCGGTCGACGATCGGCACGGCCACAGGCAATGTGGGCACAACTGCGGATTCGCGCATCATCCAGCTCGCCCTGAAGTTCAACTTCTAGGGCGCTATCAACAGCCTGCGATTCACGGAACGCGTGAATTGCTCAGCAGGGAGGGCCGGGATGACCGGCTCCTCCCGTAAAATACTGGCGGATTCGCCGCTCTCTAGTTTTGGTGGCGCGCCTGACTCTCCTATTGTGAGTGGCCCTCATGGATGCTGATTCCCTTCTCCCTCGCCGCGCATTTCTTCGCAATCTTTCTGCTGCCGGCATGATTTCTGCTCTTCCTTCTTTCGCGGCTGCTCCGCCAGTGATTTCTGGCGACAGTGTGCGGGAGGAGGTACTTCCCTTTTCAGAGGATGCGCCGCCGCAACATTCCATCAAGTTTGGCGTGTGCGGCATCAGCCATCCGCATATCTACGGGATGATTGAAGCGGTGAAGCGCGGCGGAGGCGTTCTGACGAAGGTGTGGGCGCTGGAGCCGGAACTGCTGGCGGCGTTTCAGAAGCGATACCCCGACGTGGCGGTGGCGAAGACGCAGGACGAGGTCATTCACGACAGCTCGATTCAGCTTGTGCTGAGTTCGCAGATCGCCAACGAGCGCGCGCCGATCGGGATTCGGTGCATGAAGGCCGGCAAGGATTTCCTTTCGGACAAGCCGGGTATCACTACGCTCGAGCAGCTGAAGGAAGTGCGCGAGACCATCGCCGCGACGAAGCGCATTTACGCCATCATGTATTCCGAGCGGCTGGAGGTGAAGGCCGCGGTGAAGGCCGGCGAACTGATTCAAGCGGGTGCGATCGGGAATGTGATTCAGACGATCAACATCGCACCGCATCAGATTCGGCAGAAGCCGGGCAGCGATGCGGGAAGTGCGGGATCAATCGACGGCAGGCCGGCGTGGTTCTGGAAGGACGTTCAGTTCGGCGGGATTCTGTGCGACATTGGCTCACACCAGGTGGATCAGTTCTTGTACTACACCGGGTCGACACAGGCCGAGGTGGTTGCGTCGCAGGTTGCGAATGTGCGGCATCCGAGCCATCCGGAATTCCAGGATTTTGGCGACATGATGCTGCGCGGAAACAACGGCTTCGGTTACGTGAGGCTGGATTGGTTCACGCCATATGGCCTAGGCACCTGGGGAGACGGAAGGCTCTTCGTGCTGGGGACGGAGGGCTACATCGAGCTCAGGAAATACACGAATGTCGCAGTAAGCAAGCAGGGGAACAATCTGTTCATTGTCGATCAGAAGGAAGCCAGGTACATCGACTGCAACAACCTGACGCTGCCGTTTGGTCCGCAGTTTGTGAGCGACATCGTGAATCGCACGCACACCGCGCAGGACCAGACGCAGTGCCTTTTGGCCGCCGAGCTTTCAATCAAAGCGCAGATGCATGCAACGCACGCTCACCTCGCCTGGGAGAGCCGGGCCTGATTTGCTTTGGAGATGCAGATGAAACCGTCACGCAGGGACTTTATCAAGGGATCGGTTGCCGGGAGTGTTGCCGTGGGATTTCCAACCATTGTGCCTAAGTCAGTGTTTGGAGCGACCGCTCCGTCGAATCGCATCACCATTGGGGCGATCGGCGTGGGACGTATCTCGCGCGGCCACGATATGCCCGGAGTGATGCAATTCACGGGCGTGGCGGGACGTGACAACCGCATCGTCGCAGTGTGCGATTTGAGCGAGCAGCGAGTGGAGTTGGGCAAGCAGTTTGTCAATAAGCACTACACGGAGAAGCTCGGCAAACCTTACACGGGCACGAAGGTCTACTCGAATTACAAAGAGCTTCTGGCGAATAAAGAGATTGATGCCGTGCTGATCTCGACGCCGGATCATCAACATGCGCGACTTGCTGTTGCTGCAGTGAAGGCAGGCAAGGATGTGTATCTGCAAAAGCCCGCTTCGCTGACTATTCATGAAGGCCGCGTCATGGCGGATCAAGTGAAGGCGAGCGGACGGATTGTGCAGATCGGATCTCAGCAGCGGTCATGGAAGCAGTTCGCGCGCGCGGTGGCGCTGGTGCGCAATGGTCGCATCGGAACGGTGAAGCAGGTTGAGGTCGGGCTGCCGGGGGATCCCGCGGGCGGCGACCCTGAGACGATGCCGGTTCCTGCGGGGTTCAACTACGATGCGTGGCTGGGATCGACGCCGGAGGTGCCGTACACGCTGGATCGCGTGATGCCTACGAATGATTTCTCGCGGCCGGGGTGGCTGCGCATGGAGCAGTTTGGCGCAGGCATGATTACCGGCTGGGGCGCGCATCACGTGGACACAGCACACTGGGGCATGGATACGGAACTCACCGGGCCTGTTGAGATTTGGGGAAGCGCGGAGTTTCCGCAGCAGGGACTATGGGATGTGCACGGGCCGTTCAAAACGTATGGCCGCTATGCGAATGGCGTGGTGATGACCATCTCGGGTGAGTTCGAAAACGGCATTAAGTGGATCGGCGACAAAGGATGGATCTTCGTGTGCCGCGATGGGATGACGACGCCGACCGCGTCAGCGAGTGACAAGCAGGTGCCGATTGTGCCGATCCGCGCAAGCGATCCGAAGATTCTGGATTCCGAGATTGGGCCGAATGAGTTTCATCCGTACACGTCGGATGATCAGCATGGCAACTGGCTGGATTGCATTCATTCGCGTAAGGCGCCGACTGCTCCGGTTGAAATTGGGCATCGCGCGTGCACGACGTGCCTGCTGCACTGGATTGCGATGAAGACGGATCATCACGTTCATTGGGATCCAGAGACGGAGGCGATCAAGGGCGATGACATTGCCGCGAGCCTGCTTTCGCGCCATCAACGCCATCCGTATGAGATCGCGTAGCTGACTCAGGTGTATCAACGCAGGAACAGGACCGCGGCACTTGCAGCCGGCACGGTGATCCGCAGCGAGTTGGTGCGTGTCTTCATCACCTCTGTTCGCGGATCCCACGTGCCGTCGGTGCTCACGTCGGCTCGCTTGAATTCGACGCCGGTGGTTGCATCGAGCGCGGGGGCGGTTAGCCGCATCATTCCCGCGCGGGAGAACGGCCTCTCGACAGTGATGGCAACTTCTCTGTCGGCCGAGGATGATTTGTTGACCAGTGCGACGGTTATGCCGCCGTTCTTTTCGGCTGCGTATGGGCGCAGCATCGGGTCTTGTGCCGACTCGACGGCAAGCATGCTGCCGCCCGCGAAATGCTGTGCCAGTTGCATGCCGTAGAAGACGGGGCGCGGTTCGGCGGGCTGGCCTTGCTCCGTTGCAATGGGCGTGTAGAAACCGTTGGGCGCGCTTTGCTTCTTATTGCCCGCGGCTTCAAGGCCGGGATTGTGATCGCCAAGACCAGCGGAGAGGAAGCGGCTGTCTCCGCCATGAAGATTAACGCCAGCGCAGCCAAGACTCGCCAGCGTCAGCAGATAATCGGCGGCCCAGAGAGATGCGGCAAAGGCATTGCTCATGCCGGGCTTGCCGCCGCGATAGCACGAGTTCCCCTCTGACATGCGATAGATCAGGTGATGCGCATCGGCGGTGCGGACGATTTCGCGCGCAGATTGCTCGACGTTGGGATCGCCGGCGAGGAGACGCTCGGTGGTGACGCGCGGATCGTTGGGTGGACCCTCGGCGTAGTAGTGACCGCTCAGGGCCACGAGACGCTCGCCGAGCTTCGGCGCAACTTCGTCGCCGAAGCGAATCACCCAGTCGGACGCGGCCGCAGTGTCTGGACCTCCGAAGCGTGCCTGAGGCACGCGCGCGCTGACGGCGTCAGCAAAGGCAAGCCATTCGCGTACGTAATCGTCGAACCCCCAACCGGGCGGACGCGTGCCGTTGCTGGCTTTCTGATAAAGATCGGGCTCGTTGCCGATCTGGAAGAACGCGAGCTTCGAGCCGAGTCTCTTGTGTACATAGGCCGCTTCAGCGGCAGCGCGTTCCGGCGTGCTGTTGCCGAAGTTGAGGCCGTAGATGGCCGTCCAGCCGGTTGCCTGGAGAAAGCCGGCGAGAGCATCGATCGCTGCTGGTTCGATGGCGAACAGGCGGTGCGGCATCCAATTCTGCGCCAGGTCGCCCGGGGGGACGTGGAGTTTGGGGGCGGGCGTAGCCGGCGTGGCGCGGAACCAGCAGAACTCGCTGGTGTTGCCGCCAACTCTCAGGACGCCTGACGGACTTAGCCTGCGAAACATTGCGATGAGGTCCTGGTGCTGCGGAGAGAAAAAGGCCGGTTCGCTGAGCTGCGCCAGTTCATAGCTGAGACCGACGAAGTTCGGCGGAACGACGTGTCCAGGCTGGCTGCTGCGAATGCGAACGGAGTGCGGCGCGCTCTGCGCTTCTGTGCTTGACGTGCAAGCGGCCGCCATCGCGGAAGCTGTCATCTGCAGGAAGGAACGACGATCTATTCGCATTTATGGGACCTCGCCCGGGAATTAGTCCATCCGCTCGACGGAACTCGGGTTCGATTTTAGCGGTCCGCAAGGAGGAAAGTCATGCCCCTGCACAATCAAGGTTTTCTTTGGGTCGTTCTTAGTGATTCTTATCACTTTCTTTAGACAGATGGAGTTACTATTCTGATTTGCGATGTCTCTGCGAAATATATCCACTGTGAATGAACGCAATCGATCGTCGCGCCTGATTCCGAAGGATCGCTCATCGGGGCGTGCCCAGGCCATGTCTCCGATTCGCGACAGTAACCGCGATCTGGTGCTCGAAGTACTCAGGCGCAACCAGCCGATCTCGCGCGTCGATATCGCTCGCCGTTCTGGGTTGCAGCGATCAACTATCTCCTCGATTGTGGATGAGCTCATTGAGGAGCGGTGGGCTCGCGAGGGGTCTGTGGTTAAGACGGAGCGAGGCCGCCGTCCAACCATGTTGACGATGAATGACGACCTGCTCCTCCTAGTCGCCGACGTGCGGCCCACCAAGGCGATTCTTGCGGTGGTCGACTTGAACGGCAGGTTCCTCGATCGCGCCGTAGTCCCGATCATTGCGGATGCGAAGGAGGGGGTTGAGCTGATCGCAGCGGGGATGCGGCAGCTTCGTTCCAACTTCCCGGGAAAGAGGTGGGAGGGAGTGGGCATCAGCCTGCCAGGGCGCGTGAACAAGATCACGCACAAATTGGCGTGGGCGCCAAATCTTCCGTGGGTGGGTTTCGATATTCGCGGAACGCTGCAGAAGGCGCTCAAACTTCAGGTGGAGTTGGAGAATGCCGCAAACGCCTGCCTGCTTTCGGAGGTGTGGTTCGGGCATTTGGAGGGAGTGCAGAATGCGGTGCTGATCACGATTGCTGAAGGCGTTGGGGCATCGGCAATTGTGAATGGCACGCTGATGGAAGGCGCCGAAGGGCTGGCAGGCGAACTGGGGCACGTGACGGTTTCCGACTCGGGCCCGCGATGTGCGTGCGGGCAGGTGGGCTGCTGGGAGATGTTCGCCTCATGCCGGGCGGCGTTGCGCTACTTCCACGAAGAGATGAAGGGAAAGGGCGCTGCAACGATCCAGGACCTTCTGAACCTCGAAGCGAATGGCGACAAGGCGGCACGCGCGGCGTTGAATTGGCAGGCCGAATGGATTGGACGCGGAATGCGCGTGGTAACGGCAGGGTTTAATCCGGAGCTGATCCTGTTTGTGGGCGATATTACGCTGCGGTGGGATGCGGTGGGGCCGATTGTGCGTGCTGAGCTCACCAAGCGGCTGGTGGGCGGCGCGCAGCCGAAGATTGCGATCGTGTCGGATGGCGAAGCGGCGCGATTGCGTGGCGCGGCGGCGGTGCTGCTGCAACGCCACATCAGTTTCAAGCGAACATCGAGGAGCCGGAAGGTCGCGGTAACTGCCTAAAGGCCGCGACCTTGTGGCATCGGATTCATGCCACTTCATCGGCTGTGAGAATGATCGGCTTGCGTCAGGACGACGCTGCCCGTTTCGAGCAAAGACTTGAGGTTGGACAGAATCTTCGGCCATCCGCCTGAAACAGCCTGGATGAACTTCGACTCAGCGAGTTCGATGGAGTGTGCGATGGTAAGCCGCACGGCTTCGCTATAGGGCTCCAGATCGATGGTGCACAGGGCAAAGCCTTCGGCCTTAAGCTCCGGACGAAACTCGTTGCGCCACTTGAGCTGGATCCGATGGGGCGGATCGAGCTCGAGGATTTCTCCGGTGTCTGCCACTCTGCCGTCAGGAAAGAGCATTTGCCATGCGGCTCCGGGCTTCCAGTCGCTGATGATTTGCATGCCAAACCAGTAGTCCTTCATCTGATTGGCATCGGTCAGCGCAGACCATAGCTTCTCCGGAGTCGTGCGGATGAAGGTTACATATACGAAGCTGCTTTCGGATGATTTGCTCATGATTGCTTGCCCTCCAGATTCTTTTTCAGTCTCGATAGCGCCTGCAGGCGCGGGTGCTCGAACTTGCTGATCCAGCGTTCGGCGATTGCGTTGATAGGTACCGGGTTGATGAAGTGAAGCCTTTCCCTTCCCTGCCGCTTCCACGAGACCAGGTTCGCCTCTTTGAGAATCCCCAAGTGTTTTGCGACTGCCTGACGGGTCATATCGAGGCCTTCGCAGAGTTCGCCCAATGTCTGGCCGTTCTTGTGGCGTAGCCGGTCGAGGAGTTCGCGTCGGCTTGCGTCCGCCAGAGCCTTGAACACCGTGTCATCGTTCATCGCGATATGCAACCATTCAGTTGCGTAATCAGAATAGGAAACCTATTGGTTGCCTGTCAAGATCAGTGTGAATCCATTTGCGAGAGAATGTCGGCATGAGAGGCTGGCCCGATCGTCGACTGCTCGACATGCTGAAACTTGAGACTCCGATCATTCAGGCGCCGATGGCGGGATCGGATTCTGTTGCGCTGGCGCGCGGGGTTTCGTCCGTGGGGGCGCTGGGGTCGCTCGCCTGTGCGCTGCTCGGGGCGGACGCGGTACGCGATGCGGTGCACGCGTTGCGCGACGGGATGGAGCGGCCGTTCAATCTGAATTTCTTCTGCCACACGATGGAAGAACCGGGCACGGCTGCAAGGGAGAAGTGGAAGAGCTTCCTGCGACCGCACTACGAGCGGCTGGGTCTTGACATTGAGGCGGTGGGGGAGAGCCGCCTGCGGCTTCCGTTCGACGACGAGATGTGCGCGGTGGTGGAGGAGGTCCGGCCTGCGGTGGTCAGCTTCCATTTCGGATTGCCTGCTGCTGGGCTGCTGGAACGGGTGAAGAAGGTGGGTATCCGGATACTGGCGTGCGCCACGAGCGTGGACGAGGCGAAGTGGCTTGAAGATCGCGGATGCGATGCGATTGTCGTTCAAGGGCTCGAGGCCGGCGGACATCGGGGGATGTTTCTGGAGACTCAGGTGGCGGCTCAGGTGGGGCTGTTCGCGTTGCTGCCACAGGTAGCTGACGCAGTTTCGGTTCCGCTGATTGCAGCGGGCGGCATTGCCGATGGACGAGGCATTGCGGCTGCTTTTGCGCTGGGCGCATCGGGCGTCCAGTTGGGGACGGTTTACCTGTTCTGCCCGGAAAGCAAGGTGTCCCCGATGTATCGAAAGGTGCTGGAGCAAGCGACAGATACGGCAACTGCCGTCACGAATTTGTTCAGCGGGCGGCCTGCCAGGGGGATTGTGAATCGGTATCTCAGCGAGGCGGGACCGATGTCTGACGATGCGTTGGCGTTCCCGTATGCGGGAACGCTGATTGCGCCTCTGCGCGCGGCGTCGGAGAAGGCGGGCCTGATGGACTACATGCAGATGTGGGCTGGACAGACATCGAAGCTTGGACGCGCGATGCCGGCGGATCAGTTGACTCGGAAGCTTGCGACGGAGGCGTTGGATACGCTGCAAGCGTTGTCGGGCGAGTAGACGCGCACAGGCCTGGCGGTGGCGTGAATAATAAGGACAATGTCTCTCAAGCCATTCTTCAACCTGCTGCGCGAAGGGCGCCTTACGCCTGTGCTGGGCGTGGGCGCCGCACTCAAACCGTTTTACAAGCTCACCTGGCTCGCAGCCGCTGGAGAGTCCGGGCTGTTGAACCGGCTAGCGAGCGGACCGGCTACGTTCGAGTCGCTCGCTCAGGGCGGTGGCACAGCGGGTCAGAGACGCGAAGCGCTGGAGGCTTGGCTCCAGTTGGGCGTTCGGCTGAAACTGCTCAACTTGGGAGCCGGAGGCTATGAACTGCGCGGAATGGCGAATGCGTTGGCACGGCCGGAGAACGACGCCACGCTGGCCATGGTGCAGGAGGTAGCGGGGCTCCACCACAAGCTGATTGCAGACACGCTTCCTCGGGTCCGCAGAGGGGAACTCTTCACTCTTGCCGACCAGGATGGGGAGCTGATTGCGCGATCGTCGCGGATCCTTGAACCATTCCAGGTTGAGGCGATTCAAGAGTTCTTCCCGGGGAGCGGCAACGTGCGGCTGCTCGAGATCGGGTGCGGGTCAGGAGTTTATCTGCGATACGCGGCTGCGAGGAATGCTTCGCTGACGGCTGTAGGGCTGGAGCTTCAGCCTGCGGTGGCGGAGATGGCGCGCAGGAATCTGCGCGGCTGGGGTCTGGAGGGCCGGGTGAAGGTCGAGGATGGCGACTTCCGCGCGAGGCCGGTTGGAGAACTCTTCGATATCGCGACGCTTTACAACAACATTTACTACTTCCCTGTGGCAGAGCGCGTGGCCCTCTTGGAGCGCATTGCGAGCTTTCTCAAGCCGGGCGGGTTCCTGCTTTTGACGACCTGCTGCCAGGGTGGAAGCCTTGGCGCCGAAGCGCTGAACCTGTGGGGGGCGGCGACCAGCGGAGCTGGGCGTCTGCCGGCTGAAGATGAACTGGTTGGCCAGCTTCGGCAGGCGGGATTCGGCGTGGTCAAGACAAAGAGCCTGCTGCCCGGGGACAAGTTCCTGGCCTTTCAGGCGTTCCGCGGATAGCAGAGTCTGCGGCGGCACTTGCAATGAGGAACATCGAAGGCTCGCCTTGCGTATGAATGGATGCCGGCAATGCCAGCCTCAGCGCGTTGGCACGCGTCCGGTCTTAGGATTCGTGCTACGCTCGTCGCGTTGAAGGAGGCGCATCATGTACGTCCTCTCTGCCACGGAAGCGATCTCTCCTGCCTTGAATCGCACCCGCGACTTTCTATTCCGGCCGTTCCGCTGGGGGAATTATCTGAAGTTCTGCGCGGTCGCGGTGCTGACGGAGGGCATGTGGGCTAACCTGCAGGGGAATAAGGGCGGCTCACCGTCGTCGGGGAGTGGGTCGCATGGAGTTCCGCTGAATCTTGATCCGGGGATGATTGCGGCTGTTATCGCGTGTGCAATCCTGCTGGTGGTGCTGGGCATTGCGCTGATGTATGTCGTGGTTCGCCTGAGATTTGCGCTCTTCCACAGCCTGGTGCATCGCTCGCGTGAACTGGCGCCCGGGTGGCACCTCTATCGCGAGCAGGCGATGCGCTTCTTCGTGCTTTCGATCGTGGTGGCGGCGGGGTTCCTGGCGGTAGCCGCGGTAGCTCTGGCTCCCTTTGTGCCGGGGTTCATCCGGGTGTTCCGCGAGAGCCAGGAGCAAGGGCACCTCATCTTTGGCGACTTTCTGCCGCTGATTCTGCAACTGGCGCCGGTGATTATGATTCTGATGCTGGCCGGCGTGGCGGTCGGCGTGGTTCTTCGGGATTTCATGCTGCCGCATATGGCGCTGGAAAATGCGACGGCGGGCGAGGCATGGTCGGCGGTGCTGGAACGCGTGATGGAAGAGAAGGGCTCGTTCTTCCTGTACGCGGTGCTGCGGGTGATACTGCCGTTTGCGGCTACCATTGCGCTGACGATTGTGCTCATCGTGCCGGCGATCCTTCTGTTTGGCATTCCGGGAGTGCTGTTTGCGCTGGTGCACGCGGCTCAGGTGCATTCGACAGGCGCAGCGTGGCTGGTGATGGTGCTGCTCCAGGTGGCGCTCGGGATCTTGATGGTTGCGATCGGACTGCTGATGGCGATCTGCTTCGGCGGTCCGGTGAGTGTAGCGATTCGCAACTACGCGCTGGTGTTCTATGGCGGCCGGTATGAGCTGCTGGGGAACATTCTGGCTCCCGCGCAGACGGCGCCTGCGGCGCCGCCGCTGCCGGCGTGATTACTGCCGGGAAAAGCGAGCAGGGTACAGAAGGGCAGATGGACCAAACAGGCGCAATCCGCCTTGCGGATTGCGCCTGTTTGGTTCTCGTCCGCAGGGAATGAGGATTGCGCAGTCCAGTCTCGGGAACCTTTCTCAGAGATGGGGTGTCCAACAAGAGAGGGGGCGCGCGCCGGTCTAGAGGGCGAAGCTGTACCCTGAAGGTTGGAGTTCTGAATTGATGCGTTGGATTTATACATTTGTTGCTGGCGCGGCTCTGGCGGGTGCCGCCGCTGCAGGAGCGCAGCAAAAGCCTGCTGCGCCTGCGGCGGGACAGAAGACGGCTGCACCCGTTGCAGCCAAGGCGGCCCTGCCGGACGGGAAGCTGCTGCCGGATTCGTTCGCAGGGTGGGTGGCGAAGGGCGTTGCCAGGCCTCTTGCCGACGCGGCGCAGGCCGATGCAGCGAATGCCGCAGCACTGAAGGAGTATGGGTTCCAATCGGGAGCAACGGAGGCCTATGAACGCGACGGCGAGACGCTGACGTTGCGCGCCATGCGATTCAACGATTTGAGCGGCGCTTATGGGGCGTATTCGTTTTATCGCGGGACGGGGTGGCCGAAGGAGGATGTGGGCAACGGCGCGGCGTCGAACAAGAACCATGTGATCTTCTGGCGCGGGTTTATCGTCGTCGATGCGGAGTTCTCCAGGGTCGGCTCGATGTCGGGGTCGGAGCTGCGAGACCTGGCGGGACGCCTGCCTGAGGCGCAGGGAACGAAGGCGTTGGCTCCGCCGATTCTGTCGGTGCTGCCGAAGAAGTGGATGGACGCGCAGAGCACGCACTATGTGCTGGGTCCGGCGGGTTATGCGGGCTCGGGCGGCGTGCTTCCGCCGGAGCTGGTGGGCTTCGATCGGGATGCCGAGGCTGTGACGGCGAACTATTCGCTGTCGTCGGGGCCGGCGGTGCTCACGTTGATTGCTTATCCCACGCCGCAGATGGCGGCGGCTTACGAGACGAAAATTCGCGACTACATCAAGACAGGGGACAAGGCGCAGCCGGCGTTTACGAAGGCGCTAACGGACTCAGACCAGGCTTCGCTCGAAGTGCGGCGCAGCGGGCCCGTGGTGGCGCTGGTGAGCGGCGATGCGATTCCCGACGAGAGCCATAAACTGATCGGCAGCGTGTATTACCGGGAGGACTTCGTATCGATTCCGCAACCAACGGAGTCGGAGGTATCGAAGACAGGAAAGCTGTTGATGGGGATCGCGACGCTGGTGCTGATCGGCGCGGGCACGGCCATCTTCCTGGGGGTGTTCTTCGGCGGTGGGCGGGCGCTGTACCGCATCGCGAGAGGCAAGCCGGTGTCGAGTGTGTACGAAGCCGAGTTCATTCGCCTTGATTTGAGGGATTAATGAACGGGGGTTACCCCACGGCGGCAAATTGGTACGCACCAGAAGGGTTAACCGGGGAAACAAGCCTGTGGAAAACAGGTCCGAAATAGCAGAAAACTACCCGAAAACCCGAGGAAAACCGGAACCAAAAAGGCGAAGAAGCTACGAAGATCCGGTTGCGCGGAAAAGATGGGCCTTCCTTGCAAACCATTGAATATAGGCTATTTAAATTCTTCAGAATTATTCTTGACACTGGTAGAGCCGGAACCTACTATGCAGCCAGAAAGTTCTGATGGCTTTGCCTCCGTTGGAACTATTCTCCCTAAGGGAAGAGCTGCCCTGTTGCCGGGCGGCTCTTTCCATTTCTAAGGCACTTGCGGTGCGGCCACTGCGCTTGGCCCGATCATGCTCACGGCGCCGCTCGGGCCACTCTCGTGACCTCCCCTTTCCAGTCAGAGTTGATTCGGTTTTGTGATCGTCTGAGCTCGGGAGAGCTGTCAGCGGGCGGGGGTGGTGATGTCGCCCATCATGGCGCGGATGACGACCAGTACAGTGACGGTTACGGCGGCCCAGATGCAGGTCCAGAAGCCGATGCGGCTGAAGGGAATGAATAGGGCGCCCTGTTTGCCGTTGATATTGAAGCCGAACTGGTCGGGAAGCAGCGCGCGGACGGCGACGGCGAGCAGGAAGCCTCCAGCCCAAACGAATGCGATGCGGAAGGCGAGCACCAGCGTCTGCGCCATCATGGGCGTGTCCCCTTTCGCGGCGCGAGGGCAGACGAGATGCGCCGTCAGAATCTAAACATTACAGAAAAGGGGCTGAGAAGGAAAAGGGCGGAGGAGTGCGCTTCGTTTTCGAGACAACACGACTACGGTCAGCGGAGTTGGGCGGCGCTTGGGGGAGGGCAATATTTGGCGTAACTGGAGCCCGGGGTGAATCAGAGGGTCAGCGGTGCAGCAGGCGATGCCATCCGAAATAGGATGCGCAGGCGCAGGCGACGATGAGGGATTCAAGAATCAAAGCGTACACCACTCCACGAAAGGCCGGAGAGATGTAGCGCGCTTTGCGGTATAGGGTGAGGCTTGAGGTGGGGTCGACGATGAAATGCTGTGAAACGCGGACTAACGGCTCGTCTTGGTCCAGCACTCCGGCTGGAAAAGGGATGCAGGTGGGCATAGTGGTCGTGCGGTTTCCTGTTCAAGAAATCGGTTTAGTTGGAGAACCGAAACAACTGTACCACGACCTAAACCGCTGTTGAGTGATCTTGAGCACGTTACTTTTCCGGAATTTGCATGGCTAGAAGACGGATGTGTGAATGTCCTGACCGGGCATGGGACGGAACTATATTGGAAGGACGAGAGAAGTCGCCGGCACGGCAAACAGGCTGAAAACGATGCTGCCAATGAGCGCCGCAGCCTTTACCGAAAAGGTCGCGAACGATACAATCAGAAAAGTGTGCCGACGTAGCTCAGTTGGTAGAGCAGCTGATTCGTAATCAGCAGGTCATCGGTTCAAGTCCGATCGTCGGCTCCAGATTCCCTTAAAACCAGCGGATTTTATAAGGGAATCTGCCGGAATGCAAGTCAAGTTCGACTCCAAAGGGCGATGGAACTGCTGTTTAGAAACAGCGGCTCTATCGCCCTTCGCATTTCCGGCGATGATTTTCCGTGGTTGGTCCTTCGGTGCCCGCACCAAGGAGCGCAACCATGGAGCAGCATTCAAACGTATTCCGGCTTTCGCCAGCTGAGGCGAGGCCGTTTCCTGCCGCGGGCCTGGATGCCCGTCCGGCCGTGCCCGGCCCTGAGCCGGGAACCCCTGAACATCTGAGCGCACCTGCGCAGCCGTCTGGCCCGCAGGAATCCTCTCGCCGCGAACCGGAGCCTGGGTCCGGCTCGGCGGGCGAAGCCCCCTCCACGCGCTCCGGAGGGGAGCAGAACGGCGCCGCCGCGGATTCGACCCCCGCGGCGGATGCTGTGTTGGTGGCCCATAGCGCCAAGGCGCTCGAGGCTGGCGTCGAATCTATCAATGAAGTTCGTTCGGCGCTCGGGCTGGGGGCGGCCGCGGCGGATGCTGTTGACCAGGCGGACGGGTTTGGCGTTGATGCCTCGCTGCGCTGCCGTGACTGCCATCGGCCGCGTCATTCCACCCCCCGGCATGCGCCGGACTGCCGGTACGCCTACCAGAACTGCCCGGGCTGCACCTCGCGGGGTGCGCACCTGGCTTCCTGCCCGTTGAGCACGCAACTGCGCCGGCCTGACGATACGTGCTGCCCTGGCGTCGATATGCCGGGCGTGGGGGCGGTGCACACGCACGAGTGCCGCGTCCAGCGCCAGGTGCTGCGCGCCAGCGCACCCTACGCCGCTCCGGTCAAGCCAGCACTTGAGGCCTCCGACTTTGCCGGATATGCCGGGCCGTTCGGGCAGCTCCTGTTTGCGGCCCGCGATCTGGCCCGGTCGCGTGTGATAGGGGCCGATGCGTTGACCATGCCGCGCGACTGGTGCCTGGAGTGCGATCGCTCGGTTTCGCCGGACGGCTCCGGCCACCTCGAGCCCTGCCGCACCGGCCGCGTGCTCGACCTGGTCGCGCGGATCTGCGCGATCGCACCGGACTTCGATTTTTCAAGCCGTCGCCCGTGCGAAAGCTCTTCGGTCGAGGAGATCGCTGGCGCTCTCGCCGCTCGGCTCAAGAACGGCGGTGCGCAATGATGAAGGCCACTGCCATCACCCCTGCCGAAATAGTGCACGGCGAGATTCCGCTGGAGCAGCTCGTGCGCTCGCGGTTTGAAACGCGCAAGGCGATCGACCCGGGCCGCCTTGCCGAGCTCGCTGAAAGCATCCGTCGCAATGGCGTTATCGAGCCACTCATTGTGAGGCCGCTCGGAAAGCTTGGCCCATATGAGATTGGCGCCGGCCAGCGGCGTTGGGAAGCCTCGAAGCTCGCCGGCAAGACCACGGCGCCTTGTATTGACTGCGTAAGGAGTGCTCAATCCGAGGGAGCAATGGACGGGATGAGCCCTTCGCGGGTGACGGTCGCCGAGTTGCGCGCGCGCATCGTGCGGACTCAACTGCGCGTTCTGCGCGACGTCCCCTTCCCGCTGGACGACGAGATCCCGCCGATGGCCTGCACCGCGTGTCCGAAGCGCGCGACCGGAGCGGCCTCGCTGTTCGCCGACGTCGCGGAGGATACCTGCACTGATCCTGAATGCCTAAGCCAGAAGATCCGCACCTGGGTCAAGTCTCAGCTGGAAGCCGCGGAGCGCGCGGGCCGCGTGCTTGTAATGCTCTTCGATGGTCACGCGCAGGATCGGGCGGGCGTCAGCCGCTGGAACTGCGTAGTGGCCGCCGACTGCGCTTGCAAGGAGCAGGCGATCTGGGTTACCGGCAATCGGATCGGGCATTTCGTCCAGATCTGCCGCGACAAGAAGTGCCCTGAGCATGCTGCGAAAAGCGACGCTGACGCGCCCTCGACGACGAGCAGTGGTACCAAAGGTGGCGTGTCGAAGTCTGCAGCGCCTAAGCAGAGCGCGGAGGATAAGCGCCGGATCGAGGCAGAGAAGGCTGAGCGCGCCAAGCTGGCCGAGAAGGTCAAGAAGGAACGCGAATACCGCGCGAGGCTCTTTGCTGAGATCGGGCGGGTGGCGGACGCGCAGATTGATACACCGCGCATCGCTCTCCTGACGAAGCAAGTATGTCTGCGCGTGTTGGCCGGTGCGGGGCAATACGGCGCGGAGCTGGCCCCGGTGCTCGGCTGGGATCGCTCGCTGTTTGACTACGGCAACGACCGTCTGGAGGCGCAGGTGCGCGGCCTGACGTTGCAGGGCGCTCTGAGGGCGGCCGCGCTGCGCCTCGCTGTCGACCAGCTTCCGGTGGGCGATTACGACATCCAGCGCGGGCTGGCGCCTGAGCGCATGGAGCAGATCGCGAGTTGGCTCGGCATCGACGTCAAGGCGGTGCGTGCGGGCAAGCCGGGCACGGTGACGACATCGGTTGATCGTGCCCTTGCTCACGCCGCGGCGATCCGCGAGCGCGAGGCGGCGAAAGCTCCTGCAAAGAAGAGTGCGAAGAAGACGCCGGCGAAAGCTGCCAAGCCTGCGGCGAAGAAAGCTGCCAAGAAGGCCGCGAAGAAAGGCGGCAAGCGATGAATTGTGTCGAGATGTCGCTTGCTATTCGCGAGCGCGCAAGAGCTCTCAGAGATGCCGACCAGGGCTTGACGATCGGACAGCTTGCCGACGCCGGCGAGCTCCTCGTCGTTCTTGCCCGGATCGTCGAAGGCAAGGACGTAGAGCGCGCATTCGGTCGGCCCGGCGACTGGGGCTACTCGCATCCGATCGGGAGAGCTCTGGCTGCTCGCGAGGACAGCGAGCGAGAGGCGGCGAAGCGATGAGCCTGCTGGTGCCAGGGCGGTGCCGGCATTGCGGGTGCGGCGGCGAAAGCTGCCGCCTGCCCGACGGTGATTTGTGCGTGTTCACCGATCGGGAGCGGCTGGTCTGCTCCGCGCAGGCCTGCCAGATCGCCGAGGCGGATCGTAGGGCGCGCGCGGTTGAGGAGCGAAAGGCGTCCGTGCCGCGTTCGCCGCGCGATGCCTGGCGGGCGGCTTCCATCGCGATGTCGCGGCAAGGCCTGAACCAGGAGCTGATCAACGAAATATTGGCGCGCCGGCGCGATCGCGCGAAGCGGCGGAAAGGGAGACGGGCAGCATGAGTACTGCGGGAAACAGGGATCAGGATTCAGGAAACATCTTCAGCTACGTACCGGCGATGACGTGCAAGTGCGCGGTTGCGGGCTGCGGAAGAATGGCTTTCCCGGGCGAACGCTTCTGTGAGCGCTGCCTGGATGAGATCTCCGCGCTGGTCTGGATGTCTCAGCAGCGCGATGAGCGCGAGACCATGCGTGCGCAGCGCTTGGCGAAGCTGCGGAACGCCTGCAAGACCTGGCGCGCGGTGGGGCTTTATTACGCGGCGATTCGGTTTGAGTATGCGTGCGTGTGGCTGCACAAGTGGCGCTGGCGGTTTCTGGCGGCTGTGGTTCTCGCCGCGTTGATGTGCTTTTTCGGCGATCTGCTCGGCACCGCCTTCGAGATGTGGATGACGGGGGGGCGCAATGAGCGTAGATCTGCTGATCTACAACCCTTCCCAGAGCTTTGAGCAGATGATGGCCGATTGCCGCCGGGTGATTCTGCGGGCGGCGCTGGTCGACGCGCGGGGGAACCAGTGCAAGGCCGCAGAGCGTCTCGGCATGCACCGCAACACGCTGGCGCGGCACTGTGAGGCGCTGGGAATCAATGCCGCAACCTGCAAGCCGAAGCCTCCGCGCGGATATCGGCCGAGTGAGCTGGCGCGTCTGGTGCTGCGCAATGCGTCGGGCGGTGCCGCATGAGTCGCCACAGCTATGTGGTTGTCGATATGGCGGATCCGGGCGCGTCGATCGTGATGCTCGCGGTGGCGCAGCTCTGCCAGGACTGCGAGGCCATCACGGCCGCCGGCAACGGGCGCTGCGCGCGCTGCGGTTCGCAGTCGCTGCTCTCGATCGCGAAGGTGCTCAATCGCGAGGAGGAAGAGAAACCTCCGGTCCATCCCGTCGAAGTTCGCATATCGATCGGCGGTGACAATTTCGAGTACGTCCAGCGCGTGCTGAGTGAGCTTGATCGCGAGGCGTTCCTGCGCGACGCGGACAGCTTCCGGATGTGCAGCGGCGGTGCCGGCGGCTCGTATTCCGTGACGACAGTGACGCGGGATATCAGCGCGGAAGACTTTCGGGCAGAGTTGGCTGCATGGTTTGAGCGCCGGCGCGCGGGCGGTGCGCGATGAGGTTCTTCGAGAAGCAGCGGCCGGAAGTCTACATCCACACCGCGAAGCTGAAGCGCGACAGGAAGTCCGGCATCCGGTTGTGGCAGTTCACGCTGATCGTCACCATGACGGCGGAGCATGTGAGGGCCTGCGATGTCCCGGTGGCGAAGGCCTGGGACTACATCACGGACCGCGATAGCGCTGCGATCGAGGTGCTGATTGCGAGCGAGATTCAGGCCTGCGGGATCGATTTCTTCGCGCAGATCGATGACGTCACGCCGGTGCTGCACCTGGATGTGGTCGACCTGAAAGGGCTGCGGTTCACGCGGGAGAAGAACACAGTCGAGTTCTGGTTCAGCGGCGAGCACGTAAACGAGGGCGGCATTCACGACTTCATGAAGCCGTACGCGTACACGCGGGTGTGGGCGGCGTTTACACCGGCGCGGCAAGGTGAGCTGCAGATGCAGCCGGCGGCGCAGGGCAAGCTCGGCAGCAAGCCGAAGCGGATGAAGGATCCGGGATAGCTATGAGCAGCGGGAACGCAACGAGCGAATACACGCGCCTCGAACTGGCGATCGACGAGGAGATGATCCTGCGCGAGTCGGCGCTAACGCGCAACGCGGTGTTGCGGCGGGCGGTAGCGATCGCCTGCTGTGACCAGGCCGATGCGATGGCGCAGGCGCAGGGCTACGCGCGTGAGCCGCTGCCGGATGCGGGCATGGTGCTGATGCTGTGCGCAGTGATGAGAGCAAGCGAGGAAGTGGAACAGGAGAAGGCGGGATGACAAGGAGAATCACGAAGTTGACAGAGGCGCAGAGAGCGCGCTTCGACGAGTGGGCCGACAAGTGGATTGAAGTCGGCTTAAGAACAGGGAATGCGGATCGATTTAAGTTCGAAGCCGCTGTGCGCGAGTGCTATCGCTTCGCAGGTTTGCAGCCACCGAAGGTGATCGTGTGGGCGCCGTCGCCACTTGTGGTGGCGATCGCCGGGCCTGCAGCGTCGTACCTGCTGGCGCTGCGAGAGCGCCAGGGCCAGCGCGACGCGGTTCACGGCGCGGTTCACGGCGCGGTTGGCGGCGCGGTTGGCGGCGCGGTTCACGGCGCGGTTGGCGGCGCGGTTGACGGCGCGGTTCGCGACGCGGTTCTGCAGACGATCGCAAACAGTTGGTACTACATCCTGGGCGGTCAGTTCTGGGTTTCTGGAGGCTGGTGGGGTTGCGCCTTTACTTCGTACTTCCGCGATGTTTGCGGGCTTGAGCTCGAAGGCGATCTATGGAACCGCGGCCGCGCCTATGAGGCTACGGCTGAATCGGCGTGTTGGTGGTGGCCGCACCGCGACTTCGTGATCGTGAGCGAACGGCCATTAGAGATTCATCGCGAGCTGGCCGATCCGCCGCGGCCTCGAGGCTGGGGTTCGCATAGGCTGCATCGCGAAGACGGCCTGGCAATCAGCTTCCGCGATGGATGGGGTGTGTGGTCCTGGCATGGGACGCGCGTAACCCGCCAGATCATTGAAGCGCCGGAAACACTGACAGTCGCGCAGATCGCGGCCGAGGAGAATGCCGAGGTTCGGCGCGTGATGGTGGAGCGGATGGGCTGGGAGCGCTTCTGCTCAGAAGCCAAGATGAAGATCATCCACGTGGACGAACTCCACTCGAAGTTTCCGGATATCCCTGTTTCAGAGACGGTAGAGGCTGGCACTCGCTTCGTGACGCATTACCGCCCCGGCACCGAGCGCGCAGAGCTGCTCGAGGCGGCCGAACTCCGCGACTTTGAGGACAGGCCGCTGCGGTTCGTGCGCCTAACGGATCCATCGACAGGCCGGCAATACACGATCCGTGTGCGCCACGATCACAAGCGGTGCTACGAGGCTGTGGCGTGGACCTTTGGGCTCGATGATGAGCAGGCCTACAAGCGCGGACGCTTCCTGCGCCAGGGCGATGTTTTTCTGAAGCCATTGTTGGGCGGCCCGTTGGCACAGCAGCACAGCTAAAAGACCTCCATCCAATGCGCCGTTCGCGACGGTGCGCAACCTTAACTCTCAACCGAAAAGGATCATCGATGATGAGAACCAAGATTCCTGAAAGTGCGAAGCGTATTCCCGTCAGGCCTGTAGCTCTGGGTGAAGTGACGGGCCATCACCATAGCTTCATGTCGAACGTAGCCGAAACGGATGTTGCTGACCTGGTCGAGATGTATGAGGGTCCGGACGGTATGACTTATGTCCGCGTGCTCGGCGAACCCGGCGACGTCTCACTTGTCCACCAGGAGCACAAGGCCCATATCGTCCCGCCGGGTGAATACAGCGTGACGATTCAGCAGGAAAACACCGACTGGGGCGCGCGCCCCGTGGCTGACTGACGAGGCCCGCGTTGGCGAAGAGCACTGAACCAAAGCGCCGCTTTTTATTGCAGACCTCTCAGGCTGTCTTCGAAGAGGGTGCGCTGCGGCAGGTCACGGTTGAGGCGTACGACGGCTTTGCTGTTGTGCGCCTCAAGGGCCTTCCTGGTGCGTTCCCGTTACCTTGGGGAGCCGTGTATCGCCTGGCTGAAGCGCAGGCCGCGGAGCGCAGATTCAAGGGACTTATGGCGAAGCTGGGGATCGACGCGTGAGCAAGGGCAAGGATCATCTGGACTGGGGGAAGCTGGGGACCGTGGAGGCGATTGGCGAGTGGTTGCGCTCGAAGTCGGACGCGATCTGCGTGCTCGTGATTCGCGCGCCGGACTCGGTGCTGCTGGTCGATCCGGCCTGCACGCCGCGCGATGCCGGCGAGCTGGTCGCCGAGCGGCTGGGCCAGTTGTTGCAGCGCGTGGAAGCGGCGCGCAAAGAGGGCAAGAAAGGCATTCGGCTCGATCACGGGCCGGTGATGGAGTGAGGAGAGGAAATGGTTAAGTACGTTGCTGGATTGTTGTTTGACGAAGACTGCAAAAAGGTCGCTCTTGTGCTTAAGAACCATGGACCGTCGGCCATCGTCGGCAAGTGGAACGCGATCGGCGGCAAGCGCATCGACAGCACCAATCTGGGCCTCGGATTTGAGAGCGGGCCAGCTGCAATGTATCGAGAGTTTCTGGAGGAAACAGGCGTCGAAGTGCGCGATTGGTCGCTGTTCTTGCGGCTCCAGGGTGACCAATGGGAGGTCGAGTTCTATCACGCATTCGATACGGCGAAGCAGTCGCAGGTCCGCACGATGGAGTCGGAGCAGATCATGGTTTGGCCTATCGACGATGAGCACCCCGTCTGGGTGCCAAACCTCAACTGGATCATCCCGATGGCTCTTGGGCACACGGAAGATCACGTCTGGGTGTACGACGTGATGGAGAAAGAGACCATGGCACGGGTTCCTGAGTACAGAGGGCACTGAGGCGGCTATGGCGAGGCGAAGCGGCGGGGGAATGCGGAAGAGCGGATGGCATCGAGAGGCGCGGCGCCGGGAGCACGGGGACTTTAACCCGGAAGTCGCAGCGCCGTCGCGGTGGGAGCTGTTCCTGCGCGAGCTGGATGTGCGCGAGGCGCAGGTGCCGGAAGTGCTGTGGACGGGAGGCTCTATCGCCGCGCGGGATCCGGACCTTGGTGAAGGCAAATCGGCTACATGCATACGTGCCGGAAGTTGTTTTGGCTGCGCTTGGCTTCGACGTGGCCCGCGATCTTGAAAGCGTGCGCGAGCTGCAGCTGGCAACGATGGCGCGCCACGCGGCGGCCGCTGGGGGAGTAAGTCGATGGCGAAGCGCGAACGTCCGGAGGATGGCGGGATCGAGTGGCACGACAGGCTGAATGCTTTTGAGTGCCTGGGGTGCGGGGAGTTCGATGAAGTGCACAGCGCGCGGCGCCGCAACGATGCGGAGTGGATGCAGGAGCGCCGCGAACTGCTGGTGCTGGATCACACGGAGTGCTGGGAGTTCGACGATCCGAAGATGGCGCGGGACGCGCGGCGGTATCGCAGCGAGAGGAAGCGGCGAGAGTTGCTGAAGGCGCGTGCGGGTGCAGCGCTGGACAGGCAGGCAGTGAGTTGGAGGGGGAGATGACAAAGGCAGGGACCAGGGAACAGGGAGTAGGGAGTAGAAGACTGCGGCGCCGGCTGGGCGGCTGGCTGCGTGAGCTGGGGCAGGCGATCGCGGAGTCGGAGTATGAGACGACGCCGCAACCGCAACGGCGTGAACTTGAAGAGCAGGTCGATCGGCTGAATCGAAGTTTGGAGTATGCCGAGAAGGCTCATGATGCCGTGGCGCGCCGATTGGCTCGCACGGAAGAGCTGCTGTTTGCGGCTACCGAAGGCTATGAGGTTCCCGGGCTGACTCCGGCGGAGATCGAGCGCCTGGCGCTGCTGGCGGAAGAATGCGGCGAGGCAGTCCAGGCGGTCTGCAAGGTTCTGCGGCACGGCTGGGAGAGCCAGTCGCCGTATGGCGGCAAAACGAATCGCGTGGCGCTGGAGCGTGAGATCGGCAACGTGCGGGCCGTGGTGAATCTCATGCTCGATGAGAAGGATGTGCGGCTCGGCGATGTGCAGGCCTGGCAACGGGCGAAGCGCGGGCAGATTGTGAAGTGGACGCACCACCAGGCCTGCTCGATGCCGCGCGACGAGCAGCTCGCGATGATCGAACTAATTCAACTGAACGGAGGAAGTGAACGATGACGTGGAAAGAGAAGACTATCTATCGAATTTTGCTCATCATTGCGAAGCATCTTTCCGAAGGCGACTTGAAAACTGACATCGGCAATCTGGCGAACCACGTGAGTCTGGGCGAGAAGAACTGATGGCGGTTTACGTCGACGACATGCAGGCTCCGTTCGGGCGCATGGTGATGTGCCACATGATCGCGGATACATCGACGGAGTTGCGCGAGATGGCGCGGCGGGTGGGCGTCGCCGCGCGCTGGATCCAGTACGCAGATACCTGGAAAGAGCACTTCGATATCTGCAAATCGAAACGAGAGTTGGCGATCAGCTTCGGCGCGATCGCGATCACCACAAGGGAACTCGCCGCCATGGGCTATCGTCCATACCGAGCAAGGAGCCCTGAAAGCCACAATTCAAGGGGTGCGAACGTGGGAATGCGATTCATGGTGATAGCGAGTTCGGTGCGGGGGCAGCTGGCGGTGCCGGAGCCGCTGGATGAAACGGGGCAGGCGCTGGCGATCGCTCGCGTGGAGATGGAGCAGCGATCGCAGGCGCAGGCGCACGCGCTGTGGAATGACCGGCCCGGCGGCGATCCCACACTGCCCATGCGGGACCGCATGCGGGTGACGCCGGATGAAGTGGCCTGGGCGCGGCGGATTCTGGCGTGCATTGGCGAAGAACGGTTTGCGCGTACGTTCAGCCGGATTTGAGAGCTCTGCGGCGCAGTGAAATGGCCGCCGGGAGAAAGGGCGCGTCTCTACAGCGGTGGGACGCTAGAGGGACTTGTGGAACGTAACCCACGGGCCGGGCGGGATGGCTGCCCGGCCCGTGGTGCGAGTGCGGGGGAGAATCAAGTGGGTAAACAGCACGTAACACGACAGGGCGGACGATGACGAATCGCGGGGATCAGGAAGTGAGCCTGCGGGATCAGCGCAAGCCTTGTCACTTCTGGGTGGATAACGAGGTTGCGGACTGCTACCAGCCGCTCATCGGCGCGGACGCGACCTGGGTGTACTGCAGGATTGCGCGCTATGCGCATGGGGCCTGGATTGTTTCTCCGAAGGTGCGCAGTGGCGATACACGCGTGAGCCTTCGCGAGATGGCGGAGTGGTGCGGAAAGAGCGTGGACACGGTGTGGCGCTGCCTGCAGGTCCTGCAGCACGTTGGCCTGATTCACGCGCAGGGTGCGGTGAAGAGCAAGGGGCGTTATGCCCTTGCGGATGTGAAGGACCTGGTCTCGCGCGAGGGCGGGGCTTACGACTCGGGGATGGGATGCCTGCAACTGCCGGTGGCGAGGGCCGCGGCGTTGAAGGTGGAAGTAAGAGAGCTGCGGGCGCGGCTGGCACGCAAAACGAGCGGACTTTCCGTAGTCGGTGGGGTTTCCATGGCTAACGCATCTGTCGCTCTGAGCGACAGATTGGAAGGCTCGCTTTTTTCTGTGCCTGGGGAAAAGTGCGACAGATCTGTCGCTCAGAGCGACAAAACTGTCGCACCAGGAGCGACAGACGACAATGTTTTAAGAACACAAGACTGCAAGACTGAAAAACTCCCCCCAGCCCCCAGTTGCTGCGCGACCGGGGGAGATGGGGGCACGGCTTCGCCGGATCGCGAGATCGACGACGCTGTGAAGCGGGTGATGGACGCCATCGGTGCGACAGCACGGCGGCTGAAACGGAAAATCCGCGAGCAGATAGGCCTGCGGGTGGATGCGGGCAGTGGGCGGGCTGCGGAGGTCGCGGATCGAATGATCGCGGCGCAGCGCAAGCTGGAGAAGAACAGCCATCTGCTTTTCAAAGTGCCCAGTGCAGCCGAGTTTTACGAATCCGGCATGTGGGAGAACTCTGCCCGCTGGAACTGGGATCAGACGGCGATACGTGAAGCGCAGCGCGCCATGGAAGCGCGCGCAGGGAGCTTTTGAGAATGGCGAAGGCGCGGACGGAGGAAGAAAAGCTGTTCGACGTGGAAGTGGGAAAGCGGATCACGGCGGCGCGCGAGGCGGCGAAGGTCTCGCAGGCGGAGCTGGCATCGGCGATCGGCGTCAGTCAGCAGCTCGTTGCGAAGTATGAATCGGGCGGCCGGATTTCACCGATCCTTCTGAGGAAAACAGCGGTCGCATTACGCGTTTCGTTGTTGTTTCTGGTGCCAAATACAACTCCGAGTTGTATTCTTGCGGATTCTTCGCAGCGCCTGATGAATTTCCATTAGGATTCGATTCGACTCATGGACAATTTCCGGAGTGATCCGGCGGACACGGCAGAACCTGAAGTTCTCCGCACTGCCCAAAGAGACGATGCCGTGCGTCTGAAAAAGGAGCCCCGTTTTATGCAAATCCAGGGTGAGCATGTAAAGGCACCCAAAACTTGCGCTTTATTGTTCCGGATCGATCTCAGCTTACTCGTTCATCCGTCGCGTGCGGGTGGAAGAGGGTCTCGCCAACGTGAAGCTTGGCATTTGGCGGGCGGTGCGGCATGACGTGAGCGGAACTTTGACTGCCTTTCAAGAGCTCGATAAGCGATTAGCTTCTGGAGGCGCAAGTGGCACGTCGGGGAAGGCGGAACGGTGATCAGTTCAAGGTGTACGCGGCGGAAGGCGGCTTCCGTGTCATCCAGCGTACGAGCCTTGCGAACGCGCAGCTCTATGAGGCTCTGAAGATCTGGCGCCGCGAGTACGACACGGTGACGGGCGCGCACATCGGCTTTCGCGTGATCGGTGCGGAGTCAAAGAAGGTGGACAGCGATCTGCGCTCGATTCAGACCGCCGCCGCGATCGACAGCGCGGAGATGGAGCTGAACGTCGAGCGGTCGTGCACGGCCGGGCTGCCGGAAGTGTTGCGCCTGAAGCGTGCGAAAGAGGGACGGCTTCCGGAGGATGAAGTGGAACGCGTCCAGGCGAAGATTGCTGTGTATCCGCATGTGGGCGCGGCGCAGGGTGACATTTTGCGGGTTTGGCCCGCGTAAAGGGGAATTAACGAGAGGGGCTGAGTAGCGAAATGCGAAAGGCCCCGTATTAGAGAGCTCCTGCAGGTTTGGCTCGTAAATTGTCCACGGTGCACAGTGGTGAGCCGACGGGTAGTAGACAGGGAGCGTGAGCGGCGGCACTGATCCAATTGGCCCGGATCAGTGCCGCTTTCATTTGGGTGCAAGATCAGCCGAATCGATTCATTGGGAGAACGCAAGGGTGAATCTTTCCGAACAGTTCTGGCTCAGTCTTGTGATCCAGGTCGTCATCGGGGTCGCGGTGATCGCGATGATGAAGCAGCAACTTCGGGACCTTGTCGGGTGGGTTCGCCAGATCAGCCAGGACGTGAAGGATCTGCGCGAGAAGCACACGGACCATGAGGGCAGGCTCTCGCATGTTGAGGGTCAGCTGGGCGTGACGCGGAAAAAGCAGTGAGAGGAGCATGAGGCGATGCAGAACTGGAAGACAACGATCATCGGATTGGCGATGGGTGGCCTGCAGGCCGCGGCGACGTACCAGGGCAGCGGCGGCTGGAAGGGTTACGGGATTGCGATCGGCATCGCGCTGATCGGCATCCTGGCGCGCGATTTCAATGTGACGCTGAGCGATGCGGAGCTGGCGTCGATCAAGAACTTCATGAATAGCGGTGGGAAGGTTGCGGGTCTCGATGATCCGGCACACAAGCCGTGCCCGATGCCTCCCGATGGAAATGCTGCGCAGAAGCTGGGCGTGCTGATGTTGTGCGCGCTGCTCCTGCAGGCAACGTTGTTCACGGGATGCACGAAGGCGCAGGCCGCGCAGGACATTGTGAACTGGATGCCGGCGCTGCAGAACGCGGTGCATGTGGTGGATGCGACGGCTGCGGTGCTGGATCCGGCGGCGGCGCCGATTCTGGCAGCGGCTACGAAAGGATTCGACGCGGGCGCGCAGTTGGTTGTGGCGCAGGCGCAGGCGTATCTGGCAAGTCCAAGTGTATCGGTGCTGGCGCAGTTGCAGGCGGCGGTTGTGACGCTGCAGCAATCGGTGAACCAGGCGGTGCTGGAGGCGGCGCGTATCGTGAATCCTCAGAGCCAGCAGAAAGCATTGGTGGATATTGCAGCGGTGGCCACGATCGTGAACACGGTGCTGGCGCTGGTCAATGGGATGATCGGGCCGAGTGCAGCGAAGTCAGCGAATGCAGCCGCGATCAAGGTGGCGCAGGTGACTGGTTATCTCGACCAGGACAAGGCTGCCCGGCTGATTGCTGAGCACTACAGGATCAGCAACGAAGCGGCGCGGGTTGAGTATCGGGCAGGGTTGCAGGAGCTGGCGCAAGCCGGGTTCTAAGGTTGCCTAGTCGCAGTAAGACTCCATGCGGGCAGCCTGGCTGCGCTGAGTTGGTCAATGCGGGCGAGGGCTTTTGCGGAACGCATCGGAAGTCGGTGAGCAATCCGCGCAAGCAGTATGACAAGGCTCGGGGCAGCGCGGCGAGCCGCGGTTATGACAGAGATTGGCAGGCGGTCCGAGAGGAATTCATCAAGGAGAATCCGCTCTGCCAGGATTGTCTGGAGTTGAACCCGCCGCGGCCGACGCCGGCAACGGAAGCCCACCATGTGCTGAAGGTTGTCGAACGTCCGGATTTGCGGCTCCGGAAAGACAATCTGCGAGCGCTCTGTAAGGAGTGTCACAGCGCGCGGACGGCTCGGGGAGAGTGACTTGCCCGGAGGGGTAGGGGGTCAAAATCGCTAGCGACCTCGGCCTCGTAGACCGTGCCCCAGCCTTTTGCATGCGTCCACAAAATGGAGTTTTTGTCAGTTAGCTGTTGTTTTTGAGGTAGTTAGCCGTAGCTCATAACAAGCCCGTCAGGATCGCGCGTAGATGCCCCGTAGAGCGCGTCATGGCGGATCAACCACGCGAAAAGGTGCCTCAACATGGCTGGACGCCCGCGCAAGCCGACGAACCTCCTGGAGATCACAGGCGCTCTCCGGAAGAATCCGTCCAGGGCACGCGCGCGCCAGGGAGAACCTCAGCCTGCCCTCGGCCTGGGCGAGCCGCCGGTGCGGTGGCAGTCTCATCCTGCCGCGGCTCAGGCCTACGAGTTGTTCGCCCAGGACAAGAGCACCAACGAAGTCGCCGCGCAGCTCGGCATCTCCTGGGACGAGGCCCGTGCGATCCGTGAGAACCAGGCGCAGGCTGCCGACAATGCCAAGCTCTGCGAGCTCTGGCGCGAGCTTTGTGAGATGGCGGACTGGCTCACGAAGGCTGATCGCTGGACCGCTGAGCAGATCTGCGAGCTCAAGCTGCTCCAGGTCAAGCGCACGATCAAGTCCGCCGATCGCAAGGAACTCAACAGCCTCTGCAACAAGTGCGGCCTCGATCCTTCAGGCCGCTCTAAGGTCAACACGACTCCCGCGGATGCGAAGGCCGCCGCGACTGCCGATCCTCGCGACGTCTACCTGCGCAAAAAACTGAGGGCGTAACTTGGCCAGGCGCACCGTCGCCGAAAAGTACATCGCGGATGTATTGGCCGGCAGGATCCTCACTTCGCAACACGTCCGCCGTCAGATCGAGCGCCATCAGCGCGATCTGAAAGACGGCGCGAAACGCGGCCTGGTCTTCAACCGCGAAGCCGCGCAAGATGTCATCGACTTCTTTCCGCTCTTCCTCGAACACTACGAGGGCGAGTGGAACGGCAAGCCTTTCGAGCTCCGGCCGGACCAGCAGGCCATGCTCTGGATCCTCTACGGCTGGAAGTGGGCGGACACCGGGTACCGCCGTTTCAAGTACGCCTACGTCGAACAGGGCCGCGGTACCGGCAAGAGTCCGCTCGCCGCCGGCCTTTGCATCTACGAGTTCTTTGCGTTCGGCGAGCCGGGCGCCCAGGTCTACATAGCCGCCACCGACAAGGCAACGGCAAAGGTAGTCTTCAACGCAGCGAAGCAGATGGTCGAGAACTCCGACTATCTGCGCGCCCGCATTACCGAGCGCGGCGTTAACAACATGGCAATCCCGGAGACGGCCTCCTTCATGGAGCCGGTCTCCTCTGAGGATAAGAACCTACTTGGCCGGCGGCCATCCTTCACGGTGCTGGACGAGCTCCACGTCCACTCCAGCTCTGGCGTCTGGGATGTCTTCGACTCGGCCTCCGGCAAGCGTCCCAACTCGCTCATGTTCGCCATCACGAACAGCGGGTTCAATCGCGAGACGGTGTGCTGGAAGAAAAGGGAATACGTCGTCAAGGTGCTGCAGGGCATTATCCCTGACGACACCTGGTTTGGATGGGTCTGCGGCCTCGATGAAGAGGACATCAAAGATCCGAACGGTTGGAAGAACGAAAAGAACTGGATCAAGGCCTGCCCCGCTCTCGGCGTCATCATCCGCATTGAGCAGATGCGGCGCATGGCGGAGCAGGCCGCCAACGATCCGTCGGCGCTCAACACGTTCCTGCGGTACCAGATGTGCGTGTGGACATCCGGTCACAGCAACTGGATGCCGATGGACAAATGGGATCTCTGCAACGATCCCATCGACCCCGCAGCACTCCGCGGCCGCAAGTGCATCGGCGGCCTTGACCTGTCCACCACGATCGATATCTCGGCGTTCGTGCTTTTGTTCCCGCCGGCGCCGGACGATCCGCTCTGGCGCGTGTTGCCGTGGTTCTTCCTGCCGAAGGAAGCCATCGAGAAGCGCGCCAAAAAGGATCAGGTGCCCTACGACGTGTGGGAGCGCCAGGGATTGTTCACGCTCACTGAGGGTGATGTCATCGACTACGACTTCATCCGGGCCAAGGTAAACGAGGTCGCCGGCGAATACGAGATTCAGGAGATCGCCTACGACCCCTACAACGCGCAACAGATCGTTACGCAGCTCACCGGAGACGGCTTCACCATGGTTCCCATCCGCCAGGGCTTCCTGACGCTCAACGCGCCCACCAAGCGGCTTATGGAGCTGGTGCTCACGCACCTGTTCGCACACGGTGGCAACGCCGTCCTGCGCTGGATGGCCTCCAACGTAATCGTCTCCACTGACGCCGCCGGCAGCATCAAGCCTGACAAGAGTCTGATCCGCGAAAAGATTGACGGCATCGTTGCCATCATCACCGCCCTGGCGCGCGCCATCGTAGCGCCCGAGGACGACGGCTACATCTCGCCCGTAGTGAGGAGCGTGTAAATGTTCGAAGGAATCAAAGGCGCCGTCAAGGATCTCATCGTCCGCATGGGGCAGGAGGAGCAGCCGCTCTCGCTGTTCTCTGAGGCCAAGGCCGCGGCGTTCTCTTTCGATACGGTCTCCGCCGGCTGGTATGCGCGCAACGGCTACTACGGCATATACTCCGCGCTCTCCGGAGGCCTGCCCGCCTGGTCCGGCGAGCCTGTCTCCACTGAGACGGCGATGGGTCTCAGCACCGTCTGGGCCTGCAACAAGGTCATCTCCGAGTCGATCGGCTTTCTCGCGCTCAACATGATGCGCCAGGTGGGACAGGAAAAGCAGCCCGCTGTCGGCCATCCCACCTACAACGCGATGAAGAATGCTCCCAGTCCGGAGATGACGTCGCAGAATTTCACTGAGCTGCTCAGCTCGCATTGCGTCCTGCAGGGTAACGGCTTTGCGAAAATCGTGCGGCGCTCCGGAACCGGCACGGCGATGGAGTTCTATCCCATCCAGCCGCAGATGGTGTTTCCCGATCGCGAAAAGACCGGCCAGAAGCGCCTGGTCTACGTAGTCAAGGAGAACAATCAGCCGGACCAGACCTACACTGTCCAGCGCGACAAGCCGCAGGACATCCTGCACATCCGCGGCCTCGGCTGGGACGGTATGCGCGGTTACAGCGTCATCACCATGGCGCGGCAGTCGCTGGGTACCGCGATCGCGCAGGAACGCAACGTTGCCAACTTCTATGCGAAGGGCGGCCGAGTTCCATACGCGCTAAAGCATCCGTCGAAGTTCAAGGACGACAATGATGCGGAGCGCTTCAGCGCTAACTGGCTCAAGGCCTATTCGGATCCGCACAAACCGCCAATTCTTGAGAGCGGCCTAGAGTATGTCAAGCTCGGCCTCACGGCGGCCGACTCGCAGCTCATCGAATCGCGCGAGTTCACCATTCCCGAAATCTGCCGCTGGTTCAGCGTGTTTCCCACCCTGGTGGGCGATCTCTCGCACGCTACGTTCAGCAATATCGAGTCTCTCGCCGAGCAGTTTGTACGCTTCACCCTCATGACCTGGCTCACTCGTTGGGAGCAGGAAATGTGGCGCTGCGTACTGACGCCCGAGGAGAAGGGGCAGGGCTACTTTTTCCGCCATGACTTAAGTGCCCTGCTCCGCGCCGACTTCCAAACGCGCATGGCCGGATATGCGCAGATGCTTCAGATGGGCAAGAACTCCATCAACGAAGTTCGCGCGATGGAAGGCGAAAACCCCATCGATGGCGGCGACGAGCACTACGTCCAGGTCAACCTTGCGCCCGTGCAGAACATGCAGGGCGCCAACGCGCCGGCCGTGCGCATCCGCGTCGGCAGCGACAAAAAGTAGCGAGGAGTGAACATGAAGAACAAGCGCCGTGAAATGCGGTTGTCCATCAAGAGCGTGTCTGAGGACGGCACGTTTGAGGGGATGCTCTCGCCTTACAACAACGTCGACGACGGCGGGGATGTGGTCGAGCCCGGCGCGTTTACCAAGACGCTCCAGGAGAACGGCAGCACCGTGCCCATGCTCTGGCAGCACAAGGCGGATTGCCCGATCGGCGAGCTCGAGCTGAAGGATACCGCCGACGGCCTGGCCTGCAGCGGGAAGCTCTTGCTTGAGATCCCCGAAGCGAAGAAAGCCTATCTGCTGATGAAAGCGAAGATCGTCAAGGGGCTGTCCATCGGCTACGACGCCATCAAGGCGCAGGTTGTCGACGGCGTACGCCATCTCAAAGAGATCCGCCTCTGGGAAGGTTCCGTCGTCACGTTCCCCATGAACACGCTCGCCGGCGTCACCGATGTGAAGGCGCAGCGCGAGGAGAAAGGCGACTTCAACGAAGAGCTGCACGAGCAGCAAATGCTTGATGCCTGGTACCAGATTCCTTCTGCATTGCGTAGCGCGCTTTATAGTGCGGTGTGGCAATCGGGAGCCAAGCGCGCCGATATCATCGCCGCGAGTGAAACCGCGATCGATCAGTTCCGCGCCGCCTACATGGAATTCCTGCCGCAGTATCTCGACGTGATCGCGGAGCTCTACGGTATGGATACAAAGGCCTGGGCCGGCCGTCGTGAAACCAAGGATGGCCGCAAGCTCTCCGCTGCCACCAAGGGCACGCTGAGCGAGTGCCATGGCCACATGAAATCCGCATTCGATATTTTGGCCGCACTGCTGGACGACGAAGCCGGCGAGGACGTCGACGACGACTCCGAGGATGCCACTTCCAAATCCGCAGCCGCGCGCCAGCACAAGTCCAAGCCGGAAGACGGGGCCCCCGGCGACAGGTCCAAGTCGCTGGGGTCGCAGGAACTCCACTTGGCGGCCGACTCCCTCGAGGCTATGAGGGCGCTCCTGCGGGCGTAATCGCAGGTTTCGGGGTCCCCGGCGACAGGTCTACGTCGCTGGGGTGAAGGTTCACAACTCCACAACCCAATTCAATCAGGAGGTTCCCACGTGGAACTGAAGGATCAGTTGTCCGCTCTGCAGACGGAGCTGAAGAGCTACGTCGAAAAGGCCGCCGAAGAGAAGAAGAATTTCGGCACGATGCTCACTGAAACCAAAGAGTCTGTCGAGAAGCTGCAGAAGCAGATCGACGCCGTCGATATCAAGCTTGCCGAGAAGCACCAGGCCGGCGCGCCTGAACTCTCGCTCGAGGAAGAGCTCAAGCAGAACGACGACGTCGCCCGCATCATCAAGAACCGCTCTGGCCGTGTTTCGTTCACGGTCAAATCGAACCGCTTCTTCGATCGCAAAACCACCATCACCTCCGCCGCGGTGGGCGCTTCCACCTCCGGCGTGCTCACCATCGATCGCATCTCCGGAATCACGGCAGAAGCGCGCCAGGGCCTGCGCGTGCGCGATCTGTTCCTGGCGCGTCCCACCAGCCTGCAGCTCGTCGACTTCGTCAAGGTGACGTCGCCGCCGTCGTACACCATCAGCATGACCGGCGACACAACCAATGGAAGCAAGGCCATCGCCAACACTTCCATCAGCACTTCGGGCCTGAAGGTCGGTCAGCCGATCTCCGGCACGGGCATCGCGGCCGGATCTGTGATCGCCAGCATCACCGGCGCCAACGCCATCACTGTTTCGAAGAATGCTACCGCCACCGCAACTGGCGTCGCACTCTCCGTCACGGCTGGCGCGGGCAGCGTGACGGCAGAAGGCAACGCCATCAACGAGAGCGCCGTGACGTTCGCGTCTGCCTCGGAGAAGGTGAAGACGATCGCGGCCTTCATTCCCGCTACCAAGCAAATCCTCGACGACTTCGCGGAGCTGGCCGGCTACATCAACACGTCGCTGCCCTACTACGTGAACCTCGAAGAGGAGCTGCAGCTCCTGTCCGGCGATGGAACGGGCGAAAACCTGCACGGGTACATCCCCCAGGCGCAGGCCTATGACACCTCGCTCAACGTCGCCGGCGACAACAAGATCGACCAGCTCGGCCACGCCATCAGCCAGATCGCGCGGTCGAAGGAACTGACGCCCACCTTCATCGTCCTCAATGAGATGGATTGGTGGGCGATCCGCCTCACCAAGGACTCCTACGGCCGCTATATCCTCGGCGATCCGCAGACCGCGGTGCGTCCGTCGATCTGGGGCCTCGACGTGGTTCCCACGACCTCGATCCCGCAGAATCAGTTCCTCGTCGGCACCGGTGCGCCGCCGGCAGCCGAGATCCGCGACCGCATGGATATGCAGGTCGAGATCTCGACCGAGCACGCGGACTTCTTCCAGAAGAACCTGGTCGCGATCCGTGCGGAGAAGCGTGTCGCCAACGTGGTGAAGCGCCCCAACGCCTTCGTGCAGGGCCAGTTCAGCTAAACCTCTTCAACCCCTCAAGAATGGCGGGGATCTCCGGGATCCCCGCATGAGGTTGCACTCATGCGCGAAGTTCAAACGCCGGCGCCTCGGAAGTTCGAAACCAAGGTCGTCGCTCCGTCTCAAGCGAAGCCGCAGCTGAAGCCCGAATCGGGCCTGAAATAACTGGAGCGCAGCGACCATGAACTTTCCGTACGGCTATCCCTACGTCTCGCCTTACGATTCGAACTTCGACTCTTTCGGGACTCTGCGCCTCACGCAGACCGAGGAGCCGCAGACTTTCGTCGAGCCGCTCAATCTGGGCGAGGTTAAAACCTATCTCAAGCTCGATGACACGTTCACCGACGATGACACGCAACTCGCCGTCCTGATCTCGGCCGCGCGCGAGCAGGCAGAGATCCTGCAGAACCGCGACCTGGTCCGCAAGCAGTGGGATGTCAGCTATGACTACTGGCCTGCGTATCGCATCGGCCTGCGCGCCCCCTGCGTTTCCGTCGACCTGGTGCAGTACACGGATCTCGCCGGCAACGTGACCACGATGAACGTCACTGCGGATTACTTCGTTGACCTCAAGAAAGAACCCGCCGTCGTAACGCCGCCCTGGAACCGCTCCTGGCCCGCGTTTACGCCGGCGCCATCCTCGGCCATCCTGGTCCGCTTCACCTCCGGCTATGCGGCCAACGATCCGTTCTGGTCCGGGTCCGGAGCGCGCATCAAGATGGGCATGCTGATGTTGATCGGCTCCTGGTACGAAAACCGCCTGCCCTTCACCCCGGGCGCTCGCGCTGACGCTGAGCTGCCCTTTGCCGTTACCTCCTGCCTCAGCTTCGGGCAGCTTTGGAGAACCAAATGAAGGGTGCCTTTGCAGATCCTCTCGTCATCAATCCCGGCGAGCTGCGCCACCGCATCGAGATCCAGGAGGTCAGCAGCACCGCCCAGGATCCGCGCGGCAAGTCCGTCAATCCGAAGATGTGGGACAAAGTGCTTTCCTGCTGGGCGAAGATCGAGGGCGCTGGGTCGCGCACATTCCGCATGTCGTTTTCGAATAACGCCCAGGTATCGCTCTCCACGGATGTGATCACCATCCGCTGGCCCGGCAGCAATGTCGTCCTCAAGCCAGGGCAGCGCGTTCAGTTCAATTCAAACCTGTTCAATATCGACGCGGTCGACAACGTCCAGCATCGCAACCGCAAAGTTGTCCTGGCCTGCACCCAGATCAGCGCCGATTCCAACTAGTGAGAGGGAGAGCGTCCGATGGTAGATGCAGGTCTGGTAGCGCGGCTTGCCGCCGATGCAGCAGTGAAGGCGCTCTCAAAGGGGACGTGGCAGGTGGCCGCGCCGCCCATCTCTCCGGATGTCGACCCATGCCTGAGCTATCGTTTCGTCGGCGGCTCGAATGAGATCACGTTTAACACCTCTGGCGTCTTCCGCCAGCGCATCGAGCTGACAGCACACTCCGCCGATGCCGGCAAGGCCGCCGATCTGCGCGACAAGGCGATCGCCGCCCTGCTCGACTGGACGGGCCGGTTGTCGGACGGCGTCTTCGTGCTCGAAGTCCTCTTGCTCAATCCTGGAACTGACTTCATCGGTGAAGATCGTGCATTTCACCGCATGTGTGAGTTCTATGTCCTCTACACCATGCCCAGCTAAGGCCGGTCCGCCGGCGAGGAGAAAAGCTTATGGCTTACGCAGGTTCCAAGGCTCGTGCGGGCCGGAATATCATCGTCTCGGTCGGCGAGACGCCGACTGTGATCGGCGACGTTTTCGACTACGGAACGTTTGGTGGCGAATGGGCCACCACAAAGGTGACGCGACTGACGAGCTCGGCCGACGAGTTTATCAAGACCATCAAGGATAACGGCAATCTGCAGCTCAAGCTGAACGCGGTGCCCAGCGATGCCGGTCAGATTGCGCTCGAAGCCGCCGAGGCGGATGCTGATCCCACCAAGATCACGGTGCAGTTCCCGGTGCTGGATGGACAGACAACCACCGGAAACAGCTTCGTGTTCTACGGCCTGGTGCTCGGCTTCAAGTATTCGGGCGATCCCAGCAAGCAGCTCCAGGTCGAAGTCAACATCAAGATCACCGGCGATGTGACCAAGACTCCGGGGGCCTAAAGCGTATACTGCGAGGCGCGGGGGAATTCAAACATGACCAAGCTTCGCAGGTATCTTTTCGTTGCAATGCTCGCCGTCCTGGCGCCTCTGGGCGCGATCGCGGCCGACGTTTGGCATGAGGGGTATATTGAATACCCTCATACTCTCGCGGCGGCCGTGCACGGCGTGGTTCCGGAGGGCACGCGTATCACGCTTGACGACGGCACGGCGATCGAGCTTGCAACTCTCGATCCTGGCGATGTGTTTCAGAAGCTCATCGCCTATTGGAGCAAAGAACGCACGGACTACCGCGCGGCACCGCCCAATGTGGATAAGTTCCTCTTCAAGGTGCGAACGGGCAAGCCGGCGGCGAATGGTGGCCGCTATGTCGAGATTCGCTATTCGGCAAACGACTGGTACGGCCGTTCCTGGAAAGGTGTAACGCACGCCATCAAGTGATGGCCGTCGCGGGGCCCTGACAATCTGTAAGAGAAAGCCGCCTTCGGGTGGCTTTTGTTTTTGGAGACGAATGATGAAGAGAGCCAATGCGCCGACAAACAATCCGGCCCTGCCCAGAACCCCGGTTGTCATTGCCGGCAAGACTTATGACCTTTGCTTCGACTTCGCTGCCCTAGGCCGGGCGGAGAACGAGATCAATGCCGAGCTGGCACGCGCCGGCATTGCGGAGCGCGTCAACCTGCTCTATGCGCTTCCCGTAGCGAATCTGCGCAATACGCAGCTCGTGTTTGCCGCCGCGGTTCGGACGTTCCATCCTGATCTGAGCTTCGCAGAGGCGCTTGCGCTGCTCACGTTTGACAACCTCTGGGATGTGGCCGAAAAGATCCGCGAGGCCTGGAAGACGGCCGTTCCGGAGGCGGACAAAAAGCCGGTCCCTACCGCGCCCGGAAAGTAGGCCGGGCGCCGAGCTGGCATGAATACCTGGCCTTTGCGCGCGTGCGCATCGGCCTGTCTGAGGAAGAGTTCTTTGGGATCACGCCGCGCATGTATATCGCCCTTTGCGATGAGTGGAAACGGCAGGAGCGCGAAAAGAGGACAATGTGGGCGCAGTTGCGTACCGACATCATCAACTTCAGTATGAGGGGACCGGCGGACCCGGTCCGAGTCTCGGATATCCTGCCCGATCCGGACACGAAACCGCGGGCCCGTGGGCGCTGGCAGTCCAAAAAGCGGCTGGCAGAGGGTCTGATGGCGGTTTTTGAGCGCCTGGCCCGCTGATCGGGTGTATACTGCGGCGCATGAAACGCACGTGGATACTATGCAGCCTTCTGGGCCTCGTAGTCATCGGTTACGGAGTTGTGAGGTATGTCCATCACCGCCAATGGAGCCAGGCGCAGGCTGTGGCGCAGGTGGCCTTTCAGAAGGCGTGGCTACATAAGGATGATGACGATAGGGTATTTTCCCCGTACAAAAACGCACTTTTCGATGCCCGCGAGGCGGCCGAGGATATTCCTGCATGGGGCGAGACGGATCGGATAAGCGCGACGAAGTTTAGTTCTTGCGTTTCGATTCTCAACATCTACCGGAGCGATTCAAAGATCATCGCGCTTCGGGTATCGGACAATCAACCTGCCGACGATGTGCGTGTCGAAGGGATGAAGATGGCAACCGAGCTCGATCGCTGCGTGGGGCGCTATCCGTTCCATCCCGGCGACTAGTTTCGCCTTCCGTTTAATTCGTCAAAGCCGCCTTTCGGGGCGGCTTTCTTATTGGAGTTCACAATGCCCATGCGTATGCGGTCGACCGGCTGGAACGAGATGCAGGGCGAGATGAAGCTCCTTCGCGAGGCAGTCAACCGGGACGCTACTCGGCAGGCGGTGCGCGCCGGTGCCACCGTCATCCTCGAAGCAATGGAGACCGCGGCGCCGATCCTGGATCAGAAGACAGCCGAGAGCACTGCGCTGCCGCCGGGAGCGCTCAAACAAGATCTCAGCATTAAGTTCTTCAAGCGGTCGGAAAAGCTGGGCGTGGTGCGCGCCTGGATCGGCCCAACCCTCAACTGGCATGTGGCGCACTGGGTCGAGTATGGACACTTCCTGGTCAAAGGTGGCTATCTGAGCCTCAAGCGCGGCAAGCTGCAGGGGCACGGCCGCCGCGTCGGTGAAGTGCAAGAGCATCCGTTCCTGCGGCCCGCCTATGAGGCGAGCTGGCAGGCATCACTGGCGGCCTACGCCGCCGAAATGAAAAAGCAATTGCAAAAGTGGGTGAGCTGAATGGCGTCAACGGGAATCGGTTCGGTCCGCGCGTTCTTTGAGTCGGACAACACGGCGTTCGATCGCTCTGTCGAGGCGTCGGCATCGCAGCTCAAGGCCGCGGCTGTGGCTGCCGAGCTCGCCGGCGACAAGATTACAGAAGCGGGCGGCAAAATCGATCGCGCTGCGGCCATGCAGGAGCGCGCTGCTGAGCGTGCCCGTCAGGCCTGGCAGCGGGAATTGCTTGCGCAGGAGCGAGCCGCCGAGAAAGAGGCTGAGGTTGCGCGTGCCCGCGAGATGGCAGCGCTCAAGGCTGACATCCTGGCGCGGTCGCTCGCCGGCCAGGAGAACGCGCAGAAGATGGTGAACGCCGCTACCGAGCATGGCATTCCGGCCATGTCTGCCGCATCGGCCGCGGTGCGCACGCTCGAAGGCAATATCACGCATAACATCCGCGCTGCCGAGCGCTTCGTATCAACTACGCTCGGACTCGCGCCACTGCTCGAAAAAGCCTTTCCGGTTGTTGGAGCGGTCGCGCTGGGTGCGGCTGTCGTGGGCGTAGTCGGGGAGCTAGTTGATTTCGGCAATGAGGCTCAGGATCTCGCTAACACCCTTGGCACCGGATGGCTGGATGGCGCGATTCTCAAGCTCGAAGGCTTCGGGAAAAAGGTCAAAGAGGAAGAGGACAACATAAAGCAGTTCCAGCAACAGATCGATCAGAGCATCGCCGCGGAAAAAGAGAGTTCGTTTCAGACCACCGGGGAACGCGAGGGGCCTGCGGCTGAGGCGACCGCGCGGGCACAGGAGATGCTTCGTAAGGTCCAAGGACTTGAGTCAATGATGCCGGTGCTGCGTGAGAAGCTCCGCGTCGCCGAATATTTCGCGACCGCGCCCGACGCTCAGCGGTTCCAGTTCGACCCTTATGGTCAATCCGTCAACCGAAACAACGCCGATCCGGTGTTTCAGGCCAACGCTCGCATTGCGGAGCAATACAAGATCGATACCGGGATTCCGGCGATTGCCAAGGAGCAGGCCAAGGAGGCCCGCGCGCAGCTTGTGGCCACCCAGGCGGAAATCGACAAGATGCGGCAGGAGATGACGAAGGTCGTCACAAAGACCAGCGAGCCTGGATCGCGCTCGCCCGTCAAGGCTACGGATGAGGAGACCAGGCTGCTCGAACAGAGCTGGCAGCGGCAATTGCTGGCGCTCAAGGCGCATCACTACACGACGCTGCAGGAAGAGGCTGCATTCTGGCAGGCCCGCGCCAATCTGTCCAAGGGAGCCGCCGCGCAGTATGCGCAGGACGAAGCGAACAAGGCGCTCGCACAGATCCTCAATCGCACGCACGAGGCTTTCCAGAAGTTTCGCGAAGAGGAGGCTCGGCGGCTCCGTGAGCAGCCCCGCATGCCTGACTCGATGACCCGGGCGGCCGGCTTCACGATCTCCTCGGGCGGCACCTTTGGGTTGTTCTCCGAGCAGGGCCAGGCGCTGCGCGAAGCTACAACCAAGGCTGCCGAGGCGCAGGCCTCTCTAAATGCACAGTGGCAAGCGGCGGTGGATAAGGTCAACCTGCTCCACGGCCAGATCTCGCCGCTCGATGCGTCCATGAACGCGCAGGCTGCGCACGCTGAGCAGTATCGCTTGCAGCTCGAGGCGCTAAATGAGCAGCTGGAGGAAATGCAGAAGGGCGAAGCCCTGGCCGCGACACTGGGCGATACGGGCTACGCCGCGAAAGAAGTCCAGCTGCGCACGCAGATCGCGGAGCTGGAGAATAAGGCGCGCATCTCCGCTCTCGAGGATCAGCAGCAGGTCCTCAGTGACACATGGAAAGGCGCCATCGACAGCGTGTGGGATGAGCTGATCGCAAAGGCGCAGAACACACAGCAGCAAATCGCGCAGATTGCCGGACGCTTCATGGACGGCATCAATTCTGAAGCCGCCAAGGGATTGACTGGCGGCAAGACCGATTTCGGCGGTGTCTTTCGCGGAGCCAGCCAGAGCCTGATGAAGACGGGCCTGGAGAAGCTGGAGGGGTCGTTTCTTCACGGGTTGGGACTCGGCTCCAAAAAGGTCGACGGATCGGCCGGAAGCCCATTTCATGTGATTGTGGACAACAACGGTAATATCGTCGGCGGGGCTGGCATTCCGGCTGACATTGCAAAGCTTTTCGGCGGCCAGGCGCAGCCGTCCGTCTCAGGCCCGGCTGGCGCGGTAGCTGATGTTGCCGGGCATGGAATTATGGGCTGGGCTGGGAAGCTTTTCGGCGGTCGCTTGTCTGGCCTTGGCGGCATCTTCAGCCACCTGCTTGGTTTCGCCGGTGGCGGCGAGATCCCCGCTAACCTTCCGGTCATGGTCGGTGAAAATGGCCCGGAGATCCTGCCTCCGCTGAGCTCGCCTCGCCCGATCTTGTCGAATCGCGACAGCATGAAATGGGGTGCGGGCGCTGGCGGCGGCGTCTATATCGAACACGTTGACGCCAGGGGCACGGATCCGGCCTTGACCAGGTCGAACATCGAACAGGGATTCCAGCGCGTGCATGCGTCGGCCGCCGCCAGCGCTGCGCACGCCATGGCCGATCGGCAGCGGCGCGTGCCGCGGTAAACAACGCAACGCAGTCAACGTCAACCGCTCAAAAAAACTCCGGAGGAAATTTCCATGACCTGTCTTTTCCGGCTGCGCGCCTGCGCGGCGATCGCGGTTGTGTGCCTGCTCGCGTGCTTTGCCGTCCAGGCGCGCGCGCAGTACACCACGGTGACCACGACCTATCTGGGCGGCAGCCTGTCGCTTGTGGGCAGCGGCACGCTCTATCTGCAGCCCGTCTCCGGATGTAATGCCGGCGTCGGCGCCGCGCGCGTGGGCGCTTCGAATGGCCAGATCTCCGGACTGCCCTTCCAGGTTCCTGTGGTGAACGGCGCATCCTCGAAAGCGGTTCCGGACGCGCTGCAGACCACGCCCAACATCGCCTACGCCATTACGGCTCTCGACGACACCGGCACCGTGATTCTGGGCGCGGGCCTGCAGTCGGACGGGATCCACGTGCGGCCGGGCGGTCCGTATGGCTGCGTCCAGCCGACCGGCACTACCTGGAGCCTCGATACGTACGTTCCGAGCTCGCCCGTGAGTATCCTGCCCTCGACAATCTTCGACGCGCCTAGCACCACGACAGGTGCGCCGGGCAGCTCCGCCGCCGTCACGCTTTCGATGCTGACTGGCGGGCAGTATCACTTCGCCTTCACCGTGCCGCAAGGCCTCCAGGGCCCGCAGGGCATACCCGGCGGTTCTCTCAGCTATCCCGGCGTATCGTCGGATGGAGCAAAAGGGCTGAGTCTCGGTGCTGTCACCACTCAGGCGGCATCTACTACGTGGACTACTGCGCAGATCCGCGGCGACTCTCTGTTCTGTGGCGGCCAGGGCACGCTCGCGAATCCCTGGCATTGCGGCCCTACCACCGGACATGGACTGGCTGCGGCTCTCGCGGCGCTTCCCTCCATGGCCGGGAAATCCTTCACCGTTCTTGCTATCCCTGGTCAGACTTCGAACCAGACGCTCGCGGTCGCAAACGCCTTTGCCGGCACTTCTAAACAGCAAGCGACCATCACCGGCGGCTCGCTGACCTCGGGCACGCCGGTCACTATCACTTTCACATCGGGCTATGAGCCGACTTACAACGCATTCTTTACCGATACAAACTCCGTTCCGATCACTATCTGTGGTGTCTCAGGAACGGCGAGCGAGGGCACCGGTCACGTCGCAACATTCACGCCCTCCGGATCTGCAGCATGCGCGGGCACTCAGCAATGGACCACGACTGATCCGTCAGGCCCGCAGATCGTTCTCACCGGGTACAACGATCACGGCTCTGTATCGCAAGTCCAGGCGAATGACGCCACTCTCGCTGCGAAGTTCAACACTCTCGGGCTGCCGTTCCTGTTCCTGTCTATTCCCTATGGAGAGGGCGCCGGCCCTGGGAATTATCCGGGCGCAAACTCGTTTTGGTCGATCAACAATTCGCGAGCGGCGCTCTACGGAGCCTCCTATGTAGACGCCAACTACGCGCTGGCGCAGGGATATAACGCGGGGAATGCAGCGGATGTGAGCGATCACAACGCCGGTGTGGTTCCGACCTACACGGAGCGCGCTGTCAGCATGCAGGGCACGCTCAATGGCGCTCTCGGCACCACGGGGTGCCCGGCGGTCGTCATGACGTCCTCTTCAATCTTCAGCCTCGAAGTAAACGGCATTATGAATATGGCTGGCGGCGAGCAGATTCTCGTCACTGGTGTTTCGGGAACTTATCCAAATATCACGGTAACAAGCTGCCTTCGCGCTCAAAACGGTACGACCGCCGCCTCGTATTCATCGGGTGCGGCCTTCACTGCGACCGACTGGCTGCACTTCAACGATTATGGCCAGAGCCTGATCGCGGCGGCCGTCGCACCCCTGATAGGCAACGTGGCTTCGCCGAATGTTACGCTCCCTTCCAATAATGGCGGGGCGATTGCGCAGAGCGGCGGCCCAGGTGTGTGCGGGTTCGGAATCAATGGGGATCTCGATTGCCAATCGAACCTTGTCTCGTCTTCTGGCAAGCAACTCGGCACGGTCTCCCGGCCCTGGGGGGCGATGTTCTCGCTCTACGCGGGCATTCGCGGCGGCGCTCCCGCCACCTACACTCTTTACTCGAATATCGGCCTGATCGAATACAGCAATCCGCAGTTTGTGTTCGATGCTGTCGGCCCGACGCCCGCCGTCAATGGGCAGTACCTCTTCCGTGTGATGACTGCCGGCAACGCAAGCCACACCAATTTTTTGAGCAGCGATGCCAGCGTCAACGCTATCTTCGGCGGAGGAGTGACCGCGAAATCCTACGTCTTCAACAATACGCCTCCGTCCGCGCTAACCTCTGCCGGGTCCTTGGGTTATAGCTCTGGCGGCTTTTTGGATCTCTACGGGCCGGACGCTTCCACCTATCCGACCTTCAGCTTGCGGCTTCAGGAAGCAGGAGGCGCGGGTGTAATCACCGCGATGACCATTGACAACGCGGGGAACGCCATCCACCCAGGTGGACTTCAGTCGAAGTGGTTCACCCTGCAAAATACGTCGTCCCCGTCCTACTCCTCCCTGACTACGGCCGCCGTGTTCTCCCTCACCTCAACCCAGTTGGTGATGGACTCGATTGGCCCCAATACTTCCACCATCGGCAGCCTCCTGATCCGAGGGATTGCGGCTCTGAATACGAGCAACAAGATATTCCTGATTGGCGATAACACTGGGCTTGTCTCGACGCCAAATGGGCTATCCACGCCTAAGTTCTATTCGACGGCCGCGCAGACAACGACGAGCTGCGGAACTTCCGGTTCCATCATCTCCAGCGAGCCGTTCCTCGGTTCCTCGCACAAGACCGTTGTGATCCATCTCGCTGCCTGCAACGGTGCGGCTACTTACACCTTCCCAACCGCGTTTGCGAACACTCCCGGGATCTTCGCTTCCAGCAGCACCGCCGCCAGCGTGGTCACTTCCTTGTCTGCCAGCGCCGTGACAATCACGGGCACTACTTCCACCGGCACCATAGTTCTCACCGACTACTAACCTGTCAACCCTTCCCTGAAAAAAGAGAGGAATTCTATGCAAGTGAGGCTCTTCGTCCTGTTTATCGTCGTCGCTGTATCGCTCTTTGTGGGCGCGGCTCATGCGCAGGCCCAGGCTCCGATCGGGCGCCATATCGATTTCACCGCTAAGCTCCTGGACCTGAACTCGCATCCGATCGCGTTAAGCGAAAAGGATCCGACTCAAGTCACGTTGAGCTATGTGTGCATCAACGCGCTGGAGACCCCCGTGGATGCGGATCGCGAAATGGCTGGCGAACAGAAGTTCGCGATGGACCAGCTCGCCCGTAAGATCTACGCGCAAAAAGATGTGGTGCTGAGCGCGGAAGAGATAACGCTGCTTAAGAAGCGTGTCGGCATGCTCTATGGACCTCTCGTCGTTGGCGCGGCCTGGCGCATGCTCGACTCAGACGCTGCAGAGAAGAAATAGCGCGCGGGAGAGCCATGCTGATCACAGGTACTACCTTCAATGGCGCGAATGTCATCGCGCTGCCCTGCGACGTGGTGCCGCGTGTGACGGCGCCTTCGTCGATCGAGTGGGACGATCACGAAGCGGTGTCCGCCAGCGTCTCGCCCTTCGACGCGTCCACGCAGACCTACGACTGGATGCAGTCCTGGTGGGAAGGCCAGGTCAGCTTTCCGCCCATGGACCGCTGGTCGCACGATGCGTGGAAAGCCTTTCTGCGGGCCTGCCGCGGGCCGCTGAATGTCTTTATGCTCGGCGATCCTAAGGCGAAGCGTCCCAAGGGCGCCGCGGCCTTCAAGGCGGGCACTCCGGTAGTCAACGGCTCCGGGCAGACCGGCTACACGCTCAGTACGCGCGGCTGGACGGCAAGCATCAAGTCCATGCTCCAGTTCCATGACTACATCCAGATCGGGAACCGGCTCTACTCCGTCATGGACGTAGTGGACGTGGCCAGCGATGGAACCGCGACGCTGCCCATCTGGCCGCCGCTGCGCGATCTGCCGGCGGACGGCGCGGCAATCATCACCCACAACTGCCGCGGCATGTTCCGCCTGGTCAACAACAGCGGCAACAAAGACTCAGTGAACGTGGGCAACTACGGCCTGAGCGGTTTCGCCATCCGGGAGGCCATCTAACCGTGCCACGCCAAATGACAACTGCGATGGAGGCCGCGCTCTCTGCGCCTGTCCTTCGCTGCGCGGTCCTGGCTTCACTCGAGTTCGCCAGCGAGACCATCTATGTCTGGACCGGCCTCGGCGACCTGGTCTGGAGCGGCATGACGTTCAAGGGCATCGGCGATCTGAGTTCGATCGAAGGGATCTCCGAAGACTCGAACGTCGAAGCCAAGGGCGTGAAGATCGGCCTCTCCGGCATCTCCAGCGAGCGCGTGAACGATGTGCTGTTCGAGACGCGCCTCATGGAGACGGCGAAGATCTGGCTCGCGGCGTTCGATGAGAGCCTCGCGATCATCGCGGACCCGATCATGATCTACCAGGGCCTGATGGATGAGCCGGAGATTGTCGACGACGGCATTACCTGCCCCGTCACCATCAACCTCGAAAACATCCTGGTCGATATGAACCGCGCCATCAACAGGCGACTCAGCGACGAGGATCAGCAGCTCGATCTCGCCGATACTCTCGCGCGCCTGGGCCTGCCGTCTACCACTGTCGATACAGGCTTCACCCATGTCGCGGGCCTGCAGGAACAAATCACCTTCTGGGGCCGCTCGCCCAGCTCGGTCAACAACGTTTAACGGAGATTGCGATGGCGCAGAAGGCTCGCCGCTGCGAAGGCGGCATTGTGACGTTTTTCTGCCCTGGCTGCAAAGGTGGCCATGGCGTTCGCGTCGAGGGACCGCATGCGTGGGGCTGGAATGGATCGCTCGATGCGCCCACGTTCAATCCAAGCATCCTGATCCGCAGCGGGCACTACGCCGAGGGCCGCGCGAATCCTGACACCTGCTGGTGCACCTACAACGCGCAGCATCCGGACCAGCCCGCGCCGTTTGTTTGCTCGGTATGCCACTCGTTTGTGCGCGATGGCCGCATTCAGTTCCTGGCCGACTCCACGCACGCGCTCGCTGGCCAGACCGTCGAGATCCCGGACTGGGAATAGGAGTCTTTCATGCCTTATAAATGCTTTCTAATCCAACCATCCAAGGTCTGGACGGTCGAAGTGTCGTTGCATGGTATAGCTGGCTGCCTCAAGGGTTATATGGGTTCTCACTTCTTCGAGGCGGAGCTTTTCCGGGGCGAGCAGAACGAAGCTGAGAAGTTCTTCGCGCTTGGCACGGTTTCTCGTCAATTCGACGGCGTGTGCCGGCATTGCGCAGAGAAGCGCGCGGGTCTTGTCTCCACGAGCGGCTGTGTTGGTTCGATGTGGGAACGGTCCGATACCGGCGAAACCAAACGCCGCATCGATGAATTTCCAGCCGGGGCTATGTGGTTTGCCGATTGGTATAAGTCAGATGAGCGCAAAGACGCCGCCGGTCGGCATCTGTATGACTGGGACTGGGACAATCAGTTTGAACCGCCGCTGATTGTGAAGACGCCCGGGGGCGACTGGAACATCGATTCGCGCTGCAGCAACTGCACGATGCCGGCGGATAAAACGCATCGCTGCTGGGTGCGGCATGGCAATGTCCCGGAGATCACCGTAGATAAGAATGGCCACACCTGCGCCGCTGGCGCGGGGTCGATCCTGTGCGGGAATTATCACGGCTTTTTACGCAACGGTTACCTGACGGACGGGTGCTGAGCCCATGACGAAGTCGACTGGGACACGCGCTCAACAACATCGCCGCGAAGAGCTGTTTTCTGCTGAACTCACGCTGCGCCGAGTTTTGCTGCATCTGTTCGTCGCGCATAGTTGGGCGCGTGAGTGTTGCCACCAAATCGCGACCTGTGCCAACCATTCTTCGGAGCATCGGGCCGCCCTCCTTCGGTACCTCGGTGTGGATGAAGCAACTCAGATCGTACGCAAGCGCGTGTACCGGGTGCGCGCAGAGGTAAAGCGGCTCGGATGATCCGCCGCCCTGACTGGCAGTCGCGCCTCAGCGCGTACATCGTCGATTGCGCGCATCGGCCGTTTCGCTACGGCGAGCTAGACTGCGGCCTGTTCGTCGCCGGCGCCATCGAGACCATGACCGGCATCGACGTCGCCGGCGAGCTGCGCGGCAAGTATCGCTTCCGTCGCGAGGCCTTCGCGGCGATCCGCGCGCTCTGCGGACAACCGACCATGGCCGCGATCGCCGATCACCTGGCGGCGCAGTTTGGCATTGAGCCAATTGCGCCGACATTCGCGAGCCGCGGCGATGCGGTGCAACTTCGCTCCGGACAACGCGCCTCGCTCGGCATCGTGGACCTGCACAGCCACCATCTGCTCACGCCTTACAGCGCAGGCCTGCTCCGTCTGCCGATGAGTCACGCGGTGCGCGCATGGCGGATATGAAAGACGACCTCACACCGCGGCAGGCGGAGATTGTCGTCCTGCTCTGCAGGGGCTTCGAATACAAGGAAATCGCCGCCGAGCTGGGCATCTCGCACCAGGTCGTGAGGAATTACATGGCGAATGCTGTACGGCGCAGCGGCGCGCGCACTGCAACGCAGCTGGCGGTGTGGGTCGCGCTGGCCCGCGAGCGCAACAAAAAGTCCTAACACTCTTCGGGAGCTTTTCTTCATGGCAAAAGCAGTCACTGAAGTCGCGATCGGCGCGGCCGCGATCGGCGCATCGTTCATCATCCCCGGCTCGGGGATAGCGCTGCTCGGCATGACGCTTTCGCATGCGGCGGTCACGAGTGCGTTGGTCAGCATGGGCGCCTCGCAGATCATGGCTGGCCTGGCTGACGCTCTCCGCACCAACAAGAGCGGCATCGCCGTCGCTGTGACAACGCCGATTGGTCCCTGGGCCTATGGTTATGGACGGCAGAAGGTCGGCGGCGTCGAGATCTTCCGCGAGTCCAACAACAACACCGGCGTGAGCGGATCCACGTCGAACAACAAGCAGCTCCATCGGGTCTACGCGCTCTTCTGCCATCCCTCGAAGATCGGCTCCTTCCAGCTCCGCATCGATGGCAAGCAGGTGCTGCTCACTCCATCGGGCAGCGACTGGGTAAGCTTCTCCCCGACACAGGCCGTACGTAATATCACTTCCATTAGCCGCACCGCCGGCGTGGTCACCATGCACCTCGATGGCGGGGGTATCATCGGCGCTGACGGCACCACGCTGCAGATCCGCAGCGCGCCGGATAACACCCTTAATGGAACATTCCTGGTCACGCAACCCAACCCTGCCGATGCGACGGTTCTCACCTATATCTGCGGCGGCCCTGACATCGCCTCCACGAGCGGAGGCAGCGCGCGCACCACGTTCTCCGATTACAAGGACAAGATCCGCGTCTCGTTTCTCGACGGCAATCACACCTCGACGTTCCCTACGCTGCTCGCCGCGGGCACGTCCTGGAAGGCCTCTGACCTCTGCCTTGGCCATACGCTGGTCTACGTGCAGATGGGCTATGACGATGGCGTTTTTCCGAGCTCGATTCCCAATGTCTCCTTCGTGCTCGATGCGAAGAACGACATCCTGGATCCGCGCACCGGCCTGCGCGGCTGGACCGACAATGCTGCCCTCTGCATCGCCGACATGATGTGCCTGCCCAAAAAGCGCGGCGGCTTCGGCATGACCATCGGCACTGACATTCCCACTGCGCAGCTCATCGCCGCGGCCAACCTCTGCGATGAGACCGTGGCTCTCGCCGCCGGGGGTACGATCCGGCGCTATCGCTGCAACACGTTCTTCCAGCTCTCCGACGCGCGCGGCACGGTGCTCAAGGACATGCTTTCGAGCTGCGCCGGCCGCGTGAGCTACCAGGGCGGCCAGTATTCCATCTTTCCGGCCGGGTGGGTTACGCCCACGCTCGATCTCACCGATGCGGATCTCGCGGGTCCTATCCGCTTCCGGCCGCGCCTCAGCATCAGCGACACCGCCAACGCGATCAAGGGCACCTACGTCTCGCCGGAGAACGCCTACCAGCTCGCGGACGTGCCCGCCTATGCGATGGACGCGAAGCACGGGTTCGTTAGCGATCCCTACCTCGCCGAGGATGGCGGCGAGCGCATCTACAAAGACGCGCACTTCCCGTGCACCGATGATTCGGCCACCGCGCAGCGCCTCGCGAAGATCGCGCTCATGCGCCTGCGCAACGGCCAGGGCCGCATGACCCTGACCTGCAAGATGAGCTCCTATCGCGCCGTGGCCTGTGACGTAATCACGCTCACGCATCCGCGCTACACCTATTTGCGCAAACCCTTCGAAGTGCTGGCCAGCCGCGTGGTTTTCAAGCAGATGAAGGGCGGCGCCGTCCGGCCGCATGTGGAGCTCGATGTTACCGAGACCGATTCATCGAGCTTCGATTGGAATGCCTCCACCGAGCAGCTCACCCCACAGGGCTACCAGCAGCCGCAGAACGTCGGCGTGCGCCTCTGCGCGCCTCCGGAGGATGTCACCGCATATTCCGGCCCAGGCGCGGTGATCGATGGCATCACGTATCCGTCCACGTTCACGACGGGCGCCGATGGCCGCGTGCAGAACTCGATCTATGTGCGCTGGCTCCAGCCCAACGATGCGAACGTGGTCTCCGGCGGCCATCTCGAGGTGCAGTGGCAGCCGCTGGCCGCGGTTACCTGGTCAGGGTTGGCGAAGGTCGATCCGAGCAATGACCATATCTTCATCCCGAACGTCACCGACGGTGCGCAGTACAACATCCAGGTGCGGGCGGTGAACTGCGCCGGCGTCCCTTCTGACTGGATTGCGGTTGGACCGATCACGGTGAGCAACGGCTACTCGGCGTCGGCCACTTCGGGGAGTCCCGTCGCACCTCCGGGAACGCTGAGCGCGCAGGGCCTGGCCGATGGCACTGCGAACATCACCGTGCTGCCCTTTACGCCTACCATCGGCACGCCGGCCTGCACGCCGTCTCCGACCATCCTCACCGGCCTGAATCAATCGCAGCTCTACCACGTGTACTATGTCGACGCGACGTTCTCCGGCGGCACCATCACGCCGATCGCCACGCAGAATCCTGCGGACTATCTGAACAAGGTCGGCTATTTCCTGATCGGCGATATCGTCACGCCCAGCTACACGCCGCGCTACCAGCCTTCGACCTTCTCGGACCTGGGCAACTCGACAACGTCGAATCCCGTGGCCGCCTACGACAACGACGTGACCAGCGAGGCCATTGTCAGCTCCAACTGGTGGACGACAGGATCGCCCGGATCCTTTGTCGGCCATGTGAGCAGCGGCCAGTGCCAGTGGGCCGGCTTCCCATCCGTCAGCCCTGCAGGCGCGACCACGCTGCATGTGATCGCAAGCTTTGATGGCGGCGGGAGCTCCGGAACAACCATCTCTGGCAGCATCGATGTCAAGATCGGCGGCACGGTCACCAACCTCGTGAGCTTCAGTGCCGTGACGGCCGAAGCTGATTACACGATGACGATCCCGGCGGGCACCGATCTCAGCACCATCAGCGTGAGCGGATCCGCGACCGCCGGCGCCGGAACGCTCCCGGGCAGCGGCGGCTGCGCGCTGAAGGGGTTCGAAATATACATCCAGTAGTTTTAGCGGGGCGGGGAGTTGTGGATAACTCCCTCGGCCTCGGCAAGCCGCGCGATGGCCAGCCGGATCACGTTCGTCTTGTCGATACCAAGCTTCGCGCTAAGCTTCTCCACGACTTTGGTTTGCGCGGGCGTCAGGCGCATGGTGAAGGCGTTCGATGGCATCTAAAAGCCATAGTAACTACTCGCATAGGTACCTAAGAGGTGCGCTCAGGTGTCACAAAATAGCCCCACCTTTCCACATACCTACAACTTTAGGGGTAAATTTGGCGGGTGGCGTGGGGTGATTTTTCATGTCTACGATGGAGGAAACTCCAAAAATGAAACACACGCTGGGCCATGTGGAATGCCCGGCTTGTGCGCGGGCTCAACTGGTGCTTTATCGGGCTTTGTCTGGTGATCTTCTCTTCTCCGCCGCATTCGACATCTGGATCTCCCATCGCACTCTTGAGGCGGAAGGCCTCCGCATCGAGGGTGTTGAATACATCTCTCGCAAAACCGAGCGCGATTACCGCGTGTGCGCCAAGGCGCTGGGGAAGTACTTCCATAAATTGCGCTTGGATCAGATCGATGAGGCGCGGCTCTCGGCCTACCAGCAACTCCGGGCGACGAATCCCGTCGACCAGGTGAACGGGAACTGGTACTGCTGGCGCGGCGGTGTGCTGGCGGGTCACAGGAAGGCCGCGGACAACGAAGGCGGCTGGCGCGATGACTTCGACACGCTGGAAGCCGCTGAGGACTGGGCAAGGAATCACGGCGGCGGCTGCGAGTTTGTGCAGACCGTGTGGGCGCGCCGGGCGAGCGCCGGCTGTATTCGCAAAGAGATTGCCTTGCTGCAGAGAATCCTGCGCGACGCGGCGCTCTGGACCGAGGAGCGATCGAAGCGCTTTCTCAAAATCAAGTCGTCGGAGCCGGACGTCGAACGGGCGCTGAGCCGCGCCGAGCAGCATCGGCTTCTGCATGTGGCGTCGGGTCCGGCGAAACATCGCTTCATCTACCAGTACACCCTGGTCGCGCTGCAGACCACGGCGGGGCCGAACGAACTGCGGCAACTGCGCCTCGGAGACCTGGTGCTCGAAGGGCGCGAGCCGTATATCCAGATCCCGCGCGCCGGCGCGAAAAACAAGTATCGCAAGCGCATTATTCCGCTGATCACCGAAGATGCGGTGTGGGCGATGGAAGGCCTCGTCGGGCGAGCTCGCGAGAGGGGCGCATGGTCACCGTCGCATTACCTGTTCCCGCTGCAGCTCTCGCGCACGCACTACGATCCGAATCGGCCGATGAGCGAGTCGGGATTGAAAAAGCCGTTCGATGCGCTGCGCAAAGAGGCGCAGATGCCGGAGCTCCGGATCTATGACCTGCGCCACACCGGCATCACGCGCATGGCGGAGGCCGGCGTTCCGCTGCCGGTGGCGATGAGCTTCGCGGGCCACATGACCGAGCAGATGCAGCGGCGCTACACCGCAATCTGTATGGCTGCGCAGCGTCAATGGGGTTCGGCGGTGTGGGGCGCGCCTACGCGTCCGAGCGGCGAGGAGACGGCGCAGATCCGCGCGGCCTTCGACGTTCCGCGCAAGCCGGTAGCCGCGGTCGGTATCCCGACCAGAGGCGTGCGCCACGCCTGATCTTTTTTTACATGTACCAAGTTATGCACAGGGGGTAATCTTGACGCCGCATGAAATTGCGCGTACACATGGAAATCAGAAATTGCACCGAAAACAACCAAATCCACTGGTTAAGCATCCGGAGCGCGGATAGAACCACGGATGAACCGATTTGAGCAGCTGATTCGTAATCAGCAGGTCATCGGTTCAAGTCCGATCGTCGGCTCCATTGTTCCCTTCCCTTCTCACTCATCCAGTCCAAGCGGATTCGAGCTGTCATTTCCACAGCCATGCCGGTTCCACAACCGGATGTACCAAATCTGACACCAGTTATCCACGTACTTTTTGTTGCAGGGTTAATTCCTGTCTGCTTATCCACTTCTATTCTTGGCATAATCGCAGCAAGAAGAGCGGTTACTTCCGATGCTGTTCCGCCAACACGCAAGGAACGGCGCAGGAAAACGAGAGCCCGAGGGCCGAGCCGGGGGCACGATCGGTGCAATCCGGTACTTGGTTGACTATAGGCGAGTCGGTTACAGGGCGGCGAAGCATGCCGCGACTAGCCAGGAGCCATGAGTGAGCAGCTATAGCCGCCAGGATGTGTTGCGAATCCTACAGATCAGTGCCCGCCAGTTGCAGGGGTGGGAGCGAGCCGGGCTGATCGATCCCCAGCAGACATACACATTCCAGGATCTTGGGCAGTTGCGAATCCTGCGTGGGCTGCGCGAGGATGATGTTCCGGCCGCGTCGATTCGGCACTCGATCCGCGCGATGAAGGCAGTGGCGGGCATGACGAATCCGCTGCTGGAGGCGACGGTGGTGCGCACGGGCAGCACGCGCATCGCGTTCCGGCACCTGGGCGCGATGGTGGATCCTATCCGGCGCCAGCTTCTGTTCGATTTTGAGCGCGCGGGGCAGAAAGAGGCGATGGCCGAACCGGCGCCGCTGCGTCCGCGGGGCGTCGACCCACAACGGAATCAGCAGGACCTGTTTCTGGCCGCGGTGCAGGCCGAAGAGGCGGGCGAGCGTCAACGCGCGATCGGATTGTATGAGCAGATCATCGCCGCGGATCCTACCTACGCCGCGGCGTTCATCAATCTTGGCACTATCTACTTCCACCTGCGTCAGTACGGCCGGGCAGAAGAGCTATACCGGCGCGCGACCGAAGTAGACCCTGATTACGTGCTGGCATTTTTTGATCTTGGCAATGTTCTGGATGAGCTGGACCGGCCCGAGGAGTCGATTGCGGCGTACGAGCAGGCAGTTGCGCTAGCTCCCCGGTACGGTGACGCGCACTACAACCTGGCGCTGGCTTACGAGCGCAAGGGCGATCTGCGCAATGCCCTGCGGCACTGGCAGTCGTACCTGCGGCTGGACCGCACGGGCCCGTGGGCGGACCATGCACGCGGGCAGATTCGCAAGCTGCTGAGTCGCGAAAAACTAGCCATCGCGTGGCGCGCGGAGAAGTACGTGGCGCCGCCGAGCGGAAAATCGGCTTTGCGGCTGGCAAAGAGCTGGGAGAGCGAATAAGGACCGGGGCACATCCGGTGCTAACCCCAAGGCTCTTGAGCTCTGTCTAAGCGATGCCGGGCAGTGTTACCAAAAAATCCGCGGCCTGCACAACTTTGCTTTTCAAGCAGAGTCTAAGCTGGTTAGAATCCCGGTCAGAGCCGGGCCGTGCCGACTTGTAGCCTGTATCTGGAATTATCTGCTGTCGCACTTGAGCGGCCCTTAATCGTTTAGACCTGTCTTTTGCAGGCCCGAATTCGTCTACGTTTGTACTCCCCGGCGCCTGCTATGTAAGGATCGCATCTCAAGACGTCACAAGGAAAAACCTATGAAGACGATGTTTGCACTCTGCCGGCAGTACCGCCTTCGGGTGTGCGGCGCGGCGGCCAGCACGCTGTTGGCAGCCAGTAGCCTTTTGGGGGCGCAGAACGTTGCGCCGCGAATAACGGAACCCGTAGATGACGCGGCGCGCGTATCGCTGAAGGGCAGTGTAAGCGCGGCCGTGCGAGCGGCCACCGACTTGGGCGAGGTGCCTGCTTCCACGCAGATGACGCATGTGCGTCTCGGGCTGAAGCGCAGCGAAGCTCAGCAGGCAGCGCTGGAACAGTACCTCGCGGAGCTGCAGCAGAAGTCCTCGCCGAATTATCACAAGTGGCTGACTCCCGAGCAGTTCGGCGCGATGTACGGACCGGCCGATTCGGATATCGCAGCCATCGTGGCGTGGCTCGAGTCCCAGGGGCTCACGGTCGAGCCAATTTCGAAGGGTAAGACAGACGTTGCTTTTTCGGGTACGGCTGGACAGATCGCAAAGGCGTTCGGGACTTCGATTCACTCGTTCCGACTGGGAGACCGCGAATTCATGTCCAACACGACGGAGCCCAGGATACCGGCGGCTTTGGCCGGAGTGGTTTCCGGCGTGACGCACCTGAGCACTCTGGCTCCGCGGCCGATGTCGCACCGTGGCACCCCGGCGACACTGAACATTAACACGGGCCGCTTTACGCCGATGAGCGATGCGGCCGGTGCGGGGCCTCACCCGGAGCTCAGCTTCTCGGGCTCATCGTCGGGCAGCCAGTACCTCTATGTTGTTCCCGCGGATGCAGCAACCATCTACAACGCGCCGAACAGCTTCAACGGGACCTTCACCGGATCACAGAGCTATACGGGCGCGGGGGTAACGATCGGCATCGGCGGCGACGCGAATGTAAGCACCACGCCGGTGGTGAACTATCGCAAGGCCTTCCTGGGGAACTCGACGGCTCCCACCATCACCTATACCGACACGGTAAACAGTACGAATGATGCCAGTGAGGCCTATCTCGACATGGAGATCTCAGGCGGAATGGCACCAAGTGCGAAGATTCATTACTATGCCTCGCAGAATCTCTACGATGCGATTTCGCAGGCGCTGAATGATAACACCGTAGATATCTTCAGCCTGAGCTTTGGCCTGTGCGAGCTGTACTACACGACCAGCGATAACCAGACCATCAACAGCTGGTGGAGCCAGGCGGCGGCACAGGGCATCGCGGTGACGGTATCCTCTGGCGACAACGGCTCCGCAGGCTGCGACCCAACGTCGGACTCGAGCGGCAACTCCATCACGGCGGCCAAGGTCGGGCTGCAGGTCAATGGCCTGGCATCGACGCCTTATAACATTGCGGTGGGCGGTACTGACTACAAGGCCCTGCACGATAACTTCAGCCTCTACGCTACGCCTCCGGGGTCGACCGGTGTTTCGGGAAGTGCCTCGACGTTCTTTCGCACAGCCCTGAAGTATATCCCCGAGACGACGTGGAACGACTCGACCTCAAACAACACGACGATCAGCGCGAACGTGCCGTGGACGAAGGTGACGGATCAGAACATTGTGGCCGGGAGCGGCGGCAAGAGCACATGCTCGACCAACACGACAGTCAGCACGACCTCGACCTTCACGCCGGGCACATGCACTTCGGGGTACGCCAAGCCATCGTGGCAGCAGACCGGCACCTCTAATGACAGCGACGGAGCGCGCGACCTTCCAGACGTATCTTTACTTTCGGGCAACGGGCTTTATTCCGCTGTGTGGACAGTGTGCGACACGTATGTTCCTTCGGGCAGCACGCAGGCTCTGAACTGCTCGGATATGAGCGGCGCATACAACGTGGACGGATTTGGCGGCACGTCGGCGGCGGCTCCCGCATTTGCCGGCATGCTGGCGCTGGTGCAAGAGAGCCAGGGCGGCGGACGCCTGGGGCAGGCTGCTGAGAATCTCTACAATCTCAACAAGAACAGCGCGAACGCCAGCAAGATCTTCCACGACGTAACGGTGGGTAACATCTCGGTGCCCTGCACTGCAGGGACACCGAACTGTGGAAGCAACGGCTTCCTGAAGGGGTTTGACACCGCCACAGGCTACGACTTGGCGACCGGGTTGGGCAGCGTGGACGTGAGCGCGTTGATCGCGAACTGGGCTAACAGCACAGGCACGGCCACGGCGACCGTGACGGTGACGCCGGCCAGCTCGACGGTAAACGTGGCGAACACGCTGGATGTGAAGGTGGTGGTCAGCGGCGGTTCCGGTGGCCCGACCGGCTCGGTGACGTTGAAGAGCGGCACCTATACCTCTGCAATCACCAACCTCAACAGCGGATCTGCCACCATCACGATTCCCGGCAACAAGCTGGCAGTGGGAGTGGATACGCTCACGGCTACTTACGGCGGCGATGGAATTTATGCGTCGGCCTCCGGAACGGCCATGGTAACGGTGGATTCGGCCACGCTTACGCCAACCACTACGACACTGACCGTCGACAATGCCTCGCCCACGCAGGGAACGAACATCACTTTGACTGCCACCCTGGCGCCTTCAGCGGCGACCGGAACGGTGACTTTCAACGACGGGACGACAAAACTGGGAACCGGCACGCTCGCTTCGGGTAAAGCCACGTTCCAGACGAGCTCTCTTTCAGTGGGCGCGCACGCGATCACGGCGGTTTACGGGGGCGACACCTCGTACGCCTCGTCCACCTCGACGGCTGTAACGGTCACTGTGGCGGCACCGATCAAGGGATCGTTCACACTGGCGCTCAGCCCCTCATCGCTCACGGTCAGCCGCGGCTCGAGCGGAAACGAAACGATGACGCTGACGCCCGCCAATGGCTACAAGGGGACGGTGCAGTTCAGTGTCACCACCTCGGACAACAACGCTCTGGCCAATCTCTGCGTGTTCGGCGGGACGGGCTTTGACACCAACGGCAACCTCCAAGTGACCGGCTCTTCGGCAGTGTCGGCGACGGTTCAGATCGACACGAACGCGTCAGACTGCGTGAGCGCTGGGGCGATCAGGACCACTGGACCGCATGGCATGCGACTGCTTCCGCGCGGCGGATCGGCACATGCGAGCAACCAGAAGAGCAGCGGCTCCATTCCGGGCGGACTGGCGTTTGCTGGACTTCTGCTGGCCGGGTTGCTGGGCCGCTCCTCGCGCAAGCTGCGCGGATTGGCCTGCGTGATCGCGCTGACAGCCATAGCGTTCGGCCTGAGCGCATGCGGCAGCACCAGCGGCGGCGGTTCATCGGGGGTGTCGAATCCACCCAAAGGAACGTACACCATCACGCTTATCGGTGAGGACGTGACAGACACCTCGATCACAGCGCAGGGCAGCTTCACGCTGGTCATCAAATAGAAGAGGTGATCTTTCACTCCGCAGCGGGCGCTTCGGCGCCCGCTTTCTTTTGGCGGTAAGCGCGTGGGAGCGGACGAACGCGAACAGGCTCGGCTTTGATACACTCCGAAGCCGGAGGCCGTGATCTTGAGCACGCACAAACCTGCTCCACTTACCCGACTCAGTGAAGAAGAAGAGCTGTTCTATTCGACCGTGCGGCAGTTTGCCCAGGAGACGATTGCGCCGCTGGTGCACACGATGGACGAGGAACAGCAGATGGCGCCCAGCCTGGCGAAGAAGCTGTTCGAGCTGGGCCTGATGGGCATTGAGGCGGCCGAGGAGCATGGCGGAGCCGGCGGGACCTTCTTCGAGGCGGCTCTCGCGATCGAGGCGATCTCGACTGTTGACCCGGGTGTGGCGGTGCTGGTGGATGTGCACAACACGCTGGTGATCAACGCGCTGCGCCGCTGGGCGAGCGATGCGCAGAAGCGCAAGTGGCTGCCGAAGCTGGCGACTGACACGGTAGGCGCGTACGCGCTGAGCGAGGCGGGATCGGGCTCGGATGCGTTCGCTCTGCAGACGCGGGCGGAAAAGGCAGGCGGCGGCTATCGGCTGAATGGGCGCAAGCTGTGGATCAGCAACGCGAAGGAAGCGGGGCTGTTCATCGTGTTTGCGACGATTGATCAGGCGGCGGGATACAAGGGGATTACGGCGTTTCTCATCGAAAAGGGCATGGCGGGGTTCACGGTGGGTCGCAAGGAAGACAAGCTGGGGATTCGCGCGTCGAGCACCTGCGAGCTGATCTTCGACAACTGCGAGGTTCCGGCGGAGAACGTGCTGGGCGAGGCGGGCAAGGGATACAAGATTGCGATCGAGACGCTGAATGAAGGCCGCATCGGGATCGGCGCTCAGATGCTGGGCCTGGCTGAAGGCGCGTGGGGACATGCTGCGAAATACGCGCAGGAGCGGAAGCAGTTCGGAAAGGCGATTGCCGAGTTCCAGGCGGTGCAGTTTGCGCTGGCGGAGATGGCGACGGAGATTGAAGCGGCGCGACTGCTGGTCTACAACGCTGCGAGGCTGAAGGATGCAGGGCAGCCATACCTCAAAGAAGCTGCGATGGCAAAGCTGTTTGCTTCGCAGGTGGCCGAGAAGACGGCGAGCCAGTGCGTGGAGATTTTCGGCGGCAATGGCTTTGTACGCGATTATCCAGCGGAGAAGTATTATCGCGATGCGAAGGTCGGGAAGATTTACGAGGGTACCTCGAACATGCAGTTGATGACGATTGCCAAACAGATGCTCGGGAAGTAAGGCGCCCTTCCCTTCCACATGGCGACGTAGACGATGGAATAGAAACACACTTGTTCAGTTCTCCTCTGTGCAGGCTTTCAGAGATCGCAGGAGGATGAATGAGCAAGGACGTTGTGAACGATGCGCCTGTGCCGGACGCGCATGACGGTATTGATCGCCGGAACTTTCTCTCATGCATGGCATGGGCTGGTACCGGGCTGCTGTGGTCGATGGTCGGAGGCGTCCCGAGCGCCCGATTGCTCGGTCAATCTAAGGCGAGTGGACGCTTTGGTGGACATGAAGACTTTACGTTCGCGCATATCAGCGACAGCCACATCGGATTTAACAAAGGCGCAAATCCGGATGTCTCCGGCACGCTGCGCAAGGCCATCGATCGCGCTAACACGATGGCAGCGGGCATGAAGCCGCCGGACTTCCTGCTGCACACCGGCGACATCACGCAGAATTCAAAAGCAACTGAGTTTGACACGGCCGCGGAGTTGAACAAGAGCTTTCGCGGTGAGGTGTTCTATGTGCCGGGCGAGCACGATTTTATCGACGACGGCGAGCAGTACAAGCAGCGCTTTGGCAAGAACACCGTCGGCAACGGCTGGTACAGCTTTAATCACAAGGGAGTTCATTTTGTCGGCCTGAACAACTGCGTTCAAGTCGATGCGATGGGGAACATTGGTGCCGAGCAGCTGGCGTGGATGAGGTCCGATCTGGCTGGGCTTAGCGCATCCACTCCGATCGTGGTATTCGCGCATATTCCGCTTTGGATGGTGTATGAGAAGTGGGGCTGGGGCACCGGGGACGCGGCACAGGCTCTCGCGCTGCTGAAGCGGTTCGGCTCGGTCACTGTTCTCAACGGCCACATTCATCAAGTGATGCAAAAAGTCGAGGGGAATGTGTCGTTTCACACTGCCATGTCGACGGCGTTTCCGCAGCCCGCACCGGGCGCGGCTCCGAATCCTGGGCCGATGACGGTCGCGGCCGGCAAGCTCGCGAGTGTTATTGGCATCACGGATGTGAGAGTGGTGCGCGGGCATTCTCACCTCGCGGTGGTGGATCACACGCTTGGGGAAGGGGCATGACGGTTGCGAGCAAGCTGGGCATCGCGTTCGCCGTCATTGTTACGTCTGTCGCTCTCGCTCAGGTCCATCCGTTCGGCGATCCGAAACGCGACTCTCAGGAGTCGCGTGAAGGCTTGCTTCAGGCGGCAGGAATGCCCGATTCCGCACGCCGCACGTTGGTCACTAAATGCGCTGACTGCCATTCCAACGCGACGCGCTGGCCGGTGTACTCGCGGGTCGCACCGGCATCCTGGCTGATCGAGCGGGATGTGGCGGAGGGGCGCAGGCACATGAATCTGTCGCGCTGGCATGAGTTGTCATCCGATCAGCAGCAGTCACTGGAGCAGGAGATTGCGCAGGAGGCAAAGGCGGGTGAGATGCCTCCGGTGCAGTATCGGCTGCTGCACTGGACGGCGCGCCTGAACGCGGCTGACCGGGCGGCGTTGGGCGCGCTTGCTCCGGCAGGAGATGGCGAGTTGGGGACGGCGAAGGCTGGAGATGCGGAGCGAGGGCGCGACCTTTTCGGCGGACGGTGTACTGGCTGCCATGCACTCGATGCGGATCGGGAAGGGCCGCGGCTGCGCGGAGTGTACGGGAGGCGCGCGGGCTCGGTGCCTGGTTTCGGGTACTCGTCGGCATTGAGGAATTCAGGAGTGACCTGGTCCGACGCCACTCTGGAACGATGGCTCAGCGGCACGGATGCGATGGTGCCGGGCAATGCTATGGAGTTCTTTGTTCCGAGGGCACAGGAGCGAGCCGATCTGATCGCCTTCCTAAAGTCGTTGCACTAGCACGGGCGCGTCAGATTTTCTGGGTGCGCTGAACGGAGCGAACGCCGGGAACGCGGCGGAGGCCGAGGACCATCTTGTTGAGATGGCGCAGGTCTTCGGCTTCGACGACGAATTCCACAGCGGCTTCGCCGTTCTTGTCGTGCTTGGTATCGACGCCGCGGATGTTGGTGTCGTCGTCAGAGATGACGGCGGTGAGTTCTTTCAACATGCCGGCGCGGTCGTCGCAGAAGACGGTGATCTTGACGGGGTAGCGCTGGCGGCGGCCGGGTGTTTCGTCGCCTACTCGGGACCACTCTACGGCGATGCGGCGGTCGCTCTCGTAAAGCAGGTTCTGCACGTTAGGACAACTGCGCGCGTGAACGGCCACGCCTTTGCCGCGGGTGACGTAACCCACGATCTCTTCGCCGCGGATGGGATTGCAACATCGCGCTCGATAGACGAGCAGATCATTCTGGCCTTCAACTTGGAGAGAGTCAGAGCCCGTGAGGTGCAGCTTGCGGACGGCCTCGGACATCTCGCCGGGCTGGGGCTCAGCGGCAACATCTTCCCCGGGCTGGTGGACCATGCCGGGCGCGAGCTTGTTGAGCACCTGATGCGCGGAGTGCTTGCCTTGGCCCAGCGTCGCGAGCAGGTCAGCGGCAGTCGCGACTCCATACTCGTTGGCGATGCGGCCGAGGTCCTGGTCAGAGAGCTGCGCCATGGGCACCTTGTAGCGGCGGGCTTCTTTTTCAAGGAGCTTGCGGCCGATGTCGACGGCGCGGCGGCGCTGGTCTTCATTGAGCCAGTGCTTAATCTTGTTGCGGGCGCGCGGACTCTTGACGAAGGTGAGCCAGTCGCGGCTGGGCTTGTGGTCTTTCTGGGTGACGATCTCGACGATGTCGCCGGTGCGGAGCTTGGTGCGGAGCGGCACCATGCGACCGTTGACCTTCGCGCCGACACAGGTGTGTCCGACTTCAGTGTGGATGGTGTAGGCAAAATCGACAGGAGTGCCGTCTGCCGGAACCACAACGACCTTCCCCTTGGGCGTGAAGGTGTAAACCTCGTCGGGATAGAGGTCCATCTTCAGGCTGGAGAGGAATTCGTTGGGATCGGTCATCTCCTTCTGCCACTCGACGAGTTGGCGGATCCAGGCGAGACGCTCTTCGTCGCGGGCGGTGACGGGGTCACCCTTGGCCTTGTACTTCCAGTGTGCCGCGATGCCTTCCTCGGCGATGCGGTGCATCTCCTCTGTGCGGATCTGTACCTCGAACTGGTGCCCCCCCTCGCCGATGACCGTGGTGTGCAGCGACTGGTAGCGGTTGGCGCGGGGGATGGCGATGAAGTCCTTGATGCGGCCGGGGACCGGTCGCCATATTGAGTGGATGAGACCGAAGACGGCGTAGCAAGCGCCGACGTCCTGGGTTATGACGCGGATAGCGAGGAAGTCGTAGACCTGGTCGAACGAGCTGCGCTGGCGCTGGATCTTCTGGAAGATGGAGTAGAGGCGCTTGATGCGCCATTCGACGCGGGCGTCGATGTTGTTCTCACGCAACTGCTCGTTCAGAATGTCTTCAACAGTGCGCAGGAACTGCTCGCCCTCGACGCGGCGGGCTTCGACGGCCTGCGACATCTTTTCGTAGCTGACCGGATCAGTGTAGCGGAACGCGAGATCTTCGAGTTCGCCGCGCACCTTGCCCATACCGAGGCGGTGGGCCAGGGGGGCGTAGATGTCCATGGTCTCGCGGGCGATAGCTTCCTGGCGGTCGGGCTTGAGGTGCTCAAGGGTCCGCATATTGTGCAGGCGATCGGCGAGCTTGATGAGCACCACGCGAATGTCGGTGACCATGGCGAGAAGCATCTTGCGGACGTTCTCAGCCTGCCGGTCTTCGCGGTTGGCGAATTGGATCTTGTCGATCTTGGTGACGCCCTCGACGATGTGGGCTACCTGGTCGCCGAAGTTGACGGCGATTTCGTCGCTGGTGGCGGGGGTGTCCTCAACCGCATCGTGGAGAAGCCCGGCGGCGATGGCCGTGGCGTCGAGCTTCATCTCGACAAGAACTTCCGCCACTTCAAGCGGATGGATGATGTAGGGCTCGCCGGAGGCCCGCATCTGGCCGGCGTGGTGCTGGACGCAGAATTCCCAGGCTTTACGGATTAGGCAAACGTCTTCATTGGGGCGATTCGCCAGCACCTGGCGCAGAAGGCTCTCGAAGCGCTGATCGATGTCGGCCTGGGTTAGGTTGCGGCGAGATTTGGGCGGCTTTGATTCGGGCCGCGCCGGGGCCGGAGTCCCCTGAACCGCAGTCTCAGCTGCAGGGGCAGAGGCATCGGGTATGGTCTGCCGGACCGTCGCCATACTTCATTATAGGCAGATCGTGTTTCAGAAGCACCTGAGAGGAGGTGAGATAGACCCAGGAATGCCGGTACTGCGCCGGTTTAGGAAACCAGGAATGAGCTGCTGGAAGCGGCGAAAAAGTGGTGCTTATGCGAATAGATGGTAGCGTTTCCGCAGTTGGGATGTCGGTGTCTTGCGGCCCATTTGAGTGTGTCGGCAATCACAGCCCGGGCACCCGAAGGCGGGGGTAAAGTACCCAGCGGACTACGGTCAGACCAGAGTCCGTTCTGTGTTTGGATCCCGCCGAATTCACGGCTGAGAAAGCCGCTGGGCATCGGCGCTGGTAGTACGCAGCAAGCCGGATTCTGGCCTGCCCCAAGTGTCCAGAACCGAGGATCTTATGTTGAAACGCTTCGCAGTCATAGCCGCCGCAGCTGCTCTTTTTATGGCTGCCGGTTATGCCAATGACAACAAAGGAAAAGTGACCGTTCCCGTGGAGCGGGTAAATCCCACGGATGGCAAACTTATGTACAACAGCTACTGCGCGCCGTGCCATGGCACGGACGGACGCGGGGCTGGACCGGTTGCCGGTGCTTTGAAGTCGCAGCCGACCGACCTGACAATCCTGGCCAAGGCCAACAACGGGAAGTTTCCGGATGCGCATCTCGTATCAGTGCTGCAGTTTGGCTCGAGCCTGCCCGCGCACGGGAGCGCACAAATGCCGGTGTGGGGCCAGCTTCTTGGTAAGATAGACACCGTTCACAAGCAGGACACGCAGCTCAGAATCGCGAATCTGAGCCACTACCTGCAGAGCATTCAGGCGAAGTAAGCAGCCGGCGGCGGCTTTGCTCCGGCCGTGAGGAGGAGCAATGCCAAAACCAGCGAAAACATCGAAAGGCAAATTGAAGGCGCCCGCGTCCAGAACAGGCGGGGCGCCTTCTGATTTTCAGGCTAGGAATTCGGGTAAGTCTCAGAAGCCTGGGGGAGCGGAAGTTTCAACGAAGCCAAAGAGGACGCCGGCTCCGGCTTCGGGTGGCCCATCTGCTTTCGGTGCACGGATAAGCCAGCGGGCGGCCGACCGGCTGCGCAGCGGACATGTGTGGGTGTACGCGTCGGATGTGGAGAGTCTGGAGACGGGGGGTGAGTCCGCTCCCGCTCTGCTGCCGGTTGCGGATAATCGCGGCCTTCTGCTGGGAACCGCGCTCTACAGTCCGTATTCGCAGATTGCGCTGCGGCTGGTGTCGCACGAGGCGATCGGCGGGAGAGTGTGGCTGGGGCTGCTGGAGTCGAGATTACGGAAGGCGATTGCCGGCCGCGCGGCTTTGCTGGGCGAGAACACGAATGCGTGCAGGCTGGTCTTCAGCGAGGCAGATGAGATTCCCGGGCTGGTAGCTGACCGGTACGGCGACCTGGTGATTCTGCAACTGCTGACGCGGGGACTGGATTCGGCGGCCGTGCGAGATGCCTGCGTGCGGGTGCTGCGCGAGGAGCTGTCGCCGGCGGCGATTTTGGAGCGGCCGGATCCCAGGGTGCGCGAACTGGAGGGGCTGTCGGCTCCGGGGCTGGCGCCGCTGTGGGCGAAGGACGCCGAGTCTCAGTTGACCAGCACGGTCTTCCGGCTGAATGGACTGGAATTCTTCTACGACGCGAATGGCGGCCAGAAGACCGGGGCGTTCCTCGATCAGCGTGCCAATTACCTGGCGACTGCGAATTGGGCGGAACGGCTGAATACGACAGGGCGGGCGCTGGACGTCTGCACCTACCAAGGCGGCTTTGCACTGCACCTGGCGCGCGTGTGCCGGCAGGTGACGGGCATCGATGCCTCCCGGGCATCGCTCGAAGTTGCGGAGAAGAATCTGGAACGAAACCGGGCACGTCTGAAGGCCGAAGTGGACTGGGTCGACGCCGACGCATTCGATCTTTTGCGCGACTGGTCAGATGCGAAGGAAAGCTTCGACACGATCGTGCTGGATCCGCCGGCGTTTGCAAAGACGAAGCGAGCGGTAGAAGGCGCGCTCCGCGGCTACAAGGAGCTGAACCTGAGGGCGCTGAAGATGATCCGACCCGGCGGGCTGCTCGTGACGTGTTCCTGCTCGCATCACGTGGGTTGGAGCGATCTGGAAGGCGCCGTGGCTTCGGCTGCGGCCGACGCGCACCGGCGCGTGCGGATCCTGGAGAGGCGCGGGGCGGCGCTGGATCATCCGGTGGTGCTGAATCTGCCCGAGAGCGAGTATCTGAAGTGCCTGGTGCTTGAGGTGGATTAGGCGGCTGAACGCTTCTTCCATGAGAAAAGGCGAGTGAGCCGACTCTGGTGCTGCGGGGACTGCGCGGGCGTTGGTTCCGTGTGCCGCATTTCCGCGATGGTCTGCTTCACCTGGGTACGCAGGCTCTCCACTTCAAAAGCGCAGGAACGTAGGTAAGCGGAAATGGTGAGACCGGCTTCCCCGGCACGCTGGCGCAGTTGGTCATTTTCGGCGCGCGTGAGGCGGACAGTCACGCTGGCTGACTTGCGGCCAGCAGCATCGGTACAGAGCGACGATGCCTGGGCGGAGAGTGGCGCTGTGCGTTGCGGGAGGTCAGCAGAGGCGGGGCTGGAATCAAACAGCGGCAAACTGGCCGGAAACGCAGGCTGTGAGGGCTGCGCTTCCGGGCTCAACGCATGATCTGAAGAGGGCCGATACCGTGCATGCGTCTTGAGCGCATGTTCGTAGGTGAGTGTAGCGATGTCCTCGGCGAGACCATCGAGGTCGCGTGCCGGAGGGAACTTCTTCTCCGGGGAGGCGATGTCAGCCAGCATTCCTGCAAAGCTGCGATGACCGGGGGAGGGCTGTGCGAAAGCTGACATGGGACCAGCGTAGGTCCGGACCTCCGCAGACTGCAGCAGAAAAACGAATCGCCGATCGATGCCGTTCCCATTTTGGCGCGCGAAGAACAGCTTCCCGATTTGGACCGGGCCTCACGCGACGTAGGCGGTGGGGGCGCACTCGGGGTCGGGGAGAACGCGGCCGGGCAAGCGGAGTAGGTGGCTGATCTCTCTTGCGGGCATGGGCTTCGCGAACAGGTAGCCCTGCCCGTATCGGCAGCCCATCTGGCGGAGAAGTCGGTACTGGTCGCGCGTCTCGATGCCTTCGGCGACGACATCCATGCCCAGCACGCGCGCGAGCTCGATGATAGTGCGAACGATCTGCAATGGCTGGTCGCCATCAGACATGCGGCCGACGAAGGAGCGGTCGATCTTGAGTACATCGAACGGGAAGGAATGCAGGTTCGACAGCGAGCTGTAGCCGGTGCCGAAGTCGTCCATCGAAAGAGAGATTCCCAGGGAGCGCAGGCCGCCGAGGACTTCGACGGCAGTTCCCATGTTGGGGATAAGACTCGACTCGGTCATCTCGAGACCGAGCTGGCGGCTGGAAGTTCCAGACTGCATGAGGAGCGTCTCTACGTGGTCGGCGAGTCCCTCGCGAAGGAACTGCCGCGCGGAAAGATTCACGCAGACGCGCAGGGAGCCGTGGCGCGGATCTTCTTCGCGCCAGACCTGGATCTGGTTGCAAGCCTCGGCGAGGCCCCAGTCGCCAATGGGCAGAATCATGCCACTTTCCTCGGCGGCCGGAATGAAGTCCATGGGAGAGACGAGTCCGCGGTCAGGATGATGCCAGCGAATGAGCGCTTCAAGGCCGACGATGCGGCGCGAGGCGAGGTCAACTTCAGGCTGGTAATGGAGCACGAATTCGCGGCGCTCGAGCGCGCGGCGCAGATCGGCACTACGTGGCCAGGCTTCAGTGTTCGGGCGGAAAGCCTGGACGTGGCGCGCCGGCTGACTCGCACAGATGCGACGCAGCCGCTGCAACTCAAGCTGAGCGGAAACCATCTCCGCCATGTTCTCGAGCGACTGGAGTTCGGAAGCCGTGAGGCTGCGATGCTCGTGTCTGTACAAGAGTGTGAGAGAGCCGAGGATCAGGCGTTCACTGGAGCGCACCGGGACGCTGGCTGCAAAGGCGAAGTTGCGGTCGTTCACCTGTTTCCAATGTCCGGCAGACCGCGCCCATTCATGCAGGCCGGGGACCTGGCACGGAGCGTCGCTGGCGAGAATCATTTCGAAAAGGGATCCCTGGCGGGGAATCTCGCGGAGTGCTTCGCCCCAGTGCGATTTCACCCAGTAGCGCGTCTCGTCAGCAAAGCCGATGAGAGCGGTGTCAGCATTGAAGTATTCGGCCGCGAGACGCGTAATGGCATCAAACGCAGGATCGGGTGGGGTATCCAGAATTCCGGTGGCATCCAGAGCAGCCAGCCGCGCTCCTTCTTCCTCAAAGAACTGTTCGCTCAACCTGGTCTCTTCAATCATCAATCCCGGGCCCTTTAATGAGGCTCTAAGGTGAGCCTCACTCGCGAATAGCGACAAAATTCATGCACGCTCGGATAGGTTATCGGTGCTTGCGATGAAGTCCGCTACGTTACGGTAGGCCAGCCGACCTTGGTAATGGAGGTTATTAGAAGACGAGTGCGAGTTGTCCTGTTTCGGGACGTCGTGCTGATTCGATTCAGTGGCGTGAGCTCACACAGATTGCATCATCGGAATTGCAGGCAACCGTCCGGTTACAGACACCATCCGGTACCGCGTTGGTGCTAGCATCCGTTTTGATCAGACGCTCGACTGCGCCGATCTTACTGGGGGATGCATGAGGATTCCGGCGGTTCGGGAGCGCGTAGCGATCACAGGTTTACCGGGCTCATTTCTGGTAATGGCAGTGGATCGCGATCGCCAGGTTGCTGATCTTCTTCCTACGATCGGCGACCGGGTGCTCGAAGAGGATGTGCCGTTCGCGTCGATTCTGCCGATGCTGGACATCCGCGGCCGCCACAATTCGCAAGGCGATTAGAACTCCCCAACACAGTCTCTACTTCGCGTGTGCGCTTGCCTTCACGAGACCACTTTCGGTCCACAGGAAGGCAAGTTGGTCTGCATCGTCTTCGATCTGCTGCTCCACGCTGACGCCGTCAGAGTGGCCGCCCTTCACGCTGTAGTGCAGCAGAATGGGACGGCCGCTGGTTGAAGCAGCCTGCATGAGCGGCGTCATCTTGCGCGCATGTAGCGGATCGACACGCGTGTCGTTGTCGCCAGTGAAGAACATGATGGCGGGGTAAGGCGTGCCCTGCTTCACGTTTTGATAGGGCGAGTACTTGAGCAGATAAGGAAACTGCTGTTCGTCGTCGGCCGAGCCGTACTCGGTGGTCCACTGCGGGCCCTGCTCGAACTTCTGGTAGCGCAGCATATCGAGCAGCGGATAGCCGCACCAGATGGCGGCGAAGAGCTCAGGGTGCTGCGTCATGGACGCGCCCATGAGCAGGCCGCCGTTGGAACGGCCGGTGATGGCGAAGTGATCCGCTGACGTGTACTTCTTGTCGATGAGATATGTAGCTGCGGCGAACCAGTCGTCGAAGACATTCTGCTTTTTCTCGAACATCGCCTGCTCGTGCCACTTCTCACCGTACTCGCCGCCGCCACGCATGTTGGGCTGCGCGAACCATCCGCCTTGCAGCATCCACCACGCCCACGCGGGGTTCCAGCGTGGGGCCATGCTGAGATTGAATCCGCCGTAGCCGGTCATCAGCAGGCGTTCGGAGCCGTCCTGCTTCAGGCCCTTCTTTCCGGCGATGAACATGGGGATGCGCGTGCCGTCTTTCGACTGATAGAAGACCTGCTTGAGATCGAATTGCGCGGTGTCGAAGGGGACCTTGGGCTGTGCGAACACTTCGCGCTTGCCGGTGGCTGTGTCGAGCCGGTAGAGCGTGGGCGGCTGGATGAACGACTCAAAGCTGAAGAAGCCGTACCGCTCGCCTGCGTGGCCCTGGATGGCGGATGCTGATCCCATGCCGTCGAAGTCAACTGTGCCGGCGGGCTTGCCAGCCAACGTGTAGGCGGAGATCTCGGTCTTCACGTCCTTCAGGCGCTTGACGTAAATTCTGCTGCCGACGATGGAGAAATCGTCGATAACATCAGCGCCTTCGGGAACGACCTTGGCCCAAACATCAGGCATGATGCCGCCGAGATCGGCTTTGAGGATGCAGCCATTGGGTGCGTGATAGTCCGTCTTCACATACCAGCCGTTGCCCGCGTGAATGGCGGAGAAGCGGCTGTCGATTCCCCACACGATGAGGTCAAACGGCGAGTCGGCCTTGGTGAGGTCGCGATAGACGATGTCGACCCGCTTGGCGGGAACGCCGCGGTTGATGGTGATGACGAGATAGCGCCAGTCCTCGGTAACGCTGGCGGTGAACAGATCGATGGGCCCCAGTTGCTCGCCGCGAAATTCGTTGCCAAAGATCAGCGCGTCCTTTGAATTGCGCGTGCCGATGAAGTGCTCGTACATCAGCGTGCCCTTGCGGGTCTGCTTGCAATAGAAGATGGCTTTGCCGTCGGGGGTGAAGCTCACGGATCGGTAAAGAGCAGAGGGCAGCTCATCTTCGAGCGTCTTCTTCGTTTTCACGTCGAGGATGTGCAGCACGGTCTCATCGGCGCCGCCGGCGCGCTCGCCATAGACGATCATTGACGCGTCGCGTGAAACGGCCGAAAGTGTGAGCGATGTATTGGGATCGCGGCTGAGCTGCGCCGGATCGACGAGGCGCTCGTCCTTCGCGGTCCAGCTGCGGCGCACGTAGATGGATGCCTGGTCTTCGCCGGCGATGCGCTTGAGGAAGAAGTAATTGCCGTTGCGCTCGATGGGCAGCGACCAGCGCGACACATGCTCGAGGCCGTCGAGATCATCGAGAAGCTGCGTGCGGATCTTGGCCTGCTTCAAATACCGCTGTGTATAGACGTTCTGCTCGTCGATGAACTTTCGCGTTTCTGCGCTCTTCGCGTCTTCGAGCCAGCGGTAGTCGTCGGTGATTTTGGTGCCGAAGTAGTTGTCGATGACCGGCTGTTTTTCGACTTCAGGAGGGGGCGGCAGAGTAATGCCATCGCGGCCGTGAATGGCTTGGGCGTGAGTAAGAGTGGCGCAAAGAACAAGGCTGAGAACGAGAAGACGCCTCATGAGATCCCCCGCGGACAGGATACGCGACGATGTCACGAAAGGCTGCGTGATGTGCGAACAGCTGCAAAACGCACAAGCCCCGCATCAGCTTAAGCTGACGAGCGGGGCTCGGGTTTATCTGCTTACAGGCTAGGCGTGCGCTTTGGCAGGCTCGCTGGCCGAAGCAGCGGCGGGCTGGTTCTTGGCATCGGGCTTGCGAATGTCGATGCCGCCCTTGAAGAACGCGCCGTCTTCAATGCTGATACGCGCCGCGGCTACATCGCCGGTGAGGGCGCCTTCGGCACGGATGTCCACGCGGTCAGTGGCGGTGACGTTGCCGCGCACCTTGCCGAGCACAACGACTTCGCGCGCGGTGATACTGGCGGCGACATGGCCGTTGCGTCCAACGGTGACGCGGTTGCCGTTCAAGTTCACGCTGCCCTCAACCTTGCCATCAATAAACAGCGATTCGGAGCCGGAGATTTCGCCCTTGATAAACAGGCCCTTGCTGATGGTGGCCTGGTCACCAGCGGTCACACCCGCGCTTCTGGCGGTTTCGACGGACGACGAGGGCGGAGCCGGGCGCACCGGCTCGGGCGGAGTGTTGGACACGGGCTGCTCGGGTTGGCTTGGTTTCCACATACGATTCAAAAAGTTCCTTTCCTGGCCGCTCGGGGGGATTAACGTACAACAAACGGGGCGATAGAACCAAACGCGGCTGTGAGCATTCTATTTAAGCCGTCTCCTTACGCGCATGCGGCTTCCAGTACTCGCCCGGACCAAGGCTGCAGACAAATTAATACTGCAATGGAATGATTCTCGCACACAAGAGGCTGCGGCGGCCCAGGGAGGGGCCGTGCGGAGACGTATCTAAAGAGATAACTGGACTTCTACCGCTTCGGCCGGCTGAGCTTCCGCGGGAGCGTCAGCGGACGACGCTTCGGCGGTGGCGGGCTGGGCCGGCTTTTGGTCGCGCCGGATGTCAATGCCACCACGGAAGTAGGCGCCGTCTTCGATGCTGACGCGGGCGGTGCTCACATCGCCGGCCAGCGAGGCCTGGGCACGAAGGTCGACCCGGTCGCTGGCGAAAACACTGCCGGTGACCGAACCGAGGATCACGATTTCCCTCGCGGTGATGCAGGGACCCGGTTCTCCGCTTTTCGCCGCGATCACGTGGCCATTCTTGCCGATGGTGACGCGTTCGCCGGGAATGCTAATTGTGCCTTCGACGGTGCAATCGATGAAAAGCGGATCGGTGCCAGAGATATGGCCTTTGACCACAATGCCCTTGTTCAAGCTGGTCTGGTCAGAACCGGCGAACGCGGCACGCGGCCGCGCGTCAGCGGCCGGTAGAGGAGCAGCCGGGCGAACCGGTTCAGGGATGGGGACAAACGCTGGAACTGAAACGTTCTCTGGCTTCTGCTTCCACATGGGTCTTTCCTTTCGGGATATTCCGCAGAAACATTTCAACGGCAGGCGAATTGCCCGTTATGAGAAATCGTCAACGCGCGCACGGCTGTTCCCTTCACCGGGGGCGTTGGTAGCGGGAATTTCGCAAACCAAGGCTTGGAGAGGATTCTCGCACACGGCTGATAGTTCTGCTAGTTACCTGCGCAGGTGCTCGTAGAGCCTGCGCGAATTTGCCGGCGCTGTGAGTTACTTGTCACTCCAGCGAGGCATCCCCTAAGTCATCGCCGATCGGCTGGCCGGGCGGCGTGGGCAGTTCGGCAGCGGGGGCGAACTTCTCCGGCTCGCGCAGGAAGCGATCGATCTCAGCCTGGCCTGCTGACCTGTGCGCGGTGAGATCGCCGGCCGCATTGGAACGCTGGGTTGCGAGCCAGTCCTTCAGCTCCACCGCCTTCGCTCGGGCGATCCCACGCGCCTCGGCCGAAGCCTGATTGTCCGCTGCGAGGCCAAGCAGATGATTGAGCACGATGTGTTCAACTGTGATCTGAGTCTGCGCCGCGAGGCTATTCTGGCGCGGTGATTTCCATGTTGCTGAGAGAACCGCGTCGAGCACTTCTTCCAAGCCAGGCTGGCTTTCGTCGCGCGCGTGATCCTCTATCAGCCGCGAAGCGCGTGCTGGGTTGAAGAGGAGCGAGCTCGTCAAGTTCGTAGCGGCTTCCACAGGTCCCGTTGCATCGAAGGTCAATCCGGTGTGAGCGCCGAAGGACTCGCGCGTGCGGGGATACTCCGGCGGGCGCGGCGGAAAGATCTTCAGCAACGACTCAGGTACAGTGAGGTTCTCAGGCGAAAGCGTTTGGAGCACGGCCTTGAGCGCGTCGCGCTGCTGATCGGGCGGAAGGAGTTCGGTGACCATGCCGCCATCGCCGCGCACGGCATACCGATAATTGAGCCCGCCAATCGACTTGGCCGCGGCTTCAGTCTGATAGCGGTGCAGCAGGTAGAGCGGGACGAAGGTGTCTTCAAGTTGCGCCATGGGAGTGCCGGGACGAATAGCGTCTTCGCTGAAGCGCGCCAGCGCCGCTTTGCGAACCTGCAGGATGCGCGTGAGTTCCGCGGGTGCGGATCCGCCGTTATCCCAGAGATGCGCGTAAGGGTGCGCGCTGCCGAGCGGGCGTGCATCTTCATCGGTCATATAGCGCAGGCCGGCGGCTTCGTCGTCGCGCAGGAGTTTGTCGAGCGCGGCGTGTTCATCGGCGCCCGGCGCGAACTGCGTGTAGCCATACTTGATGGCGGCCATATCCCACGCGCCGATTCCGGTTGCGTAGGCATGCGACAGTTCAGGCCGGCCGCTGGCGTCGAGCGTGATCAACGGGTGCGGATAGTCCATCACCGATGTGCCCTGCGCGATGGAAGACGCCGCGAAGTTATGCATCAGCCCCAGCGTGTGGCCTACCTCGTGCGCGGCGAGTTGCCGTGTGCGCGCCAGCACCATCGCTTCCATGTCTTTGGGGATCGGCTTGCCGTCGATGTAGGGTGCGAGAAGCGCCTCGGCAATCAGGTAATCCTGGCGCGAGCGCAGGCTGCCCAGAGTGACCTGGCCCTTGATGATCTCGCCGGTGCGCGGGTCGGTGACCGCCTCGCCATAGCTCCAGCCGCGCGTGTAGCGGTGCACCCACTGGATCATGTTGTAGCGGATGTCCATGGGGTCAGCGCCCTCGGGGAGCACTTCGACTTTGAAAGCGTTCTTGAAGCCCGCCGCTTCGAATGCCTGCGCCCACCAGTTCGCGCCTTCCACGAGTGCCGAGCGGATAGGTTCGGGTGCGCCGCGATCGACGTAATAGATGATGGGCTTCACGGGCTCGCTGATTGCGGCGTTGGGGTCCTTCTTTTCGAGGCGATGGCGCGCGATGAAGCGCTGATCGAGCGGCTCGCCGACAGGCACGGAATAATCGCGGTAGCTGACGCCGAAGTATCCTGCGCGCGGATCGAAGCGGCGTGGCTTGTATCCGGCATCGGGCAACTCGATCATCGACGTGTGCTCGCGGATGGTGATGGCGTGCGGATCGGGCGTGACCTCGGCTACATGCTCGCCCTTCGGCAAGCCTTCGGATGCGAACGTCAGCATGGCTTCAACTTCGGTGTTCTTCGGGAATGCTTTCGTGTTTTCAAGCGCGATGGCGCTTCGGCTGGGGTCGAGACGATACGCGCCCTGGCCTGTGGCCCGTAGCGATTCGGCTACGCCATGGGCATCGCGGAGAAAGAAGTTTGTAGCGTCCACCAGCACGCGGCCGTTCTCTTCCGCTTCGACTGTGAATCCCCACAGCACCGACTCGGCAAAGGACTGCGTCACCGCCATGCGCTCGTCGGGATCGGTTGCCGAAGAACGGAAGTCCAGGTTGGGCTCGATCAGCAGGACTTTGCCGCCGACGCGGGAGAAATGCACCACGTGGCCGCGGCCGAGTTGTCCGCGATCGAGGCCGATGTCGTTGGAGCCCATGCCGTGCGGCAATTGATCGAGCAGAAGGAAATCCTGGTCGAAGCGCGGAATCTCAAGGTAGAGCTTGCCTGCTTTCGCCTCCCAATCGAGCGGAAAGAGGCCGTCCTTGCGCTCCATGCCGGCAATCTTTTGACTCAGGCTCTGAGTAGCGTCGGCGGCATGCGCATGGGGCGCGGAGGCGACGGCGGACGCAACTGCGGCAGCGGCGAACAGGACACGAACGAATCGGCTCATGAACGAAACCTCGGGGAGACTCTAACTGGTGACGGATTCAAGCTGCGCTTGATAGGTATATACAGGATGAGGGGCCGGAGATCGAAACACTCTGTGGCTGCGGGTCACCGCCTCGATGATGAAAGCACTCCTGAGGGGACAAAGACTTGCACGAAATCTTTTGGATTCAGGACTCACCTGAGCTCAGGCTCGCGATCGTGATGCGTCCGCGAGGAGAAGATTGGCTCGAAAGCGAGTTGCGGCACATGAGGGAAAACGGCATCGAGACGCTCGTCTCCATGCTTGAGCCGTTTGAAGCGCGATGGCTCGGTTTGGACGCCGAGGAGAGCACCGCACGGCAAGTCGGCCTTGAGTTCCTCTCCTATCCAATACCCGACACGTATGTGCCGGCTGACGTGCCCGGTTTTCGCGCGTTTGCCACGGATCTGGCCAGACGGCTGAAAGCGGGAGAAGTTATCGGATTCCATTGCCGCGGATGCATTGGTCGAGCCACGATCGCATCCGCATGCGCGCTCATTCATCTCGGGTGGAGTGCGCAAAAAGCTCTCCATGCCATCCGCAAGGCGCGCGGCGTCTGGGTGCCAGATACGCCCGAGCAGGAGGCTTGGATACTCGCTTACCAGGCGCAATCATGACCATGCCGACCGTCAATCTAAGCTTCCCGCATGCATGGCGAGCAGAGATTCTTGCAGCGCGGCCGATGATTCTGCCGACTCGCCACTACGTTTATCCGCAGGCCGTGGAGGAAGTGGAACGCGGCGCGCTGGAGATCGAGGTGCGAACCGCGGCCGACGCGGTTCAGCCGTTCCTGGCCACATGCGCACTGGGCTTTCGCGATCCCATCACGCCGACCGGTATCTGGTCGGCGCCCAATGAGCATGAGCTGTGCGCGGTCTCCGGTGGCTACGCGTACATCATCGACACGACGCAGCCGGAGCAGTTCACCATGATCCACTACAGGCCGGTGCTGCAGGTGCTGCCTGCGGTCGAATCCGGTTTGCTGCTGTTTGTCGGCAATCGCACGATTCTTGCATGGGGACGCGACGGGCAAGCGTGGGAGTCGCCCAAGCTCTCCGACGAGGGCATGACGATTGAGGAGATCAGCGGCGCGGTGTTGCATGGCCTCGGCTGGGACATGTTCACCGATCGAGAGGTGCCGTTCTCACTCGATCTCGAGATGGGCAGCGTCGTTCGGCAGCCTCGATAGAATTTGCCTGTGCTTCGACAGGGCGGTCTCGTATCCACGATATACGCCTTCAAACACAGCATCCCAGCTTGCCGTTTCCGCATAGCCACGCGAGGCAACACGCATCCCTTCCAGCTTCTCCGCATTACCGAGCAGTTCGGCAATCGCTGTCGCAAACTCCTCGTCGGGCACAATGCGTCCAGTTTCTCCGTCGCGCACAATCGATTTGGGGCCGCCTTCTGGAGTGACGATGGCCGGGAGGCCGCTTGCCAACGCCTCCAGCACTACATTGCCAAACGTGTCGGTGTGCGAGGGAAAGACGAAGACGTCCATGTTGGCGTAGGCCGCTGCAAGCGCGTTGCCGGTCAACACCCCGGTGAACTCAGCTCGCGGCAAGTGCTCGCGCAGCCACTGCTCTTCCGCACCATGCCCAACAATCATGAAGCGGAAATTCGTCACACCAATCTGCTCAAGCTGTTCCTGCACGGTGGCAAGCAGGGCGACATTCTTTTCGACTGAGAGCCTGCCGCAAAAGCCCAGCACATATTGCCGATCATCAGCCAAGCGCGTCCGATTGCGCGGATGAAAGAGCTCTGCATCCACGCCGCGCGGCATCAGGAAGCATTGCCGGCTTGTAGTCCGTTCGAGCATGTCGCACAACTCGAGGTTGGGGGCGAAGAGCACATCAGCAATCGAATAGATCCTCGTGGCGACCGCGAGCGACGCGCCTTCGATCTTCTGCCCGACCGCGTCGGCCTGCTCCTTCGGCAGGATCTGCAACACGTGTTGCAACCGCCGAGCTGCATACTCATGGACATTAGTGTGCCAGCTTGCCGCAAGGGGCAGATCGCGCGTATGCGCAAGCGCAGCGCCAAGCATGCCGACTTCGCTGGGGCCGGTGATGTGAATCAAATCCGGCTCGAATCGCGCGAGGGCATCCTCGATCTGCGGTAAATGGCGCATGAACGCGGGGTCGAAGCGGAGGTCCTTTTCGAGTGCGAACGACAGGAACCCGCGCGGCAACTCGAGTATCCACACATTGTCTTCCTGGGTCAGCTTCTGCTCGCGGTCGCCAGCGCGCACGCACAGAAACGGCAACCCCCGGCGCCGCGCGAACGCCTCGAAGTTGCGGCTCGTGTGCGCGACGCCGTTGATCTCATGAAACGAATCGGGGAAGTACGCGACACGGGGCACTCGATCGAAAGGCCCGCGATCGAGTAAGCCATGGCCATTGAGTTCGTGGTGAACCGCTTCTCGTTCGCTCAACCTTCCTGCTCGCCCAATGCCATGCGCAGGTCATTCGTATCGCTCCACGCGAATCTCAAGCTGCCTGAAACCGGAGCGGAGCCCATCAGCATTACCAGCCCGATCGCCCAGCGCATCGCTCTAGGCGCCGCACCCTTCGGCCATATCTCGCTCAGCGGGCGAACGACGCCATTGGAGTCGGGATGAAACGTACGCTCGTCCCAGGTACGCGATCCCTGCGGAAAATCCGGATACGTGCGGATCGCATCGAGCGTCGATTGCAGCAGGCGATGTTTCCAGGGCTGCGCATACTGAGGCATGAAGAGCACGTTGCTGCGTCGCTCGCGCCTAATTTCGTGCACGAACTCGGTGAAGTTCGCAGCGTTCGTCACGTTGATATTTCCGTTCGGCTCCACACCGTGACGATCGCCGCCTGAGATCAGCAGCATGTTCCATTTGGCCGCCAGCGAACGTACTGCGCGGTTCTCTTCCCACGGCCGCAAGCCGTTCAGTTCCAACGCGTGCAAATAGTTCCCGTTCTTCAGCAGGAATTCGTTTACAAGGAATTCATGCTTGGCGTTACCTATCAGGAACAGGTCCCACATGGGATGGTTGAACACCACCAGAACATTCGGCTCGTCATTGAGTGCAGCCAGAATCTCCGTCAGGCGCTTGTCGCTGGGATTACGCGTGTAGTCTGCCAGCGTTTGCATCCACTCCTGGGCGCGGGCGCTGGGCAGGTTGTGGATGCCGAGATGGAAATCCTGCACGCCGCCATAAGGCGCGCTCCACTCCACTGACACTGGAATCTGCCGCGCGCTGGGCACGGTGCGCAGCAGCATGGGAGCGTTGATGTTGTCGTGATCGCTGATCGAAACCATCGAGTTGAGACCGAGATCTTCGATCTGCTTGCTTTCGAGATCGAAGGCAAGCTTCGGCGTCATGGGCGGCGTCCAATAGCTGGCCGCATAATTCACGCGCAGATTGTGAAAGGTCTGTGCTCTGGTTTCGAGCCTGGTGAGAAGTGGCCGAATCAGAGGGTACTGATTTCCAAGGTTGGCCAGAAAGTCGAGTGTCTCGTGCGACTGGTTGGTGTGACTATGAAGTGAAACGCCCGCGAGATATCCTCGAGCGGCGTCCTTGTCGCGCCACAGATAAGAGACGGTTGAGTTGGGCATGTCTGCTCCTCATTCCCGCTTTCCTGTTGGATGAGTTGTGCTTACAGTCCAGTCTCCCGGATACGCGTCAATTTCCGATGAACGGAAGGCGAACGGTAGTTCAATTGCGCGCGAGAATCAAGATGGTGACGGATCGCGTGGATTCGCGAATCGAAGGCTGTAGAAGCTTGACTCAGCGAGGTGAATCCGGCGCTTAAGCGAATTTATCGGCGGGTCCTGGCCACATCGGGAGGGAGGATTTCTTCGATGCTGACGCCGGGCAGCAGTTCCGGATCGGTGCTGACTTCCGGGCGGCGGCTGCCGGCCGCCTCCGGAATCAGGTAGTTCTCAGTGAGCCCCTGCTTGAGGCATTCGAATGCCTCTTCGGGCGTGTCTGCGAACTGAAAGAGTGCAACATCGTCGGGGGAGATGGCGCCTGTATCCACCAGCGCCTGGATATTGAAAACTCTCTTCCAGTAATCCGAGCCGTACACGACGACCGTGATCTTCTTTGCCAGCTTCTCGGTTTGCGTGAGCGTGAGGATCTCGAACATCTCGTCGATGGTGCCGAATCCTCCGGGGAAAACCACCAGCGCCTTCGACAGGTACGCAAACCACAGCTTGCGCATGAAGAAGTAGTGGAACTCGAAGTTCAGCGACGGCGTGATGTAAGGGTTCGGGGCCTGCTCAAACGGAAGCCGAATGTTCAGGCCGATCGTCTTGCCGCCGGCCTCGTGCGCACCACGGTTGGCGGCTTCCATAATGCCGGGGCCGCCGCCCGATGTGACAACGAAGCGGTGGCGCCGCGACGGGATTGTCTTCGCCCATTGCGTGAGCATGAACGCCAGACGCCTTGCATCTTCGTAGTAGCGCGCCATCTCCACGGCCGCAACAGCGCGTTTGCGCTGCAGATTGCTCGCCTTGCCTTCGACAATGTCTGGAATGGTTGCCGGTTGCTCTGCGCTGGGCGCCGCTTTGGTGGCGCCGGGCTTGTCGAGCAGTTCGAGCGCGTGATCGGCTTCTTCTTTGCCGCGAAAACGCGCGGAGCCAAAAAAGACAACCGTGTCCTGGATCTGCTCTCGCCGGAAGCGCGCCAGTGGCTCGGTGTATTCAGCGAGGATGCGGATGAGGCGACCATCCGCGCTGTTCAGAAAGGTGGGATTCTCATAGGCCAGAGGCGCGCGCTCCAGAGGCGGAGGCGACATCTCGTCTGGCGGCGGTAACTTTGCTTCTGCTGCAGGCTGCACATCTGTGCCGGCCTGTACCTTGTCGGCCTTGGCATTTTCTGCGGCCGCTTGCTGACTAACTGCCATAAACTATCCGTCCCGATGGCGGATCGCATCCCTGAACGCGATCCAAAGATTCAACAACCCCAGACCCGATATGATGCCGCGCACGGCGCCATTGGCAGCATATGCGCCGATCGTTGGAAATTGATTGAACAATGGATTCTGGTCCCAGAACGCACGGAACCATGGCGCAAGGCACACAGCCAGCCCGATATAGAGCCGCAGCAGGACGCGCAAAAACAACTCAGCGCGTTCCAGCCAGCGTGGGATGCGCTGCGGACCGTGCCTGTGCCCCTGGGATTGGGGTACGGTGCCTTCGGCTGTTGGACCGGATGCGGTGCCGGGAACCTGGGGTAAAGCGGAGCCTGTCGCTGTCCCGGGCTGTGTGGCCGGGTTCGCGGGGATAGGCGTCAATTCCGGCTCCTTCGACATTCAGTAGCGTGCCCAGCTCGTCGCCAGATGTCCGTAATCAGTTGCATCTACGAACTTTGACGCGCCGGCCGGAGCTTCCGTTTGACGCGCTCTCCAACGTTGCCGAGGCAACGGGCTAGTCCCACGGTAACACAGCGCATGGATGGCGTTTGGAGCGCCGGGCCAGAGGACCCATTGAGCCGGGTTGAACGATGACCAGCGCGGGCGTATCGTTTGGAGGTCGGGGCTTCGCGCGGCGTGGGCAGCACCTGTTCCGATCGCGCAATAACTCTCCAGTAGCTGCCCCTCACGACTGCGTTGGAGAATCGTCCAATGGGCGTAAGCTATGGTGCCCATGCAGGCACAACGCCCGGGCAAGGGGGCTTCCCGTGAAAACATTCGTTGTCCTTATCGCAATTGGAATGCTGGGCTCAGGTTTAACCATCGCGCAGCAGGCCGCCCCTCCGACCCCCACCGCTTCCACTCAGTTCGATATCACTCCGCCCCATCCCTGCTCCGTTGCCGAGATGCGCGTGCGCCAGGGGGGCGGTCTGCAGATGCTCCGCTCAGCGGATGGCGATTCAAAGCCGATCATGACGCCGGGGATTACCCTCAAGTCGAAAAACGGCAGACCGCTAGTATCCGCCACAGTTACTGTTCATGGCACAGCGCCTGGATCTGCAGTTGTTCCGGCCGTTTCAGACAGCGCCAACAACCTCAATCCAAAACGTCCGCACAACATGGCCACCACGGTCCAGGTAAAGCTCAGGGAAGTGGGAGATGGCAGCTATTCAGGTGAACTGACGCTGTCGGGATTCGGTGTGATCACCACAGTCGACTTGAAGGCCATGACCTACGCCGATGGGACTAGCTGGAAGGCGCCTGCGAAGCCGGAATGCAGCGTAGCGCCCGACCCGCTGCTCCTGGTCAGCGAACGGTAGTCCAAGTCACGAATGCGGACGCCTTGCAACGTGCAGCGGGGCCTCCGCATTCGTTTGCTCTGTCGGAGCGGATTCAAACGGCAACCGGCTCCCCCTGCTCCATCGAGACAGGCTTTTCATCCGCGCTCGGACCCCAGCTTGACGGCACGGGGATATCGAGCAGGCGCAAATAGACGCAGAACTGGCCGCGATGCTGGTACCAGTGGTTCAGCATCACGTTGCGCAGAAACTGTTCGCGCGGCATGGCCAGCACTTCCCTGCCCCCCGACTCCATGCGCCAGAGTTCGTTCATGGCCGCGTCGTCAAAGCCGTGGAGAATCTCGCGGACTGCCTGGACGCTGCTTTCCAGGGTCTTCAGGATCTCCGCGACGGTGGCGGGCTGGGGGACCTTGAATTCCGGAGCCTGCGCGGGGTTATTCTGCACGAAGCGAGCCACTGCGCTGGGAACCAGCGCCAAATGCAGCGCAAGTTGGCCGGCAGTCATGGACTTGGGGTGCGGCTTCCAGGTGAGCTTGTCTTCGGGCAAGCGCTCGAGGAACCTGCGAGTGACGGGCGCCTGCTGCTCGAATTCAGCCAGTAGTGTCTGTGCGATGGACATGATTGCCTCCTATGGGAAATGGATGTGTGCGGTTAGCGCGATGCGTTACGCTCGGCGCGCAGCCGGGCCTGCTCGTGAGTGTGATTCCAGCCGGTGGTGACGCCCTTCTTGTGCTCTTCCGGGATGAGGCCGAAGGCGGAATGAGTGAACTTGATGAGGGTGCCGCCCGGGACTTCGCTGAGGCGATACTGCACATTGTTCACGACAGGGTAAGACATGAACAGCGGGCCGGCGAATTCAATCAATGCGGGCTGCTTGAGAGCTTGAACCGTCGCCCAGAAGTGGCCGTTATCGCCGCCGAGATCGCGGAACCAGCGGCCGCCGGGCCGCAACTCGAGCTTCATCGGCATCGGCGTGCCGTCGGGGTGCTCGCTCGCGGTCGTAAGCTGCTCGATGAGCGCGGCGAAAGTGGCTTCGAGCGGTGCGTTCACGTGGATTTCCTGAGTGATGTTAAGGGTAAGGTCCTCAATGCCCGGTGCCGTTGCGATCATGTTTCCCTCCTGGTTGTGTTTCAGATTTGCTCTCGGCTGCCCTCGCCATCTGCTCGGCGCGCTGTTTCACGCGCAGCAACTGGTGGCTCCAGTAGCGCTCGAATGTGGATGCCCACTCATGCAGCGGTCTGATTCCATCGGCACGCGTCTGGTAGAACCTGTGCCTGCCGTTGCGCCGCATTCGCACCAGCCCCACTTCATGAAGAACTCGCAGGTGCTTGGAGACGGACGGCTGGTCCAGGTTGAGTTGCTCAACGATGTCAGTAACGGGGCGCTCGCGGTCGAGAAGAAAGATGAGGATCTCGCGGCGGCGGGGTTCGGCGACGGCGTTGAAGACATCCGAGGTGGTTGCAGCCCTTGCCATGAAGAGAATAATGCATTCCTATATGGGCATATGTCAAGGCCAATAAATGGGGCCGCCTGCGTGAAGGTGCGAACCGGCCCCTGAGTGGCTGAAATTACAGACGGAAGTAAATGCCGATCATCGGCTCCGCCGTGTGCGTGAACCTGTCGGCGGAGGTGAACAGCTTCGTCACATCGGGAGCCTTGTAGAGGTTTCCGCGATATTGCAGGCGCACTCCGAAGTGTGGAATGACCGGCCAGTCGAGACCCGCTCCATAAACGTAAACGGCCTTGGTGTCGGTTTTGGTCTCAATGGTGGAGTCGCCGCTCTGCGGTACATTGATCAGGGCTCCCACTCCAAGCACGCCGAAAGGACGGACGCCGAGCACCTTGATCGACGGCACCCAGTCCACAGTGACTTCATGTGCGTCAGCCTTTACCGTGGCTTCGCTGATGTTTCCACAGGAAACACCACACGAATACTTCTGGTTCGCGCGGTTGAAGGAGTAGGTGCCTTCGAAGCCGACGATGGGGTTGGCGAGGTGCCGCAACTCCACGATTCCGCCAGCGCTGTTCGCGGGGCTCTGGGTGACGCCGTTCGCGTCCGTGGTTCCTGAGAACGCTCCGTAGACGCTCAGGCCTACGTCGGTCTGCGCCGATGCGCAGGTACAGCCAAGTCCTGATAAAGCAATGATCGCCAAAACTGCGGTAGAGAGTTTCATTTGCAATTGACCTCCTGAAATTGGGGATCAAAGAAATTTAAGACACTGATCCCCTTCTGTATTGGATTCAGAACAATGTTAGATGTAAACCTTTGCAGAAACGAAACCTGCCAATTTACGATTTCACCCGACATGAAAAATCTGCTTTTATGCCTGCCTCTGCTCGCCCTGTCCGCGGGTTCAATTGCAATTGCACAATCTTCCGCACCGGCCGATCCGCTGGCGCCGACGTTGGGCGTCAAGTCCGCTGCCGAAATCGACCGCGAGTGGCAACAGTCCGTCTCAAAATATGACGCGGAACGCAGCCGCCTGTTGAAGGAAGCAGACCGGCAAGCCAACGACGGTCCGTATCGCCCGGACTGGGCTACGCTGATGAAGTATCAGCAGCCACAGTGGTATAAAGACGCGAAGTTCGGCATCTTCATCCACTGGGGGGTGTACTCGGTGCCGGCTGCGGAAAATGAGTGGTATCCCAGAAATATGTACCAGACGAAAGAAGGCGCGTATAAGAACTTCCGCGAGCACTACGCGAAGGGCGATGACTCGAAGGGTTACAAGGACCTGATTCCGCTCTTCAAGGCGGAGAAGTTCGACGCGGCGGAATGGGCCAAGCTTTTCAAAGAGTCGGGCGCGCAGTACGTCGTTCCAGTGGCAGAGCATCACGATGGGTTCTCGATGTACGACTCGGGGCTCTCAGACTGGACGGTCGTCAAGATGGGTCCGAAGCGCGACACGCTGGGCGAACTGGCCAAGGCGATTCGCGCGGAAGGGCTTCACTTCGGGCTCAGCTCGCATCGCGCCGAGCACGACTTCTTCTACGACGGCGGGCGCACCATGCGCTCCGACGTGAACAATCCGAAGTATGCGTCGCTCTATGGTCCGGCGCACCAGTGGATCGATCCGGGCGGCGACGAACACAGCTTGATCAACGACTGGACCTATGTGAGCACGGCCTGGACGCAGGATTGGCTGGCGCGCGATACCGAACTGGTGGAGAAGTACAAGCCAGAGATCGTCTACTTCGACTGGTGGATCGGGCATCCGGTGTTTCGCAATGCGGTGGCTGAGTTCGCGTCGTTCTATTACAACTACGCCGCGGCCAATGGCTACACCGGCGTGATCGACTTCAAGGACTACTCGCTGAACTGGAAGGCCGGCGTGCGCGATTTTGAGCGTGGCCAGCAAGATCACATCATTGCCGACCACTGGCAGACCGATACATCCATCAGCAACAAGAGCTGGGGATATATCGAGAACGACACGTTCAAGTCGCCCGAGTTCCTGGTACATCAACTCGTCGACATCGTAAGCAAGAACGGCAACCTGCTGCTGAACTTCGGGCCGCGGTCTGACGGAACCATTCCCGACGAAATACAGAACACACTGCGCGAGATGGGGGCGTGGCTGAAGGTGAACGGCGAGGGGATCTACGGCACCACTCCGTGGAAGACCTATGGCGAGGGCCCGACAAAGGTGGTGGCCGGAGCGTTCCACGACACCGACACGAAGCCCTACACGGCCGAAGACTTCCGCTTTACGACGAAGGGTTCGACTGTATATGCGATCGGCATGGCTTGCCCGCAGGACGGGAAAGGGACGATCCACTCGCTGGGCTCATCGAGCCTTCCAATCGGCAACGTGGAGCTGCTTGGCTCAACCAGCAAGGTCACGTGGAACCAGACCGCAGAAGCGCTCGAAGTGACGCTGCCGGCAGGAGCAAGCTGCAAATACGCTTACACGCTCAAGCTCACAGCAAAGTAAGCACAAGGTCGAATCACGGCCCGCAGCCTTGTACAGAGGTTGCGGGCCGAGTTGCGTGAGAGCGGCGCAAAACTGATATCCTCCGGTTCGTGAAACGCCGAACATTTCTCAAAGCTGTTGCAGGAGCGAGTGCGATGAGCGCGCTTCGAGTCAATGCGGAGCCGGATGTGGCCACCATCGCGCACGATTCCAATCGGCCGGAATGCCACCTGCTGCCGCAGCACAACTGGATGAACGACCCCAATGGGCCGATCTTCTGGAAGGGCAAGTATCACCTCTTCTATCAGCTCAATCCGCATGCAGCGGTGTGGGGCGACATGCACTGGGGGCACGCCGTCAGCACTGACATGGTCCACTGGAAGCATCAGCCGGTTGCGATGGCGCCCACGCCCGGCGGTGCCGACAGCGAGGGATGCTTTTCGGGATCCGCCGTGGTACTCAATGGCAAGCCTACGTTCATCTACACCGGCGTGCAGAATGCGCCCAAAGAGCAGGTGACAATCCGCGACGGCAGCGACAAGCTGCGCGAGACGCAGATGATTGCCGTGGCCGAGGACGATGAACTGCTGCGCTGGAAGAAGGATGAGCAGCCCGTGATTCCGCTGCCTCCGCCGGGCGTGCAGGTGACTGGCTTCCGGGATCCTTGCCCCTGGAAGGAGCACGATGGGTGGTATCTCGGAGTGGGCTCGGGCGAGCGGGGCAAGGGCGGATGCGTGCTGCTGTACCACTCGCAGGATTTCCGGCACTGGGATTATCTGCACAAGTTGGTGGAGGGCAAGCCGAACGGCAAGCAGGCCGCAAACCCGTGCGACAGCGGCGAGATGTGGGAGTGCCCGGATTTCTTTCCGCTGGGGAAGCGGCATTGCCTCATCTATTCGACTGAAAACAAGGTGTTGTGGACGACGGGTCGCTATGACGCAGCGGCGCACATCTATACGCCCGAGCGCAGCGGCGTGCTCGACCACGGCGCGGCCTACTACGCGCCGAAGAGCTTTGTTGCGGCGGATGGACGGCGTGTTCTCTGGGGCTGGCTGCGCGAGACGCGGCCCGACGCGGAGTTTGCGGCGGCAGGCTGGTCGGGCTGCATGTCCTATCCGCGGGTGCTGACGATCGGGTCGCAAGGGCAGCTCGAAATGCAGCCGGCGAAAGAGGTGGAGCAGTTGCGCGGTCCAGTCGAGCGCGCCACTGTTACCGATGGGTCGCCGTTTCGCGGCAAGCTGGACGGGCTCCGCGGCGAGCTGAATCTGCGCAGCAATCTTCTCACCGATACGGTGACGACCGTTCGGCTGATCTCGCGTGGGCAGGCAGCGTGGGAGCTGACGGTGGACGTGCCTGCAAAGACGGTCCGCTGCGGCGAACTGGAATTTCCCTTTCCCGGGTTGCCGTGGCCGCACCCCGACTTGCGGATGTTCCTCGACGGTTCGGTGATCGAGTCGTTCATTGGAGCGCGCGAGGCGCTGACCAGCCGTGTGTACGGAATGAAACCAGGTGAGACGGAGCTTGAGGTCAGCGTGAAGGGAAAGGGCCAAATCAAATTGCAGACGTGGCCCTTGAAGGCGATCTCCGCGGACAGGCTGACGAGCTGAGTCTTAGACTAGCGCCGCTAACTCCGCTGTCTTAGTCCAGCTTTGGGTGCTGCTTGTGGAAGTCCGTAGCTTCCTGGTAAGCGCGGCCAAAGGCGGCGAGCTTCGCATCCTGATAGAGGCCAGCGAGAAACGTGATGGACACCGGAGTACCAGGACCTCCGATGTTGTCGTCGTTGCCGTCATCTTCCTTGGGAGGGTGTGGGGCGTCAGGGCCTCGGAAGCCATTGGGGACGATCAATGCGGGGTGACCAGTGAGGTTGGTGGCCACCAGTTGCTGGCTTTCCGTTGGTGCGACGATGATGTCGACCTTTTCAAAAAGCGCTGACACCTGCCGGCAGGCAAGCGTGCGCGCCCGGGCGGCCTGGATGTATTCGACCGCGGGGAAGAAGCGGGCGGTGCGGAAGGAGTTGGGCCAGTCATCGGCGCTCTGCTCGGTGAGGAGCTTGTCGCGGCCGGAGAGGGTGAGGTCGTCGAATGCCGCAGCGGCTTCGCATTCGAGCATGGTGACCATGGCGCCGTAGGGAAGCTTGGGCAGCTCAACGGGGATGAGATTCACGCCCATGCTCTTGAGCTTGTCGAGTGCGGCTAACTGGAACTTGTGGTCGTAGGCCACGCGGGTGCTGCGGGCCTGCATGTATGCGTTGCGCTCTTCGCGTTTCTTCTTGTCTTCGGCGGATTCGGTGGCCGGCGCCTGATCCGGCTTGAACGGCTTGGGGTCGTCGAAGTCAGATTTGAGGTAGCCGACGCGGAGCGAGCGCCAGTCGAACGCCGGGTTCCAAAGGAAGTTCGCGTAGGGGTATACGGATGTGTCCTTTCCGTCCTGACCGTGGATTACGCCGAGGACCAGCGCGCAATCCTCAGCGGTGCGGCAGATGGGCCCCAGCTTGTCCATCGTCCAACTCAGGGCCATGGCGCCAGTGCGAGGTACAAGGCCGAAACTGGGGCGGAGGCCAGAGTCGCCGCAGCGTGTGGAGGGCGAGGCGATGGAGCCCAGCGTCTCCGAGCCCAGCGCAAAGGCGACGCAGCCGGCAGCAACGGCCGATGCCGATCCGGCAGACGAACCGCTCGATCCCTGCTTGGGGTTCCATGGATTGCGGGTGCGCCCACCGAACCACTTGTCACCCATGGCAAGTGCGCCCAGAGTGAACTTGGCCACGAGGACTGCCCCGGCTTCGTCGAGCCGCTGCACCACGGTTGCATCCTCGTCAAACGACTGATGCTCGAACCCACCCGCGCCCCATGTCGTTGGATAGCCGTTCACCGCGAGGAGGTCCTTTGCGCCCCATGGAATCCCGTGCAGCGGTCCCCGGTATTTGCCGGCCGCGATCTCTTCGTCGGCTTTCTTTGCCTGAGCAAGCGCGCGGTCTTCGGTGAGCGTGATAACGAAGTGGAGCTTGGGGTCGTAGCGCTTCAGGCGTGCGAGGTACAGCTTCGTGAGATCGGTGGATGTGATTTTGCGGAGTTTCAACAGGCTGGCCAGATGGCTGACGCTCGCGAAGGCGAGATCTTCGATGTTCGACGGCGCTGTGGCGGATTCGTCCGCTGCCCAGCCGATCATGCCCGTGGGCGCGGTCCCGGCTTTTGGTGCAAGGACCTGAACGTTCTTGTGCGCGTGGGTCACCTCGCCCCTTGCGGGCTGCGGATGGAACACGAACGACGGTGCAACCGAATTCGGCAGCTTCAGCTTGCGGATCGCCTTCATCGACCCATTGCGATCCACCAGGCCGTCGATCATCATCTTCTTCTGCTCATCCGTGAACGGGCCGATGCCGGCGAGAATGGCCGCCTGATCGATCATCTCGGGGGTGATCTTGGGAGGCTTTGACTGATCGGTGCTGTCGCTCTCCTGTGCCTGTGCGGATTGCGTGGCGAGCGTGTAGAGAACACCGGGGAACAGTGCCGAGGCGACGCCTGCGCGGCTGCAAGCGCTGAGGAAACTGCGGCGGTCGAGTGTCATCGAGTGAGCGTCCTGAGGAAGATGAAGAGCGTCTCCGTCACTATAGCGGACCCTGAACGGAAGTCGCAGCCCTGAGTGCGGTCGGAACAGATTTCTCCAGTAGCGTTCGATCTCAACCTGGTCGTCTATTGAATCGGCGGCGGCGTGTTGGACGGGGCCGGTTTCGGCCGGTAAATCGTGTTCGCACCTTTCATCGTGATCGCCCCCTTGATCGATGGAGCGACGGTCGCGTGCAGATTGGCGGTGCCTAGTTGCTGGGCGCCGCCCAACACCGAGAGCACAGCGTTGAACTGCCCCACCGTCGAGCGCGCAATGAACACGGCGAGGACCCTGCAGCTCTGGCCAACAGCAAGGCCTGCGCAGTTGCTGTCCGTGAGAGAGAAAGAGCTGCTCTGGGGACCTTTGAGCTGTAGCTGGATGGCCTGCAGCGGCACCTTGCCGTCATTCATGATTGTGATCAGCTGGCGTATGTGCGGAGGCGAAAGATCCGGTTCTGCCGGAGTGATCGTCACATGTGGCCGCGGTTGCGGTTGCGGATTTGGTTGGGGCTGGGACGGAGTTCCCTGCTGGGGCGCAGTCGGCACAGACGAGGACGGCGGCGGAAATTGCGGCAACTGCCATCCGGAACCCGGTCGATTTCGTCCTACCAAAGCCACATCGTTCGCGACCATCTGGTTCAGGATCGCTTGCGTACTGCCGGGGGTGATATGCAACTCGGCCGTGTAGCTGGAGCGAAATCTCACCGCACCCGGCGCAAAGCGAACCGAAATCCTGCAGCTCTCATCGCTCCTCAGCGGGTTGGCGCATCGATTATCGACGATCTCGTAGCTGCTGGCACTCTTCCCCTTGAGCACTGCGTTCACGGTTAGCCCCGGGCCGCCTACGTTCGACACCTCCACATCCTGCGCTGCTGAGTCGACCTCGAACTGCAGCACAGACGGGATCACCCGCATCACGGGAGGGGCTACTGTCGCAGGCGCAGGAGGTGCCGGCGCAGACGGAGGAGGCTGTTGCACCGGGGGCGGTGTCGGTGGAGTCTGTGCCTGCTTGTTCCCCAGGTCTTCGCCGCTCGCAGAGGACTTTCCCCCCGCGTTCAGATCCAACACCTGCACGGGAGCTGGCGCGGTCCCGTTCGCCGTGAGCGGCACCTTGTGCTGTATACCGCTGCGATTGTCCGACACATCGAGAACTCCGGCTCGCTCTCCGGCCGTCGTGCCTGATTGAAATTGCACGGCAACTTTACAGATGGTGGTGCCGGCCAGGTTCTCACAGCCTCTTTGTCTGGCTATGTATCCGTCTCCCTCTGCGGATGCGGCCGTCAATGTGAGACCGGGCGCGCCACTTACACTCACAATCTGCTCGGCGGACGTGCTGCCCGTGAAGACGTCTCCGAAAGCCAGAAACTCCGGTGTAACCGTGACGATATCGGGCAGCGAGATAGCTGTAAGATCCGATATCAGGCGCTGCCCGGAAGCGGTTTCCACCACCAGCCGGGCGCGCTTGGCGCCGGGATCGCCGGAGTGGAAGGTCACATCAATCGTGCAGACGTTGGAGGCCGGCAGGTCTTTGCATTCGTCCGCGACGACTGTGAACTCCTGCGCGTCTTGTTCCACGGAAAACCGCGCGATCGGCAAATCGCGAAAGCCGCGGTTGGTGAGCTTCAGTTGTTTCTGCACAGCAGTGCCGTATGAAACCGCTCCGAAATCCACCTGCCCCGGATCGAGCTCGCCGCCCGATACAAGCCACAACACTGCGCCCACCAGCAGGACCGACAACCACGCAGATGAGCTTCGTGCCCGCTGCTTCCGGCTCAGTGCGCGCTCAGGAATGGTCAAGGTCAGCTTCAGCTGGCGCATGGGCTCACCTCGTGCTGGTCCGCGCACCTCGTCCGCCGTCCGCGACCAGTTCTCGGTCGTCCTCCACGCCCGCGGGGACCAGCGTTATAGTACCGGCCACCTGAACTGGCGGGCCGGAACTCTCATCCGGAGCCGCTGCTGGACCGTCTCCCAGAATGTCCTTCAGGCGGTCACATCCCGCCACCAGGACGAGCCACGTCACCATGGCATCGAGCACCGGCTGATTCTGAACCCCCATAGCGGCCAACACGCGGAGATCCTTGCCGAAGTAGATCAGGATCAGCGACAGCAAGCCGCACACCGTGAAGGAGGCCCACTTCTGCCTCCGCGCTGCTGCGTCCTGGACTTCCTGATCTTTGAGGCTCGCAGGGTCGGGAAACTTCGTCCGCCAGGCTTTGAACGATTCCAGAAGAAACAGGAGACCGCGGCTGATTCTCTCCACTCCAAACGCGGCCAGCAACAACATCGCCGTCACACTGACAGCATCGTGTGTCATAGCAACCTCCCGATCTGAAGCTTCACAAAAAAGCGGAAAGATGGGCGGCCCGAAAAAACGAGGAGATCACGAGTATCTGCCGGCAGTTGCGCGACCTGGAGACCCTGACAGCCGGAGGGAGAATTGATGCACAAGTATACGCCGGATTTGGTCGGAAGCAGCTTGATTTGATGCTTCCCGGCGCGCGGATTCCCTACTTCTGGAAGAACTCTCCGTGGCCGCCGTTGGCCCATGGGTCGTAATGCGCGGCGAAGTTGGCGCGGTTCTTCACGGAAGGGTGATTGTAGAGCCAGAACTCCACGATGGGGCTGGGATCGGGATCTTCGAGCCAGGCCTCGCCGAGAGCGTTGAAGGCGGCGACCGCAGTGCGTTGCGGATCGGGAACAAGGCCGTGCATGGCCTCCTGCCCGTAGACGTCGGACTGGTGCTCAAGATAGCGGCTGAAGGTGTTGCCGATCGGAGTGACGATGAATCCCGCCATGGATACCGCGAAGAGCAGCACTACGAAACCGGCGCGCGTGGCGAGGGGCGCGATCCCTCCCTTCGGGCCGGTTTGCTCGTGGATACTCCAGCGCTCGCCGTAACGCGCCACAAGCCATCTTGAGAAGCCGGCGCACACCCAGAAGAGGAAGAACATGCCGACCGCTGAAGCCGCAAGTCCCTTGGGGATGTGGTGCAGCACGTAGTGTCCGGTCTCGTGGCCGAAGATGTACATGACTTCGTCGTTGGGCACGCGGCCCGCGGTAGTATCCCACACAACGATGCGCTTGGTGGCGCCGAGCCCGCTGACGTAAGCGTTGAGGCCATTGGTCTTGACGCTGGCCTTCATAAGGTACATGCGGTCAGGCGGGATGTTGGTGCCGGTGCGCGCGACGACCTTTTGGAGGTCCGCGACGAGCGCGGCGTTGTTCTTCGACAGCGGTTCGAACTGGTTATAGATGGGCTCGAGCAGCGGTTCGCCGATTGCACCAGCAATGGAGAGGGGCACGGCGACGATCCAGCACAAGAGCCAGAAGCGCTGTGGGGAGACCTTCACGATCCAGTTGAAGAGCAACAGGCCCAGCAAGCCGAAGGCAAGCGCCAGGCCGAGGCTTTTGCCCTGGTCGCCGAACCAGCCTGCCCAGCCCTGGACGCTGATGCCGTAGTGGCGGCTGACGGTGTGGCCGATCATGTCGAGTGGAAGGCTCGCCAGAAAAGCAATCAGGATGAATGCCGCGAAGAACCAGACGCCCTGCATCCAACGGCGGGGCGAGCGACCGGCGGCCCATTGCTCCAGCGCGGCAGCGGTGCGCGTGGCCAGCAGCAGCCACAGGACGGCGAGTCCCCATATGGATCCGACGATGTCGAGAGTGAGCCGGATCTTGTTCAGCGTCTTTGCCTTGGCAAGCTTGTCGGGCGGCAGATGATAGGCCTGATCAGACGGTGCCTGCTGCTGGGCAGTGATCATCTGCTTTTCTTCGGGCGTGGGCTCAGGCGCGTTCTGCGCATTGAGCGTGGCAGCGCCGGTGACGAGCGATGAAACGAACAGAATCATAGTAAGAAGGCGCGCGAATCGCATGAGCAGTTCCTCAGGAGTGCTGTTGATTTGAGACAATTGCGGCACCAATGTTTTTACCCGATATTCTCCGTTCCCTGCCATTCCATTCCCGTGGCTCTGTGCAGCGAGGTCTCCGTTGTGGCACTGCTTCGGCTCTCGGACTGGCCGCCGCAATCGCTCTAGCGCAGCCGCACGTTGTTACCGCGCAGCAATCGCCGGTGCTGCTCGACGCCATGACATCAGAATTACACCGCGCGTTCACCTCGCTGGGCCGGGGCGATGCGGCGGCCAAGGAGAATGAACTGCCGCCGTATTTCCTCAGCTACTCGGTGAGCGATGCCGATGTTGTGATGATGCAGGCGCAGTATGGCGCGGTTGTCGCCGACAATGCGAACCGGGTGCGCGTTGCCGACATCCAGGTACGGCTGGGTGATGCGAAGCTCGACAACACGCACGGCCAGCATCGCGGCTCCGCAGTGAACAGCATGCAGCTTCCGCTGACCGACGATGCGGCAGCGCTGAAGCGCTCATTGTGGCTGGCGACCAACTCGGGATACTCGAACGCGCTCGACAACTACCTGCGGGTGAAGACTGAGGCGCAGGTGCGCGCGAAAGAAGAGGACACCTCGCCCGACTTCAGCGAAGAGAAGCCGCAGGTGGCTATCGGGAAGATCGCGCCGGCGGTGAAAGTGGATCGCGCAGCGTGGGCGCAGCGCATCACCGCGCTGTCGAAGGTGTTCCGCGCCTATCCGGATGTCTATCAGAACGCGGTGATCCTGAGCGTTCAGAACGACACTTACTACTTCGCATCGTCTGAGGGCTCGCGAATCGTTGCGCCGCATGAGCAGGCACGCCTCGTGGCTGTGGCGGTCACGCGTGCCGACGATGGCATGGATCTGTTCCGCGCGCAAACGTTCGAAGCCGAAACCATTGATGGGCTGCCTTCGCAGGCTGATCTCGAAGCAGCGATGAACGAACTCGGCAAGAGTCTCGAAGACTTACGGAAGGCCCCGGTGACGCAGCCCTTCGATGGTCCTGCGATTCTCTCCGGGCGGGCCGCCGCGGTGTTCTTCCACGAGGTGCTTGGCCATCGCCTGGAGGGCCAGCGCCAGCGCGGCGAAGAGGAAGGCCAGACCTTCACCAAAGATATCGGTAAAGAGATCCTGCCGTCGTTCCTGTCGGTTTCCGATGACCCAACGAAGACCATCTTCAATCACACATGGCTCAGCGGCAGCTATCAATATGACGACGAGGGCCAGAAGGCGCAACGCGTCGAACTGATCCAGGACGGCGTATTGAAGACGTTTCTCATGTCGCGGCTGCCGATTGCGAGCTTTGGTGAATCGAACGGGCACGGCCGCGCGCAGACCGGCCGCATGCCCACGGGTCGCCAGGGCAACCTGATCGTGACTTCGACCAAGTCGGTCTCAGACGCCGAGTTGCGCAAGCAGTTGATTGAGGAAGCGAAGAAGCAGGGCAAACCCTTCGGTCTCTACTTCGAAGACATCTCTTCGGGCTTCGCCGTGACGACGCGCAACTCGCCGCAGGCATTTCAAGTGATTCCGCTGGTGGTGTATCGCGTTTATGTGGATGGGCGGCCCGATGAACTGGTACGCGGCGTCAGCATTGTGGGCACGCCGCTGGCCGCGATGAAGCGCATTATCGCCACCGGCGACAAGAGCGAAGTGTTCAATGGCGAGTGCGGCGCGGAGTCGGGCTCTGTGCCGGTAAGCGCCGTTGCGCCCGCAATGCTGGTGAGCGAGATGGAGACGCAGCGGCAGCCGCAAGGGACGGCAAGGCCGCCGATTCTGCCCATACCGTCGGCAGAGGGAACAGAAAACAACTCGAGCAAGGGGGTGCGGTAATGAAGATGAGGTTCGTTGCACTCCTTGCAGGCGCCGGATTCCTCGCAATGGCGATGGCGTCTTCTGCGCAACCTACGCGCGCTGACGCTGAGAAGGATCCCATTCTGAAGGCGATGTTGCAGGAACTGGACCGCAGCAAGAGCGATCTGCAGCTTAAGGGATTCGAAAAACCGTTTTTCATCGAATACCGCATTGAAGAAGTTGACGCCTTCGAGACAAAGGCCGAGTTCGGCGCGACTGAGGGCTCTTCGCATGCGCATCAGCGCATCGCGCGCGTCACTGTACGCGTGGGCGATTACAAGACGGACAGCTCGGGGCAGCGCGGCGACGGCGCTCTGCAACTGGCCGGGCTTGGAGATGACCCGATCGCCATTCGCTCGGCGCTGTGGCAGGCCACTGACCAGGCCTATAAGGAAGCGCTCGACGCCTACGCGCAAAAGCAGGCCGAGCTCAAGCAGGTGCAGACGCCGCCGCAGGCTGACGACTTCAGCAAAGAGAAGCCGGTCATCTCCCTCGAGCCGCAGAAGCTGCTGGTCTTGTTCGATACCGATTGGCCGGGACGCGTAGCTAAAGCCAGCGGCCTCTACCGCACGGATCCCACGGTGAAGGCGAGCGAGCACGACGTGCAGTACTCCATCGCCTCATTCAGCGCGCGCGTAACCACCTCGCGCCTCGTCAACAGCGAAGGCACAATCGTTCGCAAGAGCTCGTCCAGCTACCAGGAGAGCTTTGCCGTGGGCACGCAGGCCGTGGACGGCATGCGCATCGACCGCTCGCACGCAACGACGGGCGCAGCTCTCAGTGATCTTGACTCTGCGGAGGCATTCGACAAGCATGCTGTGGCGCTCATTGCCTCACTCAACGATCTGCGCAATGCGCCTGTAGTTGAAGAGGAGTACCACGGGCCCATTTTGCTCAGCGCCGATGCGAGCACGGATGTGCTGCGTGCGCTGCTGGCGCGGGGTGTGGCTGCTACGCGGCCGCGGCTCGGAACGGAGGCGCGCACCAACGGGCCGTTCGCTTCGAGCTATCACACCAAGGTGCTGCCGGAGTTCATCAACGTTGTAGACGATCCGCTGATGAAGGTATGGGACGGCCGCAACCTGATCGGCGCATATGCCGTGGACGATCAGGGCGTTCCCGCGCAGTCAGTCAAGCTGGTGAACGCGGGAAGACTGGAGAATTACCTGATCGGACGCGAACCGGTGCGCGATTTCCCCAACTCGAATGGACACGCGCGCGCAGCCCTGATGAGTGCGCCGCGCCCAACGATCGGCGTACTGAAGATCACGGCTGAGAACGGGCTGAGCGACGAGGACCTGAACAAGAAGCTGCTTGCGCTGGGCAAGGATCGCGATCTGAAGAGTGTCTACTACGTGCAGACCATGGGCGGGGCCACCACGCCGAGATTGCTGTATCGCGTGAGCCTCGACGGCAAGCGCGAACTGGTGCGTGGTGCTCAGCTCGACGACCTGGACCAGCGCGCACTCAGGTCGAGTATTGAAGCTGCGGGCAAGGACCTGTGGGTGACCAATTATCTTGGCGAGATCCCAGAAACCGTATTGGCGCCGGCGCTGCTGCTGAACGATGGAACGGTAAAGCGCGCAAATGAGAAGCATGAAAAGCTGCCGTTTTATCCGGCGCCGGAATAAAAAATCAGTTCACAGTTCTTAGTCATAGTTCACAGCAGCGGCGATCGCGCCTGGACGCGGTGGAACTATGAACTATGAACTCAGGGGCAAGCGCCGAGGCGCTTGCCCTGATACACTCCCCATGAATAAACCCCCGGAGTTGAAACCACTCATGAAAAGCTTTGTTCCATTTGTCTGCCTGGCAGCCGCTGTCGCCGTCACGGCTCAGACTGCGCCGAAAGCCCCGGCTGCTTCCACTACCCATAAGGCCGCAACCACGTCGGCCGCCAAAACCGCTGCCGCTTCAACCACCGCGGGGTTTCCCACCATCTACAAGGTGCCCGCGGACGAGAAGCGCGTCGTCGCCCCTCAGAAGAAAGTAGCCGTGCTCACCTACCAGGACATCAAGATTGGCACCGGTCCCGAGGGCGAGTCGGGCAAGCTCTGGCATGTGAAGTACAAGGGCTGGCGCGCGGCCGACGGCGTCGTGTTCGATTCCTGGGAGAACAACAAGCGCCCCGTGATGGACAAGGACGGCAAGCCGGAGATGGACGCCGACGGCAAACCCAAGATGGGCGATCCCGAGCCGTTGACGTTTCCGCAGGGTGTGGGCCGGCTGATCCCTGGCTTCGACTACGGGGTCATGGGCATGAAGGTGGGCGGCAAGCGCCGCCTGTTCATTCCCTGGCAAATGGCCTACGGCACGCGAGCCATGCCGGACCGCCCCGATCACCCCGGCATCCCCGCTAAGTCGGACCTGATTTTTGACGTCGAGCTCGTCGAGGTGACCGATATGCCCGCGCCGCCGCAGAGGCCGATGATGCCTCCGGGTGCTGGCGGCAGTGTTCATCCGCAGCCGGTGATTCCGCCAAAGGGCAGTGGCGCGACGCCGCAAGGCAGCGCTCCAGCTACGCCTCCGACGGGCGCACCTCCGACGGGTACGCCGGATGCCACCAAGCCCACCACGCCGCCGCCGAGCACAAATCCGGGGACGACGCCCCCACCGCAGCCCTCCACCCCGCCGCAGCCGAAGTAAAGCTGTCCGATCCGCAGAGCCTCCGCTCCGATTCAGGACGGAGGCTTTGCTGTTTCTGGCGAGCATCTAGATCCGTAACCGTCTTCTACAATCAGCTCATGCAATTTCTCTCGGTCAGCCGTCGCCGCACAGATGCTTTTCCGCCCGAGGCTTTCACTCCTGAACTGGTGGGCCGCGAGGGCCGGCGGGTCAAAGAACTCTACGCCTCCGGGATCCTGCGCCAGATTTGGCGCCGGGGAGACATGCCGGGCGCCGCGATTCTGTGGGAGGCCGGCAGCGAAGCCGAGGTGCGCGAGGCGATCAACAGCCTTCCCCTCGCCCAGGCGGGCATGTTGGAACTGGTTTCACTCCTGCCGCTAGAGCCCTATCCCGGGTTTTCACAGCCCTAAAATCCCGCCGGAGGCAAAGCCACCGCCGCCTGTGCCTGGACCCGCCCCAAGCCTTACACTGGAAGGTTGTCATTTTCAGTTCGAGGGAGCCCCATGGCTTATCCGGCAAACCTGCGCTATACCCGCGAGCACGAGTGGATCGCGGTCGAAGGCAACATCGGAACCATCGGTATCACAGACTACGCACAGAACTCGCTGGGCGACATCGTTTACGTCGATGTGCCTAAGGTGGGCGATTCAGTGACCGCCAACCAGACGTTCGGCTCGGTCGAAAGCGTGAAGGCAGTCAGCGATCTCTATTCGCCGGTCAGCGGCACCGTGACGGCAACCAACGACGTTCTCAAGACCGAGCCCGACAAGATCAACTCCGCTCCGCACGACACCTTCATCATCAAGGTCGAGCTGTCGAACCCGGGCGAGTTGGACTCGCTGCTGGATGCAGCAGCCTACGAAGCGTTCATCGCGGAAGAACAGTAAGACCGTTCTTAGTTCGCCGTTCACATTGCTCCCTCCCTGGGGGGAGTCACATCCAAATGAGGACCGCCAGCTGAACCCTCGTTTGCACTAGCGGTGAACTGCGAACTAAGAACTCTTAAAGGACCGTATGCGTTACCTACCCAAAAGCCCCGCCGAGCGTGAGCAGATGCTCAAGGAGATCGGCGCGGCAGCTATCGACGACCTGTTCTCCATCATTCCAGCCGAGTACCGCCTGAACCGCGATCTCGATGTTCCGCGTCAGCAGGCGGAGAGCGAGATCATCGACTACTTCAAGGCCGCCGGCCACAAAAACGCGACCGATTACACCAGCTTCCTGGGCGCGGGCGCGTATCGGCACTACCGGCCGGTCATCATCGACTCGCTGGTGCAGCGCGGTGAGTTTCTTACCAGTTACACGCCCTACCAGGCCGAGATCACGCAGGGCACGCTCCAGGCCATCTTCGAGTTTCAGACGATGATCGCCGAGTTGACCGGTATGGACGTGGCCAACGCCAGCATGTACGACGGATCGACCGGCGCGGCTGAAGCGATCCTCATGGCGATGCGCGTGACTGGGCGGCATAAGGCTGTGGTCGCGCGTTCGGTGCATCCCGAGTACCGCGAAGTGATCGACACGTATCTTAAGCATCGCGAGTTGCCGAGTTCGCTGGTGAGCTTCGAGCCGAAGACGGGCCGCGTCGATCTTGCCGCGCTCGAGGAGTCAATCACGGAAGAGACAGCAGCCGTGCTGGTGCAGAGCCCGAACTTCTTCGGCGTCGTCGAAGACATTCCGGCAATCGCAGAGATTGCGCACAAAAAGGGCGCACTGCTGATCGTCTCCATTGCCGAGGCCGTGAGCCTGGGCGTGGTGCGACCGCCGGTTGAGGCAGACATCGTTAGCATGGAAGCGCAATCGTTTGGCGTGGCTCTGAGCTACGGCGGGCCCTTCTGCGGTGTCATCGCGGCGAAGGAGCAGTTCCTGCGGCAGATGCCCGGCCGCCTCGTCGGCCAGACAACGGATCGCGATGGAAACCGCGGCTTCGTGCTCACGCTCTCCACGCGCGAGCAGCACATTCGGCGCGAGAAGGCGACTTCGAACATCTGCACGAATCAGGCGCTCGTGGCTCTGATGGCGACCATCTTCCTCACCGTCTATGGCAAGCAGGGCATCCGCGAGTTGGCTGAGCAGAACCTGGCGAAAGCCCACTACGCCGCGACCGAACTCACCGCGCAGACGGGAAACAAGCTGTTGTTCAATGGCGCGCCGCGATTCCACGAGTTCGTGCTGCAGACCGGCGAGTCGCCGGCGGTGTGGCAGAAGCGGCTGATGAAGAACAAAATTGTCGGCGGCATCGAGCTCGGGCGCTGGTATCCGGAGCTTGGCGACGCGACTCTGTGGTGCGTAACCGAAGTGATTCCGAAAGAGCAGATCGATAAGGCGGCGAGCGTTCTGGCTGCGGGGCTGGTGGAGGCTTAAGCATGGCGACAACTGAAATCAACGCATCCAGCAAGACGACGGGCAAAGTACGCGCGCACCAGACGCAGAACGAGCGCCTGACTTTCGAAAAATCCGCACCCGGCAAGAAGGCCTACAAACTACCGCCACTCGACGTTCCTTCCGTGAACGCCTCCCAACTCCTGGGAGAGACCTTCCGCGAGAACGACGGCCTCCTTCCTGAGCTGAGCGAAATCGAGATCATCCGCCACTTCACGCGGCTTTCGACCTGGAACTACGCCATCGACCTCGGAATGTATCCACTCGGGTCCTGCACGATGAAGTACAACCCCCGCGTGAATGAATTCGTGTCGCGCATCGAGGGTCTGGCGGACGCCCACCCCTACCGCCCCGACGAGCTGGCACAGGGCATCATGGAGGTCATCGACCTGCTCCAGCGCTGCCTCATCGAAATCACCGGCATGGACGCCATCACCCTCCAGCCGGCCGCCGGCGCACATGGTGAATTCACCGGCATCCTCCTCGCGCGCGCGTGGCATGAGTCGCAGGGCAATGCCCGCAAGAAGATCATCATTCCCGACTCCGCGCACGGCACCAACCCTGCCACCGCCGCCATCTGCGGCTATCAGGTCGAAAACCTCAAATCCAATGCTGACGGCGGCATCGACCTCGAAGCGCTCGCCCGGCAGGTGGATGAAGACACAGCCGCGCTGATGATCACCAATCCATCGACCATCGGCGTGTTCGAGAACGAGATCCACAAAATCGCCGACATCCTCCATGCCAAGGGCGCGCTGCTCTACATGGACGGCGCCAACATGAACGCGCTGGTCGGCAAAGTCCGCCCCGGTGACTTCGGCGTGGACGTGATGCACCTGAACCTGCACAAGACGTTCTCGACTCCCCACGGCGGCGGCGGCCCCGGTTCGGGTCCGGTCGCTTGCAAGAAGTTCCTGGAGCCCTTCCTCCCTACCCCCGTCCTCGTTCAACGCCAGAACGGGACGAAATCCTGGAACTACGATCGCCCTCAGTCTGTCGGTCGGGTGCGCGCGTTCTACGGCAACACAGGCATGTTCATCCGCGCGCTGGCTTACATCCTGGCCAACGGACCGGACGGCCTGCGCCAGACCACCGAAGACGCCGTACTCAATGCCAACTACATCCGCAAAAAGCTCGAAGACCTCTACGAGCTGCCCTACAAAACGCCTTCAATGCACGAGGTGGTCTTCAGCGACAAGCGGCAGCAGGCCAAAGGCGTGAAGACGGGCGACATTGCCAAGCGGCTCATTGACTACGGCTTCCATCCCTACACGGTCAGCTTTCCGCTCATCGTGCCAGGGGCGCTGATGATCGAGCCGACCGAGAGCGAGTCTGTCGAAGAGCTGGACCTGTTCATTGAGGCCATGCGGTCCATCGCGAAGGAAGTGGAGGAGGACCCAGAACTGGTCAAGACGGCCCCTCATTCTACGCGGGTGTCGCGGCTCGATGAAGTGACCGCTGCCCGCAAGCCGATTCTGCGCTGGAAACTGGAATAATCCAGCCAGGCGATGGTGCTGAAGAGGCCTCCTGCAGCGCGGGAGACCTCTTTGCTTTTTGGGCTGCTACAGACGGGCGCTAAGCTGGAGTTGTAACCCTTCGACGTCCATGCGACCGGTTGAACTGTAAACACCTGTATACGGTTCGGCGCGCTTGTTGCTGCCCCTTCTGCTCCTCAATTTCCAATCCACACATTTTAAACAACATACTGAATAACCGCTTTGGCATCGCTGTTGCTAATTCCTCTTGGTCGGGGATTGGCAGCGCAGCGCCAAAGAACCGGCCCGTCCCCTTCTGTCAAGAACCAATGACCGAGGGATGGTGGCATGAAGGCGTGCTCGACCCGCTCGACCAGGCTGCGACCGAGCAGGCAGTCAGATTCAACACGCCTCAGGAGCAAGTATGAAGATCGTTCGCGAAGAAGAAGGGGCAACCTTGGTCCTTGTGGCACTGAGCATGACGGTGCTGCTTGGGTTCGTGGGTCTCGCAACCGACGTTGGAATCCTGCTGCGCCAGAGAAGGATCGCGCAGACAGTTGCCGACAGCGCTGCCCTCGCCGGCGTAACTGAATCCATGTATGAAGGCAGTCCGTCGAGCGTAACCTCGGGAATGTATACTGCGGCCTCCCACGACGCCACAATGAATGGCTTCACCCCGGGGTCGTCCAATGGGGCGGCGAACTCCGCGAACGGACTCACCCTGACCCTCAGGGTAGCTCCCACCATCTCAGGCTACAGCGGTTCCGGGCTGGTGCAGGCAACAGCGAGCTTCGCCACACCCACGATCTTCATGAACCTGTTCGGCATTCACTCCTTGAATGTCGCTTCCACAGCGATCGCATCGAACCTGCTTAATTCCGACGGGTGCTTCAATGTTCAGAATGGCGAGGGCCTGGCCAATCCCGCGGCCACCATGGGTGGGAGTTCCCAGCTGTTCGGTCAAAATTGCGGCGTCACCATTAACGGCAATCTGAGCATGGGAGGCAGCTCAAACATCAACGCTAAATTCGTTACCGCCTCTGGCACAATTACGAACGGTGGCAGTTCCAGCATCACCGGCCCCGTGTCTCAGAATGCTCCACCCACAAGCGACCCGTTGTCCAAGCTTCAGCAGACTGCGAATCAGCCACAGATCGATACCACCGCCAAGACTTGCACCGCGCCTTCCGGCACCGGGATGAGTTGCATCTACAACTTCAACAGCGGCAATCTCAGCGGCACACTGCAGTCGAACACCATGTATGTGTTCGACAAAAACGTAAATGGCGGCAACGGACCTTCAATCACCGGTTCGGTAACGGGTTCCAACGTCACAATCTATCTCGCCGACAACATCCCCTTCAGCTTCGCCAATAATGGAAACCTGAACCTCACGCCCCCGGGATATGGCCACCCCTGCGCGGGAAGCCTGAACCCGCTTTGCGGTGTTCTGTTCGACGCTCCCAGCGATGGCGCCAACGGCAAAGGCACCTACACCTGTTCGCATGGCAAGGGCAATAACTACGGCAACCCCGCTGAAATCTATTTCGATTTTGGAAGTAGCACGTCAGACCTGGAGGGCGTTATCTACGCGCCGTACATGCAGTTGTTCGTCCAGGACCAGGGCGCGTCTACCAAGCTGGCGAATGATGTAATCATCGGTAACTTCTGCTCGCAGGCTGCGACTCTCAAAATACAAGGGTACGACTCATCCGACTCGCCCCTGGCCAGAGTTGGGCTGATTTACTGAGCGGGTTAAAGGAGCAGATAGATGAAGTTTCGACTCAATGAAGAGAGTGGCGCGGCCCTGGTCGAGTTGGCCGTAATGATGCCGCTGTTCATCCTCATAACCTTCGGCGCCTTTGAGTTGGGTCGCGTCGCACACTACACCATCGAGGTAGAGAACGCGGCGCGTGCCGGGGCCTCGTTTGGCGGCGAGAACATGGGCAACGCCACGTCGACCAGCACGGTAGCCCAGGCAGCGAAGAACGATGCTCCCGATCTCTCCACGCTGACCGCCAGCCCGAGCGCAGGCTGCGTCTGCGAGACACTCAACCTTACCACCGGCACGCCCACCTACAGCCCGGCAAGCGGAACCGTGAGTTGCAGCGATGCGACCATCACCGCCTGCACTGGCTCCAGCAGCTCAGTCGCCCACTACGTGGTGAGTTACGTCACGGTCTCCACACAAGCTTCCGTCAATGCAGTGTTTTCGGTTCCACGGATCCTGCCGCGGACCTACACACTCCACGGATATTCCGCGATGAGGATTCTTCCAAATTGATCTGTCGACGAACATTACGGCAACGCATAGACGCCCTTCTACGGGGCGCTTTCAGGCGGTCGGCAAGAGACGATCGGGGCGCCACCGTCCTTGAGATGGCGATCTCCTTCACATTCCTGTCGGTCCTGATATTCGGCGTGTTTGAGGTCTGTCTGGCCGTGTACGCTTACCACTTTCTCGGCAACGCCGCGCACGAAGGCGCTCGGTATGCCATCGTTCGCGGATCGACCTGGACCTCCAGCTGCTCCGGATACTTGTCGAACAAGTGCACGGCATCCACAACGGATATCAAGAATTACATCGTCCACCGCAGCTATCCAGGCATACTTCTTACAACTGACAACATTTGCGTGCAGTATCGCGGCCCTGTCCCGGGAAGCGCAACGACGTCATGCAATGCCGCCAATTCAATCACCGGCGACAATGCCAAGGGAGACATCGTCCAGATCACGGTGAATTACCCATTCACCTTCAATCTTCCCGGGTTTCGCAAGAGTATCAACATGGCGAGCACTTCGCAGATGGTGATCGCCCAGTAATCCGCTGCCATTCGTGAACCGCGCCAGCGGATCACGCCAGCGACACATTGGCCTCCGTGGCGCCCAGGGAACCATTAATGTAAACAGAAGTTCTCCCCGGCCGGGTGAACTGTGTACGGTAAACGACACTCCAATCCAGCGGCCGTGTGTTCAACGTGCGATTCCTTGCATCCGGGGCCCGCGAAGTAGCTCAACCTCGCAAGCCCCGCCAGCCATCCTTCAATACTTCGCATCCGCGACACCGATCAGTTCATCGAGTTCCGGAGCCGTAGTTGTGCGCTGGCCATCGTCCTGCTTGCCCCGGTCTTCCGGCCCGGCCACGCCATCCACATGATCGATCGACAAGCCCTCGCCGCCGTCCATGGGCGACTGCACCTCATGCAAGCCATGCATGCTGGTCCACGGGCCTCGAACGTCCATGTCGGCCTCATCGCCAATCCCGGTTGAGCCGTTGAAATACTCATCCACGAGCTTCGGCGTGGGAGCCAGCCGCCCAATCGAGAAGGGCCGCTTCTCCAGGGTCTCCAGAGCGGCGGTGAATGCCTTCATGTGCGTGATCTCGCGGGTCATCAGGAATTGCAGTGTGTCGATCGACCCCGGATCGTCCGTATGGTCGATGAGCCGCTCGTAAACGATCTTGGCGCGCGCTTCCGCCGCGATATTGCTGCGGAGATCCACGTCGAGCTCACCGGTGATCTTCAGGTAATCGGCCGTCCAGGGATTGCCGGCCGAGTTGTATAGCGCCACCCCGCCACCCCCGGCGATGGTCACGAGGGGATCCGCTTCGGCCGCCTCCGCCTCGGTCTTCAGAGGCTTGAGGTGCATGCGGATCAGGGCGCCGACCACCTCCAGATGGCTCAGCTCTTCCGTGCCAATGTCGAGCAGAAGGTCGCGCCGCGCGATATCGTCCACGCAGTTCCAGCCCTGAATGGTGTATTGCATGGCAGCTGCGAGCTCGCCATTCGCGCCGCCGAACTGCTCGAGCAGCATGCGGCCGAACCGCACGTCAGGCGTGCCCACTTTGACGGTATACATAAGCTTCTTTACGTGGTGATACACAGAGAGTCCCTCCTCGATGGATCCTGATGGTTGTGGAGAGCGGACGCGCTTTCCCCGTCAAACCAGCGGCCTCATGAGCCGCAGCGTTGACGCCCGCGCGGGCGCAATTTGATCATCCTGCCGCTGTGATGCGAGGCTGAGCCCGAGGTTGGCCTGTCGATTGAAGTTCACATCTTCGGTGGGTCTGCTTTTGCAGATTCCTGTCCAGATGTTCACACCCATCCTCAGCCGCCTGTCCGCCTAAACTCGATCCATGGCCACCTTTGCCAATCCCGGCTACGATCCCGGTCTGCCCGCGGCAGTCGATGCCGAGAAAACTATCCTCGGCGCCATTCTCCTCGACAACCATGCGCACTCTGAAGCCGCGGAGAAGCTCGAAGCCGACGATTTCTCGCTCGACTCGCACAAGCGCATTTACCAGCGCATGGGCGACCTGCTGGCTGAGCAGCGCCCCGTCGACATCGTCACCCTGGCCAACGAGCTCGCCAAGTTCAAGGAGATCGAGGCCGTCGGTGGCGTCGCCTACCTCGCGTCGCTGACGGAAGGCCTGCCGCGCCGGCCCGTGATCGAGGAATACATCAAGATCGTCAAGGACAAGAGCCTGCTGCGGCGGCTCATGATGATCTGCTCCCAGGCCATCGCCCGCGCGGCCGACCAGAGCGAGACCGCCCTCGAAGTCCTCGGCGCCGCCGAAGCCGGCCTGCTGGAAGTCAGCGAGAAGAGCATCTCCAACGGCTTCCAGAGTCTGGACCAGATCGTCGCTGGCTCCTTCGGGTCAATTGACAACCTGTACAAGCAGAGCCGCGAAGTCACCGGACTCGCTACTGACTTCTACGAGCTCGACCGGAACACCAGCGGCCTTCAAAAGGGTGAGCTCGTTATCATCGCTGCTCGTCCGTCGATGGGCAAAACCGCATTTTCGGTCAACATCTGCCAGAACGCAGCCGTGAACCACGGGGCGGTGGTGGCTGTCTTCTCGCTCGAAATGGGCAAAGAGTCGCTCCTGCGCCGTATGCTTTCTGCCCAGGCCTGGGTCGATCAGCGCAAGCTCCAGACCGGCTTCCTGGGCCGCGAAGATCACGACAAGCTGCAGAAGGCCCTCAATGACCTGGTCGAGTCGCGGCTGTTCATTGACGATACGGCCGGCATCTCGCTGGCCGAAATGCGCGCCAAGGCCCGCCGCCTCAAGCAGCAGAACAACGGCAAGCTCGATCTGATCATGATCGATTATCTGCAGCTCATGTCCGCCACGTTGCCCTCAGCCGGCGGCAAGCGCTACGAGAATCGCACGCAGGAAGTCTCCGCTATCTCGCGCGGACTCAAGGCCCTGGCCAAGGAACTCGACGTGCCGGTAGTTGCGCTGTCGCAGTTGTCGCGTTCCAGTGAGCGCCGCGGCGACGACAAGCGCCCTCTGCTTTCGGATCTCCGCGAATCCGGCTCCATCGAGCAGGACGCCGACGTGGTCATGTTCATCCACCGCGAGGCGTACTACAACCGCGACGAAGAGATGTCGGAGTCCGACCGCGCCAAGAGCGAAATCATCATCGCCAAGCAGCGTAATGGCCCTACCGGCACCATCCACCTCAACTTCATCAACAAATACACCCGGTTCGACAATCCCGCGGAGGCAGTGCCCGGCGAGTAGTTATGCCAAAGCTCGTCCGGCGGTCCGGTAACTAAAGTACATAGATACCTCAGAGTGAAAGCGGAGTTACCGCTTTCGAGTCATTGAATCTACGGCATTTCGCTGGTGTACTTGGGGCGATCCACCTGGAGCCGCTAATGCACGCCGAAACGCCGTCGGGAAGATCTCGCCTCTTTCTACGCTCAAGTTATTCCGCAAGTAAATGCGCCTGTTGGGCGATGATCCTTCTCATCGTGGCCTTCTTCCCCGCCTGGCTGCACGCACAGGACGACGATGACGCGGATGATGACTCCGACGGGCCGTTTGTCAATCTGATCGTGACGTATGCCGCACGCGGCGATGCGACGGTAAGTTTCTACTCGTATCAGTTGGCAAACCTCGGCGGCATCCAGGCGGCTCTGGAACAGGCCTTGCATTGCCCGGCCGGTTCGCTCGTGAATCCGCCTGCCCAGACAGAACTTCCGCGATATCTAAAGTCCCGCCCGCTGAAGGATCAGGAACGATACCTGAAATATCGGGAGCAGATGCGGCACGGAAATCTAATCGGCACATGCGCCGGCGCCATGCAGCGCGCCGGGCTTCTGCTCTCCACAAATATCCCATTGGACCGGCTCAACGGCGAACTAAGAAGCGCCGGCATTCGGAAACTATGGGTGCACATCACCTATCCGCGGGCAAGGTTCGCCGAGTCGTCCGCCGCGGGCCGGAGCCCCAGACTGCCGGAAGAGGAACTACAGGCCAACTCAGCGCGTGCGGAACTTTACGATGACGCGAGTTACGCCATCGATACGGCATCCGCATCGCCTGATGCCATTCATCTTGCCTTCGGGTTGCGCCGGCAGGACGCGATCCGTGCGGCGGTGTTGCCGGTCATCTTCCTGATTACGCCAATCGTGTTGTGCCTGTGGATGCGGCGCGCGGCCATTCGCGACTCTTCCGCGGATCCCATCGGCGCGTGGTTCAGCTACCTCCGCGTGCTCCTCTTCAGCGGCAATTGCCTGCTGCTTATCTGGATCGTGGGGCAGACCGTCCGGAAAGGTTTCGACGACCTGATCGGCTACTACACATCGGCGCACAGCGCGAGTGCCGTCGCACTGAACGTGGGCGTGCTGTTTCTGCCGCCGTGGATCGCATACTTCGTCTGCCTGCTCCTGTCTTACCGCGTGTTTGCACAGGCCCGTGGCAACCGGTGGACACGAGGAGAGTTCCTGGCCAGCCATGCCCTGACACTGGCCGCGCAATTTCTCCCGGTCATGTGTCTCATAGCAAGCATAGAGATGGCCCCAATCAATGGGCAGGCTTCAATGGCCCTGCTCTTCTGCGTCTATGCCTCGTACAAGCTCTGCACCTGGCTGCTGTCGCGAGTTACAGGAATGCAGTTTGAGCCGTTGGCCACCGGCGAGCTGCGCGATTGCGTATTCACGTTCGCGAAGAAGGCCGCGGTGGAACTGCGCGGCGTATTCGTCATGCCCGCTGGAAAGTCGCAAATGGCGAATGCGTTTGCCTCGCGTCAGCGCATGGTGATGTTTACGGACTACCTGCTGAGCAGGCTCAACAAACGCGAGGTCGCGGCGATCGCCGCGCACGAAATTACCCACATTCAGAAAAAGCACGCGATGTGGACGGGCCTGGCGTTTTTTGGCCTGATGTTCTCGCCTGAGATCTTCTACTGGATATTGCGCTCCGTTTTGGGAGCGTTCCGGCATGCGCTGGAACTGCGGCGAGTCGCCGATGGAGCCGCCGCGGCCCCCGGTCTCTCCAACTTGGTGCATTTCGGTGATCGGGTGATGGCTTTCCCGGAACTGATCCTGGTGCTCTACATCATCGGTCTCGTTCTCTATTACCTGCAGTCGCGCTATTTTGAGCATGTAGCCGATGCTGGCGCCTTGCAGTTATCCGGCGATCCCGAGGCTGTGATTACAGCGCTGCTGAAGCTGGCGCGCCTGAACCTGCTGCCAGTGCAGTGGGACCGTGTCACCGGCTCCCTCATGACTCATCCCTCCATGCTGCGCCGCGTAGAGCGCCTGGCAAAAATCGGCCAGGTTCCACCCGAGCGCCTGCAGGAACTGATGCGCGAGCAGGCCGTCGGTCGAGCCGAGCCCACAGATGATGCGACCGGGTTGAGCGAAGAGCAATTTAAGGAAGGCGCGCCGCGCAATCCCGTAGTAACCCTAAGGGCCGTTTCCGAGCTGCTTGCGCTGAAGAAGTGGGTCCTGCGCTTCTGCTCCATTGCGACGCCGGGCCTGGTGGCGCTGGCCATCCATCATGCGGCTCTTCCGCATCCCGCGCCTGCATACATCGGCGGCGCAATCGCATGCTTCGCAATCTACGTGCTGGTTGGGGAGTGGCAGTCCGTATGGGGGCTCTCGCGGCGTCGCCAGAGATTTGTGACACGGCTTGAGGCAGAGGGAATTGCATGCGGCGAGGACCGCGCGGAGCTGATCGATCTGAATCCGCATCCCGTGCTGCGCACATACGACTTGGTCTTTGTATGGGACTTCGGCATGCTGTTCCTGGCGAAGGACCGGCTCAGTTACGCCGGCGACCAGTTGCGCTTCGCGCTGCGGCCTGAACAGGTACTTGCCGTGCGGCTGGGTCCCGGCATCCCGGATTGGCTTCCGGTTCGGCGAATCTATATTGACTGGCAGTTGGAACCGGGCGCGCCGGTGCAGACGTGGAACCTGGGAGTCAGGTCCCCTTGCGCATTTTGGCGAATCCGGAGCCAGGTAAAAGCAAAGTATGAAAACTTGCTGCGCTGGAAGCTCTCGTCCGCCTCTTTTCCTGAGGCTCCGGCTGCCCTGCAAAGCCTGCCCGCGCCTTCCATAGGCGAAATCACCAATCACGCCTTGCGTTCAATGGTCTCCATCCGGCGATACCTGAAGGTGGTGTTCCTGAACATGATCCTGGCCATCGCCGCGTGCGTTGTGTTCCGAATCCCGTCAGCATGGTATGTCTGCCTCTTCGACTTCCTCATGCTCACCTGGTCGTTTTCACCATTCTGGTTCTTCAAGGAGGCAGGAGCGGCCGCCCAGACTAACGAGGGTCTGCGCGGACATGAAACGCTGGCGCGCGAGGCGGGCGACTGAGCAGGAGTTGCAATCCGCGAATACTGCCTAAGCGGCCGTTCTCTTTCTGTCGAGAAGCTCGATGAGGTCGGAAACGAGCACCGGCTTGGGAAGGAAGGATATCTCCTGGGCAGGCTCAAACGGCAGGTCGCTCGGATCGAAATGATGCAGGTTGGCGGAGGTCAGAATGATCTGGCACCCAGGCTGCTCTTTCGAGAACCACTCGGCCAGATCGATGCCGCTGAGCCCGGGCATGACGACATCGGTGACGAGGACGTCAGGCCGGAAGCGCTGCGCCGCCTGCGCCGCCCCCTTTGCACTGTACTCGCACATGGTCTGGAAACCACGATGGCGGAGAATTCGCGCGAGGGTGTCGGCGATGGCGCACTCGTCATCGACCACCAGAACGCGGACACAGTCAGGGGAAGAGGGCAAAACAAAATCCTTTTGACGGCACCACAGCCATCATTGTCTCAATTTTATCCAATGAAAGAACCGGGGATTGTCCCTAGTATTTTGACGCATAAATCGCATTTATGTCGCGCTTTTTTCAAGGCGGTTTTGCCAGCAGGCGTTACGGACTCTAGAAGGCGGCGGACGAAGCCGATCGAGCTCTCTAGAACTCGTTCATCACCATAACAATTCGTCCGACGATAAGGTCGCCAGGCGACTCCCCCGGCCCGGGCTCGAGCAGGTCAACCGGAGCAGCACGATTATGCGGCCGCAGCAACAACCGGCCAGCCTGAAAATCCGCATAGCGCACCTTCAGGCGCGTGTCGTGCCGCACGGCGTAAAGGTTTGCCCGTGCAGGCCGGTATTGCAGCAGTGAGTTGTAGTGGCGGTCGAGGAACACCACGCTGTCCGCCAGCACGATCGGCTCCATGGCCGGGGCATCGAGCGCCGGGATCTGGATGGCGACAAAGCGATGCCACGCGCGCCGGCTGACCGTGGCTCTGGCTATGGCCCTGGACAGCAACCCTGCCGGAACCGGCAGCAGCTTTTGCACGGCGGCCAGCCTGAGTTGCGGCTCGTACATGGCGGTGGAGTGCGATACCAGCGGCACATGAAGCAGGTCTTCCATCTCAAAGGGGGGCGGTCGCGAGGGCACAAGGTCCGCCGCGGTCATCTGCTGAGCTTTCAGAACTCGATCAAGACCCTCCAGCGACAACTGCCGCTTGCCGCCTAGAAAATTCGACAGGTGTGGTTGGCCGTAGCCTGTCTGGCGCGCAAGAAGCGAAACGCTGAGTGTTCCCCGCTGAATTCTGCGCAGCAGCTCGAGCCGTAGATGCTCGTGCATCTGGGAAAAGTTCATGTGGAAAACTTGCCCAAGGCAATAACTCGCAACTAACTTCAATTGCTGTCAGCAAAACAATTACGCACAAATCGCCTTATTCTCTCGGTTCCTGAGTTCCTTGGAAAGCCAAGGAGCTGAGTTTCACCGGAAAGCCGTTGACCGAAAAGGTTCTGCTTCATAAATTATTTCTACTTACATCACACACTCTGGGGTCTGCCTCTGCACACGCGTGTCGCCTGAAACTCCGCCATAACCAGAAACTGTCGCGGACAGCGTCCATGCCCGCCGGGGAGTTCCTTCTTCCGGCACAGAAGCAAACACCAGGAGATACGAGGCACGTTAGAGGCTTCGATCTGGGTGCTGTGTGCGACTTTCCAGAATCTGTGCATTATTACCGTTATGTTTTGTGTAGAAGGAACCCGGCAGGCAATCCCCCAACAGGACGGTTCGATCCTGAAGCACCCGCCCGCGTCCCGCCTAACCCCGGTTCTAACAAGGAGAAGAAACAAAGGCCGGGATACGAACCCAAGGGAGACCCATTATGGAGTTGCGCGTGCAACTGAAAGTTTGCGAAGGGTGCGGCAGTCTTTGGTTCCGCGCCCAGAATCACTGCAGTACTTATTGCCGAGAGTGTGCCACCAGGCTCGCCGATTTCCCTGTGGACACCGGCCGGCGCCGCGGGCCGAAGCATAGGCTGTCCACCCCGAACCTCATGCGGACGTGGACAGTCGCTGAAGCAGGAGGTGCCGAATGAGCGCCGTCCTGCAATTTCCAACCATTGCCCTGGCAGCAGCCGCTCAGCGCCAATGGCAGGCAACCGGAACCTACGAAGCGCACCCGCAGAGCGAGGCGACGCCTCAAAGCGGCTTCGGACCAGCCCGCCAGCTTCCAGATTCTCCGTCGGCCTCTCAGATGCCTGGAATCGGCGAGCAGCCGATTGGCCGTCCAGTTCCTTCTCCGAACCTGGCCTTCTACCGCAAACATACTGAAAGGCTGCTGCGGCGCTACCTGCTCGCTTCCATGCTGGTGGCCCGGTCTCCGGTTGTCTTTAGAGAACGCATAGGACGCGGCCGCTCCTCCAATCGGCGGAACTACACCTTCGAGGACAGCGTCATCTTCGTGCTTGATGTGGAGAAAGGGCTGGAGCAGGTCTCGGCGCTCGACCGGGTGCTCATCAACCGGATCGTGCTCCAGGAATACTCCATCACCGAGGCGGCGCTGCTGCTCAACAAGAGCCAGCGAAGTATCGGGCTTCGCTTGGCCGACGCACTCGACCGCCTCACCGGCATTCTGATCGAGAATGGCACCCTCAAGATCCCGAACCGCCAAGGTCCGATGCCGGAAATAGATACCGACGACTAACAGGGATGCCCATCCCTGGTGTGAACCGAATACAGCCGCAGTCGGGTCATGCTGGAGATGGGCATCTTCCTATACGAACTTGGGCAGACCGCAGTCTCAAGCCAGAGCGCTCAGCGAAGGAGCCTAGTTGGCGGCCTTCTTCAGCACCGCTGTCCCCTTCTCATCCATCAGAATCGCCGACTGCAGTTTGCGGAACTCCGCAGCTTTGCCGGCAGCTATCTCCACTTTCTTCACCACGTACTCGCGTTCGTAGTGAAGGGTCTTGCCCTTGGCACTTACCGCGGAGTGATAGCTGGCGAAATCCACGTCCAGATCCACCGGGTCAGGGGTCTCGTCCACCACATAGCCGTCGGGCAGAGTGATGTCGAAGGAGTCCTTCCACCTCCCGGTAGCATCCAGATCGATCGGCACCTGGCGAGGCTTGTCATCGAAAGGCATGGCATAGGACCCGACCACGCGCGGCCGCACCAGCAGCAGAGGACCGGCCGTATGCGCATACTGGCTGGCCGTCAGCTTGTAGTGGAACTCCAGCGGCTTGTCGAGCGCCGGAGGCTGCACAAACTCGAACGAAGTCAGCGACACCCCCGGCAAATCGCGCGCAATCTTCTTCTCCAGATACTCGCGCCGCTGCTTTTCATCGGTGTCCTTGAGCAGATAGCGCATGTCGCTGCCGTCAGGGCCGCTGTGGACCGTATCTAGCGATCCGGTCAGCGTGCCGTCCGCCTGAAGCGAGAATGCTCCTGTGCGCTCCGTGCCGTTAGCGGTCGGCGGCAGCACCGGCAGCGCGATCACCTGGCTCGATCCGCCCGCGGCCAGCAGCCCATAACCACCCTGCTCGTTTGAGGGCAGGTTACCCACCGGCGTCCGCTGATCGGTGGGATCAAAAATCAGGTATCGCTTGCCGTCCTTGCCCTTCACCACAGCCTGCAGGCGCGCGTCCTGCACATCATCGGGGACCTCGATCGCCGTGATCATGTGATCGCCTAGCAGCGACGGGTCCTCCGGATCGACGACCCCGCGCCGGTGATCCACGGGGACGTAATAGGCCTTGATCCCAGCCACCTGCAACATCGCGATCAGAAGAGTGGTCTTGTCCTTGCAGTCGCCATAACGATTGCGATAGATATCCCCCGCATGATTCGCCTGGAGGCCGCCAATGCCTCGGCTGACAATGAAATAACGGATGTTCTTCTGGATGTCTTCGGTGATCCGGCTCAGCTTGGAATAGAAGTCCGGCGCGCCGGCGACAAGCTCATTCACCCGGGCAGTAATCTCCGGCGATGGCGTGGGACGGTCCTGCTCAAGCTTCGTCACCCACTGTCCGAGCGCACGCCACTCCTGGTCCTTTTCGGCGATGGCTGCATCTCCCCATTGCACTGTCATGCGCCCGGCAAGCGCGAACCATTCCGGCGACGAGGGCACATCCCGCAGGTTCAGCGCCGGCACATCTTTCAATTCCCACCGCCAGTGATTGGGCGCAACCTGCGCCGGCTTCACCGGATCAAACCGGTGCCACGCCTCGGAATAAGAATGACCCGCTGGCAGGTCCAGTTCCAGCGCCTGGAACACCACCGGAATACCGTTCTGCAGGGTCCAGACCTTCTCCTGCATGTAGGGCTTCATCACCTCTTCTGACTCGCATACGATCGTCGCGCCCACGTCAACGGCCGGAGGATGTGCGATGCGGGCCTTGCGCGTTGAGAGCATGACGGGCACGTCGGTATCGCCCTGCTCCACAAAATCCGTAGGCTGCGCTTCGTATGTGTTCTTTTCATCCGCCGCGATAGTCCACACGCGGAAATAGTTCAACTTCTCGTCGACGTCGTAGCTGACTTCGCAGGTGTTGTGCCGCCCCTGTGGCTTCAGAATGCGGATGACCTGGCGCTCGCGTTCCGTCGCCCTGCCGTTACCGTCGATCGTCTCGACGTACTCGTCATAGAGAATCACCGCAGTGGCATCCTTCACCACCGCGGCAGCCGGCGTGGGCGTTTTAGCGGCCTGCACGCCCCAGTCCGGTACCGGCTGGCCCTTGCTGAACCAGCTCGCCGAAGCCGGCATACAAGCCGCCGCGATCAATACGGTCACCGCAGCCCATCCAGTCAATTGGTTCCTCAAACCTGCCATCCCTGCCCCCGCCCCACGCTGGCCTCTCTATTCCCTATTCCCTGCTTTTACTTCGCTGCCTGTGCGGCCCGCGCCAGCACCAGTTGCTGCTGATCGGCCGTCGCCACCTTCTGATAGAAGTCGCGTAGTTGCGTGTAATCTTTCTGCTCAACCAGCGTGAAGTTATACGCCAGGCTTCGGGCGATTTCCACTTTGTCCTTGTCGTTCTTCGACGCCACGCGCAGTTGCGCCGAACTTCCGAACGGAATTGTCGCCGCCTGGGGAGCGCTCTCCACCGCGAAACCCTCCGGCAGGTGATAGGTCACGTCATCCACCACGCGTTCCGGATAGTGCACATCCACCGGGATCTTGCGGGACTCGGTGGCCACAAACGGATGCTTGGCACGTGACTCAAAGAACATGCCCGGCAAAAAGAAACGCTTGCCCGTGGCGCTGCCAAGCTGGCCATTGACCTTCAGCACGGCCACAAGATTGGCGTTGTAATCATCAAGCGCGAGGAAGTGATCGAACTCGGCCTCCATCCCCTCGGGCACGCTGTCACGCATCGTTTCGTTGAAGCGCTTCTTGACCTCGTCCTCATCATTGCGGATGGCTGTCTGCCGCCAGTGGAGCGCCTGCTGGCCGCTCATGACGACCCGCAGGGTGCCAGCTGCGCTGCCGTCCGGGCTCACCGTCAGGTCGGCGACGCGCTGCATCGTGTTCTGCGTGTACAGGTTGCCCGGCGTTGCCGCAATCTCGGCGCCCTTGCCACTCACACGAAGCCCGCTGGCATACGTGTGCTTCCAGTGCAGCAATCCGAACGGGCACATCTTCTGGCCGGGGTCGAGATACACTTCCTTGCCATTGATCGTCGCCACGGCAATGTAATCGTCGAGCTGCAACACTTGCAGGTAATCGGGATCGAAAATGGCGCGATCGCGATTCACTACCTGCATGGGAACTACCTGCAGACCCGCAGCCCGGGCCATCGCCACGTAGAGCAAAGCCAGGTCGTCGGAGCCGCCGCTCTTCTGCATCCACACATCCTCGGCCTTCTTGACCTCCTTGATCTTCTCCTTCTTGCGTTCTTCTTGGCTCTTGCGTCGCGTGAAGTCGGTGTTCTCGAGCTTCATCACCGCGTCATAGAGCTTCTTCGCCTTTTGCTCCTCGGTGTCGGTTGCACTCACCAGCTCAGCCACTGCTCCTTTGATCGCCTTATCGGCGCTGGCGAACTTCTCCGTATCCTTGGCCCACTCCTTGCCGCGCTCCCGCCAGAACTGCTGCCCGTCTGGGTAATCGGCGTAGTAGAACGCGATGCGCATCTTGAGGCTGTTCAATGGCGGCATCCAGTCCTCGTCAGGCAGGGCCGGCACATCGTCGACATCGTAAGTAAAGCGGCCCTGGCTGTCGCGGACAACCTTGGTGCCTTCCTTCACGTGCGGGGACCACATGATGCCTTCCCGATAGTGCGACGGCTGAAAGAAGTAGTGCGCCTTGTGGACGAAATAGCGCTGCTGAATGATCCACTCAGGAGACGATATCCACTGATCGTCATAGCGTATCTGCAGCCTGTACTCGATCACGCTGCCCACTTCAACGTTGGGCAGCGTGAACACCATTTCATTGAACTGAAAGTACTTTGAATTCACATCGGTGAGATCCGAGGGTTTGGTAGTGAGCGGATACACCGTTCCGTCCGAGTGAATGGTGCGGCCCTGAATGTCCTGGACCTTGGTCCAGCTCCTGTCGTAGGGGACATGGATGGTGGCGGCATCCTTGCCCTTTTCCGTCAGGATCTTGATGCGCTCGACGATCGAGTGGTAGTGCAGGTTATCGTCGGTCCGCTCTTCGAGGTAGAGGATGGAGGCAGCCGCCCCGGGAGCCTTCGGATCCGCGGTCATCTGGAGTTGTTCTTTGGTGAGTTCAGGCAGTTGCGCGCAAAGGGTGCCGGCGAAACCAAGACAGGCAGCAATAGAGACAAGCAGGGCAACGAAGCGAATCCGCATCGGGAGACCTTTTCCAACCAGGACTGGAGTTATCCCGCGATTGTACAGGCAACTTAATATCGAAAGGCAACTAAATAAAGGCCTGGATGACCGGTGGGGAAATAACGCCAGTTACGGAAGGTGTAGAAGGTCAGGAAGGAAACAGCGTCCTAAAGCCGCCGGCTCTCAAGCATGGACGTAACCAGCGCCAGCGGCAGCCCGACGACATTGAAGTAGCAGCCTTCGACACGCGGAATCCATTTCGCGGCGCGGCCCTGGATGCCATACGCCCCCGCCTTGTCCATCGGCTCGCCGGTGGCCACATACTCGGCAATCTCGTCATCGCTAAGCGTGACGAAGCGGACAGCCGTGACCTCCGCCGCCACCTCGCTGCCTTTTGCATCCACCACAGCCACTCCAGTGATCACGCGGTGCGTCCGGCCGGACAGCATGCGCAGCATCCGGGCGGCGTCTTCCGCGTCGCGCGGCTTTTCGAGGATGTGGCCATCGAGAGTGACGGTTGTGTCCGCGCCGAGGACGACGATGCCGCCGTGCGCGTGAGCGCCGTCAGCCGCACCGCAGGTGCCTGTTCCCTGTTCCCTGTTCCCTGTTCCCTGTCTTTCTGTTCCCTCGCCGGCGAAGACAGCGGTCGCCTTCTCGCGCGCCAGGCGCGTGACGTATGCGACGGGGTCTTCGCCAGGGCGCGGCTCCTCGGGAATGTGGGCGGGGATCACATCGAAGACGAACCCGGCCTGCGCCAGCAACTCGCGGCGGCGCGGCGATGCGGAAGCAAGAACCAGCCTTCGAACGTGACTCGACATGTCTACCATGTTCGCAGGTCCTTTTCGGAGATGTGTACCAGGCCACAAAAGCCCATGAAGACGGCTGCGCCTCACAGGCCTCGGAAAAACTCAAATGGGCGATGAAACGCGAAAGGGCACTGCTTTACAGCTTGCTGAATAAGGCCATTCGGAACAGGCCTTGTATCAGGGGCTGCCTTCAGGCAGCCCGTATGCCCCTCCACTGGTTGATCCTGGGCCTTTAGGCCCTGCCAAAGCTGCCTTGCTGAAAAGCCCGATTTCGATTCCTTCAGCAGGCTGTTTAGTCGTGCCGAAAAGCCAAAGAAATGACTGGGCCTTAGTCCCGAGGGACGCCGGTCGGGCACCTCAGCGCCAGGCGAGGAACTCCCCCGCAATCTCTTCAGCCCCTGCTCACGCTGGCCTCACTCCAGACTCGCCTCTGTCATCAGCCTGCGGAAAATTACCTCCACTATCGTGACCGCTATCACATACACAGCAAGCCAGACTCCCTACCATCAGAGGACCGCTCAGAAGGGAGGGAGTAGTGTCTCATCTCTTGTCGCAGACATCTCCTTGCCCCAGAGAAGAATGGAAGGTTGGGTTAACTAGTTCAGTACTGTGTTTACTAGAAAATTAGCTACCCCTCCCCCTGTTTTTACTTCTCCATTCATTCGCCAAAAATGACATCAAGCCAAGCATAATATTGAAGATATCGACCTACTATATTTCATAGCCAAGAAACAAGTCGTTGCAACAGCGAATGCGCCATTGTACTTAGCAGTAAACAGCATGGCCGTGTATCCAGCTAGACGCTGAAGGATGACCCATCCACGTTTCCCATACAACCGCTGTGCCGGTGATTCAAGGTCCTCGAGATCCTTGTTCCGTGGTGTAAAATCAGGGTTTCCGGCAGCAGAGCTGTCCCAAATTCGCGTAGGAAGCCCTCATCGTGCCTGATACTCCCAAGCCCAAGTCCGTGACCTATGCCGATGCCGGCGTAGACATCTCCAGCGGCGACCGCGCCAAGGAACGCATCAAGTTTCTCGCCCAGAAGACATTCAACCGTAATGTCTTAGGCGGCATCGGCGGATTCGGTGCCCTGTTCCGGCTCGACCTGCAGAAGTTCAAGAACCCGATCCTGGTCAGCTCCGCCGACGGCGTGGGAACCAAGCTGAAGATTGCCTTCCAGCTCGGAATGCACCAGACGGTGGGCCTGGACCTGGTGAATCACTGCGTGAACGACATCGCGGTGCAGGGTGCAACTCCTTTGTTTTTCTTGGATTACCTGGCCAGCGGCAAGCTCGACCCGCAGGTGACCGAAGACGTGGTCAGTGGCCTGGCCGAAGGCTGTAAAGCCAATGGATGCGCCCTGATAGGCGGCGAGACGGCGCAGATGCCCGGGTTCTATACCGATGGCGAATACGATCTTGCCGGCTTTATAGTCGGCGCGGTAGACCGCGACAAGATGATCAACGGACAGGGCATCAAGCCGGGCGACGTGCTCATCGGCTTCCCTTCCACCGGCCTGCACACCAACGGCTATTCGCTTGCCCGGAAGCTCTTCTTCGAGGTCGCCGGCTACAAGCCGACCCAGTACGTAACGCCCATCAAGGACAAGGCCGGCGCCGCCCTGATGAAGACCCACAAGAGCTATCTGCACGTGATTCAGAAGCTTGTTGCCGCAGGACTTACGACGGGAATGGCGCACATTACGGGCGGCGGCATCACGGAGAATTTGCCCCGCATTCTGCCTAAGGGCACAGCGGCGCAAATCGAGCTCGGCTCATGGCCGGTGCTGCCCATCTTTGAGCACCTGCGCGAGCTGGGCGAGGTGAGCCAGGACGAGATGATGCGGACGTTCAACATGGGCGTCGGTCTGATCGCGGCGATTCCAGCGGCGAAGTTCACCCGCGCCAAGAACCTGCTCGATAAAGCCGAAGAGAAGTTCCACATCATCGGCCGCATCGTGAAGGGCGAACACCGCCGCGTCCAGTACACCTGAACCAAACCGTTCGCTCATGCCGTCATCCCGAGCGAGGAGCGCAGCTACGAATCGAGGGATCTGCGGTTGCCTTTAGCGTTTTGACAGGGCACGATTTCTAGCTTGCTAAGCAGTCATTCGGATTGGCCTCGTGTCAGGGCACGACTTTAGTCGTGCCGTAAAGCCGCTGATAGAAACCGGGCCTTAGCCCTGAGGGAAGCTCTTTGGAATCCGCCCCGAAAAAACTTCGCCTCGGCGTTCTGCTCTCCGGCCGCGGCTCCAATTTTCTGGCAATCGCCAACAACATCCGCTCCGGCGCTCTTCCCAACGTCGAAATCGCCATCGTCCTCTCCAACATTGCGGACGCTCCCGCCATCGCCGCCGCCCGGCAACTAAACCTGCCCACAAAGGTCCACGTCTCGAAAGGTCGCCCGCGCGCCGAGCACGACCGCGACATGCTCGCCACCCTCCGTGAGAACAACGTGGATCTGGTCATCCTTGCCGGCTACATGCGGCTGCTCTCGCCGGAGTTCATCCACGCGTTCCCGACCCGTATCCTCAACATTCATCCGTCGTTGCTGCCGGCATTTCCGGGACTCGATGCGCAGACGCAGGCGTTTGAATACGGCGTCAAGATCGCCGGGTGCACAGTCCACTTCGTCGACGAACATCTCGACCACGGGGTAATGATCCTGCAGCGCGCTATCCCGGTGCTTGACACCGACGACGCCCACTCGCTCGCCGAGCGCATTCTGGCCGAGGAGCACCAGGCGTACTCGGAGGCCATCGCGCGAGTCGCGAGCGGCCAGTACGAGATCGACGGCCGGCGCTACATGAAGCGTGTGTGACAGCCGTCCTTTCCCCGTCGTCACTGCATCCCTAGAATGGCCTCGAAGTCAGGAGGCGCCCATGCGCTTTCACGACCGGTCCGACGCCGGACGACGGCTGGCAGAACAGCTTGCCGCCTTCACGAACCTGCCAGATGTGCAGGTGCTTGCCCTGCCGCGGGGCGGGGTTCCGGTAGCGTTCGAAATTGCCCAGCGGCTGCATGAGCCGCTCGACGTGTGGGTAGTCCGTAAGCTGGGCGCGCCGGAGATTCCAGAGTTGGCCATCGGCGCAATTGCGCCTGGCGATATCGAACTGCTCTCGCCTGACATCATCCGGCATCTCGGCATTCCCAGCGAAGTTGTTGGAGCCATAGCCGCCCACGAACGCGCAGAGCTGGATCGCCGCGAGAAGACCTACCGCGGTGACCGGCCACCCGTCGAAGTGGCGGGAAAGACCGTAATCCTGGTGGATGATGGCCTGGCCACAGGTTCAAGCATGCGCGCGGCCGTCGCCTCGCTGCGCCAGCGGAACCCGACGGGAATCGTTGTGGCGGTTCCCGTCGCAGCGCGGCAGGTAGTCGCCCAGCTCCAGCGCGAGGGCAGCCAGGTTGTTTGCCTGTTGACGCCGGCGGATCTTGATGCAGTGGGCCAATGGTACGACGACTTCAGCCAGACCTCGGACGCCGAAGTTTGCGTGCTGCTGGCCCGTGCTGCCGAATTAGCACAGTCGCGACCGGCGTAGCCTCTACAACCTTCGCGTCCTTCCCCGAGGGCTGAACCCGCCGGTAGAATGGCCGCATCCTTGACTTGAGGTCCCATGCTGGACGCCACCGCCGCTACGTCCGAAACCGCAGCACCTGTTCCCGCCGTTCCCGCTGGCCTGGAGATGCCGTCGACGCCAGCTGAAGCTGCGCTCGCACCGCCCGCCAAGCCGGTCCGCATCCCGCACCTGGGGCATGTTGCTCTGCTCGGCGCGGTCATGCTGGGTGGACTGTTCGCCGCGATCATCGTGATCTTTGCGGCGGTTTACTTGCGCGCGTTCGGCGTCTCAAAGATTGAAGACGCGATGCACAGCATGGCTTACGCAGTGGGCACCATGGCTATCTGGTACCTGGTGGCGTTTGCGCCGGCAGTGGCCATCTTTCCATCACTGTGGGGTAAGAGCTTCCTCGCCGGCCTGCAGTGGAATGCCTCGACCGCCCGCCGCCGGTGGCCGCTGTTGATGGCGACGGGCGCAAGCTGTTTTCTGCTTGCGTTCGCGGCCAAGGCGCTGCTTCATTTCCCCGACCACTCGCCCATCTCGGGTCTACTGACCACACCACAGGCCGTGTGGATTATGTTCGGATTCGCAGTGACCGTCGCGCCGCTGTGCGAGGAGATCATGTTCCGCGGGTTCCTGCTGCCGGCGCTCTCCACCGCATTCGATTGGCTCGGCGAGCGCATAACCAAACGTGCACCGCGCCCGCTGGCCGAGAACGGCCATCCGCAGTGGTCGCTCCCCGCGATGATCCTCGCATCCGTAGTGACCAGCGCGATCTTCGCTGTGTTTCATCTGAGCCAGAACGGCAACGCGCTGGGGCCCATGGTGCTGATCTTCACCGTCAGCTTGATTCTCTGCGCGGTACGGCTGGGCACGCGGTCGCTGGCGGCTTCAGCCCTGACGCACGCTACTTACAACTTCACGCTGTTCCTGGTCATGGCGATCGGGACACGCGGATTTACACACCTGCACCCGTAAGAGTCGCTCCGAAATCGCCGCGCGTCCCGCTCGAAACGGTGCTAAACTTTCCGCCGTAAGGAGCGGGAGCCTTTTCGGGGCTTTGTTCGGTAAGGGCTTCTGGTTTCAGAGGTTTCCTGTCATGGGAAACACCAGATGTATTAGAGATATTCGGCTTCACGGCTGTCCGCACGCGATCGTCGCGCCTTCTCAAAATCCCTGCCACGTCAACCCGCGCTCCCCAAACGGTTCCGCTCCGGCATTTGCGTTACGCGCCTGCCGGAGTCCTATCTGCTTGCACGCAGGAAAGGTTGATACGCCATGATGAGTCCGACCTTACTTGTTCTCGCTGCCGGAATGGGCAGCCGTTACACGGGTGTGAAGTGGCACGATCCGGTGGGCCCCGCCGGCGAGACCATCGTGGAATACTCCATCTTCGACGCCCGCCGCGCTGGTTTCGGCCGCATCATTTTTGTCATCCGCAAGGAGCAGGAGGCGCTGGGCCGCGAATTTGTGAAGGAGCGCTTTGGCCGCAGGATGACGCTCGAATATGTCATCCAGGACCACCATCGAATTCCGCCGGGATTTGGGATTCCCAAAGAGCGCACCAAGCCATGGGGAACCACGCATGCCCTCCTCGGCGCGGCAGGGGCGATCCACGAGCCTTTCGCGGTGATGAACCTGGCCGACTTTTACGGTGCGCAGGGCCTTGGCGCGGTTGCCAGGCACCTTTGTTCCGGGTCAAGCGACCAGGCCATGGTGGGCTTCACGCTGCGTAACACTCTCTCAGACTTCAGGCCGGTTCCTCGCGGTGTATGCGAAGTGGGCAGCGATGGCTACCTGCGCAAGATCGTAGAGATGAAGGATATCGAAAAGGACGGCGGGCGCATTCGCAACGCCGATGCGGCCGGCCGCGAGATCCAGCTCACCGGCAACGAGGTCGTCTCCATGAATTTGTGGGGATTTACACCGACGATCTTCGGGCCCCTGCGCGAGCATTTTATTCGCTTCCTCGCCAAGCATCATGAGGACCTGAACGCCGAGTGCTACTTGCCCAACACGGTGAACAGCATGATCCAGGAAGAGCAGATTCGCGTGAGGGTACTTCCCAGCCAGGAGGACTGGTTTGGCATCACGGACAGGGGCGATCATCCGCGCGCGGTCGACCGGATCGCTCACATGGTGGCGGACGGCCATTATCCGAAGCGGCTCTGGGCCTGACTCAAATTCGAGGCGAATATGCCGGTTCGTGCCACACTAAGTCCGGCTGGTGCTGAATACCTTCAACACCTTTGATCGCTCATGGCATACTCACTCGCGTTGATATCAACCCATATACCCACGCGAGAAGGAGAAGCCCATGCATGCAAGATGTGTTGGCTCCATTGCGATCAGGAGCCTGAGGATTATCGTTGTGCTCGGCGCGGCGTGCCCCGTGATTGCACAGGACACCAACGGAACAGCGTCGGGGATGGCTCCGCTCGAGCAGTATCTGATCGAGAATCGGGATTCGGAAATTGCGCTTGCCAGGAGCGCCGCACCGGAATCGATTGCCCTCGCCGCAGAGGTCCTGGTGCTCGGCCGCCATGGTTACGAAACCGCCGTTCAGGGGAAGAACGGCTTCGTATGCGTGGTGCAGCGTTCCTGGACCTCTCCTGTGGACGATCCGGACTTCTGGAGTACGAAGCTGCGGGCACCGATCTGCTACAACGCTGCCGCGGCACGCTCTTACCTGCCTCGCGTGATCAGGAAGACAGATCTGATTCTCGCTGGCAGGAGCAAAGAGCAGATGATCGAGGCTGTTTCGGCGGCGATCGACAAGAAGGAACTGCCCCCGATGGAGCCCGGAGCCATGTGCTACATGCTTTCCAAGCAGGGGATTATCAACGTGCACGCTGGGCACTGGCATCCGCATCTGATGTTTTTCATTTCGCAGTACGAGCCAGCGGAGTGGGGAGCAAGCCAGCCAGACTCGCCTATCCTGGCCGACAATGACAAACGAGAACACGTCACCACGTTCATGGTGCCGGTGAAGAAATGGTCCGACGGCACCGACGACGATGACCATTGAGGCTGTGAGAACCTAGTCCGTCCGCAGCGCTCGTGCCGGGTCGACGCTGGCCGCGCGCCGCGCCGGCAGGAATCCGGCCAACGCGGCCACCATGCAGATGGTGAGAATGCCGGTGAGGTAGACCGCGGGGTCTGCGAACGACACACCGAAGAGCTGGCTGCGCACCGCCCGTGCGGCCAGGAGCGCCAGCGGAATGGTGGCCCCCACGGCGCATCCAGCAAGGATCAGTGTTTCGCGCAAAATGAGGGCAACCACGGAGCCGCGGCGCGCGCCCAGAGCCATGCGGATGCCGATCTCGCGCGTGCGCTGCGCCGTGGAGTAGGCCAGGATTCCATAAAGCCCGATGCCGGCGAGCAGGGCGGCCAGTCCACCGAACACAAGCGCAAGCAACGCGATGCTGCGCTCCGTGAGGAGGTTCTCGTCAATCTGCTGCGTCAAGGTTCCGACGTCGTTGACGATGAGCTTGCTATCAATGTTCGCAACCGCGGCGCGGATGGTGTTTGCCGCCGACTCGGGCGTCTGCCAGGTGCGCACATAGAAGGAGAGGCCTCCGGGCCGGGTTGCCTGATGGAAGAGCGTGTAGCAGGTGGGCAGCGGCTGTGCTTTCACAGAAGTGTGCTTCACGTCGGCGACGACTCCGACGATCACTGCGTCCGTTGTAGTCGCCCGGTTAGGCCGGCCGAGGTGCCTGCCCAGTGCAGCCTGCGGATTGGCGAAGTAGTGCTTCGCAAAGCTCTCGTTAACGACGGCGACCCTCTGTGAAGTTACCGTATCGCTGGCGCTGAAATAGCGGCCCGCGACCAGGCGGATTCCCATGGTCTGCAGGTACCCGGTGCTCACCCACGGCAGCTCGACATCGAATTCATCCTCATCCCGCTGACTGGAGTAGCCCGTGACATAGACGTCGCCGGAAACCTGCTCGTCGGAGAGCTCGTTGTCATTAGTGGCTGCAACGCCGCGAATGCCCGGCAGGCTCGAGAGCGCGTCGAGTATGCGCAATTCTACGGGAACAATGGCAGAACCCGGATAGCCGGCGAACTGCGGCGCGATGCTGAATTTCAGCAGATGATCGGTGGCAAACCCCGGATCGACACTGCGCAAATTCTGGATGGTGCGCACGAACATTCCGGCACCCACCATGAGGAGCAGGCTGAAGCCTATCTGCAGCGCAACGCAGGTACGGCGGAAGCGAAGCGAACCGCCTAAGCCAGTATTGGCCTGCTGCCTGAGCGAGTCGGCCAAACGCGGGTTCCTGAACTGCACAGCAGGAGCGAGACTGAAGATCATGCTTCCGGCCAGCATCGCCAGAGCGGTGAAGGCGAAGACACGCCAATCGAGCGAAGCCATGAAGGCCGATGTGTCGCCTGTGCTGCCCTGCATCCAGCGTATGAGCAGGCGCAGCGTTTGAGGCGCGATGGCAAGGCCAAGCCCGGCTCCCGCGATACCCAGCAGTAGTCCCTCGCACAAAAGCTGGCGAATGATCTGCGAGCCTGTCGCGCCGAGCGCATAACGGACGCTGAATTCGCGCACGCGGTTGGCGGCGCGCACCAGCAGAAGGCTAGCCACATTCACAATGGCCATGGCGATAACCAGAAGCACCATCCCCATCATGATCATGAGCGGCATGGTGACTTCGTCACGCAACGGAGAGAAACCACGCGCACCATCCTCGAGGTTCAGATGCGTGCCGTCGAGGTATTCCTTGCGCGAATTCGCCGTTTGATCTTGAAGGGCTGAGAACTCCTGCTCACGCAGCGCGTGAAAGAGCGGATTCACCGCCGACTCGGCCTGCTTGGCGGTGACGCCGGGCTTGAGGCGCCCGACGAGGTCGATCCAGTAGGAATTGCGATCGCTGACGAATTTCCACGCCGGGAGCAGCGTGCGCTGCATGGTAATGGGCACGTAGAGAGCGGGCGTGCGGCCCCACACTACGCTGCGGAATCCTGGCGATGCGACGCCGACGATAGTGAACTGCGTGCCATTGATGAGGAGTGTGCGGCCTTCCACCGGCGCTTCGCCCAGGTGGGTGCGCCAGTAGTCGAAGTTCAGGACTGCTACAGGATTCGCGCCCTCGGCGGTTTCATCCCCCGAGCCAAAGACGCGGCCCGCCGCGGGCCGCACGCCCAGGACATTGAAGTAGTTGCCGGTGACCATCTCGGCATAGAGCGCTTCAGCATGGTTGTTCCATGTGACTCCGGCCTCAGCCATGCCTGAAGCAATGAGCCCGCTGAACACGTCGTTGCGGTCGCGCAGGTCGCGATACATGGGATAGGAGAACTCGTGGCGATGCCCAGGCGAATTTCCGCCCTCTGAGTGGACGTGGCCCTGAATGGAGCCGGCGAAGCTAAGCACCACAAGCTGCTGTGGGTCGGCGACGGGAAGCGCGCGCAGCAACGCCTGGCTCAGCATGCTGAAGATTGTGGTGTTGGCTCCGATAGCCAACGCCAGCGTAAGCACCGCTACGCTGGTGAGGCCGAGATTGCGCAGCAAGCCGCGAAACGAGAAGCGCAGATCGCGCAGCAACAGCTCAAGCGTCCAGGAGGGACGCTGTTCGCGGCATTGCTCCCGCGCGCGTTCACGGCCACCGAACGCGACGCCTGCCTGTCGGCGAGCTTCATCGGGACTCATTCCGGCGGCGATATTCTCTTCAATTTGACGCTCGATGTGAAACTGTAGTTCTTCATCCACTTCAGCGCGGCGCTTGCCCCGAAAGAAGAACCCCAGATGCGCAATCATCTCGCTGAACATGGGCCGCCTCCTCAGATTTCCTGCAGAACGAGATTGACCGCGCCGGCCAGGCGCTGCCAGTTGTCGAGTTCAGCAGCAAGCTGTTTTCGACCGGCCGCAGTGAGGGAGTAGAAACGCGCCTTGCGGTTGTTGCCGCTGGCCCCCCACTGCGCCTTGATCCAGCCCTTGTATTCAAGGCGGTGCAACGCGGGATAAAGTGACCCCTGCCCCACCTGCAGCACATTGTTCGACACCTGCTGAATGCGCTGCGCAATGGCCCAGCCATGTTGCGGGTCGTTGGCAATGGCCTTCAGGATCAGCATGTCGAGCGTCCCCTGTAAGAGTTCTACGGAAGTCGGCATTAGGCAGTTCCCCCCGATATTCGACAAGAGAATACCGAGACTTCTTGTCGAACGTCAAGGGGAGGCGGGGATAGAGATTAAGGAGGATTAGGGATTAGAAAACTTCCGTACTGCCTGAAAAGCTCCCCCTGTTATCCTTGATCCGTGATCCCCCCGTTTCGCATGAAGGGCGCTGCGGCCGTTACTCTGCTGCTGCTGGCTGCTGCCATTTCCGGCTGCCGCCAGGAGAAGCAGGCTGTTCAGAATGTCGCCCAGCATGCCGCTCAGGTCGAACAGAAGGCGCAGGCCGCAGCCACGCAGCGCGACGCCGACCGCGCCGAGCTGGCCAAAATTCCGCTACCCACAAAGAGCCACTACATTAACGTGCACGATCCCGGTGAGTGGAAAAACCCTTTCATCAGCGTGGATGCGGACACGATCGATCTGCGGATCATTCAGGCCGACGCGAACCCCAGCGACGTTGGGCAAGGCAGCATGCTGCGCCCGGAGGCTGCTCGTCGGCAGGAGCTGCAGATCCGACCTGAAGACCTGACCAAGGCGTTGATCGCGCTGCCTGAGCGAGCATGGCCGTACGGACGGGTGGTAGCGATTGCCGAGTCACCCGAAGCCGACCGCAAGAAGCGCCCGCTGGTGCGGCGGAACGTGGAAGCCGCGATTCAGAGGCTGAACGATCTGGGCGTGGTTGTAGAGGAGTGGCCTGCGCGATAGCTCATTTCATCCGCAGACCTCGCAACGGAGAAGGCGCTAGTTCATGGCCGGTGTGAACGAGCCTGCCTCCACGAGCGCCAATCTTGGATCCCACTGCCCACGAACCACCCTGCAGTTCCATAGAGCAGGAACGTGCCGCCGAACATGATCAATGCCTGGAAAAGCTGTTTCGTGAAGTCGGCCGGCGACGGATCGAACAGGAGCATGGAAGTAGGCAGTAGCACGAAGATCACCGCCAGCGGCGCGTGAATCACATAGACGGCAATGAGGGCAATAAGCAGTTCAGCCGTACCCACGGCGATAAACCAGTACCACGGTGACAGCCTTGGCGGTTCCGCAGATACATCGGAGGCTGGAGCCATTGTGCACCTCGCTTCGCAAAGCTGAGGCGAGTGTAACTCAAGCCTCCAACCGCTGAGTGGATGAGTCGACCAGAGCGTTCCCGCGCTACTATGGGCGGGTGAGCTCATTTCCGATTTTGAGCAACCTCACTCCTCATGAACATGAGCGCTTCGCCGCCCATCGCGAGCTGGAAGCGCGCCTAAAGCAATCCGTTCGTGGCGAGATCCGCTTCGACTCGGGATCGCGCGCGCTCTACGCGGTCGACGCGTCGAACTACCGCCAGTTGCCTATTGGCGTCGTGCTGCCGCGCGATGCGGCGGATGTGGAAGCCGCGCTGGCTGCCTGCCGCGAAGTGGGCGCCGCGGTTCTGCCCCGCGGGGCCGGAACCAGCCTGGCCGGGCAGTGCGCGAATGTCGCGGTGGTCTTCGATTACTCGAAGTACATGAACCGCCTCGCGTCGATTGATCCGGCGACGAAGCTGGCCATTGTCGAACCAGGCATTGTGCTGGATTCACTGCGCGATGCGGCGGAGCGGCACCAACTCACCTATGCGCCTGACCCTGCGACGCACAACCGCTGCACGCTTGGCGGGATGATCGGCAACAACTCCTGCGGCGTGCATGGCCTGCTGGGCGGCAAGGTCGTCGACAATGTAGATTCGCTCGACATCGTGCTCTACGACGGCACGCGCATGACGGTCGGCAAGACAAGCGCAGAGGAACTCGACGCGATCATTCGCGATGGCGGACGCAGGGGGCAGATTTACGCAGGCCTCAAGGGCATCCGCGACAAATACGCCAACCTGGTCCGAGAAAGGTTCCCGCGAATTCCGCGGCGCGTCTCGGGGTACAACCTCGATGAGCTTCTGCCCGAGCGTGGTTTCCACGTTGCACGCGCGCTAGTAGGGACCGAGGGCACTTGCGTCAACGTGCTCTCCGCCACGCTGAACCTGACGAAGAGCCCACAGCATCGTGTACTGGTCGTGCTGGGCTTTCCTGACGCATTCGCGGCGGCCGACGCAGTTCCGCTCGCGCTGCAGCACAAGCCGATCGGCCTGGAAGGCTTCGACCATCTCCTGGTCGAGTTCATGCGCCGCAAGGGCTTGGCGCTGACCGAATTGAACAGCCTGCCGAAAGGCGTGGGCTTTCTGCTCGTCGAAATCGGAGCGGACAGTCCGGAAGAAGCTCACACCCGCGCCGAAGCACTTGCTCGGGATGCGGGCTCGTGGCCCGATTCGCCGGCGGCTCACGTCTGCACGCCGGAAGAGGCGAAGAGCGTCTGGCATGTGCGCGAGTCCGCGCTCGGCGCAGTGGTCTTCGTACCGGGCGAGCCGGATCGCTGCGAGGGCTGGGAAGACGCCGCGGTTCCGCCGGAGCTGCTGGGCAAATATCTGCGCGCTATCACAAAGCTAATGGACGAGTACGGCTACACGAGCCCGTTCTACGGCCACTACGGCCAAGGCTGCGTGCACACGCGCATCAACTTCGATTTCCGCACGGATGCCGGCCTGCGCAAATTCCGCGAGTTTATCGATCGTGCGGCAGACGTAGTCATCGAGTTCGGCGGCTCGTTCAGTGGCGAACACGGCGACGGACAATCGCGCGCTGTGTTGCTGCCGAAGATGTTCGGGCCGGAGCTGATGCAGGCATTCCGCGAGTTCAAGCACCTCTGGGATCCAGATAACAAGATGAATCCCGGCAAGCTGGTGGATGCGGTGCGCGTCTATGACCCGGTGGAGAACCTGCGCTACACGCCCACGAGCCCCGCGAATCATCCGCGCGAAGAGACGCAGCTCGAAACGCACTTCGTGTTCGCCAAGGATCACGGCTCGCTGGAACTCGCCACGGAGCGTTGCGTGGGCGTAGGCGCATGCCGCAAGGCGTCGGGCGGCGTGATGTGCCCCAGCTACCAGGGTACGGGCGAAGAGATGCACTCCACGCGCGGCCGCGCGCATCTTCTGTGGGAGATGCTTGCCGGTAGCCTGCGCAAAGAGGGCTTCCAGAGCGAGGCCGTGAACGAGGCGCTCAGCCTCTGCCTGAGTTGCAAGGCGTGCAAGAGCGAGTGCCCCGTTCAGGTGGACATGGCGCAGTACAAGGCCGAATTCCTGGCGCAGCGCTACAAAGGGCGAATGCATCCGCTGCAGCATTACATCTTCGGATTCGCGGACAAGATGGCTCGGTTCGGGTCGGTGATGCCGGGGCTTACGAACGCGATTCTCAATGGACCGATGACAAGCCCGCTGATCAAGTGGATGGCGGGAGTGGCGAAGGAACGCAGGTTGCCGGAGCTTGCTAGAAGGCCTTTCGTGAAAACACGAAAGACCGGTCTGGAAAAGATACGCGATTCGCAGGCAGCCACATCGCAGGTGCTCTTGTGGCCCGACACATGGAACAACTACTACCATCCGGGTTCGCTGAACGCTGCTGAATCCCTGCTCACTGAAGCTGGCTTCCGAGTTGAAGTGCCGCGAGGCCATATCTGCTGCGGACGGCCGCTCTACGACTTCGGGCTGCTGGATCACGCGCGCTCGTACTTGAAGAACGTGCTCGATCGCATGGAGCCTCAGATCCAGGCCGGCCTGCCGTTCATCTTCCTTGAGCCGAGTTGCGCCAGCGTTTTCAAAGATGAGCTCCCTGAGCTGTTTCCCAGCGACCGCCGTGCCACGCTGCTGCGCGATTCCGTCTGGCTGCTCGCAGACTTCCTCGCTGCCAAAGTGCCCGGCTTCGCGGCCGGACCCGCCAAGGAGCGCCTCGCAGGCAAGCAGATCCTGATTCATGGTCACTGTCATCACAAGGCTGTATTCGGCGGACCGAAAGCGGAGGTCGAGCTGTTGCGGCAGGCGGGAGCCAATGTATGGATGATCGAGGCGGGCTGCTGCGGCATGGCCGGCCCATTCGGCTTTGAGGTCGACAAGTTCGAAGTGTCGAAGACGATTGCCAACCAGCAGTTGTTGCCCGCGGTGGAGAAGGCCAGCGACGAAACGATCGTGGTCGCTGACGGCTTCAGTTGCCGCGAGCAGATCGAGCAGCTTGGGCACAGGCAGGCAAGGCACTTCGCCGAGGTGCTCGCTGACAGTCCGCGGAAGTAAACCGGCTTCTGCGATACGATGGAAAGCAAAGGTCAGTGCATGTTTATCGTTATCTGGCAGTTTGAGATTGCCGAAGAGAAAGTTGCAGCATTCGAAGCGGCTTACGGTCCTGAAGGGGACTGGGCGCGGCTGTTTCGGTCATCACCCGAGTACCGCGGCACTGAGTTGCTGCGTGATGCCTACGTTCCCGGCTCGTACCTCACCATCGACCGCTGGAACAGCGAAGAAGCCTTCCGCGCATTCCGCAAGGAGCACGATGCGGATTACGAGACGCTGGACCGCGCCTGCGATTCGCTGACGCAGAAAGAAACCCGCATCGGCGCTTACAGAGCCTGACGCATCAATTCACGGGCTCCCAACCCGCGCCGCCGTGATAGGTATCTACATGCAGCTTGAATGCCCGTCCGCAGGTGGTGCACTGAAAATCGTGCGAGAGCGAGTCACCCGGCCAGATCGGCCCAAGCACCTCATTGAGTAAGCAATCAGCATGCACGATCAGCAACGTCCCCTGTGACACGATCTCGATGAGTTGGCGGACCAAGTCCCTGTATTCGCGGGGTGAGGTCATGTTTATCCGCTCAGCAAATCTCTTGCATCGAGGGCACGGTTCCATGCGGTCCAGTGTACGCTGACGCTATGGCTCTACCCGCGCGCGATTCCGAACTGATTCAGATCATGGATGCGGCGTGGGCCGATGCCGCGCGGCGGGCTGGTTCGCATCTCGCATGCCGGCCGGGATGCACACAGTGCTGCCATGGGGCATTCGCGATCAACGCGCTGGATGCGGCGCGGCTGCGAGCCGGCATGGATGAGTTGCGCGCGAAAGATCCTGCGAAAGCAGCGATGGTAACGCAGCGGGCGCTTGCCTGGATCGAGCAGTGGAGGGCAGCGTTTCCGGGCGACTCAGAGACTGGCACGCTTGGCAGCTCCGAGGCCGACGAGGAAGGTTTCGAGGAGTTTGCAAACGACGCCGCGTGTCCGGCGCTCGATCCGGCGACAGGACGATGCGATGTGTATGCATGGCGGCCGATGACCTGCCGGGTCTTCGGACCGCCAGTCCGGCAGGAGAGTGGCGCATTGGCCTGCTGCGAGCTGTGCTTCACCTCAGCGAGTGACGAAGAAACCGCTGCCTGCGAGATGCCCGTCCCGCACGATCTGGAAATGCAGATCGTGAACGAACTGGGCGATGATGCCGAGACCGTTGTGGCATACGCGCTGGTGAAACCCGCCTCAGCCTCAGGGCGATAAACTGACTCTTGGACTCAGGTTTGGATTCAACGCTGAAAACACGCCCATGCAGGGTCGAGATTCGCACCCTCGCTCTCGAGGACAATTACCGGTTTCTGCGTGGCCTGGCCGGCCCCGATGCCGAGTGTCTTGCCATTGTGAAGGCTGACGCCTACGGTCACGGCCTGGCGCTGTGTGCGCCCGCAGCAGTACGAGCTGGCGCGCACTGGCTCGGTGTCACCAGCGTTGAGGAAGGCGTAGCCGCGCGCGCGGCTTGCCTGACAGCTCATCTCGACGCGCGCATTCTTATCATCGGTGGAGTCTTTCCGGGGCAGTGCTCCACAGTGCTGGAGCATTCGCTGACCCCGGTAGCCTGGGATGGCTGGCATTTCGATGAGCTGGAAACGGCAGCACGGGCCTCGGGAGCGGCGCCGCAATCGGTCGGAATACATCTCGAGATCGACACAGGCATGAGCCGGCAGGGGGTTGCGCTGCGAAATCTGCCCAGTCTGCTGGCCCGGTTTGGACCGGAGTCGCCCCTGCGGGTTGAGGCCGTAATGACGCATCTCTACGCCTCAGACGAGGCGCACGGCGAAACGACACCCGCGCAACTAGCGCGGCTCGAAGAAGCGCTTGCAGCGATCGAGTCACAACTGCCCGCCGGAGTTCCCAAGCCGGAATTTCTGAGCGTTGGAGCGTCGGCAGCTTTGCTGGGCGGAGATGGCCGCACACTCCGCGATCTTGCCGGGCGGCACAATCTAGTTCCGATGCTGCGACTCGGCCTCGCGCTCTACGGGCTGGCTCCGGCATTCGATCCGGACTTTCCGGCCGGCCATGCACCGGCAACACTCACCTCGGCTCGCGCCAGTCTGCAGCCGGTGCTGGAGTGGAAGACGCGCGTCGTCAGCGTACGGGAGATTCCTGCCGACACTGAAATCGGCTACAACGGCACCTTTGTGGCGACGGAGCCGATGCGACTGGCTTTGATCGCTCTGGGCTATGCGGATGGAATCGACCGGCGCCTTGGAAATCGCTTCAGCCTGCTGGTGCGCGGCCAGCGCGCGCCACTGGTGGGGCGCATCAGCATGGACCAGGCAGTGCTTGACGTGACGGAGATTGACGGTGTGGGGCCGGGACATGATGTGGTGATTCTTGGCGCACAAGGCGGCGAGGTCATTACCGCGTTCGATCATGCTGCGGCATCCGGCACCATCCCGTGGGAGATCTTCACGCGGATCGCCTCGCGCGTACGGCGCGTAGAAGTCTGATCTCCTTCAGCGGCCGACCGCCTCAACGGCATGCAGCCCCGTCGCGGCAAGGGCGGCCTCGATCATCGCATCAATGCCAATGCACGAGTTGAGCAGCATGTGGTAGTGCCCGCGCGCGCACCACTCCTGATTGTAATAGCGCTTGACCACAGCGGCGCGCCGCTTGTCAGCGGCGATAAGCTCCTCCTCGGCGCGGCCTGCGTGGTCCGGGAAACTCCGCTCGAACCACTCCTTCTTGGCGGCCATGGTGGCGTAGACAAACGCATGGAAGCATCCCGGCTTGCCGGCCAGCGCAATCGCCGAGCCACGGCCTACGATCACGCAATTGCCCTGTTTCTCGGCTTCCAGAATCTCCTTGTGAATGAGCGCATACAGCCGCTGGCAATCGAAGAACTGCTCATCGCAGGGGCCGGTCGTCGAGTACATCGAGTCCTGCCAGAAGACCTTGCCGTAGCGGTAGTACCAGGGATCGAGTCGCTCGTCGAACTTGGCAGCCTGAGCTGTGGGGACGCCGGCGGTACGGGCGGCTCCCGCTATGAGTTCAGCATCGAGCAGTTGCCAGCCTAGGCGCGCCGCAAGATCGTGTGCGAACTCGGCGCCGCGCGAGCCGTACTCTCGTTCGACTGTGATGACGCGGATGGGGCGCTTCATGAAGTGCCTCCTTTCGAAATCCCGCCAATGGAGCATACAACGAAATGAGGGATTCCGGGCAAGCCGAATGTCGGTCGTACCTGGGTGTGGTACGCTCCAACCCGTTTGGATGCAAGACGGCTGACCAGAGGGACAGCCTTTGGGCAATTGGAGGGACCACATGAAAAAGCCCGGCACTCGTCCAGGGCTTCCGACTATTCCTATTTCCTGTATTTACAGGATGTAGCGGCTGAGGTCCTGATCTTTCACGACCGAAGCGACCATCTGTTTCACGTAACCATCGGTGATTGTGAAGACTTTTTCCGGTCCTGAAGCCGTCATGCGCTCCTCATAGGGCAGAGGTGCGGAAGCCTCGGCATTGATCCCGTCGGCAATCACGCCCGGCCCCTGTGCGTCGGCGGCGCGCTTCACCACGTCGGGCGCGAGGAAGCTGACATCCTCCAGGACGCGCTCCATGATTGTGTGCAGGCGGCGGGCCCCAATGTTCTCCGTGCTCTCATTCACTTTGAACGCAAACTCAGCCATCTCGCGCAGCGCCTCAGGGAAGAACTCGAGCTTCACGCCTTCCGTCTCAAGCAGAGCCGAGTACTGCTTGGTCAGAGACGCTTTCGGCTCCGTGAGAATCCGCAGGAAATCATCGACTGTCAGGGACTGCAACTCGACGCGAATGGGGAAGCGGCCTTGCAATTCCGGGATCAGGTCGCTTGGCTTCGAAACATGGAACGCACCGGCGGCGATGAACAGGATGTGATCGGTGCGCACCATGCCGTAGCGAGTGTTAACCGTAGTCCCTTCCACAATGGGGAGGATGTCGCGCTGCACGCCTTCGCGCGAGACGTCGGGTCCGTGCCCGCCCTCGCGGCCGGCGATCTTGTCGATCTCGTCCAGGAAGATGATGCCGCTCGATTCCACGCGTTCCACGGCGGCGCGGTTCACGCTGTCCATGTCGATCAGGCGCCCTTCTTCTTCCTGCACCAGGTAATCGAACGCCTCGGCCACCTTCATCTTCCGTTTCTTCGGCGTCGAGCCAAAGATGTTCGGCAGCATGTCCTTGAGGTTCATCTCCATGTCCTCAAGGTTCTGGTTGCTGATGATGCCGAACTGCGGCATGTTGCTCGGCCGCACGTCGAGCTCGACCATGCGATCGTCCAGTTTGCCCTCGCGGAACTGCTGGCGGAGCTTTTCGCGCGAGCGCTGGTGAGAATCTGCCTCGGGTAGCTTGAGCTGGCCTTCCTGCCCTGAGGGCGTACCCGGCGGAGGCGGTAGCAGCAGGTCGAGCAGCCGCTCCTCGGCATTCATCTCCGCGCGGTCTTCCACCTCTTCCAGGCGCTCTTCGCGCACCATGTCGATGGAAATCTCCACCAGATCGCGGATCATCGACTCGACGTCGCGGCCCACGTAGCCCACCTCGGTAAACTTCGAGGCCTCCACCTTCAGGAAAGGCGAGTTGGTCAACTTGGCCAGCCTCCGCGCGATCTCGGTTTTGCCCACGCCGGTCGGCCCAATCATGATGATGTTCTTGGGCATGATGTCGTCGGCAAGGTCGGGCGGCAGCTTCTGGCGGCGCTGGCGGTTGCGCAGCGCGATAGCCACGGCGCGCTTGGCGGCCTTCTGCCCCACGACGTGCTTGTCGAGCTCGGCGACGATCTCGCGCGGCGTCAGCTCGTCGAGTGAGATGTCTTGTTCTTCAGCGGATGCGGGAAGATAGATTGCCATTCTTCTCTTTACTACTCCTGGCCGGCGCTCAATGCGGCTCCCAATTCGATCAGATTACTTCAGCTCTTCAAACGTCACATTGTTGTTCGTATAGATGCAGATGTCACCCGCGATCTTCATTGCCTTCTCGGCAATATCGTGGGCGCCCATTTCGGTGTTCTCCATCAGTGCGCGCGCCGCAGCCGTGGCATAACTACCGCCCGAACCGATAGCCGCCAGCGGTTCGTCGGGGTCAATTACGTCGCCCGAGCCGGAGATAAGAAATGTCTGGTTCTTGTCGGCCACCAGCAGCAGGGCCTCGAGATTGCGTAGCATCTTATCGGTGCGCCAGTCCTTGGCGAGTTCGACCGCGGCACGGTTCAGGTTCCCGGCGTACTGCTCGAGCTTGGCTTCAAACCGGGTAAACAGATTGAACGCGTCTGCTGTCGAGCCCGCGAATCCCGCGAGAATCTTCTCCTGATAGAGCCGGCGAATCTTGCGTGCTGAGTGCTTCAACACGTGGTCGCCTAGGGTGACCTGGCCGTCGGCAGCCATCACCACCTGGCCGTTACGTCGGACGCAAATGACCGTCGTCGAGCGGATGCGCCTTTTCGTCTCTGAACTCTTCGAACCCAACAGAAACCTCCGGAAAACGTGCGTCCGGCGAGTCAAGAAACTGCCCGAGTCGCAGATTCGAGTATACCGCCCCTGCGGGCACCTGCGGTGCGGCCAACGGCGCCTTCGGCGCTGGTCAGGGCCGATAGTCATTGAGCGGTGATTGTTACTGGGAGGACGATTTCGCCAGCGTATTGAGAATGCTCCCGTAGATCCCGAAGAACTTCGCCTGCTCGAGAGCCGCATCGTTGTTCCATGTGACTGCCACGCAATAATGCTTGCCGTTCTTGCCCATCAACGCGGTGGTCATGTTGAGCACGCCGCCCTCCGATCCGCCTTTGAACGCGACCTGCCGCCACTGCGCGCGATTGGCCAGGCCGGGGTTGATCTGGAACGCGGTGGCATCGGCTGCCTTTGCGGCCAACGAGCAAAGCTCCTCAGGCGTGAAAAACCATTCGATGTCCGTCGCGGTAGGGGCGTCGCTGAACTGGCTTGTCTCTGGCAGCGGCTGCATGTCGACCTCGGCCAGGAGGGCCCGGCGTTCGCTCTCATCGGCTTTGCGGTAGCGCTCCAGCAGGGCGGAGTTGCTCTTTGCCTTCAGCACGAATGCCTCGCGCGTGCTCAGGAAAGGCTTGTTACGTAGGGCGAGCTTCTCGGCCTGGTCGCGGCCCACAATCGAAAGCATCGCATCGGCGCCGGTGTTGTCGCTGATCGAAATCATCTCGTTTTCCAGCGTGGCCAGGGTCAACGGAGTGCCGTCGGGCCAGCCCTGCAGCACGCCCGAAGGCAGCGACTTCCACTCCTTCTTCAGCGCGAACGTCTGGTCCAGGCGTAGCTTGCCGGCCGCGGTCTGCTGCTGGGCCGCGGCCAGGATGGCCAGCTTGAATGCCGAGCCAACTGCCAGCGCATCCTCGGGATGCAGCGAGACCAGCGGCTTGCCCTCTTCCAGAACCAGCGCGGCGGATTTACCGGGCAGGGTGGAGATTTCCTTCATCGCGTCTTCGAGGCTGACCGGCTTCGAAGGTGAAGGCGCGCCGAACCACAGGCCGTCGATGCGGCCCTCGGCGTCAAGATGAATTTTAGCCGGAGCGGTCCCCTTCTCCATCACCAGGGTAAAGCCGTCAGATGTCGCATCGGCGCGCTGAAACGCCCCTAACGTGCCGGTGTATTGCTTGACGATGGCATCGACCTGGGCAGGCTGGATCTGCGCCAGGAACACCGGCGCAAACCACGCCGCCTGGGCTGGGGTTTGCTGCAGCACGCGAGCCAGAACCTGCTGAGGAGTGATCGAGGTCTGGGCGACGCCCAGCGAGACATAGAACAGCACAAGCGCAATAGCGCTCAAGAACTTACGCATGAAAACACCTCGGCATGGATTCGGTTACGCATTATAGGCCCGCTCAACCTCACGATCTTGTGAGGGCCAACGCATCGTTCAGGGGCCTTTGAGGAAATACTTCTTGACGCGCCAGGCAATCGGAGGTACTGTCGTTCATCGATATATCGAAGATCGAGTACAAATCATCCCCAAACGCAAGCTCGACCCGCTCCCTTCCGCCGCCTTTCAGATCCTGCTCTCGCTGGCTGCCGACGACCTGCACGGCTACGGCATCATGCGCCAGGTGGCGGAGCAGACCGGCGGACGCATGCGCCTGGGGCCGGGCACGCTCTACAGTTCCATCCAGACGCTGCTCGAAGAGGGGCTAATCGAAGAGACTGATGGTCCGGAAGATCCGTCCGACGCCCGTCGCCGCCGGCACTATCGCCTGACCGCCGGCGGGCGTAAACTGGCCCGGTCTGAGGCCGACCGCCTGGCCGATCTGCTGCGGGTGGCCCGCGCACGCAAGATCTTCAAGGGGGATTATGTCTGAGAAGATCTATTCCCTTCTGTTCCGGCTGTTTCCAGCGCGGTTCCGCGCGCGGTGGCAAGAGGAGGCGCTCGAACTCTTTCGCGATCGCGCGGGTTACGAGCGCGGAGTCGGACCACGGCTGCGGATGTGGTTCGACATCCTTTGCGATTTTGCCGTCTCGCTGCCACTGGCCTACATGCGTGAGCACGAGGCTCTGGATCGGGCCCCCGTCGCCGCGCGCCCGGCAGGCCCGTCCTTCACCATGCTCGACGAGAAGCCCATCCGCTCCAGCGCCTACCTCTACGGCACTCTGCTTTCGCTGGCCATCCTCGCTGGAATCGGCTTCATGGCCAAACATGCCGGCCACTTCCCCATTCGCGCCGATGCTGACAGCAGCGGTATCACCATCGATCCCTGGGCCACGGGAGCCGGGGGCGATGGGGACGGCGGTTCGACCTTGGTTCTCGGCAACGGGGAAGGCACTACGCACGTCACGAACCCCAGCACGGTGCGGCCGATAAGCAAGGTGGTGCACGTTGCAGATCCGGCAAAAGTGCCGTTTTTCGACGCTGCGGAAAAGCATCGCGTTCTAGTAGGCGTGGCGGCTGTTCTCAAGCAGCGCTATCCCGATGCGGCTGCGGCGCAGCGCCTGGGCAAGTCTCTGCTCGGTGCGGAAAGCACCCTTGCCCGCACCAACGATCCTGATGCATTCGCAGCGGCAGTAACTCGCCAGTTGCGCGCTGACAGCAGGGATATGCACTTCGAGGTAGCGTACCTGCGCGAAGCGGCGCCTGCCGGTGCGACACCCACAGTCAACGACGCGGCCTACAGCGCGTCGATGCGCGCGGCCAACTGCATGATGGCGCCGTCCATCCTGCCGCACAAGATTGGCTACCTGAAGCTCGACTGGTTCCCTGATCCCCGCGTGTGCGGCGAGTCGCTGACATCCGCCATGAAGACGCTAAGCCGTGCGGACGGCCTGATCATCGATCTGCGCGAGAACTCGGGCGGCTCGCCGGAGATGGTGAAATTCCTGGCCGGCTGGCTCTTTGACCGGCCCACGTTTGTCTGGAATCCGCGGGAGAACTCGGCTGCCGGCATGTGGACCCACTCGCCCATGGCCGAGAGCGGCCTGGCCGGTAAGCCTGTGTGGGTGCTCACGTCGCACCAGACGTACTCCGCCGCAGAGGAATTCGCGTACAACCTGAAGATGTTGCATCGCGCCACGCTAGTTGGTGAGACCACCGCCGGCGCCACCGACGTGGGCATATTCCATCACATCGACGATCATTTCGGCATCGGCTTGCGTGAGAGCAAGGTCCCGAACCCCTACTCGTCGCCGGACTGGGCGGTGCATGGCGTCGATCCGGATATCCGCGTTGCTGCGGATCAGGCGCTGGAGACAGTCCAGAGGCTGGCATCCACGAACCTAGCCCGCCGGTGATCGCAACCTGCCCTTGTCGCCCTCGCCAGCCAGAAAGGCGATTTCCGCTTTCGTGTCGACCGGTGCGGTGTTTTCATTCCGGGAGCGCGCCGCGCCCTCCGTACCGCGGATCGAGTGGAACCTGAGCTATGCTTGAGTCGGGTCCTCCGCCGCGCGGAGTGCCGCGTAGCAATGAACCTTAACGCCGTCAAAATCTGGGAGATCGCCGGGGGAGTGGTCCTGCTCACCGGGGCTGCCGCCGTGGGTACCTGGCTGCTCCGCCGCAAGCGTCCCACCCCCGCCGAAATCGAGCTAGGACGACGCCAGTTCCTCACCCAGAGCGGCCGCATCGTCGACGGCACCCTGCTCGACGTGGCCGAAGTGCCCGGAGAAGACGGCAATCCCCTCACAATGCTCATGTACGAGTACCGCATCGGCGGCGTCGACTATGAGGCATCACAGGACATCACGCTCATGGGCGACGTCGTCACGGTGGCTCATGTGCGCTCCGGATTCCCCTGCTCGGTGCGCTACCAGCCTGGCAACCCGGAGAACAGCATCGTGGTCGCCGAGGGGTGGTCAGGCCTGCGCAAGACCGTGCCACTGATGACCGTTTGGGACGACCGACAGCGGGGCAACTCCGCGCGACTTCACACCGAGACGAGCGAATAGGCCGGTCACCTTTCGGACGGAATTCAGTTAAGCCTCTGACCAGCAGAGGCTTGCAAAAGCAATGCTGGCAGGCAAACTCCGCCCCCGGTACACTGGATGCATGCATGTCCATGCCGCGCCCGCTTCCTCTGCATCCGGCCCCGGCGCCAAAAGGACACAAGCCGTACTCCAGGTCTCGCTGGTCGCAACCGCCCTCTATGTTGCGGTAACGTTTATCGCGGGGCTGCGCGCCCACTCCCTGGCGCTGCTTTCTGAGGCCGGGCACAACGTCAGCGACTTTCTCGCGCTGCTGCTCAGCTTTGCAGCCGTCCATTTCCAGACGCGCCCCGCCGATCCCGTTCGCACCTTCGGCTATCAGCGCGCGGGGGTTCTGGCCGCCTTCATCAACGCGGGCAGCCTGATGGTCATCTCCGTCTGGATCGGGCTCGAGGCCGTTCACCGGCTCTATGCACCTGTGGCTGTGCATCCCCGTACCATGATGTACGTGGCCGCCGCCGGAGTGCTGATGAACGGCGTCATCGCCGCGCTGCTGTGGGGCGTGGCGCGCGACGTCAACATGCGCTCGGCCTTCCTGCACATGGCGGGCGACACGCTCTCGACCGCCGCAGTCATCATTGGAGGCGCAGCCATCCTCTTCACCGGCCAGAACTGGATCGATCCGGTTCTCTCGCTGGTGATCGCCGCGCTGATTCTGTGGTCCTCCTGGGGCATCGTCCGCGAAACACTGAACATCCTCCTCGAAGGCACCCCGCGCGGTGTTGACCTCAACCAGATCCGCGGCGACATGGCCGCCATCTCCGGCGTGCTGAATGTCCACGACCTGCACATCTGGTCGCTGGGCTCGCAGTCACGCGCTATGGCCTGCCACGTCACCATCGCTGACATTCCGCCGTCGGAGAGCGCCGGGATCCTTGAGAAGCTCAATCACGTGCTCCGCGACCACCACAACATCTGCCACACCACCATCCAGTTCGAGCACGAAAACTGTCCGGAACTGCACGGCTGCGTAGTGCCCATCGAAGAGATGTCCAGCGAGCCCGCCCATCATCACCATCATGGGCATGCGCATTGATCTGAACAAGTGGTCAGGTGATCAAGGGTTCAGCAATCGTCAATTCCGCGCTATACTTCCGCTCATGACCCCCCTGAATAGCCATGATGATCGGTTGTCTCTTTTCAGAGCCATCGGCTACACGGCGGTCTACGCATCCCTGATGTTCTTTGGTTTCCTGCAACTGAATTCCGCTCTGCAGACCCCCGACTCCTACTTCCTCTTTTCCGGTCCACTCATTCTGACCGTCGGCGTTATCGGCGTCTTCAGTGGACTGAGACAGGTGCGCCCCGTCGACCACCGCAACGGCCGGTGATGCCGTTGCTATAATCCCTTCATGCACCCGTACACCATCTCCGCGCATCTCCTCACCGCCCGCGCGGCGCGTGCTGCGGCGTAAGCCGCCCAAGACTCCGCAACACCTCATCTCCCAATTCAGCCCAAGCGTTACACAGCAGGAACTTCCGCGCCTGCTGCCTCGAACGCCCGCGCCGACCCAACCGCAACTCACTTACACTGGAAAGAACCGGAGTCAGCCATGGAAGAGTTCAGCCGTATTCAGCGCCTGCCCCCTTACGTCTTCAACATCACCGGCGAGATGAAGATCTCCGCCCGCCGCCGCGGTGAAGACATCATCGACTTCGGCATGGGCAATCCCGATGGGGCCACGCCCAAGCACATCGTGGACAAGATGATTGAGGCCGCGCAGAAGCCGGTGACGCACCGCTACTCCGTCTCCAAGGGACTGCCGCGTCTGCGCCGCGCCATATGCAACTGGTATGCATCGCGCTACGGCGTTGAGCTTGATGCGGACCGCGAAGCCATTGTCACCATCGGCTCCAAGGAAGGCATTGCCCACCTCTGCCTCGCCATCCTCGACTCGCGCGACACCGTCCTCGTACCCAATCCGTCGTATCCCATCCATATCTATGGGCCGGTTATCGCCGGAGCTCACGTGGTCAGCGTGCCCATCGTGAACCACGAGGCGTTCCTTTCCGAGCTTGAAGACCTGATCCCGCGCATGACGCCGCGCCCCAAGGCGCTGATCGTCAACTTCCCCTCGAACCCGACGACGCAATGCGTGGAGCTGCCCTTCCTCGCCCGCCTGGTTGAGCTCGCCCGCCAGTACGGCTTCCATCTCATCCACGATCTCGCCTACGCCGACATCGCCTTCGACGGCTACAAGCCACCCAGCGTGCTCCAGGTGCCGGGCGCCAAGGATGTCGCGGTTGAGTTCTTTACGCTTTCTAAGAGCTACAACATGCCGGGATGGCGCGTGGGATTCATGGTCGGCAACCCGGTGCTGGTCAACGCGCTCGGCCGCCTCAAGAGCTACTTCGACTACGGCACCTTCACGCCCATCCAGGTGGCTAGCATCCTTGCGCTTGAGGGCCCGCAGGACTGCGTTCGCGAGATCTGCGGCACTTATCAGAAGCGCCGCGACGTGCTCGTCGAAGGTCTGAATAAGTTGGGATGGCAGGTCCCCATGCCCAAGGCGACCATGTTTGTGTGGGCGCAGATCCCCGAGAAGTACCGCCACCTCGGCTCACTGGAGTTCTCGAAGCTGCTGCTCACCGAGGCGAAGGTAGCAGTAAGCCCAGGCATCGGCTTCGGCGACTACGGCGACACCCACGTTCGCTTCAGCCTCATCGAGAACGAAGAGCGCACTCGCCAGGCGCTGCGCGGTATCAAGCAGATGTTCGCGAAGAGTCAGAAGGAAGCGACGGTCGGAGCGGTTTAGCGTCCGGGCCGCCTCTGCAATCAGCTCGGGCGCCGGAACGCGTAAGATGATGGAACAGTCGGATTCCCCCTGACGCTTTCTCCCTCGCTCGACCGGGCCCTTCCACCCTCCTACCGCATTGTCTTCGCAGATCAGTGACAGCACTTGCTTGCCCGAAAGGAGCTCCTCCATGCCTCTCCCCAATGATGAGCGTCTCGTCGCTCTGGCCAACGATATTCTCCTGCAATTCGATCAACTGTTCGGTGTGCATCCCGGCTACCGCCCCGCTCACGCCAAGGGACTCATGCTCATCGGCACCTTCACGCCCGCGACCCAGGCCCGCTCTCTGACGATGGCGCCGCACATCCTGAGCGCCTCGACAGCCGTCACGGCGCGATTTTCGAACTCCACCGGCCTTCCCGAAATCCCCGACAGCGCCCCGGAGTCGAACCCGCGCGGCCTCGCCATTCGCTTCAATCTCGCCGAGCACGTGCACACCGATATCGTGAGCCACTCCACCAACGGCTTCCCGGCGCGCAATGGAGAGGAATTCCTCGGACTTTTGCGGGCAATCGCCGCCAGCGGTTCCGAAGTACCGTCGCCCAAGCCGATCGAGCAGTTCCTGGGGTCTCACCCGGCCGCGCTCGCCTTCGTGCAGGCGCCCAAGCCGTTTCCCTCCAGCCTGGCAAGCGACACCTACTTCGCCCCTAGTGCGTACTCCTTTACCAATGATGGGGGTGAGACGCGCTTCGGCCGCTATCGAATCGTGCCGGAAGAAGGCAATGACTACCTCAGCGACTCGGAAGTGATTGGGCTTGCCGCTAACTACCACTATGACGAGCTTGCGGAACGCGTCACGATCCAGCCCATCCGCTTCCACATTCGTGTGCAGCTGGCCAAGCCTGGTGATATCACGGACGACGTCACCGTGCACTGGCCCGAGGATCGCGAACTGGTCGACTTCGGCACAATCGAGCTGACCGAAGTTGTGCCCGATTCTGTAGTGCAGCAGAAGCACATTATTTTCGATCCCATTCCGCGGGTTGAGGGCATTGCAAACTCAGCCGATCCACTCCTCGAGTTGCGGGCCGCCATCTATCTCGTGAGTGGCCGCCGCCGCCGCGCCGCCCGTGTGCAGGAGCAGGAATCGGAACTCACCGCCGGGGCCGTGTAGTCACTGGGAGCTCAAGGTTCGGGCCCCGGAAGGGGACCCGAACCGCGAGGCGCCTCACCTGACTGTGAAATTAACTTCCGCTTGACATTCGCAACCCCGCAAGCGACCCTCATACATCCCCGCAACTGCTATCCCCGCTGACGCGCCGGGAAATCTCCTTTATGGCAACTCTGGAGGTCCCCTTTGGCTACTGCGTCCGCCCTCTCTCAACCTGGAACTACTCTGCACACGCGTGGCACGTGGAGCGCGCGCGACGACCGCACGGCCTCAGCCGTGTATCTGGGCGTTCTGTGGGTAGGCATGATCGCCGGCTTCGGAGTCGACTTTCCACGCTATCTGCGCGAGAACCCCGCGGCGCCCATGATCGTGCACATTCATGGAGCCATTTACTCCGTCTGGATGCTGCTCCTCACGGTGCAGGTTCTGCTGGTGGTCCGCGATCGCGTGGCTCTGCATCGAAGGCTGGGCTGGCTGCTTGCAGGGTGGGCCTGCCTGATGGGAGTCATGGGGCCGGTAGCCATCATGGTCTCCCAGGCAGCCAACATGCGCGGCGGTCCAGTCTACGATCCGCCGTTTCTGTGCGTCGCCTTCAACAATGTCCTCTGCTTTCTGATCCTGCTCGCCTGCGGCATTGCGCTCAGAAAGAATCCGGCAGCCCACCGGCGGCTGATGATCCTGTCGAGCGTGTCGCTTGCCGATCCGGGCTTCGCCCGCTTCTCTGGCTGGATCTGGCCGCAGGAGCCCGCCTCGATCCCGGTGTGGTTCGTCTACACGTTCTATGGGAATGTGCTGCTGATCGCACTGATGACCGCCTGGGACTGGTATCGCGGGCGGCTGATGCGCCAGTTCGTGATCGGCGCCTCAGCGCTGCTGGCAGCCGAGTTCACGGCGACGGTGCTCTACTTCTGGGGACCGTGGAGAGCCTTGAGCGCCAGTTGGGTGGCAGGGTGGGCCAGGCATTTCGGCTGAGCCGAGGCGAGGGCAGAATTGGAGTTGCCGGCTCCGTAATTCCGGTATCTTGTTGAATCTAAATAGAACGGTGGGGGGAGGGGGTGGGGTATCTGCCCCCGCTTCTCGCGCCGTCGTTGGCTGCACCGGCGGAGGGGGGTGGCACGTCCTGGCTGTCTGGCCCCCGCGGACATGCCTTAACCGGTACCCGGAAACTTCTTGCCCTCACACCGCGCCAGGGGGGAGGGGGTACCCCTTCCGGATGGATTCGGGGCCCGATTCGGTCGCCCCCGGGGGGGGGGGGAGGGGGTACCCACTCCAGTCCCGACGGGGGGCGTGGTGCTTGCATCGTCGGCTACCCGGGGGGGTGGGGGTACTCGCCCCCGGTCCCGTGCCTGATGGCATTGCTGGCGCAGAACGTTTGACCCTGCCCTTGAAGACACAACTTCCCTTGCCCGATGCCGGGCTTACCTTCAGCATGGCGCAGCGGAGTGGAGAACGATGTGCCGGCGGTCACGGTTGGGTGTGATGTCGGTGGGGGACGGGCGGGGGGGGTGGTTCGGGGTCCGGGCTTCCGCCGGTCTTAGCTTCCGATTTGCTGATTAGCTCGGAACCTACCAGGTGCAAGCATCTCTCCCCGGTCCCCAGAAGCGAGGGACCGGGCACCCGGCACCCGGGGGTGGGGGGTCGTGCCCAAGGATCAGGCTGCGTCTTCTACCTTGACCGTTACCTTGCGGCCGAGGGCGGAAGCCATATTGACCAGAGCATCGAGGGAGAAGCGGGCGATTCGGCCACGCAGGAGATCGTTCATGCGGGGCTGCGTTACGGCGCAGCGCTCGGCGGCTTCGGCCTGGGTCCAGCCGGCCTTCTCCACGATGGCTGCGATCTGGCGCATCAACGCCGAGCGCAGGCGCAGATTTGCTGCTTCCTCCGGCGTATCGGCAAGCGCGTCCCAGACGCTGGAGAATGTCGCGATTTGCGCCTTCTTCTTCATAGCTTCATGCGAGATGATTATATCCGATTGGATATAGAAAGCTTCGATGGGAAGGTGTATGGCCGAACGCGGCGGAATCCCGAGGAATTGGATTCGTTGCGAGCGAGCGGCCCAAGAGCTATATTGTTGTTGCTAATTCACACAGCGAAACGCTTCGATCGGGAGGTCTGCTTGAGCGAAGGTGTGACCAAGGACGCCCCCCTCCCAGACGAGTCAAGCTCTCTCCTCGATGAGTACAAGATACTTCAAGACAAGATCGACAAGATCGGCGGGTTTAGGGTCACTATCAAAGGATGGTCGGTAACGGCGACCGTCGCAGCTCTTATCGCAATTACTACAGGCAAAGGCTTTTCTCCAATCGTCAGTGCGTTTGGCCTGGACGCCTTGTTGGCGTGGTTCTTTTGGTTTGAACGTGAGCAAGTCAGCCGGGGCTGGAAATTCAACGCTCGTGCGAGGAGCATCGAAATACAGATCGAAAAGCGGCAAAGGGCCGCCGGAAAGCGCGTCACATTCTCGAGTCCGAACATCGCTAGGGCACTTTTTGGGGGCAAGAAGCGCAGGGAATTGATTTCTCACGAATTCGAAAATCGTCATCTTGAGAGTTCACGTTTCGCTGTAAACGAGCAGTTCAGGCTGGCCGTCAAGTCCGATTTGCTCTTTTATGTGACACTGTGTCTTGCTGCGTGGCTTCCAATTTGGTTTGGCGGAACGCCGGCTTCAACAGCTCCCCCGATCGTTATCCATGACACCATTCAGGTCCCCGCGCAGACTAGCTCCCAATCAGGACAGCCCGCCACTGGTGGTATCTCCAACCCCGCAAGTGATGTTCAAAGTCATCCTAAAGCGCGGCACGCGAGTCGAGGTTCGAGGTGAGCAAAATCAGGAAACGGCCGACGATCCGACTCGTCGATACCCTCATCGAGGAGTTGGAAGGCATCAGGGATTTGCTTCCCACCGTCTACATGGAAGACGAAGAGGAAGATGATGAGGGCGAAGGCGGGCCCATCAAGGCCGCTGGCAAGATTGACTCGGAGGAGATTGAGGTCGCTCTGAGCGCACTCGTTTCGTCCATTAGTGAGAAACTAGACTTGCGAGTTGAGCCCTCATCCTTTTCCGACCTGCTGGAAGCGCTCTTCTCTCCCGAAGATGACCTCGTAAGTCTTGCAGTCAATCTCGAAGACGCGATCAACGGGTATTTCGGAGAGCTATTCGGGGAGAACCTAGATCTGGCAGACACATATTTCGGGGACTTGATTGCGCTTCTAAAGGAGAGGAGGGAGAAATGGAAACGCCCCAAGCCTTAGAGACTCCGCTGCGGCAACGCGTCAAAAATCTCCCGCCAGAGATCAAGCGGCGTTTGAGATCATCCAGCCAGATAGTCATCTTTGGTTCGTATGCATCTGGCGTCCAGACTCGACACTCGGACATGGACGTCTTCTGTGTTGGCGAACCCAAAACACACTTCAAGACGCCAACAATTGAGGTCCTAATTCTGCCTGAATACGATGTCTACTCGGACTTGTGGCTTGGCAGCGAACTCGCGAATCACATCAGCCACTATGGTGTTCCCTTGGGGCCGAGGCCACACTGGTTCGACCTCGCGAACATAAGCCACGAAGCCGTTGAGCGAAAGGAACGGCGAATCGACGCATACGTCCGCTCGTTGGAGCGACATTGGGATGAGCTTAGCTTTCAAGCAAGATCTCGGTACGAGATCAAGATCAGGCGCGAGCTCCAGCGGTTGCAGTTGCTGCAGAAGGGCGAACCAGTGATGCCTACTCCGATCCTCGACAGAGCTCTCGAATCGACAGCGCAAATTGACGCAATCGTCTCGTCTTGTGCTTCACCTTCTCTACTGCAGAGAATATCGAAGCTCTTTTGGAGTCGATCGGCGACATTTGCGCGCTAGTGAGAGTATGAATTCCGTCTCACACTGTAGGGCTCTCGGCAGTGCCTTCAGGAACTGAGGTCCGCAGTGCACTCCGCGTCAGAAGTTTGAAGCCTCGATTCTTATTAACAAAGACCTGGTGCTGTGACCCTCCGCAGGTGCCTTACGGCCTGTCGTAGAACCGGAAGAACAGCGACGGTTTCGCGCAGGGTTCGGCTTTGGCTACTAACTCGCCGGCGTGCTTGTCGGTGAGCGGGGTGAAGTCGCGGGCTAACTGCACGTTCTCTTCTAGCTGGGCGATCGAGTCGCAGCCGATGATTACCGTGCTCACGGGGCGGGAGAGCGTGTAGTACATCGCTTCGCGCATGCTGAGGGTGCCGGGGCTGGAGGTCTGGATGGTCATGCCTTCCCAGCTCTTCTTCTGCGCTTCGATGGACGGCGGGTTCCACGAGGAGAGGATGCGGCCGCGGCCCGGGATCTTCATCCCGATGATGCCCATCTGCTTCTCGACGGCCATGGGCAGCAACTGCTCGTTGAAGCTGTAGTGGTGCGGGTCGGCGGCGTTCATCGCCATGAGGATGCAGTCGAAGTCGTGGCGGCGCATGGTCTCCATGAGCGCGTCGGGCCGGTAGTGTCCGGTGAGGCCGAGATAGCGGACCACGCCCTGCTGCTGCATTTCGACGAGCGCCTCCATGGCGCCGCCCTTGGCGAAGATCTGGTCGACGTCGTACTGCGTGCCCACGTCGTGGAGCTGCCAGAGGTCGATGTGGTCGGTCTGGAGGAGCTCGAGCGACTTGTGGATCATCTGCATGGATCCGTCGCGGGTGCGCTCCTTGGTCTTGGTGGCGAGGAAGGCCTCGTTGCGGCGCTTCGCCATGACCTTGCCGACATATTGCTCGCTCCAGCGGGAGGGGCCGCCGTAGATGGACGACGTATCGATGTAGTTGACGCCGAGGTCGAGGGCGCGCTCGATGATGGGCACGGCGGTGTCGAAGTTGTTGGGCTTTTCGAGAGCGGCCTGTCCGCCGAGCGAGAAGATGCCCACCTTGTATCCCGTCTTGCCCAGGTTGCGCGTTGGCATGGCCTTCTGCGTGCGGGGGTTCTCCGGCATCGCGGGCATGGCCTTTGTGGCATCGGCCAGCGCTGCGGCGGGTGCGACCAGGGCTGCGGCAACGGCGGTGCCGGCTTTCAGGAATTGCCGGCGGCTGTTCATCGATTCGCGATTGGATTCACTCATGCTTCCCTCCCTGGCTGCAGACCCATAATACCGCCGCGCCCGCATCTGTAACATGACTTTGCTACTCTGCTGACTGACCGTAATCTTGCTTCAACACTCACTTCCCCTTAAGGAGAGTCCATGCCCTGCGATCCCGAAGAACTCAGGCACGTAGCGCTGTTCGAACTGCTCGACGACGATGAATTGGCTGTGCTCGCGGCGCAGGTGGATAAGCGCACATTCGCCGCCCGGCAGCGCATCTTCAAGATCGGCGACCCGCCGTCAGCGGCCTACCTGGTGCTCTCAGGCAGCGTAAGTGTCACGATGATCGACGAGGACAACCAGGAAGTCGTCATCGACGAGCCTGGACATGGAGGCATTTTCGGGTTCGCCTCCATGGTCGATCAGACTCCGCACCAGGCCAACGCCATGGCCCTCGAGGAGTGCATGTGCATCGAACTGGATCGCGAAGACATCGAGGTTCTCGTGACCCGCAAGCCGATGGCCGGCCTCGATATGCTGACCATTCTTGGACGCCAGATCCACGCCTCGCAGAGGCTCGTAAAGCTGCGCGCCAACCGAAACCCGAACCAGATGATTGAAGACACCGCAACGGTGGGTGAGCGCATCGCAGATCACGTGGCCCGCTTCGGCGGCTCGTGGAACTTCATCATCACATTCGCGGTTCTGCTGGTGGGCTATACGGGGATCAACGTGGTGCTGAACACCAAGGCCTGGGACCCGTATCCATTCATCCTGCTCAACCTGTTCCTATCGATGCTCGCGGCGATCCAGGCGCCAGTCATCATGATGAGCCAGAACCGGCAGGACATGAAGGACCGCCTCCGCAGCGAACTTGATTTCGATGTGAACCGGCGCGCCGAAGCGGAGATTCAGAGCCTAGCGCACAAGATCAACCTGCTCACCGACAAGGTGTCGGACGTGGAGGATTTTCTGCGCGACACGGCGAAGCGCTGACCGGGGGGTGGGGGACCGCTGATAAGAGGCTTCGAGCTGAGAAGTCGGGCTGGGTCAATTCTCCTGGATCAGCGCGCGGACCTTGTCCCAGTCCACCTTCTGAATCACCTGTTCGGTCATGTCCTTCCCCGCGCGAATCCGCACCCACACGTTCTGCACGGCTAACGTGGGCTTGCCAGGGAGCAGGCCACCGTTCGCGTCGATGTGCTCGCCATCGCTGCCCAGGCTCTTCGCGGTCACCTGTTTCCACGGGCCGACGAGCACCCAAGTCACCGCTTCACCGGAATCCGGACCGCCGCCGGTCGAGGGCTGGGCTGCAGGAATATATACGACCGTGCCGCCGCCCGGCAGCGACGCGGTGTTGTGGGTTCCCGCGAAGTTCACCACGCCAATGGAACCCGCGTTGATCCCCACGCTGATCTTCACGCTCATGTTGTCCATCTGCGCGGCGACTGAGCGCGCCAGCTCGTCCATCGTCTTTTGGCCAGTGGCCGGACCGCCGTTCTTCATCGCTTCGGAGACCTGCTGGTTCATTTTCTCCATCGCCTGCTGGTAGGCCGCGGCGCGCTGCTGATACTCAGCCGATTCCTGCTTGAGGCCTAGTTCAATGTGGAACGCCCCGTGCGACGCGGAGTCGAGATGATACGGCGACTTCTCCGAGTGACGAGCCATGGCCTGGACCGGGCCCATCTGGGGCTGCTTGGAAACAACCCAATCGCCCTGCTCGAGTCTGGCCATCAGAGGAGCGAAAGCGTGCTGCAGCTCTTGACGCACGTGCTGGTCGAACTTCACTTCGCATTCGGAGGGAGAGCGGGCTTCTGCGCCCACCATCTTGTCGTGAATCTGCGGGTCGCAATCGTGCCACGCGCCGGTGCTGGCCACGGCATGTGCGCCCGTGCGCCGCACGCTCAGCGCGCCATCGAAACTCACCTTGCCCTCGGCCGTGGCCGTGCCGGAGAGATGCGCCTCAAGCGAGCTGTCGTCCATGTGAGTGATGGTGATGGCCACCACGTCAGAGTCATGCGGAGCCGCCGCCCGGCTATTGCCGTTTTCGCCCGGCAGCATCAGGTAGAACGTCGAGTGGCCCGTGCCGACCACGGTGTCGTTGGTATCGTGCGTGATGGTGTGGGTCTTCCCCGCGCCGTCCCACTGCAGCTGCACGATATAGTGCGGACCCGAGCCGGTTTCGAAGTCGAGGTTGGCGTGCGCGTCGTCTCCGCTGACGAACCAGTCACCGCGTACGGCGGTCAGGCTGATGGTCTGCGCCTGCGGCCCGTCGCCGCGGATGGTGATCTGGCTGTTGCTGACAAGCGAGGGAGCCTTGGTCTGGGCCGACTTCGCCTGCCCGGGGACCAGAAGTGGAAGAAGCAGGGCGGCGAGGGCGGCCATGCCAACTCGGACTGAGTGCATGGCGCGCATTCTAACCACGCGAGTTACAGGACGACCAGCAGATTCTTCGTTGCGGTTTCCCGCCCCTTCCAACTTCCGGCAAAGAGAAAGTTCAGAAAGATACTTGACATCACACACTGTTTGCCGCACAGTATGTATTACACAGTGTACGAGGTACAGCATGACGCCCGTTCCGGAAAGCCTGTTCGAGAATCTTCGCCTGGAACTTCGCCGCGGCTGCCTCACTCTCGCGGTCCTGGCGCAGCTTCGCAAGGAGCATTACGGGTACACACTGCGGAAAACCTTGGCCGAGCGCGGCCTGGCCATCGATGAAAGCACTCTTTACCCGCTGCTGCGCCGGCTTGAGAGCCAGGGGCTCCTGGTCAGCGAGTGGCGCGAAGAGGACAAGCGCAACAAGCGGTTTTACCGGCTCTCCGCAGAGGGCGAACGCATGCTGGGCATGCTGCTCGCGGAGTGGAACGCAATTAATACGTCGGTCGAAAACATTCTTTAGGACCGGATTTGGATTGGGAAGGAGAACGCCATGGACAACGTCATGGATCTGTTCGAACGCTATCTTCAGGCGGTTGGCAGGTATCTGCCCTGGGAGCGGCAGGCTGACATCGTTGCCGAGCTTCGGGCGAATCTTGAGTCGCAGCGTGAGGAGCGCGAAGCCGGCCTGGGCCGCCCACTCACTGAAGGCGAGATGATCGACTGGCTCAAGGAGCTGGGGCCGCCCATGCAGATGGCCTCGCGCTACCAGGCGCCGCGCTACCTGATCGGGCCGACGGTGTTTCCCATGTATCTGTACATCCTCAGGCTCGCGACGATGTGGGCTACGGTGGCCTACGCCATCGCCACTGCTGTGCGCATGATCGTCGAGACGCATTCGTTCGATTGGGTCGCCCAGCAGGTCTTCAAGTATCCGGGTTTCCTGATCGTCGTGGCGGCCTGGATCACGGGTGCGTTCGTGGTGCTTGAGCTCGTCTCCGAGCGCTGGCCCGAAAAGTGCCCCGCCATCTTCGCCGCGGGGCCACAGTGGTCGCCCAGTACCCTGCCCCCACTCGAAAAGCAGGAGGCCAGCACAGGCAAGCCGCGCTCATTCGGGGGTGCCGTAGCCGAGTTCCTTTTTGAGATTGCGGTGCTGGGTTGGCTCTTGCTCATCCCGAACTATCCTGTAGTGCTTCTCGGGCCGGGCGCTGTAATCCTCGAACACTCGCCGGTACGCCTCGCGCCCATCACCATCACGTTCTTCTGGGCTATTGTCGCCTTTAACGCCATACAGATCGCCGTGCACGGCTATAACCTGCTCAGCGGAACGTGGCGCAGGCGCCATCCGATCCAGAAGCTCTTCTTCAAGGCGCTCGGCATCGTGCCGATTGCCATACTGGTGGCCGCGCCCAGCCACATCTATCTGGAGCTGAATCCTGCTGAGGCGAGCCGTCTGCCCGCGGGCTTCGACTTCGACAAGCTCAACCAGGCCCTCTTTACGGGCGCGGAAGTGCTGGTCTTCATCGTGGCGATTCAGTTTGTGTGGGAGCTGTGGAAGGCGATGCGGAAAGAGAAGGGGGAGCCTTTTCAGGCGCTCGTCTAGGGCATTCCTGACTGAGTTTACCCTTCAGTAAATCGTCGCGACGGATGCAAGTTGGATCTTTCGCTTTATTTTCGCAATCTATTCGCGATTGGGGCGAAAACGTGTGATGAGTCGTTTCCTAATTAAGTTATTTAGGTTATGATATTTATACGCTTTCTCCCGTAAAGTGAAAATATTCATCTTTCATTTTTGTATTATTTTTGTGGTTAATACCCCTGGATAGAAAATCGCTTCCCACCCTGCCGACTCTTTCGGTCGAGAGGGTGGGAAACCAGGAACCCTACCGGCCCGCCGGCGGATTCACCCGGGAGCTGGCCGTGGCGTCAGCCGGGCTCCCCGGATCCCGGGCCAGCAATCCCAGAAAGGCCGTCGCCAGCGCCCCCGCGAGCGAGACCACGCTGCCGGTTCCGGCTTTGCCCATCGTGATGCCCTGCTGAGCCAGGACTCCGGACACGGTAAGGGTTGCGATCAGAATGCCTGCTGCGGAAGTCCGCGGATGCTGCCACATGTTCGAAAACGAGTTCATAACAATCTCCTTCGGGGCGGCGCAAGGCCGCCCTCTTCGTAGTTGGTTGTGAGGGTTTTGGGACGTCAAACCTGACTCCCAGTGCTGCCATCGCCGGGCTTGAGGAGCGCGGCGCCTGGCGCCAGAAACACGAAAGCCCTTCTGCTCCGGCCGGGTGAACGGCAGGAACGGAAGGGCTGCGTTGAGCTTCAATTGTGAGGGTTTGCCATCGCCCGCCAGGCGGCCGAAAGGCAATAAAAAACGCCGCATGCGCGGCGTGTTTTCTCCCTACTTAAAAGCGTACTCTCTTCCGATAGTATTTCGGCAATTTTCTTTGATTTGTATCTGGTTGATATGTAATGTAGTTACAAACTATTTTTCGAAATACCCCTTGACAAGTTTTCCACAGGGGCGGTTTTTGGCTCCGGAAAGGCCCTATGTCCTCGCGGGAGTGGCGGTATGCAAGCGCCGTGTTTATGGGCGTGATGTTCGACGCGGTCTTCCTCTGGAAGTTCCGGCCTTACACGGCGCGCGAGCACGGCCCTGACTTGCTCCCGTGGTATCTGCTCCCGGTACTCGCGTTCGTTGCCGGGCTGCTGCTGACGCTGGGCTTCGATGGGAAGAAGCGCTGGGTGCCCGTTGCCCTGCTCGGCGGATTCTTTGCCGCCAATGCGTGCCTGATCGTGGCCGACTGCTCCGCCGACCCCACCAACCACAACCTCTGGCCGTTCGAGTTCGTGCTGATCGCGGTGGCGACGGCGCCTGCGTTCCTGGGGGCGGGGGTGAGCCACCTTATTGGGCGGGGGCGCAAAGTATCGGGCTGAGGCCGCGGGGCTACCGGCGCTTGCGCTGAGTTGGTCTGAGGGACATTGACAGAATCGGCACACAGTTTCGATGGCGATTTCCGGGTAGGGGGTGACTCGGCCAAAACCCAGTTGAACGCCCCACGTTCCTCGTGCCGGAATTCATGTGATTCAAGCTCAGCCTTTGTCACGCAATCGAGTACCAACGGTCACAGACGCGATAGCCGCTCTGTTGATGTGATAGCTGTCGATCTGTCTCTCTAAAGGAACACACCCCTCGTTTCTTCCGCACACGCCTTGAAGAGAGAGTCCGATCATCACCTGTCGATGAAGGGAGGCGCTCCCAATGTACAGATTTTCAATCTTGTGCTTCGTTGCCCTTTGGGCTTGTATCAGCACAGCCCAAAGCAAAAAGAACCCGGTATTTACGTCCTTTGACTATCCCGGTGCTGTGAATACCGAGGCCACCGCCATCACCCCATCCGGCCAAATCCTCGGCCGATACGTCACCTTTGACGGCACAACGTATCACGGGCACGGATTCCTGCTCATCAACGGACAGTTTCAATCCATTGACTTCCCGGGCTCACTCTGGACAGATGCCACCTACATATCTCCTCGCGGAGAGATAGTGGGCTGGTACGACTCGGCGAATGGAACTGAGCATGGCTATGTACTGAAAAATGGAAAGTTCACGTCCATCGACTACCCCGGGGCACTCGGAACAGACGGCTTCGGCATCGACCCCAATGGAGTGGTCGTCGGAACCTGGTGGGACCAAACGGGCAATCACGGCTACCTGTTGGACAAACAGGGCAAATTCACGCCATTTGATGTGCCCGGTTTTCAGACCTTGGCGACGCAGATCACCTCGGGTCGTATAATCGGCGACTACTCCAACGACTTCAACACGGAATCTCACGGATTCGTCTTCAAAGACGGGGAGTTCCAAACCATCGATTTTCCCGAGGCATGCCAGACCACTTATCTCAGCGGACTGAACCCTGAGGGCGACATTGTGGGAGGCTGCATCCGTGGCTTTTTAGACGAGAGCGGTTGGCTGATAAAGAATGGCGAGTACATTCAAATCAACTATCCAAAGTCACTAAGCACCTACGCCAATGGCATCAATCCGCAGGGTCAGATCGTAGGACGCTACACTACAAACGACGGCCAATTCAATCACGGTTTTCTGTTGACGTGGCGGCCGTAACGATCTGTTCTGGTTCTCCTCACTTGGCGCTGGTTCCTCGCATAGGAACCAGCGCCAACTTCCCTCGGCGACGGTCTTGCCAAACGTTATGAGCGTGTCGTAGGCGATTCGGAAATAACCCCACCCAAGGGCGCAAGAACAACCGCAGATCCTTCGCTGCGCTCTGGATGACAGCGCAGGGGATGAGGGTGGCGGTCTGGGGCGACGTCCCGAGCCGGGATTTGTGGTGATTTGGGGCTAGGCGACTTTGGCTGAATCGGCACAACGTTTCCTGGCAAGCTTCCGGATAGGCGATGGTCACTCGCCGGGAATGGCCAAGGTTCACGCCGACGCTGAGATACTCGACTGAGCTGGGTTCTCTGACCACCAGTTCGGGTACGACCTCGCTCACCAGGCGTTGAGGTATGTTTGCCGCACATTCTGATATGGCCGACCTTACTTTTCGTTGCGCTGATCGCTTCGACGCTAGCGGCTGTCACGGGATTCGGAGGCGCAGCGGTGTTGCTCCCAGTGCTCGTCGCATTTTTTGGGATGCGGGCTGCTGTTTCTATCCTTACCATCGCGCAACTCATCGGGAACGGAAGCCGCGTCTGGTTTAACCGGCGTGAGTTAGATTGGCGAGTTGTCGGATGGTTCGCTCTTGGCGGCGTTCCTATGGCGCTCATCGGCGGAGCCTTGTTTGCATCGGCCCCTTTGGCGAAACTGACTCATTTACTAGGGGTCTTCTTGCTGCTGGTGGTGGTCTGGCGTCACCTCCGATTTCGCTCGGCCCACCCATTTCCGACACCAGCCTTCGCCGCAATCGGAGCAGGATCAAGCTTTCTTTCCGCTCTAGTTGGCAGCGTCGGACCAATCATGGCTCCCTTCTTCCTAGCATACGGATTGATAAAGGGAGCCTACATCGGCACCGAGGCCCTCTCCACGGTTGTAATGCATGTGACCAAGCTGTTTGCTTATGGGCACGCTGCATTGCTCGTCTGGTCCGACATCCTCACGGGTATTGCTTTAGGCCCGGTTATGATTCTGGGATCATTCCTAGGCAAGAGAATTGTTGCTCGCCTTCCGGAGAGGGTCTTCGTTTGGGTCATCGAGGCCGTCCTTGTGATTGCAGGATTCACTTTCCTAATTCATGACGGAGGAACACTTCATTGACCGGATGAACTCAAAGGGGCAAAAGGCGTTCAAAATGGGCGCGTTGTCCTTCCGATTTGCAGGCCAGCTAAACTAGAAGCAGCCCTGACGGGAGCCAGATGCCAGCCGAAATCATCCTTCAGCAGAGTCCCGACGCCGCAGCTCTCATCGAAATGCGGCAGCGGCTTGCTGCCGTTCGCTCCGCGCTTGCCGAGCGCGAAGCCGAGGTTGCGCGGACTCGCTCGCAGTTGAAGGCGTTCGAGGGGCGCTATCTCCACCGGGTCGGCATTCTCTATGCGGAGCTGGACGAGATTAACGCGCGCATTACCGAGCGAGAAGTGGATCTATACGACTCGGACTCCGCGCGCCGGCGAGCACAGGAAGCCCGCCAGCGCGCGCAGGAGACCCACGATGCGGCCTTCGGCGCCGACCAGGAGCCGGAGGAGTTTGACCCGTCACCAAGTCTTAAGACGTTGTTTCGCGAGGTTGCAAAGCGCATCCATCCCGACTTTGCCAATGACGAAGCCGAACAGAAGCACTTTACATTGCTGATGATGCGCGCCAACCAGGCCTATAGCCGCGGGGACGCCGATACGCTGCAGCGCCTGCTGGACGATCATCTGGAGATCAACACCTCATTGGCCGACGAAGGAAACGCTGCCGCACTTGTTCGGATTACACGGCAGATTCAACATGCAGAGCGAGACATTGCCGCGCTGGATCGCGAACACAAGACGCTTGTTGGCAGCGAGATTGGGCAACTCTACGTCGATGCCGAGGCGGCTGCCCGCGAGGACCGCGATCTGCTTGGTGAGCTCGCCGCCAGCCTGCGGGAGCGCATCTCCGATGCTCAGTACCGTTTGGAGTTCGTCGAGCGCCAGGTGAATGCTCTTGGAAGATAAAGCTCAGGCCGGGCTGCAGCACATACCCACCAGCGGCGCGTTGTCGCTTCACTCCGTTCGCTCCAGCATCTTCGCCCGCGGCCGGCGCGACGCCGCAAATTCGTCCTCAAACTCTGACTATCGGAACGCGGTGGCCGAGTACAACACGGGGCGATTTGTCGAAGCGGCGGCAAGCTTCCGCCTGGCGGCCGAGCAAGGCCACGCCGAATCGCAATACATCCTGAGCACGATGTATGACGCAGGCAAGGGTGTGCCCCAGGACGACTCGCAAGCCGCACGCTGGGAGCGATTGGCCGCGGAGCAGGGCCAGGTGTATGCGCAGGCCAACGTGAGCTTCAGGTGTTACAGCACCAACGACTTCGCCGGGGCGTTTGAATGGTGCCGGCGCGCCGCGGACGCGAACCTTGCCTGGGCGCAGTACAACCTTGGCCTCATGTATCAAAAAGGGGAAGGCGCCGCGCAAAGCGAGGCCGAAGCTGCGTACTGGTATAGGTTGGCGGCATCGAAAGGCTTTGTGGACGCCCAACAAAGGCTGGCGGATCTCTACTACATAGGCAAGGGCATACCACGCAGCTACACGCAGGCCGCCCGGTGGTATCGCCTTGCCGCGGAGCAGGGTAATGCCAGGGCTCAGTTTCAGCTTGGCCACCTCTACGATGTCGGCCTCGGCGTCGAGCATGACTACATGCAGTATCGGTACTGGACCTCTAAGGCCGCGGAGCAAGGGCTCGAAGAGGCCATCCGCGAAGTCAAGCGCCGCGATTACCGCGATCCATAAGCCACCCGTCACGCTGATCGACCTTCGTCCTTTGGTCCAGCTAAGTCGGCTTGTGTAGCCGCAATCTGCCCTCATCCTGACTCTCTGCTATCCTGAGTGGTTTACCCAACCACTCAGAGAGGCCAAACCGGCCCCTGGAGCGGTGGGAAGGGGGCTGACATGCCGGAACATCGGGCACGCAAACATCATCACGACCGGGTGGCCGAGACGCTGCGCGAAGAGATTGGCTCCATGATCGAGGGGGAACTCTCCGATCCCCGCATCGGCTTCTGCTACGTCAGCGAAGTCATCCTCAATCCGGGGGGCAAATCGGCACGCGTTTATGTCGCGATTGACGGCGCGGTTCCGGACATCGTGAAGGCCGAAGAAGAGACGATCGCCGGCCTCGAGGCTGCCAAAGGGTATATTCGTTACGAGTTGAAAGAACGCATGGGAGTGCGTCATGTTCCAGACCTTGCCTTCTTCCCCGATCGCTCCGGCAGGTTCCAGGCGCGTATTAACGAGCTGATCTCGCGCGGCCGGAAACGACAGAAGACACAGGTGGAGTAGTTTCTGGATGAGTCTCAGCGACCACGGCAGCGCGCCAGGTAACGGAGCGGCCTCGAATAACGGATGGTTCCCCTGCCATGGGGAGCCGGGCTGGGTTCCGGAAGACCCTCTCGCCGCCATCCTCGACATCCTGCGCCAGGGCGAACGGTTCCTGGTCTGCTCGCATTCGCGGCCTGACGGCGACGCGGTGGGCTCGATGCTCGCCATGGGCGTGCTGATCCAGAAGTTGGGCAAGCGCGTCGACCTGGTGGCCGCGGATCGCGTGCCGAACATCTACCGCGGCGTTCCCGGTGCAGACGCGATCCACTTCGCCATGCGCGTGCATGGCCCTTACGACGCCGTCATTGTGCTGGAGTGCGACAGCACGGAGAGGACCGGGCTGCGCGGCCTGGAAGAGTTCCAGCTGGTCAACATCGACCACCACTCCACCGGCCGCAACTACGCCCACGTGAACTGGATCGACCGCGACGCAGCCAGCGTGGGAGAGCTGGTCCACCGGCTGATCAAGGCGTCGGGCGTCGCCGTTACGCCCGAGATGGCCACCTGCCTCTACATCACCGTGCTCACCGATACGGGCGGATTCTGCTACGGCAACACCAGCGCATCCACCTTCGCGCTGGCCGGGGAACTGGTGCAGGCCGGGGCTGACCCGATCCGGATCGCCCAGGAAGTCTATTTTTCGACTGCCACTTCAAAGCTGCTGCTGCTGGGCGCGGCCCTGAGCAATCTGAAGCGGGAAGGCCGCCTGGCCTGGCTCTCGGTAAGCCACCAGGACATGGTGAGGACCTGCGCCGCTGAAGAAGACTGCGAAGGCATTGTGAACTACGCCGTGTCGATCGCCGGCGTGGAAGCCGCCATTTTCCTGCGGGAGCTGCCGGAAGGGCGCATCCGCGCCAGCCTGCGCAGCAAGGGAGGGGTGGACGTCGCCTCGATTGCTCAGGGGCTGGGCGGCGGCGGACACGAGAATGCGGCGGGTGTCACTCTGGACGGCCCTTTGCCGCGGGCGCTCGATGAAATCCTCGCTGCGCTGCGGCCTTGCGTAGCGCAGCATCTGCCCAAACATGAAGAATTACCGTGGGATCCACGAGGATAAATTGAACCTGAATTCAGGCTGAACCTATATCGATCTGTTAGCCTTTTGCCATCGAAAGGAAAACCGGCCCGCGGTACCCGCGAGCCGTGCCTCTGCCGGCGCAGTGCAGTGCATTCCGCATCGCCCGCGCCGCTTGAACGCCCTGAGCTCCGGAAAAGCCAGCGGCGTGCTTTGGAGAAGTTCTCGAAGTGGAGACCTACCTGGAACCATCTGCTCCGGTTTCGCCTGAAGGCCGGCACACGCGGCTGCCCGCATGGAGCACCGTATGCGAAGCGGCAGTCTTGGCCGTTTTCGCCATCTTCTTTATTGCCTATGGAGAGACCCCGGCGCTGGGCGGCGCGGGTCTGGGCCTGGTTGGGGCAGACGAGCCTCGGTACGCGCAGATCGCCCACGAAATGCTGCAGCGTTTCGAATCCGCCGACACCGTAAAAGCCAAGCTGAGTGCCTGCGTCACGCCGTTTCTCTACGGCCGCCCCTGGCTGGAGAAGCCCGCTCTCTACTACTGGCGCGCCATGTTCGTCTTCCAGGAGTTCGGCGTGCATGACTGGAGCGCGCGCCTGCCCTCCGTCAGCTTCTCCTTCATGATGATCGCGCTCATTTACCTGCACATGCGGCGTTTCCGACGAGGCGGGCACCTGGACGCGGCCCTGATCACGGTGGCCTGCGCGGGAATCATTGGCTTCTCCCGCGGCGCGTCCACTGACATGCAGATGGCCGCCCCACTCTGCATTGGCCTCCTAGGCTGGTATGCCTGGTACGAGACCGACTCGAAGTTCTGGCTCTTCGACATCTACTTCTTCACCGGCGTTTCCACCTTGGCCAAGGGGCCGGTGGCGCCGTTTCTGGCGTTCGTCATCATCTGCTGCTTCGCCGCGTTGCGCAAGGAGTGGTCCATCATCTGGCGTTCGTTCTGGTGGCCGGGCGTAGTGCTTTACTTCGCCATTACGCTGCCCTGGTTCATCGCCGTTCAGCACCAGAACCCCACCTTTTTCCGCGAGTTCTTCCTCGAGCACAATCTGGAGCGATTCGCCACCAACCGCTACCAGCATGAGCAGCCGGTCTACTACTACCTGGTGGTCGTCCTGCTCGGCACCATGCCGTGGACCGTCATCGCGTTGCGTGCGCTCTGGGACGGCATTCAGACGTCAATCGCGGAATGGCGACTGCGCCACCAGCCGAACGCCAAAAAGAAGGTCAACCGGCCCGGCGATGCCTTCCCTGAGTTTCTGGTCATCTGGGCCATCATCCCCATCCTCTTCTTCTCCGTCTCGCAGTCCAAGCTCCCCGGCTACATTCTCCCGGCCATTCCGCCCATCACCATCCTCACGGGAGACTACCTCTACCGGAAGCGTCCCGGGGGCCTGCACCGGCTCGAACTGGCCGGCCATGCGGTGCTGTGCGGAATCATGACCATGTTCGCGCTGCTGCTTCCGTGGTTCGTGGAGCACGGCCCGGCGATGCCACCCGCTCACCCGCTGGGAGTCGCCATTGTTGCCGCGGCCGGCGCAGCGCTGCTCATTGTGGTGGTGGTCAACGGCTTCGGCGTGGCGCGCCTGCGCCTGGTCACGTCCATGGTGATCGTGGTGCTGATGCTGTTCGTCTACGGCGTCGGCCCGGTCTTCGGGATTCCCGCCATCGGCGGCACCAAGCACGTGATCCAGGTGCTCGACCGCTCCTACTCGGCGCGCCCGCTGGCGGAGAAGCTCGAAAACTACGCGCCTCCCACCGAGACCGTCGCCGTATTCCGCGTCCGCCGCGACGTGGAATACGGCCTCGCTTTCTACCGCAACCATGAAGTGGCCAATTACGCTGAAACCGGCGTTCCGAACGAGCAGCATCTGCTGGTGGCAAGAGTCAGCGGCCGCGGCGGCGCCGACCTTCACACGCCGGCCGATCTCGAACAGTACCTCGAAGGCCGACACTACGAAGACCTATTCAGTTGGCCAGAACAGGGTTTGGAAGTCTATTTAGTAGGAGCACGTTAACCGACTCGCGTCCGGCGGAAGCATTCAGTACCGCCGCAAGTTGCAGCGCAAGGCAAGTCGTGGCACAGTAACCGGAAGGCCCTGCAGCCTCTGCAGGGCACAGGTGTATAGAGAATGACCTCGGGTGTATCGCTTGAAATCCTCGATCTTCGTCACTTCAGCGCGTCGCTTTTGCGCCCGTTGCTGGAGTCAGAAGGCGAGGTGTGGCGCGTGCGCCTGAACTGGGATTACGCCACCTCTGCCCGGCTCCTGCTGCAGTACCTCGACAGCCGCATGCTTCCCGGCTATGCAGCGCTGGAAAACGGCCGGGTCACCGGATACGCCTTCTGCGTCTATGAGGAAACCAAGGCCGTCATCGGCGATGTCTTCGCCGTCGATGGCGAACCCGGCTATGGCGCGAAACCGGTTCCGCCACAGACCGCCGCGGAGATCGAGCACCGGCTCCTCACCCACCTATTCGAAACGCTGCAGCACTCGCCGCAGGTGGATCGCATCGAGTCGCAGCTGCTGCTCCACCCCTCCGGGGACCACGCAGACGTCTTTCGCGAGGCGGAATTCACGCTCTACCGGCGCCTGTTCATGGTGCAGGATCTGTCCGCTGCGCACATTGAGCGGAGGCGCGAGGCTCAACCTGACCTCGAGATCCGCCCCTGGCGCGACGACGACCTCAGCCCCGCCGGCCGACTCATCTCGGAGGCTTACGCCGACCACCCGGACAGCCTGATCAACGACCAGTACCGCTCCTCGCACGGCTCCATGCGGTTTCTGCACAACATCGTCCGCTACTCGGGTTGCGGAACGTTCGCGCCGCAGGTTTCCTTCGTGATCTGCGACAGGCACACCCGGGAAATGGTGGCCCTGGTGCTGGGCTCACGCGTCAGCGCCGACAGCGGCCACATCACGCAACTCTGCGTGAAGCCCCGCTATCGACGTCGCGGCCTCGCCCGCACCCTGCTTACCCTGGCGTCCTCGGGCTTCTCGCGCCTCGACATGAGAGAGGTTTCCCTCACCGTGACCGAGGCGAACCAGCGCGCCATCGAGCTCTACAAGTCAGAGGGATACACCTGCCGGCACATGTTCGACGCGGCAGTGTGGCAGCGGCCGCGGATGGCGTGAGATATGCCCGTTCCGCGATCGAAAGATTATTTCTGGCGCAAAGACTTCTTCGAAACGCTGAAGGCGGTTGCCGAGCGGGCTCAGCAGGTTCCCGACTGGGCCGAGTACGGCGAATTCTGCCTCGAATATGAACGCGGTTTACGTTCCAGTGCCTTCTCTATCCTGAATCGATTTCTGAAGAGGTTCGAACAGAGGCCGTTCCAGGACCGCAAGGGGTTCGTATCCTGGTTACTAAACATCGTGGAAAATGCACCTGGACGTCACATGCTCATTCCCCACCCTCTCCAGCGGCGGCTCATTGAACCGACTTTGCTCGAATGGACACTGGCTGATCCGGCTAGTGCGGAACCGCACCGTTGGCTCGGCACTCGTGATGATCTGGAGAAAGCGGTTGCAGTCGATCCGCTCGATCAGATCGCAATCCGACGGCTCCTGCGGATCATCCTCGGTGGCGTGGATTACGCAGTGCATGAATTGCCGACGGGTTACCTTGGCAACCCTGATCAGGATTTGATCGCGCTCGAGCGCTCCGAGAAGTTGATCAATCGGCTGATAGACCCAGCCGAAAAACAGGCGCTTCTAGCTGAGGTCGAGGAACTGCGAGCAGCAGTTCTGGGATTTCTAAATCGGTAGGCTATCGCGCGATCAAAAACATCAGCCAGCTCAACACAATCGCCGCGCCTACGAACATCACGAAGCAGTACGCCCCATAGCGCACCATCCGTTGCGGCGTGTCGCGCATGGTGATGCCGAAGACGATGGAGACAAACAGGGCGAACAGCAGCACAGCCGAGAAATGAGAAGGATGCATTAGAGCGGCTTCCTCCCGGTGCGCAGATTGTGCGCGTCAATGGCTGCAATCACGTTCAGCAACCCAGCCACCACGATAAAGGCGCGGCCGTAGTCACCGGTGGTCACCTGCACCTGGTCCGCGCCCAGGTTCAGTGCCCGCCCCAACACATAGAGCAGCCCGTTGCCGAGGTCTCCCACCAGTCCGAGCACGTCGAGGATGTCATGGGCGCTCGAGTAGATCTTGCCCTGCATCGCAATTCCCAGCACGAACATGCCGATGATGGAGAACGCCAGCAGTGCGCCGCGTCCCCACTTGCGCAGCAAAAAGTGCCCTGCGCCGGGCACCAGCCATCCGGCAATCAGTGGCAGGTAGACGAAGCCGCCCTGCGCATTTCTGGGCGCGGCGGCGCTTGCCGGGGCAATCCTGTTGGGAGGTGTGGCCATTCCTTTCTGACTATAACGTACCGAGATGGCTGGAAGTTCCCCGCGCGGACCAGGGTTTTGGCGATCAGTGGCTTAGAGTGGTTTGCACATTTCGGGAAAGGCTCAAAGCCTTTACATTTCTTCACAATGCGCGGGAGGCAAATATTGCGTCGTATGCCCCTTCCTGAACGTCTCTACGAAGGAGGGAAACTTCCCCATCGTGAAGTCGTTCTGTGTCTTCCTGCGACTTCGACTACCATAGTAGATTCACTCGGTTAAATGACCGCGGCGGGTTTGCCGGCGGGTCAGAGTGGTACTGCCGGGCCGGCCCACGCGGGTTAATTTGCTGAGACGACGCTGCGCAGCCCTGTCCCAGCCGGCCCTGCTCTGGAGCGAGAACCAGCCCTATGATGTGGATTGTCCGGCTTGCGCTGCGACGGCCTTATACCTTTGTCGTCTTTGCGTTTTTGATTTTGATTGTTGGCGTCTTCAGCATCGAGTCGATGCCGACCGATATCTTTCCGAATATCAATATCCCGATCGTCACCGTGGTGTGGAGCTTCAACGGCCTCTCCGCCGAGCAGATGGCCAACCGCATCGTCTCCAGCAGCGAGCGCGGCATGACCACCACCGTCAACGACATTGAGCACATTGAGTCGAACTCGCTCAACGGCATCGCCGTCATCAAGGTCTTCTTCCAGCCGCACGTCAACGTGGCCAACGCCGTCGCCCAGGTCACGTCCATCAGCCAGGTGATGTTGCGCCAGCTTCCGCCAGGGACCAACCCGCCCTTCATCATCCAGTACAACGCCTCGAGCGTGCCCGTGCTTCAGCTCGGGCTTTCCGGCGAGGGCCTCGACGAGCAGCGCCTCTTCGACACTGGCCAAAACACGATTCGTACCCAGCTCGCCACCGTGGAGGGCGCCCAGACCCCTTACCCCTATGGCGGCAAGCAGCGCCAGATCCAGGTCGATCTCGACCTCAACGCCCTGCAGGCCAAGGGGCTTTCGCCATCCGACGTGGTCAACGCTATCAACGCGCAGAACGTCATCGCACCCGCCGGAACCATGAAGATCGATCGCTTCGAATACGCGATCGAGACCAACTCCACGCCGGAGGTAGTCGCACATCTCAATCAACTGCCCATCAAGGCAGTGAACGGCGCGATCATCTACATCCGCGACGTTGCGCATGTGCGTGACGGCAGTCCACCGCAGACCAACATTGTCCGCGTAGATGGCCGCCGCGCCATCCTGATGAGCATCCTGAAGGTTGGTTCCTCCTCCACGCTCGAGATCATCGATGGAGTGCGCTCGAAGATCGAAGGCATAAAAGGTCAGCTTCCGGAACAGTTGAAGATCTCCACGCTCAGCGATCAGGGGATCTTCGTGCGCGGCGCCATCGAGGGTGTGGTGCGCGAAGGGATCATCGCCGCCTGCCTCACGGGCGTCATGATCCTGGTCTTCCTCGGCAGCTGGCGCTCCACGCTGATCATCGCGGTTTCGATTCCGCTGTCGATCCTCTGTTCGCTCGCATGCCTTGCGGCCCTCGGCGAAACCATCAACATCATGACGCTCGGCGGACTCGCACTGGCCGTCGGCATCCTCGTCGACGACGCCACCGTCGAAATCGAGAACATCAACCGAAACCTCGAAGCCGGCAAGGAAATCGAGCAAGCCATCCTGGACGGCGCCGCACAGATCGCCACACCGGCGCTCGTCTCCACACTCGCGATCTGCATCGTCTTCGTGCCGATGTTCTTCCTCAGCGGCGTGTCGAAGTACTTGTTCGTACCCATGGCTGAAGCCGTCGTATTCGCCATGCTCGCCAGCTATCTTCTTTCGCGCACCGTGGTGCCAACGATGGCGCGCTACCTGCTCCACGAGCATGACGACGCCGAATCGGCCCGCAAGCAAGCCAGCCGCAATCCCTTCACACGCTTTCAGCTTGCCTTTGAAGAGCGCTTCGAAAAAATCCGCATCGGCTACCTGCGTTTTCTCACTCTCGCCGTCCATCACGCCGGAATCTTCCTCGTACTCTTCGTGATCTTCGCGATCGCTTCGGTCGGCATTCTCACGCCGTTCCTCGGCCAGGACTTCTTTCCCACCGTTGACTCCGGCAGCTTCAAGATTCACGTCCGCGCACACACCGGCACGCGCATCGAAGAGACCGCCGCACTCTGCGATCACATCGACGCAACGATCCGGCAGAACATTCCCTCGGACGAGATCGTCAACATCGTCGACAACATCGGCCTGCCCTACTCCGGCCTGAACCTGTCCTACTCGACCTCGGCGCCCGTTGGCCCCGCCGACGCCGACATCCAGGTGCAGCTCACCGAGAAGCACCACCCCACCGATAATTACGTCGAGAATCTCCGCACGCTTTTGGCCAACGACTATCCGGGCGTCACGTTCTATGTGCTCCCCGTCGACATCGTCACGCAGATCCTCAACTTCGGTCTCGCCGCGCCTATTGATATTCAGATCATTGGGCCGAGGCTATGGGAAAACCGCGCGCTGGCCGAGCGCATGCTCAACGAAATCCGCTACGTGCCCGGCGCTGCCGACGCGCGCATTCAGCAGCCGTTCGATTATCCGAAGATGACGGTGGACGTCGATCGCACCCGCGCTGAGTCTGTAGGCCTCACGCAGCGCGATGTCGCGCAGAGCATCCTGATCTCACTCAGCGGCAGCTTCCAGACCGCGCCGAATTTCTACCTCGACCCGCGCAACGGTGTTAGCTACAACATCGCCACGCAAAGCCCGCAATACCGCCTCGACAGCATGGCCAAGCTGCAGAGCCTGCCGATCTCCGGGAGCGCCACGGCGCAAATCAACCCCACAGTCATCGGCGCCGGGGGCAGCCCGACGAGCGCGGCCTCCATCACTGCGCCGGGAACAACGCGTCCCGTGCAGGTGCTCGGCAACCTGGCCAGCATCCAGCCCGGCGCGGAGATCGGCGAAGTCAGCCACTACGACGTGCAGCCCGTCATCGACATCTTCACCAACGTGCGCGGAACCGATCTCGGCACTGTTACGCGCGAAATGCAGCGGATCGTCAACGAACACAAGAAGGAGCTGCCGCGCGGCTCGCAGTTCATCCTGCGCGGCCAGAGCGAGACCATGTACAAGTCCTACATCGGCCTGCTCGGCGGCCTCGCGATGTCTATCCTGCTCGTGTATCTGCTCATCGTGGTCAACTTCCAGTCGTGGCTCGATCCATTTCTGATCATCTCGGCATTGCCCGCGGCGCTGGCTGGAATCGTGTGGTTCCTCTTCCTCACCGACACGCGGCTCAGCGTGCCTGCGCTCACCGGCGCCATCATGTGCATGGGCGTGGCCACCGCCAACTCGATTCTTGTCGTGAGCTTTGCCCGCGAGCAACTTGAAGCACTGGTCGGCGATGCGCAGAAAGCCGCGCTGAATGCGGGTTTCGTCCGCTTCCGCCCCGTGCTCATGACCGCGCTCGCCATGATCATCGGCATGGTGCCCATGGCGCTCGGCCTTGGCGAAGGGGGCGAACAGAATGCGCCTCTCGGCCGCGCCGTTATCGGAGGCCTGCTGCTCGCAACCACTGCAACGCTGTTCTTTGTTCCTGTGTTCTTTTCTGTCGTTCACGGTTGGCTCGAACGTCGCCGCACGCGAACGGTTGCCACGGTAGGCGCCACCCTCGACGAGTTCGACCAGTAAGTCGAGTTTGACCCCGTAAGTCGAGTTCGACCAGTAATCGGAGTAGCTTTTTATGACGAACGAACATCCCTCTCAACCGCAGCCCGCGCCGCGCAACGCGCACCAGGACAATCACGAGTCCGCGCCTGACCATCCGCCCGCGTCGAAGCGCGGCACGTCGGTCGCGCTGGTCATCGTGGCCATCGCCATCACCGTTTACGCGATCTTCGGCATTCTCAAGCGCCGGCAAAACGACGAAGTCCTGGCGCGAACTACGCAGGAGAACGCCGCGCCCACCGTCATTGCGCTGGCAGCCAAACCCGGCGCCGCGGTCAGCACCATCACGCTCCCCGGAAACGTAACTGCGTTCACGGATGCTCCGCTCTACGCGCGTACCAACGGCTACCTCGTCCGCTGGTATTACGACATCGGCGCGAAGGTGAAGAAGGGCGCGCTGCTCGCCGAGATCGCCGCGCCTGAAGTCGATCAGCAGGTCGCGCAGGCTCAGGCTGACCTGGCCACCGCCGAAGCCAACGCCGGCAACGCGAAAAACCAGGCCGAGCGCTACAAGGGCCTCGTCGGCTCCGACGCAGTCTCGAAGCAGGACACCGAAACCTTCGTCACGCAGGCCGCGTCCACCTCTGCCGTAGTCAAGTCCGCGCAGGCCAATGTCGCGCGTCTCCAGCAGTTGCAGGGATTTGAAAAGATCTACGCCCCATTCGACGGCACCGTCACCGCCCGCGGCGTCGATACGGGCCAGCTCATCAGTGAGGGATCGGCCAGCGAGCTGTTCCACATGCAGGCGCTGCAAACGCTTCGCGTCTACACCAACATCCCCGAGATCTACGCCTCCTCTGTGAAGCGTGGCGAGAAGATCGACCTCACCTTCCCGCAGTATCCCGGCCGCGTCTTCCAGGGCACGCTCGTGCGCACAGCCGACGCTATTGATCCCTCCAACCGCACGCTGCTCGTCGAAGTCGACATCGACAACCGCAAGGGCGAGCTGATGCCCGGCTCGCTCGCGCAGGTACAGTTCAAAACGCCCTCCATCGGCCAGACGTTCATCGTGCCCGCGTCGGCCCTCATCTTCCGCCGCGAAGGCATGCGCGTCGGCACCGTCACTGACCAGAACGGCGCAACCATCGCGCACCTCGTTCCTGTCACCATCGGCATCGACGACGGCGCAACCGTGCAGATCATCACGGGCCTCAACTCCGGTGACCGCATCATTCAGGATCCGCCCGATTCGCTCATCGAAGGGCAGAAGGTCCGCGTCGAGACGCCCAATTCGCAGAACGAAAGCCAGAACACGTCGCGTCCTCAGCCGCGGCACGATCAGGACGCCCAGAAGCCCAACGGAGGCCAGTAGCAATGTCTCCGGCGCTCAAACTTTTCCGTGCCCCGTCCTTGCGGCGTCTTTCCGCTGCAAGGGCGGGAAAGCACGAACCCCGACTCGCCCGTGTGATAGCCGTGCTCGCCGGCGGCACGATCGCACTTCTCGCCGGCTGCAAGCCCGTCGGCCCCAACTACAACAAGCCCGGCTTCACGGCGCCCGACACCTACAAGGAGACCGGCGCGCCCTCCATCACGCCGCCGCCCAATCCCATCAACGGCTCGTGGAAACCCGCATCGCCCTCTGATGGCATGCTGCGCGGCAACTGGTGGGAGGTCTACAACGACCCGCAACTCAACAAGCTCGAAGAGCGCATCGCCACTAACAACCAACAGCTCAAGCAGGCGATGGAGAACTACCTCGCAGTGCGCGACCAGATCACGGTGGTGCGCGCCGATCTGTTCCCCAGGCTTTCTGCCGGACTAGGTTTCACGCACTATAAGCAATCGGGCAACAAACCGCTCGCGGCGCCGGGAGCGCACGGGAATTACAACGACCTCACCATTGGCGGCCAAGCCACATGGGAGCCCGATTTCTGGGGCAAGATTCGCCGACAGGTCGAGTCGGCGCGCGAGTCGACGCAGGCCAGCGCCGCAGACCTCGCCAACGTCGATCTGCTGCTGCACTCCGAACTCGCATCCGACTACTTCCAGCTACGCGGTCTCGATTCGCAGGTCCAGGTGCTCAAGCAGACCGTCGCCGATCTCGAACATCAGCTCGACCTCACGCAACGGCGCCTGAAAGGTGGAGTGGCCACCGATGTCGACGTTGCCCAGGCGCAGACGCAGCTCGAAACCGTGCGCGCGCAGCTTGTTGATGTAGGCGTGGCGCGCGCGCAGTTCGAGCACGCCATCGGCACCCTCGCCACCTACAACCTGCCCGATTTCAGCATTCCCTTTTCGCCGCTCGATCTGAAGCTGCCGCAGGTTCCCGTTGGCGTTCCGTCGCAGCTGCTCGAGCGCCGTCCTGACATCGCCTCAGCCGAACGCCAGACCGCCGCAGCCAACGCGCGCATCGGCATCGCGATAGCGGCGTATTATCCGACGATCAGTCTCAACGGCACCGGCGGATTTGAAGGCACGCACGGCGGCACATGGCTGCAGGGCCCCAGCGCCTTCTGGTCACTCGGTGCGCAGGCTGCCGAGCTTCTCTTTGACGCCGGCCAGCGCCGCGCTCTCACCGACCAGGCGCGCCATCAGTACGAAGCACAGGCCGCGGCCTACAAAAATACGATCTTCAACGCCTTCCAGGATGTGGAGGACAATCTCTCCACTCTGCGCATACTCAATGAAGAATCCGCGGTGGAGCAGCGCGCGGTAGCATCGGCGCAGCACTCGTACGACCTGTCGAACCAGCGCTACAAGGCTGGCGCCACCAGCTATCTGGAAGTGCTCACCGCCGAACAGGCTCTTCTCACCAACCAGCGCACACTCACTGATCTGGAATCGCGCCAGTTCGCAGCGAGTGTGCAACTCATCCGCGCGTTGGGTGGCGGATGGGACACGACGCAGCTGCCTAAATAACAGGCATTAGGCAATAGGGATTAGGCATTAGAAATGCGCGACGATCGCACCGGATGCCTAATGCCCTGTCCTATTTCCCAAATCCGCGGATCACCACTTGCCGCAGCGACGAATACGCCGCGTCCGGCACATCGGTCAGCGGCAACCCCGGCCCTTCCCATAAGAGGCGAGGCGCGCCGTTGCTGGCCTGATGCAGTTGCTCCACATGCAGAATGTGCCTGCCTGCATGCAATCCCAGCGCGCCGCGATCGTAGCGCACGGCATTTCCCGGCGACCCACACACCTGCGGAAACGGCGGCCCCGTCTTCGCAACTTCAACGCCATCGATCACCACGCGCGCACCATCACGATCCATCAGGTGGAACGTGTATCCACCATCCGCAGGAATATCGATAAAGCCATCCCACGTCACGCCGTAGTGCGTGAATCCCTGCGCATTCGCATTCAGGTCCGGCGCAGATCCCTCGATCACTGCCTGCTCCTTGGTGAAGTCCGGCAGCTCCGTCCACGTGCCCGGGTAGACATGAAACGCAAGCCCAGGCACTGTCTCGCTCACTGGATTCGCAGGTTCAAACCACTTCGACACAACGACCACCCCCTGCGACGACCAGTCTTCCTTCTTCTCCTTGTCCACCGCGCGCAGCATCACGCGGAACCGCCCCGCGCCATTGCGCCCGTCGAGATCCGTTCCATCAGCATCGGTGAAGACGTGATGCACCACGCGCCTCTGCGCCTCAGTACCGTCGCCAAACAGCCACGCGTACTTGCCGTGCGGCGTCTCCTTCGCCGTGAACGTCACCTCGGCTCCCTTCGCAACCACCGGCGGATACACCGCAAAGAACGCCTCCGCACCGCTATCTGCCGCGTACTTCACCGGCTGCGGAATGTCAGTCGCCAGCGGCACATCGGCGTTGGTTGTGGCCACCTTCTGTCCGTACTTCACGTTGTCGAGCACCGCGCCTGTAATATCCCCGCGCATGCTCGATCCCGCCAGCGGCGGCTGATCCAGCGCCCAGATGTTCTTGAATGTGAAGTTGCGCAACGACGGCGCCTGCTGCTCCATCTGCACCAGCGAGTACCAGTTGTCGAGCCACAGATTCTCGAACCTGTAGTTGTTGTGATCGCCCCTCGATCCGTTCGCGCCCCAGAACCCGATCAGCCCGAACGTCTGCCCGCACCCACCAATGCCCGCATGCAGAATGTCCGAGTTGCGCAGCGTGAAGTTCCACGAGTTGAAGATCTTCTTCGGCCAGCCCGCGCGCACAATGTTCGAGATGCTCGTCGACAGCTCGCTATCCTCCACCGTGATGTCGTGCACTTCCTTGCCCGGCCTCACCATGTCGGCGTCGGTATAGCCGTCCCAGTTGCCCATCAGCGCAATGTCATCGTCACTGGCGCGAAAGAATGAATTGCGCACCAGCCCATGGCTCGATCCGATCCAGTCCATGCCGTCCTGGTTCGCATTCCCGGGATTGCCGCCGATCACGCGCAGATCGTCATACACAATCCCGTCCGAATCCTTCATCTGAATCGACCACGTCCGCGACCGCACGATGCACGTCAGCCCATGCACCTCGATATCGTGCGCCTGGTCAGCCACCACGCAATGCCAGTCCTGCTTGTGCATCCAGCCTTCGTCGGCGGCCGGGTCCTGCGGCCCGTCATACACAACCGTTCCGCGCCCCAGGATCTTCACATGATCCACCTGCCACAGATTCACGCCGCCGAAGAAATACGACCCCGGCGCGAGGTAGATGGTCTGCCCGCTATGCGCTGAAATGCTCTCGTGATACACGCCCGGGGCGTAAATCTTCACGTTCGCATCAACCTTGGGCGCGGCCGGCGGCGGCGTGCCCGCGAACAGAAACAGCATCTTCGCCTGGTTCAGAAAATCGCGCGGCCGTGATATCGCGAGCTTCGCCGGCCCAGCCAGCCGGAACCGGATCGTCTGCCTCTCGCGCACCGGCCTGATGCCTAACCGCCACGGCTCAACATCCACACCGCGATCCCAAAATCCCTCTTCGGCAGCAGTAATTTCCACGTCGACCGGACCGCCGCTGAAATCGAAGCTCACATAGGAGTAGTTCGCCGCGGCATGCGCCACATCAACCGGTTCGCCATTCACCTTGATCGTGAACGCACTCGACCGCAGCTCCGCCGGCACGGGCGCGGACTCAACACGGGTATGCGTAGCTGCATGAACCACTGCAGGTGCGAAAAGCAAAGCTGGCAGAAAAAGACACGCAAATTGCAAAAACGGTACTCCCGCAAGTAAGTGCTTGGATAACTTTAAACTACCATTCCGACGAATTGCGGGTGTGTCGGCATAGTGCTTGCAGGAGCGATGTTGATGGTCGGGAAAAGCGGGTTCGTCAGGCCCAAAATGAGGAAGCCTTTGGAGACGATACAAGAAGCTCGTCGCAAGTCATCAGGTTAGTTCAGCCGCTCCACCTGACAGCGCCGGCTCTTCCAACTTAATCCAAATTATTTTGAGTTAGATTTTCAATTGCATGTTATCGTTTACGCGCCAGGTTGCCGCGCGCGACTAACTATGCCAATCACATTGAAATGCGCCGACGGCCTTCGCTCAGACTCCAGTTCGAAAGGTCGAAACAATGTTCGGATCGAATGTCATTGATATCGCGATCGGTCTGGTATCCCTCTTCCTCTTGCTGAGCCTGATTGCCTCGGCGGTCAATGAGTTGATTGAGGGCGTTTTTAAAAAGCGGGCTCAGGCTCTGGAGAAAGGGATCAAGGAGCTGGTGGGGAGTGTGGATGCGGGCGACTTCGTTTCTAAATTGTATGATCACGGCCTCATCAATTCACTCTTCAGAGGCAAATATGAAACAACTGTCAAGAAGAAGTTGCCCTCCTATATACCCTCCCGCAACTTTGCGCTTGCTCTGATTGATCTCGTAAAGGGCGCCTCTGCTGCCCAGACCCTCCCGGCCAATATCACGTCCGCACTTGCAGCGTTCGAGAGAGTTGCCGCGGGGGACGCCGAGAAGTTGCAAAAGAGCGTAGAGGACTGGTACAACAGCGCGATGGACCGTGTCTCCGGCTGGTATAAGCGCCGCAGTCAGTTCATCGTACTTGTTGTCGGCTTGATCTTGGCAGTCGTATCGAATGCTGACTGCATAGGTTATGCAAAGAGGCTTTCAAAGGACGCGAGCTTGCGGCAAAGTGTTGTCGCCTACGCTGAGGCGGCCGCGAAGAATGATCCCACAAAGGACACTACAACCAGCGCCCCTGACAAGATCAAAGCGGCGATCTCGGAGTTAAACGGGATTGGGATTCCTATAGGATGGAAGGGCGTGACCTGGGGCGATGGGCCTGCTGATTTCGAGCGTGTGATGGGATGGTTATTGACTGCTCTCGCCGTCTCGCTAGGTGCGCCCTTCTGGTTCGACATGCTCAACAGAATCATGGTCATCCGTTCGACTGTCAAACCTGATGAGAAGAGCGGCGAAGAGAAGGCCAAAGATCCCTCAGCAGACGCCACACCGCGGAAGTAAATCTGCATCGATGAGAAGCGAACGGTCGGGCAGGGCGTCTTGTCTAAAAGAAAAAGGGCGTTGTTTGCTTTGTTAGATCCCCTCGCCCATCGATACGAACTCCGCCAGCCGCACTTCCTCGCGATACGCTGTCCGCTCCGCCTCTTCCTCGGCAAACGGCTCGGGCGTGCGTCCGCGCGCGCCCAGCAACTGCTCCAGCTCTTCCACGCGCGATGACAGCGCGATCAGCGCATCCGACAGCGGATCCTTGATGTCGTGCGGATCGGTGATCAGCACGCGCTGCCCATTGCTGTAAACGATATGCGCGGGCACACCCACCACAGTCGAGTTCGGCGGAACGTCCGTCAGCACCACTGACCCCGCGCCCACGCGCGAGTTCTTGCCCACATTGATATTCCCCAGCACGTTCGCGTTATTGCCGATGAACACGTTGTCGCAGATCGTCGGATGCCGCTTACCGTGTTGCTTGCCCGTTCCGCCCAGCGTCACGCCCTGGTAGATCGTCACGTCGCTGCCCACAATCGCCGTCTCACCGATCACTACGCCCGTCGCGTGATCGATGAACAGCCTGCGGCCCAGCAGCGCGCCCGGATGAATATCCACGCCCGTGATAAAGCGCGCCACCTGCGACAGCATCCTCGCCGGCAGTCGCAGCTTCGCTCGCCACAGCCGGTGCGAGACGCGATGAAACCAAACCGCCCACAGTCCCGGATAGCACGTCAACACTTCGAGGCGCGAGCGCGCAGCCGGATCGCGATCCAGCACGGATTGGATATCTTCGCGGATGAGTTCGAACAATGCCATCCCACTTCGATCGTTCCCATCCTCCGCGCACGCAGCGCGAAGGACGGGAGCCCACGATCAACAGGCTTGACTGCGTTACAGGGTGACGGTCTGGGTCTGAAGCGCCAGTGCTTCCTGCCGCAGCGGCTCAAACAGAATGCTCGAGAGATAGCGCTCGCCGAAGCTGGGCAGCACCACCACAATCAGCTTGCCTGCGTTCTCCGGCCGAGCCGCAACCTTCAGCGCCGCCACAACCGCCGCCCCCGACGAGATGCCGACGAACAGGCCTTCTTCCTTGGGAAGGCGCCGCGCCATCTCGATCGACTCCTCGTTGGTCACCTGGACCACTTCGTCGATGTTCTTCGTGTCGACGATGCTGGGAATAAAGCCCGCGCCGAGCCCCTGGATCTTATGCGGCCCAGGCTTGCCACCCGAGAGCACCGCGCTGTCCGACGGTTCCACCGCAATCGCCTTGAACTCCGGCTTCTTCGCCTTGATGTACTTCGCAACACCCGTGATCGTTCCGCCCGTGCCTACACCCGAAATCAGAATGTCGACCTTGCCGTCGGTATCTTCCCAGATCTCCGGACCCGTCGTCGCCAGGTGAATCGCGGGATTGGCCGGGTTGTCGAACTGCTGAAGAATGTAGCCGTTCGGCGTCTGTGCCAGAATCTCGTTCGCCTTTGCGATCGCGCCCTTCATGCCGTTGGGACCGGGCGTCAGCACAATTTCCGCGCCAAACGCGAGCAGCGTCACACGGCGCTCCATGCTCATGGTCTCCGGCATCGTCAGGATCAGCCGGTAACCCCTCACCGCCGCCACAAAGGCCAGCGCGATGCCGGTGTTGCCGCTGGTCGGCTCGATGAGCACCGTCTCGCCGGGCTTGATCTTGCCCGCTTTTTCAGCGGCGTCGATCATGGCGAATCCGATGCGGTCCTTCACGCTGGCAACGGGGTTCTGGCTTTCGAGCTTTGCCACCACCGTAGCGGGCAATCCGGCGGCCACACGATTCAAACGAACCAGCGGAGTCTTTCCAATCAATTCAGTTACGTCAGCGGCAATACGCGCCATCGTCGTCTCCTCTGCCGGGAAAGGGACCCGGCGTTTCTTCGATGCGTTGGGGATAAAGGTGGAGCTGTCAGGATGGGAAGGATACGTGCGCGAGCAGGCGCGCGCCGGCATCGGAGCTCTCACCAGGCCGGTGTTAGCGACATCGATGCATGCCTATAGCCTAGACCTCCGGGGCGGCTGCGCGCAAGCATTCCCGCTGCGTAAGTACTTGACGGGAGGCCGCCACCCACCTGCCGGTCCCGTGATTCGGCTCACTTCATGGTGTGTCTTCAAGTCCCACCGGAACCGGTTCCGCGCCACATCCGTACTTCCTACTATGAGCCCAGACAGCAAGATTCGCGACGGCTCCCTCTCCGCACGCATGTTCGGCCTCGCCGGCCGCTTCCGCGACATCGATCCGCAGCTTACACGCGTGATCGTCCCCTGGATCAACCGCCATCCGCGTTATCTCGCCGGATTCCTGCGCCTGGTCCACACCCACGCGCAATCCAAGCGCATTCGCGCCCGCATGCTCGCTGATGGTCTCAAGGTCCCGCCGTTTTTTGTGCTCAGCGTGACCTCCCGCTGCAACCTGCGCTGCGCCGGATGCTATGCCGCTGCCGTGGGCACAGTCGCGGCCAAACCAGCCCGGCCGGGGCTCGATCTCAGCGCCTGGTATCGGGTGGTAGACGAAGCCATTCAGCTTGGCGTCATGGCCTTCCTCATCGCGGGCGGCGAGCCATTCCTGCTCCCCGGCATCGTGAATCTGTTCAGCGATCACCCTGACCGCCTCTTCCTCGTGTTTACGAACGGCACCGCGCTCACGCAGGCCGACTACGACACCCTCAAGGCCTGCACCAACACCGTCATCGTCGTCAGCCTCGAAGGCGATCGCGATCTCACCGATCTCCGTCGCGGCCGCGGAGTCTATGAGAAAGCCCTCGGCACACTCGACCGCCTGCGCACCGACGGCATCCTCACGGGGATCGCTGTCACCATTGGCTCCGCCAACATCGGCTACTGGACCGACCCGCATCACATCGACGAACTCATCGCCCACAGCGGTCCGCTCGCCATGTTCATCGAGCAGATACCCACCGCTGGCTGCGACGCTGGCGCGACACTCACTGACGAGCAGCGCCGATTGTTCCGCCAAACTGTCGTTCAATATCGCGACCGCATGACCGGCGGCGCGTTCATCATTCACTCGCCCGGCGACGAGGAAACGCTTGGCGGATGCGTGTCGGCGGGCCGCGGATTCGCACACATCAATCCATCGGGCGACGTCACCGCCTGCCCGGTCTCCGCACTCGCGACACACAACGTGAAGTCGGCGAGCCTGCGCGAGGCGCTTGCCAGCCCACTTTTCACGCTGATCCGCGACAATCTCCACTTGCTCGAGACCGAAGGCCACCCCTGCGGCCTCTCCGCGCACGCACTCGAACTCGAAGAGATGGCCGAGGGGCTCGGCGCGTATCGAAGCGGCATGTCCGAGGCCGTGTCCGTCGAGCAACAACTCATATCGCTAAGCTGAGCGCAGCATCAGCCCGTATTCCGCAACCCCGCCGCGATCCCGCTGATCGTCGCCGCAATCGCGCGATTCACCTCAGGCGTATCCTCGCCCGCGCGCTTGCGCCGCAGCATATCCACCTGAATCAAGTGCATCGGGTCCACATACGGATTGCGGAGGCGGATAGAGCGCGCCAGCACCTGGTTGTCTTCAAGCAGCTCCGTCTGGCCGGTGATAGCGAGCACCACGCGCACGGTGCGATGGAACTCTGCTTCCAGCATGTTCAATACGCGATCACGCAGCGCCGCATCCTCCACCAGCGATGAGTACATGCGCGCGGTGGCCATGTCGGCCTTGCCGAGCGCCATCTCCACGTTGCGCAGCAGGTCGATGAAGAGCGGGAACTCGCGGGCCATGTCCTTGAACAGCTCCAGCGCGCCCGGCCGCTCCAGGTACTTGCTGAGCGCGTGGCCCACGCCGAACCACGCCGGCACCAGCAGCCGCGACTGCGTCCACCCGAACACCCACGGAATCGCGCGCAGATCGCCGATATACCGCGTAGCCTTGCGCCGCGCCGGCCGCGACCCGATCTTCGCCTGCTCCAATTCGCCTACCGGAGTCGACTGCTCGAAGTACGTAATCACGTCGTCGTTTTCGAGAATGTGCTTGCGATAGAACGCGAATGAAATCTCCGAGAGCTCGTTGAGCGCCGACTCCCACTCCGGTTTCAGCACGCCCGTAAAGTGACCCTTGGGATCACGCGCATTCGGCCTGGCCAATGCATCGAGCGACGCCGCAATCATCAGCTCCAGATTGCGTTCCGCCAGAATCTCGTCGGCGTACTTGAAATTCAGCACCTCGCCCTGTTCGGTGATGCGCAACTGCCCCTCGAACGAGTCCATCGGCTGCGCGAAGATGGCGCGATGCGTCGGCCCGCCGCCGCGTCCCACCGTTCCGCCGCGCCCGTGGAACAGCCGCAGCTTCACGCCGCACTCGCGCGCAACTGTGTGCAGATCGCGATGCGCGCGGAAAATCTCCCACGTGCTCGTCAGCATTCCGCCGTCTTTGTTCGAGTCGGAATACCCCAGCATCACTTCCTGCCAGTTATTCCACGAGGCCAGCAGCTCGCGATAATCCTCGCGGCTCCACAACTCTCTGCAAACTGCCGGAGCGTTCCGCAAATCCTCAATCGACTCGAACAGCGGCACCGGCATCAACCCGGGGTCTTTGTCGCTGCCCTCAACCTTCACGCCACCCAGCCGCGCCAATCGCACCACTGCCAGCACATCATCCACCGTGGCCGCGCCGCTGATCACGTAGTGCCGAATCACCTCCGGCGTGCAGCCCTTCTTGGCTTCGGCTACCGCGCGGAACGTGTCCAGCACGTTCGACGTCTCCGCGGACAATCCCGCCGGCAGCTTCTCCGCCGCGGTATCCGCAACTGCCTCTTTCAGCGCCTGCGCATGCAAGCGTGCATGCTGCCGGATGTCCAGCGTATGCAGATGCAGCCCGAACGTGCGCACCTGCAGCAGCAGCGGATCGATCAGCGTCCGCGCAATCCGCAACCCTTCGTTATCGGCCAGAGACTTCCGTAGCACCTCGAGATCGTCCACGAAGTTTCGCACCGAGCAGTACGCCGGCAGCGCCTGTACCAGCTCATCGTGATCATGCGACACCACGTGGCGCACCACGGCCAGCGCCTTGCCCGCCGCGCTCATAAAGCGCCCTACATCCATCGTGCGCTGCACGCGCGCCTTCACGCACATCACAAAGCGCCGGTAGTACTCGTACTCATAGTGCTCGCCAAAAACCTGCGTCTCGGGCGTGTGCAGATGCGAGAGATACTTCTCCAGCCGCTTCAGCAGCTCCGGATTTACATTCCGCTGCTGCGCGCTGGTCGTCAGCAAGTCGATGATCTCGTCCAGCTTGTGCTCATAAAACAGCAGCAGGTGCCCGCGCGCCAGCTGGATCGCGTCGCGCGTCACCTCCGGCGTCACATACGGATTCCCATCGCGATCCCCGCCAATCCACGAGCCGAACCGCAGCACCTGCGGCAGATCGTGCGGATCCAGCTCCAGCCCGTACGCCAGCCGCAGATCGTCCGCAATCTCCTGGTACAACACCGGCAGAGTTTCAAAGATGGAGACGTCGTAGTAATCCAGCCCCATCTTGATTTCGTCGTACACCGTCGGCCGCCGCGAGCGAACCTCGTCGGTCTGCCACAGGCTCGTGATCTCTGCGCGCACCAGCTCTTCCAACCGCTCCAGATCCTGCTCAGGAATCGGAATGCGGTCGAGCTCCGCCAGCAGGTCCCCGATCCTGCGACGCTTCAGCATCACCGAGCGCCGCGCCACCTCAGTGGGATGCGCCGTGAACACCGGCACAATCAACACCCGCCGCAGCCACTCCAGCGCTTCTTCCGCGCCAATGCCCACGCGCTTCATGGCGCACAGCGTTCCCGCCAGCGACCCGCGCTGCTTCTCCGCTCTGCCCGCCAGTTGCAGCGCCAGCTTGCGCCGTTTGCGGTGGTTAGTCTCCGCCAGGTTGATCAACTCGAAATAAAACGCGAACGCCCGCGTAAGCAGAATGGCCCGTTCCGCCGGCAGCGAGTGCACCATATCCAGCGCCGTCGCCCCATGCTGCGCGGCTTCTTCTTCGCTGCCGCGCGCCTCGGCATCGCGTCGGCGAATCGTCCCCTGCCGCAGCGCTTCCACATGCGAAAACAAGTCCTCGCCGGCCTGCTCGCGCAGCACCTCGCCCAGCAGAATGCCGAGCGATCGCACATCGCGCCGCAGCGGCGCCTCTTTCAGCTCGCCGGTCTTTGCTTCAAGCTCCGCCAGCCTCTGCGACCAGCTTTCAGGGTTCCACAAAAGGGCCATCGTGATTCGATTATCCACGATTGGCAAGGGCCTCCGTCACAGTTCGTAGTACGGAGGGCCCTATCTACAGCCCTCAGTTGCCTGCGAACTGTGAACTACGAACTGTGAACTCAGAATCCCATGCTGCACAATAGCTGCATGCGTTCCTGGTTCCCCGTTGCCTTCCTGCTCACCAGCGCCCTCATCCTCGCGGCGCAGTCAGCGCCCGCTCCTCACACCGAGCGCCCCGCTCCACCCACGCGCGATCCCAACACGCCCGGCTACGTGAAAGCCACGGAACTCCCGGATGGGTCCATCCCTTCACCTGACAAGGACGGCAACTTCATCATCGGCCCCACGCACGCCCGCTCGCCCGAGTTGGGCGATCCGTCTCGCCCCCTCGGCGGCTCCGTTATCGAGTTCACCATGAACTCTGCCGACAGCAAGCTCTACCCCGGCATCGCGCGCGAGCCCGGCACCTTCGGCACGCCTGACCCGGCCAATCCGGCAAAGCTCATTGTCACCGCCAGCCACCCCGCGCCCTACACACGTAAAGTCGCGGTCTATGTGCCAAAGAGTTACAAGCCGGGCACTGAAGCCCCCTTCATCGTGGGCGCCGACGGCCCCGACCGCCTGCTCTTCCAGTCGCTCGACGCTCTCATCGCCGCGCACAAGTTGCCGCCCATCGTCGCCATCTCCATCGCCAACGGCACCGGCGACGCCCAGGGCAGCGAGCGCGGCCTCGAGTACGACACCATGTCCGGCCGCTACGCCGAGTTCGTCGAGACCGAAGTCCTGCCGCGCGTCGAAGTCGAAGCCCACGTGAAGCTCACCCACGATCCCGACGGCCGCGCTGCCACCGGCGGCAGCTCCGGCGGCGCCGTCTCGCTCATCATGGCCTGGTATCACCCCGAGCTCTACCACCGCGTCCTGGCCTACTCCGGCACGTGGATCAACCAGCAGTGGCCGTGGAACCCCGAAACCCCGCACGGTGCATGGGGCCTGCATGAGACGCTCATCCCGCAAAATCCCGCCAAGCCCATTCGTATCTGGACGGAAGTCGGCGACCGCGATCTCTACAACCCCAACATCATGCGGGACGACATGCACGACTGGGTCCGCGCCAACGAGAAGATGGCCGCGGCCCTCGCCGCGAAGCACTACCACTATCAGTTCGTCTTCGCCCGCAATGCCGGCCACGTTGACCATGCCGTGCGCGAACAAACCATGCCCGAAGCGCTGCTCTATGTCTGGCAAGGATATCGGCCGCACTGATCGGCCGGAGAATTACGCAGCCCTACGTGCTTGCCTGGTCTCCGGCGGCGTGAACCCTGCGATTTCGTCCTGGTTGGAGCTGCGCAGCCGAAGCAGGGCTGACCTCCGGCACGACGCGCACCTCCACGGATAAAACCCGAGGCGCGGAAACACCCGGCACTGCAGAAACCCCCTGCGCTCCCTGCGATACAGCGCCCTGACGCCGCAATGCGGGCAATTCATTGGAGCGTACACCACTTCCACCTGCAGCATGTGCACATGCTGCCCCGCTCCGGCCCACGCGCGATTCAGCCGGCAGACCAGGTCCGGCGCCAGAAGCAGCGGACTGAATTCCCCTGAGACCAGCGCCTCAATCTGCACGCGCGTCATCTTCGGCTGCGCGATCTCTGCCTCAAACCCATCCGCATTACGCTGTGAGTATTCGCCTTGAACCCAGATGAGTCTGGGCAGATTAGAGCAACCGCTCATCCTTCGGAGCCTCAGGAGCAGGATTCCCGTCCAACAAGTTCGATGCTGCACATCCTTGACGGGAAGCCCGAGATGGTCAAGTCACCCGCGGGCGATGGCCTTCCGTCGAAAACACTCCGGCGCGTGATCGTTCACCATCCCCGCCGCCTGCATGAAGGCGTACACAATCACCGGCCCCACGAACTTGAATCCGCGCTTCTTCAACTCCTTCGACATCTCCACGGCCAGCGGCGTCTGCGTCGGATATGGCGTCTCGGTCTGAATCGGCTTGCCTCCCGTGATCCCCCACAGCCACGCGCCAAAGTCCTGGCCCGACTTCTTCATCTCCGTGAAAATCCGCGCGCCCTGGATAGTTGCCAGAATCTTCGCGCGCGATCGAATAATCCCCGGATCACCGAGCAGCCGCTCGATGTCAGCCTCCGTGAACTTCGCCACCTTCGCCGGATCGAACCCCTTGAATGCCTTACGGAACGCATCGCGCTTACGCAGCACCGTAATCCACGCCAGCCCCGCCTGGAAGCCCTCGAGCATCAGCAGCTCCCACAGCGCACGGCTATCGCGCTCGGGCACGCCCCACTCCTCATCGTGGTAGGCACAGTACAGCGGATCGCTCCCGCACCATTTGCAGCGAGTCTTGCCGCTCTTCTCGCCTGCCGTCATACGTCCTCCTGCTGACTACGCCTCTAACTGCATCATCAGCTCTTCCCACTCCGCCGTAAGCGCCTGCAACTGACCACGCAGATCCTCGGCAAGAGTAGTCAGCCGCTGCGTCTCCGCCGCCGACACATACACGCCCAACTGCTGCTCGGTATGCGCCAGCGCCGCCTCCACCCGCGGGACTTCTTCCTCAAGGAAAGCGCACCGCTCCTCCATCTGCTTCTGCTTGATCGGATTCAGCCGCCGGTTCTTCGCTCCCGCTCCGTTCCCCTCCGGCCCGCCCTCAATCACAATGGTGTTTCCCATAGACCCGGGTGCCCCAGAGATGGGTGCCCCCGGTCTCTCGCCTTTGGAGACCGGGGTGGGAACTGCGCTCGCAATAGAACCCGCGATCAACCCCGCCGCGAGCTCTTCCTTCTTTCTTAGATAGTCTTCGTAGTTCCCCTCGTACGTCGTAACCGTTCCGTTCTCCACCTCGAGCACCCGCGTCGCCAGCCGATCGATAAAGTACCGGTCGTGCGACACAAACACCACCGTGCCCGAAAAGTTCGCGATCGCCTCCAGCAGCACGTCTTTCGCGCGCATGTCGAGATGGTTCGTCGGCTCGTCCAGCAGCAGAAAATTCGAGGGCGACACCAGAATCCGCGCTAGCGCAAACCGGTTCCGCTCTCCGCCGCTCAACACGCCGAGTGGCTTGAACACGTCATCGCCCGAGAAGAGAAAACATCCCAGCAAACTGCGCAGCTCGCTCTCCGGAACCTTCACAGCGGCGCGACTGATGTCGTCCAGCATCCGCGCCTCGGCGTCCAGCACCTTATACTGGTCCTGCGCAAAATACTCCGGCACCACGTTGTGCCCCAGCTTCACCATCCCAGCCGACGCCGCTTCCAACCCCATCATCAGCTTGATCAGCGTCGACTTGCCCGCGCCGTTCACCCCCACCAGCGCCACGCGGTCGCCGCGCTCAATGGTGAACCGCACATTCTCCAGCACCTTCTTCTCGCCGTAGCTCTTCGCCAGCGCATCGGCTTCCACAACCATGCGCCCCGAAGGCTGTGGCTGCGGAAACTTGAAGTGGATCACCGGCTCTTCTTCTGGAATCTCGATGCGCTCAATCTTCTCCAGTTCCTTAATCCGCGACTGCACCTGCTTGGCCTTCGTCGCCTGGTACCGGAAACGGCTGATGAACGCCTCGAGATGCTCGATCTGGTCTCGCTGATTCTTGTACGCGGCCTCGAGCTGCGCCTTCCGCTCATCCTTCTGGGACAGATACTTCGTGTAGTTCCCGTTGTAGATCGTCAGCCGCTTGTTCCATATCTCCACCGTGCGGTCGATCGTCACATCCAGAAAATACCTGTCGTGCGAAATCAGGATGTACCCGAACGGATACGCCTTCAGATACTCCTCGAGCCAGTTGCGCGTTTCCAGATCCAGGTGGTTCGTCGGCTCGTCCAGCAGCAGCAGATTCGGCTTGGCCAGCAGCAGCTTGGCCAGCGCAATCCGCATCTGCCATCCGCCGCTGAACTCATCCGTTAGCCGGCTCCAGTCTTCCTTGCCAAAGCCCAGCCCTGTCAGCACCGCTCCCACCTGCGCATCCAGCGCATAGCCGTCCAGCGCGTGGAACCGCTCCTGCAGAAGCGAAAACCGCTCCGCCGTCGAAGCATATTCAGCGCTCTCGTGATCCAGCTCCGCCATCTGCCCGCCCAGCCGCTCGATCTCGCCTTCCATCTCGCGGATCTCGTCGAACACCGTCAGGCATTCCTCGAAGATGGTCCGCCCGGTGAGCCGCAGCCCCTCCTGCGGCAGGTAGCCGATGCTCATCCCGCGCGTGCGCTGCAGCTCGCCGTAGTCCAGCGTCTCGAGGCCGGCCAGCACCTTCATCAGCGTGGACTTGCCCGTCCCGTTGGCGCCCACCAGCGCAGTCTTTTCGTTATTGCGGATCAGCCAGTTGGCTTCAGTAAAAAGGATGCGCGGCCCAAACCGCTTCCCGGCATTTTGCAGTGAAAGCATTCCTTCTCAATTCTCGCAGAGCGCAAACGGCAACATCTCAACCCGCCAGACACAACAAGACCGGCCGCAATTGCAGCCGGTCTCGCGAGTTCCAGATGACTTACTTCATCGCAATCTCAACAGTTGAGGCGGCGGTGTTTTGGGCTTTCAGCTCCCGCGCCAGGCTCGGCTGGATCACGGTCGTGCTGTGCAGGCTCGAACCTGCAAACTGAACATCGACGAGGTAATACCTGCTCCCATCCACGATGAACTTCAGCCGCCCGCGTGTCTCAATGTACGGCGCAGAATCGGGATTGACCAGAATGGCAGCCCTGTGCTCGCCCGTGCCCTTGTCACTGAAAACCAGGAAACGGTTGGACAGCAGTTCCAGCTTGTAGTGGCCCGCTGCCATGGTCTGATGATTGGCAGTAAACGCGAACGGAACGTATACAGTCGCCTTCGTCTGCGCAAAGGCCCAGGTACCGCTCAGCAGCGTTGCTGCCGCCACGGCCATCACAAGCATGTGAGTGATTGAGGAAAGACGGCGTTTCATAATTCACCTCCAATTTCGCTTTGCCGGCCGGCCTTCTTTCATCCAACCCGGCCGGCGACGCTCCTCACCTTGCACCCACACGGCTCCGCGCTCAATGCACCGCAGATCGTTTTGCCGTAAATCGAAGGTAGACACCTACCTCATTGCACGCCCGCGACTTAGCCTGCGCGATGCATCGAGCCATCATTGCTGCGACGCAGCAACCCGTGCTAAACTCCCTCGCATCGCGGGCTCGCGTGGAAAGAGAGTGGGCCGTGGCCGCACCTGTCAGCGCCAAGCCGGGCTGGCACTTCGGTGTGTTCGAAGTGGACACCGCCAGGGGGGAATTGCGTCGCTCCGGCATCCCCCTCAAGCTGCGCGACCAGTCCTTCCAAATCCTCCTCGCCCTCCTCGAACATCCCGGCGACATCGTCACCCGCGAAGAACTACGCCGGCGCCTCTGGCCTTCTGACACCTTCGTCGACTTCGACCACAGCCTCAACACCGCCATGATGAAGTTGCGCGATGCCCTCGGCGACTCCACCGACGCTCCCATCTATATCGAAACCATTCCCCGCCACGGCTACCGCTTCATCGCCCCGGTTTCATCCCTGCCACCTCTGCCGGAACAGCGGCCGCTCTCCGGATCCATGGCGATCCCGCCGGCCGCCGCTATGACTACTCAGCGTCGAACGAGTCCGGTGATGAGCTTCGCGCGCCGGCATCGGACCCTCCTCATGATTGCGGCAATCGGAATCCCGCTGCTGGCTGCCCTCGCAACACTCGCCCTGCGGAATCGGCACGTGGGATCCTCCACGTATCGAGACGGAAAGGCGTCGTCAAGCTTCCGCATCGACTCCGTCACCACCGCGCGCGGCAGTTTCAGGAACCCCGCCATATCGCCCGACGGCCGCGACGTCGCGTTTGCGTGGAATGGAGGCGGAGGGGATCACTGGGACATCTACGTGCAGCGCATCGGTTCTCCACAACCGCACCGACTTACATACATCAGCACCGGCTTCGTCGACTTTCCCGCATGGTCTCCCGACCAGACCCAGATCGCATTCACGCGGTGCGATGGCATCAACGACGGTATCTATACCATTCCATCCATCGCGGGATCGGAAGAAGGGCCGGAACGCAAGCTGACAGGGACCAGTTGCCAGTATGACTACCCGACACCGGTGGTCTGGCTTTCCGGTGCGCAGATGCTGATGATCGACCGTTGTCCCGCAAGTGGTCTGCACGCTTTGATGCTGTTCTCAATGCAGACCGGGCAGAAGCGGTGCCTAGCTGACTTCGGCTCCGAAGGGGTAAACCGCAGGTTCAGTTATGCGCTCTCACCCGATGAACGAACAGTGGCATTCGTCCCTTCTACAGAGCTGCCAGTTTGCGAACTCTACACCATGCCGATTTCAGGCGGAAAGCCCTTTCGGCTCGTCGATGACAACTCCAGTTGCGACGATATGATGTGGACTCCCGACGGGAAAAACCTGGTGTTTGTCTCCGAAAGAGCCAAGTTTCATTTGTTGTGGCGCATCCCGGCGCACGGCGGCCAATTCGAACGCGAGTCGGTGTATCCGGCTATTGGAACATTCTCCAAAGATGGCCGCCGTTTCGCCTACGCGGAACAGGCGAACGGAGAACCTCGTTCCATCTGGCGATCGGACCTTGCAGGTGCGGGCGGAAAGGTTCTGATCAACAGAAAACTGATCGCCACCCAGTTTCCGGAACTCGACGCGCAGCCCTCGCCAGACGGCACCCGGCTGGTGTGGGCGGAACGGCGAGCGGGGATGGAAGAAATCTGGACGGGCGGCTCCAACGGAGAAAACCCATTTCAGTTAACGCACCTGAACAGCTACTCCGGCACACCGCGCTGGTCGCCCGATGCCAGGTGGATTGCGTTTGACTGCGCGACGCCGCATGGCAACCAGATCTTCATCATTGATGCGGAGGGCAGGAACCTGCGTCAAATCACGCCGGGACCCAATCAGAACGTGGTGCCGAGTTGGTCGCGCGACGGCAAGTCCTTATACTTCGCCTCCAACCGCACCGGAAGAAGAGAGGTCTGGAAGCACTCCTTCGGGTCCGGAAAAGAAACGCAGATCACGACGCACGGCGGCTTCGATCCTTTCGAGTCATTTGACGGGCAGACCGTGTACTTTTCGAGATTCGACGAGGCCGGGATCTGGAGCGTGCCCGCGATAGGGGGGCAGGAAAGCCTGGTCCTCGCGGGCCGGCCGCAACTCCTGTTCTGGGGACATTGGGCGCTCACAAGGACAGGCATCTACTTCATCAACGCCGATACGAAACCCAGGGCGCGGATCGAGTTCTACGACTTCGCCTCCCGCCGAATAACTCCTATTCTCTTGCTTGAGAGGAACGCGGCCTATGGCCAACCCAGCCTGAGCGCCACGGCAGACGGGAAGACTATTCTTTACACGCAATCCGACCCGCAGGGCGTGATCAAGATGATGGAGTTCCAGCCATGACTCCGTCTGATGCGTCCGTGAGCACCGGGCATGGCTGGCACTTCGGAGTCTTCGAAGTAGACACCGCCAGGGGAGAATTGCGCCGCTCCGGCATCCCCATCAAGCTGCGCGACCAGTCCTTTCAGATCCTCCTCGCCCTCCTCGAACATCCCGGCCAGATCGTCACCCGTGAAGAACTGCGCCGCCGCCTCTGGCCGTCCGACACCTTCGTTGACTTCGACCACAGCCTCAACACCGCCATGATGAAGCTGCGCGATGCCCTCGGCGACTCCACCGGCGCACCGATTTACATCGAAACCATTCCCCGCCACGGTTACCGATTTATCGCGCCGGTTACGTCGAGAGACGAGACGAAGAGCCTCCCCGGGGAAGGCGAAGCGGCTGTGTTGCCGGCAAAACCGGAAGGCGGCGTTGTTCCGATCAGCGTAATCGTGAAACCGTCTTCCAGTCGGAAGCCTTGGCTCGTCGCAGCGGTTGTCATCGCCGCAGTCGCTGCAATCCTCTTCGGCCTGAATGTGATCGGCCTCCGAGATCGGGTGGCAGCAATGCTCGGGAACTCACGCTCGGCCGCGCCCCCGCGAATCCAGTCCATCGCAGTTCTGCCGTTTGAAAACCTTTCTGGTGACCAGTCGCAGGAGTACTTCGCCGATGGAATGACCGAGGAGTTGATTACGGAGTTGGGCGCATTTAGCGGCGTTCGCGTGATTTCACGAACTTCCGTCATGCGGTTCAAGGACACGAAAATGACCTTGCCGGAGGTTGCCAGGGAATTGGGAGCAGATGGTGTCCTTGAAGGCACCGTCGCCCGCTCCGGCAATCGCGTGCGCGTTACTGCAACCCTGCGGCATGCAGCAACGGACCACCAACTCTGGGCCAGCCGCTATGAAACGGAAGTGGAGGACATGCTGATTGTTCAAAACAAAGTGGCGCGTTCCATTAGTGATGCAATCCGAAGCGAACTGGCGCCCCCAACCCCAGCAGCGCGGTCAGCCCTTCATCGCGTAAATCCGGAGGCTTATCAGGCTTACCTGGAAGGCCGGTATCAGGCTAACAAGTGGACCGACGCCGGATTCGAACAAGCAGAAGTGGCTCTGCACCGGTCCATCGATCTTGATCCGACCTTTGCACCTGCTTACACCGCGCTCGCAAACGTTCATGGCGCCCAGGCAGTCTGGGGTATTCGGCCCGCTACCGAGGTGTTCCCGGCTGCGAAGTACGCTGCATTGAAGGCAATAGAACTGGATGATGGCCTTGCAGAAGCGCACGCGATGTTGGGCGCCGTCAAGCTGGTCTACGACTGGGACTGGGCCGGCGCCGAACAGGAAACCAGGCGCGCGGTTCTCCTGAATCCGAGCAGCGTGGAGGCGCGCACCTGGTACGGAATATTCCTGACCGCAATGGGCCGTCATGACGAAGCCCTGAGAGAAGGACGCGAGATGGTGCGGCTCGATCCGCTTGCGCCCACGTCGAATCTCCAACTTGCCTGGCAACTCCACTGGGCCCGCAGGCACGATGAGGCCATCTCTCAAATCGCGCGGGTGATCGAACTTGATCCTCATTTCGCGGGGGCGTACCTGGAACTGGGATGGAACTACGCCGCGAAGGGGATGTATTCGGAAGCAGTCACGAATTGCCGCCGAGCCCTCGATATGATGCCGGACGACCAGGTATTTCTCAGCACCTCCGGCAGGGTGTATGCGCTGGCCGGAAAACGACAGGAAGCCTTCGCCCAGCTGGCTCGCTTACAGCGCCTCTCGAGAACGAGCCATGTGGATCCCTGGTATATTGCGGTGCTCTACGATGGAGCCGGTGATACAGACAAGAGCATCGAATACCTTCAACGTGCATACAGCGAACGCTCCGGCAGCTTTTACATGTTGAAAGTTGTGTTGTTCTCCGAGCGCCTGCGCTCGGATGATCGCTTTCAGGTCCTGCTCAAAAAGCTCAGTTTCCCTTCCTGAAATCGCCGCCTCCGCAGATCTCGTCCATCTGGAAGGACGCACTCGCCCATCATGGTCCGCACTAGCGGGCTCCCGCGGGAAGAGAGAGTGGGCCGTGGCCACACCGGTCCCCTCTCTCCCTATTTTATTTCTGTTCTTCAGTCACTACCTACTGCCCGCTAAAACTTCATCGTCGCATTCACCGGCAGATCCCGCGATGACCCGCCCGCCGACACCTTGTACTCGCCCGGCACCCGCTCCCACGCATTCCTATCCACGTTGAACACTGACAGCATCAGCGGCTCCACATGTACGGTGACGGTCTTCTGTTCGCCGGGGCCCAGCGTGACCTTGCTCCATCCCACCAGACGGCGCGGCGGCTCTCCCGTGTCGGGCGGCAACGATAAATACACCTGCGCCGTCTCCTCACCCGCGCGGCTGCCCGTGTTCTTCAACTTGAACGTAACATCCATGCCGTCGCCGGCCGTCGCCTTCAAATCCGAATAAGCAAACGTCGTATACGACAGCCCGAACCCGAACGGAAACAGCGGCGTCTTGTTCTCCGCGTCATACCACTTGTAGCCCACCTTGAGCCCTTCGTCGTAATGCACATCGAAGAACGGCCCCACGCCCATCGCCATTCCAATCAGCCCCGGCGCACCCACCAGCTTCGGCATCGGATGCTCCGCATCCACCTTCGGCGGAGCCAGATGGATCGGGTGCGGCATGTCCGCCTCGCTCTTCGGAAAGGTCAGCGGCAGCTTGCCTGAAGGATTCACATCGCCGAACAACACATTGGCAATCGCCTCCGATCCGCGTATCCCCGGATACCACGCCTCCACCACGCCCGCCACCTTGTCCAGCCACGGCATCAGCACCGCGCCGCCCGTCTCCAGCACCACAATGGTCCGCGGATTCGCCGCAACCACCGCCTCAATCAGCGCGTCCTGCTTGTTCGGCAGCGAGAGGTTCTCCAGATCCATTCCCTCGCTCGCATGTTGCGTTGCAAACACAATCGCCACCTGCGACTGCTTCGCCAGCGCGGCCGCCGCCGCAGGATCGGTCCCCGCATCGAACTTCACCACCGCCTGCGGCGCCTTCGCTGCAATGCCCTTCAGCGGAGCCGACCGGTGATAGGTCACCTGGAGCATGAAAGCGAGCGGATTCCTCGCGATCTCTGGCGGCGGCGGAACCGGATTGCCGCCCGCCGGCGATACCTGCGACGATCCGCCACCCGACATCACGCCCACATCCGCGTGCCCGCCAATCACCGCAATTGACTTCACGCTCGCAGCCTTCAGGGGCAGTACATTCCCTGCATTCTTCAGCAGCACCGCGCCGCGCTCTGCTGTCTTCTGCGCCACCTCGAATCCGTGCATCACATTCGGCGACTCCGGCTGCGGCGGATCATCCACAGTCCCTGCATCAAACTCCGTCCGCAGAATGCGGTGCACCATGTCGTTCAGCCGGTCCATCGGAACCTCACCGCCCTCGACAGCCTTCTTCAGCGCCACGCCAAACGAGTCGTTCCCCGGCATCTCGATATCGAGCCCCGCCATCGCCGCCTTCACCGTGCTCTGCGTCGCGCCCCAGTCGGAAACCACGAACCCCTTGAACCCGAAGTCCTTCTTCAGCACATCGTTCAGCGTGTACTCGTTCTCGCACCCATAGGTTCCGTTGATCTTGTTGTACGAGCACATGAACGCACCGGCGTCCGAAATCTTCAGCGCTATCTCAAAAGCCAGCAGATCGCTCTCCCGCATCGACCGCTTGTCGATAATTGAATTCACCACGATGCGCCCCGCATCCTGGTCGTTCACCGCATAGTGCTTCAAATCGGTAATCAGGTGCAGCGCCTTCTCGGCCTTCAGCTCCGTTCCGGCCAGCGTGCCCGCCAGCAGCGGATCCTCGCCCTTGTACTCAAACACGCGCCCGTTGCGCGGCTCGCGGATCATGTTGATGCCCGAGCCTAGCGACATGTTGAAGCCCATCGCCCGCATCTCCTGCCCCAGCATCGTCCCTATCTCCCACGAGAGCTTCGGATCCCACGCCGCCGCCATCGCCTCACCCGACGGCAGCGCCGTGGCATAACGGCCATTCGTCCCGGCGAGGGAGATGCCCTGGTTCGAATCCGTCATCTGCAGATCGGGAATCCCCAGCCGCGGAACGCCCGGAATAAAGCCCAGCACAGCAATCGCGCGCGTCAGCGGCCCCGACTCCGGCTTGGCAAAGATCGCTCCCCACCCCGGCCCATGCAGCATCTGGATCTTCTCGTCCAGCGTCATTTCCTTGATAACCATGTCTGCCCGCTGATCGGGCGAGAGCGTCTTGTCGGACCACGCATAGTGCTTCGCGGGTGTCATCCCCGGAATCTGCGCACGCAGCGCAACAGAGGGCAGCAGCGCAAAACTCAGAGCCGCAAACGCAACGGTCTTCATCCATCCACCAGCAGTCATCATCGAGCCTCTTTCAGTCGGGCGCGGCAGCGCGTCTATGCAGCATCGAAATCCGCTGCATTTAGCCGACGGCCAAAGCCTACCCCGCCCGGCGCGACCATTATGCACCGTGAGGCTCATACAATCGGCGCGACCTCAGCGTCCAACTTTCTCGACTGCTTGTCACTTTGCTCTTGCCAACCGCAGGCACCTGGGTGTATTCCTCACTCCCATAGATAATCTTCTGGTGCTCCAGTCGATGATCTATGGGAGAGCCTCTGATGCCAAAGCCCGGCGCACCACCCCTGGATGCCGACCTGCTGCAGGGAACCCTCGATCTGCTCATCCTGCAGACGCTTCTGCCCGGGCCGGCCCACGGACACACCATCGCCCATGTCATCGAACACCGCTCTGACGAGGTCCTCCAGGTGGAGCACGGCTCGCTCTACCCTGCCCTCCACCGCCTCCAGAATCGCGGCTGGATCAAATCGGAATGGGGACCTTCGGAGAACAATCGCAAGGCGCGCTTTTACCGCCTCACCGCCGCCGGTAGAAAGCAGCTTCTGCGCCAGACCAGCCGCTGGGAACAACTCGTTGCTGCCGTAAATAGCGTCTTGAAACCCGCACGGGAGTAGACCATGAGTTGGACACGCTTCTTTCAGCGCCGCGCCCGCCGCGAAGAGTCGGCGGCCGAACTCGAAGCCTATCTCGAAGCTGAAACCCAGGACAACATCGAGCGCGGGATGCCCCCTGCCGAAGCGCGCCGGGCCGCCCACATCAAGCTTGGCAACGTCACCAACATCCTCGGCAACATGGCACAGCAGGATAGCGTCAGTTGGCTCGAGACGCTATGGCAGGACGTCCGCTACGGCTTTCGCATGCTGCTCAAGCATCGCGGATTTGCCCTCGTTTCCCTGCTCACGCTTGCCCTCGGAATTGGCGCCAATACCGCCATCTTTACCGTCGTCGACGCGACTCTCATCCGCCCGCTGCCGTTTCCTAATGCCAACCGCGTCGTCATGGCCTGGGAACACCGCATGCCCGATGGGGAACGCCAGAACGTGACTTCGCCCGCCACATTTCTGCGATGGCAGCAGGACAATACCGTCTTCGATCAGATGGCGGCCATATTCAACGACTCCTCGATCCTTTCTGGCGGCGATGTGCCGGAACAAATCGCGACCGCATCGGTCTCTCCGAATTTCTTCTCCATTCTTGGCGTGAATGCCGCTCTCGGTCGCGTTTTTGTGCCCGAGCAGGATGGCAAGTCAAATTCGAACCGCGTCGCCGTTCTCAGCTTCGACACATGGCAGCGGCGCTTCGCATCCGATCCCGGCGTGCTTGGCCAGGCCATTACTCTCGATGACAAGCCCTATACCGTTGTGGGCGTCATGCCGCGCGGATTTGACTTCTTCGTCAAGCAGGGATCGTTCTCCCAGAAGAAGCCCCAGATCTGGGTGGCCATGAATTTCTCTCCCGAGAACCGCACCTCTCATGGCAGATACCTGCAGGCGATCGGTCTCTTACGTCAGGGCGTCACGCTCGGCCACGCGCAGGACGCGATGCTCAGCCTCCAGTCCCGGCTCGAGGCAGAAGATCCCGCTTCCATGAAGAACTGGAGCGTGAATCTTGTTCCCTTGCGTGCACAACTCACCGGTGAGGTCGCGCAGGGACTGCGCCTGCTCCTCGCCGCCGTGGGAATGGTGCTGCTCATCGCGTGCGCCAACGTCGCTACGCTGAACCTGGCTCGCGCCTCCGCGCGTCGACATGAAATCGCCATCCGCATGGCACTTGGAGCCGCCGCCAAGCGGGTGGTGCGCCAGGTCCTCACGGAAAGCTGCCTGCTCTCCCTCATGGGCGGGGCGGCCGGCTTCTGTTTGGGCTACCTTTGCCTCGCTGTCCTCAAATCCATCGCGCCCGCCAATCTCATTCCGCTCGATGCGCTTCGGCTCGACTGGCGCGTGTTTGCATTCGCCACTGCCGTTTCCGTGCTCTCCGGCCTTCTCTTCGGCACCATCCCCGCCCTCGACGCCGCGCGCACCGCGCCTCGCGAGCCCTTGCAGGAGGGGGCAGGAACTGTAAGTAGCGGCGAAAATCGCGGTGTCGCTCGCCGCATCCTAGTCGTAAGTGAGATCGCCATCGCCCTTGTGCTGTTGATGGGTGCGAGCCTGCTCATTCGCAGCTTCTATCGCATCGTCGCCGTCGATCCCGGGTTCCGTCCGCAGAACGTGCTCACCGCGTGGGTCCAGTTCCCGAACGCCCGCTACCAGAAGGACGAACAGAAGAACCAGTTCTTCGAGCGGCTGCTCGACTCGGTTCGGGCCATACCCGGCGTCCGCTCCGCAAGCGCTGACGGCTTCCTTCCCTTCGCCGGCATCATCGCCGCCACGGCCGTGCAGGTCGAAGGACGCCCGGTGCTCCCCATCTCCCAACTGCCCGTAGCGGACGTCTCTCTTGTTGAACCCGGCTTCTTTGAAACCCTCGGCATTCCCCTCATCAGCGGCCGCACGTTCAATCAGAGTGAAGCCTTCCAGGCCACCGGCAACGTGGTCATCAGTCAGTCCATGGCGCAGACGCTATGGCCGCACGAGGACCCCATCGGCAAGCGCGTCACCATCTATATGAAACGCGACAATAAGCCGAGCACCGTCATCGGTGTCGTTGGCGACGTGAAACATGCTGGCCTCGCCAGCGCCGTGCGTCCCACTGCCTACTGGTCCTACCCCGAACTCGGGTTTCAATTCATGACCCTTGTCATTCGTACCGACGGCGATCCCCGTGCATTCATCCCCGCGCTGCGCGAGGCCGTATTGCGTATTGACAAGGATCAGCCGCTCGCCGATGTCGTCCCCATGGAAACGCTGCTCTCCATGTCAGTAGCGCGTACCCGTTTTGCCACCCAGGTCATGGCGGCATTCGCGTTGATCGCCTTCCTTCTCGCCATCGTCGGAATCTACGGAGTGGTCTCCTACGATGTTGAACAGCGCGGCCGCGAAATTGGCATACGCATCGCCCTCGGCGCGCAACGAGCCGGCGTCATCGGCCTGATGCTGAAGCGCGGAATGGTGCTGGCAGGTATCGGCATCGGGCTTGGCATCGCCGCGTCGCTTGGGCTCACGCGCCTCCTCACCAGCGTGCTCTACCAGACGCGCCCCAACGAGCCCATCCTCATCGCGCTCGACTGTGCGGCTCTCGCCATGGTGTCGCTTTTCGCCAGCTACATCGCCGTTCGCCGCATCACCCGCATCGATCCAATGGCCATGTTGCGACGAGAGTAGACGACTCGGCTGATCGTCCCACGCAGATTGAAGCGAAAAAAGATGTTGCGTGGGCCGGATTTCTTCACTATTGTGGAACTAATGCCAGAGCGAAGCTACCTTGGCGAACTGGAATTGATGCTTCTTCTCGCCGTGATCCACCTTGGCGAGGAGGCATACGGCGTCCCCATCGCGCGCGAACTGGAAAAATACCGCAAGGCGGATGTTGCGGTTAGCAGCGTGTACGCGGCGCTCGAGCGCCTCCAAGCGAAAGGGCTGATCACTTCCATGCTTGGTGATCCGACTCCGGAGCGGGGCGGCAAGGCCAAGCGCTTCTTTCGGATTACAAAAGAAGGAAGGCGTCAAGTACAGGAAATGCGCCGGGTTCTCACGCACCTCTGGCAGAAGATGCCCGACATGAAAATGGGTGCGGCGGAGGAGAGTTGATGAAGCGCAGAGAACCTCCTTATCTTGCAACGTGGATGCTGCGGCACCTCACTGCCGGATATCGCGACGAAGCGCTCGACGGCGATCTGATCGAAGCCTTCAGGCTGGGCCGATCCAACGCATGGTACTGGCAGCAGGTTGCGATCGCGTGCATTCATTCCTGGTGCAACAGTCTATGCGCTCGAGGCCCGGTACTTGTCTTTGCATTGTTGTGGTCGATGCTCGCACCGGCATGGTTCGCAACCATCGATTCAATCGAAACCTCATCTGCAATCGGTAAAGCATCGCAACAGTTTCAATCGGTCTGGCTACCCCTGGCTCTCATCGGTTGGATGGTGATACACACAGTGTTTTTCTGGGCGGGGCTGCTCGTCTATCGATCAGTTCATCGTGTCCTTCACAAGCCCCTTCCCCAACAGTCGGCGCAGCGCTCGTTCTGGATCGCGGCATTCGTCTTCCCGTTCATTTCCGGTGTGACTTTCCTGGTTGCGGACCTCTATTGGTATTCAATCCCCAGCCTTTGCCAGGCCAGACTCGCATCCAGTTTCGTTGGTCAGGTATCAGATCTAAGCTTTCTCGCCGACTTCATTCGCTTCCCCTACTTTGCCGCTATGCTGATCGCGCTTTGGGGAACAGCGCACGAACACGGAAATGATCAGGCAGATGAGCCGTTTATCGACTCCACGACGAATCCCATTTGAACAGCCAATAACTTTCTAGATCATGTCCTATCAGGACCCACGGAATCTCGCAGAGCTGGCACTATTTCTTCTTGTTTATGGAATTAACTCCGATCCATCGCCGAAAGCGCAAGCTGAGTTCTTCAAGGAGGCATCAGTTGAAAGGACTGTATCCACTTCTATCGTTCGCCTTAGCCTGTGCAGCCGCTCCCGCGCAACAGGATGCTGCTAAACCCGCAGACACCACCGCTCACACCGTTCAGATGATCCCGGTAGAAAATGATGTGAAATTGGAAGTGGTTGACTGGGGCGGCTCGGGACCTCCCGTGATTCTGCTTGCAGGCCTTCGATTCGACGCCCACGTCTATGACACATTCGCGCCGAAGATGACCGCGATGTATCACGTGTATGGCATCACACGTCGAGGATTCGGCGCATCCAGTGCCCCTGCTCCAGACTGCCAGAATTATTCGGCCACTCGCCTCGGAGAAGACGTGCTCGCCGTGATGAACGCCCTGCACATCACCAGGCCTGTTCTCATTGGTCACTCGCTTGCCGGCGAAGAGCTTAGTTATATCGGCGCGCATGCTCCTGAGAAAGTAGCTGGGCTCGTCTACCTCGACGCTGCCAACAGCTACGCCTACTACAACGCGTCCGCTTCGCATGGTGACCCCATAGTCGATGCCGAACTGCTGCGCGCAGAGATTCAGGATCTCGTGTTTCCTGCCTCACCAAAAGAGATGAGGACGAGGACCGAACATCTTCTCAACGTCAGCATTCCTCACTATCAGCGAGACCTACAGGAAACCTTGAAACAGTTCGAAGGAATGCCGGACACAATTCCGGGACCGCCTATCACGCCAGACCTCAGAATCGGCGTGGCTATTCAGCGCGGAGTCGAGCGATTCGAGGGCGTCAAATGCCCAGTGCTCGCCATCTTCGCCGATCCCCATAGTTTCGGACCGGCGGGTGCTCAGGACCCATCGAAGCTCGCGCAGATGGTTGCCGAAGACAAGGCCCGCGTTTCAGAGCAAGCCGACGCGTTCCAGGCGGGCAATCCGCAGGCGCGCGTCGTCCGTATCCCAAACGCCGATCACTTCATCTTTCGCTCCAACGAAGCAGACGTGCTTCGCGAAATCAATGCCTTCATGGCGACTCTTCACTAATGGCGCACTGTTATGCCGCGCCGCGCGAGTGCCCCCGCGGCGGAAGTAAGGATTCCGTGGTGTCACTCATCCCCGCAGAATGGAGAGCCCAAGCTCACGATATGGCTGCGTGATCGCTTCGCCGATGTCCGGCTCCGTGATCACGCCAGCAACCTCACTCAAACCCAGGACGAGATAAGGCGATGCAGCATTCCATTTTTCAGCCGATGCGAGAACATACGTCTCCGCCGCGGCATTGCTGAGCGCCCGTTTAACTGCGGCCTCCTCGTAATCGCCTGTCGTCAATCCGGCTTGCGTATGGATGCCCGTCACGCCCATGAAGAACAGGTCTGCCCGAATTCTGCTGATGGCTTCGAAGCATGCAGCCCCGACTGACACGACGGAATGCTTGAAGAGCCGCCCCCCCAGCAAAATGACTTCGACAGCTTTGTGCTCCACAAGCTCGATCGCGATCGTCGGACTGTGCGTGATCACCGTTGCTTGGAGTTGTGGCGGCAGATGCCGCGCAATCTCCCGTGCAGTAGTGCCTCCGTCCAGAATCACCGTCTGCCCAGGCTGGATGAGCCCCGCCGCGGTCCGTCCAATTCCCACCTTGCCCTCATGACGGATTTGCTCGCGACCCGCGAAGTCGGCAATCGCGGGTGAGGCGGGTAGAGCACCCCCATGCACCCGCTGCAGCAATCCTTCCTGCGCCAGCTCCCGCAGATCGCGGCGAATCGTGTCTTCCGACACATCAAACCGTGCGCTCAGATCCTTCGCCACGAGCTTGCCGTCGGCCTTGAGCATTTCGAGCAATTGCTGCTTGCGATAAGAAGTCAACATGTCTCTTGCACGAGAATACTTGACATTGCACGAAACTGCACGCTATTTTCCGACTATGAGCTTTCCTTACCAGCCCGAGGTCCGCGTTCTGGATGTTCGTACCCTCTCCGACGACTGGTACCTGCTGAAGAAGACCCGCTTTGCCCTTCGACGCCGAAACGGCGTCTGGCAGGAGATGACGCGCGAGACCTACGACCGCGGAGACGGCGCAACCGTCCTCCTCTACAACCGTGAACGCCGAAGCGTCGTCCTCACCCGGCAATTTCGCTATCCCGCCTATGTGAACGGCCATTCTGGAATGCTGATCGAGGCCGCGGCCGGTCTGTTGGATCAGGCGAGCCCGGAGGAGCGAATTCGCGCCGAAGCAGAGGAAGAGACCGGCTTTCGCATCGGCGAAGTCACCCGCGTCTTCGAAGCTTTCATGAGCCCGGGATCCGTCACCGAAAGGCTCTACTTCTTTGTCGCCCCCTATGAGCTTGGACCCCGCGCGCACCAGGGCGGCGGCAACATCGATGAGGGCGAGGACATTGAGGTCCTTGAACTGCCCTTTGAGGAAGCCTGCAAAGCTATCGAAAACGGACTCATCCAGGACGGCAAGACCATCATGTTGCTGCAATACGCCGCCCTGCATCTTTTCGCGGAGCGGCAAGCATGAAGACCACTCCCTCCCTCATGATCCTGATTGCTGGTCCTTATCGCTCGGGAACCGGAGACGATCCCGCGCTCATGGAAAAGAATCTCCGCACACTCGAAGATGCGGCTCTCCCTCTCTTCCGGGCCGGCCACATCCCCGTGATTGGCGAATGGCTTGCGCTGCCGCTGCTCAGGGAAGCCGGTTGCGAACGGCCCGGCGATGCCGCCTGGGAAGAGATCCTCTACCCCGTGGCCAATCGCCTCATTACCCGCTGCGATGGCGTACTCCGTCTGCCCGGCGCTTCCAAAGGCGCCGACGAAGATGTGCGCCTCGCAATGGAACTCGGCCTCCAGGTCTGGTTCAAATTGGAAGATGTGCCGGGCTGCGGCGTAACCATCGCTTAGATCGACACAGCAGCATCCCGAGCACACATTTCGCGTTTGCGTTGCTCAGCGCAATGGTGTAGATTGTCTACATCATTTGATGTAGAGGATCTACAGCCTGTGGCAACGAAGAATTCCTACCAGAACCGAATCGAACTCCTGCAGGGAACGCTGGACATGCTGATACTCAAGACGCTCCAGTGGGGAGAACAGCATGGTTACGGCATCAGCCAGGCCATCCGGGCGAACTCCGGAGATGTCCTGCAGGTCGAAACCGGCTCGCTCTATCCGGCTCTTCATCGATTGGAGCGCCAAGGCTGGGTCAAGGCTGAGTGGAAGAAGAGCGAAAGCAATCAGCGCGCCAAGTTCTACAAGATCACGAAGCTGGGCAAAGAGCAGCTGGCCTCCGACTATGAACGTTGGGGAAGGATGGTCGCCACCATTGAAGGAATCATGACTGCAAAGTGAGGTGGTTCGTGAGACTGTTTCAGTTTTTGCGGCGCAGATCCGATCTGGCAGAAGAACTTGCGAGTCATCTGAAGATGGCAATCGCCGACCGCATCGCAAGGGGGCAATCGCCCGCGGACGCGCGGGCATCGGCGCTGCGCGAATTCGGGAGCGTCCCCATGATCGCGGATGTAACGCGCGAGCAGTGGCGATGGTTGCGCCTGGACTTATTGGTCCAGGACCTGCGCTACGCATTGAGGCAGTTGTACAGGTCGCCGGGCTTCACAGTGACGGTAGTGCTCACGCTGGCTCTCGGCATAGGCGCGAACTCCGCCATCTTTACCCTTGTACACGGCATCCTGTTGCGCTCGCTTCCGGTGAATGATCCTTCCCGTCTCTACCGCATCGGAGACAAGGATGATTGCTGCTACTTTAATAACTTCCAGAATGACAATGGCGACTTCGATCTCTTCTCCTACGATCTCTACCTTCGCCTCAAGCAGGCAGCGCCGGAATTCGAACAGCTAGCAGCGGTCGAAGCCGGAGGCAACAGCTACACCGTGCGCAGAGGTGCAGCGCCGGCACAACCCATGCGGACAGAGTATGTCTCCGGCAACTACTTCAGCACTCTCGGCATTTCCGCCTATGCGGGCCGCGTACTGAACGATACTGATGACTCGCCCGGAGCGGCTCCTGCCCTTGTCTTGAGCTATAAGACCTGGCAGTCCGATTACGGCGCCGACGCCTCGATCATCGGCTCCACAGTCTATGTACAAATGCACCCGTTTGTCGTCGCAGGCATCGCTCCTCCCGGCTTCTTTGGCGATCGTGTCATCGCCAATCCGCCTGACCTCTGGATGCCCTTAGCAAGTGAGCCCCTGCTTGAAGGCGCGAATTCGGCCGTGAAGCAAGACGACGAGTTATGGCTCTATCCAATAGGCAGAGTAAGTCACGGCGTAAACATCGAAGCTCTGCAAGCTAAGTTGTCCATAACTCTGCGGCAGTGGCTGGCCACTCGCCCGCTCTACACGGACCATGGCGAAGCGGCCTTGATACCACGGCAGCATGTAACTCTGGCTCCCGCTGGCGGAGGTATCCAGAAACTACAGCAACAAACCGGTGCCGGCCTGCGTCTGTTGATGATTCTCTCCACAGTCGTTCTTCTCATCGCCTGCGCCAACACGGCCAACCTGTTGCTTGCGCGCTCCACCGCCCGGCGCGCTGGCGTAGCCGTGCGCATGGCCCTTGGAGCGGCGCGGCGCAGAATCATTCGTCAGGTCCTTACCGAGAGTGTGCTGCTCAGCCTCATCGGAGGAGCCGCAGGACTGGCCGTCGCCTATGCGGGCTCGCACATGATGCTGGCCCTCGCCTTCCCCCGTGCCAGAAACATGCCCATCGCCGCGACCCCTTCCCTCTCCGTGCTCGGATTTGCATTCCTCGTCTCGCTGCTGACAGGCGTCGTCTTCGGCATGGCCCCGGCATGGATGTCCTCGCATGCGCGGCCAGCCGATGCTCTTCGAGGAGCGAACCGCTCCAGCGGAGACAGTGCATCCTTGCCGCAAAGAGCGCTGGTCGTTCTGCAAGTGGCTTTATCCGTGGTCCTGCTCGCAGGCGCGTTTCTCATGACCAGGTCCCTCCGCAATCTGGAGCATCAGGACTTCGGCATCGCGACCACAAATCGCTTCGTACTGCAATTCGATCCCAAAGGCACTGGCTACACACTCGACCGGCTCCCCGCCCTCTACCGTCAGATCGAAGAGCGTTTCTCTGCATTGCCGGCAATGAGCCATGTAAGCCTGGTCCGCTACATCCCATTGGGTGGCAACATGTGGGGTTCCTGCGTCATTCCTCAAGGGCATCCTGCCCCGGGGCCAAACGATCATTGCATGTCCGTCTGGGATCGTGCCAGCAATCAGTTTCTTGATTCCATCGGCGTCCCCATTGTGCGCGGGCGCAATTTCTCTCCACAGGACACCGCGACGTCGCAACAGGTAGCCGTTGTGAACCAGGCCTTCGCCAAACAGTTCTTTCCCCATGAGGACCCGATAGGAAAGCATTTTGGAGTCAACAAACCGCAGTATTCCGGAGCTTTCGAAATCGTCGGTGTCTTTGCCGATTTCAAGATGACCGATCCGCGCCGGGACATAGGACCGCTCTTCTTTCGTCCGCTGTCTCAACAGTTCACCGGTTATCAGGAGTCGGAATCAGACGCAGGCGAAAAGAGCTCCATGTTCGTCAGTTTCATCATTCTCGACTTCGCCCAGGTGCCTCCCGATGCCGAGGCTCTCTCCCGCAAGACACTCGCCGCCATTGATCCAAATCTAACCGTCCTGCGCTTCAGCCCTTACGATGCGGAAATTGCCGGGAACTTTAATCAGGACCGACTCCTTGCGAGGCTCACCAGTCTGTTCGGAATCCTGGCACTCGTGCTGGCTTCCGTCGGCCTCTACGGAGTGATGTCGTACTACGTGGTGCGGCGCACGGGCGAGATCGGCATCCGCATGGCTCTCGGCGCTGCGCGTTCTGCCGTAGTGCTCATGGTCCTGCGCAACGCGCTCGGTCAGATTCTTATCGGCCTTGCGCTCGGAGTTCCCGCTGCGCTTCTCGCAGGTCATCTCATGGCCAGCCTTCTCTACAAGGTCAGCGGTTACGATCTGCTGGCTTTTTCCGGAGCGATTCTGCTGTTGACGATTTGCGCCACGGTGGCAGGATTCATCCCCGCGCGACGCGCCGCTTCCATCGACCCGATGCAGGCACTCAGGACGGAGTAGTCGATTCAGCTTCGCAAGTGGTAGCCAAACAACTATAAGGCTTCATTCACAGGACGGGTCCGGTCTGGTCGCCCCCTGACAGACATCTAGCGCCCAGGGAAATTCCTCTGGACATTCCAAAGGTGACGATGATAGCTTCTATGGAATATCCAAAGGAGCGAAGCCGTGAGCGAGGCAAAATCCGAGGTACTGCAAGGAACACTGGACCTGATGGTTCTCAAAACGCTCTATGCCATGGGGCCTCTTCACGGCTTCGGCATCGCTCGACGTATCGAGCAGGTCAGTGACGGAGTTCTCGACCTGAATGAGGGCACGGTCTACACCGCCCTCCTTCGTCTCCAGCAGCAAGGCTGGATCGCCTCAAAATGGGGTACTAGCGAGAACAACCGCCGCGCACGCTTCTACTCCATCACCAGACAGGGCATGAAACAACTCGATCGCGAGACCGAAAACTGGGAGCGCGTAGCCGGCGTAATGGATCGCGTCCTGAAGCTCCAGAAGCAGGGGTGATCCGATGCGAAGACTCAGAATCCTTTGGTCGAAACTGAAAGGGCAAGCCAGACAGCACCGCGAAGACGGCGGCTTCGACGACGAGATCCGCGAGCATCTCGCCCTGCTCGAACAGCGCTACCAATCGCAGGGCATGAATCCGCGCGATGCCGCCCGTGCGGCAAGACGCCAATTCGGCAACGTCACAGGGCTCAAGGAACGTCAGCGCATCCAACGCGGCCTTCTCTCCCCTTCAGAATGGTGGCGCGACATGCGCTTCGGTATGCGAATGCTCGCCAAGCGCCCAAATATCAAGTGCCGCTGTAGTCGTGGCACTTGCGCTTGGCATCGGCATGAACTCCGCCGTATTTACCTTCGTGAATGGCCTTCTCCTCCGTCCTCCTCAAGGTGTCAGCGACACCGGCAAACTTATCGAGATCTGGCTGCACGACCCGAAATCCAGCGGCGTGCAAGGCTGGGGCCCCTTCAACTATCCCGATTACGCCTACTACCGCGATCATGCAAAATCAGTTCAGGGCCTCATGGCCTTCGACGGCGATCCCGAAGAAGCAATTTGGAATCACCAGGGCTCCGGCGAAATCCTTCATGCGCAATTTGTCTCCGGCAACCTGTTTTCGCTCCTCCGAATAAACCCGGTCCTCGGCCGCGCGCTCTCCGTAGACGACGACAACATCGCGAACCCGCGCCAGGTCATCGTCCTGAGCTATCCCTTCTGGAAGCAAAAGCTCAACAGTGATCCAAACGTTGTCGGCAAAACGCTGATCATGAATGGCACAGCATTCACAATCATCGGTGTGGCACCAGCCGGATTCACCGGCCTCATGGTCGGCATGGATCCCGACTTCTGGGCGCCGCTCACTGTGATGGCGCGCTTTCGGCACGAAGTTGCAGAACGCTTCACCAGCCGCAACTCATATTGGCTTATCGTCGCGGGCAAAATGCGCAGCACCGCCGACCGCAAGAGCGTGCAGGCAGAGATGCACGTGCTCGCCCAGCAGGTCTACCACAACAACGGAAGCAAAAACGATTTTCAGGACGCCATCGTCTATCCACTTACGCTCGTCCCCGGACCGTTCCGTGTATACGTCGCCGCTTTCACCGGTGGGCTCCTCGCCGTCTTCGCGCTGGTTTTGCTGATCGCCTGTACCAATGCCGCCAGTCTGCTGCTGGCCCGCGCCACCGGCCGCGGACGCGAAATGGCAACGCGCGCGGCACTCGGAGCGGGTCGTGCACGTCTCGTGCGCCAGATGCTCATTGAAAGCCTCATGCTCGCCACACTCGCTGGAGCAGCCGGCATTGCCGTGGCCTGGGTTACTTCGCGAATGCTCATGATGCTGAAGCCCGCGAGCATTCCTATCACACTCTCCATTCCCATCGACTGGCGAGTCGTCCTGTTCACGACGGCGATCTCCATTGCCACCGGCGTGGTTTTCGGCCTCGCTCCAGCATTACGTGCCGGTGCCGTGCGGGCCGCCCGCATTCTTAAGGAAGAAACGCAGACCGCCGGCCCGAAAAAATCGCGCCTCCGCAGCGCGCTTGTCGTCGCGCAAATGGCCGCTTGCGTTGTGCTTCTCGCCGGAGCAACGCTCTGTGTGCGAAGCCTCCTGAATGCGAACGCCATCGATGCCGGTTTCGATACCCATCACATCGCGCTCACTACACTTGACCCGAGCAACCTCGGTTACTCACCCGCAAAAATCGACGAGTTCTACACCCGCCTTCTGGATCGGGTTCGGCAACTCCCCGGAGTCACTTCGGCCAGCTACACAGCCTTTCTGCCCCTCGGCACCTCGCGCTCGGGAACAACGGTCGGCAAGGACTCCGGACCCAACCAGGACAAAACAGAGGTCGACTTCTATCGCGTCTCTCCCGGATTCTTTCAGACAATGGGCATCCCCCTTCTCCGCGGGCGCGACTTCACTCAGAAAGAATTCAACGGCGACAAGGCCGACGCAGTCGTCATCAATCAGACTCTCGCAAACCGGCTTTGGCCCGGAGAAGACCCCGTGGGCAGGCGCCTCGCCATGCACGATGAGAAATCCACGCGCCTGGTCGTCGGCGTTGTAAAGGACGGCAAGTACCACACCCTCGGTGAGCCCCCCGCCGCTGTAATGTTTCTACCGAGTCTGCATCCTCAGCGCACCATCGTAGTGCGTTCCACAGGAGACTCCCGCACGCTCCTCGACGAAATTCAGCGCGAGGTCACAATCGTCGACCCGCTCATGGCGGCTACTGATGGACAGACCATCGAGCAGTACATGGCTCTTCCCCTGTTCCCCGCCCGGGCAGTAGGCTGGCTCCTCGGAGTCTCCGGACTCCTCGCTGTCGTGATGACCGCCATCGGCCTCTTCGGCGTCATTGCCTACATGGTCTCGCAGCGTACGCACGAAATCGGAGTGCGCATGGCGTTAGGCGCGCGCCGCAGCGATGTGATGAAAATGGTGATGAACCAGGGCTTGCGCCTCTCCGCGATTGGCCTGGGCATCGGCTTCATGGGAGCCTTCGCAGCATCGCGACTGCTTGCCCCCGTCCTCTATGGCATCGGCGCAAACGATCCTGTTACGATGGCGGCCGTAGTCATTGGACTGACCTTAATCGCCCTCGCGGCATGCTATCTGCCCGCCAGGAAAGCGATGAACATCGATCCGTCAGTAGCATTGCGCTATGAATGAGCTGCAGCATAGCGGCTGCGACTAGACCGTTTTCCGGTTTGCCAGCCGCGACCTTGATTTCTCCCTTCAGCAAGCCACTCTCATTTGGAATGCTCATCGACAAGGTCGGAGACCCCTTCGGCAGGTGCTATATTTCTTCCATCGATCACCATGGGGCCACGCACACTTATGAATCGCAGAGAGTTTCTCACCACAGGGGCCGCTGCCGCCGCTCTTCTCTCCTCCAAACAGTTCGCATTCGCTGATCCGCTTGGTCTGCCCATCGGCTGTCAGACCTATCCCGTGCGCAAGTCGATCGGTTCGGACTTCGCCGGCACCATGAAGCAATTGCATGCAGCCGGCTTCACGCAGATCGAGCTCTGCTCGCCCTACGGCTACGAAGAATTCTCCAGCCTGCAGAAATACAAGCCACAGGAGTTGCGGCGCATGCTCGAAGACTGGGGCCTCGGCTGCATCTCCGCGCACTGGGGTGCAGATGAGCTCTTCCAAAAGGCGGACCAGAGCATCGCCTACGCCAAGGACTTCGGCATGACGCAGATGGCGATCGCCGCACTCGGCCCCTGGGCTCCCCGCACCACCGAGTCACCCGACGACGTCAAGCGCATGGTCGAGCCCTTTAACGCCTTCGCCGAAAAGGCGCACGCCGCTGGCATCGTCGCATTGCTGCACAATGAAGCGTTCGTCTCCGAGCACATCGACGGCAAACCCGTCTACGACATGATGATCGCCGCACTCAATCCCGCCACCACCAAATTGCAGTTCCAGGTATCCACCGCGCAGCAGGGCTACGATGCGGTGACCTATTTCAACAAGTATCCCGGCCGTTTCCTCTCCATGCACTGCCAGGACTGGGTAAAGGACTCCTCCACCAAATCCGGCTTCCGCCAGGTCCCGATCGGCAAGGGAGTCGTCGATTGGAAGTCCGTCTTCGCGGCGGCCAAAACCGGTGGCGTAAAGAACTACTTCGTCGAACTCGAAGAAGATCCCTCATTGATGCCGGCAAGCGTGCCTTACCTCAAGTCCCTGAGCGTCTGAGCCGGCCAGCACCCGCACACCTTGTTATTCCGAATGAGCAACAAAGCAGAAAGGGTCACATTCATGTTGAATCGGCGCGATTTCCTTGAAGCCGCATCCGCCACCGCTGCTTTCACCATCCTCCCGCGCCATGTATTGGCGAAAAGCGGCGCTGTCCCTCCCAGCGACAAGATCACCGTGGCGCACATCGGCACGGGCACCGAGGGTCTTCGCGAGATGCCGCGCCTCATGGCGAGCCCTGAAATCCAGATCGTCGCCGTCTGCGACCCTTCCCAGCACGCCATCGGATACCGCGACTGGGGCAAGGACGACCTCCTCAACGAACTGCGCACCGTCCTCGAGAAGCCCGATTGGATGAAAGGCACCGAAGGCATCGTCCCCGGAGGCCGCGACCTGGCCAAGAACTTCGTCGAGACCTACTACGCGGCCGACCAGCCCAGCGGAACCTACAAGGGCTGCGCGTCCTACGCCGATTTCCGCGAGCTCCTCGACAAAGAAAAAGACATCGACGCAGTCAAGATCATGACGCCCGATCATCTTCACGGCGTCATCAGCATCGCCTGCATGAAGAAGGGCAAGCATGTCATCCTGCACAAGCCCATCGCCAATCGATTGCAGGAAGCCAAGCTCGTCATCGAAACTGCGCGCCAAACCGGTGTCGCCACGCACTTCATGCCCTGGGAAGCCAACGGTTCCATGGATCAGATCATGGCCTGGATCAACGGCGGAGCCATCGGCACCCTCCGCGAAATCCATAACTGGACCAACCGTCCCGTCTGGCCCCAGTACACCAACCTCCCCACCGCCGCGCCTGTTCCTGATGGCTTCGATTGGGATCTGTGGCTCGGTCCTGAAGCCGAGCGACCCTACTCGCCCGACTATACGCACATGGTGTTTCGCGGCTGGTATGACTTCGGAGGAGGTTCCATGGCCGACATGGGCCATTACAGCCTCTGGGCGGTCTTCAATGCTCTCGATCTCAAGTCCCCCACCAGCATTGAACCGGCGAAGACGCACGTCTGCGGATTCAACAACGGAATCGCCTTCCAGGTGCAGAACGACTATTCGTTCCCCACCGCCTCCTCCGTCCGCTTCAAATATCCGGCCAGCGGCACTCGGGGCCCTGTCGACCTCGTCTGGTACGACGGCGGCATGCGCCCTCCCACACCCGAGGAGCTGGAGGCCGCAAACGAAGAGCTTCCCGTCGAGGGCATGATGTTCACCGGCACCAAGGGGAAGATCCTCTCCGGCTTCATGCTGGAAGATCCGCAACTGATATTGCCAGGCGGAACGCCCAAAGATCAGCCCCCGCCGACTTATGCCCGCGGCAAACAGGTTGCGCCCAGCATGCGCCAGTGGATTGCCGCCGTACGCGGCAGCGGATCGCAACCGCCCTCGAGTTTCCTGAACGCATGGCCCATCACAGAGGCAGTGAACCTCTACGCCGTCGCACTGCGCACCGGCAAGAAGCTGATCTACGATGGCCAGTCCCAAAAGATCACCAACCTCGCAGATGCCAACAAGTATCTGGCCCGCGAATACCGCAAGGGCTGGGATCCCCAGGCATAAGCGAGCCATAAATCGCCAAGTCACGAAGGGACTGGGGCCAATCTCCGATAAATGAATCTCCCCAGCCGCTCTGGTAAGCTGGGGTCGCTGTCAAACAAACCTGAATGGAGAAGAAACAATGCGCATTCGTGCTCTGGTTCTTGCGGTTGCTGTCATCGTGAGTGGGGTTACGCAGATGCGGGCGCAGATGAGCGAGCAACCGCCGGCGCCTCCCATCGGTACAAAGGAAGATCCCTCGAAAGCAATGGACAGCTTGCTCTCCATGATGGAAGGCGAGGTAATGGGCGCGGCCAAGGCTATGCCGGCCGATAAGTACAGTTTCGCGCCCGCGCAAGGCATCTTTGCCGAGAGCCAGAAGACGCAGTTCGATACCGTGCGCACCTTTGTAGGACAGGTAACGCATCTGGCGCAGGCCAACTACTTCTTCTTCGGCTGGAGCGGCATCAAGCCTGACCGCGACGTGAAGGCAATCGGCTCCATCAAAACAAAGGACGAAGCCGTGGCCGCACTGGAAGCCTCCTTCGTCTACGCGCACAAGGCCATTGCGACCATCACCACGGAGAATGCATTCATCGCTGTCAAGCCGGTCGACGGCTTCAGCACGCGCATCACGATTACCGGATTTGCCGCGGCCCACGGGTATGACCACTATGGCCAATTGGTGGAGTACCTGCGCATGAACGGCATTGTGCCGCCGGCCAGCGCCAAATAGCGATCCCCGCCAGTCACAAATCCGGGCGCCCCATCCTTGAATCGGTTTCATCGATTCAAGGGTGGGAGACCCAAACCCGGCAGTTCCCCTCCTCGCGATGCTCCACGCTCTCCACCCCCAGACCCGTGTCATCCCGAACGACCGCGCACTTTCTCCTCAAGCCTGACAACACCTAAGAGCCGAGCTTTGAAAGGGCACTTACTTATCCGTGCCGCTCAACTCGTTGAGATGTGCCCGGCTTTAGCCGCTGAGGGATGGTTCTCGAGCGTTCACCGCCCGTTCATCCTCATGACCGGCTTTCTTCACAAGGTCGGCGATACCATCTGCTGGCTTACTTCAGAAGCCGATGCGCGCGCCGTAGGTGCGCAACGACAATAGCCCAGGCCAAGGTCCGAGCAGCGCGAGGATCTGTCCTGGGTCAGTGCGCCATACACCTCACGCGTCCCGTAAGGCCGCGTCGAAGTAGCCTGATTATTCCGCAGTTTGCGTGCGGTCTGGTCTTCCAGCGGCCCCTCGCTTGATTCATGCTCATTCGCCGAGGTGCATCCGGTCATCACGGCCCCGTCCTCAATGAGCGGTTTGCCCTGCACGCGGCAATTGAGGCGAACCACCTGGAATGCTGGTTAAAACCTGGCTCTACGGGATTTGTCTAGCGAGACATACCGCCTGAGTCTTGACCCCCTCCGTCCACTGTTGCATGCTTAGGAACGTTTAGAACTTAGTCAATCTCCCATGCGCAAAGAAGATGAGATCTTTCGGGACCTATCGGTCGTCTGCACCTCGCCAGGCTACGTACATGCTTTGGCGTACCTCTGCTTCCGAAACACCGTGATCAGTTACTCTTCCGAGATGTCAGCCGAGGACACGGCCCATTTGTTCTCGAGAGAGCATTTAATCCGTACCGAAAGGTCGACCTTGATCGGACTTATGGTGCAGCAGGCAATCGACTGGTCATTGCCGGATGCGAAGACATTGCAGCGCTACATCGATGAAACAGAGAGATTGCTTGAGGAATTTCACGAGAGCATGTCGGGTCCGACAGTGGAGGAGCTTCGAAGAGCCGTGGAAACCGGTAGCGGAGCGAACCCCTTTCAACGAGGGGAGAATCTGCGCGAGCCCATCTTTTACAGTGGCGAATCAGCGTATTCTTTCCAGTTCCGTGACCTCTCTGTTCCGAAGTACCAAGCCGATAACCCATGGTTAGAAAAGCAGAGGGGCTTCACCATCCAAAGCGCCCGCGATGTCGTTCACGCTTTGGTCAAGTTGCAGAACGGCAAATTTACTTCGACCTTTGCTAGTCTTGCGGACCTCAGTCCAGAAGAGTGGACCTTCTTGCCCTCCTTTGTCTTCACTGTCGATGAACTCGCAGAGGCTTCAGACATGGATCGAGGTCTGATCGAGCGGGTCGTGAACACCTTCATTCTGCCGGCCGATCAGAGAAATGCCTGTTTTCGCGCTGTTGACGATTTCAACGTAGTTTGTGCAGCGCCAATAATTCCGATTCGCGACGGGCAACTTCTCCTGCTCGAACAGTACACACTAGAGCAGTCGCTGTATGAATCGCCGTTCTTTTGGATGTGGGATGACAAAGCCTATCGCAATACATTGCATGTCAATCGCTGCAAGTTTCTTGAAGATCTATCGGAGGCGCGGCTAAAGGCGATTTTTGGCGAAAGAGCCGTGCTCTCCAATATCCGGGTCAGCGAGGGCAAGGGAAAGGACGCGGGGGAAATCGATACTCTAGTCCTATTCGGTGATCGTGCCATCATCGTGCAGGCGAAATCAAAACGGTTGACCATGGAAGCGCGGAAGGGGAATGACAACCTGATCCGCAGTGACTTCAAGAAGAGTGTTCAGGACTCCTATGATCAAGCCCTCGGGTGTGCGCGAGCTTTGACGAGCTCGAGCTATGCGTTTCTCAGGCCCGACGAGACAAGGATCGAAGTACCGAAAAACCTCAAAGAAATATACATCCTCTGTCTGGTCTCAGATCATTATCCCGCGCTGAGCTTTCAGGTGCGGCAGTTCTTGAAATATGAAGCAGACCTTGTGATACAAGCTCCATTCGTACTCGACGTCTTCACATTGGACGTGATCGCAGAGATGCTCGAGACTCCGATTCAATTCCTTAGCTATTTAAAGAGGCGGGCCAGCTATCAAGAGAAGATTTACACCGGCCACGAGTTGACGATCCTCTCGTATCACCTCAAGCGGAATCTGTGGTTTGAAGAACAGTACGACATGATTCAGCTTGGAGATGACATTGCCGCTGATCTCGATATCGCGATGATGGTCAGGCGCGAAGGAGCACCGGGTCCACGCACACCGGATGGGATCTTGACCCGTGTTAAGGGCACTAGGGTAGGCGAGATCTTGAGGCAGATCGAATCCAGACCCAATCCAGGCACGATCAATCTTGGATTCGCTTTGCTTATGTTGTCGGAAGACGCAGTGGTCAATCTGAGCGATGCCATTGACAAAATGGCTTGGCAATCAGCTAACGACGGATCCCATCACGACCTAACCATGCCAATGGGAGAAAGCGGAGAGGGTCTAACCGTACATTGCAATAGCCATCCGATCCCTGTCGCCGTCCCCAAACTGGAAAAGCATTGTTTAATGCGCAAATACAGAGCTCGTGCGGCTCGGTGGTACGGTATTTGCATTGCCCCGGACGCTTCAATCCGATTCGGTGTCAATCTCGAGTTCACGTGGGAGCCAGATCCGACAATGGATCGTGTCATTAGCGCTTATCCGGGGCACGGCTCGTTCACTAGCATGTCAGCACCCCACGGGAAACGGGGGAAGATCGGCCGCAACGATCCCTGTCCTTGCGGAAGCGGTCGAAAATTCAAGAAATGCTGCTCGCTCTGATCAATCTTGGGGCGATTGAAGCGCCAGGTACGAGCCCTTGCTAATCGATCGTCAGTCAATGCCAAATCGCCTACGCACTCACCGACAGTAACTCGACAGTTGCGATCGAGTTACTTCCTATTAGGAGGATCGCTTGCGCGAACCTGCCCGCTCGCTCGCGTTTGTGATCCGGTCGGCCCTCACCCGTGACCACCATCACAGACTCCACCCTCAAATTCGCCTACCCTGCTCAGGTGAGTCGTGGTGTGCCTGGGCTCCTCTCCTAACCAAACGACGAACTGAAGGGGAGTAACTAGAAAGGGACTGGGTTTACTAGAAAATTAGCTACCCCTCCCCCTGTTTTTACTTCTCCAAATCTTCGCTAATTTTCGCTTATTCGGCTCATACAAAATAGATTAGCTCAATATGAATAAGCATATGCGCAAAATCGAATATGATTTGCGAACGAGGTAAAGGTTATTAGCTGATTAACAGCTATTCCTTCTTGGAACCGCGCTTCCTATACGCCTTCCCATCCGGATCGGTCAGAACATCCTTCCCATCCTCCGCGGCGATTGAGAACTTCCGCCGGCCGTCCGACGGCTTCCGGCTCTTGTCCGACGCGGCAATATGCTCATCCGCCCGAAACATGAACACCACCAGAACCAGAAGCAACGGAGCACCAAGCAACAGCACGTCCATACCATCGGAATGCATCGGCAACTCAAAACCAGGCGGCAAGACACCGCCTAAAGGGGAATTCCAACCATGGTAACTGTGATTTAGTTACTCAGTCACTCATAAGCCAGTTACCTAGGTTTATACCCTCAGCGCAGCAAAAGATACGGCACTTTAGTCACGGCCGAATCTCCACCGGCGTCCCGACGGGAACCAGCTTCCAGATCTGCTCAATCTCATCGTCCGTCACCGCCACGCAGCCGAGCGTCCAGTCGATGGTGCGGTGCGCCGCGCCAATCCAACCTTTCCCGTTCGGCAGCCCATGAATCATGATCTTGCCGCCCGGGCTCACACCCAGCTTCGCCGCCCGCCGTCGATCCTCTTCATTGGGATACGAGATGTGCAGCGCCTTGTGATACGCCGAGTGCTCGTTGCGGCTGTCGATCACGTAATGCCCTTCCGGCGTGCGCCCATCGCCGGCGCGCTCCTTCGCCGCCAGCCCTCCCGATCCCAGCGCCACCTTGTAACTGCGAATCACCTTCCCGCCGGCGAGCAATTCCAGCACATGATCCTTCTTCAGAATCAGCACCGAATCGGCCCGCTCAGTTGGAGCCGCAGTTTTGGAACCCGCGGGCACCGCAAGCCACAACACCGCGGCCATCACAATCCAGGGCCACAAGAAGCATTTCCGCATGCCGCAACTCTACACCGTCTCTCCTACTCCCTATTCCCTGTTCCCTATTGCCTGCCTTCAAAAAATGCCCCGGACGCGCTCTCCGTCGTCCGGGGGCTGAGAGAATCAGTGGTCAGTCGCAAACTTACTGGCGGTCCTGCGCAAGGTTCTGCGCCGGATGCACCGTGCGGTAACTCGAGTTACCCTGCGACCACACCAGCAGCAGGATGTCCTTATCGGCCGGAGTCGTGTGCACATCGCTCGCAAACTCGCTGGCCGAGGCCGCCGGCTTGCGGTTCACTTCCTCGATCACATCGCCAGGCTGCAGTCCCGCATCCTCCGCCGGGCTGCCGGGCTTCACGTCCTGCACCACAACGCCCTTCACCTGCTCGGGAACGTTGAACTGCTGCCGCGCATTCTCATCCAGGTTGCCAACGGCCACGCCGATCTTGCCCTTCTGGCCGCTGTTCTCGCCCGCATTCGAAGCCTGCTCCGTCTTTGCCTTGAACTGCCCCACAGTCAGGTTCACCGTCATCGGCTTGCCGTCACGCACCACGTTCAGCTTCAGCGGAGTTCCGGGAGTCATCTCGCTGACCGCCATCTGCAGTGCGCCCGCGTTGCCCACCGGCTGCCCGTTCGCCTCTGTGACGACGTCACCCTGCTTCAGGCCGCCGCTCGCAGCCGGCGAGTCCGGCGTCACCTGCGCCACAATCGCGCCCGACGCTTCCTTCAGCTTGAAGAACTCGGAGTTTGCCGGCGTCACGTCGTTGATGTTGATGCCCAGGTATCCGTGCTCCACCTTGCCATGCTTGATGATCTGGTCGGTCGTTGCGCGTACCAGCTGCGCCGGAATCGCGAATCCCGCGCCCGCAAACGAGCCGTTGTTCGTAATGATGAACGTGTTGATGCCCACCAGCTCTCCGTGCGCATTCACCAGAGGCCCACCCGAGTTACCCGGATTGATCGCCGCATCCGTCTGAATATAGCCACCCGGTTTCCGCGCGTCATCCGAGTAGGGATTCGGCCGGTTCAGCGCGCTCACAATGCCGCGCGTGACCGAAAACTGGAAATACCCGAACGGACTGCCAAACGCCAGCACCGTCTGTCCGGGCTGCAGCTTGGCCGAGTCACCCCAAGTCACTGTCGGCAGGTCCTTCGCGTCCACCTTGATCACCGCGAGGTCAGTCAGCTTGTCCGTGCCGATCACCTTCGCGGGCAGCACGCGGCGATCGTTCAGCGTCACGCGGATCTGCGTCGCCCCATCCACCACGTGGTTGTTGGTGACAATGTACCCGTCCGGCGAGACGATCACGCCCGATCCCACCCCGTGCTCAAGCTGCGGCCGCTGGCGGCCAGGCGGCATCATCTGCCCGAAGAACCGCTGCAAGCCGGGAGGCAGTTGCTGTTGCATTTGGCCACCATCCTCGTCATCGCCATCTCCGCCGCCCATCGTCATCTGACCGGCGGGCACCCGCGCCGTCACCGACACATTGACCACCGCCGGCGTCACTTTCGCTGCCACCGCTTCCATGGCGTGATCAATGCTCGTCAGCGCCGCAATGCTGTTGTCGTCGAGCGCCGGGGTGTTTGACGCCGCATGTACCCCACCGTGTCCGGCAAACATTGCCGCACCAAGGCCAAACGCAGCAGCCACGGCAGCCGGCGCCGACAGTCTCTTTGCTCCACTTACTAAATGATTAGTTGTACCAGACATAACGCTTCCACTCCAGGGTTGAATTGTTTTGTTTCCAGGCTTGCGTGCGGTTTTCGGCCGCACAGTAGATTCCTTAAATCTTGATCACCAGCCAGCCGTCCGGCGTCTGCAGTACGGCAAACGTGCAGCGCACCACGACAGGCCGACGGGTATGACGACCGGTCTGCTGCATTGCCATCACGACCTGCGGCGGTACGCCCAGATCGTCAAAGTCAGTCATCACCAGTAGCGTGCCCGCTACTTCGACCGGAGGAGGAGGTGACATCAGGTTTGCCAGCCGTGCCGGAGGCTCCGCCTTCTTCACTCGGCGGCAGAGCGCGGCCTTCTGGGGCTTCCCAGGCTTCGTCGTCGCGCTGGGAAGAACTGCCTTCACCAACTGGGGAGTTCCGCCCATCGACCGAGCTACTTCATGCGCATCGAGCGCAGGCGAAAAATTCTGGGCCTGGGCTGCGCGGGTCAATGGGCTGAACCGGACGAGTTGGGGGGAGCGGGCGAGGATGAGGGTGCAGGCCAGCGCTCCGGTCGTCAGTCCGGCCATGGCGGCGAGGGCCGGCCTGCGGCCCATGGATCGAGCCGGTTCACTCAGGATTCGTTGGACGCGCCGCACCAGTTCGGGCCGCCGCTCCCATGCGCCGAGTGCCAGGCTGAAACCGCGCCGAACCAAGGTAAATTCGGCCAGATGAGTGAGGCACAGGGCATAGGCTTTGCGGCCGGATCCGGCGTGCAGGACACGATCATCGCAGGCCAGTTCTCGCTCGGCGCAGAGGCGGCGTTCTACCCAGGCCAGCGCAGGGTTGAGAGGAAAGAGAACCAGGGCAAGTTTCTGCAGCAGGTTCGTCCAGTCGTCGCCGCGGTGGAGGTGCTCCATTTCGTGAAGAATCACTTGCTTGAGTTCCGCCTCGGAGAGCTGCTCGAGCAGGGCCGGAGGAACCAGGATCCGGGGGCGGAAGAATCCAAGCACGCTGGGACGGGCGACTTCGTCAGATGCGCACAACGCGACGGGATGGCCGTTGTGCACCAGCAGCGGCTTGAGCGCGTCTGTTACTTGCGCCGGGACGGCGTTTCGGCCCATGCGGCGCAGGTGAAGCGCTCCTGAAGCGAGCTGCGCGAGGCGAATCAGCGACATTGCCAGCCAGACGGCAGCCACCGCCAAGCTCCAAAGTGGATTGAGTCGGACGGCGTGGCTTGCGGACGCTGCGGGCAAAGCCTCCTGTCCGCCGATGAATACCGGCAGGATGTGGAGCAAGGCGAGCAGGATAAAGACGTTGAGCCAGATGACGGAGCGGGCTGCGGCGCTCAGGCCGGGAAGCATGCGCAGCACGAGGAATACGATGGCAGCCAGCAGCGCGCCCTGCCAGATGGCCGAAACCAGGGCTCCCGTCGCAGTGGCCGACAGGTTGACTGCGTGCAGAACCAGCTCGTTCATCACCCGACCTCCGTCGACGTGGCCTCGTCCGGCGCCAGCGCGATTGCTTCTTTAAGACGCCGCAACTCTTCCGCCGTGATCTCTTCGTCCCCGAGCAGGCTCAGCAGGAGGCGCTCACGTGAGTTGCCGAAGAACCGCTGGAGCACATTCTTGACTTCGCTGCGGCTGGCTTCGTGCTCGGCCACGGAGGGGCTGTAGAGGAATGCCCGGCCCTCCTGACGGTGGGTCACGTATCCCTTCTGTTCGAGGATGCGGACGGTCGTCAGCACCGACGTGTAGGCAAGGGGAGTCTCGCCGGCGCAGGCGGCCACCAGGTCGGCAACGCTCGACTCACCGCGGGTCCACATCACTCGCATGAGCCTTAGCTCGGCCTGGGTCAGCGTGTTGGAGGGCTTTGGGGGCATCTGCTTCTACTGCTACTCAGGAAGAAGGCGCCTTCCAACGCCTTCACTCTGTCAGACGAATTACTAATAATTTAGTTAGCGAGCGGAAGTCAAGAAAAGACCGCCGAGGAAGGAGGGGGTGGGGCTGATCCGGGGCTGGATGCTGCGTTTTGCACCACCTTTGGTGCAGAGGGCGGAGGGGGGGGTCCCCGGCCACTCTCCCGTCCCGGGTTTGCACCTTTTGCGGTGCATGGGGGGAGGGGGTGGGGTCTCTGTGCTTCCCCAGATCCCTCTGGCGTTGCGCCCCCAAGTCGCCCTGGAGGGGTGGGGGCTGCCGTTCTCTCTCCCGTTCCCACCGCTTCCACGTGCGGGGGGGATGGGGGGTGCCTGACCCTGTCCTTGCCCCCGGTTTGCACCTTTTGCGGTGCATTGGGGGAGGGGGTGGGGGGTGCACTGTTTCCTCTGCCCTCGCAGCCGATTCGTCCCCAGCCCACCGCAGGAGAGGGTGCTGCCGCCTTTGCCGGCTCACACCTGCAGACCCGGGTTTAGGGGGAGGGGGGTACCCCTTTTCCCTTTTTCCTGGGCGGCCGTGTCAGCCGCTTCCCTGTTTTTGGACAAAGATCTTCCTGCACCGCAAATGGGCGCAATTGGGATTATGGGGTGGTTCGAGGATGGCGGCTGTGCGCGCCATCACAGAGCTAGGTTCAGGAGTGGGTTGGGGCGCCAACTTCAAAAGCCGGGGATCACTCCTCCGGTCTTCGAGGCGCGGATCGGTAAACGGAAGCCGACAGCTTGAGTACTTATCCGGTTCGGTGAGTGCATCGGGGATGATGCGCTAATTGGCTTCGGCGGTGAGGCACGGCACCCTCTCCTTCTCGCCTCTCGAAAGTCGACTGACTCACTCTGAGATAAGGCGTCGACCAGTCCCGCTAAGCTATTGGACGGTTAGGGTGATTGATCCCGTTTGCGAGATGGTGCCCGAGGTCGCGGTCATGGTGATGACGTATTTGCCGGGGCTGGTTCCCGGGTCAGATTTGGGAGTTCCTCCTCCTGCGGACCCGCCTGAGCCGCCGCCGCAGCCGGACAGAGCACCTGCAATGGCAAGAAGCAGCCAGGCGAGTGCGAGTGAGGCACGGAATCGGCGGAGATGGCGCCGCAGGCCTAAGAGCAACACGCAGCCGAGGACGGAACCCGCAGCGGGCAGCCAGGGATTGCGCTGCGGGTGCGCCCGAGCCACGGTGGTGGGGCCGGTAGTGTTGACGGTTAGGGTTGCGTTGGCAGGAAGGGTTCCTGTGATGTTGACGGGGCTGGTGCTGCCGAAGGAGAGGGTGGGCAGGTGCACGGCGCCCGCGGGCGAGGAGGTGATCTGAGCGGCGAGGTTGACGCTGCCGGTGAAGCCGTTGACAGGCAAGACCATGACGTTGAGGGTGGCGGATGCGCCAGGCTGGAGGGTGGCGTCTCCGGCGCTGATCGACAGGCCGGGGGGCGCCTGGATGACGTAGCTGGCGGAGGCGACCGCGCTGGGGGATGCGCCGGGAGCGATGGCGATGGCCTGGATGGTTTTAGAGGCGGAGATGGTGAGGGGGGCGGTGTAGAGGGTAGATGACGCCGAGGGTGTGGAACCGTCGGTGGTGTAGTAGATGGCCGCGTTGGGCGTGGCGTCCGTGATCTGGAGGGTTTGCGCGGCAGTGTAGGTTCCGCTGGGGACGCTGAAGGCAGGCAGGGCGGTGGCCGGGGTGATGGCGGAACGGACAGGCAGTTTCCACAGGTCGCCGAGGAAGCCGAACTGCGTGGAAGGATCGACACCCCATCCGCCGAAGACCCACACGACATCGCCGGCGCCCATCCAAACGGCGGAGCCGCCGCGGCCGCCGGGGATGTTGGCGGAAGCGGGAAGGCCGGGCGTGCCGTAGGTGGGAGCGCTTCCGCAGTTTCCGCCTAAGGTGGGGCAGGTGGTGAGCTGTTCGCCGGCGATCCAGGCCCATTGGGCGCTCTGGGGATCGAATTCCCAGAGGTCATTGAAGTAGAGCTGGCTTTGGTTGGCGCTGTCGTAGCCGCGGCCACCCCAGAGCCAGAACTTGCCGGCGCTGTCAGCCCATCCTGAGGTCATGAAGCGACCGGAGGGGGTGTTGGCGGGCGCGATCTGCCCCTGTGTACCGTAGACGGCGGGCCCGTAGCTGAGGTTGTTGCCGGCCATCCAGGTCCACTGCATGGTGGCGGGATCGAAGCGCCACACGTCGTTCAGTTCGCCGGCAGCGCCCTGGGAGTCGATACCCCAGCCGCCGAAGAGCCAGAATTTGCCGGAGGCGTCGCGCCAGGTGGTGGCATCTTCGCGGCTGCCGGGGAGGTTGGCGGAGGCGGGCACGCCGCGGGTTCCGTAGGCGCCGGGGATATCGCCGCCGCCGAAATCGGTGATGCCGCCCATCCAGGTCCACTGATTGGCGGATGGGGCGTACTTCCAGAGGTCGCTGCGGTCTCCGAAGGTACCGAGCGCGGAGACATCATGCGCACGGCCGCCGAAGAGCCAGACATTCCCCTGGGCGTCGAGCCAGGTGGCGGCGAAGCTGCGGCCGCCGGGAGTGTTGGCGGGATCGGGTGAGCCCAGGGTGCCAAAGACGGGGTCCTGGCCGTCGAAGCGGCCGTTGTTGGCGAGCAGGGTGCTGCCGCCGATCCAAGTCCACAGGCCGGTGGCGGGATCAAAGCGCCACATGTCATCGAGCTCGCCGAAATTGCCATCGGCATCGAAGCCTTCTCCGCCGAAGAGCCAAAGACGGCCCTGCGAATCGAACCAGGTTGTGGCGGCGTCGCGGCTGCCGGGCATCTGGCCGGGCGCGGCCTGGCCGCGAGTTCCGTAAAGGCCGTGGAAACCGCAGATGTCCTCAGTGTGGCGCGAATGGGTGCAGGCGGTGCCGACGGTGTTGCCACCGCTGATCCAGGTCCATTGATTGGAAGCGGGATCGAACACCCAAAGGTCGTTGAGCAATTGGCCGTTGACCGACTGGCCGACGCCAAAGCCGCCGAAGACCCAGAGGCGCGCGCCGGCATCGACGGCGGTGGCGGGGAAGAGGCGCTTGGCGGGCTCGTTCTGATCGGAGGGGACACCGCGAATGCCGTAGTTGAAGGATAGATCCGTGCCAAAGCTTTGGACGGCTTTGGTTGCTCCCCTCATCCAGACCCATTGGTTTTCAGGACTCGACGGCGTGCCGATGAGGGCGGTTTGCGCGCCCGAGGTGCTGGGGGCAAACTGCGCATCACCGCTGTAGGAGGCGGTGAGGGAGGCTGAGCCGACGGGCAAGGAGGCGACGGTGAGAGCGGCTGAACCTTGCGCGAGTGGGACTGAGCCGAGGGTCTTCGCACTGGTTTTGAAGGTCACCGTGCCGGTGGGACTGCCGCCGCCGCTGTTGGCGACGGTTGCCGTGAGCGTGACCTGCTGCGCGAAGGCTGTCGACGCGGGCGATATGGAGAGGGTGGTGGAGGTTGGAGTCGGGCCAGGCGCGGCGATGTTGAAAGTGGCCGCCGCGACAGGACTGGGTAGGTAGTTGGGAGCGACGGCGATGGCCTGAAGCGTCCGCGTGGAGGAGACGCGCACGGGCGCTCCGTAAAGGGTGGAGGAAACGGAGGGCGTGGTGCCGTCGGTGGTGTAGTAGATGAGCGCGCCGGGAGTAGAGGCGCTAATGGCGACGGTTTGCGGAGTGGAATATGTGCCCTGAGACGGGGAGAAGACCGGCGAGGAGACAGAGGGACGGTAGGTGTTGTCCGGCTGGAATTCCCACATGTCGTTGAAAGCGTCGAAGGTGGTCCTGCCGCCGAAGAGCCAGAGATTGCCAGCCGAGTCAGTCCAGATAACGGCGCCGTCGCGGGAGGCGGGGATGTTGAACTGACCGGGGATGCCCTGGGTGGCGCTGATGGAGGTGAAGCTGTCGTTGACGTTTCCAGCCATCCAGCCCCACTGGTTGGAAGCCGGGTCAAACTTCCATTGGTCGCTTAGCCAGCCGTAACCTGCATTGCCGAACCAACCGTTTTGAATTCCGCCGAAGAGCCAGATATTCCCTTGTGCATCCTTCCAGGCGGGAGCGCCCCAACGGCTTGGGGGGACGTTGCCCTGGGCCAACTGGCCATAGGTGCCCCAGGTGGCGCTGAGCCATTCCTTGTAGTAGTCGACGACTGCGTTCATGCCATCCATCCACGTCCATTGCTGGGTAGAGGGGTTCAACATCCACACGTCGTTCATGTCGCTGAAGCGGCCGTTGGTATCGAAAGCCTGGCCGCCGAAGAGCCAGAGATTTCCGGCAGAGTCCACCCAGGTGGTAGAGCCGCTTCTGGCGCCGGGCAGATTGCCGGCTCCGGCTGTGCCGAGGGATCCGTACTGGCCCGGTTCACCGCAGGACAAGTACCACAGGTTGACGTCCTGAAAGCAGGCGCTGCCGGCGCCATCGGTCGTACCTGCCTGCAGGGTCCACGCTCCGGAGTCAGGATCGAAGGTCCAGAGGTCGTTGTAGTAGTACCGGACGTAGTTTTTTTGATCGAAGCCAAAGCCGCCGAAGAGCCAGACTTTGCCGGTGTGGTCAGTCCAGGCGAAGGAGAAGTTGAGGCCGGGGGGAGTGTTGGTTGCGGCTGGAGTTCCCGGAGTTCCGAAGATGGGAGGTGCGCTGCAGTCGAGGCCGCCTCCGGCATCGGTAAAGCAGTTGTTACCGAAGGCGCTGAGACCGCCTTTCCAGGTCCATTGGGCAGAGGCGGGATCGAGGAGCCAGAGGTCGTTGAGATAGCCGTAGGCGCCGGTGGAGTCGAGTCCGTAGCCGCCGAACATCCAGAGCTTGCCGTGGGCGTCGGTCCAGAAGGCGGCACCGAAGCGGGCGCCGGGGGCGTTGGCGGGGTCGGATGTTCCGAGCGTGCCGTAGACGCCGGGCTTCAGGGGATCCTGACTTCCGCCCATCCAGGCCCACTGGCGGCTGGACATGCTGAACTTCCAGAGCTCGTTGTAGAAGACGCCGCCATTGCGGCCGCCGAACATCCAGAGGTCGCCGTTGCTGTCGGTCCAGAAGGCAGGGGCGGTGCGCGCGGGGGGCAGGTTCGCGGGCGCCGGGACACCCAAGGTGCCGTAGATCGGTGGCGCGTTGCCCTTGTCCGGGGTGCTGACCCACGTCCACTCGCCGGGGGAGTCAGTCTGCGCGAAAGCTACTATATGTGCCGAAAGAACGAATAAAAGAAGGCAGAGCGCCAGGGAGGCCCCAGGCCTGCGCCCGTTGAACGAGAACATGCTTCCCTCGGAGTGGATGTGTGGTCACACGATTCTATACCGAACCAGGAGCCGCATGTGGGCGGTTTCTCATCGTCACCTTCATCCGACGGCTCGGAATTGAAAACGATGGCCGATTACACGCGCCTTTCTCATCATTGGGAATAACAGCCCAAATTGCCTTCCGGCCGGAGCCACCAAAGGATGTAGAGACTATGCTGAAGCATCAGGAAACGCGGCTTGCTGCCAGCATGGCGTGTCCGGGTGCTAGGTGAGCGATGGGGAACTGCACGGCAAAGGCGCCTCAAGACTGATTTGTTTTCCGGTGAAGGGATGAGGGAACAGCAAGAATTGGGCGTGCAAGAGATAGCCTCCATCCCCGGGGAGTCCGGGCAGATGATCAAGAGGCTTGCCATTCACACCATAGAGAGGATCGCCCACCAGAGGATGGCCGATGGAGGCCAGATGGATTCTGATTTGGTGAGGGCGCCCGGAGTTCAGGCTTACTTCAAAGGTTGTTGTGCTTGAGGTGCGCGCTATCACCTTTGCTAATGACTTTGATGGTTTGCCACCTGGGTGAGCGGCCCACACGGATCCGATCCGTGGGTGCGGTACAAGGCCGATGGGGGTGAGGATCTCGTAGGTGTCGTGCTCCGCAACGTTTTGAGCCAGCGCCCGGTAGATCTTTTGAACTTTGGACGTATTCCAGGCGGCGGTTAGATTCGACGCAGCCTGCGGCGTCCTGGCGAAAAGGACGATGCCGCTGGTGCCTCGACCCAACCGGTGGACGGGATTGGCGCCAGGCCAATGTTGTTGCACCAGGCGTAGAAGCGTATTTTCCAGGAACCCACCCGCGGGCAGGGTGGGCAATGCGCTGGGCTTGCTGACAGCCAGGATATGGGCGTCACTGAACAGGACTTCGAAGTGTCGAGGGACTTCTGGCTCGATCCAGGGTGCACGATTCCAGACAAGAGTCTGGCCTGACACGACAGATTCATTTCCTGTGGAGGGAACGCCGTCGAGAGTGACCTCGCCGTTATTCAGTTTTTCTTGCCAGGCGTGTCGGCTGGAGTGGGTGTAACGACTTGCCAGGTAGGAGAGCAGGTTTTCTCCATGGTGCTTGCTGCTGATGGTTGAGGTATACACGTAGCCCCGGTTGAGCATGTAGTCGAGTGTACGGCGTGCGGCACACGACCTTGGCGGAAGGCGCGAGGGTGAGATTGCAGAGCGGGGACCCATCCCGGAGGCGGCTCGCGCCATCTACGTGACGGGAGGCAAGATGGCGGACGTACTTCTTACGGATATTGACGGGACGCTGATCGACAGCAATGCGCTGCATGCGGAGGCGTGGCGGCGGGCGTTTGAGCATTTCGGCATCGAGATTGGGATGGACGATGCGTGGCGGCAGATTGGGAAGGGGGCGGACCAGTTGATTCCCACGTTTCTGCCGGAGGCGCAGCGGGAGAGGATCGAGAAGCCGCTGAAGGAGTACCGCAAGGAGATCTTCCACCGTGATTACATGCCGCGCATCGTTCCGTTCGCGCGTGCGCATGACCTGCTGGTGCGGGTTCGGGAGGCGGGGATGAAGATCGCGCTGGCGACTTCGTCGGACCCTGAGGACCTGAAGACCTACGGCAAGCTGCTGGGGATGGAAGACCTGGTGGACGAGGCGTCGTCTGCAGGCGATGCGAAGCGGTCAAAGCCAGCGCCGGATATCTTTGCCGCGGCACTGGAGAAGATGGGGATGCGGCCAGAACAGGCGATCGCGCTGGGCGATACGCCGTGGGATGCGCAGGCGGCTGGGAAGCTGGGGATTCGGGTGGTGGGCGTGACGTGCGGCGGGTGGAAGCGCGGCGATCTGATGGATGCAGGGTGCGTGGAGGTGTGGCGCGATCCGGGGGATCTGCTGGAGCATTTTGGGGAATCGGTTTTGGGAGGCAGGGAGTAGGGAATAGGGATTAGGGAATAGGACGGTGCGGTCCTAACGGGATGGTGGGATGCATGGCGCACGGGACCCGGGACAAGCCTTCGCGTGGCGGGGAAGTCGAATCGGGAAACAACGGATGAGTCGATCTCAATTAATGCCCGCGGCAAAGCGGGAGATGATCTCGGACGAGGTTCAAGTTGAAAGGGCATCCCCACTGAATTCGAGCACGCCGGTTCAGTTCAAGCAGATATGCTTTGTCCTTTTGATATTCCGACCACAGCGGTTCGGCATCTGAAACCGATGTGCCCAAATACAACATGGCGTCGCCATACTCGCCCACAACTGCCTCTTTTCCACCAGGCAACGAAACTCTGGGCCAAGGCAGGAGTATGGGTGGTGTGCCCTCAGTTTCACGTTCCGGTTTGTTGAAGGAAAGCAGCACCACGAAGACCGAGTTCGGGTAAGCCTGTTCAACAAGCTTTGTCACGTTGGGAGGCCAACTTGGATCGGAATTCCTGGATACATGGGCCGAACCGAGAATCACCAGCGCGCGATGTCCTTTAGCGAGTACCTGGCGCTTAATTACATCTGCGAAGCACGTGTCGTTTGGCTGATACCTTCGCCAGTCAAGATGATTGCGGACATGCATCCAGTCGATGCTGCAGTCTCCTGCTAACACTCTCAATCGCTTTTGCGGTGGAAGATCGGCATTCACTTTTCTAACGGCAGAGAGAAGCTGTGCGTATATGGGTGACTCCCATGCGAAGACCTTCGTGGTATCTCTCCAGACGCTTCGCAGGCTTTGGGAGGAGACATTCTTCCCGTTGACATACGCATCCAGCGTCGGCTGCGATTGCTGGCTTGCAAATTCGATCACAATGTCGTTGATGTTCTGTTGCAGCTTTCGATTTTGAACAAGCGAGACATAGAAACTGCCCATTTGCTCAATGGAATGTGCCTCGCCGATCGCCACGATCGGATATCGATCCAATGCCTGCAAAATACCTTTCACCGCATCTTCGGGAAGAGATCGGACTGGCGAAGCCGATGCAAGAATCAGGAGTGCACAAATCCAGGCCCTTGAAATGCCTCTCGGTGTAAACATTCAATGGACCGGCTTGAGCCAAACCTCTGCCGTGACAGGCGTACCCGCTCCCCTGATCACCACAGTCCCTCGCAGCTCACCGTTCATTTCCTTCAGATCGTAGACGAAATCCCGCAGCTTGGACTTAACTTCGAATCTCAAATGGCCGCTTGCAAGCTGGCCCTGGATGACAGGATATTGTTCGGACGAATCCGGCCCCCCAGTCCCGGTTATCTCCGCACCCGTCTGCTTGAACGTGAAAAGCTGGGGAACATTATGTTCGCCATCAGGCACGCGAAACGCTCCATTCCAGACACCCGAAACTGTTGCTGCTGAGGCGACAGTCGTGAACAAAGCGAAGGTCGCCAACACCGCTACTGTCTTCATCTTGACCTCCTATGCGGGTTCAGCTCGCATAGAAAATCATCATAGTACCAGGGTGTTCGGGACCACGGCGGATTTGGGCGAGAACGGAGAGAGAGCGAGTTTCTAGCGGTTCTGGCCTAGGTAGATGTTGAGGATCAGGCCTAACTGGTTGAGCTGTTTGTTGGGCGTGTTGCCGGTCTGGTTCTGGTGCTCGTAGTAGGCGTCGAGGGCGAGGCGCTGCTTGATGGGGAAGAGGCATCCGGCGTGGATGGCCGTGTTGCTCCACTTCGCGAACTGGCTTTGATAGAAGACTTCGGCGCTGGCGTAGGGGGCGGGTTTGTAGCCGCCTAGGGAGACGGCCCGCTGGAGTTTGAGGCGGTTGCGGTAGCGCCAGACGAAGGGGCCAGAGGACCAGTCGAGGTCGGCGCGGTTGCGATCGGCGAGAAGGATTTTGCCGGGCACGGGCAGGTTGACCACGAAGCCGAGGGGGATTCGTTCGACGTCGGATTTGTTCTGCGACACAACGTGACGGTAGCCGACGAAACCCTGGAGCAGGCGCGACTTGGATTTCTCTGGATCGAAGATTGGGATGTTCTCAAGGGAGACGAGCGGCTCGGCGAACAGGTTAAGGCTGGGGCCGATTTCGACCTGGGCGGGGTCGCCGCCTTCGCGGGTGTCTTTTACCTGGAAGTCGACGCGGAGGCTGTTGTTGGCTCGGTAGAGGACGTCGACTTCGGGGAGGAACTGGGAGGTCTGGGCGTGTACGGCTGCAGGCAGAAGAGGCAGGAACAGCAGCAGCGTTTTTAGAAGGAAAGCTGTGTTCCGCTTTGGCCGCACTGCTGTCTCTTTCCGGTCCAGATTTGTGGATTCGCTATAGGGATTATCGCGCGGCGGGGAGGGCGTGCCCGTCGTCGAGTTTCAGTGCTCCGAGGAGTCAAGCGACCAGCGGGTTATTCGCCTGCGGCTCAGAATGACCAATTCGAGCAGGAAACGAGCTGGTTCATGATCTCGCATCCGGCGATCACACTTCCGTAATCGGGGTGTGAACAGGACGACGATCTGCGTCGATAGAGAATCTATCGGCGGCATACGACTGCCGGGAAGAATGCGTACGCCCGCGTACGCGCAGGAGACTGAGAGCCGGTCGGGCATCGATCCATCATGCACCTATTCAGGGCTCAATTGCGTACGCTCGACCGTGTCGATTTATCGGCGAGTTCGCTCGCGCGTACAGCGCTGCTGACCTCATCGGGGCTGGCCGTGCTTGGATCGTGTCTTGGCTTCGCCGCCATGACGCAAGGCGCAATGGGCATTGCCGAAGGGGTGCTGATCACCTGCGGAGGTGTCTTCGGCGCATTACTTCTGGTGATCCTTCTCGCCTTCCGCAGTGTGCGCACCCAGCGGGTTGCCGTGGCCGCCGTTGCGTTCTATGGCGCGTATCTTTGCGCAGGGCTCCTGATTGCGCTTCTCACTGCAGGGCAACATGAGAGTGCATTGATCTACCTGCAGTGGTTTTTTCCGCTGCTGATCCTCAACCGGATGGTGAACGCACCACGGGCCGGGCAAATCGCCGCGAATATCCTGCTTGTACTGCCGCTGGCCATCATCGTCGCGTTCCTCGGTGTCTTGTTCAGAGACACTCAGCCGACGATGGTCTATCTCACCCTGGTGGCGTGTCTCAGTTACACGCTTTTTTCTTTCATGCTGAGCGCAGTCTCGCGTTATCGCGAGGCCTACATTGTGGAATCAGAGCGCGGCAAGTCATTGAGCATGCAGGCTGAGGTGCTGGAGAGCATCTCCGATTGCTTCATCTCGATGGATGGGGAGTTCCGTCTGACTTATGCGAACGATACTGCCTGCGCGGAGCTGGGTATCGAGCGAAAGAGTTTGATTGGCAGTGAATTGCGGTCGATCAATCAGAGCCTCTTCCCTGCCTGGATGCTGGCCGAGCTAAGCAGTACGCGCGGCGACGTGGCGAGCCAGCATGAGATCCAGAGTGACCAGGGGCAGTGGTACGAGATGCGCTGCTTCAGCCATCCCGAGCGAATCTCCATCGCTTTCCGCAACGTCACGGAGATGGTGACGTCGCGGCACAACCTACAGGCCGCCTACGAACGGCTGCGGGAGCAGTCGGAGCTGCTGGACAAAGCGCAGGACGCGATCTTCGTGCAGGATTTCGATACCCGCATTCTCTACTGGAACAAGGGAGCGGAGGACCTGTTCGGATGGTCTGCGGAGGAGATTCTGGGGCGCCGCGCAGCCGATCTGCTACTGGTAGACGCGGAGGCCATTGTCCCCGCATGGCAAGCGATCGTTCACGGCGGCGAGTGGTCCGGGGAGCTCGAAAAACGGAAGAAGGATGGAACGCGGATCACGGTTGAATCGAGGGTGAAGGCGTTGCGGGAGGAGACCGGCCATCCGCGGTCAGTGCTGACGATCAACACCGACATTACGGATCGCAAGGTGGCCGAGGACCGAATTCACAACCTGGCGTTTTATGACCATCTGACAGGCCTGGCGAATCGAACTCTGCTGATGGAGCGGCTGGAAGAGATTCTGCGGCGAAAGCAGCAGAGGGACCACCACGCCGCTCTCCTGTTCATCGATCTGGACGATTTCAAAACGCTCAATGACACGGCTGGCCATGAGGCGGGTGACGGGCTGCTAAAGGAGATTGCGCGGCGGCTGCGACAGATTATCCGCCGAAGCGACTCCGTGGCGCGATTCGGGGGTGACGAATTCGTTGTGATTCTGGAGGAGCTGAGCAGCGATCGCGGCAAGGCGACGGCGGAGGCACGTCGCGTGGGTGAGAAGATACTGCGCGCCTGCCGCGAGCCGTACGTCACGGCGCATTGCAGCTTCGAGAGCACGGCGAGCATCGGGATCACGTTGTTTGTGCCGCACTGCGTGACGGTGGAGGATCTGCTGAAGCGCGCCGATCTAGCCATGTATCAGGCGAAAGAACAGGGGCGGAATAACCTGTGCTTCTTCGATTCGTCGATGGAGGTTTCGGCCTCGGAGCGCGCCGTCCTGCTGGCGGATATGCGCAGCGCACTGCAGAATCAGGAGTTCTCGCTGCACTTCCAGCCGCAGCTCGACAGCAGCTTCCACATTACCGGGTGCGAGGCGCTGCTGCGCTGGCGGCATCCGCAGCGCGGCAATGTGTCCCCAGGTGAATTCATCCCTCTGGCCGAGTCTTCAGGGCTGATTGTCGACATGGGAGCGTGGGTGCTCAGGACCGCATGCCGCCAACTGGCGTATTGGGGTGGGCAGCCCCACATGAGATCGCTGGAAATGTCAGTGAACGTGAGCCCTCGGCAGTTCCTCGACAAGGATTTTGAACGCCTGGTGGCAAACGTAGTGGCGGAATCGGGCGCTGATCCGCGGCAGCTCAAGCTGGAGATTACAGAGAGCGTGATGATGGAGAACATCGAGGAGACGCTCTCGACGATGACCGCTTTAAAGGCGCTGGGGATCGGCTTCTCGCTGGACGACTTTGGTACCGGCTACTCATCGCTGTCGCAATTGAAGCGGCTGCCGCTGGATCAGCTCAAGGTCGACCAGAGCTTTGTGCGGGGAGTGGAGCAGGCGGAGACCGATGCCTCGATTGTGCGCACCATCATCGGACTGGGGCGAGAGTTGGGCCTGAACGTTCTTGCCGAAGGGGTGGAGACGGCGCAGCAGTACGGATTTCTGAAGGAGCATGACTGCCATTCGTTCCAGGGCTTCCTGTTCAGCCCGGCCCTGCCGGCCTCGCAATTCGAGAGCTTCGTCAAGGACTTTTCTCGACGGGATGGCGGGATGACCGGCGATGCAGAGCCGCGATTTGTCGAGGCCGGCGACTACCCGACGGCGATGACAGCGGCGGATTAATTCAATTCGCATCCCTCCCCGGTCCCCAAATGCGAGGGACCGGGGGCACCCGGCGGAGTGGGCGTCAGCGGCCCCTAGAGGCTGGGTGGGTCGCGGTTTCGGGGAGGGCCCAGACGAACATGACTCCGCCGGCGCTGGTGAGGATGTACTGGCGGCCGTCGAGTTCGTAGGTGATGGGGGAGCTCTGCATGCCTTCACCCATGCCGGCGTGCCAGAGGGTTTTTCCGTCGGCGGTATTGAGGGCGAGCAGGTTGCCGTAGGTGTCGCCGGTTATGGTGAGGCCGGAGTCGGTGGTGAGGACGCCCGCGCCGCCGTAGGGGCCGACGTCGTGGGTCCAGCGGATTTTGCCGGTCTGGTAGTCGATGGCCTCGATCTGGCTCTTGCCCCAGACGCCGTAGTCGGCGCCGGCCCAGCCGTAGTAGCCGTCGGCGGGCTTGGCGAAGTAGAGGCTCCAACTGGGGCGGGCGTTGACGAGGAAGAGGCCTGTCTTGGGGTCGAAGCTGGGGGCGCGGTAGTTGGTGACACCGCCTTCATCGGGGGCGACGATGCGGCCGTCGGGCGCGGGTTCTTTATCGGGATTGGGGATGGGGCGGCCCTGTGCGTCGATGCCCTTGGTCCAGTTGGTGGGGCCATAGGGGACGGTCAGCAGATTCTTGCCGGTGGTGCGGTCGAGGACGAAGAAGTAGCCGTTCCGCGAGGCCTGCATGAGCATTTTGCGCGGCTTGCCGTGGAAGTCGCCGTCGACGAGGATGGGGGTTTCGACGGCGTCCCAGTCGTGGGTGTCGTGCGGGGAGACCTGGAAGCCCCAGGCGAGTCTTCCGTCGTCCGCGTTGACGGCAACGATGGAGCAGGTCCAGGGGTTGTCGCCGGGGCGGGTGGTTCCGTTGAGTACGGGGGTGGGGTTGCCGGTTCCCCAGAAGATGAGGTTGAGGTCGGGGTCGTAGGTGCCGGTCATCCAGGTCATGCCGCCGGTGGAGGTGTTGGGGGTGCCGGCGGGAGGGGTGGCGTCCCATTGCCACTGGGTGTCGCCGGTTTCGGGGTCGACGGAACGGAGGTAGCCGGGGAGGTTGTCGAAGTCGCCGGAGACGCCGACGACGACGTGATTGCGGACGACGAGGGGGGCCATGGTCATCCAGTAGCCGCGGTTGACGTCGGCGATGACTTTGTCGAAGCGAACGCGGCCGGACTTGGCTTCGAGGGCGATGAGGTGGCAGTCGGGGGTGGTGAAGTAGAGCAGGCCCTTGTACATGGCGACGCCGCGGTGGCCGATGTGGTCGCCCTGGGTGGAGGCGCGGTGATAGTGCCAGACCTGGTGGCCGGAGCGGGCGTCAACGGCCCAGACGTTGTCAGGCACGGTGAAGTAGAGGATGCCGTCGACCAGGAGCGGCGAGGACTTGATGGAGGCGTTCTGGTGGGTCTGAAAGATCCAGGAGAGACCTAGATTGCCTACGTTCTGCGGGGTGATTTGCTTGAGCGGGGAGTGGCGCCGGCCGGAGTAGTCGCCGTGGTAGAGAGGCCAGGAGTCGGGGGATGGGTGCTGGATCTGGTCGGGGTCGAGGTTCTGGGCGTGCATCCCAACAGACATACCCAATGCAGCCGCGGCGGCGATCACAACCTTTTTCATCATGGGAGAACTGAACATCATTAAGCTCTTCATTTACTTCAGGGTCTGGAGATACTTCATCAGGTTGTGGATGTCGTCGTCGGTGTACTTGGGGAGCAGGTCGACGTGGGCTTCGGCGGGCGACTTGACCGTGTACTTGATGCTGCCGGTGGGCCAGGAGCGGTAGGTGCCGGAGCTGTCGCGGAGGCCGATGGTGAACTCGTCGCGATAGGCGAGAGTGCCGGAGACGGTCTGGCCGGATGGGGTGGTGACGGTGACTTCGCTACGCGCGCCTTCGGGATAGAGCATGCGCTTTTCGAGGCTCAGGCCCGTGAGGCGGCGGGCAATCCCGGCGAGGTCGCCGGTGGGCGAATGGCACTTGGAGCAGCCGCCGGCGCCGTTGAAGTAGGTCTTGCCGGCTTCGGCGTCGCCGGTCTGGAGGTCCTCAGGAGTGACACCGCGGCGGCCACCCTTCTGGGAGGAGGCAGCTTTAACGCGCGCGTGGATGAAGGCGACGAGGCTGTTGATCTCGGCGTTGGAGAAGTTGAAGGCGGGCATCTTCTTTTCCGGGCGGCCTTCATGGATGACCACGCCGATCTTATCGCCGCCGTTATCAGAGAGGACGAGCTTGGACTGGGTGAGGTCGGGGCCGGTTTCGCCGCCCATGGCGTCGCGGCCGTGGCAGAACGCGCAGTTCTGATGGAAGAGCGCTTCGCCGGCGGCGGCCTCGGGGGATTCCTTCGAGGGGCTGGCGGGGGCGGCGGCAGCAGCCGTGGCGGGCGCGGAAGGAGCCGCGGAGAGGAAGTTCAGCAGATTGGTGAGGTCGTCGCCCTCAAGCTTGGGGAAGCCGGGCATGCGGCCGCGGCCGGTGTGAATGAGCGTGGTGAGCTGGTCATTCGTGTAGCGATGGCTGATGCCCTGGAGCGGCGGGAAGGCGGGAAGGCTGCCTTGACGGTCGGTGCCGTGGCAGATGGCGCAGCGCTTGGCGTAGACCGCGGCTCCGGGATCGACGCCCGGGGTGTGCTTGGCCGGCTGCGTTTCGGTGCCGGGGGTGCTATTTTGCTGGCCGGCGTGGAGCAGCGGATGAGCGGCGAGGAGAACGGCGGCAACGAGTGAGGCGTGGAATTTGTGTTTCAAGTACATCCCTCGAGGGCTAAAGCCCGGAACCTTTATTGCGATCTTTCGGCACGGCTGAAGCCGTGCCCCTTCAAAACGTCGTCCCTACGGGACTTGCAGCTTCTTCGCTGCTAGCCCCACGCTGAAGCGCGGGGCTAGCAGACTCTGCGCCTACGGCGCGGGTGTTGCGTTTTCGAGAAACCAGTGCGGAGGATTACATCCGCGGGGCTAAAGCCCGTCTTCTGATTGATGCCTTGATCGGCACGACTAAAGTCGTGCCCTGTTACAAAGCCAGTTCTCTTCGGCACGACTAAAGTCGTGCCCCTTCACATTGCCTGCTTGCCGGGTTATGCGTACTTGAAGAGCATCATGAAGCCGTAGTCCATGTGGAGCTGCTGATGGCAGTGCAGCAGCGTGTCGCCAGGGTTGTCGGCGACGAAGTCGACCTCGACGGTGTCGAGGGGCATGATGTTGACGGTGTCTTTGCGGACGCCGCTGGTGAACTTGTCGCCGATGCTGGTGATTTCAAATGTGTGACGGTGCAGGTGTATGGGGTGCTGGTCACCCGAGCCGTTGCGCAGGACGAGGCGGTATTTCCTGCCCTCCTGGAGCATGACTGGATCGGCGTCAGGCCAGGCCTTGTTGTTAATGGTCCAGGTATCGAACTTGGAGCCCTTCTGCGGGCCGATATCGCGAAATGTGAGCTCGATGCTCTTGTAGGCAGATGGAGCGGGGGTGGCGAGACCGAAGATCGTGTAGTCCCAGTCAGCGGGCTTGGGGTCTTTCCAGACGGGCTGGCCTTTGCGGCCGGCGTATTCGATGACGACGCCGAGGCCCTGCTTGCGCGAGGACTCGAGCGTGGAGCCGAGGACCCAGACGCCTGGAGCGTTCATCTCGACGATGGCGTCAACGCGCTCAGCGACGGCGAGGGAGAGGACCTCGACGCTCTTGGGCGCGGGGACGGAGTTGCCGTCCATGGCGATGACTTTGAAGGTGTGGCCGGGTAGGGCGAGGACAACGTTTTCAGTTGCACTCGCGTTCAAGAGGCGCATAAGCACGCGCTGGCCCTGCTTGACGCGAATGGGTTCGCCTGCGCCGAGCATGTGGGAGTTGATGGTGGCGTACTTGTATCCGACATCGGAGCCGTTGGTCTGCGGGACGTTGGCGCTCATGGCACGCATGGTCTCGACCATTGGGACGAAGGAGCCCTCCCAGTGATGAATGGCGAGGTTCACTTCCATGTCCCAGGGGGCGGGGTTCTCTTTGGGCTCGATGAGGAGGAATCCAAACTGGCCGGAGTAGGTGCCGAGAGCGAGATTGTCGCCAGCGCCGGCGTGGGTGTGGTACCAGCGCGTGCCGGAAGGCTTGGGCGTGAAGCTGTAGCGGTGCGTTTTGCCGGGGGCGATCATGGGCGAGCCTTCTTCCATGGCGCCGTCGTTGAGCGAATCGATGGCGAGGCCGTGCCAGTGCGTGAGGTCGGCGACATTGCTCGCGTTGGTGACGTCGATAGTGACGGGCACGCCTTCTCTCAGCTTGAGCAGCGGGCCGGGGACCTGGCCGTTGAAGGCGGTGGTCTTGATGGTGACGCCGGGCGCGATCTCGATGGAGCAGGGCTCAATGCGCAGGCTGTGATCAGCCTTGCCTGCAGCTTGTGCAGCAGCCTGGGCGGGCATCATGGCTTTCAACGTGCGGCCTGCGAGCACAACGCCAGCCGAGGCAAGAAAATCTCTACGCTTCATATCTAAAGCCTGTTTACGTGCGGGTGAGTCCAGCCGATGTCTTGCTGCACAAACGTTTCCCTTTTTACGCGTGCCGAATGGACTTGGGTTCGGGCGGGGAAGCTCGACGACGCGATTCGTGCCGCATCTGTTACAGGAGAGAAGTCTATCCGGCGCGATGGATGGGAGGCAAACGGGGTTGGAGTGGCTCGAAGAGTTGGAATGCAGGGGTTAGGGGCTAGGGGAGCAGGTGGTCGCGCTGGCTGTCGTGGATTCGGGAAGGCGCGGGTTGCATTCCGAATTAAGTCGTGAAACGATATAAATAGACGATTATGCCAATGAACGAAATTCACGATCCCGCGATTTTGATCAGAACGCTGGCGGAGTTCCGCTACGAGATGCGGCGGTTTTACCAGTTCAGCGAGAAGGCCGCGCTGGACGCCGGCACGCATCCCCGGCAGTATCAACTTTTGCTGCAGGTGGCAGCGGCGCCTGAGGGCACAAACGTCACCATTGCGTATCTGGCCGAGCGGTTGGGGCTGAAACATAACAGCACGGTAGAGTTGGTGGACCGCTCTGAAAACGAAGGGCTGGTGGGCCGGTATGAAGATTCGGCAGACCGGCGGCGGACGATACTGCGCGTGACGCGTAAAGGGCATCAACTCTTAAGCAAGCTTGCGGGCCAGCACGGGCGGGAACTGAACGAGGCAGCGCCACGGCTGATCCAGGCGCTGGAACGCATCCGCAGCCATGCGCATAAGGAGGCCGAATGAGGTCGAGGTCCTCTGCACTGCGTGATTTCACGGTAGATAGCCGTGTGTGGCTGCTGAGCAGCGTGGCGCTGGTGATTGGCGCGGGAGCGGCAGGGCTGGCGGTGTTCCTGCTGCGCGCGATTGCGTTTGCGACGAACCTGTTCTATTACCACCGGTTCAGCATTGCGATGGTTGGCCCGGCGGGGTCGACGTGGCCACACTGGGTGATGCCTGTAATCCCGGTGGTGGGTGGGTTGATTGTTGGATTCATGGCGCACTACGGCTCCGACAAGATTCGCGGTCACGGAATTCCGGAAGCGATTGAGGCGATTCTGTTGCGCGGAGCGCGCGTGGATCCGAAGGTGGCGGTGCTGAAGCCGCTGTCGGCTGCGGTGGCGATTGGGTCGGGCGGTCCGTTTGGCGCGGAGGGTCCGATCATTATGACGGGCGGCGCGTTCGGATCGCTGGTGGCGCAATGGCTGAAGCTGAGCGATGCGGAGCGCACGACGCTGCTGGTGGCCGGTGCGGCGGCGGGCATGTCGGCGACATTCTCCGCGCCGATTGCGTCGATTTTGCTGGCGGTGGAGTTGCTGCTGTTCGAGTGGCGGCCGCGCTCGCTGGTGCCTGTGGCAGTAGCCAGCGTGTTGGCGGGAACGCTGCGCATGTACTGGCTGGGGGCGGGGCCGCTGTTTCCGGTGGAGCTGCATGGGAAGCTTCCGCTGGAAGAGCTGCTGCTGGTGGCTGCACCGCTGGGATTGCTGATTGGCGTGGCGGGCGCGCTGCTGAGCCGGTTGATGTACGGGTTGGAGGACCAGTTCGAGCACCTGGAGACGAAGCTCCGTATCCACTGGATGTGGTGGCCGGCGATTGGCGCGATTGCGGTGGGCATTGGCGGCATCTTCTTTCCGCGCGGGCTGGGCGTGGGCTATGACAATATCGCCGAACTGCTGCGCGGGAACGCGACGGTGTATCTGATTGTTGGCGTGATCGCCGCGAAGTCGCTGATGTGGGCGTTTTCGCTGAGTTCGGGAACTTCGGGCGGCGTGCTGGCTCCGATCATGATGATTGGCGCTGCGATTGCGGAGGGCCTGGCGCAGTTGCTGCACCTGCCGGGCGACACGCAGGCAGTGTGGGCGCTGATGGGCATGGGCGCAATGCTTTCAGGCGCGCTGGGCGTGCCGCTGACGGCGATTTTGTTTTCGCTGGAGGTAACGCATGGGTTCGAGGCGCTGCTGCCGCTGGTGCTGGCATGCATTGCGTCGTACCTGGCGACGTCGCTGCTGATGCCACGGTCAATTTTGACGGAGAAGCTGTCTCGGCGCGGCTATCACTTGTCGCGCGAGTACGGTGTTGATCCGCTGGAGACGATCACGGTTGCCGAGGTGATGACGCGGCTGGCGGAGAAAGACCAGGTGGCTGCTCCACCGGAGAACGAGATGCCGGAGACGCTTGCCTTCACGGACGAGACGTGCCGCTCGGTGGCAGAAGCTATGGCTACCAATGGGGTGCTGCGCATGGAAGTAGTGGATCGCGAAAGCGGGCGCATGGTGGGCACGATTGGCGCGGCCGAGTTGCTGGCCGGGCGCAAGCGCGCGGTGCGGCGCGAGTCGGAGCGCAGGATCGCGTTTCAGTCGCTGGACGGGCACGGACGCGAAAACGAGAAGGAGAGCGACCTCGTATCCGGTTGAGCGGCTTCGAGTTCACTTCAGCCAGCGGTTGCGTTGGATGCGCGTCGCTGGCTAGACTTCTGAGCGTATCGAAAAAGGAGATTCTGTGCGCCTGTTCCGTGCGTCGTTCCCAGCGTGTGGTTTGTTGGCAATTGCTTTTGCCTTGTTCTCAATCTCAGCCTTCAGCCAGGCTGCGAACCGTGCGGGTATGCCTGCGCCGCCCAAGGCCAAGCAGGTGCATGTGAAGCATGTGCTGGTGATCGGGCAGACCAAGGGATTCGAGCATGACTCGATTTCGGCGGCGATGGCAGCCATCTACAACATGGGCAAGGAAAGCGGCCTGTGGGACACGATGCTGCGCACCGACACCGAACTGCTGACGAAGAAAAACCTGGGCAACAACGCGAAGAACCTTAACTACTTCGATCTGATCGTGTTCACGAGCACCACGGGCGAGCTGGACATGGACGACAGCCAGAAAGCCGACATGATGTCGTTCATCAAGGATGACGGCAAGGGCTTTGTGGGGGTTCACGCAGCGCTGGATACGAATTACAAGTGGCCGGAGTATGGCGAGATGATTGGCGGATGGTTCGACCAGCATCCGTGGATGACGTTCCAGGCGCCGATTATCAATGAGGATCCCGACTTCCCGGCGGTAAAGCATTTTCCGAAGGCGTTTGTGAAATACGACGAGATCTATCAGCCGAAGGAGTGGTCGCGCGACAAGGTGAACGTGCTGCTGAGCCTGGATGCGAGCAAGCTGGATTATGAGAACAATCCGCGCGTGCACCGGCAGGATCACGACTTTGCCGTGGCGTGGAGCAAGATGTACGGCAAGGGTCGCGTGTTCTATTCGACGCTGGGGCATACGGAAGAGGCGTGGGATGATCCCGATATCAAGAAGATGTATTTCGAGGCGATTAAGTGGGCGCTGGGGATGACAGAGGGGTCGACGGCTTCGCACGCGAAAACCGCAGGGAAATAGGGACAAAGGAAAATAGGGAAACAAGAAAGCGCCGGGATCGATTCCGGCGCCTTTTTGTTGTGTGACTTATGTCATTGGGGATTTTGGGCGGGGTTCGTAGCCTCTTGATAGAAGAGGTTCGAACCATGGCTACCCCGGTCGCAGTTCCGCATGAGGTCACAGAGAAGACAATTCGCGGCGAGAAGAAGAAGCTGGTTCGGCGCACGAAGCCGGATCGCTCGCAGCAGATCCGGCACTGGGTGCAGGGGCTGTTTGTCGCGCTGAATGCGTGGCTGGGGATTCAGTTCTACCTGTGGGTGCGGTACTACGAGCGCGGCGGGACAGGCTTGTATGTGCCGCGGCCGGCAGGGGGCGAAGGCTATCTGCCGATCGCAGGCCTGATGAACCTGAAGTATTTCGCCGTGACAGGGCACGTGCCGCAGGTGCATCCCGCAGCGATGTATCTGCTGGGCGCGTTTCTGCTGATGAGCATCCTGCTAAAGAAGGCGTTCTGCAGCTGGCTTTGCCCGGTGGGCACGTTTTCGGAATTTCTGGCGGCTGCAGGGCGGCGGATTTTTGGGCGCAATCTGCATCTGCCGACATGGGCGGATGTTTCGCTGCGCAGTTTGAAGTACATTCTGCTGGGATTGTTTGTGGCGGTGATTGGGGCGATGTCGGCTGAGGCGCTGCTGGGCTTCATGAATACGCCGTATGGGCTGATGGCCGACGTGAAGATGCTGAACTTCTTCCGCGATGCGAGCATGACGGCGGTCGTGGTGCTGGGATTGCTGGTGCTGCTGTCGATGCTGGTGCAGAACTTCTGGTGCCGCTATCTGTGCCCTTATGGGGCGCTGATGGGGTTGGTGTCGCTGCTGAGCCCGGTGAAGATTCGCCGCGATGAAGAGGCCTGCATTGACTGCGGCAAGTGCGCGAAGGTTTGCCCGGCATCGCTCAAGGTCGATCAGCTTGTGCAGATTCGCTCAGTGGAATGCGCTGCGTGCTTGCAGTGCGTGGCTGCGTGTCCGGCGGAGAATGCGCTGCAGTTTGCGCTGACGCCGCGCAAGGCGCAGACGGCCGCGCAACGGTGGTATCGGCGCGCGCTGTCACCGGTTGTGGTGACGTGCGTGATTGCGTACCTGTTCTTCGGAATTGTGCTGTATGCGCGGGTGACGAATCACTGGAAGACGGATTTGCCGCGCGAGGTGTATATGGAGCTCGTGCCGAATGCGGATCACCTGAGTCATCCAAGGTCGGTGAGTACGGGACAGTGAAGTAAGTCGAGGGAATAGGGAGTAGGGAATAGGCTGAGGCGCTTCCATTGTGGAAGCGCCTTTCGCATCTCGGAGGTAACCACGTCCGCGAGCCTCACATAAGGACCGCATAAGGAGCTATGTTCGCCCAGTACCTGGAGTTATTGGTCAGAAAACTGCAGATAATCACAGAGAGTCGTATGTGGATATGAGATTCCGTAGGTCCAATTCCGTTGGCACCGCGTTCACATTGCTGGCAGGGCAAATATTACCGCTTAGTAAATCCCTTTAACAGTGCTCTAAGTCTTTCTTCCCAAAATGGCACGGCGATTGCTCTCTACGGCCGTAGAAATAGCAGTTCCCCGGCCCCCTCGTGATCAAAATTTCCTCTTCTATTCGTTTTATTGGGTCTTTTCCACAGCAGCATCTTCCGCAAGCACTGACAAAAAGAAAAAACAACCACCCCAAGACTTCTCTGGAGAATGTATGACGAAACGGGTATTCCGAATTACCCTGCTGTTCCTTCTGGTCTTGACCGCAGTCCCCCTTCATCTCCTAGCTCAGGCCACCGCCAGCGGTTCCGTTCAGGGAACCGTGACTGACCCATCAGCCGCAGTCGTGAGTGGGGCGGAGGTGACGATCACCAGCGTTTCGACAGACGCCAAACGCACCACTACCACCAACGCGACAGGCGGCTACCGCTTCGACCTGCTCCCGGCCGGCAAGTACAAGCTGCAGATCTCGTCCGCCGGATTCTCCACCGTGTTGCAAAACATCGAAATTCTGGTCGGCCAGACCGTCACTATCAACGTGGGGTTGAAGCCCGGGTCCACTACCCAGACGGTTGAAGTGAGCGCCGAGAGCGCCATCATCGATACGGCCAAGACCAGCGTCGGCGTCGAAATCACGCCCAGCGAAGTCCAGAACCTGCCCATGGTTGGACAGGACGCCGCGAACCTCGCCTACCTTGCCCCCGGCGTGAAGCAGACCGACTCTTATGACCCCACCAAGAACCGGTACGCGATCCTCTCGGTGAATGGCGACGGCGGCCGTAACGTGAACGTGACCGTGAACGGCGTCGACAACAAGGACAACACGGTCGGCGGCCCGGTCATGCAGCTTCCCCTCGAGGCCGTGCAGGAATATCACATCAGCACCCAGCGTTTCTCGGCTGAGAACGGCCGGTCTGAAGGCGCTGCCATCAACATCATCACCAAGAGTGGTTCGAACCAGTTCCACGGATCGGTCCTGGGCTTCTTCCGCGACACCAATCTGAACACCGACCAGAAGCAGCCCAACGGTGACGGTAAGACAACCACCTCCTCGCACCCCGATTACACCCGCCAGCAGTTCGGCGGCTCCATCGGCGGCCCGGTCAAAAAGGACAGGGCGTTCCTCTTCTTTGCGATCAACCGTGAGCGCGAGCACCAGAACCTCGCCGAAGACCCCAGTGCCTATGCGCAACTCGTCGCAGCCGCGCCCTTCTTCAATGCGGGCGGCACCAAGCTCGTTGATCCCGCGGCGGCCATTCCCCGCCCGTTCTTCGAGACCCGCTACAACGGCCGCGCCGACCTGATCATCAACCCGAAGAACAGCGCCTACCTCAGCTACTCCTCGCAGGCCAACAACAGCAACAACGACCAGTCGGACGGCACCGGCGATCTGAACAACGGTAACTTCACCGTCAATCACCTGCAGATTGCCAACTTCACCGTCAACTCCATCTTGAACGACACCACTGTCAACACCTTCACTTCAGGCTTCCAGTACTGGAACAATCTCATCGACAGCCACATCAGCTCACCGCTGGTGACGTTCCCGAACCCCGCTTCATTCGGCACGAACACGAACGTTCCCCAGCAGTCGTACCAGCGCAAGTGGCAGTTCAAGGATGACTTCTCCAAGGTGGTCGGCAAGCATACCTTCAAGGGCGGCTTTGACTACCTCTGGAACCCCGTCGAAGGTGGCTTCTTCGAGTTCAGCTCCACGCTGGAGATCGACTTCTCGGACAATCCCACGAATATCAACAACGCGTACGCAGATACCTTCTCCCACCCCGGCCTCGTCTCCGGCATGACCATCGCCAATGGCGACCCGACGTTCCAGGTCGCCACCAAGCAGCTCGGCTTCTATGGCCAGGATGACTGGAAGGTCACCCGCCACCTGGAGTTGAGCCTCGGCCTGCGCTGGGATAAAGACTTCAACATGATTGGCGGGTCGGATATCAAGAACAGCCGTACCTATAAGGACCTCAAGATCGTCAACAGCCCGATCTCTAATCCCTATGTCGACAGCGTCGCCCACGACGACAACCTCGACTTCAGCCCGCGCGTCGGCTTCGCCTGGGATATGAGCGGCAAGGGCAACCACGTGCTGCGCGGCGGCTATGGCATGTACTTTGGCAACGTGTTCCAGAACATCCCCTTGTTCATGGAGCAGATGTCCAATGCCACTGTTTTCCAGAGTGTGCTGAGCCTCACCAATTCCTGCCCGGTGGATGGAACGAAACCCTGCACGGGCGATCCGGTTCCTGGCACCACCAAGACCCTCGATCAGTGGCGCTATGGCATCGACCCCATGCCGACCATCCCGCCGCCCTCGACCGAGTTGGCATCCCGCAGCGTCGGCCGCCTGATGGATCCCCACTACCGTAACCCGGTGACCCAGGAGTTCAACTTCGGGTACACCTGGGCGATTAATCCGCGCACTGCCGTCGAAGCCGAATATGTGCACGTCCTCGGCCTCCACACCAACAAGACCATGAACATGGACCAGAAGATCCCGACGGGCACGGCCGCAGGCGATTGCTGCACGCGTCCGCTCGACCCTGCGTACGAGGCTTCGTCAATTCCCGAGCGCGTCCCCGCCAGCGTGCGTGTTGACTCCGCCATCGGCCGCGAGCACTACGACGGCATCAACTTCAGCTTCCGCGAGCAGATGGCCAACCGCTTCCAAGTCCAGGCGAACTACACCCTGGCATGGGCCTACGGTTACGGTTCAGGCGGCGGCTCGTTCCGCAACTATCCCAAGCTCTTCACGGCTCCGTTCGCAAGTTGGGAGTGGGGTCCGTCACCCAACGACGAGCGCAGCCACATCACCGTTTCCGGCGTGGTCAACCTGCCGTGGCGGTTTGACTTTGCTCCGATCCTCCAGTTCGGCACGGCGCGTCCGTTCGACCTGACCAACTCCTCCAATACCCTCAACACCGGCGGCGGCACTGGGGTCGGCGTGGTGGTGCCCAAGGCGACTCCGAAGGACTACTTCGCGTTCGCCGGAGACAATGCCGGCGCGCAGAACTGCTTCTACGGACTCGGCCAACAGGCGAGCTGCACGATCGTTCCCTACGATCCGCTGCGCGGGCAGGCGTTCTTCGAACTCGATACCCGCCTGGCCAAGAGCATCCTGATCAAGGAGCGGTACAACATCCAGCTCGTTGCCCAGGCGTTCAACCTCACCAATCGCGCCAACTATGGCAACAACTTCGGCAACAGCATCGGTTCGCCCGATACCTTCAACCACCCGGTGGGCTTTATCGGACCGTCGTCGACCATCATCCCGCGCTCCACGTGGGGCGAACTCGGCGCCCGCTTCAGCTTCTAATAACTCAACCCCCAACGCAGCAAAAGAATCGGCTGGAGCTTTGCTCCAGCCGATTCTTTTCGCGAGGATGAGCAAGCGTTATGCGCGGCGCGCGCGGAATTCTTCGCCCATGGCTGCGAGGGTTTCGAGGTTGAGCATCTGGGCGGCGCGGGGGAAGACTACTTCCTCTTCCAGCTTGATGTGTTCGGTGTAGAGCTGCTTGAGCTTGCCGGTTGCGGCGGCGAGTTCTTCGTGTTGCGCTGGTGTGAGGCTGCCAGTGGCGATCCAGGTAGAGTAGAGGGCGTCGACTTTGTCGTGCATTTCGGCTGCGTCGCGATGATCGTGTTCGAGGCCGTCGATTGCGCCGGCCTGATCGGTTGCGCCAGCTGCGCGCATGCGTGGGAATAGGGACTGCTCTTCATCGGCGTTGTGGCGGATACCGCCCACGCGGAAGTAGTTGAGCGCGGCATGGACGGCGGCTGTCTCTTCCTCGGAGAGGGCGCGGTTAGCGGCGCGATCGACCACCAGGCAGACGATATTGAGGAAGTGCTCGATGCGGCGGTGGCAATCCTTCAGCATGGCGAGGGGGTCGTCGAAACCCGCGTCAGGCTTGGCTCCGATTTGAATACCTTTGTGCATCTGATTGCTCCAATGATAAAGATGCGCCGGAGAGGCGATGTGTTCATGGGAGTGCTCAAAGGCATCCCTCAGGGGCTAAATCCCCGCACATTTTGTTGAGCTGATCGGCACGACTAAAGTCGTGCCCTTTCACAAGGCCTGTTCCAGATGTTTTCCAGTTAGCTATGAAGCTGTGCTCTCTGAAGGCAGAAGCGATTTGGCTCATGCGCCTTGCAGGACGTGCAGGCTGGTGGCGGTTTTCACGGCGGGGGGCGGCACGGTGTAGCCGCGGGGGATGTAGGAGCAGCAGGGCTCCTCGCCGTGGGGGTTGCCGGTGAGAGCGTAGGCGCGTGCGCGGGAACCACCGCAGATCTCCTTGAATTCGCAGGCGCCGCATTTGCCTTCGAGCTTGGACGTGTCCCGAAGGGCGCGGAAGACTGGTGAGTTGCGGTAGATGTCGGCGAGTGATTCCTGGCGGATGGTGCCTGCGGAGAGGGGGAGGAATCCGCTGGGGAAGACTTCACCCGTGTGCGAGATGAAAACGAAGCCCTTGCCGTCATTGAGTCCGCGTGGTGCGCGGCCGATGGCGTCTTCGACGCGGGCAGGCGCATCCGTGGCGATGCCGGCTTTGCGGTCGGCCACCTTTTGCTGAAGGGCGTAGCGGCGATAGTGTTGCGCTTCGGTCGTCTTGATGTCGAAGCCGGCTTTCTTGGAGAGCTGGTGGACTTTGGCGAAGACTTTCTCGAACTCGTCGGCGGTGAGCAGGTCGTTGAGTTTGCCGCGGCCGGTGGGCACGAGAAAGAAGACGGACCAGAGGGTGATTTTGAGCTGCTCCATGAGGGCGACGATGGAGTCGATTTCGCCGATGTTGCGGCGGCTGAAGGTGGTGTTGATCTGCACGGGGAGGCCGGCTTCGTTGGCCCAGCGGACTGCGTCGAGGGTGCGAGCGAATGAACCGGAGAGGCCGCGGAATGCATCGTGGGTGGCGGCGCTGGCTCCATCCATGCTGACGGCGAGGCGCGCGAGGCCGGCTTCTTTCAAACGGAATACGACGTCGCGCGTGAGCAGCGGTGTGGCGCTGGGTGTGAGCGAAACCCGCACGCCGACTTTGCGCGCGTGAGCGATGAGCTCAAACAGGTCAGGGCGCTTGATGGGGTCGCCGCCGGTGATGACGAACACCGGGACTTCGAGCGCTGCGATCTGGTTGATGAGCTGCTTGCCTTCGTAGGTGCTGAGTTCCATGGGGTGGCGCTCGGGCTGCGCCGACGCGCGGCAATGGACGCAGGCGAGGTCGCAGGCCTGGGTCACTTCCCAGATGGCAATGAAGGGGCGCTGGTTGAAGTCGACGGTGTTGACGAGCGGGTTCATGAGTTGATGAAACTGGATTTCAGAGCAATGTGCAGTGACGTAAGTCTCTCCATTGATAGAATCGACGCGTGAATGCCCCCAGGACCGATCTTGCAGCAGTACTTGCCCAGACCCCTCTGCTCTCGAACCTTTCGCAGCCTGAGTTCCAGAGCCTTGCCGCGCGGACGGTGCGCAAGCTGTTCAGCTCGGGTGAGCTGATCTTCTCAGAAGGCGAGCCGTGCAACGGACTGCACATTATTGCGCGCGGGAAGGTGCGGATCTTCAAAACGTCAGTGAACGGACGCGAGCAGGTGCTGGCGCTGAACGGGCCGGGCGAGTCGGTGGCGGAGCTGCCGGTGTTTGATGGCGGCCCCTTCCCTGCCTCGGCGATGGCCCTGGAAGATACGGAGATGGCGTTTATTTCGCGCCGCGATTTTCATGCGTACTGCATGGAACATCCCGAGGTGTCGCTGAAGGTGCTGAGCGTAGTGGGTAGCCGCCTGCGACGGCTGGTGGGGATCATTGAGGAGCTTTCATTCACGACGATTCGGCAGCGGCTGATCTCGGTGTTGGTGAAGCTGGCGCAGAGCGAGGGGAAAAAGTCGCCGCGGGGAGTTGAGTTTCTGCTGCCGGGGACACACCAGGAGCTCGCGAATCAGCTTGGGACGGTGCGGGAACTGATCTCGCGCAACCTGATGCGTCTGCAGGCTGAAGGGCTGATTGAGGTAGAGGCGCGTCATATCGTAGTGAAGGATTTGAAAGGGCTGACGGCGCAACTGGAAACGACGTAGTGGAACCTGAGTGACATAAGTCGCTGTGGCGCGGTTGCAAGCGCCTTAGTGTTGCAGGTGGAGAGTCGTTATGACCACGGCAACACAGTCCATTCGCGAGATCGTAAGTTCCCAACCCACAGCGGCAGCAGTTCTGCAGCGCTTCGACATTGATGTGTGTGCGCAGGCGAACGAGTCGCTGAACGAGGCGTGCGCGCATCTGCAGCTCTCGATTGAGCAGGTAATGGAGAAGCTGGAAGATGGAGCCGGCATGCAGGATGGGGCGAGGCGAGCGAATCCCAGCGAGTTCACGCCGAGCCGGCTGATACAGCACATTGTGCGCGTCCATCACAAGAACGTGCGGCAGGAGCTGCCTCAGCTCGTCGAGATGGCGCATGCGATTGCGGACAAGCACAGCGAGCGAGCGCCGGAGCTGCGGAAGGTGGAGCTGCTCGTAGCCGAGTTGCACGCGGAGATGTGCGAGCATCTGCGCAAGGAAGAACATGTGCTGTTTCCTTATATCGCGCAGGTGGATGAGGCTCCGCTGCTTGCGTTCCGGCCTCCGCAGCAGTGCTTCAGCCAGGTGGGGCAGCCAGTGTTCGTGATGGTGCAGGAACATGAACGCGCGCTCTTGATGCTCACCGAGTTGCGGCAGCTTACCAACGACTTCAAACCGCCGGTGTGGGCGTGCGCGGGTTTCGCGGCTCTTTATGAGGGCATGCGCGGTTTCGCGACGAATCTCGAGGAACACATACGGCTGGAGAATGATGTGCTGTTTCCGCAGGCGATTGCGATGGAAGCGGAATTGATGCAGCCCGGGCTGGTGCAGGCAGGTGCGCAATGAAGGCCGTCGAAATGAATGCCGCGTTGCGCGAGCGGCAGAAGAGCCTGATGCTGCGCACGTGGATTATTTCAGGCCTGTTCTTTATGGCGTTGCCGGGGACGCTGCTGGGGTTCTCAAACCTGGTTGCGATCAGTGAGCATCACGGGCTGGGATTTCTTCCGGCGGCGTGGATGGAAGGCCACGGGCATGCGCAGATGTTCGGATGGATCGGGAGCTTCATTTTGGGAATCGGGTTTTATTCGCAGCCGGCTCGGGGGAAGTCGGTACTGCGGATTCCGTTGACGTGCTTTGTGCTGTGGACTTCGGGCGTGGCGCTGCGGTGGACCGCGAATATCTACGCGTGGCACTGGCGGACGCTGTTTGTGGTTTCGGCGACGGCGGAGTTGCTGGGGGTGTTGCTGTTTCTCTGGGCGGCGCGGCATCACAAGCTGCCTGAGACGGCCGGGGCGAAGACGAAGCCGCGCATTGAGTTGTGGATGATCTCAGTGTTTGTGGGCACGGCGGGGCTGTTGGTGGGAGTCGTCTTCAACCTTGTTGAGTGCGTGAGGCTGGCAATTGCAGGAACGAGCGAGAGCTTTCCGCATGCGCTGGATCAGCGATATCTGGTGATCCTGGGATGGGGATTCCTGGCGCCGACGGTGTGGGGATTCTCGGCGCGTTGGCTGCCGACGTTTCTCGCGATCGGGCACCCGCGGGAGAAGCTGTTCCGCTATGCGCTGGTAGCTGTGGTGGTTGCGGTTGGCACTGCGCTGTGCGGCTTTGTGCCTGCGGCAACGATGCTGCTGACGGCGACGTCGATTGCGGTGATGCTTGCATTGCGGCTGACTGAGCGGCCGCATGGTAAGGCCAAGGTGCAGGGGATTCATCCGAGCTTCCCCGTGTTTATTCGGATTGCCTATGTGTGGCTGGTGATTGCGGCGGCGATGAGCGTGTGGGCCGCGCTAGCAGATGTGCATAACGGTATCTGGGGCGCGTCACGGCATGCGCTGACGGTAGGGTTTGCGGCGACGATGGTGTTCGCGATTGGACCGCGGATTCTGCCGCACTTCGGCGGCGTGTACAACCTGTTCAGCACGAGACTGATGCTGGTGAGTCTGTTGCTTCTGCAATGCGGATGCACACTGCGCGTGACGTCGGAGCCGCTGGCGTATGAGGGGTTCTCGATGTTTGCGTGGAAGGTGCTGCCCGTTTCAGCAACGCTGGAGTTGGCGGGCGTGCTGGTGTTTGCGTTCAATCTGGCGATGACGTTCGCGAAGGGGAAGGCGTTTGGGGTTCTGGAGACGCGAGAGAGTAGTGCGGCGTAGGAAGAGCAGATCCCCACTCGATGCAAAAGCGGGTTCTTCGCTTCGCTCAGAATGACAAATATGTGGGGAACCAGCGGTGTGACAGCAGATTCCCTGCGGGAATGACTAAAGAAAAGCAAAGACAAGAACAAAAGCAACGAGCGCTATTCGTCGTTATCGGGTTGGGCCCAGGCGTAGGTGGCGCCTAGCCAGGATGTGCCTTGGGGGGCTTCAGGGACGTGCGGGATGAGTCCCCAGAGGCCGATGAGGGCCAAGCCTACGAGGTTTGGGAAGAGCAGCGGTGCCATGGGTGGGGCGCCGTTGACGAGGCGGTCCCAGAGGCTGGCGCCGGGCTCGATGAGATTGGCGCGGAGATGGAGCCAGAAACCAAGCACGCCGACGAGCGCCTGCAAGATCATCACGATCAGGCAGAGGTCGAGATAGCGACGCGTGACGTTAGTGATGAGCGGCACGAGTAGAAAGCCCGTGGCGAATGCGGATGAGATGACGGGGATCCACTCGGTTTGCGCGAAGAAGCCGTTGGCAGCGTGATCAGTAAGCGTGAGGACGAAGTTGCCGAGGAATCCGCCGAGCGCCATGGCAATGATCCAGCGGGCCCAGTCAGCGGTGCGCACTTCGACCATGCGGTCGACGAGCAGGAGAAAGCCGAGGCCGGTATAAGAGAGCGGGGCGGCGAAGGGCGCGGCGTAGGTGAGGCTCTTCAACGTGCGGTCGAGGAAGAAACGGCTCTCGAGGTGATAGAGGACGCCAGCGAGTCCGACGAGGATCGCAAGCCATCCGACGAGATAGCCGATGTCGCGCCAAGGGGCATGTATGCGCCAAATCCACCGCAGCGCGATGACGATGGCGAGTGCGATGGGCGCGGCTATGGAGAAGTAGAGCGGGATGTACTCCGCCGCCTTGCGGAACTGGTTGACGGAGTGGGCGATGTAGATGTCGGCGGCGAGGACGAGCAGGTTCGAGGTGACGAAGAGCTCGACCCAGAGCTGGGGGTCGCGCGCCCAGCGCATGCGCGGATGAGTAATGAGAGCGCGCCCGCGGGCGATGAGGTTATTTGCGGCCATGCTCTTTCCTCAGCGCGTCGGCCTGGTGCTTGAGCTCGACGGTCTTGGCGAACAGCTCGTAGTTGCCGTGCCACTGGACGAAGTCGGCTCCGCCCATGAAGACTCCGTGCTTGCTGGTGCGGCCGTCGTAGTGCCAGAGGTTGAAGAAGGTGAAGTCGATGGGTTGCGTGAAGGCGGCGCTGCTGAGAGTGCCGTCCTTGTGCAGGCCGTCCATGATGTCCTGCGCGACTTTCACCTTGTCGTTGGTCTGGGCGACGATGGCATCGGCCTGCGTGTAGACGCGATCGATGAGGCCCTGGGTGTGGCACTGCGTGCAGACCTGCTTCATATTGATCACGGCCTGCTGGTAGTTGGGCCGACGGGTGGTGATCTTGTCAGCGAGATACCAACTGAGGCGGTCAGACGGATTGTGCGTGACCTTCAGACCGTTGATGCCGCTCATGTGGCAGGTGGCGCAGGTGGGCACGAACATGTCTCGCGTGGTGAGGGTGCGCGGGTCGGCGTCGAGCTTGAGCAGGTTGCGCTGCGCGGCGAACATGATGCCGTGCTTGGATTCGCTGTAGATCTCGATCTGCGAGTGGTCAGGGCCCATGTGGCATTGAGCGCAGGTGGTTGGGAGGCGCGCCAGTTCGACGGAGCTGGTGTGGCGCGAGTGGCACTGGGTGCAGGTTCCGATGGTGCCGTCGTCGTTGGGCTTGCCGACGGCGTGGCACTGCTCGCACCCGGAGTTGACGGCGGGGTGGCCTTCGGGCGTGACGAGCGGGTTGGGCGCGCGGTTGGTTCCACCGGGCTGGAACTGCTCGCTGAATGCGACTTGTTCCTTGGTGAGTCCGGCGGCGCCGAAGACAGCGGCCCAGCTGGGGGCGGCGTGACGGCTGCGCAGGAATTCCTGATATATGCCTTCGTGACATGAGCGGCAGTTCCCTGCCGTCAGGTGCTTGGAGATGGTGAAGCCGTGGTGGTCCATCTTCTCCTGGCCCGCTGCGGGCTGGTGACAGTCGAGGCAGTTGACGCCCTTCTTCGCGTGCGCGGACATCTCGTACTCATGGACGACGGAGTATTGCAGGCGGGCGTGGCACTCGGCGCACTTGCCAGAGGCGCGCACGAAGTCGGCGGTGGGCTGCTCGGTTTCAACCCTGGGGCGGGCGCGGTTGATGAGGAATGCCGCGACGATCAGTGCGAATGCTGCCACAACTGCGATGAACACAGAGCGAAAGGACATGCAAATGCACTCCCAGGGAAGATGACGAAGCGCCTGCTTTGCAAGGGAAGCGGGTCGAGGCAAAGCAGCCAATCAACAATCTAGAGGGCGGCACGAGAGGCTTGCAACCGCCGAATTGTGACTCGCGCGAAAAACATGGATGCGTGTGACTTTAGTCCCTGCCTCGAGATTCGTATCCCGCTAACGTGACATGTAGCAGGAACACTTTGCACGCGAGTGCGAATCGAGGCAAGCATGAGTTATAAGCGTTATTGGCTGGCGCTGGCCGTCGTCATATTAGGTTCTTTCGCCGTCCTGGGAACGGTGGGGCGGAAGATGATCAGTCAGGCACCGCCCATCCCCGATGTATATTCCCCGGATGGCCAACTGCTCTTTACCGGAGCGCAAATTACCGATGGGCAGGGCGTGTGGCAGTCGATCGGTGGGCAGGAGATCGGCACGGTCTGGGGGCACGGCGCTTATGTCGCTCCCGACTGGAGCGCCGACTGGCTGCACCGCGAGTCGGAGATTCTTCTGGACACGTGGGCGCAGCGCAAGGGCGCAGCGAACTTTGCGGCGCTGAGCCTGGAAGAGCAGGCTGGGCTGAAGGCCCGGCTGGTGCGCGAAGAGCGCACCAACACTTACGATGCGGCGCAGAATCGGGTAGTGATCTCGGCCGATCGCGCGGCGGCGTTCAACAAGCTGGCTCCGTATTACGCGGATGTATTCGCGACGGGTCGCAAGGAATACGCGATTCCGCAAGGCGCGCTGGTGGATCAAGCGAAGCAGCATCAGCTTGCCGCGTTCTTCTGGTGGAGCGCGTGGGCGACGACGACGGAACGGCCGGGATCGGATGTGTCGTATACAAACAACTGGCCGCACGAGCCGCTGGTTGGGAACAATCCGACATCAGGCGCGGTGTTGTGGAGCATGATCAGCGTGATCTGCCTGATTGCAGGCGTTGGCGGGCTGGTGTGGTGGAACTCGTCACGCGAGAAGGAGCATGTGAGCGGGCCGTATCCGACACGCGATCCGTTCCTGGGCGCGAAGCCTACGCCATCGCAGCGAGCGACGATCAAGTACTTCGTGGTGGTGGTGATCCTGTGGGGCGTGCAGATCCTGATGGGCGTGATCACGGCGCACTACGGTGTCGAGGGACGCGGCTTCTACGGCTTCCCTCTCGATAAGTTCCTGCCTTATGCGATCACGCGCACGTGGCATCTGCAGATCGCCATCTTCTGGATTGCGACGTCGTGGCTTGCGACTGGTTTGTATGTCGGGCCGGCGGTGAGCGGACACGAGCCGAAGTTCCAGCGGCTGGGCGTGAATGTGCTGTTCGGCGCGCTGGTGCTGGTGGTGGGCGGATCGCTCGCGGGCGAGTGGATGGGCATTCAGCAGAAACTGGGCAACGCGTGGTTCTGGCTGGGATCGCAGGGATATGAGTATGTCGACCTGGGCCGGTTGTGGCAGATTCTGCTGTTCGTCGGATTAGTGCTCTGGCTGGTGCTGATGGTGCGGTCGCTGAAGCCCGCATTCACGAAGAACAGCGAAGACAAGTCGCTGCTGTCGCTGTTCCTGGTGTCGAGCATTGCGATTCCGACGTTCTACGCGGCGGGGCTGATGTATGGACAGCGCAGCCACCTGGTCACGGCTGAATACTGGCGCTGGTGGGTGGTTCACCTCTGGGTGGAAGGCTTCTTCGAAGTGTTCGCGACGGTGGTGATTGCGTTCCTATTCACGCGGCTGAAGCTGCTGGAGATTCGCAGCGCCACGAAGGCGGTGATGTTCTCAACGATCATCTTCCTTTCGGGCGGCATCATCGGCACGTTCCATCACCTCTACTTTGCGGGCTCGGGTGCGGCAGTGATCGCACTGGGCGCGGTGTTCAGCGCGCTGGAAGTGGCGCCGCTGACGCTGATTGGCTACGAGGCATGGGAGAACCTGCGGCTGGCGAAACCGACGGAGAAGGCGCCGTGGGTTGCGAACTACAAGTGGCCCATCTACTTCTTCGTGGCAGTGGCGTTCTGGAACCTGGTGGGCGCGGGCGTGTTCGGCTTCCTGATCAACCCGCCGGTGGCGCTCTACTACATGCAGGGGCTGAATCTGACTCCTGTGCACGGACACACGGCGCTATTCGGCGTGTACGGCATGCTGGGACTGGGATTGACACTGTTCTGCCTGCGGGTGCTGCAGCCGGGACGCAAGTGGAAGGAAGGCGTGCTCAAGTACTCGTTCTGGTCGATCAACCTGGGCCTGATTTTCATGGTGGTGCTTAGCATGTTCCCGATCGGCATTCTGCAGGCCGAGGCGTCGATCAAGTACGGCACGTGGTATGCGCGGTCGGCTGAGTTCATGCAGTCCGGGCCGATGCAGGTTCTGCGCTGGATGCGCGTACCGGGGGATGTGCTGTTCGCCGTGGGTGCGGCGCTGCTGGGTTGGTTTGTGCTGGGGCTGCTGACTGGGCACTCGTACGAGCCTGAGTCACGCAAAGCGGCGGAAGATCGCGAAGCGGTTTTGACGGCACTGTAGTACTTCCTCAACACCGGGAAAGCGGCGCCTGAAGTTGAGGCGCCGCTTCTTTTTGTCTGAATTGCGCGCGATAGGATGATGTTGGGGAGCTCTTAAATGCCGAAGGTTCTTGATGGCGCAACGATCGCAGCGGAAATCAAGCAGGACGTTGCAGAAGAAGTGAAGGCGCTGGCAGCGCGCGGAGTGAAGCCGGGGCTGGCTGTGGTGCAGGTGGGACACGTGCCGGCGTCAGAGATTTATGTCCGCAACAAGGTGCAGACGAGCAAGGAACTCGGCTTTCTGAGCGAGCATATTACGCCAGCGGAGACGGTGACGACCGAGGAGATGCTGGCGTTGATCGCCACGCTGAATGCGCGCGAAGATATCGACGGCATCCTGGTGCAGTTGCCGCTGCCGAAGCAGGTGGACGCGAAGGTTCTGCTGGATGCGATTGCGCCGGAGAAGGATGTGGATGGGTTTCATCCAGTGAATGCGGGAAGGCTGCAGGCGGGCAGGCAGGCGCTTGCGCCATGCACGCCGGCGGGCGTGATTGAGATTTTGAAGCGCAGCGGGATTCCGATCAGTGGCGCGAACGCGGTGGTGGTGGGACGCAGCGATATCGTGGGCAAGCCCGCGGCGATGCTGCTGCTGCATGAGAATGCGACTGTGACGATTTGCCATTCGAAGACGCGCGACCTGGGCGCGGTGACTCGGCAAGCGGACATTCTGGTTGCGGCGATCGGGCGCCCGGGGTTCATCACGCCTGACATGGTGAAGCCGGGCGCGACGATTATCGATGTGGGGATCAATCGCATCGACACGCGCGAGGAGTTCGACAAGTTTTTCAAAGGGAACGATAAGCGCGAGGCAGCGTTTGCCAAGCGCGGATCGGTGCTTGTGGGCGATGTGCATCCGGCGGCCTTTGAGGTGTCGGGCGCATATACGCCGGTGCCCGGCGGCGTGGGTCTGCTGACGATCGCGATGCTGATGGCGAATACGGTGCGCGCGGCTAAGATACGGCGGGGGATGTAAGACAGCAGGGAGCTAGCGATGTTCAAGCCGATCTTGGCGCTCGTTATGGTCTGCGCGGGGTGCTCTTGCAGCGCGCAGACGCTCGGTGAGGAACTGAGCAAGGCTGGCATTCCAGCGAGCGGGTTCAGCAGCACCGACCTTACGCAGCCAGTGAACGCTTCCAGTGGCCGCGACCAAGGCTCTAACTACCTGGTGTACATGCGGGTGAACCGCGAAAATATCCTGAGCGGCTTTCCGCAGTTGGTGCGATATGACTCGGGGACGAGACGACTGGTTCGCAAGGAGCTTCCAGTGGGCGAAAAGGAGAATTGCTGCGGAAGTCCGAACGGCATAACGTTCACGCGGAGTTATCAGCTCCTCGAGTTTCATCTGAGCCCGTCTGCAAGCACCGTCATTGTGACTGACAGAAGTCTCAAACCAGTGGAGATTCTGTATGGGTTTGGCATACGGGAGATTGCGCCCGACGAAGTGATCTTCACCGAGGACATGGTCCACTTCGCGCCTGCGCACCCGGAACGGATCATGTTGGCTGACCTGCGGACGGGGGCCTCGCAGGAGTTGTATCCGCCGAAGGGAGATGCCTTACGCGCGGCGTTCGCCAAGGAGCACAAAGAGCACATGCCGCCGCATGACGTGTGCATAGCGATGAACGATCCGTGCAGGCCGGACTATTACGACGAAGCGATCGAGTTTCTGGTTGCCAATGCGCCGGAACGATTTTCGATTCGCGTGAGCCGGGATGCCGTGCATTCCATGACAAAGGATGCCGACCCAGATTCTGTGGCGTCTGATCGGGCCTTCTATGTCTACCAACGACGGGAGGGGCAGTGGTTCTATTGCTCACAGCCGCTCTCCGGCACGACTGATGAAGGGCCGAACTGCCTGCCAAGTCTTCCAGTAGTTGCGGATGGGGCGCCTGAATTCCAGCGTCCGCTTATCCGGAGGGTGAACTGAGAATGCTGCGCGTGGGACTTACGGGCGGGCTGGGAAGCGGCAAGAGCACCGTGGCTGCGCAACTGCGCGCGCTGGGGGCGCAGGTCATCGAAGCTGACGAGCTGGGGCGGGAGATGATGGAGCCGGGACACGCGGTCTATGACGAGATTGTGCGCGTGTTCGGGCCGGAGGTCGTCGTGCAGGACGGGCGGCTGAATAGGCCGCGGCTGGCGCAGATGGCCTTCGGCCGGACTGGCGAGCGGGGGCGGCTGGATGAGTTGAATGCGATCATTCACCCGGCAGTGATTGCGGCGCAGCAGCGTTGGATGGAAGGCGTGTTCGCGCGCGATCCGGCGGCGGTGGCGGTGGTGGAGTCGGCGCTGATTTTCGAGGTGGAACGCGATGCGAAGGCACGCGGTGAGAGCGAGGGTGTACTGGCCGACTGGCGCAACCGCTTTGACCATATCATTGTGCTGACGGCTCCGGATGAAGTGAAGATTGCGCGCTATGTCGATCGGATCGGAGCTGATCCTGCGCGGCGGGAAGCTGCTATTGCAGATGCGCGGACACGGCTGGCGCGGCAGATGCCGGACGCCGAGAAGGCTGCGCGGGCCGATTTTGTGCTCGAAAACGTCGGAGATCTGGAGTCTCTGCGGGCGCGGGTGTGTGCGATCTGGGAGCGGCTCCGGGCGGAAAGCAACAACCGTTTGAATTCCGGTTCATTAAAATAGAGGTAGCTGCGCAGGACGGAACGGGAAAAACTTTCCCGTGAAGCCTGGCGTATCTGAGATTTGCGGCTGGTGTGCAGGGCTAAAGCCCTCGCCAGCGCTAAAGAGGTTCGGAGCGATACATGAGGATGCGAAGGATTCTGCTGGTTTTGTTGCTGGTGGGTGGCTTCTGGTACGTTGCAGCCCATTTGCCTGGGGACCTGAGGAATCTCTCGTTGATCGGGCCGGGCAGCGGCGGCTCAGCGCTGCAGCTGACGGAGGCGCACGCTGCGCCTGAGTACGACTCCGAGGAACAGAACAACATCGCCGTCTACAAGCGGGTGCTTCCGTCGGTGGTGAACATTACCGCGACCAACCTGGTGTTCAACTTCTTCTACGGAGCGGTACCGCAGCAGGGGCAAGGGTCGGGATTCGTTCTGGACAAGGCCGGGCACGTGCTGACTAATTTCCACGTGGTGGAGAACGCCAATCGCGGCATCGAGGTGCAGCTCTCGAACAAGCACAAGTACACGGCGAAGGTGATTGGCACGGATCGAGTGCATGACCTGGCGCTGCTGCAGATTGACGCGCCGAACCTGCAGCCGGTGACGCTGGCGGACTCGTCGGGGCTGTCCGTAGGGCAGAAGGTGTATGCGATTGGCAACCCGTTCGGACTGACGGGGACGATGACGCGCGGCATCATCAGCTCAATTCGTTCGATTCGCGGAGCGGAGGGAGCGCCCATTGAGGACGCCATCCAGACGGATGCGGCGATCAACCCGGGCAACTCGGGCGGGCCGCTGCTGAACTCGCGGGGCGAGGTGATCGGCATCAATACGATGATTGCTTCGAATGGTGCGGAGCAGAGCTCGGGAATCGGCTTTGCGATTCCGATCAACACGGCCAAGGCGGTGCTGGCCGACCTGACACGCTATGGGAAGGTGAAGCGGCCGTCGCTGGGTATCTCGTCGTTTGCGATTGGGCCAGACCTGGCGGAGCAGCTTGGGCTGGCGGCGGATTACGGTGTGCTGATCCAAAAGGTAATTCCGGGCGGTGCGGCGGAAAGGGCGGGATTGCGCGGTGGAAACGAGCAGGCGTACCTGGGCAATCAGCCGATCATGCTGGGCGGCGATTTGATTGTGGCGATCGACGGCCAGCAGGTCACCGATCCACAAGACATACAGGCGATCATGGACAAGCACCAGGCGGGCGATACGATCTCGGTGACGGTGGTGCGCGGGCGCCGGCAGATGACGATCAAGCTGATTCTGGGCGAGGCGCGCGGGCAGACCACGTAAAGCGGAGGAATGACGGATGGAGGCGCGCTTCGGCGTGGCTTGCGGCCGGACTCACACAACAGACAAACAGTTGTTTTCCAAGCCTCGTCACGTGACATTCGGAGGTATCTCGATGTTGAGCGTCGAATTGGATTTCCTGCAGAGCCAGTTAGAGGAACGGAAGCGTCGGCTTGAGACCGCCATTGCGCTGGCGCCGGATAATGCCAATGCCGAGGCCCTGCTGCGCGAGGTGGATTCCGCTCTGGATCGTTTTGCAGCCGGGACGTACGGCGTGTGCGAGACGTGCCACGAATCCGTGGAGCGGGACCGGCTGCTCGCCGATCCGCTGATCTGCTATTGCCTCGACCATCTTACGGACTCCGAGCGAGCCGCACTGCAGCGCGATCTGGACCTTGCTTCCGCACTGCAGCGCGGGCTGCTGCCGCCGGCGGAGCTTCGCGTTGACGGGTGGGAAACCAGCTACCACTACGCGCCGCTGGGCCCGGTGAGCGGCGACTATTGCGACCTTTACCCCTGGGGCGGATCGTTGTTCTTCATGCTCGGCGATGTCTCGGGAAAAGGAGTTGCCGCGTCCATGAGGATGGCGCAAATGCATGCGCTCTTCCGCAGCTTGATCGGTATGGGTCTGCCGCTCGCGCAAATTGTGACTGAAATCAATCGATTTCTGTGCAACAGCGCACTGGCCGGAGAATACGCCACGCTGGTCTGCGGGCGCGCCAACCCGGAGGGCGATATTGAACTCTTCAATGCAGGGCACTTGCCCGTGGTTGCCCTTCAGCGGGGACAGGTGCAGTTGCTTGAGTCCACTTCGTTTCCGGTTGGCATGTTTTGCGATACTGCGTTCGCTCCTGCGCATGTGCGGTTGAGCGGGGACGACATGCTGTTCCTGTTTACCGACGGTGTCTCGGAAGCGGTGGGAGCAGACGGCGAATATGGGGTCGAGCGGGTGGCTCGTCTGATCGGTGCGATGTCGCCGGATTGTGCGGCTGGCGCGATCTCGGCGTGTCTCGAGGATCTGCGCCGGTTCGCCGGAAGGAATCCGGGCATGGATGACGTGACCTTGCTGGCTATGCGGCGGACAGCGTGAGGCCGGCTGATGGCAGGTTCCGTGCTTTGCGGAACCAGGAAGGGCTCTCCAGTTCAGGTCGGGTGACTCGCCTGGCGAGGCGCCACCTATACTGACGAGGTGAAGCTGCCGTTTCCGGGACAGGAGCTGGTTGCGCTGATTGTGGCGGTGTCGTTTGCCGCGGGGCTGAACGTGTATGCCACGGTGGCCACGCTGGGGCTGCTGGCGCATGCGGGCGCGTTGGAGCTGCCGGAGAAGCTTGAACTGCTGGGAAACTGGTGGGTGATTGGGGCAAGTTCCGCGCTGTTCGCGGTGGAGTTTTTTGCGGACAAGATTCCGGCATTCGACCTGGTGTGGAACGCGCTGCATACGTTCATCCGGATTCCGGTGGCGGCGCTGCTGGCGTATCGGGCGACGTCGGGGCTGAGCCCCGGAGCGCAGTTATTGGCCACTGCGGCGGGAGGGCTGATTGCGCTGGCGGCGCATGGGGGCAAGACTGCTATGCGGGCGGTGATCACGCCGTCTCCTGAGCCGGTTTCCAATATGGCGCTCAGCATGGGCGAGGATGTGGTGTCGATCGGGCTGACCTGGCTGACCGCGCACCACCCGGTGTTGGCAACGTCGATTGCGGCGGTGTTTGTGCTCGTGGTGGTGCTGCTCATTCGGTGGGTGTGGCGGGCGCTGCGGCGGCTGTTTCGCGGGGCGGAGCGGGTCGTGTCGGGCTCCGATTCCGGCATGGAAACTCAAGGCTGAAAGCAGTGCGCCACAAAAGTGGAATGGCCTGGAACACGAAGAGCCATTAGGCTGGTTTGCAAACTCCGTTTGCTTATAAACCGCCGCCCGGTTCCTGACTAGAGGTCTACGGCTGTTTGGGTGCGGATGTCGCGGATTCGGGAGCCGGCTTCAGTCCTATCTCAATGGAGCCGGATAGCTAGACGGAATGATCGATTACTACGAATTTCTGCAAATCAGCCCTCATGCAGATGCTGAGACGGTCCATCGGGTGTACCGCTACCTGGCGGCCCGTTTCCATCCGGACAACCCGAAGTCGGGAGATTCCAGCCTTTTCTGCCTGGTGAAGTCGGCGTATGACGTGCTGTCGGACCCGGGAAAGCGCGCTGAATACGACGCGGCGCGGAGGAACCAGCTCGTCGAAGTGGAGCCGCTCTCCTCGTCCGTTGACTTCATGGATGACCTGGAAGGTGAGTTGAATCGAAGGCTGGCGGTTCTGGCGGTGCTCTATAGCCGGCGACGCACAAGGCCCGACGTGCCGGAGGTAAGCCTGATGGACATCGAGGACCGCCTGGGTTTCCCTCGTGACTACCTCGACTTCACACTCTGGTACCTGGTGAAGAAGCAGTATTTGACTCGCACGGACAATGCGCAATACACGCTGACGGCCGACGGTGTGGACTTTGTGGAGGCGCAACGGATCAATATCCCCACATTGAACAAGATGTTGACGGCAGAATCCGGATTTTCGAACGCAGACGCGGTCGGTCTCAAAGCGATTGCGGAAGGTGCGCGGCACTCGAAGCCGGCGGCCGCGCGGGTGACGCAAGCTGGACCGGGTCAGACGCCTATCATTCTGCCTAACGAGCTGACGCCGGATACGCGATGGCACCCCGGAATGCCGGATCGCCGGAAAAACGGGGGAAACCGCCGGGGTAACTCCACGGGTGGACGGCGCTCGACGGACTGATTCGTCCGGCTATCCCAGCTTGTTGCCGCACTCGGGGCAGAACTTCGTTCCGCCCTCGGATGTGCACGAGGCAGCAATCGAATCGATCGTGATCGCCATCACATACACAGCGGTCCAGATCCCCTACCATCGGAGGCAAGGAGTGGTGTCTCCTTTGCTAAAGAACGAAAGAGAGTTGGTTAACTAATGCATAACTGGGGTTACTAGAAAATTAGCTACCCCTCCCCCTGTTTTTACTTCTCCGTATATTCGCCAAAAACGGGCCTAAGCTACAGATTATATTTAAATTATCCTTCTACTAAATCCCATAGCCGCAAAACAAGTCGTTATAACATAGATCGCCCAATTGTACTTCTTGATAAATAGGCTGCTAATGCCGTGGGCGAGTGCGCTGCTGTGGCACGTATTCCAGATCACATTCTGAACGAAGTTGCGGTTGGGTGGAGGCGGTTTTCCAGCGGCGCTCCGGGACTTGCGGGGCAAGTGGGATTGATTCGCTCACTCACCGATGTTGGGCAAACTGCGGGGCGAGTGGGGTGGAGGTACCGATCCAGAGTTCGAAGACACGGGGAGGCGCGCAGCCGGCCTTCAGATATCTGGGGCTCAGATCCTGCTTCTGCACCTGGCCTACATCGAGCGGCTTCAGGGCATCGATCACCTTCGTAGCGGCGTCGTTGTTCTCAGGGCTGAAGTAGTACCGAAGCTGGTTCACGAGAGGCCCCTGATCAATGCGCTGTACACCCTGCAATGGCAGCGGGAGACTGCCATTGTTAAGCGAGCTCGCGAGTCCGCGGCCTCGGTCCAGTTGCTCGGTCGAGTTGGCCACCTGAATGTAGAGGCCATCGGGGTTTGAACTGCACAGGCTTTTCTGCTGTTCACGGCCCGCGTCCGCGGCTTGCCGCACTACGCTGGCCAGTTCCGGGAACTTGTTGGGGAGCTGCAGAATGGTTACCTGCAACTCGGTTGGGGCCTGTTGGTCTTTGGTCTCGGCGGTGTAAACCTCTACCGCCATTTTGACTGTGTCTGCCTTATCGCTGGTGAGGAGCGGCAAGAGAGCTGCCAGATTGGCGTAGCGCTTCTGCGCGTTATCGAAGATGCGCTGCTGTGTGTCCTGCTTCTCCTGAGCATCCCGGCTCAATTTGTCGCTGTTATCTTTCTGGATGGTGTATGCGGCGCCCACGGCCGCGATGACGACGGGCACGAGGATGCCGGCGATTTTGGAGAGACGCTCGAGGACCACATCGGTGCGGGACGGGGTGTCTTCGGCCATGCTGCGGGGCTCCATCTGCAACCCGCACGTGAAGTGCGGATGCGAAGGGCAGGATGACTGCTGGTTTGGGACCACTCTACAGGAGGGTGGATCGGGTGACAAGGATTAGTTCGAAGGGGCTGTCAGCCGGGATCGTCTCTAGTCATCGCAAGGAGCGCGATGAATGGGGCACAGACCTGCGGAGGTGCTGAAGCTGAGGTGATGAGTGGCACCTGCCAGAGCGCCGGGATACTTGACGTCCATATATATCAGAGTCAGACTCTATATATACGGGGGCTGATGATGACTGCACCGCTGACGTCAATACGGCTGGACAAGAGGCTGGCGGATAGGGCCGCCAAGGTCCTCGGCGTGAAAACCCGCACCGAAGCGGTGCATCGGGCCCTTGAAGAGATCGTCAAACTCCAAGATTTCAAGAACCTGATGAAGAAACACGGCGGGAAGCATAAGTTCGAAGGGTCCGATGAGTGAGATTGCTATGTTTGACTCCTCTGTGCTGCTGGACCAGTTCCGCACCGGACGGCACGCCGAGCGCTTTGGCCGCCTTGACGTACCGATCAGGAACTCGGCGGTGGTGCTGGCGGAGCTTTGGCGAGGCGCAACGAGTGTAGAGGAGCGGGAGCTGGTGCTGGAACTTGAGGAAGACTACCCGGTTCTGACTCCGAGCACGGAACAGTGGATCGACTCCGGCCAGATTCTCGCCCATCTGCGTGCCCGGCATGGATTCGAGCCTGCAAAGCTTCGCGACCTGCACTTCGATGTGCTGATTGCGCTGACGGCGCAATCGCATGGTGCTCGGCTGATTACGTCGAATCGCGCGGATTTTGAATTGATTCGGGAGTACAGGGATTTCAAGTTGGAAGTATGGTAGGTGATCCCGGATCAGATTCCAAGCCGCGAAAATGCGGTTGGGCGGACGCTGCTTTCCATCGTCCCTTACGGGACTCGCGGATCATGTTGGGACTGGCTTCCCCACGTTGAAACGCGGGGCTGATGAACTGTGCGCCTACGGCGCCTGTGGTAAGCCCGCTGTGTTGTGGAGGCCGGCATACCTCCCGCTCATCGCAAAGAACGCGATGAACGGGGCACAGACCTGCGAAAGTGCTGAAGCTGAGGTTGGTGAGTGGACCACCTGCCCTGTATCGAGTGTCACAGAAGTGTCTTTCCGCCTGCGGTAAGGTCGCCGCCATGATCAGATCCACGTTTTTGCTGGCTGCTATCGTCATGGGGCCGGGCGCACTATTTGCGATGGATAAGACCGGGGCCCAGGACCTGCTTGCCTCGGCCGGGCGCCAAGCGAGACTTTTTGAGGATTCTGCCCGCCCGTTTGCGATGGATGTGGATTTCACCGCCGAGTTCGACATGCCCCGGCAAGGGCACCTGCGCCTGCAATGGGAAGCGAAGGATCGCTGGTGGAGCAAGCTGAAGATCGGACCAATTGAGGAGATTAAATTCCAGGACGGCGAAAAGAGCTACACCCTGAGCAATACAGGATTCACGCCGAAACAGGTGCGCGACTTGATGGACCTGCTGCACGTCGCGAAGAATTACGACAAGCTTGTGGTCAAGAAAGACCAGGAGCACATAGAGAGCGGCGTCACAGTGAAGTGCATGGAGACGGAGCGGCGGGAGTTCAAGAGTAGCCCCCGCCATCAGATATGTACGGATGTAGGCACCCGCGACATCATGAGCGAGAGTTGGGAATGGAGCGAGGACCGGGTGTACAGAAAGCAGTTTAGCGATTTTGCCGATTTCGCAGGACATCGGTATCCACACAGGCTGGAGTTCCTGAAAAACGGAAGAACGATCATCAGTGCGAACGTTATCGAGTTGAGACAGACGCCGCTCGACCCGCAGCTGCTGGTGCCCCCGCAAGGCGCGATTGAGCGCCGCGAATGCCCGAACTTTCAACCGCCCTCCATGGTCAGCGAGCCTGTACTAGCTCTTGGCGGCAGGACCGGCCTGAATGGCAGTAGCGAGGTGGAAATAACCGTCCTCGCTGATGGGAAGGTGGGCGGCCTGCATGTGCTGCAAAGCGGCGGTCCGGTTATGGACGACATAGTCATTGACGCAGTCAAGCACTCGAAATACAAGCCGGCGATGTGCGGAACAGAGCCAGTGATTGCCGAAATGGATATTGAGCTTGGTGTCGGGATGCATTAAACCCTAGTTGCTGGCCAGGTCCTTACATCCCGCGAGGAGATGCGGGCGTGCGGCTCGTGCGGACTGAGACGGGGACAGCTTCTACGAGCCGCTCAAAGCAGGTCCTTCGCTTCGCTCAGGATGACAACCCTATGGCAATGCAGGACTGCAACACGAAAGGGCCGCCCTGGCGGGCGGCCCTTGTTCTCCCCTGAGTAATGTTGGTGATTAGTCGCCGGCGACTAGGTCTTTCTCTTCGCGGTGGCGGTTGACGGGGCTGGCGGCGTTGTTGCTTGCGGGGCGGATCTGGTCGAGGGAGACCAGGCCGGTTTCCTGCGGCTTGATGCCGAGGATGTGCTCGTTGTAGAGCTTGGCCATCTTGGCGTTCTCGGCGTCTGACTTAATCTGCTCGGTGGCCGACTTGGCGTTGCGGGCGCGGATGCGCTCTTCACGGGCGTTCTTGGCGATGCCGAGCTCGTCGAGGGTGTGGTTGGCTTCGGAGTTGACGTGCTCCATGTTGAGGTTGAGCGTGTGCCCAACTTCGCTCATGGCCACCTTCTTGCCGCCGGCGAAGATTTCATGGCGTCCGTGCTCCTCATACCACTTGGTGAGGGTCGCGGTCATGTGCATCTTCTCGATGATGTTGCGCCAGCCGATGCCGGTGTTATACGCGCAGAAGCTGATTTCGCCTTCCTGCGTGGCGTAGGGGATGATGCACTGCTCGGTACGGCGGAAGTCGTAGTTGAACAGGTCCTGGAACCACATGCCGGCGATGAAGAGGAAGTTCCAGCGGTCCTGGCGGCGCTTCTGGATGTCGTCCATGGTGCGGTCGCCCTTGACCGAGCCGTAGTTCTTGCCGGTGGCGTTGAAGGTCTTGTCCATCTTCTTGAGCATGTCAGTGATCTTGAAGTGGGTGGGCGCCTGGAAGGGATCGTAGTTGCGCAGGAGCGCGAGGCCGAAGCCGATGACCGAGAGCCACTTGCCGCGGGCAGCGTCGTTGACCTTGGCGAGGTCCTTGGCGACCTGATCCATGTGGAGGAAGGCCGTGACGGGCGCGGCTTCCTTGGTTTCCTTGTCGATCATGAGGGCCATGCCGATGCCGCAGTTGGGGTGGCATCCGCAGGAGAGCTGGCCCCACTCGGCCGAGGGCCCGTGAACGAGGTCGGCCCAGTCAGAGAAGGTCGACATGAAGGAGATGGGGAACCAGTCGCGCTCGGGAACGCCGAAGCCGCACTGGTTCTTGATGTCGTGCGCCATGTGCGAGAGCGTGTAGCGCTGGGCGTTGCGGCGCTCGTCGGAGATTTCCTCGTCGCGGCCCGTGAAGCTGACGGGCTGGAAGGAGAGGAAGCTGATCTTCTTGGGGTTATCGAGCGCGAAGTTGATGATGCGGCCGACCTGCTCGTTGTTGATGCCGTTGATGATGGTCGTCACGGGGACGATTTCAACGCCGGCTTCATGCAGATTGTTGATGGCCTGGAGCTTCACATCGAACAGGTTGCCGACCTTGCGGTGGCTGTTCGCGGCGTTGCCGATGCCGTCGAACTGAAGGTAGACGTAACGGAGACCGGCTTCAGCAGCGGCGCGGCAGAGCTCCTTGGACTTGGCGAACTCGATGCCGTTGGAGGCGGCCTGAACCGAGTTGTAGCCGACCTTGCGCGAGTAGGCGACGGCGTCAAGGAAGTAGGGGCTGAGGGTGGGCTCGCCGCCCGAGAACTGCACGCTCATCTGACGCCGGGGCTTCATGTTCACGGCGTTGTCGAGCATGGTCTTGATTTCGTCCCAGGTGAGCTCGTGGACGAAGCCAACCTGGTTCGCGTCCATGAAGCAGGGGTCGCACATCATGTTGCAGCGGTTGGTGAGGTCGATGGTAAGGACCGAACCGCGGCCGTGCGTGACGGTGGAGGTGCCGTGGTTGTGGAGCTTGTCGCTGGTCTCGCCGTGAGCGCGGATGTCGCGGCCGGGGAAGGACTCTTCAAGGTGCTTGAAGAAGGCCGGATCGATGGACATGACGTCTTCGAAGTGGCCGTGCTTGGGGCAGTCCTTGACCATGAGGATCTTGCCGTCGCGCTCGATGATCTGGGCCTTGATTTCGCCGACCTTCTCATTGAGGAGGACTTCGTGGGGCAGCTTGCCATCGAGGATCTGCTGGCGGATCTCAGGGACGCACTTGGGGCAGAGCGAGTCAGTCGTACGCGGCCAGCCCAACGGGGGCTTCTCTTTCTGATAGGACTTCAGCAGCGGCTTGTCGCTCCACTTGGGAGTGAAGGACGGGTTGGGGCTGATGCGGTTGACCCGTTCGAAGACGGACCAGGCGCCCTTTGCCGCGTAGACTGCGACCTTTTCTGCGTACTTCATCGCTTTGGCCATTTGTTGCGATCTCCTTCAAAGAATTGATTCCGGCGTCCGGTCACTGCGGGCGGCCACGGTGGCCGCTGAAAGTCGAGGTATCGGAAGAACCGCTCGGTCCGCCCCCATTCCCCCGCGTGGCGGAAAGGTGGAGGCAAGAATTCATTGCTAGGCTAGCCGCCCGGGCTCGTCAACCAAAGGGGGCTGCAGCGAATGGGGATATAGGGAGCTGAATGGCGAGATTGTGCAGGGAATGGGAAGGGCTTTTCGGCTGGTTCCTGTGGATTGCAAGTAGTTGCTGGTGTGAAACTTAGGTTCGCGGGCCGCCGAGAGGATTCAGGTTTGCCAGCCAGAGTTGATGGAATGGGGCTACAATTCATTTCTCCCCCGTTCCCGTTTCCTCGGGAACCCGATATCACTTCATCTTGCCGAGGTTGGCATGAGGCAATCCTTGCTTAACCCGTTGCGCGTATGCGGCCGGTTGTGTTGCGCGCTGGTTGTGTGCGCCGTCTTTGCCGGCGCGGCGATGCAGGTTTCGGCGCAAGCGAATCAGTGGGTGTGGATGGGCGGAGGTTCTACGTATAACCCGGTACAGGGGGAGTTCGGGACCCAGGGGGTTCCTTCGGCGGCGCATGTTCCGGATATCCGCGCGGGGGCGATTTCGTGGACGGATCGGAGCGGGAGTTTCTGGCTATTCGGGGGAGGCAACTACTCGACGCTGGGGCTGGCGAATACTCACAACAACGATCTGTGGAAGTACGATCCTGCCACGAACCAGTGGACATGGATGAGCGGGAGCAACACGAACGCGCCCGGGGTTTACGGCGTGCAGGGGGTGGCGGCTGCGGATAATGCCCCGGGAAGCCGGGAGTCGGGCGCGGCGTGGACGGATGTGGATGGAAATCTCTGGCTCTACGGCGGCAGGGGATTCGACGCGCAGGGGTTCATCGGCACGCTGGATGATTTGTGGAAGTTCGACGTGGCAAGAGGAGTGTGGACGTGGATGGGTGGCGACAGCCATCTTGCCGATAACAGCAAACGGGCATGCTCGCAGCCGAGCTACGGAACACTCGGTGTGCCTTCGACGGCGAATACTCCCGGGGGGCGCATGCGGGGGGGGGCGTGGACCGGCGCGGACGGCACATTCTGGCTGTTCGGCGGCGGGGGATGCGACGGAATCCTGAATGATCTGTGGAAGTACGAGCCCACGAGCGGTATGTGGACATGGATGGGGGGCAGTGCAACGGCGAATGACACAGGGCGCTACGGGACGCTCGGCGCCGCCTCGTCGAGTAATGTGCCGGCCGCGCGCCTGAATGTCGCGAGCTGGACGGATAAGCAGGGCCGTTTCTGGCTGTTTGGAGGCGACGGGGTGGGCGCCGATGGGTTGCGCGGCTATCTGAACGACCTGTGGGCGTACGACCCTGGAAAGCATGAGTGGACGTGGATGAGCGGGAGCAGTTCGGTGGGGACGGAGAACTGCTATCACCCCGGCCTGATGTGTGCGCGATCCGGGGTGTATGGAAAGCTGGGCCAGTTTGCAGCGGGAAATGTTCCGGGCGGACGCGAGGGGTCGATGGGAGCGGTGGACGCGTCAGGAGATCTGCTGCTGTTCGGAGGAAGGAACAACCCCAGCGAGGCCATCAACAAGATGAACGACCTGTGGGCGTTCAATATTGGCACACGGCAGTGGGCGTGGATCTCGGGCAGCAACGTGTTTGAGTGCGTGACGAAGGATGCCGGCGGCGCGTGCCAGCTCGGCGGGCAACGGGGCGTATACGGGACGCTCGGAGCTGGCGCCGCGATCACCATGCCGGGCAGCCGGGACTCAGGGTTGAGCTGGAGCGACAAGGACGGGAACTTCTGGATATTTGGCGGCGAGGCCGTGGACAAGAGCGGAGTCAACGCGCCGCTGAATGATCTCTGGGTCTATCAGCAGCTGGCGCCGACTTTCACTCTGGCATCGGACTCGAATGCTCTTACGATCAGCGCGGGAGGCCACGGGACGGTGGCGCTGACGATCACCCCTAAGAATGGGTTTGCAGCGGCGGTGACTTTCTCCTGCGCGGGGCTGCCAGCGGGAACAACGTGCAGCTTCGCTCCGTCGAGTGTGACGCCCGCGGGCAGCGCGGTGAAGACGCAGCTCACGATCACTTCAAGCGCATCGGCTGCTGCGAGCGCGCAGGCTGCGAACCACGGGCATGTGGTGCGGCCATTGCTTCCGCTAGTGGCGCTGGGACTGGTGGGATTCTTCTGGCTTGGCGGGCGGAGGCGCGGTCGGCTGTGGCTGCAGGCGGTGCTGCTGTTGGGGCTGCTGGCGAGCGTGACGGCGTGTGGCAGCGGCGCCACGGCGAAGAGTTCTGGGCCGACGCCGCCTCCGCAGCCTCCGCCGACGCAGCCCACGGTTGCCACGGTCACGATTACGGCTGCTTCGGGATCGCTGAATCAGGCGACTACGCTGACGCTGACTGTGACGCACTGACGTGACGCACTGACGTGTTCTTTGATGAATACCTGTAATCAGAGGTCGAACCGCGAGCCGGTGATCATCCTTAAACGGCTTCCCATACAACGGCGCGGTTATGCCGTATAGTCATTTCATCCATACATCGCCTTGCAGACAGTTGCTGCTGACTGACTGTCAGGGAACTGCGTCACGTGTGAGGCTTCGAATCCTTGCTCTGGGCAGCTCATCGGTTTGGGTTGCGGAAGACGGGAATCGGCCGAATCACGGACCCAAAAAGGGTTCTCAATATGCTGCGCCGCTTCCGGATTATTTTCGCTCTGCTCTTGCTTTCAGTCATCATTGCGCCAGCGATGAGTGCCTCGACCGGCTCCGGCGACTGGGTATGGCAGAAAGGCAGCAATGAGTTCAACATCAATCCTGTGTTTGGAACCCTGCGGGTTTCCTCCCCCGCGGCTAATCCTGGGAGCCGCTCCGGAATGGCCTCCTGGACCGATAACTCGGGAAACCTCTGGATTTTCGGCGGCGGCGTGGGCTACAGCGACGTGTGGGAGTTCAATTCGAGCACGATGGAATGGGCGTGGATGGCCGGGCCGAACACCCCCTCTCAGGCAGCCGTTTATGGCACCCTCGGTGTCGCGGCCCCAGCCAACGTGCCCGGCCTCAGGAGCGGTTCTGCCACATGGAAAGACAAGGACGGCAATTTCTGGTTATTCGGGGGCGAAGGCCAGGATTCGGCTGGAAACTACGGATATCTGAACGATCTCTGGAAGTTCGATACCACTACTTTTGAATGGACCTGGATGGGCGGCTCCAACGTTCTTCCCACCTGCCCGTCCACGAACAGTTGCGGGCCTCCGGGCGTTTACGGCACGCTTGGCACTAGCTCGGCGAGCAACGTTCCCGGAGGGCGTTCCGATGCGCTGGGCTGGACCGATGCTAGCGGCAATTTCTGGATGTTCGGCGGCCGCATCTACATTGTCTATCTCAACGGCTGGGGAGGGTACGAAAACGACCTCTGGAAGTACAGCCCTTCCACCCATGAATGGACATGGATGGGCGGTAACAGCTCTTTGCCATCTGACTGCACGTTGAACGACAGTTGCGGTTATGCAGGCATCTACGGCACCCTGCTCACTCCATCCAGTTCAAATCTTCCGGGCGCGCGTGAGGAGTCCACCGTCTGGACCGATTCAAACGGCAACTTCTGGCTCTTTGGCGGTTTCGGCTATGGCTCAAACCACATCAGAGGCGAACTGAATGATCTCTGGAAATTTGCTCCCTCCACCGGCGAATGGGAATGGGTGAGCGGAAGCGACACTATAGGCACGCGAACCTACGGCGGTCAGGCCGGTGTCTATGGAACGAAGGGGGTTTCTTCTTCCGCCAACCATCCAGGAGGACGCAACTCCGCAGCCGGTTGGATGGATCAGGACGATAACCTCTGGCTCTTTGGCGGATATGGATTCGGCTCGACCAATGCGGACTGGGCTTTCAGCAGTGGTTTCCTGAATGATCTGTGGAGGTTCAATCCGGCTACCGACGAATGGACCTGGATGACCGGCAGCGATCTGATTGGCGGCCTTGCTTCGTTCGGCACCCTCGGCGTCGGGTCGTCCAATGATCCGGGGAACCGCATTGGGGTTGCCGCCTGGTCCGGCCCATCCGGGAATCTCTGGTTCTTCGGTGGCTCGTACAGGATCGACAACTATCAATCCGGTGCCATGAGCGACGTCTGGGAGTATCTGATCGACGGCGCGGATCGCGCTGCTCCTCCCACGTTCTCGCCGCCCGCAGGTACCTACACAAGCGCGTTGTCAGTCAAGTTGAGGTCCGTGACGCCCGGCGTGACTATTTACTACACCACCGACGGTTCAACTCCCACGGTCAGCGCGACTGTTTACAACGGCCCCATCACCGTAACGCAGTCGCAGACGATCTCCGCCATTGCTGCCGGCTCGGGTTATTTGCAATCTTCTGCCGTCTCCGCCAGCTACGTGATCAACCTGCCGGTCGCCGCAACTCCGACCTTCTCCGTGCCAACGGGAACCTACACATCGGCGCAGACCGTGACCATCAGCGACGTGACTCCCGGCGCGACTGTGTACTACACAACCGACGGATCCGCTCCGGGGACCAACTCTGCGCGATACACCAACCCGGTCTCGGTCTCCCAAACGGAGACGCTCAAGGCGATCGCCACTGCCAGCGGCTACGCACCCAGCCTCACTGCCTCCGCCACTTACACAATCAGTGCAGCCAGTGCGCCGCCGAGCTTCACCTTCTCTGCATCACCCTCTACGATCACCGTGATGTCCGGCGGGACGGGAACGACGACGCTGACAGTGACTCCGCAAAATGGATTCAGTTCCGCTGTCAGCTTCAGTTGCTCGGGCTTGCCTTCCGGGACAGCGTGCACCTTCAGTCCCGGCACAATCAAGCCATCAGGCGCTCCGGTCACATCACAACTCGGCATTGCTGCGCGCGCGGTCGCGTCGAATGGGCCCATGGAACGAACACCCTTGCTACCCGGCGCAGCCGTCGCAGGGGCCGGAGCGCTTCTCTTCTGGAGAAAGCGCCGCCCATGCACGTTCTGGATTCCCGCGCTGCTGCTGTCGTTTGGCTTGGTGCTGCTTACGGCGTGCAGCAGCTTCACAGTGAAATCGAGGACAACCACGGTTACCGTCAGTGCCAAAGCGGGAAGACTGCAGCAGACGGCTCAAGTCACTCTTACTGTCAATCCTTGACGGCTTAGGCGGCTGTCGATTCGTCGCCTGTCGAGCTCGTGGTGCTCATCGATCCTCGCGAAGACGAGGCAAGACGTAGAGAATGGTCTCATGCCGAATGAGCCGTTTGTTCTGACCGCTGCGCAGGCCCGGGTGCTCGGGTCGCTCGTCGAAAAGGAAGTGACCACGCCGGATTACTATCCGCTGAGCCTGAATGCGTTGATGAATGCGTGCAATCAGCGGTCGAACCGCGAGCCGGTGATGGACCTAGATGAGGATGCTGTGCGGCAGGCGCTGCATGGGTTGGAGGATCTGCGGCTGGCGGGACGGGCGCGCGGGGCGGACAGCCGCGTGACTAAATATGAGCACTGGCTGGGCGAGGCCTTCAACTTTTCGCGTGCGGAGACGGCATTGATGTGCGTGCTGCTGCTGAGGGGGCCGCAAACGCCGGGCGAGCTGCGCGGGCGGACGGAGCGGTTGCATCGATTCGAAGAGATCAGCGATGTGGTTGCGGGCCTCGAGAAGCTGATGCAGCGCGAGCCGGCGCTGGTGGCAGTGCTGCCGCGGCAGGCGGGGTCGCGGGAGGCTCGGTATGCGCAGTTGCTGTCGGGGGCGGTTTCGGGGACGGCGGGGTCTGTGGGGCCTGAGGTGAGCGTGGTTTCCAGCCCGGAGCACGACGAGCGGATAGCGCAGTTGGAGGCTTCGGTGGAGGAGTTGCGCAAAGAAGTCGCGGAGTTGCGGAAGAAGATTGAGGATTTGTTTGGGTAGATAAAGTCACGCCGGCCCTACGGGACGGCGTGAATCTAATGCGAACCCTGACCCAGGACGTCGCGCTGCGCGCTCCGGCCTGGGCTATTCTCGTTTCCTCCCTACGGGAGGAAGTGACCAGATCCTCTGTTTAGACGAGTTCGTAGCCGGCGAACCAGTAGCCGATTTCGAAGGCGGCGGTTTCCTCGGCGTCGGAGCCGTGGATGGCGTTCTGCTCGATGTCGGTGGCGAACTTCTTGCGGATGGTGCCTTCTTCGGCGTTGGCCGGGTTGGTTGCGCCCATGAGCTTGCGAAGGTCGGCGATTGCATTGTCCTTCTCAAGAACCATGAGGACGATGGGGCCAGAAGACATGAATTTGGTGAGGCCTTCAAAGAAGGGGCGCTCCTTGTGGACAGCGTAGAAGCCCTTGGCCTGGTCCTGGGAGATGGACTGCTTTTTGATGGATACGATTTTGAAACCGGCCTTCTCGATCTCGGCGAGGATGGCTCCGGTGTGTCCGTTGCGGACCGCGTCGGGCTTGACGATGCTGAATGTGCGCTGCGCCACTCTGTCTTGCTCCTATGGGGAAAATTCCCTGCTCCTCGATTTTATCGGGTCGAGGCGGCAGTGGCCGGAGGGCTGCAGAAGGCGGTGCAGATGGCGTCGGCTACGTAGCCGGCGGCGGTGGCGAAGGCGCGGCCGGCCTGGTCTGCTTTGCCGGTTGAGGCGCTGACGCCTTCCGTGATGATGCCGCCATCCCAGTCGCTGCCGAGGAGTATTTTCATCGCCTGGTCGCGACCGGATTTAAGGCGCAGATGGTCGGCGACGCTCCACGAGGTTGTGAACGGCAGACGGTAGGAACCGGGGAGGCCGAAGGGCTGGTCGCTGTAAGACCACTGATAGTTGGGCGAGTGAAGCCAGCGATACGTGCGCTGAAAGATGCGGTCGTCTTCGGAGACGAAGCCGAGGAATGGAAGCTTGAGGAGCGAGCCGGGAGGGACGTCGGCGAGGATGGGGTCTTTACTGGCCGGGGAGCCATCGGTGGCCGATACGAGGATGGGGCCGTCGGCGCCGGGGGCGTTTTGGGTGACGCAGAGTTTCAGGATGGCGGCGTGTAAGGCATCGGCTCGCGCGGCCATGTCGCGGCTCGTTGCTGCGTCGCCGAGACGCCCGTAGATCTGGGATAGATCCTTGAGAGCGAGCCATGTGAGTGCGTTGTCGTATGTCGAATAGCCCTGCTTGCGGTACTCATCCTGGGGATCGTGGAGCGTGATGAATAGACCCGTCTCGGGCACGAAGTTGGTCAGGATGTTCCGCTGCAGGAAATCCAAATCAGCGCGATGCTTTTTGATGAAGGCGAAGTCTGCCGTGGCTGCGAGATAAGCGTAGAGCGCGGTGACGGGGGCATCGGCTTCGTCGAGTTCGAGTCCGTCTTCGAGCACGACGCCGTCGATGAAGCGGCTGTGCGTGCCGGTGTTGCGCAGCTGCACGGAGAGGGCATACTCGAGGGCGGAGCGGGCCATGTCGGGGTCGGTGTCGAGGAGCGCGGGGAAGCTCCACAACATGGCGTCGCGGTCCCAGTAGGCCGCGGAGACGTAATAGCGCGGGCTGCGCGAGGTGATGCCGACTACCTGTTCGGTGTCGAGCGCCTTGCCCCAGGCATACATGCGGGTGAAGAGGAGGTTGCGGTTCATCAGCATGTCGAGATCGGCACGGCCCGTTGTGCGCGTGCGCCGTAAGAACCACGTTGCTGCGTCGTTGAGAACCCCCTTGACGCCTTCGCGGTCGATGGTCTCGGCGAGAGCCTTTGCGGATTGCGTGGCCGAGTACTCCTCGAGGCCGACGCCGATAGCGAAGTGTGCCTCTGCTGTTTTTCCGGGTTCGAGGGTGAGGGTCTGGGAGGTGTCAGAAGAGGGGCCGCTGGTGACCGGCGGGCCGTTCACGTCGGCTTGGGAGCCGGGATGCAGGAGGGTCCACGCGAAATGCGTGTCAGACGTGACGAAGGAGAAGACTTCGCCTGAGCCGCCGGTCCAGGGAGCGGGTGCGCCTCGCAGTTCGCCTTTTAATTCAACGGGCGTGTAGGTGACGCGATTGAGAGCGCCGAAGCGGGCGCGCAAACCGAGCGTGACCTTTGTCGCAGAGGTCTTGTTGTTGGTGATGGTCAGGCTGAGAAACGCGGCGCGCACGCCTGGAGGCGCGCACCACATGAGAGTCGCGGTGATTCCATCTTTGGTTAGCGTTGCTTTCGGAATCCACCAGGAGTGCAGCGTCCACTCGGGGTTGCGGAATTCGAGCGGCTTACCGTCGATTGCGAAGTAGGGCTCGAGCACTGGTTGGCCGCCGCCGCCGGTGACTTCGAGCAATCCGCGATCGCGCATGGAGAGCACGTTGAAGTTGTCGATGGCGCCATCGACGGCGCGGATGGTGGGCAGAGCAATCCACTCGTTGCCGGTGGGGATGACGTCCGACGAAGCGAGCTTTACGGGAACCGCGTTTTGCGCCAGAGCTACGTGCGCTACAGCAAGGCAAAGCAGGAACCGCAATTTCATGCCGCCATTTTCGCAGAACTGGCTTTGTGTTGGGCTTCACGCAGGACGGCGCGCTTCTGATCGAAGCGCGCCGTGGTTGTTCCGCTCGCGGGCTGGTTCAGCGACCCATGCCGTGGCCGTGATCCTGACCATGATCGGGGCCGTGATTGTGGCCGCCGAAGTCGAAGAGGTCGAACATGTCGCCGATGGCGGGAGAGTTTGTGGGCACGTACGGGTTGTTGTCGTCGACGCGCGGGTTGGGCAGATTGTCGCGGCTGCGCATGGTTACCGGCTTCAGCCGCCAGTTGCGTTCTATGAATTTATTGAGGGAGACGTGGTCAGTGTATTCGTGCGAGATGTGGCCGGCCTGCGTGAAGGGCGAGACCACGATCATGGGCACGCGGGAGCCGTCGCCGAAGAAGTCGACGGGCTGCACGTAGCCGGAGTCATAGTAGCCGCCGCCTTCGTCGAAGGTGACGAAGATTGCGGTGCTGGACCAGAGGTCCTTGTTGGACTGCACCATGTCGACGATCTTTTTGACGAAGCCCTCGTAGAGGTCGAGCTTCGATGAGGCCGGGTGGCCATCGAGCAGGCCGCTGGGCTTTACCCAGGAGACTGCGGGTAGCGTGCCGTTCTGGATATCGCTGTAGAGATTGGTGGTGTCCTGGATATGCGCGTCGCGCACCGCAGGATCGGTCATGAACGAGGTGGAGTACTGAAGGAAGTTGCAGATGTTGCAGTAAATGTCAGTGGGATCCTGACCGTAGGGATCGTTCACGTAGCGATTCCACTGGTCGCCGTAGTACTTGAACGAGATGTTCTTATCAAGCAGCGCATTGCCGATGTTGCGCGTGGTGACCGGCGGGATGGTGAATGCGGTCGTCTTGGGATCGCCGTAGGCCACGTTGCCGTTGCCGAAGTATCCGGGGTTGTAGTTGTTGAGGATGTAATAGGCGCCCTGCTGGCACTTGGGATCGATGTGATAGGGCAGGTTGGCTTCGTACTGCAGGATCTCGGAAGCGCCGGGCGCATTCGGATCGGAGCAGTTGGAGTAGCTGCCGCCGCTGTAACCATCCTGCGTGTAGTAGTTGTTGGTGCCGGGCTGCGGGTTGGGATTCTCGATCTGATTTGCGGGAGGCGTGGCGGGATTGCCTTGCGGGTCGCTGAAGTAAATGTCGTCGCTATAGCCGAGCAGGATGTGATTGATGCCTGTTCCGCCGCTCCCTGCCTGGTGGAAGTTGTCGCTCATCGCATAGTTGTCGGCGAGGTACTTGAGGTAAGGCGCGTCACCCTGCTGCACGTTGTAGAAGCCCATGGACGTGGAGCCTTCGCCGGTGCTCATGTCGTTGAAGCCGGAGGGCTGGGGTTTGCCGTTGGAACCAGCGCCAACGGTAACTTCAACCCATGGGAAGAGATCGGACTGGCAGCCGCTGTTGTTCCAGCGCGTGGCGCGCCAGGGATTGCAGTCGAGCTGTTGCCACATTTGATAGAAGCGGTGCACGGGGCTGGCCGCGTAGGCGTCATAAGGCACGCCGGGCGTGAGCTGGAAGGGGCCAGGAGGCAGGCTGGTGGCATTGGGGATGCGGGTGTCGATGGTCTTTGCGGGAAGGCCGGTGCCGCCGGTTGTGAGATAGGTGTAGTACTGATCGTCGGGCAGGCCGTTCTCGATTGCTTTCGCTTCAGCCAGCGAGGAGATGTAAGGCTTGGTGGGGCCGCCGACGAGAGGGGGAGGAAGCACCTTGTAAGGACTCTTGCCATAGGGGATCGGCATCTCGTAGTCCTCTGGTTGCATGTCGATTGCTTTGTCCTGGTGGGCTCGCCAGTAGTGCGGGCCCGGAGTGCCGTCGGCGTTGATGATGTGTTTGGAGAGCAGGTTATCGACGTGCTGATCCCCCTTTGGCTTGTAAGTGGCGAAGACATGATCGAAGGTGCGGTTCTCGCCGATGATCACGATGACGTGCTTGATGGGTGATGTGGTCTTTGCGTCGGTGCTTTGAGAGGCTTGCGCGAGAGCGGGCGTGGGAAGGCCCGCAAACACTTGCAGCCCAGCCAGAATCGCTGTGCCGCTCCTGAGGCAGATGGACTGAAGGGGGATCAGTTTCATCGCACGCTCCGGGGATCAGTTGTTTCGCGGCGAATCGGAAATCCGCGAACATCCGGAGCATATTTGGGCAGCCCTGCGTGGTCCTTGAATGAGCGGATAAAATCAGGCGGCATTTCTGTGAACTCTTCGAGCAGGGTCAAGAAGATTTTGCTGTTTGGCAGGTAATTGGATTCCGTATTATGGCTGTCACATCCGATGATCGGGCAGGTCCAGGTCGTGTCTCCGGCCCAAGGCGCCCATGAGGGCGCGCTTGATGCTGCCCGCTGGAGTCTCGTTAGCCGGATAGGGTTCCGCTTCGTCTTTTCCTATCTAGTCCTGTACGGGCTGTACGTTCTCGAGATTCTCTGGTTTTTCCTGGTCATGGTAGGCCGTCACAGGATGCCCAGCGGTTTCATCGCGCCGCTGTGGCATGTTGTGGTTCCGTGGTTTGGACACCACGTGCTGCATCTCCATTCGGCTATGGATTTCAACCAGAACGGCAGCGGCGACACCACGTACGAATACACGCTTGTTTTTTGCGAACTACTCCTGGCTGCATTGGCTACTGTCGTTTGGTCGCTTTTCGATCGGAAACGGCCTCACTACAAGAGGCTGTATGCGTGGATTCGTCTTCCGGTGCGACTCTTGCTGGCCGCGATGATGTTCACTTATGGGTCAGACAAGATGTTTATGCTTCAGTTCGGCCGGCTGACGCTTGCTGATCTCGCACGGCCTTTCGGCGAGATGTCGCCGCCCACGCTCATGTGGAACTTCATGGCCGCTTCGCCGGTGTACACGATTTTTGCCGGATGCGTGGAGACACTGGGAGGCATTCTGCTCCTGTTTCCGCAGACGGTGGCTCTTGGTGCGATTGTTGTGCTTGGCGCGATGACAAACGTCGTTTTCATGGATCTGAGCTACGACGTCGGTGTCAAGGCACTCTCCGCGCACTTCGCTCTCTTCGCCTTGTTCCTACTCGCCGATCGCATGAAACCTCTGGCCGACTTGCTGATTTTTAACCGTTCAACGCAGGCGGTGCCCTGCATACCCCTGGCACGCTGCAAATGGATCGATCTCGCTGCGCAATTATCCGTGCCGGTTCTGGGAACCTTCCTACTCTTCTTCTTCATGTTTTTCGGGTACCGCGCGTATGGGCGCGTTCAGGCGAGAGCAGCCGATCGGAGCCCTCTCTACGGGATCTGGGATATTGACTCGTTTACCGTGAATGGGCAATCATCCGGGCCGTTGCTGACGCCGAAAATTCGTGATGTACTGCAGATTCCCGCAGAGAGCGAACGATGGCAACGACTTGTGTTTGAAGACAACAAGACTGCGGTGATTTTGCTCAAGAACAAGCAGGGCGCCCAGTTACTGGATACGGTGCAGGTGAAGGTCGATCCGCAGAAGGGATCTATCCTGTTCACCGATGACCGGGATTCAGCATGGAAGTGCACGCTCGATTTTCAGCGCGCCAACCCATCTCGGCTCGCTATCCAGGGCGAGATCAATGGTTCGCCAGTTTCCATCGCGCTGCATCTCGAAGACGACTCACGATTCCTGCTTCGCAACCGCGGAGTGCACTGGATCATCGAGCAAAACAACTTCAATTGAACGGTGGCACTCTCGGCGTGCGCCATCCAGCGCAGCATCTGCTAGAGTTTCGGCATGCAAAGCTACTGTTCCAAATCGCTTCGCTGTTCCTTACTCCTTGCCGCTCTCATGGTTTCTCCTCTGTTTGGGCAGGACAGCACGTCTTCGCCGTCAGGCTCACAGACAACGGCTTCGCCCTCTGAGTTGAAGGTGTTTGATTCTTCGCTGCTCGATACGACGGTAGACCCGTGCGATAACTTCTACAAGTTCAGTTGCAATGGCTGGTTCAAGAAGAATCCGCTGCCGGCGGATCAGACTTCGTATGGGCGGTTCACGGAGCTCTATGAGCTGAATCGCCTGCATCTGAGGCAGATATTGGAAACCGCGGCGGCGGCCGGCCCGGAGTTGCGCAGTTCGAACGAGCAGAAGATCGGCGACGAATATGCGAGCTGCATGGATACGGAGGCAATCAACAAGACTGGGATCACGCCGCTTAAGCCAGAACTGGATCGCGTGGCCGCGCTGAAGTCGATGAAGGATTTGCCGGAGTTGCTGGGGCACCTGCATCGCTCGGGCGTGAGCGCGTTTTTCGCGATGAGCTCGAACCAAGACTTTGCCGATGCGAGCCAGGTGATCTTGTTTTATTTCGCATCGGGGCTGGGCCTGCCGGAGCGCGATTATTACACGCGCACGGATGCCAAGTCCGTGGAGCAGCGCAAGCAGTACGTGGCGCACGTGACGAAGATGTTGACGCTAGCAGGCGAGCCCGAGGCGCAGGCGGGGAAAGATGCACAGACGGTGCTCGATCTGGAGACGCGGCTCGCGAAGACGTCACTGACGATCACTGAGCAGCGCGATCCGCATAATCTGGATCACCCGACCACCGTTGCAGCGCTGGATAACGATCTGTCGCATTTCTCGCTGGCCGAGTACAACCGCGCGGCGCGGACGCCGATCAGCGGGAAGGCGAATGACAACGAGCCAAAGTTCATGGCGGAGTTTAACCGCATCCTGGCGGACACTCCGCTGGATGAGGTGAAGACCTATCTGCGGTGGCATGTGATCCATGCATACGCGGGGACGTCGATGCCTGAGGCGTTTGAGACGGAGAGCTGGAATTTCTACGCACACATTTTGAATGGCGCGGAGAAGCAGCAGGAACGATGGAAGCGCTGCACGAGCCGGGTGGATCGCGAGATGGGCGAGGCGCTGGGGCAGGTGTATGTGGCAAAGTACTTCCCGCCCGAGGCGAAGGACCGTGCGCTGACCATGACGATTTCGATTGAAGACGCGATGGGCAAGGACATTGGCTCGCTGGACTGGATGAGCGCGGAGACGAAGGCCAAGGCGAAGGAAAAGTTGAAGACGGTGATGAACAAGGTCGGGTATCCCGACAAGTGGCGCGACTACTCGAAGCTGGAGATTGTGCGAGGCGATCCATTCGGCAATCAGCAGCGCGTGCGGCAGTTCAACTTCGACCGCGAGATCGCGAAGATCGGCAAGCCGGTGGACAAGGCGGAGTGGTATATGTCGCCGCCGACGGTGAATGCGTACTACGATCCGCAGCAGAATAATGTGAACTTCCCGGCGGGATATTTCCAGCCGCCATTTTTCAGTGACAAGGAAGACGACGCGGCGAACTATGGGGACATGGGATCGACAGTGGGGCATGAGCTCACGCATGGCTTCGACGACGAGGGCCGGCAGTATGACAAGGACGGCAACCTCAAGGACTGGTGGACCAAGAACGACGAGAAAGACTTCAACGACCGCGCCGAGTGCATGGTGAAGCAGTATGACGCGATTGAGGCGGTTCCCGGGGTGCATCTGAATGGGAAGCTGACGCTGGGAGAGAATCTCGCCGATCTGGGCGGCCTGTGGCTGGCGTGGATTGCGTGGCAGGACAAGGCGAATGCCGCGCACATCGACATGGACGACAAGACGGACGGCTACACGCCCGAGCAGCGCTTCTGGATTGCTTATGCGCAGCAGTGGTGCACGCAGACGCGGCCGGAGCAGTTGCGGACGCAGGCGCAAACTGATCCGCATGCGCCGGATGAGTATCGCAGTAACGTAGTGCTCAGCGATCTGCCGGAATTTGCGAAGAGCTTCAGTTGCAAGAAGGGCAGCAAGATGGTGGCGGAAAAGCCGTGCCGCATTTGGTAAGGCGCGGTTGGGTGTGACGAAAAGGCGTCCCTCATGGGACGCCTTTTTTGCTGCTGCGAGCGTACCTCGCAGGCTATTCCTTCTGTTCCTGGCGCGAGGCGACAAGGCGCGCGACGGTGATGGCAACGTAGAGGACGCCGGCTGCGGCTTCAAGAGTGGTGCACATGCGGGCGGCCGGCTTTACGGCGACGATGTCTCCGTAGCCCAGGGTGGTGAGCGTGGTCATGCTGAAGTAGAGGAAGGTGCTCCAGGGAACTGGCTCGGGCATGGGAGCGCCGCCCTGCGTGAACGAGCCCGGCTGCACGATGTTGAGCACGCCGTAGATTGCGAACCAGCACATGCCCAGCAGGAAATAGAGGCTTACCGAGACATACATGCCTCCTTTTTCTGTGCCTCCGGCTCTGCCGAGGTACACGAAGAGGCTGACGGAGACGAAGAAGAAGAAGATGGCCAAGGCGATCCGGCTGGCAAGGTCGAGCCATTGGTAAGGCAGTGACTGGCTCAGCGCCAGAGAGATCATGGACAGCAGGGCGAGCGGGATGGCGGTCCAGAAGATGGTGCGCTTCTCCGCAAGTTCCATGGCGGAAGCGACCAGAGCGACATAGAGCACTATGATGATCGCGATCTTGCCGATCAAGCGATTCTCAGAGAGCGCGGGCAGTATGTAAAAGAGAACGATGGAGGCGAGCAGCAGCTTGGAGCGCCGCTCGCGGTTCAAGATGCCTGCGGGTCCGAAGAACTTACGAAACAGGCTTGAGTGCTGGTCTTGCGTCATCGGATGATCACAGAAAAACGAAGGGGAAGCGGCAAGGGCTGGAAGATGTTTCCCGTGCCGTCCAAGAGCCGCTTCCCTTCCGGTTGACTAGCTGGTTTTGGCTGCGGTTCCGGCGATGGCCTTGTTCTGCAGCACGCGCACCACGACGCGGCGATTCTGCTCCTGCCCTTCTTTGGTTTGGTTATCGCCCACCTGTTCGGTGACGCCCATCGCGCCTGGCGCCAGCATGCGTGTGAGCGGAATCTTGCACTGCTGGATCAAAATCGTCGAGACGTTGTCGGCGCGTTTCTCGCTCAGTTCCTGGTTCTTGGCCGCATTTCCGACAGCGGACGCATACCCCTTGATCTCGATCATGTATCCCTGAACGTTCTGCGCCTTCTGCGCGAGCGCCTGCAACTGCGGAACGTACTGCTGTTCAACGTTGGTCTTGCCGTTCGCGAAAAGAATCGTGACTTCATCCAAGATGTAGTAGTCGTCCAGTTGACCGAACCGCGCAACCGCCTCCTGGATGGCCGCATTCTGCTTGGTCAGCTCCTGTTGGTTGGCCGCGACCTGCTGATTTGTTTCGTGCATTCCCGCCTGGATCGCGTTGGCCTGCTTCAGGTCATCGCCGCTAAACCGGATGGTCTGTGCGACGAGCTGATTCTGGTCGTTGAGGACTCCTTTGACCTTGATCGGCAGTCCCGGGATCAGCGAAGCGAACGACATTGCTTTGGAGCGTTTCTTCAGCATCCCCTGCGCTTGTCCCACATCCGTGCTGTCAGTGAGCACGACGGTCGTTTCTGTGTTGTCTTTGTTTTGCAGAGTCAGCTGCTCGCCGCTCCGCGTCTTGATGATTCCGTTGGCTTCGGTCTGCTGAGCCGAAGCCGCAATGCTCGCCCCTGCCAGGACGATGACTGCAGCAGCCGCGGTAAAGGATCTGAGCACGCGCGCATGAAACATGGTTCTCTCCGCCTCTTCTTCAAGTTGGTTCAGTTGGTTTAGGACCAGCCGGGAATGCACGCCTCTGGGTGGGGGCACGCGTTGCTCCGGCGGCTTTCCTGCTTATAGAGAGCGTGGCGGTAGCGGGCGGTAGAAGCCACTCGCACTTTTACCAGAGAGGCGATCAGGCGTGCGGATGGATGTAGTACACGAGGCCGAGGTAGTCGTCGGTGAGCAGAAAGGCATCGGGACCGATGCGGAAGAGGCCACAGGGCCGACCGTGCACGGTTGGCTTGCCGTCTTTGATCGTGAGGAAACCGGTGATGAAGTCTTGCGGATTGCGGTCTGCGCTGATTCGCACCACACGGTAGCCGGTGCCGATGCTGGGGTGGCTCGCGCCATGCAGTGCTACGAGGAAGCTGCCGTTGAGGTTGGTGTCGGTGTCGGAGAAGCGCTCCAATCCTAGTGGCGAGCTGTGCGCCGTAAACCATGCGTAAGGTTGGGGAACCGACTGGCAGGAGGCGAGCGGCGCCGGCGCTTGGCCAAGAGCCGCATTGGGATCGGGCTCGGCCGTGTGGCCGCCGCCTGCGGCGAGGTTCGTTCCTGCTTCCGCGACGCCGCTTTGCTTTCCATATACCGAGTCCTGCGGATGGCGTGGGGGGACGTCGGTGCGCGCTTTCATCGCCGGATCGTGCATCGACGGCAGAGGAGTGGCGTCGTGGACTGCTGTGCCGCTGGAGAAATAGCAGGTGGGCCAGCCGTAGTTCAGAGGCTGCTTTGCGCTAGCGTCGATCTGGAAGAGTGTGTCGTCTGGCAGCTTGTCGCCGAGATGATCGTCTCCCATGTTCGTTGCGAAGAGCGAACCGCCGTCGATCTCTGGGATCCAACGCAAGTCAACAGCGTTGCGCACGCCTTGGGCGATGATCTTTGCGTCGCTGCCGTCGGGGTTGATGCTGAGAATGGAGGCGCGCGCGGCTTCGCGTTCCTGGCAGTAATTGCAGGACGATCCAACTGCGATGAAGACGCGGGGAGTGCCTTGAACCTGGCCGACTGCGACCGTCCGCGTGAGGTGCCAGCCACCGTATTTGTAGTTCAGGCCGTAGTCGGGAAACCGGATCAGCGTCTGCGGCGGGGCGGCGGGATGGAGATCGCCGGGATGGTACTCATAGCGGACCAGCTTGTCAGTGAGAGCGACGTAGAGCCAGGTCTGCTTCGTCGCGGGGTCCGTCCAGAACGCGATGCTGTTGGGATTGCGCAGGTGATCGAGATAATGCGTGATGCGGCCGAAGGTGCCGGTCTGCGCGTTCCATTCGTCGAGGATGAAGACCGACCCGAGGTGGTTGTCAGAGAGGTCGTGCATGCCGGTTGCAAAGATGCGGCCGTCGGGCGATTGCGCGAAGAAGCGTACGCGGCGCAGTCCTTTAGCGGCGATATCGATGTCGAAGGCGGCGGGAAGCGAGAGCGTGATCGACTTGCCGGGAGCATAGGGGAGCGTGTGCTGTTTCTGTTGAGCAACGCCGGGAGCGGTGCTGCCCAGGGCGAGCAAAAGAGCAGTAGCGATGGCCAAGGGGAGCGGCGAGCCCATATTGGATAGTCTAGATGGCCGCTGTCGAACTCGTTGCGGCTGGGCGGGGGCCGAGCGGGGGTGGGGTCGCCGCGCGCACCTGACCATCGGTGTTATTCTTCATTTCAATCGTGCTGCCTCTGGTAGAAAACCTGATCAAGCTGCAAGCTGTCGAAGTGGAACGGGCCCGGCTCGCACAGACGGCGCTCGCGCTTCCGGCGGAGATCGCGCAGGCGCAGTCAGCGCTGGACAAAGCGCAGGGCGACCTGGCCGCACAGACCGATGCACTAGCGCGAGAAGAGGCTTTGCGCACGCGGCTGGAGCGCGATATCAAGACGCATCGCGATAAGGCAACGCGCTACCGCGGGCAACTCGACTCGATTACCACTCCCGCGCAAGCCCAGGCGATTGAGCACGAGATTTCGTTCGCGGAGTCAGAGATCGATCGGCTGGAGAACGAAGAACTGGCCAGCCTGGAACGCACCGACCAGCACGAATCTGCGCTGGCCGAAGCGCGCACACAGGTTGAATGGATGGCCAACGCACTGGTGAAGACGCGGGAGCGCATTTGCCAGCGCCAGAAAGAATGCGCGACGCAGCAGGCCGAGCTCACCGCGGAGCGAGAGAAGATCCGCCGCAATGTGGATCCCGACTGGCTCGTCCGGTTCGACCGTATTGCTGCGCATCGGGGCACCGCCGTGGCCAAGGCAGAGAACCAGCAGTGCACTGGGTGCCGCATGGGCATCCGGCCGCAGATTTGGAACCAGGTCCGCGAAGGCGAACTGCTCACGTGCGATAGTTGCGGGCGCATTCTCTACTGGGATCCCGCGATGACCGCACCGGTCCAGACAGCTGCGCAGGCCATGCTCAATCCGGACCCGCCGGCCGTTCCCAAGCCTCGCCGCATCAGCTAAGCTGCGCCCACGCCCCTGCTAGCCTGAAGAGTAGGTTGGATTCGGGGAGGAGCCGTCGCATGCGCCGCATCTGTGTCGATATGGACGAGGTCATGGCCGATACGCTGTCGGAGCATCTGCGCCGCTACAACGAGGCGTTTGACGAGGCGATCACGCCGGACGACCTGCAGGGTCGAGGCCTTTGGGAGTACGCGCCGGAAAACCGGCGACAGCAGCTGAGGGATTTTCTGGATGCTGAGGACTTCTTCGAAGACCTGCCGCTGATTGATGGTGCGCAGGAGGTTCTTCACAAGCTGAGCGAGCGGTTCGAGATCTATATAGCCACGCAGGCGATGACGGTTCCGAACTCGCTGGGGCCCAAGTTCCGGTGGCTGCAGCGGCATTTCTCTTTTATTCCGCCGACAAATTACGTGTTCTGCGGCAACAAGAGCATTCTGCTTGCCGATTACCTGATTGACGACTTGCCGCGCAACCTGCAGCGGTTTCGGGGGACGGGGCTGCTCTACTCAGCACCGCACAACATGAATACGACAGAGTATGTGCGGGTAAACGACTGGAACGAAGTCGCTGCTTATTTCGCGTCGGTCGAGGACTGATTGTAAGCAGGGAGGGAGAGGCCCGGCGCGAGGGAGCCGGGCCTTAGTGCGTTTAGCGATAACCCTTAATGCGGAATCGCGAGACAGCGACGTAGAACGTATTGGCATCAGTGCCGGGGTTATGGTGGCTGATGTTGGCGTTCGAGAGGTGCTGATAGCGATAGCCGAGTGACCAGGCCTGGCGTTTCTTGCGGAAGAACTGAAGGCCCGTGCCGAAGTCGATGGTGTACATGAACTGCGAGCCCTGTGGAGAGAGCACGCGCTGGTTGAAGTAGATGAAGCCGCCGACGCCCGAGACGTAAGGCTGGACGCGGGCATCGGGGAAGAAATTCGTACGGAAGCCCACCGGACTTACACCGGCGCCATAAGAGCGCTGGCGCTGGGTGTAGCGATCCTTCGGCGTGAAGGCCTTCTCATCGAGCATGGCGAGAGCAGTGACTTCCGGTGCGTAGCGGAAGGCCCAACGATGGCTGTTGGGATTCAACAGATAAGAGTAGTTGACGTCGATGGGCATGTACTTGACGTCGGGGGCGTATCCCCAGACGTGGCCGGTCATGAGGGAGAGGCCCCACCATGCGCCGAACTCGTGGACACCGCCGATACGCGGCCATTCGGGCTTTTCCCCAGGCTGGCGACGAGGTGAAATGGCGGAGGAGCCGGGCGCGCTGGCATCTGCGGCCGAGGCGATGTCAGTACCGGAAACTGGCGGGTCGTCGCCCACGGGTTGGTTGGCCTGCTCGGGACCGGCGGGGTCACTCCAGAAGGTGTTCGCCTTGACCTGATAGGCGTCGCGATACCACGGCGGACGGAAGCGGAAGATGTTGGCGGTCGCCCTGGAGGGAGTCAGGAAGCTGGCCAGCAGCAGGGTGACCGGGCGGTGTGGTTTGGCCGCGATTTTGCGGAAGAGATGCTTATCGAGGGCGTCTTCTCCAATGGTCCAGCCCAGGCCCCCGAGCGGAGTGGTCACGAGCTCAACCCAGCCGGTCTCATTCGTTATGACGCCTTTGTCTGGGAAGTAATGGTCTCCATTGTGGCCGATGCCCGCTTCGCCCGTCGGGCCCATCTTCCACCAGAAGCTGAAAGCTGTAGAGAAGGCGAGCGCGCGGAGACGACTGCGCCAGTAGATCCAGTCATTGGCCTGCTCCACGGTCATGCCCTTGGGGTCGTTCTGGATCCACATGTAGTTGGTGATGGAACCCATCATGGAATGACCGACATAGTCGTCGAGAACGGGGTTGTCATCTCCCCAGTGGTCCCAGCGCCAGCGCTGAACGCTATCGACGTAGCGGTCCCACCATTTGCCGTGCGTCGTCTCCCAACGGTACCAATAGCCGGTGTAGAGATTGCCCATATCCTGGAAGGCGTTGTAGATGGAGGCCTCGATGATGAGCTGGTGCCAGTGGATGCGGCACTCCCGGGCCCTGGTCTCGTCGGTTGGGCACTGGTTAAGGGGAACGGTCGGACCCGCGCCTTTGTGAATGAAAGCCATTGCGTGGGCGGGATCGGCGGGAATGAAGTCCAAGGAAGATGAGAATGATTCGGAGGGACTGGTCGCGCTAAGGGCCCTGTCCAGTGTGGAGAGCGGCGCGTCGGGTGCATCGGGTAGATCCGCGGGCGTTTCGAGGGGTGCAGGGGCCGGCACCGCTGCAACCGCAGGGTCGGCGTGATCGGGAGTCGCGGATTGGGCGAGCCCACAACGACTGAGAGCCAGGAGGCCGAGGAGCATGACGCCCAGCATGCGGCGCCCCTGAAAACGAGAGGGGCGAAGACTCGCAAGGGCGGAAACCGGTGCGCTTGCGTCGTGGCTCGGGAGAAGCTGGCGCTGCACAGGGAACTTCATTGGGGGATGGACCTCTTTTATTGAAGTAGCGCGACAGTGAAAAGCGTGGCCCGCAAATTTTCCGAAACAAACATGGTGATTGCGCCGTTCTCTCGGGCCCGGTAACCTGGCGGACTTGGGATACACGGGGCCTATGGAACAATCATCGGGGTCACACAGATTTGCCGAAGGATGCGTGGACAACCAGTAACCTATTTGCCTGAATTTTACACGGGACGTGTGCAAGGGCAACCAGTCAGGGCTTCGGCGCAGGTGGAAACGGGGAGTCCAACTGGAGTTGGACTCCCCGTTTTGGGAACATGCGACTGGGGCGCGATTTAGCGGCGGCCGAAGCCGCGGGGACGAGAGGGAGCAGCGATGGGCAGGTGAGTCTTGCCGGCAGGATAGACGGCGAGGAAGCGGTCCTGGCCTTCGCCGGAACTGGCTGTCTCAACGCCTTCGAGATCGCGGAAGGCCAGATGGAGCAGGCGGCGTTCGCGGCTGTTCATGGGCGGGAATGTGTAGGGTACTCCGGTGCGGATGACTTTCTCAGCGGCGGTTTCGGCAGCCATCTTGAGTTCCTGCGCGCGCAGGGCCTTGTAGTTGCCGGCATCAAAGCTGACGAGGTCGTGTTCACGCTGATCGAGGCGGAGCATCTGCACGGCGAGGGTTTCAAGGGCGCGCAGCAGTTCTCCGTTGTGCTGGGTGAGCAGCGGCGTGTCGGGGCCGCCGAGTTCGACATAGATGACACGACCTTCGAGGCCCTGCGGGTCGCGCGCGCCGTCGCCAGCGGTGATACGGTACTTCAGGCGGAATCCACCAAGTTTGTTGAGATGGGCTAGGAAAGCGGCGATTTTCTGGGCAGCCAGTTGCAGATCATCGATTGGCATGACAAATAAGTATCGCAGAGCAGGATAGGCCCTGCACACCCGCTTCGAAATGAGTGGTTCATGCTGTCTTAAGGTGACCTTGTGAAACTGGAGTGGATGATGAGGAAGGAAGTCCCTCTTGGGGTAGAGAAAGCCTGCCGGCGCGCGCTTGCTTTATTGCTGGTGGCTGGCGTGTTGCCGAGCGGCGTTGCGCATGCCCAGGCCTCGGCAGCTGGGGCATCTGGCACGCCGGTGATCACGCTGGAGGAGGCCGTTCATCGCGCACAGGCGAACGAACCGAGCTATGCGGCGTCGCTAGCGGAGATGCGCATGGCGAAGCTGGACCGCTCGATTGCGCGCGCGGGTCTGCTGCCAGATGCGACCTATCACAACCAGTATCTCTACACGCAGCCGAATGGCACGGCAAACCAGGCAGGACAAACCGGATCGCAGGCGGCTCCGATTTTCATCGCGAATAACGCCGTGCGGGAGTATGCGAGTCAGGGCGTGTTCAACGAGACGCTGGGGCTGGCGCAGGTGGCGGAGGTGAAACGGGCCGATGCCGCGGCTGCGGTGGCCGCCGCGGAACTCGAGGTTGCGCGCCGCGGGTTGGTCACGGCAGTTACCGGGCTGTTCTATGGAGTGATTGCGGCGGACAATCGCCTGCGGATTGCGAAGGAAGCGGAAGCGGAGGCGGCGGATTTTGTCAGCCTGACGACCAAGCGCGAGCAGCAGCGGGAGAGCGCACACGCGGACGTGGTGAAGGCGCAGTTGCAGAAGCAGGCGCGAGGGAGGGAGCTGTCAGACGCGCAGGTTTCAGCAGAGAAGGCGCGGCTAGAATTGGGCGTGCTGCTGTTCCCCGATCCGCGGACGCCGTTCACGGTGCAGGGCGAGGACAATGTGGCGGCGCTTGCGACGAAGGCTGACGTGGAGCAGGCCGCGGCGAAGGGCAATCCTGAACTGAAGAGCGCGCTGGCTTCATTGACCCAGAGCGGTGCTGAAGTGCTGGCGGCGCGGGCGGCGTATCTGCCGTCGCTGGGATTGAACTACACGTACGGTATTGATGCGCCGCAGTTCGCGGTGAACGGGCCGGATGGAGTGCGGAACCTGGGCTACTCGGCAAGCGTGACGCTGGATATTCCGGTGTGGGATTGGCTGGCCACGCAGCACAAGGTGAAGCAGAGTGAGATAAGGCGCGATGCTGCGAAGGTGGTGCTGACCGCCGCGCAGCGCAGGCTGATTGCGCAGATCGACGAGACGTATTCGGAGGCCGCGGCAGCGCGTGATCAATTGGCGTCATTGGATGCGAGCGAGCAGACCGCGGCGGAGAGCCTGCGGTTGACGAAGCTGCGCTACACGGCCGGCGAGGCGACGGTGCTCGAAGTTGTGGATGCGCAGGGCGCGTATCTGACGGCTGCGAATGCGCGCGAAGATGGGCGCGTGCGGTATCGGACAGCGCTGGCTCAATTGCAGACGCTGACAGGAACGATGTGAAGATGATCGAGATGCGGAAGAGAGCAGGCTTGTTGACGTTGAAGCAATGGGGCGCGGCGATGGCGGCCGCGTCTGCTCTGACGTTGGTGGCGGGCTGCAAGAAGGAGCAGCCGGCGCCGGTGGAAGTGACGGTGCAGGCGGAGAAGCCGGAGCAGGGCGCGATTGCGGAGAAGATTGTGGCCGATGCAGTGCTGACTCCGCAGGCGCAAGCCGCGATTGAGCCGAAGATCACGGCGCCGGTCAAAAAATTCCTCGTCCAGCGCGGCGCGAAGGTGAAGGAAGGCGAGTTGCTCGCGGTGCTGGAGAACTCGGACCTTGCCGCAGCGGCGCTCGACAACAAAGGCGCATACCAGGCCGCGCAGGCGGCGTATGCAACGGCAACGAAGGCGCAGGTTCCGGAGGATGTGCAGAAGGCTGAGCTGGACTATGCGCAGGCCAAAGCCAATCTCGATCTGAACCAGAGCATTGTGAACAGCCGCAAGCAGTTGTTTGCGGAAGGGGCGATACCGGGGCGCGACCTGGACACGGCACAGGCGGCGCTGGTGCAGGCGCAGGCGGCGTATGACACGGCAAGTACGCATTTGCAGTCGATGCAGAAGGTGAGCCGCGATGCCGAGCTTCAGACCGCACAGGGTCAATTGACTTCGGCCGAAGGCAAGATGAAGGGCGCCCAGGCGCAGGTGAGTTACTCGGAGATTCGCAGCCCCATCAACGGAGTGGTGACGGATCGTCCGTTATTTGCGGGCGAGACGGCAGCAGCGGGAGCGCCGCTGGTTACCGTGATGGATACGAGGGTCTTGATCGCGAAGGCGCACCTGGCACAGAGCTTGGCGCAGCAGATGAAGATGGGCGACGCGGCGCAGTTGCAGGTGCCCGGAATCACGGATCCGGTGGATGCGAAGGTGTCGCTGGTGAGCCCAGCGCTCGATCCGGGAAGCACGACTGTCGAGGTTTGGATCAAGGCGGACAACAAGAAGGGCGAGCTGAAAGTGGGCACGCCGGTGAAGATCGTGATCACGGGCCGCAGTGCGGAGAAGGTGTGGAAGATTCCGCAGACCGCGGTGCTGACGGCACAGGATGGATCGAAGTTGGTGATGGTGGTGGGCGACGATGGCGCGGCGCACAAGAAGCCGGTGACGCTTGGCATTACGGATGGTGAAGATGTGCAGGTACTGAGCGGCATTGCACCGAATGACACCGTGATCACGGGCGGTGCTTACGGACTGGATGACGGCACGAAGGTGAAGGTGGGTAAGGCGGATGAGGACGAGCAGGCCAAGCCAAAGTCGAAGGGTGGAGACGAGGACTGATGGCCACACTGACCTCAGCAAAGCCCGAGACGTTCTGGCTGGCACGAAGCACGCGGACCATCTTCTTTTTTGCGGCGGTGCTGACGCTTGCGGGGATCTACTTCGCGCTGCAGGTGCCGATCTCGGTGTTTCCGGAGACGAATTTTCCGCGCGTGGTGATCGGCGTGGACAACGGCGTGATGCCGGTGGAGCAGATGGAGGTGACGATCACGCGTCCGATTGAGAACGCGGTGAATTCCGTACCAGGTCTCGAGACGGTGCGATCGATTACGAGCCGCGGATCGGCGGAAGTAAGCCTGTTCTTCAATTGGAACGAGGACATGATCCGACAGCTACAACTGGTGGATGCGGCGCTGAGCAAAGTCCGCCAGTCGTTGCCTTCGACTGCGGTGATTACGACGAACAGGCTGACGTTCGCGACGTTTCCCATTCTTGGATACAGCCTGACTTCAGACACGGTTCCGCAAACGCGGCTGTGGGAGATTGCAACCTATGAGTTGAGGCCGCCGCTGAATCGCGTGGCGGGCGTGAGCACGGTTCTGGTGCAGGGTGGGCAGGTGCCGGAGTTCCAGGTTACTCCGAACATGGCGCTACTGGCGCAGGACGGCGTGACAGTAACGGACCTGGTGAATGCGATTCAGGCTTCGAACATTGTGGATTCACCGGGACTGTATGAAGCGAACCATCAGCTCATTCTGGGCCTGGTGGGCGCGCAGGTGCACGATCTCGATCAGCTTCGCCAACTGGTGGTGAAGACAACCGCCGCGGGCGCGCCGGTGCGATTGGCGGATGTGGCGACCGTGAGTGACTCGACCATGCCGGTGTATACCACGGTGACGGCGAACGGTAAGAGCGCGGTGTTGTTGACTATCGCGCGGCAGCCCTCAAGCAATACCGTAGCTGTCGCGGACGGCATAGCGGCGGAAGTTGTGCGATTGAAGAAGGCACTGCCGGCGGGCGTAAAGCTAGAGCCGTTCTACGATCAATCGCAACTGGTGCGCGACTCGATTTCGAGCGTGCGAGACGCGATTCTCATCGGACTGGTGCTGGCGTGCATCATTCTGTTTCTGTTTCTGCGCGACTGGTCATCGGCGCTGGTTGCGGGACTGGTGATTCCAGTAACTGTGTCGGCGACGATCCTGGTGCTGCACATCTTGGGGCAGAGCTTCAACCTGATGACGCTGGGCGGACTGGCGGCGGCGATTGGGCTAGTTATCGACGATGCGATTGTGGTGGTCGAAAACATCGTGATGCATCGCGACAACGGCGAGACGCGCGTGGAGGCGGTGCGCAAGGCGCTGCATGAGATTACTACCCCGCTGATCGGGTCGACGATTACGCCGGTGGTGGTGTTTCTGCCGCTGGTGGGGACGAGCGGCGTGACAGGCTCGTTTTTCCGCGCGCTGGCGATCACGATGGCGTCGTCGCTGCTGACTTCGCTGCTGCTGGCGCTGACGTGGACGCCGGGATTGAGCATGGTGCTGCTGCGCCAGAAGAAGAATGAAAATCACGATCATGGCGCGGGAAGATTCTTGCAGCGGGTTCTGCATGTGCATCGGCGGGTTCTGGACTGGTCGCTGGCGAAGCCGGTGTGGCTGGGCGTGATCTGCCTATTGCTGGTGGTGGGCACGTGGTTCGGTTACAAGGCGCTTGGGTCAGATCTGCTGCCGGAGATGGATGAGGGCGGATTCATTCTTGACTACATCATGCCAGCGGGCAGTTCTCTGACGGAGACGAATCGCGTGCTGCAGCACGTGGAGCGCATTCTGCGGGCGCAGCCGGAGGTAGAGAGCACATCGCGGCGCACAGGGTTGCAAATGGGGCTAGCTGCCGTGACGGAGGCCAACTCGGGCGATTTCACGGTGAAGCTGAAGGGCGGCCACAGGCGGCCGATTGACGATGTGATGTCCGATGTAAGGGCCGAGATCAAGCGCACTGAACCGGAGCTCGACGTTGAGTTCATCCAGGTTCTACAGGACATGATCGGCGATCTATCGAATGCGCCGGAGCCGATCCAGATCAAGCTTTACTCGCCGGATGAGGCACTGTTGACGCAGCTTGGGCCGAGAGTGGGTGACGCGATCGGCAAGATCGAAGGTGTTGTGGATGTGCAGAACGGGATCGAGAACACGATCAGCGGACCGGCGACGAACTTCCAGGTGAATCCGGTGAACGCGGCGCGACTCGGATTCACACCGACCGAAGTTGCCGAGGATGCGACGTCGATTCTGGATGGGCTGCCGGCGACCGATCCGTTGATTGCGAATGGGCGGCCATACACGATTCGGGTGCGCTTGAGTGATGAGCATCGCGCGTCGCTGGAGGCGATTCAGAACACGGTCTTCACGAGCGCTTCAGGACATTCGGCCTCGCTGGGGTCGCTGGCGCAGATTGAGCAACTGCCGCCGCAGAACGAGATCCGGCGCGAGAACCTGCAACGCATGGTTGCGGTGACGGCACGGCTGGAAGGGACAAATTTGGGCGCGGGGATGGCCAAGGTGCGGCAGACGGTGGACGGTTTGCATCTGCCCCCCAGCGTGCATGTGACTTATGGCGGTACATACGAGGAGCAGCAGAAGTCGTTTGCAGACTTGCTGCACGTTCTGCTGCTGGCGCTGGCGCTGGTGTTTGGCGTGCTGCTCACGGAGTTTCGCAACTTCCCTGCCCCGACGGCGATTTTGACTTCGTCGGTGCTGTCGATTGCCGGCGTGATTCTGGCGCTGGGGATCACAAGGACGACGTTCAATGTGGCGTCGTTTATGGGGCTGATCATGGTGATCGGCATCGTGGCGAAGAACGGGATTCTGCTACTGGATGCGGATGAGCGCTACCGCGCAGAGGGCATGGCGGCCGCGGATGCGATGATTCATGCTGCGCAGCGCAGGCTGCGGCCCATTGTCATGACTGCCATTGCGGCGGTGTGCGGCATGCTGCCTCTGGCTTTTGCGCTGGGCGCGGGATCGCAGATGCTGCAGCCGCTGGCGATTGCGGTGATCGGCGGGCTGGCGATCTCGATGGTCCTGAGCCTGGTGGTGACGCCAGTAGTGTATTTCCTGCTGACGAAGAATCGGGTGGAGCAGCGAGCGTAGGCCGCGTGATCGCTCCCGCCCAAGCAGTGCTTGGACGGGGCACCCGGTTCGAGCACTGAGCCGACATGGTTCGCTACGCGCGGGTGGAGCGGATGACCTCGTCCTTTGCGGCGCGGAGCTCGGCGACGGGGTCGCCGGTGGGCAGGAATTCCATTGCGACGATGTGCTGGTATTTCAATTTGGCGAGCTTGCGGTAGACGCTGGCGTAGTTGATTTCGCCGGTGCCGGGGATGTGGCGGCCGGGGACGTCGGCGACGTGGATGAGTCCGACGACATCGATGTTTCTCTCTAGCTTCTCAATGAGATTGCCTTCGGCGATCTGCTCGTGGAAGAGGTCGTAAAGGAACTGCACCTGCGGATGGTTGACGGCGCGGACGATGTCCATGGCTTCAGCCGCGGAGGTGAGGAAGTATTTCGGGTTCTCTTCGGGGTCGATGCACTCGAGGAGGATACGGACAGGCTGGCCGGCGATCTTGCGGCCTTCGACGAGAGCCGCCATGGCTTTGAGGCCGTCAATGCAGGACTGGTGCTGGGCATCGTGGGAGAGGCCGGGAACCACGTTGCCAGAGAGGACGATCATGGCCGGGCAGGAAAGCGTTTCCATCGGGGTGAGTGCTTCGCGGAAGCTGGCGAGCAAGGCGTCACGTTCGGCGGGATTGCCGACGCCCTGGTGAAGGCCGGCGGTGGCGTCGAAGGAGATGCCGAGTCGCTTGGCGGCGGCTGTGGCTCGGTCGAAATCGGCGGAGGTCCATTTCGCGTATTCCCCGACGAGTTCGATATTCGTGTAGCCTGCCTGGGCGATTTTCTCGAGGCGCTGCTCGAAGGGGAGATCGCGGAAGACGCACCAGAGCATGACGGAAAGGGGGAAGGGGGGCTGCAGCGCCGAAGACGGGGAGGCGGACTGGGCTGGGGCGGGGGCGGCGGAGACGGTGCTGGCGGCGGCAACGGAGGCGGCGAGCGTCCGGACGAAATTACGACGGTTCATGGCGAGCTCCTCGGGGAACTCCGCCATGCTAAATGGTGGGCCGCGGGCACAACAAAACCCCGCCGGAAAGGCGGGGTCTTGGCGGATTAGGGGAGCCGTCTGAGGTGGTTAGGCCTTGGTGACCTTGCCGCTCTTGATGCAGCTGGTGCAGACGCGGATGCGCTTGGAAGCGCCGTTCACGAGAGCTTTGACAGCCTGCAGGTTGGGGTTCCAACGGCGGCGGGTCACGTTGTGAGCGTGTGAGATGTTGTTACCGAACTGCGGACCCTTGCCGCAAACGTCGCATACCTGTGCCATGACATTGCTCCAAATCTCGAGAGGTTTTGCTGGTGCCGCGGCTTGAACTCAAGAGGAAGCGGATGTTTCCGCTGCCATGTTCCCAGCCCGCCCGGAACTTCAGCAAAAGGGCCGGTTCAGCGAAGGGGCGCACAAAGGCGCAATCCCCGCGGCTTGCCGAATTCTCAGTATACCTCAGTGGGAGCATTCTTGCCACCACCCGCGGTGGGGCCACTGCGGCTTCGCCGCCATTTCGGCTGGGGCGGAGTTGGGGCTACTGCTCGCGACAGAACGAAGTCGCGAGCGGGTAGTGCAGCTCGAAAGAGCGGTCGCCAGAGTCGTCACACACGGGAATGACAGAAAGAAACGCAAATGCAAAGATGAGGGCTCGCAGGGGATCGTGCATGAAAAAAAGAACCCTTCCCCCCGGGGGGGAAGGGGCAGGAAGGCACACACCTACAAGAGAGGGTGTTGCTAAAAACAGATCTTCTGGCCGCGAGAACTACTGGCCGGATGCAGGCGAGCTGGTGAAGTTCACCGTCGCGTCCTTGAGCTGGATGCTTTCAAGGGTGAGGGCTCCCGCCTGGCTGTTGGTGGTCAGGGTGGTGCGGTCGTGCTTCTCGGCGACCATCTTGGCAGGCACGGTGACGGTGGCGGGATGCTGCACATTCTTCTGCTCAATGGTGACCTGCACTTCAGGAGCGGTACCGGTCCACGAAAGCTTGTACTCGCCTGCAGGCAGCTTGGTGGTTCCGACGGTCGTCGCACTTGAAAGGGTGATGGTCTGGGAGTTCTTGGCTGCGAATGCGGGAATGGACAACGAAGAGAGAACGAGGGCGAAAGTAAGAAGGCGCTTCATGAATGTCATCCAGTGCCTCGAAGAGTTCTCTTTCGAGAGAGGCATGGCTTGATTACACGCGTTCCGGCGGGAAATTCAGCTTAAGAAACGTAAAGTGATGCACGTCACGCGTGATGTAGATCAGCCGGCAGCGGCGCGGTGACGAGCGGGATGACAATGCGCACGCGCAGGCCGGGTTCGGCATTTTCTGCCTTGATGCAGCCGTGGTGCGCCTGTACGGCACGCTTGGCAATGGAGAGACCGAGGCCGGAGCCGGCGCCGTTGGTGTTGCTGCGCGATTCTTCAACGCGGAAGAAGGGATCGAAGATGCGGGTGAGAGTCTCAGTGGGGACGCCGGGGCCGTGATCTCGGACGACGATGACGGCATTTCCCTTCTCTTCGGCGAGGGAGACCTGGATGGAGGAGCGGTCGGGGGAATAGCGGATGGCGTTCCGCAGGACGTTTTCGATGGCGCGGCGCAGAAGTTCGCGACTGCCGATGGCTTCGTGTTCCAGATCGCCGGCGACGTGAATGGAGCAGCCGCGCATCTCGGCTTCAACGTTGCAGTCGCGGACGACCTCTCCGATGATCTGCTGGATGGGTACGGGCTCTGCTCCGCGGAGCGCGGGATCGCCTTCGACGAAGGTGATCTCAACTATGTCGGAGACGAGGGAGGCGATGCGGTTGACGTCGCGCTCGATGCGGTCGAGGGCTGCGCCGGTGTCAGAGGAAGTGCGGGCGAGTCGGATGGCGAATTTGAGGCGCGCGAGCGGGGAACGCAGTTCGTGGGAGATGTCGCCGAGCAGGCGGCGCTCGCTGACGATGAGTCGCTCGAGGCGTTCGGCCATCTGGTTGAAGGAGCGGCCGACCTGGCCGATTTCGTCGAGGCGCTGGGTTTTGACACGGCGGGAGAGATCGCCCTGGCCGAAGAGAGCGATGCTGGCTGCGATGCGGCGGAGGGGGAAGATCACGCCAATGGCGGCGAACCAAGTGAGGACAGCGATGACGCCGATGACGAGGAAGTAGTACGGCAGGAACGTCTCGATAGGGATGCGGCCGAGGGGGCCGACGGCGGCGAACCAGAATTTGCCGTCGGGCGCGCGGTGGGCGATGATCCATTGTCCATGAGTCCGGCTGCGGCGGATGGTTTCGGGTGGCGGGGGAAGAAGGCTGGAGCGATTCTCACCGGTGACGAGGTCGATACCATTGGCGTCGAGGAGGTAATGAACTCCGCGGAAGGTGTGGTCGAGGCGATACATGTAATCGCCAAGGGCCTGCCTGCCGTGCTGCTCATATTCTTCGCGGGCGCTGTCGAGCTGGAGCTGATCGAAGTGGTTGAAGGTCGGGTCGATGGTCATGCGCTGCATGCGGTTCCCGATGGCCTGAAAGACAAGGAACGAGACTCCAGCGATGAAGAGCATGGAGAGCAGCGTAGCGACGATGAGGGACTTGATGCGCACGGCTCAGCTAGCCCCCGTAAACATGTAGCCGACGCCGCGGATGGTTCGGATGAGGCGCGACCCGCCTTCGAGTTTTTTGCGAAGGTGGCTGATGTGCACGTCGAGGAAGCGGTCGTAGGGGGTGGCTTCGCGCTCGAAGAGAGCGGCGGTGATTTCGTCGCGGGAGACGATGCGGCCGGCGGAGCGTACGAGCATCTCGAGCAGGTCGAACTCGGTGGAAGTGAGATCGACGGGCTGACCGGCGCTGAAGACTTCGCGGGTGGAGGGATTGACGCTAACCGAGCCGATGGTGATGGATTCGGCAACGGGCTGCGGGGCGGACTCGGTGCGGCGGAGGACGGCGCGGACACGGGCGAGGAGTTCGTCGGGATCGAAGGGCTTGGGGAGGTAGTCGTCGGCTCCGGCGTCGAGGCCCTGGATGCGGTCTTGCTGCTGGATGCGGGCGGTGAGCATGATGACAGGCGTCTGCTTGCGACGCCGTAGCTGGCGAAGGACTTCGAAGCCGTCGAGTACGGGGAGCATCACGTCGAGGATGACGAGATCGAATGCGCCATTAAGAGCAGAGGCGAGGCCTTCGCGGCCGTTGTGGATGCAGTCAAGGTGGTGGCCGGCCTGAGCAAAGAACTCGCGCATCATGCCGCAGAGTTCTGCGTCGTCATCGACGAGGAGCAGCGAGAGCGACTTCGATCTTTCCTGTTGTTCCATGCGTTGACAACCGGAGCGCGTACAGGTGCTCCGGTCCCAAGTCTCGCATATCCGGAAGGAACGGGCGGGGGGTTAACAATTCTTAATGGATTAGGGCGGGGGCGGCGCGTGGGGCTGTAGGCGTCCGGTATACTCGCGTGCACAAGGAGACCCGATGAACAGAGACCTTTCCCGCCGCAGTATGCTTTTTCGGTCCGCTGCCGTTGTTGCCGGTGTGCAGGTGGCCGGCATGACACGCCTTTGGGGCGCAGACGCCAAGTCGAAACCAGGCGTGCAGATGTACATGGTGAACGCGGAGTTCAAGAAAGATCCGGCCAGCACGCTGACGAAGCTGGCGGGGATTGGATATGGGTACATCGAGGCGTTCGCGATGGCGATCACCAATATTGCGGACTTCAAGAAGATGTTGGCGGACGCGGGGCTGGGCTGCCCGTCGGGGCACTTCCCTTTCGGGTTTTCGGATACGGAGAAGGTGCTGGACAACGCCGCAGCACTGGGCGTGAAGTACGCGATAAGCTCGGTGCTGCCGCCGGAGCCGCCGAAGGGCGCTGAAATGGCCGGGATCATGCAGAAGATGAATCATCTGACGGCGGATGATTTCAAGAAGATGGCGGCAGTGGCAAACCAGATTGCGGAGAGCGCGAGCAAGCGGGGCATCGAGTTTGCGTACCACAACCACAATGTGGAGTTCCGGAAATTCGACGGCGTTACGGGCTACGACATTCTGCTGAAGGAGACGGACCCGAAGCTGGTGAAGCTGGAAGTGGACGCAGGGTGGATGGCGGCGGGCGGGGCTGATCCGGCGGCGCTGATTACCGCTAACGCGGACCGCGTGAAGCTGCTGCACTTCAAGGATTTCAGCACCATCACTCCCCCAGTGAATGAACTGGGCGGCGAGGCCGGGGGTCACATTGTGGACCTGGGAGCGGGGGTGGCTCCGCTGAAGGCCGCGTATGAGGCGGCGAAGCAGGCCGGGGCGGAGTACTTCATCGTGGACCACGATCCGCCGTTCAAAGGGAAGACTGCGTTTGAAGCGGCGCAGGTGGATTACGCGTATGTGGCGAAGCTGATGGGGGCGTGAAGGGTTCGCTACTGAGCGCCTGCAGACGCTCAGTAGCGAGCAGGCTGAAACAGAAGCGGATGATGCTACGCCGACCGTAAGTAGCTAAGGTGTTTATCCAGCCGCCCTACGCCCTTCAGCCACGAGAACCAGAGAAACCACACACCATGAAGTACCGTCCATCCGCGAATCTGGGTCACGGGTTCGACCGATGTAGTCATTGGGAATGGGCTTTGTTCGGTCTGACAGGCGATAAAGGTGCGAGGCTGAGTTCTAAAGCCAACAGAGATGCCGTCGAAGATGAATACCGACGTGCCGTTGTTCTTGCCCTCGATTATGTTCCAGGCTTGTGAGATACCGATTTGGGAAGACCGCGCAGGCAGAGGAGCAGGAATTAAAGGGCGGGAGGTATTCCACCACCATTGCGGAGGTGTAGAGGGTCCTATGTATGTGAGACCCCACCTGCAGGCGAGTCGACGCATAGCGCGAGCCCGAAGAGAATAAGCGATACGCACCACGCCAAGAATGGCGGCTACGAACAAAATTAGCCTGAGCGGTATCACACCGCCATTTTAGCGGGATGGCTCAGTAGCGGAGGCCCAGGCGTAAGAGGAAATCGTCTTCGTCTTCTTCGAGGGCGCGTTGGGCGGAGTCGAGGCGGACGATGCCGCGGTGCCGCCAACGCAGCCAGAGATGCAGGACGGCAATGACTGTGAGGGCGATGCCGAGACGTGCGCCGCCGCGCTCCATCAGGTACTGGAAGCCGACGGCGCCGGTGGTCACAAAGGGAAAGAACGTGTAGTAGCGGAGGACCGTGAAGGCGAGGTTCTGCTCGTGCGCGGGGCGCTCTCCGGTGAACGGGATGGTGGTGACGTTGAGGAAGAAGGCGTCAGTGAGGAGCAGGCAGAGGCCAAGGCCGGTGATCAACTGAGCCGTGAGCGAGGGCCAGGTGCGGAGTTCCGCAGGGGCGACGAGTTGAAATGCGGCGATGGCGGCGGACGTGACGGTTGAGGCGGTGAGCCAGGACCAGAGCGGAGCAGCCTGGAACTGGCGGAGCGCGACGTCGTAGGGGGCGGGCTTGCCATGGATGGTGCGGAAGATCCAGCCGCCTTGCTGATTGCCCGGGGAGACGAAGGTGCTGCGCAGGCCGGCGATGACCCAGAAGGCGATGATGCCGATGGAGGCACGGATACCGTCGGCCGAGAACGCGGCGCGAAGATGGCCGTGATCGACGTCGAGGCGGAGAATGGCCGCGGTGACGAGGGCTACGCCGACTCCGCAATAAAGAACCAAGTAGATGCGATAGCGCGGGACACGGAGCAGTGTCTGGCTGATGAAGTGGAATACGCCTCGGCGAAGCGGTGAGCGGAGGATCGTGCTGTGCAGCAGGCGATGCAGGGGGACGAGGAGCCAGTTGCGGCCGCGGCGCGAGGTGGTTCCCTGAATGAGAGTGTTGACGCGGCGGAAGTGGGCGAGAGGGTAGGCCGCGACGACGATGGCCCAGACGAGGGCAGTGGCGAGGATACCGGTGTGGGCGAGGGTGGGCCACGAGGGTAGCGTTGGTGCGTCGGGCAGGTTTAGCTGGAAGACAGCGAGGAACCAGAAGGGCGGGAAAGCTCGCGCAAGGGGCGCATTGGATTGGAGCAGTCCCGGGGTGATGCCGGAGAGGACCGGGAAGAGCAGGAGAAGGACGAGGAAGGCTGCAACGGTGAATCCCTGAAGGAGTAGCGAGAAGCGGCGGAAGAGTTTTTCGCCGACCAGAGCGAGCAATGTGCCTTGCAGGGCGAGGACGAATCCAGCGGAGAAGATGCCGGCGAGCGCGACTGCGCAGGCGTGGCTGGTGACGAGCGGTAAGAGCTGGGGCGGGTCAACGGACAACGGCAGAACAAAGATGGCGAGCAGATTTGCGTCGAGGAGGAAGCCGCCGACCAAAACTGCGATGGCGGCGACACGGGCGGCGAACTGGCGCAGCTGCGGGATGGGCAGCGTGCCGAGCACGAAGACGTCGAGCAGATCGGGGAAGAAGAGATCCCACTCGAAGACGGTGATGAGCCCCATGACCACGAACGAGTACATAACGAAGAAGAAGTGATGATTGGCTTGGACCCAGTACGCGGGTGGACCGCCGGAATTGCCTGGAGGCCAGCCCTTGAACGGATGATAGACAGGCCATAGGTAGACGGCGACCATCAGCGGGGGCAGGCCGGTGGCACAGGCGATCTGCACGAGGCGTGCTTTCCCGTCGCCAGTGGCAGAGGCGGTTTCGTGATTGAAGAAGCGCTCGAAGAAGTGGCGGAGGAGGAGTACGAACTGCGAGCGCTCGGGCTGACGCACAGGACCGAGCGCGGCCTGCACGTTGAGCGACTGGACGGCGGCGATATCGGAACGCTGGAAGAGACGCTGGAAGGCTTCAGGCATGGCGGATCTTCATGACCTCCACGATTTCTTGCGCGGTGGTGCGGGTGTCCTGTTGCTGGACGAGTTGCGCAAAGACGCTCTCGAGGTTGGGCAGGCTCATGAGCTGAGTGAGCTCGGCGGGTTTGGCGTCGGCGAGGACTTTGCCTTTGGCGATGACGATGACGCGGTCACAGACCTGCTCCACGGTTTCAAGTACGTGCGAGATGTAGAGGACCGCTTTGCCCTGGGCGGCGAGGATTTCGAGCAGGTCTTTGAAGAGGCGGGAAGAGACAACGTCTAGTCCGGAGAGAGGCTCGTCGAAGATGAGCAGTTGCGGATCGTGGATGAGGGCCGCGGCTATGAGGACGCGCTGGCGCATGCCCTTCGAGTAGGAGGAAATGGGCGTGTGCTGCCAGGAGTCGAGGTTGAGGAGGCCGAGGAGGGAGACGGCTTTTTCTTCGATTACGGCTTCGCGCATGCCGCGCAGGCGACCGACGAGCTGGAGATATTCGAGGCCGGAGAGATAGCTGTAGAGATGCGCTTCTTCGGGGACGTAGCCGAGGATTTTGCGGAAGGCGACCATGTCGTCGTGGATGTCGCGGTGATCGAAGAAGACGTGGCCATCGTTGGGGCGGAGCATGCCGGTAATCATTTTGACGGTGGTGGATTTGCCGGCACCGTTGGGGCCGAGGAAACCGATGATTTCGCCGGAGTCGACCTGAAAGCTGACGTCTTCGACAGCGGGGATTCCGCGGAAGCTGCGGTAGAGGTGCTGGACTTGGAGCATCGGGATGGCCCTCCTGGACCGTATACGGGACCCTATGTAGCATTCAGCATCGATCGAAAAAGATTATTTGTCAAGTAGCTTGCTACATAGGGTGTATGATGATGCCCATGGGAGCTGACCCCAAGCTTTCGCACACCGCGGCCATGATCCTGCAGGCGATTCATGCGGGGTATAAGTATGGCTTCAGCATAATGGAGATGACGGGGCTGCCGAGCGGCACCGTTTATCCAGCGATGCGGCGGCTGGAGCGTGACGATTTGATCCGGTCGGAATGGGAGCGGCAGGCGATTGCCGATGCCGAGCAGCGACCTCCGCGGAAGTATTACAAGCTGACGGCGGCGGGAGTCACGAGCCTGGAGGCTTCGCGCAAGCGCTATCCGTTGCTGGAACGCCTGATCCCTGAAGAGGAGGAGAAGGTGAGATGATCCCGGCCGCCAGCTTCGCCTTCCATGCGATGCACGTTGCACTGTTGCGCGGCGCGTCGATGATGGTTCCCTTCCCTCAGCGCGACGAGTGGTATCGGGAGTGGACGAGCGAGTTGTGGCATGTGCGGCGCGACTGCGTTCCGGTGGGCGCTTTCTCGTGGACTGCGGAGCGGGAGGTTACGGCCTTCTGCATTGGATCGTTTCAGGATGCAGCGTGTTTGCGCGGGCAACGGGGAACTGTGCCGGTGGCGTCTGCCTCGATGCATGGGTCGGCGCGGTATTGCGTACTTCTGCTCTGCGCTGTTCTGGCGGTGTGCGTGATTATCGGGCGTTTTCTGCCGGGCATTGAGAGCGAGAAGGAGGCGGCGCAGTCGGCTTTGCCTCAGGGCGTAATCCTGATTGAGGCCGGCCAGTACGGTGACGGCGAACGCGCCACGATCCCCTTTGATGAGTACCGCAAATGGGCTACACGGCGGCAACGGTATTTCGAGGACATGGCTTTCTATCGCATGGCGAAGGAGCGCGTGCAGGCGGGCGGGCTGGACGCGGGGCAGTGGGTGGTGGCGCACGCGACGGAGAACCTGGCCGGCCTGGTGGGCGCAGGAGTGGCGGATACAGGGGCGGATGTACCGCGCGTGATGCTTGGCAGGTCGATGTGGCGGCGGGTATTTCAATCAGACCCGAGCGTGATTGGGCAGGCAATTACAGTAGCTCATCACAAGGTGCGCATTGCGGGGATTGCGCCCGCTGGCGTGTGGCAACTACCTGGACACGCGGACCTGTGGGTGATGGAGAGCGGCGCAGCGATGGCGCTCACGCCGCACGCAGCGAAGGGACATGTGATCGCGCTGCTTTCGCCACTGGGACGTGCCGAGATGAGCGGAGCGGCCGTGGGGATCACGGCATACAGCGAGGACGGCGAAGCGATCGATCATCACGGGATGCGGCTGGCGCCTTCGACGGGCGGGCCGGTTTCGCTCTACCTGTTTGCGCTGCTGCTTGCGGTGCTGGCGCTGCCCGCGATCGTGTCGGTATTTCAAACTGAGTCGAGCTTCGACTCACATAAGCCATCGGTTGCGGCGCGCGTGAAGCGGGCCGCATTCCTGGTGACCAAGATGGGGCTGGTGGCGGCGCTGGGCTACTTTGCCGCTCTGGATATCGCTTACTGCAGTTTTCCGGAGTATGCGGGGGCGGCGGAGTTTTTGCAATTTGCGTCGAGCTTCACCATTTGCCTGTTTGGGCTGCGCTGGGCGCTGATGGACCAGAGCAGACGCTGCCCGGTGTGCCTGCGGTGCGTGACACATCCGGCGCAGGTGGGCATAGCTTCGTGCACGTTCCTGGGTTGGAATGGCACGGAGATGATGTGCACCGGCGGGCATGTGCTGCTGCATGTGCCCAGCCTGCCGACGAGCTGGTTTAGCAGGCAGCGGTGGATGTATCTGGATACGTCGTGGGATTTCTTGTTCGCGGATAGGCCGGGGCAGATTTGAGGCCCATCCAAGCGGAGCTTGGATGGGGCACCCGGTGTGTGACGGCTAGTTGCCGGACTGCGCCTGAAGCCAGCGATTGACGCGAGCTTCGAGAAGGTCGAGGGGCAGCGCGCCGCCCGAGAGAACTTCGTCGTGGAAGGCTTTCAGGTCGAACTTCGCGCCGAGCTTTTCTTTGGCGCGTTCGCGCAGTTCGCGGATCTTGAGCTGGCCGAGCTTGTAGCTGCAGGCCTGGCCGGGGCCGGAGATGTAGCGGTCGGTTTCGGCCTGAATGGTGGGCTCGTCGACCGAGTGGGATTTGCGCATGTATTCGACGACCTGGTCGCGGCTCCAGTTCATGTCGTGGATGCCGGTGTCGACGACGAGACGTACGGCGCGGAAGAGCTCTGAGCGCAGGCGGCCATAGTCGGAGCCGGGATCCTGGTAGAAGCCGATCTCCTTGCCGAGTTCCTCTGCATAGAGGCCCCAGCCCTCGGTGTAAGCGGCGTTTCCACCGTGCTTGCGGAACTCCGGCAGGCCAGTGAGCGATTGCTGGATGGTGATCTGGAGGTGATGACCGGGGACGCCCTCGTGATAGGCGACCGCTTCATCGTTGATGAAGCTGCGATGCGTTGGATCAGAGACTGCGACGGAGACGCGTCCGGGGCGCTTGCCGTCGGGCGTTCCGCCCTGGTAGTGCGTTGCCGCGGCTGCCTGGAAGGGCGGGATGGGCTCGACGGTCACGGCCGTTCTGGGCAGGAGGCCGAAGAGCTCAGGGAGGCGGGGCTGCATCCCCGCGATGTACTTCTGGAAGTCTTCGACGATGGCGTCGGCGGAGGCCGGCTTGTATTTCGGATCGTTCTCGACGTGCTCGCGGAAGCTGTCGAGATCTTTGTAGCCGTTGGCTTTGGCGAGGGCGGTCATCTCCGCCTCGATGCGATCCACTTCTTTCAGGCCGATGTTGTGAATCTGCTCAGCGGTGAGGTCGGTGGTGGTAAAGCGGCGGAGTGTGGCCTGGTAGCGGCGCTTGCCGCCGCCGAGGGAGTTGACGGAGAGCGTGGTGCGGCAATTTGGGATGTAGCTGGTGCGGATGAATTCGGCGAACTGTTTGTAGGCCGGGAAGACTTCGTTGTTGACGGTGGTGGTGATCTCGTCGGAGAGGCGCTTCTTGTCTGCGTCCGGGAAGCTTGCCGGGAATTTCTTGAGAGGCAGAATGAACGGGTTCGCGGATATCACGCCTTCTGCCTGGCCGGGGATTTTTTCTGCGATGAAGCGCACGGGAAGGAGATGGTCGTTGACGCCGGCGCGGAGGACTTCTTCAGTCTGCTGAAGGGCGCGGGGGATCTGGTGCAGGCGCGCGATGTAGTCCTCGTAGTGCTTGACGGAGTCGAAAGGCATGGAGAGCGGCATGTCGGCGAGGTTGGCGTGGATGCCTCCTCCGCCGCCTGAGGAGCTGAGCGGCATCTCATACTCTTTCAAGTCGTAGTCGTCGACGCGCTGCTGCAATTGGCGCTGAAAGAGATCGTGGGAGGTGAGGTCCTGCTCAGGGAAGCCTGCGGGGTTGATGGCCTTGATGCGGGCGAGATCGGCGAGGTCGCGGTTGTGGCGTTCGGCGGAAGCGGCGAGCGAGTAATCGCCAAGCTGGTCGTTGTAGCGGTAATCGCCGACGGCCGTGGCCAGCATGGGATTCATTTTGAGCGCAGCCTGCCATGCTTCATCGAACAGAGCGTTTTGAGCGGCGACGCGTGAGGCAACCGGAGAGGATGCCTGAGAGAAAGCGACTGGGGACACCGCGGCAAAGAATAGAACGGGGGCAGCGAGCAGCTTAGGACGCATGCGGACAAGCGTAGCAGAGCGGCGGTCGCATTTCAGCGCAGAGCTGGTCGGGATTCGCGCGGAGATTACGGGGTGCGCGATGGATTTGTATACTGCGGTCGGTATTTCATACCGGCTGTGACCCGCGGCCAAATCCTTGCACGCATAAGATGCTCCTTCAACTAAGCTCAAACATCGTCTGAGGACACATTGATATTCGGCAATCGACACCTAAGGACGATGCGAAGAATCGCGGTGCGCGGCGTTGCGTGTGTCGCCTTGTTGGGCGTGATCGCTGCGGCCGGTGCGGGGAGCCAGCAGCCCCGGGCCGATCAGCAGGAAGGTCCGCAGCAGGGCTATGCGAAGGCGGCTCCGGCGCAGAGGGCCGATGCGACACGCGTATTTCTGGGACTGGGCGCTGTGCCGGACAAGGCTGCGGCTGCGCGGGGTGGGCCGCTGTTTGCGCAGAACTGCGCTTTCTGCCACGGCGAGAAAGCGCGCGGTGCGACGGGACCTAGCCTGATTACCTCAGACCAGGTGCTGGCAGATAATCACGGAGAGCACCTGGCGCAATTTCTCAGGAAAGGAATTCCGGAGAAAGGAATGCCGGCGTTTGCGAGCATGGCGGATCAGCAACTGACCGATATCGCGGAGTTCCTGCACCAGCAGGTGGAGGATGTGGCAAACCGCGGAGCGTATCACGTGCTGAACATCGTGGTGGGGAATGCGGCCGAGGGGAAGGCGTATGTGGAGAGCCACTGCATGCAATGCCACACCGCGGAGACGTTTGCGCATTTCGCGAGCAAGTTCCGATCGCCGGAGCAGTTGCAGGGCAACTGGATTTGGCCACGGCGGAGCGCGCAAATGACGGCGCATGTGAAGACGGCGGAGGGTACGGTTGCGGGGCGAGTCACGCAGATCAGTGATTTCCGTATCACGCTTGTGGATGCTGCGGGCAAGACGGCCGTGATCGATCGCAAGCCGGGGGTTGAGGTCACGATCGATGATCCGCTGGCTGCGCACCAGGAGATGGTGATGACTCTGGGGAACGATGCCATGCACAATGTCACCGCGTATCTGGAGACGCTGAAGTGAAGTTGGCTGTTGTGTTGTGCATCGCGACTGGCGCTATGGCGCTGGCGGGAGCAGTACTCCATGGGCAGCAAGTGGCAGTTGATCCGGAGACGATTGGGAAGGCGCCGGTGACGAACTGGACTACGTTCAATGGGGATTACAGCGGGCAGCGCTACAGCACGCTTACGCAGATTACGGCGGACAACGTAAACCGGCTCGAGGCGCAGTGGGTGTATCGGATCACGGAGGTGGGAGCGCAGCGAGGAGCGCCTGTTCCGATTATTAAGTGCACACCTCTGCTGGTGAATGGCGTGCTGTACATGACGATCCCGGATCACCTGTGGGCGCTGGACGCGCGGACTGGCAAGCAGATCTGGCGCTATGACTGGGTGGATCACGGCGGGCACCTGATAGGGCAGCGCGGCGTGGGGATATGGAAGTCGACGGTGTTTTTCCAAACGCCGGATAACTGGCTGATCGCTCTGGATGCAAACACGGGAAAGGAATTGTGGAGGAAGAATTACGCGGATGCGCGAAAGCAGTATTTCTCGACGTCTGCGCCGCTGGTGGTGAGGAACCACGTGATTGTGGGTGTGGGCGGAGACGCGATGGACATGCCGGGCTTTCTCGACTCATTCGACCCGGTAACCGGCGATCTGCAATGGACGTGGTGGTCGACGCCACGGAAGGGCGATGCAGCGCTGAAGACCTGGCCGAATGCGGCTGCGGCCGAACACGGTGGCGGGATGACGTGGATGCCGGGGACGTACGATCCGGACCTGAACCTGCTGTATTGGCCTACGGGGAATACGAATCCGGTATTCGCGGGGCAGGGGCGGCCGGGCGCGAATCTGTGGACCGAAGCGATTGTGGCGATTGATGCGGATACGGGCAAGCTGAAGTGGTACTTCCAGGTGTCGCCGCACGATACGCATGATTTCGACAACACGACTGCGCCGATTCTGTTTGATAGCACGATTGATGGTAAGCCAAGGAAACTGGTGGCGCAGGCGGCGCGCAATGGCTTTTTTGTGACGCTGGATCGCGACACGGGCAAACACCTGGTGGTGAAGCCGTATGTTCCACTGGATTACTCATCAGGGATGTCGAAGGACGGGGAGCCTATTCCGATTGCAGACAAGGATCCGCAGGTGGGCGGGTCGATCAACATTGTGAACGCTTCGAACTGGCCAGCACCGGCGTACAGCCCGCAGACGGGGCTGATGTATGTGAACTCGGTGGAAGGCAAGGCGATCTATTACCTCACCGACGACAGCGACAAGCCTTCTGGGTATGGCGGAACGGGCGACGGGATTGGCCGCTCGGTGCGAGTGCTGCAGGCGATTGATCCGCTCACGGGGGAGGCGGTGTGGAAGCACGCGTATCCGAACGTGAAAGATGCGCCAACGACGGTGGGGCCGAGCATTCTGACGACGGCGGGCAATCTGCTGATCTCCGGTGACGATCAGAAGAACATGATCATCTTCAGCGCTGACAAGGGGAAGATTCTGTGGCACTACGAACTGAACGCGAATGAGTCCGGCGGCATTATCACCTATCTGCTGGACGGGAAGCAGTACATCGTATTGGGAGCGGGAGACAGTCTCTACGCATGGAGCCTGAGCAAATGAAGCCGACGCGTACGCGTTATCGCGTGGTGGTGCTGGCAATTGGGCTGGCGGTGCTTTCGTATGTGCAGCGGGTGGCGATTTCAGGAGCGGCGGTTCCGATTGCGCACGATCTGCGGCTCTCGAAAGAACAGATGGGGCTGGTGTTCGGCGCGTTCGGGCTGGCGTACGCGCTGTTTGAGATTCCCGCGGGGTTGATGGGCGACAAGCTCGGTGTGCGGCGCGCGCTGACGCGGATTGTGCTGGCGTGGTCAGCATTCACCGCGCTGACGGGCGCGGCGTGGAATGTGGTTTCGCTGGTGGTGATTCGATTTGTGTTCGGGGCAGGCGAGGCGGGGTGCTTTCCGAACCTGACGCGCATGTTGAGCGCTTGGCTGCCGGCGCACGAGCGAGTGACGGCGCAGTCGCTACTGTGGGCTTGTACGCGATGGGGCGGGGCGATCACGCCACCGCTGACGCTGCTGTGCATTCAGTGGTTCGGATGGCGATGGGCGTTTGTGAGTTTCGCAGCGCTGGGCCTTGTGTGGTGCGCGATTTTCCTGGCGTGGTTCAAAGATGATCCGGGGACGCACGGCTCCGTGAATGCGGCGGAGCGGGAGATGCTGGACGCATCGCGCAAACTCACGATGCACGGATCCGAAGAAAGCTGGTTGCGGCTGCTGCTGACGCGGCGGGTTGCGGTGCTGGGGCTGCAATACTTCTGCTTCTCCTTTGTGTGGTACTTCTACATCACCTGGCTGCCAACCTATCTGCGCGAGGGACGAGGGCAATCGGCGAGAGATGCGGCTCTGTTCGCGATGCTGCCATTGCTGTTTGGCGGATTTGGATCGCTGGCGGGAGGGATTGCCGCGCGACGGCTGCCACGGCGTGCAATTGCGTTGGGAGGGTTTGCCGCGACGGCGATGTTGCTGATTGCGTTTCCACGGATTGAGCATGTTGGGCCGGCGATGGTGGTGATGGGGCTGGCAAGTTTCGCGAGCGATCTGACGATGCCGATTTCGTGGGACGCGTGCGTGGATATTGGGGCGGGCTACACGGCCACCGTGGCAGCGACCATGAATATGCTCGGCAACCTGGCTGGATTTGTGTCGCCGGTGATAGGCGGGCTGCTGCTGCAGCGGATCGGTTCGGCGAAAGTCGGGTGGAACCTGCTGATCGAGACGATGGCGGGAGCGGCGGTTGTTTCGGCGTTGTGCTGGCTGTATCTCGATCCGGATGCTGTGCGCCGGGAACGGGAACTCAAGATGAGCGGGGCCGGCTTGCCGAAGACCGATGCGGTGCTGCCTTGAGATGCGTGATGGGCAAAATACTTCAGGTGCGAAGGGGCATTCGATGGAGATAAGTCTGAAGGGCCGGACGGCAGTGATTACGGGCGGAAGCCGCGGACTGGGCGAAGCAATGGCCAGAGCACTGGCCGGCGCGGGCGCGCAGATTGCACTGGTGGCGCGCGACCGCACGCGCCTGGAGCAGGTGCGAGAAAGCATTGCCGCGAGCGGCGGAGCGGCCGAGGCGTTTGTCGCAGATGTGACGCGCGAGGATGAGGTGACGAAACTGGCCGACGTCGTTCATGCACGCTTCGGGAATGCGCAGATCCTCATCAACAATGCGGGCATTAATGTGCGAAAAAACCTCGTGGACTTTACGCTGGATGAGTTTCGCAGCGTGCTCGACGCGAGCCTGATTTCGACGTTCCTGATGTGCCGAGCGTTCGCGCCGGGAATGAAGGGTACAGGATACGGGCGCATTGTGAACATGACATCGATCATGAGTCACGTCTCCATTGCGGGACGGACGGCGTATAGCTCGGCGAAGGCCGCGCTGCTGGGGCTGACGAGAGCGCTCGCGCTGGAACTTGCCTCGGAGGGAATCACGGTGAATGGGATCAGCCCAGGGCCGATTGGAACGGACATGAATCTCTCGCTGATGGCCAACCCCGAGGTGAGCGCACAGTTCATGGCGAATATCCCGGTGGGGCGCTGGGGCAAGGTGGAGGAGATCGGCGCGCTTGCGTGCTATCTCTGTTCAGACGCGGCAGGGTTCGTGACCGGAACTGACATTTTGATCGATGGCGGATGGACTGCGAAGTAGATTTAGTAAGCACTAGCGCGGTGCGGCCGCCGGTTGCGGATGTTCTGGAGGCGGCGGGACGTAATCGACGAGGGAGTCGACCGGTTTGTGCCCGGCCCACGCGATACCGCGCAACAGCATCTGCTGAATTTGATAATTGGCGAAGTTTGCGTACTCGTGGCCTTGCATCCAGACGAAGGCGCGGGCGGGCTGGCCTCCTGCCAGCGTGTGTTCATAGGTCCATATCTGCGGAACTACTTCGCCCTTGTGCGCGCCTGCGCTCGGAGTGCCAGGGATTGCGGTGGTTGCGAGCACGTGGATGCCGGGGTCGTGAGCCCAAGTCATGTTGTAGAAGGCTTCGTCGTAGAGAGTGAAGTTGGACATGCCTTTCATAATGGGGTCGGCCGAATCGACGACGTTATACGCGACCGGGGCTCCTAGGGTGTAGTTGACCTCACCGTGTTTCTTGGCGCCTCCGACGAGCGTTGCGAAGTAGGCAGGATCGGGGCCGCAGAGTGAATCATGCAGGCTGACGAGGCCTCCGCCGCGCTGGACGTAGTGTTGGAGCGCTGCTCTTTGCTCATCGCTGAGATAGGCGGCGTCGCCTTTGTAGATGATGACGACGTCGGTGTGCTCGAGGTCCGCAGGGGAGGCTGAGTGGAGCGCGCCGTCAACGATGGCACCATGCTCGGTGAGGAGTTTGCTCCAATCGGCGAGGAATTGCGGGTAGTCGTGCTGACCGGCCCAGTGGGATTTGAGTCCCGCCCAGATGTAAATGCGCATGCCGTTCTGGTTCTGGTCCCATGGACGAGGAGCCTGGGCGGTGGAAGGGGCAGACTGCGAGCGGGCACCCGACGGGGCAGAAGCTGCGGCGGCGAGCACTGCGGCAGCACAGAGCCGGTGCATCGCGTCTCGGAACCGCGTAGCGCGCGCTGGAATCACATTCCGATACTTAAAGCTAGATTTAACCCTCACCGTAGCCTCTCCTGATGTTCTCGATGCAGCGTGAATCGCAGAAAATGCGAATCGAGGATCATGGATAAAGGATCGCGAGGCGATATGTCAATTGCACTGGTGGCCGAGGTGGAAGAAAACGTGATTGCCAAGTTGATCTTCTTGTGGAGAGACTCGCGCAAGAAAAGGCTCGCGTTTTGAGGATGCTGATGTCGACGGTTTGAACGGACGAGTGAGAAGAGTGAGTTTGGCTCGGGAGTGATTCTCTGTTCTGTTCCGAAGCTAAGACTTCACATGGAGTGCAACCATCGTCACGTCGTCATCAAGGTCTTCGCCCGCTCCTCGGGCAGACCACTGCGTGAGTTCGGCGAGCAGCCGGTCCGCAAAACGATCTGCTGTATCGTCGGGACCCGCTTTGAGGACGTCTTCCAATCGCTGATCTCCGAACTCTGTCATCTGCGGATTGGTGGTTTCGGTCACGCCATCGGTATAAAGCATTACCCAGCTGCCGGGTTGCAGTGGAATCTCCTTTGAGGTGTACGTGGCGAAATCGAATTTGCCCAGGAAGAGCCCGTTCTCCTCGATCTTGCGCATTTCGTAATTCGGCGCGCCCCAAAGCACCAGGGGCGGGTGGCCCGCTCCTCCGTACGTCAGGGTGCCTCGTTCCATGTCCACATATATGTAGGCTGCGGTTACATAGTGATGCTGGAATTTTCCGCACAGAGCGCGGTTGAGGCCATGCAGTACTCGGGCCGGGTCGGCCGCGCAATCCGCCTGCGCGGCGAAGGCGATCTTCAGCATGGACGCAATCAAAGCGGCCGGCATGCCATGCCCCGATACGTCTGCGATGAGGATGCCGATGTGTTTGTCATCGACAACGATGAAGTCGTAGAAATCGCCGGCGACAGCGGTCATCGGGATATATCGTGCTGCAATGTCGAGCCCGGCAAGCTGAGGAATCTGGTGCGGCAGAATCGAAAGCTGGATCTGGCGAGCCGTCTCAAGCTCTTTCTGGATGGCTGAAAGTTGCATCGCAAGTTGCTCGCGCGTGGCGCGGAGCACGAGATGCGTCTGAACCCTTGCCTTCACGACGGCCGGCGAAAACGGCTTGTGGATGTAGTCCACGGCACCGACGTCGAAACCGCGGGTTTCGTCCTGGGTTTCAGTCTGCCCCGTAAGAAAGATCACTGGAATATCGTGCGTGTCAGCGTCCGCCTTCAGACGTGTGCAGACCTCATACCCATCCATTCCGGGCATCATCACGTCCAGCAGAATGAGATCCGGCTGGGGCGCAGCTTTTACAAGCTCAAGTGCCTTCGCACCGCCAGTGGCAATTCGGACATTGTAAGAACCCTTCAGGATGGAGTTGACCATCTGGAGGTTGGACGGTGCGTCGTCCACGATGAGGACGGTCTTCTTCTGGTCCTGCTGGCTCATGTCGTTTCCGGGACTTCTCGGTGCTGCCACGCAGACTCGTCTAGTGGCGCGCCCCATTCAAAGGCGTTGAGGGGAGACTATCCAGCATGGCCGTGTACCGAAACTGGAATTTATGCCAGTGGCCGGACGCCTTTCGGAAGTCGCGAAAATTGTGACGGTTGCGCCCTGGAGATGATTTTCGGCTGGTTGGCAGCCTTCTTCCGTGGTTAACGGCTGGCGGCAAATCGGCGCGGATTCAGGGCAGCTGACTAGCACTTTTGGCAGTTATACGAGCGCTCTAGGGGAAGGATTATTTCTACTCAACTGTTCCCCCGGAAGTGGGCTGCGCCATGTTTTCCCTTCTAGTCTTGCAGTGCACGGAGGCCGATTTCCTGGTTGAGATTTCGGCTCATGGTGGGTTCTTGCATTGCCCTTGGAAGGCCTGATCGAGAAAGCCGATGACGATAACGGCGGTTGGATACGATGCGCAAAGTGAAGTGCAAGCTGACGGGAACGGGCTTGCCCGGCCGCCGCATCCAGAGAGTACGGCTGAAGGCATCCGATTGCGGGAGACGTTTGGAAAGCTCCTCTGGCGCCGGTGGGGACCGTATGCCAGCGAGCGTTCGTGGGGGACAGTTCGCGAAGACTACAGCCCAAATGGCGCGGCTTGGGATCATTTGTCGCACGATGCCTCGCGGAGCAAGGCTTACCGGTGGGGCGAAGATGGGATCGCAGCAATTTGCGATCGATACCAGTTGCTTTTATTCGGGCTCGCTCTCTGGAATGGGGAAGATCCGATCCTGAAGGAGCGGCTTTTCGGACTAACTCCGGCGGAGGGGAATCACGGCGAAGACGTAAAGGAGTATTACTTCTATCTCGATAACACTCCGACTCACTCTTACATGAAGTACCTCTATAAGTATCCGCAGACACGGTATCCGTATGAGCGGTTGACTGAGGAGAACAGGAACCGCGCAGGCAAGGGTCTCGAATTCGAATTGCTGGATACCGAGATCTTCGACGAGGACCGGTACTTCGACGTGTTTGTGGAATATGCGAAGTCCTCGGCCGAGGACATCTGCATACGGGTTGAGGCGGTCAACCGCGGTCCAGAGGCTGCACCGCTGCATTTGATTCCGCATCTCTGGTTTCGCAACACGTGGGCATGGGGTGAGACGCGCGGCGTGGCGCCTGTCATTGGGGAGGGACCCGACCGGGAACAATCGATTAGTCTTCTCGCCGACGACACGCATGCAGACCGCTTGAAGAACCTTCCGTTCGAATACCACCTCGGCCAGCGCTATTTGTTCGCACCTGACGGGGGAGAGCGTCTCTTCACAGACAACGAGACAAACGCAGAGAGGTTGTACGGAGTACCGAGCGCGAGCCGGTACGTCAAGGATGCGTTTCATCGCGCCATCGTCAAAGGCGAGACAGAGGCGGTGAACTCGAACCGGACCGGAACGAAGGCATGCCTGCATTACGCATACAAGGTGCCTGCCGGAGAGTCTGTCGTGTTGCTTCTGCGGCTTTCCGCCGAAGCGCCATCGGACCCGCTAAGAAACGTTGAGCAGATCGTGAAGACGCGCCGGGCGGAGGCTGATGAGTTTTATGCGACCATTCAACCGCCGAACGCGACAGACGACGAGAAGTTGATACAGCGGCAAGCATTCGCAGGCCTGTTGTGGTCGAAACAGAGCTACTTATTCGATGTGAACGCATGGTTGGAGGGCGATAACTCCAATGCGCCACCGCCCGCTTCTCGTGCAGCAATTAGAAATCGGCATTGGCGGCACCTCAACTCGATGCGCATCCTATCGATGCCGGATAAGTGGGAGTACCCGTGGTTCGCAGCTTGGGACCTTGCGTTTCACACTGTACCGTTCGCAATCATTGATCCGGAGTTTGCGAAGGAACAGCTCTTCCTGATGCTGTTCGAACAGTTCCAGCACCCCAACGGGCAAATCCCCGCCTACGAATGGGAGTTCTCCGATCTTAATCCTCCAGTGCATGCGTGGGCAGTGTGGCGCGTGTATGCGATGGATAAGGCGCGCCAAGGGAAGGGCGACCGTGAATTCTTGGAGAAATGCTTTCATAAATTGCTGATCAACTTTGCATGGTGGGTCAACAAGGTTGATAGCGCGGGGAACAACGTTTTCGAAGGCGGATTCCTCGGGCTGGATAACATCACGGTGATTGATCGCAGCGACAAACTGCCGGGAGGGGCGGTTCTAGAGCAGTCGGATGCCACAGGCTGGATGGGCATGTTCTGCCTGAACCTCATGCGCATTGCGCTCGAACTGGCAGTGGAAAGCAAAGCATATGAAAGCCTGGCCCTGAAGTTCTTCGAGCACTACATCTATATTGGCGCAGCCATGAAGAACATGGGAGGCCGTAGCTACTCGCTGTGGGACGAGGAGGACGGCTTCTTCTATGACGTGCTGCGATTCCCGGACGGGAGTTTCCACAAGTTCAAGGTGCGGTCCCTGGTTGGGATCATTCCGCTCTATGCCGCGGAGACGCTTCGGCTTGCAGACATTGATGGGTTTCAGGAGTTCCAAACCAATTTCCTGTGGTTTGTGAGGAATCGCAAGCAGCTCACTGAGAGCTGCTGCCATTATGTCGAGTGCAAGAACCAATACGAACTCACCGTGGTGAATGAACAACAACTGAGGCGAATGCTGGAGAGGCTCGTCAGCCCCGACGAATTTCTCTCTCCGTTTGGAATTCGAAGCTTGTCCAAGTTCCACGAGTCTCATCCGTTCCAATTTGGCTACAGCGAAGTTCGCTACGATCCAGCCGAGTCGGACAACAAAATCAAGGGCGGTAATTCCAATTGGCGAGGCCCTATTTGGTTCCCGACGACTTTTCTGATCATTGAGTCGCTGCGGACTCTCGGCGCGGGCTATGGCGACGACTTCAGGATCCGTATTCCAGGGCAGTCCGGTGAAAAGAATCTACTGGAGATTGCGCGCGAAGTTGCCAATCGGATGATCAGGATCTACACGCGGAACGAAGAGGGTGAAAGGCCGGTATACGGCGGCACGCGGAAGTTCCAACAGGATCCGCACTGGAGGGACCTGATCCTGTTTTATGAGTTCTATCACGGGGACAATGGCGCCGGGATTGGAGCCTCTCACCAAACCGGATGGAGCGCGCTTGTCGCTGCTCTTATTGATGATTGGAGGCGCTGAGACCGTGTGCGACGCGCGAGTGATTGAGGTCCGGCGATGAGAGTCAGACTACTTGGATCGTGTGCGGCCGACATTTCCCGCCAATATGTGTCCAGCTATTTGATCAATGATTCAGTAGCAATCGACGCAGGCAGCCTTGGATTCTGGCGGACACCACAAGACCAAGAGGCGGTTAAGCATGTTTTTCTGACGCATGCACACACAGATCACATCGCCAGTTTGCCCATCTTTATCGAAAATGCGTGGACGCCGACCGGGGATTGTCCAACTGTATATGGGGGTATTGAGACCCTCGAGGACGTACAGAAGCACATATTCAATAACCGGACGTGGCCGGATTTCATCGCGATCTCCAAGACCATGCCTCCGTTTCTGCGCACCGTCGTACTTCGACCCGAATTGCCGGTGCAAGCGACGGGGCTCACAATGACTCCGGTACCGGTCAACCACTTAGTCCCCACTTTTGGCTTTGTTGTAAGCGACGGAGAGAGCGCGGTCATCTTTGGAGGCGACTCGGGCCCTACCGATCGGCTTTGGGAGATCGCTCGCAAAACACCCGGAGTACGCGCCGTTTTTCTTGAGGCGTGTTTTCCCAACTCGATGTCGCGTCTTGCCGAGGTGTCACGTCATCTGACGCCGCAGATGTTCGCGGCTGAAGCCGCGAAATTGCCGCCGGGGACCCGCTTCATCGCTGTTCATATCAAGGTGCGTTATCGCGATCAGGTGATTCAGGAATTAAGTGAACTCAACATGGCCAATCTGGAGATCGGCGAATGCGAGGAAGAATACCGCTTCTGAGGTGCTGGGCCTCTGAAACGGCTGCGGCGAACGAGGGTTTATGACCATAGCGAAGAGATTGGCTTTCCTACTTGCGTTACCGATTGTAGTGCTCATAGCGCTGAGTGGTTTCGTAGTTTATGAATTGGCCGGCATCGAAAAACAGAGCCGCTTTGTAAGCGAGCAGCAGATTGAAAGCCTCGCCGCGCTCGGCAATATCTCGAGGGAACTTGGCAATGCGAGGGTGGAGTTGCGCAACAGTCTGCTTGCCGAAGATCCGGCTTTGACTGCGCAAACGGCTGCGGAATTCGACAAGCACGTTAAAGCAACAACGGATCTGCTTGCTCACTATGGAGATACTCTTGTTTCGGACGAACAGGACCGGCGGCAATATCTTGAGTTCCGCGAGCTATTCCACGACTGGACCTCGGAGTCCAGGAGGCTGATAAGTTCGTCAGCCGGCGGACATCGAGCCGAGGCCCGATCTCTTTTGCTGTCGGGGTATATGCCGGATCTAGGGGTGCGCCTCAGTGAGGCACTGTCGTCATGGATCGACCATAACGAGGCTCTGTCGCGGCACGCAGGGAGGGAAGTTTCAGGCTCTGTTGGGAGGCTTCTGCGAAACTTGTTGATCGCGACCGCAAGCGCAATGCTCCTTTCCTTCGCTTTCGGATACTTCACATTCCGCCGCATCGTGCACCCGATTCGGGGATTGCAGAACTCGGTACAGGCAATCGCAGGGGGCGATTACATACAGGCAGTGCCGTTCACAACGATGGCCGGGGAAACAGGGGACCTGGCGCGCTCCATTGAGGTGCTTAAGCAAGATGCGTCGGAAACATCGCAGCAGCGCTGGTTGAAGGCGAGTGTTGCCAAGCTGTCATCGATCCTGCAGGGTGCTGAGTCGATTCCGGCGTTCGGCGAGAATCTGTTGTCCGAAATCGTGCCACTTCTCGGCGGGGGCGCGGCCGCATTTTACGTGCGCGAGGGCGATGCTGGGCGCTTTCGGCGAGCAGCAGGTTATGGAATGGCCGACGGATGCCCGGCCGATTTCATCACGGAAGACGGGGGTCTGGCTGGTGAGTGTGTACGTCAACGAGTGCCCCTCACGGTGAAGAGTCTGCCCAGCGCCTATATCAGGATCTCGTCGGCATTAGGCTCTGCTCCGCCGGTGGAGACGACGGCCTGGCCGATTCTCTCTCTCGACTCAGTGCTGGCGGTGCTCGAATTTGCCTCGTTCCGCGAGCTGAGTTCCAGAGAGAAGGCATTGACAGAAGAATTGATGCCGGTTGTGGCACTGAATCTCGAAGTCCTGTTGCGCAATCTTGCCACACAGCAACTACTGCTTCAGACTCAGCAGCAGGCGAAGGAATTGGAAGCGAGCGAGGAGCGCTCACGCCTCATACTCGGGTCCACAGCGGACGGAATCTTCGGGACAGACGCGGACGGAGTCATTACGTTCATCAATCCTGCGGCCTGCCACATGCTTGGCTTCGCTCAGGAGGAACTCCTTGGCGGACATTCACACGCAATGTTCCATCACCATCATCCTGACGGGAGCGACTATCCCAAGGAACAGTGTCCGATGTTCGCGGCTTATGCGCATGGCACTTCCAGCCACGTCGACGACGAGTTCCTGTGGCGCAAGGACGGCAGCGGCGTCCCGGTTGAGTATGGCGCGAGACCGGTGTTCAAAGACGGAGCCGTGATCGGATCAGTCGTAAGCTTTACCGATATCACTGAACGGCGAAAGGCAGAAGAGCGCCTCCGCGAGACGGAGCGGTTCTTCCGCAGCGTTTTGGAATCTGCGCCGGATGCAATGATGGTCGTTGGCCAAGATGGCACGATACGGATCGCGAACGCACAGTGCGAGAGAGTGTTTGGATATACCCGCGAGGAGTTATCGGGCCAACCTGTGGAGATGCTGGTGCCGGAGGACATCCGAAGGGGGCACCCTGCTCTGCGAGAGGGATTTTTCCATGCCCCCAGTGCCCGCCCAATGGGAGCAGCTCTAGCCCTGGCGGGCCTGCGGAAAGACGGCTCGCTGTTTCCGATTGAGATAGGCCTGAGTCCGTTACCCGCGAAGGGCAACGAATCGGCGCAGGTAGCCGTATCGATCAGGGACATCACGGAGCGGAAGGAGCAGGAACGGCAGATCATCGAGGCGAGACAGAAGGCCGAAGAGGCCACTGCGGCCAAATCGATGTTCTTGGCAAACATGAGCCACGAGATCAGGACACCGATGAACGCCATCATCGGCATGACCCACCTGGCGCTCAAGACCGATCTCACGCCGAAGCAGGCAGACTACCTGACGAAGGTGCGGTCGGCTGCCGGAACACTGCTGGGAATCATCAATGACATTCTCGACTTCTCAAAGATCGAAGCGGGCAAACTTGACATCGAAAATGCGGAATTCCAGTTTGAGAACGTGCTCCAGAACCTGATCACCGTAGTTGGCCAGAAGGCGGAAGAAAAAGGGCTGGAATTTCTGGTCTCGGCGCAATCCGACATTCCACCAAGTCTGGTGGGTGACCCGCTGCGGCTCGGGCAAATTCTCATCAATCTGGTCAACAACGCCGTGAAGTTCACTCAGCACGGTGAGGTCGTTGTGTCGGTTGCCGTTGAGGAGCGCGCATCCGACCGGATCACTCTGGGCTTTGCTGTCAGGGACACGGGTATCGGTATGACGCCGGAGCAGTGCTCACGGCTGTTCCAGGCATTCTCCCAGGCGGATACGTCGACGACGCGCAAGTTTGGAGGGACTGGCCTGGGGTTGTCGATCAGCAAGCGGCTGGTGGAAATGATGGGTGGGCGAATCTGGGCGGAAAGCGAGCCCGGCGTGGGCAGCACTTTTCGCTTCACTGCCTCATTCGGGATTGGATCGCAACAACACCAGCAGAGGTTTGTTCCCGATCTGGCTGGGCTCCGCGCGTTGGTGGTGGACGATAACGCTCAGGCGCGCGAGATTCTCTGCGATGCGCTTCGGGGGTTCGCACTACGCGCCGATTCAGTTGATTCGGGCCGCGCCTCTCTCCAGGCGCTTGCGAGCGCCGATGCAAGCGACCCCTACCATCTGGTGCTGATGGATTGGAACATGCCCGAGATGGATGGCATTCAATCAAGCGCTCTGATCCGAAGAGATTCAGGGTTGAAGAACATGCCGCGGATTGTGATGGTTACCGCATTTGGGCGCGAGGAGATCCGCCACCAGGCAGAACAACTTGGAATTGATGCGTTTTTAACGAAGCCAGTGAATGCCTCGGTCTTGTATGACACGCTGATGGGGCTATTCGGAGCAGCAAGCCTGGGACACGCTGGAGGGACATCCCACAAAGCCGGCGCGGCGGAACACAATGCGCGCGGGATACGCGTGCTCCTGGTGGAAGACAACGAAATGAATCAGCAGGTCGCCACCGAACTGCTGGAAAGTGCCGGAGCTGTGGTGACCGTGGCGAATCATGGTGGCATTGCGGTGAAGGTTCTGCAGGAGGGCCCGCAGCCACCACCGTTCGATGTCGTCTTCATGGATCTGCAGATGCCGGAGATGGACGGCTTCACCGCGACTGGAATACTCCGTGCGGACCCGCGGTTCCATGAGCTTCCCATCATCGCAATGACTGCTCACGCATTAGTGGAAGAGCGCGAACGCTGTTTGAAAGCGGGGATGAATGACCACGTTACCAAGCCGATCGATCCAGACGCGCTGTTCGCCGCTTTAGCGCGCTGGACCAAGCCGCGCGAGACTACCGTAGCGGAGGTCGACGATGCGGCACCCGCAGAGGACAGCGAGCCCACTCTGCAAATTGAGGGCGTGGATACCATTGGAGCGTTGAACCGAGTTGCGGGGAACGCGCGCCTCTACCGAAGGCTGCTGGAACAGTTCGTTACGAAGGAAGCCGATATGGACGATCGGATCGGCGATGCTCTTTCGATGGAGGATCGAGAGAGTGCCGAACGGCTTGCCCACACATTGAAGGGTCTGGCCGGCAACCTGGGAATGGGCAGCGTGCAAGCCGCGGCGGCAAAGGTTGAGAAGGCGATCCGAGACGGCGCCGCTGAAGCGCCTGCATTCCTCACCGAGTTGAAAGGCGTTTTCCGGTCGCAGGTGGGCCGGATTCGGGCGGCTTTAGGGAGTGCGGCGACCCCGGTCGCTTCACAGGTTCCATTCGACGCCGAGGCGGCCGGAAATTCGATCCGGCGCCTCTTGTCGATGATCGACGCCAATGATGGAGACGCAGCCGACATGGTGGAGGATGTGACTGCAAACCTGGCGGCGAGGATCGATCATGACCGGCTCAACTCATTGCGTGACTCGATCTCCGAATTTGATTTCGATGCGGCGCGAACAAAGTTAGTGCAGATCGCAGCGGATTGCAGTCTGCCTGTTGGGTGAGCACATGACGAGCAGCGATGATAAGAAGACCATTTTGCTGGTTGATGACGCGCCGGCCAACATTGAGGTCGCTCGCGAGATTCTAAAAGGGGTTTTCAGGACACGCATTGCCACCAGTGGCGCCAAGGCACTTGAATCCGTCAAGGTCTCGCCTGCTCCGGACCTGATTCTGCTCGACGTGAAGATGCCTGAGATGGACGGTTACGAAGTTTGCAGGCGATTGAAGCTTGACCCCGCGACCCGCGAGATTCCGGTGATCTTTTTGACCGCGATGACCGAAGCCGCCGACGAAACCAAAGGGTTTGATATGGGAGCGGTCGATTACATCCACAAGCCCTTTTCACCGCCGGTTGTACTCGCGAGGGTTCAGACTCATCTAAATCTCCGCGAAACACGCGAACAGCTGGCGCGAGAGAAGCAGCTTGTTGATCGTCTCCTTGACAATATTCTGCCTCCGGCAGCTGTTAAGGAATTGAAGACGACCGGGAAGGTCGCGCCTCAGCGGTTCGAGAACGTGGCGGTTCTGTTTGTTGATCTCGTCAGCTTCACGGCATTCTGCGATCGGCACGCGCCGGAGGAGGTCGTGAGCGCCTTGAGTGACTTGTTTCTGATGTTTGAAGAGACGGCGAGCAGATACGGACTCGAGAAGATCAAAACGATTGGTGATGCGTTCTTGGCAACGGCAGGCCTGCTCAATCCCGTGGCCGAGCCACTCAGGGCAGCGGTTAGCTGTGCGCTGGACATCGTGGCCGCGACGCCTCATATTCGAGACGGATGGCGCGTTCACGCCGGGGTCCACCTCGGCCCCGTGATGGCGGGCATTGTGGGTCGTGAGCGGTATCAATTCGATGTCTGGGGCGACACCGTGAATGTAGCTGCACGGCTCACTTCAGCCGCATCGCCTAACTCGGTGGTGCTCACCGAATCTCATGCAGCGCTGCTTTCAGGACTAACCATTGCTCCACGAGGCAAAGTAGAGCTGAAAGGCAAGGGCCTGGTGCCTCTGGTCGAGATATCGGCCAGTGCATTGTTTCCTGTAACTACTCAGTTGGCGTGAGGCGAAGCGAGATGATGGTGGCCAGGGACGGGATTGAACCGCCGACGCCGGCCTTTCGGAGGGCCGCGGACGGATACGGCGCTTCGCGCAAAAGCCCGCGCGGCTTGAGATTTTCGTTTGATCGGAATGGTGGCCAGGGACGGGATTGAACCGCCGACGCCGGCCTTTTCAGGGCCGCGCTCTACCACTGAGCTACCTGGCCTCAGTGCAGACTGCGTTGCAAGATCCTGTGCGGGAGTCCGGCGACGCCGGAGGAGGGTGGGTTTCCTCGAACAGTGGGCTGCAACAACTTTTGTGAGTATAGCAACTCACGGGGCGATGAGCCAAACAGGGTAAATGCGTCGGGAGCAGGCTCCATATTTTTGTGGCTTGCGAGCGGAAACACTGCCCTAAACTGGAAAGCACCTATGCGAGCTTACCTCGGGTTCCCTGCCCCCATTGTCCTGTGTCTTTCGTTTGTTAATGTTGCGGTTCAGCCGGCTGCAACCCAGCCAGTGCCCGTTCGAAGCCGCGCGGCAACGGCAGTGGCCCGTTCCGCCGATGAGGCACGGGCAGAACGAGCCTACGACGAGGCCTTGAAGGCTGGGCCACTGACATTGCGGGCTTTCCTGGTGAAGTTTCCCAAAGGGGCGGATCTGCATGTGCATCTTTCGGGTGCGGTGTATGCAGAAACGTTCATTCGCGATGCGGGCGAGGACAAATTGTGCGTCGATCCGGAGGGGAAGAAGTGGGCGCGCGACGGCCAGGGCAATCTGCTGAAGGAGCCGTGCCCGGGACAGTTGGTTGCCGCGTCCGTACTTACGGGGCACTCGCTGAAGTCGGCGGACCAGGACCTGTATGACGCGCTGGTGAACTCGTTTTCGATGCGGAGCTTTGTGCCGTATGCCGGGTTCAGCGGGCATGACCAGTTTTTTGCGACGTTCGGCAAGTTCGGTGGGATCGACAAGCGGCATACGGGCGAGTGGGTGGACGAGGTGGCGAGCCGGGCAGCAGAACAGAATCAGCAGTACCTGGAGCTGATGCAGACGCCGGTTTTCTCGCACGCGACGATGATTGCAAAGGGGATCGGTTGGCCGGAGGGACAGGTCGATTTTGCCCAGCTACGGCAGAAACTGCTGGATGGCGGGCTGCGGGACGAGGTCGCGCCAGACATGGAGGATGTGCGGAGTTCGGAGGAGCAGCGGAAGCAGATTGAGCACTGCGGGACGGCTGAGGAGGCTCCGGCGTGCGAGGTTGAGGTGCGCTACATCTATCAGATTCTGCGCGCCAGCCCGCCAGAGATAGTGTTTGCGCAGACGCTGCTCGGGTTCGAAACCATCCAAAAATCGATGGATACGGGCGCCGACGGGTTTGTCGGGATCAACTTTGTGCAGCCCGAGGATGGGTTCGTCTCGATGCGCGATTACGCGCTGCAGATGAAGATGGTAGGGTATCTGCATTCGGTGTATCCCAAGGTGCATATCTCGTTGCATGCAGGCGAGTTAGTTCCGGGCGTGGTGACGCCGGAGGGGCTGCGGTTCCACGTGCGGGAGGCGGTGGAGACCGCGCATGCGGAACGAATTGGCCATGGCGTGGACGTGATGTACGAGACAGATGCCGCTAAGCTGTTGAAGGCAATGGCTGAGAAGCATGTGATGGTGGAGATCAACCTGAGCTCGAACGAGGGCATTCTGGGGGTTAAGGGGGAGGATCACCCGCTGCCTCTGTATATCAAGGCGCATGTTCCGGTGGCGCTTTCGACCGATGATGAGGGGGTCAGCCGCATCGATCTGACCAATGAGTACGTGAAGGCGGCGATGGAGTATCACCCGTCGTATCAGCAGCTTAAGATGTTCGCGCGGACGGGGATGGAGCATGATTTCCTGCCTGGAGACAGCTTGTGGGCGGAGGGGGATGATTTTCGCGCGGCGCGGGGGGCCTGCCGGGGACAGTTGCTGGGCGGCGACAATCCATCGGGTGGATGTAAGTCATTGATAGAGAAGAGCCAAAAGGCTACGGCGCAGTGGGAACTGGAGCGGCGGTTCCGGGCGTTTGAGGCGGCGTTCTGAGAGGCCGGGATGGATAACGAGCGGGTTCGGGCGATCTGCATGGCGCTGCCCCACGTGTGCGAGACGGTGAACTGGGGGCACCACCTCGTGTACTGGGTGGGTGATCGGGATATCGGTGGGAAGATGTTCGCGATGACGGACCTCGATGGGTCTGGGACCGGGGTGCTGTGGTTCCACTGCGGGGCGGAGCGATTCCATGAGCTGCTGGAGGTGGAGGGGATCTCGGGTTCGCCGTACCTGGCCAAGGTGCACTGGGTGACGGTGGACCGGTGGGACGTGCTGCGGCCTCGGGAGATTGAGGACGAGTTGAAGCGGGCGCATGCGCTGATCTATGAGAAGCTGCCGCCGCGGACGAAGAAGGTACTCGCGCTGCCGGAGAAGGAGCGGAAGAAGGTTATCCGGGAGAGGAAGCGAGTGCTGGCGGAGAAGAAAAAAGGCTAGCAATCGCCCTGCATCAGGCTGACACGACGGATAGAAGGCGTGTAGAGTTGTCGCGTCGAAAAAGTCCCTGGGAGGGCCCCGGCGCTTCCCATTCCCCAGCGAAGCTCAACCGGAGAGGTCCCCTCAATATGCCCAAAACTACGCGTTGGCTCCTCAGCCTGTCGGCTGCATGTGCCTTTGCCGCGCTGCCGGCGTTTGCCCAACAGGATAAGAGCGAAGATCCGGAACTGCGAGAGATGGAGCAGTACACGCTCACGATGGAGAACCTGACGCGATGGATGGATGTGATGGTATCGCTGCAGCCGGTGGCGAACAGCCATCCTGACGACCTGAAGGCGCTGGAGATTGATGGGGACAAGGACGAGTCGCTTGACCAGTTGGCGAAGAAGATCTCAGCGGTGCCGGCTCTGGTGGACGCGATGGCGAAACACGGGTTCACTCCGCGGCAGTTTGTGCTGGAGGAGATGGTGCTTTTCCAAGCCAGCATGGCGGCGGCAATGATGCCAGCGGGCGCGAATGAGGCGGAACTCGCGCATAAGGCCCACGTGAATCCGGCGAACGTGGCGTTTGTGCGGCAGCACAAGGACGAGATTGAGGCGATGCAGAAGAAGTACGCGCCGCAGGGCGGAGACGACTCGAACCAGTGACTTCGGCCTGGGTCATTTGCTGGGTGTTTACGGATAAGTAATATGGCGCGATCAATGTTGAAACGACCTAGTTTTTCCACTATGAGAATTTGGATATGCCTATGTGGTCTATTCCGTTTGCGTTACATAAAAATTGGCGAATATATGGAGAAGTAAAAAAGGGGGGAGGGGTAGCTAATTTTCTGGTAAACGCAGTGCCTGACTAGTTACTCCCCTTCTGATTCCCCATTGTCGGGGCTGTTCGCAGGCCGTGTCGAAGCCTTTGGCGACGGATGTTGATGAATATTGAAGGGGCTCGGTGCACGCCGGCTGTCATGATGGGTCATCTGAGTTCCTCTTTGGGCAAAGAAAACGCCCGCCGGTGGCCGGCGGGCGTTTGTTTTGTCCTCTATATCCAGTATGGCATATTCGATCAGTAATCCGCAAAAACTTTTCCACATTTTGTAACGAGCGGATTCAGTGGGTTAGGTCTGTTTTCCACAGTTGACAGGGCTTGACAGGATTTCGGGAGAGAGGCCGAACGGCGGGGCCAGCTTGCATTCTTCCCCGGGTCCAAATACGAGGAGGCGGGGGGTTGCCGACGCAGAGGCTTAGCCCTGGATTGGATCGGCTAGGGCTTGTGACAGCTTTCTGCTCAGCAGTACCCCGGCGATCAGGAAGTAAATTGCACCGAAAATGGCGTAGCCCCCCATGTCCTTCGCGTGCAACTTGCCGCCTAGGCCACCGAGTACAAAGGCAATTCCTGCGGCAGTCGATTGGAGGCCGCTCAGGATCATCGCCCATTGTCCGCCGAATTGCTTACGGCGGATGAGCCCGGCAACGAGTTGAAGCGCGCCGGCTCCGAATGCCCAGGCACCGAAAATCGCGATTGAGTATGCCGGTTTGCTAGAGATGGTGAAGCCGATTCCGAGCGCAACAGCGGAGCCCAGAAGAGCATTGATGATCTGCGAGGTCCTGGCGTCCCCTGTAAGACGTGAGGCTCTGAGATCGTACAACGTGCAGGCGACGTCCCAAAGCGGGTAGACGATCAGCAAGATGGAAGCGACATCTGGCTGCGCAGATGCGGTGGAAAGGACAGCGGCAGCCCACAACGCCTGGAAGACGGTACGCACAAAGTAAAGGTTCCGCAAAGAGCGAGCTGATCCGTTGAAGTGATTTTGCATCGAAAGGTTCTCCTCTATCTTCTAGTTGGTAGATTTTCCGGACACGCAGAAATCTTACAATCGACCTCTGCATTTCAGTTCTTGGCTGGATTGAGACGCTTAAGTGCTGTTCCGGTCACGATCCTGAAGACGTCACCATCGCCGGTGGCGCGCGCGGAGAGCATAGCCCCGTGCACGACTGCCATTAGAGCCTGGGCCTCGGAGGCTGCAGAGTCTTGCAATTTGAGGACGCCTGACTTTGCTCCAGCCTTCAGAGTTCGCTCGAGCCATTCGCTTAATGCTGTGAAATGCAGACGCACTTCGGCTTGTACTTCCTCGGGCAAGGACGGGAGTTCTGCTCCCATGAGTGCAGCAACGCAGAACGGGACCGTACGCGCGCGTATGCATCCCTCCCAGTAGTGGACGTATGCGTGAAGACGTTTGCGTGGATCTTCGATCTCGCGGTCGAGTTGTCTGGTTCCTTCAATCGTCTTCTCTCGATGGCTCTTGAGAACGGCCACTGCCAAGGCAGCTTTTGTAGGAAAGTGATGATGGATGCTGGGTTTCCTGATTCCTACTGCATCGGAGATGTCGGCATAGCTGAATGCCGAATATCCTCTCTCAATCATCAGGGTCTCCGCCGATTTCAGGATGCGTTCTGCCGTTTCTCCTCGCATGCAGAGTAGACTACCAACTAGTCGGTTTGGTTGCAAAATATCCGATCGACGGAAATGCAGGTCCTTCGACTTCGCTTCACTGCGATTCGCTACGCTCAGGATGGCGGCGTGTAAATGGCTCTGAGGCGACTTCTGAGCGCCGGCACCACGGTTCGTTCAGTCGATGATTTTGGCGCCTTGAGCTTTCAGGCGTTGCAGGCCGTCTCTCATTTGCTGCAACTGCTCGGGCGAATGCCCTTGCCAGTTCGTCACCTCTCCCACGACACGCAGCGGATCGCGGGAGCGATAGGAGAGGGTTGGATTTCCGGGGAACTTCTTGTCGGTGAGGTTGGGGTCGTCGACGATGGGTCCAGTAGGCTCGACGAGGTAGATCCTCCCGCGTCCCTCGCCGGCAGCCAGTTCAGCGCCCCAGATGGCGGCATCGAGCGTGCCAGTACAGTAGACCCAGGACAGGGGTTTGCCGTCGCCGAAGTTCGAAGTGTACCCGGCTGTGATGAGATCTCCGTGCGTAAGATCTGCGCGGGTGCCGTGGAAGAACTGCTGACGGAACTTGCTGTCGGTGGTTGACATAGACCTGGTGCTTCCTCCCAATAGATGGCAATGCAAACTCGCATAATAGTGAGGAAGGACAAGGGCTTGCGGCAAGCCCCCGCATGTCTGGTAGCTTAAGAATGGGAGGAGGATTTTCCTTCCATCCTTTCGGCCCAAGCCGGGTCGGTTCTCCTTAAAAATCTTTGCTGAGGCCCAGATACACGTCTGCGCTGCCCAGCAACGGGCATTCCATCAAGATATTCTTCATGCGCCCGAAGTCGATCACACCTGTAGCTGCTTCAGGTATGGCACGCTGGCTTGCATTAAGGGGAGGTCCATTTCTACGAAGTAGTTTTGGATGCCGGCGGTTTTGGCGGCGGTGAAGATGCGCTTCCAGTCGAGGGAGTCCTGGCCGATGGGGACGATCTTCTTCTGTGTCGCTGACCAGCCCTGCGCGTGCATGGAGATGAAGCGGCCGGGGTAGCGGGTGAAGTAGTCGGCGGCGTCGAATCCGTATTGGATGTTGGAGACCTGGAACTGGAACTTCACGTAGCTGGGGTCGAGGAGCTCGAACAGCATGTCGTAGACCCGCTTGCCATCGACGGTGGAGCACTCAAAATCCTCATTGTGGAGGCCCTGGGTGATGCCGGCGGCGTGGGCGCGCTCGCCGATCTTGTTGTACTCGTCGGCGGCGCGCTTGACGTCGTCGGCGGTGGGGTTTTTGGGGCCGCCGAGACTGGCGACGAGCATCTGAGTGAGGCCAACTTCCTTGGCCCAGGCGATGCGGGCGGGCTGGTCCTTGCGGAGCTCGTCGAGGGAGAAGTGGCTGCTGACGGTGGTGAGGCCCGCGTCGTTGATGACTTTGCGGAGGTCGGCGCCGGAGTACTTCTGGAGGCCGCCGAAGCCCATGGTGGCGTAGCCGACGGGCGAGCAGAGCTCGATGGATTTGAATCCGGCGGCGGAGAGCTGCTTGAGGGTGCCGGGGAAGTCCTTGGCGATGAGCTGGCGGACGGGCCAGGTCTGGCAGCCGATGGGGAGGCCGAGGGGGTCGGCGTTAGCTGAGCGCGCGAAGGGCAGGATGGCGGCGGAGGCAGCTGCAGTCTGAAGGAATGTGCGGCGAGAGATAGAAGGCATCAGGAGGGCTCCATTAGATCGAGATGATTTTAGCGGAGTTGGCGGGATTGGCGGAGTTAGTAACAGGGCGGGTGGGGTTCGTGGTTTCCCACCCTTTCGCAAAAGCACGAAAGGGTGGGGCACGGTGGGGTTCAGCAAAATCGGATTGCTATCGCAACAAATGAACGGCATCCAACTCTGTATCTGCATTGGGGAGACGTGCGTTGCGGGGTTCGGGAGCACAGCGGAAGAATGACGGCATGGATGAGCCGCAGGCGCGATTGAACGCGGCGGACGACGCAGCGGCCAGTTCGGCAGAGGCGCGGGAGGACGGGTCGCGGGTGGGAGTGCGGGAGTTTCCGCCGCCGCGGCGGAAGGGCTTCTGGGGCCGGCACAGGTGGCTGCTGTGGGTCTGCATAGCGGCGGCGGTGGTTCTGGTGGCACTGACGGTAGCGCTGTCGATTGCGGCGCGGCGGTTTGAGCCGTTCCTGAAGGAGCGGGTGGTGGCGAGCCTGTCGGAACATTTCCATACCAGGGTGGAGCTGGACTCTCTGCATATAGCGGTGCGGCACGGCGAGCATGCGATGTTCGGGCTGTGGGCGACGGGGAAAGGATTGCGAATCTGGCCGCCAAATCCGGAGGGGGGATGGGATAGCGCGACGGCGTCGGCGGTGGCGAACGTGCCGCTGATTCGCCTGCAGGAGTTCAGCTTTCATGTTCCGCTGCGGTGGGAGCAGAGGCAGTTTTTGAAGATTCCGCAGGTGCGACTGAAGGGGCTGGAGGTGCATGTTCCGCCGCGGGCAAAGCGGAGTGAGGCGGCCGAGCCGCTGGAGGTTCGGGATGCGACACCTTCGGAGCCGAAGACTGAGCCGCTCTCGAATGTGGAGGTGGAGCGGATTGACTCAGAAGACGCGCTGGTGGTGATGGAGACGAACAAGCCAGACAAGATTCCGCTGACGTTTGCGGTGAAGCACCTGAAGTTGCGGCATGTGCGGGCGGGGCAGCCGATGGAATACCAGGCGGAGCTGACGAATCCGAAGCCGCCAGGGTTGATCAACGCGGAGGGCAAGTTTGGGCCGTGGGTGATGGACGATCCGGGGCAGAGTCCGGTGGAGGGCAAGTATCGCTTTCAGCATGCGGACCTGGGAGTGTTCAAGGGGATTGCGGGGATGCTGGCATCGAACGGGACGTATACGGGCACGCTGCACGATCTGAAAGTGGATGGCGAGACGGTGGTTCCGGACTTCAGGCTGACGCAGTTTGGCGGCAAGCTGCCTCTGCATACGCAGTTTCATGCGCGGGTGGATGGGACGAACGGCGATACGTGGCTGGACAGAGTGGACGCGGTGCTGGGCGCGACGCGCTTCACCACTTCGGGCAAGGTGGTGCGGGTGAGGGTGGACGCGGGGGGCAAGCCGGTGGCGGCGAATGCGACGGATGCCGCTGCGCAGCCAGGACACGTGATTGATGTGAAGGTGGATGTGCCGCATGGAAAGATGGATGATTTTCTGCGGCTGGTGAGCAAGTCCGGGAACCCGGCGATTACGGGTGTGGTGGAGACGAAGGCGACGCTGCATATTCCGCCGGGGGATGATCCGGTGAACAAGCGCATGAAGCTGGATGGATTTTTCAAGCTGGACAATGCGGTGTTCACGAGCGATAAGGCGCAGGGGAAGGTGCAGGAGTTGAGCTATCGGGCGCAGGGGCGTCCGGATGGGATGAAGTTTGCCGATCCCAAGACTTCGACGTGGGAGATGCAGGGGGATTTCCACGTGGCGAATGGGGTGATCGCGCTGCCGGACCTGGTATATGGCGTGCAGGGTGCGCAGGTGCAACTGCATGGGACCTACAACCTGGATGGCGAAGTGAGTATGGATGGGACGGCGCGCATGGACGCGACGGTTTCGCAGATGGTTGGGGGATGGAAGGGGTTCCTACTAAAGCCGGCGGATAGGTTCTTCAAGAAGGATGGCGCGGGGACGCAGGTGCCGATCCGCGTGCGGGGGACGCGGGATCAGCCGGATTTCAGTGTGGATTTTGGAAAGATGGGGAATGGGACGCATCCGGAGAGGCCGCAAGACAGCGGAGCTAGCGGAGTTAGCGGTGCTGGCGGAGCTAGGAACTGGTAGGGGGAGGGTCGCGCTCTTCTTCGGCAGGTTCCGGTTTGTAGATGACTGGCTCCCTATCCCATCCTCTCCAATAAACCAGGAGCCGACCGCACTGTGAGCATTTGAGCATGGGAAGAGTCGCTTGGTGAATCTCTTCTGCATCGACATTCCCGGAAAAGCGGTCGAATGCAGTGTCGGAAATAACTAGCCACTCAGAGGGATTGGGTATCTCGCTGAGCGAGATCACGTGCTCACATGAACAAAGCACCTTTGGCAGCGGATGTCCTGATTTCGTGACGAGTTTCAACTGTGGGCTTCGATGTCTTCAGCATAGACCGTAACCAGGCCGATGGTGTCATGGTCTGCGTTGAAGAGCTCCACTTCATATCCAGTTCGCTCAGGTGAGTCGTAGACCATTACGATGGTTCCCACAGTGCCCGCTTCGAAGGATTCGATGCGGCGAGTCAAGCGAACCACTTGGTATTCAGAGAACACGGTCTTCGAATGATAGTTCATGGGGAATCAGCCCATCCAAAAGCAACCGCAGATCCCTCAGCTGCGCCTCGGGATGACAGTGCCTCGAAGAGATGTGAGCGACCCGGAAATCTGTGCGAAGAACGGCGGCTCAGTGTGTTAGTTTGGCTGCGGAACCACGCTGCCGGAATTATGAGCGGCGGAAGCACCTGTGGTGCGCCCAACTGCGCCTTCGGCGCTAGAACAGCTTTTTGAGGAACGCTAATGCACTGGACCGGATTCGCTGCGAGGGGACTCGCGGGCACGATTCTCTCGTTGTCTCTTGTAAGCGCTGTGGCGACCGCCGCGGCGCAGGATTCCACGAACAAGCAGGACGCGGCAACGACATCGCAGAAGGGCGGCGATGAGTGGTGGCGGCATGCGGTGATCTATGAGATCTATCCGCGGAGCTTTCAGGATTCGAATGGCGATGGAGTCGGCGATATCAAGGGCATCACGTCGCGTCTGGATTATCTGAAAGACCTGGGCATCGATGCGATCTGGATTACGCCGATGTATCCGTCGCCGGGCGTGGATTATGGCTATGACATTTCGGATTACACGGCGATCGATCCCGAGTATGGGACGTTGGAGGATTTCGACAACCTGGTGGCGGAGGCGAAGAAGCGCGGCATTCGCATCCTGATGGACTACGTGATCAACCACACGTCGGACCAGCATCCGTGGTTTCTGGAGTCGCGGTCGTCGCGGGACAATCCCAAGCGCGACTGGTATGTGTGGAAGGATGGCAAAGGGGAGACTGCGACGGATAAGGGTCAGCCGCCGAACAACTGGCAGTCGTGGTTTGGGCACTCGGCGTGGCAGTGGGATGAGAAGACGCGGCAATACTACTACCACTACTTCTATGTTCAGCAGCCGGATTTGAACTGGCGCAATCCTGAAGTGCACAAGGCTATGGATGGGGTGCTGGATTTCTGGATGCAGAGGGGCGTGGCGGGGTTCCGGATTGATGCGGTGTCGCGGCTGTTCGAGGACCCGCAGTGGCGGGACGATCCGTATCTGCCGGGGATCAATGTGTACGGCGACCGCAATATCAAGCACCTGTACACGGACGATTTGCCCGAGGTGCATGACATTCTGAAGGAAGTGCGCAGCGTGGTGGACAAGTATCCGGGGGACCCGGTGCTGGTGACCGAGGCCGATGAGCCGAATATCGAGGCGCTGGCGAAGATGTATGGCAATGGCGATGAAGTGCAGTTGCCGATGGATTTCCAGATTGCCGATGTGAACGAGCTGAACGCGGCGCGGTTTCGGAAGCTGTTTAATGAGGTGGAGAACAACTCGGCGCATGGGCAGCCGGAGTATTTCTTTTCGAATCATGATCAGCCACGCCAGTGGGACCGCTATGGCGACGGCAGGCACAACGATCAGATTGCGAAGCTGATGGCGGTGCTGGAGCTGACGACGCGCGGGACGCCCCAGATGTACTATGGCGAGGAGCTGGGGATGCGCACGACCGATCCGGCTCGGATTGAGGATGTGCACGACCCGATCGGGAAGCTGGGGTGGCCGAAGGAGAAGGGCCGCGATGGCGAGCGCACTCCGATGCAGTGGGACGCGACGGCGCACGCGGGCTTTACGACGGGGACGAAGGCGTGGCTGCCGATTCCGCCGAGCGCGAAGCAGTACAACGTGAAGACAGAGACGAAGGATCCTAACTCGATTCTGAACACGTATAAAACGCTGCTGAACCTGCGCAAGACGAATGTGGCGCTGAGGGATGGCGAGCAGATCACCATCAACGAGGATGATCCGAACTTCTTCGCGTTTGTGCGCAAGAGCGGCGACGACGCGGTGGTGGTGGTTTTGAATATGAGCGGGCAGGAGCGGAGCATCCGGCTGGACGCGGCGAAACATGGGGTGCACGGGTTGCCGCTGCAGTATCTGTATGTGTCGGATTGCTGTAAACAGGAGGACCCGTACGTACTGCGGTTCCAGCCTTATGGGGCGCTGGTGGCGCGGCTTGTGCCCCTGGAGAGGCTGCGGATGCAGCAGAAGTGATACTCGCCTAAGGACTCGGTCTAATTCTATGGAGATCACCGACACGCAGTTAGCTAAGGTACGACAGATCGCCCAAACCGTCGTAGAAGGTGATATGGGCGCGGTAGAAGCCGCATACCTCCTGCTTCCGATCCTGCGCCGGTTCTCAGGGCTGGTAACGCAAGATGATCTGAATTTCGTAATCGCGATAGGGAGCGAGACCGATGACCTTCCGCTCGGGCCCGTTAGAGAACTCTGGGATCCGAACGTATTGATTGAGAAGGACCGCGAAATTGCGCGATGTGATGAACTTTGGAAAGACCAGTTTCGAGCGACTTGCGAACGGATTCAATCGCGCTTACTGCCCTCGTAATGGCTCTTCGCGGCGGCCCTAGGGGACGCGGATACGTTGGCGTAGCGTTCCCAGGACTGCGTCCTCGCCTCGCTCGGACTTGTCCTGGGCTACTTTCGTTCCACCCCTCCGGGGCGTAGAAGCTTCGGCATTAACAACCTGCGCCGAATGTGTTACTTTTCTCACCGAACACCGTTGCCGAATCCACGAGTAACGGGAACAGAGAGGCGCGGCTGAGGTACTCGGCTGGCGCCTTAAGGTAGGAGACCGCAATGCATTGGACCAAACGCATGGCGGCAGGCGCTTTGACCCTTAGTCTGGGGGTCGCGCTGGCCGCACGAGGGCAAGCCACGCCCGCATCCGACAATAAAGCCAGTCTCAGCAACTGGTGGAAGAACGCCGTCATTCTGGAGATCTATCCCCGCAGCTTCCAGGACTCAAACGGGGATGGGATCGGCGACCTGAACGGAATCACACAACGGCTGGATTATCTGAAGAGCCTGGGCGTGGATGCGATCTGGCTCACGCCAATCTATCCCTCGCCGCAGGTGGACTTCGGCTACGACATCTCGGATTACGAGGGGATCGATCCGCAGTACGGGACAATGGCGGATTTCGACAAGCTGATGGCCGAGGCCAACAAGCGCAATATCCGCGTGATTATGGACATGGTGATGAACCACTCGTCAGACAAGCACAAGTGGTTCATGGAGTCGCGGTCGTCGAAGAAGAATCCTTATCGCGACTGGTATGTGTGGAAGGACGGCAAGGGTGAGACGGCGACTTCGCAGGGCGAGGTGCCGAACAACTGGCGCTCGGACTTTGGCGGATCGGCGTGGGAGTGGGATCCGACGACGCGGCAGTACTGGTATCACAAGTTCTATACCGAGCAGCCGGACTTCAACTGGAACAATCCCAAGGTGCACCAGGCGTTCAAGGACATCATTGCGTTCTGGCTGAAGAAGGGCGTGGCGGGGTTCCGGTTCGATGCGATTACGACGCTGTTCGAAGATCCGCAGTGGCACGATGAGGATCCGGTGTTGGACAAGAACGGTCAGCCGGTGAAGGGCCCGGATGGCGAGGTAGAGCTGCAGGAGGCCCGAACCAATAATCTGCCGGAAGTGCACGACGTGATGAAGGAGATGCGCGCCTCGGCGGATAAAGGATTCAAGCCGATGACGTATCCCGGCACGCGCGTGTTTATCGGCGAGACGTATCTGCCGAATATCGGCGAGCTGGCCAAGCAGTATGGCACGGCAGACCGACCAGAATTCCACCTGCCGATGGATACCCAGATTCTGGGCATCAACAAGATGGATGCGGTTGCGTTCCGGTCGAAGCTGAATGACGTGGAGACGGGGATAGGCAATAACGTTCCGCTGCTGGTGTTCGATAACCATGACAATCCGCGCATTGACGCTCGCTATGGCGACGGCACGCACAACGAGGACATCGAGCGGGTGCTTGCGACGGTGTTGTTCGCGAGCAAGGGCACCTCGCTGTTCTACTACGGCGATGAGATCGGGATGAAAACGACTCCGCCGGAGCGCAAGGAAGATGTGAAGGACCCGGTGGGACGGCGGTATTGGCCGGCCTACAAGGGCCGCGACGGCGAGCGCACGCCGATGCAGTGGGACGATTCGGCCAATGCGGGCTTCACGACGGGCACGCCCTGGCTGCCGGTACCGCCGACGTACAAGACGGTAAATGTGAAGGCAGAGGACGGCAAGCCGGACTCGATGCTGACGTGGTATCAGAAGCTGATTGAACTGAAGAAGACGAACGCGGCGATGGGGCAGCAGGGCACGAATCTGATGCTCGACCAGAACAACAGCAAGGTTCTGAGCTGGCTTCGGCAAACACCCGACGGCAAGCAGGTGCTGGTGAGCTGCAACTTCTCGGCGGATCCGCAGACGGTGAATTTGTCGGGCGGCGGCGTGAAGGGAACGAAGGCAACGACGCTGCTGAAGTCGCCGAGCGGGTCGGAACCAAGCTCGCTGGATGCGGTGCAGTTGCCGGCGTTCGGGGTTTGGATTGGGGAAGTGCAGTGAGACAGGGAATAGGGAGTAGGCAGTAGGGAATAGGGAGTAGAAAACCTCTCTGATCCGGTGAGTGCTTTCCGCCGGCGATTCCGTTTGGGATCGCCGGTTTTGTTTTGGTCTATTTGAGAATGGCGGCGAGGGCTACGCCGAGGTCCGGATAGGCGAAGGTAAAGCCGGAAAGAGTGAGGCGGGTGGGGTGGACGCGAGCGCTGGCGAGGAGGGCTTCGTCGGCCATCTGCCGGAAAGCGGCGCGCAGGGCGAACGCAGGGACCGTGAACAGAGCCGGCCGATGGAGGGCTGCGGCCAGTGCGCGGGTGAAGGTGGCGTTGGTGACGGAATTGGGCGCGCAGAGGTTGAAGGGGCCGGCGAGGTCGGACGTGAGGAGGAAGCAGACGGCGGAGACGGCGTCGTCGAGGGCGATCCAGCTCATCCACTGGCGACCGGAGCCGAGCTTGCCGCCGAGACCGAGCCGGAAGAGGGGGAGCATTTTGGCGAGCGCGCCGCCACGGGCAAGGACTACGCCGAAACGCAAGTGCACGACGCGGATTCCGGCGCGGGTGGCAGGCTCGGCGGCTTCTTCCCACTCGCGGCAGAGCTCGGCCAGGAAGCCTGCACCCGGCTTGGAAGATTCGTCGAGGACTTCGTCTCCGCGGTCGCCGTAGATGCCTACGGCGGAGGCGACCAGGAGAACCGGCGGCGGTTGCGGCAAGGCGGCTAGCATCTCAGCCAGAGCACCGCTTGTCTTGACACGGCTGGACCACATCTCGCGGCGGTAGACGGGTGTCCAGCGCTGCGCGGCGACGTTGGCGCCGGAGAGATGGATGGCGGCGGTAAGGCCTTCGAGAGCGGTTAAGGATTCAATTGGCCGCTGCGCGGCGGGGTTCCACTCGAGCTCGCGGGGGCCGGCGGAGGGGCGGCGGACGAGTTGCACGATTTCTGCGCCGGAGCCGAGGAGCGAGGTGCGCAAGGCCGTACCCAGGAGGCCGGATGCGCCGCTCAGAAGTATCCTGTGGCCCGTGAGGCTGGATGGATCCATGCATCCAGCATCCACGTCGGGGGCGCAGGGGGTGGTGCATCTTTGATTGAAGGTTTGATCCCGCTTTGGTAACATGCGAATAGATTTTGATCTGGGCAACAGAGACAGCGGCAGCCCCCGCCGAAAGGTTCCCCATGAGCGATTCCTCGACCCTGCGCACTGAAGAGACCCAGAAGACCCAGGTCGACAGCGAGACGGCCGAGCGATTCATTGCCGAGAAGCATATTGGCGAACGGATCAAGCGGCTGCGGCTGAAGAAGTCGATGGGGCTGGTGGAGCTGGGCAGGCACACCGGACTCTCGGCGAGCTTTCTCTCGCAGCTGGAGACGGGGCGGGTGGTACCGACGCTGCGCAATCTCGCGCGCATTGCGATGGTGTTCTCGAAAGATCTGTCGTACTTCTTCGAGACAGAACCGCAGGCGATGTTCCGGGTGCACCGGCGCAAGGAGCGGGTGCGGATGCCGCAGACAGGCACCGACACGCCGGCATACTTTTTCGAGAGCCTGGGCTACATGGTTCCGGACCGGCACATGGATCCTTACTTCGCGGAGTTTGTGCCGCTGAGCCCGCAGCACGAGCCGAAGGCGCACATGCATCCGGGGTACGAGTTCCTATACGTGCTGGAAGGAGAGCTGACGCTGCACCATGGCGAGAACCGGTGCACGCTCGGGCCGGGCGATGCGGTGTATTTCGATTCGGCGACAGCGCACTCGTATTTCTGCCACGGGACAAAGTCAGCGAGCGCGCTGATTGTGACGATGCATCAGCCGCTGCCGCAGCCCTCGGCACAGACGCGCAATGCGTTTCCGCCAGGGATTCCGCGGCCCACCGCATTGCCGAGCAATGCGCCTGGGATACACGAGCGGCGCTGAGCAGGCTACGAAAGCGCCGAGGGCGCATCCAACGAGCTAGATGACATTGCATGGTGCGAGTGCGCTCCAATAACGAGCGCGGAAGAGAGCACTGCGCGGCGGTTCCGTCTGGTGTAAATGACGGAATCGTCAAGATGTTTGGCTAGCAAAGAACCGTAGCATTTATATAGAAGCTGGCGCGCGGTAACGGGCCGGGTGGAGGGCGTTTGCAGCGAGACGGAGTTGGATACAGACGGCTTCCTCTGTTCTGGTTTGTATTGACCGTCGTTACATTTTCGTCGCTGGCAGTGATTGGCCAGCGGCTGGATCTGAAGCGCAAGCCGGACGTCAGCAACGGCAAGCGTGTTTACAACAGCGGGTGCAACACCTGCCACGGCGAGACCGGTAAAGGGGCGCCGCAGACGAGCACGGTGTTCAATCGTCCGAACACGTTTCCTGATTTCACCGTCTGCAGCCAGACCACACCGGAAGCAGATATGCAGTGGAAGGGCGTGGTGGTGCACGGGGGACCTTACAAGGGCTTCTCGACGATCATGCCGACGTTCGGGCAACTGCTCTCAGAAAACGATATCGACGATGTGATCGCGTATATGCGGACGTTCTGCGATGCGCGAGGGTGGCCGCGCGGCGAGTTGAACCTGCCGCGGGCGCTGGTGACGGAGAAGGCATTTCCTGAGAACGAGCTGGTGATCTCGACGAGCGCGAATGCGACAGGCGCGCCCTCGTGGGAGACACATGCGATTCACGAGCAGGCGTTCGGCAAGCGCGATCAGCTTGAAGTGGATGTGCCGTGGGTGCTTCAAGACGTGAATCACAGCCTGGAGAGCCACACGGGCGACATGACGATCGGGCTGAAGCACGTGATGTTCTCGAGCCTGAAGACGGGATCCATCCTGAGCCTGCAGGGGGGAGTGCTTCCACCCACCGGCAGCACGAAGCTGGGGGGCGCCGGCACAACGGTCTTCGAGCCGTTCGCGGCCTTCGATCAGTTGTGGCGGACGAATACGTGGGTGCAATTCCAGATGGGCGCGGACCTGCCGGTGGATACGAAGAAGTCGCCGCAGAGCATGTTCTGGTACACGGCGCTGGGGCAGACGATAGCGCAGGACAAGCGGCTGGGAAGGCAGTGGTCGCCGATGGTGGAGTTTCTGGCCAACCGCGATCTTGTGGACGGCGCGAAGACGGACTGGGACGTGCTGCCGGAGATGCAGGTGACGCTGAGCCCCCGGCAGCACATTCGCGCGGACATTGGCGTGCGCACGCCGTTCACCAACACAGCCGGAAGGAATCCGCAGGTGCAGTTTTACATTCTGTGGGACTGGGCTGACGGGAAGTTCTGGGAGGGCTGGTGAGGGCGGCGCGGTTGGGATTGTTGTTGGGCGCGATGGCATCGCTGGGGGGAGCCGCGCTGCTGGGGTCGGGCGGAGTGCAGGCGGCTTCGGACGCGCATTCGAAGCCGGAGGAGGAATTCCGCACGTCGGACCGTTGCGTGGCATGCCACAACGGGCTGAAGACGTCGCAGGGCGAGGACATCTCGATCGGCTTTCAGTGGCGGGCGAGCGTGATGGCGAACGCGGGGCGCGACCCCTATTGGCAGGGCAGTGTGCGCAGGGAGACGATCGATCATCCTGAGTCTTCCCTCGAGATCCAGAACGAATGCTCGACGTGCCATATGCCGATGCAGCACTTGGCTGATCGTGACGTGGGCGTGAAGACGGACGTGCTGTCGCGGCTTCCCTTCTCCGCGGAGAAGGATCACTTCAAGGCCTACAAGGATGGCGTGTCTTGCTCAGTGTGCCACCAGGTGGAAGCCAAGGGGCTGGGAACCCAAGAGACGTTCAACGGGAACGTGGCTGTGGCGGCGCCCGCGGACAAGGCCCATCGGCAGGAGTATGGGCCGTTCGACGTGGATGCGGGACACCAGCGCGTTATGCAGTCATCGACCAAGGGCTTTGTTCCGACGGAGGCTGCGCATATTCGCGATTCAGGGCTGTGCGGAAGCTGCCACACGCTGTACACGATTGCACGCGGGCCTGGTGGCAAGGAGATCGGGAAGCTTCCGGAGCAGATGCCGTTTCTGGAATGGCAGCACAGCGATTACTACAATCGCGAATCGTGCCAGAGCTGTCACATGCCCGAAGTGACGGAGCCGACGCGGATCACGGCCGTGTTCGGGCCGGAGCGCACGGGGATGCATCGGCATGTGTTTGTGGGCGGGAATGTTCTGCTGCCGCAGGTACTGAATGAGCATCGCGATGAACTGGATGTGCAGGCGCTGCCGGAGGAATTGAAGGACGCGACCGATCGCACGACGGAGTTCCTGAAGACGCGGTCGGCGCGCGTGAGCATTGCCGATGTGCAGGAGAACGCAGGCGACGTGCAGTTTGCTGTGCGCGTGGAGAATCTGACGGGACACAAGCTGCCCACGGCGTATCCTTCGCGGCGAGCCTGGCTGCACGTTGTGGTGCGCGATGCGGCGGGTAAAGTGGTGTTCGAGTCAGGCACGCTGCGGCCGGATGGGTCGATTGCGGGCAACGATAACGATGCGGATCCGAAGCGGTTTGAACCGCACTATACCGAGATCACGAAGCAGGACCAGGTTCAGATTTTCGAGCCGATCCTGAAAGACCTGAATGGGAACGTGACCACGGGGCTGATCGCGGCTGTGGGATATCTGAAGGACAATCGGATTCTGCCGTCGGGGTTCGACAAGAAGTCTGCGGCTGCCGATGTGGCGGTGGTGGGCGGTGCGGCGGAGGATGCGAACTTTGCGGGAGGCGCGAGCTTGACGCGCTATGTTGTGCCGGCGGCTAACGCGCAGGGTCCGTTCAGGATTGAAGCGGAGCTCTGGTATCAGCCGGTGGGGTTCCGCTGGGCGCATAACCTGGAGCCGTATCAAGCCGCGGAGCCCCAGAGATGGGTGAAGTATTACGAGGAGAATGCGGCGCAGAATGCGGTGGTGCTGGGGAGAGCGGAGCGATAGCGCTGAGGGCTTTGAACAGCAGAGCTTAGAAGCAAGGACAAAAGCGGGTTCTTCCCCTTCGTTGCACTCAGGGTCAGAACGACAAATCTGTGGGGAGATGAAGATCAAGGCAAAGGCTTCCCGGTTGGGAAGCCCTTTGTAGTTCTGCTGCTGCTCTTTAGCGGCGGCCCTGGATGGTGGGCGGGGTTTTACCCAGCTTCTTGGCTGCTCGCTTGGCGGCGATGGCGTGCATCTCCTTGCCGATGTGCGACTGGTTGATAGAGAGCTGAATGGCAAGGTTGATGAGGTTGCCCGTGCACCAGTAGAGCGCGAGGCCCGAAGCATATTGCCATAACGTGAAGCCGAAGATGACCGGCATCATGATGGCCATCATGCGGCGCTGGTTGGGGTCCATACCTGGCGACGGCGTGATGAACTGCGTGAGGAACATGGTGACGATGATGATGATGGGCAGGATGTGCAGCGGGTCGGGCGCGGACAGATCATGCAGCCATCCCCAGCTCGCCTGCCGCAGTTCCACGGTGTTCTGGAGCACGCGGAAGTAGGCGAAGAAGAGCGGCATCTGGATGATGAGCGGAAGGCAGCCGCCGTACATGTTGACGCCCTCGGTCTTATAGAGGGCCATCATCTCGGCGTTCATCTCGGCGCGCTTGGGATCAGTGGCCTTGAGGTGGGCGAACTTGCGCTTGATTGCCTCCACCTTGGGCTGAATGCGCATCATCTTCAGCGATGACTTCATCATCATGAGACGCGTGGGCAACAGGATCATGTTGAACAGCGCGGTGATGATGATGATGGCCCATCCCCAATTGGGGACGCCGTGCTCGTAGAGGAAGTGCAAGGCGAGAAAGAGCGGCTTGGCGATGATGCCGAGCCACGATCCGAACTGGATCAGGTGCTCGAGGGTCGGACCGGTCTGCTGGCCGTCGGCGCCGATGGAGTGAATCTTGGAAACGATATCCATCTGCTTGGGGCCGGCGTAGAGGCGGAGGCGCGTGTAGCCGCTGGTGTCTCCGACAGCGACGCCGATGATGTCGGCGGGTTTCTTCTCGCTGTTGGGATTCGATGGATCGGTGGGCAGGTCGACTGCATTGTGAAACGTGACCACCGTTGCGCGCGCGGGCACGTCGGGCATGAAGGCCGCTGCGAAGTAGAGGTCAGATGCGGCGGCGTATTGGTATTCGCCGTCGAGCGTGGCGTTGTTCGAGACCTTGCGGGCGTCGAGCGTGTCCTGCTTGTTGCCAAGCGACCAGGCGAACTGCGACGGGGTGCGTGAGAGGCCGGGGATGCTGCTGCGGCCCTGGAACTCTTCCATATCGCCAAGGCCAGCGGGCCAGGCAAGGAGAGCGCGCACCGGTTCGCCGTTGCGGCGGACCTGGAGTTCGGCAGTGACAACATGACTCCCGTCAAAGTGGAAGGTCTTCACCACATCGACACCGTTCTGCGCGTAATGGAATGTAAGCGTGTTGGGCGCCTGGAGGGTTCCGGTGGCGGAGGCCTGGTAGAGCGCCTGGTTCAACTGCGAGTTGAGGGCGGGCTCATAGGTAAAGAGCGAGAGTGGGAAGCCGAAGCGGATGGAAGCCTGCTGCTGCACCATGTCGAGCTGATGCTTCTGGATGGAGTCCTTGTAGTGGGGATTCTTCAGGATCCAGTGCTTGACGAGCGCGCCGCGATTGGAGAAGACGATGCGGAAGTCCGCGTTTTCGACGGTGGTCTCCGTCTCAGAGGAAGCTACGACGGCGGGCGTTGCCGAAGGAGCCTGCGGCTGGGCTGCGGCGGGCTGCGCCGCTGCCGCGGCTGGGGAAGTACCCTGAGTGCCGGCATTCGGTTGGGCGGCCTGCTGCTGTGTTTGCTGCGCAGGCGCGGGGGTGGAACTGGGCTTCTGGAAATACTGGAATCCGAGGATAACGGCGAGGCCGACAAACATCATGACGAGGAGCGACTGCATGTTGCCGCCACCGCCGCCGCTGTTACCGGAGCCGGGACCACCCTGCGACTGCAGATTAGGATTTTGGAATTCGGGCAAAGGTTACGTCCTGTCTTTCAAGCACGCGGCAGAGGCGAAATCTGCCGCTGTTTCTATGGTAAAGGTTCGTGGGCGGTGTGCCGGTGCGATGCGGGAACGGGCACCTGGTCGAGTCCGCCGCGGCTGAAGGGGTGACAACGCAAGAGGCGCCATGCAGCGAGCGCTGATCCGCGCAGAGGTCCGTGCAGGACGATGGCGCGGGCGGCGTACTCGGAACACGTGGGTAGGAATTTGCATCCGCCGACACCGAGCGAGTGCACGGCCGGCGAGAGCCATCTCTGGTAAAACGCGAGCAGTGCGAGCAGGATGCGGGTCATTGCGAAGGCGCGGGCTGGCGTTTGCGCTGAGACTCAGTCCGTGCCTGAGTAAGGATACGCACGAGCTCGGCTTCGAGTTTCGTGAACTCGATGGTGAGCACTGTACGGCGGGGATGGAAGATGAGGTCGACGCCGTGCGGGATGAGATCGAGGTGGCGGCGCAGGGCCTCGCGCATGCGGCGCTTGATGCGATTGCGCTCGTGGGCCTTGCCGAGGACCTTACCTGCGGTGAGGCCTATGCGGGGGTGACCATCCGGAGACTCGGGCTGCGGAGCCATGAACCAGCTCATGGAACTGGACTGGCGTTTGCGGCCGGCGGCGGTGTAGGCACGCTGGTAGTCGGCATGCTTGCGCAGACGCGCGCCCGCGAGCGATTGCTTTGGCTCAGCAGCGTTGGCAGGGGTGGTCATGGTGAAGCCGGAAGGGTTGGCCGAATACCCTGGGGAAATGCGGGCTTCGGCCCCTTGATGAGGCGCGAACTAGTCGCGGTAGCCGGCGCTGACAGCGACGCGCTTGCGGCCCGCGGCACGGCGGCGGCTAAGCACGGCGGCGCCGCTCTTGGTCTTCATGCGGGCACGGAAGCCGTGGGTCTTCACGCGGCGGTGGCGGTTAGGTTGAAATGTGCGCTTGGGCATGGAAAATGCGCTCCTCTATCCTGACTAGTTTCTGAGCCTTGACGGCAAGATTCAAGTATATCGTAGAAGGCGTTTCGAATCCAGTCGGAGGCGCACGAGGCTTGGTATTTGCACTGGAGCAACCATGTGCAAATGAGGGGTGTCCAATGAGACAATCGAGCATCACGTGAGGCGGTAATTGGTGACTCCAGTCACTTGCAATCGCCACTTTCACCACCTATGGTGCAATGAAAAAATGGCACGTGAAAGATGTATGAATGAGGCGTTGCAAGGCGGTCCAAATGTGCTACCATCGGGACCGTTCAACAAAAGTTTCTAGCGTCCCACGAAACGAAATTTGTCCACCGCCCCCGGAGCTCACAGCGCAAGGGGCAGATCAACGGCCGAAACACCAAAAGCAGTAGATAACTGACGGGAAGCAATATCTCCCGCCTCTGCAGGGGTGTTGTCTAAAGACGATTGGGCGAACCGTTTTAAAGGGACCACGCAAGGATTGCATCGATGGCATTTGCAATGACGCCGGCCTCCACGGCACTCAACCCCTGGCTTCAGATTCTCGCCGCTCTCGAGAAAAAGGTAATCCGCCAGTCGTTCGAAACCTGGCTAAAACCTACGCGCTACAGTCATGCGGCAGGACGCATTCTCTATGTGAGGGTGCCCGCGCCGGAGTTCCGGCACATCGGCGACAAGTATGGCGATCTCATTCAGGAAGCGATTGATACGCAGAGCCTGGAATTCGATGAAGTATGTTTTGTAACCATGGAGGAGGACCCTTCGGTTCCTCCGCAGCGGAAGGATGGCGGCTTCGGGCCGGTTCCATCGCACGCGCCCACAGCTCCGCCGCCGGCACCGGCGCAGCGCAACGCGCCTGAGCAGTCGCGCTTCGACTGGTCGACCGCCGCGCAGCTGAACCAGCGCTACACGTTCGATAATTTCGTGATCGGCAACGGCAACCAGTTCGCACGCGCCGCTGCATTGGCGGTGGCAGAGCGTCCCTCGCGCGCCTACAATCCGCTGTTCCTGTACGGTGGCGTCGGCATGGGCAAGACGCACCTGATGCACGCGATTGGGCACGAGGTGAAGCGGCGCAATCCTGCGTCGGTGATTTCGTACGTTTCGGCTGAGAAGTTCACCAACGAGATGATTACGTCGCTGCGCAACGACCGCATGACCAGCTTCCGCGATCGCTTCCGCTCGGTGGACGTGCTGCTCATCGACGATATTCAGTTCATCGCGCAGAAGGAACGCACGCAGGAAGAGTTCTTCCATACGTTCAACGCGCTGCACGAAAGCATGCGCCAGATCGTGATTGCGTCGGATCGTCCGCCGAAGGAACTGGCTGAAATTGAGGATCGGCTGCGCTCGCGGTTCGAGTGGGGCCTGATTGCGGACATCCAGCCGCCCGATCTGGAAACCAAAGTCGCCATCCTGCAGAAGAAGGCCGAGTCAGAGCAGGTTGTGCTGCCAACTGACGTGGCACTCTTCATCGCCTCCAACGTCCGCACCAACGTGCGCGAGCTCGAGGGCGCGCTGGTGCGCTTGATTGCCTGGTGCCAGCTGAACCACGTGGAGATCACGCTTTCAGCCACGCAGCAGTGCCTGAAACAGTTCATCGATATGCAAGTGCGCAAGGTTACGATTGAAGCCATTCAGCGCGCTGTGGCCGAGCAGTTCGGCATGCGGGTCGCTGACCTGAAGCAGAAGAACAACTCGCGCCAGGTAGTGGTGCCGCGGCAGATTGCGATGTATCTCGCCAAGCAGATGACGGAGGCGAGCCTGCCGGAGATTGGGCGCCAGTTCGGCAACAAGCACCACACCACGGTGATGCACTCGATTGGCAAGATCGACGAGCAGCGGCGCACCGACAAGGACCTGCACCGGATGCTCAACAAGCTGCAGGAAACGCTGAACGGATAATCGCGCTGTAAACGCAACGCAAACACGAAGGCCGCGGAGATAAACCGCGGCCTTCGGTGTTTATTGGCGCTGCAAGATGGCCCTCCTGCCAGCATTTCTGGCTTCCCACCCTTGCGGCAGAAAAAAGCCGCAAGGATGGGGCACGGCAGGTCTGCAGCGGCAGCCCGCTCTGCGAATGCTCAAGCAGCCTTGGGCATGAGGCGCAGTTCCTCGCAGCGGTCGCAGTTGCCGCAGGGGCCGGCGTAGTCGTCGCCGAAGTAGCGGAGCAGATACTCGCGGCGACAGGAGCGCCATTCCGCGTAGCTCTGCATCTTCTGCAGGCGCTGCTTGCGCAGATCCTTCTGGAACTTCTGATTTTCCGCTGCAGCCTCGATTACCTGCGACAGCGGGCGGCTGCTGGTCGCTTCATAGTCGCCGTTGTCGAGATGGCGAATGGCCTCTGTCTCCTCAAGCCTGTGCAGCAGTCCGACGAGCTTGCGCGCGTTGATGCCAGTCTCGAGGACGATCTCATCGCGGGTCATGGGGCCTCTCATCGCGATGAGCGTGTTGTAGACGGACTCGAGGCCTTCGGAGTCGACGTGCGCCGGTCCGGTTTTGAATTGCTGTGCGGAGATGTCCTGGGGACGATAGAAGAGCACGGCTTCGGCTTCTTCTCCGTCGCGGCCGGCGCGCCCGATCTCCTGGTAGTAGGCGTCCAGCGAGTCGCTGACGTCGGCATGAAAGACGAAGCGGATGTCCGGCTTGTCGACGCCCATCCCGAATGCATTGGTGGCGACGATGACTGGAACTTCGCCGTTCATGAACTTGTTCTGTATCTCTTCGCGCTGCTTCGCTTTGAGGCCGCCGTGATAACAGAGCGCGTCTACGCCCATTCGTTGCAGATCAGCGGCAATGTCTTCGGCGTGCTTGTGGGTCGAAACGTAGACGATACCGGGCTTCTCTGCGAACTCGACACGGCGCAGCAAGGAAGCACACTTCTCGTCTTTATTCGAGAAAAGGTCGACGCGCAGCGAGATGTTAGGCCGATCAAATCCGTGCACGAAGACGCGCGGATTCTGCAGGCCGAGACGTTCGATAATTTCGCCGCGCACTTCGCGCGAAGCCGTCGCGGTCATGGCCAACACGAGGGGATGATCGAGCGCTTCAATGACCTGACACAGGCCGAGATAGTCGGGACGGAAGTCATGACCCCACTGGCTGATGCAGTGCGCTTCATCAATAGCGATGAGCGAGACGTTGGCGGCGCGCAGGCGTTCGATGGTTTCGGGCTTGCGAAGCTGCTCGGGGGCTAGGAAGATGTATTGCACCTTTCCCTGCTCGATGCGGTCGAGGACTTCGCGCTGTTCGCTAGCTGACAGAGTGGAATTGACCACGGCGGTAGCCTCGAGCCGGCTGGCTTCGATGGCATCGGCCTGGTCTTTCTGCAATGCGATGAGCGGCGAGACTATGACTGTGGCACCCTCAAGCAGCGCACCGGCGATCTGGTAGACGGCGGATTTGCCGGAGCCCGTGGGTTGCACGAGCACGGTGTCGCGGCCCTCAAGCAGCGACTGGATGGCGTCATGCTGACCAGGACGAAGCGACTGGAATCCGAGGAGCTTTCTGGCCGCGCCTGCGATATCAATAACGTTCCGATTGGTTTTGGACATATGGGTTAGGGGTCCGAATGCGCTCTGGTCCCGGCCGGAACACCCATTCAGGACTGCTTCAGACACTTGATACGACGCAGAATCCTCGGCAGATGCTGCTTTACATTTGAGAAATAAGCAATTTGCAAGTTATGAGACGGATGCATAGCGGACAATGGGGGCCTACCGATGGTGTGACGGGCGCCATTCAGAGCCGGATCAAGGCACTTCTATACTGGGAGACGATGACCACGCAAAAAGCAGCTCCCGTCCACACGCGATCGCAGGAACTTCAGCAGCGCGCAGAGCGCTATTTTCCCGGCGGAGTGAATTCGCCGGTGCGGGCGTTTCGCGCGGTGGGAGGGCACCCGCCGTTTCTGGAGAGCGCGGAGGGCGCGTACCTGACCGATGCGGACGGCAACCGGTACATCGACTACTTCGGATCGTGGGGACCGATGATCCTGGGCCACGCGTTTCCGCCGGTTGTGGAGGCGATCGAACGAGCGGCGCGCAAGTCGGCGAGCTTTGGGGCGTCGACCGCCGCCGAGGCGGAGCTGGCCGAGCGCGTGGTGTCGTGCTATCCCAAGCTGGAGAAGCTGCGGTTCGTGTCGTCGGGCACCGAAGCGACCATGTCGGCCATTCGGCTGGCGCGCGCCGCGACGGATCGCAAGCTGATTGTGAAGTTTGAAGGCTGCTATCACGGACATGCGGATGGCCTGCTGGTCAAGGCAGGATCGGGCGTGGCGACGTTCGGGATTCCAGGCTCGGCAGGAGTGCCGGACCAGATTGCACACCTCACGCTGGCTCTGCCCTACAACGACCTGGTCGCCGTGGAAGCGGCCTTTGCGGCGCATCCAGGCGAGATCGCAGCGGTGATCCTGGAGCCGGCTGTGGGCAACGCGGGCTGTATTCCGCCTGTGGACGGGTACCTTGAAGGGCTGCGCGCGATTACGCGGCGCGAAGGCGCTCTGCTGATTGCGGATGAGGTGATGACGGGCTTCCGGGTGGCGCTGGGTGGGGCCGTCGAGCGCTACGGCATGGACCCCGATCTGATTACGCTGGGCAAGATTGTAGGCGGCGGGCTGCCCGTTGGCGTGTTCGGCGGCAAGCGTGAGTACATGGACCTGCTGGCTCCGCTGGGGCCGGTTTATCAGGCGGGCACGCTGAGTGGGAATCCTCTGGCCATGGCGGCGGGATTGGCGACCATGGACTATCTGCAGGAGCATGCGGGCGAGATCTATCCGCGGATTGAGGCGACAGCAAAGGCGGTTGCGGAGGGCGTTGCCGCGGAGGCCAAGAAGGCGGGCGTGCCGTTAACCACGAATCGCGTGGGCGCCATGTGGACCTGGTTCTTCACTCCGGGGACCGTGACGGATTACGAGTCCGCGGCGAAGTCTGATACCGCAATGTTCGGGCGATTTCATAACTCCATGCTGGAGCAGGGCGTATGGCTGCCGCCCAGCCAGTTCGAAGCGGCGTTCCTGGGAACCGCGCACGGAGAGGCCGAGGTGAAGGCGACGATCGAGGCGGCGGGTGAGGCGTTCAAGGCTGCGCTGGGGCTCTAGCGGGTGCTCACGGAGACGGGCTTAGGTCCCCATTGCAGGTACTCGGCAGTGACGAAGCGGCGCACGCCGATGAAGCGTTTGATGAGCTTTTCGGCGGCCTCAACTGAGGGCCCGCGGTCGGCAGCAGGGTCCAGGTGCCCGCCGTCGTGCAGGACAATCGTGGCTGAACGACCGCGCCGGCCCAGGGAGTCGACCTTGTCGCCGAGCCGCTCGGCGATGTCATCAGCCGAGGGGTCCTTCCAATCATTCGTCATTGCATTCCAGAGCACAGGAGACATTCCGAGTTCGCGCGCTTGACTGAGCACGAAGGGACGCCGCGCGCCGAACGGCGGACGGAAGTAGCGAATCCGCGAGCCGGTGATCTGCTCGAGCATGTGCTTGGACTGGTAGAGTTCCTCGCGAATCTTCTTCCGTCCCGCGAGCGCAAGGTTGGGGTGCGACCACGAGTGGCTGCCGATGATGTGGCCTGAATCAGCGATGTAGCGTGTGAGATAAGGCTCGGCCTCAGCGTATTTCCCGACCAGAAAAAACGTCGCCTTGATTCGGTGCGACGCCAGCATCTCGAGCAGCTTCGGCGTCCAGATGGGATTAGGACCGTCGTCAAACGTAAGCGCAATTTCGCCAATGCGTTCGGGGGCGATCAGCGTCGGGCCAAAGATCTGCGACTGTGGGTAGAGGGCCGCGTAGCTCCAGCCGCCTGCGGCGAGCCCCAGGGCCGCGGCCGCACCGGCGCCCTCGGCTATAAGTCGTACTGATTCTGAAAGCATTGCTGCTAGTAGTTTGCGGCGATTGGGTGCTCGCCTGCAACTCCTCCGGGGCGACATCGCATTTTGCTCGGTAATACGGCGGCGGAAAGGAGAAACTTGGACCGCCGGCACACAATCTGACATCCGATTCATACAGCGGGTGTACACTCGCGGTACGGGCCGTATCCTGACCACGCGGAGCGGCACTGGAGGGCAGCATGAGCCTGACAAACTTCCCCGCTGGGAATTCTCCCAGCACTCCCGTAGTCAAAGTAACCATGCCGGCGCTGAGCGAGATGAAGCGCCAGGGCAAGCCCATCTCCGCGCTTACGGCCTATGACTACGCGACCTCGCGGCTGGTAGACGAAAGCGGCATCGACCTGATCCTCGTCGGCGACTCGCTGGCGCAGGTGGTACTGGGGCACGACAACACTCTCGCCGTCACCGTGGACGAGATGCTGCATCACACGCGCGCCGTGCGGCGGGCGGTTCGGCGTGCGCTGGTGGTTGCGGATATGCCGTTCGGCAGCTATCACGGCGCAGTGAGTGAAGGGGTGTCCAACGCCGTGCGCTTCATTAAAGAGGCGGGTGCCGAGGCGGTGAAGATCGAGGGGCCGCGCACTGAGCTGGTGCGCGCGCTCACGGATTCCGAAATTCCGGTTGTGGGGCACCTGGGCCTGACGCCGCAGAGCGTGCACCGCATGGGTGGCTATCGCGTGCAGGGCAAGACCGCCGAGGCAGCCGAGCGGCTTCGAGCCGACTCGCATGCGCTGGCTGAGGCCGGCGCGGCGCTGCTCGTGCTCGAAGGGGTTCCGCGCGAAGTGGCTGCGCAGATCACGGCTGAGTTGGAGATTCCGACCATCGGGATTGGCGCCGGACCGGATTGCGACGGGCAGATCCTGGTATTCCACGACCTGGTAAACATGACCTTTGCGCCGCCTGCGAAATTCGTACGGCGTTATGCCGATGTGTCTGGGCTGATTCGTGGGGCGGTGGAGCATTATCGCGAAGACGTGGAGCGCCGTGCGTTTCCGTCGGATGAGGAGAGCTATCATCTGCCGGCCAAGACGCGCGAGGCCATTGAAGACAGGAAGCTACGCCGAGCCTGATGAAGATTCTCCGAACCGTGCAGGAGCTGCGCGCGTGGTCGCGCGCAAATCGCAAAGAAGGCAAGACGATCGGGCTGGTGCCTACCATGGGCGCGCTCCACGCGGGTCACGCATCGCTGATCAAAGCGGCGCGGGAGCGCTGCGATGCGGTTGCCGTCACAATCTTCGTTAATCCCACGCAATTCGGGCCCAACGAGGATTTCGCGAAATATCCGCGGACGTTTGACGCGGACTGCGCGCTGGCTGAGCGGCTAGGCGCGGATGTGGTGTTTGCGCCGGCTGTCGATGAGCTATACCCCGACGGTGCGATGACGTTTGTGGATGTGGAAGGATTGAGCGGGCGGCTCGATGGGGCTTCGCGGCCGGGGCACTTTCGCGGCGTGGCGACGGTCGTGACGAAGCTGTTCGTCGCGGCTGAAGCGGATTTGGCGTTCTTCGGGCAGAAGGACGCGGCGCAGGTTGCCGTGCTGCGGCGTATGACGGCGGATCTGCGGCTGGCGACCGAGATTGTGGTTTGCCCCATTGTGCGTGAGGCCGACGGCCTGGCGCTCAGCTCGCGCAATGTGTATCTGAGCGCGCAGCAGCGACATCAGGCATTAGCGCTGAGCCGCGCCATTGGGACGGTGGAGTCGCTGGTGGGTCACGGACAGCATAATGTCGCCACGTTGATCGAGGCGGCGGAGGCGGTCTTCGGCGCGGAGCCGGACATTCGCGTTGACTACATCACTTGCGTGGACTGGGCTACCCTGGAGCCGGTGGAGACCGCCGCGCCGGGTACGCTGTTTGCGGTTGCGGCATGGGTGGGTGAGACGCGGCTGATCGATAACACGATCCTCAGCTGAGCTGGGCCAAGCCCGCCGTTGCTGCGATAGACTGTTCGTTTTAATCACATGTACACCGTCGATCAACTCGACTCTGTAGTAGAACTCGACAATGTCCCGCAGTCTTCCGTGGGAGCACCACTGCCCATGATCCTCTGCGGAGAGCATTTCCTTCACCTTGCTTATCTCCTCCAAGCGACTCCAAAGAATTGGGATGGTAGGACCGTTCGCATCGTGAGCGAAGAGACTGAGGGAGAACCGTGCGCACTCGTGAAGTTCGACGGGGAGATCTCACATATGTTTGGGCCTCCCAACGATGAGGCATTCGCCGGTCATCCGCTTGCCTCGCGCGGACTGAGGCCATATGGTGTCTTTGAGATCAAAAACTCATCCTGGATACGTCAATTGGAAAGGATGAACTCGGTCCACCCCTACCACGCTCGCGTTGCAGAACGATACAGTCGATATCGCCACCTTATTTTCGCGTTTCATGACACTACGTTTGAGTGTGTGGCCATGGGGTTCAGTATCTCGATTCATCAGGGTAGTATCTCCTCGGTACTGCGCGATTCCTGGCCTTCGCAGCAAATGTGATTGCCTCTGCACCGTCAACCGGGGCAATCTGAACTCGGATGCCTGAATTACCCGATATCTCCGCTTACATTCATGCGCTTGAAGGGCGCATTCTCGGCCAGAAGCTTGAGCACGTGCGGCTGGGGTCGCCTTTCATCCTGCGCACTGTGGACCCGTCGGTGTCAGCGGCCGAGGGGCGGGTCGTAACTGCGCTGCGGCGGATCGGCAAGCGCATTGCCATCGGCGTGGAAGGCGACGTCTGGCTGGTGATCCATCTCATGATTGCGGGCCGACTGCACTGGAAGCCCTCGAATGCGAAGCTTGGCGGACGAAACGCTCTGCTGGCCCTCGATTTTGACAGCGGCACGCTGACGCTGACCGAGGCCGGATCGAAGCGGCGAGCTTCGCTCTATATGGTGCGCGGCGAGCACGGGCTGCACGAGATGAATCCCGGCGGAGTGGAGATTTTTGATACCGATCTGGCCGGATTCACCGCCGCGCTCTCGCGCGAGAACCGCACGCTGAAGCGCGCGCTCACCGATCCGCGGATTATCAGCGGGGTGGGCAATGCGTATTCCGATGAGATTCTGCATGCGGCGCAGTTGTCGCCGGTAACGCTGACGCAGAAGCTGAAGCCGGAGGAATGGGAGCGGCTGTTCGGAGCGACGAAGTTGATCCTGACGGATTGGATTGAACGGCTGCAACGGGAGGCCGATAAAACGTTCCCAGAGAAGGTCACGGCGTTCAGGCCAGAGTTCGCCGTGCATGGCAAATTCGGCCAAGCCTGCCCGCGCTGCGGCAACCCGGTGCAGCGCATCCGTTATGCCGATAACGAGACCGACTACTGCGCGACGTGCCAAACCGGCGGTAAGGTGCTGGCCGACCGCAGCCTGTCGCGCCTGCTCGGGTCCGACTGGCCGCGCACCCTGGATGAACTCGAGGCGCTCAAGCGCAAATAGGCGCGTAGCGGCGCGAGAACGCGCGTGCGGATTTCCGTTGACACGCATCGCCGACATGCGAAAGATTCATTTCGATTCCCACTCGCCTTTGTTTATCAGCCAGATTCAATCGAGGAGGCCCTATGCACCATCTTCATGATCTGAACTTCGTCGCCATCGTAGTGTGCGCGGTGATCGTGTGGATGCTCGGCGCGCTTTGGTATTCGCCGGTATTGTTTGCCAAGCCGTGGGTGGCCATTGTGGGCCGGCAAATGGGCGAGAAGCCCAAGGGCGTCTACGTGGGGATGATCGGCTCGCTGATCGGTGATCTGTTCCTGTGCTTCGTGCTGGCGCACATCATCCGCTGGGCCGGTGCGGAAGGCTGGATGGGAGGAGCGCACATTGGCTTGCTCATGTGGGCTGGATTTAACGCGGCGGTGATGTTCCCGCAATCGATCTACGAGGGCCGTCCGCTGAAATACTTCCTTATCAACACGGGCTACTGGCTGGTGAGCCTGGTGATTGTTGGAGCCGTGCTCAGCGTCTGGCGTTAGGCGAGCACCTCCGCGGCTAGAATGTGTGCATGAGCAAAGAACGCGTATCCACTTCCTCCGCTCCGGCAGCTATTGGCCCTTACTCGCAGGGCATTCGTGTGGGCAATCTTCTCTTCACCGCCGGCCAGGGGCCGCTCGATCCCGCTACCGGTAAGATTGTCGACGGCGGGATCACCGAGCAGACCACGCGCGTGATGGAGAACCTGAAGGCCATCATCGAGGCAGGCGGATCGAGCCTCGAAAAGGTCGTGCGAGCCGGGGTGTTCCTCAAGGACATGAACGACTTCGCGGCCATGAACGCGGTATATGCGAAATATCTTGCGCCTGAGGGTGTAACGCCGCCCGCGCGCACCACGGTGCAGGCCGCGCGGCTGCCCGGCGACATCCTAGTCGAGATTGACGTGATCGCCGAAGTTTAGTTCCGCTTCCCTTCTCCGGTGCCGGCGGCAGATGTCGCCGGCACACGCATCTCATATTGAAGAGTCCGGCAGTTGACCGAAACTGCCGCGACAGTTTGCGCTGAATGAGGATGGAAGATGGACTGGACGCCCGGAGGCATGAGTGACGACATTGAAGACCGCCGCGGAGACTCGGGCGGCTTCGGCATGGGCGGCGGCGGAATCGGCATCATTGGATTCATCGTTCTGCTCCTTATCAGCCTTGTTACGGGCCACAACTTCATCGGCCTCATGCTGCATGGCGGCGATGCAACCAGCAGCGTAGCGCAGAGGCCCGCGGCTCCGCCGTCGGCCGCCGAAAACCGCGATGTGCAGTTGATCAGCTTCGTGCTCGACGATGCGCAAAAGACCTGGACCGAGATCTTCGCCGCGCACCATCGCACGTATCGGCATGCCAAGCTCGTGCTGTTTCGCGGCGCGACGTATTCGGGTTGCGGAACCGCGCAGGCTGCAACTGGGCCTTTTTACTGTCCCGAGGACGAGAAGGTCTACATCGACCTGAGTTTCTGGAATGAGCTGCAGCGCTTCGGCGGCGACACCGGAGACTTCGCGCAGGCCTACGTAATCACGCACGAACTCGGCCATCACGTGCAGAAGCTGCTGGGTATTGAAGGGCGCGAGCGGCAGCTCGTTGAATCCAACCCTGGGGAAGAGAATCCACTCTCTGTGGATCTCGAATTGCAGGCCGACTGCTTTGCCGGCGTGTGGGGACACACCACGGAGCAGCGCAACATGGTGCATCCCGATGATGTTGCAGGCGCGCTGCGCGCCGCGGCCGCGGTCGGCGACGATCACCTGCAGCGCATGAGCGGACGCGCAGTGAGCCCTGAGAGCTTTACGCATGGATCGAGCGCGCAGCGCGAGCACTGGTTCCGTCAGGGTCTCGATGGCGGCCAGGTAAGCGGTTGCGCCACGTTCAACGGCAGGCTCGCGCCCTAAAGAGCACTTGCGGACCCGTGCCCGCTACTGCGGCTGAGCTGCCTTCTCCTGCTCGTTGATCTCCTTGTCGTGTTCCTTTTTGGCCTTTGCATCGTGCTTCGCTGCCTTTGCGCGAGCCTTGGCCGCCTTCTCCTCGTGCTTCTGCTGCTTACGCTGAGCCTTCATCTCTGAGGGCGTCATGGTGGTTGTGGAGGTGTCAGAAGATTGGCCATTGGTGCTGGTGGAGGTGGTCGTGGTGCTCTGCGAATCCGTGGGTTGCTGCTGTTGTTGCGCCTGAATTGTCATGCTGCTGAAGGCGGTCATGGAGCTTAGAACAATCGGCAATATGAAACGTCGGTTCATGGGTCGGTTCCTTCGGCTAAATATATGGCGCGACCGATGGTTCGGCAGAATCGAATGCCACTGCCGCGCTGAACCGTATTCGATGCAAGCACATTGGTGGAAGCCGCTCGGCGGTTCGCTGGTTTCACCGTGAGTCTTCGCGCTTTGCCGGAGAATCAAATAGACTGTACAACCGTATCAGCGAGGTCAGAATGAGCAACTCTTCCGAGCAGAAGTCTGAGAAGGTCGTGAAGTCCGACGCAGAGTGGCGCGAACAGCTCACGCCGGAGCAGTATCACATCCTGCGTGAGAAGGGCACCGAGCGGCCCTTTACCGGCGCGCTTGAATTTAACTACGAAACCGGCGACTACCATTGCGCGGGATGCGGAGCGCTGCTGTTCAACTCCGGCGCCAAGTTTGACTCAGGCTGCGGCTGGCCAAGTTTCATGATCCCCGCGGATTCAAAGGCCGTCGAGGAGCACGAGGATAACAGCTTTGGCATGCGCCGTATCGAGGTGACCTGCGCGCGCTGCGGCGGACACCTGGGCCATGTGTTTCCTGACGGCCCGAAGCCCACTGGCCTGCGCTATTGCATCAACTCGGGCTCGCTCACGTTCACGCACGCGGAGAAATAGCGGGCACCCGTCGTGGCGTCCGCGTGCGCAATCATCACCTCAATTTCACGACAATAGAAGCAGGTTCGAGGTTGGGCGCTTCCGCTTTTAGCGTGATGCTGCCCGGTTCGCCTTTCGGCTGCAGGATCGCCACACATGTGCCATGGAAGGTGGACTTCTGCGGCTGCTTGAAGCTGCCTACGTCCTTGGGGTTGGCATTGCCGACAGCCGCAATCGTGCCGTTCCCACTTACGATGAATCGCACAGGAACTGTGGCGTCCGGAACGGTACGGCCCTGGTCATCGACCACGGTCGCCATCACGTAGCTGAGATCGTCACTGCTGGCGCGGATCTGCGCGCGATCTGGCGTGAGCACAAGGCGCGCGGGTTTGCCCACAGTGTTGAAGACGAGGGTCCCTATCTCCTGTCCTTTCTCGAGAGCCACAGCTCTCAATTCGCCCGGGCTGTAGGGCACATCGAACTCGGCCTTCAGCGCGTCCTTTGTCGTTAGCTGCTTCTGCCCGGCCGGCTTGCCGTTCAGGAACAGGCGCACTTCATCGCCGCGCGTGTAGACGCGCACTTTGAGCGCAACGCCGTCGAGGCCGGGCCACGTCCAGCTACGGAGTTCGTCGCTCCAACCCCACAGGCTGATATGCTCTTTGTATTTCGCCGGGATAGGCCTCTGCACGGCCATCTCGATTTTGCTGCGACGCCACACCACATCGCGGAAGTACGACTGCGGCTTCTTGTTGCCGATCAAATCGATATCCCCGCAGTAAGAGTTGAACCACGGATAGAACGGCGAGAAGCCGGACGTGTCATTGCCCTGCGATACCGACGAGTGCCCGATGCCCGATTCACCGAGGTAATCGATTGCAGTCCACACAAAGTCGCCAATAACCCATGAGTTGCCTTCGACAGCGTCCCAGTTCTGAAGGGCCCCCAGCGGGAACGATTCGGTGCCGACCATCACGCGCTGCGGACTGATCGAGTGATCTGGCACGTATTGGCTCAACTGGTAGTTGTAGCCGCCGATGTCCAGATAGGTGAACGCCGCCTGCATGTCTTTCCACGTCTGCTTGGGGTGATCCCACGGCGCGCAGATCGCCGCGGTGACGGGTCGGGTCGGATCAAGCTTGTGCGCGTGGGCCTGCAGTGCCTTGCCAATTTCGACTCCGTTAGATTCGGCGCGTTCGGGAATCTCGTTGCCGATGCTCCAGATGATCACGCAGGGATGATTGCGGTCGCGCAGGATCATGCTCTCAAGATCACGCTGCCACCAGTCCTTGAAATAGACGCTGTAGTCCTGCGGGTTCTTGCCCACGGTCCAGCAGTCGAACGCCTCATCGATGACCAGCATGCCCAGCCGGTCGCACGCATCCAGGAATTCGCGCGAGGGCGGATTGTGGCTGGTGCGAATTGCGTTGTAACCATTGGCTTTCAGAATTTCCACGCGCCGCTCTTCCGCGCGTTGGATGCAGGCGGAGCCGAGCGGGCCGTTGTCATGATGCACGCAGCCGCCCATCAACTTGATGGGCTCGCCGTTGATGCGGAGACCCTGCTGCGCATCCACTTCAACCTTGCGAAGGCCGACATGCACGGCAGCGGAGTCAGCCGGCTGATGGTCAGTCTCAACTGAGATCTCCGCGCGATAGAGATAGGGATCCGCTGTGGACCACAGATGCGGATTCTTCACCGCGAGTGTCGCTACAATCGGAGTCTGCGCACTTGGCGCAAGCTTTGCTGTCGCCTGCGTCTCCGCGGCTACTGTTCCTTGCGTATCCAACAGGCGCACGCGCACGACTGCAGACTTCGCGGCGGACGCTCCGTTTTCAAGCGTGGTTTCGACCTTCACAGTGGCCGCGGCCTTCGAGACGTCCGGCATGGTGACATAGACGCCATGCTGTGGAATGCGTACCGCGCCCGTCACGCTGAGCCACACCTTGCGAAATATGCCTGAGCCCGAATACCAGCGGCTGTTGCGGCCGGTGTTGTCGACGCGAAGGGCAAGGATGTTGGGGCCGTCCTTCAGATGCGGCGTCAGGTCGTAAGCGAAGCCGGTGTAGCCGTAAGGGTGATTGCCGAGTTTGGTGCCGTTGAGCCACACATCGGAATTCATGTAGACGCCGTCGAAGCGCACTTCCACCTTGCCGGATGCAGGAACCTGCGGCCGCTGGAAGGTCTTGCGATACCAGCCGATGCCGCCGACGGTCCAGCCGGTCGCACCCTGACCTTCGCTCGCGTACAGATCGAACGGGCCGGTGCGGACCGGATTCGTTCCCTCGGCCCAGATCGAGTCTCTATTCTGCACCGCCGGATCCGGCAGGTCCTCGATGCTCCAGTCATGCGGAACGTCCGGCGTGCGCCATTCCGAGTCGTCGAACGAAGCCGCATCCGCCCCCGTCACGTCGCCGCGATGAAAGCGCCATCCATCGCTGAAGGGCTGCTCGCCGCCCTTTTCCTTGCTCGCAGCTGACGGTGTTTGTGCGAGCGCAGTGGATGCGAGTAAAGACGACGCGGCGACGGTGGCAAGGCCCTGCACCGCCTCACGGCGGGTCAACTGAAATTCTGAAGTGTGTGAAATCGCGTTCTCGTTCATCCCGACAAGGATACGCGACTTATTTCCGGTGTCCAGAGTCTCAACACAGACGGTGAACGCGCCGCCTATTGCGCGCCTGGCGGTCGGCCTCGCATACTACTGAGCGGGATTGCGGACTCTCTCATTCGCTGCACCGGAAAGGTCTTCCCCTTGGCCAAATCGAAGGTATACCCGGATGCGCAGTCGGCACTCGCCGGGATTGTCGAAGATGGAATGATGCTGGCCGTGGGAGGCTTCGGCCTGTGCGGCATCCCTGAGGCGTTGATTGCAGCCCTGCGCGATACCGGCAAAACCGGCCTCACTGTTGCCAGCAATAATGCGGGCATCGACGGTGCGGGGCTGGGCCTTCTGCTTGAGACCGGACAAATCAAGAAGATGATTTCGAGCTACGTGGGCGAGAACCGCGAGTTTGAGCGCCAATTCCTCTCGGGCAAACTTGAGGTCGAGTTCTGCCCGCAGGGTACGCTGGCTGAACGAATGCGCGCCGGCGGCGCCGGTATCCCAGGCTTCTATACGCGCACCGGCGTCGGCACCATTGTTGCGGAAGGCAAGGAGCACCGCGACTTCGACGGTCATACGTACATTCTCGAGCGGGGCATCCGCGCGGACCTCGCGCTCGTGAAGGCGTGGAAGGGCGACACGTACGGCAATCTCATCTACCGCAAGACGGCGCGCAACTTCAATCCGCCGGCCGCTACTTGCGGCCGCATCACGGTTGCCGAGGTTGAAATTCTTGTCGATGCGGGGGAGCTCGATCCAGACCAGGTTCATACGCCCGGCATCTTTGTGCAGCGCATCGTGCACAACCCACATCCGTCAAAGCGCATTGAGAAGCGCACCACGCGTGAGGCATAACAATGGCATGGTCTCGTGAGCAGATGGCGCAGCGCGCCGCGCAGGAGTTGCATGATGGGTTCTACGTGAACCTCGGCATCGGCATTCCCACGCTGGTGGCCAATTACATTCCCGACGACATTCATGTCACGCTTCACTCGGAAAACGGGCTGCTCGGTATTGGGCCCTTTCCCACGCATTCCGAGGTGGATTGCGACCTCATCAACGCCGGCAAACAAACCGTCACCGCACTGCCCGGCGCGAGCTACTTTTCAAGCGCGGACTCATTCGCGATGATTCGTGGCGGCCATATCGACCTCGCGATTCTCGGAGCCATGCAGGTTTCAGCACGCGGCGATCTTGCCAACTGGATGATTCCCGGCAAGATGGTAAAGGGGATGGGCGGAGCCATGGATCTGGTCGCAGGCGTGAACCGCGTGGTGGTAGTCATGGAGCACACATCGAAGGACGGCGAACCGAAGATTCTCAAGCAGTGCACGCTGCCGCTGACTGGCGCTGGCGTGGTTGGCCGAATCATCACTGATCTGGCGGTGCTCGACGTCGCGCCTGACGGTCTGAAGCTGATTGAATTGGCACCCGATATAACGCGCGAAGAGCTGCAAGCGAAGACGGAGCCGGCAATCAACTGAGCAACATCAGCACGCCTTATGCCGGGCCCTCGCCACTTTCGATTGCGTCTGCCGCCCGAGCTTTTCGCAGATGAATGCGCCCGCGGCAATGAGGCGGTCGAGGTTGACGCCAGTCTCTACTTCCATGCCGTTCAGCATGTAGACCAAGTCTTCGGTAGCAACGTTGCCTGCTGCGCCGGGAGCGTACGGACAGCCGCCTAAGCCGCTCACGGACGCATCGAAGACGCGGACGCCACACTCGATCGCGGCGTAGACGTTCGCCAGCGCCTGACCATATGTGTCGTGGAAATGCCCCGCGAGATTTCGAACCGGAACGCGCTGCGCGACAGCGGCGATCATCGCCTTCGTTTGATTCGGCGTACCTGCTCCGATGGTGTCGCCAAGTGAGATTTCGTAGCAGCCAGCGTCGAACAGGCGCGTTGCAACATCCGCTACGCGCGCAGGATCGACCGCGCCCTCATACGGGCACCCCAGCGCGCAGGAGACGTATCCGCGCACTCGCACTTGTGCCACAAGCGCCGCGTCGAACACTGGCGAGAAGCGCTCGAGGCTCTCCGCAATGCTGCAATTGATGTTTCGTTGCGAGAAAGTCTCCGACGCCGCAGCGAACACGGCCACTTCAGTTGCGCCGGCAGCGACGGCCGCCTCGAACCCACGAAGGTTCGGCACCAGAACGGGATAGCTCACGCCCTCGCGACGCTTGAGCTCGCGCATTATGTCAGCATGGTCTGCCATCTGCGGCACCCACTTCGGGGAGACGAACGCGGTAGCCTCAATTGTCTTCAATCCGGCATCAGCCAAGAGCGAGATGAACTCCAGCTTCGTTTCCGTTGATACATTCTGCGGCTCGTTCTGCAACCCATCGCGCGGACCTACTTCAACGATGCGCACTCGCTCAGCCATTGGCCTTACCGTTCTCGTCGTCGCGAATAAATTGCAGGAGTTCGACGCCTTCGTCGACCTGGTCGCCAGCAGCAAAATTAAACGACTCTACACGCCCGGCCGCTGGCGCATGAATCGTGCACTCCATCTTCATCGCCTCAAGTACCAACAAAGACGCACCCATCTGCACGCGCTGGCCCGGCTCAGCTGTAAGGGCAACGACACGGCCAGGCATCGGAGCGAGCAGGCTGCCTTCGCCCGCATGATGCTGAGTCTCGATGTTCAGCGGATCGTCGTAGCCAAACTCATAATGCCTTCCATCGACAAATACGTGATAAGCCGTACCTGCGGCGATCACGCGCGCGCCAATTCGCTTGCCATCGATGACAACCTGAACTTCATTGTCATTGCGCGATCCATAACTCACCTCAAAGCGGCGCTCGTCCATGCGCATGCGGAACTGTCCTTCGCCGCGATATCGGATAGCAACTTCGCGCGCGGTGTCGCCCAGCTTCAGACGAATCGCACGTTCTCGTACGCCATTCATACGCCAGCCGTCGCGCGCGGCCCACGGTGACGAGTCGGAATTCTCGTTAACAGCGTGAGGCTCGATGACGCTCATGGCTGCGATCAGCAGCGCGGATTCCGGAATGGCCTCTTCCTTCACAAGCCATTCGTGTTCCCGTTCTATAAGGCTCGTATCCAGATGCAGTTCAGTGAATGACCTGCTCGTCACGAGGCGGCGAAGAAACTCGACGTTGTTTCCTACGCCGACAATCTCGAATTCTTCTAACGACTGCACCATGCGCCGGACTGCCATTTCGCGCGATTCGTCCCAAACGATCAGCTTCGCGATCATGGGGTCGTAGAAAGGAGTGATCGCATCACGCTTCTTGATGCCGGTATCGACACGCACATTTTCCGATGCCATGGGCGCGCGCAGATGAATGATTCTGCCGATCGACGGCCTGAAGTCGTGCGCGGGGTCCTCCGCGTAGATACGAGCTTCGATCGCGTGGCCTCGCGTCGTTGCCTGTTTCTGCGTGAGAGGCAGGGGCTCACCGGCGGCCACACGAATCTGCCATTCGACCAGGTCGAGGCCCGTGATCATCTCTGTCACCGGATGCTCTACCTGCAGTCGCGTGTTCATCTCCATGAAGTGGAATCCGCCATCGCGATCCACAAGAAACTCGACCGTGCCGGCGCTGACATAGTCCACTGCTTTCGCCGCGCTTCGTCCAGCCTCACCGAGCCTGCGACGCAGATCGTCCGAAAGATTTGGGGCCGGCGCCTCTTCAATCACCTTCTGGTGCCGCCGCTGCACGCTGCAATCGCGCTCAGACAAGCTGATCACGTTGCCATGCGTATCACCAAAAACCTGCACTTCGACGTGGCGCGGCTCCACAAGATACTTCTCGAGCAGCACGGAGTCATCACCAAAAGATGCCAGGGCCTCGCGCTTACAACTCGCCAGCGAAGCAGCAAACTCATCGCGTGCGTCCACGCGCCGCATGCCTTTGCCGCCACCGCCTGCATTGGCCTTGATCATGACCGGGTAGCCGATGGCATCCGCCTGCTGCTGCAGAAACTCGGGATCCTGATTGGTCCCGTCGTATCCGGGCGTGAGCGGCACGCCCGCATTGCGCATCAATTCCTTCGCCGCAGCCTTCGAGCCCATCGCGCGGATCGCCGCAGCAGGCGGCCCGATGAAGACGATGCCGGCGTGGGTGCATGCTTCTGCGAACTCGGCATTCTCAGACAGGAATCCGTAGCCTGGGTGAATGGCCTGCGCGCCCGCGCGCCGTGCAGCATCAAGGATGTGGGCTATGTTGAGATAGCTCTCGCGTGAAGGAGCGGGGCCGATGCGCACTGCGGTGTCTGCCACTCGCGCGTGCAGGCTGTGCGCATCGGCATCGGAATAAACAGCAACCGTGCGGATACCCATCTTCCGGCAGGTCGCGATGATGCGGCATGCGATCTCGCCGCGATTGGCAATCAGTATGGTGTCAAACATGGTCATGATGTTTGCGGCGTCCACCCTGGCTTGCGCTTTTCGAGATATGCGCTCAGCCCTTCCTTCGCCTCATCCTGTGCGCGGATCACGGCAATGCGCTCGGCGGTGTACTCGATCAGCTCTGCAGTAATGGGCCTGTTCGCAACGGCGTCAATCAGGTCTTTCGCCGCATGCTGCGCTCCGGGCGCACCCGCCAGCAGATCGTTCACGATCGATTCCACACGCGCGTCGAGCGCTTCGGCCTCAACGGTTTCGTGCACCAGTCCGATCCTCTCGGCCTGCGCCGCTGTGATGCGCTCGGCTGTTTGAAATAGTCTGCGAGCCCAGCGGGGACCAATGGCTCGCACGACGTATGGACCGATGGTTGCGGGGATGAGCCCGAGCCGCACCTCCGAGGCCGCGAACTTTGCATCGCTGCTGGCGATGACGATGTCGCACGCGCTTACAAGCCCAAGGCCGCCGCCAATCGCCGCGCCGTTAACGCGAGCAATCGTCGGCTTCGGCGATGACGCAATCGCATGGAAGAGGTCCGCAAGCTCCCGCGCATTGTCGCGATTCTCCGCCCTGCTCGCCGCGCCCAGCCGCTTCATCGACTCGATATCCGCCCCGGCGCAGAAGCTTCTACCGCGTCCGGAGAGCACGATCACGCGCACGGCCGGATCATCACGCAGGCCGCGCATCACCAGCGTCAGCTCGCGGATCAGCTCTTCGTTGAGCGCGTTGTGCAGCGCCGGCCGGTTCAGCCACAGCCATGCAACCGCGCCGCGGTTCTCCACTTCGATCGTTTGTTCGCCCATATATCGCTTACATCCGGAAGACGCCGAAGCGCGTTGGCTCCTCAGGCGCGTTCTGTGAGGCTGCCAGGCCCAGCGCGAGGGCGCGCCGCGTATCCAACGGATCGAGAATGCCGTCGTCCCACAGCCGTGCTGTCGCGTAGTAAGGATTGCCCTGCTCCTCGTATTGCTTGCGGAGCGGAGCCTTGAATTGTTCCTCTTCTTCTTCGCTCCACTGCCGTCCCTGGAGTTCCATAGCATCGCGACGGACACGGGCCAGAACATTCGCGGCCTGATCGCCGCCCATCACACTGATGCGCGCGTTCGGCCACATCCACAACAGGCGCGGATTGTAGGCGCGCCCGCACATGCCGTAGTTCCCCGCGCCAAAGCTGCCGCCGATCAGCACCGTGAACTTCGGAACGCGCGCGCACGCCACGGCTGTCACCATCTTGGCGCCGTCCTTGGCTATGCCACCGTTCTCATATTTGCGCCCCACCATGAAGCCGCTGATGTTCTGCAGAAACACGAGCGGAATGCCGCGCTGGGCACAGAGTTCGATGAAGTGCGTGCCCTTCTGGGCCGACTCGGAGAACAGAATGCCATTGTTGGCGATGATCCCGACTGCGTATCCGTGAATGTGCGCGAAGCCGGTGACCAGCGTATTGCCGTAGCGCTGCTTGAACTCATCAAGCCGGCTGCCGTCCACCATGCGCGCAATCACCTCGCGCACGTCGTAGGGCTTGCGTGTGTCCGAGGGGACAATACCGTAGATTTCGTGCGGATCGAACAGCGGGTCCTCGCTCATCTGTTGCGGTCCTGCAGGTCGCGGCCGGTTCAGGTGCGCTACGATGCGCCGCACCATCGACAATGCGTGCGGATCATCGTCTGCAAGGTAATCGGCAACTCCAGAGACGCGGGTGTGCACGTCCGCGCCGCCCAACTCTTCCGCTGACACTTCTTCACCCGTCGCGGCCTTGACCAGCGGCGGTCCGCCCAGGAAGATCGTTCCCTGCTCCTTCACGATTACGACTTCATCCGACATGGCCGGCACATACGCGCCGCCGGCTGTGCATGAACCCATTACGCAGGCGATCTGCGCAATGCCTTTCGCGCTCAGGTTCGCCTGGTTGTAGAAGATGGCGCCGAAGTGATCGCGATCTGGAAACACCTCGTCCTGCATGGGTAGAAACGCACCGCCCGAGTCGACCAGGTACACGCAGGGCAGGTTATTCTCCATTGCAATCTGCTGCGCGCGCAAATGCTTCTTCACGGTCAGCGGAAAATACGTGCCGCCCTTTACCGTCGCGTCATTGGCGACGATCATGCACTCGCTTCCGTTGATGCGGCCGATGCCTGTGACAATGCCTGCCGCCGGCACATCGCCGTTGTACATGCCGTTCGCTGCAAGCGCGGACAACTCCAGGAAAGGCGTGCCCTGATCGATCAGCAGATCGATGCGCTCGCGGACGAAGAGCTTGCCGCGCGATTTGTACTTCTTGCGCGCCTCTTCACTGCCACCGTGCGCCGCCATGGCGGTTCTGTCGCGAAGGTCGCGCACCAGTTCGTGCATGCGCTCCGTATTGGTGCGGAATTCTTCGCTGCGTGTTTGTATCTGCGACGAGAGGATTGCCATGGTCGCCCCTTATGCCGTTTCCTTGAATAGCTCGCGGCCGATCAGCATGCGGCGAATCTCCGACGTGCCCGCGCCAATCTCGAACAGCTTGGCATCGCGCCAAAGGCGTCCCGTCGGATGTTCGTTGATGTATCCGTTGCCGCCCAGCGCCTGAATCGCCTGGCCCGCCATCCACGTCGCCTTCTCGGCAGAATAGAGGATGGCCCCCGCACAATCCTTGCGCACATTTTCGCCGCCGCGATCACATGCCTGCGCGACCGCATACACATATGCGCGGCAGGCGTGATAGGCCACATACATATCAGCAAGCTTACCCTGCATCAGTTGAAACTCGCCTATGGGTTTGCCGAACTGCTTGCGCTCGTGCACGTACGGAATCACCACATCCAGACACGACGCCATAATGCCGAGCGGGCCGCCGCACAGCACCAGCCGCTCGTAATCCAGGCCCGACATCAGCACGCGAACGCCGCCGCCCACACGGCCGAGGACGTTTTCCTCGGGCACTTCGCAATCGTGGAATACCAACTCGCAGGTGCTCGACCCGCGCATGCCCAGCTTGTCCAGCTTCTGCGACGTCGAGAATCCCTTGAAGTTCTTCTCCACGATGAAAGCCGTGATGCCGCGCGATGCTCCCGACGGATCGGTCTTCGCATACACGATCAGCGTGTCTGCGTCCGGCCCGTTGGTGATCCACATCTTGGTGCCATTCAGAACGTAGTGGTCGCCGCGATGTTCGGCGCGCAGCCGCATGCTCACCACGTCCGAGCCGGCCTCGGTCTCGCTCATGGCCAGCGCGCCGATGTGCTCGCCGCTGATCAACTTGGGCAGGTATTTCCGCTTCTGTTCCTTGTTGCCATTCTTCGCAAGCTGATTCACGCAAAGATTGGAATGCGCTCCATAGGAAAGCCCGATCGAGGCCGACGCCCGCGAAATCTCCTCCATGGCCACAACGTGCTCGAGATAGCCAAGCTCCGCGCCGCCAAATTCTTCATCGACCGTGATGCCGAGAAGGCCAAGATCGCCCAGCTTGCGCCAGATCGCGCGCGGGAAGGTGCCGTCGCGGTCTACCTTATCCGCAATCGGCGCAAGTTCATCCTGGGCAAATTGGTGCACAGTCTCTCGCAGCAGCGCGATTGACTCGCCCAGGTCAAAATTCAGGCCTTTCACAATGCAACTCCCGGAGTGCAGGAACGGTTGGGAAGCCTCTTATGACGAAGAAACCGCACACACTGTTGGACGCAACTCAAAGCGGAACCGACCAGCCGTATTCCAACAGGAGAGTCTGATACACAGCGTTTTTCGCTTCGGCAAAGACGATACACCCCCCGCGCCAACTCCGTCCAGATGAGGCGTCTGGCGTGCAATCGCAGAAGGAAGCGGTTCAATCGACTTGCCCGCAGTTCCGTCACACCACTTGCACGGCATCCGTGGTACAGTATAGGTACTGGGATCTAATCCAGAAGTTCTTGCCTGTTCCGAGTAACCGCTCTATACACGCAATCACTTCGGCATTGCATTCGCGGTAACTCAATTTCAAAGGAAAATCATCATGGAACAAGGCACAGTCAAGTGGTTCAACGACGCGAAGGGTTTCGGCTTCATCAGCCGCGCTAACGGCGAGGACGTGTTCGTCCATCACAGCGCCATCAACTCCAACGGCTTCCGCAGCCTTCAGGAAGGCCAGCAGGTACAGTTCAACGTCACCAAGGGCCCCAAGGGCTGGCAGGCTGAGAACGTCACGGCGCTCTAAGGCTTGGCATCAAACCTCAAAAGGGACGGCGTCTGCCGTCCCTTTTTCGTGTTCCATTCCATCATCGGCCTAGGCTGCGGATCTCATCTTTTTCGCGGTCGCAATCTCCGCCGCGCTATGGATGCTGTCGGCATCGTCTTCCCGGACGCCGAGATATTGCAGCACGTCGTTGATTGAATCCTCAAACCGCGATCCGGTCTTGTGCGTTCTTCGAACGCCCTTGGAAACAAGTGAACAGACCTCAAACCGGTTAATCCCGTGCGCCAGCGCGCGATGTATCTGATCAGAACGCATGAAGACTCCTCGTGTCCTGGTGAATAGTGCGTGGACTGCGGAGCTCGTCAGGATCGGAATGGCAGAAAATGCCGAGCAGGCGAAGCGATTGACAGGCTCAAAGGACTTCTCCCGAACCTGCTTTGATTGTACCCGCGTGCGGTGTTCCGTCGTGAAATATTGTGTTTCACCGCTGCTTTGCAGTCCGTTCACGGGCTTGTCCACTCGGCTATAGCGGCTGGCCGAGCCGCTTCTCCAGTTGCGCCCGATACGTGCGGCTTACGCGCGTTCTCGCACCATTGCGCAGCACCGCGTCGAATTCTCCATGGGAGATTGGCTCGAGTTGCAGAATGCTCTCGATATTCACGATGGCCGATCGGTGCACGCGCACAAACCGTCGCGGATCTAGCCGGTCGGCCAGTTCATTCAGCGCCGCGCGATACAGCAGTTCCTTGCCGGCAACGTGAAGGTTCACATAGACGCCGGCGGCCTCGATCCAGTCAATGTCGACCACGCGCACAAACCTAGTCGTGCCGCCTGCCTTTACCACCAGGCGGTCCCACCGCTTGTCTGAGGACGACGGCGCCGTGGACACCATCTTCATCACGCGTTGGCCGAACTCGCGCAGGCTGCGCTCGTCCAGGCGCGTCTTCACACGTGCCATCATTCCTTCAAAGCGCTCGTCGCTGAAGGGCTTCAGAAGGTAATCAAGCGCGTTGGCTTCGAACGCCCGTAGTGCGTGCTGGTCATAAGCCGTGATGAAGACGGTCAGTGGCATCTCCGCGGGGCCGATGGCGTCAATCACGCCCAGCCCATCCAGTTCCGGCATTTGCACGTCGAGCAGAACGAGGTCTGGGCGAGCTTCTACGATCGACTCAACCGCAGCCTGGCCGTCGGCCGCTTCCGTAATTGAACCCACCTGCGGATCGCGGCGCAGCAAGTCGATCACCCGTTGGCGCGCCGGCGCTTCGTCATCCACCACCAGCACGCGCATATTCTCAATCCCGGTCATCCCTCTTCTCCCTGAAAACGCAAAGGCAGCACAATCTCTACGGTTGTGCCACCTTCCAGCCGCCGCCGGATCGAAAACGAGTGCCGCGCGGGATACATGCCGTCGATACGTTCGCGCGTAACTGCCAAGCCAAGCCCTGAGCTGCTTTCCAGCGTCCAGCCGGGCGCCAGGCCCACGCCGTCGTCCTCCACCTGAATCACGATGTTGTTGCCCACCGCGCGCGCTGTCACCATCACCGCCCCGCCTGAAACCCTGCGGGAAATCCCATGCCGGATCGCATTCTCCACCAGCGGCTGCAGAAACAGCGATGGCACCAGCGCATAGCGGACCTCGGCGGTCACGTCGATGTCGATGGTGAGCTGATCGCCGAAACGGATCTTCTGGATCTCGAGGTAGTGATCGAGGAACGCCAACTCCTCGGCGAGTGGGACCTCCTGCTTGTCTTTCGTCTCCAGCGACAACCGCAGCAGATCACCCAGATGTTCGATCATTGCGCGCGTCAGACGAGGATCGCGCTCCACGTGGGATGAGATCGTATTCAGCGCATTGAACAGGAAGTGCGGGTCGAGCTGCATGCGGAGGGCGTTCAACCGTGCCTGGCTGTAGCTCTTTTCCATGCGCTCCAGGCGCAGTTCGCTGCTGAGGTAACGCTCGTAGTAGCGGTAGGCTTGTAAGCCGCCCACAATCATCCAGTAGATGAGCACGCTCCAAATGAACCATCCCGGCGCCATCTTCAGCATGTGCCCCGGACTCAGCATCTCCCACTTGATATCGCCCACCACCGCGCGAAGAACAAAGAACACGTAGATGTAAAGCGACGTAAATACAACCGAAAGAGGAATGTGCGCCACGGCGCGCCGCCCGAACTGCCGCCCTGAAATGGGAAGCTTCTGATCGACCCAGAAGATGACCGGAGCCATCAAGCCCCAGGCCCACCACTGCGCCATGGTCTGCTTCCATCCCATCTCTGCCCAAACGGGCAGGATGAAGATGAAGCCGATTACAGACGCGCACAGCAAGGTCAGCACCGTGCGCCCCGGCCATGAGCGCACGATTGCGCGCGCGAAAGGAAGCCGCGGAGGCACCTCCACGGCTACGATTTTTCCGGCGTCAGCTATCGTCGCCATATGAAACTCCCTGAGCGCGTCTCTATCTCGAACCGGCGTGCGCAGCGGCGCCGATTACTCCATGATTCACCGTATTATCGCTTGTCCGGCTCAGAGGGCATGGCCCCTTCCAGGCCATGCTCCCGCTGCCGGTTGGGTCTGCGCGTCAGAAAGAGACCACCCCGACTTCCGTATCGCGCTCCCAAAACGGAGAACCGCTCGCTGAACCGGTTAGTTCAGCGCGTAGAGGTTCCCGTCCACGCTTGCCACATAGACCACGTTGTCCACTACCACCGGCGAGGCCAGAATCGGCCCCATCGTCAGCAGCTTGTTATACGCCGCAATCACGTCGTCATAGAAATCTGTAGTGAAAGGCGCAAAGTAGCTCTTGATGCCGGCCCCATTCTGCTTGTACGCCTCGGTCTCGAACGACCACGCCACGCGCCCGCTCGGCGCGTCAATGGCGGCCAGCTTCCCTTCGGTCGATCCCACATACATTGCGTTGCCGGCGATTGCCGGGGACGAGTACACCGGCCAGCCGCCGAAGCCAACGGCATAGTCAATGGCGCCGGTCTTCTCGTCGGCGGCATACAGCAGGCCGGTGTCGGATGTGCCGAAGAACACCTTGCCCTTGCTCACCGCCGGCGAATTCAGCACCCAGGATCCCTTTGTGCTGAAGGCCCACTTCTTCTCGCCGGTCTTTTCGTCCAACGCGTACATATGGGAGTCGCGGCAGCCGAAGAACACCATCCCGTCCGCCACCGCGGCCGATGACTGGATCCCCTGCTGATTGTGGACGTCCGGGTCCTCGCCGGTTTTGAACCGCCAGCGCTCCTTGCCGGTGGCCGCGTCCAGAGCGTAGAAGTTGCTGTCCCAGCTCCCGATGAACAGCACGCCGTTATTGACGGCGGGCGAGGCATGCACCACGTCGCCGGTCTGGAACTTCCACTTCAGCGCGCCAGTCGCTGCATCGAGCGCATACACGTTGTGGTCGCCTGAGCCGAAGTACACCGCGCCGTTCCAGATCACGGGGGAGGAGAGCCAGCAGTCCCAGGGGTCTGGCATGGTTTCACTCGCCGGCTGCATACCGTGCAAATGCCTGCCACTGAAACGCTGCTCCCCTCCTGTCTTGAATTGCCATTTCACTTTGCCGGCCGCCGCATCGACCGCGTAGAAGTTGCCATCGAACGCGTTCAGGTAGACAAGCCCGTCCGCTACCGCCGGCGACGAGGTCAGGCGCGCCTTCAGGTCCAGTTCCCACTTCTTCGCGCCCGAGGCCCGGTCGACCGCGAAGAGCTTGCCACCCGTGCTGGGGACGTAGATGGTGTCCCCGTCCACCGCCGGCGAGGCGATAAGCTGGCCGCCGGCATGAAACGTCCATTTCACCCCGCTCAACTGCAGAAACCCCGGCGCGTTGTAGACGCCGGTATGGGCTGCGTTGCCGCGGAAGGTCGCAGTGTCCGACGCGAACAACAGTGCCGCCCCAAGCAGAACCAGCACGAGAGCGCCAAAGCGCAGCGCCACCGCCGCCAGCCAGTCCCCAGAGAATGAGTATCGCCCGTCTTCTGACCTTTCGAGAGATGAATGATTGCTATCGTCGTTCATGCTCAACAGCCTACGGTGGTTGGGCTTAGCCGTCGACAAAAGCGTTGCCACCCGGACCGGCTCATTCCCGACCCGGTCTGCCCACCATCCGGACAAGGCACCGCGGCTTTATGTCCACAGTTCTAATTCCTGTGTGGGTCCGAAAAGGTCCTGGAGCGCCCCGGTTAATAGTGGACACGTAAATGCGGTTCGCGTACTCGTACATTGCATTCGGACCCGCGATGGAGCCAGGGCTTGGGTACTGATTATGTCTATCAGGTCCCTGCCAGACCGGCGAGCCATCTGTGAGTGAGTAAATGGTGTTGCCCCAGAGTTCGTAGACGATGTTGTTGGCCGAATCGATGGCAGCGTTGTCCGACAACAGCGGTGGAATAGAAGAGAGTGGAAATGAAGTGATGGCCTTCCCCGTCGAATCATAGATGGAAGTTTGGGTGATCTGCACACGGTCTCCGACCTGTCCGAAGTCAACCGCCAGCAGGTGGTCATTGTCGATCCAACCCACCGAGATTCCGGAGAAAGAGCCGGATAGGACCCCGTTCGCATATATATCCGTTGTGGGAGTGGGCCACCACCCGTCCCCACAGGGGTCAACTGAAACGTTCGGAGCAGCAATCCTGGTTCCATCCGGCGAAAGCGCGAGCGCAGTGGTACCATGGTCGGACCAAAGAACCGGAAAGCCGGAGATGTCTGTTTCCTCGCGAGAATATTCCCCAGCCGTCGCAAGCAGCAACGCAAGATCCTGACCGGAGGCTGCAAGTGAGAAATCAATCGAATAGGTGGAATAAGGAATCGTGTAAAGCGTAGTCAACGCGGGCAGCGAATAGATATTGAGCGATCGCTCGTGGGCGGACGTGCCTGCCAACGCTGCCATGATACTGCCGTCGGATGAAAGCGCGACCTTCTCACCCCCGTAATCGATGCTACCCTCAGGCTCGCCTGTCTGGTCAAAAGTAAGAATCTTCCCGATCGAGGTGGCAACTGCCATCCTGTTGGGCGAGCCAGCGACGCTTAACGCGGCGCCATAGCCGAAGTAACGCGGCTTGGTAGATGCGTTCGTGCCGTCAAGAACTACGCCATAATTTGTGCCCAGTATCCATTGGGAAGCGGAACTGGCGCCAAATGCTGAAATGGAACTGGCGCCCCCGCTGACTGTGGCCGGCAGAGGATAGGTGGTCTCCGTTGGCCTGGCACCTGACAGGTCAACCAATTGAATTTGATCCGCGCCATAGTGCGGGAAGATGATTATCACCGATCCGTCCGAAATAACCTTACCTTGCCAGGGTACGTCATAGGCGGCAGACGCTGAACCATTACTACTGCCGATGGGATAAATCAAGACCGCGTCGTTACCCAGCTCGTGATCCACAACCCAGAGCCAGTTGCCTTGGCCGGTCAAGGAATCCACTGAGTACAACCATGTGAGACCCTGCAGAACAGCGCCGTTGCTGTAAACCCGCACATCGTGGCCGTCAGTAGTGAGGAACCTGCCGCCATCAAGGAACCAGGAATGGAAGGTTCCAATGAAGGACGGGCTTACCGACGACGTCCCGTCGGGGACTGAAATCGTTTCGATGACAGAGTCGCCGGCAGGTCCGAGGGCCACTTCCACCTGACCGGGAGCAGCGAAGACGTTTGCTGTGGCATAGTTCCCGGAGCGACTGAACATGAGCGCGCCTGACGGCGACCAGACTGCGAGGCCAGACGATGAGCCGGTGCTGACATAGCTTCCGTCCGGAGCGACGCGGAACCATCCGGGAGATGGCAAGATTCCCAGCAAGCTGCCATCAACTGAGGAAAAGAGTTGTACGATCCTTTTGGTGCCCGAATAATTAGGGACAGCGACGAGCGGGCCAGCGAGTTGAATATCGGAATGAATAATATGCGGCGGCTGCCCATCCACCCAGCAACATGTGCCGTATCCCGATGCAATCATCGTTGTGGCGCTGTAATCCCACAAGATCCAGCGCTTCCCATCAGATGTGAGGAGACGATTTGCGGCAACTCGAATGAATTGGACTCCGTCATCGCGTCCGTGTCCCAGGTCGAGAATTGCGGTGGTGGGTGTACTGAAGACGACGATATCGATGAGGGCATAGGTTGAACCGCCATCGTTGGCAGCGGTAACCGTGTAGGTTGTCAGCCCGCTCGCAGCAGTCGGGGTTCCAGAGATCACGCCTGTAGAGGAGTCCATCACGATGCCGGTGGGAAGCGCAGGCAAGACGGAGAAGTTCGTTACTGTCCCGACGACGGCGGGAGAGTCGGGAGTAATAGCCATGCCGATGGTGGCATTGATCGAGGTGTGGGGATAGACGAGGTGCGAAGGCGGAGCAGATCCACTCACCTCGATGGAGATAGAGGCGGTAGTGGAACCGCCGGAGTTGCTGGCAGTGATTGTGTAAGTGGTCTTTGAGCTCGACACCGTGGGCGATCCGGAAATGACGCCGGTCGAAGTGTTGATCACTATGCCCGGCGGCAATGCGGGAGCAACCGCATATTTGGTTACGGTCCCCGTCACGCTGGGGGTCTCGGGAGCTATGGCGACTCCAACCGTGGCCAGGATTGAAGTCTGGAAGTAAACGAGGTTCGATGGAGGAACCAGCAGAACCTCAATGGAGATCGAAGCGGTAGTGGAACCGCTGGAATTGCTTGCTGTGACTGTGTAAGTCGCCTTAGGACTCTCGGCCGTAGGCGTTCCGAAGATGACACCGGTTTTGGAGTCGATGCCAATGCCGGCGGGAAGGGACGGCGAAACGGAATAACCAGTTACAGTTCCGATGACCGTAGGAACAACGCCTTGAATAGCGAAGCCTACGGTGGCCTTGACGGAGGTTTCGGCATAAACCAGGTTCGAAGGCGGCGCCAGGACGACTTCGATGGAGAGCGAAGCCGTGGTTGAGCCGGAGGAATTGCTCGCGGTGATCGTGTAGGTAGTCTTCGGGCTCGGCGCTATGGGCGTCCCGGAAATAACCCCGGTCGAGGCGCTGATCGCAATGCCGGCAGGTAACGCAGGCGAAACCGAATAGCTGCTTACTGTTCCCTTTACTGTCGGCGTATTGGGGGAGATGGCGGCGCCAACCGTGGCCTTGATCGAGGTTTCGGGATAAACCAGGTTCGAGGGAGGCGCCAGAACGACCTCGATGGAAATCGAGGCGCTGGTGGAACCGGAAGAATTGCTCGCGGTGATCGTGTAGGTGGTCTTCGAACTCGCTGCAGTGGGCGTCCCGGAAATAACCCCGGTCGAGGCGCTGATCGCAATGCCGGCGGGCAATGAAGGCGAAACCGAGTAGTTGGTCACGGTCCCCGTGACGGTGGGCGTGTTGGGGGAGATGGCGGCGCCAACCGTGGCCTTGATCGAGGTTTCGGGATAAACCAGGTTCGAAGGCGGCGCCAGGACGACTTCGATCGAAATCGAAGCACTGGTGGAACCAGTGGAATTGCTCGCGGTGATCGTGTAGGTGGTCTTCGTGCTCGCTGCCGTGGGTGTCCCGGAAATAACACCCGTCGAGGCGCTGATCGCAATGCCTGGGGGCAAAGAAGGGGAAACCGAGTAGCTGGTCACTGTCCCTGCGACGGTGGGCGTGTCAGGCGCAAGGGCGACGCCAACCGTGGCCTTGATCGAGGTTTCGGGATAAACGAGGTTCGAAGGAGGCGCCAGAACGACTTCGATGGAAATCGAGGCGCTGGTGGAGCCGGAGGAATTGCTCGCGGTGATCGTGTAGGTGGTCTTCGAGTTCGCTCCAGTGGGCGTCCCGGAAATAACACCCGTCGAGGCGCTGATCGCAATGCCTGGGGGCAAAGAAGGGGAAACCGAGTAGCTGGTCACTGTCCCTGCGACGGTGGGCGCGTTGGGGGCAATGTCGACGCCGACCGTGGCCTTGATCGAGGTCTGAGGATAGACTAGGTTCGATGGCGGAGTCGATGAAGGACTCCCATCACCTCCGCCGCATCCACTGAGAATCAAAAGGGTAAGGATGGCAAATCCGAGTGTATGCCCTACCTTGTCGAAAACGTATGTTGTGTGGCCGGTCGAGAATTGGATCGAGCCTCTCGAGTACATCCTCCCCCCCCCCAAAGCAGCTTAGTGACGGATTAGTTCAAATCGCATCTAGCTAAGCGCAACGCTTCAAGGCATCGACGGGGAATGTCGCTGCGTAGGTTCTTGGAGACCAGTTTCAGGAACCGTTCACTTTACCACAGAATCGGTTTATTGGCCCTTGTGCAGCGCCACCATGGCCCCAGATCCCGGTTCTCTTGGTTCTGTCTCGATCCGCTGTTAGGATAAAAGAGCATATTTCCGGACGCACTCGGACCATTCCCGGACCGGACACATCTGAAAAGCACCGAAAGAGGTACACGTGGCCAACACCACCAAGATCGAAGACAAAGTAGAACGCAAAAAGGTAAAGCGCGCCGCTCGCAAGAAGGCCGCCCCCAAGGCCAAGCGCACCACGCCGCGCGGCTCGAACAAGAAGAAGGTCAAGAAATTGGCCCGCGGCCAGTCGAAGCGGTAAACGACAGCCAACAACTTTCAGCCCTCAGCCGTTAGCTTTCTCGCCTGGGATTCACTCTCCGGGCACGCAGAAACTGACGGCTGAGGGCTAATCGCTGATAGGCTGCTGTTCGCCCCTTTATCATCAGCCCCTCCTTCCGCTATCTTTAGGCAGGTCCCCTGCGACGCAAGGTACATGGTTTAGATAGAAGAGGAGAGCTGCCCTGCCCAGCCAACTCGTAGCGCGCAAATCCATCGACAAGCTCATCCGCGAGTCGGAAGAGCCCGGCCAGGCGCTGAAGAAGACTCTCGGGCCCTGGTCGCTTACTGCTCTGGGCATAGGCGCCGTCATCGGCTCCGGCATCTTCACCGTGATCGGCACGGCCATGGCCGGTCAGCACTTCGACGAGCCCTCGATTGCCAACACGCCGCTGATCCACTGGCTGGTTTACCACTCAGGCCTGCCTGGCCGTCCCGGTGCCGGACCTGCCCTTGCCATCTCGCTGGTGTTCGTCGCGATTGTCTGCGCGTTCACGGGGCTCTGCTATGCCGAGCTCTCGTCGATGATTCCGATCGCCGGGTCGTCATACACCTACACCTACGTGACGATGGGTGAGCTGGTCGCCTGGATCATCGGGTGGGACCTGATCCTCGAGTACGCCTTTTCGAACATGAGCGTCTCGGTTGGGTTTGCTGCGCATGTGCTCGACCTGCTCGATTGGTTCGGCGTCCATCCATCGCTCCGATGGATCTCGCCCGCTTACCTGCCCACCGGCCTGCAGGATATGGCCGGCAACAATCTCTACGATCCTGGCTGGCATTTCGGCTTCAACGTTCCGGCGTTTCTGATCGTGATGATCCTTACAGTCATCCTGGTCCGCGGCATCCGCGAGTCGGCGCGCACCAACAACATCCTGGTGCTGGTCAAGATGATCGCCATTCTCGCGTTCATCTTTGCCGCTGCCACGTTCGTTAAGCCGCACAACTGGCATCCCTTCATGCCAAACGGCTGGAGCGGCGTGCTCACGGGCGGCTCCATCATCTTCTTCACGTATATCGGCTTCGACTCGGTCTCCACCGCGGCTGAAGAGTGCAAAAACGCCCAGCGCGACATGCCCATTGGGATTCTCGCCACGCTGGCCGCCTGCACGGTTTTGTATGGCGGAGTCGCCATCGTCCTATCCGGAATCATTCCGTGGCAGTCGGTGATGGGAGACGCCGCGCCGGTCGTCAACTCGCTCAAGAGGCTCACCATCTCTACCGGATCGCCGCTGCTGCATTGGGTAAGGCTGGTTGTGCTGATCGGCGCCATGCTGGGCATGATCTCGTCGATCCTCGTGTTCCAGCTCGGCCAGGCTCGCGTGTGGTTCGCCATGTCACGCGACCGGCTGCTGCCTCGTGTCTTCGGCGTGCTTCATCCGCAGTTCCGGACGCCGGCGTTTGCTACCTGGGTCGCCGGATTCGTCGTCGGCATTCCCGCCGGCCTGCTCGACATCGGCACAGTGTCGAATCTGTCTAACATCGGTACGCTGTTCGCGTTTGTGCTGGTCTCGATCGGTGTGCTGGTGTTGCGCCATCGGGAGCCTAACCGCCAGCGCGGGTTCCGCGCGCCTTTTGGGCCGCTGTTCCCGGTGCTCAGCATTGTCTTCTGTATCCTGCTGATGATGGGTCTGGAAGTCCTGACCTGGATGACCTTCTTCATCTGGCTCGCGGTTGGCCTGGTGATCTACTTCCTTTACAGCCGCCACCGCAGCGAGTTTGCACGGGCACGATAATGGAGCCGATGGACGGGAATGCCAAAGTGACCCCGAAGCGCCGGCAGGTGCGCTTGGTTCTGCTGGTGCTGGCGGCCATTGTTCTTATCGCCGTATTTTGGTTTGCGCCCTCGTCGAAGATGGATACCGCTCAGCGGATCGCTCGCGAGGTACACGACTTTCAATACACTCACAACCGTTTGCCTGACTCGCTCACCGAGATCCGGGAAAAGGAAGGCGCTGTCCACTACCAGAAACTCGACGAGCGATCTTTCAAGGTCTGGTACCAAGCGAACTCTGACGAGAAGGAAGTCTACGATTCGCTGTCCAATACGTGGTTCCGGCAGCCGTAATGCAATGAGCCGGACCCGGTTCTCCCGCTCGATACGCTGGCTCCCGCCTGCACTGGTTGTTCTCCTTGCTTGCGCTATCTGGTTTTTCCGGCCAGATCCACGCAAGAAGATCGGCACTCGTGTGGTGAAGGAAGTAGAAACGTTTCAGCGGGTTCATGGCCGTTTGCCTGATTCGCTTTCGGAGATCGGCGAAAGGGACGGCGAGTCCGGACCGGTCTACTACCAAAAGCAGAAGGACGGCTCCTTCGTTGTCTGGTACGGTCTGCGCCTCGGCGAATCGGAGGTCTACGACTCGAAGACCGGCCGCTGGGATGAGCGCGATTGATTCACCCGGCATAGACTGGCTTTTGTGGAAACAATGGATCCCCTGGACCGGCAAATCGCGGCTGCGCGCAAACTGGCACGCGAACGAAAGCTTGACGAGGCGTTCGTGAAGGCGGACCGGATTATCGAGCAGTTTCCCAGCGCGCTTGAGGCGCTACGACTGCGAGCTTTCGTCTGCGAACTTCGCAACGAATGGGAGCTCGCGGAAGCCGATACCTCGCGGGCCATTCATCTCCAACCGGACGAGATTGTCCTCTACTTCAATCGTGCACGGTTCCTCTTCGCTCAGGGCATGTACCGACCTGCGCTGGAGGATATCAACACGGCGTTTGAGATTTCGGTCGCTGAAAACGAGTCGTACTATGTCACCGCACTGTATGGCTGGCGCGCGGAGATTCTTCTGAAGTTAGGCAGACGGGCAGAAGCACGCGAAGATATCGAGAAACTCGACGACGATTACCGCAACTGGACTGACCAACTCAGAACTAAACAGGACTTGCTGAGAGATGCCGGATCATAGCGGAGAACCTCAACTCAAAACGGGTGTGACCGCCAGCACAGCTCACGCGCGTCGATTGCTGCACAATCACAACTGCGCGTGGGCGGATTTGAATTCCAGCCTCCGCTCAAAATCTCGGATCTATTAACCAGAAAAATAACAGATAAATTCTCTTTTCCGGGCCTCTGCGGTCCGGTTTAAAACATAACCTATTCATTCTATGACACTTTATAAGACATCTCCAAAGTAACCACTTTCGCCCGTAACCCAAAGAAAATACGAAAACATGGCGAAAATCTCCACACTTTGGCTAGACGTCAGGTTATCTACTTGATAACTATCTCACTCGGGCGGCCGTTCGAGGAAGCCACGGCCGGCCAGGATCAGGGGGATGCATTTTTCGGCGCGGGAGACGCGGGTCTTTTCCTGCTTGGCGCCGGTGATGTGGAAGAAGTAGGACTTGCGGCGGCCGGGGGTGAGAGCTTCGAAGGCGGCTTTCAGCGTCGGGTTCTTGTCGAGGAGGGTCTGGAGTTCTTCCGGTACCGCGTACTCGGCGGGCTTCTTGAGCTTGACCTTCTCACCTGACTCCTCGGCTTGCATCGCCTCGTAGAGGTAATCGCGCAGGGTGGTCTGGAGGGCTGTGATCTCCTTGACCGAGGTGAACTTGATCCAGCGGCCGGCCTGGGAGTGCTCACCGATCTTCTGAAGGATGCCCTTCGGGTCCTTGAGCAGAGCGCCTTTAAAGAACGAGAGCGCGCACGACTCCTTGAGCGGAATGATGATGGCGACGTTCTTGTTCTGGTAGGTGAAGCAGGGCTTGCTCCACTTCAGCTCTTCGGTGAGGTCGCAGTCGAGAGCGATCTTGCGGAGCTTGTCGGTTTCCTTCTGCCACTTTTTCGCGAAAGGGACTTGCATGGGGTGGGTCCTGGAGTTCGGGGATGGGACCATCTTACGGTGTTGAGAATGGAATGTGCAGGGTCCGCACGGGACCCTAGCGGAGCATTCAGGGGGTAGCGCGGCGGAAGTAGCGCTGGGCGCGGGCGATGTCCTTCATGATTTGCACCTTCAGTGCCTCCGTCGAATCGAACTTCTCCTCATCCCGCAGACGCACCAGGAACTCAAGTTCGAGGGGCGTTGTTTCGTCCATCTCCACCGGCTCGAAGTTGAGGATGTGCGTCTCGATGGAGAAGCCGGCGCCTTCAAACGTGGGCCGCATGCCCAGGCTGGTGACGGCCTGGAAGCAGCGGGCGGGTCGCCTATTCTGGCCGATCCGGAGCTGGGTGACGTAGATGCCGTAGGCGGGGACGAGGCCTTCGTATGCGGCGAAGTTGATGGTGGGGACCAGAAGCTGGCTGCCGACGCCGCGGTCGCGCTTCTGGGTGCTGACGATGGAGAAGGGGCGGCCGAGCATCCAGCGCGCGCGGCGCATGTCGCCGGCGGAGACCATCTCGCGGATGGCGGAGCTGGAGACCTCGAGGCCGTGGGTATGCACCGCGGGGTGGACGGTGAGACGGAAGCCCAACTCGCGGCCGAAATCGGCCAGTTCAAGCACGCCAGCTTCGGCCTTGTTCCCGAAGCGGAAGTTGCCGCCCTCATGCAGGCCGGCGATGCCGAGGGCGTCGCCCAGAACCCACTCGACGAACTGGCGGGCGGTGAGGCGGGCCAGAGCTTCATCGAACAGCAGGATCACGACGGCATCGATGCCAGTTTCAGAGAGCAGTCGGATACGGTGATCCATTGGAGTGAGCAGCCCGGGCGCGTGATCGGGACGCAAGAACTGCTCGGGGTGGGGATCGAAGGTGATGGCGACGGCCTTCATCTCGCGCTGCCGCGCTTCGGCGACGACGGCGGAGAGGATCTCGCGGTGGCCTAGGTGGACGCCGTCGAAGTTACCGATGGCGGCGACGGCGGGGCCGAAGTCTGGCGGGAGCGACCGGAGGCCGCGGTAGACGGGGATCATGCGGCCTCTCCTGCTCTGCGGAGCGTAACGGGTAGCTCAAGGCCGTCCCAGGCCATGCGGACGCTTTCAGGAAGCATGCTGTTCGTTTCGTCGTGGCCCAGTTCGTGGGCGATGTGGGTAAGGAAGGTCTGGCGCGCGCCGATGCGTTCAGCCCAGCCAACAGCCTGCGCGACGGTGGCGTGGCTGGGGTGCGGCTTATGGCGTAGCGCCGGGAGCACGAGGGTCTCGACGCCTTCGAGGAGCTCGAAGCTGGACTCGGGTATTTCGCTAACATCTGTCAGGTAGGCGGCATTGCCGAAGCGGAAGCCGGCGACTTCCATATCGCCGTGGAGGACGGGTATGCGGAGGAACTCGACGCCGTGGATGGTGGTGCGGTCGGCGAGGGGGCGGATCTCAACGCGGGCGCGGGTGGCGTAAGTGGCGTTGGGCGAGAAGGTGTAGTCGTAGACGCGCTCGAGGATCTCGGCGGTGTGGGGCGAGGCGTAGAGGGGGATAAGGCCGCCGGCGCGATGGGCGATGAAGCTCAGCGGCCGGAGGTCATCGAGGCCGAGGATGTGATCGACGTGGCCGTGGGTGTAGAAGACGGCGTCGACGTGGGCGAGGCCAGTGCGCAGGGCCTGTTCGCGGAAGTCGGGGCCGGTATCGATGACCACGGCACGGTGGCGCGGGGCGACGCCAGACTCAGGCTGGATTTCGTTCCAGCGGATCATGACGGAGGGGCGGAGGCGACGGTCGCGGGGATTCGACGAGGTGCAGACGGAACAGGGACAGCCGATCGTCGGGACGCCCATGGAGGTGCCGGTGCCGAGAAAGGTGAGGGTTCCGTTCATCGAGTCCGCTTATTGGCCGGCAGCCGATAGCCGGCAGTCGTTAGCTCACTGAGGCTGAGTTGATTTCGGCCTAAACAGCAGATTCCTTTCGGGAATGACAGGCCAGAGAAGCAAGCGCAAATGCCGATCCTTCGACTTCGCTTTCACCGACTGGTGCTCGGGGATCGCTACGCTCAGGGTGACAAATCTTGAGATGCATCAGCGCTTGGGCGGAGGGGGTGGGGGGGTGCCCACGCCGGGCATGGAGATCATGCTGGTGAGCTCAAGGAAGGCCATGCGGGCTTCAAAGAGGACGGTGTCGAGCATACGAGCTTCAGAATCAGACAGATTGCCCTTCGTCTTCTCCTGGAGAATGCCAAGGAGGTCGATGGTCTGCTTGGCGCCGAGGATGTCGACGCGGGGGCGCTGCCCCTCCTGAGTGCCTGCACCCATCTGGATCATGGAGGACAGGTAGAGCTGCTGGATCAGGTGCTCGAGGGTGACGGGGGGCTGGGGGCCTGCGCCGGGGTTCTGGGCGCGGACAATGTCTTCGAGGCGCTGGGAGGCGCCGTCATAGGCGGTCTTCTGCTCCTGGCTCTCCTCGGGGGAGGGGGGTGGGGGCATCTGCGGACCGGCTCCGGCGAACTCATCGTCATCGGGGGCGGCGGCCGGAGAGGTCTGCTCTGCCGGCTCGGAGGTGACGAGGCGGGGGCCTGCGGTCTTTTCGGAAGCAGGGGGAGCCTTGGGGGCATCTGCTGGGGGGGTGGGGGGTTCAGGCTGGGCGGATTGGGACGCGGATTCGCGCTCTTCTTCGTCGGCCTTGTACTTGCGGCGATCGATCACTTCGAATTTGGGGGTGTCGGTCATGTCTTTCGTCACCAGAACCTTAGAGAGCTGGAGGTGCGGTTAAAAGGCGCGCAGTGCCGGCGGCGTCTGGGGCGGCGTAGTTCAGCGGCTTGTTGGCGGCTTCAGCCTCGGCGCGGATCATAGCGAGGGCGAAGCGGCGAGGCTTGCTGGGCAGCGGCAGCTCGGCGGCGGAGGTGATGTGGCCGACCGGGGCGCCGTCGAGGGTAAGTTCCGCGCCGGAGGGGGGTGGGGGACCATCGAGCTCCAGTTGGCGCAGGTGGCGGCGGACATTGCCGCGGCTGCGGATGCGCTCGACGATCTCCTGGCCGAGGTAGCAGCCCTTGCTGAAATGCAAGGCGCGATCGACCTGCGAGGTCTCCTGGGGCAAGTCCTTCTCGGCGATATCGATGCCGTAGGCGGGAATGCCCTCGGCGATGCGGAACTTCTCGAGGGATGCCGAGCCGACGGGGATTGCGCCGCCGGTGATGAGGAACTTCCAGAGCTTGCCGACGGTGGGGGTGGTGGTCCAGAGGAGGTAGTGGTGCGATAGGGTGCCGTAGCCGCGGCGGATCCGGAGGCTGAGCCCGTTGAAGTCGGCGCGGGTGTGGGTGCGGGGCTCGGGGAGCGAGGGCAGGCCGAGGCGGGCGAGGACTTCTCCGGCGCGGGGTCCGGTAAGGCCGAGGGCGGTTTCGCGTTCGCGGGGAATGAGCTCGACATCATCCATGATGATGAAATGCTCGAAGTGTGCGAGGAGCGCGTCGGTCTGATCGGCGGCGATTTCGAGCTCGAGCTTGTCATCTCCGGCGGCGTCGAGATTGCGCCAGACGGTGAGGTCGCCCTGGATCCGACCCTGGGCGTTGAGCACCAGGCTGTAGTTGCCGTGGGAGGGGCCGAGGTCGCTGACGGTATTGGTGACCATGCCGCTGAGCCAGCGGAAGCGGTCTTCGCCGCGGACTTCGACGCGGCGGAGCCAGCCGAGGTCGTGGAGGGCGGCGCCGTAGGCGAGAGCCCCTGTTTCTGTATCCGGCGCGTCCAATTGAACAGGCGTGACGGTACCGCGGTGGGCAGCAGTCTGCGGATGTGAGTCTGCGGACTCGAGCCAGGCTGTGAGGGGGGTGGCCGTCGGGGTGGCGGCGAGGGCGATGTCGGTCATGACGAAATTCCCGGTGCAGGCCGCGCGGATAAGACTTGCGTTATTTCCGCCCCGGCGCATCCTAATTATAGCCTTCAGATAGTACATGGTCGGGTAGGCGGCAAGGCAGGAGTATCGAATGAAGAAGCAGTTTGGAGCGGCGGTGAAGAGGAGTTTCGACCGGGCACTGGGCTATGTCCTAGTTGCGGGTCTTGCCACCGGTCTGGTATGGGGTGCCGGGGCCGCTGCCGCCCAGGAGAATCCTCAGACCGCGCCGCCGGGGCAGACTCCGGCCGCGCCTGCCAAACCGGGACTGCAAAAACGGCCGAGCCAGAGTTCAGGCCAGAGTGCGGCGCAGAGTTCGGGCCAGGACTCCGCCGATACCAAAAAGCCCGAGAAACGCATCACGCCGGACGAGGCGAAGGAGTTGTTCGCGCTGGTGGATCAGCTGATGCAGTTCTCGTCAGAGGAGACGGGGCTGCCGGTGAAGAGCCAGGTGAAGCGGCAGTTGACCAGCCGCGCCGAGGTGGAGAGCTATCTGAAGGAGAAGTTCGACGAGGACGAAAGCGCCAAGCGGATGCAGCGGGGCGAGATCGTGCTGAAGAAGTTCGGGCTGCTGGATCATGATTTCGACCTGAAGCCGTTTCTGCTCGATCTCTTGAAGGAGCAGATCGAGGCGTACTACGACTCGAAGACCAAGACGGTGAACATGCTGGACTGGGTGGACGTGGAGGAACAGAAGCCGGTGCTGGCGCACGAGCTGACCCATGCGCTCCAGGATCAGCACGTGGACCTGGAGAAGTGGGGCGACCAGACGCCGGACGAGGTTTCGACTGACTACAAGGACGATATCGATCACCTGTCGAAGGACGAGATGGACACGGCGCGCGAGGCCGTAACCGAAGGCCAGGCCACGGCGGTGATGATGGACAACATTCTGAAGCCGATGGGCAAGAGCCTGATCAAGGACCCGGAGGTTGTGGAGTACATCAAGCACCAGATGGTAGGCACGTCGGACTCGCCGGTGATGGCACGGGCTCCGCTGCTGTTATCGGAGTCGCTGCTGTTCCCGTATCGCGAAGGGCTGAGTTTTGTGCAGGACGTGTGGATGGACAAGGGGCAGGGGCAGGCGTTTGCAGGAGCGCTGGACCGGCCGCCGAGCTCGACCTGGGAGATCATCAATCCGCGGGAGTTCGAGAAGGCGAAGATTCCAATGGTGCCGTTGATGCCGGATATCCACCCGCTTTTGGACAAGGTGTACAAGCCGTATGACATTGGCCAGGTGGGTGAGCTGGATCTGCATATCCTGACGCAGTTGTTCGGGGGCGAGTCTGCGGCGCGCGACCTGACGCCGGCGTGGGATGGGGGCATCTATTGGGCTGGGCAGCGGCTGAGCGCGAAGACGCCGGCGGAGCAGGCCAGCACCAAGTCGATTTCGCTGTTTTATCTGTCGGCGTGGAAGTCGAATGAGGCGGCGACGGCGTTCGCGCAATTGTATGCGAAGTCGCTGGGACGGAAGTACTCGGGGCTGAAGAAGGACGTGGCGGCGCAGAGAACACTGCCCGCGGAAGCGCCCTCGGGAACCGTGGAGCAGGTGTTCACCACGGACGAGGGGCCGGTGACGATTACCACGCGCGGCAAGCTGGTGATGGTGGCCGAGAGCTTCGATCTGCCGATGGCGCGCAAGCTGACGCAGATGGTGCTGGACGCGCAGGGGACGGGGGATATGCGGCAGGCGCGGATGATAAAGCCCGTTCTGCCGGGAGCACCGGACAGGGGCATGCGAACGCTGAGCGGCGGGTTCGTGAAGCTGTTCGCTGAGAGCGGCGTGATGAAAGCGGCGGTGGCACCTGCGGTGCGGCTAGCCGCGCCTTCGACGCCCTTCTAGGCCGGATGAGGTTCGCGGCCTCCACCCTGCCGCTAGCAATCACGGCATCGACGAAGACCTGTCGATGGGGACCCCGGCAAGGCGACAGGATGGGGCACGGCAGCGGGCGATTCTTCGTAACTCCGAGGGCCCAGGCACCGTCTCTTGTGTGAGGGTACGCAGATGAGACGCACTCTTGGGATTGTTCTCTTTGGCGGGTTGGCGGTGGTCTGCGGTTTTGGGCAGGACCCGACGACCGCGGCCATGCAGGCCACGCAACAGGCGAACGAAGCCGCAATGCAGGCCAACCAGCAGGCGATGCAGGCTATGCAACAGGCCAGCACGGACGCGATGCGGGCCAACCAGCAGGCCATGGACGATGCGCAGCGGACGAACACATTCTCTGTGCCGATGACGCGGCAGCCCCGATTCTCTGTGGATTCGGGACATGTGTCGGGTGGCACGCTACTGCGGATTACCTGTCCGACGCACTATGCGGTGATCTATTACACAACGGACGGCTGGACTCCGACGACGGCTTCTGCGCGGTACACGGGTCCGATTGTGATCGACCGCGATACTTCGATCCAGGCGATAGCGATTGCGCCTGACCTGACCAAGAGCCTGATCTCGCGCGCCGATTATCAGGTGGCAGGCAGCAAGCCCGAGGCGGTTCTGCCGGTGGCTACCGATGGTGTGTTGCGCATTGGGACGCCGTTGCGGCTGGTGACTGCGGGGGCTGTCGACTCGAAGACCGCGCAGGTGGGCGACAAGCTGACGTTGACGCTCGAGCAGAATGTGCTGGTTGGGGACCACATTGTCATTCCGCGAGGAACCACAGTGGAGGCGACCCTTACGCATGCCGATCGCGCAGGCCACGTGGGGGTTCCCGGAGACCTCGTTTTTGAGGTGCATGATCTTGTGGCGAATGGGCTCACGATTCCTCTGCGCGGCGGCGAGACGATGGAAGGCGTGAACCACTACAAGAAGACTTTTGGATTGCTGATGGTGCCGGTGGTGGGGGTGGCGGCGCTGGCGACCCACGGGGGCGACGCCACGATCCAGCCGGGTATGCCGGTTACGGTGTCAGTAACGGCCGATACGCCGCTGGCGCCAACGGCGAGCCGATGATCCCGACTGGAAGAATCGACTGAATGTCGATCACGCGCTCAGGGTCTGGATCACCAGAAGGCGTGACCCCGCGCACATCTCAGACACTTGGGCAGCGCTAGACTTATGCCGCTTTTCCGGGGGTGGCATATGACCCATATACTTCGAGTTCTCATCGTCGGGGGGCTTGCCGCGCTCGCTGTTCTCTCGTTTGGGCTCGGTATGGCTCACAACGCGGCGGCGATACTGGGGCCGGCCCATCTACTGCTGTTCCTTCTCGCGATTGTGCTCTACCTGGCTCCAACCGGTCTGGCCCTCTACCGTGATAGCGAATCGCTGGGTTGGATAGCGGCGCTGAACGTGCTGCTGGGATGGACGCTGTTTGGCTGGGCAATTGCCCTCGGCTGGGCGGCTGCCGGTCATGCGCGCGGCGTCACGGATCAGCAGCCGGTGCATAGCCATTAGGGCATCTCGGTTTTTGCTGTGTTTAGGCGGGGGCCGAAGCCCGGTTCCAATCCGCCCAGCATTCGGGCTGATTGAAATCAGTCTCTGATACGTCGTAACGGCCAGGAGCGCGACACAGCGATCCGGAAATTGCTCTAGGGGAGGGGCTGAGATGAGACGGGTTCAGCTTCTTTCGTGATGAGGTACTCCTCGAGGAGGACGGAGACGAGGACCGCAGTGGGAACCGAGATGAGCGCGCCGGTGACGCCGGCCAGTTCCGAACCGATGACCAAGCCGACGAGGATGGAGAGGCCGGGCAGGTCGACGGAGGACTTCATGATGCGCGGCGTGAGGAACGAGTTCTCGACGTTGATGTAGATGAGATAGAAGATGGCGACGCCGAGGACGCGTCCCCAGGAGTCGATGGCGGCGACCACCAGGGTAAGGCCGATGCAGACTGCCGCACCGATGACGGGAATGATGTTGAGCAATCCGGTTAGGAAGCCGAGCGCGTAGGCGTAACGGACGTGCAGCGCCATGTAAGTGACGGTGCTGCAAACGCCGAGGATGAGCATGAGGCTTCCCTGCCCCACTAGCCAGCGCTGCATGCGGGTTTCCGCGCGGCGGAGTGCGGCATCGAGGCGCACGCGGTTGCGGGGTGCAAAGAAGGACAATCCCCATCGATAAGCTACTTCGCCCTCGAGGCTGAAGTAGACGGTAAGAATGAATCCCATGCCGATGGTGAACAGGGCGCTGGCCCATCCTTTGAGGGAATGGAGGATGGAGGTGGCGGAGCCTGTGACGGAGCCGGCGAGTTGGTTGGTGATGTTGTTGGTGTCGATGTGGGCGAGGAAGGGCAGGCGCTTGAGATGGTCGAGGATCTGCGGAAGGCGCGTGGGCATTTCCTTCGCGAAGTCACTCAGGTCGTCGAGTGCCGGCGGCAGCGCGAGGAATACGAACCCACCGAGTGAGGCGAAGACGAGGAAGACGATGACGACGATGGCGGCGCGGCGGAAGGGTTTCCAGCGGCCGATGCGGAGATCGGAGATGTAGCAGACCAGCGGATTGAGTACGACAGCGAACAGCGCGCTGACGTAGATGAGCAGAAGGACGTGCCGCAGGAGCCAAGCCAAATAGAGCGCGAGGCCCACTGCAAACGCGAACATGATGTTGCTGCGGACGCTCTGGCGCTGGGTGCCTGCGGTGTCGTTCATGCGTGATGGGATGCTACTGATCTCCTCCGCTGAGAATGGAGCCAACGATGCCGCCAAGGATTCCCGCGCCGGCCGCGTTCTGCACATTACTGCGTTCGCCGCGCGGCAGGTAATGCGCCATTTGATGCGCGAGACGGGATATGGGCAGCGTCTGAAGCCAGACGGTGCCGGGGCCGACGAGCTGGGCGAGGAAGATGCCGTCGCCGCCGAAGATCATGTTCTTGATGCCGGGCACGGTGGTGATGGTGAACGAGACCGAAGAGTGGAACGCGCCTACGTGGCCGGGGTGCACGCGCAGGACTTCGCCGGGGGCGAGGTCCTTCTGGACGAGCTCGCCGGAGATTTCAAGCCACGCGGTGCCGAGGCCGGCGACGCGCTGGAGCACGAAGCCCTCGCCGCCGAAGATGCCGGCGCCGAGCGACTGCTGAAATCCTACGCTGAGCGTGACCTGCGGCGTGGCGCAGAGGAAGCCGTGACGGTGCACGAGGTAGTCGACGCCCTGGCCGAGCTGGATGGGAATGATGTGACCGGGGACCTTGGTGGCGAAGGCGACTTCGCCGGGATACTGGAAGGCGCGGTACTCGGTCATGAAGAGGCTGCCGCCGCCGGCCACGCGCTTGAAGACTCCGAGAAGCCCGCCACCACCGCCCATCTGCGTGTGTGTGGTCATCTGGATGGATTGCGACATCCAGGAGAGTTCGCCGCTTTCGGAGAAGACGCTTTCGTTGGGGTCAAGCTGAACCTCAAGCACCGGCATGGTGGTGCCCTGAATGCGTGTCTGCATGGGTAGCCTCCTCAGGCTGGGAACAGTGTACAGGCTGCGAGAGGGATAAGGAGCAGGGATGGGAATAGGACTGGGCGCGGGCGGCCGAAGCTGCATCGAAATATCGTATGAAGCTTGTTTTGATTTCGTCTCTCGTTTTGCTTTCCCTCACGGCATGCACGCCGGAAAAGAAAAGCCCTGAAGCAATTCGCCAGGAAACCGCTAACGCCACCAAGGAAGTGACGCAGGACGCCAAGGCCGTTGCGCAGGGGGTGGTCGACGGCATCCGCAACAAGGGGCCGGTGAATGTGAACAAGGCGACGTCAGGCGACCTGAAGAAGCTGCCCGGCGTGGATGACGCGGTCGCGCAGAAGATTATCGACAACCGGCCTTATGACGACTCGTATGACCTGGTGAAGAAGGGCGCGGTGTCGAAGAGCGAGTACGACCAGCTGGCGGGGAAGGTGACGACGCACTAAAAGCAGGGAACAGGCAACAGGGATCAGGGAACAGAAGGCACACATTTGCTGCGCGGCGGATCCGATGTCTCGAATCCGCCGCTTTGTGGTTCATCAGATGAGAATGAGGCGTGCTTACTGCTGGACCGGTGTGTAGCCGGATTCGGAGGCTTTGGTTGCGGCCGCCTTCGCTTCTTCCGTGCTCAGCAACGGCGTTGTCTTGATGCTCTTCAACGAACCGCCGGCTGCGGCTGCCATCGCGAGCGCAGCGGCGCTGACGTTATCGGGCATGTCGGCGATGAGCACAACGTCGTAGTCGCCGAAGGAGAGCCAGGAGCCGATGAGCTTTCCGCCGAGGTTCTTAATCGACTTGCGAATGATGCCGGTGCGGTCCTGGGGATTGTGGACGAGGGCAGCGACGGCTTCAGAGGTGTAGGACACCTGCACGAGATAGCTGGGCATGGCTTGCGCCTTTCAAGGAAATTTTGGAGCGAGCGGGGGGAGCGCGGATGAGTATACATCCGCTGTGGGAGAGGGCGCTGGGTTGTTTTTTGGCGGGTGCGTTCGCGCGCTCGATGCGATGATCCCGGCTGGTTAACAGCGACGGGCGCGCAGGGATGAGACCGCGGCTAGAATCGGATTTCCGATGAATCGCGCTCGTTCTTGCTGCCTTGTTGTGTTTGGGGTGTGCTGCCTGCTCGCCGCGGGATGCCGTGCTCGGGGGCCGGTGTTTGTGGATCGGCCGCGGGCGTTTCCGGGCGTCCAGATGCAGGATGTGACGTTCGGCTCGGCGGCGCTGCGGCGCGATATCACGTATCGCGTTTATGTGCCGGCGCAGGTGCAGCAGGGGCGGAAGCTTCCGGTGATTTATCTCCTGCATGGTGGCGGGGGCGGATTCAGGGACTGGTCGAACTACTCCGATGTTGGCGCTTACGCCTCGCGCGGATACGTGCTGGTGATGCCGGATGGCGGGTCGTCGTATTGGGTGAATGCGGCGGAGGGCGCGAAGGAGCGGTACGGGGATTTTCTTACGCAGGATTTGATTGCGGACGTGGAGCAGCGGTTTCCGGTTGCGACGGATCGGGCATCGCGGGCGGTTGTGGGTGTGTCGATGGGGGGATATGGAGCGGTGGAGTTGGCGCTGAGGCGGCCGGAGTTGTTCGCGTTTGCGGGCGGGATCAGCCCGGCGTTGGATGTGCCCTCGCGGAAGTTCAGTTGGCGGCGGTGGTCGCAGAGCAAGCGATTCGAGCAGGTTTTCGGTGCGGATGGGAGCGAAACGCGACGGGCTGCCGATCCGTTTGTGCAGGTGAAGACGGCTGATCCAGCGAAGACACCGTATCTGTACATCACGGCCGGAGAGCAGGAGCCGATGCTGGAGCCGATCCGGCGGTTTGCGGGGATCCTGCAAAGGCGCGTGTTCGCGAGCGAGTTTCACGCCAAGCCAGGTGGGCATGACTGGGTCGAATGGGATGCGCAGTTGCCGGGGTGTTTTGAGAGGTTGATGGAGAAGGTGTCAGCAAGATAGCTGCCCGCCCATTTGCGATATCAATGGTGTGAAGCTCTGCTCCTCATAAGTTCTTCCCACACAGCAGGGTCATCGGTGACATAGAAGATTGGTTCCATCTTTCGATGTTCGATAATGTCAGTTACACGGTTCGCCGTAATTGCTTCGTAGTCAGGATAGAACTGTGAGGGGCTCTTTAGCTTCAGAGGATTCAGACGTTTCGCTTTGCCACTGACCTTTGCCAGCTTTTTCCCCTTCCGGTCTTTCAATATGAACTTCGCATCATTGCCAAGTGCCGTGTAGTAGTTCATTGTGACGGAAATGTCTTCGCGAGTCAGCCCAGGCGGGATGGGGATGAATTTCGGTAGCCTCGACTCTCTTGCCAATTGGAACGACGACTCGAGACATCCGCTGATCGCACCACAGGAGATACACAAAGCGGCGATCAGAAGGCAGTTTCCAGTGCGCCGAGAAATTTCCGACATTGCTGGCGCCTCCACCAAGAGACGATTGTCGCGATTCTTGGCAGGACCGTAAGCCTGCGGTGTGACACTTCCAAAGCTGTCATAGTCGCTCGCCGGACACGAAAGGCAACCGCGGATCCTTCGGCTGCGTTGATCGCGTGCGCGATCAACTTCGCTCAGGATGACAGATTCAGTGGTTTGAGATGGTCGTGGTGTGGATCGAGAGGCTGATGAAGGTCCGTGGTTTCCCACCCTGTCGGCACAAAAAAGCCGACAGGATGGGGGAACGGTGCATTCGTGGCATTCGCGGCAAAGTGAAAAGCAGGTCCTTCGTCGCGCCGCTCCTCAGGATGACAAATCTTAGGAGCGGCGGGCGAAGATCGTTGGCCTGGCTAGTCGATGACTTTGAGGGTGGTGTGGGCGTCGGCCAGGGAGCTGCCGCCTACCCAGATGTCGTAGGTTGTGGGCTCGACTACCTGCTTGAGGTCGACGCTGTAGAAGTTGAGCTCGTCGAAGCCTATGGGGAATTCGACGTGCTTGCTTTCGCCGGGGTTGAGGGTGACGCGGGTGAAGCCCTTGAGCTCGCGCAGAGGCTGCTCCACACTGACGTTGGGGATGCGGATGTATAGCTGGACGACTTCGGTTCCCGCGACGGTGCCGGTGTTGCGGACGTCGACGCCGACCTTCACGACAGGCTTGTGGTTGCTAGCGATCTCGCGGGCGGGAATGGTCTCGCGGTCAACGGCTGGCGTTGAGTAGCCGAAGCGCGTATAGCTGAGTCCCCAGCCGAAGGGGAACAGGGCGGAGTTCTGCTCGTCGACGTAGCGGGAGAGGTACTTCTCCTCGGAGTTGGCCGGCATGTGGGTGAGGTCGGCGTTGCGGGCGGGGCGGCCGGTGGGCATCTGTGCGTAGTAGAGCGGCTCCTGGCCGACGGCGCGCGGCAGGCTGGCGGGGAGCTTAGCGGAAGGGTTCACGTCGCCGGTGAGGATGTCGACGATGGCATGGCCGCCCTCATGACCCGGGCTCCAGGCTTCGACGATGGCGGGGACGTGCTCAGCGGCCCACTTAATCGCGAGCGGCCGGCCGGCCATGACGACGAGAACCACAGGCTTGCCAGTGGCGACGACTTGTTCAAGCAGTTTCTGCTGATTGCCGGTGAAGCCGAGGTGGACGCGGCTACCGGCTTCGCCTTCCATGAAGCCGGCGGGCTCGCCCAGGGCAAGGATGCTGACGTCGGCTTTCTTCGCGGCTTCGACGGCTTCAGAGATGGTGGCATTCTCGTCGGCAATGGGCTGAGGGCCGCCGTTCTTCGACCAGATCTGGGCGTCTTCTCCGTTCAGGAGGCCGCAGCCCTGGGCATAGACGACGTGATCGGAGCCAAGCTTCTCTTCGAGGGCCTGGCGGAGGGTGACGACGTATTTGGGGTCGCCCTGCGACCATGCGCCGAGGGTGTCGGGCTTGTCGTCGGCCATGGGGCCAATGAGGGCCACGGTCTTCTTATCCTTCAGTGGAAGGAGATTGCCGGCGGCTTCGACCGGGTCGTTCTTGAGCAGGACGATGGTTTCGTCGGCGACTTTGCGGGCGATGGCGCGCTTCTCGGGGGTGGGCTCGTAGGAGGGGCCGGCCTGGGTGTAGGGGTGGTCGAAGAGGCCGAGGGCGAACTTTACGCGCAGGATGCGGCGGGCAGCCTCGTCGATGACCGACTCAGGGATTCTGCCGGAGCGGACCTGGGCGGCGATGGTGGTTCCGTAGAGATCGCCTTGCATGTCCATGTCGACCCCGGCGGTGAGGGCCTTACGCGCGACGGTGGGGCCATCGCCGATGGAGTGGTTGATGAGTTCGGCAACCGAACCCCAGTCGGAGACGACGAAGCCGTCGAAGCCCCACTCCTTGCGGAGGATCTGGGTGAGGGTGAGGGGGTTGGCGGAGGCGGGCACGCCGTTGATGGAGTTGAAGGATGACATGAGCGTGGCGGCGCCTTCTTCGACGGCGGCCTGGTAGGGCTTGAGGTAGACCTGGCGGAGGGTGATCTGGCTCATGTCGGTGGCGTTGTAGTCGCGGCCGGCGATGGCGGCTCCGTAGGCGGCGAAGTGCTTGACGCTGACGGCGACGGAGTCAGGCTTGGAGAGGTCGCCCTGCTGATAGCCGCGAACCCAGGCGCGGGCCATGGCGGAACTGAGGAAGGGGTCTTCGCCGTTGGACTCGATGATGCGGCCCCAGCGGGCGTCGCGGGCGATGTCGACCATGGGCGAGAAGACCCATGGAATGCCGTCAGCGCGGGCTTCGACTCCGCCGGTGCGCGCGACGAGCTCGCCCATTGCGGGGTCGAAGCTGGCGGCGATCGCGAGCGGGATGGGGAACGTGGTGTGGTCGCCGTGAATCACATCGAGGCCGAAGATGAGCGGGATGTGGAGGCGGGAGTTCTCCATGGCGATGTGCTGATAGTGGTTGGTGGCGTCCGCGCCGACGACGTTGAGGAATGACCCGACCTGGCCCTTGGCGACCATGTCATCGAAGCGCTGGTTTTTGCCTTCGGAGCCGGGGCCGGTGGCGAAGCCCGCGGAGAACTGGACGAGCTGACCGATCTTCTCGTCGAGGGTCATTTTCTTGAGAAGGGCTTCGACCTTGGCGTTGAGCTCCTTGGAGGCGAGCTGCTGGTTGGGAACGGGGCGAGGCGCGGCACGGTCCTGGGGGCGGGCCTCAACAGCGGCGAAGGCGGCGAGGAGGAGGGTGGATACAAGCGCTCGACGGAAGGAGAGGGCGGGTCGGCTTCTCATAACGCTTGAGATGATAATTCGTTGAGGCGAGAGGGCGCTGTGAGGAACAGACGTTAGCTTTCAGCCCTCAGCCGTCAGCTTTCTAAGGCAGGGTGGGGATCGTGGTTTCCTACCCTGTCGCCCGCAACCGCCCCACCGACGAAGACCTGTCGATGGGGATCCCGGACAGACGACAGGATGGGGCACGGCAGGTTTGTGGGGGAACGGTCTGGAAGGTTGGGGCGGCGACTGATAGAAGTGCGAGTTGGATCGAGGGCGATGTTTTCGCATTCTGAGACAGCGTGGCACTGACCGGAAAGTGCTAGGCCCGCGGCGGGGGGCCACAGAAGAAATTGCTTGTAGCTGCGCGGGATCGGTGTAATTCTGAACCCACCCAATTATCTAAGGAGTAACTGGAATGAGCGCTCTCTCTGCCTTCATTCTGCTGGCCGCGGTATCGACGGGGACCGCGGTGGAAAATGCGAAGACGATAGCAACACCGGCAATCCAGCCCGTATTCAAGGATGTGCCGAAGAGTCCGAACGGATTGACTCTCTACAACGCGAAGGGTGAAGTGGTGGCTCGCTGCGAACGCAAGGACGACGCGTTCGGCAACTGCAAGATGGAGTCCGGCTATAGCCTCGACGACCTGATGAACGCCTGGGTGCACGCTTACCAGGACATGCAGAAGTAAAAGACAGGGAATAGGCATCAGGGAACAGGGATTAGAAAGCCCCTGTTTGCCTTCGTGTTCCACGAGATCCTTGTGCGGCAAATGGCTGCCGGATGCTCTACTCTTGCTTGTAATGCGGCGCATTCTCAGGAACATCCGAAAGACGCTGTGGCGAGCGTTGGACCATGATGTCTTCAACACTGCCAAGGCGGTTGCGTATTCGGGGATGTTGTGCGTGTTTCCCGCTGCCCTGGTTTTTACGGCTCTGCTGGCGATGCTACCGGTGGGCAGTTCGCTGGTGGATGAATTGCGGAATTCGCTGGAGAGCCTTTTACCGCCGGGGAGCATGAGTCTGCTGTCGGGCACCCTGAACGAGCATCCACTGGGATCGACTCAGCTCATTCTTTCGGCTACCTCGTTGTCGCTGTTCGCGGGGCTGGGTGTGATGCTCTCGCTGATGGAGGGTTTCCGCCGAGCCTACAGACGCCGCCGCGACGACTGGGGATTCTGGCAGAAGCGTTTTCGGGCGCTGATGCTGGTGCCCATCGTGCTGGTGCCACTGGCGCTGGCCAGCCTGTTGCTCATGTTCGGGCACCAGATTGAGGTCTGGATGGTTGCGCGGTCAGGCCACGAACTGCGGCATGTGGTGCTGTTCTTCTGGAGGCTGGTGCGATGGGCCCTGTCGGTGACGACGGCGGTGACCGTGCTGGCGGCGTTGTATCACTTCGGCACAAGGCAGACGGAGCACTGGGGTTGGGTGCTGCCGGGGGCGCTAGGAGCGACGCTGATGTGGTTTCCCGCAACGCTGGCGTTTGGATGGTACGTCACCCGGGTCGCCGATTATTCAAGATTTTACGGTTCATTCGCAGCCGGAATCGCTACGCTGGTGTGGCTGTACCTGACGAGTTTCAGTGCGCTGCTGGGGGCTGAATTCAACGGGACGCTGTGCGAGAAGCGGCTGAATCGTGCTGCCGCCAATAACACAACAAGCGCCGTTCCCAGTCTGTGACCACTGGCACGGCAAACGATGTTGCGAATTGGGCATGATGGTAAAGGGGTTTTGCGGCTCAACCTTGTAAAATGAATACAGTCGCACACCAAATTCCCCAATCCGCTTGAACAATTCCTGGAGCACTCATCGATGCCGTTTGCTGAACTTAGCCTGTCCGATTCCATCACGCAGCGCCGCGCCAAGATTGTGGCCACTCTTGGCCCTGCTTCGAACACCGAACCGGTTTTCCGCGATCTGGTACGCGCCGGTGTCGATGTTGTGCGCCTGAACTTTTCCCACGGCACACATGAGGAGAAGCTGGCGCTGATCCAGATGATCCGCAAGGTGAGCCGCGAGGAACGCAAGCCGCTTTGCATCCTGGGCGACCTGCAAGGCCCGAAGATCCGTACCTCGAAGCTGAGGGATCACCAGCCGGTATTGCTGCAGGCCGGCAAGCGCATCACGATTACACCGCGCGAAGTGCCTGGCACGGCTACGCTGGTGGGAACCACTTTCAAGACGCTGGCTGAAAACGTTGAGCAGGGCTCGCGCATTTTGCTGAGTGACGGACTGATCGAGCTGCGCGTGCACGAAGTGCTCGGCGATGACGTCGTCTGCGAGATCGTAAACGGCGGCATGCTGGGCGAGAACAAGGGCATCAACCTGCCGGGCATTCCGGTGCGCGTGCCTTCGCTGACCGAGAAGGACGATGCCGATCTCGAATTCGCGCTGAAGAACGGCGTGGACGCGATCGCGGTTTCGTTTGTGCGTACTGCGGAGGATATTCGCCTGGTGCGCAACCGCGTGTCGGCCTACGGCTCGGAGACCTGGATCATTGCCAAGCTCGAGAAGCCGCAAGCGATTGAGCAGCTCGACCAGATTCTGCAAGCCTCTGACGGCATCATGGTGGCCCGCGGCGATCTGGGCGTGGAAGTTCCACCAGAGAAGGTGCCGGCGATTCAGAAGCACATCATTCGCCGGGCCGGCGAGTTCCGCAAGCCGGTGATCACGGCGACGCAGATGCTGGAGTCGATGATCGAGAACCCGCGACCCACACGCGCGGAAGCCTCGGACGTGGCAAATGCCGTCTACGACGGAACCGACGCAGTGATGCTCTCGGGCGAGTCCGCGGTGGGTAAATATCCGATTCAGGCGGTGGCCATGATGGCCCGCATTGTGCACGAGGCCGAGCGCACGATGAAGCACCAGACAGGGTACGGCGGTATTCCGAATCACACGCACCTGTCGATTGCGGAGACGATCTGCGAGGCCACCGCACATGCGGCCGAGGATCTGGATCTGCGCGGGATCGCGCTGTTCACTGAGACCGGCGCAACGGCTCGGCAGCTTTCGAAGTACCACCCCTCGACGCCGATCTTCGGGTTGAGCCCGAACGAAATTACGATTAACCGCCTGAATCTGTTGTGGGGAACGGTGCCTATCCGCTGCCCGAAGGCAACCGCTACCGAGGCGATGGTGGACTTGGCCGAGACGCTGCTGGAACAGCACGGTTTTGTGCGGCCGCGCGAAGTTATCGCGATTGTGGCGGGAACCCGCACCAAGTCGGGCTCGACCAACTTCCTGCGCCTGCATGTGCTGGGCGAGCGTGGGCCCGACAGCAAATTTCTGTCGCCCCACGAACACGAGACGCCGATTGAGCCCGCCAAAATGAAGCGCCCGGCCAAGCCGAAAACAGCGGGTCGGAAGCAGTAAAGACGCATTTCGAGCAAGCTTGAAAGCCACGCCTTCGGGGGTGGCTTTCTTGCGTTTGGAAGCAGTTGCAGAAGACTTAAACGCCGGCTAACCCCGCCGTGACAATGCCGCATCGGAGCTTGGTTAGAAGCACAAATTCGGCAGCGGGCAGCGGCCCGGCAGCGTACATAAGGCGAACCGCGAAGGGCATGGCCTGAGGCGGATCGGCGGTTGCCGCGCATATCCAGGAGCGATCAGAAACGATGAGGAAGAGCGATCCCATCTCCATCGATGCAGGCAGGGAAAGTAAAGGATCCAAACGAACATCCACAAAGAACTCGTCCACACAGCGGGAGAAGACGCCGTCTGCGGCGAAGGGGGCACGCACGCGTCAGAGCGCGGGTGCCGACTCCGCAAAGAGCGCTAAGGCGACGAGCAAGGGCCGCTCGTCGAAGCGGGATACGTCAAAGGGTGCGGAGCAGCAGATGAACTCGGCCGCCAGCAATCCGGCTCCGCAGCTGCCGGAGAATCATCATCCCGGTCTGCACGACCGGTCGTATGCGGCGCACCTGGATGCCGGACCGCGGGGGCCGCACACGAAGCCCGCAGGCGACCTGCGGTTCCTGGCTCCCTTCCCCACCGGCCGCAAGCAGCCATAGCGCGGCATGACGCGAGCGGCTTATGGCTGAGCCGCGCTTTTCTTGTTTCGAGAGGATGTACATGGCAAAGCAGAAATCCCCACATACACAGTCGCAACAGAACACGAATTTTGCACAAACTGACTTGAACCCGGACGACATGCCGCAGACCGTGATGCATGGCGAGGACGCCGCTGCTTACGAGAACAACGACGGTGCGCAGAGCGGCGGAACGCGATCACCGAAACACATGCCCGGAGCAGGCAATTCGCACAACACCGGGCCGCAGGCCGTCGCCTATGAAGGCTCCGTGACCAGCCGCACCTCGCGCGATGCGAGCAAGCAAGGCATCTCGAATCGGTCAGCCGAGAGTGAATACGGCGGACAAGAGAAAGTGGTGCGCGACCGCGAGGACGCGCAGGCCGGACTGAATCACAGCGGAAAAACTCCGCACTAGACTTGCAGCGCGATTGCGCAAGGGAGTGACCGTGGCAATTGTGAATTCGAAAATCACTTTGGATGAGTTGCAGGAGCTCGCCCGCTTCTGGAGCGAAGACCGGGATGCGATCTCGGTGTACTTCAAAGCGCCGGCGCCGTCGGAGCTTGCCCATCGCGAAGAGCCCATCTTCGCCAAAGATCAGATCAAGCAGAAGCTGGGATCGCTGAAGGGCATGAGCCATGCCGATCGCGAGGATGTGCAGCGCATCCTTGAGACGGTGTCGGAGCTGAAGGGCAACAACGGACGCGCGAAGGTGATCTTCGCATGCTGGAGCAAGGGCATCTGGCGCGAATACGATGCGCCCGGCGACTTCGGATGCCGCATCGACGTAGGCCCGAACTTCTCGCTGGCTCCGCTGATTGCGCAACAACAGGGGCGCAGGCGCTATTGCATCGCGCTGGCCGATCGCAATCGAGCCCGCCTGCTGCTGCTTGAAGCGCGCGAGATCACCGAACACAGCCAGGTGATCGATGAGGACGACAAGGAGAAGATACGCACCACGGGAACAGGCAAGTCTGTGCACCTGGAGCGCAAGAAAGATGAACAGGTGCGGAGGCATTTCACATTCGTTGCCGAACACCTGCTGCACTTCTACGAGCACAAGGACTACGACTGCCTGATTGTGGGCTGCCGCGATGACATGTGGCCGGCGATCGAGGCGGAGTTGCATCCGGACCTCAAGCGCGTTCTCGCGGGGCACTTCCACTGCGATCCGGGAATCGCCTCGTGCGAGGAGATACAGGAGAAGGCGCAGGCCCTAGTTGACGTGAGGGATCGCGTGGATGAGCAGAAACTGATGGAAAGGACGATGGGCGGCTTTGCCTCGAATGCGCTGGGCGCCGTGGGCATCAACGAGGTAATCGACGCTCTGGAGAAAGGTGAAGTGCGCACGCTCCTGTGGACCAGCAAGCCAGACGGCGAGCAGCACAGCGCGTCGTTGTGCGAGCACTGCGGGCATCTGGAAGGGAAGGAACTGAACGCGTGCACGTTATGCGGAGGGAAAATGCGGCTTTACCAGAACGCAGAGGAAGCGCTGCTTCGTCATGCGCTGGGCCGGAGCATCGAGGTGCGCGAGATGCACTACTCCAAGCTGCCGATGCCTGATCGCATCGCCGCTTGGCTGCGGTTCCGCGCGGAGATCAGCACACCGCAGGCGTTGGCGTCGTAGAAGCAAGCGGTGCGCGCGGAGTTAGCGGAGCTAGTGACAGTTGGCTAGCTCCGCTATTCCCCTGAAGCTGATTTCACCATCGCCGCCAGTGCTATGCATAGGACGGCCACGCCGATTCCGATCATCTCGCCGAGCAGGCGGTCCATGTGTTTGAGCTCGGCGAGCAATCTTCGACCGAACAAAAAGGAGAGTCCGCCGATTCCGGCGAGCGTATTGTAGAGCGCTTTCAGCAGGAAGTTCGACGCGGGCTGTTCCGTATCTTCTGGCATGCCCTAGGCGTGCACTGCGGTGGTTTCTGCCTGCGCTGCTGACGTTCGGCGTGCGGCGGCGTAGAGGAGCAGGATCGTGCCGAGTGCGAGGACGGCATTGCCGATGCGCATGGCGGCGTCGGCCTTTCCTGTTACTGGCTGCTGGATGAATGCGTGCCACGCGTAAGCCAAAGCCGCACCTCCTCCTAGGGAAAGGATGTGCAGGCCGTTCCATCCCACGAGGCGCGACCATGCGGTGACCGCAATGATCATAAGCAGATCGACCGCAATATAGATAGCGACTGTGCCCCAGCCCCAACGCTGAGGAACGATGAGGAAGATCGAGCTTGCGACCAGGGACAGTGCGCCGGTGATCCACGCACTCGGTGGATTGCCGGGGCGGCGCGCTCTGCCGCGACGCGGAAGGAGGAACGCGGCGATCGCGACAACAACGCAGCACACGGCAGACACGGCGAACTGCTTGTTCGACGCCATGAAGTGGTGAGCGTCGGTCTGAATCTGATGCACGGTCATGGTGCAGGCAATCAGCACAAAGAGCACGGTCACGATGCTGAGGCCGAGCCATTTCAGCCATGGGGTGTGCGCGCGCTGCGGGACGAGCGCCTCCATGATGGCGATGGGAACCGAGATGCTCCAGACGGTGTGCAGCGTAAGGACGAAGATGGTCCACCAGGCGCTGATGCCGAGCGCGGGGATGAATGCGGGCTCAAGCAGATGCAGGTGCAGGCCGAGGTAGTCGGGATTGAAAAGTGTTTGCGTGGTGAAGGCTTCCTCGAAGATGCCGTAGGCGAGTGCGAGGGTGATGATGGTGGGCCAGCCGCGGCCGGTGCGGCGCACGATCTCGCGAATGAGCACCGCGCCGCCGCCGTAGAACGGCGCGAGGAACAGCAGGAAGGCGAGTTTGCTGAGCGGAAAATCGCCGAGGAGGAATTCCGCGATGAGCGGCGAAAGGAAATAGAGCGCAATTGCCGGTGCGATTCGCTTGAAAAAGGTCATGCGAGAAAGCATCGCGGATTCCGAAACGCGCTGCAACTTCAAAATTATGGGCGATTTGGTTAACAGGGAGCCGCGTCGGCTCGGTGGTCGCCCAGAACCAACTGGATAGCTGCGCTCAGGTTCTCCTTGGGTCTCGGAATCGCAGCGACCAGGCAACGAACCAGTTACCCATCGGACTCGCTTACAGCGGTGAACTCATTTCGCATCGCAATGCGTATAGAACAGACAGAGAAGCGCATACGGACTCGGTGCGACTCGAATCCGCATGCGCTTAGGAGATAGCCTACTTTGCTGCCAGCTGCCGCAGCACGTACTGCAGGATGCCGCCGTGCTGGTAGTACTCGATCTCCTGGGGGGTGTCGATGCGTACCTTCGCGGTGAGTTCCTTCACGCTCCCGTCGGCAGCCTTCGCCTTTACCTTCAGCGTGCGGCCGTTGGCGAATTTGTCGGCGAGCAGCGTGGTGAGGCCGGCAAAGTCGTAGGTCTCTTCGCCCGTGAGGCCGAGGCTTTCGACGTTCTGGCCGTCTTCAAACTGCAACGGCAGAATGCCCATGCCGACGAGATTCGAACGGTGAATGCGTTCGAAGCTTTCGGCGATGACGGCCTTCACACCCAGCAGGTTCGGGCCTTTTGCCGCCCAGTCGCGCGAGGAGCCTGAGCCGTATTCCTTGCCGGCAAGGATGACGAGAGGCACATTGCGCTCGGCATACTTTACGCTGGCATCGAAAATCGACATCTGCTCGCCTTCGGGGAGCAGGCGCGTGACGCCGCCCTCTGTACCGGGCGCAAGCTTGTTGCGCAGGCGCACATTGGCGAAGGTGCCGCGCACCATGGTCTCGTGATTGCCGCGGCGCGAGCCATAGCTGTTGAAGTCGGCGTTCTTCACGCCGTGCTCGGTGAGGTATTTGCCGGCGGGGCCGCTGGCCTTGATGTTGCCGGCAGGCGAGATGTGGTCGGTGGTGACAGAGTCGCCAAGAACCGCGAGCACGCGCGCGTTGAGGATGTCGGTGATGGGCGCGGGCTCCCTGGTGATACCGTCGAAGTAGGGCGCCTTGCGAATGTAAGTGGAGTCGGGTTCCCACTGATAGGTGTTGCCGGTGGGGAAGCTCAGGCCCTGCCAGTTCGCATCTCCATCGCTCACGTGCGCATATTCACGGCGGAAGCCTTCGCTGGAGATGCCCTTCTCAATGGCCGCGGCCACTTCGGCTTGCGTGGGCCAGATGTCTTTGAGGAAGACGGGCTGGCCATTCTGGTCGTTGCCGAGCGGATCTGCGTCGAAGTTGTGGCCGATTTTGCCGGCAAGTGCGTAGGCCACGACGAGCGGCGGCGACATGAGGTAATTCGCGCGGACGTCAACGTTCACGCGTCCTTCGAAGTTGCGGTTGCCGCTCAGGACGCTGACTGCAACCAAGCCGTGCTCGTTGATGGTGGATGAAACATCTTCAGGCAGAGGGCCGGAGTTGCCGATGCACGTGGTGCATCCGTAGCCGACGACGTTGAATCGCAGCTTTTCGAGGTAGGGCAACAGGCCGGACTTCTCGTAGTAGTCGGTGACGACGCGCGAGCCTGGAGCAAGCGAGGTCTTGACCCACGGCGGAACGCTGAGGCCCTTCTCCACGGCCTTCTTCGCGAGGATGCCGGCGGCAACCATCACGCTTGGATTCGAAGTGTTTGTGCAGCTCGTGATGGCGGCGATGACGACCGATCCGTGATCGAGATACTTGTCGGGATCGACGTTGAAGCGTTCCTTGACAGTCGTGGTGACGTGAAGCGGACCCACTTCCGCAACGGCCGTCGCGGCGGACGCATCGGTGACCGCAGTTTCGCGCGACCATGCTTCCGCAGTGCGCGAGCCGAGCGGTTTGGCGGTGGGCGCGAGCAGCGAAGGAAGCTGCTGCTGGAAGCTGGCCGCCGTGTCCCTGAGCAGCACGCGATCCTGCGGGCGCTTGGGGCCTGCCACGCTGGGCTCCACGGTTGCGAGATCGAGCTCGAGGGTTTGCGTGTATTCGGCCTCGGGCGCGCCGGGGGCGTGGAAGAGTCCCTGCTCCTTGTAATAAGCCTCGACCAGTGCGATCTGCTCTTCGCTGCGGCCGGTGAGACGCAGATAGCGCAGCGTCTCCGCGTCGACGGGGAAGATGCCGCAGGTCGCGCCGTACTCGGGCGCCATGTTGCTGATGGTGGCGCGATCGGCGAGCGGTAACTGCGTTATGCCTTCCCCATAAAACTCCACAAACTTACCCACAACGCCGAGCTTGCGCAAAGCCTGCGTCACGGTGAGGACGAGGTCAGTAGCCGTCGCGCCTTCGCGCAGCTTGCCGGTGAGCTTGTAGCCGACGACCTGCGGCACCAGCATGGAGACGGCCTGACCGAGCATGGCGGCCTCGGCCTCGATGCCACCCACTCCCCAACCGAGAACGCCGAGTCCGTTGATCATGGTGGTGTGGGAGTCGGTGCCTACGAGCGTGTCAGGATAGGCGAGCAGTTCGCCGCTCTCGTCGGTTGTGAAGACCACGCGCGCGAGGTACTCGAGGTTGACCTGGTGACAGATGCCCATGCCGGGAGGCACAGCGCTGAAGTTGCGGAAGGCGGTCTGGCCCCACTTGAGGAAGGCGTAGCGCTCGCGGTTGCGTTGGAACTCGAGGAACGAGTTGGCGTCGTAGGCCTGGGGCGTGCCGAACTCGTCAACTTGTACGCTATGGTCGATGACCAGCTCGGCAGGAATGAGCGGATTGACGCGCTCGGGATCGCCGCCGAGGGTCTTGATGGCATCGCGCATGGCGGCGAGGTCAACGATGGCTGGCACGCCGGTGAAGTCCTGCATGAGCACGCGCGCGGGCATGTAGGCAATCTCGCGGCTGGGCTCAGCCTTCGCGTCCCAGTTGGCAAGGAAGGCGATGTCGTCAGCGGTGACGTTCACGCCGTCTTCGCGACGCAGCAGGTTTTCAAGGAGGATCTTGAGTGAGAACGGGAGGCGGCTGAGGTTGAAGCCTTTGGCCTCAAGCGCGGGGAGACGGAAGATTGTGTACGACTTGGCGCCGGACTTGAGCGTGGCGCGGCAGGCGAAGCTGTTGGTTGCGGTACTCACGGGAGGTGTGCCTTTCTATCCGCAGGCGAGCGGATCAAGCTAAGCCGATGGTGCCGGCGGGCGCGCCGGGGTCCCGGCCGATTCAGGCCACGGGAACGGGAAAGAAATCGTCACAAAACAGATTAGTCAGGGTCGCGGGTCAACGTCCACGGTCGTGCCGGCCGCGGCGGAAGCGCTTGAGCGGTGCGGGTGCGGGGATGGAGCAAATGCGCATGTTTCCGCAATGATTTTATCGCGGCAGGAATACGGTTGAAAACATGCTTTCCGCCTCTGAGGGCAGGGGCGTCCGGTAACTTAGGGGCATGCGTGTTGCGATTGTTACGGGTGCGGCGCAGGGGATTGGGCGGCGGACGGCGGAGGTGCTGGCGGAGGCGGGGTATGCGCTGGCCTTGCTGGATGTGAAGGCGTGTGACGCGACGCTGGCAGCGGTGCGTACTGTGGGTGTAGAAGCCGAAGAATTCGTTGGAGACCTCTCCGATGAGGCGGTTGTTGCCAGGGCCGCGGAGGGCGTGAAGCAACGCTGGGGACGCGCCGATTTGCTGGTGAACAATGCTGGTATCAGCTTCATCGCGCCGGCTGAGTCGGTGGATGGGAAGGCGTTTCTGCGCGTGCTGGAGGTGAACCTGCTCGCGCCGTTTCTGCTGGCGAAGGCCTTCGGAACGATGATGCTGGAGCAGAGAAGTGGAAGCATCGTCAATGTAGCTTCGATTGCGGGGCTGGTGGGGATCGCCGATCGGGCGGCTTACAACGCTTCGAAGCATGGGCTGATCGGGCTCACGCGCACCCTGGCAGCCGAGTGGGGCGGCCGCGGAGTGCGCGTCAATGCAGTGTGTCCTGGCTGGGTAAAGACCGAGATGGATGTGGCCGATCAGGCAGGCGGTGGCTACAACGACGCCGATATCGAAGGCGTGAACCCGATGGGGCGCTTTGCCTCGCCTGACGATATTGCGTGCGCCATTCGCTTCCTCGCAGATCCCGCGCAGAGCGGATTCGTCAATGGACATGCGCTGGCGGTGGACGGGGGGTGGACCGTGGATGGAAGCTGGCAAAGCCTCAGGATGCGGAAGCGATAGCCTACTCAGTTCAGGAGATTCATTATGCGATCGTTCAAATTGCTTGCTTGCGCGTTGAGTTTGGCGTTCGTCACCGCTGCCGCGGCACAACAGGCGACGCAGAAGTCATGGCCCACGAAAGACGGCTGGGTCACGCTGGCTAATTTCAAATTTGGCACCGGCGAGACGCTGCCGGAGTTGAAGCTGCATTACCTTACGCTGGGCGAGCCGCATCGGAATGCTGCGGGACATGTGGACAATGCTGTGTTACTGCTGCATGGCACGGGCGGCGATGCGAAGTCGCTGCTGAATCCGGTGTTCAGCGACGTGCTCTTTGTGCCGGGCGGCATTCTCGATATCCAGAAGTACTTCATCATCCTGCCGGATGAGATCGGGCATGGCCAGAGCTCGAAGCCATCGGACGGGATGCACGCGCACTTCCCTGCTTACGACTATGACGACATGGTGCGCGCCGACCGCATGATGCTGGACGAGATGAAGGTCGATCATCTGCGGCTGATCCTGGGCACGTCGATGGGCTGCATGCAAGGGTTCGTGTGGGGCGAGACGTATCCCGACTTCATGGATGCGCTGGCGCCGTTCGCGTGCCTGCCGGTGGAGATCGCGGGCCGCAACCGCATGATGCGTTATATGGCGATCCAGGACATCAAGCTCGATCCCGCATACCAGGGCGGCGAGTACAAGAGCGAGCCGCAGGATGGCCTGCGCGGCGCCAACGAAATGCTGCTCGTGATGGGCTCCGCACCGCTGGTGATGCAGAAGGCCGCGCCCACGCGCGCGAAGGCCGAGGAGTACGTCGACAAGTACCTGGCGCGCACCATGGCCGCCACCGACGCGAACAACATGATCTTCTACCTCAACGCCAGCCGCAACTACAACCCCGAGCCCAAGCTGGGTGAGATCAAGGCGCCGGTTCTGTGGATCAACTCTGCCGACGACTACATCAACCCGCCGGAACTGGGCATTGCCGAGCAGGAAGTGAAGAAGATTCAGCATGGGCGGTTCATTCTGCTGCCCATCAGCGACCAGACACGGGGGCACGGCACGCATACTGCAGCAGCGGTTTGGAAGGACTATTTGGCGGAGTTTATGCGAGAGACGGAGCCGAAGTAGGGCGCCAAAAAAAAACCGTGCCAGACTGGCCCTGGGAGTCCGACACGGTATAAAGCAAACGACGAAGTCGCGAGCGGTCCAACAAGTGAGTTACAGGAAGAAGTCTTGTTGCCGCGGCACGTCTCGAGGGCAGTATAGGCGGGAATCAGCCCCGAAAAATCGCTCGCGACAATGGAATGACATGCTGGCGACAATCGGGCGCGCAGTGACATGTATTGCGCCAAATTCAGCGCAATAATGGGCGGATTTAATGGGAATCAGGGCAGGAAGGCGTGCCTTCGTTCCCTCAGCAGGATCGGCCGAAGGAACGAAGGTCCGGTCAGGTGTGGGGCAATCGCGCGGACAACGTCCTGTAAGGACATCAAGGCTTCGTGAATCTTCAGGACTGCGTCAATCTTCGCGCGTGTTCTTATTGTTGCGCTTGGCGTCGCCGGTTTCCTTGTTTTCGTCCAAGCCGGTGGAGTCGGCAGTATTCACGGTGCCGAACGAATCGTTCACTACGCCGTCGTCCGGGTTCGCGTTCTGGTCCTGGAAACCGCCGGGCTGATCATGAGTAGGCTTGAGCTTTTGATTCACGCGTATCTATCTCCTGAGGAATAAGATGCGCAGACCCATGCTACGGGCTTACTCGCCGCCGAAGTCGCGATAGCGCTCAAGAACATCGCGCTGGGTCACCACACCGACAAGTTCGCGCAGATTGGCGCGGTTCACCACCGGCACAAGCTGCCAGCGGTCCACGTAACGCAGAGCCATGTCGAGCGGATGATCGGGATGCAGGCCGGGAACATGACGCGCCTGAAGCAGCGATCCAAGCGGCTCCGCGCCCTTGCCTTCCTGCCTGAACGTATTCAGTTCATCGCGGCCTACGTTGCTCCAACCATTTGGCTTGAGGCGGACGAGCAGGGCGTCCCGTTGTGTCTCCTGGAACACGCGCGCGGCGCGATCTACCGTATCTTCGCCGTCGATGACCGGGTCGGTGGGTGGCCGCATGGCATCCTCAACGCGCAGGATGCTCTCTTCCCGCTGCTCCTCCATCGAGGGCAGTTCGAGCCCGTCCTGGCGCGTGAGCACGTCGAAGATAGGCGTGGGCTGAAGGCCGCGGGCGATGACGTACGCGAAGGTGTTGGCAACGATGACGGGAACGATAATGGAGTAGTTTCCGCTGACCTCGAGCACCATGAAGACGGACGTCATGGGCGCGCGCAGGAATCCGGCGAAGAGCACTCCCATGCCCACCAGCGCGTAGGTGCCGGGTGAGAAGGAGAACTGCGGCAGAATCACGTGTTCCGCGCCGCCGACAGCTGCGCCCAGCATGGCACCGATAAACAGCGTGGGCGCGAACATGCCGCCCGGGGTGCCGCTGACAAATGACAGGAGTGTGGCGAGAATTTTGAGTCCGGCGAGGATGGCGAGAAACTGCCACGTGAAATGGCCGTGGATGGCCTCGTCCATGTACTCGTACCCGGCGCCCATCACCTGAGGCGCGCCCAGATAGCCGATCAGCCCGATGAGCAGTCCTGCCACGGCGGGCTGGATGTACTGCGTCCACGGCGCAAGTTCCCGGAAGCGCGGCCGCAGATAACCGATGCCTCCGGCGAAGACTACAGAGGCCACTCCGCCGACGATGCCCAAGATCGCATAAGCAATCAGTTCCGACGGGCGCTTCAATTCCACTGGCGGAATGCGGAACAGCGATTCCGATCCAAGGAACCAGCGTGTGACCACCACGCTGGAAATAGCCGATAGCACCACGGAGCCGAGAATACCGGCGGTCCAGCGGCCGATGACTTCTTCAATTACGAACAGCACGGCGGAGATGGGCGCATTGAATGCTGCGGCTAATCCAGCCGCGGCGCCTACGGGGGCAATCAGCCGCATGCGATCGCGCGAGAGCCGCATGCCGGAGCCGACCGCTGAAGCGATGCATGCGCCGATCTGCAGCGAGGGGTCTTCAGGCCCGAGCGAGAACCCCGAACCGATGGCCAGGGCTGACGTGATGAACTTGCCTACCGCGGTTCGGAACGGGATATAGCCGTTGAAGATGTAGAGCGCCGCCTTGGTCTGGTTGACGCCGCTGCCGCGCGCCAGCGGGAAGACGTGGATCACGAGGACTGCGATCGCCAAGCCCGTCAAGGTGGGAGCAAGGAAGAGGCGGACGGGGGAGAGATTGGTGCCGGAACCAAGCAGGTAGATGCGGCACCATTCAATCGAGAACCGGAAGCATACGACCGCGAGTCCGGAGAGAATCCCGATGAAGACCGAGAGAATCAGAAACAGCCGTTCTTCCCGAAACACATTTCGCAACGCGTTCAGACTGACAGGCCAGCCGGCGCGAGAGTGCTCGCTCTGCCCGTCTTCGACAATCACGCTATGGGCGCTGGTTTCCTGCAATTCAACTCCCCTCGTGCAATTTCGATATGAGGATGAGCGCCGCGTCGGCGCTTGACCCAGACCCGCATTGGCTCACCGCCTGCCGTTCAATCCGGAAGGCAAGGCTGAGCGCGCGGTTCACCACATCCTGGTTGCGGCGCAGGTCGCGCGCGGTCACCTGCGGTTCCAGCTTTGTCCAGGCGTCGTTCAGGGTCTCAGGCGCACCAACAACCATGGGTGCACGCGCCGCCGCCGGGCACGACTTGAGCCGCTGTCCTGCCGTTTGGAAGGCGCCAATCACCGCGCGATCGCGCTCCGCATCGGAGATCTGCCGCCGGTACGGATCGAGCTGGTCCACCTGCTCCGCCACATCCAGCAAGTTCTGGCTCTCCCGATCTGCTGGCGACTCCTTAACCGCGGTCTGCAGAAACTCGCGCGCGCGCGAGTAATCGCCCATGCTGAATGCCGCTGCTCCCGCGCCGGCCAGCGCCGCCTGGTTGTGGGGATCGGCATGCAGGCTCAGCCGAAACGCCGCCAGGGCACGCTGATTATCCTGAACTTTCAGGAAATAATGCCCGAGTTCGATCTGCTGCCCGGGATCTTCTCCCACCTCTGCTGCAAGCGCGATCAACTCCGATTGCGCTTGTGCAAACGCTTTGATACCGAGCAGATACCGGACGAGTTCCCAGCGAGTATCGCGGCGCTGGCGCTCTGCGTCGCCGCTCCAGATGGCATAGATGGCGTTGTGGTAGTAGCGCAGCGCGCCGCGTGAGTTGTTCTCTCCGGCAGCGATGCGCGCCAGTTCGCGATTCACCACTCCGTTCTCAGGCTGGGCCTGCCACAGATTAACCAAATATGCCGATGCTTCGCTCGGTCGCTTGAGCCCAATCAGGGCTTCCGCCATTCCGAGTTGGATGGCGGAGCTGTCCGGCGCGTACCGCAGAGAAGCGCGATAGTCGTTCATGGCGTCGCTGAATCTGGCCGCCGCCAGGTCGGCCGCGCCGCGCGCAGACCACCGCGCCGCAAGGTCATCCTGCTGTGTGTAAAACAACCGGGAGAGAGCCGTTACCCCGATGAACAGAACAATGATCAGGCCCGTGATGGAGACCAGCATCACCAATTCCCGGCGCGGGTGAATTGGGAGACGGTATTTGGAAAAGGCCTTTAACATCGCTGCTCCCGTGAGACCGCGAACAGGGCCTCATCTCAATGATAACTGTCGCATCACGAGATAAGTCCTTCACTGTCTCACGCTTTGATGGCGGGCAGCAGGATGCCGTTCCGGACCTTTTAGCGGCGAAGATGGGTGTTTAACTCGCGGATCGGGTCGCACCGAGGCGCGCCATGACAGACGCGACGACCCGATCGCAACGAACCGCGTGGAATCCGAACGCCTGCGCAGCCGAAGCTCCGGCCCGCGCATACAGTTCCTCTCGCAGCAACTCGTGTGCGCGGTGCAGGCGCACTTTGACGTTGGATTCAGTGATAGAGAGAGCCTCGGCCGTCTCGGCTGTGCTCATCTCCTCCACATCGCGCAGAACAATGACGGTCCGATACGTCTGAGGGAGGGAGAGAATGGCCTGTTCCAGCAGGCTTGCCGCCTCGGCGCTTGAGGCGTTCATCTCTGGCGTGAAGGCATTGGAGACCGGCTCCGGTATGGCATCATTCTCTCCGTCGTACGGCATATCGAGCGGGTCCATCCTTCCTCGGGCTGCCAGTCGCCTGAGAGCCTCGTTCACAGCAATGCGCGTCAACCAGGTAGAGAACTGCGCGCGGCCCTCGAACTGGTTGAGATGCTCGTAAGCGCGCACGTAGGCCTCCTGCATCACGTCTTCGCATTCGGCATCGTCGCGCAGAATGCTGCGCGTGGCACGGTAGACACGCTGGTTGTTCCGGCGCATGAGCAACTCGAACAGGGCAAGATCTCCGTCGAGCACGCGGCGCACAATCTCTTCATCGGCCCAGCCTTCCATGCGCGCCCGCTCCAGCATTCCCAATGAACTCATTCGCGTCGCTCTGCCTCTACTCCATTGAGCGTCACGAGGGCGAAAGGTTACAAGCACCGTCTGTAACCGATGGCCAAGTCGCCGCTCCATTGAGCAGTAGGAGGAAATCATGCTAGCCAATCCTCGACTCAATACTGCCTGGTGGACGCTGCGCATCGGCTTCGGTCTCTGTCCGCTGTTTGCTGGGCTCGACAAGTACTTCAACCTGCTCACCAACTGGGAGATGTACCTGAACCCCGCCATCCCGCGCCTGCTGCATGTCTCGGCTCCCACGTTCATGCACGTTGTAGGCGCGATCGAAATCGTAGCGGGGATCCTGGTGCTCACGCGCTTTACACGGTATGCGGCGTACATCGTGATGGCGTGGCTATGGGCTATCGCGCTGAGCCTCATCACGCAGGGCCAGTTCCTCGACATCGCAGTGCGCGATATTGAAATGTCGCTCGGTGCATTTGCGTTGGCCAAGCTGACTGAAGTGCGCGAGGCCGCAACGGCGCCTTCAGAAAATCGCGCCGCGACTGGAACCGTGCAGCGGCTGGCCTGACCTGCCGCTGTTGCAATGAATCGTTCGATCAAACAGAAATGGAGACCACGATGAAACGAATCGTCCTGCTGACTGCGATCGCGCTCATGCTGCCGGCCTTTGCCGCGGCTGAAGATTGGAGCGGAGTTGCCATTGTCGATGTGCAGTGCTCAGCGAAAGCCAAGGCCAATCCTGATGCACACACTCGCGACTGTGCGCTGATGTGCGCGAAGAGCGGCTTCGGAATAGTCGATCAGAATGGAAATTTCCTGAAGTTCGACGCCAAGGGGAACCAGGAAGCCACGAAGCTGCTGCAAAGCAGCTCGAAGAAAGATCATCTGCGCGTGAACGTCACTGGGACCAAGAGCGGCGACACCATCCAGGTGCAGTCACTCTCGGTGTCGTAGGGAAATGGCGGCGCGCCAGGTCACGCCTGAACTTCGCCCGCCGCCGCTAGCACCTCAGCGACAATCTCGCGCACATCGTCTTCCGTGGTGCGGTGATTCACGATGCAGGCACGCAGCACGAACTGGCTGTGAATCACGGCATTCGAGAGATACACGCGCCCGCGCTGCGTCACCCGCTGCAGAATCGCCTGATTGAGCACATCAAGATCGCCGTTCGAATCTTTGAAGCGGAAGCACACCGCGCTCAGGGCAACAGGAGCCAGCCGCTCGAGGTGCGGTTCTGCATCGATTGCGCGGGCGAGCACCTGCGCCAGTTCCAGGTCTTCCGCAATCGAATGCTGAAATGCGCGCAGGCCGAAATAGCGCAGCGACATCCACAGCTTGAGGGCGCGAAACGGCCGCGACAGTTCCATCGACTCCTCAAAAATCGCGAAGCCCTCAATGGGATCGTTGGTCAGCGAACGCGCGTAGTCGCCGGTGTGCGAGAACGCACGTTGCGCATCGGCCGGATTGCGATAGAGCAGGCAACCGACGCCCGCCGGCTGATAGAGCCACTTGTGCGGATCGAGCGAGAGCGAATCCGCCCGGTTCATGCCGCGAAATGCATCGGGAATAGCCAGCGCGGCCAGCGCACCGTACGCTCCATCCACGTGCATCCACAGGCCGAACTCTGCGCAGAGGTCGGCAACCTCGTCCAACGGATCGATGCTGCCCGTTGCAGTGGTGCCCGCGCTGCCCACGATCGCGATCGGCTGCTTCCCTTCCCTCAGGTCGCGTTCGATGGCTGCGCGCAGATCCTTCGTGCGCATGCGGAACGCCTCGTCCACAGCGATCTTGCGCACCGAGTCATGTCCCAACCCGAGCAGCGCCGCAGCCTTCGCGATCGACATGTGAGCCTCGGCCGAGCAGTAGATCACGCCGCCGCGCACGCCCGATTGGTTCGCGGGCGCCTTCGCTTCGCGCGCCATGCACAGCGCCATGAGGTTGGCCGATGAGCCGCCCAGCGTCAGGCTCCCGGAAAATCCCGCGCAGCCGATTGCTTCCGCCAGCCAGCGCACCACGGTCCGCTCAATGGTGACACCGGCGGGCGCGGACCGCCACGCCGTCGCGTTCTGGTTCAGGACGCCGGCGGCAAAGTCGCCCAGCGCAGAGATGGGCTCGCCCGAGCCAAAGACGTATCCGAAGAACCGCGGCGAAGAAGGACGCGCATAGTTAAAGACCCGCTCCAGATCGGCGAATGCGGCCGCGCCGATGCCCTCAAGCGGCAGATCGCCCGTGAACAAAGCCTGGGTCTGCTGCCCCGAGACGCCGGGCGGATACGAAGGCAGGTTCGGAAGCTTCTCGAGATAGTCGGCGGTGAAATCGCTGATGTGATGGGCCAGCGCGCGGAAGGCGCCGGCAGGAAGTATCAGGCTTCGCATAACGAGGTGGAAGGCTCCGCCCTTGAGCTTACATGGCCGAGCCTTCAGCCTCACGCGCTAACCGTCTGTGCCGTCGCCCTTGCTCTCCGGCGCCTCTTCCACATACCAGCGGAATAGCTCCGGCAGATAGTCCTCCGCCGGCGAGAGCAGGTCCAGCGGAACGTCGGTATCTACTTTGCGCAGCCGGGAGTCGCAGTTCAGCAGGTCCGCCTTGCCGGTGTTCACATCCACCCGCAGCACGACGAATGCCCCCTCCCTGGCCTTCACCCGAACCGTGTCGCCTACTGCGGGGATGGTCAGGTCGTTGTGATTCGAATCGATGATGTGTGTCACTGCCATGGCTCGGCCCTCCGCCGCGTGCCGTTGCGTTCTGCAAGGCCGCGAACTGAGGCTAGGATGCCTGCCCACGCATAGATGTTTGCGCCCGATCATTTGCAGTTTTCAAACACGCAATTTCAGATTTGAGAGAGCGCTGACTGGGCCGCAGTGTTCGGCACTGACAGTCAGTCACTGACAGATATCTTTTGGTGTCTGCATCCTCGCGTTCGCGGGGCTCTGCATCAAAGGAAAAAGGGCGTCGCCCGCGAAGGCGTAGGAGTAGGACCGTCTGAAATTGTCGGAGCGTGAAGCCCTCACGGCTTTTCCCTTTCGCACCCGCAACATTATTGAGTCCCAGGAGCATTGAAAGCGCATGCAAGAGGAAATCCGACTCTCAACCGGAATCGCGGGCCTGGATAAGATTCTCCACGGCGGTTTAGCCAATGGTTTTCTCTACCTTGTGGAAGGCAGCCCGGGGGCCGGTAAGACCACCCTGGCGCTGCAATTTCTCATGGAGGGCGCGAAGAACGGCGAGCCCGGTCTTTATATCTCGCTAGCCGAAAGCGAAGCCGAACTGCGGCATGTTGCCGCCTCGCATGGGTTCAATTTCGATAACATCACCATCTGCAAGATCTCGCCGCCTGAAATAGCCAGTGTCGCCGGCCAGACATATACCGTCTTCCAGCCCGCCGAGGTGGAACTGGCCGACGTGGTCGAGACCATCCTCGGGAAGGTGCGCGAGATCAATCCCAAGCGCGTCTGTATCGACTCCATGTCGGAGTTGCGCATGCTGGCGCGCGACTCGCTCCGTTACCGCCGCCAGGTGCTCGCGCTCAAGGAGTTCTTCGAGGGTCGCGACTGCACCACCCTGCTGCTCGACGAGCGCTTCCGCGAACAGCGCGAGAGCCAGGTGCAGACCATCGCCCACGGCGTCATCAGCCTTGAGGTTCTGCCCCGCGAGTACGGCGTCACCCGCCGCCGGCTCGAAGTGACGAAGGTGCGGGCCTCCAGCTTCCGCGAGGGCTATCACGATTACGTCATCCTCAAAGGGGGCCTGCGCGTCTTTCCGCGCCTGGTCTCCGGTGAACATCGCGGCCCCGACAACCCGCAGGAAGACCTCCCCAGCGGCATCGAGGAACTGGATGCCATCTTCAACGGAGGGGTGCAGCGAGGTACCTCCACGCTGATCGCGGGCCCTACTGGCTGTGGTAAGTCGACGCTCTGTTGCAAGTGGGCCTACTCCGCGGCTCTGCGTGGGGAGCGAACCGCCATCTTCACATTCGACGAGACGAAGCAGTCCTTTCTGGATCGCAGCCGCGGCCTGGGCATGGAACTGACTCCGCACCTCGAAAGTGAGGCGATTCACCTCGAACAGCTCGATCCAGCCGAGCTATCCCCGGGCGAGTTCGTCGAGCGCATCCGCGAAGGTGTTGAGCAGAACCGGTGGACCATCGTCATCATCGACAGCCTCAACGGATTGATGAACTCCATGAGCGAAGAACGCGCAATCACCGTGCAGCTTCATGAGCTCCTTTCTTATCTAAACCAGGTAGGAGTAGCGTCGTTCCTGGTGCTCGCGCAGTTCGGCCTGCTGGGTCAGTCGATGTCGTCGCCCGCTGACGTAAGTTATCTGGCCGACAATGTGCTGCTCCTGCGTTACTTCGAAGCGCAGGGGGAAGTACGGCAGGCCCTCAGCGCTGTCAAGCGTCGCAGTGGCCCGCATGAGCGGTCCATCCGGGAACTGCAGATCAAGGATGGAAAGATCTGCATCGGCGAACCGCTGAGGAACTTTGTCGGTGTGCTCACGGGTACGCCGAGGTACAAGGGAGGACAGGAGCTGCTGTGAAGGAGGCCGCAAAACACAATCGCCGATTCCTGGTGATCGCACCCGTGGGGCGCGACGGGGACCTCATCTGCGCACTCCTAAACAGCCACGGTTTCGCTGCCGAATGCGTGCAGAGGATTGCCGACAGCTCTCATGTGGAAAGCTCGCAATTGATGGGCCTGATCCTGACCGATGAGGCCCTTGCGGGCGACGGAATTGATGCGCTGCGCAACGTGGTGCAGGAGCAGCCCGATTGGTCGGATCTGCCCGTCATGCTGCTGACCAGCGGGCCGGCCGAGCCGCAGTACGCGGCCATAGCCACCCGTGCTCGCCTGGAAGTTCGGAGCCTGATTCTGCTCGATCGCCCGGTCCGAAAAGAGCTTCTGCTCAGCGCCGTTCAAGTCGCCTACACCGCCCGCATGAAGCAGCTCGAGGTCCGCGATGCCGCCGAGCGCCAGGTCCACAGCGACGAGGCTCTGCGCAACACGGAGAAGTTGGCAGTGGCAGGACGACTGGCTGCCACCATGGCCCACGAGGTGAATAATCCCCTGGAGGCGCTGGGCAACCTGCTCTTCCTGGTTGAGAACAGCTCCAGCATCGACGAAGCCAGGTCCTTTGCGCAGCTCGCGACCCAGGAACTCGGCCGGATCAGCGAGATCGTACAGCAGACGCTACGCTTCCATCGCGCGCCCGCCAAGCCGGATCTGACCGACCTGGGCGAACTGGTGACATCCGCTGTCGCGTTATTCCGTGGCAAGATGCTGGAGCGGCACATATCCGAACACGTTCAGGCTCGCCGGACCCTGGCCTATTGTTCGGCCGGCGAAATCCGGCAGGCGCTGGTAAACCTGATTGGTAACGCCATCGACGCCATGCCCAATGGCGGTCAGCTTTTCGTGCGCATCACGCAGGTCACACAACGAGGCGCGCACTATGCCCGCATCACCGTTGCCGATACTGGCAGCGGCATTCGCAAGGAGATTCGCAAGAACCTGTTTACGCAGTTCTTCACAACGAAAGGCAGTAGGGGGACCGGCCTGGGCCTGTGGCTCACGCGTGATATCGTGCACCGCAATCGAGGTCGCCTGCGTTACCGTTCGCGGACCACGTCGCCGAGCGGCACGGCCTTCTCGATTTATCTGCCCTCGACCGCCCCTCTCGATTTGGTGCAATCTCCCAACCTGCACACGATCGATCAGCGGCGGGTGGTCGGCGGCGACTAATCTCGTCCCGAAACGCGCAAAAGGGGCTCCTGAGGGGCCCCTTTTGAATGAGCCGGAACCCTATTCTCGCTCCCAGAACGGCGGAGGCTCGATCCCCAGCGCCCGCAGATAAACGTACCCCTGCCCGCGATGATGGATCTCGTTATCGATCGCGTACTGAATGGTCGCGATGCCCGGCGCCTCCCACATCCCGAACGCTTTGTCGACCTCTTCGAACCGATGCGGCGGAATCCGGGGGAACTTCTCATCGAGCTCCGCGGTCTGTGCGTCCCAAAGCTGGAGCAGCTCCTCCTTGGTCGTCGGCTTCTGCCTGTCATGATTGACGCCGAGGTCTTCCCATTTGCCCGTGGACACGCCGTCCACGATGGGCACGGCCATTCGGATGAACTCGAACGCCATGTCCGCAAAGGGCCGCATGCCGCCCAGCGAGAACTTGAACAGCGCCTCTTCGGGGAAAGCGTCGATCACTCTGCGCGTCAAACGCCGATGGCCCTGCCACTGCTTCAGAAGGCCTTCTGCCGTAACCACATTCACTGCCACCGTTTCTGCCATCATTTCTCGATCCTCCATGCCCTTTCCGGGCTCGAAAATGAGATTAGCCGGGATTCCCGACAGAACCTGTCGTAAATTCGAGAGAGAATCGAAAAATCATGTACGACCCCATCATGCGCGTTCTCACGGTGCTGGAAATCCTGCAGGCGCGCGACTTCGTCTCCGGAGCAGAGCTGGCCGAGCGCCTCGAAGTCGATCTGCGCACGGTGCAGCGCTACATTGTTCGCCTGAAGGACCTGAGCATTCCTGTCGAGTCGTCGCGCGGGGTGGGCGGCGCCTATCGGCTGAAGCCCGGTTTCCGGCTTCCTCCGCTGCTGCTCACCAATGAGGAGGCGTTTGCCTTGTCGCTGGGCCTGCGGGCGCTGCGGCAGATCGGGTTATCTGCCTTCGCCCCGGCCACGGAGGGCGCGCTGGCCAAGCTGGGCCGGGTGCTGCCTGAAACGCTGCGTGAGAACGTCCGCACCGTGGAAGACGTGGTCGCCATTGAACCCGGCCCTTGGGTCATCTCCACTTCGGTTCAGTCGCTGATCGACACAGCCTCCGCCATCCGCACAGGCCATCGCATTCGATTCGACTATGAGTCGCACGGTGGCTCGCGGTCGCAGCGGCAGATCGAGCCCTACGCCGTGATGCACACGGACGGCCGCTGGTATCTCATGGGGCACTGTCTCTCACGGCAGGCGCTGCGCACGTTTCGGCTCGATCGCGTTTCCAGCCTGGAGGTGACCCGGACGACGTTCCGCCGCCCACCACACTTCGATCCTCGTCTCCATCTCAAACAGAGCATGCCTTTCATTCAGTCGACGTACCAGATTGATGTGTGGCTCGACATGCCGCTCGAGGAAGCCGAGCGCGCATTCGCTCCGTGGAGGATTGCTCTGGAATCGCTGGACAATGGGACTCGCCTGCGTTGCGGGCGCGACCGTTTGGAACTCTTCGCGGCTATGCTTCTCGGTGCGGGGTGCAGATTCGTCGTGCACAGCCCGCCGGAGATGCGCCAGGTGTTCCGCGAAATGGCGCTGAGGGCGACGACGGCGGCCGAGGAGCCGCAGGACTCTACTTCGCTTCGTACGTCGACAGCCTGAATGTGATGGTTCCCCAGAAATTTGTCGTTCCACCGGATCTCTGCGGCGCTGAGGAGCGCGGCGACGAAGAACCCTCACGCAATGACAGATGGGCTACGCTCATCTTCTACAGCGGGAGTCCTCATAGGAGTTTATACGGAGACGTTAGGGCTTCTTGGAGCGCTCTTCTGGCTTGAGACGTGATAACAGAATCTGCACCACGACCGGTTCGCTTACCCCGCATACAAGCCCAATCAGAAAGCCCGCTTGCGGGTTGGTCTGAACACTATTCAAGAGATACCCGCCTGCTCCAAGTTGGATTATGTTGAACCAGAGCACCGCCAAGAGCACATAGCTAACGAGGCTTATGAATAGAATGCGCATCAACGGAGTGAAGGCGTAAGGATCCATCTTTCGAATCAGCTCGAACGTAAAACTTCTGTTCGCGACGAATGCCGCGAACACCACTCCGAGACACAGTCCGGGATGCAGAAGACATCCCGGTAGCAACCACGCCCTAACACTCTGAAAGCGAGCTTCGCCGAGGACCGCCAACCCTTTGATATGTGGCAATGCAACGACTAAACCGGCTAACAGAAGTGCCCCTAGCGACACAACTACGCCAACCCCGACAAGCTGAAGGAGGTACCTGTCGCGGTCCTTGCTCGCTAAGCTCACCATCTTGCGGCGAACCTGATCTAACTGGTTCGCTCCCGCATCGAGATTTGAGCCACTGATTTCTCCCTGTAGTCCAACCTGAGCGCCGACGATCAGGGCGTTGAAGAGATTTTGGAAATCTTCGTCGTGCAGATCCATGCTCTGCAAAACGAATACCGTCTCCTCATACTGACCTCGCAGCGACTCGACTTTTGGGTCGGTAGGTGGGGGCGTATCTGCTCGCTCAAAAAACACGTCCCATCCTGCCCTGGTGTTGTCTGGAGATAAATTGACGGCGCTAACCGATTTGAAATGCACCGCCATTTACTTTGTTCCAGAGGGCGGTTTGGAACCCTTTGTAGGGACCGGTTGCGGCTTGTAGCCCGACGGGCCGGTGAAGCTGATAGTCGAATCGAGATTGAACAAGCTAGGGAGCATCGCGGATATCTGATCTCCGGTCAGTTGTCCTCCGGAAGCCTGTTCCTTGGCCTCTTCCAGTTTGCTCTGAAGGTCACTAACGACTCGAATGAATTCCAACTCGTCCATGATTCTCCTCCATAGTGGTGGAGGAATTCTAGCACACCTTTCAAAACGGAATGACCGATAGAGCGACACCGCTGATGGGAAGGCCCGAGGTAGCTAATACTCAGAAACGGACCCATATCTAGTGGGGATCTTTATAACTGCCAAGTAGCCAGTCTGGCATGAAATAGTGCTAATGCTTTTTGTTCCTAACTAGAAGCACTACTCTCCACAAGAATCGCCGGATTCTACTTCGCCTCGTTCGTCGACAGCCTGAATGTGATGGTTCCCCAGAAGAGCCGCGCGCGCATCTGCACCGGGAGATGCCGGTCATCGTCGGTGTACCAGATCCAGATGTTGCCGCGGTTCTTCACTACGCCGGCATCGGCAGTGGGCTGCACGCGGACCGTCTTGAAGGTGCCGAGCGGCGTTTTGATCTCCTCGCGCCCTTCGACCTTCATGGTCACCAGCACCGTGTGCATGGGGTCGGCAATCGGCACCTGGAAGCTCTGCCCCACGGTCATGGGCTGGCTCGCAGCGTAGTAGACGCCGGTCAGCAGGTCGGTCACGCAGCCGGGAATGGGCTGCTCCACGTGCTTGGTCTGCCCGGTGACCAGATTTTTCTCATCTAGGATCGACTTGTTGGTCGTGTAGTCCAGCTTCAGGGTCGAATTCACCTGCCGTCGGCCTTCCACCGTCTGCTTGTCGAATTCGTTCGTGCAGCCCTTGGTGCGGTCGAAAGTGGACTGGAACTTGTCGCTGACGTGGAAGAGGAGGTTGATGGCGCCGCTGGTGTCTGCGGTGGCACTCAGCTTCTCGGTGTTGGCGTCCTGCTGTTCGAAGTGCAGAACGGCGGTTCCGGCGGGGAAGACGCGCCAGTCCACCAGGTAGGTGAGGGTCTGTTTTTGCGGAAAGCTGAACCCTGGACGCGGCGGCGCAAGGGTTTGCGTAACCTGCTGCGGCGCAGGCGCTTGCTGGGTCTGCGCAAAGGAGCACGCCACAGTGGAAACAGCAAAGAAAAGTGCACCCAGGCTGGACAGGACAGTCGTGCGCTTATTCTTCACCGGCAGGGAAGGCTCCTTCTTGAAGTTGGACGACTCAAAATACGTTCAGGGACGTCCGTGGACGAGGACATGCAGCGCCGGCCGCACAACCATCAGGGCCAAGTACAAGAGGGCAGCCCCCAAAAGAGCATTGTACTCGCGGTGTTTGAGATAAAGCGGTAGGAAAAACCGGCCCTCCCCGCCCCCCTCCGGCGTGCGCGCCGCCCTCAACCGAGGAATCAGACGCGGAACCCGGCTGCAATAGTCGTCGAATCCGGGGAAGGTGGCCCGCAGAAACCGCTCTTCTGACGCGATCACCGGAATGTAGATCGCTGCAAACATCACAGCCAACGCAACGCCCACCGCCCAGCTCTCGAGGGCCACCGCAAACCCGGCGGCAATCAGGATGGACCCCAGATAGAGCGGATTGCGTACATGCGCGTACGGCCCTGTCGTGGTGAGTTCCTGGTTCTTCTTCACGTATCCGGCGGCATATCCGCGCAGCCACAGCCCCGGAACAACCAGCGCCAGGCTCCAGGCCACCGCTTCCGGCTCAGGCGCCTGCTGCCACAGCTCAAATACATACAGAGCCGCAACCGCAAAGCCGAGCGGAACGCGAATGCGCCTCGCTATCCGCTGCCAGCGGCTGATCCAGTCTTGCTGCGGCTTTTCGGCAGTAGTCATCGAGCAGTCTCCGAGGTCAGCACTTCATCCACGGCTTCCAGCACGTCTTCAGGGCTAATCGTAAGCAGCCCGGCCTCGGGCTCGTCCAGCCTCGCGTGGTTCCGCTGGCTGAATGGGCTGCGCAGCACCTTGAATCGCGTGCCGTAAGGACCATTCCGCGCTGGATCCGTGGGCCCGTAGATGCCCACCACCGGACGTGCCAGCGCACAGGCCAGATGAATCGGCCCGGTATCGCCCCCGATCGCCAGAGCCACGCGACGGTTGATGGCGATCAATTGCGGCAGCGAACAGTGCACCGGCATCGCCGCTCGGTTCGACTGCACTTTGATCGCGTCGGCCAGTTCCTCTTCGCCCGGCGCGGCATTTACCAGCACACGGAAGCCGCGAGCCGCCAAGGACGCCGCCACGGAAGCATATCGCTCAGCCGGCCAGCGCTTCGAACCCCACCCCGCTCCCGGAATCAGCAGCGCCACCGGATCCTTCCCAAACGGCGCAAATAGCCCGTCGCACCACGTCTCCGCATGAGGGTCCACCGGCAACAGCGGCTGAACCGGTTCGAGCGCATCGCCTGCCACCGCCGCCGCAACTTCTACGTCCTGCTCGATCACGTGCCGGCCGGTCGTTGCAACACGCTCGGTGAACAGCCACTTGGCCGCCCACTCTCGCGGGTCCGATTCGCCGATCCGTCGCACTGCCCCCGTCAGGCATCCCAGCCCCGCCGACCGCACGGCCCCCTGGAAGTCGATCACGGCATCGTACTCGGCCGCCTTCAGCTCCGCCCGCAATTCCTTGATTTCGTGAGTCGTCCGGCTGCTCAGAGGAGACTTCCCCCAAGCCTTGACTGGCGCCAGGTGCAGTTGGTCCACAAGTGGTTGCGAGGGTGAGAGGGGCTCGGCGGGCGTGCCATTCGCCGCGGTCAGCAGGTGCCGCCAGTTCGGCTCAATTACCCAGCCAATCATCCAGGAGGGATGCTCCCGGCGCAATGCCGTCACCGCCGGCAAGGCATGGAGAATGTCGCCCATGGCGCCCAGCCGCACCACGAGCAAACGAAACTTGGACTGCGTGTGCAAACTTCAATTTTCTCACAGCGCCGGATTTGGTTCCCTGCCCTGCCGCAACTGGGCGCCGGTCAAGTTGGGTGGAACTTTACCGGTGCCCAAAGGTCCAACCAACGGTCTATGGCGCTGTCCACGTTGCAGCGGCTACGATGAGCCAGACCATGCCAGCAGATTCCCCTACAGGGCAAGCGAATTCCGCGACTGAACGGCAGATGGGCGTGTGGGCGGCCACGGCCGTCGTAACCGGCGAGGCCATCTCGCTCGGAATCTTCCTTACACCCGCGGCCATGGCCCGCTCTCTCGGTTCGTCCACCCTGCTGGTCGCGGTCTGGTGCGGCATGGCCATCATGACGCTGGGTGGAGCGCTCAGTTTTACGGAACTCGCTGTTCGCAATCCGCAGGACGGCGGCGAGTACCTCTACCTCCGCCTCGGTTTCGGCCCGCAGGTCGCCTTCCTCTATGCATGGATGGCCGCGCTGGTCATGTACCCCGGCGTTGCCGCGTCGCTCTGCGTGGGAATTGTGCCTTATGTGCAGTCACTCATTCCCATCCCGCAGATGCTCATTCCGGCGGTGCCCGCGCTGATCCTTGCCGCGCTTGGCGCCATCAACTACGTCGGTATGCGCCTCAGCAGCCGGCTCATGACCGTCCTCAACTGGCTCAAGATACCCGTCCTGATCGCCCTGGTTGGATGGGCGTTCCTGGCCGGCCACGCATCCTCGTCGAATCTGCTGCCGCTGGCCACACGCCGCGCCGGTTCCGATCCTCTGGGTTTGGCGATTGCCGGAGCCGCCGTGAGCGCGTTTTTCTGCTTTGGCGGATGGTGGGAGGCGGGCAAGATCGCGGGCGAGGTCCGCAACCCGCAGCGCACGCTGCCGATCGCCTTCACAGGCGGCGTGCTGCTGGTCACCGCCCTCTATCTGCTGGTCAGCATCGGATTCGTCGCCGTCGTGCCGATGCAGAACATCCAGTCGAACACCGCATTTGTCGCGCAGTTCGGCGAATCTCTATTCGGTGCATCCGGCGGACGCGTGCTCTCGGCCTGCGTCATCCTCAGCGTAGTAGGGGGCCTGCTGGTCCTCAGCATGGCGGTTCCGCGCGTCACCTACGCTCTCGGCAAAGCCGAACCGATCGGCCCGCTCGGCGTCTTCGCGCGCCTTCATCCGCGCTTCGGCACCCCGGCAAATGCCGTCCTGTTGCAGACCGGCATGGCGCTGGTGATCCTGATGCTCGGCGCATTCGACCGCATACTGGCCTTCATCATCTTTTCGTCGGTTGTGTTCCTGGCTCTCACGGCGGCCACGCTGTTTCGAGGCCTGGCTCCGAAGGCATGGTGGTATCCCGTCGCACCCATCGTCTTCATTGCCGGCTGCGGAGCGCTGGCGCTGATGCTCATCGCCAGCAGAACGATCCCGTCGCTCATCGGCGCAGGCCTCGTTCTGCTTGGCCTGCCGGTGCGGTGGCTGATGACGCGCAGGGGAGTTGCTCCCACGGAGCTTGGCAACGCCGCCAGCGAGAACTGATCAGCAAGGCGATCGCTGATCGCGGCAACAGAGTGCGGCTCAACGCGCCCCCACTGTGGCCTACGCGGTGGCGGCGGACCTGGCCGCAGACTGGGCGGCCATCTCCTCCATCATCCTGACTGGATCAGGCCACGGCACGCGGAATCCCATCACGCGGGCGTAGCCGATTGCCTGGCCCATGTGCTCATCGGCGTGCGCCAGAATGCGGAGGTAGATGCGACGGTACGTAGTCACTTCGCTCCACAGCTGGCAGGTCGCCTCCATCTCTTCCGGCTTCATCGAACGCACCGCGGTCTTCACTGCTTCGAACGAGGTCCGCAGGAGGTCCAGCACGTCATCCTTGCTCGTGATGGTCTTTTGCATCGCAACGCTCTGACGGACCAGCATGAGCCACTGCTCAGGGCCTTCTTCAGCCGCCTGCGATCCGCGGAACTTCATCACCGCCGGGCTGCGCACGTCAGCCCCGTACAGCAACATCAGATTGCCAGCGGCGATGTGCACCAGCACCGCGGCAAAGGTGCGCGCGTCCTCCGCAGGACGCCAGTCGTAGGCTTCCTCCGGAACCGACTCAGCAAGCTCGATGATCTGCCTGGCGGGGATCTCTAGCTCCCACAGGTACTCGCGTTGAAACGTGGAAAGATTTTCCATGGCCACCTCCAAACGCAGCCTTCACGCCGCTCTGATTCGGAATCCGTCGGGATCCTTCCCTCGCACGCGGCGCCACCACACCTGGAAACTCGGAACGTTGATCGTCACAATGAACAAACGGCGCAGCTTGCCCGGCGGGCACGCCAGCGGCCGAACCCCATGCCACGAGTGAGGGGTGCGCTGGAACAACAGGCTGCTGTTGCCGCGCGGATCGATCGACGCCGCTACCTTCAACTGCTCGAAGCTCGGACCGGAGTGCGTCTTCCACTGCCGCTCGCTGTCGAGGATCAGGATTTGCCCGCCCCACGCGGCTTCCCAGTCCTCATCCGTATTGAAGTAGAAGATGTGCGTGGCCAGCTTGCGCGCGGCGTCACAGTGCGGGCTGACCGCGCAGCCCTCCCATGCGTAGTACCACTCGAACGTGGGTATGAACTGATGGTCTCCCAACATCGTGCGCAGCCAGTCCTGGTACACCGGCCCCCGCAGCTCATCGATGAACTCGAGCCACGGCTGCGCAACCGGAACACCGGGGCGGAAATGCAACAGGTAGCGGTCGTGCGGCGCCTGGCCATAGGCTCGTTGCACGCCGACCTGACGGTCGAACCCGGCCTCGATCGGGGGCAGACTCTGTCGCAGTGTCTCATGAGCTTCCGGCGTCAGAACATTGGGAATCTGCGTCCAGGGATACGGCTCCCGCTGCTGAAAAGCATCCGGACTGAGACTCTTGAGAACCTCGCGATTCAAAAATTCCATAGGCGCCCTCGTACCCATGGAGCACTGATGGGGGTGCGGCGGTCTGTGATTGTGGACACAGGCAGGCAGCAAGCAACGCTGATGAGGTCGGGCATAATTGCTACATGCTCAACCGCTTCCTCAGGCGCATCGCGCGATCAAACCCCCGCGGCGACTCCGAACTAGGAGGTGCCAGCGCCCCGGCGGAGATCGTCGAGCTTCGGTTGAGCGAGCCCCGGCCCTGGGTAGGAAAGTACCCCGAGATTCCGCCTCCGGAATCAGAGCTGAGTTTGCAGATGTTCGTCGCTCGGTTTGTTTGCGGTGATATTCACGGCGAAGATACCGCAGCGATCGCGCTCGACCTGCTCGAAGCCGGCTACGACACGCCCTCGCTTCGCCGCCTCGCGGGCGAGACGCAGGTGCATTGCGATCGCGATGCAGTTGAACTCATGGAGCGAATCACCAAGGAGGCTGGATTCCCAGTCCCGTTTCCGGTCCAGCAGGCCCGCATGCTGGTTTCGCGGCAGATCGCACGACTGGTGATTGCAGGGGAACGCGAGCCGTGGCGCGCTGTTGGCGACCTCGACAGCGTTTGGGGATGGTACTCAGAAGTCAACAATGGAGACGTGAATACCATTCGCCGTCTCGGGCACGATTTCGTTTGGGATCAGGAGGAGCAGAGGTTTCGACCAGTGGTAGACGCCGACCTTCTTGATAGCTTCGCGCGGCTGGCGAAGCTCACGGACGAGGAATGCGTTGCTCCTGGTGGAATGCGTTCCTAGCTCGTTACTCGTCTTTCTTGTCGGCGTTGCGGGCTTTGATCTTGAACCAGATGGGGGTGCCTTTGAAGCCGAAGGAGTCGCGGATCTGGTTTTGGAGGAAGCGCTCGAAGGCGAAGTGCAGCTTGATGTCGCGGTCGGTGAACAGCACAAACGTGGGGGGCGCCACCGCGGCCTGCGTCATATAGAAGATGCGGATGCGCTTGGCCATGGGCACCGGCGCTCGCTGGAAGTCGATCTTCTCCAGGAACCGGTTCATCTGCCCGGTGGTGACGCGCTTGCGTCGCTCGGCCGCGACCGCCTTCACCTCATGCAGCACGCGACCCATGCCCTTGCCCTCTTTGGCCGAGAGGAAGATTACCGGCGCGTAGTCAAGATACTTGAGGGCCTTGCGCAACTGCTCTTCGAAGATCTGGCGGTCTGCGGGGGGCTTGCCGTCGGTGCGGGCGGTGGTCACAGCATCCCACTTATTGACGACGATAATGACGGACCGGCCCGACTCATGCGCATAGCCGCCGATGGTCGCGTCCGATGCCGTCACGCCCTCGGTGGCATCAATCAACAGCAGCGCCACGTCTGCGGCTTCAAGGTGCCGCCGTGCCATGACTACTGACAGCTTTTCGGCCATCAGGTGCGTCTTGCCTTTGCGGCGGATGCCGGCCGTGTCGACGAAGCGCAGGCGCATGTCCTCGAACTCCACCAGCTCGTCAACGGCATCACGCGTGGTTCCAGCGATGGGCGATACGATCGCGCGCGTGGTCCCGGTGAGGGCATTCAGCAGCGTGGATTTGCCCACGTTGGGTCGGCCGATGATGGCGATAGAGGTCTCGTGCTGCTCAAACTCGCCGTGAGTCCGATGCAGCGCACGGTGCGGTTCGTCCTCTGAACCGGGCTCCAGCGGGCCGCCTTCGGAGACTTCGCGCTCCTCAGCGACCTCGTCTTCGGTCTCGGCGGACTGTTCAGCTGCGGTCACGGGAATCGCCTCCGCTACGGCGTCCAGTAGCTCGCCGATGCCCACACCGTGCTCGGCGCTTACGGGATACACCTCGCGAATACCAAGCTGGCGGAAGTTCTCCGCGGCTGCGGCCATGGCTTCGCCCTCGGCCTTGTTCACGGCCAGGAACACCGGCTTGCCGCCGCGCAGCAGCATGCGGACCAGGTCGTAGTCGGGGCTGGCAAGCTCCGTGCGCACGTCGACCACAAGGATCAACGCGTCGGCATCCTGGAGCGCCACGCGCGCCTGATTGAAGATCTCGGTGGGAATGAGCTCGGGGTCGTCAGGAACGATACCGCCCGTGTCCACCAGACGGAAGCGCCGGCCTCCCCACTCGTATTCGCCGTAGATGCGGTCGCGAGTGATGCCTGGCTCGTCGCCCACAATGGAGCGGCGGCTCTTGGTCAACCGGTTGAACAGCGTGGACTTACCCACGTTGGGGCGGCCCACGATGGCCACCAGCGGAAGGTTCTCCGCGCCCGCGCGGGTAGGGATTACGGATCGGCGATACGTCGGCAATGTCTTTCTCCTCAACGCCGGCGTCCGGCGGGTGCATCTTCCAGTTTCCGGGTTAGTAGAGAGCGGAGTCAAACGGAATAGGCGCACATTCGCCCCACATTCGCTTTCCCCCTATGATGGAAAGAGCCCGTTCCGATGGCCTCCACCATAGCCACAACCCGGACCCTGCCCACCCTGCACGAGTTCTTCGCGCCCGGAGGGATCCTCGCCAATTCACCGCTGCCGTACGAGTACCGGCCCGGGCAGTTGGAGATGGCCAAGGCCGTGGAGCGCGCCATGGCCGAGCGGCGGCACCTGATTGTGGAAGCGGGCACCGGCACCGGCAAGACGCTGGCCTATCTGCTGCCAGCCCTGCGGACCGGCCAGCGGGTCATCGTCTCCACCGGCACCAAGGCATTGCAGGATCAGCTCTACTTCCGCGACGTGCCTTTTCTCGAATCGTTGCTGGGCGACCTGCGGGTCTGCTACATGAAGGGCCGGGCCAATTACCTCTGCCGCCACAAGCTGGTCACGCTGCGCAATCAGCCGATTCTCTCGGGGCTGGAGGAGATCGACCAGTACCAGCAGATCGCTGAATGGGAGCAGACCACCGAGACCGGCGACCGGGCGGAGCTGTCCGGAATCCCGGAGGCCAGCGCGGTCTGGGCCAAGCTCGACGCGCGCTCCGACGCATGCCTGGGCCAGACCTGTCCAAGCTATCAGCGCTGCTTCATCACCGAGATGCGCCGCCGCGCCCTCGAGTCCGACATCATCATCGTCAACCATCACCTGTTCTTCGCCGACCTGGCGGTGAAACGGGAGATGGCGGGGGCGCCGGACGCCGGCATCCTGCCCGAAGCAGCAGCAGTGGTCTTCGACGAGGCGCATGAGTTGGAAGAGGTGGCCTCCAACTACTTCGGCCTGTCCGTCTCGAACGTGCGCTTTGAAGAGCTGGCACGCGACACCGATACGATGCTGCGCGGCAAGGAAGGTGCTCTGGGTCTGCCGGCGCTGACGGCGCAACTTCGCGACAGGGCGCGGATGTTCTTTGCCGAGCTGCCCATGGCAGGCGACGGGCGTCAGCCTTTCGCTGGGCGCGAGGAGTTCCTGGAAACGCGCGGGGACCTCTACACCGGCGTGCGCGCCACGTTGCGCCGCATCGAGGACGAGATCGGGAACCTCAAGGAAGTGGACGAAGCTCCCGGCATCCGCAAGCGCGTAGGCCGCCTGCGCAGCGAGCTCGAATTCCTGATGGAGTCGAACGCGAGCAACATTGTCTACTGGCTCGAGCGGCGCGCGTGGGGTGGCAACGAGCGCGACGGGGCCCGCCTGGGCAGACAGCAGAGTCGCACAACGTTTGTACAAGCCACGCCGATTGATGTGTCGGAGCTGCTGCACGAGCTCGTGTTCGAGACGATTCCGACGGTAGTGCTGACCTCGGCCACGCTCACCGTGCAGGGCGGCTTCGAGCACATGCGGAAGCGGCTGGGCCTGACCGAAGCGCGCCAGCTCATTGTGCCCTCACATTACAAGTACGGCGAGCAGGCTCTGCTCTACCTTCCTCCGGAAATGCCAGACCCGCGCGAGCCCGACTTTCCAGCGGCGGCGGCCGAGAAGATCCGCCGCATCCTCGACATTTCGAAAGGCCGCGCGTTTTGCCTCTTCACCAGCTACAGCCAGATGCGCGATGTCTACGAGCGTCTGCTGCCGGTGCTCGACTGGCCCATCTTGCTGCACGGCACCGCGCCCCGCAAGGCGCTGCTCGATGAGTTCCGCAACACGCCGAATGCCGTGCTGTTCGGCACATCGAGCTTCTGGCAGGGAGTGGACGTGCAAGGCGAAGCGCTGAGCTGTGTCATCATCGACCGCCTGCCGTTCGCCGTGCCTAACGATCCCGTGGTGCAGGCGCGCATGAAGGCAATCGAAGAAGCCGGCGGCAAGCCCTTCTTCGACTACCAAGTGCCGGAGGCGGTGCTGACGCTCAAGCAGGGCTTCGGCCGGCTGATCCGCTCGCTCGAAGATCGCGGGGTGCTGGTGCTGCTCGATCCGCGGATTCGACGGCAGCGGTACGGGCAAACCTTCCTTGCCAGCCTCCCGCCGTATCGCGTTAGCACGGATATCACCGACGTGCAAGCCTTCTTCTCTTGATCGCTTCTTCAGCGGCCCCTCACCGGACAGTCGAGTGAATCGCAACTGTCGTGTTAGGCATCTTCGCTTCATTGGTTCGAGAACCTGCAGGGAGGACAACGCCCCGGATGGATCATGTGAACTCGGTTGTGATCTTGCTTGTCGGACTCTTGTGCGCAGTGGCTGCGGTGGCCGGCCTGGCGCGCCGCTTTGCTGTTTCTTATCCCATCGCACTGGTTGTCTTCGGCCTGCTCTGCTCTCTTATCCCGCGCGTTCCAGATTTCCCGCTGCCGCCCTCCTTCGTCTTCATCGTTATCCTGCCCCCGCTGCTGTATATCGCTGCATGGCAGACATCGTGGCAGGAGTTCAAGTACAACCTCGTCTCCATCTCGAGCCTGGCGGTGTTTCTGGTGTTCTTCACCGCCATTGGCGTGGCATTCGCTGCACAGTGGTGGCTGCCTGGCTTCGACTGGCAACTCGGGTTCCTTCTTGGAGCGGTGGTGTCGCCCACCGATGCGGTAGCCGCCACATCCATCGCTCGGAAAGTCGGCATGCCGCAGGCAATCGTGGATGTCCTTGAGGGCGAAAGCCTGATCAATGACGCAACCGGACTGCTTGCGCTTCAATTCGGCGTGCAGATGGTGGTTGAAAGAACTGCCCCGTCGATGCTCCACGGAACGCTGGATTTCCTCTGGCTCACGGTGGGAGGCGTGCTCGTAGGAGTGCTGATCGGATTTACGGTGACCTGGCTGGAGCGGTGGGTTGACGATGGGCCGGTGGAGATCGCGCTTTCGCTCATCATCCCCTACGTGGCTTATCTTGCGGCGGACGCAATCCACGCATCAGGGGTCATTGCGGTGGTCTCTTGCGGGCTGCTGGTGAGCAGACAGAGCTCCCGCATCTTCTCGCCGCGGGTTCGCTTGCAGACTCTAGCTGTCTGGGACGCTGTCGAGTTCCTTCTGAACGGCTTTGTCTTCATTCTGCTGGGACTTCAGCTTCCACACGTGCTCGCCGGGATTCAGAATCGAGGCAAGCTCAGTGTTTTGGTCTATGCGCTGGTGTTTTCAGCGGTCCTGATCGTCCTGCGCATGGTGTGGATGTTCCCCGCGGCTCGTGCCTCCTGGTGGGTCCGTACGCGATTCGCCGGGCAGATTTACGAGATGCCCCGCCGGAATCAACTGTTTGTCCTGGGCTGGACGGGGATGCGGGGAGTAGTGGCGCTCGCTGCGGCAAATTCGCTTCCGCTGACGCTCGCGGATGGAAGGCCCTTCCCCGAGCGGGATCTCATCATCTTCCTGACCTTTTCGGTCATTGTGGTGACGATCGTCTTTCAGGGCTCATCTTTGCCCTTTCTCATCCGCCGACTCGGCCTGGCTCAGGTCGATTCAGGAGTGTGCGAAGAAGGAGAAGCTCGCCGGCTCCTGCTTCACGCTGCTATCGGTTTTCTTCAAGAGCGCGGCCAGGCCGCCGGAGAAGAAGCAAATCGCCACCTGTATGAGGACCTGCTGCACCAGTACGAGCACAAGCTCACGGAGGTTGATCCATGCGGCCCCGACGGCAGCCTGCCGGAACCATCGAAAGAAGGGGTTACTCTCGAGCGCATATTGCTGGATACAGTTCGGCGGGAACGCGCAGAACTGAACACGCTGCGTGCGAACGGCCGGATTGGGGATACCCTGTATCGCACTCTTGAACACGAACTCGATTTAAGTGAGAGCCGCCTGGATTAAGAGCTGCAACGCCGGGCCGCACTACCTCCACTGACGCGCGTTCGTCTGCTAAACTCGGCCTCCATGAACCGTTTCCTCGTCCGGCTCGCCTGCTCGGTGCTTCTTGTCGCTCCGCTTTGCGTTGCTCAGCAAACCATCCAGCTCTATCCGGGCGCAGCCCCCGGCACACCCGCGCAGACCTTCCCTGAAAAGCAGTACTACTCCGAGGCGTGGCACACCAATGTCGTCACCAACGTGTCGCAGCCCACGCTCACCGTCTTCAAGCCGACGAACGGAGAGAACACCGGCAGCGCGGTCGTCATCTGCCCAGGTGGCGGATACATGGCGCTCTCCATCGACAGCGAAGGCAACGATGTCGCCCGCTATCTCGCGGCGCGCGGCATGACCGCATTTGTCCTCAAGTACCGGTTGGCGCCCACGGATAAAGACGCGACGCAATTGTTCGGCAATTTGTGGGAACACGACCGCACCAAGCTGGAAACGATGATCAACCAGGATCTGCCGCTCGCGGTCGCCGACGGCGTGGCCGCCGTAGCTTACGTGCGCCAGCATGCGGCCGAGTGGGGCGTTGCGCCCGATCGCGTGGGCATCATGGGATTTTCCGCAGGTGGGGGCGTCACCGTCGGAGTGGCCTACGGATACAAGGCTGACAGCCGCCCGGCGTTTGTGGCCCCCATTTACGCGGGCGGCAACGACTTCACAAAGCTGACCGTCCCCGCAGATGCGCCACCGATGTTTATCGCGGCAGCCACCGATGACAACCTCGGCCTAGCGCCCGTTAGCCTGGGGCTCTATCGGCAGTGGACGCTCGCGAAGAAGTCCGCCGAGTTGCACATGTATGCCAGGGGCGGCCACGGCTTCGGCATGCGGAAGCAGAACATCCCCACCGATCACTGGATCGATCGGTTTGCGGAATGGCTCGAGCTGGAAGGCTTCCTCAAGAAGCAATAGACCGAGGGTGCGGCAGGCGTGGCCTTGCAGGTCTCCGCCTGCCGCTCTCCGTCACATTCCTCCCTGCTCCAACCACAGTCCTAGTAGAGCCACCAAATATTTCTCCGACGCCCGTGTGCAACCGGAGTTATATTGGCTGCTGCGATCCCACCGCTTACTCCCCGCGCCCGCTGCTAATTCCGGAGTAGGTAGCAAACCAACTTCCCATCCACTCATCCAGGAGAATCCGAATGGCAGGCAAGAAACAGACCACGCATGTTCTTCTCCCCGGCAGCAAACGGGCAAAAGATCCCAATGCCAAGAAGGTTGGGGCAGTGGACCCCAACAAACGCATCGATGTGACCATCGATCTCGCCGGGCCCGCACTTCCCGGCCCTGACGAAGCCGTTGGCCGGACCCTCACCCCCGAGGAGTTGACCGCGACGTATGGCGCCAGCCAGGCCGATGCCGACAAGGTTGCGAAAACGCTCAAGAAGTTCGGCCTCAAAGTGGAGGAGGTCCTGCTCGCCACTCGCAGCATGCGCGTCAGCGGAACCATCGCTCAGATGGAGCGCGCTTTCAAGCCCGGCCTGGTCCTGATGCACTCGCCAACCCAGGGGCAATATCGCGGCCGCCAGGGTACGCTTGAAATCCCGGCCGAGCTCAAGGGGATCGTAAAAGGCGTCCTGGGCCTCGACACTCGCGAGATGGCGCGCCGCAAGCGTGCCGCAGCAACAGCCGCCAAGGCATCATCGCTCGCACCGCTCACACCCGCGGACCTGGAACAGCGATATAAATTCCCGCCCGGCGATGGTACCGGGCAGACGATCGCCATCGCGGAGTTCGGCGGCGGCTACTTCGCCGCTGATGCTGCGGCGTACTGCACGAAATTTGGGCGCCCAGTCCCCACCATTCAAGCCGTGGCTGTGGATGCGCCGGCCTACACCTATCAGCAGATCCTTGCCCTGCCTCCGAACCTGCGCAAGGAGCAGTTGGACAACAGCGTCGAAGTCATGATGGATGTGCAGATCGTCGCGGGGCTCTGCCCCAAGGCAAATATCCTTGTCTATTTCTCGACCTTCGATCAGCAAGGCTGGGTCGACCTGCTCGACAAGGTCATCGCCGCACGCCCGGTCACGCTTTCTGTAAGCTGGGGCCTGCCGGAAGACGATTCGAGCTGGTCAGCGAACGCCCGCAACGCGATCGATAACCGACTCAACGCAGCGCGCCTGCTGGGCATCACCACGTGCATTGCCGCGGGCGACGACGGTTCCGGCGATGAGGAGACGGACGGTCGCGCGCACGTCGACTTCCCCGGCTCCAGCCCCAATACGCTTTGCGTGGGCGGCACCATGCTGAAGAAATCGAAGTCCAAAGTATCCGAAGTCGTCTGGTGGGACAAGCCTGGCACTCGTTCCGGCGGCGGGGGCGCCACTGGCGGAGGCGTCAGCGTCATTTACCCGCGCCCCAAATGGCAGACCGTAAAGGTCAAATCGCTTAACTCCAAGAGCATCGACGGCCGCGTGGTCCCGGACATCTCAGCGCTCGCCGGCGAGCCCTATTACGACCTCATCTTCACAGGCCAGGATTCGCCCAATGGAGGCACCAGCGCCTCGGCGCCGCTGTGGGCCGCGCTGATCGCGCGGGTGAACGCTCAATTACCTGCAACCAAGCAGCAGCGTTTCCTTACGCCTCTGCTGTATGGGAACGCCCCGAACGGCAAGCCCGTAGGGAAGAACGTCACCCGCGACGTCACCAGCGGCAACAACGCCTCGCATCCTGATCCCGGAAAGGGCTACCACGCTGCGGCCGGCTTCGATGCTGCCAGTGGCTGGGGCGTGCCCGACGGTGGCAAGCTGTTGAGCACTCTCACCGTCATCTGACGCAATGCTTCTGTGGGAGCGCAGGTGGCTGCGCTCCCCACAGAAGGAATCCGCTCACCGGAGTTGAGGCATTCTTTGGTTAGTTAAGGCGCGGTTAAGGTGAACGAAGCCACCTTCACCGCGCCTCCCAGTTCCTTCGTCGCGTAGTTGAAGATCGCGTAGCGATTGCCCATGAAGAACATCCACTCGTTGTTTAACGTAAACGGATGGCCGATGGGCTTGAAGTTCCTGCCGTCTGTGCTCCAGGAGAACGTCGCCTTGCGGCCGGGTCCGGGATGTACATCCACCGAGGCGCGCAGCCAGATGCGCCTGCCGAGGAGCGGCTCGCTCGCCACCTCGGTTCCCTTGCTGGCGGTATTCCAGTCGCGGCCGGCGATCCTGAGGCCATCCTCCATTGCAACCTTCCAGGTGTCTCCCTCACGCTTTACGCCAACCCACGCGGACCACTGCTTGAAGATGGCTAGTCCGGCGCGGTCTCCATCCTTCATGCGCGAAACATCCATCTCGATGGTGGCGGTCGATTGCGGCCCCAGGATGCGATGCGTAAGCGTGTTGCGGGCCATGTAAAGGTCGTCCGTGAGGGTGGCTGCCTGCAGCCTGAGTCCGTGCTCGAGCGACCACTTGGAATTGTCGGGATTATGGTTCCACTCCCACTCCGGCCCGAGCGCCTTGCCTGCGAAGCGGTCGGTTCCAGTATGAGCTTTGAGGGGATGAGGCGGCAGAGGATACGGATAACTCAGCCCCCACGTGTTGTCTTGCATCTCGATGTGCGGCCAGCCGTCGGCGTCCCACTTAATCGGCGCCAATGCGGGGATGCGCCCGCCGGGGTAGGAGTCGATGAATGCCATGTAATACCAATCGCCCTTCTGCGTCTGAACGATGCCGCCCTGGTGCGGCACGCCCCCGCCTTCAATCGGGCTCTTCGTATCGAGGAGCAGTTTCTGCATGGTGTAAGGGCCGAAGGGGCCGTGGGTCGACTTCAGGACGTACTCGCCGTTGGCCGGCCGCGTGGTGAAGATGTAGTAGTTGCCGTTGACCTTGTAGAAGCGCGACCCTTCCAGCGTCTTGACCTCAGGCGGCGTCTGGAAGATCACCTGCGACTTCACTTCCCGCGTGCCGTCAGGCGAGAGCTGCGCCACATGCATGGTGGTGTTGCCGTAGGCGACGTACATCGTGTCGTCGTCATCGATGAGGAGGCCGGCGTCGTAGTAGCAGTTATCGAGGACGGCATGCCGTTTCCAAGGGCCTTCAACAGTCGGCGCCGTGTAGATATAGGTCTTCTTGAACTCGATGCAACCGCCCCAGTAGAACGTCTTGTTGCTTTTGCGATAGTTCAGGAACGAGGCCCAGGTGCCCTTGTTGTAGGCATTGCCGCCGTTCAGGTCGTAGGGGGGACCGAAGTCGAGCACAGGCACGGAGTGGCCGACGTACTCCCAGTTCACCAGGTCGTAGGAGCGCAGGATGGGCGCTCCGGGCGAGTAGTGCATGTTCGATGCCGAGTAATAAAAGGTGTCGCCCACGCGGAAGATATCGACATCCGCCAGGTCCTCCCACAACACCGGGTTCTGGAACGACGCTGTCTGCGCGGTTTGTGGCCCGGGCTGCGTCTGCGCGGAGCGGGCGAAGATGAGACCGGCCGCCAGCAGAAGGGCGGCGGACGAGCCAAAGCAGCGGCGTATACAGGGCATGACTTCTCTCCAGGGGCCGGCGCCCTCTACGATGCACAGACTGGCGGCGGAATGGCTTTGGAGAGATTCTAACGGCACGCAGTTCAGTGCGCTCGCGGTCCTCTGGCGAACCACTTCTGAAACATGAAATCCCGTCCCTACCTTTCGCGCAGTCTTATAGCGCGAAAGGTAGGGGACCAGGTGGGCGTACACCTCACTGGAATCGCCCCTGTGGCTGCTACTCCGCCCTTAGCGCATCCACCGGATTCACGCTGGCGGCGCGCCGCGACGGTAGATAACACGCCACGCTCGCCGTAAGCAGCAGCACCACTGTAATTGCCGCATACGTGAGCGGATCGAACGGGCTTACGTTGAACAAGATCGAAGACAGCAGGCGCATGACCCCGAAGGCCACCACCAATCCGGTCGCCGCGCCTATCAGTGTCAGCATGATTCCCTGTCGCACGAATAGACCAACCAGACCCGAGCGCTGCGCGCCCAGCGCCATGCGGATCCCCACCTCGCGCGAGCGCTGCGCAACCGTATACGAGATCACCCCGTAGATTCCAATCACTCCCAGCAGCAGAGCCATTGTTCCCGCTGCCGACAGCAGAACCAGTGTGAATGACGTCCGTGCCATCGACTTCCGGTACATCTCATCCATGGTCATGGGATTGGCCAGCGGGTTGTTGGCGTTGACCTGCCAGACTGCCTGCTCGATTTCATGCAGGAATGCCTGCGATCCCGCTTGCGGCGAGCGGATAGTAAAGGAGACGCCTCGCTGCACGTCGAGCTTCTGGCCTTCGAAGTTCGCACGGAGGATCGGCCAGTAGACGGTGGTGGGGGCGGGTTTGTCCACGCCGTCGTAATGCACGTCTTCCGCTACGCCGACGACTTCGCGCCAATCATCAGTGCTGGCAACTCGGATCTTCTTGCCGAGAGCGGCCTGGGCAGAACCCCACCATTCGCGAGCCATGTTCTCAGAGATCATGGCGACGGGGAGCTTGTTATAGGTGTCGTCCCAGGTCATCTCGCGGCCGGCCACGATGCGCGTGCCCATGGTGGCAAGGTATCCGGGGCCGATCATGTTGAAGCGACGAATGGGCGGGATTTTGCCCTGACTCATCTCGTGGTCCTGGGCGTAGAGGACGTCGTTATTGCTCGAGCCGGAGAGCGGGACGGTGCTGGAGATGCTGACGCCGGTGACGCCGGGCAGGGCGGAGAGCCGGTTGGAAATCTCCTGGAATTGGCGCATGACCCGTTCTGCCTGCGCATCGGGAATCTGGCTGTCCGGGACATAGAAGCGGAAAGTCTCAAGGCTCTGGTGCGCATTGAAACCGGGGTCGACGCGAGTCAGGGCGAGGAATGTGCGGATCATGAGGCCCGAGCAGAGCAGCAGCACCAGCGCCATGGCCACCTGAACGACGACGAGGGTCTTGCGAGCGCGGAGGCGATCGCGGCCCTGGCTGAGAGCGCGGCCGCCTTCGCGCAGCCCGGTGGTAGCGCGGAGTCCGGCGAACTTGGCGATGGGCAGGATGGCGATAAAGAAGCTGGTGAGCAGCGCCAGGCCTGCGGTAAACAGCAGAGCGTAGAGGTCGACATGGATCTCATGCAGACGCGGTAGGCCTTGCGGCGCTGCCCAGATAAGCGCTCGCAAGCCGGCGTAAGCAAGGCCGAGGCCGATGAGGCTTCCCAGGAGACCGAGGACGAGGCTCTCTGCAACAAGTTCGCCGGCCGTTCGGCCCCAGCTTGCGCCCAGGGCAGAGCGGATGGCGAGTTCCTGACGGCGCCCTTCCACCCGCACCAGCAGAAGGTTCGCAACATTGGCGCAAGCCACCAGCAGGACCAGCGCCAGCGCACCCATCACTACCCAGAGAACATTGCCGATGTCGCCGATGACGTCCTTCTTCAGCGCATGCACGCTCGAAGAGAGGCGGACCGATTCGAATAACGCCTCGGAGAATCCCTCCGGGGGAGGAAAACTGTGGAAGGCGATGGGAATCAGGCGATCAAGATCGGCGCTGGCCTGTTCCATTGTGACGCCGGGCTTGAGCCGCGCCAGCGCCTCATAACTGTAGTTGCCCAGATGCGTCTTGCTGCGGTCCCACGCCATGGGAACGACGAGGTCCACCTTGTCGTAATCGAGGAACTGAAAGCCGCGTGGGAGCACTCCGATAATCTGGCGTGCATTGCCGTCCATCGTAATGCTCTGCCCGATCACCGAGGTGGCGCCGCCGAACTTTTTCTGCCAGTAGCCATAGGAGAGCAACACGGTTTTGGGCGCGGACGCCGTGTCGTCCTCGCGGGTGAACAGACGGCCGAGGGCGGGCTTAACTCCGAGAAGCGGAAGTGTGCCATCGGTGACATCGAGACCCGGCACATGCTCCGGGTCGCCGGAGCCCGAGACGTTGAAAGCATCGCCGTTGTAGACGCCGATGTCTTCCAGCGTCTTGTTCTGCTCGCGGTTGATGAAGTAGTGCGAGGGGGCGATGTTCAGGTCACCCTGAAAATTGATCCCGGGAGCCCGGTACCACACTCCAATCAATCGGCCGGGGTCGGGATACGGCAACGCCTTCAGCAGCACGTTCTCCACCACAGTGAAGATCACGGTATTGGCGCCGACTCCGACGGCTAAAGTCAGCAGCGTGATCGCGGTAAACATGGGCGCGCGTCCCAGCCGCCGGACAACCTGCCTCAATTGAACAAACCACCTAGCCATCGAATAGACCTCCGCCGCGAGAATGCCGTATACGAAAGGCTTGCAATTGCCATTCCATCCTTACGGAGCCGAAACAGTCCGCAAGTTACTTGTTTTCAGCTCCGGCCGCCCGCGACCGAAAGCCCGCCGCGGTCCAAACCCGAACCGGGTGTGCGATTCCGAACAGCTTCCCGGGCATCATCGGCGCCCAGCCCGCCTCGACCGTAGACAATGAAATACGACGAGACCCTATGCACCTGAATCCTCACGACGTCCTCATCGTCATCGACGTGCAGAACGACTTCTGCGCGAGCGGCGCTTTGGCTGTGCCGGATGGCGATGCCATCATTCCGCTCATCCACGAGCTCGCGCCCTTGTTTGCGCACGTCATCCTCACCCAAGACTGGCACAGCCCGCAGCATTTGTCGTTTGCGAGCGCGCATCCCGGCAAGCGGCCGTTCGAGAACATCGAGGTGAGCTACGGTGAGCAGACCCTGTGGCCCGAGCACTGCGTGCAGCGGACTCTGGGTGCAGAGTTTCATCCTGATCTGCACCTGCCGCAGGCCGAGCTGATCCTACGCAAGGGTTTCAATCCGCAGATCGATTCCTACTCGGCGTTCTACGAGAATGACCGCACCACGGCTACCGGACTCGGTGGCTATCTGCGAGAACGCGGCCTAAAGCGCGTGTTTCTCGTTGGCCTGGCCTACGACTACTGTGTCGGCTACTCGGCTCTGGACGCACGCGGCCAAGGCTTTGAGGCTATCGCCGTCCGCGACGCCTGCCGCTCCATTGGCCTCGGAGATTCTGTAGCGCAGATGGAGGCCGAATTTGCCGCGGCTGGCGTGAAGGTGATTGACTCGCGGGAGCTACTCAATGGCCGCTGACCTTACAATGGGATCTGGTCTTTCCGCATCCAATGTCCCGCAACTTCTACATTCTCGGCGCTACGCTGGGGTTCTTCGCGCTGCTCTCGGCGGGGATGTCGTTTGTGCCGGCCAGCTTTCAGCCGGGGCTGCCCGCCAACGGCTCCATGTGGCGCACCATCGCCCTGTTCCTGATGCTTGCCGGGCTGGCGTGCGCGTTTATTGGCGTCATGACAAACCTGTTCGAGCAGGTGGATCGCCGTAGCGAAGCATCTCGCCTCGCGGCCCGGCGCAAGCGCCGCAAATCCGGGGAATAGCCGACGGTCCGGCACCGCCGCCGCGCAACGACTAAAATCAATAGCAGAGGGATACTTTCCCGCAGGCGATTCAAAAGCTCATGTACGAAGTCAATGTGGAGGCCGGTTTTTCCTCCGGACACTACCTCCGCAACTATCACGGCCGATGCGAGAACCCGCACGGGCATAACTACAAAGTGCGAGTCACGCTGATGGGCCGCGAGCTGGACGGAACAGGCCTGCTGCTCGATTTCAAGATGCTCAAAGAGGTGCTGCGACCGGTCGTCGATCGCATCGACCACCAGATGCTCAATGACCTGGAGCCGTTCACCACGCTTAATCCCTCAGCCGAAAACATCGCCCGCTACTTCTTCGACCAGACTAACGAGCAGCTTGCCGAGATGACCGGCGGCCGCGTGCGCGTGAAGGACTGCACCATCTGGGAGACGGATACTACTTCCGCGACTTACTACGAGTAGGCACCTGCGGTGCAGCCAACTGCGGCTACGCCGCGCCAGCTTAATCCATCTGGCTCGACTTCGACTGCAAATACTTGTCGAACGGAATCTCGAAGTAGAAGAGGTCTTTCCCCTCTGCATCGCGCAGGGCGTGCAGGTGCAGCTTGGCTCCCTTCAGCGGGTGATCGAGTTGCGATACGTCGTAGAACAGGAAGCCAGCGCGGGTGGTATGCGGCTCCACAACCAGCGCTGCGTACTCGAAGGTGTTGAAGTCGGTCTCGAGGTCTTTGCTGCTGAACTTCGGCTTGGTTTTGATGGGGGGTAGAGGCGCAGGAAGCGGGATGTGGCCGCTCTTGCGCTCCCTCATGGTGATCAGGCGTTCGATGTCCTCTGGTTCTGCGGCCTGGATGCGATCGCCCGCTGCCGTTTGGAAGAGGATGCGCGCATCGCGCAGCGAGATGGGCTTGTCGCTGTTGTTGGTCACCACCAGGCGAATGGGCATCACTCCATGGGAGAGGTAGTCGATGCGAAAGATCGATTCTTTTTGTCGCGTGTCATAGGGCTCGGCCGCGATGGCGATCTGTTCCTTGTCGTGCACCTCGACTGCGGCGAAGCTGGTCGCCGGCTGGACGGGGGGCGGCGTGTGGTCGCTTGCAAAGACCGGAGCGCCAAGGCCAAGGATCAAAAGGGAGATGGGTCGGAAGAGCCTCACAGGCTTCGACTGTATCATCGAAGGGTTAGACCGCAGGAAGGCTGAGATGGTTTTCGAATCACCTGCGGATTTCAGCGGAAGATTAGCGCGCGGGTAAGGCTGAGCTGTAAGCCCAAGCGAATCTGAAGCTGTCAAAGCTCGGGGGCAGACGCAATTCGTCGCGCATGATTCTGTTCGTCTACAACGTGGCGCTCGTCGTTGGACTGGTGGTCAGCGCTCCGTGGTGGCTGTGGCGGATGGCGACCACCCACAAGTACCGCGAAGGCCTGGCCGAGCGCCTCGGCAGAGTGCCCGAGCGGCTCTTGAGCGATCCCGATACCAGGCCGGTGATCTGGATCCACGCTGTTTCGGTGGGCGAAGTGCTGGCCGTCTCGCGCCTCATCGGCGAGTTGGATCACGCGCTGCCAGAGCATCGCATTCTGCTATCAACCACTACGCGCACCGGACAGGAGCTGGCCCGCCAGCGGATCGGCGCTCACCGCGTATTCTATGCACCACTCGATCTGCCGTGGGCCACGCGCGCCTACCTGAACGCACTGGGGCCGGAGCTGCTCGTCCTCGCCGAGACGGAATTCTGGCCGAATCTGCTGGCTGGGTGTTTTCGGCGTCGGATCCCGGTGGCAGTCGTCAATGCGCGAATTTCCGACCGCTCCTGGCCGCGCTACCGGGCGCTCCGCGCATTGTGGAGGCCGCTTCTCTCGCGACTGAGTGCAGTACTGGCCCAGAGCGAGCTCGATGCAGAGCGGCTCCGCGCGCTCGGATGCCTGCCGGATCGCGTCAGCGTGGCCGGCAATCTCAAGTTTGATATCCGCGCCGCGCAGGAGGCCGACGCGACGCGGTTGCTCCGGCGATTGGCACCCGACGCCGTCTTCGTGGTGGCAGGCAGCACGCTTGAAGGCGAGGAATCAGCGGTCATCGCCGCGCACCGGTCGGTGCTGCCGCAGTATCCGTCCTTGATCACCGTGCTCGCGCCGCGCCATCCGGAGCGCTTCGATTATGTCGCGGCCGTGCTGGCCGCTTCGGGCGTGCCGTCGGTCCGGCGATCATCGTGGCTCGGCAACGAAGCGCCGAGCCTGCTCAGTCGGGGCCAGATCGTCCTGCTCGACAGCATCGGAGAGCTCGCATCTGTGTATTCGCTGGCCAGCGTGGCCTTCGTGGGCGGCAGCCTTGTGCCCGCCGGCGGGCATAATCCGCTGGAACCGGCGCAGTTCGGCGTGCCCATCGTGATGGGGCCGCACTACGCCAACTTCCGCTCCATCACTGAAGATTTGCGCGCGCACGACGCACTGCGGATCGCGCACAAAGAAAATCTGTGGCCGACATTCGACGAACTGCTGGGCGACCGCGAGCTGGCACAGGCCATCGGCCAGCGAGCGCGCGAGGTGTTCGAGCAGCAGGCGGGCGCAACCGCACGATGCGTGGATGCGATTCGCGCGATTGTGGAGCGCCACGCATGAGGCTTCGGCCGCTGCTGGCGCCACTCACGCCTCTCTATCGGCTGGGTTTGGCACTACGCGAGCGCCGGCTGGCGAGCGGCAAGGAGCCGATCCGGAAGCTGAAGTTCCCCGTGATCAGCATCGGCAATCTCGCTATCGGAGGCGCTGGCAAGACTCCCATGGCCATCGCACTTGCGAAGGCGCTCACCGCGCGCGACTTCCACGTCGATGTGCTGTCACGCGGCTACGGCCGAAGCAGCAAGGCTGCGGCGCGGGTTCGTCCAGAAGGAACTGAGGACGAATTCGGGGACGAGCCGCTGTTGATCGCGAGCCAGGCCGGTGTACCGGTCTATGTTGCAGCGCAGCGCTATGATGCAGGGATCTTAGCTGAATCGAATATCGCCGTCGGCTCGCGCGCCCTTCACATTCTCGACGATGGCTTTCAGCACCGCCAGCTTCATCGTGATATCGACATTCTGCTGCTGAGCGGCCGCGATCTGGAGGACCATCTCCTGCCGGCGGGCAATCTACGTGAAGCATTGCATGCAGCGGATCGGGCGCATGTGATCGCCATTCGTGCTGTAGAGCCGGAGACGGAATCCAAAATCCGCGCGCGTGGATGGAGCGGCCCGATATGGCGCCTGCATCGACAAATGGACATCCCGCCAGCCGATGCGCCCGTGTTGGCTTTCTGCGGCATCGCGCGCCCCGAGCAGTTCTTTGACGGACTGCGCGAAGCGGGAATGGACGTCGCCGCAACGAAGACATTCCGAGACCATTACAGCTACACGCAAGAGGTCCTCGACTGGCTGGCGGATCGGGCAGGCCGCACCGGAGCGAGCGCCCTAATCACCACCGAAAAGGATGTGGTACGCCTTAGAGGACTTAAGCCTGCGCTGCCCGTCCTCACTGCCGGCCTTCGCACTGAGATTCAGGACGAGTCCGCTGCGATCGAATGGCTGCTCTCACATGTCAAAGCCGCCGCAGAATCCTGACTCGGCGCCGCCCGACCTGACGGGAGCGGCTATGGCCGCGAGCCGCCCACGGTGAGGTCGATGTTGGTCACGTGCTCGCTCGCTTCTGTCTCGGGCACCGTGCCGTCGTTCACCCGGACCTCCATGGGCCTGCCCGGAATCACCAGACGCTCCGTCGCCTTCTGCCTCGCCTGTACACGCACGCGCCTCGTGACCGAATTATCCGATGTCCTCAACGTGATGGGCACCTCGGCCGAGGCATAACCACTGTTCGAGATGCTCACGGCGACCAGCGTATTGGGTCCCTGCGAAGTGGGAAACACGCTGTCCACTGTCAGGTCCGGAAGGCCCTTATCGGCATCCACCCAGTCGGCGAAGAACCACCGCAGATCGTGCCGCGTCCCGGCCTGCTCCACCAGGTTCTCGAAGTGGTGGTCATCGGCGAGCTCCTTCGCAGGATCGTAAGCCCGCAAGGCCGCAGAAAGAGCCGCGTCGCCCACCAGGTCACGCAGCATCCAAAACACGTAAGCCGCCTTGGTGCGGTAGTAGACCGGAGAGATGGACTGCGCCAGCGGCTGACCCGGCCCAGCAGCAGGGCTGGGCGGCTCAGCGATGGTCAGCGCATCGCGCCCGGCAGCCAGTGCGGTCAACGCCTTGTCCCTTCCCTGCTGTTTCTCGATCCACAGCGTACCCATAAAGTGGGCGACACCCTCGCCCAGCCACGCACGCGGCGATTGCATCCAGGCATGCGTCAGGGCATGAGCCATGATGCCGTCGATCTGGTCTGGCGGAGCGTCACGAAGATTCGTAGCAAGCAGCGCACCCGTTTCGAACGGAGCATCCGCGCGGTCGGGTAGATCGAGCAACGTAAGCTGCGCTCGCGGACGCTGGCCTAGCCAGCCCTGCAGGAACGGCGTAACTCGGTCAGCTGCTTCGGACCAGAGCTGGGCGTTCACGGCGTTGTCAGACGTCACCCACTCGGTGAGATTCTGGCCTGAGTGCGAGTTGCGTTCGGCCACGAAGAGGCTGGGCGCCTCGAACCCAAGCGTCGTTGCTTCGGTCTGCGCAACCGCGACTCCCGCCACCTCCTCGGAGCCTTGGTCCATCACCGTAAGTGCGACGGGATGCCCGTTGATGATCGCGACATTCGGCGCTTGTCCGTGCGGGAACTCGACTGCCAGATGCATGCGGAACTGAGCGCCTGCCTCCCGCAGCTTATGCTCGCCCATCTCGTCGAAGAGCTTAGCTCCGTCTCCGAGCATGACCGGGACCGATGCGACCGGGTACCACACAACGTTGCCGAATCCTCGAATGCCGGTGAATCCCGACCCGATCTCATCCCAGTCCGAGTGCAGAGCGACGTCGTCGGGAGTTCCGATTGCCAGGAGCCTCTGCGCACTCTTCTCGATGGCGCCGGAATAAGTAGCATCAATCGAAAGCGTCGCGCCGGGAGCAAGCGGTGCGGCGAGCGAGATCGTTGCCTCGCGAAGCCGCCCGGTGTGATCAGCATCGGAGTTCACGACCGCCACCTGGAAGAGAGCGTCCTTGCCGTTGGCGAGGATCCGCTCCCAGTTGAGCGACGAGGAGATCTGCAGCGGAACGTGGGAGAGCGCCCCTTTGCCGTCATTGCGGATCGTCATGAGGACGCGCGCGGCCATCCGATGCTCTACGGGCCGCAGGTGTACATCCATGTCCAACGCTGTGAAGGTGACGGCCTGGCGGTCAGCATCCTGGGCAGACACGGCACCCGCGGCCTGCGCCTTCGGATGAGTCTCAGGGCTCGCGGTGGTCGTGGTGTTCCCGTTCTCGTCGGTAGAGCGGGAGAAGACGACCTTCCCCCTCGGGTGGGCGGGGCTCTGAGTCGATGACGGCGCCGGAGGCGTGGTCGTCTGCGCGGACCCATGCGTACTGACCGCAAACAAGCTGAACAGCGCTGCACAAACGCCGCGCGAAAGAACAAACTTCACGAACTGCAACCTTCCTGGCTCCTGGGCCGGGGTCAACCGCGCCTTCGGCGCCAAATACAACTTCAAGAGCCAAGACCTTTCTGCTTTTTAGGTTTGGACGCGCCGAACGGGGCGGAGGAAGCACCCGCCGCGGCAGCACGGCGCTGGCGAAATGCCTCATAGAGCACAACCGCACCGGCAGCGGACACATTCAGCGAACTGACTCCACCTGCCATGGGAATGCGGAGAAGGTGGTCGCAGGTGCGGCGGACAAGGTCGTGCAGTCCTGCGCCCTCGCGCCCCAGCACAAGAACGCAGTCGCCCGTGAAATCGAAGCGGTCGTAGTCAGTCTCCCCGCGCTCGTCCAGGCCGATGATCCAAAGATTGTTGGCCTTAAGCTCCTCGAGGGCCCTGACCAGGTTCACCACCCTCGCGATGCGCAGGTGCTCCGATGCGCCCGCGCTGGCCTTTACCGCCACCGGGCTGAGCGGAGCGGAACGGCGCTCCGTGAGGACAACGCCATCAACACCGGCACCATCGGCCACGCGGAGCAGCGCGCCCAGGTTCTGCGGGTCCTCGACGCCATCGAGCGCGAGCATGAGCCGCCGGCTTGAGGCACCGCCGGGCGCTTCGAACAGGTCCTCGATGGCCAGCATCTCTTTGGGACGCACCACGGCGACGACTCCCTGGTGAGCGCTGGTTCCGGCCACGTGCGTAAGCTGCTCGCGGGGTTCCGAGCGAACGCGCACCCCGGCTTGGCGGCACTGAGAGACCAGTTGTTCCACGCGCGCGTCATGACGTTCGCGGGCCACAAGCACATGATCGAAACGGCGGCGGCCGGCGCGGAGCGCCTCTTCCACTGCATGCACGCCGTAGAGAATGTCCATCCTGATAGTTTAGTGCCCGCGCTCAACTGGATTCGACCGTTCAATGCCTTCACGGCGGACTTCCTGGCCCGCTTACAATGGTTTTTCACCGTGCACCTGCAAAGAAGAAGCCCCTTGCAGACGTGTGCGGATCCGCCTGTTTGTTCGGGAGGGATGAGTGAACGGCGATCGCCCGAAGCTCGCTGTCTTTTTCGACGCAGAGAACGTCAGTCTGCAGTACGCGGCGCCAATCCTGCGGGAACTCTTCTCAGAATGGGAGATTCATCTCAGGAGAGCCTACGGATCGAACGTGATCGCGCAGCAGGAGGTCCTGCGCGAACTCAGCATCGTTCCGGTAGAAGTCCTGCGAAATATCAATACGAAGAACGCTGCGGACCTGACCCTCGCGGTCGATGCGATGGAGGAGTTGTGCCTGGGATTCAGCGACGGGATCTGCATCGTCTCAGGGGATTCGGACTTCACGCGCCTCGTGCAGCGAATCCGTGAAAGAGGTAAGAGCGCAATCGTCTACGGCAATGCGAACACTCCTGCATCGCTTCGGAACGCCTGCACGGCCTTTCACCTCGTTGGTGTGAAACAAGTCAAGAGCAAGTCCCCCAAGCCGCCCGCAAAGCCCAAGGCTGTTCCGAAGCAAGCCCGGAGCGGAAAAGCTGACGCTAAACAGTCTCCAAATGGGAGCCTGAAGTTCAAGTCTGCGAAGACTGCGGCGGACCTTCAAAACATGGATGCGAAGACAATCGCGTCCCTTCGGCAGAATCTTCGGCGGGCGTTCCAGGAGTATCAAGCCAAGTCCGGGGGCAACTCGCTGGGAGAATTCGGCAATTTCATTCGACAGACCCATCCGAAACTCCATCAACGAAATTTCGGCTTCGCCCATCTTCGCCCGCTGCTGACGAAGCTGGGCGGTTTCCACTTCGAAGCTGTTCGCGGAGAGAGGGGCTCGATCTCGGGTTATCGCCTCTCCCTTCTAAAAGAGCCGAGGCAGAAGACCGCCTAGAACCGCGGGTCGCGCCCGTTGTAGACTCCAACTTACCAACCGGCGGCAGAGTCCAGGCAGCGACAGGCCGAGCGGAAGTGGACCATGACGGCTCATTCCACAAAGACCTTTCGCACCACCCTCGTACCGTCAGGCATGGGCCTCCAGTCCAGCTTCGCCATTCTGCCTTTCGACATCGCCAAGGCCTGGCCCGGAATGAAGGTCCGTCGCGTCAAGGGGGAGATCAACGGCTTCGCCTTTCAGACAGCCCTGTTCCCCACCCCCAAAGGCCACGGATTCATCGTCAACAAGAAAATGCTCGCCGGGGCAGGCTTGCGGCAGGGCGATCGCGCAGAGATTCGCGTTGAGCCCGACCTGGAACCCCGCAAAGAGGCCGTGCCAGAGGAACTGCTCCGCGCCATGAAGGGGGCCGCCGGCCTGCGGAAGTGGTTCGAAAAGCTCCCCGCGGGCCATCGCCGCTGGATCTCCCACATCGTCTCCGAGCCAAAATCGGCCGCATCACGCCAGAAACGCGCCGAGGAGATGGCCGAGCGGCTCTACCTGACGATGGAAGGAGAGCTGGAAACCCCGCCGATTCTTCGGGCGGCGTTTCAGCGCCAGCCCCTGGCAGAGGCGGGCTGGAAGGCGCTCACCCCCATCCAGCGGCGGAATAACCTCTTTATGGTCTTCGGTTGCCGGTCAGCCGAGACACGAGAAAAGCGCGTGCAGGCGGCCATCGACACTGCCCTCAACAAGTCCCGGGGCGGTTCAGGTAATTCCCGCTCCGAAAGAAGCGCGATGCGGTCCGATTGGGATCGGGATACCTGGGAAGTGTAAAGATTTGTAAACACCTGCCGATTCTTAGACTTTGCACCCAGCCTTGTCGTCTAATGGAACAAGATGAGCACCCTTGCGCACGTGCAGTCGATCTTTACCCGCAGCTCGGTCAATGCCGAGCAGGAGGCAGTGCGCCAGGAAAATCTCGCCATTGCCGCCGGGCTGAAGCGTCAGGAAGCTGGCTTGCTCGATGAGCTCATCGTTCGCTATCAGCACAGATTGCTGCGTTATCTTCTGTTCTTGACCAGCAGCCGCGAACTCGCCGAGGATCTCTTCCAGGAGGTCTGGATGCGGGTGCTGATGCGCGGGGCGCAGTACAACGGCAAGGCCCGCTTCGACACGTGGCTTTTCACCATAGCCCGCAATCTCGTAATCGACTACCGCCGCAAGCGCACGCTGGCCAGCCTGGACGAACTCTTCGAAGGCTCGAGCGAGGACGACCGGCCGATGAGCTTCGAGGTCGCCGACGAGCAGCCCTCTCCCTTCGACCGTCTCTCCAGCGGTGAAGACCGAGAGCGTGTCTCCGAGGCACTTCTGGAGCTCGACACGGTCTACCGCGAAGTGCTGGTGCTGCGGTTCCATGAGGACCTCTCGCTGCAGGAAATTGCGACGGTGACCCGGGCGCCGCTTTCCACCGTGAAGTCGCGGCTCTATCGCGGGCTGGCGGCTATCAAGCCCACGCTCGAGGCCTCCGCGCGGCCCGTCGAGGTTGCTGGATGACAGCACAGGCCGGCAAGGGGTCGGCCAACGGCAGTGACGCGCTGCGCGGCCTCGCAGCTTCTCTAGACGACTCCGACAGAGACCGAACAGTCGCGCGCAACACGCGCCGGGTAGTCATGGCGTCGATGGGCGTGATGAAGGACCAAAAAGCGCAGCGAAAGCGGACCCGCTCGCTGGCGCTTGCAGCGCTTGTGATCCTGCTGCTCATCATCGGGCCGCTCGCCTGGCTGGTGGTCGATTACTTCAACTCCGGCGGACACATCGGCGACCTGACCGGCGAATTCACGCTGTGGGGATGCATCCTGTGCCCCGCTTTGCTGGCTGCGGCGCTGGTTGCCGGATGGCTGCGCAAGCGATAGCGAAATTCGAGCTGACTCGCTGACCTGCTACATGCTACGCGCTCTGATCCTGCAGTTCGCCTTCCCACCGAGCCACAACTACAGCAGCCATGCAGTTGCCGATGACGTTCATTGCGCTCCGTCCCATGTCCATTAGGGTATCGACACCGAGCAGCACCAGAATCGCGCTGGACGGGATGTGCAGGTCGGCGGCAGAGGCCATCAACACCACCAGCGTCGCCCGCGGCACTCCCGCTACTCCCTTGCTGGTGAGCATGAGTGTGGCCAGCATGATGAGCTGCTCGCCAAGCGACAGATGGATTCCGGCAGCCTGCGCGGCGAAGATGGCCGCCATCGTCAGGTAGACGCTCGAACCCGTCATGTTGAAGCTGTACCCGGTCGGTACCACGAAGGAGACGATCCAGCGCGGAACGCCGAACTCCTCCAGGCGTTCCATCGCGAGAGGCAGAGCGGCCTCTGAGCTCGTCGTCGCGAAGCCGATCGCCGCAGGCTCCGCGATGGCAGCGGCGAAGCGGCGCACCGAGATCCTGCCAGCCACAAGAATCGGAATCAGAACAAGCAGAATGAATGCGGCGATGGCCCCGTAGTAGGTGACTGCCAGCAGGGCCAGGCTCGCCAACAAGTGTAGCCCCGCGCTGCTGACGGTATATGCCATAGCGGCGCCGGCAGCCAGTGGCGCAATCACCATGATGATCTTCGTCATGCGGAACATCGTGTCCGTGAGCGATTGCAGCACCGTCACCAGCGGAGCACGTTTCGACTCGGGCAATGTGGCGAGCGCGGTGCCGAACAGCAAGGAGAAGATAGCCACCTGCAGAATCTGGTTCTGGGCTACGGCCTGGGCGATGTTCTCAGGGAAGATGTTCAGGATGAGCTGCTGCCAGGTCTCGGAGTGTGCGGCCGGGGCGACGGCCTGCGATGTGGCCGGGAGCGTAACACCCACGCCCGCATGCGACAGGTTGATGGCGATGAGTCCGAGTACGAGCCCCAGCGTTGTGACGACCTCAAAGAAGAGAACGGCCTTGAGCGCGACACGACCAACGCCCTTGAGTTCACTGTGCCCTGCTATACCCGTGACGATGCCGCCGAAGATCAGCGGCGCGACGATCATGCGGATCAGCCGAAGGAAGACATCTCCAATAACGCGAAGCTGCCCGGAAAAGTGCGGCGCATCCAGCCCCAGCACCACACCCGCAATCATCGCGTAGAACGTCCACACCAGAAGCGAACGCCGACGCCATGCCACCGGCAGGAAAAGGACCAGCCCGATCCAGCGAAGCACGAATGCCGACGCGGCAAGGGACGGAGCAAAGCTCAGCGCGATACCCGCAATGAAGACCAGGACTGCGGCGGCGAAGAATGCATTCTCCGCACGACGGCTGCCGAGTTTGGGACGGCTCGATTCGGTATGGGCGCTCAAGGTCTCCCTTATTCTATGAGCATGCCCCAGGTTGCGTTCCTCGAGTGCTCTCGCTGCTGCCTTCATCACGATGCAACGACGCCACAAACCGTCTGCACGGCATGCGCCGGATCCCTCTACGTGCGCTACGATCTGTCCGCCGCGACGGGCACGGCGGTCCGCGACCGCATCGGGACCACCGAACAGGATCACCGCTGGAGCGGCATGGGTCGTTATCGCGACGTACTGCCTGCCGTCGACCCGGTCACTCTCGGCGAGGGCTGGACGCCCATGCTCCCGAGCCGACGCAACGGCAACGTCTGGCTGAAAGAAGAAGGCGCCAATCCAACTGGCACCTTCAAGGCGCGCGGCCTTGCGCTCGCCGTGACCATGGCGCGGCACTACGGTCTCAAAAAGTTGGCTGCGCCTACGGCCGGGAACGCCGGCGGGGCGCTCGCGGCTTATGCCGCGGCGGCTGGCATGGAAGCCCATATCTTCATGCCCAAAGACACGCCCATGGCCAACCAGGTTGAGTGCCGCGCTTACGGCGCACACCTCACGCTGGTCGACGGCCTCATCTCCGACTGCGGACGCATGGTTGCCGAACGCTCTCCCAAAGAAGGCTGGTTCGACGTCTCCACGCTGAAGGAGCCCTACCGCGTTGAAGGCAAGAAGACCATGGGCTACGAACTGGTCGAACAACTTGGATGGGAGTATCCCGATGCGGTCTTTTATCCCACCGGCGGCGGCGTTGGCATGATCGGCATGTGGAAGGCTTTTCTCGAAATGGAGGAGCTCGGTTGGGTCAGCGGCCGGCGTCCAAAGATGATCGCCGTGCAGGCAGCCGGATGCGCGCCGGTCGTGCGTGCCTTCCAGCAAGGCCAGGCTGCCAGCCAGATGTGGCAGGACGCGCACACCGCAGCTTCAGGCCTGCGCGTCCCCAAGCCCTATGGCGACTACATCATTCTCGACATCGTGCGGCAGTCCGGCGGAACAGCAGTCGCGCTGAGTGACGACACGATCTTCGCCTCGTTGAAGGACTGGGCCAGCCATGAGGGCCTGCTGCTCTCCCCCGAAGGCGCTGCCGCGACAGCGGCCTACGATCACCTCATCCGCACCGGCTTCCTCAGCCCCGACGAAACCGTCGTGCTGTTCAACACCGGCACCGGCAACAAGTACACCGACGTGATTGGAGCGCGCGTCTAGAACAGACGACACAGACCTCCGAACTGCGACTCATCACCTGTGACGGCCGGCACAGCCTGGCATCCACCGCAGGAGCATAATCCAAAGGAGGTGGAACTCTGTTTGCGCGCTGCACACTGCCGTCAGCTTTCGCAACACGCTGTCAGATGTTAACCAGAAAAATAACAGTTAAATTCATTTATATGGATTGTGCTGGTCTGATTTAAAAAACAAGTCTCATATTTGCAACAACTTGAAGCGCATGACGAAAGTAACAAGTTTCGCCGGTAACCCGAATAAATTGCGAAATAATAGCGAAAACAAAACCCAACAAGTTTTTAAGCAGTGAGTATAAAATAGTAAACATCCAGGGGAGAGTCAGCAGAGGTTCTCACCGCCTGCCCGGGAATGCCACTATGTCGTTTGTCTAATCGGACCCGGCAACGTCAGGAACTGCTGCCCGATGCAGGCTTCGATTCCGTCGCTGCGGGCTTCGACTCGGCGGCCGGCTTCGATTCGCTGGTCGAACCGCCAGACTCCGAACCCGATTTGGATTCTGACTTGGTCGCGCCGGAATCCGAACTGGACCCGCCCGAAGGCTTCGCAGCGTAGTCGTTCACATACCAGCCGGCGCCCTTGAACTGCAGAGCGGGCGCAGTAAGCGGGCGAATCAGTTCGCCGCCGCACTTGGGACAAGCCGTCTCCGGCGCGTCACTGACTTTCTGGATCTTCTCGAAACGGTGGCCGCAGCTGGTGCAGCGATATTCGTACAGGGGCAAGGCGGTTGACACTCCAATAGCCGGAGCAGCTTCGGCTTAATGCGCCGTCCACTGCTCCAAATCTCTATCTCTTATTCTATTGCGGGCGGCGGGGCTGAGAATGCCGCCGCCCGGCAATGGCTCCTTACTGCGCCGAAAGGGGTACTGATGCCTGATGGTTTTCCCAAGCTAGCGTGAGCTTACCGTCCGCAATCGTGTACTTGAGTTTTTCAACCATCGACGACGGCTTGGACATGTCCATCTTCGTCTTGCCCAAGTCCTGGGAAGCGTCATAGGCCAGACCCCACTCGCCGGTCTTCTTGTTAACGACCAGCGTCCAGTTGTCGGGGTCTGAGATATCGACAAAGAGGGTGTACTTGCTGGCAGGTACGTTGATATCGCCGACTTTGATGGCTCCATCCGTTGTGAGGGTGGTGGCGGCATTAGCTCCGGCGCGCCAAATCGGATAATGAGGATCCTTGGAGATGCGCCCGTCTTTGCCGAAGAGCTGCCCTTCGCGGCCCTTCACGCTGGGTGCCGAGTAGTCGATCGTGACGGTGTGGCCGCCAACTGTGCCTGTAGCCTTCTCAGCTGGGCTTGCCGCAGGCTTCTGCTGGGCGACGGCAAACAGCGAGGCTGCCAGGAGTCCGGTACAGACCAAAAGACGTTTCATGCGGTGTTCCTCCTTGGGATTGGATCGTCAGGAATTGCTTGAATGACACCGTCGATGATTGTACGCGCCGGGCCCGCGAGCAATCTGCCGACTCGCCGTGGTTCTACCGCGGATTTATCCTTGAGCAGCAGGGAACGTATGACAAACACTTCAGACGGACAATCGCCAGGTGCACGGTTCCGCGCTGCCGTGGCGGAGGAAAAGCCGCTCCAGGTGGCCGGCGCCATCAATGCTTATACAGCCCGGCTCGCCGAGGCCACAGGCTTTCGGGCGCTCTATCTCTCGGGCGGTGGTGTGGCGGCCAACTCGCTCGGAATGCCGGACCTTGGCATCAGCACCATGGAAGACGTACTCATCGACGTCCGCCGCATCACCGACGCGACTTCCCTTCCGCTGCTGGTCGACATCGACACCGGCTGGGGATCTGCGTTCAATATTGCGCGCACCATTCACTCCATGATCAAGGCCGGCGCGGGCGCCGTGCACATGGAAGACCAGATCGGCGCGAAACGCTGCGGCCATCGTCCAGGCAAGGAACTAGTCTCTACCGATGAGATGGTCGACCGCATCAAAGCTGCGGTTGATGCCAAGACCGATCCTTCCTTCGTCCTCATGGCACGCACTGACGCGCTCGCCAACGAAGGAATTGACTCCGCCATAGAACGTGCGCAGGCCTATGTCGCCGCGGGTGCCGACATGATCTTCGCCGAAGCCGTTACCGATCTCGCCCAGTACACGAAATTCCGCGCGGCGGTCGGTGTGCCCATACTCGCCAACATCACCGAGTTCGGACAAACACCGCTGTGGACCCGCGATGAGCTCGCCCGCGCCGACGTCGACATCATCCTCTACTGCTGCGGAGCCTATCGCGCCATGAACGCCGCCGCGCTCAAGGTTTACGAGACGATCCGCCACGAAGGCACGCAGAAGAGCGCGGTTCCGCTCATGCAGTCGCGCGCCGACTTGTACAAATATCTCGACTACCATGCGTACGAGCAAAAGCTCGACGAACTCTTTGCGAGAAAGAAAAACTGACCCCTCCGGCGTCTCACCTTCTACGGCGACATCGCCATAATGAGGTGAGACGCTAGGGACTTGTTGTTATTCCACGCTAGCCTGCACGTCACGCCGGAGGATCTGTCCGCTGGCCATCACTTCGTAGTACGTGAAGGTGTGAATGCCGGGAGTTAGGATCACTTGCGTCTTCAGAGTGTCAGACGCATAGGTCGAGTAGCGTTTGGCGCCATCTACCCAAAGCTCCATGCGCGTAATCCCGCTAGGGTCGCCCGTTCCGCGGGCGTACGCAGTCACTGTCGATGGCAAAGTCGAATGCAGAATCGGGCTGCAGATGTTGATGTTCTCGCCGTTCTTCGGACAGACATTGCTGCCCACCGTGAGATCGAAACTCGTGGAACGAACTTCGGAATCCCAGGCCTTTGCATACACATCTACATGGTGCTGACCAGCTGCTAGCGTAGCGGTGGTATCGACGAAGTTGTAGTTGGAGAAGGCTTGCTTAAGCTGGTCAGCTATCTTGTTCCCGTCAACCCATACCTCGATATCGCGTGCCAGGCTGTTGTTGGATGCCCCGAAGCTGAAGGTCACGGGCGAAGCAGCCCCTGTAGTTGCGGTAGGGGCGCAGACCTCAATGTCATAGCCATACAGGGGCGGATTGCACTTGGGGAAGTTACCGGTGGTGGTGTTCTGAGCGAGATCCTGGAACGGCCCGATGGGCGACTGCTGGAAAAACATGAGGTCCGGCTTGGTATCACGGTTTGCGCGGATCACATGTGTCTCGAAGAAGGCCACCGTTCCAAGCTGATAAATCACCTGCTCCGGGCCATAGGTGCCATCACCCTTGCCGGGTAAAACGTTCACGCTCCACGGTGCATTGCCCTGGCAGTCAGAAGCTTCGATGACAATGATGTCGTTAATGCCGTCGCCGTTTACGTCCGCGACCGAAGGCGGCGTGTAATCGGGAGTGCAGCTCTTCAGATAGACGTACTGTTCGTTGAAGGTGCGATTGGTGCGGCCGTACTGAATATCGAGGTGCTTGAAGTAAGTGGTAGGGCCACGGCCGCTGGTGGTGGGCAGAGGTGTGCCTATTAGATCAGTCGCGCCATTGCTGCTCAAATCGACCGCCCTGTAAGCGATCGGAGATCCTCCCACAAGCGTGCCTTTGGAAAAGGCGCTATGTCCGTCGCCGTAGAGGACAAGCGAACCGTTGTAACCGTGCACAGCGATGTCGGTGTTGTTATCGTTATCGAAGTCGCCTAGCTGAATGTCCTGCGGCTGCTTCAGTGTGAAATAGAGATAAGGTCCGGTGCTGAAGGTACCATCGCCGTTGCCATCGAACACGACCAGGTCATTGACGTTTGTGCTGGTAGGACCGGGGATGATCGTGGCGAGGTCAGGATTGCCGTCGTGGTTGAAGTCAGCCGCAATCAAACCGGCCGGCGCAGAGGAGATGCCGGCGGCGACTCCACGATACTGCAACACGCCGACTCCCGTGTTCATGAACCAATAAAAGACACCTTGCCCTGTGCCTACGATGAGGCTGATGTTGCCGGTGCGGTTAAAGTCAGCGGCGGCGAATGCGATCGCATCGCCACTGGGCACGTCATAGCAGACCGGCGCGGCGTATGTGCCGTCGCCTTTGGAAAGCGTGACGGCAAACGAGCCGGTGCAGCCCGCGTCGAACGATGGCGACACTGCCGATATGAAGTCATCGAGGCCATCGCCATTGAGGTCCGCAGTAATGTGGCCGTTCAGGCCGTAGCTCGAACCTGAAAGGTTGTTCTGATAAGCAGTGGTCTGGAAGGAGGGCGTCTGCGCAAGCGCAGGAAGAGCGGACAGCAGCGCGAAGGCTGCCGCTGAGGCAACAAAACGAAGGTGCATACTGGACTCCCCGAAGATATGAACAGCAAGGACAGAGCGCCACTCAAAGTCACCGAGAAGATCGTGCGCTTCCAGTCCCTTGTGGGCGTCCTGAGTTCCTCGTGCGGTTTGTAGGATGGGCCGTCCAGCTAAAGAGGTTTCTTCGACCTTGAAACTCCGCACGCCAGAGTTGCCTGACGGTTAAGAATGCGTGAATGCGCCTTGGGGCGCGGCGCGCCGCCACCGCCGAGCGGAGACGGACACGGCTGGCGAACGGCATAACTTGCGTGACGGGCTTTGCGGGTTTGTGCTTAAACTCTCGGCGCTATCGGAGTGGCCACCGCAGAGCCTGAGACGGCTGACCGACTGCTGGCAAACGGATACAATTTATCCGAGCAAATTCGTCGCAAAGATGGGCGGTCAATGAACTCTGTCGTATTGTTTCGTCCTGTTGGAGAAGATGAACTCCGCCTGGTGCGCGAAAGCAATTGGAGAGCGTTTCCGCCCCGGCTGCCGGAGCAACCCATCTTCTATCCCGTCCTCAACGAGGAGTATGCGATTCAGATCGCGCGTGACTGGAACGCCCGGAGTGGCGCCAAGGGCTACGTGCTGAAATTCGCTGTCGACGGCGGGTTCCTGTCGCGATATCAGGTGCAGACAGTTGGAGCTCGCCATCACCAGGAGTATTGGATTCCCGCAGAGGACCTGGCCGAGTTCAATCGGAACATCATCGGCGCGATCGACGTGGTGCAGGAGTTTTCGTCCAACTTTTGACCGCAGTTGTCTGCAACGATCATCGCGATCTGTTTGCGCATGAACAAAACTTCATCTCTCGGCACACTTGCCATTGCTGCACTGCATCCATTAGGTTCGAACTCGCTGGGAGTACGCATGAGCCATACTGGAGTTTCCCCTACTTTTAGGCCCAAGAAATCTGTAGCCCTATCAGGCACGCCGGCAGGAAACACCGCTCTCTGCACCGTCGGCCACAGCGGCAACGATCTGCACTATCGCGGATACGACATTCACGACCTGGCGGCGCATTGCGAATATGAAGAGGTCGCCTATCTGCTGGTGCATGGCAAGCTGCCCAACACTGTTGAGCTGACCGAATACAAAGAACAATTGGTTCAGATGCGCAGTCTGCCCGCGGCCGTAAAGCAGGCGCTCGAGCTGCTGCCGCCCACCACGCACCCCATGGACGTGCTTCGCACCGGCGTCTCCGTGATGGGTTGCGTGCGGCCCGAAGCCGCGGACCACAACGAGGATGGAGCCGTCGAAATTGCTGACTCGCTGCTGGCTTGCCTCAGCTCCATGCTGCTCTATTGGCACCAGTACGCGCGCAACGGACGGCGCATTGAAGTCGAACCGGGCGACAACTCCATCGCCGCGCATTTTCTGCACCTGCTGCACGGCCAGGCCGCGCCTGACGAGTGGGTCGATGCGATGCAGACCTCGCTGATTCTGTACGCGGAGCACGAATTCAACGCCTCCACATTCACCGCGCGCGTCATCGCCGGAACGGGCTCCGACATTTACTCCTGCATCGCCGGCGCAATCGGCGCGCTCAAAGGCCCCAAGCACGGCGGCGCAAACGAGGTGGCGCTCGAGATCCAGCACCGCTACCGCACGGCGGAGGATGCCGAGCGCGATATCCGCCGCCGCGTCGAAGAGCGCGAAGTTGTCATCGGATTCGGCCACCCGGTTTACACCATCAGCGATCCCCGGAGCGACATCATCAAGGAAGTAGCGCGGCAGCTTGCGAAGACCTCCGGGCACACATCGCATTTCGAGATCGCCGAGCGCATCGAGACGGTGATGCACGAAACCAAGCGCATGTTTCCGAACTTGGACTGGTTCAGTGCCGTGGCCTATCACATGATGGGAATTCCCATCGACCTGTTCACGCCGCTCTTCGTGATCGCGCGCACCGCAGGGTGGTGCGCGCACATTCTTGAGCAGCGCCGCGACGGCAAAATCATTCGCCCCTCGGCAAACTACACAGGCCCCGAGCACCAGGCGTTTGTGCCAATCGAAGAAAGACCGTGAACAGTTCGCAGTTCGTAGTTCACAGTTTGCGAACGTCCGCGATTTGCTGTGAACTATGAATTACTAACTGTGAACTCACCAGGAGCCGTTGTGTCCTCCCAAATTTCGAACGAACGCCCCGCTGCCGACCAGGTCCTCGTCGACATCGCCGATTACGCCCTCAACTACAGAATCGATAGCGACCTCGCCTACAAGACTGCCCGCGCATGCTTGATCGATACGCTCGGCTGCGGACTTGAGGCGCTGGAGTACCCCGCCTGCACCAAGCTCCTCGGGCCCATCGTTCCCGGAAGAGTTGTACCCAATGGCGCGCGTGTTCCTGGCACTCCGTACGAGCTCGATCCAGTGCAAGCCGCGTTCAACATCGGCGCCATTATTCGGTGGCTCGACTTCAACGACACCTGGCTTGCGGCCGAGTGGGGACACCCCTCCGACAATCTTGGCGGCATCCTCGCCGTCGCCGACTGGCTCTCGCGGAACGGCACACCGCTCACCATGCGCGACGTGCTCACAGCGATGATCAAAGCCCACGAGATTCAGGGATGCATCGCCCTTGAGAACTCCTTCAACAAGGTTGGCCTCGATCACGTTGTGCTCGTCAAGGTCGCCTCCACGGCGGTGGTCTGCCAGCTTCTCGGACTAACCCGCGACCAGACCATCAATGCAATCTCGCTTGCCTGGGTCGATGGCCAGAGCCTGCGCACTTATCGCCACGCGCCGAACACCGGCTCGCGCAAGAGCTGGGCCGCCGGCGACGCCACCAGTCGCGCCGTGCGCCTCGCCCTCATGGCGAAGGCCGGCGAGATGGGCTACCCGTCCGTGCTCACCGCGAAGACCTGGGGCTTCTACGACGTTTCATTCCGCGGCAATGCGTTCAAGTTCCAGCGCCCCTACGGCTCTTACGTGATGGAAAACGTGCTCTTCAAGATCAGCTTCCCGGCCGAGTTCCACGCGCAAACCGCTGTTGAATGCGCGATGAAGCTGCATCAGGAGCTCGCCGCACGCGGACTGGACTCTTCGGCGATCAAGGCCATCACGGTGCGCACGCACGAAGCCTGCATCCGCATCATCGACAAGAAAGGCCCGCTTGCCAACCCCGCCGATCGCGACCACTGCGTGCAGTACATGATCGCTGTGCCGCTGATCTTCGGGCGTCTCACCGCCGCCGACTACGAAGACAACGTGGCCAAGGACCCCACATGGGGTCCGCGCATTGACACGATCCGCGACCGCATCACCTGCGTGGAAGATCCGCAGTTCACTCGCGACTATCACGATCCGGAAAAGCGCTCCATCGCCAACTCGCTCCGTATGGAATTGAACGACGGCACGGTGCTCGAAGAAACCGTCGAGTACCCGATCGGCCACCGCCGCCGCCGCGAAGAAGGCCTGCCCCTACTCGTCGAGAAATTCAAGACGAACCTTTGCCGGCGCTTCCCTGGGGCGCAGCAGCAGCGCATCCTCGACGCTTCCCTCGATCCCGCGAAGCTCGACGCCATGCCGGTGAACGAGTACGTCGACCTGTACGTTACCCAAGCCTGATCAGCCAAACAAACTTGTTTCGTTCGTCCCGGACTCCCTGCATAATGGACCAATCTCCAATTGCAGGTGAGTCCCTTGCGCTGTGAAGCGTATCTGTGTCTTTCTGCCGCGTTACTCGGCTCGACTGCCTTGCCGATCCGCGCCCAGCAGGCGCCGAACCGCAACCCTGTCTATCAAACGCTGCGCAGCATGCTGCCCGTGGACGACATCATCAGCGTCAACAATCTCGAACTGCGCCGCGACGCCGCCACCCTCAGCTTCACCCGCGGAGACTTCGCCTTCTACCCCGAAGTGAACGGCAAGGTCACAGGCGCGGTCTTCCGCGGAGCGGGTCACCTGCATATCGCACCTCCCACGGCGGAAGAACGTCACAACCTGCTCATCATGACCAAGGCCGAAGCGTTCGACGAAGACTTCGACCAGGTGGTGCTGCGATTCACCGACGACACCGCCGCCGAACTGCGCAAAGCATCGGCCGGCAAAGCGCCACCGGAACCGGTCTTCGGACGCCAGGCAAACGACCTGCGCACTTTCCAACGCATGAAGCTGTTCGAAAACTTCGACCTGCGCCTGCTCGAGGATGTGCTGAGCCCGTCGCAGCACGGCTACTTCCTCGCCGCCATTCACGGCAAGAAGAACGCGCACCTGATCCTCACCATCGATGCGCACGGCTCACGCCGCGTGGCTCCGGAAGAAGTGTGCCTGCTGAGCTGGAGCGACGAGTCATTCACCTACCTAACTGCCTTTCCATCCCAGTCCAGCGCGAAGGCAAGCTCAGAAGGCAAAGACCCCGATAACGGCACATACCGGATCACTCATGAAGACCTCGATGTCACCATCGAAAAGAACGGCTTCCTCACTGGCCTTGCCACCCTGCAGATCACTGCAACACAGGATGGTTTAGCCGTGGCGCGCCTGGCTCTCTTCCCCACTCTGCGCGTCAGCAAAGTGGAGGATGAAAAGGGCAATCCCCTCGATTTCGTTCAAGAGAAGAAGGACGAAGACTCAGACTTCGGCGTGATCCTGGCCAAGCCGCTGAAGCAAGGCGACACCGCAACCGTACGCATCGCCTATGGTGGCAAGGACGTGGTGCGCAATGAGGGCGACGCGAACTACTATCCCATCGCGCGCGATTCATGGTATCCCAACGCCGCCCGCGGGCTCGGCGACTATGCCACCTACACGATGAAGTTCCACGTGCCGAAAGGGCTGCAGTTGATCGCCACAGGCACCAAAACAGACGAGAGCACCGACGGCAAGCTGACCACATCCTCGTGGAAGACCGATGTACCTCTTCCCGTGGTCGGCTTTAACCTCGGCCGTTTCAAGATGCAAGAAGCCAAAGTCGCCGAAAAGATGGGCGACAACCTTGTCATCGATGCCTACGCCAACACATCGGTACCTGAAGGCTACAAGCCCGTGGATACCAGCCTGCAGGGAACCCGCGAGGACGAAAGCAGCATGCTCCAGACGCTCGACACCACCAGGATGCTTGGCGTCCAGTTGAGCCAGGGGCAGGCGGCCGCGGATATCTACTCTCGCTACTTCGGCCCGTTGCCCTTCGCGCGCGTGGCGCTGACGCAGCAATTCGCCTGCAACTACGGCCAGAGCTGGCCCATGCTGGTCTATCTACCCATCTGCGGATTCTTCGACTCGACCCAGCAGCACTTCATGGGGCTTCGACCCGAAGACATGTACTGGAAGGTCGTGACTCCGCACGAAGTCGCGCACCAGTGGTGGGGCCAGACCGTCGGCTTCCGAAGCTACCGCGACCAGTGGATGAGCGAGGGCTTCGCGGACACCTCGGCAGCGCTGTTCCTACAAGCGACGCGCCCCAAGCCCGACCAGTTCCGAGAGTTCTGGCGCGAGCAGCGCAAGCTGATCACGGAAAAGAACCAGTTCGGATTCCGGCCCATCGACGTCGGCCCTGTGACCATGGGCTTCCGCCTTGCTGCCGAGAAGACCGGCTGGAGCGTCTATCAAAACCTGGTCTACCCCAAGGGCGCCTACATTCTTCACATGGTCCGCATGATGATGTGGAGCACCCAGGAAGGCGATGCCCGCTTCATCGCCATGATGACCGATTTCGCCAAAACCTACCGTCTCAAGGCAGCCACCACTGAGGACTTCAAGGCGGCCGTCGAGAAGTACATGACCAAAGACATGGATCTCGATGGCAACCACCGCATGGACTGGTTCTTCAACGAGTATGTCTACGGCACCGATTTGCCCGCCTATCACTTCGAAGGCGATGTCTCTCCCAACGGCGATGCTCTCGCTCTGCATTTCAAGTTGTCCCAGTCCGGGGTGCCGGCGGGATTCAAAGCCTCAGTCCCCATGTATCTCGAACTGGCCGACGGAAGGGTCATCAAGGTGGGCTTTCTTGGCATGAGGGGTGTAGAGACAAAGGAGCAGACCGTGCAAGTGCGCAAGCTGCCCGTCGGTGTCAAGAAGGTTTGGGTCAACTACTACTACGATGTGCTGTCTACGGAGAACTGAGGAGGCGCACCAAGCGCCGATGCGGTATACTCCGGACGCAATCAGCAATCCGTAACATGGAGGCTTTTCAATGCGTTTGAGCAGCTTAGCTAAATTCGTCGCGTTCGCCGGAGTGGTCATGGCGTCGCTGTCCATGCCCAGCCGGGCCGTTGCGCAAGGCGGAGACAAGGTGCTCGCCCCCGCCGACGTCCAGAAGCTGTTCCCCGAAGGCCAGCGCCTTTGGTACAAGGGTCAGGCCGCTCCCGCGCAGTTGCGCAACTCGGGAGGCGTCAAGTTTTCTGACGGCTCCTATGTTCTCGCCACCCTGGTAGATACCAGCGGCTACTCCAGCGACGTGCAGGCCAAGTACCAGGCCTACTTCATCACGGAAGCCGCCCTTAAGATTGCTGGCCACGACCTCGCTCCCGGCATCTATGGCGTCGGATTCATTGGCGATAACAAGTTCGTGGTAACCGACGTTGGCGCGCATGACGTCTTCACGGTCGACTCCTCGACCGACGAAGCCATGAAGCGGCCCCGTCCGCTCCAGGTCACCACGAATGAGGGCGGCGGCTTCAGGCTCTATGCCGGCAAGCGGTACGTAACCATCACCAAGTAGCTTGAGGTTCCCGGCCGGTCTAGCCGCCGGCCGGGAAAACCGGCGCAACTTCCGGCACGGCTGCTCCGTCCATTCATGTAGAGAAGTTATCCTGCACTCCAACTTCTGCTGCACCCTCCTCCGCGGAGGGCTTTGAATATGCGTGATTTAGCACAAATTGGCGGTGATGACGACGCGCGGATGATTCCGTGGTGGTCGATTGTGATCGCAGTGGCGGCGTTCGTCGGCGTCGAATATTACTTCTGGCTGGTTCTGCCCGGTCAGAGACACCATCCCGCCCCGCCTCTGGGCTTCCTGCTTTACCTGAACATCTCCTGGGGCGTGCTCGCAGCGCTCTATTTCCTGATGATCGGTTACGTTAGCAAGGACGCGCCGCGGCGCTCCATGAGCGCCCGTTTCTGGATGCTCATCTGCTTCGTAATGCCGGGCGGCATCGGCGCCGTGCTTTACTTCCTGCTGCGCCAGCCACTGGTGGGCCGCTGCCCAGCGTGCAGCACCCTCGTCCAGGGCGACTTCCACTTCTGCCCGCAGTGCAATTACCAGCTCACCGCGAGCTGCGGTAATTGCTTCCGCACCGTCCGCGGAACCGACCAGTTCTGCACCCGGTGCGGTCACGAGCTCGCCGCCGACCATATGCCCGCCCGACTACACGTCATGCGTGACTGACGGCCGCAAGTCGGAGCCTCTAGACGGTTGGTGATGAGAGACTCTCGGTTCGGGCTCCCGCCAGCTCAAATGTGAGATTCACAGATCGTTCCCCGCTCGGCCTGGTGCGATGACGCACTCCGCGCGGAACGGTGATGAGCTGCCCGGGATGGAGTTCCACCGTGCCTTCATCGAAGTCGATCAGCAGCCCTCCTTCTACCGACAGAAAGCACTCATCGGAGTCCGGATGGCAGTGCCAGTGGTAGTCCTCGAACATGATGCTTATCCGCACCTCGTGGTCGTTGATCCGTGCTACGGCATGGTTCTCGTAGACGTTCACGCCCGATGATTCGGAAGCAAGGTCGATCACTTCATACAGGTTCGGCATGGGCTGGTCTCCTGTTATTTAGGGCCGCAGGTTTTCGATGCTGCGGCCTCGGCCGGCGATCCATAGCCTCTTGCCCGAGCACCCTGTAAAATCGGTTTCTGGGAATGTCTCTCTCCGCGCTCATCATCGATGACGAACAGCTGGCCCGCGACGAGCTGAAATATCTGCTCGATTCCGTCGGCGGCGTTGACGTTCTCGCCGAGGGTAGCAACGGCATCGAGGCCGTCAACCTCATCGATGAGCACCATCCCGACCTCGTCTTTCTCGATGTGCAAATGCCCGGCCTGGACGGATTCGCCGTCATTAAGCGGATCAAGGAGCAGAGCGAGGCCAGGGCCCGCAGCCAGCCGGGCGTTGAGCAAGATCCCCTGCCGCACATCGTGTTCGCCACCGCCTATGACCAGTACGCAGTCAGAGCATTCGACGTGAATGCGGTTGACTACCTGCTGAAGCCGTTCGATCGCGACCGTGTCGAGCAGGCGGTTGAGCGCGTCAAAGGACGCATCGCGGGCGGCCCTGCCACTCCGGCTCCGGCGGCTCAAATCGACACTCTGCTCCGGCTGCTCAACCGGCCGCAGGCCGCGCCGCAGCCCGCCAAGCTGATTGTCCAGGCTCAGAGCCGCCTCATGCTGGTGGACCAGGCCGAGATCTGCTATGCGGCCATCGATGAAGGCGTCATCCGCGTTGTCACCCAGAACTTCGAAGGGCAGTCCAAGTGCCGCACGCTCGAGGAGCTGCTCGACCTGCTTGATCCTGCCCTCTTCTGGCGGGCGCACCGCGGGTTTGTGGTCAACATCAATCACATCCGCGAAGTCGTGCCGTGGTTCAAGTCGAGCTACCAGCTGCGCATGAACGACAAGAAGCAGACGGAGATCCCGGTAAGCCGGTCACAGACGCGGCGGCTACGCGAGCTGTTCAATCTCTAGCGCGCATCCGCAGCCGCCCCGCCGCGAGAAGCACAAACAGCTAAAGCAACTTCTTGGATGCGCTGGCTTCAGTCGTAGCGCTCGAAGATGATCTGCTTGCGATGCCAGCCGTACCCGGCCAGCTTCTCGCGAACCCCGCTGACCATGTTGTTGAGCCCGCAGATGTAGGCGTAGATGTCGAAGTTCAGCTCACTGGCCGGCGTGGCCGGATCGATGGGCGCCACGGGCAGCGTCTGCCCCAGGCGCGCCGCCCGCTCCTCGACGATCCGCGCAACGTGGTCCTGTACGTAGCCGCGGAGACCGGTCCAACTGTCACCCGCTCGGCTGAGCGTAGCAAGGTAGTGGAAGTTCGGATGCTTCGCAGCCAGCGCCTCGAACTCTTCCTGGTAGTAGAGCTCGGTCTCGTGCCGTGTGCCGTATACCAGCCAGATATCCCTGCCCTCGCTGCGGTCCGGGCCGTCTTCTGGGAACAGCCACTGCACGAATCCGCGCATGGGCGCGATGCCTGTCCCGGTGGCGATCAGGATCGAGTCCGTAATCGGCGTGCGCAGAATAAAGTGGCCGTGAGGGCCGTGGATCTTGACCGTGCCGCCCGGCGGCAGATCGGTGAGGTCGGCCAGGTGATTGGAGAAGAACCCGCCCTCCACCCGGTTCACACAGAGGTCAAAGCTCTTCCCGCGTGCCGCAGAGGCAATGGAGTAGGCGCGCGTCTGCTGCTTGCCATTCGGGTCGGTAGCCACCGTCGAGACGAACTGGCCCGCGGTGAATGGGAAGCTCTCGAGTTCGTCGATGACGAATTCGAAGTGGAAGCACTGGGCGCTTTCAGAGATACAGACTTTACGATCGAGACGGGCAGTATACAGCTTTCTTTCCAAGACAATTACCACCGGGCGAGGAGTTTGTGCCGCTGGACTGCACTCAGCAGTATTTCATGCCCCACAGCCGCACAGGCAAGCGACCATGTCAAAGGTCGCTCGATCAACTTCCCTCCGGACCGAAGAGGCTCATCTGCGCCTCGGTCGGCTCGGCTTCGTCCACGCGCTTCAGGCGCATCTGCTCCGGTGAAAGGATGCGCAGCAGGTGGAGCGGCGGGCGGTCTGAGGCAGCCAGATATTCTTCGTAGTCGCGAGGATCGAGGATGGTGGTCATGCGATCGTGAACAGGCTGCATGAGTTGGTTCGGCTCGCCTGTGATGACGGCGAACGTCCGTTCCCACTGGTCGGTCTTGGGGTTCTTCCACGGCTTCCAGAGCCCGGCCATTCCGAATGGCTCGCGGCCGGGAATCGCTATTTCATACTTGGCCTTCTTCTTCTGCCCCGTATCCGACCACTCGAAGAATGAGTCCGCTGGAACGATGCAGCGCCGCTCCTGAAAGGAGTCTTTCCAGAACGATGCACGCTCAATGCCTTCGGAGCGCGCGTTGAAGAGATGACGATCCGGCAGCTTGAATCCCCAGCGCATGAGAGCAATCTCACGTTCGCCCATGTCGTCCACAAGCACGACGGGCTGGACTGACCCGGGAGCGATGTCATCCTCCGGCTCCAAGGAGAGTTCCCCCAGATCCATTCCCACGTGAAAGGTCTCAGCGATGCGCTGCTTATCAGAGCGTCTGCGGTAGCGGCCACACATGCAACGTCAGTGTAGATGATCGGCGATGCGGCTCCATGAGAGAAGGGACGTCAGTCAAAGCCACCTGCGAAATAATGAACAGATGCGACCGACCGGTCATCCTCCCCTCTTCGGCATCGACTTCGGCACCACCAACAGCGCAGTGGCTCTGCTGGAGCCCGGCGGGGAAGTACGGCTGGCGCGCTTCTCGCTGCGCGGGCAGGAGACGCCTGCCTGCCGCTCCGTGCTGTACTTCGAGCAGCACAAGTCCTCGACCGGGATGCGGCGGGTGCACGGCTACTCGGGACTTGATGCCATTGAGCGCTACCTCGATGCGGAGGAGAAGGGGCGGCTGATTCAGTCGCTCAAGTCTCATTTGCCCAGCCGCTCGCTGACGGGCACCGAGGTTTTCGGGCGCCGCCATCGGATAGAAGAGCTGGTTGCGCGTATCCTCACCGATCTGCGCAAACATGCGGAAGCGCAGTTCGGCCATCCGATTCGCAGGGCCACGGTTGGGCGGCCGGTGCGGTTTGTCGGCGCAGAGTCAGAGGAGGACGACGATTTCGCGGTCGCTCGGCTGCGCGAGGCGTTCACCCATGCGGGATTCGAAGAAGTGGAGTTCGAGCTCGAACCTGTGGGCGCTGCTTACGCCTACGAAGCGACGCTGGACCGTGACGAACTGATCCTGATCGGCGATTTCGGCGGCGGCACCAGTGACTTTTCCCTGCTGCGGGTGGGACCCGGTGTCAGGCGCCGCGGCCGTCGGCCCGACGATCTATTGGGCAACAGCGGCGTGGGACTGGCAGGAGACGCCTTCGACGCACGCATCATCCGCAAGCTCGTCTCGCCTGCGCTCGGGTCCAACTCCGAGGCGCGTTCGCTGAACAAGATTCTGCCGGCTGTTCCGGCATGGATTTACGCCAACCTGGAACGCTGGCACTACCTCTCGTTTCTACGCACCAACAACGTACGAGAGACCCTGAAGAGTGCTCTGGCTCGCGCGCTGGAGCCGGAGAAGATCGAAGCGCTCATCGCCGTCATAGATGGGGATCTCGGCTATCAGCTTCACCAGGCCGTCCAGCAGGTGAAATTCGAGCTGTCGCAAAGCGAGCGCGCCGAGTTCCGCTTTCGCGATGGCGGCATTCATGGCGGAGCAATTGATCTTCGAATTCCCGTTACCCGGGCCGAGTTCGAAACCTGGATCGCTGATGATCTCGCCGCGATTGAACATAGTGTGGACGCTCTGCTGCGCAGTGCCGGCGTGTCGGCGGGCGATGTTGACCGCGTCTTCCTGACCGGGGGAAGTTCGTTCGTACCCGCTGTCCGCCGGATTTTCATTACGCGTTTTGGCCAGGAGAAGCTCCGCGGAGGGAACGAATTCACCTCCGTGGCGCAGGGGCTGGCGCTGCGCGCGGCCGCGAACGTTCGCTGACTGAAGTGTTCGCAAGCACGTGATTCGGCGAATTCCTGCGTTAGGCTTGCTGTACGTAACCGAAACAGCATTCCGATGCGCCGGCCCACTCTTCTTGTAACCATGACGCCGGGACGGCGTAAGTACAAGCAGGGGGCGGGATGAGACGGCGGATTGTCGTGATCGTGGCGGCAGCAGTAGTCCTGATAGCTGCAGTATGGGTGGTGCTTGCGATCCGCGCGCGCCACGCTGCATTGGAATACTCCGGCACAATCGAGACCCGCGAGATCCAGATCGGTTCCAAGGTTGGCGGCCGCGTCGTGGGGGTCTCTGTCGAAGAGGGCGAGACCGCCCGGGGCGGAACCGTTCTGGTTCGATTCGAATGCGACCAGCTCAAGGCGCAGCGTGCGGAGGCGGCGGCAGCGATTGCGGAAGCACAGGCCGACCTGGAGCGCATGGTGCGTGGCAATCGACCTGAAGAGATTGCGCAGGCCAAGGCTGCGGCCGAGCAGGCGAGCGCGGCACTGGATGCCGCGCGCAACGGTCCGCGCAAGCAGGAGATTGACCAGGCACAGGCTGAGTATGCCGCTGCCAAGGCCGATACAGCGAACGCGGAGGCCTTCTACAAGCGGATGGAGCAACTGATGGCGACCGACACCATTTCACGGCAGCAGTTCGATGACGCACGCGACCGCCGCGATGCGGCTGCGCAAAAGGCCGAGTCGGCGCGGCAGCAACTGCAACTCCTGCAGGCGGGCACTCGTCCTGAAGATCTTCGGGCCGCCGAGCAAAGGTTTCACCAAGCTGACGCCGCGCGCGTCCTTGCAGTGAAAGGGTCGCGGCGTGAGGACGTCGACGCAGCGCGCGGGCGTTTCGCGCAGGCGCAGGCCCGCGCCGCTGAGTTGGATGCGCAACTGAACGAGTGCGAACTGAAGACGCCTGCCGATGCGGTGGTCGAGACCGTCAGTATCCGGCCTGGGGATCTCGTTCCGCCCGGACGGATCGTGCTCTCGCTCCTTGAGCCCTCGCAGCTTTGGGTGAAGATCTACGTGCCCGAAACCGATCTGGCGCGCGTGCGACTGGGACAGCAGGCGCAGGTGCGAGTTGATTCGTTTGGCGGAAGGGCCTTCACGGGCCACGTCGGCCAAATCGCGTCACAGGCGGAGTTTCTGCCTCGTAACGTGCAGACGCACGAAGATCGCGAGCACCAGGTCTTCGGCGTCAAGGTCTATGTCGACAATGCACAGGCTGTGCTGAAGTCGGGCATGGCCGCTACGGTGCGACTGCAATGACTGAAGCCATCACAGCAGATCGGCTGACGATTCGCTTCGGCTCCTTCACCGCTGTGAACGACGTGAGCTTTGCCGTGCGGAAGGGCGAGATCTTCGGCTTCCTCGGGCCCAATGGCTCCGGCAAAACCACCATCATCAAGGCGCTCTGCGGTTTGCTCAAGCCGTCTTCGGGAGGCGGCACCATCCTGGGCATGGATGTGGTGAAGGACGCGCCGGAGATCAAGCGCCGTGTTGGATACATGAGCCAGAAGTTCGGGCTTTATGAAGATCTCACGGTGGGCGAGAACATCGCGTTCTACGCCGGCGTTTACGGCATCAGCGGCACGGCGGCTGAGCAGAGGAAGAAAGAAGTCCTCGACCTGACGGGGATTGAGAAGTATCTCGATCGCCGCGCGGGCCAGCTTTCCGGCGGATGGAAACAGCGATTGGCGCTGGCCTGCGCCATCATCCATTCGCCTGAAGTTGTTTTTCTCGACGAGCCCACCGCCGGAATCGACCCCGTTGCGCGCCGTGCGTTGTGGGATTTGCTCTTTCGCCTCTCCGGCGAGGGCGTCACGTTCTTCGTCACCACGCATTACATGGATGAGGCTGAGCGCTGCGGCCGAGTCGGATACATCTATCTGTCGAAGCTTGTGGCGTTGGGCACTGTACACGAGTTGCAGAAGCTTCCTGAGGCGAATCCGGATGGCACTACGCGCGTGCAGATTGCGACGGATAACGCCTCGGCTCTGCTGGGCAGGTTGCGACAGATGCGCGGTGTACGCGAGGCTACTATTTTCGGCCAGTTCATTCACGCGCTTGTCGAGGTGGACAAGCTGGAGGAATTGCGCGGAAGACTGACGGAGGCGCAGATTGAGCCGATCGTTCCTTCGCTTGAAGACGTCTTTGTCACGCTGACATACAAGATCCAGGAGACGTCGCAATGAAGGCCTCGTTCAGCAACATGTTCCGCGGCCTCATTCCCATCTGCCGCAAAGAGGCGCTGCACATCGTGCGGGACCGCGGCACGCTTTTCTTTGCGCTGCTCATCCCGATGCTGCAGCTGTTTCTGTTCGGCTTCGCAATCGACACGAACATTCGCCAGATCGCAACGGTGATTCTCGATGAGTCGCAGACCCAGGAGAGCCGACAGCTCATCCAGCGCTTTGCTGCGTCGGATGTGTTCGCGATCAAGGGCAGCGTGGCGTCGAAGGATGCGCTGTACGAGACGATCCGCGGCGGGCGGGCGCGTGTCGGCGTGCGCATTCCATACGACTACGCGCGGCAGTTGCAGAATGGCGGCACGGCTTCTGTGCTGGTGCTGGTCGATGGATCGGATTCCACGCTCGCAGCGCAGGCTGTCAGCACGTCCACAGGGGTTGCGATGGAGCAGTCGCTGGCGCGCGTGCTGCCCACGGGCGCGCTGCCCATCGAAGTGCGGCCCTCGGTGCTCTACAACCCGGCCACGCGCTCGGCGAACTTCTTTGTTCCCGGCCTGATTGGAATCCTGTTGCAGGTGATGACCATTCTGCTGATCGCACTGAGCCTGGTGAGGGAGCGCGAACGCGGCACGCTGGAGCAATTGACGATGACGCCTGTTGCGCCGCTCGGTCTGATGGTGGGCAAGATGATTCCTTACGGCGTGATGGCTTTCGGCGAACTCTGCGCGATTCTTATCGTCATGCGGATCATCTTTCTGGTGCCGATCAACGGCAATGTGCTGACGCTGCTGATTCTGTCGCTGCCTTTTCTGCTGACGGTGCTGGGTCTCGGACTTGTGATTTCAACCAAGGCACGCACGCAGGCAGAGGCGTTCCAGCTTGCGATGGGAACGATTCTGCCGTCGGTCTTTCTCTCTGGCTACATCTTTCTGATTGAGAATATGCCGCCATTCTTTCGGGCGATCAGTGCGATTATCCCGACGACGTATTACATTCGCATTCTGCGCGGCATCATTCTGCGGGGCGCAGGTATTGGCGACCTGTGGCGCGATGGCGCTGTTCTGACGCTGATGGGCTGCGCGGCGATTCTGATTGCGGCACGCCAGTTCGTGCGGCACAACCAGGGTTGAGTCAAACCAGTAGGTCCGCGCAACACAGGCGGTTACTTTGCGGGTGAATTAGCAGATGCGCGGCAGTTGTTCGCCTACCGGAATGGCGATGACGCGGTTAGCGCCCATGGCGGTGCGTGCCACAAGCATGCGCGGGTGATCCGTGGTCACGGTGCCGATGCGCGCCGCTTCACGGCCGAGCGGATGCGCCTGCAACACCGACAGAACTACGTCGGCGCACTCGGGCGCGACGATGAAGGCGGCTTTGCCTTCGTTGGCAACGTAGACAGGATCGAGCCCGAGCAGTTCGCAGGCGGAGCGGACGTCGGGGCGAACTGGAATTGCGCGCTCGTCGAGGGCGATGCCCACATTCGAGGCTGACGCAATCTCATTCAGTGTGGAAGCGAGGCCGCCGCGCGTGGGATCGCGCATGGTGTGGACTGCGCCGCCGGCAGCCGAGAGCACGTTGGCGATGAGGCCGTTGAGGGCCGCGCAGTCGGAGCGAATCTGGCTTTCGAACTCGAGGCCTTCGCGGACGCTCATGATGGCCATGCCGTGATCGCCGATGGTGCCGGAGACGAGGATGGCATCACCTGGCTCGGCGAGTGCTGGCCCTACCGATATACCTGCACGGAGCAGCCCAACGCCAGTTGTGTTGATGTAGACGCCGTCGCCGTGGCCGCGCTCGACGACTTTCGTATCACCGGTGACGATCTGTACACCTGCCGTCTTTGCAGCAGCAGACATCTCCTGCACGATGGCGGCGAGCTGCGCTAACGGAAAGCCTTCTTCGAGAATGAAGCTTGCCGATAGGAATTTTGGTTCGGCGCCGGAGACAGCGAGGTCATTGACGGTGCCGTTGATGGCGAGCGCGCCGATGGATCCACCCGGAAAGAAGAGCGGCTGCACGACGAACGAGTCGGTGCTCATGGCGAGGCGGCCGGATGCGAGATCGAAGACCGCTGCGTCGCCGAGGTTTTCGAGGGCGGCGTTGCGGAAGGCGGGCAGAAACAGATGCTCGACGAGTTCGTTGCCGAGTTTGCCGCCGCCGCCGTGGCCCATCACGATTTCTGGGTAGTCGGCGAGCGGGAGCGGGCAGGACCAGGTGGAGAGGTCGATGGTGGCGGCAGTATCGGTTGTCATCGTCCTGCTCCTGCTAATTGTTCAAACGACAAGAACCGGCCGTAGTTGAAGTAGGCGGCGCAGGCGCCTTCGCTGGAGACCATGGTTGCGCCGAGTGGGCGCCGTGGCGTGCACTCCTTGCCGAACGCCGGGCACTCGCCGGGCTTGATGGCTCCACGGAGAACGTCGCCGGCGTGGCAGAGAGGCGACTCGACGGTGCGGATGCCCGAGATATGGAAGCGCTCCTCGGCGTCGAAGTCTCGATAGGCGGCGTTGAGCTTCCAGCCGCTGCGCGGGATGACGCCGATGCCGCGCCAGGCGCGATCTGTGGTCTCGAATACCTCCGAGAGCAGCCGCTGCGCTTCGAGATTGCCGGCGTAGCTGACGATGCGTTCGTAGGCGTTTTCGACGTGGTGCTCGCCGCGTTCGAGTTGAATGACGGCGCGGCGTATGCCGTCGAGCAGGTCGAGCGGCTCGAAGCCGGTGACGATGATGGGGATATTGAACTGATCGGCGAGCGGCGGATACTCCCAGTAGCCCATGACGCTGCAGACGTGTCCGGCGGCCAGGAACGCCTGCACCTGGTTGCCGGGCGAGGACATGATGGCGTCGATGGCCGGCGGAACGAGGACGTGCGAAACGAGCAGCGAGAAGTTCTTCAGGCCACGGCGTTTGGCCAGGTGCACGCTCATGGCGTTGGCGGGCGCAGTGGTTTCGAATCCTACGCCGAAGAATACGACTTGCCGGTCAGGGTTCTTGACGGCGAGTTCGACGGCGTCGAGCGGGGAGTAGACGACGCGCACGTCGCCGCCGCGGCCTTTGACCTGGAACAGATCGCTGTCGGTGCCGGGAACGCGCAGCATGTCGCCGAAGCTGCAGAAGATGACGCCGGGCTGCGCGGCGATGGCCAAGGCTTTGTCGATCAGTTCGAGCGGCGTGACGCACACGGGGCAGCCCGGACCGTGGACCATTTCCACGCCGACGGGCAGCATCTGGTCGATGCCGTTCTTGATAATGGAGTGGGTCTGGCCGCCGCAGACTTCCATGATCTTCCAGGGGCGCGTGGTGATGGCGTGAATTTCGCGCGCCACGCGCTGGGCGATTTCGCCGTTGCGGAACTCGTCGAGGTACTTCATTGGCGGTACTTCTTTCCGAGAAGCTGCGGCTCGGTGGAGGTGGCGGAATCGGGGAGGGCGCAGCTTCCGTCCGGGCAGTTGGATTGCGGGCGATCGGCGGCGCGGGCGAAGGCTTCTTCTTCGGTGGCGAGCTCTTCGTCGAGGACGCCCATGGCGCGGAAGGTGGCGAGGGTCTCCTCTGCGGTAGCCTCGTCGACTTTGGAGATGGCGAAGCCTACGTGCACGATGGCGTAGTCGCCGACGGCGATTTCAGGGACGTAGTCGAGGCAGACCTTTTTGACCACGCCGCCGAAGTTGACGCGGCCCATGCGGATCGGGCCGTCACTGGTGATCTCCTCTACGCGGCCGGGGATAGCGAGACACATTGCGGACCTCTCTGGAAGGGTTTATACGCCTGCCGGAGGATGATGCGGTGTGATTTGAATCACCGGTGGCGCATGCGCGCGGCCACTGCGAGTCAGGTGCCTCTACTTCTGCTTCGCTATGGCTTTGGCCTGGTTCTGGACTACGCGGGCTTTGACCATGTTCTTCACGAGGCCGGCGGGCAGGGGCTTGTCCCGAGCGAATTGGAGAGTGCCTTTGGCGGTGCGGTAGGTCTTTACGTCGTCGGCGAAGTCGTCGAGGAGCGAGGCGGACATGGGGAAGAAGCTGCAGTGCTCTTTGAAGGCGGCGTATCCGACGAGAGCGCCTTTGTAGCGGAAGGCGGGCATGCCGTAGCTGATGCACTCTTCGGCGTCTTTGGGCGCGGCGGCGCGAATGGTGGCGCGGACCTTCTCCAGCGTGGTGCGGGCGGGCTCGGGGACGCGGGCGAGATAGGCTTCGACGGCGGCTGTGCCGTTGGCGGTGGACTTGACGGATTTCATAGTTCTCCTCCCGTCTGACAATTTTTTGGGGAGCTCTGGAATTCTCGCTCGCATCATCTTCTCCGAGGCCCGCTAGACGTAGCTCTTCCGGTTTGGATCGAAGACGAATGGGTGTTTGTGCTGCTGAAAAAGGTCCAGAATCGCATTCGCTCCCTGCGTCAGCTTCAGATCGCATTCGCGGGATGTCAAAGGGGTCAGCCAAAGGAATTCGACTGGATCGCCGTCGAGGACCAGCTCCTCGCTGAGATTCTGGTCGGCTTTCACGAGGGGCGGCAGGAAGAATGCGGTGTCCATTTCGGTGCCCCAGAGGGATTCCGGCGGATTCCCGTTCGGGATGGTATGAAATGCGCCGATCCATGTTTTCAGGTCATGCGGAAAATGGGCCAGCCAGCGCATGAAATCGGAGTATTCCTTGCGCGGCTCGCGGCAATAAAAGATGATTTCAACGCGCCTTGGCACGTCGGGCTTGTGCCCGGTGTTCATGGGCAAATCGCTCATCCCCGACGTCACCAGCGTGCAGACTCCGTCGCCTAACTTGGGCCGGTTGTACTCAAACACATCAATGTGCGGGACGAGCCGAATGACTTCATGCCAGACCTGCGTGGCTTCGCCAAATCGGCGCTCATATATCTCGTCGCGTATCTTTCCGTACTCGGCAGATTTCTCTACAAAGCCTATCTGCGTTTGCTTCCAATCCTCATTGGAATAGCGGTGAATCGTCGATCCACCTGGTGAGACATCTGCTTCCGGCTTTTTGCCGGATCTGTCGAACAGGCCCATGTTTCTTCTCCCCGTGCAGGTCAACCCAGATCGTCCCATATCCGACGTGCGGAATGGGCGCAGTCACGAGCGTTGAAGCCGCTTGGTGCACTGCTTGCCCAGGTAGTCGAGCCATTCTGGCATACCTGCGCCGGTTTTGGCAGAGGTTTCGAAGATACGGATGCCGGGGCGGATTTCGCGGATGTTGCGGATGGCGGCTTCGCGATCGAAGCCGACGGCCTCGGCTATGTCGATTTTGGTGATGATGGCGGCGTCGGCCGAGTTGAACAGCGTGGGGTACTTGAGCGGCTTGTCCTCGCCCTCGGTGACGGACAGCAAGGCTACGCGGATGCGCTCGCCAAGGTCGTAGCTGGAGGGGCAGACGAGATTGCCGACGTTCTCGATGAAGAGGTAGTCGAGGTCCTCCGGACGGGTCTGGTCCCACGTATCGAGGTGAGTGCGCACCATCTCGGCTTCGAGGTGGCAGATGCCGTGGGTGTTGATCTGGCGGACGGGGACGCCGCTGGCGGCAAGGCGGCGGGCGTCGTTGTCGGTCTCGAGATCGCCCACCAGCGCGGCGGCGCGCAAGCCTTGCTGGCGCAGGGCAGTGAGGGTCTTCTGCAGGAACTCGGTTTTGCCGGTGCCGGGGCTGGAGACGAGGTTGAGGACGAGGACGCCGGCGGCCTCAAAGCGGGCGCGGAGCTGGCGGGCGAGTTCGTCGTTCTTCTTCAGGATTCCCTGGCGGAGTTCTACGATGCGGGTGGTCATGGGGCGACAACCTCCGGGGCGTCTTCGATTTCTATGGATTCGATCTCCAACTCGCGGCCAGTGCGGACGTCGGTGGCGGGCGCATCGCAGTGCGGGCAGTGGAAGTGCTGGAGGCTTGGGAGCGCGCCGTCGCGTCCGCAGGCTTGGCAGTGGACGGTGACGGGGACGGTGTTGACCACGAGCTTGGAGGCGGCCAGGGGGGTGCCTTCGATGGCGATGCCGTAGCAGAACTGGAGCGAGTCCTCGATGACGGCGGAGAGGGCTCCGACGCGGAGGCGGACCTGGAGCACGCGGGCGCCGGGATAGTTCGCGAGGGACTCGGTGACCGACTCGACCACGCTGGTCACGATGGAAAGCTCATGCATCGAATGGGATTCTACGCCGGGGGAGGGGTGTGGGCGGGTGATCTGGCTCACTTGGGATGAGGCTAAAGGCAGGGATTTGGGATTAGGGCTTGGGGAGTAGGGGATACAAATGCAGGGACAATGGGACAGTCAGGGGATTTTGGGCAGGGATATCCTGTGTGGCTCGTTGGCGTGGGGTAAAGCGACAGGGTGATGGAGTGTCAGGAGGCTCCTTTGGCTAGTTAGCGTGTCAGCCGGTCAGCTACTCGGCGGTTAGCTGGCGGTTGGAACTCCCAGGCCGCTCTTGGTGAGGGGGGAGGGGGTGGGGGGTGCCTTCTTCCAAGGAGCCAGGGGGGCCTCGGGCATGGTCTTGCCGGACAGGATCTGCTCGAGCATGGCCTGGACGTGGTTTGTGTCGTCCTTTGAGGCCTTTGCAGGCGTCTGCCGGAGGGTTGCCGCAGGGGGGAGGGGGGTGGGGGTGGCTGCTGGTTGGGGCTGCGGTGATTTGGAGTGCTGGTTGGTGCGGCGGGAGCCTACGGCGATCTGTGTGGCGTAGAGGAGTTTTGCGGCCTCGGCGGTGGTGAAGACTTCGAGGACCAGGCCATGGGTGACGCAGGCCAGGAAGGCGTCGATGGTGGCGGGGGTTAGGAAGGGCATGGCGCGGCGGTAGGCTCGGTTGACGCGGGCGAGAGATTCAGGACTGTGGTCGTTGCGTGCGTCGTCTTCGGCACACGCTTTGTTGTAGGCGTCGAGGCAGTGCTGTACGGCTTGTTCTGGTGTGATGGTCGTGGTCATGGTTGTACCTTTCGTAAATGTGGTTGTGGTTTCACCCGGTCGCGGTGAGTTGTGCGGGCGCGGGAGTCCCCTCCCCGGTCCCCAAAAGCTAGGGACCGGGGGCACCCGGCGCCCGGGGTGCGGCGAACTGCTGCTTCGCCGGGTGGCGCACAGTAGATTCGTGGTGAGTGAAGTTCCTTCCCGCCCAAGAGGAACTTGGGGCACCCGCTTCCTTGGAAGGCAGCGATCGGGCAAAAGAAAATGCCCGCCGGATTGGGGTCCGGCGGGCACTGTTTTTTGCTCCTATTAATAGGCTAGCAAATTCGAAGAGTTATCCGCAATTAGTTTTCCACATTTTGGAATGATTGGATTCATGAACTTAAGTCGGTTTTCCACATGCGGGGGGGGACTTGACAACGATTCTTGAAGGAGCACAGCCGACGCCCGGCGTTGGGCTCCGCCCTGATCCCCAAAGGCTAGGAACCAAGGACACCCTGCGCTCGGCTCACGGCGAGGGCGTGCAGAATCATGACCTGGGTCGTGCAAACCGGCTAACATTGCGGCCATGGACGAGTTGCGGCCCGGGGGCTTCGTCAGCACTGGCGATTACCGCGAACAATGGAGTTGCTTCGACGCGGAGAGGCGGCGTCTTCTGATCCGTCTATCTGCACTCGCGGGTGGGCTTGCCGTTTCTGTTCTCTTACTCTTCTCTAGATTGAGTGATCCCCATTCGCCGGTCGTTGTGCGCGTCGCAATCTCCGGTTCGTTCGTACTGCTTGTCATTGCGTTCCTTGCGCAATGGTTCTTCTTCGTCTGGGAGATGGGAACCTGGCCTTGTCCGAGATGTGCAGAGCGTTTCTTTCTTTCGGCTTTTGCCTTCGATCCTTTTTTTACCCGTCGGTGTAGGCACTGCGGCTTGCTTCGGCTGAAGAATGCGGAAGTCAGGAATGTCGATCCAGAGTGAAATCGGCGACTGCGCGGAACTGGCGAAAAGCAACTGCGGATCCCTCGGTCCGCTGAAGACGACGCGCGGACTTTCGGGATGACACTTCTGTGGGGGAACGAGCCTCACGTTCGAGCTTGCATCCCACCCCGGTCCCCAAATGCCAGGGACTGGGTACCGACACGCCGACCGCCGCACTGTCGTAGACTCTCCTTCGAGATGAGACGCAGACGACTACTCCGACCAGTTTGGTTTCTTGCTGTGCTACTCCCCGTCACTCTCCTGAGCCAGAGCGCTCCTCCTGGTGCCCAACAAGTCGCGCCGATCCCAATGCCGAGCGACCGCGCCTCTGACTCTTACCTGATTTACTCGAGCCTGATGCCTCTCGGCGAAACGGTCGGTGCAGGTTGGCCGCACGATCTGTGGCTAGTTCAAGACACAACGGTTCTGGCAGTGCCTCTGGATCAGCCGTGTCGGGAACGCCCCACGGCGAATGCAGGACACGATTGGGGCATGAACCCGCACAATGGAGTGCATCCTCCTAAAGCTCGCGAGCAGGACTTCAAGGAAATCCTCCAAGACTTCGATGCTCATTGCCATGAGGTCCTGTCGCTGAGCGCGACTGCCTGGCAGACGACGGTTCCGGTCCATCTTCTGACGCCAACGGAACAGGCTGAGTTCCAGAACACGCGTTGGGAGAAGGCCGACGAGGCAGCGAGGGCCAAGTACAAAGGCGCGCCCGCTCTATACGGTTTTAGCGAGGTCTATTTCAACGAGCACCATACCGTGGCTCTTGTGTATGCCACGCATTGGTGCGGCGGACTATGCGGGGAGGGGTTTTGGATCGCTTTCGCGCTAGAGAATGGGCAATGGAAGCGGCAGAATTGGGCAGCGATGCGGTGGATTTCGTAGCGGGGCGGAGGCGAGGTTCAGATCGACAAAAATCAAATGCTGATCATGCTGGTGATTGGCGATTTGGAACGGTAGGCGCAGTAAGCAGCACAGGATCAGATGTGTATTGCAGCCTACTCGGAAGTGGCGAAAAGCAACTGCGGATCCCTCGGTCCGCTGAAGAAGGCGCGCGGACTTTCGGGATGACACTTCTGTTGGGGGAGCGGGCTTGACGTTCGAGCTTACATCCAACCCCGGTCCCCAAATGCGAGGCGACGGGGGCACCCGCTCGAATAGCAGATTCCCGCTGGGAATGACAGCAAGAAAAGCAAGAACAAATGCAAGGGCAAAAGCGGGTTCTTCTCCTGCGGCTCAGAATGACAAATTTGTGGGACGGGTTCGGTAGTATGGTGGCAAAGGACTTCCCCGTGGCCGAATCAAATCTGGTGTCCCATTCTGCTGTTGCTACCCCTTCCCGTCTTCATTTGAGTGAGCTGGCGCCTGGCGCTGTGCAGTCGGAGATTCGCGCGATGACTACCGCGTGCGACGCCATTGGCGGCATCAACCTGGCGCAGGGGGTGTGCGATACGCCGGTTCCGCAGCCGGTGGAGGCCGAAGCGTTTGAGGCGGTCCGGAGGGGCGACAACATCTATACGCGGATGGACGGGATTGCGCGGCTGCGCACGGCGATTGCCGAAAAGCAGCAGCGCGACTATGGGCTGGATTACGACGCCCAGACCGAGGTGCTGGTGGCGTCGGGGGCGACGGCGGGGCTGCATGCGGCGGCGATGGCGCTGCTCAATCCCGGCGACGAGGTGATCCTGTTCGAGCCGTTCTACGGGTATCACGTGGCGACGCTGAAGTCGCAGCGGGTGACGCCGGTTCTGGTGGCGCTGGCCGATGGCGACTTTGCGCTGGATGTGGATGCTCTGCGGGCGGCGATTACGCCGCGGACCCGGGCGATCCTGCTGAATACGCCGGCGAATCCGAGCGGCAAGGTGTTTACCCAGGCGGAGACCGAGGCGGTGGCCGAGGTTTGCCTGGAGCACGACCTGTTCCTGTTTACCGATGAGATTTACGAGTACTTCGTCTACGACGGCGATCGGCACGTTGCGCCCGCGACGCTTCCGGGAATGCGGGAGCGGACGATTGTGATCTCGGGGTTCTCGAAAACCTTCTCGATCACGGGCTGGCGGCTGGGGTACGTGACGGCGGACGCGCGATGGATGGGGGCGATGGCCTACTTCCACGACCTGACATATGTGTGCGCGCCTGCACCGTTCCAGCACGGAGCGGCAGCGGGGCTGGAGCAGTTGCCGGCGAGCTTCTACCAGCAGATCGCGGCGGATCACCAGTCGAAGCGGGAACGGATTGTGTCGGCACTGCGGGAGGCGGGGCTGACCCCGACGGTTCCGGCGGGCGCGTATTACGTGCTGGCAGAGACTGGTCCGCTGGCGGGGGCGAATGCGGCGGAGAAGGCGCGGACGCTGCTGCGCGAGACGGGTGTGGCGGCGGTGGCGGGGAGTGCGTTCTTCCGCAAAGGGCGGGGCGAGAACCTGCTGCGGTTCTGCTTTGCCAAGCAGGATGCGGCGCTGGATGAGGCGTGTGCGCGGCTCCGGCACCTGCGGTGCGGCTGACTGCCGCTTCGCGGCCAGAGTGCCGGTGAGGGATTGATTTGGCTGCTCCGCTATGGATCTTCAGCAGCCTGACATTGGCGGGCTGGAGAGGGAATTCATCGCGCACCTACGGCGCGCGCGGAGGTTAGAGGCTGGCGGACCCAGGAGTGTGCGCTGCGCGCTTCTCCTGGCACCTGCGGTGCGGCTGACTGCCGCTTCGCGGCCAGAGTGCCGGTGAGGGATTGATTTGGCTGCTCCGCTATGGATCTTCAGCAGCCTGACATTGGCGGGCTGGTGAGAGAATTCATCGCGCACCTACGGCGCGCGCGGAGGTTAGGTTCCGGCTGGGCATTGGCGATTAGGCGTTGCCGAGGTCGTCGGCGGGAGCGTGGGGGGCTTCCCTTTCGGGCTCGAGACGGCCGCGGTACATGCCGTCGGTATTGCAGAGGGTGCATCGCCACGGGTAGTAGCCGAAGAGGGAATACACAAATCTCTCAAGGATTCCGCGCCTCGTGCGTCGCTCGAGAAAGGGCTGTTTGCAATTCCGGCAGATCATGGGGAAATCCTGATCGAATGAGATGGACCCTAAATGCGGAGTCTAACGAGCTAATTCAGCAACGCGCAAGCGATCAAGAGACTGAAAAACAGGTGTTACCAGCGAACCGGCGGAAATTACCTGCCGGATGAGGGCAGGACTCCATTGCCTGGTGCACGAAGTTCGAAGCTGTTTTTCGGCTCTTTATACAGGCCGGGTGGATGCCGGAGCGTTGTGCCGGGCCTGGCTGGCGGGGTTTGGCGACTGGGAAGCAGAGTGCTTCGCATCTCGATCGGGAAAGTGCTTGTGGTAGAAGGCGACTTTCCGGCACATGACACATTCCCAGGGGTAGAGGCCAAAGAGGGGCAAGACCTTGAGTTGAAGAAAGCCCTCTCTGCTTTCGCGGCGGAGAGCATTAATGGCACCGCATTTGCGACAAACCATGGATCGGCCCTTTCCGAGTAGATGAACGACGCGGACCTGCCTGCCCAGAAGACGATGTGGGTGATGGAAACGATGCGGGTCGCGGTAAATACGGCGGCGCGTTCCATTCGCGCTTGGTAATTACCTTCGCTCCAGACCGCCACCCTTTGAGGTGACAGCCGTCACGGTTAGTTGTGGCGGGAATCCCGAAAACGTTACAGAAGCTCGGCTGGTTCTGGTTTGGGAGGGCGTGACCGCGGTCCGCAGTGTTGGGAGTTGCAGAGTTACAAAGTGACAAAGTTACAAAGTGGGTGCACCCCGGGGTCGTGGGGTAACGCGTAAAGAGCAAAGGCAAGGGCAACCGCGGATTCCTCTGCTTCGCCTCGGGATGACACTTGGGTGGGAGAGCTGGCTTGGTGTGGCGAGCGGAGGTTAGGACAAGCAGATTCTCTGCGGGAAAAGCAACGGCAAAAGCGAGGGCGAGGGTTTAGAAGAGGTCGGGGATGCTGTGGAAAGCGATGCGGGTGGGAGCGGCCTTCCAGGCGGTGAGCATGGTGGCGGGGGCGAGGGTGCTGAGGCCGTACTTGTTGTTGATCTGGTCCATGACCTTGAGGAGCTTGGCGCGGCTCTGTTCGTCTTCGGTAGCGTCGAAGAGGGAGAGGGTGTGAAGGCGGTCGGGGATGAGGCCGTTGAGGGTGACACCGACGAAGTAGGGGGTGTTGGAAGGGCCGCCGGCGGGCTGCTGGTCCCAGAGCTTGCGGAGGGCGGCGATGAGGGTGGTGTTGTCCTGCGACTCGGTGATGCGGAGTTCGGCGTGGAAGCCTTTGGCGGGGACACCAAAGCTGGAGACGGGGGTGGGGGAACCATCTGAGGCGCGGGGCACGGAGAAGCCGACGGCGAGCCCGACGGCGGAGGCCCAGAGGTGGTTGGAGCGGAGGCGCATAGCGGCCTTGTGGAGGAGCTTGTGGGCGACGGCCCAGGCCTGGTCGCGGGTGCGCATGTCGGGGGAGAGGACGTGCTGGTGGCTGATGGACTTGAGGTGGTCGGTTTCGGACATCTCGAAGTCTTCGCCGCGGAGCCAGTGCCAGAGACGGGTGCCCCAGACCGATCCCCAGAGCTGGCCGGACTGGTCTGCATCAAGGGCCATGAGCTGGGCCATGGTGGTGATGCCCTTATCGTTGAGGCGCTTTTCGGTTTTGGCGCCGATGCCGGGGAGGTCGCGGAGGGTGAGGCGGGCGAGGGCCTCGGGGAGGATGTCTTTGGGGAGGGCGACGAGGCCGTCGGGCTTTTCCATGTCGCTGGCGACCTTGGCGAGGTAGCGGTTGGTGGCGAGGCCGACGGAGCTGCGGAGGCAGTCGCCGACGCGGGCGCGGATGGTGGATTTTACTTTTCGGCCGAGTTCGAGGGCGGCGAGGAGGGGGCGCTCGCGGCCCATGAGGCGGCAGGCCATCTCATCGATGGAACAGACGGCGGTAACGGGGAGGCAGCTTTCGACGGCTTCGACAACGCGATGGTGGTATTCGGTGTAGAGCTCGTGGCGGCCTTCGACGAAGACGATGCCGGGGCACATGCGGCGGGCGTCGGCGACGACGGTTCCGGTGCGGACGCCGAAGGCTTTGGCTTCGTAACTTGCGGCAATGCAGACGGTTGTGTCGGCGAGCATGGGGACGACGCCGACGGGCTTGCCGCGCAGCTCGGGGCGGTCCTGCTGCTCGACGGAGGCGAAGTAGGAATTGAGGTCGACGAAGAGCCAGTTGAGGTGGGGGCCCTGGGAATCGGACCTAACCTCTCTGCTTTCAGCGTGTGAAACGAACCCCGGCGCCGGCACGTCTAAACCGTCAGAATTCCGAGTATCGCTGGGTTGTTCCATGGTGGGATTATCGCGCAATCAAATCTCGGGCGGGCGTATGGCTAATGCAGTTTTTCGAATGCTAAACTGATTCGCACAGCACCGCAGAGAAGTGATTGGGACAGGAAACAGCACCCGGAAACGGGGATGCATCTGATCAAGAGGGAGTCGTGGATAGCACGAGCCTGTTATGCATACATTGATTCAATGGTTGATGTCGAGCGGGAGCCTTCTGGCACTGGTTGTGACAGCGGGGGTAGCAGTGTTGCTGGTCTGCTGCCTGGGCTGCGCGAAGTGTCCTTGCCGCGAGAAAGACGACATATTCAGCCGTCACGAAGTTTAGATCAGAGACTTCTGCGGGTGGATTCAAGGGAAATCCTGTGATTTGGGCTGAATCAGGGCGCGGGTGAGCTGCGCTCGAATTCCACGTTTCGCAATTTGTGAGATTGAGCGGCCTGGGCACGTAAACCCGCGATCGGACATTTCCGTCTTAACGGGCAGAGCATACACAACCTTCCCTCGGGCGCGGCGCTTGCCGCGCCTATTTTTGTGCGCGCGAGGAGCCTGAGGGGCGATTTGTGAACCGCGCTATTTGTGTCGGCGGCTACTCCGGCGGGTGATGACTGTCACAGCGGAGTGCTTCCCCCAGGGAGGACCATACTTGGGGTTTTGGGCTGGGGCGGCTGCGCCAGTATGCGATACGCAGCGCCGATAGGCCGGAAGCCACGAGGTTAGGAGCGATGAACGCTCAGGAAAAGCTGGATCGAGGACTGCTCCGCGTGGACGAAGCGGAGTGCAAGGGATGCGGGTTGTGCATTGAGGCATGCCCACCGAAGGTGATTGGCCTGAGCGAGGGGCTGAATCATTACGGCTATCGCACGGCGGTGTACGCGGGCAGGGGCTGCACAGGATGCGGGATTTGCTTCCTGGCATGCCCTGAGCCGGGTGCGCTTACGGTTTATCGCGCGGTGTTGAAGCGGCCGGTTGCTGTGGATCGAACGCTGGGCGGTCAGTCGGCAGGGGGAGGCATGGCATGCGCAAGCAACTGATGAAGGGCAACGATGCGCTGATGAAGAGCGCGATTCTTGCCGGGTGCCGCGCGTTCTATGGGTATCCCATTACCCCGGCGAGCGAGATAACTGAGGCTGCTGCGCTGTATATGCCGAAGGCCGGCGGAGTGTTTCTGCAGGCAGAAAGCGAAGTGGCGGCGATCAACATGCTGTATGGCGCTTCGTCGGCCGGGATGCGGTGCATGACGGCTTCGAGCGGCCCGGGGATTGCGCTGATGCAGGAAGGCATCAGCTACATGGCCGGAGCGGAGTTGCCATGCGTGATTGCCGATATCAGCCGCGGAGGGCCGGGGCTGGGCAACATCGCCGCGGAGCAGAGCGACTATCACATGGTTGTGAAGGGCGGCGGGAACGGATGTTATCGCACGCTGGTGCTGGCTCCCTATTCCGTGCAGGAGATGGCGGATCTGACGGCACTGGCGTTCGATTGGGCCGACAGATATCGCACGCCGGTTGTGATTCTCACCGATGGTTTTGTGGGACAGATGATGGAGCCGGTGGAGTTTCATGCAGCGGCGACTTTGCCGGAACCGCCGGCCTGGGCAGTGACGGGCCATCGAGAGACGCGCGGGAATCTGATTACGTCGCTGCATATCGGCATTGATGAATTGGAAGAGCACAATCGCAGGCTGGAAGCGAAGTATCAAAGTGCACAGCACGAAGCGCGCGTTGAAGAGTTCTGCATGAAAGATGCGGAGATCGTGCTCGTGGGCTATGGAATCGTGGGGCGCATTCTCAAGGCCGTCACGGCCGAGGCGCGCGCGGAGGGCATCCCCGTGGGGGTGATACGGCCGATCTCGCTCTATCCGTTCCCTGCCGCATCCCTGCGTAAGGCCGTCGGCCATGGGCTTGTGTTTGCCGTAGTGGAAATGAGCATGGGACAGATGGTGGACGACGTGAGGCTTGCGCTGAATGGAATGCGGCCCGTGGAGTTCTATGGGCGCTGTGGAGGCAATGTGCCTTCGCACGATGAGGTCCTTTGCATGGTTCGCAAGCTCGCGAGCGATTTTGGCTGCCACAACATCTCCGCACAGGAGAAGGAGCAGATGGTCCATGCGTGAGGACGTCGCAGATTTCACGATTGCACATGAGAAGGCGCAGTCGTTCTATGCAAGCTATGAGCGCAAGGGCGAACTGCAGCACCAGACGCACTATTGCCCGGGGTGCGGGCATGGCGTGATCCACAAGATGCTGGCGCGGGCGATTGATGAGATGGGCATTCAGGATCGGACTATTCTGATCAGCCCGGTGGGATGCTCGGTGTTCGCGTACTACTACTTCGACGTGGGGAATATTCAGGCTGCGCACGGACGCGCGCCCGCGGTGGCGACCGCGGCGAAGCGCAGCAGGCCCCACAGCGTGGTGATCAGCTACCAGGGCGATGGGGATCTGTCAGCGATTGGGTCCGGCGAGATTCTGCACGCGGCGAATCGCGGCGAGAACATCACGGTGATCTTCGTGAACAATGCGATCTATTCGATGACGGGCGGGCAGGCCGCGCCGACGACGCTGATCGGGCAGAAGAGCACGACGACGCCGTGCGGACGCAGCGCCGCGAACGAAGGCTATCCGCTGCGCGTGAGCGAGATGCTGGCGACACTGGAGGCGCCGGTTTATATCGAGCGCGTGGGGCTGGGCGACAACAAACAGATTGCGCAGGCGGCGCGGGCGATCAAGCGCGGCGTTGAGAACCAGGTGAAGGGACTGGGGTTCTCGCTGATCGAAGTGCTTTCGCCGTGCCCTACGATCTGGAAGATGTCGGCAGTGGATGCGCAGCGCTGGGTGCGCGACGTGATGGAGAAGACGTATCCGCTGGGCGTGTTGTGCGACCGCACGAAGGAAGCGCGCGTTCACGCGATGCCGGCTGCAGCGCCCCCGCTTGAGGAGTTGCCGCGGCTGCTGGATATTCCCGAGGATGATCCGGCTGTGGATGTGCCAGAGGGCGCGGCGAAGGCGGTGGATCTGCAGGTACGGGTGGCGGGATTCGGCGGTCAGGGCGTGCTGCTGCTGGGCGAGGTTCTGGCCGAAGCGGGGTTGGATGCGGGGCTCGAGGTGTCGTGGCTGCCGTCGTATGGGCCGGAGATGCGCTCGGGGACATCGAACTGCCATGTGCGGATTTCGAACGAGACGATTGATTCGCCGATGGTGTCGTCGCCGAATATGCTGATTGCGATGAACGAGCCCTCGCTGCGCAAGTTTGTGGCGACGGTGCGGCCGGGCGGGTGGATTCTGTACAACGGAGATGCGATTCCCGCAGACTGCGTGCGCAGCGATGTGCACGAGCTTTCCATTCCGTTTACACACGTGGCGGATGAGATCGGCGATGCGCGCATTACGAATATGGTGATGCTGGGCGCGCTGCTGGAGATCACAGGGGCGCTGCCGCAGGCGAGTGTGGATTCCGCGTTGAAACGCTTGGTGAAGAGCGCGCGGTGGTACGAACTGGATGAGAGGGCGCTGGAACGCGGGCGGGAGATTTATTGCGGATCGCTGGCGGTGATTTGAGCAGGCACCGGGGCTCCCGCCCCGGGCTATTTTCGCGCCTCCCTCCGGGAGGGTGGGGGTGCTCCTCGGGCCTCCTTCGAAAATAGCCGATCTCCGGCCAGACGCAATCCGCTCCCATTTCCATTCCCTATTGCGAGGCGAAGGATCATGAGCGGCTAGTCTCGTGCTGCCCCTGCCGGGGAGCGCATAAGAGACTGGATCGCGGCGGTCTGCCGAGACGCGGTGAAGCGATGTGTGAGGACGATCATGGCCGACATGGCCAGCATCTTTACCAGCCAGTCGCCACCGTGGATTAGACTGAGCGCCCACGGCTTGTTGTCCCAGAGGCTGCTCCCTATCAGCATCGACACAGGAAACCCGAGCCAGACCCAAAACCCAAAGTTCAACGCGCTCACCAGGCGAGTGATCCTCAACTGACGCACGAAGTAGAGCAGGACACAGGCGACGAGAACTTCGCGCAGAAATTCCATGGCCTTCTTCCAGGGTGCGATGTAGGAATCTGGAGCGACATGCAAGGCTTGACTGCGCAGTGCTATCCATTGATTTCCGAATACCAATGGGCTGTACCAAACTGCGCTGATCACGGCTGCAGTAATGACCGCAACTGCTACCGGCAAAAGGATGTGCTTGAACCAAGTCATGCTCATCTCCTGGTGGGGAAGTTAGTGTCTTCACATCGATGACGGGGAGGATGGGCTGATTTCGACATCGGCACTGGAACTATTTGAAGTTTCTGCGGGGATTTCGATCGGCGAATGCGGGGGCTTCGTGAACAAGGAGGCTGTGTTCGCGCCGCTCCTACGGGGCTCCGGAGATTTTTTGGGGCAGCCGACCCAGGACTTCGTCCTGGGCTAGTATCCTGCCGCCCCTATGGGGCTATGAGTGACGCTGCGTGCAGATGTGGCCTTCTGTAAGCTCGTCTTCATTCCCTACGCAAGTTGCGGGACGCGAGTGAGGCTGCTCAGAGTGACAAGTCAATTATTGGAGCCGAAATTCAGGCGGGGGCTAAAGCCCCGGTCCAACCTGTGGAGTGGCATACGGGCTGCCTGAAGGCAGCCCCTGATACGAAGCGCACTCGCTGAGTGTTCTTCCGCACACTGTAGAGTCATGCCCTGATGCAAGGCCTCCCACCCACGGATACATCTGCCGTAGTTCAGCTCCAGGGCTCGGCACGACAGGGTGTTCGGAGTGCATGCTCTAGACTGCTTGCATGCTCTTGCGACGAGTTCTGTTTTCATTCTTATCGATCGTTGCTGTATCGGGGGCCGCGTTCGCGGCTTCGCGGAAGGCTGCGCCGCTGCTTGTGATGTATGTATTTCCGCAGAATGCTGCGCTGACTGCGGGACAGGTGGATGCGCACAGCATGACGCGCATCAACTATGCGTTCGCCAATATCGAGGGCGGGCGCGTCGTGACGGGGTTCTCGCATGACGCGGAGAACTTCGCGTTTTTGACGGCGCTGCGCAAGGAGAATCCTGAGCTCAAGGTGCTGGTGTCGGTGGGCGGGTGGCTGTGGTCGTGCAACTTCTCCGATGCGGCTCTCACAAAGGAGAGTCGCGCGCGGTTTATCGATTCCGCGGCGGAATTCATTGCGCAGAATCAGCTTGATGGGCTGGATATCGACTGGGAGTATCCGGCGAGGCGAGGCGCGGGTTATTCCAAAGACTGCCACCAGAATCCCGGTGGGAGCGACTTCCGGCCTGAGGACACGCAGAACTTCACGGCGCTGCTGGGCGAGTTGCGGGCGCGATTCGATGTTGAATCGAAGAAGAACGGAAGGCGGCTCCTGCTCACGCTTGCGGCGGGGGCATCGCCGGCGTGGCTTGAGCATACGGAGATGAACAAGGTTGCGCGCGCGGTGGATACGGTGAACCTGATGGCGTATGACTACTACGAGCCGGGCAGCGAGCCGACTACGGGACATCATGCCGCGCTGTATACAAATCCCAACGATCCCAAGAAGGAGTCGGGGGATGCGTCTGTGCGCGCGTTTGAGAAGGCCGGCGTGCCTGCGGACAAGCTCGTGCTGGGTGTTCCTTTCTATGGGCACGCGTGGGGAGATGTGCCGGCGACGGCGAATGGTTTGTATCAGCCGGGCAAGCCCGCGCCCAATGTTTATGCGCAGTTCGGCGCGATTCAATCGTCGATGATTGGGCATGGGTATACGCGGTTCTGGGATCCGGTAGCAAAGGTGCCGTATCTCTATAACGCGGAGACGCGCACGTTTGTGTCGTATGAGGATCCGGAGTCGCTCAAGGGTAAGTGCGCGTATGTGCATGAGAAGAAGCTGGCGGGGATGATGGTGTGGGATCTGGAGAGCGATGACGCGGAGGGAACGCTGCTGAAGGCGCTGAATGCTTGTCTGCGGGACGGACAGAAGTAAAAGCAAAGGCAACGGCAACCGCAGATCCCTCGACTTCGCTCCGGATGACACCTCTTTGGGAGAGCAGACCTGGTGTGGCAAGCGCAGACCGGGTTGGGGTTCAGTGGTTTCCCACCCTGTCGACGGAAAAAATCGACAGGATGGGGCAGGGGAAGTTTCGCGTTGAACGAAGGGCCGGACGGTCAGAAAGGAAATCAGAGATGCAGAACGGAATGGTGACGACATTTGTGCGCGCGACGCGCGAGATGCTGCTGGAGCAGTCGTGGCCGCGGCTGCGGACTTGCGTGGAGTCGCTGACGGATGAGCAGATCTGGTGGCGGCCCAATTCGTCGAGCAACAGCATTGGGAACCTGGTGCTGCATCTGAACGGGAATGTGACGCAGTGGATCATCGGTTCGTTCGCGCATGCGGATGATCGCCGCGACCGGCCTGCGGAGTTCAGCCGGACGGAGGGGATTGGGCGCGAGGAGCTGGTGAAGACGCTGGCTACAACGATGGAGCGCGTGGCTGCGGTGCTGAATGATTTGACGGAAGACGATCTGCTGAAGAGGTATGACATTCAGGGCTACAACACGACCGGGCTCGAGGCGATCTATCACGTGACGGAGCACTTTGCGCTGCACTATGGGCAGATTGCTTACATCACGAAGATGCTGAGCGATCGGGATCTGGGGTTTTATCGGGAGCTGAACAAGACGGGGCGGATTGAGCATAGCGGGCCGGCGCGGCCTTGAGCTTTGGAACCGACGAGCGGCGCTTTGCGTAATTCATCACAAGGCCGGAGAGGTCGGTACGCGAGGTTGTGATGATCAAGTTTCTGCTGTGGTGCATTCTGTTTGTGCTGTGCTGGCCGCTGGCGCTGGCGGCGCTTGTGCTCTACCCCATTGTATGGCTGTTGTTGCTTCCCTTCCGGCTGGTGGGGATTGCCGTGGGTGGAGCGCTGGAGCTGGTGGGCGCGATTATTTTCCTTCCGGCGCGGGTTCTGCGGGCGATTTGAATGGTGGCATTGGGCCGCCCCTCCCTCGGGGGCTAAAGCCCCGGTTCAACCGGTGAAGCGGCATGCGGGCTGCCTGAAGGCAGCCCCTGATACAAGACCTGTTCAATCAGAAATTCTCAGCAAGCTGCGAATTCGTGCCCGTTCATTTCTCGCCTTCCAAGGTGCACTTCCTGGAAGCGACGTCCCTACGGGACTCCCATCTCCTTGGCCGGTTTCCCCACGCTGAAGCGCGGGGCTAACAAACTCTGCGCCTCCGGCGCGCTTATCAAGGCATTTCTTAAGCGGCGGCGGAACATCGCTGCGGGGCCGTTCGCGCTTTGTCCTAACCCTGCCTGATTTAGACTGCTCGAAAGAACTGAATGCCATTTTCCCGGCGGACGTGCGGGACACGAGTTCGCCCGTGGAGGAATTTCGTGAGTCGTCGCGCTCTGTTCCCGGCCGCTCTGCTGGTGACTGTTCTGGCCGGTTCGGCTTCCGCTCAAAACGGGATTCCACTTACGGTGGAGAAGATTTACGCGCATGGGCCACTGGCCGGGACTCCGCCGGAGGGACTGACCTGGTCTCCGGATGGGAAGCATTTGACCTATCTGGATGGGGGCGAGCTGATCGATCTGGACCCAGGGAGCGGGAAGCCGCACGTGCTGGTGAGCCGGTCGAAGCTGGCGGCGCTCTCGGGCTCGCAGGCGAGCGAACAGGATAAGGATCATCGGGACCGCTACAAGATGGCCAGCTACATCTGGGCTCCGGACGCGAAGCATCTGCTATTCGATTCGAACGGGCGGCTGTGGCTCTATGACCTGGGGAACGGCATCGGGGTACAGGTGGGGTATACGGATGCGGCTTCGGGCGACGATCCGAAGTTTTCACCGAACGGCGAGACGATTTCGTTTGTGCGGAATCATGGGCTGAGCATCGTGCGGCCGCGCGACTACGGCAATGCTGGAGCGTATCCCATTGCGAATGCGCCGAATCCGACGACGATGAACGGCGAAGTGGATTGGGTGTACCAGGAGGAGCTCGACGTACGGAGCAACTACTTCTGGTCGCCGGACTCGAAGAACGTTGCGTTTCTGCAGATGAACGAGACGGAGGTGCCGCTGTATCCGATCACGGACTGGATTCCGATGCACGCGACGGTGGACATGCAGCACTATCCGCAGCCGGGCGATCCCAATCCCGAGGTGCGGATTGGCGTGGTGGGCACGAGCGGCGGGCGCATTAATTGGATCCACATGCCGATCAAGGGCGGGCAGGATTATGTGCCGCGCTTTGGATGGGTGGACCGGCACACGCTGTGGATGGAGACGGTTCTGCGCGACCATCAGCACCGGTATATCGACTTCGTCGACCTGGGGAACGGGCAGGCGCGACAGGTTATCGAGATCACCGACGATAAGTTTCTCGACGAGAACTACGACGTGAATGTGGCGGATGGGGTCATCGTTCTCTCGAACTGGAAGGATGGGCACAACCACCTGTACCTGTATCACTACGATGCGCACAATCCGATGGCGGGGGGAGCGCCGGAGGTGAAGCAGCTTACGTCGGGCAACTGGGATGTTACGGCGGTGTCGCTTGTGGATGCGGCGAAGAAGGTTGTGTACTACACGTCGAATGAGTCGGGCGCGATGGAGCAGCAGTTGTGGCAGGTGGGTTTCGACGGGCAGAGGAAGCAGTTGACCACGGGCGCGGGGTATCACGAGCCGAACTTTTCTCCGAACGGCGCAGCGTTCGTGGACCACTACTCGAGCATGATGACGCCGCCGCAGTTGAGCTTGTGCCAGACGGGCGGGCAGTGCCATGTGTTCTGGTCGAATCGCGCGCTGGAGCCCTACAGGTTGCGGGAGCCTGAAACGGTGGAAGTGAAGGCTAAGGATGGGTCGACGCTCTATGGGGATATTCTGCTGCCGGCGGGGCAGATGCTGCCCGCCGGGCAGACGGCGGCGGCTTCAGTGCCGCTGATTGTGAATCCGTATGGCGGCCCGGGCATTCAGAACGTTACGAACAAGTGGAGCGACTCGCTGCTGTTTGATGAGCTGCTGGCGCAGCATGGGTTTGCGGTGCTGCACGTGGATAATCGGGGATCGGCGAACAGGGGCCGCGATTTTGCGCAGGCGGCGTATCACAACTTTGGGCCGGTGCAACTGGAGGATCAGCTTGCGGCGGTGGATGCGGTGCTGGCGAAGTATCCGCAGCTGGACAAGAACCGGCTGGGGTGGTGGGGCTGGAGCTGGGGCGGCAGCTTTACGCTGTACGCGATGACGCACTCGGACCGGTTCAAGGCCGGGGTGGCGGTGGCTCCAGTTACCGATTGGCATAATTACGATTCGATCTATACTGAGCGGTACATGAGCCAGCCCTCTGAGTTCCCCGCCGGCTATAAGGATTTTTCGGTGGTGAACTCGGCAGCGAACCTGAAGGGCAAGCTGCTACTGGTGCATGGTACGGGCGATGACAACGTACATATGGAGAACACGGTGCAGTTCATCCAGAAGCTGATTGAGGCGGGCGAGCCGTACGATCTGCAGCTTTATCCGCGGAAGACGCACTCGATCGCCGGGCCGGATGTCCGCACACACCTTTTTAACCGCATTTTGGGCCATTTTGAGCAGTACCTCAAATAAGGGGAACACTCAGCGGAAATGACAAAATCGGACCCACCTGGACGAGGCAGCGAACGAGCTCGGAACCAACTGCGGCGGCTGGAACAATCGCTTCTCGATTTAGCGGTGCGCCGCGATGGGGATCGGCTGCGGCAGCTTCTGTCGGACGATTTTCTGGAGTTTGGTTCTTCGGGGCGGGTGTGGACGCGCAAGTCGATCATCGACATGCTGGCCACCGAGACGAACTTCTTCCCGCCCGCTATTGAGGAGTTCGAGTGCACGTTTCTGTCAGAGAAGGTGGCGCTGGTCACCTACCGGACGGTACGGACGGATGCGAAGACGGGCGAGCGGCTGAGCAGCCTGCGCAGCTCGGTGTGGACGCGGCAGAATGGCGAGTGGCGGATGCGGTTCCACCAGGGGACGCGGACGGGGTAGAAGCAGGGACAAAGGGACAAGGGACAGAGGGACAGAAGGCGGGGACTTCAACTCGCTTCAGCGATCGGTGCGGCCGAGCTCAGTCTTTGACCGGCAGCCCTGCGGAGCGGAGGATCGCGAGGAGGCGGTCGGGGGTGGCGGCTAGCTCGGCGGAGAAGGCGGCGGCGCGGCTCCACTGGAAGACGAGCTGGTCTTTGGGCGCCATGCCGTAGAGGGGCGCGAGCTTTGCCGGCGAGTCGGAGGGGCGGCCGGTGTCCCAGTCCTTGTTCAGGTCATCGAGGAGAGCGCGGTCGCGATCGGCGATGCTGCAGATGAGTTGCTGCGCGGAGTTGTGGTCGAGGCGGCTGGTGGCGGCGGTCTTTTGGATGATGGACTCGCGATCGAAGAGGGCGTCGAGATAGCGGACGCTGAGTTGGAGAGCGGCGAAGTCGGCTTCGTTCTTTTTCACGGCGGGCTGCACTTGCGCGAGGAGTTCGCGGATGTGCGGGAACGGGTTTACCGGCTGTATGCGAGTTTTGAGCGCGGTGGCGAGTTCGGCTTCCGAGCTGAAGGGGACGGGGAGACGCGATTTGAGCGGCATGGAGTCGGAGTTTCCGTAGAGGGGCGCGGCGTCGTAGAGGAGCTTGAAGGCTTCGGACCAGTGCTCGTTACCCTGCGCCCCATAGTGGCGTTCGACGAAGCGCTGGAAGGCGGAGGCACGCGCGGTTGCCGAGCCGTGGTTGAAGGCGACTGCTGCGTAGGCGAAACCGTCCCAGAGCGAGTTCTGGATGTAACGGCTGGGGACCCAGTTGGTGAGCACGGCGCCGAGGGATGCGGGGTTGCCGGAGGCGAGATATACGTCGGCGAAGGCGTCGATGTTGCCGAGCTGGCTGGTGCCGGGGCGGGGTCCCCAGCGATAGCTGATGAGGCCGGGCGCGCCGATGCCGCGGGAGCCGTTGGCGCGGACGCGGTCGAGGGATTTTCGGAACGGGGCGGGGTCGGTGTCCCAGTAGTTCCAGTCCATGATGACGATGCGCTTGTCGAGGCGGGGCAGGATGTCGGGCTGCTTGCCGAGGACGTAGTCGCCCCAGACGATGAAGGTTTTGCCGTGGGACTGCGCGAGTTTGTTGAGCTGGTTGAGCCAGTCAGCCCATATATCGGCGCGGGTGCGGGTTTGAAGGGCTTTGCGCGAGAGAGCCGATCCGCCCCAGTTCACCTCGTCGCAGCCGCCGTGCAGGTACTGCGACGGGAAGATGGAGGCGACTTCGCGGAAGAGCTTTTCGAAGAGCTGCGGTGTTTCAGGATGGACGGGGATGATGCCGGTGAATTCGGCGGAGCCGTGCGGGTCGTCGTCGAGCAGGTGCTTGTATGCGGGCGAACGCGTGATGTAGCCGGTGTGGCCGAAGGCTTCGATTTCAGGCTGCAGGTCGACGCCACGGGTGCGGCCGTACGTCGCGAGGGCGTGCAGCTCATCGGGCGAGAAGGCGTGCGGGTGGGTGATGAGACTGGGCACGGAGGCGAAGCGGAGCGCGGTGCCCTGGTCGTCGGTGAGGCGGAACTGGAGGGTGTTGAGTTCCCAGTCAGAGCAGAAGTCGAGGACGCGGCGGTAGTACGCGAGGTTTTCAGGGACGCGTGCGGCGTCGACCATGAGGCCGCGGATCTTTTCTTTGGTCTCAGACGAGCGGGTAGGTTGAGCCCACATCTTTGTGCGGCTAGTGGCGGCGGCGAGTGCGGCGGCGGCCTGGAGGAATTGTCGGCGAGTGCGGGAGCCCACGGTCATTGGGGCCATGATACGGCACCTGCAGTACGGGCGACTGCGGCTTCGCCGGGGAGCCGGGTGCAGTTGTGGTATCCGGGCTTGAGCAAAATCGAATGGGATTTCGATGGGGGTCAAAGCGCCTCTCGTCGTAAATTAGTGACATCAGAGGCTGGACGCGCGTCAAATAGACGCAGTGTGCTGATCGCAAGTCGCGATGAAGGTGCAAAGCGAATCCTTGACGACACTATCTCTCTTCGGCGCGGACTATTTTCCGAAAGCCTGGCAGATGTGTGCCGTCGCGCGTTCAAGGAAGTCGATCTGGAATCGTTGCGCGGTCGCGTGCATTGGACTGGCAATTGCGGTCGCTTTGTGGGGATTCGCTTACAGGCTTTCCCGTTATGATCTTCACCCCAACGCGACATCGCGCGCATCCGTCGCGAAGCTTTGGGACAAGCACCAGGATTTGGCGCGGGCGTCGGCCCAGGCCGGCACTTCAGAAAAGACACAGGTTCAACTCAGCGCACTGGCAGCGCTTCTGGCTCTGCACGGCGCGCGCGAACCGCAAATAGCCAGGTTCAGCCCTGCACCGGCACAGCAGTGCGTTCCGGGCGCGTCAAGTTCCTCCCCGGTTCCTCTTCGTTCACCTCCCATGGGTTCCTTCCTCGCTTAGCTCGATCGCGCTTCGGTCCTGCCGCGCTCGTTAGCGCGTCAATCGAAGCAAAATCGCGTGCGGAAACGAACTCATTCGAGGAGCCCTCCTATGCATGGCAATGGCAGTACTCTCGGAGCGACATCTCCGAAAACACCGGAGTGTATGGCTTCCACGTCCAGTGACATTGAATCGAAGATCTCACTACCGGAACCGAAAATGAAGCGTGGAGCTACCCATGTGCTCTCCGTGGGAAGGCTGGAGCATGAAGCCATCCTGCGCGAGGCGCCAGGCGATCTGTCGCAGTTCACCATCTCTCATGCGAGCGACTATCGGGAATTGTGGAGCCTATCCAAGGGGAGCCAATATCAGGCGGTGGTGTTCCACAACAGCCTATGCTCGTTCGAACTGGAAGAGGCCGCTCGCCTGGTTCGAAGCCGTTGGCCGGCAGCGAAGATCGTGATTATCCGCTCGGGGGAAATCTCTCTGGACGACCCTCTTTATGACTATCGGCTGGCACCGCACACAAATCCGAGCACGCTGATCTCAGTCCTTTCGGAGCTTACTCGCCGGAGCAAAGGGAGGACGCGACAAAATGCAGCCTGATTACGGGAGCATCTCCAATTCCGCAATGATCGCTGGCGATGTTCCGAAACTTGACGGCATTGAGCAAGAGGCGAGGAACGCTGGTTCGGGCGTGTCCGACCTGCGTGTGAATTGCAATGGCGAGGTCAGGGTTGCTGAATTTCTTCGGGCAGTCGAGAAACATCGAGCACGCCTGCTGTGGGTTGCCACCCAGATGATGCGCGGCGAAGAGCAGGACGCTGAGGACGTTGTACAGGAAGCATTGATGCGAGCATTTAGAAATCTGGGGCGATTCCGGGCTGAATCGCAAATGGGAACCTGGCTGCAGGCTATCGTCAAGAATGCTGCACGCGAATACATGCGCAATTGGGGAGGAAAGCGGTTCATTTCGATGAACCCTGACGTTGACGACGATTCCTGCGTGTGCGAGTTGCCAGACCCGACGCCCGATCCAGAACAAGATTGCGTGCGGAGGGAACGTGAGCATATTGCACATGCTGCCGTCGGCGCGATCGGGCCGACAAACCGGGAGACGGTGCAACTATGCGTGTTTGAAGAATTGCCTTACATGGAAGTGGCGACGCTGCTGAACGTGTCCACAGGCACGATTAAAGCACGCATGTTCCGCAGCAGACTGGAGCTGAGGGATGTCATCACAGGTCTGATTGCGCGCCTATAAAGTTCGAAGGAGCTCACACTGTCGGATAATGAGGCCTCGGCGGAGGCGGTGGCCCGCATTCCAGCGGCTTAGATACGAATGCTCTCAGTGAGGGAATTCCGGGAGTAGATATGAGGAGGCCAGGTCTCAGAATCGAGACCTGACCTCCAATTTCGCGACCGGTGGGGCTATCCATTGGGCTACTTGTTCACCGCCGCGGCGGAGAAGTAGAGGTCGACGTTGCCCTTGTCTACCAGCGTCGTGCCGGTGTCGACGAAGACGGGGTAGGGCGAGAACCAGTCGGTGCGAAAGTCCTTGTTGAGCTGGGAAGGCTTGGCTTCAGTGACATCGTGCAGCAGCACGAGGCCGGAGTAGCCCATGGTGTAGGGTTTTTGCGCGATGGTGGAGTCGATGGTGCCATCGCGAACCGCGTTGAGGGTGCCGTCGTCGGTATCCCATGCGATGACGGTACGGTCGGTCGCCTTTGCGTTCTTGAGGGCGTCGGCCACGGGCTTGCCGGAGATAGCTTCGAGGCAGACGAAGGCATCGATTTTCTGGGCGCCGGTTTTGGCGAGAAGCTGCGCGGCCTGATCGGAGGCGGTTTTGGCATCGCCTTTCATGTCGATGATCTGGACCTTGATGCCGGGCTGGGTGTTAAGGACTTGCTTGAAGCCGGAGAGGCGATCCTCCAGGTTGGGCTGCCCGGGCATGGTGAAGAAGGCGACGTTGCCCTTGCCGTTGAGCTTGTCGATGAGGCGACTGCCACCGAGGCGTCCTGCCTGAATGTTGTTGGTTCCGATGAAGTAGAGACGGCGGGTGGCGGGGGCGTCGGAATCAACGGTGATAACGGGAATGCCGTTGCGGATGGCGGAGTCGATATCGCGCTCAAGAGTGGAGACATCGGCGACGGAGATCAGAATGCCGGCGGGCTTTTCGCGGATGGCGGTCCGCAGCGCGTCGAGTTCGGCTGAGGGGTCGTAGGTGTTCGGGCCGGCGACTTTGGCCTGCACGTTGTAAGCGGCTGCCGCCTTGTTGAAGCCGTTGGCGACGGTCTGCCAGTAGGGCAACTGCACGTTGGCTGCGATGAGGTAGTAAACCTCGGGGGGCTTTCCGGTGTTGCAGCTGGTGGTGAATGCCAGTACGAGTGACGCCAGGGCCAGGGCGATCTTTCTCATGGGTTCCCTCACTTTGACCAGAGTTAGGCAATCGGCACGTCAGGTGAGGCGCGCGGCCGGGGAGAGGGGCGCGAGGGGCGGAGCAGTCGACCGTGGGCACGGACGCTTGCAGTTCGTGGGCGGGGGCTACTTCTGGCCCGCGTGCCGGTACTAACCGACGTTGCGGATCAACCTGGGGACCGGTTGTCACCGCTGAAGCATTGTAACGCTAAATGGCTCAGGGAGAAGGGCGAAGGAATTACGAGCAGGCGTGGGGGTCCCGAAAGATCAGGGAGGGAGTGGAGGCGGTCTGTAGACAATCTACGGCCTTGGCGGTAGAGTGTCTACATCCTTATGACGAACGCTGAACCTTATCGGAATCGGATTGAGTTGCTGCAGGGGACGCTGGACATGCTGATTTTGCAATCGCTGCAGTGGGGGCCGATGCACGGCTACGGAATTGCGCAGGCGATCCGGGTGAAGTCGAGCGAAGTGCTGCAGGTGGAGACGGGGTCGCTGTATCCGGCGCTGCACCGGCTGGAGCGGCAGAAGTGGGTGAAGTCGGAGTGGAAGCTGACGGAGAGCCGGCAGCGGGCGAAGTTCTACCAGATCACAAGCAAAGGCAAGGAGCAGCTGACGGCTGACCACGACCGCTGGCAGACGATGGTGCGCGCGATTGCCGCGGTGATGGAAGAGCAGCGGAGTTAGCGGGAGTAGGACGGAGACGGGGCGCTATGAGGCTTTGGGGTTGGGAGCGGCGGAAGGATGATCTGAGCGAGGAGCTTGAGGCGCATCTGCGGATGGCAGTGGAGGATCGCGTGGGGCGTGGAGCGAGTCCGGAGGAGGCGCGGGCCGAGGCGATGCGAGAGATGGGGAACGCTCCACTGGTGGCCGATGTGACGCGGGAGCAATGGGGCTGGGGGTGGCTGGAACGCATGGGGCAGGACGTGCGCTACGCAATGCGGCAGTTGCGGAAGAGTCCCGGGTACACGGTGACGGCGCTGCTGACGCTGACGCTGGCGGTGGGGGCGAATACGGCGATCTTCGGGCTGTTTTATGCGCTGCTGCTGCGAAGCCTTCCGGTGGATCGGCCGGACCAGATTGTGCAGGTGAAGCTGCAACTCGGGACGGGCGGCGTGAAGGGCGAGCCGAGCCCGCTGGTGTCGGACGGGATGTATGACCTGCTATCGAAGACGCAGACATCGTTTACGGGCCTGTGCGGCTGGCAGGAAGACACTTTGAATCTGCATGAGGGGGATGGCACGCAGCCAACGCCGGCGGCCGCTCTGACAGGGGAGTGCATGCGGGTGTTGGGGCTGCATGCGGCGGCGGGACGGCTGCTGCAGGATGCGGATGACAAGGCGGGCGGTGCGGCAGAGGGGTATCCCGTGGTGCTCGGGTACGACTACTGGAGGACGCATTTCGGGGCCGATCCTGGGGTTCTGGGAAGGGTGATGGAATTTGGCGCGAGCTTTCGCGCGGGAGCGGCCAAGGGCGTGGTGGTGGGAGTGATGGCACCGGGCTTCGAGAGCGTGCAGGTGGGCGGGCGGCCGAATTTTTATGTACCGCTGGCGATGACGGATCCACACAGCACGCATAACCTGAGCTCGTTCAATATGAGTCTGATCGCCCGGCTGAGGGACGGGGTGAGTGCGCAAGCCGCGGAGGCGCAGGTGGACGCGGTGTTCCAGGCGAAGCTGAAAGAGGAGAAGAATCTGCGGTTCTTCACCTTTGTGGGCGGCCGATTTGCGGAAGCCGACCAGGTGCATGCGCTGGCGACGCCGGGGAGAACGGGCTACTCGTATCTGCGGCAGGAGTATGAGAAGCCGCTCTACCTGATTGAGGGGATGGTGGGGTTGTCGCTGCTGGTGGCGTGCGCATACCTGGCGATGCTGGCATCGGGGCGGGCGCTGGCGCGGCGGCGGGAGCTGGCATTACGCATGGCGCTGGGTGCGAGCCGGTGGAGTGTGGCCGCGCAGCTGACGTGGGAGAGCGTGCTACTGGCGGTGGCGGGTGGCGGGCTGGGTACTTTGTTTGCGTGGATTGCGGAACGCGGGCTGGTGGCGCTGATGCGTCCTTCGTGGAGCGAGAACCTGGAGCTGCATGCGGGGCCGGGCGGGGCGGTGCTGTTGTTCACGCTGGCGCTAATGGGGCTGACGGTGATGCTGGCGGGGGTGTGGCCGGCGTGGCGCGCGAGTAAGGTGGATCCGGCGAGCGACATAAAGGAGGGCGAGGCGTCGATTGCGGGAGGCCGGAGGCCGCGGATGGGCACGCTGCTGGTGCCACTGCAGATTGCCTTCTCGCTGGTGATGGTGACGATTGCAGCGCTGATGGGAACGACGGTGACGCGGCTGCTGGCGGTTGATCCGGGGTTCAGGACGAGCGGGGTTACGATCTTGAGCGCAGATTTCTCGCCAAGGCGTTCCAACTTCTCCGACGGCGTGCACCACGGACCGCCACCCGCCGCGCTGTTTATCGCGCTGCTCGATAAGGTGCAGCACACGCCCGGTGTGGAGAGTGCGAGCATTTCGCTGGCGTATCCGCTGGGCGGCGGTACTTACATGGAGAACGTGTCGTCTCAACCGAGCACGGGCGGCACAAGGACCGACAACAATCTCACGCAGCTTGCGGTGACGCCCGGCTATCTCGACACCATGGGCGTGCCGATGCTTGCTGGACGAGACTTCACGCTCGACGATCGCGGCGAGAAGCTGACCGTTTGCATCCTGAACCGCAGCGCTGCGGACTATTTCTTTCCGGGCGGGGATGCGCTGGGCGGCACTGTGACGATGGGCAGGGACGCCACGATGCGCGTGGTGGGAATCGTGGGAGATACGCTTTACAACGACTTACGACAGAAGGCGCCGCGGATGATCTACCAGCCCTATCTGGAGTACGGAATCTCGAATCCCTTCGCCCACTTCGAAGTGCGGGCGCGCGATGCGGGGACGGCGGTGAGCGCGGTGCGGAATGCGTTTCGCGAGCTGGCTCCAGATGTGGCGGTGGACAAGCCGGTGACGATGCAGGAGCTGGTGTCGAACTCGATGGGGCGGGAGCGCATGGTAGCGCTGCTGGCGGGGTTCTTCGCGCTGCTTACGCTGGCGCTGACCGGGATTGGGCTGTATGGCGTGTTGAATTACGGGGTGGTGCGGCGGCGGACGGAAATTGGCGTGCGCATGGCGCTGGGTGCGACTCCGAGCGGCGTGGTGACGATGATTCTGCGCGAGGCGATGCGCCTGGTGCTGCCGGGAGTGGCGTTGGGCGCGGCAGGCGTTTGGGGTGCGACGCGGCTGCTCAACGTGATGCTTTACGGAGTGACGGCGCTGAATCCGTGGGCGTGTGCTGGGAGTGCGGCCGTGCTGCTGGTTTCGGCGTTAATGGCGAGTGTGCTGCCGGCGCGACGGGCGGCGAAAGTGGATCCGATCAAGGCGTTGCGGTTTGAGTAGGGGGACATGGGGACAAAGGGACAAAGTTACAAAGAGGGAGGCTAAACCTCGGCCTCGTCTCGGCAATAAATCTTCGCCCAACTCGGCGCGAATGGCGGCAATCTTACCGGTTCATACCACTGCCCCTGGGCGGGAAAGCCGGGAATGTTACTTTGCATCTGCGCGATCAGGCTCTCGTATCCTTCGTCGCCCTCTCTGACTTCAATTCCGAAATCGGTACACTCGATAACAAAACAGATCTGGTCATAGGAAAAGAGGTCCCGCTTATACGCGAATACGCGGGCCACCTGATCCCACGCAAGTCGGATCACTTCGTCCCCGTCTTCACGGCTGACGGTTTGGGCTATACCAGCGTCATCGCAGTGAATAGAGAACTTTGCAAGCTCCTTACTGCGATTCGCATACCAGTCGCGGACTTGCTTGAAAATGCCCATCATGGCCTGCCGCTTTCGCCTTGCCTGATTGATATTGGCTTCGATTGTAGTCTGCGGTCTGCATAACGAAGACAAAAACGCCTCCCGAGTGAGGGGAGGCGTGGGTTGGTGCTCTCCCACATCTCCGGACGATAAGACTGTCCGGAGATATGGGGCACGGAGGTTGGCGTGGCACGAATGGCGCCGAAGGCGGAGTGGCCGCACCGCAGGTGCTTATTCGGCGGCGGCGGTTTCCGCGGGGGCTTCGGTGGCGGTTTCTTCGCCAGCTTCGCCGGTTACCTTCACCTTGACGTGCGCGGTGACTTCGCGGTGCAGCTTGACCGAGACTTCGTGGTTGCCGAGCGCCTTGATGGCATCGCCGAGAACGATCTTGCGGCGGTCGATGTCGAAGCCCTTGGCAGCGAGCTCGGAGGCGATGTCGGCCGAGGTGACGGAGCCGAAGAGGTGTCCGCTCTCACCGGACTTGCGGGTGAAGGTGAGTACGACCGGCTCTAGCTGGGCCAGGAGGGCTTCCGCCTGGACCTTCTCCGTGGCAGAGCGGCGGGCAGCGGCGGCCTTCATCTGCTCGATGACCGCCTTGTTGGCCGCGGTGGCCTGCAGCGCCAGCTTGCGGGGCAGCAGGAAGTTGCGGCCGTAGCCGTCGGCAACCTTCACCACGTCTCCGCGGTGGCCGAGGTTGGCTACGTCTTCTTTCAGGATGACTTCCATGTTGGTTTCTCCAAGGCCGAGCGGCAATCCGAGCGGCCGGTGATGCAGAGGGCTTGTTGTTCAGTCCCTCAGGGGCTAAAGCCCCGGAATTTTTTGGGGGCTCGGTGATCGTCAGGGCTAAAGCCCTGACCTACCAGTCGTGCCCTGATACAAAGCGGCGACCGTCAGGCCGCGGCCATCTTTCGCCTTAGTGACGGGTGGCGAAGGGCAGCAGGGCGATGTTGCGGGCCTGCTTGATGGCGCGGGTGAGGCGGCGCTGGTGGGTGGTGCAGACGCCGGTGAGACGGCGAGGCACGATCTTGCCGCGCTCGGCTACGAAGCCCTGCAGGAGGCGCACATCGCGATAGGGGATGGCGTCGATCTTTTCGGTGCAGAACTTGCAGACCTTCTTGCGGCGGAAGAACTTGCCGCGTCCGCCGGGGCCGCCAGGGCCACCGGTGCGGGGTCCCCGGGGTCCGCCGGGACCGCCGGAGCTCGGACGATCAGGACGATCAGAGCTGGGACGTTCGGGACGGTCGGAGCTGGGACCGCTTTGTGCAGGTGCGCCGGACTCGGGCGCCTTTGCTTGTGTTTCGTCAGCCATGGTGATTCCTCTTATTCTTTGCTGTTTCCGGCCGTGCCGGAGGATCTTGTCAGGGCTTAGGTTTTAGGGGTTAGGGCTTAGAACGGCGCATTGCCGCTGTTTTCTAATCCCTAAGACCTAATCCCTAATGCTGCTTTTAGGCGCTGGCCGGGGCAGTCTCGGCGGGCTCGGCGGCAGGCGCAGCCGGAGCGGCCGGGGCAGCAACGGGGGCTGCGGCGGCGGGCTCGGCGCTGAGCTTGCGGCGCGAGGCGCGGATGGCTTTGATCTTGGCCAGGCGCTTCTCTTCCTCATCCATGCGCACGGTGATGAACTTGATCACAGGCTCGGAGACGCGGAGGCGGCGCTCCAGCTCGTGCACCGTGGCGCCGTCGGCCTCGATGGTGAGCAGAATGTAGTTGCCGTCGTTAAACTTGCGGACGAGATAGGCGAGCTTGCGGCGGCCCATCTTCTCCGTCGACTTGACTGTGCCGCCGCCATTGGTGACGGTGGTGGCAAAGCCAGCGATCAGCTTGTCGACATCCTCTTCGGCCGCGTCGGGCCGAACGATGAACATTACTTCGTATACACGGGACATCCGGTTTCTCTTTCCGCCGCTTGAAGCGGCAGTGACGCCGCTCCAAGCGGCAGTGATCAGTGAACAGTGGTCAGTGATCAGACCATGTTCCAGTTTTTTTCTCACCGCAATCGCCAGTCAGGAGTCGTTTTACTCTGACCACTGAACACTGACCACTGATCACTGTTCCTTGCGGTTAAACTCGTTCATCGCGGGGCCTGGTCCGTCGTGGATGATGCGGCGGGCAGCGGTTGCAACCCGATCGAGCACCTCGTCCATGACGGTCAGATCACGCTTGCTCATCGGCGAAAGCAGGTAATCCTTGCCACCCCGCCGACTTGCCCCGGCTGCAATGGCTTCGGGAGGAAGATCCTGCCCGACGCCGATGCGCAGCCTCAGCCATTCCTGACTGCCGAGAGCGGAAGTTACGCTGCGGGCTCCGTTGTGGCCGGCCGGCGAACCGCGCTCTCTGATCTTGAACGTCCCCAGCGCCAGGTCGAGCTCGTCGTACATGATGAGCAGGTCCTGCTGCGGGTCCGCTTCGAACTCCTGAACCAGGGCGGACACGGAAGCGCCGCTCAGGTTCATATAGGTCTCCGGCTTGGCCAGGATGACTTCGCGTCCTGCGATGCGGCAGGTGGCGGTCATTGCCCGGCAGCGCCGGTTCTGGACCACAACGCCTTCTTGAACGGCGATGCGGTCGATAGCCATGAACCCCGCGTTGTGGGGGGTCCATAAATAATCCGGGCCGGGATTGCCGAGGCCAACCAAAAGGAAGGGGCCCCGGCGAATCGGTTGCGGCACGGACTGACTTGCGTCGGCCAAGAGTTACTTCTTGCCTTCCTTCTTGGCGGCAGCGGCGTCGTCGGTCTTGCCCTTCTTGGCGACTTCGGGCTCGGCCGTGGTGCCGGCAGTGGCGACGGTGGCTGCATCCACAGCCGCGGGAGCTTCTTCGCGGATGGAGACAACGTGGGCGACCGTGGTGTCTTCGTCGTCGAGGAACTTGATCTTGTCCGAGTGCGGCAATTCGCTGACGCGCAGGACCTGATGCAGGTCGAGGTTGGAGATGTCGACGTCGATGTGGCTCGGGATATCGCCGGGGAGGCACTCGATTTCGACTTCACGCAGAACCTGGTCGAGGATGCCGCCGTGGGTCTTGACGCCGACGGAGGTTCCGACGAGCTTGATGGGCACGCTGACGCGCAGGACCTTGTCGAGGGCGATGCGCTTGAGGTCAATGTGGATCAGCTTGTCGTTGATGGGCTCGCGCTGCCAGTCGACGATCATGGCCTTGGCGGCATTGGCCTGCTCGCCGAGGGTGACGTCGAAGATGGTGTTATGGCCGGACTCGGAGAAGAGGATCCGGGAGATCGCCTTGGGATCGACTTCAACGGCGACGGGCTCGTGGCCAGCGCCATAAAGGACAGCGGGAATCTTTCCGGCGCGGCGAACGCGGCGCGCGGCATTCTTGTTGAACTTGCCCTGACGGGGCGTAGCTACGACGACTTCAGGCATTCTTCTCTCTTTTCTTGTCGGGCACGGGGTGATGCAGCTTGGAGCTTGTAGCCGGTAGCTTGTAGCTTTCGGTTACTGCCGTGAGCTGATCCTTCCGCTCCCTTTGTTAAGCGGCTTCGGGTAAAACCGCGATGTTTGGTCAAACCCGAGCGCTAGCTACTGGCTACGGGCTACAAGCTACTGGCTAGGAGAACAGCGTCGAGACGCTGGTCTCCATGTGGATGCTCTCGATTGCCGCGCCCAGGAGGCCGGAGATGGTGAGCACCTTGATTTTGCTAAGCTTCTGTGCGGCTTCGCGCAGGGGAATGGTGTCTGTGACGACGACCTGTTCCAGGCGCGAGGCGGCAATGCGTTCAATGGCCGGGCCCGAAAGCACGGCGTGGCTGGCGCAGGCGTGGACCGTGGCTGCGCCGCTTGCGTAAAGGGCGTCGACCGTTTTGACCAGCGTGCCGGCGGTGTCAATGATGTCGTCGATGATGAGGCAGGACTTGCCCTTCACATCGCCGACCACGTGCATGACCTCGGCTACGTTGATGTCAGTGCGGCGCTTGTCGACGATGGCCAGCGGAGCGCCCACTTTCTGCGCGAAGAACCGGGCCCGCTCCACGCCGCCCGCATCCGGCGAGACGACGATGAGATTGGGGAGGTTCAGTTCCTTGAAGTAGCTCACCAGCACTGGGCTGGCGAAGAGATGGTCGACCGGGATATTGAAGAAGCCCTGAATCTGCGCGGCGTGCAGGTCAACGAAGAGAGCGCGGTTGGCGCCGGCGGTGGTGAGCAGGTCAGCGATGAGCTTGGCGCTGATGGCAACGCGGGGGCGGTCCTTGCGATCCTGGCGGGCGTATCCGTAATAAGGAACGACCACCGTGATGCGGGCCGCCGAAGCGCGCTTGAGCGCATCGATCATGACCAGGAGCTCGACCAGGTGCTGGTCCACCGGATAGCAGGTGGGCTGCACCACGAACACATCAACTCCGCGGACGTTTTCAAGCAACTGGAAGTAGACTTCGCCGTCGGCAAAGCGCTGCAGCTTGGCCTCGCCCACCTTGACGCCGATGTGCCGGGCGATTTCTTCAGAGAGCGGCCGGTTGGCCGTGCCGGAGAAGAGCTTGAAGCGCTTGTCCTCGCTGAGATTGCGAGAGCGCTTGCGCTCGGCGGCCGGTTTGCTACCGCCGGGCCCCTTGGAATCCGTTGGGCCGCCCTGGCCCGGATCCTTGGACCCGCCGTCTTTACCCGACTCCGGCTGCTGCTTATCTTCCAGTGTTGCAGTCAACGATCCTGTTTCCATCTCTCCGAGGTCCTCCAAGCTGGTTTGCTTTGGCTGCTTTCCCGGTAATGCGGTCCGCGTTAGGCGGAGCGCTTGAAACTTGGCTGGGCGACAAGGATTCGAACCTTGATAAATGCCTCCAAAGGGCATTGTCCTACCATTGAACGATCGCCCAACTTCACCCCGGCGACGAACACCTGTCGCAGGGGACACAACGAACCCTTGAATTTGCTGACCCGGGCAGCCCGTCCGCGAGTCTATCGGCGGAGGTCTTACGCCTGTCAACTGTCAACAACCCTTACGGCTGAAGCATTTGACCCCAGTACTTGGGGCGAGGCAGAGTGCGCGTCAACGTGCTTGCGACTCCTGCCGCCTGCAGTCGTGCGCAGGCTGCTTCGGCCATCTCCCGGGTCAGGTATAACCCGAAGAGAGCCGAACCGGACCCGGACAGCGAAGCATGCAGGGCTGCCTCCGGAGTGCCGGAAGACGCGAGCAGGCGCTTGATTTCAGCAAGGGAAGGATGCTGGCGGAAGACCACACGTTCAAAGTCATTCGCAATCCAGCTCGTAATCCCGGTGCGGACAAGCGCGGACCCGAGTGGTCCGGCGAGGTCCCCTCCGACCGTCTTGCTATGGGGGGGGACACCGGAGGAACCTGCCTGCCGTCCTTTCGGGATGTTTCCCGCAAAGGCGCTGGCATAGGCGCGGCTCAACTCCTTTAGTTTAACGGCACTTGCCTCCTGGGTCAAACCTTCGGCGGCGCAGTGGGCGTCCCAGTCGCGGAATGCCTGGGGGGTGGAGACGCCGACGGAGGGGGTGGCGACCACGCACCAGACGGGTTCGATGTCGGGGAGGGGGTAGACTTCCTGACCGCGGTCGAGGCCGAGGATCGTGCCACCAATAAGAAACAAAGGGACATCCGAGCCGACCTGGGCGGAGATTTCGAGGCGGCGTGAGGAAGCCGTTAGCCGGTAGCCGGGTGCCGGTAGCTCGGGAGCGCCAGCCTGCGACATCTGAAGTTCGGCTTCAAGTCCAATCAACGCTGCGACAGCGTTTGCAGACCCGGCGCCCAGACCGCCCTGCACGGGAAGGTGCTTCTCGATGTGGATTTCGACTTCGGCGCTAACCCCGAAAAGCTGCAGGCCACGCTCAACCATCTTCCAGGCAGTATTGCGGCTATCCGTTGGCACTCGGCGGTCGTTCGACGTGATTCGGATCGAGGTCCGCGCGGCGTGACGGGCGGAAACCGTGACCAGGTCGTGCATTTCGAGGGTCTGGTAGACCGTGACGAGGGCGTGAAAACCGTCCGGACGCGGAGCGCCGATGTACAGTCCCAGGTTGATCTTGGCGTGCGAGCGGACGGTTGTGGGCATACCGGTTCATTGTAGAAGGGGGCCGGGCTGCGCTTTGAGGGGCCGCAGTGAATCAGGCGGCGAAAACAGGCGGCATTCGTCCAATCATCGGGCATAGAATTTGTGGCCTGGAGGCAGTGAAGAGCCAGACGGCGTGGGGGCCCCTACCCGAATCGCCGGGCGACGACGCGGAAAGGAGGAGTGATGAAACTCCCGTTTCTTCGCGGTACGATCGGGTTCTTCTTATGTGCAATGGGCTGGATAGGCTGGGCGGCGGTGTGCGCCCAGGCGCCGGCGGAGGTGCACACTGCCCCGATGGTGGAGCGCTACGGAAAGCCCTATGTGATGGTGACGATCAACGGGCGCGGGCCGTTTCGGTTCGTGATCGACACGGGCACGGGCGGCGATGCGCTGGTGACGCCGGAGTTAGCGAGCCAGTTGGGCCTGACCACCGTTGGCCAGGCGACTCTGAGCGACCCGAGCGGGCAGGGGGGCAAGAAAGTCCGTATCCTCCAGATCGATTCGCTGAATCTGGCGGGGGTTGAGTTCTCGAATATCCGCGCGGTGGAGCACACGTTTTATGCCGAGTCGGGCCAGGCGCAGGGTCTGCTGGGGTTTACCCTGTTCAAGAATTACCTGCTGACGCTGGACTTTCCCGGACGTCAGGTTACATTGGCAACCGGCTCGCTGAAGCCGGATGGCGAGAAGACGGTCCTGCCCTTCCGGCTGCAGGCAGGGGTACCGGTGGCGCGTCTGAAGGTGGACGGGCTGGAGCCGGTGGAGGCGCAGCTTGATTCCGGCGGCGGAGGCCTGGTGCTGCCGGAACAGCTTGCCGCGCGGCTGAAGTACGACGTGGCGCCGGTGGCGTTTGCGCAAGGCCAGTCCATCTGCACCAGATTTGAGATCAAGGCGGCCCGGCTGGGTAGCGACGTGAAGCTGGGGCACTACACCTTTACGCATCCGGTGATCGAGATTCACCCCGCTTTTCCGCTGGTGAACTTCGGGTCGCCACCGATGCAGATGTTCGCCATCACCTTCGACCAAAAGAGTCTGCTGGTGCGGTTTAAGGCCAGCCAGAGGCGCTTTACGCTCAACGCTCCCCCCAGCCCTCCCCGCATGACCAATGCCCCACCCAAGCAGCCGCAGCAGGCGGACCTGGTGCCCGTGGGGTAAAAGCAGTAGGGAATAGGGAGTAGGGAGTAGAAAGGCCAAGCCCCCGAAGACCGCGTTCTCCCTACTCGCTACCCTTGATAGCTACTCCCTATTCCCTGCTCTAGAGCAATCGCCTTGGGGAACAGGATGTTGTTCTCGAGGTGGATGTGCTGGTGGAGGTCCTGCTCGAACTCGCGCAGGCTGTTGTAGAAGTTGAGGAACGTGGGGCAGGCGCCGATGGGCGGTGTGTAGTCGCCGCTGAGCTTGCGGATCTCGGCCATCAGGGTCCCGGCGCTGTCGTGCTCGCTGGTCATCATGGCAATCGGATTGGAGACCGTGCCGAAGCAGCCACGGGGAGCCGGCTGGCCCTTGTCCATGGCGCGCTCAAGGCGAACGATGTGCGGGAAGAGGATCATCTCTTCCTTGCCGAGATGGCTGGAAAGTTCTTCGACGAGTTCAGCAACTTTGGCCTGGATGATGGGCAGCTCGGGCTTGGTGTCGCCGTGGCGGGCGACGACCCGGGCGGCAAGTTGCGTGAGCCGCGGGGTTTCCTGATTCACATAGGCGTGGTGGGTGTTGATGATGTAGTCGACCAGTTCGACGAGGGACCTGCCGGCCCAGTTGTCGGCCTGGGGAACGGGCTCTGCGGCGGCGCGCTCGAGGGCGGCGATTACTTCGTCGACAGCGATGCTGTTGGCCTCACAGGCCTCGGTGAGCGGCTTGCGGCCGCCGCAGCAATAGTCAATTCCGAACTTCTCAAAGACGCGAATGGTCGCGGGGTTCTCAAGGGCGATGTCGCGTACGGTCTGTGTGGCAACGGTCATTACGACCTCCTCAAGTGTCAAGGTACGCGAGGACGAAATCGGGTTCAGGGACTTTAGTCACAGGGTCCTGTGATTTCTGTTTCAGGACATGAGAGCAGGCCGGGGATATGATGGTGCACGAATAACAAGTCATTCAGCGATCATGCGGATTCCTGGGCTACTACTGCTTTTGATTGGACTCACGATTTCGGCGTGGGCTGCCGATGCATCGAATCGCGAGACCGTTTCGGTTGCGCAACTGGAGGAGATCGTCTCCAGTGCGCGCTCTGCCGATCACGAACTCGCGCGCAGGATTTCAGGGCTCGAACTCACCGAGCGGCTCAACGCGGATAGGCGCTCTCATCTGGCTGCGGCGCTACCCGGTGAACAATCGCGCGCGGCACTAACAGTGCTCGCGGACCTTTCGCAGCTCCTCGATCCACCTGCTGGCGAGATTGTTCCCACTTTCCCACCCGACGCCGCGGCGCGCGTGCAGATCTTCAACCGCGTCGTGACCTTTGTGCAGAGCGTGATGCACGGCATGCCTAATTTCTTCGCCACGCGGGAGACCTCACGGTTTGAAAGCCGCAGGCGCATTCACGAGGTTGGCAAATCGATCCTGATCCAGGACGCGCCCTTCCGGTCCACCGATCGTGCGCGAGTTACGGTGCTCTATCGCGACGGCACCGAGACCGTGGAGCAGGAAGGGCGGAAGCGGAATGGCGGGTTGAGGAGCTGGGGTGAGTTCGGCCCGTTCCTGGGTGTCATTGCAGCCGACATGCTCAAGGGGAAGGTCACGTTTCATCATTGGGAGGGCAGTCCTGGCGGAGTGCTGGCTGTCTTCGATTTCAGCGTGCCGAAAGACCAGTCAAACTATGTGGTCCGGTTCTGTTGCGCTCTCCACTTTGAGGCGGCGCATGGCACATGGAAATCGGACTACCAGTTGCAGCCTGCGTATCATGGCCGTGTCGCTATCGATCCGACATCCGGCGCCGTTCTGCGCATGGTTGTCTCCGCCGATCTGGAGCCTGCGGATGAGCTTTCGCGTGCCGACCTGGCCATCGAGTACGGTCCAGTAGAACTGGGTGGGAAGCCGTATATCTGCCCGCTGAGCAGCGTGGCCGTCACGGTTACCAAAGCGGCTGAGCAGGCGGCAGCATCGCTCTCCAATCCGGATGCGGCACCGAAAAAGTTCAACGCGATTGGAACCACGTCGCTGAATCACACGACATTTGAGGACTACCACCTCTTCCGTGGCGATCTGCGGATGGTGCCGGATCCGGATGGCCCTAGGCAGCCTTGAGGGGTGCGCCGTGGCGGCCGGCCGCGATAAGCTTCCGCCATGCACAAACGGATGGTTTGGCTTCCCCTTTTCCTTGTCACTCTTGTTGTCTTCAGTGCGATGGGCCGTGCGCAGGAGGATGCCGCGCTCGACGCGCAGTTGAAGGATTTGGCTGCAAAGCATGAAGGCAAGGTGACGCTGTTCGCGCGGGATCTGAAGACGGGTCAGACGGCGTCGCTGGATGCGGATGAGCCCGTTAAGACGGCGTCGACGATCAAGATGGGGATCCTGCTGGACGCAGCGGAGCAGATTCGCTCGGGCAAGGCAACGCTGAACGAAAAACTGGTTCTGCAACATGCGAACCAGGTGGAGGGATCGGGGGTGCTGGCGCAGCTCGATACACCGGTGGCGCTGACGCTGAAGGATGTGCTGACGCTGATGGTCGTTTTGAGCGACAACACCGCCACGAATATGGCGATCGATCGGCTGGGGCTCGACCATATCAATCACACGCTGAAGGCGGCGGGGCTGAAGCAGACATATCTGTATAAGAAGGTCTACATGCCGGCCAGCGGGCCCATGCCGGCGGATCAGTCGAAGTTCGGATTGGGCAAGACGACGGCGCGTGAGATGGCTTCGATAATGCAGCGGATCGCCGAGTGCAGGCTTGATCTGGCGGGTGGGCCGCCGGTGAATAAGGATGGGCCGATCTGCGGAGCGATCATTCACATGCTGCGCAATCAGCAGGACCGCGATGGAATTCCGCGGTATCTCGAATCGCTGGATACGAGCGAGCACGGATCGGCTATTGCGAACAAGACGGGCGCGTTGGACGCGGTTCGGAATGACGTGGCGCTCATCTCGACGAAGACCGGGCCGGTGGTGATCGCCAGCTTCACCTACGACAACAAGGATGAGCGCTGGACAGGCGATAACCAGGGAGAGCAGATGATTGGGAAGCTCGCGGAGGCGGTGGTGAAGAAGTGGTCGCCGACGGGGCTGGATGCTAACGGGTTCTCATGGGAGAACCCATTAGCAGGGAACAGGCACTAGGGATTCGTTTTGTGTTTCCGGTGTCTCAACCAGGTCTTCTTTGGTTGGGTTTCGGGTGCTGCGGGAACGGGAGCGGCCGGTGCGGTCGCATCGGCGGTACACGCCGCGGTTGATGTGGCCGAGGTGTCGTCCAGCTGGCTGAGGGCTTCGACCTCCTTCGGATTCAGGACGCGGCGGTAGACGCGCACATCGCTCACATCGCCGTTGAAGAAGACGCCGTCGTCGCGCTGCGCGCCAATGAGGATGGGTCCTTTGCTGGCGGCCCAGGGAGCGATGCCGTGGAAGACCTGGAGCTCACGGCCGTTGAGATAGATATGGAGTTCGCCAAGGGTCTGATCGAAGACGGCCGTTGTGTGGACCCACTTGTCGACGGGCAGGCCTTCGCCGTTGACGAGGTAGTCGCTCCAGCGGCCGTTGAAGGTAGTGGCGCCCCATTGCGTGTTGGGGGTGGGGCCGAAGCCGATGCGCCACTGCGATCCCCATCCCAGCGAGCTGACCTGCGAGACCCACGCGGTGTAAGAGGCAGGTGCATGCGGGCGCATCCAGGCGCTGACGCTGATTGAGCCTGCATTGGCGTAGTCGGTGCTGGCGGGGAACTCGATGTAATCGCCGTTGCCGCTGAAGCGCTGCGCGTTGTCGGGTTTGTCCGTGCGGTCAGGCGCAGAGACAGCACCGTGAATGTTCGGTTTGGCGTCAGGGTGGCAGAGGTCGGCGGGAGCGCCGGTGAGGGGCAGAGCCGCGACGAGTCCTGCATTGAGGTGGACCGCGTCGCCGTAGTTATTGGGAACAAGGCCGGGGGCATCGAGTCCGTCTGAGAAACCCGGAAGTGCGCGCAGCCGGTCGGCCTCTTCTTTCCTGCCTCGCGCTTCGAGAGCAGCGAGCAGGTTGGCGCGCTCGACAGGATCGAAGCGGAAGTCGTCTTTGTAGCCGCTCTGCAGCAGTTGCCAGGTGGACGCCAGGCTTGCGGTGTCCGGCGAGCCGACGGCATCGAGTAGCGGGCGAGCGACGGACAAGAGCGGGAGGGGTTGTGTCTCGAAGCTCGAGCCGAAGCGGCGGGCCCAGGCATGGCGGCGGCGCTGCGGTTCGGTGAGGTAGCGGGCGGGGCCGCTGTGCGCGGGTGCGTCGGCCTGGCCGATGGCCTCGAGGGCGCGATAGAAGGCGCGGAAACCGACAGAGCCGTGGACTTCGCCGGGGAAGATCTCGTAGTGGTACTCGATGTCCGGACTTGGCGCGGCTTCAAACGTCTTGGCGAAGCGCATGGCGCCCACGGAGATGTCGGCCTCCTCATCACCGCCAGCGCCGATGAAGACGTAATGCTGCCCGGCGGCGGGAGCGGCGAGCGCACGGGCGAGCAGCGCGACGAACCGGTCGTCGAGGCCGTAGCTGGGACTGAGGGCGATGTTGGCCTGGAAGACGTCAGGCCGGCGGATGAAGGCGTAGAGCGAGAACATGCCGGCGTTGGAGTGTCCGGCGAGGATGTGGTATTTGCCGATGGTGTATTCCGATGCGATGTGGGGGATGAGTTCGTCGGCGAGGAACGAGAGGAAGCGATCGGAGGGCCCCTCGGCAAACTCGGCTCCGTTGAAGCTGGGCATGAGGTCGCGGCCGCGATTGGTGTTGGCCACGCCAACAATCACAGTCGGAGGCATGAGGTTGTTGGCCATCAGGTTTTCCATGCCCACGGCTACTTTGCGGAAGTTCCACTCGCCATCGAGGACCACCAGCAGGGGCATGTTGGGGACGAGCTTCTGCGGCGCGGCGATAAGCAGGTCGCGATCTTCATTGAGGATCTTCGACGTGAGCACCTCGTGCTTGCCGACGGTGAGGTCGAAGTCGCGGGCGCTGGCAACGAGCGAGGTGCATAGAACCATGAGTGCGAGAAGGAGGGGGTTGCGGGACGACTTCATGAACGTGCTGAACCTCTCAGGAGCGTGCGTGGAATGCATTGTTGAGTGACAGGCCATGATAGAACTTTCTCGCGCGGGGTTGGGGGCTGGTAGATTCATCGGGAATGGAATCGGATACCTCTTTCGGTTGCAGGGCGGAATGAACGTGAATAAGCTTGCGGTTTTTGCTTGGGCACTGGTGATGGTTCTCGTGGTGGGACCGCGCGTCGAAACAACCGTGGAGAGCGCCGGCTCGGAGCAGGCGAAGTTCTTTCCAGTGTCAGTCTGGTACAGCGGCGGGAAGGCGCGCGCGCCTATGCTGGAGCCCGTCAATACCGGCTCGGCTGCGGCCTGGAGCGAGGATCTCCGTAAGATCAAGGGGCTCGGCTTTAACACCATACGCACGTGGGTGGAATGGAACACGGGCGAGCCGCGGGAGGGCGAATATCATCTCGAGAATCTGGACCTGCTGCTGAAATTGGCCGAGCAGGCTGGGCTGAAGGTGATGGTGCAGGTCTACGTGGATTCGGCACCCGAGTGGGTGGGCGCGAAGTATCCCGATGGGCGCTATGCGGCACAGGATGGGCAACCGATTCCCGCACAGGCGGCGCCGGGCTACTGCTTCGATCATGCAGGAGTGCGCGACGCGATTCTCAACTTCTATCGCGAGGTGGCGCGGCATGCGGAGGAGAGTCCGGCCTTCTACGGATGGGATCTGTGGAGTGAACCCGCGGCGCTGAACTGGGCGCGGGTCGGATACAAGGCGGAGCCGATGTTCTGTTACTGCCCCAGCAGCATCGCGCGCTTTCGGGCATGGCTTCAGCAGAAGTACGGCTCGCTGGATCGGCTGAACGAGGCGTGGCACCGCACTTTTACTGACTGGAGGCAGGTGGAGCCGCCGCGGTATGGAACGATTCTGACCTATGCGGATTTCATGGACTGGCGCGTGTTCTACGGCGAGAAGCTCGCCCAGGATCTGAAGGCTCGCAATGACGCGGTGAAGCAGGTGGACGCCGGCCATGTGACTATGAGCCACGCGCCCAATCCCTCGCCGCTGGTGCGGACGCTGGCCGACCCATACGATCCGACTGACGATTATCTGATGAAGGATTCGGTGGACTTGTTCGGGACCAGCTTCTATCCCAAGCTCACCGCGCAGGAGCACAACTGGACTCTGGAACGGCGTGTGCTGGCGATGGACCTGACGGCGAGCATCACCGGTGGACGCGGGTTTGTTGTGGGCGAGCTGCAAAGCGGGTATGGCATCCACGGCACTACCGTGGGCTCACCGGTGACCGCGAGCGATCTTGAGATGTGGACGTGGGGCATGGTGTCGCGCGGGGCGCGCGCTATCAATTACTACGCGTTTTATCCGATGAATGCGGGGTACGAGTCGGGCGGATACGGGATGATTAACCTGGACGGATCGCTGACGGAGCGCAGCCGCCATGCCGGCGAGATCGCGAAAGAGATCAGTGCGAATGCCGACCTCCTGCTCGATGCGAAGCCGGAGCCTGCTGAGGCCGCTGTGGTTTTCAGCCCGCTGGCGCCGCTGGTGGGCGGATACGACGAAGAAGGCAGCCGGACGGCGATGCACCAGGCCGTGGCGGGCTATCACCGGATGTTCTTCGAGCGCAATTTGCGGCTGGATGTGCTGAGCGCGCGGGAGCTGGGGCAGGATCATCTGGAGCGGTACAGGCTGGTGATCGTGCCGTATCCGCTGATGCTGACGGAGGAAGAAGCAAACGCGCTGCGCGCTTATGCGGAGGGCGGCGGGCACTTATTTGTGGAGGCGCGGCCGGGCTGGGTGGATGAACGTGGCCACGCGCAGATACGGGTTCCGGGTTTTGGATGGGACCAGATGCTGGGCCTGCGCGAAAAGCAGGTAACGCCGGGCAAGGAATTCGCTGTGAGATGGGGGACGGCAACGTTCAAGGCCATGACCTTTGCCGAGCAGTTCGAGGCAGAAGGCGCGTCGGCGCAGGCGGTTGCGACGCTTGAGGACGGCACGCCGGTAGCCTACGAGAGCAAGACGGGCAAAGGCAGCGCGATCGTGTTCGGCAGCTTCGCCGGTCACGAGAACTATCGGGAGCCTGTGAAGATGCATCCGCTGGGAGACATTCTGGCGAACTGGGCTGGGCTCTCGCGGCCGCAGCTAGACGCGCCGCCGCTGGTGGAACTGCGCGAGATGAAAGCGCCGCAGGGACGGGTGGTGTTCCTGTTCAATCACGGCGACAAGGCAGCCCGGGTGCAGTTCGCGCGGGAGCTGGAAAAACCGGCGAAGGCGGTGCGCGAGATCGCAACAGGCGCCACGGTGCCTGCCGACGGATCGCATTTGCGGATCACGGCCGAGGTGCCGCCCGGCAGCGTGGGCGTGTACCGGATCGACTACTGAGCAAAGCGAATCTCGCAGAAGGGGCGCCGCTCGCGCCCCCTTTTTCTTATGCGGAGGCGGCCCAGTTCTTTTCTTAGAAAACTGGCGGATGAACTTTTTTTCCTGCCACGCGTACCTTTCTGCATCCCCAACGGGGAATTCCTGCGGATAAGAGAGTAGACGCGAACGCAATGGCCCACGATTGGCAAGCGGATTTTGAACGGCTCGTGGACGAGCATCAATCGATGGTCTATTCGATTGCGTTGCGCATGACCGGCGATCGCGGTCTGGCCGAGGAGATTGCGCAGGACGTGTTTCTGGAACTGGACAAGAGCCTGAGCAAGATTGAGTCCGCAGAACACGCCTACTGGTGGCTGCGGCGGGTGACGATGAGCCGGGCGACGGATGCGCTGCGGCGACGTCGGGTGCGGGGCATGGATTTGTGGGTGGCGCTCGACGATCATCACGGGCAGTCAACAGAAGAGAAGGGCTCGCCGCTGGGCGCACGTCTGGAGTACCTGATGACTACGCTGCCTGAGGCGCAGCGGTCGGCATTGATCCTCCGCTACCAGGAGGACATGATGCCGGAGGAGATTGCAGCCATGCTGGACGCGCCGGTGGCCACGGTGAAGAGCAATCTGCAGCGCGGACTGAAACTGCTGCGGGCCAAGGCGACGAGCCAGTTGCGGGAGTTCATTCGCGGAGTGGGAACGGATGCCTGAGTTCGACGATTTTGAGCGGGAGCTGCAAGAGGCGCTGGAGCACCGGCCGGCTCCTCCCGGCCTGAAGCGGAAGATCATGGAGCGGCGTGCGGAACGTCACGCGCCGCGGCCGTGGTTCGCAGTCGCCAGTGCGGCCTTGTGGATGAAGCTAGCGGCAACGCTGGTGATTGTGGCGATTCTTGCCGGCGGTGGGCTGGAGTGGCGGGCGCGCAAGGTGGAAGAGCAGCGCAGGGGCGAGGCGGCTCGGCAGCAGGTTCTGACAGCATTGCGGATTACGGGCCATGCTTTGGACAAGGTGCAGGCCAAGCTGGCGGAACACGATGAGGATGGCAATTGAGCAAGCGGGGAGTGAGGACGATGAGAAAGCGTGGGATTGGCTGGGGACTGGTTGTACTGGTGCTGGGAGCGACGGGCTCAATAAGCATGGCTCGTGCGCAGGCCGCGGGAATGCCTGAGGGTTTGCCGTTGCCTCCAGCGGTGGAGAAGGAACTGGCTGCGAAGGCTGTCGATGTGACCGAGGTGACGCTGGGCAAGAACATGCTCGACTTTGCCGCGAAGTTCATGAAGGACAAGGACGATGAGCAGGCGCGCAAGCTGATCCAGGGGCTGAAGGGTATTTACGTTCGCGAGTACACCTTCGAGAAGGAAGGCGAGTACTCGATGGACCAGCTCAAGCAGCTCCGCACCTATTTCGGAGGGAGCGAGTGGTCGCCCATTGTGCACGAGATTGAGCACCACAAGGGCGGCACCACTGAGACGACTGACGTAATGATGAAGACGGTGAACGGCGAGACGCAGGGGATGTTCATTCTGTCAGCCGAGCCGAAAGAGCTGTCGATCGTGCTGATCCTCGGGCCGATTAACGCGGACGAACTGGGCGAGTTGCATGGGATCGCCGGGCTGCATGCGCTCAAGGACGTGGAAAAGAGCGTGAAGAAATCCACCAAAGACAAGGACAAGGATAAGACCAAGGACGGAGGCGCAGAATGAGACGGTTCCTGTTTGTCTTTGTATGCTTCATCGCGCTGGTGGTGCCGGTGGCTGTGCTGGCGTCGAGCGGCGAGGGCGGCTTCGACGGCGTGGTGCGATCGCTCGAATTGAAGTACCACGTGCATGCCACGCGCATTCCGTTCCTGGGATTGATCAGCTTTGTGGCGCGAAAGGCTACGCAGGACGGCGTGAGCAATCTGCACGTTGCGGAGTTTGAGCACTTCGACGTGTCGATGGACGGCGAAGAACTGAACCGCATGGTGGAGCAGAAGCTGGGCGCCGGCTGGGAACGCATGATCCGCGAGACCAAGCGCAACGGATCGGAACAGACGCTGATCTTCGTGCATCCGGAAGGCAAGCGCATGGGCATGTTCATTGTGGATGCCGACGGCAACGACCTGAACGTTGTCCAGCTCTCGGTCGATCCCGATCACCTCAACGAGAGCATCGGCAAGTACGACCATCACGACAAGGATTGGGACAACGATTCGGATTAGGCTGATTGGATTGAGGCGAGGAGGGCTTCGGTGTTTGCCGAGGCCCTTTTCTTTATGCGTTCTTTCTTGCAAAGCGCAGCGGCGTTCGTCACGATAGAGGCACTCGCTTCCAGCAGGGCATCCGGCTGGAGCGCCTTAATCCACTTCCCTTCCCGCATTTCCTAAGGACCTCGATTGCCGAACGCAACGCAAAATGCAGGTGACGCTCCCGTGGCCTCCACCTATGGATTGCAGGCGGGGGCTCTGGACCCGATGCAGACGCTGGCGCAGTCGGTCTCGGCGGTTTCGCCTACTACGGGATCGTCGCTGACGGTTCCGCTGGTCTTCGCGCTGGCGGGCAATGGCACGTGGCTCGTGTATCTGCTTGCTACGGGATCGATCTTGCTGGTGGCGTGGTGCATCAGCCGGTTCGCGCGCACCTCGGCATCGCCTGGCTCGCTCTACAGCTACGCATCCGATTCGCTGCCGCCGGTGTTCGGAGCCGCAGTCGGTTGGGGGCTGCTGCTCGCGTACGTTGCAACCGGAGCTTCAGTTGCTGGCGGCGCGATGTACTACGCGATCCTGCTGGGCGCGCAGTTTCTGCACTTATCGTTTGCGCCTGTTCCCACGCTGGCGGTGATTTGCGCTGTTGCCGGGTACATCGCGTATCGCGATATCAAACTGTCAGCCGGCGTGATGCTGTGGATTGAGTTTGTAACCCTGGCAGTTATCCTCACGGTTCTGGCAGCGTTGCTGATCCACACCGGGTTCCACATCGACGCGGATCAAGTACGGCTGAAGGGGCTGCACTTTGGCGCCATGGGGCCCGCGCTGGTGCTGGCCATCTTCACCTTCGTTGGATTTGAAAGTGCTACTACGCTGGGCGTTGAGGCGCGCCAGCCGCTGCGGACAATTCCCCGCGCAGTGCTGCAGTGCGCGGTGCTCGCGGGCATGTTCTTCATGCTGTGTTCCTACGCTGAGGTGGTGGGCTTTCGCGGACTCACCAGCAGCCTCAGCGATGCATCGAGCCCGATGAATATCCTGGCTGACCGTGCGGGGCTTCCGGCCTTCGGCCTGGTGATGGAAATTGGCGCGATGGTGAGCAACTTCGCCTGCGTGCTGGCGTGCACCACGGCAGCAGCACGCGTGCTGCTGCGCATGGCGCGATCAGGGCTGGTGCCTGAATTCATGCAGCGCACCAGCGCCCGGCGCAATTCGCCTACCGCGGCTACGGTTCTTGCTTCGCTGTTTATGTTCGTCGGAACGACCGGCATGGCTCTGTGCAACGTGACGGGCTACGAGATGTACGACCTAGCGGGCTCGCTGGCCGTCTTCGGTTTTCTCACCGCCTATGCGCTTGTCGCGGTGGCAGTTCCGTTTGCCACGCGCGAAAACGGACAGATATCGCGGCTGGCCGCAGTCATCAGCCCGGCGACGGTTCTGGTGATGGTGCTGATCACGGTGCTCGATATTCGATCAAGCGCCGACGCGGCGCATGCACGCATTCCCTATCTCTTTCTGGGATATTTGGCGGTGGGGTTCGCGATTTACTTTAGCCGGCGGCGGCAGCATCAGTGGCTGCCCGAAACTGTGGTCGAGCCGGAGTCGTAACCCCTCGCGCGAACCACGCGAGTTACGAATCAGGCAGGCTATATGCCACCATTTTTGCTGCCGGTAGCATCAAGGCAAATATGGCCACCATTGCCTGGTTGCAGACGTCGGAATACCGTGGGCGGCTCGCGCCGTCGCCGACCGGCTATCTGCATGTGGGCCATGCCCGTACGTTTTTTACCGCGTATCAGCGGGCGCGCGACGCAGGAGGCACGCTGGTGATGCGCATGGAAGACCTCGACACGGATCGCAGCAGGCCACGGTATGCCGAGGCTGCTTACGAAGATCTGCGCTGGCTGGGAATTCGCTGGCACGAGGGCCCCGACACCGGGGGGCCACACGCTCCCTACCTGCAGAGCAAGCGCATGGACATCTACCTGAAGATGTGGCGCGCGCTGTATCGCCGCGGCTATCTGTTTGCCTGCAAGTGTTCGCGCAAGGATCTCGAGGCCGCCTTGGGAGCGCCACACGAAGTGAACGTGCGCAACGGCAAGGCCGAGCCGTTGGATGATGAGCCCATTTATCCGGGAACGTGCCGGGGCAACCTGAGCTACGTACAACAACTGCCTGGAGGCCCCGACTGGGAAGGCGCGGACACACCACAGGGGTTTAATTGGCGTTTCCGCGTGCCCGATGGCGAGGTAATCGAATTCGTCGATCAGAACCTGGGACCGCAGCGCTTTGTTGCCGGCGTGGATTTCGGCGATTTCGCAGTATGGCGGCGCGATGGCACGCCGAGCTATCAGCTTGCCTGCGTGGCAGATGACGCGGCGATGCGCATCACGGAAGTGGTGCGAGGCGCCGACCTGTTGCGATCGACGGCTCGCCAGATCCTGCTCTACCGCGCTCTGGGCCTGGTGCCGCCGCAGTGGTTCCATTGCCGGCTGGTTCTCGACCAGTACGGCCGCCGTCTGGCGAAGCGCTATGACGCCCTCAGTCTGCGCACACTGCGCGCGCAGGGTCGCACGCCCATGAATATTCTGGGCGCAGAACTGCCGCTCAGCGCGTAAAAAGCAGGCATCAGGGAACAGGTATTAGGGATTAGAAAAGCGGGCTTCGTGCCGACACTTAGCGTCAACGACGCGTGCTTGCTAAGCCCCAATGCCAAATACCTCGTTATATCCAGGGCTTCGCACACGATTTATCATCCCTTTATTCCTCGCGAGCCGCGAAAGAGTGATAATGCAGCAGCACGGCTGATGCGTTATCGCGAGCTTCTCGCTGTTCTGCCCCGGTCCGCCGCGTTGATCGATTCGTCCAGGCCGTTGCCGACGAAGGAGGACCCATGCCAGCAAAGAAGCACCACCCCACTCATCCCCCGAAGCCCCACCCTCCACTGCCCCTCCCTGTCTTTCATGAGCCGGTCTTTAACGAGGATCAGCAGATCGTTGTACCGCCGCAGTTCCTCACACCGCATCCTTCTGACGGGAAGCTCTACGCCAGCCTGGGAAATCTGCTGAGCACGCAGACGACGCAGTTCGACAAGTCGCGCGTGGCCGATGGCGAAATGCTCGAGCTTGCAGCAGCATATGGCGATCACGGACCGGAACTGATCCAGCAGATTCAGCAGGCTAAGCAGATCGTTTTTCACGCGCTGGGGGATTCGGGAGCGATCACGGCGGGCGTCAAGTACCAGAATGAGCTGAACGTGACGGAGCAGCTTTCAGCGGATTGTCACACGTCAGACGCCACGAATCACCCGGCGTTTCTCTATCATCTGGGCGATGTGGTCTACGACTTTGGCGAAGAGCAGTATTACTACGATCAGTTCTACGATGCTTTCCGGAACTATCCGTGTCCCATCTTCGCCATCCCCGGCAATCACGACTCGTTCATCACAACGGGGACTGCGCCTGAGAACGAGCCGCTCAAGATCTTCGAACGGAATTTCTGCTCGCCTGATTGGGTGATTACGCCGGAAGCACGCTCGCTGCACCGCACGGCGATGATCCAGCCCGGCGTGTACTTCACGCTGGACGCGCCTTTCGTGCGCATCATCGGCCTGTTCTCCAATGCACTTGAGGATCCGGGCGTCATCTCCAGCGAGAATGGCAAGTGGTCGCGCGTGCCCGATTATCAACTCAGTTATTTGAAGGCGCAGTTGGCGGCCATCAAGCACCAGAAGTACGCGGGAGCCGTGCTGTTGGCCGTACATCATCCGCCGTTCAGCTATGCGCCGCCAACCACCGGCGCGGGAACCGGGGGCAATCATGGCGGCAGCCCCCACATGCTGGCGCAGATCGACACGATTTGCAAGCAGGCTGGCGTTTATCCGCACGCGATTCTCTCAGCGCACGCGCACAACTACCAGCGCTACACGCGCACTGTGAAGATGAACGGCGCCGCTTACGATGTTCCGTTTGTGGTCTGCGGAGACGGCGGCCACCACGTGAATCCGCTGACCCACGCCGCGAAGGGCAAACCTTCCCAGGAGCCGGCGTTCGGAGCGGATGTCTCCTATCTCGACCGGAAGCCGGTCATTCCAACTGGCGGGCTCATCCTCGAGAAGTACGATGATTCGTCGTATGGATATTTGCGGATCACGGTTGACGCACAGCAACTTCGCATCGGCTATCAGCAGGTGGGCAAGGCGAGCCTCGCGCAGTCGCGCTTCGACTTGGTGACCGTTGATATAGCCAGTCACACGATGGTGTCGAATTGAGGGCTGCACCTGTCCGTGTCCTGAGGCAGGTGCAGCTTAAGGCTTACACGACCGTCGGGTTGCGCTCGGTGAAGTTGCGCTGCCACCAATAGGGATACACGGGCGTGAGGGCGCTGGCTGTATCGAGCTTTGCGACCTGCTCAGCGGTCAGGTTCCAGCCGACGGCAGCGAGGTTTTGCTTGAGTTGCTCCTCGTTGCGCGCGCCGAGGATCACAGATGAAATGGTCGGCCGCTGCAGCAACCAGTTCAGCGCGACCTGTGGCACGGTCTTGCCGGTCTCCGCGGCAATGGCGTCGAGAGCGTCGACGACGTTGTAGACGTGCTCGTCGCTCACCGGCGGTCCGATAGCGGCGGTCTTGGGCAGGCGACTCTGCTCGGGCGCAGGCTGCCCGCGGCGGATTTTGCCGGTAAGGCGTCCCCAACCGAGGGGACTCCAGACCAGGGCGCCAATGCGTTCTTCCACGCCCAGCGGCATCAGCTCCCACTCGTAGTCGCGCCCCACCAGCGAGTAGTAGACCTGGTGCGCCGCAAAGCGCGGCCATCCGTGCTTGTCGGCCACTGCGAGGGACTTCATCAACTGCCAGCCGGTGAAGTTCGAGCAGGCGCTGTAGCGGATTTTGCCTTCGCGGATCAGCGTATCGAGCGTCTGCTGCACCTCTTCGATCGGCGTGAGCGCGTCGAATCCGTGTAGATGGAAGATGTCGATGTAGTCGGTGTCGAGCCGCCGGAGTGAGTCCTCCACGGCGCGACGCAGGTGGAAACGCGAGGAGCCCATGTCGTTGGGCCCGGACCCCGTGGGGAAGAATGCCTTGGTGGAGATCAGGACTTGGTCGCGGCGACCCTTGAGGGCGGCCGCCAGGACCTCTTCGCTACGGCCATCGGAGTAACCATTGGCGGTGTCGAAAAGATTGATGCCGGCATCGATGCATAGATCGACGAGGCGCCGCGCCTCGTCCACTTCGGTTTTGCCCCATGCGGCGAAGAACTCGTTGGTGCCGCCAAATGTGGCGGCACCGAAGCTGAGCGCGGACACCTTAAGCCCGGTTCCGGGAAGCAGTCGATATTCCATTGCTCTAGGATGCCGCAAACCGCTCAGCGTTGCAGCTATCGAGTGGGCACAGTGTTGGTGTGGAAGAGGCGGCGGTTGATGTCGGGCCAGAATTCCTTCGCCACCATCGAGGCTCCGTCGATACCGATGTCGAGGGCCCAGGCGGTGCCGACGTTCTCAAATGTGCGGCTGCTGGCGGGATAGTAGGCGGTCGAGATGGCTGCGGAGGAGCCAGCGCCGAGCACTTCGCTGACATTGAATTGCTCCTTCGCGTGGTCTGACCGCGTGACCACCGACCGGCTCAGCGCGTATCCCGTTCGCTTCAGAAGGCCGCCGTGGCCGAGAGTGTAGTAGCGCGTGTCCTGGTGCGCGATGGCGGGGACTACGAAGCCCACCATGTAGTTCTCGATGGTCTGGTCGACGGCAGCACGCCACAGGTACTGACCGTAGCCATCGGCGCCGTGGCCGAGTTCCGGGTAGGCATCGGTCCCGAGGTTATAGCCGGCGAGCGCCGCGGGAATGAAGATCGACGAGTAATCGAACGAGTCGTCCGTGGCCGTCAGGAACTTCTCCTTCGGGGTCTGGGCGGGCAGCACGTCAGTGCTCGAGACAGCGCGGAAGTTGGGAATGATGCCGAGGATGCGCTTGGTCTGCATCACCTTCGCGTTCTCAGACGCGGTCTTCGGATCGGGCTCGCTCTTTGTCGCGTTGGGAGCGTTTTTGATCTGAGGTTCGGGACCATCGGGGAGAGCGGAAGACGAGGCATGCTGCTGGGCGCCGGCCGCGCATACGCATGCCAGCGCGATGACCGACAGAGACAAGCCGCGAGCAATCAGCGATTTGCGCGGATGAGGACGAAAAGACGAGCGCGACGGAAAGAGGTCGGGCAAGGAGTGCATGAGTCGGGGAGTTGAGCTCATAGGGTATAGGACCGCAAAGATCGGTTCCGTTTACTGGTTGTACTGAAGATGGACAGAACTTCACTGGGCCGGTTGTTGGTTGGATGCCGATACAGCGCCGGGGATGCGGCGGATTGCGAGGATTCCGTCAAGGCCGCCATTTAAACTGAAGAGTTATGTCGACATTGAAAGCTGTGCGCGGAACCCGCGACCTTTTGCCGCCCGAAACCGCGCTCTGGAATCGCATTGAAGCGACTGCCCGCCGAGTTTTCGAGCGGTACAACTTCGGCGAGATCCGCACCCCAGTCTTCGAAGACACGGCGCTGTTTGCCCGCGGCGTGGGCGAGGAAACCGACATTGTCTCCAAGGAGATGTACACCTGGGAGGACCGTGCCCGCGCGGCCAGCGAAAAGACGCAGTCTCTCACGCTGCGCCCCGAAAACACCGCCGGCGTGGTCCGCGCATACATTGAGCACAAGCTGGGTGAGACGGGCCAGTTGCAGAAGCTCTATTACATTGGGCCGCAGTTCCGGCGCGAGCGGCCGCAGAAGGGACGCTACCGCCAGTTCTCGCAGATTGGCGCCGAGGTCATCGGGCCGCCATCGGCAGGCAGCGAGTCGCCCCTGCGGGATGCCGAAGTGCTGGAGATGCTGGCCACGCTGCTCGATGAATTGGGCATCACCGGCTGGACGCTGCACCTGAACTCCGTCGGTTCCTCGGCGGACCGCGCGCGCTACAACGAGGTGCTTCGTGCGGCATTGGCGGACGTAGCGCCGAAGATGTGCGGGGATTGCCAAAGGCGTGCTGTCACAAATCCACTGCGCGTGCTTGACTGCAAGGTGCCCGAGGATCAGCCGATTATCGAGGCGCTGCCCAAGATCGACTCGGTTCTGGGTGAGGACTCAAAGGCGCATTTCGCCGCGGTTCTGGCCGCACTGGATACCGCTGGCGTGCCGTATGAGCGCAATCTGCGTTTGGTGCGCGGGCTCGACTACTACACGCGAACCACGTTTGAGTTCACCCACGGCGGCCTGGGCGCGCAGAATGCGCTGCTCGGCGGTGGGCGTTACGACGGCCTCAGCGAAGCGATCGGCGGGCCTAAGGCGCCGGGCATCGGCTTCGCCATGGGCGAGGACCGCCTGGTGCTGACCTTGCAGGCCATCGAAGAGGCCAAGGCCGTCAAGGGAGACGCCTACATCGCTCCGCTGGGTGAGTCGATGAATCCCGCGGCCCTGAAGCTGGCGCGCGAACTCCGCCGTGAAGGCCTTAAGGTCGAGCTCGGCGACGGCAGCTTCAGGCTGAAGAAATCGTTTGAAGCGGCCGATAAGGTGGCGCGCAGAATCGTCATCCTGGGTGAGGATGAGCTCGCGTCCGGTATCCTGACAGTGAAGGAGTTTGCCTCCGGAACCCAGACCAAAGTTCCGCGCGCGGAGCTGGTTGACGTTCTGTCGAAGTGATTCCCCGTCCTGTCGTGAAGGTCTGATAGCGAGGCTGCCAGCCTTGGAAGCAGGTCCTCCCCCTTCGTTGCACTCAGGGTCAGGATGACAAGTTTTTGGATGAACAGTTAAGGAAGGTTTTCGTGCTCGACTTTTTAGGCAATCTGGAACGGACCCACATGTGCGGCGAATTGCGCGCCGCGGATGCAGGTAAACCGGTCGTCGTCATGGGCTGGGTTAATCGCCGCCGCGACCATGGCAACCTCATCTTCCTCGATCTGCGCGACCGCTCCGGCATTTGCCAGGTGGTGCTCGACAAGGAGTTGACGCCGGAAGGGCATGCCAAGGGCGAAGCAGTCCGTCCCGAGTATGTGGTTGCCGCAGTCGGCAAGGTTCGCCTGCGCAGCGCTGACGCCATCAACCCCAAGATGGAAACAGGCGAGATCGAGATCGAAGCCACCGAGCTGCGCGTCCTCAACGACACGCGCCTCGCCCCGTTCTCGCCCGCTGACGACGCCATCCAGAACGAAGAGGTTCGGCTCAAGTATCGCTACGTCGACCTGCGCCGCCTGGAGATGCAGCGCAACTTCCGCCTGCGGCATGACATTACGCGCGCGATTCGGGAGAGCATGAGCTCGCAGGGATTCCTCGAAGTCGAAACGCCCATCCTCTGCAAGTCCACGCCTGAGGGCGCGCGCGATTTCCTTGTGCCCAGCCGCGTGCATCCGGGCGAGTTCTACGCGTTGCCGCAGTCGCCGCAGATCTTCAAGCAGATCCTGATGATCTCGGGTTTCGACCGTTACTTCCAGATCGCACGTTGCTTTCGCGATGAAGATCTCCGTGCGGACCGCCAGCTTGAGTTCACGCAGGTCGATCTCGAAATGAGCTTCCCGCGCCAGGAGCACGTCTTCGCGGTGGTCGAGAACTTCCTGTCCGCGGCATTCGCGGCTGCCGGAGTAGCACTGCCAACGCCCTTCCCCAAGATCACCTACGACGAATCGATGCAGCGCTTCGGGTCAGACAAGCCGGACATGCGTCTGCCCGAGATGGCCGACGTGCGCGCAGCGTTCACGGACGAGGTGCTGGATAAGTTAAAGATCGATCCGGCACTGCCGGTGGTGGCGTTCCGCATTCCCAGCGTCGGCGAACTGAGCCGCAAGGAGCGCGAAGACAACTGGCCCATGTTCGACAAGAACAAGGGCGCCAAGTTCATCGACGATTTTAAGCGGCTGTCGAGAGATTTGCCCGAGACCGCCGCGAAGGTGCGCGAGCTTGCCGGCGCGTCTGAGGCCGACTTCGTCATCATTGTGGCCGGCGATCCGGCGCACCACATCAAGGCCAGCGACACCAAGTTCGAAGGCCGCTTGAGCGAGCGGGAGATCAACGTCTATGCCGCAGCCGGCAATTTCCGCACCGAGCTCGCCAAGAAGTATGCTGACCGCCATAAGGCGTTTGAAGTCACAGAAGAAGTCGTGCGTAGCGCCGATCCCCAAAAATCGAAATCGACCGGAAAGCTCGTTGACGGATCCAAGGCGTTCCATCCAATGTGGATCGTCGACTTCCCCATGTTCGAGTACGACGTGGCTACCGGGCACTGGGTGCCAGCGCACCATCCGTTCACCGCGCCGCACGAGCACGACATGCCGAACCTCGAAAGCGATCCGGCCAGTGTGCGCGCCAACTGCTATGACCTTGCGATGAATGGGCTCGAACTCGGCTCCGGCTCCATCCGTATCCATCGCAAAGACGTGCAGCAGGTCATCTTTAAATCGCTCGGCATCAGCGAAGAGGAAGCTCGTCAGCGGTTCGGCTTCTTCCTCGACGCGCTTGAGTATGGCACGCCTCCGCATGGCGGCATTGCGCTGGGGCTCGACCGCATCGTGATGCTACTGGCCGGCGCAGCGAATCTCCGCGAAGTAATCACGTTCCCGAAGACCGCGAAGGCCATCGACTTGATGGCCGACGCGCCAACGACGGTGACCGACCAGCAGATGAAGGAACTGCACCTGCGCGTGCAGTTGAAGAGCTAGAAATCGCCTATCGAGCGAAAGCCCACGCATCACAGCGTGGGCTTTTGCTTGTTGACCTCTGTTTGTCTTTTGCGAAAGGCTAAACTCCCTTCGCAGCTATCCGTAGTAGGCTGCTCCTACGCGATCCCTCCATTTGAGGAACACTTCGCGCAAGTCATCTTTCTTGCCTCTCACCTTGGGCATTTGGTGAACGAACACGTCGGTTACGCCGGGATCGAATACGCCTCCCGTGATTCCATCTTCGCGAAAAACGAGCAACGGCTTGCCCAGCGAATAGAGGATGCCGGCCTCGAGATGATTCCAGGAAGACGGAAAGCATGCGGAGCCATCCAATGGCTTCTCACCTTTGGTGCCAGGCTTCCAGACGCCGGCCGTAGCCGTGAACTGGTTGAATCCCAGGATCACGCCACCTGAGCAATGGCGCGCGATGACTAGGACCTCACGAAGCGGCAAATCGGAAGGGTAGTCGGAGCGCCCCAGGGCTCGCGGCTCAAGATTGAGCGAGTCGAGAATATCGATGACGATTGTTCGCCGTGACTCTTGCTCACGACTGAGGGAAGTGGGACATGAGACGAATACCGGGATTCGCATCTCGATATCTCCGCAATTGGCGTTCCTGGATTGGTTGAGAGTATCCCACACCCTGCTGATCGCGCGATACAGTTGAATTGCTCAACGCGTGACTCGGCCGCGAACATGAGTTTGGTAGAGCGTGCCGCCCGGGTGTATGTTCCTTCTAATGCACTGGACCGCTCCTGAAGATCGCCGCAAGCTGGGCCAGGCCCGCCGTAAGCAGGTTGGCCGTCAGGCACACTGCACCCTCAACTGCAAATCGCGCCGCACGTCGGCCTGGCAGCTTCTTCAGCACGCAGCCAAGGGACGCGTTCCCAAGCTAGTCAAGCTGAAGTGGGAACTCATGGCGGAGTCGCCGCTGGGCTACTTTCGTGGCGCGGTGCCCGTGATGGCGGCCGATCTCGCCGTGCTGCCCAACACCGGTATCCTCACGCAGATCTGCGGCGACGCCCACATCCGCAACGTCGGGGCCTTTGCCGCGCCCGACGGACGCCTGGTCTTCGACATCAACGACTTCGATGAAACCATCTGCGGCCCGTTTGAGTGGGACCTGAAGCGCATGGCCGCCTCGCTCGTCCTTGCCGGCCGTGCCGCCGGCCAGAAGAAGAGCTCCGGACGCGATGCTGCGATCCAGTGCATCACGCATTATGCCGCGCTTATGCGCATTCTTGCAAAGATGCCGGCGCTCGAAATGAGCCGCTTCCAGGTGCATCGCATCGGCACCCTGCAGCCCATTCACACTGCCCTGTTGAAAGCAGAGCGCGCCACGCCCCTGCATACACTTGAGGTGCTTACCGAGCCCGCGCGTGACGAAACCGATGCACCGCGCCGCTTCAAAGAAGAGCCCCTCCACTTATGGCGCATCACCGGCCGCGAGAGGGACGAGGTGCTTGCTGCGCTCGGACCTTATCGCGCCATGCTCGAGCCGCAGAGGCAGCATCTGCTCTCGCTGTATCGCCCCATGGACGTCGCGTTCAAGGTTGTCGGCACCGGCTCCGTGGGCCTGCGCGACTACTGCGTTTACTTCGAGGGCAACGGACCCGGCGATCCGTTGTTCCTGCAGATCAAAGAGGAGCCCGCCTCCGGCTACGCGGCGTATCTCCCTGATGCGCATCCGCCACACCAGAATGGTCAGCGCGTGGCCGAGGGACAGCGTTCGATGCAAGTGCAGTCGGATCCATTCCTCGGGTGGACCCACATGGGCGCGCGCGACTACCTTGTCCGGCAGCTCAACGACCATAAATCCTCCGTAGAACTGGAAGATCTTGCGGGCGACGGCCTGGCTGCCTTTGCGCAGGTCTGCGGTGAACTGCTTGCCCGCAGCCACGCGCGCGCTGGAGACCCTTTGGCTATCTCCGGTTACCTTGGCGGCGGTGCGGGATTCGCAGAGGCGCTGGCGGAGTTCGGTGAAGCCTACGCAGACCAGACCGAGAAGGATTGGCAGGAACTGCGTCACGCCACGGGCCATACCAATAGCCCTTCACGCGCGGCGGCGCGGAAAAAATCCCCGCAAGCAAAATAGCGAGCGTGCGCGACGGATTAAAGTACCTGGTTTGACGTGGCGACGGGATCCGGCGAAGAGGCGTTCACCGCAACTTCCTGCACTCTCGGCTTCGCAATAGGCGACTGCGTATGCGGCAAGCTGCTCTTGATTGGGGGACAAGCCGAGGCGCGTCTCTTCTGCCTCGGCCGGAATAAGGCCGCAATGGCATCGCCCAGCGAAATGGGGTGCCGCAGAACGAACGGGTTATGAGAACGGTCTCCCATACCAGCAATGTAAGGTGCAAATGTTGCTCCAGTGTGAATGCCGTTCCGCATTGCGTAAATCCTCATCAGGAACTCATAAGGCTCTCGCCAGAAACCGGCGCTGCGTTGCTTCCCTCACGTGCGGCATGTTTCACTTGAGCGCGAAACCGGAGTGACCGAATGTCCTACGTTCTTGCTCTCGATCAGGGCACCACCAGCTCTCGCGCCATCCTCTTCGACCAGGCTGGGAACATCGCAGCCGTTGCGCAAAAGGAATTTCAGCAGTTCTATCCGCAGGCGGGCTGGGTGGAGCACGATCCCATGGAGATCCTCACCAGCCAGATGACTTGTGCCGTCGAAGTACTGGGCAAAGTCGGCGCACGCCCGCGTGACGTAGCCGCGATCGGCATCACCAACCAACGCGAGACTGTCATCGTATGGGAGCGCGAAACCGGCCACCCTATCCATCCCGCTATCGTGTGGCAGGACCGCCGGACGGCGGGTTTCTGCAGTGAACTCGAGCAGAGCGGCGCCGGTGACAACATCTCCAACCGCAGCGGCCTGGTCATCGATCCCTATTTCTCCGCGACCAAAATCCGCTGGATACTCGATAACGTCCCCGGCGCGCGCGCGCGTGCGGAGCGCGGCGAGTTAGCCTTCGGCACGGTTGACTCGTGGCTCGTGTGGCATCTGACCAGCGGACACCGCCACGTGACAGACGTGACCAACGCCTCGCGTACGCTCCTGTTCAATGTGGTCGAGGGCCGCTGGGATCCCGAGTTGCTCCGCATCTTCGGCATCCCTGAAAGCATGCTGCCTGATGTAGCGTGGTCGAGCGAGCGCGTGGGCGAGGTGACGACCACTCTCGGCCTTGGCGGCATTTCGATCGCGGGAATTGCGGGCGATCAGCAGGCCGCGCTCTTCGGCCAGCTCTGCTGGAATCCGGGCGACGCCAAGAACACTTATGGCACCGGCTGCTTTCTTCTACAGAACATCGGCACGAATTTCATGCGCTCGAAGTACAAGCTCATTACCACAATCGCCGCCAGCGCGCAGCATCGGCTTGAGTACGCATTCGAAGGCTCCGTTTTCATTGGTGGCGCGGTAGTGCAGTGGCTTCGAGACAACCTGCGGATCATTGGGTCGTCCGCCGAAGTTGGCGCGCTTGCCGCCGGCGAGAAAGATGCGGGCGGACTCATCTTCGTTCCCGCATTCGTTGGACTGGGCGCGCCTCACTGGGATCCTCACGCGAGCGGGCTGCTCATCGGTCTTCGTCGTGACACGCGACCCGGCCACATTGCCCGCGCCGCTCTCGAGAGCATCGCCTTCCAGGTGGCCGACGTCCTCGAGGCAATGGACAGCGAGACGCCCCAACCGCTCGCGGCCCTGCGCGTGGACGGTGGCGCAGCCGTCAACGATCTGCTCATGCAGTTCCAGGCTGACGTGCTCGGCGTGCCCGTGGTCCGTCCGCAGGTCACCGAGACAACCGCGCTGGGAGCAGCTTATCTGGCAGGGCTTGCCGTCGGGTTCTGGCACAGCCCTGAGGATCTGCGCTCCAGCCGCAAGGCCGACACACGTTTTGAACCGAAGATGGATCGGGCTGAGGCTACTCGGCTGAGGGCGCGTTGGCATCAGGCCGTGGAGCGTTCCAAGAATTGGGCCGAATGATGGATCATAGAGACAGACGGGAGGTCGTCATGTCATCAGAATGCAGCCACGTTAAGGACCATGTAAAACCTGTGCATCCTCATAGCCGCGGCTGCGAAGAGTGCCTCAAGCTCGGCGATACATGGGTCCATCTTCGGATGTGCCTTGAGTGCGGTCACGTCGGTTGTTGCGATTCGTCGAAGAACACGCACGCGCGCAAGCACTTCCACTCCAGCCACCACCCCATCATCCAGTCCGCTGAGCGCGGCGAAGACTGGCGCTGGTGCTACGTCGACGAAGTGTATCTCTAGAATCAAAAGAGAAACAGCGAAAGAGCGAGGCGCTCTTTCGCTGTTTCGTTTTATGCGGCGTTGCTTGCCTAGGCCAGCTCCACCTCGATCTGTTTGCTTGCCGCGTCGAGCTTCGTGATTTTGAAGCTGCGCACCTGCCCCGCCTCGAGCGGCTGCGGCTTCGCATCGGGTGCTGGAGCAGCTCCCTTCCAGCGTGCTGACAACATCGACGACAGCGATGAGAGATCGGCCTTGCCCTGCGCCGCACTCGCGGACGTCGCTCCGGCGGCCGGAGCCGCGGGCGCCGTCGCACGGCACGACGCAATAATGCCTTCGCCCAGTTCAACCGTCGCCGGCGCAACCGCCACGACGCGGCCTGACACCTTATCGCCCACCTTGTGCTCAGCGATGTACTCGTCGATCGATGTCGGAATAAGCTGTTTCATGCTTAGCTTGATCTGCCGCTTGCCCGTGTCGATGGCCAGCACCTGCGCCTGCACCGTCTGTCCTACGCGCAACGCGTCTGAAGGATGATTCAGCCGTCGGTCAGCAACGATCTCGCTGATGTGGACCATGCCTTCGACGCCTTCGGCTATCTGCACAAACGCGCCGAACGCCATCAGCTTCGTTACCGGGCCCTGCACCTGTGAACCCACGGGGAACTTGGCCGCCACTTCGGTCCAGGGATCGGTGAGCGTCTGTTTCAGGCCTAGCGAAATCCGCTTCTCTTCCGGCTTGATGTTGAGGATGACCGCATCCACGCGCTCCCCCGGCTTGAGGATGTCGGATGCGATGCGCACCTTCTTGCCCCACGACATCTCCGAAACGTGAATGAGGCCTTCGACTCCCGGCTCGATCTCCACGAATGCGCCGAAATCCTGCACGCGCGTCACCGTGCCGCTCACGCGCTGCCCGGCCTGGTAGCGCTGTGGCACCGTCTCCCAGGGCTCCTGCTGCAACTGCTTCAGGCCGAGCGAAAGCTTCTTCGTGTTCGGATCGATTTTGAGAATCTTCACGTCCAGCTTGTCGCCAACGCTCAACACGTCTTCGGGCTTGGAGATGCGGGTCCACGCGATGTCGGAAACATGCAGCAAGCCATCAATGCCGCCGAGGTCGATGAATGCGCCATAGGGCATCAGCGTCCGCACCGTGCCCGAAACAACGTCGCCCTCCTTCAGCGTGCCGAATCGCTCGCCCGCGGCTGCGAGCGCCTGCTCTTCAAGCACCACACGGCGATCCACCACAACGTCTTCGTCGGCCACATCGAGCTTGGTGATGCGGCATGTGATCTGCTGCCCAACAAGGGTTTCAAGTTCCGCGGCATCGCGCGTGCCGCTGCGGCTGGCGGGCATAAAGGCGCGCACACCGACGTCCACGCGCGCTCCCCCCTTCACCACTTCCGTCACGGTTCCCGACACGGCGAGTTTCTGGTCGAAGGCGGCCTGCAGCGCGGACCAGTCTTTGGGCTGCGCCACCTTGAAGCGCGAAAGTTGGTAATAGCCCTCTTCGTTGCGGCCGGTGATCGAAACCGGGAACATGTCCCCGCGCTGAACGCCGTCCGCGTTCTTCTCAAATGCCGCCCGCGGCAGCACGCCCTCGATCTTGTATCCGATATCGAGAAACACCTGCTCCGGCGTAATCGACACCACAGTTCCCTGCAGCGTCGGCCCAGCCTCGCTCTTCCGCTTGTGCGACTTCTCGTAGTCCGCCAGCAGGGCGCCAAAATCTTCCATCGGCTCATCAGCTGGTGCGGCTTCGCCTGCCAGCACGGGTGTATTCACAACTTCATAGGATGGCGCGGTCGCGAGGGCCTCGCCCGTCGTGGGCTCTGCCGCGGGTTCGCTTAGAGACTCAGCGGCGGGCTCCGTGATGGGCGCGGAGGTGGACTCGGGGGCTTCGGTTTCCGGATTTGTATTCTCGGTCATGGCTACGCCCATATTCTTTCACGACGCAGTCAAAGTCCGCATTTGCCCCGGTTCTGGCTCGTTCAGGCCACAACGCGCGCGGCCGCCGTGCATTGCAGGGACACCACCGTAATGTCGTCGGCCTGACCATGATGCTGCGCTGCTCCGGCCAGATCTGCTGCTGTGATTCCGTCGCGCAGCAGCTTCTCCACGCGCGAAAACCCCAAAAGCTCCGCCGCCTCGTTCTGCGCCTCCACCACGCCGTCTGTCAGAAGAAACAGGTTTTCCCCTCTGCGCAGCGAGATGTGAACCTGCTCGTACGAAGCTGTTGCGTTGACTCCGAGCGGCAGTGAGCCTGCCATCGCAATCTCCACGCCATTTCTATACGGTGGAAGATGTCCCGCATTGGCCACCGTTAGTTGACCCTCGGCGTCGAGCCGGACCACCAGGCACGTCACAAACCCGCCCTGAGCCCGCCCCCAAACTCGGCGATTCAGTTCCGCCAGAATGGCGGCGGGATCCTCAGTGAAGCTGGTGATGGTGTTCAGCGCACCCACTACCATCGACACAATCATGGCCGCGCTAAGCCCCTTGCCGCTCACGTCTCCCACAATCACAAGCGAGCTTCCGCTCCGCAGCGGAATCACCTGGAAGAAATCGCCGCCCACCTGCGCTGCCGGCCTGTAGACGCACTCCAGTTCGTATCCGGGTGTGGGCGGCAGCTCCTCCGGAACCATCGCCCGTTGAATCTCTCGCGCGGCGGCCATCTCGCTGTCGAGCGCGGCTTTTTCGCCCCGCAGACGCGCGTGCCTCCTGCCTTCGCTGATCGATACCGTCAGAAAGCCGATGTACCCCAGGATCACGCACACGACTACGCCGTTGCCATCGAGCGCCAGCCGTGCATGCAGCCGTTGCGTTTCTGCTGGACCGTACTGCGTAGGCTGCCGCGAATCGGGCATTTGCTTGTTCAGCAGGGCCATGATCAAAAACTGCGCCGCGAACAGCGGAAGCACTGCCATCCAGAATTTTTGGCGAAGCGCAATCCCGCCCGTTGCGTAGCCCACTGCGAACAGTCCGGAGAGCAACACCGACAACCAGAACCGCCCCAGCGGCTGCCGCCCCATGTTCATCACATCCGTGACAAACCCCAGGCTCGCGAACACAAAGAACACAGCCAGCAGAAAGATGACGATGTTCCTCGGCGGCACATTCTTCCACGGGCTGTGGTTGGGCAGGCGCAATGTCCTCACGCTCCTGATCGCAGGCACTCCTTTTCAGCATGCCACGGGCTTGCGCCGGGCTCCTACTGCTTTTCCGGAAACTCCGTCACCCGCGGCACTGTCCGATGCGCGCCCGGCACAGCCGCTTCTCCCGTATCGTTGATGACGTGCGTGATCTCGCCCTTGTCATCCAGCGCAATCGTGATCATGTGGTGGAAGCGCACTCCCGGCTTGACCGGCACCTCGATCGCCCGCGTCAGCTTCACGTCGGGCTTCCGGAAGACCGAGTACATGCCCAGCCCCCATGCCTCATGCGATGTCACACGATCGGCCACTTTGTACGACGCCCATCCATTCACGCCCGGTCCGGACGTGAAGGCAGGCTGCGTGGGCGGATCATAGGGGATTTCAGACTGATAGAAATACGTCCGTCCCGAGTTGCCATTCCACAGCACCTGGTACTGCTGATGGTGCTCCACAAACAGCCCATACGCCGTGACGCGATCGCCATTGACTACGAGCCCATTCGTGCTCAGATTCTGGTCCCAGCCCACGCCCTTGCCGTGATCCGCGCGCCATATCCAAGTGTGATCGATGATGGTGTCGTTCGCGTTGACGCGCAGATCTACATCGGCCTTGCCCACACCAGCTCCGCCAACGCGGAAGAACACATCATGCAGCGAGATGGGATTCTTCGCGTGGCTGGCTTTACTGCCCGCTGTGCCAACCTCCATCAACACCGGCGACTTCGCCTCGCCCGCATCGATCAGCACGCTTGCAACGATCACGCCATCTGCATCGCCAACCGTCATCGCTGCCGTGCCCTTCACCGGCCTCAGCGTCGCAAACCCCAGCCCCAGCACAACGGTGTTCGCCTTCGTCACCCGCAGCGGCTCGGTGAGATCGTAAATGCCCGGCGTCAGGAAGAGATGCTTCCCCTTCGTGAGTTCGGCATTGATAGCCGCTGCCGAATCACTCGGTTTCGCGATATAGAACTTGCTCAGCGGAATATCTCGTCCTGGCGTGCTTCCGCTGTGCCAGGTGATGCCGGTCGAATCCTTGCGCAACTCCGGCACACGCACGTTCCAGTTGCCCTTCCCATCTGTCCACAAGAAGGGCTTCTCCCGCACCAAAGGCGCGGTCGCTACCTTCGTATAGGGCGGCTGCGGCCACTCGCCCTGCGGCGGATTGTTCACGCCGACAAACACCATGTTCCAATTGGAGCCTGTCCAGCTCTTCCACTCCGTGTTGCGCGAGATCCACTGCTGCTGCGACCCCGAATCCACGTTGCCGTCAATCAGCGAATCCGAAATCCATCCGCCGCTCGCCCAACCGCGCTTCTGGTGCAGCACCACGTTGCCACGCACATGCATGCGGCGGAAGAACACCGCCTGCGACACCGCCCACTGCATTGTTCCGTCGACCGTCGGCGTGACGGAGAACCCCTCCACGCCCCGCCAGAACGTGCACGTCGCATTGTTGCGCGGCAGGCTGGCATCGGCGTGCACATTGCCTGTCACATGCACGGCATCGGGCGTCGCCCCCAGGCCAACGATCTGCGTATAGAAGCCCACAGGAATGTCGAGGTGGTAGTCACCCGGCAGCAGCAGAATCGCGTTGCGCTGCGTGCCGAACTCGCTGTGCTCCTGCGCGGCGTAGATGGCGTCGATCTTCTGCTGCATCTCCGCTGCCGGCATCTGCGGCGAGAAGATCTGCACGTTGGGTCCCCACGCAAGCGCTTCCGTTGTCATTGTGAATTGCGCGAATGCCGGGGCAACCGACCACAACGCGACCGCTGCGAACAGAAAGAGGACTCCATAATGCCTGGCGAGTTTCGATCTCATGATGTATGACCCTTCGTAGACTGCGTTCACGAACCTGCAAAGCGGCGCTGGCTTGTGAGCGTACTCGAAGCTTACGCTCCGCATTCGCTTTCCGCGCATTCGCAAACGCTAGCTCAAACGCTTTACATCATAGGACCACACGGTTGAGAATGGCAGCGCAAACGAAAGGCACATCATGAAGGGCCCATTCTCTCGCAGAGATTTTGTACGTATCGGCGCAGGCGTCATGGCTGCAGGAGCGGTCGCGCCTTCGGCATTTGCTGACAAACCCAAAACCCTCGCGGCCGATATGCCGGACACCTCCGGCCGCAAGATCCGCTTCGTCTCCATCGGAACCGGCATTCGCGGCTGCGACCTGCTGCGCGCTGCCGCCAAAGTGCCGAACGGCGAATGCGTCGGAACAGCCGACCTCTACACAATGCACCAGAAGGCCGGCGTTGAAGCCTACGGCAAGGACATTCCGACTGTCCGTGACTACCGCTCGCTCCTCGACCTTAAAGACGTCGACGCGGTGATCGTTGCGACTGCCGACTTCCAGCACCGCCGCGTCGTCCTTGATTGTGTGGAAGCGGGCAAGGACGTCTACTGCGAAAAGCCGATGAGCCATAACGTCGCCGATGGTCACGCCATGGTCGACGCCATCCAGAAGCACAAGCGCATCTTTCAAGCGGGCAGCCAGCGTGTCTCTAACCCGATCTTCAAGAAAGCTGCGGAAATTGTGAAGGAAGGCCGCTTGGGCCAGATCAACCTGATCGAGGGCTACACCGACCGCAATTCCGACTCGGGCGCCTGGGTCTACCCTATCGCGCCTGACGCAAGCCCCGAAACCATTGATTGGAAGACCTGGCTCCGCGACGCGCCCGACCGCCCCTTCGACGAGGCCCGCTTCTTCCGTTGGCGCTGCTTCGCCGATTACGGCGAGGGCCTTGCCGGCGATCTCTATGTGCATCTGCTCTCGGGCATCCAATGCGCCACCGGCATCAACGCTGCTCCCAATCGCGCCTTCTCCATGGGCAGCCTCACGCACTTCAAGGATGGCCGCGACTTCCCCGATTTGATTGCCACGCTCTACGACTACAACGGCGTGACCGTGAACCTGCACTGCAATCAGAACAACGACGCTCCCGGAGAAATGACCGCCCTCTACGGCAAGGAGGGCTCTCTCATCATCAAGGGCAACACCCTCACCTTCACGCCTCAAGACACGCATCCCCAGCCCGAGTGGTACTCGCTCAACGGCTGGACAGCGGACCTGAAGAAGAAGTACTACGACGAGTGGTGGGCCGCGCATCCGCAGAAATACGACGCTCCGCTCACCGAGACCTACACGATTCCGCAAGGCTTCGACGACTCGGTCGCCCACATCGCTAACTTCTTCCGCGCTGTGGAAACGCGCGAGCACGTCCTTGAAGACGAGATCTTCGGCAACAACACTGCCATTGCCTGCCATATGGCGAATCACTCTTACTTCAACCACGCGGCTGCCGTTTGGGATCCGGCGTCGAAAACCATCAAGAGCTAACGCATTTCCTGAGTTGATGCGTCCGAACCCGATGCAATCAAGTCGACGCGACCTCAAGAAGCGGCGACCCTGCACACAGAGGGCGAGGGCACAATAACTCAGGAAATGCCGTAATCAGGGCCAGAGAGGTTACATCTATGCACGCATCGTCTCGTCGCACTTTTCTCAAATCCGCCACCGCCGCAGCAGCAGCGGCCTGCATCGCGCCGCGCCTTAGCGCCAAAACACTCGACAAACCCCTCGGCCTCCAGCTTTACTCGGTCCGCGAAATGCTGCCCAAGGACTTCGACGGCACCCTCAAAAAGCTTGCAGCCATCGGCTACAAAGAATGCGAAGCCGCCGGCTACTTCGGCAAAACACCCGCGCAGTGGAAGGCGTCCATGGACGCCGCCGGCCTGAAATGCGTTTCCACTCATCACAACCTCGCTGACCTCAAGTCGAAGCTCAGCGAACTCATCGACTACGGCAAAGCCATTGGCCTCGAATACATGGTTTGCTCCTGGGCCGGCCTCCATCGCGACCCCAGCAAGAAGGGCGGCGAACTCAACCTGGATGACTGGCGCTGGGTCGCCGACCAGTTCAACGAGATCGGTGCGAAAGTCAAAGCCGCCGGCATGACGTTCGGCTATCACAACCACACCGTCGAGTTCGGCACTGAGAATGGCGTGGTGTTCTATGACGAACTGCTCAAGCGCACCGACCCCGCTTCCGTCGTTTTTGAGATGGATTGCGGATGGGTGGTCGGCGGCGGGCACAATCCCGTCGAGTACCTGAAGCAATCGCCCGAACGCTTCCCTCTCTTCCACGTCAAGGACCTGGTGAAAGAAGCCAACGGCAAGTACAAGAATGTGATTATGGGCAAAGGCAGCATCGACTACCGGCCCATCTTCCAGGCTGCCACGGGGCTGAAGCACTGCTTCGTTGAGCAGGAGGAGTACACCTACGACCCCATCGAGGACCTCAAGCAGGACGGCGAGTTCCTGAAGAAACTCGAGTACTGATGCCGGAGGGACCGACCCTCTGCCGGTTTCACAACGAACTTCGAGTGCCCCCCATCCTTTGCGCGCCTTTTGCTAAAAGGATGGGGAAGCACGAACCCCTCCCGGCCCTGACATGAAGGGTGACAATTCAAAGCCGGGAGTCGTGATCGCCATCACAGACCCGTTCGCAGCAACGCGTTAATGTTCTTCAGACGGGTCTAGTGTCCTCTGCGCGCCATTTTTGAACAGAAATCGCCCGGTGTTTACTAGAAAATTAGCTACCCCTCCCCCTGTTTTTACTTCTCCTCTTCTTCGCTTTTCGAGGGTGATTTTACGTATAACCTATTGTTTCAAAAGAATTTATTGCAATACAAAAATCTGTATACTGCTTAGCTAAATCTCCTTTAAAAGTTGTCTCATTATAACCAGATAGTAACAATCGAAATCGCCAGAACTACCCGCGCCGACTCTCCAAAACGAAGTTCATCACATCTCAGCCGCAAGCTAGTTCGGCAGCTCCGACTCGCCGCTCGTAGAGCGGCGCCATCCCGCGTCTGAACCCGCCCGGCGCAGCACGTCGGCTCCCCATCCGATACGCTGGAAGCATGAGCGTCTTCGACGATAAGCGGACAGAGCTGGAACAGCACGAGTTCATGATGGGTCTGGAGCGCGGCCGCCTGGCGGTCGCGCTCGACCTCCTCACCGACTCCCTGATCATGGTCGGCCAGCACGGCGTCTACTGCACTTCGGCCCGCAACCCCTCCAAGCCCGCTCTCGACCTGCAGGCGGTGATCAGCGGCATGCAAGACGCCAAGGCTCTCATTCAGTCTGTGATGGAAGAGCTCCGCCAGAAGCGCGAAGCCGACCGCGATGCGGCTAAGTAGTAGATGTGAAGGGAAATAAAGCAGGACTGGTGCGCCCGGAGAGATTCGAACTCCCGACCTAATGCTCCGGAGGCATTCGCTCTATCCAGCTGAGCTACGGGCGCACTTCATCAAGAATACAGCAAAACCGAACACCGGCGGGAAACCGGCTCTGAATCAGCTATTTCCCGCCGTGGATCTGCGGCTCAGCCCTTCGCCTTCCGATACCGCCGGATCAGGTTGTTGGTCGAGCTGTCGTGTCCAAGCGACGGCTCCTGAGCATCCTCAAGCTCTGGAACGATTCGCTGCGCCAGTTGCTTGCCCAGCTCCACGCCCCATTGGTCAAAGGAATTGATATTCCAGATCACGCCCTGGGTGAACACCGAGTGCTCATAGAGCGCCACCAGCTTGCCCAGGATGTCTGGCGTAAGCTCTTCCGCCACAAGCATATTGGAGGGCCGGTTGCCCTCAAAGACGCGATGCGGAACGAGCCACTCGGCGGTGCCCTCGGCCTTCACCTGCTCGGCAGTCTTGCCGAAGGCCAGCGCCTCTGCCTGCGCAAAGACGTTGGCGATCAGCATGTCGTGGTGCCGGCCCAGCGGGTTCAGTGACTTGTTGAATGCGATGAAGTCGCAGGGAATCAGCCGCGTGCCCTGGTGAATGAGCTGGTAGAAAGAGTGCTGACCGTTGGTTCCAGGCTCGCCCCAGTAGATGGGGCTGGTAGCGTAGTCCACGTGCTCGCCGTTCAGCGTGATGTATTTGCCGTTGCTCTCCATGGTGAGCTGCTGGAGATATGCCGGGAAGCGCTTCAGGTACTGCTCATAAGGCAACACAGCCTCTGTCTCAGCGCCGAAGAAGTCGGTATACCAAACTGTCAGCAATCCCAGCAGAACGGGCAGATTCTTCTCAAACGGAGCTGTCCGGAAGTGCTCGTCCATGGCGTGGAAGCCGTCGAGCAGAGCGCGGAAGTTCTCCGGCCCGATCGCCAGCATGGTCGACAAACCGATCGCCGAATCCATGGAGTAGCGGCCGCCGACCCAATCCCAGAAGCCGAACATGTTGGCCGTATCGATGCCGAACTTTGAGACTTCCTTTGCATTGGTCGAGACGGCGACGAAGTGCTTGGCGATCGCGGCCTCATCGGTCAGCTTGCTCAGCAGCCACTCGCGAGCGCTGTTCGCGTTGGTCATCGTTTCAAGAGTCGTGAAGGTCTTGGACGAAACAACGAACAGCGTCTCCTCGGCGTCGAGGTCCACTACAGCCTCGGCGAAGTCGGTGCTGTCCACGTTCGAGACGAAGCGGAAGGTCAGGTCGCGCTGACTGTAGTGCTTCAGCGCCTCGTAAGCCATGACGGGCCCCAAGTCCGACCCACCGATACCGATGTTCACCACGTTGCGAATGCGCTTGCCGGTCTGCCCCTTCCAGGCGCCGCTACGCACCCGATTGGCGAAGTCGGCCATGCGGTCCAGCACCTCGTGCACCTTGGGCACGACGTTCTCGCCGTCCACTTCGATGGTGGCGCCTCGCGGCGCTCTCAGAGCCACGTGGAGCACCGCGCGATTCTCCGTTATATTGATCTTCTGGCCAGTAAACATGGCCTCAGTACGCTCTTTCAGGCCCGACTCTTCGGCAAGTTGCACGAGGAGCCGCAGAGTCTCGTCGGTCACTCGGTTTTTGGAGTAGTCGAGAAACAGGCCAACAGCCTCGGCGGTCAAGCGCTCGCCGCGCCCGGGATCGGCAGAGAACAGATTGCGCAGATGCGCATCGCGGATCTCGCGGAAGTGGTTCCCAAGCGCCTGCCACGCCTTTCGGCTGGTTAACGATTTCGTCTCTGCCGCCGCTGTCGCCATACCGTTCTCCTTTTAAGCTCTCGTGGAGGTAACTGATGCCTGAGGTCCCTAACTGGTTACATTGTACTGAGCAGCCAACTGGAGAAACGCCGTCACTTGTTGGGTCGCCCAAGCGTCATCGTGGCCCAGTTCGCGCGCCAGCAGGCGTGCTGCCGCAGGCGCCATACGTATTGCCGCCGCAGCATTCAACAAGAGCGCTCGCGTGCGCCGTGACAAAACATCGTCGAGCGTTCGCGCCATCTCGTTGCGCGCCGCCCAGACAATTTGCGCACCCACACAGGGCAGGTCGGGGTCGAGCAGCTGGGCCAGTCCAGGATCGGACTCGGCAAGTGCGCGAATCGGAGATGCATCGGTTCCGTACACCGCCAGAGCATCTTCGGGAAGGGCCAGCCCGCCCGACCCTTGCTCCGGTTTCAGGTATCCGTGGATGCGCAATGTCTTTGTGACGCTGGGAGCCTCGTCTAACCGGCCGAGAGTGATGGCCTGGTCCACCACGTCTTCAGCCATATGCCGATAGGTTGTCCACTTGCCGCCAACAATGGTCAGTAATCCAGTGGCGTCGATGTGGATCGTGTGGTCGCGCGAGAGAGCCGAGGTCTTTGATGCGTCAGAGCCCGCGGCTTTCACCAAGGGACGAATGCCCACAAACACGCTTAGGATGTCTTCGCGCTGCGGAGGACGGCTGAGGTACTGTCCCGCGGTGTCGAGCACAAACTGGATCTCCTGCTCGAATGGAGCGGGTTCGTACGAGGGCCCGTCAATCGGCGTGTCCGTGGTACCCACCAGCGTGTGCCCATGCCACGGGATGGCAAAAAGTACGCGTCCGTCAGTAGTGTGCGGCACCATGATCGCGGTGTCTCCGGACAGGAACGAGTGATCGAAGACGAGGTGAATGCCCTGGCTGGGAGCGAGCATCGGCTGCGATTCCGCGTCAGCCATGCGCCGCGTTTCGTCGGTGAAGATTCCGGTGGCGTTGATGACGACCTTCGCCGCCGCAGTGAAGCGCTGGCCCGATTCGCGATCGAGTGCGTCGACTCCATTGATGAATCCATCGGCATCGCGGGTCAGTTCCACGACCGGCGCATAGTTCAACACGGTCGCGCCCTGTTCCGTCGCCGTGATGATGAGTGAAATCAGCAGGCGAGCATCATCGAACTGGCCGTCGTGGTAAACCACGCCGCCCCGCAGTCCGTCCTGGCGAATGTTGGGCAGGCGCTGGAGCGTCTCTTCTAGCGACAAAATGCGTGATTTGCCAAAACCATATTTGCCGGCCAGCAGGTCATAAATTTTGAGACCAATGCCGTAGAACGGCGTCTCCCACCATGAGTAATTGGGGACGATGAAAGGCTGATCGTGCACCAGGTGGGGGGCGTTCTCAAGCATGATACCGCGCTCTTTCAGCGCTTCCATCACCAGCGAGATATTGCCCTGTTCGAGATAGCGCACGCCGCCGTGGACCAGCTTGGTGCTGCGGCTCGACGTTCCCTTGCCAAAATCTTCCCGCTCGAGAAGGAGTACGGAGTATCCGCGGCTTGCCGCGTCTACGGCGATGCCGGCGCCCGTGGCGCCCCCGCCGATAACGATGATGTCCCAGGGGTCCTGATTCGGAAGCTGGCGCTCGCGGACACGGGCCAGCATGGATTCACGATTCATGGATCGACCTCATGAACTGCTTTATAGGAAGGATACGCTGGCAGGCACCATATAAACTGAAGACTGCGCGGCAATTGCGTCTGCGCATGGACAACAACAAATGCATTTTCATTTTCCATTCACGATGGATGACGTTCTCTGGACGTTCACCTTCGCTGCGCAACTGGTGCTGCTGGTCGTCCTCTTGGGGCGCGACCGGGCCGGGCGCTTCCCTCTTTTCACCGCTAGCGTGGCGCTGGTTGCATTCCGCGTCTTGACCGGCAGGCTGCTGATGGGCCGCCTTCCGCAGATCACCATGATGGAGTTCGTGATCATAACCGCGGTGATCGGCGTGGTGCTGGGGCTGCTGGTTCTGATCGAGCTTGCACGGAAGCCATTCGGGCGCGTGCCGCGGGTCGCCTGGGTCACCGCCGCACTGATCGTGATGGCGATCGGCGCCGTCGTGCTGAAGTTCTGGGGCAAGTGGCCGGCATGGGAGCAGATGAAGGCCGGGAGCGCAATCCAACTGCTGCAGTTGCTTGCGCAGAAGGGCGGGCTGTTTCTGGATGTCGAGAACATCCTCGTGGGCTTGCTTATCGTTATTTTCGGCGCGCGCTACGGAGCAGGGTGGCGGAGCCATACGCAGCGCATCGTGATCGGCCTGTCGACTGCATCGATTGCCCAGATTTCTGTTCAGGCCATATGGCAGGTGATCGCGAGCCATGCAGCGCCGAAGTCGATGGATGAATATAACCATTTCATCGCGTTGCGCGAGCGACTGTTCAATGCTAACAGTGTCGTGTTCTTCGCAGTGCTGGTCTGGTGGATCATTACCCTGTGGCTAGATGAGCCGGGAGGGGTGAAGGCGACGCCGGAAGGAACCGTGATTGAAGGGGAATCGGAGCCGGCGGCACTGGAGTCCGGCAGCGCAGAGGCTCTCGAAGACCACGACGCGTAACAAAGTCCGGCTTGAATAGAAAGAAGGCGCCAGCTGAATCGCAGGCGCCTTCTTTTTGCCTGCTGGTTCTTATCGCTCGGCCAGGAGCGGCTTCTGCTGTCTGGACGCGGAAGGGTTGACGTGCGCGTTGATGTAGTTCGCCAGATCCTCCACATCCTGCGTGGTGCCGGTCATGGGCGGCATGAACCGGCGATATGGCGAGTCGGGTTTGTATTCATGCAGCATCTGGATGAAATTGTGAATCCCGGCGGGATCGCGCCCGTCCATCAACGTGCGCATCGAACGGTACCCGTCCATTGTGTGGCAGGATCCGCACTCGCCGCGGAAGATGGCTTCGCCGCGCGAGTAACTCGAAGGTGGCAAGCCGCCATCACCGTTCCAGGTCCACATGGAGTTGGCCAGGTACCCCTGCGCATTGAAGCGGGCCACAGAAGGGACACGGGTGCCGTTTGAATACATCCAGCGGCCTATCACGTACGGCTTGCGCAGCATTTCGCGGGCGTACTCGCCAGCGCCGGTGACCATGAGGGCCAGCATCAGAATGCTGAGCGCGTGCGCCAGGTTGAAGTCGATCGGATTGCGATAAGCGAGGTAATATGCGACCCTCACAATAGTCGCCGACGTAATGATGATGATCAGCGCAATGCGGGTGACTGTCGAGAACGTTCCGCCGGCAATGGTGTCAATGCCGAGAGTGAGCAGCGCACGCTGCGAGGAAGGCACCATCCACAGGTACCACATCAACAGGAATGGAGTGGCCACGAACGAGGGGACAAGCCACTTGACGCTCCACTTGACCATGCCCGTTTTGAGATCCGGTTGCTTGTCCCCATCGATGCGGCTGGAGGTGATGAGAGCCCAGATTCCCGCAAGCGACGTGCAGACCCCGGTGCGCAGGAAGAGGCTAGGCCAGTAGGTCGGGTTGAAGAAAGCGTTCCAGAATTTGCTCGCCTCATGGCCGGTGCCGGCGATACCGATCCAGGTGTCTCCCGGGGTGAGCATGAACGTGAGGATGCCGTTGATGATGATGAGCGTACAGACCGATGCGATGGAATACACCCAGCCGACCGTCAGGTGCAGCTTCGGATCGATCCGATTCCACGTGTAGTAATAGACCGCAATCGTGGTGAGCTCGATCATGAAGAAAACCCACTCGATAGCCCAGCCGAAGACGAAGTTATGAATCAGCGTGCTGGTGGCCTCAGGATGCGTGAGTCCGATGGCGAACCAGATTCCGACACCGGAGACGGTGCCGAAGACGCCCGTAAGCACGAGGAAGAACTTGGAGTGGCGGACGAGCTGCGCGAGCCAAGCTTTGCCGGTCTCCTTATCGGCCATCTGCATGGCCTTGCGTTCGGCGATCGGCAGAAACAGGCCGCCGCCCACCGCGAACTGCGAAATCATGACGTGATAGATGGCGATGAGTCCGATGACCCAGCCCGAGCCTAAGTGCGGAATGTCCCAGAACGGATAGTTCATCGTTGCCTCTTATCGAATCGTCCAGTAACCGATGGCGGTGGTGGTCAGCAGCAGCACAACGGCAACAATGCCGAAGTAGTGCGCAGTGCGGGCGCGCCGGCCTGAGTCCTTGCGCGTGTCGTAGAACGGAATAAGGAGCCACAGTGCAATGCCCAGCGTGAAGAGCAGCAGTCCGGCAATTTCGCCCGCCTCACCCGGCAGAATGGTGCCGAGAACCTTGAGCATCTCGAAAGGGCTCATGAAGTACCACTCCGGATGAATGCCGAGTGGTGCCGGCGAGAGAGCGTCATATTGCTTGCCCAGCGACCACGGGAATACCGAAGCGAGCAAGGCAAGCACATTGAGCGAAATGAGCCACATGGCCAGGTCCTTGCGCAGGAACGCAGGCATGAAGGGAATGCTCTTCCTCTCGCTGGGGTGCTTCAGCTCCTCGCTGGGCGGAATGGCGTTGCCGTGCTTTTGCACGAGCCAGAGGTGAAAGCCAAGCAGCGGTAGGAAGAGCGCTGGCAGCACGACGACGTGTAGAGCGAAAAAGCGTTGGACGGTGAATTCGCTTACGTCCGGACCGCCTCGAAGGATGTTGGCGATGGCGGGTCCGATGAACGGAACGGCCGCCGGGATCTGTAAGCCCACTTTGGTCGCAAAGTAGCTGAGTTCATCCATGGGCAGCAGGTATCCGGAAAATCCGAAGACTGTGGCCAGGGCAAGCAGCGCCATTCCACTCAGCCAGCCGAACTCGCGTGGCTTGCGGTAGGCCTTCATGAAGAAGACCGAGAACATGTGCACCATGATGGCGAAGATCATGAGGTTGGCTGACCAGGCGTGCGCCGACCGGATGAGCCACCCGAAGCGCATCACGAACGTGATCTGGCGGACAGACTCGAATGCATCCACGCCAGGCCGGTAGTAGACCAGCAGCAGCACGCCGGTGAAGCACTGCACAAGAAAGAGGAAAAGCGATATGCCTCCCCAGTAGTACCAGAAGGAGTAACGATGGGCGGGCACAGTCTTGTGGCGCGCGAATGCGGCCACCTCGGAGATGCCGAGGCGCTCATCAACCCACCCATAGAGCGAATTCGCAATAGATTTCGATGTCATTTCAGATCCTTGCTCCTGACGCGCTCAGGCGCGCGAGACCAGTACCCCGGTTTCATTGACGGCCACCTTGAAAAGCTTCAGCGGCTTGGGCGGAGGCCCGCTGACATTCGCTCCCGTGCGCGGATCGTAGACACCGCCGTGGCATGCACAGTGAATGCGGTTCATCTGCGACTCGTATTGCACAGTGCAGCCAAGGTGCGTGCACACTGCCGTCAGCGCGACCCATGCGCCGTCCTGGTGGTGGATGAGCATGGCGGGCGCGGAGCCGAACTTGAACATCAGCACGGAGCCGGGCGCAAGTTTCTGCGCATCCTTGAGCGTCACCTCAGTGACGGCGGAGGCGCTCGAGGCCATCTCAATAGGCGACGCCAGATAGCGGTAGACGGGATAGCCAAGGGCGCCGACATAACAAAGCCCTGCTGCACCTGCCGCGATCAGGAAGCCGCGGCGTGTGGCCTTGTCGCCGCCGGCCTCCGGCGCAGTCTGAATGGGTTCGAGGACGATGTGACCGCTCATTGTGCGGCTCCTTCCATGGGCTTTTGCGCGCGTGCGACGACGGAGATGAGCCACCCGACGACGCCGAGCCCAGCGATGAACAGGATCAGGAACAGGCCTACGACGCTCCAGTTGGTGACAACGTCACGATCCCAGACATCGAAGCCCTTGCTTAATAACGTCAGGTCGCGCACGGCATCGCGGTAGACAGTGAAGACGATCTCAATGAGGAGTACGAGCAGTGCGCCCGTCCACGCGAGCCACGCGGGAGCCCGCCCTACAAAGCCGGCAAACGCCGCAACCAGGACTGCTACGGGAACGAGAGCGAGCCAGCCGTAACCGGCGAGGCCGCCAAAGTGATAGAGCGCGTGGTTCGCGAGTCCGCTCTTGACGGCGTCGGGCTGGACGCTAGCTGCCCAAATTCCGGCAGCAAGATAAACGAGGCCAGAGATTCCAGCGATATTCCCACCCACTCCGGCAAGAAAGCGCTTCTCCTCCGCGGTGAACGTGCTGCGGGCCGCGAGATACACCATCCAGAGGCCGCCCACAAAGAGGCCACCGGCCAGCATCAGGAGCCAGCGAGGCTCGGTGGTGGGGTCGCCGGTGGGCAGGAACACGCCCGCTGCCGAAGAGGAGTACATGCTGCGCCAGGCCTCCGGGCGTAGCATGAGCGTCATATTGGTCGAGAGCAGGCGTGCGACGAATCCGGCAATGATCCATGCGCTCAGGCCTACAAGCCATGCGGTGCGCCCCGATTCAAGACGCCCCGTGAACTGGTACAGCAGCCAGTAGGCCAACGTCAGGAGGCCGATGATGGAGATCCAATAGGCTCCGATGAGGATGCTGCTGGTGTATAGCGCGCGGCCGTAGAGAACCTGCGCAAACAGGAGCGGCGGCACTCCAAGGTTGATGACATAGGTCATGACGACCGTGAGGCGACGCGCCAGCGCGCGTGCCGCCACCGTTGAAGCCGCCGAGTTGCGGAAGAGGCTCAGGATAACCGCAATCAGCAGGCCGCCAAGCAGCATCTCGACCGCCACGAAGTGGAGCGATAGCGTAACGATATGGAGCAGCTTGAATAGCCAGACCGGCGCCGGTAAAGGGATCGGATCAACGGCGGGAAATGATTGCATTTAAAGTTCCTTTCGCCCGGGGTTATTGCAAGCCGTGGCATGGAAAGCGCCATGTGCGGAACCGGGTAGAGGTAGCGTGTGGTTAGTGGACTGCTGTTGTCCGATTCGGAATGCGAGTCCAACCTAATCGGGGGTATCCCGGAAGGTCTGTGACGGCGAACACGTACTGGTGTGATCTACCCGCAATACACTCATTGCCTGAAACCCAATCTCGAGGCGCGGCAATGCCGCGGTAGGGCAGAACCATGAATGATGCAAATTCCTCAATGCAGCTGACGCGGGCCGCAGACTATGCCGTCCGCGTCATGATCCACCTGATTGGCCAGGGAGGAGAGCGCCGTGTATCCCTTCCCGCAGTGGCAGCGGCCACGGGAGCCCCGGAGAGCTTTCTATCGAAGGTGCTGCAGGCGCTGACGCGCGCCGGGTTGTTGATCTCCCAGAGGGGACAGGCCGGCGGATTCGAAGTATCGGCGCATGGCAAGAAGGCGTCTATGCGCGATGTGATCGAGGCGGTGGATGGACCTATCCATCTGAATGTCTGCCTCACATCGGGCAAGGCATGTGCACGTCAGAGCTGGTGCCCGGCGCATCCGGTGTGGGTACGGGCGCAGGAGGCAATGCTCAGAGTGCTGGAAGACGCGCGGATCGAAGACTTGGCGTTTGGAATGGGACCTGGTGGCGCAACTGCCGCCACAACACCCATCGTTGAGTCAATTTCTTCCGCGAGCACGCATGGGAGCGAAAGTTGCCACTGCCGCGAGGCAGAGAGTACTGAACCCGTTGCCGTGCCAGTTCCTTAGACGTTCAATCACAATTGAGCAGGACGTGCATCCAAGCTGTGAGGAGAAAACGCGGATGCACATGCGCAGATTGCTGGTGGTGTCTCTGGCCGGTCTGGCCCTGCTGGGCGAAGGATGCAAGAAGAACACAGTCGACCCGGGCGCCTTCAAGACAGCCCTGAACAACTACCTGAAATCGCAGCAGCAGTGCCTGTGGGCCGCGCCGCAAAAATTACCGGCGCAGGCCGATGCGTCCGACGACGCGCAGACGAGGGGTTACGACGCCCTGACTGACGCCGGGCTGCTCACGCGGACAGCTGTGGAGAAGAAGCGGTTCCTGGTGGGGTCGAAGCAGGCCAACGATTACGATCTTTCAGACCAGGGCCGCTCGGTATGGACCGCGGATGCTTCGCAGCCGGGATACGGCAACTTCTGCTACGGACATGCTGAGGTGAGCTCAGTCGACAGCTATACGCCTCAGGCGGACAACGCGACGCAATATACCGTCAGCTATCACTACCAGGCGAGTAACCTGCCGCCGTGGGCGAACTCTGCGGAAATGAAGGCGGCTTTCCCGAAGCTCGGTTCAGCTGCCGCGCCCCAGGCCGGAACGGCCACCCTGGTAAGAAGCAATGACGGCTGGCTGGTGCAGAATGCGCAGCCTGGGTCTCAGCCAAGCAGCATGCCATAGATCGAGCGGGCGGGACCGCGCACCGAGGCGTCTCGCCCATCGTTCTTTCGGACGATACTGGCGTCCACCCGGCCCCGTATACTGCGTCCATGTTCACGGTCACCAAGAAAGCCGCTGTATGGGCTGTTTTTGCCTTTTTCCCCGTTTTGGTTTCTGCACAGGCCGCCGGTCCCGGCACGCTTCCCCCGGAACAGCAAACCAACAAGAATGCAGAGGGCGCACAGGCGCCGGCTAAGAGCGGGCAGGAGAGCGGCTCGCCCCATCCCATCCAGCTTGATGCGCAGCATCGTCCCATCACGGCCGGGGGCTTCGTGAAGTCGGGCCCCATGGTCTTTGAGGACGCGTCAGAGAAGGCCGGGCTGGCCAAGTGGACGCACAAAATGGGTACGCCGGCGAAGGACTACATCGTCGAGGCGAAGGGCTCTGGAGTTGCGCTGCTGGACTACGACAACGACGGATGGATGGACATCTACGTTGTCAACGGTTCGACTTTCAAAGCGCTCGATGGAAAGGAAGCGCCGCCGCACGCCGCGCTCTTCCACAACAACCACGACGGCACTTTTACAGATGTGGCTGCGAAGGCGGGCGTAACCAACGAACGCTGGGGATTTGGCGTAGCCGTGGGTGACTACGATAACGATGGCTGGCCGGACCTCTACGTATCGAACTGGGGCAAGAACCGACTCTACCACAACAATCATGACGGCACCTTCACAGACATGGCGGACAAGGCCGGCGTGGGATTGGACGATCCTGCGGCCTGGCACACTGGTGTGACGTGGGGAGACTACGACGGTGACGGCCGACTCGACCTGTTTGTGGCCGGATACTTGCACTATGACCGACATAACATGCCGACGGCTGGTGACGCCGATGCACCTAACGCGTTCTGTACCTTCCGCGGCGAGAAGGTAAGCTGCGGCCCGCGGGGACTGAAGGGCGAGGGCGACCACCTCTTTCATAACAATGGTGACGGCACATTCACCGATGTGAGCGACAAGGCGGGCGTAGCCGATAAGCCCGGCTACTACGGTCTTGGGGCGGTGTTTGTGGACATCAACAACGACGGGAAGCCTGATCTGCTGGTGGGCAATGACTCGACGCCCAATTATCTCTATCTGAACAAAGGCAACGGAACCTTCGAGGACGTGAGCTACGCGTCAGGGTTCGCACTCAACGAGGCCGGCCGCGAGACAGCGTCGATGGGCATTGCCGTTGGCGACTATGAGAACACGGGCATGCTCGATGTGTTCGACACTACTTTCTCGGATGACTATAAGCCGCTTTATCACAACGAGGGCGATGCCAACCTTACCGACATCAGCTATCACGTTGGCCTAGGCGAGGGCACCGTTCCGTTCCTGAGCTGGGGCGATGCTTTCTTCGACTACGACAACGATGGGTGGAAGGACCTGCTGATGTCAGACGGCCACGTCTATCCGCAGGCCGACAAGTACGCGTGGGGAACAACGTGGGCGCAGCGGCCGATGCTCTTTCACAACATCGGCGGGAAGAAGTTTGACACCGTGCCTGCTGTAGAGGGATCCGGCCTGGCTGACGTGATCGCCGGACGCGGCATGGCCGTGGGCGACCTGTTCAACGACGGCAAGATCGATGCGGTGATCAACGTGATGGATGCCCACCCGGTGCTGCTGCGCAACGTGGAATCTAACACAAATCACTGGATTGAACTGAAGCTCGTTGGTGGCCAGAAGAGTCTACGCGAGGCCGTTGGAGCTACGGTCTACCTCACAGCGAACGGAATGAAGCAGCGCGGCGATGTAATCAGCGGAGGGAGCTACCTCTCGAATAATGACCCCCGCGTACACTTCGGCATCGGCAGCGCTTCCGGTGTGGAGGCGATCGAAGTGCACTGGCCGAGCGGCAAAGTTGAGCAGTTCACTGTGCCCGGCGTAGACCGCATCGTGACGTTGACGGAAGGTTCGGGCAAGTAGCAGAACAACATATCCGAGCTATGGCCGCGGGAGCGAATGCTCTCGCGGCTTTTCCTTTTGCGGCGCGGGTCGAGATAGTTGCTATTTATCCTCGGGAGTGTTCCAATTGAGTTAATTGAAACAGGGGTGCTCCGCGGTGCGGGGCTGAGAAATACCCTCGAACCCGATCCGGATAATACCGGCGTGGGAAGTTTCCGAAGGTCTTCTTCAAGGTCTGCAGTACGGGCGCTCTTGTTTCAGTAGTTCAAACAAGAGGATTCCATGCCTGGCCAGTCTGCACGTTCTGCTCCCTCCAAATCGAAATTGCATCTTTGCTTGCTTGCCGGTTGCGTGCTCGCGTGCTCTATCGGGGGGCCGAAGGGTGCTATTGGACAGGCGGAAGCGCCGCAGACTCCCAGTCCAACTCCCTCTGCCGCATCCAGCAGCGCAAATCAACATTCGCAGCTGCCACTTCCGCGCGTGACAACGACGGTAGTGGTTCATGAAGATGTGAAGGACGACTATCTCTCGAACGCGATCACCACGGGCACGCTGGACAATGCTCCGCTTGCCGAAACACCGCTCTCGATCTCCGTCGTTACGCGCGAACTCCTCAGCGATCAGGGCGCTCGCACACTGGCAGACGTAGTGAAGAACGATGCGTCCGTCGGTGAGGACTATGCTCCCGTTGGTTATTACGGCGATTTCCAGATCCGTGGGTTTCCGATCGATCTGGCCACTGGGCTGCAGATCAACGGAATGACCATCGCAGGTGAGCAGGACGTTCCACTCGAGAACAAGGAGCGTGTTGAGATCCTGAAGGGCATCTCCGGTGTAGAGAGCGGGGTCACCTCAGGCGGTGGAGTGATCGGATATGTGACCAAGCGTCCGGCGCTGGTAAAGGCGATGGACATGGCCACCGATCATCGCGGAAGCGCCTTTGGGGCGGCCGACTTCGGGCAGTTCTTCGGCAAAGAGAAGCAGGTCGGCGCGCGGCTGAACCTTGCAGGCGAGAGCATCCAGAGCTACGTGAATGGCGCCGATGGCTGGCGTGCCATGGGCGCAGGCTCTGCTGATTGGAAGATTACTCCCAAGGCTATTCTGAAGGGCGATTTCGAATACCAGCACAAGGTGGAGCGGTCTGTTTCCGGGTATCAACTGCTGGGCGGCGACACGCTTCCGGACCTAAACCGAATCTATCCGTCAACGATGCTTGGCTTTCAGCCGTGGGCGAAGCCGAACACCTTTGACACTTACAACACCGGAGCACGGTTCGATTACGACCTTCCTGGGGAGTGGCATGTCTTCGGGGCGGCGAGCTTCAGCCATTCTTTGATCGATGACAACGTCGTCTATCCTTACGGCGTTCCGTATGACGACCAGGGTAACGTTGCATGCCCGGACGCCCCGGACGCGCCCTATTACTTCTTCTGTCCAGACGGAACATACGGCATCTACGACTACCGCAATCCCGGCGAACTGCGCATCGATGCTCAGGCTGAGTCTGTAGTTACAGGCCAATGGCACACCGGCGCAATACAGCATGATCTCGCCGGAGGTGTTGAGCTGTTCCGTCGAAGCGTGCAGATGCCGGGTTATTTCTCAGCTGAGACTCCAGTGTCGCCGGACGGTGTCGTGCAGGATGGCGCGGTCTACAGCTATATCGGGCAGGAGAACATTTACCAACCCATCGAGCCGTTTCACTGGGCGACCAACGAGAACGGCATAACGCAACAGGCAGGCCCGCGGCGTCTCTGGGAGGACCATCACCAGACGGCGTTGATGGTCGCGGATCGCCTTCACTTGCCTGGGCGAATTCAGGTAAATGTGGGTGGACGGGAAACGTGGCTGCGCGACCATAACTACTCGCTAGGTGCGACGGACCCCGCGGCGGCGCCAACGAACACTGATCGGCCGGTGTGGCTGCCGCAATACGCGGTGAGCTTTACGCCGGTGACCCGCCTGATGCTCTATGGAACCTATACCGCGATGCTCTCGCTTGGGCCGCAGGCTCCTTGGTGGGTGGATAACGGTAGCCAGTTCCTGGAGCCCTACTTCACGCGCCAGGTCGAAGCAGGAGCGAAGTACGAACCCAATCAGAAGATCTTGCTGAGCGTTGCAGGATTCCACATGCGCGCGCCGTTCTTCTATCCGAAGACGATCGCGGCAGAAGAAGGGCAGTGTACGGAAGACTACTTCTTCGGGCCGGGCACGCTCTGCTTCGTGTCGCAGGGCCACGAGACACACAGTGGCGCGGAGTTCAGCGTCGAAGGCAAGGCCGCAAACTGGATCAAGCTGAATGCATCGGTTGCTGCCATCCACGCGGAGTCACAGGATACGGGCACGCCGGAATTCGATAACAAGCAGGTAATCAACGCGCCGCGCGTGCGCACGGCGCTGTTCGCGGACGTAGCTGTTCCGCATATGCGCGGGTTCTACCTGATGCCCGGCTGGGGATACTGCGCAAGCAAGGAAGCCACGCGCGATGACGCTGTCAGCGTGCCCGGATTCAACCTCTTCAATCTTGGCGCGCGCTACACTCCCGGAGGCGAACAGGGCCACATGACGCTCCGACTGTACGCCGATAACATCGCGAACAAGCGCTACTGGAAGGATACGGGAGCGAGCCTCGGCGACACTTTCATACACCTGGGAGCTCCGGCGACTGTCCGGCTTTCGGCACACTACACGTTTTGATTCAAGGAGCCCGCAACGTTGAATACGGAAATCAAGGTGCATGGACTAGACGGCTCCCTAGTTGAGCCTGACTGGGCGCCCTTGTCGCCGCATGAGATCGATTCCGTGCTCTCGCGGTACCCGGAGCTACAAGGCCCCTACAAGATCGTCAGCATGAGCCCCCGTCCTTTGTCCGCAGCGAGTGTGGTTGCAAGCCGCAGCGGGCGCGTGTTCGTCAAGCGTCATGCGCGGCTCGTCCGTGGTGCGGAGGGCTTGCGCGAAGAGCATCGGTTCGTGGCTCATCTCCGCGCGCATGGAGCACCGGTGCCTAAAGTGCTGATCTGCGACTCGGGTGATACGGTCATCGAAGCGGGTGGCTGGACCTACGAAGTGCACGCAATACCTCATGGAGTGGACGCCTATGAGGATGCGATCTCGTGGACTCCGTTTCGGTCCTCAGAGCATGCACGATCGGTAGGCGAGACGATGGCGCGGCTGCATCTCGCCGCTGAAGAGTACGACGCTCCAGTAAGGCAATCGCGGCATCTGGTTGCGGGTTTCACGATCTTCGCCGGCGAGAATGCAACTCGCAAGTTGGACGAGTATGTAACCGTGCGGCCGGCGCTGCAGCAGTATCTAGCTCAAACCGGCTGCGCACACGAAGCTATCGATTTGCTCGCTCCGTTTTATGCGGAACTCGCGCCGTTGCTGCCTTCTTTGCAGCCTCTCTGGACGCATAACGACCTGCACGGCTCAAACCTCTTCTGGAGTGACGAGGGTCCGACAGCGAAGGCGACCGCCGTAATCGATTTCGGACTGTGCGATCGCACGAATGCTCTGCACGATCTGGCGCATGCCATCGAGCGAAGTGTTGTCGAATGGCTCTCGCTGGTGAACGATCCGGCGAACCCAGAAAGCGTGCCGGTTCATATGGATCATCTGTGGGCCTTGATCGAGGGATACGAGACAGTTCGCTCGCTCTCGAAAGCTGAGCGTGCCGCGCTGGCCCCAATGCTTGCTCTTTGTCATGCAGAGTTCGCGCTGTCGGAAACCGACTACTTCCTCAGCGTGTTACATTCCCGGGAGAAAGCTTACATGGCTTGTGAAGGTTATCTGGTGAGCCATGCGCGATGGTGGTGCGGGCCAGGCGAGCAGGTGCTAAAAGCCTTGCGTAATTGGGCAGCCATAAAAGAGCCAAAGCGTGAGGTGCACCGAGGATGACCGTAGTGACGCACTATCTTGTGGCGCATTGGATCGAACTCGCCGGTTGGATAACAACGGGGCTCGGCATTTGGCTCACAACGCGACGCACTTTGTGGTGCTGGCCGGTAATTCTGGCCGCCGATGTTCTCTATCTCGTCGTGTTCTATCAGGCGAAGCTGCTCTCGGACGCGCTCCTGCAAGTCTTTTTCGTCGTTTTCACTGTTTACGGCTGGTGGAACTGGTGGCGTGGAGTCCGGCAAGAAGGCACAGTGCGTGTGGCTCCGCTTCCCTGGCTGAACAGCGCAATCGCGATCGCGGCTGGAATTGCGGGAACGTTCGTGCTCGCAGCGATTGCAAAGCGCTTCAACGCAGCGCTTCCCTATCTCGACGCATCACTGGCGAGCTTCAGCCTGGTGGCAAGCTGGTGGCAGGCCCGCAAGCATATTGCGAATTGGTGGCTATGGATCGTGGTCGATGTCTTATACATCGGCGAGTACATCTACAAGGACCTGTGGCCGACTGCTGTGCTCTATGCGGGGTTGGTGGGACTTGCGATCCTCGGACTCATCGAGTGGCGTCGCGCACCTCAAGAGGAGACCACCTAACCTATCCGTTATTCCCCGGCGTACTGAACAACATTCTGCAGCGGCTCGCCATTCAGATAGCGTTTGAGTTCTTCGGCAGCGACTTTCATGGCGCGCGGCGCAAATTGCGGGCTCGATCCAGCCACGTGCGGAGTGATGAGCAGATTAGGGCAGCGCCAAAGCGGGTGATCGTGTGGTAGGGGTTCGGGGTGGGTGACATCGAGTGCTGCACGAATCCTACCTTCATTAAGCGCGGCCAAAAGCGCCTCCGTTTGAACAATCGCCCCTCGCGCGGCATTCACCAGCAAGGCGCCTTGCCGCATCAGAGCCAACTGGCGCGGGCCCACTAAGCCGCGTGACGCGTCATTCAAAGGCAGGATGAGAATGATGATCTCGGCATCTGGAAGAAGCTGATCAAAATGCTTAACCGAATGGACAAGTGGCTCAATTCGAGGGCGGCGCGCTACTCGCACCAGATCGACATGGAACGGCGCAAGCATGCGCTCAATCTCTGTTCCTATCGCGCCGTAACCGACGAGCAGCACTCGCTTACCTGTGAGTTCCTCGAGCATTACCGGCGGGTGAAGATGGCGCGCATCGCCGGTGATGCGCTCGTACCCCACCGTCGCCTCTTTGCGGCCCCGCCAGTCCGCGGACCTTTGAAGCCCTAGAAATAGTGGAAATTGCTTCAGCATCGCAAGGATCGCGGAGATCGTCCATTCCGCCGTGGACACATTGTGGGCGGCACGCGCATTGCACACGGTAACGTCCGGGCCCGCCTTATCCGTGATCCAGTCTGTGCCCGCCATAAGAGAGAGAATGAGTCGAACGCCTTTCAGGTGAGGCCAGATGCGCAGCGCTCGCGTTGGGTAGGGATCGGGGATCCAGACATCGATTTCAATTTCATGATCCAGCCCATCGTTCAGCGGGATGAGTTCAATCCCGGTCGGCAACAGGTCAAGGAGCGTTGAGTCGACGGTGGCGGGAAATCCTACGCGCATATCTAATGCTATAGGTCCGCGCCAGCGGTTTGGTTCGCCCGCGCTCCAATGCGATTATGAATGAAAGCGCCATTCGGGAGTCGGGGAGTTGATTCAGAACCATGCGCCTGAAGACAGATAAAACATGGTCGCAACAGGAGCTAGCGCTGAAACTGGGCGTCGGAACCGCGATGCAGAGCGGCCTGCTGACGTGGGAGCGCAAACGGCTGCTGATCCACGCAACGAAGACGGCGCTTGCGGCAACTCTCTGCTGGTGGCTCGCACTTCGATTCGGACTCCACGACGGCTACTGGGGAGCGATCAGCGCAATAATCGTGCTGCAATCGAACTTCGGGGCGACCATCACGGCATCGAGAGATCGTATCCTCGGGACCCTAATCGGCGCCGTACTGGGGTTCACATTTTCTCTGTTCGGCACGCTGCCTTGGAACTACATAATCGCCGTTTTCATTGCGATCGCCATCTGCGGTCTGCTCGGTTTTCGCAGCAGTTCCCGACTTGCCGGAGTGACGATCACGATCGTGATGCTGGTTCAGTCAAGCTCTCACAAGGCAATCGCATTCGATCGCGTCCTGCAGGTGGTCCTCGGAATCATCGTGGCCCTCCTCGTCGCTACTCTGATACTCCCGGACCGCGCGCGCGTTGCTCTGCGTGATGGACTGGCCCAGGAGTTTCTCGTCCTAGGACACTTTTTCGAAGCCATTCTTCAGGGCTTCCGTGGATCGGCAGCAGGCAATCTGGATGACCTGCGTCAGGACGCTCTCGCCTCCCTTCGCGCGAACAATCAACTGCTGCATGCATCGCGCAATGAGCCCTCGGGCGGCCCGGGATGGCGCGAAGGACTCGCGATTCTCACGCGCTCAGGGCAATCGATCTTCGACTCGCTTGTCGCCCTGGAGATCGCGGTGCGAGGAAGCTCCGATGATGGATATGCCGAACAGCTGGAGCCTGTCCTGGGAAAGCTCGCAGCGGACATCCACGCCGGATTTCACTATGTAGCGGGGTGCATTCACAAGTGGCGATTTCACATTCCGCCGCCCAACCTGCATCTTGAAGATGACATTGCGCAACTCGAGACGCGCATGGCCGAGTTACGGCCGAAAGGCATCAGCTTCTCGCAGGCCGAGATTCTGCGCGGCTATGCGGTTCAACTCCATCTAAAGCAGCTTGCGCGCCTTCTCCGAGCTGCGCGTGTCGATACCAGCCAGGCCATTGGAGAATCGCAGGTCAGCAATTCTTAGTTGAGAAGCTCAGCGAAAGAATGCTCGGAGAGCTTCGACGCAGTTCTCAATCTCTTTGACTGGGATTGCATAACCGAAGCGAAGATGGCCCTCTCCCTGCGCTCCAAAAACCGAGCCAGGAATGGTGGCGATGTGTGCTTTCTCAAGCAAGATCTGCGCCGCCTTGCGGCTGTTCTTGTCGATCTTCTCCGTAAGCGGGAAAGCATAAAAGGCGCCGGCCGGCGGATCGCATTCGAGCCCGACGTCGTTCAGACCGGCAATCAGGATGTCCCGTCTCTTGCGGTATTCCTCGCGGCGCGCGCCAATGACGGACTCGGACGTAGTGAGCGCCTGAAGCATCGCGTGCTGCACGGGCGTAGCGACTCCGTTGGTGGAATATAGAATAATCTTCCGCAGCGCGGTCATGAAGGGCTCCTTCGCAACCGCGTAACCCGCGCGCCACCCCGTCATCGCATACGTCTTCGAAAACGTGAAGCAGGTGATCGTGCGCTCAAGCATCCCGGGCAATGATGCGATCGAGACATGCTCGCCGTCATACACCAGGTCCTCGTATGCTTCATCGGCGATCACGATCAGGTCGCGCTCGCGTGCAAAGGCGGCCACTTCTTCCGCTTCAGAACGTGTGAACACCAGGCCGCTCGGGTTCTGCGGAGTGTTGTAGTAAATGGCGCGAACACGCGGCGTGGAGAACTGCTCCAGCGTTTTGCGTACGCCATTGCGGCGCGCCGTAATGGTGGGGACCGACAGCGGGCGCGCCTGGGCGCCGGTCACCAGGTCACCGATGGGCGTCCAATAGGGCGAGAAAACCAGGGCGTCGTCCCCCGGATCAAGCACGCTCTGAAACGCCCCATATAGCGCCTGAGAACCACCAACTGTGACCAGCACCTCATCCGCCGTAACTTGAATGCTGTTCTTGAATGCGAGTTTGTCAACAAGCGCTTGGCGCAGCGGCGGCAGACCAGACGACGGAGCATAGTGGGTCTGGTTCGCCACCAGCGCGCGCACTGCCGCGAATTTAATGTCATCTGGCGTCTCGAAAAACGGCTCGCCGCCATGCAGGGCGTGCACCTGCAGCCCTTCAGCGCGCATCGACATCACCTTGTTGCGAATCTGCACGATGTCGGAGAATCCAACTTCATCCAGCCGCTTGGCCAATCGAATTCCGTTCTGCCGCCTAACCGTCATGCCTGTAGCATCCTCCAAAGCCCCAACTCAGCATAGTCCACGCCGCAGACCGGCGCCTGCTTTCCGAGCGAAAGCAAATCTACACGGCAAGCACTTCGGTGTAAACTGCCATTCCGGCCACGGCGTCAACGTGCAGCGCATCCAGCGTATCGATCTCCTGCTGACTTCTAATTCCGCCTGCCACGATGAGGTGTCGCTGCGTCAGGCCACGCAGGCGTCGGGCTGTCTCGATTGGGAAGCCGCCCATGAGGCCTTCTCCATCCACATGCGTGTAGAGAAAGGATGAGACGAACGGCTCCAATTGCGGAATCGCCTCGTCAGCCGTAAAGGCGACCTGCTCCTTCCAGCCTTTGACCGCAATGCGCCCCCCCTTGGTGTCGATGCCCGCCACCAGATGTTCTGACCCGACCGCGTCTGACAACTCTGACGCAAAGCCGGAGTTAACACCTGAAACAGAGAAAAGTGCCGAACCGATGATGACGCGCCTGGCGCCGTTTTCCAGCACGTGTCGCGCGCGTTCAATGGAGTGAATACCTCCTCCAACCTGACATGGCAGGCGCCGCGCAATCCGCTTCACGAGTTCCGAATTATCACCGGACCGCATAGCGGCATCCAGATCGATGAGCTGCACGAGCGGGAAACGAGAAAACTTCCGGATCCAGTATTCAAAGTCGTCGAAAGCCAGGCGGAGCTTCTCGCCTTGGACCAATTGAACAATACGTCCGCCGAGCAGATCGATAGATGGAATCAGCATGGCAACCTCACTGGAACTCCTGAAGCGGCAAGTTCTTGCTTGAGCGATCTGGCGCTGGACACGCCGAAATGGAAGATGCTCGCGGCCAAAGCCGCATCAGCCTTGCCGCGCGCAAACACATCTGCAAAGTGCGCAACCGTTCCTGCGCCGCCCGATGCGATGACCGGAATGCTTACCGATTCACTCACCGCGGCCGTCAGCTCGCAATCGAATCCGTTGCGCGTTCCGTCCGAATCCATCGAGGTAAGTAGGATCTCGCCTGCACCCCGCGCTTCGGCTTCGCGCGCCCACTCAACTACACGACGTCCTGAGGGCTTGCGCCCGCCTTGCACAAACACCTGCGCATTCCGAACAGGATCCGCGGCAGCTGGGTCCCGCCGCGCATCGATCGCAACGACCACCGCCTGTGCACCGAAACTCCGGCCTATCGACTCAATCAGCGATGGGTTCGCCAGTGCCGCGGAATTGATGCTGACCTTGTCTGCCCCTGCTTCGAACACCTGTTCCGCATCGGAGGCAGTCCGAATACCTCCCCCGACAGTAAACGGGACGAAGAGTTCGCGCGCAGTTCGCTGAACTGTATCGAGCAACGTCTTCCGCCCCTCATGGGTAGCCGTAATATCGAGCAGCACGATCTCATCCGCGCCTTCCTGCGCGTGACGGGCCGCAAGAGCGGCAGGGTCACCGGCGTCCACGAGATCGACGAACTGCACGCCTTTCACCACGCGTCCAGCGTGAACGTCGAGGCAGGCGATAATGCGTTTGGTCAGCATGCTTCTCCGTTCGGAGTCCAATCAAGAAAATTGCGCAAGATGCGAAGGCCGGTTGCGGACGACTTTTCCGGATGAAACTGGACGCCCATCACGTTGTCACGTTCGACGGCGGCCGCGAAGTCGTCAATGTAGTTAGTGACGGCGCACGTATCGGCAGAGATAGGCGCGCGGTAAGAATGCGTAAAGTAAACGTGTTCTCCGGCCGCGACGCCGGCGAGAAGCCGTGATCCGATGCGCGGAGTGATTGCATTCCATCCAACGTGGGGAACTTTCTGTCCACACTCGCGGAAGCGTTCGCACGACCCGGAGAAATGGCTCAGGCCAAGACACTCCGGCGCTTCCGTCGATCCAGCATAGAGCCACTGCATGCCGACGCAAATACCAAGGAAAGGAACTGCACGATCAACCGCAGCACGAATTGCGGAAGTCATACCTGTCGCATCCAGAAGCCGGGTCGCAGAGAAGTGGCCAACCCCCGGAAGGACGAGCCGTTCCGCAGAGCCGATCATCGAGAGATCGTGGTCAGTCACCTCGACGTCTGCACCCAGGTGGCGCAACGCCTTCACCACCGAGGTGAGGTTCCCGGCCTTGTAGTCAATGACAGTGACGCGCATCAGAGCAGGCCCTTCGTCGATGGCAACATCTCGCCGAGTTGTTTGTCGCGGCTGCATGCAACGCGCATCGCACGCGCGAACGCCTTGAAGATGGCTTCGATCTTATGATGATTTGACCGCCCGTACATTGTTTTGACATGCACGTTGGCCCGTGCCCCACGCGCAAATCCCTCGAAGAAATCCGTCACCAACTCCGTCTGTAGATCGCCCACGAGTCGTGTCCGCACTTTGCTATCGACTGCGAACGCGGCACGGCCACTCAGATCAACGGCCGCGATAGCGAGCGTCTCATCCATCGGCATGAGGAAGTAGCCAGCCCTCAATATCCCGCGCTTGTCGCCGAGTGCGCGATCAAATGCTTCACCCAAAGCGATACCCACGTCCTCAACCGTGTGATGCTGATCCACGTCGAGATCGCCATCGCATTTGAGCGTCAGGTCGAAAGCTCCGTGACGCGTAAACAGCTCGAGCATGTGGTCGAAGAAACGAATGCCCGTGCCGACCTCGTACCGGCCGCTGCCCTCGATTGTGAGTTGGATCGCGATGCGCGTCTCCGTCGTATTGCGCTCAAACTGAGCGGAGCGCAGGGCCGTTTGCGTTTTGGGTGCCGAAGCGGGACTCTTCTTCGTCGTCATGCTTCCTTCTCCTTGCCGTTGCGCATCAGGCCGATCACCTCTTTGAGAACCTCTGCAGCGAGCCGCATCTGTTCGCGCGTGCCGATCGTGACGCGAACACAGCCATCACAGCCGGGATCGTTGCTCCTGTCGCGCACCAGCACCCCGGCGGAGTTCATTCGGCGAACAAAATCGCGGTGTTCCGATCCTATATAAGCAAGCACAAAATTGGCCTGGCTCGACCATCTGCGAAGCCCGGCTGCGTCGATAGCAGACTCAAACTCCTTTCGAGCAGCAAGGACCTCTCCGACATACCAGTTCAGATAATCGGTGTCGTTCAATGCAGCCGGAATACACGCAAGAGCAACGGAATTCACGCTGTAGGGAGAGATCACACGGCGCATCCACTTCATCTGCTCCGCTGATCCCGCCAGAACCCCTACGCGCAGGCCGGCAAGGCCGTAGGCCTTCGAGAACGTACGCGCAACCACGAGGTTCGGTATCGAATTGAGAAGGTCGATAGCTGTCTCGCCGTAGAAGTGGAAGTAAGCTTCGTCCACGAGAATCACCGCGTGCGGCGCTCGCTGAGCTATGGTTATGATCTGTTCACGCGTAATCACACTGCCGGAGGGGCTGTTGGGGTTGGCAAGCGCAATCACTTTCGTACGTGGCGAGATCCCATCTAGCAATGCCTTGAATGGAAACACCAGGTCATCGCCGGCCTGCACGGTTACGATCCTCGCGTCCGTTGCAGATGCATACACCTCGTACATCGTGTACGTCGGCACAGGCAGCAGCAACTCATCGCCGGAATCCAGGAATGTTTGGAACAGTACGTGTATGGCTTCATCCACGCCATTTGTGAGAAGAACTTGCTCCGGCGTAACGCGCAGATGTTGGGCGACCTGCGCTTCGACAGTTTCACGCTCTGGATAGCGCGTGAGGTCGCCTGCCGAAATCTGGCTCAGCACTTCGCGCACTGCCGGTGAACACGCGATTGTATTTTCGTTGAAATCCAGCCGCAGAGCATCGCGGCAGCCAAGCGGAGGATGATACTCCTTCATGGCTTGGACACGTGCTCGAGGTTGAGGCCCGGCAGTTGCGGTTACGTCACCCATTGGAACTCCTCGATTTCCGGGGCTTCGATAGTCTCACCAGAATCGCCTCTGCGTGCCCAACCAGGCCTTCAGCCCGCGCGAGTAGAAATGCCTCCGGTCCAAGCTCGCGCATTGAGGCGGATGTGTACTCCTGCACCGTAATCAGCTTCACAAAGTCATTCACGCTGAGGCCACCGCGAACACGCGCCATGCCGCCCGTGGGCAGAGTGTGGTTCGGCCCGGAGATGTAATCACCCATTGGTTGCGCCGACCAGCGGCCCACGAACACCGAACCCGCGCTCTGAACCCATGAGAGATCAGCAAAAGAATCGACGGTGAGATGCTCGGGTGCGATCCTGTTTGTTAGATCGCGAGCCTCAGCCGGTGTCGCTGTGAGGAGAACCACGCCATTCCTTTGCAGAGACTCTTTCGCAACGGGATTACTCCTCGCGCGATCCTTTACTTCCGTCATCACTGTCCGGGCAAGCTCTTCGCGTGAGGTGATGAAGATGGCCAGCGCCTCGGGATCGTGCTCGGCCTGCGCGACGAGATCGGAAGCTATCTCAGCGGGCCGGCCCTTTTCACTGGTGACAACGATTTCTGTCGGCCCAGCAAGCATGTCAATCGCACAGTCGAACGCAACCGTTCGTTTTGCCGCCGTGACGTAGAGATTGCCCGGCCCCACGATTTTTTCGACCCGCGGGATGGACGCAGTGCCATAAGCGAGAGCCGCAATTCCATGCGCCCCACCAATGCGGTAGAACTCCGAGATGCCCAGCAGATGCGCGGCAGCCAAAGCTTCAACCGCCGGGCGAGGCGATATGGCCACAACCCGCGGAACGCCCGCGACCTGTGCCGGTATCGCTGTCATCAGCAAGGTTGAGGGTAAGGGGTGCCGCCCGCTGGGAACGTAGCATCCAACCGCTCCGATCGGCCTGACGACTTGGCCTCTGGTCAACCCGTCGGCGGATGTTTCAGTCCACGACTGCGGCATCTGCTTCTCGGCAAAGCTGCGGATCTGTTCCGCGGCCGTGCTCAGTGCCGTTCTGAGAGCGGGCTCGATGCGCTCCCATGCCTCCGCCATCTCTTCGCGCGTGACGCGAAGTGATTCAGCGCCAGGCAAGCCATCGAACTCGCGACCATAGCGCAGCAAAGCGCGATCGCCCTGGTTTCGGACCGACGAGACAATGCGGCTCACGGCGGGCATCACCGTATCGAGCGCAGCACCCCCACGCACTTCGAGCGTCGCGATCAACTCGGCCGCCGATTGTCTGCTTCGCCCGAATGTGCGAATCAGCTTCATCTTGCCTCCGCTGTGCTAGAGCACGACCTTGTTCAATGGGTATTCGACGATGCCCGTAGCGTTTGCAGCCTTGAGGCGAGGAATCACGTTGCGCGCCATGCGCTCATCCAGGATTGTGTTCACCGCGACCCACTCCGAGTCGCTCAACTGCGAAACCGTCGGTGAGTTCAGCGCGGGGAGCACCGAGAGCACAGCATCCAGATCGGACCGCTTGACGTTGAGCATGAGCCCCACCTGCGACTGCGCATCAATGGCGCCGCGCAGCATGAGCGCGATGGAATCGATCTTGTTGCGCTTCCAATCATCAGCAAGAGCCGACTTGCTGGCGATCAGGTGCGTCTCGCTCTCCAGCACCGTGTCGATGATCTTGAGGTGATTCGCCTTGAGCGAGCTGCCGGTCTCTGTGACCTCAACAATCGCGTCCGCGAGCATGGGCGGCTTCACTTCAGTCGCGCCCCAGCTGAATTCGACCTTCACGTTTACGCCGCGATCTGCGAAGTAGCGCTTGCTCACTTCCACAAGCTCTGTGGCGATGATCTTGCCCTCGAGGTCCTCAGCCTTTTCAAATCCGCTGTTCTCGGGCACCGCCAGCACCCAACGCACCTTCCGGCGGCTCTGCTTGGCATAAGTGAGCGACGTAACGCTCGCGACGTCGAGACCGCTCTCCACCACCCAATCAATTCCGGTCAGCCCGGCATCGAGCACGCCGTGATCGACATACCTTGCCATCTCCTGCGCGCGGATCAGCATGCACTCGATCTCGCTGTCGTCGATGGATGGGAAATACGAACGGCCATCCGCGTAGATGTTCCACCCTGCCCGCTTGAAAAGAGCGATGGTCGCTTCCTGCAGGCTGCCTTTGGGAATTCCCAAACGAAGCTTAGGCATTGCCGACCTCCTGCGCATTCGAACCAACCTCGATAGGACGCGTGAAGCAACTCACTGTGCCTTCGTGGCAGACCAGGCCATCGCCTTCCACTTCCACGCGAAACAGCAGCGTGTCGTTGTCGCAATCAGTCGAAGCGGAGATAACGCGCAAGCGATTACCGCTGCTCTCGCCCTTCATCCACAGCTTCTGGCGTGTGCGGCTCCAGAAGGTAACGAAGCCGGTTTCAAGTGTCTTCGCGTAGCTGGTGGGATTGAGGAAGCCCAGCATCAATACTTCGCCGGTCCGCGCATCCTGCACAATTCCCGGCGCCAGGCCGTCCATCTTTTCAAAATCGATCATGTCTGCTGTCTCGCTTTGGATTGGAATTAGAGCACGAAAAAGCCCGCTGGCTGGTTGCCGGCGGGCTGGGTGATTCTTAGATCTGGTGGGCCTAGATCAGGCCATAGCAGTCCGCCGGCATGGAATGTCCATGATGGTGGTGATGGCCGTGATGGTGGCGGATCTGCATCTGCTTTTGACCATAATGGCACAACGCCACATGTGTCAAATACTTTCCTAGTACCTAGGAACGCCTCGCCGATCCTGATTGTGCGCCAGTGGTCGAATCAAGAGGCATCTGCAGCAAGTCAATTACACGCTGGTACAAGCGATTACGCGTCTCGAACCGATCGGAGGCGCGCGTGATGTAATGCACCTGCAACTTGAATTCATTCCCCGAAGGACGAAGGTTAACTGAAGGCAATGCCCGAGTGTCGGTGAGGCCTGGGACTCGCGCTCCACGCCACTCTCGTTCAGCGAGTTGTACGTCCCCAGCCGTTGCCTCCGTGAGTACACCCAGAATCTGTTCCGCACGCAGGTGCGTCTTCTCCGTTGAAGGAAGGGCGACATCGAACTGGTCCCACATCCATTGGCTCGTCGAGGAGAAATTGAAGTATTTGTGCTTGACGGCAAAGCTGTTCATGAAGGTCACACGCCGTCCGGTGGGATATCCCTGCTCGGCCAGCGTTCCAGTCTCGAGGAGCGTGGTAGACATCAAGCCAATCTCCAGAACCTCTCCACCGACGCCATCGATCTCAACAATGTCGCCGACACGCATACCCTTTTTGCCGATGAGAATGAACCAGCCAAAAAATGCGAGGATGAAATCCTGAAGCGCCACAGTGAGCGCCGCTGTCCCAAGGCCCAGCATCGCGCCGAGTTGTCGAGGCGGACCAAAGATCACCAGGAGAATGCACACTGCTCCGATGATCTGAATACACAGCTCTAGGATGCTCCGAAGCGTATGCCGCTGCCGAACATCCAGCAACGGGTGTTCCATGGCGCGCCGGAGCACGGCAATCGCAATTACCATGCAGGCTCCCATCGCGAGAACCCATGCCAGCGACTTGAAAATGAGATGCAGCACAATGCGATGCTGGACCTGCAAATGCGCTCCCCACTTTTTGTACACATTCGCAAGCTGCTGCTCGGTTTGAATTCGATCGTCGTAGATGCTGAGCAGTTGGCGCTCTATGCTTCGGCTCTGCAGCCGTGCAAGCCGGGAGGCCTGATCCTGTGCCGGAGCCGTCCCATTCCCAGCCGCGCCGGCTTTCGTTTCGAGCGCATTGTGCATCGCAGAGAGTGCGCGGACGTTGGACTCAGCCTGTTTTCCTGCCTGGTCAAGCAATTGTGCCCGTGTTCGTTGCCGATTCCACGCACCCACTCTGCGAGCAAGCGTGCCGTACTGGCCCACAGACAAAGCCGCAAGCTGCCCAGGCGCCTGCGTCTGGTTGTCGTAGCTTTTCATCTGCGCTTCGTGCGCTGACAACTCGCTCTGGATCTGAGGCCGCTCATCCCCCGTTGCGCGAGCAAGGTCCTCCTGCGCGTCAGAAAGCTCGTCAGAATCGAGCTGAAGCTGCGCTTTCGCCACCTGAAGATCGGTGTCGTCCGCATCCTCGGCCCCTGACTTGGTACCGGCCCGGGCTGCAGCGAGTTGCTTAACAGCGGACTGGTCCTGCGCAACCTGAAGCTGCAACTGATCAATTCGGTCGGCGACAGCCTTCGCGTCGCCTGTCAACTGGCGGTTCTGCGCGCTTAGCGTGGCTACGCGAATCGCGGCAGCAAACGCCTGGTCCACCGAGTGATCTGCCAATCGCTCCGCCTGCTCGGCGTAGTCTTTTTCTTCGGCGCTGTAGGCGAGTTGCGCCAGGGCTTCGGCAGTTTGCCACGAGCTAACATCGACGATCGCCTTGGGCGTGGCACCCCGTCCCTTCGTGCTTCCCGCTGAGGACGGGAGCTTCCCCACTGAATCCTGCGTAAACCACGCCGATGAAACACAGATGGCGAGCAGCAACCCGATGACGCCAAGAATCACAACCTGGGTACGGCTGAGGAAATGCGAATTCTTTTCCTTCTGGGCCGAACGGTCGGGCGACAAATTACTCATATCGCCATTGTCACAGGTCTTTCGGTAGGTGTTCCTGCAAAATGCAACAATCAGCCTGCGCTTGCGCGCCAGACTACAAGGAAGCAGAATAATCAGTGCACAGAATCCTGGCGATCACCGCCCTCCTACTCATGGTGCCCTGCGCCACGCCCCAGGCGCCAGCGCGCGCCGCCTTTACGGACACTGCAAGCAAACCGTCGTCAGCGGAGGACCTCGTTGATATCAATCACGCCAACTTGGAACAGCTCCTCCAGGTCCCCGGAATGACGCGGTCATGGGCCGAGCGCATCGTGCGCTACAGGCCCTACCGGACAAAACTCGACTTGGTGCAGAACGGAGTCATGCCCCTCGATGTTTACAAACGCATCAGGGATCACATCATCGCCCATCAAGATAAGAAGCAGTGACGCACACGCATCACGCGTGCGCCATCTTCTTCGTCGTGCTTCGCGTCTTCGAACCCAACAGCGTGCTCAGAATCACGTAGAGCGTCGGGATGAAGAACAGGTTCAGAACAGTGGAAAGTACCATTCCGCCCACAATCGTCGTTCCCACGGAACGCCTGCCGAGCGAACCGGCGCCGGTGGCGAACACCAGAGGCAGAATGCCCAGAATGAAGGCGAACGAGGTCATCAGGATCGGCCGCAGACGAAGCTCACCAGCCTCGATCGCCGCCTCCGCAATGGAGCGGCCTTTCGCGCGCAACTGCTCGGCGAACTCCACAATCAGAATCGAGTTCTTCGCCGATAGCCCGATCAGCATCACAAGACCGATCTGGCAGTAGACGTCGTTCGAATACCCCCGGAAAGAAACCAGGCCCAACGCGCCCAGCACAGCCATTGGAACCGCAAGCAGAATGATGAAAGGCAGCGCGAAGCTCTCGTATTGCGCCGAAAGCGTCAAATACACGACGAGAATACCGAGGCCGAAGATCACCAGAGCCTTGCCGCTCGATTCAATTTCATCGAGGGTGAGGCCGGTCCACTGATATGTCATTCCTGGCAGCATCACCTTCTTCGCCAAGTCTTCCATACCCGCAATAGCTTGCCCCGAACTGTAGCCGGGCGCCGCGTTCCCATCGATTTCGACTGAGCGGAACAAGTTGTAGTGACTGATTACCGGCGGACCAGAGCTGTTGGCGACCGTCACCAGGTTGTCGAGTGCCACCATTTGCCCTGAGTCAGATCGCACATAGAAATTGTGCAAATTGGCCGCACTCATGCGGAATGGCTGATCGGCCTGCACGTAGACGCGGTACGTCCGGTTATTGAAGTCGAAATCGTTGACATACGCCGAGCCCATGAAAACGCTCAGCGTCGACGTGATCTGCGAGAGGGGAATGTTCATTGCCTTCGCCTTCACGCGATCGATGGTTACAAGGACCTGGGGATCGTTGGCCGAGAAACCTGTGAATAGATCCCGGATGTCTCCACGCGCGCGGCTCGCACCAACAAGGGTGTGGGCGACCCTGTCCAAATCCGACAGCGTGTTCTTGCCCTGATCCTGGAGCATGAACTGGAACCCGCCGAGACTTCCCACTCCCTGAACAGCGGGAGGCTGAATCATCTGCACAATGCCGCCATTAGGAGCAAACATGAGCATCTGGAGCTTGGGATTGATGCGGGCAACAATGTCGGCAGTGGCGTGTCCCTTGCCGAGTCGCTTATCTGAGGGTGTCGTGGAAATAAACATCATCCCGGCGTTTGAAGCGTTCCCGGCGAAGCTGAACCCTATCACGGAAAACGCTCCGGCGATGTCCTTATCCTGGGCAATGATCCCCCCAGCTATATCTGCCAGATTGCTCGTGTACTGCATAGATGATCCCGGCGGCGCCTGCACGATGACCATGAGGAACCCTTGGTCTTCCTGCGGGATGAACCCCGTCGGAACCTGCTTGTACATCCAAATGGTCGCGCCAATGCCGACAAAGAACAGGAGCAGCAAAAGATAGCGCAGCCTCAGCGCGTAATGAATCGAGCGCGCATAGGTCTTTCCCATCCAATCGATGGTCGCGTCTGCCCCATGAATGAAAGCGGCAAACATGCGAGAGAGCGGACGAATGTGAAGGAAATCCAACTGATGTGGGCGTTCTTCCTCGCCGCGGAGAAACAATGCCGAGAGAGCCGGCGAGAGTGTCAGTGCGTTGAACGCCGAGATCGCGATGGAGAAAGCGATGGTGAGCGAGAACTGACGATACAGAATGCCCGTTGTTCCCGGGAAGAACGATACCGGAACGAACACCGCGATGAGCACCAGCGATGTGGCGATAACTGCGCTGGTGACTTCGCTCATGGCGCGCGAAGTAGCTTCATGCGGGTCAGAGTGTTCAAGGTGGATGTGGCGCTGCACGTTTTCAATCACCACGATAGCGTCGTCGACAACTAGCCCTGTTGCCAGCGTGATTCCGAAGAGAGTGAGAGTGTTGACTGAGAATCCGAACAGCTTCACGAAGGCGAATGTCCCGATCAGCGAAACCGGAATTGTGGCCGCCGGAATGATCGTGGCACGCCAGTCGAGAAGAAAGAGGAAGATCACCACGATGACAATGGCGATGGCCTCGCCAAGTGTGATCAACACCTCCCGGATCGAATCGCCAACCGCGGTGGTCGAGTCAAACGCGATGGCATACTCAAGTCCCGGCGGGAAACTCTTCTTCAACTGCTCCAGCACAGCCCTGCACTTTGCGTCCACGTCGAGGGCGTTGGCGTTGGACAACTGCTGAACGCCGAAGCCCATGGCAACCATGCCGTTGTACTTGAGCATCGAGCTGTAGTCTTCGGCGCCTACGACCGAATGCCCTACATCCTTGAGCTGAACCAGACCGTTGGGCGAGTTCTTGATGATGATGTTGTCGAACTGTGCCGGATCGCTGAGTCGGCCGATCACGCGCACCGGAATCTGAAATGCTTGCTTTGTATCAGCAGGAGGCTGACCCAGCTGACCTGCGGGAATCTCCACGTTCTGTTCCTGCAGGGCATTCAGCACGTCGCTCGCTGTGAGACTCCTCGTCGCAAGCCGGACCGGATCGAGCCATACCCGCATGGCGTACTTGCGCTCGCCGAAGATCATTACATCGCCAACCCCAGGAACGCGCTTGAGCGCGTCTTTGATGTACACATCGAGGTAGTTCGAGATGAATTCGTTCGTGTACTGGTAGCGCGGGTCGCGACTGAAAAATCCGGCGCCAAATACAAAGTTTGTGTTGGCCTTGATGATGCTGATACCGGTCTGGTTTACGGCGGCCGGCAGACGCCCCTGGACACCTGCCACGCGGTTCTGCACGTCGACGGCGGCGATATCGAGGCTGTAGCCGGTCTGAAATGTGATCGTGATCTCGCTGGTGCCGCTGTTGGTGCTTGAGGAACTGATATAGCGCATGCCCTCCACACCGTTGATCGCTTCTTCCAGCGGAATGGTGACGGCCTTCTCTACCGTGTCGGCATTTGCGCCAACATAATTGGTCACCACGGAAACCTGCGGAGGCGCCAGAGTCGGATACATCGCCACCGGCAGCGTGGGAATACAAACCGCGCCCCCAAGAATGATCATTAGCGCGCACACTGTAGCGAATACGGGCCGGTGAATAAAGAAATCTACAAACAAGCTATGCCTTCCTTCCCTCTTGCGTTCAACGCGCTCACTCACCAAAAAGGCGCGACCCTTTCGGCGCCCATGAGTACGACATCGCGCTTGCTCTTACGCGCCCGCTTATCCGGGAATCAGAATGACCGGCGCTCCGTTCGTCAGGAATTGCGTGCTCGACACGATGACCTTCTCGCCGGATTGCAGCCCGGAGGTGACCGCATAGTTGTTTCCAACCGTGTCACCAAGGGTAACCGGCGTCTGCGCGGCGAGATACTTCCCGCCCTGCTCACGCGCTACAAAGACGAACGGCTGCCCACCCTGTCGCATCACCGCTAGCACCGGCACAACTGCTGTCGGAGCCGTATTCCAGACCACCTGCACCTTTACTAACTGCGAGTTGCGCAGCTTCTCCCGCCCGAAATGAACCGGAGCCTTCACCAGGATGCCCTGCAGAGAGTTGTCCACCTGCGGCGATATGAAGTCGATCGATGTCTTCTCCAATTGATTGCCGTTGGTGTCCATCACATTCACTTCCAGCCCGGGGCGCAGTTGCCCGGCGCGCTCCGTAGGGATATAGATGTACGCTTCGAGGTCTTTGTTCTCATCCACGGTCGTCAGAACGGTAGTACTCGAAACATAATCGCCCACGTGCACGGGAACGTCTCCGACGATCCCATCGAAGGGCGCGCGAATCGTGTAGTACGCCAGTTGCTCTTCCTGCGTCTTGCGCGAGGCCACAGCCGACTCATAGTCAGCCTTCGAGTTGTCGTACGCCTGCTGCGCCTGATCGAAAAGCTCACGGCTGATGATCCCGGCCTCAAACAGTTTCTTCTGCCGATCGAGTTGCGCCGTGTTGTAGTCGTACATCGCCTTTTTCTGCCGCTCAGTCGCCTGCTGCGTGTCCACTGAAGCCTGCTGGTGCAGCGGATCGATCGTCATCATCACCTGCCCGGACTTCACCCGGTCGCCCGACTTGACAGTAATTCCAGTCAGCCGGCCATCCACCTGCGGCTGCAAAGTGGCGCTGCGACGAGACTTGATCGTCCCCACGTACTCGCTGCTCTGCGGAACCGGCTGCATCGTCACAGCGACGGTCTGCACCGGCATGGCCTGCATTCCACTCTGCGCGGCTACAGGCGCCGCCTTCTGCTTGCATCCCACCGCGGCCAGTGCCACAACAACACAACCAATCCCTGCTAAGCGTCTTAACACGATGTCCTCGCCAAGGCTTCTTCCCTCTGATTCAAGGCCAGGGAAAACCTTTTAGATTGAGCTCTTGATTCGATTCAGCCGAAAGGATTATTGTCGCAAAAATCCTCTTGGAGCGCCGTGATTCAGTTGCAGATCGGCTTCGTGGATGTGCAGTCGCCGCTACTGGCCAGGCCGGAAGATCCAGGCCCGAGACCCTCAGCATGTTCCAGTTCAAGCAAGATCAAGCTCTGCTATTGGATACGTACCGCGATGCTCGATAGTTGCGACACTGTGGCTTGCAGGCTCGAATCGTCCCCTAAACCTAAGCGGACTTCGCCGATCGCAAGGTGATGGCAAGAGGCCCCAGCACCGCTCGCGTTGCAAAACGGACCAGCATCATCCGCTTTGGTGGCCGCCCGATATGAACCTCGGCAACTTTGACACACCCGCCCTGAATTGGTAGCCTTTGAGTAGGGCGTTCCGTGCCAGCCGGCCTGATTCCAGGCCGCTCAAGAGCGCATACCGGTGGGATCCTCGGTTCTCCTGCCCAACTCAAGCGTCCCCGTCGTCTAGCCCGGCCTAGGACACCGCCCTTTCACGGCGATAACACGGGTTCAAATCCCGTCGGGGACGCCAATTAAATCAATAACTTAAACGATTTTCTCCAGTTTTTCTGCGGAGCATTTTGGGGAGCAGTTAATCGCCGGTTGAGCCGTCACCTCGGTTGCTGGCTTACGCACCATCTCAACAACCTTCTGTTGCGCGGCTCGTTTTGCCGGCATCTGCGCCTGAGCGTAGATGTCCAAAGTGACTCTGCTTGATCCGTGGCGAAGCAATTCCTGCACAACCTTGACGTCCTCCCCGTTCGCTTTGAGAAGAGTCGCGTAAGTGCGCCGGAAAGTGTGCCAACCGACTCGCTTTTGAATGCCCAGGTTCCGTACAACAGGATCGATGTGGTAACGCATAACGGTTGAAAGCCACAGCGGCTGTTTCCCACGCTTGTTCCCAGCTCGACTACTGTTCGTGGCAAAGACCCAATCCTCGGGCTCGCGAAATGGCGTTTCGCGAAACCAAGCGAATAGATCACCCATTGTGTATTCGTCGATGGGCACGGGCTTCTGCGATGCTTCGGTCTTGCATCGACCAACAACCTGGTCAACGACTGACCTCTGAACATCGATTTGCATATTCTCAAAATCGATGTCCTGCCACTTTAGCCCGGCGAGTTCACCACGACGAAGCCCTGTCACCATGCTTAACAACACCAGAGTCCGGTCTCGCGATAGAAGCTGCGCAAGAATGTCCTGCATTTCTGAAATGTCCAAAATGTCAGGCACAGAGACTCGCTTGGAGCTTTGGCGAACACCGGCTCCTCGCGTGAGGCCCTTGATCGGATTTCGATCAGTGAACTCCCAGCGCATTGCGTGATTGAAAAGCACACCCATGATGTTACGGATCTTGGCCTTCGTCCCAGGGGCAAGCGGCGTTCTTTTCTTACCCCGTCCTTGTTCTGTGCACTCTGCTGGCGAGACCTGTTTCATGGGTTGAAGCTGCTCCAACCATTCCTCCACCATCGGAGTTTTGATTGCAGCAAGTTCGTGCTTTCCCCACCTCGGTTCGATCCACTTCTTGAGGTAAGTCTCGTAGCGGTTTCGCGTGGACCACGCCCGTCCCTGCTCGCCAGAGCTGTCAAGCTCCTTGAGACGAAAATGATCGATCAGATCCTGCACGGTGATTCCGCTAAATGCATGAGCTTCATTTGAGTTGATGGCCAGTCGCCAACTTCGCACTGCCCGTTCGGCAGCAGCTTCGGTCTTGTACTGGTCAAGGGTGCCTACCTGCCTCTTGCGGCGAACGCGTTTGCCTGTAGGCATGATGTGAAACCAACTGAACATCCACACGGGGAGTTTGCTCCCGTTGACGTCCAAATATAAGGAACCATTTTGTTTCCGCGCCTTCCTCAAACCATCCTCCTTCCGCTGAGGGCGCAGAACGCATCGATAGACACAACTGTACCCTGAAGAGCTAAGCCGCAGAAAGACCTCATCTCGATCGGAGTTCAGAATCCCGTTCTGGATCAGGCACTTGATGATCTGCTACTCATCACCCGACCGCCGGGCAAGCCATTTGCTCAGCTCCGACAAGAGGAATCGCCACTGCCGCCTCTTTGCGTTGCGGACTGGATGTCCCGGAAGATGGCCCTCTCGTGCGAGCCGCATCACAGTCACAGGGTGTAGTCCCAAAAACTCTCCAGCCACAGTTGAATCTACGTACGGTTCAAGGCTCACTGCCACGCTTCTGAGTCTCTCGGCCGCCATGAAGTCGCTCCCATCTGGTGAGAAGTTTTCGATCTCGTTATAGAAATGCACATTTCAATACAAGCGTGCCACAATGCTCTCTGAACAGCAAGAGGAGCGGGGTCGCAGTGTTCATTTTGCTCTCCCATTTGAGTGTTTCGAACGATCTGCCCTGCGCCTGGCCTCCTGCTCCAGTCGAAGATTCGCCTTGTGCCTACGCATCGCCGCCTGGTAGACCTCCTCCCATGGGACTGGCAGGGCCTCGCGCACTCCCGATAACTGGATTAGGGCGTATTCAGGGCGGCTTTCTACGGTCATCTCTCGCGGCTTTCCATTGGCTACGATTGACGTTCCTGTAACAAAAATGGTCTGGCTCTTTCGCTCGATCAGGTATGCCATGGGGGGATGGGTCTCCTGTGCGCGCTGCCCGGCGCTCGAACCAACTCGCGGTTCCTGAACTGCGTCAAACGGTCTAACACTCTTGGCGCTTTCAGGGGCTAAAGTTCTTTCACTCTCATAGCTGTTCGATCGTTCGATAGTTTGACACCCGATCATTCATTTCTTTTTTCCGTTCAAGCTTCGGGCGATTTATGGCAGCAACCCTTCTTCATCTGGTCGACGAACACGGTGCCCCTGCCCCTTCTCAAGTACGAGTTGCGGTTGAGAGCGCGTACCGCTGGGCCATCCGGGAATATCGGCATATGGATCAAGCCGTGCTCGCCGGCTTGGCGGAATCGGTGGCCGTAGGGATGTGCCGGCACCTGGACCAGATCGTTTTTCCGAGGCGATACGCGTTCGCGGCATTAACGGGGAAACTGCAAGAGTGGTATCGGGCGCACCCGGTTGTCGAAATCGCAGTTGGACCGGACGACCTGGATCGCGTGAAGGGACCCAGGCGCAAGACTGCTTCTGTCACGGAGATGAACCTGCTGTTTTCCGAGATAAAGGCTCGATTGAGTGAACGTGACCGGCAGATTCTCGTCCTACTCGAACAGGATCTCGGCGCTAAGGAGATCGCCCAGGCGTTCAACATCAGCTATGCGGCCGCCGCAAAAGGCATCCAGCGCGCAAGAGACAGGATGGCGGCGATACTTTCCGGGACCGACAATGAAGGCAACGAAAAAGACGAAAAAATGCCTCGACCACGAACATTTAACTTTAAGATTTGGTGAGCCGAGTCCAGAGTGAAATCGATCCGACAATTCTTTCTCGAAGCAAATCCGAACCCGCAGCGGGAGGGCTGTCCTGACGAGAAAACCTTGCGGGACATCGCGGAGAATCGCCTGCCGCCAAATCACCCGGCGCGGCTGCACCTCGCTACTTGCTCGCCATGCTTCGCGGAGTTCCGCAGCTTCAAAGCGGAAGCTGACGCGGCTCGTGCGACGCGACTGAAGGTGCTTGCGTGGGGACTTGCGGCCTGTCTCGTGATCGCCCTGGGGGTTTACGGATCAAGGGCGCTGCTCAGGAAGCAGTTGCCGCAATCCGCAGAAAGCGGGACACAGAAGCAAGCCGGCCAACTGGCGGCGGTGGACCGGACCATCGATCTCTACAATCATGGGACTCCGCGCGGCGGAAGCGAACCGAGTCCGCTGGAGGCGGTTTCGCTGCCTTCAGCGCTTGTGCATCTCAGGTTGATTCTGCCGCGGTTCAGTGATCCCGGAAACTACGTCGTTGCGGTGTCAAAGGATAAGGCCGGGACGGCGATTGCTGCTCGCGGTAGCGGGAAAACTGTAGCCGATGGTCCGCGATTGGTTTTGGAGGTTCCGCTCGATTTGCGACGGGCACCCGCTGGATCATATTTCCTGGCCACCGTGCGAGAAAGCGATAACGGGACCTACTACTACCCGCTGAATGTGCGGGGGCATTGAAGACAGGAAGGTGCTTTCAAAAGCAGCTGCATCGGGCCGCAGACTTGTCCGAATGACAATCGCGTGCATCGCAAGTGCGGTGGAGAGATCAGGTCGAATGTTCAATGCTGCATCGGCCTCCGACCGAAGGTCACCTCACGTTGCTATCCTACTTAGGACATTTCCAAGAATCCGAATCGGAGATTTGGGCCCATGAATCCAGCAGCGTTGAGCCTTCCGACAAGTTTCGTTGACTTCCTCCATTCGCTGAACTCAACAAAGTTCAAAGACCTTTGGCCTGCACAGGAACATATTCTCGCGAAGTACAAAGACTTCTGCCTGACCCCGGATCTCGCTGTCGAATTGCCCACCGGCGCTGGTAAGACGCTGATCGCGCTTCTTACAGCCGAGGTGTGGCGCCGCTCCGGCGGAAAAGTCGCAATTCTCTCAGCGAACAAGACTCTAGCAAGACAAATGCTCGCTGAGGCGAATTCTCTTGGAATCCCCGCGGTGTTGATGGAAGGCCGTGGGCAAGACATCCCAGGGACCGATAAGCGCGCCTACCAGCGAGCGGCAAAAGTGGCGATCATGAACTACTGGGTCTACTTTAATCAAAATCCAGTCCTCGACCCGGCTGATCTCCTGGTGATGGATGACGCGCACCTGGCTGAGCATTGCCTTCACTCACTCTTCTCCGTTGAAATCACGAAATTCTCTCATCCCGAGCTATTTAGCACGATAGTCACTACATTACGAGATGCGTTCCCCGGATACGCTGTCTTGAACGATGCGCTCGCTGAGGAATCTGTCGGAACCATCACCCCACCTGAGCTCCTCTCATTTTTCGATCAAATACAGGTCGCCGACCGCCTTCGCACGATAATCGATTCGTCGGCGGCGCTTGGGAGTGACTCTGACTTGAGGTTTCGCTGGCAGCGCACACGACTACATTTGCGAGAAGCAAATATCTATATTGGCACCACAACAATCTGGGTTCGTCCATACGTCTACCCTCTCTCGTCCTTCGAACACTATCGGGAAACAACTCAAAGACTCTACGTAAGTGCAACAATCGGTGATCCCGCTGACCTTGCACGAAGATTGGGAGTCAACCCAATCACGACGATCCCAGTCGACGCACAATTTGGAGAGAAGACGTCCGGGAGACGCCTGATCATTATGAATCGGCTTGAGGAGTCGGATATTCCTCCGCGTTTAGGTGGAGCTATCTTCGCAGCGTTGTCGGTCCACCCAAAGAGCGTCTGGCTATGCTCTAGCGGTGCCGTTGCAAAAAGGTACAAGGAGGTTGTGAGCGAATGGCTCAACAAGTGCGGGTTCGTGGGACATCCGACTTGGGTGCTCTCACCTCTAGGAGATGAGATCGATTCATTCAAGGCGGCCCCTGCAGGTCATCTTTTTGTTGCAGGCCGATTCGATGGGATGGATTTCAAAGCGAACGAGTGCAGATTGGTCGTGATCACGACTCTCCCGCGTGCGATCAACATTCAAGAAGAGTTCATAACAGCCTACTTGCGCGATGCAGGCTTTATGCGACGCCGGCTGAATTCGCGGATTATCCAAGCTCTAGGTCGATGTAATCGGGCAGAGGATGACTTTGGTGTGTACATATTGGCGGACCGAAGGTTCGCGACGCATTTTGGTCGGGAATCTAATCGAGAGGGAATTCCGCGGAACATGATTGCGGAATTAGATATTGCCCAAGATACTGCGGAACTAGATGACCAAAAAATAAGGGATAACGTCACGAACTTCCTGCAGGGAAACTTTGGAGCCTACGACGCTTCTTTTGCTCAGTATCTGAGCAGTGTTCCCCAAGCCCAGCAATTCAATATGTCACTCAGCGCGTCGAAGGTCGTGAAGGCCGAAGTGACTGCCTGGTCGGCGATGTACGAGAGCCAAAACTACGGACTGGCGGCTGATCGTTTCGAGGAAGTCTGGAAGGCTTACCGCGATGAAAACATCATCGAACTCGGGGCATTCCACAAATGGAACCAAGCCAAAGCGACTTATCTGCTGAGCCTTTCAGGAGAGCCCGGATCGCAGGCTAAAGCATATCTCTTAGCCGAGGAGGCCATCGGTAGAGGAAACAAGACTTCTTGGTTCAATCGATTGAGAGCCTCGCTCAACCGCTCTCGAAGTTCCAACCAGCCTTCCGATTCCGAGACCTCGGAATATGGATTTTCGCTCGCCCGCGCATTCGACGAATTTCTCGAACTTAACGGAACGAGGGAGCGTTTCGAAAAAGCGTGTCAGCGGATTTCCGCAGCTCTCGCGAGCGACAAGCACGATCAATATTGCGATGGACTGAAATCCCTGGGGGTCTTGCTTGCCTACAATGCCTCGCGTCCAAAAGGCAGTGCTGCAACGGATAATCGGTGGCGAGGGACGTTTGGTAACTCGAAGGAGGCCATTACGTTCGAGGCCAAAATCGAGCACGTTGAGGGCAACGCCATCACGTCGTCGCATATGGGCCAAGCGCACAATCAACTTAATAGGGCGTTAGCTGAGCTTGCGCCGCTCGGCTATACGGTGAGAGGAACGATATTGACTCATTTGGGGGAAATCGATCCCGCAGCTCGTTCTTCGGCCGGGCCGATCAGGATTCTGCGACAAGACGCTGTGCTACGCCTCTGGAACCATGTCGAAAGGCTACTTCGCGATTACGCGAACGGGTGGAAATTAGATGACGTCACGGCGCGGATTGGGAAGACTCAGGCCCTCCTTCCGCGCTGTCCGTCGGCAGGGTGGCTGGTCCAAGCGCTAAGCGCAGACGAATTATTCGTTAGCTCTGATGTTCTCCTTCGAGGATGGCCGATCACAACTGGATAGAGCACTTCCCCGAAGACAGAACGGTGAATTATCCAGATCAGTCCCAGCAAACGGCTATCGCCGTAATTCGGTTGCAGACTGGGGCGTTGACCTGCTAGTGCGGTAACGAGCCGTGGATATTTCGCCCTGGGGGGGGATGATTCTGCTATCTCAATTCCTGGGCGACCTCCACCGCCCTGCTCAGTTGATTATCCCGCCCAAGGAGCGCTTCGCCGTATGACCAGTCCACCGGCACATCTGGCGTGATTCCCTTGCCTTCTATGCGGTTCCCGTTCCAACTCACATACGCGCCGATTGGAATGACGAGACGGTAATCATGCCCAATCTTGAAGCCAGAGCGTGAGAGAAGCCGGCCGGGCGTCTTGTTCCCGACAATGGTCCCGAGGCCATTTTCCTGGGCAAACTGAGCGAGCATCTCCGCGGCGCCAGTGGTGTGTTCATTCACAAGAATCACCACGCGGCCGTGAAAGCTCTGGCTTCCAAGGCCGGAGGTTTCAAGCACAACCGACTTTTTCCCGAGGAACTTGATCGCGAGGAGCGGAATTTCCAGCTTCGACTTGGGAATGTGATCAAGCTTCGGTAGGCTCGCCTTGTCATAGCCGCGCTCCGCGGTCGGACGATCCAGGCTGAAGCCAATCGGAACCTTCGACGGAGTGAGATAGCTCATCAGATGGAGCCCGCCGATTCCTCCCCCGGGGTTTCCCCGTAGATCGATCACCAATCGCTTCACGTTGGGAATCTTCTCGTGAAAGACCGCATCGACGTCCTTCGCGAAGTCGATCCCGATCTTGCCGGGGAACAAGCTCACCTTCACGGCTCCCAGCGACTCGGCCGCCATTGCGGCGGTCACGCTGTCTGGCTCCGAATAGGGATTGTCTTTGTACTTAGGTTCCGGCGTCGCCAGGTCCAAGCGCTTTTCGGCTCTATTCCCGTTCCTAGAGATGACGATGGGAATTCGTTCATCCATCGGGAACACAGGCGGCTCATCCGGAGAAACGTTTTGCCCCTTTGCTGAGATGAGGGAATCTCCGGGCTGCACTCCCGCGCGAGCTGCCACACCTCCCGGCAACACGTCCTGAAAGACCCATCGCGTCCCATCGGCGTTCGTTTCAACTTTCCGAAAGCTTGCATTGATCGCGTTGCGCGGCGTGATCTTGGTTGTTGGGCCAAGCAGGCCCAACCCGCTGGTATGAACCTCATGAAGCATGCTTGTCACAGCGGCCTCGAAGCCATCCACGGTATCAGCGCCGAGAATGGATTCCGTGTGCTTCGCGACGATCTGCTTCCAGTCTTTGCCGCCAAACGTCGGGTCATAATACTTCTCTGCCACTAAGGTCGAAATCTTGCCCAGCAGGTTTTGCCGATCAGAGCGTGTGAGTGCCATGACAATTCTCTCCAGGGGTATGAATTACAGCGTGGTATCTGGATTGCCGACGAGTTGAAAGCTCGCCCAGTAGTAAGGCGGCGAGTTGGCTTTGATGAGTCCAAGTTGCGCGTCTCTGAGTGCTTCTGCTTCGGGTTCGTGCATTGCGACGTGGTGATAGAAGTCGGTCATCATACGGGAGGTTGAGTGATCCTCAAGCTCCCACAGTGTAGAGACCACGCTGTCGGCGCCGGCCTCGATGAAGGCGTTCACAAGGTTTGCAACGCCTGCTTCTCCCACCGGACCAACACCGGTATTGCAGGCGGAGAGCGTCACGAGTTTTGCGTTCAGGTGCATCTTGCGAATGTCCCGTACTTGAAGCAGACCGTCGTCACTCTGGTTGGGATTCGGAGCGAACACGAGCGCTGAGCGGTCGGGGTAATCGACATCCGTGTAGCCGTGCAACGCGAGGTGAAGCACGTTGAATCGTGCAAGCGGCAAGCTCTCGAAGCGAGTCTTTGTGGCGTCATCTCCCAGAAGGATGGTGCTGGGCTTGGGCAGAGTCGTGCCGATTGACTGCACTTCTCGCTTGCTGTCAGGCAGCGGCGTCAGCTCGCTGCGCTCTGGCCCCGAAATTGCGCGCGTAATGAAGTTGCGGGAGTCGGCGGTTTGCGTCCATGCAGCGACTCCGACATAAGGCAGCGATTCGTCTGCCTGCTCGCTAGTGCGCTCTTTCAGGATGTGGAGAACAGTCGAGGATGGCGTGACGCTGACCTCATGTGTTTGCAGAAGGTACTTGCCGTTGTCGACCAGAGCCGAGAAAGGCAGCAGATGCAGCGAGCCATCCGGGATCAGGATCAGATGCGATTTCTCGTGCAGTTCCGCGACCGGGCCGAGCAATTCGTTGAAGAGTTTCTGGCCAAGAGCGGGATCGACACCCTGTGCGCGAAGTTCGCGCCGATACCGGCCTGCGTCAGCCTCCAAGGTTGCTTGATCGGGCAGTGTGTAAGGGCGAACGGTCGATTTGGTGATTGCCAATGCCTGTGATTGGGGTTCAGCAACGACGTATTCGACAATGAGGTCATCGTCGCTAAGGTCGTGCTGGAGCTGGGCAAGGGTGATGGGCCGCGTTGCTGTCCTCCCTTCCAGAGACGAACTATCGAGGTTGAGTTCGGCGTGGTAGATAGCGTCCGTGAGTTGCGCGCGTTCCCTGGGATCGTCAGTGTCGATCAGGGCCAGGTTCAGTCGGGTGAGTCTCAACTCTTCTTGCGTCGGAGCGTGCGGAGGAATTGTTGCGTGATGCTGCAAACTCTCGGCCTCGACGCGCCCACGAACCTGCTCAAGCACCCGAAACGCCTCGTCGTATTTCTTCTGGGCAGAGAGCGAAGCAAAGTAGCCTGAATAGACAAACCCCATTTCGGCGAGTTCGAGACGCTGTACATTTTGAGTGGGAGCATGGGCGAGCATCGCATCAATGAGCGCCGCACTCTTGCGGTAGAGTTCGTCCGACTCTTTCGCATTGCCAAGCTTCTGCGTGATCTCTGCCTTGATCGCCAGATTCCTCGGCACGAAATAGAGTTCGTCCGGAATATGGGTGTTCGCGTCGATGGCCTCATTGATGGCCTTCAGCGCGTCGGGCAATTGACCTTGATGCTCATACGCCAGGGCGAGAAAGCCGCCAGCTTCCGTTATGCCTCTCCAGTACGAGAGGATTCGGGCATCCGCGAGCGATCGGTTGCAGTCGGCGACTGCTTGTGACCACTGATTGAGGGCCTCATAAACTTCGGCGCGCGTCATGTAAATCTGAAATTCGTGGCCCTTCAGATTTGCATTCTGGAGATGCGCCAACGCATCGGCCGAGAGAGCCAGCGCCTCGGTATAGCGCCGAAGGCCGCGGAGCGCATCGATCTTCGAGTTGACTGCAATCGACGGGTACGCGATGTCGGGATGGTTTTTGGCGATCTTTATCGCTTCATTAAGTGGGGTGAGCGCCTCGTTGTACCGTCGCAACTCGACCAGGCCGTCTCCGTAGACGCTGGCGTACCGCACGCTGGCGGCCGGATCACGAAGAACCTTGGCCGAAGTCCACGCCTCCAGCACATCTTTCTTCGCTACGTCTGTGTCTCCAAGGATGAATGCGGCGATGCCCTGCTCGCCCGTAGCCCGCATCGCCAATTGCAGATGGCCGCGCCGGCGAGCGAGGTCGGTGACCTGCGCCCAGGTGCTCCGCGCGGATGCCGCGTCATAGTTGGTTTCCAGCATTCCGCGGATGGTGAGGATGCGAAGACGGGTTTCCGGGTCCGCGGCTGCGGGTAGGGCCAGATCGTTTGTAAGTCCAAAGATCGTTGCGGTCAGGCTTGAAGATTCGGAGTTGGGCGGGATCTGGCTGACATGGGCATACAGGGCCTTGGAGTCCCGGTGCTGCTTCGCAAAGAGGAGTTCTGCTTGATGGTAATAGGGCTCAGCTTTGATCCAGTTGTTGTTCCATGATAGGGAGTCCGCGTACTTGAGCAGAGAATCCGGGTCGCGGTCATCCACTTTGGCGCCGACGGAGCGGGCACCCCGGACTCCTGCAACCACAATTGCAATCAGGGCGATAGACAGGGCGATAAGGCGCAGCCGCGTGACCTTCAAAATCCCATCCTGCGCCGCAGGAAATTGGGTAAGGCCTACGCGGACAGGGCTCCCCTGAGTTGAAACCGGCGCGTTTGTTGTTTGACGCGACCTCTTTGGATGCGGGTTGCCTGACGGTTCGAGCGGAATTTAGCGGATCAATGGACCTATTCGGAAGGGGATCCAAATCTTAATTGTTTGTGATCTCCGCAGGCCCAGGACTCGATCGGCATCCGCCTATTCACTGGAATTTCAGGAAGAAACTGATGTCTGCAAGTGCGTCTTCCGCCGCTGCTGAGACCAGAGGATCAGATTTCATTTCAACGAGCCGCTGGAGGACTGGTTCCAAATCCAGTTGACGATGAATCCGCGCAAGATGACCGAAACAGAGAGCGGACACCCATCGTACATCTTCGTCTTTGTGGTGAGAGAAGCTCATGCACTGTCCCTGCACCCACCGCCAATCTGGATCATAGTAGGCTGCACTGAGAAGCGCATCCGCAATCTCCGTAACGTCGCTGCTGCTAAGCAGAATCTGAATCTCTGGGCGGCTTCGTTCCACCACTGCCTTGTATTGCACTTGTCGTCTGTCTCCGTTCCCAGTGTATGCTCACATCGCGTAGAGAGAATTCAGCCAAGGTCACAGCTTTCCTTCTGGAGCACAGGTCACGAGACCGCTAGTTCGCTCCCATCAGTAGGAAGGTCCTCATGGTTGCGAAACAAATGACCATATTGCCGCCATTCTGGCGAGGGCTTCGCGCAGATCACTTGCGGAGATATGAGTTCGTAGAAGGCATTCTTCTTCGCGATGCCTTCCAAGTGCAGCACGCCGTCCTTCTCTGCAATGCCTTCCAAATGGCGCCGGACAAAATAATTGCATAGGTCTGCTATCTGAAGGCCGAGGCTATCAGTCGAATCGGCGAAGAACATATCATCGTGGGCATGCCATAGACGATTGTTCGGGCTTGCCGCGAACGGGTGCTTCCTACGGAGGCTGCGATAGGTTTTGCGATATTCGTTCTTCAGATTCTTGTCCTTGCAATCATCTAATATGCACAAATATGTGTCTTGCCAGTCCAGGACCTTTGTATCGGGCGGGTTATCCGGGCGGGAATGATTCTCCGTCGCCCAGTCTTCGATTCCTAATAAGCACATATGGAAAGCGGCATGTAGAGGCTTGATTGCTCCAAACGGCGAGGGATGGGTCGTTGCGAACTTTCCACGGTCAATCGCCGCATAGATGAAAGTCATATTCTCTGCACGTACCGCAGCCATCAATGTCAATATCGCCATGAACCGCTTTTGTTCATCAATCCCCTGGAACGGTTCCTTACCCAGATACAGTGCCGACGCATGAAACTCCTGGAAATCATCCAAGTCCCCCGTCGGGAGAATCTGCCGAATTGCATTGTGATGCATTACGGAAGCTGGTCCGAATGTCCCAGTGGGAACAATGAGTGCGCCAAACATGGCAACCGAACTGTACCCGTCGATTCCTGTCTCATCAAAGTAAGCAAGGTGCATTCGTAGATCAACCTTCCGCGCGGATCGCTTGGATTCTTTGGTGAGGAGTTTACATGGAAGCTTTGCCCTCCCCCTATAGGAGCTTGAGGTCAGTTCTATCGATCTGGGCCTGCGTGTCCCTATAGGAATCGTCTAGCCTTGCGCCGCACCACGGGTAGAATTGAATGATCAAATCCGACACTAGGGAAAGTGGTGACGGACTGTACTCGGGTGGGCGTGCGTCCGCATCAAGGGCACGATGCTGGATCACGAACATCGCTTGGCCTTGCTCACTTTCGGCGGCAAACACGCCAAATCCTCTGGTTCCTGCGGCACTGTGCCAATGCTCGAATGCTCGACAGCAAAACTTCATAAGATGGCCTCAAAGCACTATACGCCGTGCTGATTCTTCCGGTGGAAACCGCGTTCGGCCGTGTTCTCCACCATGATCATCTCAGCGTGAACTGGATCACCCAGGCGCAGCATTGCCTGGTGATGCAGCGGAACTCCGATTATCATCTATTATTCAAATACCACAAGGTTGACATTCGACCATGCTTCGAACTCTTTACCGAGTTGTAGCTGTCGGCTCTGTTACTCTCCTCGGCTTATTAATGGCCTTGGACGGGATTTTTATTGCTCTTCGAATAAACCCCTTCTACACGATGCTCGAAACATGGTCGAACCTCGCCTTGCTGCCTTTTTTCCTGATTGGCGCTTTCTTCGGAATTGGCGTGATCGTCCTGTGGTTCGGGATGATGTGGGATTGTGTCTTCACCAACAAACTGCGGATTTGGTCGAAAGCGTTGTGGCTGCTTCTGATGATACCGACCAGTTGTATCGGGGCGTTGATCTATTTCTTCTGCGAGTACAGGAACCGACCATCAGAAAATCCATTGACGCAGGACAAGCGAGTACCGGTGTAAGTTCGCGTTGCTGGTCAAATACGGCAGACACGATTGTTATGGGAACGGGAACAAATCCAGAGAATTGGATCGATCCCGACCTGGTACCGGCTTTCGTCTGGAAAGATCAGGGTCCACCGCGAGTATCAGCATTCGCCTGAGGTTCTCGCTCTGGAGCGTTTGAGCCTCCAACTGGAGTTCTTCTGAGGACTGCGCCAGTGACCTCGCCCAGCGGAGCGTGATGCCGTTTTCCATCGCTAGTTCACGAAACAACTCGGCCGACGCAATATCCGAGCCTTGGTCGAAGGGCTTGATCAGGTCGGTTTCGCGTAGGTAGTCCGCAACCCGTATCGTCCAAGCATCCAGCTCCAATCCTTTAAGCCGATTCTCCCCGGCGAGCCTGTCGAAAAGACGATCCAACGAAGATGACAGAGAGGACTGTCGGGGCGCGCGGAGGTGGCCTGCCTGCGGAAGCACGTCCCGAAAAATGCGAGCATGAATCTGCTGAAGGTGATTGGCATCGAACGCGCCGATGACCGGAGCAGATTCCATTGCCAACAAATTTGCCGCAATCGAACGCAGGGTGGTCTGGTTTACCGTGCCGGGTGCGGAAAGCGCGAACTCGGATCGATGCGTGGCCGTTTCGGGAATCATCAGATCTTCGGGCTCGATCACTTCTGACCTCCTGGGTGTTGAGCCCTGCTGGATCGTGTTGGATTGGGCAGATGGGAGAGTTGTTTGAGGGCTGCCATCACGCGCGCAAGATAGCCGTCATCGATCCCCCGGTTCGTATCGCCAGTGTTGAAGCGCGAAAGTGCATGTTGTAGAGCGGCCTGTCCTGGACCATAGGTTCGCACTTCGAGTTCGTAATCGTCGCTGAGGATCGCCCATCCCGTCCGGATGTTTGTGCATGGATCAAGCAGTGCAGCCGTCGGGATGTGCCGGCGCATCGCTTCCTCGGTGCTCACTTGCATCAAGCCGACATCGACCGAGACGTGCCATGCGTTCAAGTAGTCGATCCATTCGAGAGCTTCCTTGACGTTGCTGGGCTGACGCATGAGACGGAGGGCGCCTGGGGGAAGCTGCCACTGGCGAAGCAGTCTGTTGGGGAAATCGAGCTGCAGGGCGATGGGGTTTCCACTCGACTCCGCGTGGACGATTGCGGACAGTGTGGCCAAGGATGCGGTGGGCACGCAGCGGTCACGAAGTTGACCGAGATTCACTGTCTGGGCGAAGCTTTGCGCCGGAAGGAGAATCGCAAGTGCGATGAATGCAGTTTTCATTCGTTCCGCGCCTCGTAAAGAGGAATGTCCCAGAGGTCAGCCCAATCTCTCGCTGCTTCATGCTGAATCGCCGGAATGGGAGTCTTCGAGGCCCAGTAGTCATTGCTGGGGGCCAGCAACATGTCCGGGTTGCGGGCAAGAGACTGCATGGCGGGCCAGACGAGAAGCTGCTCGTAGCACATGAGCACCGCAGCATGTTGATTCAGTACACGGATCGTCGGCGGATAGCGGAGCATCAGCGGAAAGCCATCGCTGCCGCCGAAATGCCACATGGCCAGAGGAACGGGAATGCGCTGCACATATGCAAAGTGCGGACCGAAGCCGCGCGCGAGCAGAATGTTGCGACTTCCTTCCGTCGCTGGAACAGGGACTGTGGTTCCCAGCAAAAGAGTCGTGTGTTGTTGCTCTAAGGCGCGGAACGTTCCGCTCCAGTGGGTATCCGTCATCCGGGACCAGGCGGGTACGATCGTCTCCGGAAACAAAACAACGGCGTCAGGGTGCTTGAGAGACTCGTTCTGAATCAGGCGCTCTTGTTGATACAGCACAGACGGCGAAAGAGGCACGAACGCTGTCCCACCGAAATGTGTGTCTATTGCTGCTACGTGAGGATCCGCGGTTGGCGGAATCCACCTGACATGAGTGACCAAGAATGACGCCAGCAGAACACCCGCGGTGTAACGTTGCCCGAACCAGCGATAGAGGAGAATAGCGAGCAGCGGCAAGAGGATTCCAAACCATCTTGTTGCCGGGAACCACTGGCCTGCCGAGATCAAGGGGTGAGCAACAGTTACGAAGCTGAGTGGTGGTAGGGCCAGGACTACCAGCGCGGCGATTGCTGACACTTCGGTCAACCGGCGGTTGTAGAGCAGAATCCAGGGGAAACCGCCGAGCGTAATACAGCCAAGGAAGAGAAGTAACGGGAGTGCGAAGCTCGCGTTGGTCCCGAAGAACACTGCGGAGCCTGGGATGACACTCCAAGTGGCTCCGGCGTAGTAGAACACGGCAGAGAGCGATTCCAGTCTTGAGCGGGATTGCAGGTACAAGAACGGATAGAGTAGTGAGATCCAGCTCAAGCGTGCCACGCCGCTCCAACCCAGAAAGCCGATGAGGGCCGCGGCGGCGAACAACATGACCGCGCGGCTGGCGGCGTGACTGCCGATTGATAGCGATAGGGTGTGATTGTTTTTGAATGGAAACATGTCGCTACTCGATGACCGCTTAGTGCGCTCTATATGGTTCAGTGATGAGCGGGCGGACCCACTCTCTGATGGTTCGCAATGGCACTGGACCGAAGTAGCGCGAATCGAAACTCCTTGAGCTGTAGGAACTCACTACCCAAATCTGACCTTCAGGTACTTGGTAGGTCCCATAGGGGTATGGGTGAAGTTCTCTGCCCAGAGAATCGCGGGAGAGTGGCGATGAATTGGGGACCTGTGTTCCGTTTACGATGATTCCTCCAGGCCAAGTCGTCACAACGTCGCCAGGCCAAGCGACGACCGGCTTTAAGAGCGCTGCATAACCGTCAGGACAGGTGCCCAGGTTCCGCCGCGTATTCGGGTTGTTCCTGAGACCTGGCCAGCGCTGATCGGGGCAAAAGAACGCATACGGAGAATTCTTGCGAGTGGTGAGAGTCGGCTCCGCCGCGTGTCGGTAGATCCCGAACGGCGCCGAATGAGTGAAATTGAAGACGAATCCAAACTCACAGAATGCCACCGTTGCAATCGCTGCGCCCATGGCCAGGAATAGAGCTACCCGAATCGCCTTTTGGATCACTCCGCTGGTATCAAAGCGGCCAATCATGGATGCTCTCTTGGAGGTAGGTCGGGGGCTGGTAAGGAGATTGAGCACGGCGCATATCGTTCTGGTGGATGGGTGCTCCGTCGTCTGCGGTGAGGCTTGAGATGCGATGGGCGTCTGTGACATGAATTTCCCAAACCGTGGATGGGCTCTTGCCGGCCTCTGACTCGTCAACTTTCCTCGGCATCTCGCGGCGGATGAGCTGACCCGTGACGTGGATGTTGTCACCCTTTTCAAAATGGCGAGCTGCCTGAACGCTACGGCCGAAGAAAACCAGCGGCAGGAATTGCCGATGCGTCACGGTTTTTCCCTGAGTGTCGTATTGCCAGCTTTGCGCCAACCGCGCCCTGACAAATTCACGATTGCCCACCCGGTCAATCGTCGGTTTGTCTGTGAGATTCCCTGCTTGGTGAGTGATGTTAGAGCTCATTGCGCTGCCCATGGATGGCCTCCTGCATTGCCTGTTTCGCGATCATTGCTGTGTCAAGAGAGAATTTTGCGGCTTCTTTGGTTGGCAACGGCTCGTTGGCGGCCGTATTGAATCGGGGCGGTGGAAGTTTGGTCCGCGCCAAGAGGGTCTTGCTCAAGAAGAAGAGACTCTGCGTGCCGTAGATAGGGGCGACGCCATTGATGAAGATCAGCATGTCCCCTGGCTCAATGATTCTGCTGTTGGGATCATTCGTGGCTTTCCGAGGCGGTCTCATCCTCCGAATCTCATCAACCGTGATGAGCGGTCGCTGGACCTGTTCGACGCTCCGGAAGATGTGCTTCAAGTAGAGGTCTGTCCTTTGTCCGCTGTAATTCACGGTTTCTTTTTCGATGGTCATGTTGCCGGACAGCTCCGACAGGCTCTTGCAGGTGGTAAGGTTGTCCGTTTGAAATGCAGCCTTGATGTAGCAGTTGTCAGTGATGGATTCGTTTTCCCCGTACTCTTCGCGAATCTGGGTCAGAGTCTGGGCGATGAGATAGGGTTTGATCTTGTAACCGGCCATCAGGCTCATCGCCGACGCGAGATTCGGAATCTTCTTCAGCTCCGGGAATTCGTCCAACATCAACAGCAAATGGTGACGGTTCTTCGCGGGCTGCTCCATGAGCCGAGTGAAGATCAATTGCAGAATGAGGCGTACAAGCGGGCGAAGGCGATCCCGGTCTGGCTGTGGGACTTTGAGGTACAGGCTCATGGGTCTTTCACCATAGACGAGATCCCTGATTTTGAAATCGCTACGGCAGATCGTCTTCTGCACTATTGGGTCGTCATATATGGTCATCGGAGTGACGATGCTGGACTGCACGCTTGCGCCTTCCCGGTCAGCTCGATTCAATTGCCGCTGAACAGCCTTGGCAACGAACGGATGGGTCACTGTGGGCCGGCCGTTGATGTCCTTCCAATTGAGTCGCGGCGCAGACATGCCACCCGGATCATGCGTCTCAGCTTGCATTTGCCTGAGCGTGTCGGAGATGTCTTTCCCTGGCAGCGAGTAGAGGGCGAGAACATCAGAGAGCGTCACTTGGCGGGGCGGATCGAGACGACGGAAGAAATAGCCCAGATGCAAAATGCCGGCGGAGACGAGGTCTACTGCGGCGTCCTCGAAGTGCTGATATAACGTGTTTTCGCCGCCGTTGCGGATGACTGCGTTTGCGATTGTTTGCACGTCCCCGACGTCGTGGTCGGTTTCCCAGCGCACTTCTGAGAGGGGGTTGTAGCAGCAGCTTTCTTCGGGTAGCGTCGGGGCGAATTTGAGCACCCGCTGTCCGATCTTGTGTCGAAACCCTGCGGTGAGGTCCCAGTTTTCGCCCTTGAGATCGTAGACAACGACGCTCTGGCGCCACTGGCATAAGGACGGAACAATCGCGCTCACGCCTTTGCCTGAGCGGCTCGGAGCGAACAATAGGACTGGCTCTGCCCCCGAGTGGATGAGATAGCGGAGCTCTTGGGTAGTCGGATCACGCCAACCGCCGATATACACGCCGTCTGTAGCATCCAGCAGGCCGAGTTCTTCGATTGCCTTTTTGTCTGCCCATTTTGCTGAGCCGTGCAGGTTCTGAAGACTGTCGGTGTCCTTGCGATCCCTGATGAGTGAAAGAAACCAGTATGTTATCCATGCGAGGAATAGACCAAGGATGACGGTTGCAGCGAATGCAAGCCAAATGTCACGGCGCACTGCGGAGCTGATGAGTCTGCTAGCGGCATATAGTCTCCACAGCCGGATGCCGGCGAACGGCTGGAATACCCCAATCCCTCTGAACCAGAAGAGCGGCTCGCCCATTTCGACGGGATTGCCGAGTGTCATGGCGAGCCATTCTGTGTTGGCAGATGCCGTGAGCACGAACATCACGAGAGCCCCGCAGACAGCTTTGAGATTCCAACCGCCCTGCCAACCAGGACGTTTCGGTAAGACATAGCCCGGCGGTGCAATTTGTGCATTTCGCATCCTTGTTCTCCTTTACTGCTATGCGCATTGCAATTCGCGCGACGAGATCTTGAATACTGTGCTCGCCTGACTGTCAGTAGCTGATGTCGGTCTCTTTGTGGCGGAGTGAACGGCGGAGTTCACCCATCCATCCCTTGTCGTTCTCAGAGACGATAATGCCCATCGTTCTCACCCTCTTCGCGATGCCTCCGAGCGCCTTCGGGTCGTGAAGAATGCTTTCTTCATTCCCCAATGCGACCGCGTACAGGCGGCTTGGATCACTCTTCAAGCTGTCGATGGATACGATGTTGCCCGCCTTCAGGTCGCCCCGCGCCCACGCTAATCGTAGGGTGGCGTCGTGGCGGAGAATTACGACCCTGGCATCAAGGGTTTCGAACGCGGTTTGGAATTGGCCCGTCCGTTCATCCTCACTGTTGAGGAGCACCCTTCCGATTAGCTTTCGTGATTGCGTCCCGAATTCCATTGGGGCGTGCGGGTCGCTGATGGCCGCGCCGCTCTGGAACAGAATCCGCGCGCGATCCTGTAAATCCTTCATTTGGCTTAGCTGCGTCGTGAAGTCAGATCTTACAAGCCATCCCGCATGCTCCTTGCGGGCGAGGCCGAACCCGAGCAGAACCGCCAAACGGCGTCTTTCGAAGTCATCTTTCGGAGTGATAGGAGAGAACTCCGCACCTCGCGCCACCTGCCGCGCCATACTCCGATCCGCACCCGTTACTCGAAATGCCGCGATCTCGGACGTTCGTTGACGTACAACGTCGGCCACGGTGCGCGGGCCTAGCTGGCGCGTTAGGGATCTTTGGACCTCGTCCCGCAATACCTCACGGATCACACCGGGCTTAATGAACAGGGGCTGTCCGGACAGGGAGCGCCCCCGCACAACGATGTGGACGTGGGAATGGTCTGTATTTCTGTGTACGATTCCAGCCCATTCGAGGCGTTCGCCCGTCCGTTGCTCCAAAGCGCGAATCATATCCTCAGACGTAGCTCTAAAATCCACGCCGGCGCCGTCCTCAGGAGAGATGATGATCTTGAAGAGGCGAGTGTCTCCTGCCCGTTGCCATTGGTCAGTGATGGAATGCAATGGCTGCTCGCTTCGAGAATCGAGCCGTTCATGCTCCAGCCCGCCAGACTTCCCGGCTGCGCTCTCCCGCTCCAGATATTTTCCATGCGCCTTCCAGGCACCCTTCACGCGCGAATTGGAATATCTGACATTCACCACCGCTCGACGTTGGAACTGCGTCGCCCCAGGCCCACGGTCTTGAGCCTTGCCCCGTTGGCCTGATCGCAACCCTGTAGATCTGCTGACTGTTCGCGCCAGGCGAAACAGACGGCTAGCGGTGCCGGTTCTCGGACTGGTCGCCAACCGCCGGGCGCGACCAGGTCGTAGTCGAGCGGATGGGCCTCCGGCGCTTGACTGCTTTCCGTCTCGATTAGGGTTCGAAAGTCTGGGAGATCTCGCCATGCGTCGTCTCTAGGTAAGGGCCTCGGGATCTTCGTCGATGCCGAGCGAGGACGGCTCGTAGGCGTCGCTCTTTCGGCGGCGTTGGAATTCACGCGCAGCGGTTATGTTGATTCGCTCGTAAATCTGGGTTCCACGGAACCTTGCAGCCTCAAGCAGCTGGGCCGGAACATCGGGGAGTGCGCTGACCGCGTATTTGATGAAAGAGTCGGTCAGGGCCAAGTGCAACTGATTCACGGTCTCGACGTGTTGCAGCCTTTTGCCGATCATCTCCCCTAATCGATCGATCAGTGAATAGAAGAGAATCTCCTGATCATCCCGCTTGGCCGATGCGAAAGTGACCAGGTAATCAAATACGTCGCTTTTGCTCTTGACGTTCAACTCTCCCTGAATCTTGTTGAAACGCTCGGCTTGAGCCTGGCTGAGTCGAAGAGTGAATTGAACGCTCTCCGATCTCTTTCGGGTATTCATGGCCGAATATTACAGCAATGCACATTTCACTACAAGCCGCCACCTCAATTTCAACCTGACTCACTTTGCACTTGCATCAGTCGATAGTGACTCTCACCTAGCATCAGAAGGTGCAATCGGATAGAAAAGAAACGCCACAAAATTAGAGTCACACCTTTTATGTTCCACTACCGCTATACCCGTTGAGACCGGCTGCTTGCGAGCAGCCCACCCCTTCGAGGCCTTCGGCCGGAAAGTGCAGCCTACGGCTGCAACGAGAAACGAGATCAAGCGAGACAGACCGAGCCTAGCCGAGATTGCAGGGGGAACATACTGCCCAATCTGTACTCTGACTGCCTGAGTCTCGCTTGCTATCGGGTAAGCGCGACCTGTCTCGCTTCGGCTCTTGCATTGTTTGCGTTTCTCTGGCATGGTGATATTGAAATGTGCTCGTCAGTACCCGAACGCATCGTCGAACTACAAGCTTTAGTCGTGAAATTCTCCGGCCTCAGAGGTGCTGCGCATCTGCGCGCACGTTTGCTGAGGGGAATGTCAGTCGAACTGATTGCGGCGTACGGGACCGGGCTCACATTGAAAGAGATTTGGAAGGCCCTCTGCGAACACGGATACCAGGGCAGCTATCCGCAGTTCTGTAAGACATGCGGGCGGATCGTCGGGTTGCGCCGCGAGTCGCGGTCTGCCGAAACAAACGTAGAAGAAATCCTCCGCCCCCAGAAGGGGGAAAGAGTAGTAGCGCAAGGCGAGTCGAGCAGCTCGGCTAACGATGGAAGTGAGATTCAGGAGAGGGGAAAACCAGCATGGCAGCAGCAGAGAGAACAAGTAGCGGCGAGACTGGATCGGGAGGCGGAGGAGTATCGCCGGCGGGAGTCGAGCAAGGTCAAGCCCAAGCTGTTCACGAATCATCCATTCGAACCGCCGAGATGAATGGAGAATGGCCCGGAGAACTTAAGCCCAAACGGGTGGTCTTTCCGATGGCGGGCAAAGGTGGCGTTGGAAAAACAACAGTGATGGCAACGTTGGCCGAGTGGTATGCGAGCAACGGATTCAAGGTGGCCATGTTCGATATGGACCCGGACAACAAGGCTGAAGGATCGCTCTTTTCATTTTTCCCGGATGCTCACAAGCTGCCCGCCCTTGAGAACTGGACATATGACAAATTGCTGGGAGTGTCGCTGGACTCGGAGGCGGACATCGTCCTGGCAGACATGGGCGCAGCGCAAGGCCATCGGATGATTCCGTGGTTTCGCGATTTTTACCGCGTAATGCAGGATTCGGGAATTCCTCTGCGCTGGACGGCAATCGGCGTGGTAGACACCGATATTGCATCGGCCCGGTCGGTTCTCGATTGGGGTGAGGCGCTGCAGGACGGCGTGGATTACCTGATCGTCCACAACCATCATCGCGAGGACGCGATTTCGGCGTGGGAGAGTCCAGCGATCGCAGGGCTTGTTTCCGCTTTTCGGCGGGCGTTCTCTCCAATGGAAATCCGCATGGACGCGCGTAGGCCCGATCTCCAGAAGTTCATGCGGATCGGCTGTGACACGCTCACCGCGGTCGGGGACCGAAAGGCGAAGGCGCCGGAATTGAGAGCGCCCGACATGATGCTGCGTGCGCGAACCTATCGGTTCCGAGCATTCAACGAATTCGCGACTGTTCAGAGGGTCCTTTTGCCATGAACTCATCCACAGCAGAGTTGAAAATGGGTTCGACCGATTGGATTCGTGATCTTGTCTACCTGGCGTTTCCCGAGGGCGATGCCAGGGAACGCGTTCTTCTCGACCTTATTCAGCAGTTCGCGAAGATGGACCCGCAAGATCCCGAGTGGCTGCGATACAAGCTGACCGTGGTCGAATGCAGAGCGATGGAGAACATCGCTGCCGGCCTGGTCGCGTCGGCTGCTGCGCAAGATCGGCTCCGCGGGGTCACGAGGGAGATTTCCGACTTTGCGGCTCGCGAATTGAAGGTCACCGTCCAAAATGCAGCCGCTGAGACGCGGCAGCTTCTGGAGGACGTTCAGGCCAACTTGCACGACGCCATTGCCGGCGAGGCAATCCTCAAAAGCTATACAGAGGAAACGAGGGAAAGATTCGGCATCGTGATCGCTCGAATCATGGAGGCACAGCTCGGAAGGGCGCTCGAAATCAGCCAGGCCAAAATGGAGTTGTGGGTGACCAGCAAGCTCAACGACTCTATTAAGCAGGCCGAAGGCGCACTCGCCGCCGTGACAAGGGATTTTCGCGTCAAACTCTTCGGAGCCTGGAGCAGCCTGTTGTGGGGCGTCTTCGCTGCGGGCTTATTGGCTGGCGTCGGTCTCCTGGCCGGTGGTTTTTGGCTCGGGCGGCATTGGTAGAGGTGCAGTTGATGTTCTGGATATCATATTCCGTCACCTTCGTCTTGGCCTCGGCGATTTCTATAGCGTTGATGGCAGTCCGCTTCGTGCTTTCAGCCGTGGGAAGAGCGTTTAGAGTTATCGCTCCGCTCTAGCCCCACAATTCTTGCACTTGTAGTGCGGGTCACTTTCCGTTGTGGTTGTCGAAGGTAAATGAAGTTCGGCGAGCAGGTGCTCAACCATTGGCTTGTCTTTCAATATGCATCTGTCGGCGAAAAACATAAATGTGTCTGTTTTTGTGTTGTAAACAACACGACCCCGAGGATAGTCCTCGTATTCTGTATCCCGCGGAACGATGCGATTACGTTGAAGAAACTTCCACAAGTGTATGTGGTCTTCTTTGTAGTTTTTGAACTCTCCCCATGGTTCGGCTTCGACGAGTGGGTCCCCGAAGACCAAAGGTTTGCCGTCGACCACCCAGAATATGCCGATTTGGGGGGCACCTACATCCCTTAGCTTTTTCCGGGCTTGTCCTCTCTCATATATTTCAGCGAGCATCTTCCTTAGGTCGTCCTGTGAAGAATAGTCGTCGCTGCTCATAAAGCCTCCGTTGGAATAATCCGACCAGATTGGCCTAATGTGCGCCCTGCGACAGGTTTAATTCCGATACCGCATTTGCGCATGGGCCGTGTGCGTGCGTGAGATAGTCGTAGTCATCATTGCGGCATCCTGAAGACATGAGGGCTATTCCTCATCACAAAAGCCCTGCAGGGAAGCGCGGCGTTGACGAAGAGGGTGTCTTTGGTGCTTTCAGTTCCGTATGCACCATGGATATGTCCGACAACGTGTTACGGTCCTGGGTACTCACGCCGGTGCATCGTCGAACAAATTACGCCAACTACTTCAGCACACTCCACTTCTCCCATTTGTTACAAGAGCTCGTAGCATTCTTCTGTTGTCTATTCCATACCCCGCCGACGCACTCACCCTTGTCTTCGTCGCTTCCGTACAGCACGTGGTCGCGGTACCTTGAAGCGTTTCTTGTCCCTCCCCATTTTTGGCAAGTCACGCATTGTTTATACAGTGGCGATTTTTCTTTTGACATTTTTCCTCCATTTCCTTGCTCCAAGGAAAATTCGCTAGACGGCAAGAAGGAGCATTTCCTTGACGACCGCTAAGTTCAATCTCCTGGATTTGGACATGCATTGTTCTCAATGGCTGAAGGTGAAGTCGCCGTTTTCGTCTTGAGGGTAATCGAGAATGGCGGTTTCAAATTGTATGGGCCTGTCCAAGGATGGTTGATTGGTCGCCTGATTCAGGCATGCGAAGATACTCGGCTCGGAAATGAGCGGATGAAGTTTCGGGGCCAGCAACACTGCCGAAATACGGCTGCACGCAACGATGTCTTCGGGCGCAATTGCGCAGTTGCTTCGCGCTTTTTGGGATTTGAACTCGAAAGCGGCTGAGGCACCGATGGAGTCGCGCATAACGCTTGCGTAAAAGAACAGTTCCGAGACTGCGCCTACCTTTTCGTTGCCGCGCTTTTTCAATTCGAACAGGACCAGGGTGTCGGCTCGAATGCCGATCAGATCGATGCCGCTTTTTCCGCCGGTAAAGATTCGATTTCCGCTGGTCACGCGTCCGTCAAACAACCCTACAGGCCACTGGCGCATGACCTTATCGAGCTGGAAGCGCGCCTTGAATGCCTTGGAAACCTCGAGGGCAAGTTCCAGGTCCGATTCACTTCGTCCATCGCGGGAAGCGGCGAACATCCGTTCTTTGGAGTGAGTTTCAGGAGCTTCACTGCGATCGTTGGACTGATTCCAGATACGCTTGCCTCGCGTTAGTGCTTTCGGCTCTGGCATGAACGCGGTGATCACCCGATCGGGAAACAAGTCGGCAAAGCGCCTAAGGCGATAAAGAAATCGCTGATAATGCGGCCCGTCTTGCTTCGCGGTTGGGTCGATATCAATCTGAACGCGATTCACCTTGCAATGGCAGAGCAGCGTCAGTGCCCAACCCTCGAATGCGGCGGCATCGGATTGCATGTTTGCCAGCAGTCCTTTTTCCTTCATCGTGATGGTCGCGAGCTCACGCGTTCCGCCGAGTACAATCTCACTGTTTTTGGGAAATTGGCATGCCTTCAAGGCAGAGAGGCTGCTTCGAAGCTCCGCCTGCCAGGTCTTGTTATCAAAACTCAACTTGCACGCTCCGTTCAGGCGAGAAAAAAGTCCTGGCCATCGTTCAAGTTCACCACATTGGCAAAAACCTGCGAGTACTCTTGGCCATGCTCGGTGTGGATGGGAACGAGCACACGCGGATGGAATGCTTCAGCCAGCTTCTTGAGGTCTTCAACCGTCGCATGCCCACTAGTGTGGGCATAAACAAAGTTCACAGCGGGATCGCTGCGGTAGGACGCGATTTTGTCGCAGCCGTAGTAGCTGGCGTGGTTGCCATCAAGATACCCGAGCCATTGCGAATAAATCACATTGACAGGCACGGAAGCGCTTTTGAATGACTCGATGAACGGGAAGCTGGACACCTTGCCGAAGTAGAGAAATGCTTCCGGAGTGTCATGCAGATCTTCAGGCATCACCCGGCGGCGAAAAAGCCGGTTGCTGAAATCACCAAAATATTCAGGGTTGGCCTTCAACTCTTCATACTGGCTGCCTTTGGCATAAACCCGAATCTCTGGCCAATCCATACAGGGGGTGTTCTGAGTCACCAGTCGAAGCTGTTCGAGCACCCAGGCAGTGTAAATGTCAATGACCAGGAGCTTGGCAGCACGTTTGCAGGCCCGATAGGCGGAGACGATGCGGTCGATGTTTTGCGAGGACGATATCAGAAACGAGATGTTCCCCTGCTGGAGGATTGTCTCAAAGATCTTGTCTTCAACAGACTGTTCGTTCGGAAACTGATCGTTGCTTCGATGCAGCATGGTGCCTTCGAGGAAGAGCACGTCGATGTCGCGAACGGGGCGCTTAACGAGATTCTCGAAAAGTATTCTCTTGCGGCCATGCGAGCGAAGGTCACCGCTGTAGAACAGGCGCTTGCCTTCACCTTCGATGAGGAAGGCGTAGGCGTCGGTGGCGGAGTGATCGACGAGATAGGGGGTGATGGTGAAATCGCCGATGATAAACGGCTGCCAGGCCTTGAAGTCACGGAAGTTGAGCGCATATCTGTCGTCGCCGATAAACACCCGCGTGGCATCGATCAGGCTGCGGGCCAGCTTGCCGATGTAAACCGGAGTGCCTGGCGGCAACAAACTCATCAGGCCGAAGTGATCCTGGTGAGGGTGACTGACCAGAAGGGCATCAACGGACAGGTGCGAAAGGTCTACGGGCTGGCTGTCGGGGTTAAGAGGAAGTCCGGCATCAAGGAGAATTGACGTCTTTCCCGACGAGATCTGGATGCAGGTCCCCCCGATCTCCCGGCTGCCTTTATGAATGGTGACTTGCATTAGTGCCCGATTTACCCGATGCCTTTCTCGCTTTTATGGAACAGCGCGCCCCTCGTTCTCTGTATGCCGTGCCGATCATTCTAGCCGCCATGAATGCCCCATTCTGTGTTCAAAAGCACAGGCGGAAAATCACGATTCCCCGGAAATCTTCAGACACCGCGGCGCGTCCTCTCGAAGGCGATCGCCTGTTTGATTTGCTTTGCGGTCACGTAGGGCCAATCCTTCTGGAACATTCTTATGTGCGCATCACAATCACTTCCGGCACAGTATTCGTAGACGTGCTCCGTACTCAGCCGCGTCCCGTCAATGCGTGGGTCGCCGCCCAGATATGCTGGATTGGAATCGAGAAGGGGCCACTTTTTCATTGGCATCGACAAGCCCTCCAGCATATTGGCAGATCTGGGTACATAACTATTCCATGGAAGATCGGATCGCCTGCGGCACGAGACAATAAATCTTCGCCTCCTTGCGTGCCCCACCAAGCACGATGGCCACACACTCCTCTCCCTGAGCGAACAAAGGGCACGGTAGTGATTCAAAATTCGCGAGAAGAAATTTACACTTGCGGGCTCATCGAGAAAAGTTGTGGAAAACCCGAGGCGTCCATCTACGGCGCCGGATTTCTCCTCTGCCAGCAAATTACTGCTCCCATTCCGGATATCACCGCTGCGCTGGGGGCGCTCCGAGAGGATGGAGCCCACGCTTGTTGGAAGTTTCGCCATATATTCGCCTATACTGATCCCATGTTTCACGCACCGACTTCCGGCCTGTGCCCGTTCGTCATCGCCTGTAAGGGGTGTCACGAGAACATTCCGGCGCCGGTGGAGACCTTGCCGGATGACTGGATCATTGCGGCGTGTCCGCTCTGCGGCCAAAGGCGCCGCTACTTGCCGGCAGAGATTTTCCAGGGAAGGCTGGCCCATCAGGTTATGGAGCAGCGGGACCGAGGTCAGAGGTGATCCGTGGGCCTGATGAGGCGGGCGATAGCTCGCGAGGAGCAGGAGCGAAAGAAGGCGATGGAAGAGCAGAGACGTACGGCGGCGGATCGATTTGCTTCGACGCTGGTGATTGCCGCCTCGATCATTGCGGCGATACGGCTGGCGAGAGATCAAGACATCAGCCGACCGTCGCCTAGGCTGACATCTGTCATAGCTGACAGTGTCGGGCTCGCCAGAAAGATTCTCGACGCGGTCGTGCGCTAGGCTGCCGCTACTGATTTTGTGCGGGAGGAATCGCGGATTGGGCCGGGAAGTTCGGCCCAATCCGCCCCGATCAGTTCGCGATCAGTTCCGGCGCATCTTCATCTCCCACTGCGGGGAGATCCTTTTCGATCAATTCAATGATCCGTTTCGCGGCGGTGCTGATTGTCGCCAATGATTGGGTGAGCATTTCTGGCGTGACATCGTAGGTGGCCAGGTAGAACGGGCTGCCATGCTGAATTCCAAAATGCGAGAGTACGACGAATGAAGTAGACTCCGCCTCAAGTTCACGCTGCTGGCGGGTCGTGTTCTTCCGGATTTCCGCCTGTTTGTGAAGAATCTCGTGTGCCTGCTCATGGATGATTACCGCTACGCGGTCGCTGTTGCTGAGGGCTTGATTGATCTGTATTTTGCCGCCGAGGCTGTAGCCTTCCGCGCCGTCCGTGATTGTCTTGTATTCAAGCTCGATTCCAAGCTCACGGCATGCGCGTTCAGCATGCGGCAGGAGTTCTGCACAATCCCCTTTGACCTTCCACGGCAAAGAGGGAACCGGCTGGCCATCGGTACTCCCAATGTCGAACACGGTTGCCGCGCGAAATCCTCGTAGTGTGCCGATTGCGTGCACCTGCTCTTCGATTTCTTCGTCCTGCTGCTCGCGCTTCTTCGACTTGTAAATGCAGGGAGCAAGGATCGTGATTCCTTTTTCACCTTTGCGCACGAATCGGTTCATCTTGCGCCAGGCGTGAAAGCCAGCGACGCGCGTTGCGGTTGGGCATTGCATGGAAATCAGAAGCTGGTTGTTCCAGGAATAGCTGTGAAATTGGGCCATCGCGTTCAGCCATCCACGGAAAATGTCACTACGGCGGGCTGCATCGGTTTCGGCGGCGAGGGCGTTGACGCTGGTTTCGATCTGCTGGGCCAGTTCACGGGCTTTGTCGGTTGTCATGGGGTCTGCTCTCCGGGGCTTTTTGGTATTGGCGGTTGTTGTTAACCAACAACCCCTGAGCCACCCGGCGGCGAGGGCGGGGGTAGCAAGTGCAAGCCGAGGGGGATCACCCATCTCTTGGAGCGCAACGGATGTGAAGCGGAAAGAGGCGGAGCGCAGCGGAGGTCTGCACGGAACGCAGTGGAGGAAGACTGGGGATACGGCTAGCGCGCGCGAGGGGCAGCGCCCATTAGGGAAGGTACGTCGCTTGTTTCAATTAGTCGGCCGCTGTTCTAGTCGGAGCGCCAATCGGCGGCGAGTAGCGCGAAAGCTTCGATAGTTCCGGCACCTCTCAAGATGGGGTAGTCTGGAAGACGCCTAGTCAGGTTTATATATGCTTCCGGATGCGACGCGAAACAATTCTTGCGCTTTCGGAAGATTGCATATCGTATCCCTTCAGTGACAATCAATCTTTCGCAATGACTACGTTCCGCTGCCTGCACATAGCCCTCGCCTTGTTCCTTTGCGATCAGGCAAGCCTTATTCATCGCCTTACCCTCCAATACTGCTGCGAGGTTCGCGTCAGTACGAGGTAAGCGCGAGAACAGCGCAAGATCAATGTTTTTCCACTCAATGGCCATGCGTTGCGGCGTCCAACCCAAAGCTCGAAGTAGAGGAACTACAAGGTAAGCAACTGTTTCATTCTCTGCAGGCTTGTCCTTTGCACGCTTGTACCATCCGGAGAGCATCTCGAGTTCGCGCATCCGATCGATTACGGTATTTGCATCGCTCAGACCAATTCCGAGATCGAACAGTCCTTCTGTGAGTTGCTCCAACGATACCCGTTCGCGAGGCACAGCGTGCTGACAGGTTTCAGGCAAAGTCGTGAGCTTTCTGGAAGAGGCAGTTCGAGGAACGTCCAGCCCTTCTATCCACCCCTGTAATTCGGTGGAGCAGGCATCCTGAACGGAATCACCAAACCGCAAGACATTGGCTCCAAGGTTTGTTGGAGCGTCCTTATATTTCCAGATCCAGCGAACTCGCCGGACATGTTGCAGATCCCATCCGTCGATGTCGCCGAAGTCGTCTAGCCAAAGGTAATCACTCGCAACTTCGCCGACCGCGCAAACATTAGACGAACCTTTGCGGAGGATGACCAAGTCTCCTATAGCCATCTGATCGGCGAAGCGACGTATGATCGTGGCCTGATTTCGCGTTCGGGCTTCGACTACGGCAGCCTCGCAATCCGGCCAGGGTCCATATTCACCAGGTCCAATGGCGATGACATCCCATTCGATGAAGAGGTCATGATATGCCCGCTCTCCGTCTCCTGCCGCAACTTGCCAGATCCTCCGGCCATTTATCAGCATGTGCTTCTTTCTCGTTGGATTATGAATTCGCTGTTGATGTTAACACCGACGCGGGCATGAACGCCGGATCGTCGTTCATGCCAATTGGACGAAGTCGTTTAGGGCGACGAACAGTGGTTACATAAGAAGGGCGGCCCCGAGAGGCCGCCCGGTAGCATGCCGAATCGCTCACTCATCCGAGGCCTGATCGTCGGAAGGAGCTGGCGCTCCTCCTTTGGTGAGACGCTGGATCTTGCTCGCGTGGATCTCGGCGACGCGATGTTTCATGGTGGCGCCGTTGATTTCTTCGGCGTATTCACGATAGCGAATCGTGCCATCAACGCTGATGAGCTGGCCTTTCTGGAGAGTCTTCGCGAAGCGTGAAAGATTGCGCCATGCGTAGACGCGGTGCCACTCGGTGCGGCTTTCGTAGTCGCCCTGATCGTTTTTCCAGCTGTCCTTGGTGGCAATGCTCAGGACAACGTACTCTTGCTGGTTCTTGTCCGTCTTGGCTTCAGCGTCGTGTCCGATACGGCCGATGAGAAGTGTGCGATTGTACATTTTTGTAGCTCCTCTGTTGAGGGTTTGCCCGCTGGGTGCGGTACATGCTTGCCCGGAGGGTGTGCCGGCGCGACCCACTCCCAAGGCGACCGAGGAAGTTTTCCGGAAGGGGACCCAAGCTTGCCTTGGCGGGAGGAGTCCGGAACCAGGAAGGCGCGAAGCGAACTTCAGAGGGAGAGCGTGCGTCCGCTGGGCGGGGGTGCTCTTAGCGCGGCACGCTGAACGCATCCGCGGTAGAAAGCCCGATCTGGAGCTGCGGACAATCGCGCTACTCGCTTGAGCCCAGCTGAAGCTGACCGAGCAGACGGGCGGATGAGTGCGTTGCCCTGAAATCAGCAGACGAGAAGGCAGCGCCCATCGTGGGCCTTTCACGAAAGTGAAATTGGCATTATTCGATTTCGTTGGGGGATGCCTACCGGCCTAATATGTGGAGTATCCCCAATGCAACTCGGGAGGCCGATCTGACGAGGCCCTGCCATGGCGTTGACGCGCGACAACCACTTTGTTCCGCAGCTATATCTGCGGAATTTCGCTTCAGATTCATCGAAAGTGCATGAGTATTTAACGCTCGTATCCCGCCCGCGTGTGCCTCTCTGGAAAACAGTCGATGTCGCAGGAACTGGTTACGAGACGGACTTATACACAAGAATCGTCCAGGGCGAGGAAGCTGACGACATCGAGCAATGGATGCATCGCGATTTCGAAACGCCAGCTCGCGAAGCCATCCGAAACGTACTCGCGGACCGGGATCTGACACAGGATGACTGGAATCGACTCGTCCACCTGTTAGCTGCGCAGATCGTACGAACTCCAGCTTTCCTCGTTAAAAACCTCAATAGCTGGGGCGAGCAAACAAAACAGGTTCTTCAGCAGTCTCAAAGAGACCTAGAACGCCGGTTGCGAGAGGCTAAGGCGAAAGGGGAGAAGCTCGTTCCAAAAAGTAGTCCCAAACATAGCTACATCCCGCTGCGTTTCGAAGTGCGTGAGGTGCCGGATCGCAAAAAGGTCCAATTGGTCACGACCGTTCTAGTGGGGCGTGGCCATTGGTTCCAGGCCATGGAAGTCGTGTTGACGAGTACAGTGAAGATGCTTCTCAAGCACAAGTGGTCCATTGTCGAGGCGCCAGTTGGGCTGCCGTGGTTCACGAGTGACGATCCGGTGATCTGCCTCAACTACAGATCTCCAACAGACTACGATTTCAAAGCAGGGTGGGGCGTTCCAAAAGCGAACATCCTGTTCCCTCTTAGTCCGCGACACATGATGTTCACCCAAGTAGGAGACGATTTCTACCCTCGGCGGGCACCCTCACGCCACATCGCTAGAGTGTTTCGGGACATCATTGCGAAGCATGCTTATCGACGAATTTACTCATCCGAAAGAGAGGAAAAGATTTCTTCTCTTAGACCTCGCGTCGTAGATGAGAAATTGTTCCGACAAGAACGGCTCGCTTGGCGTAACTGGTACGAAGTTCAGAATGAAGCCGAGAAGCAATTCTGGGACGAGTCTCAGCATTCAGAATTTTGGTCGAAGCACCGCGATAAAAATCGTTCCTGAGCTCCCCAGTCCGACAAACTGACGCGGATCAGAGCGGCGAGGCTCGGTTTATGCATAATCCGCCAAATCGCGTTTCCAAGTACCCTGATTCCGGAAATACGATTATACGATTAGTCCGAAAGCGACCAATGACGAGCTGTTCAGAAGGGCGAATCTACCCCTTTCCGCCTGTCTAGCCTTACGCCGGTAGTGGTATTCGGAATTCCTTGGCCAAGACAGGCTTCGGGTGACTTAAAGAATCTTCAAAGTCTGAAGTTCACAGTAACGTTCCGCCAAAGCCCTTGAGGCCGTTGTGTGCTCAGGGACAAATCCGGTCATTTTATTTGTTTGGAGCATTGAGACGAACGTCAGGATATCGACTGCGCTAATCGTCTTATAGAAATTGATTGGCCGTCCGTAGTCGGAGTCCCGGTAGGCACCGTGAAGAACCCCGTGCCGATTGGTCTTGTCCAGCAATGGGTAGAGAACCGAAGTTTCGAAAAAGTACTTCGTCAGGAAATCGAGAGATCCAGTGAGCATATCCTCGATCTCTTGTGTCTTTCCTATCTTTCGAGCCCACGCATCGTCTTTCGCATTCGTTATCAATTCGACAAAAACGGCCTTAACTGAGCCTTCATGCTTTAGGCCCCTAGTACGTGCGAGCTCACGGCCCGCCCCTTCAACTACCGGCATCAGTCCGGCCACAGCTACATGATGAAGGCTGGAAAAATGCGCTGCAATCGATTCCGCAATAGTCCCTTTGTATTGATCCACGACGGGGATCTGCGCATACATGTTGATGACCATCGATGCCAACCGGTCGGGAGTGTAGAAGAACCCTAATACCCGCTCGACCTTGGCTTCATCAAATTGACCGTTCGCATCGTTGATCTCGCGCGAAAGAATGTCTAGTCGGCCTTGATTGCCATAAGGTGGCATGAACCAGCCGATGGACTTCATAGCCTTCACCGTCTCGTCGTAACGGCCTGGCCCCGCTTGAACTGGATATTCCAATCGTAGAACCTCCCTCCGTTCATTGAACTCCACCGATACGTGAATTCATCGCCAAAGTGCTTATCGAGCAAGGAACAGAGTATGGGCCAGGCGTTTTCTTCTGCAAGTCGCCTCTTCGGCGGCAACAAGTGAATGGGCGAGCCCTGGCCTTACAATCTGGCCCACGCCCGGGCCTTTAAGAGCGTACGACGGATGTAGGCCGCCCTCCGGGAAGGATTCAGATCACGGGAAAGATAGTCATCTTCCAGTGCACGCATGATGGCGTCTTCGGGCATTTCGAGGGACAGTGCCGAGATACAGAAAGCTATATCGGCTGCGGCCGGACGATCATGGTATCTGGGCAGGGCACGGAAACGCTCGACCGAGAGATTCAAGTACCTCCTCCCCGCGTGGGGAAAGCGCTTCTGCTGCTCAATGCGGCGTTCAATTGCGAGCCTGTTCTCTTCCTGCTGGAGCTGGTACCGGCTCGCCACCTCCAAGCCAAATGCCTCTGCCCGCGTGAACTGTTTTCCCGAACAACTTCGCAAAAGAACGAACGGGAAGAATCCGTTTAGCTGCCTGTGTTTCGGCTTGCAATTCGTAAAGCCGGGCAAGCGACCAAACCGCCTCCAATCCGCCGCACTTGGATCGGCCGCGTAACGTCGAGCCAATTCCTGGGCGATGAACGTAGAGACGGGAGATTCGTAGGTGCGGTGATGCTTCAGCCACCCTTGGAAGTTCCCAGGACTCGTCTCGACGACCGCGCAGGGCTCGAAGCCATCAGCCGACAGCCGGTCAACGGATTCCTGCCTAAGATCGTCGAGAACAGTCAGATTGTGAATTCCCGATGGACGGACATAGATGTGCGCTCCGCGTGCATTCTGGCTTTTGAGGAACTTGAGCTTGGTTAAGATCGCCTCTTTTGTGAGACTTGCGTGGCCGGGGAACATGCCCCGCTCGCTCAGAACGCCAACGTCATAGCTGGCCGCTGCGAGCGCATCAAGCATTCTGTGAACTGCGATGATCGTTCTGTCCATAAGCTACCTCGATATCGGAAAGAAGATGGTGTATGATGCACCGTATTGAAATGCGCATTTCTATGATACTGTGTGAAATGTACATCGCGGTAGACCATGGCAGCGGAAATTCTCCCCATTGACGAAAAATTTGGCCGGCTCGTGGAGAAGCTGCGTTATGAGCTTGGCGACACGGTATGCGAACTCCTGGATAGAGATCGGCGTGTCGAAGACATTTCTCTCAATCCTGATGGAGCTTTGTGGGTGAAGAGAACCGGAGCGCCATTTGAAAGGTGCGGTTCACTTGCTCCAGGACTGGCACAGGGAGCCATGATGACGATCGCTTCGATGCGCAAGACGACCATCACGGACCGGCATCCGGTTCTTGAAACGAACCTGCCCGTCTGGGGCTCGCGCTTTGCCGGGATCATCGAGCCGGTGGTGACAGCGCCAACGTTTGTGATCCGCCAGCCATCAGCCCAACGGTTTGGACTGAAGGACTACGAGCAGGCGGGAATTCTCTCGCGGAAGGGAGATCCTCGCAATCGCACGCGAAAGCAGATGGAGTTTCTTGAGGCAGTTGAGGGCCTGAGTCATCGTCAGGTCATCGAAAAGGCACTTCAGGAGCGGCGGAACATTGTGCTCGTCGGTTCGACTGGCGCCGGGAAGACGACTCTCGGCAATGCAATTCTAGCTGGAATTGCCGACCTCACTCCGCATGATCGCGTGATTGTGATCGAGGATACGCCGGAGCTGCAGATTGAATGTGCGAACCACGTGAGCATGTTGGCGACTACGGATTTCCCGATCCGCGGGTGCGTGATGGTCTCAATGCGACTGAGGCCTTCTCGGATCGTAGTGGGTGAGGTCCGCGATGGGACGGCATTGGAACTCCTGAAGGCGTGGAATACCGGCCACCCCGGAGGAATTCTCACGGTCCACGCTAATGACGCTTATGCGGGACTGGTTCGGCTGGAGGATCTGGTTCGTGAAGCGACCCCGGCTCCTCAGCAGCGTTTCATCGGAGAGGTTGTGGACCTTGTGATTTCGATCTTTCTCGACCCACTCGAGGGTCGGAAGGTGCGTGAAGTCGCGGTGGTGTCCGGCTATGAGGAAGGACACTACCGCCTGACGCAAGTGTGACGAAGCGGTTCCGCCAACCAGCGGAGCTAATCCATTGGCGGCGTGCAGGACCTGCCGGCACGCATAACCGATGTGCCCGGCGGGCACAGGAGGCAAATGGCAATGACTCGGCACGAATGGTTGAAAAGGATTGCGCGCAGATTCGGCAGGAGGGGTGTCGGCCGCTTTGGATTTCAGTTGGGCGTACTGTTTGCCCTTGGCACGGCTGGAGCATTTGCGTCCGAAACCGGCACAAACCTGCCGTGGGAAGGTCCACTAACAACGTTGGTCACCTCACTGACTGGCCCGGTCGCTTATGCCATCTCGGTGATTGCAATCGTTGCGCTTGGAGCGACGCTGGCATTCGCCGGCGGCGAGATGGGCGAAACGATGAAACGCTTGCTCCATGTGGGAATCGCCGTGTGCTGCGTGGTCTTCGCTGCACAGGTGATGACTTCCTTCATCGGGCAGTCCGCGGAGGTTGCGATGTTCATGCAGCCTCTGCATTCCGCAGTTTCGTTCCTTGGGCATTCGGTAATCGCCCAGGGGTAAACACCAACCTATGAGGGGCGACGAATTTGAACGCTCTCGCCCCTCATCACCTGGAGACCGTTATGGAAGATCAGCCAGTATTTACCCCTATGCGCGCGTCTCTGAATCGGCCTCAATTGCTGATGGGCGGAGATCGCGAGCTGGTTCTGCTCAGTGGTCTCTTGCTCGCGTTAGTGGCTGTCAGCGTTATGTCGTTTCTGTCCTTCTTGATTGCAGGGGGCAGCTTTATGGCGATTGTCGCGGTGTTGGCCCGAATGGGCAAAGAGGACCCGCTGATGCGAAAGGTCTATGCGCGGCATTTGTCCTACAAGGATTTCTATCCCGCGAAGAGCGGGGTTGCTGTTGTAGGGAAACCGTCTCGGCGAGGATAAGGAGCAGCGATGTTTGGGGAAGCGCGAAAACAGCCGGTGGGTCTGGGCGACTTGCTCCTGTGGTACGGACTCGTCGATGACGGGGTTGTGCTCCAGCATGACGGCTCATTGCTGGCTGCGTGGAGTTACCGTGGACCAGATCTCCAGTCGGCAACACATTCAGAGATGAATGCGATTGCGACCAGGCTGGCCTCGATTCTGCGGCTTGGGAGCGGCTGGATGGTCCAGGTCGATTCGTTCCGCTTGATGGCAAACGATTACGGGCCCAGGGGCGCTTTCCCCGACCGAGTGACGGCACTGATCGATGAGGAACGAAGAGTTCAGTTCCAGTCCGAGGGTAGCCACTTCGAAAGCGAGTATTTCCTGGCGCTCACGTATCTACCTCCGGTGGCGGCGAGCGAACGGCTACGGGGATTCATGATCTCCGGGTCGGACAAGCGGGCGGGAAGCAATGTCGGGTTAGACGCGCTGAGGTACTTCACGGCAAAGGTCCGGCAGTTCGAAGATGTGTTTTCCTCTCAATTTCCAGTCAAACGGCTGTGCGCTCTGAGGACGCCGCAGCCCGGCGGATTTGAGCGAGTAGACGATGAGCTGCTCGGATACCTGCGGCGGTGTCTGACAGGGATCAAGGGGCCTGTGATGCTTCCGGAGATTCCGGTTTTCCTGAATGACATGCTCGCCATGGAGGACTTCCTCGGAGGCATGGAACCGAAAATGGCCGACCGCCACATCCGAGTTTTGTCCGTTGATGGATTCCCACGTTCCACGTGGCCCGGTGCGCTGTCTGTATTGGATACGGTGGCCTGCGAGTATCGCTGGCACACTCGCATCATTCTGATGGACACTCGGGAGGCGGAAGCCATCATTGAGAAGACGCGGAAGAAATGGCGGTTTCAGACGCGCGGATTCAAGGACCAAGTCTTCAAGTCCAACGGCGGCGTAACAAATATGCACGCGATCGAGATGGCAGCGGACGCCGAGGGCGCAATGTCAGAAGCCGCGGCAGGAGAGGTGCAGTACGGCTACTTTTCCTCTTCGATCGTGCTCCAACACAAGGACCTGAAGTTCATTGAGACGATGGTCGGCGAATTCCGCAAGGCGCTGATTAACCGCGGATTCGGCGTTCGAGTTGAGACTGTAAACGCGGTCGATGCCTTCTTCGGGACGATGCCCGGCAACCGTACAGCCCAGATTCGCCGTCCAATGGCTCATACGAGGAATTTCGTTGACCTCATGCCAATTTCCGCAGTCTGGGCGGGTGAGAGTGTAAACCCCTCGGCGTTAATGCCACCGAACTCTCCTCCGCTTGTCCAGGCGGCGACAAGTGGCGGCACTCCTTTTCGTCTAAATCTGCACTACCAGGATGTGGGGCACTCATTGCTCGTCGGTCCGACGGGTAGCGGTAAGAGTGTTGCAATCTGCCTATTCACAAGCCAGTGGTTTCGGTATCCAAATGCCCAGGTATTCGCTTTCGACAAAGGGCATTCGCTTTACGCCCTATGCAAAGCCGCGGGTGGCCGGTTCTACGACATTGGGGAAAGCGGCCTGGCATTTCAGCCGCTAAGGGATATCGAAGATCCTGCCGAGTTCGCTTGGGGCATCGAGTGGGTTGAGACGCTCATGCGCCTCCAGGACATTCTTGTAGGCCCGGCTGAGCGCCAAACGATTCACCGGGCCGTTCGGCAACTCGCCGAATCTCCTAAGCACAGGCGAACTCTCACTGAACTCGAAGCCAACCTCCAGGATGAAAATCTCAAGGCCGGACTGAAGCCCTACGTGATCGATGGCCCTTTGGGGCGAATGCTTGATGCTTCGGACGATAGCTTGGTCGAATCGCATTTCATCGTCTGCGAGATGGAAACCCTACTTAGCGGGTCGTTTTCCGATGCAACAGTGATGGCCGTCTTGCTCTATCTCTTCCGGCGAATGGAACGGTCGCTGAACGGTCGTCCGACGTTTGTTCCGATCGATGAAGCATGGCTCTTTCTGCGCCACCCGGCCTGGAGGGACAAGATTCAGGATTGGCTCAAGACTCTGCGCAAGAAGAATGCAGCCGTGCTACTGGCAACGCAGAGCATTGCCGATGTGAAGGACTCGCCTATTGCCTCCACCATATTGCAGAGCACCGCCACCAAGATCTACCTGCCCAATTCTGAGGCCGGCAATGAGAGTATGCGCGAGTTTTATCGCTACGCCGGATTGAACGGCAGGGAGGTTGAGATTCTCCAACGAGCACTGCCGAAGCGCGAATACTACGTTGTTCGTCCCCTCGGCCGAAGGCTCATCTCATTTCGTCTTGGCCCAGTCGCGCTCAGTTTCCTTGGCGTGTCTTCTCCAAAGGATCGAGCTCGGGTCAGCGCGCTGGAAAAGCAGCACGGCGAACATTGGGTCGCTGTCTGGTTGGGTGAAAAGCAAGTGTCGAAAGAGTGGATTGCCTACTTCGAAGGAGGGAGCAGCCGTGCAGAAGAAATGGCTAGCTAAAGGAACGAGCGCAGTTGCGATTGTGGCACTCATAGCTACCGCAACAGCGATCCCAACCCAGGCGCATGCCGGCGGGGTGGGTCTGTTTGCGACGGAATATACCCAGCTCTTGAACTATGCAGAGCTAGTCGGCCAACTTGAAAAGCAAGTCATGATGGTCGAAAACCAAATGACCCAAATTGCTGATATGACGAAGCACGGAATGACCATCAGCAATCAATTGTTTGGAACGGTAGCGGGCGACATCGCCAACCTCAACAGAATTGTGAATACCGGGCAATCCTTGGCCTACACACTTTCGAACATGGACGGCACATTCAGGCTCCGTTTCCCCGGGTACGTGACCACGACCAACTACGGACAACAGTATTCGCAGTGGGGACAAACAAGCCTCGATAGTACGTTGGGAGCACTCAAGGCAGCGGGGTTGCAGAACGATCAGTTCAACAGTGATGCCGCGCTTCTCAAAACTCTCCAAAGCCAGAGCACGACGGCGGTGGGGCGTATGCAGGCTCTGGAGGTCGGAAACCAGATCGCCGAGAACCAAGCTGAGCAACTGATGAAGCTTCGGCAACTGATGATGGCCGACATGCAAAGTAAAGCTGCATTCCAGTCGGCTCAAGTCCAAAAAGACTTAACAACACAGGCAGATACTGACAAGTTCTTTGGCCAGGCGACCATCAGCAGTGACGGCGTGACGTTCTAAAGGAGGGACATGCGACGGATTGCAGTTGGGTTCCTATTAATAGTGCTCACAATGGCGGCGGGTTGCCGGCATGTGAGTGATAGCCAGATAGTTGCGAATTTCAGGGCCGCGGGCGGCGGCGATCCGGATCAGGCATCCCCGGATGACATGGGAGCGTGGCTCGCGAAGCATGATTCCGTCAGACAAGAGTTGACGCCCATGTGCGCGAGTCGTCGATCGCAAGCCGCTTCTGACTGGGCGAATACGGATGAGGGCAAGGTTTGCGCTGGGGTCACCCGCGCGACCTTCTTCTCAAAACCCAAGATTCAGTCGGACGGGAAAACGTTTTAGAGAGTTGAATTTGATGAAACGAACGACCATCTTTGTGGCTGCGGGTTTAGTGTGCTCATTGTCGATAGCCCACGCGCAGAATGCTACCAGCGACGTGGGCGGCACGTTTCAGCAGGTGCAGACAGCCGCGAATGCCTGGATACCGGCAATCATGGCGGCTGCCACAAGGCTGTTCTACCTCTTAGCAGCGATTGATTTCGCGTGGTCGGCCCCAAGTTTTCTGCGGGAAAGCGACTTCATGGGCCTGTTCTTGTCGCTGATCAAAAAACTCCTGGTGATCTCGTTCTTCTATGCCGTTCTCGTACACGGACAGACTTGGATTCCCGCAATAGTAAACAGCTTTATCACCATCGGCACGAATGCGACCGGCCTTTCAGCGGCCCAAAGCCCTTCCGACATCATGGCGCAAGGCATCCAGATTTGCAGCGATCTGTTTGACAAGGTTAACGGCGCCAACCTGCTCACGCAGACCGGAGCGGCCCTGACGACGATTCTCATGATCGTGATGGTCTTCGCTTCGTATCTGATTATCGTGCTGCACTACATCGTCACTAAGCTCGAAGCGATCATCGTGATGACGGCAGGCTACATCTTCCTTGGCTTTGCTGGTAGCCGCTGGACTATGCCGTATTTTGAAAGGTACATTTCATTAGCAATTTCGACTGGCGTTCGGTTGATGTTGATTTACCTAATGCTTGGGGTCTTCAAGACCGTCTCCCAGAATTGGGTGGCGGCGATGGACAGTTATACACCGGATCAACCGGCGCTCCAGATATTCCCGACCATCGCGTCAATGCTTCTCTTTGCGTTCGCATCCTGGATGATCCCCAAGATGGCGGGATCGATCGCCAGTGGCAGCCTCGGCCTGGGCGGAGCCGACATCGTAAATGCCGGTGCCGCGGCTGCTACAGGAGCGGCCCTCGCCGTTGCCACAGTCGCGAGTGGCGGCGCGCTCGCTGCGGGTGGAGCGGCTGCCGCAGGTGCCGGCGGCATGGAGGCAGTCGGAGCGCTTGGCGGTGATATGGCGGCGGGGACATCGGCGTCGATGGCTTCCGGCGCTGCGGACACCGCGGCGGGAGGCGCGGGCGTACCTGCGCCAGTGGGTCCTCCCCCAGGTGGCGGAGTCGAACCCATTTCGGGTGGCTCAACGCCGAGTTCACCCATCGAGGCCACTCCGGTTTCCAGTTCTGGCGTTGCGGAAGCGCCATCGCGCGGAACCGAAACACCTTCGAGTGGCGATCCGGGGCCAATCGAGAGTAATCACAGCGACCTGGGCAATTCAGAACCGAGTTTCAACGTCGGGCGGCAAAGGAAGCGGAATCTGGTGCCAGACGACGGGAGCGAACATAGTCCGCCGCCTCAACTGCGGATGGAAGGGGAGGAATAGCGAGTGGCAACAACTTCAAAGACATTGAATCCATATACTGCGGCGCGACAAGAGTGGGATGAGCGCTATGGAGATCTGATCTCTCGCGCAAAGCACTGGAGGCTGATTGCCTTCCTATCCATGTCTACGACTCTGGTCTGCGTGACTGGCATGGTCACAATTGGCTACAGGTCCCACACTGTTCCCTACGTAGTCGCGCTCGATGATGTTGGCCGTGCCGTCCCCGTCATTCCGGCGAAGCAGGTTGCTGTGAAAGATGTTCGCTTGCAAGAGGCGACGGTCGCTCGCTGGATCACGAATCTGCGGACTGTCGAGATCGATCCTGTTGTTCAGCGAAAGATGGTGGACGAAGTGTACGCGCTTGCCTCAGCAAGTTCCGCGGCATCGCAGACGCTGACGGACTGGTATCAGCAAAACTCACCGTTCGCCAGGCTCCAGAAAGAAACCGTGGACATCTCCATTGAGTCGATCGTTCAGCAATCTCCAAAGAGCTACGAGGTGGTATGGACGGAAGCGACTCACGATCTATTCGGTCAATTGCAAGGTACTCATCGCTACCGAGCGATCGTGACGGTCAACACTCAAGAGGTGAATGACCCTAAACAGGCCCTCATCAATCCTCTCGGTCTGTATGTCACAAATTTCAGTTGGGGTGAAGTCGTCAGTCCGTCGTCAACTAGCGTCGCCGGGCAATCATCGGATGGAGGTCAAGGCAAATGAGATTTTCAATCGCAGTTCTCCTTGGAGTCGCTTGCTCGCTTCCGGCGCAGACGAAAACGCCCTCGACGGACGCTAGGCAATCTGGTGCGCCTGCTGGCACTTCGCAACAATACAATGACCTCCCGAACTACGATTTCAACGGAGCACTGCAGAAGCTTCGCGGCCAGACCACTCCTGCGATCCCGCCGTTGCGCACGAACCCTCCTTCCGTTGCAGCCGGCGCGGCTTCGAAACCGGCTGGCGCTCCGCCTGATTGGCGCGCGCCTCATGTGGAACTAAATGCCACTGCGGCAAGCGCGGCATCGGTGGCAGATGCTTGGGAGTCGAGTTTCAACTTGCCGACGCCCGGCGCGGACGGACGTGTCTTGTACACATTCGGGGAAGGCATGCCGGTGGTGGTTTGCGCGCCTCTACGCGTGTGCGCATTGGAACTCGAACCCGGAGAGCATATCCAGAGTCCGCCGCAGATTGGCGACGGGCGACGCTGGGAAGTGACTCCAGTCGCGTCCGGCTCCGGGCTGACTCAGACGGCGTTGCTCATCATCAAGCCCATCGAAGCGGGCCTTGACACAGACCTAGTTGTGCCCACAGATCGGCGTACATACGTCGTGCGCCTGGTTTCGGACGCCACGCGCTACATCTCGACCGTCGCTTTTCGATATCCCGCTAACGATCCCGCGAAGTGGTCAGCGTTTCAGGCACAGCAAGATGCTGCCGCACGAAGTGCCGAAGAACAGAGAAAGGAAAAGTCCCTGCCTGATACCGGAACGGGCATGACTCCCAACGCACTGGATCATCTCTATTTCGATTACAAAGTGGACGGTGATCCCGACATGAAGCCCGTGCGGGTCCTGGACGACGGTCAGCACACGTACATCTTCTATCCAAATGACGGCCGATTCCGCGAAGTCCCCACGTTGATGATCGACGTAAGTGGCAAAACCGAGCTGGTCAACTTCCGGGTCGACGGCAACCGCTACGTCGTGGACCGCTTATTCGATAAAGGCGTTCTCCTGCTCGGAGTCGGCAAGAAGCAGAAAAAAGTCACGATTACACGAGCGCAGGATTATGCAAGCTCGGCCAATCCAGGTGGGAGGGGCTAGTCATGTCTGACGAAAAAGTGCGAGGCACCGATTCCAAGCGCGAGGCGACGGTCGAAGCCGGCTCTGAAGCCGAGGACAGGAACATTATTGACGCCGATGTGGACAGCGTAGTTCGTGGCGCCGGCGGCGCAGATACGCCCAAGGCAAAGAGAGTTCGACCCCTGGCCGGGCTGATCGTCATCGGTTTGGTCGTTCTCGCTGCGGGGTATATGCAGCATGGCCTGAAAAATCGGAAGATGAAGAAAACGGTGCAGGCCGATGCGCCTCGCACAGCAACAGGGCCGGCGACCGTCTCTGAGAAGAGCTGGATGGACGATCAGGCGCGGCTCGGTTTGAACACGGGTTCCTCCCATGCGCTGCCTCCGTCCCTGGAACCTCGAACTTCGATTACGGGCGAGACGGCCGATGGGGCCGCACGCCAGGGCGATGGACTGCATGCAGCAGGGCGATCTTCGATTCCCCCGCTCCAATACAGCCAGACGCCCGTCTCCACCGCCGCCAATGGCTCCCTGTCATTTGCCGAAGAACGACGGCTGGAGCTGTACAAACGAGAGCAAGAGGCTATCGAATCCAGCACGTCGATCAAAGGAGCATCGAATTCCTTTGGGCGAGAGGCTGAATCTGGCAAGCAGACGGCAGTAACTGACCCTATGCAGTCCGTCGCGGCTGCGCTCTTGAGAGCAAGAGCCGATCAAGCCGCCAGCGTGCCGCAACAACCGGCTTCCGGATCGGGCGAGAACTCAGAACAGAACATGAGCGACTTCGATCGCCAGAATGCTCAATTCGATAAAGAGGGATTTGCCAATAAGGCAAATTCGAAAACGGAAAGTGATTACCTCCCGCGCGCCCGCACCGCGGCGCTGGGAAAGTTTGAGGTCAAGTCCGGATGGCTGATCCCCGCCGTGCTGGAACAGGAGCTGAACTCCGATTTGCCCGGCTTGATTCGTGCCCTTGTCAGGGAAAACGTCTATGACTCGGTCACCGGTCAGTATTTGCTCATTCCGGCTGGCTCAACCCTTATTGGAATGTACAATTCACACGTCAATTATGGCCAGGACGCCTTGCAGGCCGTCTGGAAGCGCATCATCTTCCCGGATGGGAGTTCACTGCAATTGGGCGCATTCGAGGGCGACGACAGTCAGGGCGCAGCCGGATACCGCGATCAGGTGGACAGCCATTGGGCTCGCATTTTTTCCGGTGCGCTGTTAACCTCCTTATTTGCAATGGGAGTTCAACTGAGTCAGGGCCAGAATTCCTCGGTGCTCCAGAGCCAGAGCGTCGGCCAGCAAGCCGGCGCCGCGGTAGGGCAGCAGGTCGGCCAGCTTGGAGTCGAGGTGACTCGGCGGAACCTGAATATTCAACCTACGATCAGGATTCGGCCTGGTTACCGGTTCTTCGTCAGGGTCGAAAAGGATATTCTGTTCAAAGGTCCGTATACCCCCATGCGAGCCGGGGAATAGCGTGTGTCCCCGGCCAGGTTGCCGGAGGATGAACAGTTGGCTCAGAAGAAAGCTACAAAGGCCCGGAAGGGAAACAAAGAGGGCCAGCGCTGGACTGATGATCGCGTGGGCATGACCCTGCGCCTCCCTGTAGAACTCAAAGAGAAAGTGATCGAAGAGGCACGCGTGGCAGGCGACCTGTCACGCATCGTTTTGTTTGCCATGGCCCACACCGATCCTAAAGAAGTTGAGATCATTCAAACTAGGAAGACCGGACTTGGCTTGGCGAATCCCATGCTGCTCCACATCGGCAACGAAGCGCGGATCAAATTGCGGGAGTGGGCTGAGAGCGAGAGCGTCAGCGTGAATGCTGTTGTGGTCAGCATGCTGGAGGACTTTTTCAAGCAGCTCCGGAAGAGTCGTGCACTCCGTGATGAACTCCGGCAGGAGATACGCGCCCATAGAGTTCTGTGAATCCTGCCAAATTGAATTCCGCCCAATTGACGAGCGCGGCTATGTCGGATTGTAGGGAACTTGCGCGTTCTCATGCGGGTTGATGACCTAATGAGGAGCGATCGCTCGAAAGCCCATGAAGGAGGAAGCCTTGGATCATTCGGCGGTTCTCGATTCTGTCGTAAAGTTTTACCTCGAATCGCACGACTTCAATGGCTATCCGGTCTACAAGCTGAAAGAGGAGTATGGCGTTTCCGATTTAGAGGCAAGAGGGTTGATGGAGGACTTGATCTCTTCCGGCGCGATCGATGTGGTGTTAACCGGAAATCCGCACATTAAGCCATTCAACTCTCCTGGCATCGACGCACAATTAGCCGGACTGAAGTCGCTCGAGTTTAGCGAGCACTTTTGCCTATATCCACGCCCCGCAACCCTTGCAGATCTTCCAGAAGTGGGTCATTACAATGATCGGCCTTATACTCTGCTACTGGCGCGGGGAGAAGGGCAGTTGGAATTTCGCACGTTTGATCTTTCGGTGCTCGAACACTATCGAAATGACCCTAGATATATATACGAGACAGATTCCATACACGGCAACATCTCCGTACGGGATGCATTCTATGAATCTGACGCCATGGAGAATCGAGACCAGGTCATTTTGCAGACGTTTGGTTTTGCCTATGATGCAGAGATGAACCGGGCTGTCGCCGTATATCTACGCTATCTCTCCGGGTTGAGTCCCGAACACCAGCAGCTTTGGCGGGCTAAAGAATTAGCTGGCAATTTCAAAGTGCATCCTGATTATTTTCGGAGCACGATCCTAGGAGAATGGGGCACCCGAATCCCCATCTTTGATGCGTTTATCGAAGAATTGGCACTCATCAACAAGATGACAGAGCTGATGAAAATGCCGCCAATGTTTCGTCAAACCTACTCGGAGCAGAGACCTCGCGAGTTCGCGTTCTTGCTAAGGCCCACATTAGCTGAGTTCAATCGGTTTGTGCTCCTGCTCGATCAGATGTTGTCCGATAACCTGAATAAACAGTTCTTCGCTTCAGCCTCAATCCCTCTGGAAGATGAGGAAACACGATCCGACGGTAAGATCATTATTCATGCGCGGGGGACGATTGCGCTGCTTGAGGCTTGGATGCGTCGATATTTTCATCCAGCAGATCCCGAACCCATGGAAAAGATCTTCACAACGTTTCGGAAGGTCCGTAAGCTGCGGCAGCAACCGGCACACAAGATCAATGAAGATGCATTCGATCAACAGCACTTCAAGAATCAGCGGGAACTCGTCATTGAAGCCTACGACGCCGTCCGGTACATTCGACAGGCTCTTGCTAATCACCCTTTCGTAAAAAGGAACCCCCCGAAAATTGCAGAAGAACTGTTCGACGGGAAGATCTGGGATATTTGATCTTCCCGTTTATTACTCCCCATCCTGCGACGTCAGGTAAATCCCGAAGGTCGACTTGGAAAGCGGGCTGCTTCAATCTTCACTCGAGTCGCGCAACCGACCGCGTTGTACAATGGCTTGCATGGCAAGGCACGTGACAAAGCCTCAGGGCTACAGGCAGACAGCGTCGGAGCGATTGTTCTGCTTGTTTGTTCTGTGCCTTCCGTATTACCAGTCGTTGTTGTTTGCAGGGATGAGCGGGATGATCTCTTTTCTTCTGCTCACCATCCTGCTCATGTTCGTGGTTGCGCGGTCGCCGGCAATCTACCGAGTCATTACAGCCAGCCTGAGGGCTTTCCCGCGTTCTTGGATGGCTCCAAGCTCAGACCGTTGGAATCCTTCGTTTAATTGGCGTTCGTTCCCAATCCCCCAAGAACCAAGTCTCGCGCCTTCCTTCCAGCGCCCTCCTCCTCTCTTTTCCTGATCCCAGTGGGTTAGCGTATGGCGACCTTAGGGCGCCATGCACGCGCTTTATCGTCCCATGGTGCTCCGGGCCATTGTCCCGGAAGGAAAAGGTGTCTCGTGCCCGAAATCCAGAATCCCAATTTTGAATCCCGGAACCCCAGTACTGCTGGCGATATCCGTTCACTGCTAAGTTTCATCGTGCTGGCCGTTGCGCTCTTCTTCGGCCTTCAATACCTCCGCCACGGTGAACTGATCCCGGCGGTTCCGGCCAGTCAAAGCCAATCGCAAGCGGTACAAACTGAGATTGCCAGGGCGTCGTTGCCAGCATCGCAAAGCCAGTCCATTGCGAGTCATCGCGAGTTCGGCTGGCTCACATTTATAGCCAAGCCACTCTACCTGGCGTTGCGCGTTCTGAACGATCAGGGAATTCACAACTGGGGCTGGTCAATCGTCGTTCTCACGGTGATCTTCAATCTCCTGATCGTCTGGCCGCGAGTGATGTCGATGAAATCTTCTCTGAAGATGATGCGCGTTCAGCCAAAGGTCGAAGCGCTGAAGAAGCGCTACGCTCACCTGAAGCTGAATGATCCAAAGCGCTCGGAAATGAATGCGGAAATGATGGCTTTGTATAAGGCGGAGGGGGCAAACATGTTTGGCGGCTGCTTGCCCATGCTATTACAAATGCCCCTGCTCTTTGCTTACATGAAGGTGCTGCAAAATGCGGCCGAGTTGCACCATGCACACTGGTTATGGCTCGCGGATCTCGCCTCGCCAGATCCTATGCACGTCTTGCCTCTTCTCATCATCGGGAGCATGGTTCTCACGCAGTGCATCACACCGACCCCGAGTATGAGCCCTTCTCAACGCTGGATGTTCGCGCTACTGATGCCAGCGATCTGGGGTTTTTCGCTCTGGCATTATGCTTCAGGCTTGTCGCTCTATTGGGTCACCGGCAACATCTTCAACCTGTTGGTGCAGGTCGGGATCAATTGCAGCAAGTTAGGGAAGGAGATGCGCGCTCTCTCGCGAGAGCGCGCGGGGGCAAACTGAAGGCCCATCGTCAGATGGGCGAATATACGATCGCGCTTTCGACCGTGTTCACACCGGCTTCATTCTTGGGAACCTCTGGCTCCTCAGACGTATCCATAGTTCTCTTGCTGCGCGGCTCTCGTGGCCGCGCCCAGGGAGCAGCCCTGCGAATGAATTCGCGCTGTGCCGCGTCCAAAGCAATGCGAGCTTGGCAAAGGTCATAGAGTGAGAAGCAGCACGAACACGCGCCATGGATTCCAGCGCGTCCGTCCTTTTCAGGGTTGTAGCGAGGATGGCGACTGCACTTGCCCTTGACCCGCTCGGTAATCTTCAGTTTGTATGTGAATTGCAGCATCATCTCCTCCTCTGAAGAGTGGGGCCATCGCTGGCCCCCTCCGTGGTTTAGGCCGCGACTCTCTTGCTGGACTTTTTCTTGGCTGATTTTGTCTTGGCGTTTGCCTTCTTCTTCGTCGCATTCGCAGAAGGCTTCTTGGTTGCCGTCTTGGGTTGAGCGGGAGCGAACAACTTCTCCGCTTCGATCAGATGATCCGTCTCCCCCTCGCTTGGAATGTCAACATGGCCGGTGAGCGACAGCCGAAGGGCGAACGCAGGGAGCTTGTCGTCTTCCATTCCGTCCACTACAGAGAGCAGCACTTCCTCGGCGCTTTGCTGGTTGTTTTCGTCGTCGCCGACGAAATGTGCTGCCACATCGTCAGTAAAGTCGTATGCGTCGATGTTGATGAGGGCTCGAAGGACAATGCGGAGCTGCGGCCCGTTGAATGTCGTGGGTGCATTGTCGAGAATGCGATTGAACGCCTCGGTTCGGCGTTTCAGGAGGCGTTTGCGTTGTGCCTGCTCCTTCTCAAATTCTCGCTGTCTAGCCTCGGCCTCTGGGTCGATGGGAGCGACTCTGCGCGGATGATGAACGGGGCAGTCGGGATCTGTGCAGACTTGCCGGGTGGTCCCTGCGCCATCACCATAAACGACTATGGCCGTCTTTGACGCTTCACACGGCGGGACGTACTCGCCATTTTCGCTCTCATCTTCAGGCGCTTCGAGATCGGTGTATTCGTTGCGAGACAGCGTGCCTGGCTGCCGTTCCCTCGGACTCCGATAGGCGGTTTCTATCTGAACCAGTTCAGGCTTCGCGGCAACCTCGCGCTGGACATGTGCCGAGAGCTTGATGTAATAGCAATCGGAATCCATGCACTGGTCTCCAGAAACATCGGAGAACAGAGAGGTGTTATATCCGCTTCGACGTGGGCAGGCTGAGCACGATCCCGCATCGGGATTGAGGCTCGCATCGTCGCGGTCAAAAGGTGCTTCGTCCAGCGGAAGGTAGACGTTGTTGGCTATCCATGCCGAGAGATATTTGGCAGGGAGCAGGTGTGGTTCATTTTCCTGCCAGTCTTTGCGCCAGCACTGTTCGAAGGCGTCCTTCTGGCGATCCCGAGGAAGCCGCGCAATTAGCGTGGCATGGCTGGCTGTAATGCGCTCCTGTTGGAATGCTTCGGCAACCGCGGGGATGAGTTGAAGCAATGCGAGACGGGCGTAGACAAGGCTCTCGCTCTTGCCGGTCTTTTCTGCCAAGGCAGCTACGTCGTAACCGGGGAGTTCAAGGAGCCTTTGGAAGCCCTGGGCCTCTTCGTAGGGATGCACATCGACTCGTTGGCTGTTTTCAATCAACTGCCACTCAAGCGCTTGCTCATCGCTCAGAGAGACGACACGTGTGGGAATTTCCGAAAGCTCCGCAAGCTGCGCAGCGCGGTAGCGACGTGCGCCAGCGACTATCTCGAAGCCATCGGCATTTGGTCGGGCGACAATAGGCTGGATCAGCCCCTGCGCTTTCAGGCTGGCGGCAAGCTCCAGCAGTTTAGCTTCGTCAAAAACCCGCCGGGGATTGGTTGGGGACTCGTGGAGTCGTGAAAGCTGAAGCATCTGGAATGCTGACTTGGGAAGTGTGCTCATCGGGTTGTCCTTCGGCATTTTGGTATTGGCGGTTGTTGTTAACCAACAACCCCTGAGCCACCCGGCGGCGAGGGCAGGGGTAGCAAGTGCAAGCCGAGGGGGATCTCCCACCCTTGGAGCAAAGCGGAAGGGGGCGTAGCGCAGCGAAGGTCTGCACGGAACGTAGTGGAGGAAGACTGGGGATACGGCTTGTGCGCGCGAGGGGCAGCGCCCATTAGGAAACGTGCGTGGAAAGTGACGGGCTTCGCATAGTAATGCAACGGATTCTATTGAAATGAACACGTCAGTAATGGTATAAAACACAAAACTGATTGTAGCGCGTTTTAGCTTCTATTGAAATGTGCATTGCACTACAGGCGCATCTAGTTTGGAGAAGAACAGCGATGACTATCGAAGAAGCTCTAGTCAAGCAGTATGGCCCGCTCCTTAGTCTGGCGAAATTGGCCAAGGTTCTGGATCGATCTCCCGAGGGGTTGCGCATTAGCCTTCGTTCGTCGGGTGAATGGGTCAAGCAGATCAATGCAGCTCGTCTGCGACTTGGCCGAAGGGTTTATTTCCGCACTTCAGAAATCGCAAACGTCCTGGACGCACGGTGACGCCATAGAGTGTCTTCTGACCTGACAAGCATTCGATCCATACTATGGCCGGAAGGTCCGCGTGATCCGCTTTCGCGAGGGTCGTCCGATCGCCGGAACGGCGGCGCCGTTGGCCGAAACGGGAATGTCTCGAACGCACCAAGCGTACACGGACGAGGGCGGAATGCCGAGAGGATTCTCTCGTTAGTGAGCTCAATTCACGGTGAGTCAGCCATTGAGGCGGACGCTCTTGGGTTCATGGCAAAAATGCTTGTTCAGACAACGCTCCCTCATCGGGCGCAACCAGGGACGCAATACACACGTACCGATGGCGACGTAACACTGTCGATTACGGATCTGGGAGGCGCGGGGCTCCCTTACGGCGCTTATCCACGGCTCATCTTGATCTGGATGACAACCGAAGCTTTGCGAACGGGAGAGCGAAAGCTTGAACTGGGGCGTTCTCTGTCGAGTTTCATGGGGCGGCTCGGCCTGCAATGTACTGGCGGTCATTGGGGAACTATTCCTCGGTTTAGGGATCAGATGGAGCGCCTTTTTGGCGCAGCAATTTCCACACGATGGAAGCACGAGCAAGCCACGGAAGTCCACGTTGGGGGTTCCAACCTTCTGCTTGCGGAAGAATTTGATCTCTGGTGGACGCCACAAAAGCTGTTGCGAACTCCGCCGCGGTCGAGCGTAACGCTGTCCCAAAAGTTCTTTGAACAGCTTGTTGAATCACCCATCCCGCTCGATCTCCGTGCAATCAGGGCACTGAAGCAATCGCCACTGTCTCTCGATTTGTATACCTGGGCAACACGTCGCGTCAGCTATCTGGAGCGCCCTACGCTGATCTCCTGGGCGGCACTGCGCCGGAGCTTCGGGGCCGGGTACGCCGACACACCGCAAGGCCGCGGCAAGTTCCGGGCAAAAGTCCTTGACGCTCTCGGGCGGGTGCGCTGGGTCTATTCGGCGCTGCGTTTTAAGGTCGAAGACGGCGGCGTTCTGCTTCTACCATCGGCTCCGCACGTTCCCAAGCTTACAAAGTGAGCAGCCAGCCCTTTTTTCTCGTGTGGGCGGATGGAGGTGAATAATAGTTTCGCCTACCGTGCAGCAATTCCGCCTACTGGTCTTCAATTTCCCCTACCATCGCCGGGAAGCGGGACTGGACCCATCCAACATTTCCGTTAACTTCCGGCAATTTCGTTAACTTCCAACGATTCCGTTAACAAATCTAGAGCTCCGCGAGACAAGAGGTCGGTAAGTCAATGAAACTTAAGGTCTTCCGTCTTCTTGAAATGCGGGGATTTTGGCAGGGACTGGCTTCTGAATGCCGTTGCTGCCAATCTGGTCTGGAAGGCCGCTTTACCCTCAGAGGTCGACGCCGAGACTCACTCTGATAAGAGGTCATTTCCCGGGACCAGAAGTGATCCCGGGAATCTGATCAGAGGCCGAGACTTGCCGACGCGTTCTCGCTGGGCCGGATATACAACGGCGCAAAACGCAGGGTGAATCAGCCACGCAAAGAGAGCGCGCTTGACGATGATAAGCAGATTATCCTCCGGTGATGTCGACAGCGGGCGGACAGCACGCGATCACGCTCCTTGGTGCCGTCATAATTTCATAATTCGCGCTCGTCGGCAAAATGAAGAACAGAGCACATTGTCTTTCCGCGCCAACATGCGCGTTTCACTTTCGCCGGCATGGGCGGTTGCGGCGTGCCACAGCCGTTCCCGTTGCGGTGAGAGAGGATTTGAACCTCCGACCCCCTGGTCCCGAATTTGCAACTGATGTGCTACGTTGTTGATTCGTTTAGGCCGGTAGTGCGTTTTATTGAACCTCAATGCACGGTTTTCGGCACTTGTTGGACTCAAGTTGGACCCAATTCTCTAGCCCCCTGCCCCAAATGTCTCCTGCCGGCCAGGGGATTTTACGGCCATTGGCCGCGGTCAGCTACTTGTCAACTTCGTTGTCGTCTGCTCGCAGGGTGCGTTTTGGAGATATCCTATTTCACACGAGAGATTCTGGTTAAATGGCCTTGCTCTTTGGCGGCGCGCGGACTTCATTGATTGTGCTGAGCACAATCCTTGGAGCGTCTTCCATTGCAAGCACTCAGACGAGCCCCGACCTTTCACCTCTGTCGCCTGATGAACGACGATCGATCGAGTCAGCCTGTTCCTATCCGAAACTCATGGAGGGGCCGGCCGCCTACGATCGCTGCCTTCGAAACCAGCTCGCAGCTTGGTCGGTCGGTCCTTCACATCCAGATCTCTCATCTCTGTCGCCTGATGAACGACGATCAATCGAATCAGCCTGTTCATATCCGAAACTCATGGAGGGGCCGGCCGCCTACAATCGCTGCCTTCGAAACCAGCTTGAGGCATTGTCTTCCGGCGCCTCTCATCCCGACCTTTCACCTCTGTCGCCTGATGAACGGCGATCGATCGAATCAGCCTGTTCATATCCAAAGCTCATGGAGGGGCCGGCCGCCTACAACCGCTGCCTGCGAGACCAGCTAGCAGCGTGGTCGGTCGGTCCTTCACATCCGAATCTTTCACCTCTGTCGCCTGATGAAAGGCGATCAATCGAATCAGCCTGTTCCTATCCGAAACTCATGGAGGGGCCGGCCGCCTACAATCGCTGCTTGCAAGATCAGTTACAGTCCCTCAAGCAATCCGACGTTCGCCAATACAACACTCCGTCAGCGAAGCCGCCGCCGGATAATAGTTCTATTCAGAGTCCGGCGTACAGGCCAAACGTTTCGGATCTGAGGGAACAGCCTATTCCCGGCATCGAGGCTCACGGATCTAAACGACACCGGCAGGTGTTAGGGCCTAACAAGCAATCCGAAGACCGCTCTCCTTCGCCGTCTTCGGTTGACAAACTTCTGAAAGCCGGAACTCAGCACGCATATCCGAAACTCCCGAACACTCTACCGATTCAGAATGCCCCACCGCCGACAGATTATTCGTGGTCGATTTTTGTTCTATTCATGGGCATCTGCGGAATATGGATTTATAGAAGACTCCGCGATCGTCTCCAGTACCAGTGTCCGAGGTGCAAACGTCCCGTTCTATCCCAAGCGAGCATTTGCTCCGACTGCATGCAAGCAGTCAATCGAGAAGCTGAAGAAGCCGAAAGAAAAAAGCGCGCGACTCAAACAGCTTTCGATCAACGAATGGCCGAAGAGGCATCGCGGCAAGAGCGGCAGCGCCGTGAAGCAGAACGCCAGGAAGAGGAACGAAAGAGAAAGTTGCGAACTTTGGAAGGGCTGCAGCAGCTTTCTGGCACCGAATTTGAGGAGTTGATCGCCTCTTTGTTTCGGAAGGATGGTTACACGGTACGCTGTTGCGGAGGTTCAGGAGACGAAGGCATTGATCTGATCCTTCAGATAGCAAGCGATAAGGATGTTGTGCAGTGCAAACGCTGGAAGAACGATATTGGTTCTCCGGTAGTCCGTGAATTTTATGGATCAATGATGCACGCCAACGCTCGACACGGCTTCATGATCACGACTGCGGCGTTCAGCCAGAGCGCTCGTTCGTTTGCCAAAGGTAAGCCTATTACGTTGATTTCGGGCTCTGACATACTTCGTTGGATCGAGAGAGATTACTCAGCCCGACGGTCCGCGGAATCATCAGAACGCTACCGAGGACATCAATCCGATTCAGCCTCAGCAACTGGCACAGCAGGCTCGTTTGATCCCTACAGGATTCTCGGGATAAGAAGAGGAGCAAGCCGCGAAGAGATTCGCGCTGCATATCGACGGGAAATGTCCAACTACCATCCCGATAAGGTCGCGCATTTGGGGAAGGAACTTCAAGACCTGGCGAAGGTCAAGGCGCAAGCGATCAATAGAGCCTATTCCGAATTGGCTGGCCAGGGCTGAATCGTACACCTATCATCTCACTGTCTGTTACGATGACTCGTGATGACTGCCGATAAACGATCCCAAGGTGTCCTAAAAGAGTTCGAAGTGGCATTTGCTGCGATCGCAATTGCGCTTGCGATGGCTGCTAAGGAACGCTCCTTTGGTCCTGCAGTTACAGTCGCCGAGTGCTTCGGCCTAAAGGAGCGAGGGGATGGACATGCATCAGCAACATGCATATACGAGCGTTGTGACGGTGATCTGTGCCTTTGGCTTCGGACTCACTGGTATGACCAATCGCACCCATTCTCGATTCAACCTGATATGAACAAGCTCAGGCTAGAACTGAGACAAGGGTCAGCGGTGCTGCGCTCGACTGAGACATGGTATGAAGACTGAGTGAAAGTCGCAGCTAACTGCGGGGAGAGCAACAGACTGTGTGGAACGACGCGCCATACCATGTGGCACACGCCATCAGCGAATAGCATGATTTTTCTTGCTACTGCCTGGTCTCTCCAGAGTACAATCCTACTCACAAGTTACTTACATCGATACGTGGAGGCTAAGGCCATGTCAGGTGGCGGAGGCGGCGGCGAATGGCGACCCGCACCGATTCAGCCCAAAGAAGGCGGAGGCGGGATTGCAGATCCTTGCGATGTTTCAGAACTCACCTCACTCAACTCAGTGGACCGGACTGTGCTCGCAACGGTGAGTACCGGGAACACACTCGAGGTCCGCTTTGATCCGGGGCCGCCGCGTAGGCTTTTGGCTCAAACTACAGCGGGACAAACAGTCGGATCGATCACATCCCCTGCAATGGCCCAAATTATCCAATGCATCCAGAATGGGCGCGCCTATGTGGCTGAGATAAGGTCGATCCAGGGAGGCAGTTGCCAAGTGTGGGTGCACTCGCAATGAGTTCGATTACGGTAGTGGGGGGTGTTTACCATGAGCGGTGTATCTGGCCTGAGTGGAACCAAATTTGGGGATCAGGAGGACGCGCTGCCGGAGCTATCTCAGGACACGTCAATGAGGTCCACCTCATCAGTTATGCGCGGCCTGATTTGGCGAAAGCCTTCGCACCATATGTGGCACTGTGTGGCTTTCGGTTTTCACCTGTGGACTCGCCTGACGCCATCTCATTCGAATACGTACATTGTTTGTCGAACCCGTCGATAAATCCGATACGTGAAAGGATTCACCAGAACGATGCCATCTCAGTCAAGGACGACGTCGTGTTGCGCTTTGGAATGCTCGAAGGCACGGCCGTCGTTGACTCGGAGTTCTGCGTCTATGATCCCCAATCTGCATTTGCGCCCGAGCGTTTCGGGGACAATGGCAGTCGGGCTTCCAGGTTAGCGATAGTTGCCAATCGCAATGAGATTCGTTTGATGACGGGTTTGCCCGATCCGATCGCCGCGGCGCAGTCTTTGTTGCTCGAAGGAGCCGAGCTGGTCGTAATTAAGGGCGGAACAGAAGGGGCTCTCGTTGTTCAGGCGAGTGGAGTTTCTCCAGTACCGGCGTTTGAGTCTAGAAGTTCATGGACCATAGGCTCAGGAGACGTTTTCGCGGCCATATTCGCTGCTCGCTGGGCAGGGCATCAGGATACGCCTGAAATCGCTGCGGAACTCGCCTCAAGAGGTGTGGCTGAATACGCGGAAGCGATGGCACTGCCGATTCCGAACGCCGACGTTCTTCGCGCGACGAAGCGCCGATCCGTGACGAGAAAGCCCGGGAGAGTTTACCTGGCCGGCCCATTTTTCTCCCTCGGACAGCGATGGATCATTGATGAACTGAGAAGCAGTTTCCTGGGATTCGGCCTTGGTGTGTTTTCACCTGTTCATGACGTCGGAAGGGGTCCCGCTGAGGTAGTCGGCCCGGCCGACTTGAATGGCTTGGAATGTTGTGATCGGCTGTTCGCCGTTCTTGATGGATTGGACCCAGGAACGATATTCGAGATCGGCTATGCTCGTCGAATGGGATTGCCCGTGTACGTTTTAGCCCAGTCTGTGGCCGCCGAAGACTTGAAAATGATCCAGGGTTCTGGCTGTCGAATCTTCGATGATTTATCAACGGCAGTTCATCATACCGTGTGGCTAGTGTGAAGACTGCTCTTCTCCTCTCAGGCGGAATGGACTCGATTGCCATAGCATTTTGGAAGCGGCCCGCCTTGACTGTTACTGTGGACTATGGCCAACTCGCCAGCAAAGCCGAAATACGGGCATCTGAGGCGGTGTGTGCGGTTTTAAACATTGAACACCACATCGTGCGCGCGGATCTAAGCTCGCTCGGAAGCGGTGATCTTGCAGGATCTAGGCCGCTCGGCATCGCTCCAGTTCCTGAATGGTGGCCATTCAGGAACCAGATGCTCATAACACTCGCAGCAATGAAGTTGGTGCCACTTGGCTGTGACCGCCTAATGATTGGGTGCCTAAAAACTGATGGTTTTCACGCAGACGGAACATCAAGATTCATCGAAGCTGCCAGTGATCTCCTCGAGATGCAGGAAGGCTCGTTGACGTTAGTAGCGCCAGCGATCGGTCTGACTGCGCCTGAATTGATTAAAGCTGCGAAAGTACCCCTGGACGTGCTGGCTTGGGCGCACTCCTGTCACACAAGTGATTTCGCCTGCGGCGATTGCAACGGGTGCAGAAAACACTATGAGACTTTTTCACAGTTGGGCTTGCCTCCATACTGAAGACCCCCATCCACGGAAAGTGCCGCGCCCTTTCGTCCCCTTCCGTTGGCCCATCCTAGAATCAGCTCCGGGACCGGAATTGCTCCATCCTGGCAAATGTAGCTTCACCGAGGTGATGGAAAGCCGTCGTTCGTATCGGGATCTGAGTCCAGCTCCCTTCGAATCCATTGTGAATGCAATCGCACTAGCGCTCCACCCGCGTTCACTGAAAGTTGAGGATGAGTTTGGGCGCAACCGGGGGCCGGCGATCTCTGCAGGCGCACTCCATCCCATCTCGGCTCTCATCATTCCCGGACGCGACGATAGACGCTTAATGCGGTACAACGCGCTAGATCATCAGGTGGAGCGACTGGACTGTCCGGAACCTGCGATTGAAGATTGGTGCGTCAAAGCAGCAATGGTTCTGCCAAATGCGGTCGGTAGTTACGTAATTTTGATTGCGGACTCCGCACTTCCGAACGCAGTGTACCGCTCGGCGGACTCTCTGATCTGGCGCGACTCGGGAGCGGTATTACAGCTCTTGGCGATGGTTTGTGAAGCTCTTCGACTTGGCTTCTGCCCCATGGGGCTTCTTGGAAAAGAAATTGCAAAAAGCTTGGACAATGAAGGCAGGCTCTGCGCAGTCGGGAGCGCTGTGCTGGGTAAGTGTTCGACCGGCGGTATAGCTCCAGCGAATTAGGCTGGCATCAGTTGACGCGTGTCCTCGAAGAGGGTTAGCTGTTTGGAGTGTCCGTTCTGACCGGACCTAAAGACTGCTTCAGAGAAGCGCCTCATGTAGTCCCACATGAGCGCATCTAAGAAGCTCGGATTGATTTCGAGTGCGTCCGCGAATTTGACGAATTGTTGCTCTAGTTCTCGGTAATTTTTCTCCGGTATCCACCCATCAGGAAACAGTCCGATGTGGCGCCCCGCCCGCAAGATATGGACGTCAACCACTGCCACCCGACTCCCGGGACGCATATTCCTTACGATCCAAGAAGCGGTCTTCAAACCTATTCCGGGCAAATGCGCCAGTGCGTCACGGAATTCAATGTCGTCAGACGGCTCAACAAATTCCTCGAGCATGCGCAGGCTCTCGCTAAGGTACCGTGCCTTCTGGCGCGCAAATCTGTATTTCCTGAGAGCACTTCCGAACTGTATGGGCTCCTCTAGCGCACGTTCAACATCGGCCGAAGAAGGAGTTTGCCGTAGCAGTCCAAGGCTGCGAACTCGCTGATATGCGCCCATGGCAATGCCTGCTGGCATGCCATAGCCGCCCAGCAAACATGCCGCAACTTCTTCGGCTAGGCTGTCGCCCAGGCGCAAGTCAGAGTAGGTACCGAGTGCTAAATGCTGCCAAGCCTGTCCTCTCCAGTATGCCGGGGTCAAAATCTCGTCGAAGCCCCCCCACTTGATGCCCGGAAGAACCATCTGGTCAGGCGAAGGAAGCTTCAGTTGCACGCTGTTGCCACCGATCACTGAATACATGATCTGCACCGTTGTCTCCCTTATTGAGATGCAAGCTCATCCTGCGCCAGTGGTGAACCCAAAACAGCTCTCGATCACAATAAAGATGGCAACCACGGAGGGTCAAGGCAGTTCTGTTCCGCAGTGCGACACGCATACAGACGGCCTCGCCGTGCCATTATTCTTCGCGTTTTAGAACCTATTGATAGTCGGCGATTTTCGCTCGCCCGTTAGCCGTTCGTCGCCGATGACAGCCTAAGGGTTCAGCCAGCCCCCTTGGACTTTCCAAGCCGCGCTTTTCTCAGGCAAACTATCGCTAATACCAAATTCAGACCTAATTGCTAGGAGACGGTTTCCGTCGACATCTTCCTGCGTGCTTGCTCCTGTCGACCCGACGATCGCTATGCCAACGCCCTTCCCGGTTGATAGGGACGTCGAGACTCCGTATTGCGAGGTGGGGGTCGCTACGATCGAGAATGAGCTGCCATCGGTCGCGGTCCCGTTTTCTACGGGGCCAGCAGTCGACTGATGACCGTCCGGACATCCATTGCTCGGGACATATTGGTAGTAGGGGTTTGTGCCAAAAGAGAATGGGTGGGAGGTCCCACGTGCATCCACGTAGACGAAACTGGTGAAGATCCGCTGGACATACTATGATCTCATCCGAACCGCAGAACTTCGCCGTGAAAGTCGCTCCAGGGGAGTTCGACTGCCGGAGAGCTCGAGACGTTCACCTCTTACGATAAGGAGCAGTTGTATTTCGATTTCCGCCTGCTCCGGGACATAATGAGCAAGGCAATGGCAGGTGGGACAAAGTGCGACGCAGTTGCTCACATTGTCCCTTTTCTCCGCAGCCGCGACGATGTGGTGAATTTGGAGAAGATTGGGATTTGCAAATCTGAACCCGCACCGCTGGCATGTTCCATTCGCCCGTTTGAGAACTTGTTCCCTAATTTTGCGATCGCGGCGAATCCCAGACCGGACGCTCGTGAAAACCGCTTCGTCGTTGGCCTGCGTTATCAACACCTCCGGTACAACGATATCCATATAGGTGTCATCAGGAACCAACCGGCGCCTCGGATACGAGGATTTCTCTCGGGATCTCGCCGCCTGGACTCTCGTATCCAAGCCATCCATTGCTAATGCTCCGCTGTGAAACGGCAATCCAGGACCGCGTTCTTGCCTGAAGTGCCTTAGCGACACTGAGAGCGACCTCCGTAATTCGAAGGGCGTGACAGCAAGCCCTGAAATACGCCCAAACCGTTCACACAGACGGCGGACCGATCGCGGGGAAATGGGACCTCCATTCACTTCGAAGACGAGACCTGAAGCAGAGTGCACTTCGCGCTCCCAATCCCGTATCAGATCTACGGTTTTCCCCACAGCCTGCACTGTACGAACACGGTGTTTCGCCTTCTCGCCGACTCGAAAGTCCGCGGAGAAATCCCGGATAGTCACATCGTCCCATCGCAGGCCACAAATCTCCTTGATCCGAAGGCCCACATCCGCAAGGAACGCGATCATCAGTCGATCTTCAAGCGTGCCATTCTTCTCAACCGCCGTACGATATTGACCGATCTCATGGAAATTCAGCCATCTCAGTTGTTCTCTCCGTGAGCTGGGGGTTCCCCGGGTGTATTTGCCGCTCTGAACTCGACGGCTGCTCCCGCGCTGCACCCATCCGAGGAACACCTTCGCAGTTGCGAGCTTTCGCCGAAGAGTGCTCGGCCGAAATCGCTGAGACAAATGCTCGCGGTATAGATCCAATTCACGCTCGGTCAGATCGGCGAATTCCAACGACGATCCGTGGTTCGCTTCAATCCAGCGCAACAACTCCTCAACGTCGGCTCGGGAGTTCCTTATCGCACGCACCCCGACGCCCTGATCCGCCAAAGCGGTGCAAAAGCCGCTCATGAGTTCTGCATTGTGCTCCCGAGATCTCATTACCCCCGTTATATCCAGAAATTCTTATTGACGCAAAACAACCTTAGTCATATTATGCGCCGTCAGACAGCATAATAGTGCGGCGGAACACTTGAGATTTTCCGCTCTGAACAAAGCCGGGGAACGGATTGAGGGCGCCCGGGGTACGTCTGCTCGCTTGTTTATCGCGCACGCCGGGGCACCACCATACTGTCAGGCTGGGAGCTCTCACCTGAGACCGTTGATCTCCCTCCGGGAGGTTGGAAGACAGAAGCGGCTCGGCAGAGGCAGAGGACGGACCTAACTCCCTATCGTCATGCTCGATGCCCTTTGCCCTTCGCCAAAGATCACCCGCCAAAGGAGTTCACCATGCCATCACGACGTAGACGAATGACGGGGCGCGCCATTGCCAAGCGCAAGAAAGCTGGGCGGGGAAAGGGTAAGCATGCCGAATACGACCCCTGGGTGCATACAACCGACTTCGCTGCGATTAGCACATGCTCGCAGATCACGAACTGGAAAGACTCACGGCGAAGCCACATTCTGAGCTTCAGTGAGCGAAAGAATTTCTTGTGTTACGACTTCGCGGACGTGATCACCGACATCCGCGAGCAGTACCCTCTCGAACTGGAAGAAACGATTGAGATTGCCCAGTATCTCAAAGTTCCTCATCCGCGCCTAGATGGAGAACTGATGGTGATGACCGTTGATTTCTACATCGAACTCAACGGCATCACGTACATAGCACGCGATTTCAAACTTAGCAAGCATTTATGCAAGAAGAGGGTACTTGTGAAGCTCGAGATCGTGCGCCGGTACTTCGCTCTTCGCAACATCGATTATGGAATTGTCACGGAGTTGGACATCCCAGAGGTTTGCTGGTGGAACGTAAATTGGCTTCACCCACGACGCGACATTGACTCACTTTATCCTTTAACGCCCGCGCAGGTTCAGCGCATTGGGACGTCATTATCTGACGTGATCGCAGCGTCACGGGAGGTTGTTCTGGCCGATGTATGTGATCACTGCGACTCGGAGCTCCGCCTTTTCGAGGGAGCTTCGCTCGCTGTCGCACGCTTCATGCTTGCGAATAAAGCGTGGACTGTGGACATGCGTTCCAAGCTTCTGGAACCTACCCAGCCGATGCTCATCGAAGTAGGCGATCTGGACAAATTGTGGAGCAGGGCATGTCGGACAAATGTCTCCGAATAAACGAGGTTATCGAGTTCGACGCTGGGACCCCGTCCGCACGCGCCGAACGAGTCCTGTTCATCGACGCCACCGGTCGGTCCGTGCTCATGATTGAAATCTTCGGGTCTGGCTCCAAGGAACACTGGGTCAATTTTGAGGCAGTATGGAATGCCCTTGCAGTTGGCACAGCAAAGTCAGTGATCGACCCCTACGAGTATCTTATGTTGCCAGACAGCGACTATTCCGAAGCGCGTAGGGCCGAGAAAAGAATGCGCGTCGAAGCGATGTCACTGCTCACCAAAGCGGAGCCTGAATTGAAATTTAACCCTAACAAAAGGGGCGAGCTGATTCGTAAGATTTGCGCCGAAGACCGCACAGACGCGCCCCGTCTGAATAAGGGATCGGTCTACATCCTTTGGAGGCGGTTCCTTCAGCGCGGCCAACTCGACAATGCATTCCTTGGCGACCATGATCGCGCTGGCTGGACGACTGAGATGCGTTCGGACCGAAGTCACGACGCAAAACTCGGCAGAGACCGAGTCGGCGACACACAAGCAGAAGCGCGCGCAGGGGTTGTTCTGACCCACGACTTGAAGCAAACAATGTTCGCAATCGCCACTACGTACCACGAACAGCCGGTTAACGGCGTGTTTCTGACTTGGCCAAAAGCTTGTGAGCTTGGAAGGGAACAATTCTTTAACAAGAACGTCACCGTCAATGAAGACGGTGTGGCAATTTACGAGATGCCCGAACAAAGCACAATGCCTTCCGACGCACAGATCAAGCGAGAATACTATAGACGAAAACATTTCGGGGAGATCGTCCAAGCACAAAGCTCGGTAAAAAGCTTCAATCTGAATCTGCGACCTCTCAAAGAAGATCAGAGGCAGATAGCGTACGGTGCGATGGATGTGCAACAGGCGGATTTCGACTTCCTTCCAATTTATGTCGTGAATCCAGTAACGCGCAAGGTCATCGGAAAGCCCACCTTAGCGGGCATTCGTGACACCATGTGCCGAGCCAGAACTGCTTCGGCGCTTACTTGGGAGACAGACAGCGCCGCCGCTGCTCTGCTCGCCATTGAAAACCTCGTGTCCAACAAGGTCGAATACGGCAACTCTCTGCGGGTCACTATAGAGCCCAGCTGGATGCCGTACGAAGATCTGGGTGACGCGCTTCTGACCGATAACGGCGGTTTTATCACCAAATGTGCACTGCAACTTTGGGACGGCTTACGCCTCGAGTTGATGCACACTGGCAATTGCCGGCCAGAGATGAAGCCCATAGTAGAGTCGTCATTCAAGAGCCTTTACGATGACCTAATAAAGCTTTTACCCGGTGCTGTCCCTCCGGACGCAGGAGACCCGGACTCAGATCCCGTGGCCAAGCGAGCGTGGGAGCGGGCGAGACTGGACATCACTCAGCTTCGACGCCTAATCTTCTGTTACGACGTCTCTTACAACAGGTTTCACTATCTTAAAGACTATCCCCTTGCCGATGACATGAAGGGCACGGTCCGCCCTATTCCAAACGAGCTCTATCATTTTTCGAACCGCAAACGAACAGGAAGGCCGCGTCACACCTCCCTCGACGTTGTCCGGCTTCACTGTCTCACGCGTGATATCGCCACAGTAACGCGCGAGGGAATAGTCTACCGGGGCAAGACATACATTTCGCAGAGAGCGATTGATGAACATTGGCAGGAGAAAGTCGCCCGCCTTAAGCACTTCTGGGACATCGAGGTCCTAGCGGATCCCCGCACTGCCGCTCGCATCTACCACCTCTTGCCAGGTCATGCCCGCCTACTGGCCGAGCGCCTCCCGTTTCTTGAGCCCTGCTGGCGAACTCGCTCTCTCAGAGAGCGCACTGATGTTGATTTCGCGGATATTGAACATGAGCAACGCCGGCAGAAGGCGGAATATAACCGAGCCCAGGAAGGTGCACCACAACAAGCGGCCTGGCTGAATGGCTATGTCAACGACACTGTCCAACAGGCTACGCAAGGGACCGAGGCAGCCCTCGGCTGCAAGAAGCAAAAGAGAACTGATTTTCGCGAGAACTGTCGACAAGCTCGTGAGCAGGAACGAGATGAGAATGTTCATGCACCGAAGATCACCTCTAATGTTCCAGATTTGCAGGAGACCGTTCAGGAGGAGGCACTTGAAAACATGACCGCCTCAGAGCAAGCACGCCTCATTGCGCTGATGTCTGGTGATTCTAAAGGGTGCAGCTGAACCATTACCTCTATTCCATAGCGGGAGATCGTGAATGACTTCGAACAAACGCGCAAACATACCCCCCAGACGTACAGGCAATCCTTTCATCGATCGACTGCCATCGTTGCTTGCGGAGGACGTGTTTTCCAAGCGCTTTCGGCAGGTCCCATTTTACGAGGAGGAAATGAGACAAGCGAGCAATGAAGCGAGGCTCGAGTACCTGCTCGATATCCTCACATACACCTGTCCTCTGACTCGACACTACGATCTATATCTGTCGATCTGGCAAATGCTCCGGCATGGATACCTGATGCGCGATCCCACTGACCCAGATTTTTGGCCTCGTTGGCGGGTGAAGATGCTGGCCCTCAGGGAAGACTTGAGCCAATGGAATATGCCAAAACTGCGACGCAAGCGACCAAGACCGTTCGTCGCCTCGCCTTTTGACGCCTCTCTATTTGGGCTGTCTGGGAATGGCAAATCCACCTCTGAAGGTCGCATTCTGCGCATGTTCCCGCAGGTTATTGAGCATCCCCGATTCAACATCCGCCAACTCGTGTGGGCCGAAATGGAAACATCCACCCAGTCCTCGACCAAAGACATGCTGATTTCTGCGATGGCTGCAGTAGATGACGCCTTGGGAACAAGTTATGCCTTACGCTTCGGAAAGGGCGAAGAGTACCACCTTCTCTTCCACGTCATCAACATTTTCCATGTGAATGCGGTGGGATTACTTGTATCCGACGAATTGCAGAACCTGACAAACCTTAAGAGTCGCGGTGCTGATGCGATCCTTGGCTTCTTGCTTCGGCTCACGAATGAATCGAAGACGCCAATGATGGCGATGGGCACATACGAAGCGGAGAAAATGATGAAGACGCTTCGAATGAAGCGGCGGTGGTGGCGCGCTGGAACTCCGGAGTGGAAGCCGCTTGACCGACAGAGCGAATACATGGTCTTTCTCGCTGGGCTCTGGCCACTTCAATACACAAGGGACGTCACTGTTCGAAGCCCTGAGCTTGAGGATAGGTTGTACGAGGAGAGCCAAGGGATTCCGGACTATGTGGTTCGTCTGTACATCTTGGCACAGAAATATCTGATTGTCCGGAATGACGGCGGAAAGAGATCGGAAACGATTACACCAACTCTACTTTCTCAGATCGCACGTGAATACCTTGGACCCGCACACGCTGTTTTGCAAGCACTCCGCGCAAGGGACACTGAGTTGCTCAAATCTCTGGACGATGTGGAACTGCCGCCGATATCGCAGCTCATCACACATCGAGAAAATTCCTCAACGGCCGCTGGCTCTCCGAAGAAACCTTCCTCCCCAACTGAAACGAGCGATTCGGACGAGCCTACAAGACGAGCGCGGCCTCACACTGCGAGGAATACCTCGAGGAATCACAACAGCGTCTCCCCATCAGCTTGCGAGCTCCTAACCACCGTCGGCGACGGCATCGGCAAGCCTGATGTTGCTCACGACAGACTCAGGAGCGCAGGAGTAGTGAAATCTGGAGTCGAATTCTGGGAGTGAAGAAACTGGGAGGGTGAGGAGCATATTCGCTTCAGCCGGCCACGTTATCACCATAGTGAATACTCGCCGGAGTGATGCCGTTCACACTGCACGCACATTCTGACAACATAGGCGTCTAGGCACTTCTAGTGATAATGCCAAAACGCCTCGCCGCCACCGCTCCGAGCCCACAGAGATGGCGGTCTGCATTACGATACTCTCCACCTGGCATACCACACGAGGACCCGCATCTCTGCAGGCCGCTTGCCAGATCACTTTGCGCACCCGTACGACAGACGACTCTCCCTTGCCTTGACTCGAGCGTGGCATGTTGGATTATAAGTTGGCCCGTAGAAGCTTCTAAGGCGTCTAAATCTATCAAGTTCGCATCTTTATTAGGTGCGCGGTGAGAATGAGCTTTCGTCCGCGAAGACATATATTCCGTCAGCGTCTGATCGGGATTGCCTTATGCTTGGATATTTTCCTCTGATTCGAACAGACGAATCGCTTTACAGCGTCGGATCCGAATATAAGAAGCACTATCCTGGTTCGTCCGATTGGGACGTATCACGGGATCTATTTGGGGTGGATAAGATCCACGATATCGTGGATACGCCATGCCATTTGCTTTATCTCGAGAATGAGCTGCCAAAGACATTCGATATTACCGCTGATTATCTGATTCAGAAAACAACTGCCATGCCTTACTTCGCTCCGTTTCTCCGGCCCGAGGTTGCATGTGCGGCCACCGCCGCCATGAAGGGTCGACTAGAAGACGCACGATCTTTCTTCGTAAGCTGCCGGAACGGGGCAAATCGTTCGCCGCGGTTCTTGCGGGTATGTATGGAGTGCGTAGCGGAGGATCGGAGAAATGGCGGAACGACGTATTGGAGGCGCGCTCACCAACTTCCGTCAGTACATATTTGTCGGCTCCACAAGACCTTGCTGGTGCCAACGAACGTTAGTAGGGGAAGTATGGTGGCCAGTCGATATATTCACGCAGATGATGTGGTGTACGCGACAGGGGTGTATCGGAACAGCCGGTCTCTCTCCAAGGAGCTGGAGTCCACCCTGCTTTGGCTCAGTGAGCAGACTCACTTTCTGCTAGACAATTGGATCCGATGCCTGGATAAAAATGAGTTACATAGAGTCTATATTCACCGGCTGCAAGAGGCCGGATTGGCAAATGCAAGCGGTACAGTCCGTACCAGCAAAGTCGCCGCAGAGATTTCAAAGCGATATACCCGTATTGGCATGTCCCAGTTCCTGCAAGTCGGGCTCACCCCGGATCACATCCCCGGATGGTTGTGGCGAGCCCTCTGGGGTAGAGCATGTCCATTACAGCATCTCATGCTGATGCATTTCCTGGGCATGTCAGTGGCAGACCTCCTTCGCGATTTGGGATCACAGCATTGTTGGTTTGAGGAGGGACCTTGGCCTTGTTTAAATCCCACCTGCTCAAGCTTCGAAAAGGGCGTCATAGAGACACTGGAGCTGACACTATCGAGGGGCAAGGTCACAGCGATTTTCAATTGTCCATGCGGTTACTCGTACGAGCGAATCGGCCCAGATCGAAATGGTGAGCATCGCGAGTGCCCCCTAAGGGCGGTGGAGAATGCGGCATGGGATAGCGCGCTTCGTCGCTTGTGGTCGAATGAGTCATTGGGCGTAGCAGACATCAAGCGGATGCTCCACACGAACTATAGCGCCCTTGAAAGGGCGCTCGTGCGTAATGGCCTGAACCCGCTGGACAAACCAAAACCTGCTGGAAAGCATTGGCCTCGTAATGTAGAGCTTTGCGCCGGTGTATCGCATAACCGAGCGATGTTGAGAGCGAAGCACCGGCAGGCCATATCGGAGTGGCTTGAGCAACACCCGAATGCAACGCGTTCCGACCTCAATGAGGGACTATCTCGCGCTGTTCTTTGGCTTCGGAAGAACGATGGAGCTTGGCTCACCCACAACATGCCTGCACCTTTACGCAGGAAGCGGAGCGAGACGGACATTGAGACCAGGGCGAAACTGAGCAAAACAAGGCAACGAACCAGAGATTTGGCCATTGTTGGAATGGTGAAGGATGCCAGTAGTAGGCTGTTTTCGATGCAAAGCCAACCTCAGCGGGTGTCGAAGCTGGCGATATTAAGGCTCATCGGATTCCCCAACGGTTTTGGGAATAGGGAAAGTCGCATGAAGTTCACTAGGGCGGCACTTAAGAAGTACTCGGAGTCCGCACCGCAGTTTGCAGTCCGCCGTCTCGAACTGGTCACCAAAAGACTTAAGGCCTCGGGAGAAGTCGTGTCGTTCACCAAGCTTCGCGACTTGGCTGGCGTGGGCTGGGGAAAACGGACCGGGAAGCATCCCATGGTTGTTCGTGCTTTAGCCGTGGCAAGGGCCGAACTTGGAATCTAAGCTCTTTGGCTGGTCCTGGGGATCTAGGGCACGCCGAATTGCAGTTTGAACTGGCTCCGAGCTTAATAAGTCGCGCTTTAGGTTTGCGGTTTGGATCAAACGCCAATCCGCGGAAGGAAATACGGGCTTTAGTTAACAATACCCCACAAGCAAATGCCGCAGAAAACAAATGGAGCTGGGAAGGAGAGGAAGGAAGGAGTCCCGCCGACGGTTTTTCCCGCTGCTCGCCTCGCCGGAAATTTGCGAGCGCAGTGAATGGCGTTGGATTAGATCTGCTGTCGAGCCTGCCTAGTTCGATGGCCACGATGTGTGAACACGGGATCTTAGAGCCGGGAGTTCGTCTGCGCAATCAGCGCGACCTGAATCGCGTCCTCGACTGCCTTCAGGATCAACAAATCGGGCCTGATGTTGGCGGCACGAACCAACCGCCATCTGAGAGGAGTTGATCCGCCTAGCGACTGCGCCGCTGACACCTCTTGGATCCTGCGGATGGCAAAATCGACACGACTTTCCTGCCTGAGCTTTAGAGCGCTTCCCGTCAGGGGAAGGCGGGAAAGCTTCGTCAATGCCCACGTCGAGGACGCTTCCCGCAGCATCGCTGTGAACGTGAGGCGAACGAGCGGCCTTCGAAGTAGTAACCGCTCGGCCGCCCGGTCCACCTCGTCGGATAGGGCAACATCACGAACGTTCCAATCCACAGGCGAACGAACCTCTGTTGATCTTCGTGGCAACGGAGAATGCTGCCCAAGCCATAGAGGGTCATGCCTGTAAAGAAAGGTATAGAGAGCTGGTGCGGCCTCCCTCAAACGACTTCGGGCAAAGCTCGGATGGTCACGTTGCAGCTGCAACCATTGCGACCGATACTCGCCGACACCCTTGGCATTCGCCGGTGCCACAGGCATGCTGGAGGCGACGGGTGTCTCTCGGCAACCACTCCCATCGCGAACAGGCTCAAGACCGAGCCGCAGCGTCTGTAGTCGCACGGTCCGGGCATCAACGCCGAGACGGTCCGCAAGCTTCCTCATAGATGTATCCGCCTCGCCCCATCCACGGATGAGTGTTTGATTCCACTCGGGGCCGTACACTGGCACCCAGTCTCGCCGCATGCGGTCTGCAGCCCCACTCTGTGGCTGTTCGCGATCTGCGGCGCTCGCATCAGGGCCCAAGCGCACGTAGATCATGCCACAATCCAGACATGCGAATCGACCAACGAGAGCTGTCCCATTTCGGGTTGTCGCGATTTCGCACATCGGGATTGTCAGTTGACCGAAATGATTGGAGGCTTTGTTCAAGCAGGGCCACGGGGGCTTACCAAACGGAGCAGGCATCTCCGTCCGCAGGATTGACTCGACGCTCGTCTCAAGGAAATTAACCAGCAGCAGGTATCGTATGGTCGCCTGCGTTGATTCTGGCCTTCTGAACAGCCGTTCCAACCAGTTCTCGTGGGGAGGAGAGGGGAATCCGCATCCGATCGCCTCGAGCCATTTCGCGGGATATCGGGACGTGATACTGGACACCAGCCGCGAGACTCGGACAGTACCATTCCACGTCGCAAATCCGCGGAGAGCCAACTCCGAAACGAGGCGAGTTCGAAGTTCCACGCCTGACCGGGATGCCTGCGGATGAGCCAACAGCCAAGCTGCGCTCTTGGCTAACTGCAGTTGCGCGGCGTCTGAAGACGTTTCGTCCATCTTTGGCTTCTTACGCACCAAACCCGACGTCGAAGCAATCGCTGATTCAGCCGACCGGTACTCGTACCGGTTGCGGGACTGGCGAAATTGTACCTGGCTGTCGAGGAGTCGTTCCCCGTGGCTTGGGCAGACCTCAATGCTTGGGATCTGGTGTACACGGTGCCAGTATGTCTCCCGCTCTGCCGCACGATCGAGGTCTACACACGACAGGCAATACCGGAAAAACCTCAGCCAGGGAAGTGCGCTTGCCATTAGCCCAAGTGACAAGTAGGCGTTCCCGGCGCCCGCCATCTCCATGCGCGTTCTTGAGCGGCGCTCCCGAGACTGGAAAGCCGCCCAATAGGGCCACAGGGTGTTTTCGTCGATCAACGACTCCACAGTGATGCCAAACTCAGGGCGGGAGCATCTCTATGAACGCCGAGAGCCGATGAGGAAAGTCACTGATCGCCGTGGCCGTTGAAGTTGCGAAGAGGTCTACGCCAAGGCCTCGAAAATTCAGACCGGGAATTCGCTCTTGCATTCGTGCTATCGCGCTATACAGGAGTTCATCTGGATACAGACGTGGAAAATGGCCGATCATTGTTCTCTCTCCAGAACGCCGCAAACGGCTGAAAAGGTTTTTACCGATTTCGCACGTGTGAGCATGTGCCTAGGAACTTCGGTCCACCCGATTCGGGCGGCCTTTTCTGCTGATCGCGGTTCGGCAGCCTTCTCCAGGTGTGTTCTGGAAGACCGGTGGTTACCGAGCACCACAGTGCGGCCTGGTCATAGCACCTTGCGTGCGGGTGGACGCTGTCCGAATCTGCATTCGGCGAAACGACGATCCAATAGGATCGTTGTTTCGGTTGCAATGACCTGGCTACTCAATCGTGCTCCTTGTTGGTAGGCAGATCGGATGCGCGTTCGTTCGCAATGTGCCGAAATCGGCACATTCGCGGTAGTGGGCACGCGATTAGCTGGACGGTATTCGCGCTCGCAGCAGGATTTTGTCCACGCCGAGAGCGCCCATGATTCGAAGCAGATTCAGGAGTGAGGGCATGACCTGGCCGCGCTCTACGCGCGACAAATAAGTTCGGTGAATTCCAGTCAGCGAGGCTAAGGTCTCCTGGGTTATGCCGCGCCGGAACCTCAGGTTTCGAATGAGGCTCCCAACTTCAAGACCTATCGCGATCATCGATTGCGCATTCAAGGCCCCAGGAGACGTAGGAAAGAGAATCTCGAAATAGCTAAGCCCTAGTGAACTGTGGCAGCGACGGCATTTGCCAGTTCCACGTTCGAATTGGCTCAGTTGGCAGACGGGGCAGATGAGGGTTTGACGAATCGTCGAAAAATGCAAGGGGCTCCGGAAACAAGGCTGCGCCACCGCGGCTTCCGAGTCGGTGGCGGTTGTACGTATCGTGTGTGAAATAGAGCTGGGGACAGAATGGACGAGGTTGGAAGAGATCGAAGCGTTAATGACGCCAGGAATGTGCCGATCCCGGCACATTCCGAACTGTTGAACCTGCTGCCCGGACCAGAATTCGCGCGAGGATCAACTATGGGCATTCATAGTCATCGCAACAACGATCTGTCTGGATCGTTGTTGCGAGAGGAACGCGAAGGAGCACATGTTGTGCATAGCGCGATGGCTAAGGAGATGAAGGGACTCTGCTTCCTCTTCAGTGAGACAGGCACGGAAGGTAGCTGGTGGGCAATGCAGGGAGACGGCTTTGTTGAAGAGGACGGGCATTGAAAATACGAGGGACTGCGATACCTCGAACAGGGCGATGATTTTACGGTTTATGGCAAGGACGGGACGGTACTATTCCATGGCGTCATTCACCATGACAGTCGAACCGGAGCGATCCCGCGTCAGATGCTTCGCGGTGGCAACTTGGAAGACCACCCCACGTGGAAGCAGCAGTTGTCGGCGGAATGTGGGTTCACTGGACCCAGAAAGGCATTGATCCCGGAGCATGGGGCAGTTGTTCATCGGGAATATGCAATGCCTTATCCGGCGTGAAGAGAAGACGAAGAGCGCTGTAAACACGCGCCCAACCAACCGAGGTCTACCCAATGAGTGCCGAATGGCGACCGCCGGCGGTCGGACTAATAAGCTCTGAACAGATGAGGTTCACAAGTGGCCGGACTCGCGGTGAATGGGCCGTCAGCTTTCCGGAGGTGATCTGAGGTATCCCGTTCGGCATACAGGCGCCGCCTACAGATCAGAAGGAGCGTGGGATGAAGATGCAAATCACCTCCGGGAATCTGGTCCTCGTCTTCATCCACAGCCTCTTTCTTCTTCTCTTGGGTTGCGCGATAGGGATGCACTGGCGTGGAACACCGGCGACAGCTCTTTGCCTTGCGGTTCTAAGTGCCGCGCTATGGGTCTTTCACGAAGTGTTGACGGTTCTCCTTTGGTTCGGCGTGACGGCAGCGTGGACAAAGATGGTGGCGAATGACAAAAAGTAGAATCACGTTGCGACAACATATTTAGCGCTTCTTCCTGCTTTGGCTCTTTGTGATTCGGGAACGGGGGTCGGCCTTGTGGCCGATTGCGCGCAATGCTTCGGTGGGGTGGGGGCGGTTTTCATTTCGTCGGGGTGGCCAAATAGAATACCGGCTGAATGGATCGAGCTGAAATCATCGCCGAAATCGACGCATACCTCATAGAGTTGCGCAACGCACGCACTCTCCTCTCCACCCTGAAAAGCTCGACGCCCGATCGGCGCTCGGTTCACGGCACAAGAGTGACTAGAGTCGATAGGGACGAGCGGCCGGCGCAATCTGGTGGGACTCGGCGTCGGGACCGGAGAGCTCGATCCGCCCAGAATTGTGCTGGCGAGCGCCAGACCGAGAACATCCAGTCCAACCTCCAGATCCCCAACTCTGGCGCCCACAAATCTGGTGGAGTCCGCATCGGCTGCAATGAATGCATTCCAACACCCGTCGCGGTTGATACGGTACATCTATCGGAGGTGCAGACTCCGCCGGTTAAGGGTGCTCACGCAGTTGCCAGGGAGTTCAGGACTGAGCGAACGGTGGGAAAGCTGAAACCCGCCATCGCACTCGCCGGCCCAGTGAAGAGCGCGGTAGTGGTAGTCTCGGCGGCGCAGGTTCAGCAGGAGCGAGAACGGGCTGCACGTCCCACCGTTCTGCCTACTCGCATACCTCGCCTTGGAGAGAGTGGCAGAGTGGCATTCGATGCTCTGTTCAAAAGCCACATCGACGAACCGACGGGTTCCGGGAAGTAGTCGCAGCGTGGCAAATTGTTCCTGCACCCCCCTTTTGAAACACCTGACGCAAATGACCTGGTGCCTTCATTGCACGCCTGCCGAGAGAGAGCGCGGGCAGTTCTGCCTCGGGGCGTCAATCGTCCTGTTCTCTTCCTTGTTCTTGCATGTTGTGATGAGAGCTGCGATTCCCAGTCCAATGTAGTCGGGCCCGGTGACAAACAGGCGATTGGCGCATGAGAACCTGAAGAGTCTCATCACAGAATTGACCCGGGCACGATTAGGTCTGAAGATGTTACCGCTCTTCGCCGAAACGCTATGGCAGAGGTCTCAGTTCCCAGGCAGGCCTGATGCCCAGTTCCCTGCTTCAGTCACGACTTTGACACTTGGGTGGAAACGACTTCGACCAAATCGTTGAGGTGCAGCTTCTTTCTCGGATCCCTTCCCAGGTAGCGCTCTTGCCGGATTTATCTCTTTGCTCCACTCACGGGATTAGAATCCGTCGAGAGCACAATCGAGTTTCTTATGCGACATCGGGGGCACCGCGATCTGCGCGAAGCACCCTCTCCTCCTAACCCGGAGGTATCGAGCAGTCCGCTGAAGCCCAAGAACGGAAATGGCGCCCTAAAACTTCCAATCCACCATTTCCGCGTCGAGTTTGCCGTTTTCCCCGCGGCTGATCGCAACGGCGATGAAAATGTCACGGTGTCACATTCTATGGTGACCACGCGCACTGACAATCCGGCGGCGGGCGCATGTTGTTGAGGGGAACAATCCGAAGCCCAGCCTCGAGCACGCGAGCAAGCGTGGACCTTTAACGGTACCCGAGACCACGTCAGAACAGCCGAGTCGCGCGAGGTGATCTGCAGTAGCTCCCGTGCACTCGGCGCTTGTTTTTCCCACGCCAACTTAATCCCGAAGGAGGGCACTATGCGCTTAGCAACTTTCAACGCAGAGAATCTCTTCGATCGCCCGAAAGCCATGAACCTGAGCGATCGGAGCTTGGGTGATCAGATCCTGAGTGATTTCGCGGAACTGAATCAGCTCATCGAGAAAGACCCGTATACGCCCAGAGTCAAAGAGAAAATCCTGAGCCTGTTTCACAAGCAGAGCCGATACATCAAGCTGAACGAGGATCACGGTAGACTCCTCTCTGGCGACAAGAAGACGGTTATCGCGAGCGGACGATCCTCCTGGATTGGCTTCTTCGAATTGATCGAAGGCAGCGTGAAAGAACCAGCCATCGATAACACAGGCCGGGTGGTCAAGGAACTGAAGGGCGATGTCACGTGCATTATCGAGGTCGAAGATCGCGCGGCTCTCTGCGAATTCAATAAAGAAGTTCTGAATGACAGACACTTTGATCACGTGATGGTGGTCCCCGGAAACGACCTCCGAGGCATCAATGTTGGCGTTTTGGTGCGCGAGCCGCAGAAGATCATCCACATGGTCAGCCATGTCGACGACAAGGACGAAGTTGGTCAGATCTTTAGTCGCGACTGCATGGAATACACCATTCAATGTGGAGAGGGAGGCCCCAAGCTGTTGGTTTTGGTGAACCACTTCAAGGCCAAAGACCAACATCCAGCTTCGTCTGACGAAAAGCGGATGCGCCAGGCCAAAAGGGTGCGCGAGATTTACGAACAGCGCAAGACGGAATTTGACTACATCGCGATCATGGGTGACCTGAACGACTCCCCGGACAGCGATCCGCTGAAGCCATTACTCCGCGACGGTTCTGATCTCGTGGATGTGTGGGGCAGACCGGGGTTCAATGATGGAGGATACCCAGGCACCTATCTAAACTGCACCCCCAAGGAGAAGATCGACTATATTCTGGTCTCTCCCCAGCTGGCCAAAAAATTCAAAACCGGAGGAGTGGAGAGGCGTGGCATCTGGGCGGGCAATGACGGGAAGAAGTTTCATCCCTTCATGAACAAGGCGATCGAAGCCGCGTCCGATCACGCTGGGCTCTGGGCCACTTTCGATTTCCAACCGGCTTAGTCGTTCGTATTCCAAGAATACTAAGGGTGCGAACTTGACACCGCCATCATTCCCGAGACACGGCGCGCGGGTGCAGGTCTTTATCGGTGCGTAAGGCTATAAGTTTGATGTGGCGGACGCGGCTCGAGTCGGTCAACTGCAGGAACTCAACATTTACCGACGAGCCGCGGCTTCACGCAGATGCACTATTGCATCTTCTTGGAGGTGAGCCCTTGCCCCCATCGGCCGGCCTTGGCTTCCCGCACGTTCGCAAATGGGCAGACCTGGACCTTCAAGGGCGCGAGGCGCTCGTGCAGCTCACGACGAGTGGGGGGATGAGTCCGGCGCGAACCCGCGCAGCATAGATCAGTTTCCGGCCAGACTCTCTGTTTGAGCCCGATCCTCTCGGATGTCACTCAAAGCGTGTGGTTTCCGCCGTTCTGGCCGGTCCAACTTACCGTCAATAGGATCGAATGAGACCTTCGTCGCATCAAAAGATTCTGTACAGGTATTGACACTCCGGTGTTAATGTTTGGACAGAAGCGACGTCTAAGGTAGAGCAGGAAGGGGGTCGATGAGTTGGCAACTCAACCGAGTTTCGCACCCGCCGGATACCAATTCGACACCGTGCCGGACCTGAGCCGGCTGGAAACGCGCGAACGTCTCAGCCAGTCCGCCGTCGACGGCCTATTGGCGATCGCTGACAAGTGGGGTATCACCACAGAGAAGGTAGGCGATCTCCTTGGCGGTCTGTCGCGAGCGACGATCTACAAGATGAAGACAGCAGCCGGCGTCCTGAAACAGGATGAGCTGACGCGCATAAGCTACGTCGTTGGGATCTACAAAGCCTTGCACATTCTGCTGCCGGATGACTGGGCGGATCAGTGGATGACGCGGCCCAATGACAACATCCTGTTTGGCGGACAGACTCCCCTCGATTTCGTGATTCGCAACGGGATCCCCGGCCTGCAGCAAGTACGCAGTCTGCTCGATGCGGCGCGCGGTGGACGGTAGGTGGCCCGGCTCGAAACGATCGACAGACGGGATACGCATAGGCTCATCGGCACCAAGTACCCAGGGAAGAGCGTTCTTGAGACGCTGCCTCTTCCCCCGAATGTCCTCAGCGACCTGAGCGAACTGGACGCCAGCACGAACGAGCGGAGAGTTGCCGAGAAGGGCGGGAATTCGGCGATCAGCCCTCTCGAGCTGGTCTGGGGGTTCCCGGAGGCGAACGTTGTCAATGCGGCATTCACGCATCCAGGTACCCATGGGAGCAGGTTCAACAATTCGCTTCGGGGAGCTTGGTACGCTTCGGTCGATCTCGAGACCTCGATCCAAGAAGTGGCTTTTCACAAACGCCAGTTTGTGAAGGACAGCCGATTCGTCGGAATAAGGGCGTTTGAGTACGCCGATTACCTAGCCGACTTCATCGGGCGCTTCCATTTTCTTGAGGGGGATGAGCTAGTTCAGTGCCTTCAGGCTGGTCCCATTCCCGCCTGCTATGCTCCCTCTCAGGCTTTGGCCGGTTTCTTACTGACCTCAAAGTCTGCAGGCATCGTCTACCCCAGCGTTCGTCACGCAGGAGGCACCTGCATCGTCTGTTTCCGACCGCCGTTGGTGCACAACCCCAGGCGCGATAGGACCTGCTCAATCAGCCTTGAAGTTGGTACAGACAAGGTCGAATGTAAAGAGATAGCTACTGCTCTTCTGTAAATTTCGGAGGAGTACAGTTGAGTGAAATCCCTTCACCTGTTCCCGGTATGATCAGCCGTCAAGTACACAGTGCTAGTAGTTGTTCTGTCTGTTGCGATCATGGGCCTCATAGTCGCCATCGCCTCGACCGGAGTTGTCGACAAACTCTTTGCGTCGTGCCCACCCCAAGCCGATCACGTCACCCATCCGCGCGGATCGCGCGGACTTTCGCGGTTGCGGGTTGTAGACCTCATCGAGAAAGACCATGAACGGCAGCTAGATCTCGGCCGCAGGTTGCCGTGGATGAGTTGCGGGCGAAAGCGCAGAATACATAGTGCAAAACGGAGCCATATCAGATCTCGAACAACCCGACTGCCTCACGTGCTTTCGCGTAATAATCTCCATCAAAGCTTTGCAGGTATCCGACGGGAGATCGAAGCACTCTGACGCCGCCTACCGTAAGCTTTAGCGATGCATGAATGTGACCGCAGATCACTGCAACGCCGTGCGTTCGCTCGAATCGAGTGAGAACTTCCCCCAGCCGCGCCGATCCCTGGTAAGCGTCAAATGGGTCAGGAATAGTCGACCGCTCTACGCAAGCTTCGAAAGGGGTGGTGTGCACAATTGCTACCATCCTCTCGACCTGCGACGCGATTGCATCCAGGTCGTGGCCGAGTTCTTTTAGGAGGTCCGAGCATATGTCCTCGTCGCGGAAACGAAGCATTCTCCGTTTCCAATCGGGCGAGTGCGGTTCTCGCAGCCAGACCGCATATCGGGCATCGTTCCAGGAGCCCGATGCGAATGCACCTCGTTCATAGTCTTTGGACCCCAGACTTGGATCCAGGCGTCGGTCACGGAACGAGTAATCGTACCAGCCAAGCGATCCTGCAAAGCCTACCCCATTCAAGACAACTGGAGTATTGGGGAGATAGTGAAATCCCTGCTGCGCCGCGCGCTCTGCCAACGCGACCCGGTACTTCCAACGACTGTCCTGAGCTCTTTGAAGCGCGCGACGAGACTCGATCCAAACGTCGTGATTCCCTGGAATCACGAGTTTTGGAATTGCAAGGGAATGGAAGTGTTCCAAAGCCCGGGTCCAACCAGACAGATCATTTGCGAGGTCACCCGCAATCACGAAAACGTCCGCCTCAAGGTCGCGCACTCGTTCCGATAGATATGGCACAAGTGCGCCATTCTGGGCCGTGATATCGACGTGAAGATCCGAAGTGAAGGCGATTCTCACTCCGTCATTATGGAAGACATCCTATCTGTAGACAATTCAGACTCGCTACCAAAGAAATGCTCTGAGGGATACGTATTCGCGGATTCCCGTACATCGTAGGCCGTCGGCCTGGGTTATTCCGCGCCTTGATCTCAATCTTCGAATGAGCCCCCCTAGCTCTGACCACCTGCGGCTCAGGCGTTGAGAATTGTGACCAACAGGGCTGGAAAGAATGATCTCGATTTAGGTGAGGCTCAACGAGTGCTGACAGCGACGGCATTTGCCACTTCCGCGGTCAAATTGGCTCATTGGCAGACGGGACAGACGACGGTTTCGAGAATCGTAGAGACGTGAGAATTAAGGAGGAAGGAGGGGCTCAGAGATAGGTCCCGCGCAGGAATGTGCCGATTTCGGCACATTGCGGTCTGTTGCAGACGGTGAGTGAACCAGACTTTGAGGGAGGATTAGCTAATGTTCGGGATCGTGATCGAAACAACGATCTAGCTAGATCGTTGTTTCGATCACGCAAGGGCGAGCCGGAATCTTTGTGTTTCCGGGGAGTTGCCTATGAGATCGTCTCTCCGGCACGGCTGGGATTTGTTTGTGCGCACTTGTGAGGAGTGGCACTGAACCGAGCGCAGTGTGCGGGCGCCGCTGGATAGATGTCATGCGCATATATTTACCGGCGAGCGTCTCAGCTCAACTTTCGCGGCTGCGCTTGAAGGTTTGGACCGCGCCAATCCGACCGGCAGAAGAACAACAGGGCCAATGTTGGGCAAAAGTGACTCGCCAATCCCGAGCATCGAGATCGAGTTCTGTCGGCAGGTCTTGCAACGTGAGACCGAATCGGGTGGTTCTGGCAATTGACCGACGACGAGCGATTCAGCCTAGATCCGGCTCATCAAAACGATGCACCTCTCGCGGAAGAGGCAATGCGTAGCCTGGCTACAAAGGTAGGCATGATGATCGCGATTTATCGCCGTCTTGGCATCATTTATTCGGGTCAACACGCATACGGGTGGGTCAGAGGGCCAAACACAAATCTGCTCTTGCCGGGAAGCGCCCGTTAGATTTCATGATTGAGGGCGGGATTCCTCCAATGGCAATGGTCGCTTTGCTTCTCAAGGCCGACTCGGCATTGATTCTCGGTTCTGACTGGCACGCCACCTCTTCGACGGGCTGCAGCATTCCAGAGCAGAAAGTAATGAAGAGATGACGAGGGGCTGATTTCTGACCTGTTCGGAGGGGAGCTATGGGAATGTTTGACGAGGTGCTTTGCAACAATGACCTCTTCGGAGCTCACAGAGGCGAGACTCACCAGACGAAGAGTCTTGAACCAATGTTCGGCGGCCGACTTGAACAGTATGAGATCACGCCAGCTGGGCGCTTGGAATTTCTGGAGTACGTGACTGAAGATCACAGCGATCCGAACGCTCAAGGTATGGCTAAATTCGGCGGCATGTTTGCGATGGTGTTCACCGGAGGCCGCAAGGATATGAACTATCACGGATGGCTAGAGCTCTCCCGTTTCGGCCGGGCCAAGTTTACGGATGGCGTAATGGTTGCGTTTGAACCGGAGCGCGCAGGGGCGAATCACGTCGGGAGGCTGCTTGATATATCCGCGGAAGCAATGCGGTCGCCGAGAGTGCCGACCAGCGATTATCAGCTTGCAGCTGATCTCGGAGCCCTTGGGTATCCCGGCTATGCACACCTGTCCAGTGCTCTCAGAGATGCTGCTGAAGTTCTGCTGGACGCATTGGACCGGGACAATCTCGACGCCCGTATAGCCGAAGCTTTGCCGTGGTTGCCGCTGCAGTACCCTCAGATGAATTGGCGCTGGATCGTGGCTCACGCCAAACTGCGCAATCGGCAGAACCGATTGGGATTCGTGGTTAACCTCTCCGCCAGGGTAGCGGTGGCAAAAGCCCAATGTGACGTAGCAGAGGTCCTTTACCGAGTTGTGGCGGAGCTCAGGAAGGCTCGCCTGGCGGCGAACGACACCTTTTGCCATGTATGCTGGCCACCTAGCGAGAGGCGATATGCCCACGAAAAGCGTTCACGGGTTGCAGCGTACTGGAACCTTGACACGCGGCTCACGGAGAAAGACCTTGCCTGGATGGATCTTGGCCGAGAGGTGAAGAGAGGCATCAAGTGATAATGCAGGCGCACAGCTTGAATTCCCGGTCCTGATCTTCCTCCACCCGTTCTCCGTGTTCCCGTTTAGCTCCGCGGTCGGGGCGCATTGGCATCGGCTCCCTGCACGACCCTCTTCCTGGCTCTTGCTGGCGGCACTCTGATGGTGAGCCATGAAACGACAACTGGAGTGCATTGGTTTCAAGCGACAGCCCAATTGCCCCGCTCGCTCGATATCAGTGATAAGGACTACGACCTAACAATGGCTTAATAATCATCCGGTTCACTTCAAGGAGATCATGTGTGGACGTCTTGATCGAATCTCGACCATTCGCGACAAATGAACGGTCCATTCCTTTCTGGGAACAGATGATCAAGTCAGAGCGCGTCCTCGATGCGGCAATGGATAGGGAGTGGTTGGATGATGCTGAAAGACGTTTACAGTATGTCGTGTCATCTATCGATCCGCGGCCGATCATTGACGGTTATCGTGTCGAGCGCTCTGCGGATGGCCTGACGCTCTGCACTTTAACCGGGGCCGAGATTGCGAAGCGTCAAATCGGTCTGCTATCCGCAGGAGATTGGCCGTATTGGGAGGAAATCGTCGAGCAGGTACCTGAGTTCGATGGGACAGCGGTCGTGTTCGATGCGGTGCAGCGCCTCAGTGGTTCCGTAGGTGGGACATGCGTTTACAACATGATCGAATCTGTGCCGAATACGGCATCTTCAGCTAGTCAGATCCTCCCTTCAACACTCCTGATCGTGAAGAAATGGACTGATCGCAGTCACCCAGTACAGTGCGACGCTGCCAACGAACGACCGGTGCCGGCTTTTAGTAACTTCCGTAGAGATTTGACCTGTACAGAAGGTCCAAGCTTCAACCAGTCGGGCCTCATCAACGATGAGTCTTTGTCACAGCGCCTCAACGCACAACGGATCATTGTTCCGAACATTGCCGACCCGCGCGTTGACCTTCCACGCCGTCATTTCATCCGAGGTGTATGGCCGCAACAAGTCGACAGGCAGGTGCGATGGCTCTCCCGGCTCCAGCCATCGGCCGTAGTCTTCTGGCCGTAATATGACCGGCATTCGATTGTGCAAAGGTTCCATGAGTTCATTGGGGTCGGTGGTGATGATGGTGTACGTCTCCAGTGCCTGCCCTGTTGCCTTGTCCTTCCACCTGTCCCACAGCCCGGCGAAAGCGAATAGCGCCCCATCCTTCAGACCTATGGCGTACGGCTGTTTTGTCTTCGCATCGATCTTTTGGTCGAGTAGGCGGGCGGCGTTGCCGCCGTCCGCCCCTCTAAGAACCGTGCGTGAGAGTTTCCAACTCACACGGCTCAAGCCTTCATAACGCCTCCAGCGGGAGACGCGGTGCGTAGAAGCCGCAGAGACGACTATGCAGTGCGCGGTGACATTCGGGATGAAGGAGCTGACAGTTGGAGGCGCCGATAGTGCCGCCCAACACCCGTGAGGTGATGTAATGGTTGTGCCATCCAGTCTCGCGTGTGATGGGATCGCCACAGACAACGCATTTCCCCTGTTGGGTTCGCCAGAGATAAAGCAGCGATTTATAGCCCCACAACGTGCGAGCCATATGCTTGCTTTCGCGGGCCTCGAAGTATGTCTCCCAAGCCGGGTGATATGGATTCGCGTCCCGCCGGATCTTGACGTGAGGACGGATAGGCAAAGATGTTGCATGGAAGAGCCATACATTTTCTTTGCGTCCGTCCCCAAGCTCTCTCACTCCGAAGAAGCACCAATCGCGATTACCGCGCCGTGCGAAGTACTTCCGCATGACCCAGCGTTTCCCTTTGCAGGGATGTCGCTTCAGTGCCCATTGCCACAGCGCCTTGAAAATGGCGTAATCAACACGGCTGAAGATGCGCTTGCTCTGCACGTGCCCGTGGTACAGGGCCCAGCCGCGTACTATGCGGTTGAGTTCCCTAACCAGTTGCCATGCAGGGGCAGACTGCGCCCTTCGGATTACTTCACGGACGTTATCCAGCAAAGCCTGGATGTTCTTGCGAGACGGTTTAACCAGCAACTTGCCGTTGCTGTACCGTCGCAAGTTTTGTCCGAGGAAGTCGAAACCCTCTTCGATATGCGTGATCCTTGTCTTTTCCGTCGATAGTTCTAGTCCGCGTTCACGGAGGAACTCTTCGACCAGCGGCTTCACTTCACACTCCAGCAGTTCTTTAGTTCTGCCGGTGATGATGAAGTCGTCGGCGTAGCGGATCAGATGGACCCCAGCATTACGACCTTTCTCCGATCCCTTGCCGCTCACTGGATATTTCTCCCGTAAGCGTCGTTCTAGACCGTCGAGAGTCAGGTTTGCCAACACAGGCGAGATAATCCCGCCTTGCGGTGTTCCCAACTCGGTCGCATGGAAGAGGGACTTCTCCATGTATCCCGCCTTTAGCCATTTGCGGAGGATGCCTCTGTCCATTGGGACGTGCGCAACCAGCCACGCATGACTAATGTTGTCGAAGCAGCCACGGATATCGCCTTCAAGCACCCACTGCGGATTGCGATGACACAGGACGATGTGACAGCCCATGATCGCATCTGCACACGAGCGCCGTTTGCGAAACCCGTACGAGTCAGCATCCGCAATGGTTTCTGCCACTGGGTCAAGCGCGAGCAGGTGTAGCGCCTGCATCGCTCTATCCCTCATGGTCGGGATTCCAAGCGGACGCAGCTTTCCGTTCGACTTCGGGATGTATATGCGACGGAGAGGTAGCGGTCGATAGTCGCCGCATCCCATCGCATCTACTGCAGCCATCTTCTTTGCGGGCGTGTCCCACGTTACACCATCCACGCCTGCGGTTTTCCTGCCTTTGTTCTCCGTCACTCGCCGCACGGCCAAGAGCTTTCCGTCCCGCGAGTGCGTGAGCAGTCGTTGCAAGGCTTTCACCTTACCCCATCTGCCTTCTTCCACTGCCTTCACGATACGCACCTGGAGCCTGCTCACGTTTCTATTCACCGAGCGCCAATCCACTTCGCGCCAGCGGTTCGAACCGTGGGAAGCTGCACCAACGGATTGCTCCGTCGTCATCTGCGTTGCCTCCTTTGCCGGTTAATCAGGTTCTTTCGTGATTGAAGACCAGAGAGAAGTCAGCTCGCTTTCGCGCCAGATATCCATCCGTATCCATCCCATTACAGGATGGCGTTCGCTTTCTCTCTCCTCCTTTACCCGCATCGCCATCGTCCGGCCTTGCGGCCGTCCTACCCTTGCGGGAGCGATTCGGGTTTAACCTGTTCCGTTCCGATGACACGTGTGGTTTAGGCCCTCTCTACAACACCGGCGGCTTTGTTTGCCCATGACGGAAGAGAATGGAGCTTCCGTACCCGCTGCAATCGGAGCCTATCAGCATCTTTGGCTCCTTGTTCTTGACGATGCTTATGAGAGTTCGCATATGCTGGCCATGCCACTTACCCTAGCCCCTGTCCGCCACGATGCTGGCAGACCTGACCTTGTCTCGCGACTCGATCAGCAACCTTGCGGCTGCGGTTACATTGTCAGAGGGCTTTCAACGGCTCGTTACCGAACCGCTTGACCTCCTGGGGTACTGCCGATGGGACGGCAGGTCCGGTCATGTGGCCACGCCGGACAATCATCGGAGCGACTTGCAGGTCGCACCCACTCGTAGAACCACTCGGCAGGCACGAGGCACCGCCGCCGCTTCATCGGTTCCCGGAACGCCGGCGACGTGGTGACGGTTTCTGCCTTGGCATTGATCGTGGAAAATCCGACCTTGGAGTCCTTTGCCCAGTACGGCACAAGGCCCCAGCGCATGATCGTCAATTCGCGCTCGCCGGTCTCACGATCCAATCGCACAACCGGCTGCATGTCGGTCGGGGCGATGTTGAACGACGGGGCAAAGTAGGAGTCGTCGAACACGCTCGTGTTGTGGGTTTGCATCCACTCTGCAATGCGCTGTTTGTCCGCCCGCCTGCCGTATCGTCCACACATTGCCGGATCGCCTCCTGTTCTTTAATCATTCGCGCGCGACATCGAGAGCCTTCTTGTCATCGCGCAAGGCCACAAACTTGATGTGCCGGACATGATTCGAGTCGGTCCACTCCAGGAACTCACAATTGGCGACAAGTCTCGGCTTTACCCAGGTGCACTGCTTCATCTTGGCTGCTGTCAGTCCTTGCCCCCATCTGCCGCTCGTTGCTTCCGGTAGATTCGCAAAAGGGCAAACCTCGGTGACAAGCGGTTTTAATCGCGAATGAAGTTCCTGCCTTGTAGCCGGAATCAAGCCGGCACGCACACGCGCAGCATACATCAGCTTTTTGCCGTCGTAGAAGCCAACTACCAGCGCGTCGATTCCATTGCTCCCCGGCGTGAAACCTCCAATCACAAACTCCTGCCCCATGTTGAGCCGCAACTTCGCCCAGGCGCCGCTTCTCCTGCCGGCTTCGTAGACCGAGCTCAGACGCTTAGCAACGACGCCCTCTCCACCCATTTTCCGCACGGCAGTGACAAACCGGCTCGCGGGACCATCGAATTGCTCCGAATGCTGCACGCGATCCGATGCCGTGAATGCAGATTGAAGGAGGAGAGTTCGTTCTCGCAGGGTCAGACCGGTGACGTCCTTACCGCGGTGGATTAGAACGTCGAACACAAAGAATACAACGTTCGTCTTTGCTGTGGCATTTTGCATGGCGTTGAAGCTCAGTCGTCCGGTGTCATCGAACGCGACCAACTCCCCGTCCACGGCAGTCCGGCGGGGCAGAGCTTCCTTCAGCGCAGCGAAAACCTGCGGGAACTTCCGGCTAAAGTCGTTTCCATTTCTGGATAGAAGGCGCACGCGAGCGTCATCTCGAATCGCCTGCGCTCTGTAGCCGTCGAGTTTAAGTTCGTATACCCAGTCCGGGCCGTCAGGCAATCGGTTGACCTGCCGACACTCCATCGGAGAGGTAAACGGAATGGGTTCGCTCGGAATCACTTCGGATCGATAGGATATCGCTCGAAGTAAGTAAGGCACTTCTCTACGATTCCCCGATTCGGTTCGCCGGTTTCGACCGTGTTCTGGAGCCACAGCAGCATGGTGGAGTATTCCTCCTGCTCGTCGGCTTCCAAGTTCAGATCGGGGATTGCAGCGGCATACTGCGCTACTAGCGCATCAAGGTCTGTCAGAGTTGGCATTCCCCATCATTAGCTGAAATCGATGTGGATTAGTCGGTACCGAATTACTGCGCGTAGGGATGTTGGGCGGTATCGTACCAATTCGTCGGATGGTCGCTGGTATCAGGCCAATTGCCGTACAGAATGCCGTCCGGAGTGATGCCGATGGCGAAGGCAAGAAATGCCAGGATCGTGGCCAGAAGCACCACGGCGACGACGGCATCAACGAAATCTTGCACAACGCACTTCATGGGAACGACAGCAGCAGATCAGTGTCAGAACTTCTTTTTGAAATCGTTAGAAGAATCCTATACCCTCCCCAGCCGCTACCGATGCTTGAGCCTCCGGTACTGCTCCTCGGAGAGGTCCAGCCACATCCCGCCGCGGCCGATCTCGATTCCATGATCCAGCGACTGGCGTGCCTCCAGGTTCATATTGAAACCGCCGCGTTCGGCAATTTCCCAGAGCTTCTCTTGGCTCTTGAAATGAAGCTTCTTGGGAAGGGGTGTCTTCAGATCCTGCTCCAGGAACTGACAAAACCAACCGTCTCTCAGCATGTAAAACATGTACACGCGATGGCGACCTTTTTTCGTCCTGCAGGCATCGCAAAGCGTCTCCGCGGTTGTGTGTGGCGCAGGCAGATGGCGTCTGCAGAGCTCGCAAATTCGGACGGAAGGGATCTGGCTGCTGGCCGATGAACGTTCACTGTCCACTCGATGAGCATACTCCTCCTTTCGCCTTTTATTCTCCACAGGATTTCCCCGATGAAAAGGACCAGACTCTTACGGATGGCCTGTAGGTGCGCGAAGATTGCGTTGTACACTCTGCCCTGTACGGGTTCGAGGAGCGATTGGCGATGAGCGCAGGAGAATTGGGGCTGGGCGCGACGCTGGATATCGAGTGGGTGCGTTCGCAGTTTCCGTCACTCGAGACGCAGGTCAACGGGCAACCCGTCGTCTTCATGGACGGTCCCGCCGGGACCCAAGTGCCCATGCAGGTCATTGGAGCAATCCAGGACTACCTCATAAATTCCAACGCCAATACCGGTGGAGCATTCCTGACCAGTTGCCACAGCGACGAGATGATCGCGAACACACGAGCGGCCATGGCGGATTTCTTCCATTGCGACCCGTGCGAGGTTGTCTTTGGTCAGAATATGACCACCCTTACCTTCGCAATGTCGCGCGCGATCGGCCGCGAGTTGCAGCCGGGTGATGAGATTCTCCTCACAACTCTCGATCATGATGCCAACTTCTCTCCCTGGAAGGCCCTCGAGGAAAGAGGCGTGGTCATTCAGGTAGCAGGCATTCGCGAAGAGGACTGCACACTCGATCTCGACGACCTGAAGAGGAAGTTAAGCCGCCGGACCAAGCTCGTGGCAGTAGGCTATGCTTCCAATGCAGTTGGGACCATCAATCCGGTTCGAGAGATTACGCGCCTCGCCCATTCTGCCGGTGCAATGACATTTATAGACGCGGTGCACTATGCCCCTCATGGTCTGATCGATGTAAAAGGCCTTGACTGCGACTTCCTCGTCTGCTCGCCATACAAATTCTTTGGGCCGCACATGGGTGTGCTCTTCGGGAAGCGCGAACATTTGGACCGAGTTCAACCTTATAGGGTTCGGCCGTCGCATGATGAGGCTCCTGACCGGTGGGAAACCGGAACCCTCGCACACGAGTTGATCGCCGGGATCGGCGTGGCTGTTGAGTATATCGCTGGCTTGGGGAGGCACTGTAATCCTGGAGCGACGACGCGACGGGAAGCCTTGGAAGCGGCATATCGCAACACTGTCTCATATGAACGAAGCCTGATCACACGGCTGATCGACGGCTTGCTGACTATTCCCAGTCTGCGCATCTATGGGATCACGGATCCCAAGCGATTTGACGAACGTTGCTCAACGCTATCGCTCCGGATCGGCGACCATTCTCCGAAGGCGATCGCCGAGTTCCTCGCAAATCGCGGCATCTTCACATGGGACGGGAACTATTACGCACTAAATCTGATGGAGCGCCTGGGAGTGGAACAGAAAGGCGGAATGCTGCGCATCGGCCTGGTTCATTACAACACCTTCGAAGAGGTGGAGCGCCTGCTCGATGCGCTGCGCGCCTTAACCTCTTAACGAAAGCCCGGCGATAACCCACCTTCGACTTTGCTTCTCAATCTCGATGAGTGCGTTGGCAGATATCGGCAATGGACAACCAGAGGCATTTGTCAGGCTAGCCGGTTCTACAGACATGTGGATGCATTCGAATCCATTTCGGGGCCTCCTTCTATCCAGCGCCCACTAAAAGTCGAGATGATCCTCCACGCACTGGAGATCGCGATCGAACGCTCTGCGTCGAGACCTCGCTGACTCGGCAAATCGGCGGCACTGACGCGAATTTCAATCAACCCTGGTATCCGGAAGCATGAAAAGGCTATCGAGGCACTTGCGACTGACAATCCTGCACAGATCACCATGACGATTCTGAAACCCAAACACGAATCCCTATTGAGCGACAGCGCTGATAGCGGATTTCTTTGCAGGATCGAGGTTGGTTGGGGGCTGGAGATCAGCGAGCTTGGCTTCCTGTCCTTGAAACCCTGGAACTCGGCCGACGATAGCGAAAGATGATTCAGGCCATGTTCGAGCCGGACGCGAAAAGGGACCACTACTAGAATTCCAAGAAGAGCGATTCCAAGCACTCCGGCTGCGCGCGCGATGGCGTTGTTGATGAGCGTTGAACGGCTAAGGCGCTGTTCAGCGTCCGGTTAGAACTGGCTGCCAACAGTACGATAATCACGGTCACCTCACCTCTTCATCACTTCACGAAGCACACTACAAAGAGCTTTGCTGGAAATGGAGCTAGTTTTCATCTCGACTGAAACGACAGCTCCTATGCTTTCGTGAGTGCTACGACTGGGATTTCTCAAATGCCAAATCCAATCGAATTCGTTGGGAACGTCAACCTGTTCGGATTTCGAACGATGAGGGACGCCCTTCGCAGGCCTTTCGAAGTTGCTCAGATCCTGCGCCAGATAGCCGAGATTGGAGCGAAGTCGTTGCCTCTCGTGATCTCTTCGGGCTTCGCGTTAGGAATGGTCATGACGCTCCATACTCGGGGTACCTTGGTGACTTTCGGGGCAGAAGCGCTCATTCCAACCGTGCAGTCGTTGGGCTTCTTTGTCGAGATCGGACCGCTCGTCACCGCACTCCTGGTTTCGGGTCGTGTCGGCTCCGGAATCGGAGCCGTGCTAGCGAACATGCGGGCAACAGAACAAATCGATGGCATCGAATCGCTGTCGATTGATGCCTTCAAATTCCTCGTTGTTCCGCGCGTAATCGCGTGTGTCATCTCGATGCCACTGCTCACTCTCTTCGCCGATTTTGCGGGACTTTTGGGTGGATTCGTATCGGAGCACTCGTCTTCGGGAATGTCGTTCTCACTTTACCTGTCCCGTGCATTTGCAAACCTCGAGCTGTCGAACTTCATTTTGCCCACTTCCAAGACTGCTGTGTTCGGCTTAATTATCGGTACAGTTTCGTCGTACTTCGGTTACACCACCAACGAGGGCTCGCAAGGTGTCGGCCGGGCAGCAACCAACAGCGTGGTCGTCTCTTCTTTGCTCATCATTTTCGTGGACGTGGTCTTGGTGAAGTGCATCTTCTTCCTATTGCCGGAGAATGCGCTATGAGAGACGTGCCCACAGGATCCGTGGCTTTTGACGAAGTATCCAAGGCGTTTGGCCCCAAGCAGGTGCTCCGGAACGTTTCGTTTGAGATTCGACAGGGAGAGATTGTTTGCATCCTCGGGAGAAGCGGGACGGGGAAGAGCGTGACACTCAAACTGCTCATGGCATTGCTGAAACCCGACCAAGGAAAGATTTGGGTCGATGGAGACGAAATCACCGGTATGAGGGAGGCGGAACTGTCGAAGGTGCGGCGGAAGATGGGTTTCCTATTTCAAGACGCGGCTCTGTTCGATTCGCTCTCACTCTACGAGAACCTGGCGTTGCCGCTTCAACGATTGACTGGCAAATCGAAAGACGAGATCGATGCCGTAGTGGATAGCGTGCTGAAACAAGTGGGCCTGGCAGGCGACAAACTCAAGAGACCGTCGGAGCTATCGGGCGGAATGCGCAAGCGTGCGGGCCTCGCGCGCGCGCTGGTTCTAGAGCCAAAGATCCTACTGGCTGATGAGCCAAGCAGTGGTCTCGATAGGATTACAGCCTCCGAGATTGACGACCTCTTTCTACGGCAACGAGCTGCCAGTAACACAACTATCCTGATCGTCACTCATGACGTCCACGGGGCCAGGAAGGTTGGAGATCGTTTCGCAGTCTTCGACAAGGGCGATCTGGCCGCATTCGGAACAGCTGCAGAGGTAGAACGCAGCGACCACGAAACCGCACGGAGACTTATTTCGGAAGGATAGCCGTTATGAATCGTAGTGTCGCTGTTGGACTCTTTGTTCTGATCGGATTTGCATTGTTTACGGCAGGCCTGTTTCTCATCGGGAACCGCCATGAGGCCTTCCAAAAGCATCTCACGCTCTACACCGAATTCGCCGACCTCTCAGGTCTGGCTAAAGGGTCGAAAGTGGAGGTGGGAGGCATGGACGCTGGCCGGATCGAAGAGATCTCTATTCCCAACTCACCGTCATCAAAGTTCCGAGTCAGATTTCGGATCATTGACACGTTTCGCGGGCTGGTCCGCAAGGATTCGGTTGCGTCGATCACTACCGCAGGCTTGGTTGGAGACACGTATCTTTCGGTTGGTCCGGGAAGCAGTGCTTCGCCGTCCGCGGTACCAAATTCGACGCTCGGGAGCAAAGAGCCGATCGAATTGGCCGACCTTGTAGGCCAAGCCAAAGGAACGATCGCTGACGTAGACGAAACGGTGAAGAATGCCAATGGATTGCTGACATCTGTGGGGGGAAACTTGAACGTGACGCTGGGGACTGCACGCGGAACGTTGATCGATGTCGATGATGTTGTCGGAGGACTCAAACGCGGGGAAGGGCCTGCAGGAATGCTGCTCCACGACCCGGAAGTCGCCAGTTCGATCAGACGTACCATCGCGAACACCGAACAGGTGACGTCCAGTTTGCGCATTACAGCGGACCAAACCAACGCACTGGTCAATGATGTCTCTTCGCGGAGCATCCCTCAGAAGATTGATGACGTTCTTGTATCCGTACGAGACGCAGCATCAAACTTGGACTCGACTACCAAAGCAGTGCAAACAACGATAGCGGAACTCACACAGCCGGACGAACATGGTGTCGCGGCCGGAGTCAATTTGCGCGACGCAATCTCTAATGTGAGTACTGCTACAGGAAACATGGCCGAGGACTCGGAGGCGCTAAAGCACAATCTTCTGACTCGCGGCTTCTTCCGCAAGCGCGGTTACTACACCCTTACCAACATCTCTCCGGCCGTTTACCGGCGTGACCGGCTATCCGCAAGCCCGGGTAATCATCGGAGTTGGCTTGGTACGGACCAGCTCTTTCATCAGGCTAGCAATGGCACAGAGGAACTGAGCTCAGCCGGCAAAGAGCTGATTGACCAAGAATTGGCAAAGTATGGGGATGCGGTTGTGAGCCATCCGATTATGGTGGAAGGCTATTCGGCCGGCACAAACACAGTTGAAAAAATAGAGACTTCACGGGCGCGTGCAATCCTGGTCCGCAACTATATTCTGTCGCGGTTTCATCTAGAGTCAATGTCAGTTGGAGCGGTCGCACTCGATGACCAGCCACCTAAAGGGGCCGGCCGCACAACCTGGAATGGCGTTTCAATCGTTCTGCTGTCAAGGGCGCGTTAGGCACCCACAATCGGGGAGATTCCTCTTCCGGTGTTTCCAATCGTATATAGGGCCGCGGGACCTTCGTGTCCGGCGCCGGTGAACGGGACGCAGCGCCACAGCAAATCCATTCCATGCTCAATCCCGCACTTCAAGGAGCCACCGGCTTCCCGCCGGGGACCTCACTGCCGCCTTGACTGGCGGAGGCCATGCTCGCTTGCCGATCGGGGCTTGCAGGCAATCGGTGACGTGCTGCGCCTTCACCGCGCAGTCCCCGCGCCCCAGCACCACCGCAGCCCCGTCATCCTGAGCGACAAGGGCGCTGGACTGCCACTCGTCCAGTTTCGCAGTCCGGAGCTTTGCCCCCTTGCGATTCCCTCGACTACGAAAGGTGATGCTCTTCGGATCGGCCCAGAATCACGGGACTGCAACGGGGGACACCTTCAGCGAGAGAATTGAGTGCCCTTACCGATCACTTGAATTGGCCGCGCGCTCCGCTTAACATACAGTGCTCACAGGCTAAAACGGCTGCGGATGCTTTATCGTAGCTGGACCGGTACCTTGTAGGAATCTCAGCCGCCATCCAGCGCCGCTGGCACTGGACCGAAATCACACGCGATCGCGACTATAAGAAGCGTCTTTTCGGCAATCAATGAGGTTGACTTGTATCACTCAAAGGAGTGACGCGCCGAAGTCAGTGGTGCGCCGTGATTAACATTGAGAAATGACTCACCTTCGGAGGCTGATCGAAGCCACAAACGATTTCCACCGTTAACAGTAGCACCTTGGAATCTATGACGCGAACTCTTCTTTTCCTGCCACGCCGGCTTTTCCGACTCGAACGGTTCGCGCTGTTCTTAAACATCTTCTTTCTGTGCTGCGCGAACTTGTCAGCAATCGATCCCCATCAGCCAATCACTCAGATGCATCACACTGCCTGGGGTGCCAAAGAAGGGGTCATTGGCGAGGTGCTGGCGATTGCGCAAACCTCAGACGGCTTTATCTGGGTGGGCACCACAAACGGCCTTCTCCGTTTCGATGGTTCTGTGCTTGAGCGATATCAGCCTGATTTGGGCGCATTTCCTGAGCCCCGATGGATTTGCTCGCTCCTGGCCATGCCTAACGGCGGTCTCTGGATAGGCTATTTAAACGGTGGTGCAAGCCTGCTGGAACGTGGAAGACTCAAAAACTACAGTCTGGCAGACGGAATGCCGGCCGGACGGGTCAGGAGTTTGGCTCGGGATGTCGACGGAACTATCTGGGCCGCCACGCCTGCGGGCGTGGGATACTTCGACGGCAGCCATTGGTGGCACGTTGGTGAAACCGGCAATGTGTCAGGCTTGAAGTCCATCTCACCTGCCAGCCTGGCCGTGGACAATCAAGGAGTTTGGGTAACCGATGCGACCAAAGGCGTCTTCTTTTTGCCCAAGGGCGCGCGCGAGTTCCATCAAGAAGACTCGCGAGAGGTTCCAGGGTATCTCCCGAGCTTCACACAGGCCGGCGAATCAGCAACCTGGCTCTGGGTGCCGGAGGCACTAACGCTATTGAAACTCGCTGCCCGCGGGGCTGCCCAAAGTGGCTCCTCGCGACAATTTGCGAACTCGTCGGGAATGTTTCTGATCGATCGTGACGGTACTGGATGGATGATGACACGGCATGACGGGGTGCTGCGTATTCCCTCAGCAGATCATCTTCAGGAACATGTATCGCTCGACGATCCCACGATCGAGAAATTCAGTGAAACTGAGGGGCTGACCAATGCCACAGTTTACTGTTCGATGGAAGATAGGGAAGGGGACATTTGGGTCGGAACACTTGGAGGGCTGGATCGATTCCGGCCTCGCAATGCAGAGTGGTTTCAATTGCAGTCTGTCCCCACCCGTCGCATGCAGTTGGTAGCAGGAGACAGAGGAGATGTTTGGGCAAGCTCGCCTCAGGGCTTGTGGAACGCAAGAAGCGGGAAGCTGGTTCCGGGTAGTCCCCCTGATATTCAGTTTTCCTTTCGCGATCCGGAAGGGTCAATCTGGGTCTGGTCGCGGCGAGGCGACCTGGGCGATCTCTGGCGATGGCAGGACGGGCATTTCCTGAAGTCTCTGTCGCCAGATCTGAACCGGGATAAGGTCCTGCCGACATCTATCGCAGATAAATGGGTACCGATTCATGGCCCTGTGCGAGCTTTGACAAGAGACAGCTCAGGAGACCTATGGGTTTCGGTCAGGGGTAGAGGTGTTTTCCGGCTGCACAACCAAGTTTGGGATCAGGCCCGGATCATGCCGGATTACCCCTACATGACGGCCTATGGAGCGGTTAGCGACGGCCAGGGACGGGTATGGTTGGCCTACCCGGAGTTGAGAGAAATTGCACTTTGGGATCACGGTTCAGTTCAGATATTTTCAGCCAAAACCGGATTGGACATCGGCGCTGTCACCCAACTCGCTTATTCCGGTGAGCAGGTCTGGGCAGGCGGTGAATTTGGGTTAGCAATCTACAGTAAGGGAAGGTTCCACACGGTAGTGCCAGCGTCGGAAGCCAAGTTCGGCTTGGTCGCCGGAATCGCAGGAACTCCCGAGTCAGGGTTGTGGCTCAGCACCGACACCGAGATCGTCCACATCCCTCAAAGCGAGGTCTCCCTGATTATTAGAGACCCCAGCCACCGTGTTCAATTCGAAACATTTGATCCCATAACTGATTTGGCCGAACGGCCGTCAGATACTTCCGACACGCCGGCGGTCATGGGAAGCGACGGAATTCTCTGGGTCGCGACGTCGAGAGGTGTAATCCGGCTCGATCCCGCACATCTCCACCGAAATCTGACGCCTCCCCTGGTGGCGATAAGGAGCATGAGTGCGAATGGACGATCCTACTCCCTCTACGCTCCAATTACCCTTCCTCCTAATACCACTAAACTCGATATTGGCTTCTCCGTCCTGAGCTTACCCATTCCAGAAAGGGCGCGCTCCCGATATCGCCTGCTAGGATCTGACAGCGAATGGCAGGATGGAGGAAGCCGGGTTCAGGCATCCTATACACGCCTGGGGCCGGGCAAGTATACATTCCAAGTCGTCGCGCGCAACAACGACGGCGTCTGGAATGAGGCTGGAACTTCCCTGGAGTTCATAATCCAGCCCGCTTTTTATCAAACCACCTGGTTTCAACTTCTATACGTTTTGGCCGGCGCCGTTCTCGTTTGGCTCCTGTATCGGCTGAGGCTGCGCCGTGTGGCCGGCGTAATCAGGGAGCGTGCCGAAGCCCGCGCCGATGAGCGGGTCCGCATCGCGCGTGATCTGCACGACACCCTGCTTCAGGGGGTGCAAGGTCTCATGCTGCATTTTCATGTGGCAGCCCAGGAACTTCCGGAAGGAAGCCGTACCCGGGCGGCAATGGAGCGCGCGTTGGCCACGGCGGATCGGATCGTGGTAGAGGGCAGGGATCGTGTCAGTCGTTTGCGGTCCGCCCAATTCACAGCCAAAAACCTTACCGATGCGTTCGAAGCAATCGCGGATGATCTCGGCTCCGATCAAAGAGTGCGTTTTACCTTGAAGATTGAAGGACGAGGAGGGGATGTTGTTTCATCTGTTTTGAGTGAGTTGCATGACATCGGACGCGAGGCAATCACCAATGCCTTCCGCCATTCCAGTGCTTCGGAAATCACCGTAAGTCTTTTATGTGAGCGGAAGTCTGTTGTGCTCACGGTTGCTGATAATGGACATGGGTTTGATGCTGCGGCGCAAGAGATCAGTCCCCGAGCTGGACACTGGGGATTTCGTGGTATGAAAGAGCGCGCCGAGATAATGGGCGCTCGATTTGCGTGTCACAGCACGAGCAAAGGAAGTCAGATAATTGTGACTGTGCCTGCTCACCGAGCGTATCGAGAGAGTTCCCTCCGAGAGGTAGACCCGGCGAACGCACATTCTCGAAAATAGAAGAATGTTTTCGCCCTGTATCGCTGGAAAGAGTGAGGCAGACAAATCGGTGGTCTGCCATGATGAAGCATTGCAAAAAATCGACCGGATCGCCGTTGAACCCGGTCGACATCCGCGCATGTAGTACAGGGTTTATAGTGACGAACGACGCAAATCCGATCCGTTTATTGGTAGTCGACGATCACCCAGTGTTACGCGAGGGTCTCGCAGCTCTGATAGGAAGCCAGCACGATATGACTCTGGTTGCGGAGGCGGGGACAGGGAAAGATGCCGTCGCGCTATATAAGATTCACCGCCCGGACGTAACCATTATGGATATTCGGCTGCCCGACATGAATGGCATCGCCGCAATCTCTGAGATTCGAGAACAGTGCCCTAGCGCACGCATCATTGTGCTTACCACCTATTTGGGGGATGTACAGGCAGAACGTGCCCTGAAAGCTGGCGCTCAAGCCTTCTTACTTAAGGCCACACTCCGCACCGACCTCCTCGACTGTATACGCGACGTGAATCAGGGAAAGAGGCGGGTTCACGCCGATGTGGCCTCCGAGATGGCTGCACATTTTGGCGGCGATCTTCTGACGGCAAGGGAAATTGAAGTTCTTCAGCAGGTCGCCTCTGGAAAATCCAACAGAATGGTTGCGGACTACCTCGAAATCAGCGAAGACACCGTCAAGACTCACATTCGAAGCATTCTCGACAAATTGGGAGCAAACGACCGGACGCATGCCGTCACGATCGCCTTGCGACGCGGCTTTCTAGACCTGTAGAGCCTCGCAGAGCCTCTAGCGGATCAACATGCGGTGTCAGGGCAATGCCTCTCAGATCCTGGTTGGTCAGGTCGGTTTATTCAGATCATCGAGTTGCCTCGTAAAGTAACTGGCGACCCGTTATCTCTCTGAACCGTCTTTCTCGTTCCGTCTCGGCCGCGCTGGATCGTCAGTTGCTGATGAGTGGAGTCAGGCTTCCCAAAGAGCGAACCGTCGATCGCTGCATAGGGCAGTGATCCCAGCTCCATTCATCTGCAGCATGTATCTACCCTAGTGGGCAACCGCCGTAGGCGCCGACGGATGCTTCTTAATAAAGAGGAACTGCAGCTGCGTTTGCACTTGCCAGTCCGGCCCGCCAGAAGTGGTTCGCACATCGTTGAAGAACTCTGCACGAGCATTCAGGGGCTGCGCACCAAGTTTGAACACTCGGCCAACACCACCGCCGACAGGAACTGTCCACCGGCTGTTTCTGGAGGCCGTCCAATCAGCTGTGATGACAGGCGTGGATACGAAATACCACCCTGCGCGCATGTTGTAGAACAAAAATGAATTCAAGGTCATCGAATTGACGTGCTTATGATTCACGCCAGCGAACTGGTTACCCAGAAGTGAACCGCCAAGCCAATGCCCCTGTCGAAATAACCCAACCAGAGCGGGTCCTCCTCCCCACTTGTTGGTACCGAGCTCGGAATCGGTTGCGGTGGGTAACCACAGCTGCGGACCCGCCCCCCAGATGAACTTGCCCGGATGCGCCAGCGAAACATAAAACTGAGGCTGAATATTGCCCAGACCATAGTCAACCTGCCTGTTGGAGGAAAGGCGTGGAACGACCTCAACAGGAACGATCGTGCGGGAAATTACCATCCATTTTTGCGAGAGCCTAAAAGGTATCACGGGCTGGATCAAGAGCGCGTTCTCCGCGCGGCGGTACGGACCGACTCCGTAATACGTGTTGTTCTGAAAAGGCAAACTAATTGCGGCGGCGACGGGATTTTGCGCCGCGTCCTTGGCCGCTGAATCCTCTGATTGACTTGGCACCGCTGCAGAGTGCGCTTGCAATGTGACTGCTGCTTTGACCGCATATGCCTCTTGCTGCGCGATGGCCGACCGTTGCACGCAGGAGACCATGAGCACAAGAAGCAGGTTTGTTCCGATCAGTTTCGACGCCATTCGCGTACCTCGGCACATCGAATCGATCGCAATTGATTGCAGGTGTGAGCCGATTAATTTCTTTTGTCTGTTCATTGGTAAGCCCCCTCTAAGAGACTGGTGGTTCGCCGAACCACCGTTTTCGAACTTCGCCGCAGTCCGGCGCTGTCCCGTTTAACTTGAGGGTGATGTAGAAAGGCTCTCCCCAAAAGTGAGAGCCGGTGTGCTCACTGTGATGGAAATCAATGGCCGCCGAATTTAGTGTTCGCTCACTGTGAGCTATCTGCAGCACACTTCTATACGTTTCTTGACCGTTGTCATATAGCTCCTGAAGCCACAATCTCTGCAGGACATCCGCAGACAATCTCACGGCAGCTTCAGAAGAGGAACCTTTATGACGGCGGATAAACAGCAAACAGTCTGGGCCGCGACCTACGATCTGTTGAGGACGTTAGGACTGACAACGGTCTTTGGCAATCCCGGCTCAACCGAACAGCCATTCCTGAAGAACTTCCCACCCGACTTCGAGTACATCCTTGGCCTTCAAGAAGCGTCAGCAGTAGCGATGGCAGACGGTTTCGCCCAGGCGACCGGAAAACCTGCGCTAGTCAATCTTCATACATCGGCGGGCACGGGCAACGGCATGGGCAATATCATGACGGCCTTCCAGAACAAGACTCCCCTGATCATCACAGCCGGGCAGCAAACCAGAGAGATGATCATCTGCGATCCGCTTCTCACCAATCGCGATGAAACCATGCTGCCGAGGCCCTATGTGAAGTGGTCGTACGAGCCCAAACGGGCCGAGGATGTACCGCGTGCCATCATGCGTGCGTATGCGCTCGCACTTCAGCCGCCGGCCGGACCTGTCTATGTCTCAATTCCACTCGATGATTGGGACAAGACAGCCCTGGGTGCTGCTGACATTCGCACGGTGAGCGACCGCATAGGGCCCGACCCTGAACGTCTGAAAGAATTCGCAGAAAGAATCAATCGAGCCAAGAACCCAGTCCTTGTCTATGGTGCCGAGGTCGAAAAAGCCGGGGCCTGGAGGGTAGGTGTAGCCATCGCTGAGAAACTGCGGGTGCCAGTGTACCGCGCTCCCGCGGCTGAACGCGCCTGCTTTCCTGAAACGCATCCGCTATTTCAAGGAGAGTTGCCGGCAGCGATCGGTCCACTCAGCTCGCGGCTGGTCGGACACGATCTCATTGTGGTGGTGGGAGCCCCTGTGTTCCGCTACTACCCGTACGTTCCGGGGCCTATCCTTCCTGAGGGCGCCAGCCTGCTACAAATCACAACCGATCCCACAGATGCTGGCAGCGCGCTTGTCGGAGACAGCTTGCTATCAGATGTGAAGCTGGCTCTCGACGGCTTGCTCCCCTTGGTTCATGACGTCTCGAGGAATGCACCAGAGCCAAGGCCGCGACCGAAGGAACTGACCGCTGTGTCAGGAACTCCGCTTACAGCAAATGAGTTGTATGCGGTTCTCAGTGAAGTTCGGCCTGACGGTGCGATTGTCGTGCAGGAGTCGCCTTCCAATTACAACGAATTCCTGCATTGGTGGCCGACGACCGAAGAAGGTTCCTACTTCACCTACGCAAGCGGCGGATTGGGACACAATGCGCCCTCGTCCGTCGGCGTGGCCCTTGCTCAAAGAAAGCTTGGGACAAATCGCCCCGTGGTCGTGCTCATAGGTGATGGTTCTCTTCAGTATTCAGTGCAGAGCCTCTCCGCGGCAGCCCAGCATAAGCTCAAGATGGTCTACATCGTTCCGTGCAATGGAGAGTACGCGATTCTCAAAGAGTTCGCGGTGCTCGAGAAAACACCGAACGTGCCCTCGCTCGACCTGCCATTCCTTGACATCGTTTCCCTGGCGAAGGGCTACGGATGCAATGCAACGAAAGCAGAAACAAAGGAAGAAATCCAGCACGCCTTCAAGGAAGCTCTCGCCGCTGAGGGACCCACTGTCATCGCGATTCCCATCAAGCGAGAGTTGAAGTCTCTCATCCCCTCAGCCAGCAAGTGATCTCCCATTCCGCGTAGTCTCCGCGCCGCATGCAAGCGCGGAGATTGCGCGGAACCTGTTTGTTGCGTCGCGCGGGTGACAAGGCTCCCATCACCGTTAGCTCACATCCCGCGTACTTCAAAGCTAGGTCGAACGACCCGAATCTATTCACAAGCGCCTCGTCAACCATCGTACTCAGTGACCCTCACCTGTTTGACATGGCGCCGTTTGAAGGGAGGAATCTTATGAAGCGTGCTATTGAAAGGTTGATGCGTCTAGCATTCGTTGCCCTGTTGGCGGGAGCGACCGCGAGTGGGTCAAAGGAGGCTGCCGCGCAGGCTCTGACGATGGACGGCTCATCAGGCGTGTTCTTTCAGCCCTGGGCCTATGTAGTCCCGTCATCGCCCGGCAAGTTCAACGGCCCGACACTCGGTTATCACGCGGTCACGGCAGGTCCGGTTGCTGGCGACTACTTCAATGTTTCTGTTGAAGAGGGATTTGGGAGTTGGCTCGAGTTCGGCTATACCCGCGACAACCACACCGATGGCGGAGACCCGACATTCAGCCCGCTTTTCAATGAGGCTGGAATGAATATCTTCAACTTCAAGGCAAAGGTTGTCCCAGAAGATTACCGTAAGCGGAAGTGGGTCCCGGCGGTAGCAATTGGCGGTGTGCTTCGCGCCAACGATGGGTACGTAAGCCAGGCATCTGCGCGGATAGATGCGACAAACGGGGATATCTTTGGAGTCGCAACGAAGCTCGTTGTCGTTGACAAGAAGCTTCCTCTAATCCTAAGTGCCGGCGTGAGGGGCACAAACGCAGAAGTTTACGGTTACGGCGGGAACGCGACCAACTGGCAAGCGCGCGCCTTTGGCGCACTTGCAATACCAATTCCAGTGAAACATGTGCTGGTTGCTCCCACAGTTGAGATCGATCAGGAACCTCATCATCTGAAGTACGTCGAATACGCGAATATCCCCACGACCGAGGTGTACGCGGTTCGAATATCGGACCACCCAAAACAAAAGTGGGCGATCGACGTCGGCACCGGCCACGTCGCCTCGAGTGTCTATCCGGGAATTGGTCTAAAGGCAAACAACGCACTCGCAGTCGCATTCGATTACCGCTTTTAGAAAGAGAGAGGATCATCCATCATGAAGGCGAAACGTATTCCTGGACTCTTGCGTGTTATCGAAGCGAGCGAACTGAACGAGATTCGGGCTGTCAACGAGCAGCCTGAGGTAGATCGGCAATTCTCTTCAAGAACCCCTCTTCTTAACGGCCTGCTTCTCAGCAAACTCCTGGGAGTCCTTTCCTATCGCGGGAAGCGCTTCCCGACGATGCAGTCACGGCAGAGCGCCTGTCGTGCGCATGATCAGAACACGTTGTGGGATCAATTGAGTGCCAAGGCCTCATTCTTCCGCGATGGACCGGCTGAATTGGAGAGCGTCGCGGCGTGGCTCAAGGGAATCGGCGAAGTCCATGAGGTTGGTATCCTTCTTCAGGAACTGGTTGGCCGCGCATTTGAGCCATCCTACAAGGCGTCCGAAGAAAGCTGGGCCGCTGCAGTCACTCTGGCGGCAGCAATTCAAGCGAAGAATCCGATCAAGCTGTTTAGTTGGAAGATCACTGGGCGCATCCGTTCAGCGAGAAATGTTCTTGCAGCTAAAGTTGCAGGCGATCGAGCGGGAATTCATGGGACTGGGATAGCAATCCATAACCTGGTTGTTGCTCTCAATTCGATGAAGGTCCTGTACGGGGATATCGGGTTGCGCGAGTCTCTCTTGCCCGAAGAGGCTGTGCATCGATCATTGGCTGCGCCGGCCGCCGTTCTTCGCCAGGCGACGGCTCCTGGTTCTGTTTGCGGTTGTCCGTTCAAGAAAGGAACCATTTTCGTTCTCAAGTTGAGCGAAGCGTTCAAGCGATCGGGCCACGACGGAATCGTGTTCCAAAGGGGGAGTTGGAATCAGTGTCCAGCCGAACAATGGGTGCCTGCCCTTCTCGCGGGAATCTGGGTCAGGGCCACAAATCGGAGATGAACGATACGCCTGCCCGCCGTGGGCAGTTCTGAACAAAGCCAAGACTCGCGCCGCACGCCTCTCAGGCGTGCGGGAGCGCGGCACTCACAACTTTCTGCGACTACAGGTGGTTGGATCCATCTCGAGGGTCTCAACTCGACAAGAGTTCAGGAGAATGTTTGCCGTGCTTGGGCAGACCCGCAGGCGATCACCGATTCAAAGCGAAAGCAATGCAAGAACAATCCGAACCAGGAGAGAAGCATATGGAGCAAACAGCAACGGATACGATCGTCCTTATCCACGGGCTTTGGATGACCCCTTTGGCCTGGGAACATTGGGTTCATCGCTACGAACAACGGGGATTCAAGGTCATCACTCCCGGGTACCCGGGAGTCCAACAGGGAACTGCCGGGGTGGAAGCCCTCCGGCGTGACCCCTCCCCATTAGCAGACCTCGGCGTTCGTGAAGTGTTCGATCATTTGGCCGACATCGTTTCAGGAGTCAACACAAAGCCGATCCTGATGGGCCATTCCTTTGGAGGCACATTCGTCCAGATGCTTCTCGATGCCGGATATGGGACGGCGGGCGTCTCCATCGATGGCGCGGCCGTGAAGGGAGTCTTCGCGCTTCCATTTAGCGAGGTCAAGGCGACCTTCCCGGTACTGCACAATCCGGCGAATCTGCACCGCGCGGTTCCAATCACGGAGAAGGACTTCCACTACGCCTTCACCAACAACCTAAGCGAACAGGAATCGAAGGTTGTTTATGACCATTACGTCGTACCGGTGCCGGCACGAATCTTATTCCAGGGTGGATTCGCAAACTTCACGCCGCACGCAGCAACAACATATAACTTTGCCAACGATGATCGAGCTCCGTTGCTTTTCATTGCTGGAGGCAACGACCACATCCTGCCGCCATCCGTGCAATACGAGAACTTCGAGAAGAATGTCAAACACTCCGAAGCAATCACCGCCTACAAGCTTTTCCCTGGCCGCAGCCACTATACGTGCGGTGAGAATGGCTGGGAAGCGGTCGCGGACTTGGCGCTCGACTGGGCACTCGCGCCTTCAGCGGGCGAACTCAATTAGCTCAGGTCGGAGAGGCGATGAATATCGCCTCTCCACTTTGTTTCGCACTCTATAGATCTTCGAGGAAACTTCCTCGGTCTGTTCCTACTTCGTCACCGCAGCGCATAAGACGAGTCTCGCGCCTTTCGTTCACAAGGCTCCTACAGGAGTGAGCACCGGCCTTCGCAACCTCCGCGCCTCAAGACGGACTCCGCATGCCCAGCGGGTCGGAGTGACTCCGGTATTTAATGGGTCTTCGACGGTGTGCGCGGAGAGCAAAAAGCCAGCCTCTGCATGGCTCCGAGCAATGAGTAAGCTTCGGTTGAAGGGTTCTATGGCGCTCGCCAGGCTCAAACGTCACGCCGGAATTCCCGCCAGGAAACGGTGAACGAGATGGACAGCCATCGAACCTTCACCGACGGCGGAAGCAACTCGTTTAACGCTATTAGCGCGAATGTCACCTACCGCGAAGACACCGGGCACATTTGTCTCGAGGAACATCGGCGGACGTGTAAGTGGCCAAGAGCCACTATTCGACCCGCGGTCGAGATCTGGGCCTGTCAAAATAAATCCCTTACAGTCCAGAGCGAGTGACTCCTCAAGCCAATCGGTCCTAGGTGAAGCGCCTGCCATCACGAATACGTGGCGAATCATATCGACCGCGGTTCTTCCGGTGGCCGAGTTTTGCCACTCCACACTCTCGAGGTGCGCCATACCGATCAAGCTCACAATTGTAGCCTGGTAATGAATCACAATATTCGGCTTCGCTTCAATACGTCCTATCAGATATTTAGACATCGACTCCGAAAGCTTGTCGGATCGCACGAACAGGTGAACCTTGGATGATGTTCGGCTCAGATAAACAGCAGCTTGACCGGCAGAGTTACCGCCTCCAACGACGATGACCTCCTCAGACTCGCAGAGCTGGGCCTCCATATACGTTGCGTTGTAGTAGATGCCTCTCCCCGCGAACATCTCCGCGTCTTCCACCGGTAGGCGAGCATATTGTGCGCCAGTGGCGATCACGATAGCTCGCGTGCTGACTTTCAGGCCCGACTCCAATATGACCCTATAAGGTTGCCGACTTGTATCGATGTGTACGACCGATTGCGCAACCATGATTTGAGCGCCGAACTTTTGCGCTTGTGCGATGGATCGGGTAGCGAGCTCCTGCCCGGAGATGCCGATCGGAAAGCCGAGGTAATTCTCAATGCGCGAACTTGAGCCAGCTTGCCCGCCTGGTGCAGATTTTTCGATGACGAGAGTACGCAGTCCTTCAGAAGAGGCATAAACAGACGCAGCTAACCCCGCCGGCCCGGCTCCAATCACTACGACATCATGTACACTCTTGTCCGCGTCGATGTTTAGGTCCAGACATTGGGCAAGCTCGCTGATGGATGGATTTCGAAGTACATAGCGGTTGTTGCAATAGACGACCGGAATTTCACCGGTACGGACGCAAAGCCTATCCATCAACGCGCTCGGAACAGACTCGGCGTTGATGTCGACGTACGTGAAAGGATGGGCATTTCGATTGAGGAATTCGCGAAGAACAAGTGTTCGCGCCGAGGATTTCGTACCGAAAAGAACAACGTTGCCTTCACCGAGTTGAATCATGTGCAATCTTCTCGCGACAAAGGCCTCCATGAAGACCTCGCTGAGCTCAGGGTCTTTTGCCATAAGAGCGAAGACTTTGTCACGAGTCACCTCAAGAAGTGTTCCGGCTTCGGCGACGCGCGCCTTAATAAGCGATCGCTTCCCGGAAATAAGCGACATTTCGCCGGTAAACTGCCCAGCTTGTCGCACCGCAAGGACTGCTTCGTCTTCACCGGTGCGGGTGTTGGTGACAACACCTTTGAGGACGACAAAGAGGGGGACATCTGGCTGTGATGGCTCATAGAGAATATCCCCGGATGATACGTGGCGCAAGGTAGCAACTTCCCTGATGCGATCGATCTGCTCTTCAGTTAATGTCGGATTATCACGCATCTTCTTTCCTCACCTGCCGATTAACAGATCTTTTCAATGGGGATCGACCACGCCCTAACGCGGTTCGCAAATCGGGTATACATCGAGTGAGAAGCCTGGCCCCGTGTACGCCCCGAAAAGCTAGTCCCGAAGCGTTGGCTATCCTTGTTGCCACAACAGTTGCGATGCCTCAGTTTCGGAAGTGTGGCGTGCTAAACCTTGAATGCGGCGCAGCTGTGCTCAGAAACGCGCTGCAAACAGCAGATGCAATCTCGTTAGGCCGGCTCTGAAGGGATTCGCCTCTAAAACGTTCGGACCACAGAATCATGCCCTGAATGGTCGTCAACTGAAGCTGGGCAACCGGTCCGTCATCTGACTGGCGAACGCAGCCGCGAAGAGCAAACTGAATCCCAGATCTGCTCCAATGAGAAGATTGGTTCGCGTGTGAAGGCAGCCAATTGGCAGGCATGCGAAATACTTTAAGACCAGGGTTCTGCGCCAGCTCGTGCGTCAGATCCTCTTCGAGACTGCTAGCGATGTCCTGGTTTGAAGGTTCCACCGTTTTTGCATTGAAGGCAAACACTGCTAAGGTCACCGAGCGCTCATCGCGAGCATGCTGAACTGGGTAGTCGGGCTCAAAGCGGTCATCATATGGGGATGCCGGCGCGCGTTCGATTACCGGCACGTAGCTGCCACTCAACAGAGTGATTCGCAACTGTGGTGGCTTCGCCAGATCGGCGTAATATTCCTTCAACTTTGACCGGAGGCGCCGTGCTTCTGTCCGAACGATCGTGTCTTGCGTCGGATCATACGCCACGGATCTGCCATAAACCTCCGTTCCAACGGTGAATTCCTTGAAAGCGCTTGCCTTGCCTGCGAGCAGGTAGTCGACTGCCGTGGAAAGAAAGGAGGAGAGCCTCGTTGACCTGATGAAAAAGCGACTACGGAGGATACGGCCCAGCTCCTCGCGCACTTCATCGTGAGTCCAGGCTTCCAGCAGGGGCACGGGAGAGATTGACTCGCCTCGACGCTGTAGTGTTGGAAATGTGACGTTCATTGTTTGCCTCCCTTGAGTGTCGATCGTTCGGCTTCGTTCACTGGTTGCCGTGCTACAACTGGCTATGTTGAAATCTTCCAATGGACTTCCCCAACGTCCAACGCCTGTTCAGGCCTAATTCCGGTCACCTATTTGGGTGAGCGCAGGAGGTCTCTGCTTTGCAAACGATTCCTGAAGGTCGAAAAACTCGAGTGCTGATTGTCGACGATCACCCGGTATTGAGGGACGGCATACTCGCTTCAATCAGAGCCCAGTCAGACATGGAGGTCGTGGGCGAGGCAACATGCGGACAGGAGGCCATATCGCTTTTCTCGCAAAAACGCCCAGACATCACGCTGATGGATCTGCGTCTCCCGGATATGTCAGGAAACGACGCAATCGTACAGATTCGATCGACGTTTCCGAATGCCCGCATTATTGTCCTCACCACATATCAGGGAGATGTGCAAGCCATCAAGGCCTTCAAGGCGGGAGCGATGGCTTATCTACTCAAGAGTTCCCTGCGAAAGGACCTGCTGAACACGATCAGATCCGTGCTAGAAGGAAGGAAGGTCATACCACCTGAGATAGCTGCGGCAATGGCCTCTCATGTTGCCGACGACGAGCTTTCGGCGCGAGAGCTCCAGATCCTCAGACATGTCGCGGACGGTCTGTCAAACAAGCTCATCGCAGATCGTCTCTCGCTCAGCCCTGATACGGTCAAGTCGCACCTTGCGAATGTGATGGCCAAGCTCAATGCCAATGATCGGACCCATGCGGTGACGATTGCGGTCAAACGTGGTTATTTCGATCTCGACGATTGAAGGCGGAGCGGTTTTTCGATGAAGATTTCTTCTGCCGGTATCGCACCTTCATGAAACTCCTTTTCGATCCTGCCCACCGCCTCACGGTGAGATCACTGCCCGTGAAGTTCAAGGTCATTTACACTTCAATAGTTTGCCCGCGACTGCCAGAGGGGCCGGACGATTTGCGCTTGCATTCAACGATGTCGGTTTCAGGACCTTACAGGAGGCTCGATGACTTCCCACGAAGAGCTTGCTTTCAGCGAATGAGTCTAGACGGAGTGGTCCCCCGGCTGCGCCTTCTAGTTCTTTTCGCCCTTATCTTGGTGCTACCTAAGGTTGTGACGGCAGTCAGTTCGAGCACACCGATCACGCAGTATGTTCATACAGCGTGGCGACTAGAGGACGGCCAATTTGACGGAGTTCCGCGAGCAATCGCGCAGACGACAGACGGTTATATATGGATCGCCACCGAAGCTGGAGTGTTCCGCTTCGACGGCGTACGCTTCGTTCCCTTCAACGATGTTTTACAGAAGGCTCCTAATCCGAGCGGAGATGTATGGAGCCTGCTGGGGGCTTCTGATGGCAGCCTCTGGATCGGCGGAACGAATCACATCTACCGCTGGAACGGAATGACGCTCTCCACTTTCGCGGGCCGTGTGGGCAGATACGTAGCGATGGTCGAAGATCACTCTGGAGTTATCTGGGCCATTCGCGAGAGAGTTCGGGGAGAGAGAGAAGGGGGACTCTGTAGACCTTCAGGATCTACCATTGCTTGCATCGGGGGCAAATCCGGATTCTTCAGTAGCTATACCGTAGCAGTCGGTCCAGACAACTCTATATGGGCAGCAAATGGCCAGGCATTGTTCCGGTTTCATTCGGGTACCTTCAGAGAATTTCCCTTTTTCTCTTCCCGCTTACGTGGGACTCAAGGGCTTGGGGGCGTGACGGCACTGGCTCCCGACTCTGAGGGTGGAGTGTGGATCGGCTTCGACGTCGCCGGTCGTCATTTAGGTCTTGAGCATTTACAAAATGGACACCCACAACCCGTTCGCAGCTCGACGTTTTCCAGTACCGACCTGAAAGTAGAGGCACTTCTGGCGGAGAAGGACGGACCTCTATGGATAGGTTCTTTCGAAGGTGGCATTGATCGCATGTTGGATGGGGACATCGAGCACTATGGCCCAAACGATGGTCTATCAGGTGACTCCGGCGGAAAATTCTTCAAGGACAGAGAAGGTGACCTTTGGGTTCTGACTGACAAAGGTATTGACAGGTTTAGAGACGCAAGTGTCCTCACATATACAAGCGCGCAACGTCTCAGCCTCAATTATTCCGATGCTGCTCTCGCGAGCCAGGACGGCAGTATATGGGCTGTCACAGACACTGGAGCGGACATCCTTCGCGGCCAGGCGTTGCCGCGACTTTCAGATCGAGTCCACCTCCCAGGAACAAGGGGAACTTCGATTTTGGAAGGATTGAATGGCGACATGTGGTTGGGAAGAGACAATGATCTGTATCGGATAGCGAATCATTCCACTACCCGTATTCGCGCAGAGGGAGGGGACTCGCTCGGAGTGGTGGGGCGAATGGCGCAGGATAAGCAGGGGAATGTTTGGATATCCATCTGGAAGCTGCAAGACGACGATTCCATCCTCTATGTCGTCCGCCCAAATGAAGATGTGGCGCAACGTGTGGTTACCGGGCTGGGAATGTCAGACGCCACCATCGCGGATTTCAGATCAGGGATCTGGATACTCGATCGGTCGGGTCACATTGCTCATGTCGAGATCGGAAAGGTTGAACTCGAACGGAACGAAGCACTCAATCAAAAGCATCCACTGGGCCTCATGCAGGGGCCAAATGGAACGCTGTACGTCTGGTGCAAAGAAGGTTTGGTTCTTATCCGTGGAGCCGAAGGGCGCTTCATTCCAGACCCCCAATTAGCATCGTGCCAGGTTCACGAATCTATATTCGACTTGGCCGGAGCGCTGTGGGCCCGGGGGAAATGCGGACTCATCCGCGTTCCCAAAAGTGAAGTTGAAGAGTGGTGGAAGCACCCAAACACTTCGCCTCAGCCTCGCCTCCTGATTGGGGCAAAGGACGGATTGGGGCTCAATTGGGGCGACTTCTCACTGACCATATCGCGATCTCCGGATGGCCGGCTGTGGCTTGCAACGAGACACGGATTGCAGATGGTGGATCCCGCTCATCTCTATTTCAATTCGATTCCTCCGCCTGTGGTGATCGAATCGCTGATCGCTGATCATACGCGGGTACCGCACCTCGCTTCGAATGATTTCCCTGCTGGCACACGGGACTTCGAGATCGACTACACTGCGCTGAGTTTTCCCAATCCCGCGAAGGTCTTATTCCGCTACAAGCTCGATGGGCATGACAAAGAGTGGCAAGACGTAGGAAAGCGCCGTCAAGCCTTCTACACGAATCTCACACCAGGTCACTATACGTTCCACGTCACAGCATGCAATGACAGCGGCTTGTGGAACGAACAGGGCGCATCCTTCCACTTCGATATTGAGCCTGCCTGGTATCAGACGCTGTGGTTTCAGCTAATTGCCGCAGCACTGACCTTCTGTATGCTCCTGATCGTCTATATCATTCGAGCTCGAGTAATTTCCGAGAGGGTCACGCTGCGCGTCAGCGAACGCATGTCCGAACGGATGCGCATCTCGCGAGAATTGCACGATACTCTCTTGCAAGCGATACAGGGAATCATCCTGCGTTTCTCGACCCTCATGGATCGAGTGTCACCAGATGTTCAGGAAGAGATGGAGCGTTCACTGAATGATACAGAATCACTTCTCGTTTTGGGCCGAGATCGAATCAAAGAGTTGCGAGGGCAATTCTCAGACGAGGCTGACATCGCACTAGAAATTCAATCGCTGTCGGCAACTTTGTTCGCAAACCACAGGTGCAAGGTGAGCGTCGAAACAAAAGGAACGTCACGACCGCTCAAGGCCATTGCTTATGAAGAAATTGTTTGGATCGCAAGAGAGGCGATGACAAACTCATGCAAGCACTCCAACGCCGAAGCTCTGACTCTTCGACTGTCTTTCACTCCTAGCAGTTTTCGTATGTCGATTCGAGATAACGGCATCGGGCTGGGTCCGGATGCGCTCCGTGCGCACAACCGAGGGCACTTCGGCTTGGTGAGTATGCGTGAAAGGGCCGAAGGAATTGGAGGCCGCTTGAGCGTAAGCAGCGAGTCTGGGCAAGGGACCTTGGTTAACCTCTCCCTGCCAGGTCGGGTCGCCTACATCGCGAGACGCGGATGGTTCAGCGATCTAGTCTCCTTTGGTCACAGATAGCAATGTGTCTAGAGACGTAGCAGCCCGGGCCGACCCGCTAGCGTTTCATTTTCCCGCGCTACCACCGCTGCTAGCTGAGTATGTTCGGTGTGCGTATAGTTGGGCGGGCCAGTAATCGCTCGACGCTGGACGCGCATGATAGGGAGTTGAACTGGCCCGTACCGCGATCAGCCGGGCCCTCCCCGGAGCGGCGACCGCGGCCATGGAGCATCCAGCATAGTACTGGATGGCCGGTGTCACATCAGTGTTCTCCGCCTTCTCACGGTGACCTATCCGTCGCTCACTGTTCGCCTGAGTTGCCTGTCTGTTCTTCTCAAAGCAAAGCGGCACTGGATCTATTTTCACAAGAAATGGCGCCCGCGAATTTGCAAATGGAGCGAGGATCGACATGAGCTATGACAGCGTTAATCCGTATACGGGAGAATTACTCAGGAGCTTTCCGGAACACACAGACGAGCAGATGGAAGAGGCTTTGAGTCGTGCCGACGCTTGCTTCAGATCGTTCGGTGCGATCGCTGATCGCACTGCAGTTCTCAGGAGGGCCGCTGGGCTGCTGATCGAACGGAGGGAAGAACTGGCGGCTCTTATCACTCTTGAGATGGGAAAGCTTCTAAGGGATAGCCGCGACGAGGTGAACCTCAGCGCAGCTATTCTGAATTACTTCGCGGACAATGCAGCCTTGTTTCTCGCTCCACGAGCGCTTGAGCAGTTCACCGCCGGCAGCGCCTGGGTTGAATTTGACCCGATCGGCGTGTTGATTGGTATTGAGCCGTGGAACTACCCGTATTATCAGCTCGTCCGCTTCGTCGGGCCCAACTTTGCTGCTGGCAACACCATTCTCATGAAGCATGCTCCTGGCGTTCCACAGTGCGCCCTGGCCTTCGAAAAGGTGATGCAGGATGCCGGCGCACCGGATGGCGCGTATATTAATCTCTTCCTCACCAATGACCAAATCAGCAAACTCATTCCGGATCCGCGCATCCAGGGTGTCGCCTTAACTGGCTCAGAACGTGCCGGTGAGTCTCTAGCTTCACAAACCGGCAGGGCATTGAAAAAATCCACAATGGAACTGGGCGGCAACGACCCTTTTATCGTTCTTGAAGATTTCGACCCTAAGGTGGCGGCTCAGTTGGCCGTGCGGGGTCGCATGACCAACACCGGTCAGGCCTGCTGCGGCTCGAAACGATTTATTGTCGTCGATCAGGTGGCGGACGAATTCCTGGCTGAGGTCGTTCGTCTTATGGCTGAGTACAAGCCCGGAGATCCCATGGACGAAGCCACAACGATGGGTCCGGTCTCATCAAAGCTCGCACTCGAACGGTTGATGGCTCAACTCAGCGTTGCCATCGAGCACGGCGCTAGAGTGGTATTGGGCGGCGATCGTCCTGCCGGGCCCGGGGCGTTCCTGATGCCGACGGTCCTTACCGACATTACGCCATCCAATCCGGTCTTCCATCAGGAGTTCTTCGGGCCTGTCGCCATGTTTTTTCGCGCGAAGGACGAAGACGATGCAATTGCGATCGCCAACGATTCCCCATTCGGTCTCGGCGGGGCTGTCTGCACGTCGGATCCGGAACGAGCTAAGCGACTCGCGCGCAAATTGCAGTCCGGTATGGTCTTCATTAATTTCCCTGCGCTAACCTTGCCTGAACTTCCATTCGGCGGCGTGAAGAGGTCTGGGTACGGGCGCGAACTTTCGGGATTCGGCATTGAGGAATTTCTGAACAAGAAGATGGTGTGCATACCCGATATCGAGAAGATGGAGCACGTGGTTGCATAAAAGACGTTCGTCAGGCGGTCTGTCCGTCGAAGTACGTCCCCTCCCACTATTCTTAACTGAACGAAGGTCATCTCGGCTGATTCATCAAGGGTCCGGCGTGGCGCGGAGGCACTGCCGCATGCGGCGCGTCTCATGCGCTTCTTGCAGGAGGGGCACGTTCCGCGCCGAGCATTCCTAGTCCAACATCTCCTCATCGCCCTCATGCGATTCTGTTCTCGCAAGATAACTCCTGCGTCAGAGCCGCAGCCTATTGAGTGAGAATGTCACTTCCCGCGTCACAGCCTGCCCCTTGCACCCGTGGCACGAGTACCCGCTTCGGTGCCGATGCATATGTATTCGTCTCTGGCTTCTGCGAATATTCGCGCGGGCTATTCAGTCGCTGTCGGCGTCTCAACGATTAGGGGAACCCCTGTCGAACCATGGCGGCGATCACTCGCGATCATGAGTAGTGCTTCTCGAAGCTCAGCCATCATTGCAGAACAGGAATGTTCACCCAAAAAGGTGATCGGAGTCGCACCTGAACATACGTTGGAATTCCGGATGGATGAACCGATGATTCGAACATGGCAACTGTGGCAGCGGCAGGCCGCCGCAGGATGCCATTCCAAGAAAAGAGTACAGGAGAATGAAATGAACATCGCATCCCAGATGTCGGAATCGGAAACCGCGGGCCTATTTCATGCTCCTATCCCCCTTGTCTCCACTTGGAGCCATGGCGAGGCGAATATCTGCTCGCAGCCGAAGAAGACTGTTTCAACGACTGTAGAGAGGAAGCAGTGGTACCGGACAGGCGCCGACGTCGAACACGGTAATCGAGCCGAGCGGGGGTTGCAACAAGGTGAGAAGGATCTTCTCGCGATCACCGATGCTATCGCGAACCCGATCGTAGTCATGGCACCAGACGGTACAGTGCTTTATGTGAATCAAGCGATCTTGGACCAGACGGGACTCCCGTCTACCGAGGTGAGCAATGAAGGCTTCTTTTCGCGCGCCTGTCATCCTGATGACGTAGATCGAGTGCTTCATCAACGCAGCTTTGGGTTGCAGAACGGTGACTCGTTCGAATTCGAAATGCGTTCACTCAAGCATGGGGAGTATCGCTGGCATCTTGCGCAGTACAGACCGCTGCGAGACGAGACCGGGCAGATTCTACGCTGGTACTGCACCGCAACCGACATCGACGATCAGAAAAAGAATGAAGAGCGGTTGCGGAATCACAACGCTGAACTCGCCCAGGAGAGGGTCTACTTCAGAGAACAGATCCGCAGCGAGATGGGCTACGAGCAGATCATTGGGAACAGCCCGGCGCTTCAGCACGTCCTCGAATTGGTTGAAACCGTGGCTCCCAGCGATTCCACTGTTCTGTTGCTTGGTGAAACCGGCACAGGCAAGGAAATGATTGCCCGAGCGGTGCACGAACGCAGCCGGCGAAAAGCCAAGGCCTTTGTAAAGCTGAATTGCGCGGCCATTCCCACAGGCCTGCTCGAGAGTGAGTTATTCGGGCATGAAAAGGGCGCGTTCACCGGCGCAATCATCCAAAAGGTCGGACGAATGGAACTGGCCGATCAGGGCACGCTATTCCTGGATGAAGTAGGTGACATCCCCGTTGACATCCAGCCAAAACTCTTGCGCGCCATTCAGGAAAAGGAGTTTGAGCGGCTTGGCAGCACGCATACGCGAAAAGTCAATCTGCGGCTTGTGGCGGCAACGAATCGACACTTGGAAAAGATGGTCGCCGATCGGGAGTTCCGTAGCGACCTTTTCTACCGGTTGAACGTCTTTCCCATTCGCATTCCGCCCCTCCGCGACCGCAAGGAGGATATTCCGCTGCTGGTCAGCTATTTCGTGCAGAAGTTCTCCAGGCAAATGCAGAAGCGCATCGATGCCATTCCGGTGGCGACGATGAAGGCGCTGACTGCCTGGGATTGGCCAGGCAATATTCGCGAACTTGAAAACTTCATCGAACGGGCAGTGATCCTAACGCGCGGCGAATCTTTGGCGGCCCCGCTCTCGGAACTGCGCAGCCTTGCCATCGACGAACCGGTACGGGAAACCGCTCCAAAAGGGCAGGACGACATTGCGCGCATCGTCAAGGAGACGATTGCATCGCTGGAGAAAAAGAGCCCGGCAAACGATCGCATACGGAAGCAGTATGACGAGATCGCCGGTATGTTGACGGAATGTAAAGGACGTGTCGGAGGATCCAATGGCGCCGCCGTCCGCATGGGTCTCAGCCGCACGACCTTGATCTCCCGGATGAAAAAGCTCGGCATCAATGCTTTCGAGTATGCTTGAGGACAGTCTTCCCGCTGTCTCCGAGACTGCCTTGCTCATACGTTCCGATTTCGCAAACGTGTGTGCAATCTGACGAGGGACGCTTTCGACTCTCTACCCAGCCGGCGAGGTAAGCCATTGATATCTTGCGCTAAGTTGCCCAGCATTCTGGCATAACGCTTGGCATCAGACAAGGTAGCTTGAGAATCGTGATTAACGACGGCAATGCTAGGCGAATTCTGATCCTGGGGGCAAGTTTGTTCAGCCCGGGCCCAGTGAGTTGAGATCCACCTACGTAACCGATCAGGGGCACAGAAGCGATCTTTTGTTCCCTCACAAAGTTTGTTTCGCCCGATTAACATCTGACACCGGGCTGACTATCGCTCACCGTGAAGTTCCCCCTGCTCTTGCCTAGACTTCACCGCCAAAACGCTACAGGGCGCCTTCTGTTCCAAACTGAATACCGTGCTCCAAAGTCCGGCAATGTGCGAGCTGTGATGTCTGAGACCGATAATGAGAAGGTCGGTCCGGTTCGCGCGAAGGAAAGAAATCACACCATCGACTTCTTCGGCTTGGATCAGATGTCCGGTTATCTCGACGGATTGGCGCTGCCCCAAGGCTACGGCGGAATCTACGAGTTCCTTGTGCTGGCGCTTTCGATCTGCTTCAATGTCTTGCGCCACATAGGGAGCGGCTGTGGCAACGAATCCATAATATGCGGGTGGTGGCTCGATAACAGTGATGGTCTCGAGAGGCGTGCCCAGCAGCCTGCAGATCTCGATACCTGCGTTCAGGGCGTCAAGTGCGGCAGGAGATCCGTCGTACGCCGCGACAATTTTTCGGAATGCTTTTGATACCTCGAGCATGGGTTGCAATCATCCTTTCAGCTAAGAAGCTGATCAACTCGCACGTTCCGCATCAGATCGAGGAACGGCTTCAGAACACGTCTACCGTTGCGGCGCAGTACTCAGTCATCCCAGTTGCGGAATGGCATTCCATAGGCATTAAGCCGAAGTAGCGTCCTGTGCAAATAAGAAGCAAACTGCCGCATCCGTCAGGGCGATCAGTTCGGTGGACCCACATTCCGCACGAGGCTCAATGACATTCGACGGCGCAACTGCCTGAGCAGGAGTTTGAAGCGGTTGCATGGAAGACCGCGCCGAGTACTCCAACGCCGAATGCGATTTCGCCTGCACTCATGCCAATGCCACCCCACTAGTGTACGGAACCCGGTTCTGGGCGTCACTCTTTGGTCTCACCGATTGCCTCGCTCAACTCATCCTGTGCCTGCGAGTACTCGAGTTGCGCTTGCAGGAGCAGTGTCTGAGCGCCCGACTCCTGCGCGATTGCTGCTTCTGCTTGCGACCGCAGACTTGTACCCCTTTCCAGACCTTGCTCGGCCACGCGACGTGCCTCCTTGCGGGCGGCAAGCAGTTCCTTTGATACGACAATCATTTGTTCTGTCCGCTCGAGCTTGTTATAGGCAGTCAGTACCTTTACTCGAATTTCATCGGTGATTCGCGCCAGATTCTCTTTGGCCTGACCAACTTGGGACTCGCGTTCCCGGAGCACAGCCCGCTTCTTGCCACCATCGTAGAGGTCATAGCTGAGATGAACCCCGAATGTTCCAAAGTTGTGGGCGAGAAATGGGACGTTGTTCTGGTAGCTATAGCGGGAAAAAGCTTCAATGTCCGGTATGTATTCCCGTCTGGCTTCTCGGACTCCCGCGGACGCCTTTTCGACCACCGCGTTTGCTTGCGCAATCTCGGGATTCGAATCGAGCGCGAGCCGTATGCACTCTTGACGTGAAGAGCTTGGAACGGGAGCGGGAACCTCGCGGTCGAGTTCAACCTCGGTCTCGATTGGAAGACCGACCACGTCATTAAATCGCATGCGCAAGTCTGATAGCTGCAGGTCTGACGTCAACAATTCCTGTTTCGCCTGGAGCGATTGCGCACGGCTGTCTATAAGGTCGGCTTCCAGTGTACTTCCGTATTTCACTTGCTGGATGCGTTCGCTCTGAAGATCCTCAAACGCGCGAATCCTCGCTTCGATCGCGTGATGCTGCGACTGGACGATCAGGATCTGGTAATAGAGCTGTCGCACCTTAAGCTCAACTTGGTCCTTCACAGACCGAGCTTCCGCCTTGCCGGCGTCTACATCGGCACGTGCAGCGTCATTTGCCGCTTTGATTTTGAAAATCTGAGTGAGTGGCTGAACCAGGCCTGTGCCGCTCGTCTCGAAGGTTTTCTCTCCCTGGTTAATGACAAATGTGCGAGAAGGTATCGCAACGCCTCCCACCTTGCCAAACGCACCTGTTGGTATAGAGATGAATTGGGTATCCGTTAGGTGGGCAAAAACACTGTCGTTTTTGATCGTGGGAAGGTAGGCGCTCCTGGCTACTTCCCTGGCGTGTTCGGTTTCCTCCACCTTCAGGGACGCGATGCGGACGGTGTGGTTGTGCGCCAAGGCTAAGTCCACAGCCCGCTCCAGATTCATTGCTTGATGAGCCGTTGAATCTGCAGTCTGTGCCAGCACACTTTCTTGTCCTATGAGCAGGACACTCAATATCAGTAGTAGTCGAACGTTCATGGCCTCGCCTCCTGCGGTGAATCGGCACCTTGCTGCAGCGCGGGCAGCTGCCGAAAGTTCATGGGTGACCTGCGCAGCGCGGCGGTGAAGACCAACATCACCACGCAGGCCGCTACAACGATATGGAACGCGTCAATAAAGGCCAAGCTGTAGGCCTGCAAGCGGAGTCTGCTGTCGATAACGCCGACGGCACGCCCGGCAGCACCGAAGGCGCCGTTCGACCGCCCGGCCAAACCCGCAGCCAGGCCGTGCAAGGTGCCATCGACTAGCCAGTTGCCCGATTGAACGTGCAACCCAAGAAGATTGGAGTGCAGTTTCTCCCGTTCAGCGATGAAGTGCCCCATCAGGGCCACACCCACCTGTCCGCCCAGCAGTCTGACAGAATGAAAGAATGCCGAAACGGTGAGTGCGCGCTGTGGTGCTTCCAGTCCGCCAGAGAATGCGACCTGCAGGATGATGGACGAAATCAATCCCAGCAAGGCGAACGATTGACCGACTCCCATCAGCAACTCCGTAGGGAAGTAGCTCTCAGCCGACCAGGCGCTGGTGAAGTTCGCATTGAGCACACAGGCAAAGGCGATGGCCGTGAAGCCGATTGCCATCAGCAGGCGCGAATCTATGCCTTTATAGAGAAGCAGGGCGCCGACGAAAGCCAGCGCGATCTCAAGGACAGCCGTCCAGAACACAGCCGGGCCGTATTGCTCCGCGTCGAGGCCCCGCACCGACAACGACTGCGGAATAATGATGATGGTTGCCAGGAGCACTAGCCGGAATGAAAAAAGCGCAAATCCTAACAGAATTGTGTTCCAGTTGCGGAGGTAGCCTAAGTCAACCAGGAAGTTAGGAACGCGCAATCGGCGCTCCAGAGAGAAAAGCAAGAGCACCGCCGAGCCCGCGAACAATCCGTTGAACAGTCCTGACCGCCACCAGTCCAGCCTCTGCCCCTGATCGAGAGCTGCGAAGAGCAAAGCAAAGCCGGCACTCAGATAGAGGAATCCAGCAAAGCTGGGCGCTTCTTTCTTGCTTTGAGGCATCGGCGATTCGGGAATTCCGAAGTACACACACGCCATCATCGCGGGAGTTGCAAGCGCGGGAAGCCAGAACATCCATTCCCAGGAAAGGTGATTCCGGAAGAATCCGTAGATCGACGGGGCACAGTTGACCGCGCCCTCGATGAAGAAGGCGTAGAGCGCGAGCACCAGAGCCAGATACCGTAATGGAATATTACGCAGGGCGAACGTCAGCGTCAGCGGATAGAATGTCCCCGATGTCAACCCTGCAACCGCCAGCAGTACGATGAGCAAACTGTAGCTGTGTACCTGGGGAAGAGATGCGGAAACCACAGTGAATATGGACGCACCAGCCAAAAGCACCCGGCGCGCTCCAAACAGCCCACCCAAGTAGACCGAGAATGGCCCGATGAACATCAGAGCTACGTTGAATGCACTTCCGACCCATGCTCCTTCGTCATAGCTGATGCCGACGTTGCCTTTGAGGTCAGCGAGGCCGAGGCTGAGCAATCGTCCGGTAAGGGTTACGATCGCTGCACCCAGAAGGACCCCAAGGATTCCCAGCAGCGGGCTATGAGACAGATCCGCAGGAAACGGCGACGCAGGCTTCCGCTCAGGGCTTCCGGCCGCGGCTGAAATGGCGGTTACGCTCATTGGGTTACCTTCCGGTTCTCACGGTTACCACTGCGGAAAGTCCGGGCCGGAGCTGATGATTCAGAGGCGACTCATCGAGGACAATCTTGACCGGCACACGCTGCACGACCTTGGTGAAATTCCCCGTCGCATTGTCGGGAGGGAGTAAAGCGAACTGCGAACCGCTTGCCGGAGCAATCTCGAGAACTCGGCCCTTGATCACTTGCCCCGGAAATACATCAATGCGAACCTCAACCCCATCGCCGGGCTTGATGTTGGTTAATTGAGTCTCGCGGAAATTCGCTGCGACCCAACGCGTGGTATCCACGAATGGAATCACCTGGGTTCCGGGGGATACGAGCTGTCCCGGCCGGACTTGACGTTCCCCGACGGTGCCGTCCGCAGGCGCCAGAATGCGTGTATACCCGAGGTTCACTTGCGCCGCAGCCAGCGCAGCCTGCCTGGCATGGAGATCAGCGACAAGCTGGGCCTCCTGGGACTCGAGCACGAGTTTGCCGCCGCGCTCGGCTTCGGCTGCAGCCTGATTGCTCCGCCGCAGCGTGTGGGCCTGGGCAAGATCGGCGTCGCGGCTCGTTACTTGTGCCGTGAATCGCTCCTCATTGGCAACTGCCGATTCCACCATCTGCTGCGTGGTCGCCTTCGATGCGATCAGTGCTTCCTGCCGGGTGCGCTCCAAGCGAGCTCGGGTCACATCGGCGCGTGTAGCCTCTCTTCCGGCTTGCGCTGCGACAATCTGAGCATCTGCTTCGTCGATTCCGGTCAGCGCCCGGTCGATCTTTGCATCCTGCAGTTCACGCTGCCTCACGTTGTTCTCGATGGCTGCCCTGGCAGCTTCAACCGCGGCTGCCGCTTGGTCTACCTGTGCGCGGTAGTCGTCATCGTCGAGTTGAACCAAGATGTCGCCTTTGTGGACGATCTGGTAATCATTGACCCTTACTTGGCGCACGATACCCGAGATCTTCGTGCTGAGTGGAGTGACATCGCCGCGAACATAGGCATCATTGGTCGTTTGCTGGGCTCGTCCACCCTCCCAGCCGTTCCAGTTGCGGGTGACGGTCACAATGACCGCTACGGCCAGCGCGATCACGATTAAGGGCGCGCCATACTTCTGCCATGCGGCTTTCAAGATTCCTGGTTCTACAACCTGTGCTGAGTAGCTCACAATGTATTCCTTCCAAAGAGCTCTGAGTATTCCCACGGACACCTGTCTATCGGCACACGTCGTGCCAAACGGATCTAGGCCGGTAATTCCTGCAAAATGAAGGCGCACTGAATCGATGCTGGCGAAAGAGAGATGTCGAAAGTCGTAATTGTCGAAGCACATTCGACGGCGTCACAGCGTTCGAATATTCGGGCTCCTATATCAGAAACACGCGTCCGATTTCGGAAATCACATAGAAAATGGTGTTTAGCCGTCGCGGAATCTCCGAGCGAACTGCCGCATCGGGTCAGTGGAGAAATGGCATTCGAAATGCTCATTCAGGTGCAACCGGAATCTGCGAATCGATATGCTCTAAACCGAGTCGTCGGCGCAGTATCCGGGCAGAAGTAACTTCGGAGCAGCTATGAATTTGCTCATCAGTGCCCCTTTGGCAGCTATCGCCGGATCGTTCGTCGGCGCATTGGGCTCCAGCCTCGCTACCTGGATCGCGGCGAGACACCAGGACCGCCGCGAACTCTTAGGCAGACAGATCGCGCGGCGGGAGGAATTGTATTCCGACTTTATCGGCGAGAGCGTGCGCCTGCTGGTCGATGCCATGCAACACAATGGAAACGATCTTCAGAAGCTGTTGCCAATTTATGCGCTGATAAGCCGCATTCGGCTCAGTTCTTCCAAACCCGTTCTGCGCGAAGCTGAACAGGTCATGAACATCATCGTGCGTACGTATCCAGAACCCAACTTGACAGCCGAGCAAATTCAATCTCGGGCAATGAAGGGCGAGGACCCGTTGAGACACTTCAGCGACGTCTGTCGCGCCGAACTCGATTCCCTTCAACAACGTCTCTAAAGGACGATTCAGCTAGATCTGCAGCTGATCAACCATCGGCGCGATGGAACTCCGCCTGGACGGCTTCGGTTGGTGCGTGAAGCAAAAAAGGCACTACCACCAGTTTCTGCCGGCACTCCGTATGTCAGTCCCGATGGTTCTATCCTGTGCGGGGGACCCCGCCCACAAATCCGCGCAAACGATCTGACCATTTCGCGTAAGTGACGAACGTGCGGAGCACTGGGCGGGTGAAGAACTCGCGTCCGACTTCAATTTGCGACGCGATGGTGATCTTCTGCAGCCATCCATCATATATACCTCGGCCGCTGCGCGTGTGGTTGACGCCTGCCTCCACTGCGAGCGAGAGTGGATGCCCTGAAGGAAGCCCACTGGTCCCAGCTATCCTGCGCGTTCCGGCGCCGGCGGCTGACCCGCCAGATCTACTGAGAAGCAACTTGCTCGACGCGAAACAACGAAATCTAGAATGGTAAAGACCTCAATGGGCTGACGCTCGGTGGCTCTGAGCAGTTCGCAGACGTCCTCACTATCCTCCTTCTTCCTGCCCGAACAACCGAATTCGGCAGAATCGCTCCGTCTGCCTTCGGCCGGACCGCGCCTGATGCACGTTCGAATGTGTCGACGTCATTCTCGACAGATTCATCAGTCCGTCACGACGTGGCGCACGAATCTCCCTTGAGAAAAAAAGGACTTACGCGACGAAGTGATTTGGCATGCTCATTGCCTTCTTTAGGGCGAGAGGGAAATTGAATGCCACGCAAATTCTTGCTTGTATGTCTTTTGGTCTGCACGCTTCGCGGTTTCGCTGAAAAGGGAAACCGCCCGGGATCTGCCGTAAGCGGAAGCATCAGCGGAACTGTCGTTGACGTTAATGATGGTATCGTCCCTGGAGCCACTGTGGTCCTCCATTGCGAAAGTCCCTGCAAAGAGGAATCCGCAGTTGCTGGCGATACAGGCAGTTTTGAGTTCAAGAGCCTAAGCCTCGGAAGCCGTTACGAGATCGCGGTGAGGGCCGAAGGTTTCAAAGACTGGACCTCCGCACCGATCACGCTGACGCCTGAGCAGAGCGTATTCCTTCTAACTGACGTGCGAATCGAAGCCGCAAGAACTACGGAGTCGGTGACGGTCTACGCTTCGCGCGACGAGATCGCAACAGAACAAGTCCGACTCGCAGAACACCAGCGCGTCCTGGGCGTCATACCCAACTTCTATGTTGTCTACGATCCAAAGAACGCGGTGCCGCTTTCATCCAAACTCAAATTCAAGCTTGCGATGAGAACCGCATTAGACCCGGTTACCGTGTCCGGAGTTGTACTTCTCGCCGGAGTACAGCAGGCGGGAGGCACTCCCAACTATGTGGGAGGCGCCAAGGGATATGGCCAGCGCCTGGGGGCGGACGCTGCCAGTGGCTTCAGCAGCATCCTGTTAGGAAGCGCCATTCTGCCATCTCTGCTGCATCAGGATCCTCGCTACTTTTGCCAGGGAACGGGTACAACCTCCTCGCGCCTCAAGCACGCAATATTCAGTCCGTTCATCACTCGAGGTGACAACGGAAGGTCCCAGGTAAACTTCTCCAGCCTCGGAGGCGATTTGGCTTCGAGTGCTCTCTCAGAGACGTATTTCCCTAACTCGAACCGCGGGCCAGGCTTGGTCTTCGGAAACTTCGCGATCGGAACTGGAGAGCGCATGGCCGGGGCAGTTCTGCAGGAGTTCATTTTGCGCAGACTCACCCCCAGCGCCAGGAAGCAAAGAGAGGGGGTCAGATGAAACCGCGCATTCACCGCCAGACGCACGGGTGGGCCGTTGAACAAGGCATTCACCTGATCGGATTGGCGCCGACCTTTCGAGCGGCTTGCACCTTTGCGAATCAATGGTTTCAAAAAGACTGGAAACTCGTATGAAGTCCATTCGCCTGCAGCCAAATGAGCACCAGATGCATCCTGTTCTACCCGGGAAAAGATTCCCTCATTCAATGAACCGGAGAGATGGAATGACCATTTTGACCAAACTACTGCCGGCACTCGCAGCAATCGCCGTACTGGCGGCGAGTGCCTATGCCCAGAACGCAAAGGTAGGCCCTGGAGTCACACCTTTCGTAGCCTTCAAAGCCGAGTCTCCAGCGAGGGTGATTGCGGATCTTCCTAGCCCACTAGGCGCGACGACTGAAGTGCATCACACACCTTCGGCTTGCGGAAACCCAGAAGTAAACCCGCAAGTGCGAAAGGCCCTCGGACTGGTCTGTTTGCAGCCAATTGCCGATCCCGCGCCGGCGTCTGCGAACGGATTGATCGTGATTGGTTTTCTGGGCGGCTTTGTAAAAGGTCACGAATCCAATCACCCGGAGGTCTGGTTCGGTTCCTATCTTCAAGAACGATACTCGCCCGCTATACACGTTGAGACGTATTCGAATCACCAAGGCCGTCAAGCAATGAGCGACGTCCTGCAGAGGCTTGATACCGATCATGATGGTGCTCTAACCGCCTCGGAAAAGCAGCAGGCGAGTATCATCCTTTACGGACACAGTTGGGGAGCATCGGAAGCGGTGGCATTTGCAAGAGATCTTGAGCGGATCGGAGTCCCTGTCCTGCTTACGGTTCAGATTGACATTGTGCCTAAACCGGGCCAACACGCAACCGTTGTTCCACCAAACGTTCGTTCGGCTGTCAATCTCTTTCAGTCGAGCGGCCCGCTGCATGGACGGTCCGAAATCGTCGCTGAAAATCCGGAACAGACAGAGATCATCGGCAATTTTCACATGACATATGACGGTAAGCACGTTGATTGTCGAAACTATCCCCTCTTCGCCCGCAGGTTTAATAAGCCCCATCACGAAATCGAGAACGACCCTCGGGTTTGGAAGCAGGTCGCCGAAATCATTGATGCGCGGGTTGTCTCCGCGGGAAGTCCCAGTGATCGGGCGGCATTGCGTTAATGCCAGACGGGAGTTGCAGCGGATGATCCGACGATCTGCCATGCGCATCAGATCGAGCCCCACAGTTCGGGTGCCGGTACGTATCATGCCGGGCAGATTCGTCTCTATACTGCTCGCGTCCGAAACCTGGGCCCATGCAATTGTCTTGGACTGGCGGTGCCTGGTTGTATGGCTCGCCGAGAAGCGCGCATTCGTGTTTCCCTTCGGGGCTCCCGATCAACGCACCGTGTTCACCCCGGAGCGGGTAGCTATCGAGAAACTCGACGGCACCGTGATTGCTGAGCGACAGACCAAAGGACTCGTTCACCGGCCATGATTTCTTCTTCGGGGAGAATCTGATGCTCCGGCGCCACGATTAAAGCCTCAATGTTGCCGGAAGGATGGCGGCGGCCCAGCTGACCTCAGACCACATGGTCGCATACGGTATCGACTTTCTAACAAAGCGCCTCGCACATGCGCGCGGAATCGATCCCCATCACCGGGAAATGTTGATGGTCTCGATCGATATCACTGACGTCTGATACGGGTAGCAGAGTTTCTTCCGTCTTGAGCTAACTCACCGGCGCCCTCTACCACCCTTTGGAAAGGCCTAGCTCGAATGAGATCGGATAATGGTCAGACGCCTTGATTGAGTTATGGACGCGGCCCTTCTCGATCTGCACAGGACCGCGTACAAACGCCCAATCGATATGACGGCCCGACTCGAGGAGGTGGCGCGCCGGAGTGGTCGCCATGCGTCCGCTCGGCATTGCGCTGACGAATCCCTCGCGCACGATTGCTGCGCCTGCCGCAGCAGTGGACGCATCTAGGTTCAGATCGCCGGCAACAACCGTCGGGCCGGCAGCCCCTCGCGCCCTTGCGTCCATCAGCACCTCATTCAATTGAGCCAGGCGCAATTCATCGTGGCCTCGGCTTTCAAGGTGCAGGTTGTAAGAGACAACAGCGGCATTGCTGGGAACGCTGATCTCTGCAACGAGCGCAATTCTTCCTCCGAGCCTCTCCTGGAAGGGCTCGACCTTTGGAACGTACCAGCGAGGTTGCCAGAAGCTCGACTGCTGCTGAAATCGAATGGCTCGGGGATTTGAAATCCTCCATCGCGACAATGTAGCTTGCCCGTGGTACGCCGGGCTCGAGTTGGAACCTTGCGTTAGTTCCACAAATTCCCGGCCGAACACATAGTTCAGGCGAAGTTTTCGCGCGATCTCCTGAGCCACGTTGAGGCGTTGTGTGCGTCGCGCATTCAGGTCGACTTCCTGGAGGATGAGAACGTCCGCATTCGCATCGCCCAGGAAGTCGATGATCGACCGAAGCTGCAAGCCGCGGTCTATGTTCCAGTCCACCACACGTATCGAACTGCGTGGCCACGACAGCCACTGGCTTGGCGCAAAATTCTCCGCGATAATCTCTGGTGCTGACACGATCAGGCGGCCCTTGCAATATTCGGAAATACTGCTTGCTGCGCGAACATTAGGTCGAGTGGGTCATCGATCTCTGCCCAGGCCAGTCCCCCAGTGGTCGTGTAACCCACCGCAACTCCCTCGTCCGCGAGCTCCTGCACGGCGACATTAAAGAACCCGTTGACCTCACCCGACATTACAAAACTGTCCAGCTTATCGAAGAATCTTCCTTGGATCCCTTTCGAGAACACCGTGATCCCGATATACGTTCCGCTGAACTCCTCGCGGGAAATCTTCTTGCTCATTCGAATTACACGGTCATCTTCGATGATCACCTTCATCGTCTCATCGCGCCACAGTGGGTCCAGGATCATTGAGATCGGCGAAAATGGGTGGACGGCGGAAACCAGGATCTCAGGGTCAAAAACGACGTCGGCGTTGAGAACCACAAAACTGTCCCCTCGCAGCCATTCGATTGCGAGCCACAGCGAGAAGATATTGTTGGTCATTGCAAATGCCGGATTCTCGATAAGCTGAACCCTCAGTCCACTTTCAGCCCAATTGGCTTTCACATGGCGGACAATCTGCTCTTTCTCGTAGCCGACCACGATCGCCACGTCATGAATGCCGGCCCTCGCTATGGCCTCGAACTGGTGGTCCAGGATCGTGAAATCATCCACATCAATCAGACACTTTGGATGTTCTCCATGCACAGAGCGAAGCCTGGTACCCTGCCCTGCGGCCAATATTACCGCTTTCATGCCGTCTCCTTCATGGTGTTTGCTGTTGATGTCGCGCCCGCCGCGAATGGCTGGGCGAAGAACCGACGATCGAAGTAGAGCGTCAAAATCCAGGTGAGATGAGCGCCGATTGTTGCGAGAAGGAAGACAAGCGGCAGCGCTCCGATGACTGCGAAGATTACAATGTAGTGGACTAGGATGCCTCTTCTTATGAAGGCCTGAAGTTGGCGCACGACGCGGGAAATCCAGTTTCCTGAATCCCCGTCGAGCAACTGGTACATGCGACCGAGGTATTCGTTCGGCCGATCCGCTGTGGTGGCGCGGCGCCGCTGCAGGGAAGTCACAATCAAGGCCAGCACGATTCCGGCAAGCAGCACGCCGCCCATGATGATGGCCGCGCTCCCGTATCTGTGACTCAGTCCGATCATGATTCCCCCGAAGAGCAAAAGGTAGCTCAGCCCATCGGCAAATCCCTCAAGCCACGTTCCGCGGGGCGACTCAGCAAACTTGATTCGTGCCAGCATGCCGTCCATCTCATCAAAGAGACCCGCAATGTAAAACAACAAGGCGCCTAGTAGCGAATACAGATAGCCGCCGCGAGCGAATGCAACGGCTGATAGAACGGAAATGACCACACCGCCGAACGTCACCTGATTTGGCGTCACCGATGTGTGGGAAAGCATGCGCACAAAGGGGCGGCAAAGGCGGCGGTTGAAGCTGGTATGAATACCATCCAGGATTTTGCCGGAGTGGGCCACCAGAAATCGTTCCGCTGCGGCGACACTCTCTGCTGACGTGATCCGGACACCCATTGTCTCGAAAAACGGAAGGGTGGGTGTGGGCTCGTCGATCTCACTCAGACACACCTGAGCGGGCTTCGTCCAATTCACAGAGGCCAGGGGACGTAGCGGGAGACCCTTCAGAAACTGCTTGCTGGTAACCCAGTTCCATGGAATCCAAAGGAAGTGATCATTCACATAGTGCGCAACCCGATTCCAACTTCTCCTCTCTCTCGGATCAAAGGTGCTGGAGTGAATGAAGCGGACTGGAGTTCCTGAAGAGACAACATTCTGGGAGAACTGCCTGGCTAATGCATGACCCAGTATGTCTGAACTGATCAAGACTATTTCGGTCGCCCCTGCACGGCTTGCAGTAACGATGGTCCTCTTCAGCAACGGAATGCCGGCAACTGGCCGAACCAGAAGGTCCGACGTTCTATCTTGGCCTATGGGAGAATTGGAGTCGGAAATAGAGATGACTACTTGCATTTACAAACCTCCTTCAGAAATTGCGGTAGAATGCGCGAATGCTTGCGGGTCACGGACACGTGAGCGGCGCGAAGTCCAAGCCAGCCAGAGAATCCCGCTAAGTGCCCAGATCAGGTCACGCGCTCTCCGAGTCAGGGCAAGGCTCAGGCCAAGCATGGGCGAAAGACCGACAAGCGAAAACGCTGATATCGCACCGCCCTCGTCGGCACCGATGCGGGCAGGAATCCATCCGCTTGCAAGCTTCAGGGCGCGTGTCACTCCCTCTATGGCCATGACCGCCACAACGTGAACAGGCAGATGCAGTGACCACAGAACAATGAACACTTCCAGAACGATCAGTAACTGGCATGCCATACCGATCCAGAACATGCGGCTCACCAACCCGGGCTGCTCCAGGCGGTAGCGCCGAATCGCCCTTTCCCACCTTTCCGCGCGCACAAGCCAGGAGGGGGTGCGCTTTCCGCACGCTCGTACTACATGGGCTAGAACGGAATCGCGTCGCGTGATGGCCAACACGGCGAGGCCAAGGATCAGAACAGCGGGGAGCCAATGGTAGGCCGTGCCATGGACGGCAAACAAAGGAAGACATGCTAAACCCGAAATTGCGATCAGGACGGACGTGAGCCAGTACACACCTGTGTCAAGGAAAGTGGCCGTAATGGTCGCGTCGCTGGAGGTGCCCAGAAGCTTTATCTTCATAGGCTCGGAAAGCGCCGGACCGAGAACCGTGAGATATCCCATCGCCTGCGAGGCGACTCGGACTCCTACCAACGTCCTTCTGTCGACAGCAATGTTCTCGCCTTTTAGAGATGCCGACCATGTGACGCTCTGGAGAGTGAGGCGCAGAAGGCTCAGCGCAATCACAAGGGGGAGTGCAACGCGCATAGCCGTCAACTGCCCCAGCATCGTAGAGATGCCGGCATGGGCTATCACCCACGCCAACAGCATCACTGCTCCGCACGCGATAATCAGCTGAACTCTTTTCATCGTGTCAGGCTCGCAATCGGATCCGTTGCCGTCGCGCGCCTCGTAGGCGGATCGAGCACGTACCCCGAGTTGTCGATCGTTAGTTCTGAGGGTCCGAAGATTCGCACTTCGCTTGTGGTGCGGGTCGACGAGGCAAGCCAGAACTGGCCCACTCTCTGGTACGTGTGAACGAAATGTACGTTGTGCACCCAGAACGAGGGATTTCGGGCAGGCCGTCCTTCGATGCGAACGATTGCATAGGCATTCGCATCAACCCAGACCTTTCCGTCTATGAAGTATTTGTTCTCTGTTTTTGGAGTGACCGACAACACGTATGCCGGACCGGAATCGAGAGTCTCCAGCCCGACGACCTCGAATTTGTAATTTGCTGGAATGATGCGGGTGCTGGTGCGAGACTCCCGCTTCGATGCCTCTCTCTCTTCGCTCAAGATCTTGTAAAGCACATGCTTGCGAATCGCACTCGATCCCGTTTCGGAAATAATCGTGAAGCTCTTCGACCCGTCAGGGGCGGACTCCAGGCGCACCTCTAATTCAGCGTGGCGAGTGCTGTTTACGGCCTCGTAACGACGAAGAGCCGTATACCCTGTCAGTTCTGATTTACGTTCGTCATCGGCCCGCATCATCCTTGCAACCACTTCATCCGCGGTTGGAAGCGGCTCCGGGGTCTGGGACCAGGCAACCCTCGCCAGGCAAAGCCCGATTGCAAAGATCGCCGGAGCAACCTTGATAGTCAGTCTCATAGCTAAAACTCCAGTACGAATTTGCCGTGGAATGTCCGGGCGGGACCGTTGAAGAACTCGCCGAATCGTGCGCTGTCTACATCGTTTTGAACATCGCGATAGTTGTCGCGATTGAATAGGTTGTACGCGCCGGCGCCGATTCGCGCGTGCATCTCCCGAATGGGTAAGTGAACACGGCGCCAGACCTGCAGGTCAGTCGAGACAAATTCCGGGAAGCGATCTTCATTTCTTGGTCCAACGAACTCCCGGTACTGGTTGACCGTGGAGTACGCGAACCCGCTATGAACATCGAGCACCGGCGCAACCGTCACTTTCCACGGGACGGCAATCTCTCCCCAGGCGAGGAAGCGATTCGGCGCATCGAAGCTCAGACGGGCGCGCTGATTGGGTTGAATTACCGCCACAGGGTCGTTCCCGAAAAACTGGTTGATGTCGTTCAGGTCGCCATACGCTCGAGAATGAACATAGGAAGCGTTCAACGTGCTGTGGTGAAGTCGATAGATCCCCGATACTTGCAATTCCTTGTAGATGTCACCTCCGTGATTCGATAACTCCAGGATTCCGGTCGGTTTGAATACAACGGGGTTGACGAAATACGCGCGCGCTGTCAGGCGTTGCAGATAACCGGCGCGTACCAGGAACCCGCTTGTGATTTCACGATTCAACTCCACGTTCCATACTTCGCCGCGCGGACTGTTCAAGTCGCTCGAGAGAACATTCGAGTACTCTGTCGAACTGACAGCCCCACCGGCGGAATTTAGCTCAGTTACTGTTCGGTTCGGTAGATCGCGAAACGCCGGAATGTTGAGCGGAACGCGGTCATAGAAGAATCCTGCTCCCCCCTTGAGCACAGTTTTGCCGTCGCCCGTCAGGGAAAGGGTGAACCCTGCCCGAGGAGCGGCATTTACCGAACCTGTCACGGAGTCCCAATCAAGCCTGATCCCCAGATCAACCGCCAGGCGGTCTGACACAGACCACTTGTCGCCGGCGAACCACGCCACCTCATTCTGGTGAACGGAGATATTCGACGTTGGCCCGAAGTCGATTCGTTCCAGCGCGTAGTTATCACGCCCGACAACCTGCACTGATCGAAACTCCTGGCGGCCGTCGTAGGAACTCCGCGCGAAGGTTGCGCCCGCATCGAGTTCGTGCGATCCGAGAAAATGATGGGGGTGAGAGTGATAGAGCTCTGCCCACTCTGTACGCGTTGTATTACGGTCCTGAGTGTTGAAGAAGCCGCCCTTGGTGGTTTCCACCAGCATCTGATAAGGCGCAATGCTGTTCGGTCGCAGGTCAGCGTCAAATTGTTGAATACTCACTTGCGAGGTGAGCAGGTCGCTCGAATCGGTAATATAACGGTGCTGAAGATATGCCTCAAATCCGCGCTGATGCAGGTCAGGTGTGCTCTCTTGGGGCGTAAATGTGTTCAGCCCGTAGTAGTCGAGCTTTTGCGGAAAGACCGCGAACGACGCAGTCGCAGTTTGCTTGTTGCGGATGTTGGCGTCGATCTGCGTGTATGAGTTGAGGTTTTCCGAGCGCGTCCACGCTTCCAGCGGAGGCAAGCTGTATACCTGCGCCCGCTCATAACGGTATTCAAGCGACTGCGTGAATGCGATTTTGTCCTTCACAACCGGGCCCGAGACCGTAACTCGAGGGGTCGCGGCGGCAATCCCCATGATTGTCCCATCGACTCGCCGCATGCGCGGAAGCAGGTTCTGCGCAGAGAACCGGAAGTTGCTGAAGTTGCCAGGCCGTGTCTCCACATTCGAGACCGCACCAGTGAATTTGCCATACTCCGGGTCGTAGGGCGTCGAGAAGATCTGCACTGACGACACCACGTCTATGGGGATATTGAGCGTGGAAGTCCCTGTGGCCGGATCGGTTACATCAGCGTCATTGAGAAGCGAGCCGTTTTGGGATGACCGCGCGCCCTTCATGTTGATTTGGCCATTCCGACCGCGAACGACGCCCGGAACCAAAGGCAACAGATCGTTGAACCGTTCGTCGAGATTAGGCATGTTCCTGAGAGCCGACTCGCCGATCGTGTTGATTGCGGACGACTCCTTTGCATCGTTTGCTTCGGCGTTCGCGGTTACCGTAGTTGAATCCGCAACGGCAGCGACCTTCATTTCAAGTTCGATTTCCGAAACATTGCCGGCCGCAACCGTAACGCCCTGCTGTCCAACCATCCCGGGCGCTAGCGCGGCAATCGTGTAAGAGCCTGGCGGAACGATGCCAAACGCGAACTTCCCTTCGCCGTCGCTTTCCGCCTCAACATGGATCGGACCCTCCAGTGACACCTTCGCGGCCAGCACAATCGTGCGTGCGCCGCTTCCGTCGACCGTAAACACATCGCCGTGGACGCTACCGTCTGTTGATCCGCTGGTTTGAGCGAATGCAGACGTAGCGAGTAGTCCGAGCGTTAGCGCCAAATTCACGAGCCTTTGCATTCCACTTCCCTTTTCTGAGACTGAGCGACCGTTGAATGCTTTGCGCATGTGCACAACCGTACCCTTCCGCTCGAAGCAGACTTCATCCATCAAGGTCTTCATCAGATAGACCCCCCGCCCCGACGTGCGCAGCTGATTCTCCGGGGAGGTGGGGTCAGGTACTCTATCGAGTTCGAAACCCTCTCCCTCATCCTGAACCGTGATCGAGACATCTCCGCGCATGCTGCATCTGCAGCGCACATCCACGCGCTTTCCAGGGTCTTCCTGGTTGCCGTGAACGATGGCATTCGCAAGTGCCTCACGAAGCGCCAACTCGATCGCGAGGTTGTCCCCTTTCCGGAATCTCGAGACAAATTCCATCAGTCGGTCGACTAATGGCGAGATAATCGCCACGTCGCTTGGGTAGGTGTCTCGTACCTCGACAAACGGAGAGGAGTGGCGAGCCTGCGTTGCGCAGGTGGATGATTCCGGCCAGCTCGTGTTTTTGAACATCGTCATGGTTCTCCAGCTCCAACGCCCGGGCTGCCAGGCGCGCCTCTGTCTATTTGCCGGTTTCGGGCATGATCCGCGCCCCAGCTAGTAGCAAGCGTCAAACACCGATACGCCTCGCGCTTCTAGCCTGGAACGCAGAATTCTCCTGGCTCGAAAGAGACGCGACTTTACTGAACCGATCGAAAGTCCGAGAGTGTCGGCGGCCTCTTGAAGGGACTTCTCCTGAAGATGGAACAGGTCCAGGACACTTCGATATTCGGACGGAAGCCCATTTATCGCCTTGGTCAATACTCCCAGTGCCTGTCGCGTCGCATAGGTCCGTTCACTGCTTAGCGCGTGATGCAGGGTGTCCCGTAACTTCGCTCCGTCATCGGTTTCGACCGGTTGATCAATCGACACTTCCGCGCGAACTCTTCGCTTCCGGAGAAGCATCAGCGCAGAATTTGTTGCAATTCTCGAAATCCAAGTCGGGAACGCACAGGATTCCCTGAAACTGGCTAGGTGGGAGTAAGCATTCATGAGGCTCTCCTGCACCACGTCCTCAGCGTCCTCGCGATTGCGCAAAATTCTGAAGACCTTCTTGCGAATCGTCGGGAGGTACCTCCTGCTCAACTCTTCAAACGCTCGCGCATCGGAAGATTTGGCGGCGCAGACCAACTGCTCGTCTGTTGCACGCGCATGGACAAGCTGCCCTTGTTCGCTGGCGGTGTTGCTTCTACCTCTCGTGTCGCGGCGATCGCAGCCAGGCGCAACGTCACACGAAAATTCGTCGGCATTAGTCAAGTTGAACAAAATCGCGGCCAGGGTCGCGGGGTCCATCGCTGAAGGCTGCAGTTCCATGTATCGGCCCCTTTCGGAAAGGAAAATGACGTAGCTGTCTTGCTCAATCGCAATTGGCGCGCCAAAGTTGAAAGGACCGCTAAGTAGCGCAAAATGATGCCTTATTCGAGATCGCACAGGTGGCAGAGATGTCGAAGGTCGAAATTGCCGCGAGGATTTCGACAGTTGAGCACGCGAATATCCGAGACCGCGTTCGGCAGCGTTCGCGCAATGTGGGCCGTCGGCCAAGACTCTCTAACTCATCTCCCGCGCGCGGCTGACAACCTCTATGGCAAATAGACCAGCGTGACGGAGAAGAGGGAATGGCTCCGCCTCGCCTAACGATGGCGACGACGATGACCGCCAGCCGTGCTTGTATCAAACGCGCCAGCAGCCAAGGACAGCTCCCTTCAGGCCCTTGCTACTTATCAACAGGGAGGAACCCCTGCAGCCGCGGCGCTGTGACACGACCAATCCAAGCGGTCCAGAAACTTTGTCGGAAGGGTGTCTGTGTCGTTCGACATTCGACAATTTCGCCTTCGACCCGGACAGTCGACACCCACTCTCACCCCTCATGATTTTGAATCAATCACTTCGCGCGCCACGGAGTTTGGCATGCGTGTTGCCCTCGAGAGTCCTTAGGGCAACGGCGGTGTTGACGTTTCGACCAACCAAGCCAATTCGGCCGCCCTGGAGGATGAACATGCACGACACACCAAATGAAGTCATGAATGCAGAGAACGTCGAGCAATTCGACATTTGGATCTTCGAGGCGGATACGCTGGTGGTCTCGGTTGTCCCGCACAGTGCGCCATTGAATGCCTCAATCGAAAAATACGAAGTCCGCGAGCAATGAGGGATTCTTTTCCCAGAGTTCCAACCACCCCCGATCGCGCGTGCACGGTCCCATCGGAACGAGCCTGCTGAATTCTTGTCGAAGATCCCTCTCATTGACTCACGGTGACCTCACGGCTACCTACCTGTTCTACCTCGTTGGGTCATTTTATGAATGTGAACAGCACCAACGTTTGTGGCGTAGGTACTGCCGCGGAACCCTCCAGCACCACGCCTGCGGGAGAATAAGAATGGAAAAGCTATTATCCGTCGACCCAACACGAATCGGACGCCCAGACGTTCCACCATGCTCGGACGCTATAGATGAAAGCCTGCTTGACGGAACTCCTGCGCGACTCAAGAGCGACCTCGTGGAACTACTGGGCGAAGATCTTGTGCGACACCGCATCACCGATTTGGTGCGCTACGCCTCGGATGCGAGCCCATATCGCTATGTGCCCAAAGTCATCGTGCAGCCAAGGAACGTGGATCACATCGCGTCCCTTTTTGCGTACTGCGTTCGGAATGGTCGTCATGCCACCTTTCGTGCGGGTGGCACAAGCCTCAACGGCCAGTCGCAGGGCGACGATATCTTGATCGACGTACGCCAACACTGGAGCGGGTGGGGGGTAGAAGACAACGGCAAACGCATCAGGTGCAACGTAGGCACTACTCTGCTTCGCATTAACGAGGCACTCAAACCGTACGGCCGCCGAATGGGTCCAGATCCCGCCAGTTTGAACGCTGCTACTATCGGCGGAGTCCTGGCCAACAACGCCGGGGGAATGCGATGCACCCCGGCCATCGACTCATACCATTCCATTGTCGGCATGAAGATCGTTCTCACTACCGGAACCATCATCGATACAGAAGATCCCAACGCTGAAGGACAGTTCGCTCGCTCCGAACCGCTGATGGCCGCAGGCCTCATGAGGATTCGTGAAGAGATTCTTGCCGATCAAGCCCTGTCCGATCGCATCGTTCGTAAATACACGATCCGAAACACCAATGGCTATGCCATGCACGCGTTCTTGGACGGCAAAACTCCGGTAGAAATCCTGCGGCGCCTCATGGTGGGATCGGAAGGCACACTCGGTTTCGTTGCTGAGGCTACTTTCACGACCTATCGTTTACCGAAGCGCACAATGGTCGCTTGGCTGCCGTTTGAAACACTCGATGACGCTGTCGCTCAGGTAGAAAAGATCGTCGCACTAGGTGCGTCTGCGGTGGAGCTGATGGTTGGTTCAATGATGACGGCGGCTGCGAAGGTGATGGAGGGAACGCCTGCCTATTGGAGGAACGTAGACGAGAAGAACGCGGTCTTGCTTGTCGAGTTTGGCCTGGACACAGACAAAGAGTTGGAAGATATTGAGCGTAAGGTGGACGAGGGCCTTAGCGCAGTAAACCTTTTGCAGCCGCTCGAATTCATTCGACAGGAGGAAGCCGTTGAGCTCGCGTGGCACATTCGGGATGGTCTTCTTGGCTTTGTTGGCGTCGCTCGTCCTCAGGGCACCAGCCTCGTCATCGAAGATGTCTGTTTCCCTCCACAGCAACTTGCGGCCGCGACGCACGATCTTACCAACCTGCTCGCCAAATATGGATATCAGCCTGTGGCGGCTGGACACGCCGCATACGGCAATCTCCACTTCACCATGCTTACCCAGTTCAGCGAGGAAGAGAGTCGCCAGCGCTATGACGGGTTCATGCGTGAGCTTGTAGAGCTTGTCGTAGAGAAATACGATGGCTCCCTTAAGGCGGAACACGGTACCGGCATCAACATGGCTCCCTTCGTTCGAAGAGAGTGGGGCGATAAGCTTACCGATCTGATGTGGGATGTAAAAAACCTCCTTGATCCTCATGGCATCCTAGCGCCCAACGTCCTGCTCAGCCACGACCCCTTGATTCATCTTAAGAATCTCAAGTCCTCTCCTGCGATTGAGGACGTTCATTTTGCAAGTCATTGCATCGAGTGTGGTTTCTGCGAGCCCGTTTGTCCCAGCCGCAATGTCACTGTCACGCCTCGTCAACGCATCGTGTTGCGTCGGGAGATGGCGCGGCAGCCAGAATGGTCCAAGCTACTTACAAAGCTGCAGCATGAGTACGAGTACGACGCCATCGAGACCTGCGCGGTCGATGGCACCTGTGCCGATGCCTGCCCAATGGGTATCAACACCGGCGCGCTCATGAAACACCTTCGTAAGATGGAACACTCGAGCACGGCGGAAGCGGTTGCCTTGGATATCGCTCAGAACTGGGGCGAGGTAGAGCGGCTGGCGCGCCTCGGAGTAAAGGCTGCAGACATCCTCCAAGGCATAACGAGTCCACATCTACTTACAGTCCTCACGGATGTGGTGCGCAGTGCGGTCAGCAAAGATCTTGTCCCGAGCGTCGCCGGCCCTATGCCGCACGCGGCACCTGCGGAGTTGCCGAAAACACAGCAACAAGGTGCCGCCGCAGTCTACTTCCCAGCGTGCATCAATCGCATCTTCGGTCGGGACAATAGCAAACCGGCCTTTCCGGCGTTGCCGGACGTTTTCGTCAAGATTTCCGCTCGCGCTGGTAAGCCGCTCTGGATTCCAGACGACGTCCGCGGCCTTTGTTGCTCCACACCTTGGAGTTCCAAAGGCTACAAGCAAGGCCAGACGTGGATGTCGGAACAGATGTGCGACGCCCTCTGGCGTTGGAGTGATGGAGGTAAGCGTCCCGTCGTAGTGGACGCCGCGTCTTGTACACTCGGCCTCAAGGAAGACATCCTCGAGCACCTCGATGACGAGCGCAGGGAAAAACTAAAACGCGTCACCATCATCGATTCGATCGCCTGGTGCAGAGATCTGCTGCCGGCACTAAACATTGTCAGACAAATTCCCGAGATCGTCGTTCACCCCACTTGTTCCACAACACATCTTGGCCTGAACGAATCCCTGCTGGAAATATCGAGAGCTCTTGCCGACCACGCGTCCGTTCCTCTAGGAACCACATGCTGTGGCACCGCGGGGGATCGAGGCTTACTGCACCCGGAACTCATCCACTCAGCCACCCGCGATACTTTGATCCAGATTCAGAGATCAAGCGCAGACACCTGCTTTGTCTCGGCCAATCGCACGTGCGAATTAGGCATGCGACAGACGACTGGAAGACTCTACGAGTCCTTTATCTTTGCGCTAGAAGAAGCAACCCGCGTCACAAATTGATGAAGAGGAGCGCTGGTGGCTCACCACGCTGACGGGCAATAAATAGCAGCAGACGGGCTATTGTTCCGCGATCCACCTTGCCGTAAAGTCGCCGACGCGCCCTTGTGCCCGTGCCGACTGCTGCTCTGGAATCTATAGAGCGCGTAGGCCGCTACACGATCAGGTGCCGAGAAGACGATCGACCTGAACTCGATGAGCGATTTGGCCTGCTGTCGGCATCCGAGACTCCTGTCGGGACGCCGGAAAAACACCTCTCGATCAGAGAAGTCGGGCTCCAGGCGACCCCAAGCTACTGTTCGGTTTTGAACAGTCCCAGGCGACCAGCGAACTCGCACGCTCGGTAGCTGTCGACGGACGATCTATATTTTCAACCGTTAGCATTATTCGAAGTGGTATCCAGATTGCTCCACTTGAGCTCAGTCTTAAAATTTTGCTTCACCTGGGGGATCCTTGCGAAAAATAGCCATCCTCGTTTTGTCGATCGTGAGTTATTGGTGTTCTGCTTCCATCGCCGTTGCGGAAAATTGCACCAATGGACAGAAGGTTGACGTCGGCGGATACGACCTGTGGATGCGCAGCCAGGGACAAGGAAGTCCGACGGTTGTTTTCGAAAGCGGCGGCGGAGAAGACTCAAGCGAGTGGTCCAGCATAGAGCCGATCATCCGCGAACGGGTAAAGTGAGGACCGTAGTTTACGACCGCGCGGGATTGGGAAAGAGCGACGCGAATCCGCGGCCCTACCGGGTCCAGGATGAGGCGACGGCACTTCGACGCGCTCTCGACCGATGCGATATAAAGGGGCCCATTATCCTGGTGCCCCATTCGTACGGAGGCTTTATCAGCGAGATCACCGCCTCAGAAGACAAGCGAGTCAGAGGTCTCGTAATGGTAGATGCGAACGTCCCTTCATTCTTTGACGATAAAGAAGCCGCGCTCATCTCCGCGCGCTATACGCCTCTAGCGAAAGATCTAATAAAGGAAAGACCCAACCTGGGCCGTAATCTGCTCCGGCAGGATCAGGCCTATCCGGCTACGGCACGCTACATGCGTCGCGTTCACGTACCGTTGGACCTGCCCGCAATCGATATCACTGCCGAGCACACCTGGGTTGACATACCTGCCGAGCTTTCGGCGATGCGCCGCGCGCATGCTGAGTTCGTCGCGGCATCCTCAAACCGTGTGGCGGTCTTTGCGAAAGGGAGTGGGCACTACGTCTCTCGAGACCAACCCGAGATCGTGATCAATGCTGTACTCCGTCTAGCTTCCCAAATACAACAGCAACCGTCGCCGCCGAAGCGCTCGGCGGCGATAGCACTTGCGCAATCCCACTCGCCCGTGCAGACACCCCGCGGCATGGCTGAAGTTAAAGTAGCTCCGGATGAACCCTCTTTCTCGAAGGTGGATGCGCTGATCCGTGACTACGTCGGTAAAGGCGTGCCGTCCATTGCGATCGCAGTCACGCAGCACGGAAGGATAATCTGGGAGGAAGCAGTTGGATTGGCGGATCGTGATGAACGTATCGCTGCCACGGTCGACACCCCCTACTATCTGGCTTCCGTCTCAAAGACAATAACAGCGACGGCTCTAATGAAATTGGTACAAGACGGTAAAGTGAGCCTTGATGCGCCGGTCAACGACTATTTGGGCGAAGCAAAGCTGACTAGTCAGACATGGAATCCGGCAGATGCGACGATCAAACGGATGGCAACCCATACTGCGGGACTCACCTCTTACGACCGCAGTTGCCTGCTAAACGATGCTGAATGCAAGACTGACGCAGCTGATCTGATTCAACGTTATGGAGTGATCGTATGGCGGCCTGGTGACCAATTCGACTATAGCAACGCTGATTACGGGATATTAGGCGAGGTCATTGCACATTCTTATCGTGGCAACTTCGCGGGAGCGATTCAGAAGAGCGTGTTTGAACCTCTGAGGATGAACCATTGCTTCCTAGACAACGATCTGAAGAAGATGCGCTCGGCGGCACTTCGTTACGATTCCTCCCAATCGGAGCGCTCTAGTCCCCCTCAGCGTTCTTCAACGCCAGGTGCATCCGCGATCTATTGCAGCGTCCGTGATCTTGCTCAATTCGGCATGTTTTCACTGAAGGATCATCTTGAAACTCAGAAATCAATTCTTTCGGATCATTCGATCGACGAGATGCAGAAGCCGCTTGTCGATACGGATGACGGCGGAAGCTACGGTCTAGGCTGGTGGATTCAAAGCGATCTAAACGGATATCGTGGTGTTTTGGCGCAAGGGGGAACGCGCGACGCGACGGCATATCTCCAGCTCATTCCGTCCCAGGATATATCGGTAGCTATGCTGTGGAACACTGGGACAAGCGATGGCAGCGAAGTTATGGAACAGGTTCTGGCGGCACTCCGGCCGCCTGCTCAAGACACCGCGAGTCACACTTCCGCTTCCGAAGTTCCCTCACAATCCTCTTCTACGAAACCACTACAACCGGTGATCGGTACCTGGGTTGGGCTGGTCCACACCTATAAGGGAGACGTCCCGCTAACTATAGTCATAGATCCTTCAGGCGGCGGTTCGGCGCAGCTGGGCCCCGAGCCTGTAGTGCACATTCCTCATTTTAGATTCGCTGGAAACGCGGTTAAGTGTTCTCTATCCGGATTTCCGGGGTTGGGCGACACGGGACCGGATCCTTATGACATCGATTTCAAGCTGTATGCCGTGGGAGAAGCTCTTGTTGGAGCAGCAAGAACCCAAACACGACCGCCTTCGGAAGACACGTCCCAATTGTTTTACAGTGTGAGGCTGCAAAGAGCTGCTTCCGGTGACGGTAGAAGCTCGTCATCTCGTTAGGCGCTGCAACCTGCGGTCAGGTCCCGCCGCGCAGTTGGGCCTATGGGTTTATTCCAGGTGAATCCTCAACCGAAACTGCTGCTAACCGCTTGGCGTCAGGCTCCGATTACGTTTAACCGGAGTCGCCAACACACCCCCTCGAGCCGTAGAGAGGCTAGAGAGGGTCGTGCCTGCGTGTACAACGCCTAATCTAGTGCGGCGGCATTACGGCCTTTTATGCGGTTGGTGTTGGCAGATCCAGACGGAGCCGAGTTGGGCGAGCACGGCATCGCTTCTGCGAATGCAGTCCCATGCGAGATACACGCGGGCGAGGGATTCCTGGTGGAGATACTGGGCGGCTTGGTAAGTGTCTAGTCCGCCATAGATGTTGGTGTCCGTGCTGTAGTTCGGGTCGTGCTTTCGCATCGTGCTCCTTCAATCTGCTGCGGAGCCTGAGGGCATTGGGGCCGAGCGCTTTGGTGGCCGCGATGCTCGCTATCTCTGACAGAAGCACGGATTGCGATCGGATTGATAAGCCCGATTGCGTCTATAGGTACTCGGGGAAGTATCCCGCGATCCACCTTGACGTAGAGTCGCCATGTCGCGGATGTGATGGAATTCGGGTCGAGACCTAGACCACCGGCAATGCGCAGTCCAAATGTTCCTTTCCACAGACGACGCCGCCAGCAGGCAGGCACACGTCAATGAGCGGTAAGGAGTGTTCGTGACAGTTGAGCCCCGGCCACCGTAGGAGGCTGATAACTATGGAGAGGAGAAAAGCTCTCGAGGCGGCGTAGTTGCCTGCAACCCAACATCGAGCTAGACTCGTGATGCTCGCGATTGTCCCCTTCGACGGCACCATCCTCGGATATCTGGCACGGAGGCAAGCCGAGAGTCAACTTCCTCCTGGGGACTTCAGGAGGGCATCCCATGTCACGCATATGCTGGCCACTCTGCGCTCTGATGTGCGCCGCCCCGGCGCTCGCCCAAACCGCCCCCACTCCTGTGGCGTACGTCTATGTGGGTTCGCCCACCGCAGGCATTTTTGTGTATCACGCCGCCGCCGACGGCAGCTTGTCCTGGGTCGGCGGATCGCCCTTCCAGACGATAGGACTGGGCGTGGGCAGCATCGGGAGCTACTTCTTCACTTTGGGAACCTACAACATCCACATGTATCCGGTGGCCGCAAATGGGGCGCTCGAAAAGCAGATCTCGCAACTCGACACGCGGGGTTACGCTGGAAGCGACTGCGAGCCAACGTGGGGCCGGGCCGCAGTCCTGAACCACACCGGCCAGGACCTCTACGTGATGCTGATGAGCGGGAATTGCGCAACCTATCAGAGCTATGCCATCAACAAAAGAGGCGGCACTCTTACGTTTATCGGCGCAGCCACGAATTCGGTCTATTATCCCTACACGGGTTACCCGGCAATCACCGGCGACAACCAGTATGTCTACATCCCCACGGAGTGGAAGTCGTACCTGCTGCAGGGAACTCTCATCTATGGATTCCGGAGGGAGAGCAGCGGGGCGCTGGCGAACTGGAGCTTTACCGAGACCGACGCTCCGCTTGAGGACGGGCGGGTGTGGACGCCCTATCTGATCGCCGAGGACCCGACGAACCACGTGGCCGTAGCGCTCGCCCAGTACGGCTTAACCACGATCAGGCTGGCCAGCTACACCGAGGACGCGCAGGGCAACCTGAGCACCACGAACACGTACGAGAACATGCCGATTACCGACGTCTTTCCGCAACAGATCAACATGTCTCCGGACGGGGCGTTTTTGGCCATTGCCGGCAACGAACCCAATCAGATCGCGTTCCATGGGACAGCGGGGCTGGAGATCTACCACTTCAACGGATCCGCGCCGCCCACCAAATACAAGGTCCTGACCCAAACACCGATCGATGAGATCCACTGGGACAAGTCAGGACATCTGTACGCAGTCAGCAACTCGACCCAGCAGCTCTTTGTGTACTCGGTCACGGCGGCAGGCACGAATGCGGCCCCGGGATCCCCCTACAAGTTGCCGGCTCCGAGCCTCGATTCCCTGACGGTCGTCCCGAAATGAGAGCATGAGCCGCTCTCCCAATCGGCTGATGTGGGCTCTCCGGGCCCCACAGACTTTTAGACGGGCAAGACCTTCGCTGACCCGTTTTGCAATTATCGCTGACTTGCAGGTTGTTCTTACGCCAGATCGAACAGCATGATCTCACTCATGTCATCGTTGCCGATGATGACGAGTTCGTCTTCGTCGCTTGCCGCTACCGCATCACCTGTCTTCAGTTCTGCACCATTCACCGTTACGCCGCCGGAAATCACCTGGAGCCAAGCATGACGCTCTCGTTCGAGCGTGTATGCGAGTTCGCGGCCCTCCTCCACCACCGAAACGTAGATTTTGGCGTCCTGGTTAATCCGCGCCACACCGTCCCCGCCTATCGGGCTTGCAATCAAGCGCAGCCGCCCCTGCTTCTCCGCCGGATCAAACTTGAACTGCTCGTAGCTTGACGGTGTTCCCGTGCTCGCCGGCTGGATCCAGATCTGCAGAAAGTGCACCGGCTCAGTCTCTGAGCCGTTGAATTCGCTGTGCACCACGCCCGTGCCGGCGGACATTCGCTGTACCTCATTCGGTCCCAGCATCTCCTGGTGGCCCATGCTGTCTTTGTGCGCCAACGAACCCGACAACACGTAGCTGATGATCTCCATATCTCGGTGTGCATGAGCTCCAAATCCGCGTCCCGGCGCCACGCGATCCTCATTAATGACACGAAGGCTACGGAAACCCATGTGCGCAGGATCGTAGTAATCGGCGAAGGAGAAGGTGTGATAACTATCGAGCCAGCCGTGCTGGGCATGGCCCCGTTCGTTGCATTTGCGGAAGGTAAGCATGGTGGTCCTTTCAATGAAGTTTTTGCTGCACGGCCCTTAGAAGTTGCGGGCCCGCTTGGCGGCCCGGGCAAGTTCGACGAGACACCGGCCTTGGTCGTGGCTGCGTTCGTAGCCACCATCGCTTTCTCCCGAACGCGACAGCGGCGTAGCCATCACTGACATCCCTTCGCGCAGCAACGCCGCCTGTAAATCCGCTAACGCCGCGCTCCCAAGAGAACTCTCGAGTCGGGATGCAAAGGCACCGCCGATGCGGGCCTTCAGCGTACCTCGCGCCGCAAGCCATTCCAGATAGGCACCCAGTTCCGGGGAGGTGACACCCGGGGCGGCCGGAGTACCGAAGGCGATTACATCTGCCCACTCCGCATCAGCCGGCCTTGGCGCGGCGTACTCCTGGTGCATGCGGCCGCGGGCCTTCTGCCATGCCGCGTCTGCCGCGATCCGCTCCTCCGGAGCGATATCCCGCGCCCGGCGCAGCTTGATACTGGCACCCGCCTGCACAGCTCCCTCGGCAATCCATACGGCCAGACGCTCGGTTTCACCCCCGCGCGAGTAGAACACCACCAGGAGGTTCACATCATCCACGGACATTGGCGATCCTTTGCATCGGATCTCTGTTGCAGTAGCGTGGGTACCCACCCGTGAGCAATAGATCCATCGTGAGGATATTTCACCTGCTCATCCCCCTACCTGTAGTTTTCGCTAGCGGCTACGCCGAAGCCTCTACAATGACTCGAATCTTTGCGGCTGCGGTGCGTGACGAATCAACCGATGGGATTCGGTGTATCCCTGCACGGTTCTAGACCTGCACATTTCTACAGCGAGTCGTAGATTGCGAAAGCTTAATCTGAGGAAGGTGCGATTCCGATTGTTTTTTTGATCGCACGGATTATTCGGAGGGCCTGGACATCTTTTATCGCGAAGCCGGGCCACGAGACGGCGTCGCTGTTCTGCTCTTCACCTTTCCAGCATCGTCTCGTATGTTCTGCAATTCAGTTACTGTGTTTCGGATAATTATCACGTTGTCGCCCCCGAATCTTCCTGGATATGGCGAGAGCCCTCGCGGTCTGACAAATGGTCTTGAAGATTCCTTGGAGCAATTCCCGAACGCGTGACAACCAAGAATATCCAGAACGAAGACGCCCAAGTTGAAGTCATAAACAAGGGCTTTCCAAAAATGAAAAGGAGCCACGCCATGGCAACCACCACTTCAAATCCCGCAGCTCTCAGTACCTGGAAACTCGATCCCGCTCACTCATCCGCCGAGTTCAAGGTGAAACACATGATGATCTCCAACGTTAAAGGCAGCTTCCACAGCCTCTCTGGAACTCTGACCGAACACCCCACCGACAAAACACTATCTAGTATCGACGCAACCATTGATGTCAGTTCCATCACCACCTGCAACGCCGAGCGCGACGCGCACCTCAAAAGCGCAGATTTCCTCGACGTCGCTCGTTACCCGGCTATGACTTTCAGCTCTTCGAAGGTCCAGCCAAACGGCGACAGCGGCTACTACGTCACCGGCGACCTCACAATTCACGGCGAGACCCACCAACAGACCTTCGTCGTCGAAGGCCCAACGGCTCCCGGCAAAGATCCCTCGGGCAACACCCGAATCGGCCTCTCCGCCACGACAAGAATCAATCGCAAGGACTATGGTCTGAGCTGGAATGCAGCCCTCGAGACCGGCGGCATTCTTGTCGGCGATGACGTGAACATCACTATCGAAGCCCAATTCCTCAAGACGTAACTAGCCTCGCCGCCAAAGCCATAGCTCTGCGGCATGGTTCCCCGTGCCGCTTTCCCTTGTTACTCTCTCCCCAGTTCCCGATTTCTTGCCAATACTGCTGCACCGAATATCGTCTGGGCGGACTCATTGCCTGTACGCAAGGAACAGGAAGTCGAAGGTCCACCATGTCGCTTCGCGCGGTCATCATGGTGGTGCACGGGGCGCCCAGGGGAGTTCTGGACGGCAGCCCTGCCGACTATCCCGGACCTGCAGAAGACCGCGAAGTGCGGGAGCCGCGATCCAGGTCAGCCCGGCTCTCCACGTCTTTCGGCAAGTGCACACTGGGTAGGGAACCAAGATCTCTACAGCGATTACGGTGTTCGTGAACGCGGACCTCTTCTGCTTGGACGGCGGTCTCATTGGACGGCGGTCTCAAACGTCCGATCGTTCTTGAGATGACGCGGTTCACGCGGCACGATTCTTGAACCCGTGGGCAGGGATGAAAGAAGACCGGATACGGGTCCAACGGGCCAGCGAAGCTCCGCCGCGGGCTCCCACTATCCAATAGCAACACAGGAGCAATCGACTATGACCCGAAGCGAGAACAGCAAGACTGACGTCAGCAGTTCAGTACAAACGCTTTGCTATGCGACCTTGAGATCTGTAAGAATTCCGGGCAATCGTCGAGCGCACGCACCGCGTTCTTGATGCTCTCTGAGAAAGCTTTGTAACCGACGCGCTCTCGTCGGAGCCTCCTGGTGCTGGCGCCACGCTTCCTCGATGCGTTCGGACCAATACTGGCAAACGACACACTCGAGAAATATCTCGTCATCTATGCCGGCTATACTCTTTTGGCCAGTGTGAGTCCTATCCGGATCGATTGAGTTGAGATCTGCAAGTTCCAGGTGGGCCGCACATGAGTCTCGTCTTGCATCCATATTTACGCTCCAATCTCTTGATTATTCAGGGCGATCGTCTCGCGCAATGAACTCGGGCACAATGCTCCGCTCGTCGCGGCATAGCGCATTCGAGTCTTAGGGAAGTTCTCTTCGCGCCCTCGGAGGCACCCAAGCCATCAGGACTCCTTTAGGCCACAGCATTGCAAGTCGCTTGCCGTTCACAATTGCCGGGCAAGAGTCAGACTGCCCTACCGGCATTCGCGTTTGTTAATACCGACTTCGCAGATGACCAATTAGAGAAAATGGTAAGAGCGCAGAGGTACCCTAAGAGGCAAATCGATGATCATCCTCGGGACACGAGGGTTTGGCACTTGCATCAGTGATGAAGCAGACGTAGAAGAGTGTCGGCCAGAAGGCACATGATGGAAATGTGTCGGCCTCGTTGGGAGACATCCACACCTTGCCGTTCTACTCGGTAGGTGCCGCACATTGACGTGAACTCTTGCAAGACTGCAGAGCAGGCTGAAGTCGCAAATGCAGACGCTACTCGTAGGGATCTCGATGTTTAGATCTGAACGCGGCATATCGCGAAAGTGCTAAGGGAGGGCTAGAGGGCAAAAGCAATAAGCTCCTCGGTAAGCCAGTTGAGACTGCGACCGAGATGTAGCGTGGCACCCCTTACCCCAATCTGTACCAAAACATGCGTTGAAAGCCAAAGTAGCGCTTCACGCTAGATACGAATAGACAAATTTCTGGCGCTAACACGAGAGACAAAATGAGACGCTTCCCGAGTGGTATGAGAATTGCACTTTGTACGTGTGCTAGCGAGTGAATGGCTGCCACTGCAAATGCGCGCGGCTCAAACGTTCTCGAACGTGCTTGGGCGGAAGGAGAATCGATATGCCTGATGAGTTCCTAACAGCTATGACACCCGGGAACGTCGATGGTTTTGACATATGGATATTCGAAGCGCGCGATTTGGTCGCGTCGGTTGTTCCTCTTCAAGAGCCTTGGCGGGCGACAGTAGAGAATTATCAGCTCGATGAACCCGCAGATTGAGTCGCCCATCGCATCTCCGCTGTTGAAATGGGCGCATCCAACGGATCAGGTCCAATTCCATCCGAATCTAAGTAGGGACTGAATTGCTGCATCGATAATCCGCGTACGGTTGCGGATTGCGCTCGCCCATGACCGATGTCACCTCGTCAGCCAACCATCGATTGATAGCGCACCACTGCCCTTAAGGGCGATCACCATGAGCACGGCCAGAAGAAGCACAAAATATTCAATGCCTTCTCCTTTTTTTGACCCAAACCAATTCTGCGTCCATCCGTCTGGCAGATGGACAATGAGTGCTCCGGCGAAGACGAGGAAAAGCCCTGAGGCGGCGATCCTTCCTAGAAAGCCTGCAAGAAGGGCGATGCTTCCGAAAGATTGCACGATGATGACGAGCCACGCCACAGACTTGGGAATCTTCTTCGCAGTGATCTGTGCAAGCGAGCTGGCGATGCCCCGGGGTCCAAAATTGGGGCTGCTAGACCAACCCAAGAGTTTTTGCAAGCCGTAGGGGAGCACGATCAGCGCCGCGACGACTCTCAGGAAGGCGTAAATATAGGTGTGATTGGTCCGTATAAGTGTGCTGATCATTCGGAGTTGGAATCATCCATGAAAGGGTGTTTTGCCGATCGAAATCTTTCACTGCAATTCAAAGAGAGGTTATCGCTAAGATGAAGGGACCTCCAAGCGGCGGCCTAATGCCTTCGTGAGGCTAGATTTGAACAGAATCGTCATTTGGGGAATTACCTCCAAGTACCTAGGCATCGTCTATCTTTGATCCGGAGCCTGTTCTCTGGATGCGATGGCCCCTTTGGTGGTCTGCTCGCAGGACCTGTCAGTCGAGTTCATCGAGCCGGCGCGGACTCCCGTGCGACTGCGATCTTTCGCCGTTGCCATCATATCTACATTCCGACGAGTGCCTATCACCACCATGCATTACCGCCCGAACGTACTGTACGGCGAGGACGGCGCCCCCAATTACGGCGCCCACCGCCTCTCCAATTCCGACGCTTTATGGGTGGAACCTAGGTTCCTGGCCTTCCAGACGTGCTTCAGATCCATTGGTGTTCCTGCAAGCGCTTTGCCAAATCACTATGTGAGTTCGTCACGGAGGGTAACGTCGCATTTGCAACGCCATTAGCCGTAATCACCTGATAACGATAGAGCAGCATCCTCGCAGGTGCGTCGATCTGTGTCGCGCCAGAGACTTCAGGTCGAGGCCGTGACTTTTGAGAGTCTCTTCGTGTGGATGAACGAATGGCCCCAATAGGTTCTCCGAGGATTGCCGAAATCCGCGAAGGGAAGCTGGATGCGAGCGCGGTCCAGGGGCGGCTCGAACACCTGACGAAATAAATGCTCCAACCGAAATCGCTGAATTTGCAGGGACATACAGGAGCACCGAAATGAGCTCCCATTTGCTGGTTTACATCGATATCGCGGCCGGGTTTTAATTTGTCCGAGGCCGGTGTCCGACCGGTCTCGTAAGGGCCCGGAGAACCTCTTGGATCTCACAGATTTTGCGTTCGAACCGCTCCGCAATAGTCATGAGGAATTCGCTCTTTATCGGGGTCGCGCAAGACAATCAGAAAGACCCTCAGTTCTCCTGCTAACCCCGAGCTCATCTCGCCCTGCGCGCGAGAGCCTTAAGAAATTGGAGCATCAGTATTCGTTCCGCGATGAACTTGATGGTGCGTGGGCGGTACGTCCCCTTGCTTTGTCCAAATACAAAGAACAACAGGTGCTTGTACTCGAGGATCCAGGTGGCGAGCCGCTGGATGGGGTTATCGAGGGACCAATGGAAATGTTGCAGTTCTTGCGCTTGGCACTCGGACTCGCAAGTGCGCTCAGCCACTTACATAAGAGAAATGTGATTCACAAAAATGTGAAGCCAGGCAATTTCCTTGTTGATTCCTCGACCGGTCACGCCTGGCTCATGGGCTTCGGGATCGCTTCACGGCTTCTGCGTGAACGTCAGTCACCTGAGCCTCCCGAGTTTATCGCTGGAACGCTCCCTTACATGGCGCCCGAACAGACGGGACGAATGAATCGTTCGATCGATTCGCGGAGCGACCTGTATGCCTTCGGCATAGTGCTTTACGAGATGCTGACCGGTAGTCGGCCCTTCACCGCTTCGGACCCGATGGGATGGGTACATTGCCAGATCGCGAGGCAGCCGGTACCGCCGCACGAACTGCAGAATGCGCCCCGTGCTGTTTCTGCGATCATCATGAGGTTGCTCGCCAAAACTCCCGAAGAGCGCTATCAGACCGCGGCCGGCGTGCATTGTGATCTGCGACGTTGTCTGGCTGAATGGGAGTCTCAAGGTCGCATCCAGGAATTCGTTCCCGGGAAACAAGACACCCCGGACCGGCTGGTGATTCCTGAGAAACTGTACGGGCGGGCGCATGAGATCGAGACTCTGCTCAGCGCTTTCGACAGAGTTGTAGCCGGTCGCAGGCCCGAATTGGTGCTGGTTTCCGGATATTCAGGCATCGGAAAATCCGCGCTCGTGAACGAACTCCATAAACCACTGGTTCCACCGCGGGGCCTTTTCGCGTCGGGCAAGTTCGACCAATACAAGCGCGATATTCCTTATGCCACTTTAGCGCAGGCATTTCAGAGCCTTATTCGTCCACTCCTTAGCAAGAGCGAAGAGGAGCTGAGTAAATGGCGCAAAGCCCTGCGAGAGGCGTTGGATCCAAACGGGCTATTGATCGTGGACCTCGTCCCGGAATTGAAGCTCATCATTGGTGAACAGTCACCAGTTCCTGAACTTCCGCTGCAGGCGGCGCAGAGCCGGTTCCAGCTCGTGTTCCGTCGATTCATCACCGTATTCGCGCGGCCGGAACATCCCCTTGCGCTCTTCCTTGACGACTTGCAATGGTTGGACGCTGCGACGCTCGATCTGATGGAGGACCTGCTGACCCGAACAGATCTGCAGCATTTGATGTTGATTGGTGCCTACCGAGACAACGAAGTGAATTCCGCTCATCCGCTGATCCGGAAACTGGAAGCGATGCGCCGATCCGGAGCAATATTGCAGGACATCGTACTTGCACCCCTGGCCCTTGAACACCTCGGACAGCTAATTGCGGAGTCTCTCGGGTGTGACCTGGAGGGCGCCAGCCCCCTTGCGCAATTAATTGAGACCAAGACTGGTGGTAATCCGTTCTTCGCAATCCAGTTCTTTTCTGCACTTGCCGAAGAGGGGCTGCTCACATTCGATTATGACGACCAGCGCTGGTCTTGGGACCTGAACCGCATCCATGCCAAAGGTTACACCGATAATGTGGTGGATCTCATGGTTAGGAAGTTGATCCGTCTGCCAGCCGAAACCCAAAAGGCACTACAACAACTTGCGTGCCTGGGCAACAGCGCGGAGTTTGCCATACTGCGGATCGTTTACCACGACTCGGAGGAGGATTTACACGGCCAGCTTTGGGAAGGGGTGCGACAAGGCCTCATCTTTCGTTCGGAAGAATCCTATAAATTCCTGCACGACCGTGTCCAGGAAGCTGCCTATTCCTTGATCCCCGAAGAATTGCGTGCGGAAGCTCATCTTCGAATAGGCCGGCTGCTCGCGGCGTATACCCCCCCGGAGAGGCTTGAAGAGGGGATTTTCGAGATTGTCAATCAGCTCAACCGCGGCTCTCACCTCGTCACGTCAACTGAAGAGCGTGAGCGAGTCGCTAAATTGAATTTCATCGCCGGCAAGCGCGCGAAGGTCTCCACAGCGTATGCCTCGGCGCTCAGATTGCTCGCAGCTGGCCGGTCATTGCTGACTGATGAGACCTGGGACTCTAACTATGATCTGATCTTTTCCATCGAATACCTTACGGCTGAGTGCGAACTGCTGACGGCGGATATGGCGGCAGCCGAAGATCGGCTTTCGATGTTAGCGCAACGTGCGAAGAACGCACACGATATGGCGATTGTGACACGTCTGCGCCTCACGCTTTACACCACTTTAGATCGGAGCAACCGCGGCGTGGAGCTCTGCCTCGAGTACCTTCGACACCTCGGCACCGATTGGTCCCCGACTCCGACGCGCGAGGAGGTAATGCGCGAACATGATCGAATTCGGTCTCTGGTGGGAAATCGCCAAATTGAGGAGCTCGTCGACCTGCCGTTAATGACCGATCCGGCCATCCTCGACGTTCTGGACGTGTTGACCGAAGCCGTGACGCCGTCAATGTATTGCGACGAGAATCTGTTTTCGCTCGTTATCTGTCATATGGTGAACCTGAGTCTCGAGTATGGTAACTGCGACGGTTCATGCTTTGCGTATGTGTGGTTTGCCGTCATCGCCGGGCCATATTTCGGCGAGTACAAGGACGGATTTCGCTTCGGGCGGCTTGGCTGCGAACTGGTCGAGAAGCGTGGGCTAATTCGCTATCAGGCCCGAACCTATATGTCTTTCGGAAACATGGTCATCCCGTATGCGAGACATGCCTTGGAGGGGCGCGAACTGGCACGTCGCGCCTTTGATGCCGCCTACAGAATCGGCGACCTTACATTCGCTGCTTATAGCCGCACGAAGTTGATAACGAACTTCCTGACAGTAGGAGATCCTCTCGCCGAAGTCCAACCGGAAGCCGAGAAGGGTCTCGAGTTCGCGCAGAGCGTGCGGTTCGGCCTCGTTATTGACCTCCTCATTCCACAAGTCAAGATTATCCAGACTCTCCGAGGTTTGACACCGAAATTCGGCTCCTTTGATGATGGGAGTTTCGATGAGAGTGAATTCGAGCGGCATCTGGCCAGTAATCCGACTTTTGGGTTACCGGAATTCTGGTATTGCTCTCGAAAGGTGCAAGCTCGCTTCTTTGCTGCAGACTACGCGACGGCAGTCAATGTAGCTTTGCGGGCTCAACGACTGATTTACACTTCCCCGTCACAACTCGAGACAGCAGACCTTCGCTTCTATGGCGCACTTTCGCACGCGGCATATTTGGATTCCGCATCGGTCGACCAGAGACCTCAGCATCTTGAGGCACTCACCGCTCACCACAGAGAGCTCAAAATATGGGCGGAGCATTGCCCGGAGAATTTTGAAAACCGCGCAGCTCTCGTTGGTGCCGAGATCGCACGCATCGAAGGTCGTATTCTCGACGCTGAGCAACTCTACGAAAAGGCAATCCGCTCAGCGCGGGAAAACGGCTTCGTCCACAACGAGGCATTGGCGAACGAAGTTGCTGCGCGGTTCTACATGGAACGTGGCTTCGAAAAGATCGCCTACGTCTATTTGCAGGACGCTCGCTACGGTTATCTTCGTTGGGGCGCAACTGGTAAAGTACAGCAACTCGATGCCCTATATCCTCGCCTTAGGCAATCAGAATCTGTCCCAGGCAGCTCTGGCGCCATCGGCACGTCGGTCGAACAGTTGGATCTCGCTACCGTAATCAAAGTGTCGCAGGCGGTCTCGAGCGAGATGGTTTTGGAGAAACTGATTGACAGCCTTATGCGGGCGGCTCTCGAACACGCTGGCGCCGAGCGTGCACTCTTGATTTCCTCGGCTCAAGGTGAACTGAAGACCGAGGCGGAAGCCACCACAGCCGAGGGTAATGTCGTGGTGAACTTGGGAATTGATGCTGGCATTGCAGCTGCGATACCGGAGTCACTTATACGATATGTGATGCGCACTCGTGAGAGCGTAATCGTTAAGGATGGATCGTCTCCGAATCCATTTTCCGTCGATCCGTATATCGCTCAGCGACGGCCTCGCTCCATTCTCACAATGCCATTGATCAACAGAGGCAAATTGATCAGCATTCTCCATCTTGAAAACAACCTGACACCTGATGTCTTCACCCCTGACCGCATCATCGTATTGAAACTGCTTGCGTCGCAGGCGGCAATTTCCCTTGAGAATTCGCGACTCTACCGCGATATTGAATCTCGCGAACGGAAGATCGGGCGATTGATCGATTCGAATATTATCGGAGTCGTCATCTGGGATATGGATGGACGGCTTCTCGATGCCAATGACGCATTTCTCCGTATGTTAGGGTACGACCGCGAAGATGTGAAAGCGGGGCTGCGATGGTTCGACATGACGCCTCGGGAATGGCAAGAGGTCCACGCTCGCTACGAGGCCGATGAACTTGCGGCGACCGGCATGATGCAAGCCCGTGAAAAGGAGTATTTCAGGAAGGACGGCAGCCGTGTGCCTGTCCTGATTGGAGCCGCTTGCTTCGAGGACCAGCCCAACCAAGGCGTTGCCTACATCCTCGATTTGACACGGCAAAAGCAGGCTGAGGAAGCTCTGCGGCGGAGCGAAGCTCATCTGACGCAGGCACAAAGACTCGCCCACGTGGGAAGTTGGGTTTGGCAGGTTGCCGGACCGAAGGTGGTGCATCTATCGGAAGAATGCTATCGCGTGTATGGTTTCGATCCGCACGGCGGCATTCCCACCTGGCAGGAGCGCCTAGATCGGGTTCATCCGGAGGACCGGGCCAAGTGGCAAGCAACAATCGATCGAGCAATTGACCAGAAAGCGGATTACGAGATGGAGTTTCGGGTTTTACCTCCGCATTCAGCGGTCCGGTACATCCATTCTGTCGGCAGCCCGGTTTTCGGTCCGTCCGGTGAGGTAGTGCAGTACGTGGGCGTCGATATGGACGTGACCGATAGGAAGCAGGCTGACGAAGCATTCCGTCACATCGTAGTGGGCACGGCGGCCACCACAGGCAGTGACTTCTTCCAGAGCCTGGTGCAGCATGTGGCTCAGGCGCTGCACGCCCGATATGCCTTTGTAACGGCCTGCGATGATCAGAAACATGCCCGCTCACTTGCCTTCTGGAAAGGCGACCATTTGGGGGAGAACTTTGATTGGGATATAAGCGATACGCCCTGCGAGAAAGTGCTCCATGGGGACGTCTGCCACTACAGGCAAGGGCTGCATATGTTCTTTCCTCGCGATAAGTTCTTGGCGGATTGGCGCGCAGAAAGCTACCTCGGCGTTCCGATGCTCGACGGCGGCAACCGCGTCATTGGCCACATCGCAATCTTGGACGACAAACCGATGGAGGCCGACTCGCGTGCCATCGATTTGCTTAAGATCTTCGCTTCCCGTGCGGCGGCTGAATTGAAGCGGCAGAAGGCCGAAGACGAACTACAGGCCGCCCTCGAAGAGCGGGAGAGAATGCGGGAAGAGCTCTCCCATCTCGCACATCTGAACAGAGTCAGCACGATGGGAGAGCTCACAGCCTCGTTGGGACATGAGATCAAGCAGCCAATTGCAGCCGCATTGACGGACGCAAAAACCTGTTTGCGATGGCTTTCTCGCGATCAGCCCGACGTTCCAGAGGCACGGGATGCAGCGTCGAGGGTCGTCAAGGATGCGACCCACGCAAGTGAAATCATCAATCGGATCGGCTCGCTGTTTAAGAAGGGTCCTCTTCAGCGCGAGTTGATCGAAGTAAATCAGCTTATTCAAGAGATGATCGCATTGTTGCGCATTGAAGCAGACCGGCATTTAGTTGCATTCCATATCGAATTGAGTGAGGGCCTGCCTAAAATCAATGCGGATCGCGTCCAAATACAACAGGTTCTTATGAATCTGATGCTCAATGGGATCGAGGCTATGAAGGACATAGGCTATGTCGGTGAACTCACGATCAAGTCGCAGAAAGAAGGCGATGCTCAGATCTTGGTCTCGGTCCGCGACACCGGTGTGGGACTATGCCCAGAATACGAAAAGCAAATCTTCAATGCTTTCTTCACTACGAAGCCGGGGGGTACCGGCATGGGACTAGCCATTAGCCGGTCCATCATCGAGTCGCACGGCGGCCGACTATGGGCAACTTCGAATGATGGAGCGGGAGCGACCTTTCGATTCACGCTGCCAATCGAATCCAGCATAGCCGGAGCTATGGTAAGCGGGACTTGAGATCTAGCCGAAACGCATAATTGAACGCCGCACCATGTCGATGCATCATCTTTGCGAACACTCGGCGCGCAGAGATACGGGCCAGGGGGCTCCTGATACTGCAACAGGTCTTAGCCGCCGCTTGCGGGCTTCGCGAATTGGCTCTTCAATGCCTTGCTCTTGCCAGAGTTAACCTCTTCCATTGCCGAACGAATCCTGAGCCGCGCCCGCAGAAGGCGTGACTTGGTCGCCGCCACACTGATGCCGATTGTATCGGCTATCTCTTGCATTGACTTTTCGTGAGCGAGGTGCTGGATCATGACGCTGCGATGAGCGGGGGGAAGACGTGTGACGGCTCTCGACAGTTTGTCATGGGTCTGACGTTCTTCGTAGGCCTGTTCAGGATTTGGAGATGGATCGGGAAACTCCCGGATCTCCCATTTGCGTTCTTCGTTTCCTCGCTGATCACACGGCACCTCGGGACGCGACCTTCTTCTTCGTAGGAGCATCAACGCTGTATTGATTGCGATTCTGGTCAGCCAAGAGGAAAAGCGGCAGGTACCCCGGAAATACCCCAGATGAAGGTACGCCCTGAAGAATGTATCTTGCACGACATCTTCTGCATCTTCCCGATGTCGCACAATTCTGGATGCAACCTTGTAAAGTGACTTCCTGTAGCGACCGCACAATTCCGCGAATGCGAGTTCGTCAGAAGATCTTGCGGCTGTGAGCAAATCCTCATCTGATGCCAGATGGTAGTCGGACAGTGGTGAAACCTCACTCGGTCCGTTCTTTAGGTCCGATAGCGATGAATCAGCAATGGGTGCGTAGCCATGATTTGTCATGATTGCAACGAATTGAATATCGGACGCCGAGCGCTCTTGGTCCATGATGTGTTTTCCTCTTTGGCCATGGGGATGGATTAGGAACTTACGGTCGCGCTCCGATGGGAGTTCTGGAGCGACTGCGCATGTCTACGCTACCGACGTGATCCGGTGACTGCGCTGCGGACGGTCCAATTCACGAATGCGAATCCACACGGGCCACCAATCCGTTTCACATCGACCTTGGCATCGAAGCTGGTTTGCTGCCAGAGACAAACCTCCGCCACATTCAGGGCAAATGCAGTTCAGGATCGCAGATCTCAGCCCTTCGTTCGGACGACGCGGGGCTTCTATCCTCAAGAACGAATCCTGTGTAAACATGCGGTTACCCCCTCCAAATCAAGAATTGTGTTCGTTGCGGAACGACAATCTGGAATGCACGCGATGTTCCATTTGAATCGCGTCCCCAAACCGACGCTGGAACCCCGCTCCTAGGATCCGGGGTTCGAACTCTGTAAAGGGTTTAGGTCGCGGTCAGATTCGACTTGATTGAAGACTTCATTTGTTGGAGTCGCCAGTTGAATGTCACCAATGTCGATCTAACGACACCAGTTGTAAATCGGTGACGCGTCGCGTTCTGGGGCGTAAAGCTGCTCGGGGAATTGAAGTTGCTGCGGATCGGAGCGAATGGCAGAAGCGAAACGAGTAAGCGAGAGCTAATCTCAATTGGCCATTCCTAGACCTGAGGTACGGGAGAACCTCGTGACGCGATTCACTCGAGAAGTCTCGCTTGGCATCGTGTGCGACCCTAGTGATCCTTTCTATCCTTACGGATTGAGATCGAAGCCATCCTCGATTGGTAGCGTGAACTGGAGGACCGCACCTCTCCTGCTACGCACATCCACGCGGATGTCGTGCCAGATCGATCGATTATTGGAATGCGCAATTGAGGCGGCCGTCGGGCTGCTCTTCGCCGGAGGATGAGTCCACGATTCCTGAACGTTTGGCTCGCACAGTTCATAGGTCTTTTGAATGGTGATGTGTCGCCGCTATCGCGTCTTCGAGGTGACGGTGTCATCAGTTTGTTGCAGGTAACTTGTTGACTTCAAGCGGCCTCGGACTGACCATTCGAATTTGCTATAGAATTAAGGAGTGGGCGTCGCCTGGCCCATCGCTGCAGAAATCGCCTCAAGGTGAATGGGAAAGCACGCCGTATACAGTTCAGGGTGGTTATGGGGTGGAGTAGCCGCTTCCTCCAGTAACGTGTCCGAGAGGTACCCCAGAGGGCGCAAATGGCATCTGCAGCTGCTGTCCCAACAGTGTACATAGTTGACGACGATCCTCTTGTACGTGCGTCGATCCAGGGACTTCTTAAGTCCGCCGGTTTGCACTCGATTGGATTCGAAACAGCGGAACAGTTCTGGCGAGAAGCGGCGACGGATGGTCCCAGTTGTCTCATCCTCGATGTGAGCCTTCCTGGGATCAGCGGTCTCGATTTTCAGCAACAGCTTCGCAGCGCAGGGCGGTCGATTCCCATCATCTTCATCACTGGACATGGAGATATTCCCATGTCAGTCCGAGCCATAAAATCTGGTGCATCGGAATTCCTCACAAAGCCTTTCGGAGACCAGGATCTGCTGAATGCGGTCGAACAAGGTCTGGCCGGCCATTCGATCAGCCTGAGAGAACATGCCGAGATCTCGGCCCTCGAAAAGCGATACGACGATCTAACGCACCGAGAGAAAGAGGTATTGGAATTGGTCGTTTCGGGAATGCTCAATAAGCAGATAGCCGCCGAACTAGGAATAAGCGAAATTACGATCAAGGTCCACCGTGCTCGCGCAATGCGCAAAATGCGCGCTGGTTCTGTCGCCGAACTCGTCCTGATGCGAGAGAAGCTACGACACGCCCGTCCATCACATTGATTCGCAGCGCGACTTCACACCTCACAACCGCATTCCTCAGAGAGACATTCCGGGCCAGCAGTCTGCTGATTCCGGCTTCCCAGAAGGCCAGGGACAGCTGTTATACCAAAGGACAATTGAACCATTGCGCATGATGATTTAATACTTGCGGACATGGCTATTAAGGAAAAGCCGCAACTCGTTGCGATCGTCGACGACAACGAATTCGTCAGAATCGCCTTGGAAGGTTTGATGAAATCCGTCGGCTTTCCAGCTCTCGCGTTTGCGCATGCGGAGGACTTTCTGGCGTCAGACCGTAAACAGGATACCGCCTGTCTAATCGTCGACATCCGACTGCCGGGCATGTCTGGCCTGGAACTCCAATCAAAGTTAAATGCGGAGCGCTACAGGATTCCAACCATCTTCATCACCGCGCATGGCGACCAAGAAGTGCGTATGAAGGCTTTGCGTGCAGGAGCGGTGGAGTTCTTGACAAAACCGTTCGATGATGAGGCCTTGCTTCAAAGCGTGCGAGCGGCACTGGAATGTTAAGTTCCGTTTTGCCTCGAGAAAAGGCGTTTGGGGGGTCGCCGGTGGAATGTGTTGACAAAATTTCGGTAACCGAACACGGCCAAGCTGAACGGAGGTTTGAGCAAATCATCGGCAATAGCCCAGCTCTGGAGTCCGTGCTGTCAAGTGTCAAACGAGTTGCGCCAACAGATTCGACAGTTTTGATCCTTGGAGAGACTGGGACGGGCAAGGAGTTAATCGCTCGAGCAATTCACAAACTCAGTTCACGCGCCGGTCGGCCGTTCATAAAGGTGAATTGTGCAGCGATTCCTCTCGACCTCTTGGAGAGCGAACTGTTTGGCCACGAAAAGGGAGCATTTACGGGGGCGATTGCCCAAAAACTTGGCCGATTCGAGATGGCCGATTCAGGTACCCTCTTCCTGGATGAAATTGGGGACCTCCCTTTGGCACTTCAACCGAAGTTGTTGCGAGTACTTCAAGAGCAAGAGTTTGAACGACTCGGAAGCGGACGAACCCACCACATCAATGTACGCTTGGCCGCAGCCACACATCGCGATTTGAATACGATGGTTCGGCGCAACGAATTTCGAAGTGATCTCTATTACCGCTTGAACGTGTTTCCCATCGCGCTGCCGCCGCTGCGGGAGCGGCGCGAGGATGTCGAGCAGCTGGTCTTACACTTTGTTGACATCTATTCACGCCGAATGAACAAAGAGATTCGCCATATCCCAAGGGAGACCTTGGATGCATTTGCGGCGTATTCCTGGCCAGGCAATATCCGGGAACTTCAGAACCTTGTGGAGCGTGCCGTAATCTTGTCCAACGATGGGATATTTCCTAACCCGCTGCCCATTGAGGACGAGCATTCGATGGGAACCGCGACTCGTTCATTAGGTACCTTCACTGATTCTCAGCGAGCACTGATTCAGCGAGCACTTGAGAATACTGGGTGGGTCATCGGCGGACCTCACGGGGCCGCCGCTCGGCTCGGATTGAAGCGGACAACCCTGATCACCAAGATGAGGAAGCTCGGGATATCGCGTCCGACTTTTGAAGATGATCAAGACGATTTGCTGGACCGAAATTCGCGTGAACAATTCGGGCAAACCGCTATCGATTAGAAGAGCGTCTTGACTCTCTGTTTATAGAGTTTAGGATTCATCGTCGGGGAACGAACTTGTGATTCCCGTCCCCACGATCTGCACAAATCCCGCCTTCTTCGCCGTCCAATTCAAATGCTTGGTGTCTAATCCCTCGCCCGATGCGATTAGACACCTGCATCTTCTATCTGGTCTCTCTCAGGGGGTTCGCTTTCCTGCGTGCGACGTAAACCGCCGCAAAATGAATTCCTGCACGAGCCCATTGGCCATTCTCCCCCCGGCTGCAATCGCCGCATTTTCGAATACAATTCCCGTGCCGCGATTCGCTCGGGGATAGTAGAGGTTAGAGATTGCACCAGCCGCCAGGTCCCCCCCGACATTCGAATAGTTTGGCTCCCACTTGCCGTTGTCTCCCTTACATATGAAGGCGTTCGATAGGGCGTGAAAGGCCCGAGACCGTTTTGAACCCGTCCCTTGATAAAAGTAGCGGGGATCCTGATGCAGAAGCGAGGGCAATATGGCCTCGCCGATCATGACGTCGTCGAATCCATTCGCATACAAAGCGCCCAGCCGCTGTCCATAGCCCTTCGCTCCCTGCCCGAAGTCCGGAGTATCGCCCGCCTGGTGTATAGCAGCTGTGAAAGCAACTGCGGCAAAGATTATCGGGTCGGTGCTGGCCTTTAAGGCCAACTTGAATTTCAACTTTGCAGTAAGAGGCACAGCATCGTGTTCATAGACAACATAGAAATTCGGAATGAAACCGAATACGCGCTGTCGCTCCTCGACCTTTACTTGTTCGGCCGCAACATCCTCGGAGGAAGCAAAGACCGTTACCGATGCCACTTCTCCCGTGAGTTGAAGCTTGCTCCCAGGCAGAAAGTAAATCTGGGCCGGATCCACCGTAAATGTCGATGAGGTCCATGTGACAAAGCCCGCTGCGCTTATCGTGATCTGATATGCGGCCCCGGGCTCCAGATCGCCGAAAGTATAGGATCCGCCGTTGTCCGATATCGTCGATCGCTTGTCCCCAGTGAGCGGGTTCAGAAGGGTGACAGTCGCGCCTGGAATAATACCGCCATTGACATCGGTAACCGCGCCGCTCATCGATCCAGGAAGACGACTTGTCCCGCTTAAGTCTTGTCCTGTAGCCGTCAGAGCAACATAAGTGAAGAACGCGAAGATGCATAGAGCCCGCATGCTGATTAGTGACCGCATATATCTGCTCCAAGTGCCATTTCAACAAATATGGCTTTTGTGTTCTCTAAGGTGTATGAATGGGCTTGCGGAAGAGGCGGGCTACATACCAGCCTTGACTCAGTTCGATAATGAATTCCAGGGAGCCGGGATGGACTTGAATCGGTGACACTGGCGGTCGATTGCGGCGTATTCCGCGTTTGAAAGAAGAGGCCGCCACCAATCCTTCTGGGGGCCCTGACCGTATACCTGTGATCTGCAATTCCTAGAGCTGCGACACTGCCAATCCCGATCGGCTCAAGAACGGCCGCAGCGAGAAGGTACGGCTTCGCCTTCACGAGCGACTCTGTCACCCCGTATAGACGTCCACTCCGCGGAATGTTGCCTGGCACCTGCGACAGCTCATACACTTGAAATCTCAACTCTGGATGGCCTTTTGCGTAATGGTGAAGACTCGCCTCCAGTTGTTTTGGCGTAGTCATTCCCAAGTCAAAGAGGAAGTTCCGATGGACAGAGTGAGGGAAGAGCACATCCAGCATCTGCCTTGCAAAGTCCGCACAATTTGAGAAGAAGAAGTTGAAACGCGTTCGGTTTGGCCGGCGATTTAGCCACTTCATTAGCTGACCGTCCTGAGTTCTAGTCGTACGCAGGTGAATGCAGATAATCCGGCGGCGATAGGATGCTCCGAGAAGTTGAATCCAACCGTCATCTGGAGGATCGCGTTCGAAGCTTCTGGCATGCCTTGTCCGATATTCTTCGCGCAAATGATCGACCTCAGTACTCGTGGCCCTTTCTGGAATCTCATCGGAGGAATCCACGGCGAATAGATAAGGCTCTGGAGACATCGCTACCCAGTCATACCCGTTGATTCCCTTGTACCGGCTAAGGACTGCTCCGTCCTCGTCAACTCTGCACCACCGCATATGGATGTGGTCATCGGAGCACAGACGATCGATGAGCAGCGCCGCATGCCCAGTTGAGCTCACGCGGCCCAAGAAATTGATCGGCGCCTCGACGAAGAGGGTCACATCTGCGTGCGCTTTTAGCCCTGGCAGTATCAGCAGGAAGACTAGTATGTGCAGAGCACTGGATGTGAGAGATGATGGCCGTCCAGTCGCAAATGGCCACACTGCCTTGGACAGGACAGATGATCCGCTCTTCCGGAACGACAGCGTGATCCGATCTAGCATTGTCAGCCAATGATCCATCACCCCAGAGCGAGCACATCGAACTTGCGGCCGAAATAGATGCAGCAGTGAGGCAGTATGACAAAAGGGTTTCTGTGCGCTTGACACAAATACAACTCCTTCCTAATCGTGTTCGACCTGCGATATGCACGCGATTGACCAATAGCACTTGTACCCGGCGAAATAGGCGAGGTTATGAAGAAACGACACTTAAGGGCCTTGGTTCTTGTTGTGTGACGAGGGACTGTGACGATATCTCGTGACACGCGCTGCGCAAGCGTGCGGAACTTACACGATATCGTGAGCATCGAGGTGCTTCTCAGGTGTCGGAATGTCGGACATTCGCTATATCGACTTCGCGGCGGCATGCGGTGAGCTCTGGCGTCGGCTGATCGCGTTCGGAGTCGTCGCGCCGACTCAACCTGCGACAGTGTCGACGGAAAAATGACAGGGCAAATGGATAGCATTTTCCTGTCGTGATGGCGACAGGTAAGGTCACGATCACGACACAACAAAACTTCGAAGACAGCGTCCCGAAGAACGTGCGTGTCACCGCCTGTGGATCGAGGATCCCGCCACGGTTATGTTTCTGCACGCAAGAATTGGAGATACAGAACGCAGAAATACACGAGGTGGAGAAAACGAAGAGTGGCAATCTGCGTGCAAATCCTTCTGTCAAACGAAATGGTTGGTACTCGTACGAATGGAGTCCGGAGATCGATTGGGAGGAATTCTCATGAAGCGGTTTAAATGGAACAATAAGGGCAAGGGCTCCTTGATTCTGTCGACTGTCAGTTCTGCATTCTGGCGTTTTGCACTAGGGTTCTCTTTCCTGTCAGCGGATGCGGATCGGTTCGCCATCTGGGGGGTCTTTGGCGCGCCCCATAGCAGGGTTGCTCATTCTTACTGGCTGCATTCGGACAGGAGGATGGAGCCTAGACGACAAAACCATTCTGCTCAACGCCGTATTCCTTACTTGGAAATACGGATGAAGTCAAACACTGCGCAACTCACCGGGAACGCGACAGAAATCGTCCGTCTGTTCGCACGGCTCGCGTTAGGAGCTTCTTTCCTTTCCGCTGTGGCTGATCGTTTTGGTGTATTAGGGCCGCACGGAGCGAAGAATGTCTCATGGGGAGACTTCGCTCATTTCGCCGATTACACGCGAGAGGTGACGTCGCTCTTCCCGAGTTCATTGACGGTGTCGTTTGCATGGGCAGCTACCGTGGCGGAGGCGCTCTTTGGGATATTGCTCATCGTCGGTTTCAAAACACGAACAGTCTCCTTCCTCTCCGGTATTCTTCTTCTGCTCTTTGCGATGGGCATGGCCACAGGTCTTGGTATCAAGGCGCCATTAGATTATTCGGTCTTTTCCGCGGCCGCTGCAGCACTCTTACTGGGGTTCTGGGAGCCTGACAGATTTACGTCGGACAAGCTCCTGAACCGACCACCCACGCGAAAGGGATATCCGGTCGCGAGCCACAGTAAGGTCGATCACGTGCAGATTGCGCCTAGCAATCAAGCCAACTAAAAAGGAGCAAACACGATCTCTTGGCGACATTTGCTGTCCATCTGTGCTGTACGACATCGCTCAGGATGGTTCAGCGTACGGCAGATTCGTTTACCGTGGCTCGATGGAGAGATAGGCAACTTGATCTGATTGGAGGAGCGATATGCCACCACCAAAACCCGTACGAATATTGTTGGTCGACGCCCACCCCATCTTTCGGGAGGGCTTGAGTATGGTCATCCAGTCCCACCCTGATTTGCTCCTTGTCGGTCAGGCGGAGAACGCGGAGGATGCTTTCTCTCAATTTCGTAGTGTCCACCCAGACGTAACGATCATGGACCAGAGACTTCCGGGTGTGAGCGGTACGGAAGCGCTTATTGCGATCCGAAATGAAAGCCCTAGAGCGATCGTGATGATGTTGACCAGTTCGAAGAAGGTCATGGACGTACGCCGTGCACTCAATGCGGGAGCCGCAGCATATGTTTTGAAAAACACTCCGAAGGCAGAGATGCTGCGCGTGATCCGTTGGGTCTCTGAAGGGCGTAGACACATTCCTCCCGAGGTAGCGAACACGATCGCAGAACATCTAGGACTTGAGGAGCTTTCTCCTCGCGAAACCTCTGTTCTGAAACTGATCCGAGATGGCTGCCAGAACAAATGGATAGCCCACCGCTTAGGAATTGCTGAAACCACAGTTAATTTTCATATCAGGAATATCGTCGAAAAGCTCCAGGCAAATGACCGGACCCACGCCGTTACCATCGGTTTTCGACGCGGCGTTTTGGAGCTCGAATAGACAGGAGAACAACTCTCCTATAGAAAACTTCTGGCACGCGACTGTCCTGACGGTTAGTCGACTTGCCCGATTTGATGGTTAGCCTACAAGTGTTCCGTGCTCCGACCTTTGCCGTTGTGAGTACGAGAGACAAACAAAGGAGAGCGTCATGAGTGTTACACAAACTGTTGAAGCCTCGAAGATCGAGGCTATACCGGCACCATTTCCGAAGACCAAAGGGATCGCCACCCTCAAGATCTTAAACAGTGATCAATCCTTGGGCCCGGCGGTGGCGCTGTTAAGAATGGAGCCAGGAAGCGAGATTCCAAGACACCTGCACGAGCGAACAACCGAAATGTCGTACGTCCTCGACGGTGACTTCGTAAGCGAAGGCATCTCGTATACGAAGGGCACGGAACTCAACATAAAGCCGAATACCATTCACGGTCCCCACACGACCAAGACGGGATGCTCCCTTCTGGTCACGTTCAGCTATCCATCCGTTGTTGACGATTTCAAGTTGGCTTAGCAGTCTGTAATTTCAAGAGGGATGATGAGAGCGGAAGCCGTCTGTTGAAGTTTCTCAGGCGGCATCCTCTCAACCATGCGACGACGTGTCATTGTCCTCTCGAGAGTTTGACCTTGAGTGGGCAGTTCCAGCTGCAACGCCAGGGCTCTTTTTAGAACCCGAGACAGCCATGACTAAATCAGAGCAGCAGACCCGCGGCTCGAATGATAGCGGCGAGAGGGAAAGGTATTGTGCTGGATTTCATAGGCAATCTGGAACGGACGCACATGTGCGGCACGCTCCGTGCCGCGGATGCAGGACAACCTGTTGTCGTAATGGGTTGGGTGAACCGGCGTCGTGTCCACGGCAGCCTGATCTTCCTCGATTTTCGCGACCGCTCAGGTATCTGCCAGGTGGTGCTGGACAAGGAAGTGACCCCGGAGGGTCACGCGAAAGGAGAGGCGGTGCGACCGGAGTATGTGGTGGCGGCGCTGGGGAAGGTCCGGCTGCGGGCTGCGGACGCCATCAATCGCAAGATGGAGACGGGCGAGATTGAGATTGAGGCGACGGAACTGCGGGTCTTGAACGACTCAAGATTGGCGCCGTTTTCGCCGGCAGAGGATGCGATCGAGAACGAGGAGACGCGGTTGAAGTATCGGTATTTAGATTTGCGGCGGGAGGAAATGCAGCGAAAGTTCCGGCTGCGGCACGAGATTACGCGGGCGATTCGCGAGAGCATGAGCGAGCAAGGATTTCTGGAGGTCGAGACGCCGCTTCTCTGCATGTCTACGCCGGAGGGGGCGCGCGATTTTCTGGTGCCGAGCCGGGTGCATCCGGGCCAGTTCTACGCGCTACCGCAGTCGCCGCAGCTTTTCAAGCAGATTCTGATGATTTCGGGAATTGATCGGTATTTCCAGATTGCGCGATGCTTTCGCGATGAAGATCAGAGAGCAGATCGTCAACTCGAGTTTACCCAGGTCGACCTGGAGATGAGCTTTCCGCGCCAGGAGCATGTGTTCGCGGTAGTGGAGAAGTTTCTGGTTGCGGCATTTGCGGCGGCGGGGATCGCGCTGCCGACGCCGTTTCCGAGGATCACCTATGACGAATCCTTGCGGAGGTTTGGGAGCGACAAGCCCGACATGCGGCTGCCGGAGATGACGGACGTGCGGGCGGCTTTTCCCGATGAGGCACTGGCCACGCTGCAGATCGATCCCGAGCTACCGGTGGTGGCATTCCGGATTGCGGCGGTGGGCTCGCTGAGCCGTGAGGAACGCGAAGACAATCACCCGATGTTCGACAAGCACAAGGGTGCGAAATTCATCGATGACTTCAAACGGCTCGCTAAGGGATTTTCGGGGGCTGCGGCGAAAGTGCGAGAGCTGGTTGGCGCGAGCGACAAGGATCTTGTGGTCATCGTGGCTGGCGATCCGACGCACCATGTCAAGGCGAGCGACACGAAGTTCGAAGGACGGCTGAGCGAGCGCGAGATCAACGTCTATGCTGCTGCAGGAAACTTCCGCTCGAAGCTGGCGAGGAAGTATGCGGAGCGCCACAAATGGTTCGAGGTGACCGAAAGCTGTGTAGAGGAAGCCGATCCGAAGAGCGGGATGGTCATCGACGGGTCGAAGGCGTTCCAACCGATGTGGATCGCGGATTTTCCGATGTTTGAGTATGACCTAGCGACGAAGCGCTGGGTGCCAGCACATCATCCCTTCACGGCTCCGCACGAGCATGACATGGCGAATCTGGAGAGCGATCCGCCAAGCGTGCGGGCAAATTACTATGACCTGGCGATGAACGGGCTTGAGTTGGGATCAGGGTCGATCCGTATCTACCGTAAGGACGTGCAGCAGGTGATATTCAAGGCGCTGGGCATCAGTGACGAGGAGGCTCACGAGCGATTTGGATTCTTCTTGGATGCTCTGGAGTACGGGGCGCCGCCGCACGGGGGGATCGCGCTGGGCCTAGACCGCATCGTGATGCTGGTGTCAGGGGCGGCGAACCTGCGCGAGGTAATTACATTCCCGAAGACGGCGAACGCGATTGATTTGATGGCACACGCTCCGGCTACGGTCCCGGAGCAGCAGTTGAAGGAACTGCATATCCAGGCGGCGAATGGCTAAAGGTGTGCGCGGCCGTCCTTGTTTCTGTAGGGAGGTTCAGGATGACTACTACCGGAACGGTTGCGCTACCCGCTGAAAACCACGGCGAAGGGAACAACATTTCCACGGGACTCGGCCAGAGGTGGGCCTCGGCACACCAGTGCACCTAAATGGATATGGACTGACGGATTCGGGGTCTCCGCGAAGGAACTGTTCGGACAAGTAAGTGCAGTCTGAAGCCAATTTCGCGTCGAGTCGCCTCGTGAGCGTGCTCCCTGGAGAGAATGGAGTGTACTAGTGTGAACAAGAATGATGTTAATGAGAGCTACTTAATTATTATTGGAGATTTGTTGTATACGAACCAGTTACTTCGGGACGCAAATGCCTCGAAGGACGAGGCGATCGAATTGATCATCAGTCATTTGAAAAATGCGGCTACAACCGCTTGCTCGTGTGGTGTTGCCGATCAACTAACTTTTATTCGGAATACGATCAAGGATCGGGATCTTGAGGTAGCACGTCGAAAGAGGTACTGCTTCAGCGAATTCTTCAATATCGCGAAATAACCGATCGAGAATGCAGCAAAATCCCTTGGGGCGCGGCGATCAGAGCTGCAGAAAAGTAGAGGTCAACTCCTATGATTTCGGGTGTTTCTGAATCATAATGCACGGCCTAACATAACCTATAACGCGCCCTCGTTTGACGGCGGTAGAGCGACCCATTAGGAGAAGACATTCCTATGAAACTGAGATGGGACGGCAACAAAGGACAGAGAGACTATCTTGAAGGCAAGAAATCGACACAGAGAGGTGACCGATGAAGGCAATGGTGGTGACAGATCAGGCCGCAGGAAGGGGCGGGGTAAAGCTGGTGGAACGACCCGAGCCGCAGGCATCGATAAACGATGTCCTCATCAAGATCCATGCGTCGGGATTCACAGGGGATGAGTTGACGTGGCCCTCGACCTGGACCGACCGCGTGGGCCGTGACCGTACCCCTTCAATTCCCGGACACGAACTAGCCGGAGTGGTCACCGCTCTCGGCTATGGAACGACGGGCCTGTCGATTGGACAAAGGGTTTTCGGTCTCACGGACTGGTATCGTGACGGCACACTGGCGGAGTACGTGGCCGTCGAGGCTCGCGACCTTGCGCCGCTGCCGAGCGACGTTGACTTCACTGTGGCAGCCGCCCTCGTGATGCCCGGCTTAACCGCGTGGCAGGGGCTGTTTGAGCACGGTCGACTTACGGCCGGGCAGAGCGTTCTCGTACACGGTGCAGCCGGTGTAGTGGGTTCGATGGCGAGCCAACTCGCGCGTGATGCCGGCGCGTACGTCATCGGGACCGGGCACGGGAGCGCTCGTCAGACAGCTCTCGACTTCGGCGCACAAGAATTCGTCGACCTCGATAAGGATGCCCTAGAAGACATCGGGGAAGTCGATCTGGTTTTCGATGTCCTCGGCGGCGATATCGCGAAACGGTCTGCAGGCGTCGTTCGCGCCGGAGGCACGCTGGTGACGGTCACCGGCCCGACCGAGGCGCGGCCCTCTCACGGCCAGGTTATCGACTTCGTCGTCGTATCTGATCGCGCTCAATTGGGTGAACTCGTCCAGCGGGTCCGGAATGGTCGGTTGCGGACGAATATCGGCAACCTAGCCTCCCTCGACGATGCCGTTGCCGCCTTCAACCGGACCGAACGGATCAGGGGAAAGACGATCATCCGCGTTCATCCATGAGGACTTGGGGATTCCCCATCTCCCACGGCTGTTATCTTCCGCGGATTTCTGCGAATGGTGCTTGAGCATCGTATATGCGTTAAGCACCTCGTCAGATCCTGTTTATGGATAATTGCGCCAAAAACTCGTGTTCAACATGCCAAGTGTCCTTGGGGGGGAACAGACTGCGATAGACCAGGATCTCCAAGGAATAGCCGACACCAATCCCTTGCGCACAGCGGCTACGAGATGGCGTTGCGGTTTCTACGGGTGAATCAAATGTTGATCGAATCCCCATTAACGAGTTGACATCCTAAGGCGCGATCGATGTCGTAGCCCAAGGCGAGCCAGCTCGCTTGCAATGAGTTGGGAACACGTCCCACGTACCACGAATGACGTTCCCCGGACGTGAAGCTTAGAGAAGGCAACTTAAGCGGTCAACGAGTACTGAGCGCACCCCGCTAATTAGCGGCCGACAACACTTGGCGGAAGTTCTGACGTTCACAGGAGATCAAACCATATCAACCTACCCGGAGACGACATGGATAGCACTATCACAAATAACACGGCGGAATCCGGAACCGGCGGAGGCTCCGCCAGACACGCACGAAAGCTTTACGCGGGCATTGCAGCTCTGGCCTTGGTTGCTGTGGCCATTGTGGCCTTCGGATCGAAATCATCTCGCGAAGCGCCTGTTGCGGCAGCCGTCCCCGCAAACGTAGTCACAGTCGCTCAGGCGCTGGAACGTGATCTTCACGGACGCCTGCAGTTCTTGGGACAGTTCTCGCCTGTGGACCAGGTCGAATTGCGAGCGCAGGTCGGGGGCATTCTCACCTATATCGGCTTCAAGGATGGGGATATAGTCCGAAAGGGCGCGCTCCTGTTCACAATTGATCCAACTCCTTACCGGATCAAATTTGACGAGAGCACCGCTCAAGTTGCCACGGCTCGGGCGAGACTCGAACTGGCAAAGACCGAACTCGCCCGCGCTCAGACCCTACAAAAAACAGATGCCGGAACTCTTGAGAATGTCGAGCAACGTTTTGCGGAGCAAAGATCCGCCGAGGCGGCATTGGACGAGGCCGAAGCGCGGTTCCGCGACGCGAAATTCGACCTCGATCGAACCCAGGTGTATGCACCATTCTCGGGGCGTATGGGAACGCACCTCATTTCAGTGGGGAATCTTGTCTCAGGAAACCGAGGCGGCGGAGGCTCCACCACGCCCCTAGCGACCATCGTCTCAATCGATCCGATCTATCTCAATTTCGACATGAGTGAGGGTGACTACCTCAATTTTCAGCGCGACAGGTCGTCGAAGAAAAGCGTGTTGGGGAACAGGGTTGATATCGCATTGAGCGATGAGGATCAGTTCGTGCGCAAGGGCACATTGAACTTCCTTGATAACAGCCTAAACCGTGCGAGTGGCACCATCCACGCCCGCGCCACTGTGCCCAATCCAGATTCGTTCTTGACTCCGGGGGAGTTCGGTCGTGTTCGAGTGAACCTCCAATCATCACACCGAGCGCTACTTGTTCCCGACGCCGCAGTATCTGTGGATCAGACGGATCGCGTGGTTCTAGTTGCTGGAGAGGATGGTGTACTGAAAGAAAAGAAGGTGCAAACAGGCGGTCTGCGTTACGGATTGCGTGTGATCTATTCGGGACTTGCTCCTTCGGACCGAGTTGTGATCGGAGGACCGCCGGTAACACCAGGGACAAAGGTATCGACCAAGATAGGCACGATTCTTGCTGGTTCAGATGAAGGGAGCAACTAGAACAGCCATGATGCTTGCTCATTTCTTCATCGAACATCCGCGTTTTGCGATTGTTCTCAATGTGTTCATTGTATTGGCCGGATTAGCGACCATGTTCTCGTTGCCCGTCACGCAGTATCCAAACATTGTTCCCCCGACGATCAAGGTCACGACACTATATCCCGGTGCTTCCGCGGATGTTATTGCTCGTACCGTTGCAACGCCGCTTGAACAGGCTATCAACGGTGTGGAAGGCATGGAGTATATCAGCAGCCAGTCCACAGGCAATGGGCAGCTTACGATCACCATTATCTTCACAATCGGAAGCAATGCTGACAATGACCTGCTGCTTACCCAAACACGCGTACAGAATACACTCGCGCGCTTGCCTCAGGAAGTTCAGCTTCAAGGCGTGCAGGTGAAGAAGACGATCGATGACCTCCTGCTAGCCGTACACGCCTATTCGCCGGATGGCTCGCGTTCGCCTCAATACATTTCTAATTACATGATCCACATTCGGGATGAAATTGCTCGCCTGCCCGGTGTCGCAGATTTTCTATTGTTCGGCGATCGGCAATACGCCATGCGTATCTGGATCGACCCGGATAAGGCCGCCGCATACAACATCAGTGCGACTGAGATTCTTGCAGCGCTTCGCGCACAGAATGCCCAAATATCGGCAGGCGTTTTGAATCAGCCGCCGGTAACGACGAAAGGCGCTTATCAATTTAACATCGAAGCGTTGGGACGTCTCCGCACTCCTCAGCAGTTCGAGGATGTGATTGTGAAAACGGACGCCCAAGGCCGCATTACCAGAATTCGCGACATTGGCCGTGCTGAAGTTGGCGCCGCGGACTACAACTCATTGGCGTATGCAGATAGATACCCGAGTGCCCAATGGGTGGTAGTTCCAACACCGGACGCAAATGCCGTGAGACTGGAAAACACGATCTGGAGGCGAATGGCCGAACTCAAGAAGACATTCCCGCCAGGTGTGGACTACTTGAAGATCTACGATCCCGCCACATTCGTGAGTCAGTCGATCAACGAAGTCATCGTAACGGTCTTTATTGCCATAATACTCGTTGTTTTGGTCGTCTATATCTTTCTTCAGAGTTGGCGCGCCACGATCATTCCTGTCGTAGCAATTCCGGTCTCACTGATAGGCACATTCTCGATGTTGACGATACTGGGCGGGTCAGTCAACAACCTGTCTCTGTTCGGATTGGTGCTTGCCGTCGGTATCGTCGTCGACGACGCCATAGTGGTGGTTGAGAATGTTGAGCGCAACATGGCGCGAGGCATATCGCCACGTGACGCCGCACACGAGACAATGACCGAGGTGTCAACCGCGCTCATTGCAATTGCCTTGACGCTCTGTGCAGTCTTCGTCCCAGTCGCCTTCATCTCGGGCATCCCGGGACTATTCTTCAAGCAGTTCGCAATCACGATCGCTGGTTCGACGATCATTTCCTGTTTTGTTTCGCTTACTCTCAGCCCGGCGCTTTGTGCAATCCTTTTGAAGCCACATGACGAGGGATGCCTGCACTGCGAGCCGACAGGGCTCACCTCACTGCTTCGCCCCTTTTTCGATAGATTCAACAGGGCATTCGATTGGTTGTCGAGAAGTTACGGCAATCTGACGAGCCGCTTTGTTCAGATAACCGGAGTAATGTTTCTGATCTACCTCGCTTTAATCGGCCTGACAGGTCTCCGCATGTTTCGGATGCCCACCGGTTTTATCCCCCAGCAGGACGTCGGGTATCTTGTACTCGTCTGCCAGCTACCTCCGGGATCGAGCCTGGAACGAACCGATGAAGTCGTTCGCCATGTGAATGAAATCGCGCTGAAGACATACGGAATCAAACACACGTCCGCAAACCCTGGATTAGATATAACGACGAATACAATCGCTCCGAACGTTGGCACGGTCTTCATCACGTTACCATCGCTTTTTGGAGAGCACCTGAAGGGCGTCAATGCCGCGTCCATGGTGGCGACCCTCCGCAAGGAGTTTGCTGGTTTCAAAGGCGCGAACATTCTTGTGGTGAACCCGCCAGCGGTAAAGGGACTTGGCACGGCCGGCGGATTCAAAATGATGCTTGAAGATCGCGCCGAATTGGGCCCTCAAGCCCTTGCGAACGCGACGAACAAACTCGTTGCCGCGGCTAGGAAGGATCCCGGATTTGCCGCCGTCTTCACACTCTACAACGCTGGGTCTCCGAGCGTTTATGCGGATATCGATCGCGAGAAAGCTGAGAAGGTCGGCCTTTCCACCGCCGATGTCTTCCCGACTCTTGAGCTGTATCTAGGATCACAGTATGTGAACGATTTCAATCTCCTGGGACGCACCTATCCGGTCTTTGTGCAGGGCGATCAACAATTTCGTCAGACCCCGGAGGAGATCGCACGATTGAAGGTTCGTAACGCAACGGGCGAAATGGTGCCAATAGGCACAGTGGCGACTTTCAAAGAGAGGACCACCCCTTACCGTATTCCTCGCTATAACCTCTATCCCGCCTCGGAAGTGATGGGAGAGGCCGCTCCGGGTGTGTCGTCCGGAGAAGCGCTCAAACGCATCGAGAAGTTCGCCAAGGAGAATCTTCCCCCCGGTATTACCTTCGAATGGACGGACCTAGCGTACCAGCAATCTAAGACAGGTATCCCAACAGCTGCAATCTTCGGTGCTTCGGCACTATTTGTGTTCCTGGTGCTTGCTGCACAGTACGAAAGTTGGAAGATCCCTCTGGCGATCGTGCTGATCGTACCGATGTGCCTTCTCGCGGCAACGACGGGGCTCAATCTTCGAACATTGCCGATTGACATTCTCGCGCAGATCGGCTTTGTTGTGCTGCTCGGCTTGGCTGCCAAAAACGCGATCCTGATCGTCGAATTCGCCAAACAGCGGCAAGATCATGATGGGGTGAATCCTCAGGAAGCGGCTGTGCATTCGGCCCATGTGCGTCTTCGGCCAATCCTGATGACATCTATTGCTTTCATCGCAGGCGTGGGGCCGCTTACAGCTGCCCATGGCGCCGGCGCGGAAATGAGGCAATCGCTTGGAACGACAGTATTTTTCGGAATGCTAGGCGTGACCATCTTTGGACTCCTATTTACCCCAGCCTTCTATGTGCTCGTGCGAAAAAGCAAGGTCAAGACAGAACGGGCGACCCAAGCAACCTCTCTGACGACCGCAGCGGGTCTCCTATTGTTGCTGACTACATTTCTCCAGGGCTGCTCCGTTGGCCCGAAGTACAAGGCTCCCCAGCCGCCCGGATCGGAGCTTGCTCTTTTTCACAACAAATTGGAAGTGCCGAATTCCCACGACACGCCCGCTCCATCGCTCGACCAGTGGTGGACCGGGTTCAAGGATCCGATGCTCGTGACGATCGTGCAGCGGACCTTGAGTCAGAACCTTGATCTCGCCGCATCGCTCGAACGAGTCAACCAGGCCCGGGCCATTGCTGCAGGGGCTGGGGCAAGACTGTTTCCGACTGGGGAACTCGACGCCTCCGCAACTGCCATCCATCAAAGCCTGGAGGGAAATCTAGGCAACATTGCCCGCAATGACCCAGCTTTTAGAAGGAACATTCACGAATACACAATTGGGACGGCCGCGAGTTGGGAACTCGATGTGGCGGGCGGGATTCGGCACAACGCCGCGGCGGCTCGAGACGAAGTGCAAGCTGCCGAGGCGAACCGGATCGGGAGCCGTATCATCATTGCCGCTGACGCTGCCGACGCCTATTTGCAGGTCCGTGGCTATCAGGCTCGAATCGCAATTGCAAAAGCCCAGATCGAAACGGACGAACATCTTCTAAAACTCGTGCAGGACCGCTTCGATGCCGGCGCTGCGACGAAGCGTGAGATCGAACAATCGCAAGCTCTCTTGCAGCAGGCCCGCTCCACGCTTCCGACGCTTCAATTGGCCCTCGAGAAGCAGTTGAATCGTCTAGACGTCTTGGAGGGTGTGCAGCCCGGCACTTACGCACACGAGCTCGATAGTTTGACGCCGGTACCATCCATTCCCGGAATCGCTAATCAGGAACCGACAGATGTTCTGCGCCGCCGGCCAGACATCATCGCAGCCGAGAGGCGGCTCGCCGCCTCGAACGAGCGCATAGGAGTAGCCATTGCTGAGTACTATCCGAAGATTTCTCTAGCGGGCGTCCTTGGCTTCGACAGTCTTAACTCGGGAAGTCTGTTCACTTCAGGTGGTTTCCAGCCTGCTGCTGTCGCGGGTTTGCGGTGGAGACTTTTCGACTTCGGCCGCGTGACTGCAGAAGTCAATCAAGCTCGGGGCATAAATGCGGAGGCACTTGTCGACTATAGGCAGGCTGTGCTGAAGGCCGCCGAGGATGTTGAAAACGCGCTTGCATCGCTCTCCGAGACCGAAGCTTACAGCGTGGAGGTTCAAGCCGAGGTGCTGTCGTTGAAACGCGCCCGCGATCTCTCACAAGATGCTTATCGGGCTGGGTCGATCACCCTTACTGATGTTTTAGATGCTGATCGTCAGCTGCTAACGGCGCAGGATCAATTGGCCGCAAGTCGAGCCGATGCAGCACGCGCTGCCGTAGGTGTGTTCCGTTCGTTCGGAGGTGGTTGGCAACCTCCGAAGTAGTGTTCGCGGTGATTTGGAGTTGACCTCATCCGTCTCGCCGTCTTTGTCTTACCGGAAGAGCTGAACTCTTCCCGGACCGCTGGAAGTTTAGCCATCCGCCAACTGCTCTGAGTCTGCAAGTTGCTGAAATCAGCAACTGCGTCGGATTTCTCATTTTCATACGGGAACTCCGCCACATCTCACAACGATCGGGAGAAGCGCATGACGAATCTTGATCGAAAGAGACGCATGGAAACGGGGCCCGACTCCGCGGGACAAGGTGGGGCGACCCAGCAAATTTCGGACACTCCGATGGCAGATTTCGAAAGTGTGGAGGAGTTGTTAGAAGAAGGTAATGCATTTGAAGCGAATGTCTTATACGGCGTCGAAACTGCGAGAGATCGAGGCATGTCAGAAGTGACCACTCACGAAGTTCCGGTGGACGATGTGCCAGGCGAATACCTGGGAAACGACGAGCATCCAAGGTAGGACTGCCATCCCCCCGTCTTCGGATGAAGGGGGTGGATGAATTATCTCGAGTGGTGCGGATCGCTTGTGAGGACGTGGATGCCGCCTGCCGCCGGGTAGAAAGGTGGAAATGTGGATACAAAATACCTTTCGGTTCTTTTCGCCGTCGTCCTTGTTGCCACAGGGATCATCGGTGAAGTCTCTGGTTTCCGGGCGTTCATCTGTTCCCGAAACGCTCATGGCCTCGGACGAAGATTAGTGCTGATTGTCGGCCCCTATCTGGCTGTGAGCGTTTTGCTCGCATTTCTCCTGACGCGGCTCATAACGTTAGCACACCCCAGATAAGTTGAGTGATGGCGGCAGCAGGCACCTCGTTTTGCTTCGCAGTCAGAGATTCGGAGGAACAAACGCGATGAAGGTCATTCACTGGAAGACATTAACGCTCCTTGTTGTCTTGATATTGACCGGGCTTTGGTGCGTTGGGCTAGTCAGGCATCTGGATGTCGAAGCACACGATACACAAAGCATTCTCGGCAGTTCACCGTTATACAGCTTGACTGGGGCCAATGGATGGATCAACTCCAAGCCGCTGTCACCGAGAGACCTAAAGGGGAAAGTTGTTCTGGTGGATTTTTGGGACTATTCCTGCATCAACTGTATACGAGCAATTCCGTATATTCGTGCTTGGGAAGACAAGTACAGGAACAGCGGTCTTGTAGTGATCGGAGTGCACACTCCCGAATTCGACGTTGAGAAGCAAATGGCTAACGTCGAAAAGGCGGTAAAGAGATTCGGAGTCACCTATCCAGTCGCTCTCGACAGTGACTACAGAATATGGAACGCTTTTCACAATCAATATTGGCCTGCAAATTATTTCATCGACTCCCGAGGGAAGGTTCGTTACGAACACTTCGGTGAGGGTGACTACGACCGATCGGAACGTTGGATCCAGGAGCTGCTGAAAGAGGCGAGCTCGACACCGCTGCCGGCAAGCCCCGTAACCGCCAATGGCCAGGGCGCTGAAGCAGCAGCCGACCTCAACGATGTCCGCTCTCAGGAAACCTACATTGGATATGCGCGAGCCGACAACTTCGTATCTCGTGGTGGGATTAGACGTGACACAGAATTCTCCTACACTGAACCGACTCACCTGCGACTCAATGAGTGGGGGTTTTCAGGGCAATGGCTCGATCAGAGGCAGGCCGCTGTACTCAAGGCTGCTGGAGGCAAGATCATCTTCCGATTCCATGCCCGTGACCTGCACCTTGTCCTCGGTCCCAGCACTCTAGGACGGGCCATACGTTTCCGAGTGACGGTCGATGGCCAGGCTCCAGGACCGAATCACGGATTCGATACTGATGCGCAAGGCAATGGAGTCGTGACAGATGACCGCCTCTACCAGTTAATCCGGCAGAAAGGTTCGGTGAGGGATCAGACCTTTGTCATCGAATTCCTCGACCCAGGAGTCCGTGCATTTTCCTTCACGTTCGGATAACGCCGGATCCCTGAGTGCGTGTCTCACTGTGTTGGTGGTCGATTTGAGCAGCGCATGGAGGGACGGGCAGGCATGATAGAGCCTCGATCAGTCGAACTGTCTGGAGAAATTCACAGGTGAACTGCCGTCTATTTCATTGGTTTCGATGAGCGCTGCTTGCCGTAGAGTCGAAGCTTACCGTTGGCGCATAAACATGGTTGAATTGTCGATTCCGAGGCAGACAAATTGACTGACTCCCAAAGCTCCAAATCGCTTCCGAAGGTCATCATCCTGGGCGCAGGATTTGCCGGGCTGAAAGCCGCCAAGACCCTGGGCTCCGCCCCCGTCGATGTCACGCTCATCGACCGCAATAACCATCACACGTTTCATCCGTTGCTTTACCAAGTCGCACTCGCCGTGTTAAGTCCCGGGGATATTGCACAGCCAATCCGTTCCATCCTCAGCAACCACCATAACGTCGAAGTCCTCATGGAGGAAGCGTGTCAGATTGATGTGGTCGCGCAAACTGTAGGCCTGAAGACCGGTATCACACTTCCTTACGATTTTCTAATCGTCGCCACTGGCTCAACCCACAGCTACTTCGGGAAGAATGAATGGGCCGTACTTGCCCCAGGCCTCAAAACCATCGAAGACGCTACTGAGATCCGCAGGAGGGTACTGCTAGCGTACGAACTCGCAGAGCGACAGATGGTGGAGACCGGCACGCATGCTCCGCTGAAGTTCGTCATTATCGGGGGTGGTCCGACGGGGGTTGAGCTCGCCGGAGCCATTTCCGATATTGCGAACCTGTATATGCTGCGAGACTTCCGGCACATCGATACATCCTCGACGGAGGTTTGCATCCTCGAAGGTTCGCCCTCTATTCTGGCGGCATATCCAGAGGAACTCCGCCAGAAAGCCGTACAGCAACTCGAAGCCTTAGGTGTTCAGGTTCGCGCTGGCTTTCGCGTTACTGATGTCCAACCTGGGTACGTGATGGTTGGGAGCGAGAAGATCGAAAGCGCCTGCACGCTTTGGGCTGCTGGAGTTGAAGGGTCACCTCTGGGAAGAATGCTGGGCGTTGATGTTGATAAGCGCGGTCGGGTTGCGGTAAACCAATTCCTAAATCCCAAGGGGTTGCCAAACGTATTCGTCTGCGGCGATCTCGCGTATCTGGAGCAAGATGGCGCTGCGATACCCGGTGTTGCGCAGCCTGCTATGCAGATGGGTGCATACGCGGGAAGACGCATCAAGTACCTTTTACAAGCTTCGGGAGTGATAGATAACTTCCCCGGCTTCCGCTACTTCGATAAAGGCGACATTGCGACGATCGGGAGAAAGGCGGCGGTTGCCAAGATTCTCTGGCCTTTTCGAGCAAACTGGAGCGGACTTGTCGCGTGGTTGGCATGGATGGGCGTCCACATATTCTTTCTCATTGGCTTCCGAAATCGTGTTTCGGTCTTCGCCTCCTGGGCGCGCACCTACATTCGCTTGCGCGACGGGGTAAGACTGATTGTTGGTTCTCGCGAGCTTCCCGGTTGGGATTCGCTCAGCAAAGAGGTAATGCCCGCAATCGAGCCTGGAGTGTGTCAGACTTCAACGCAAGTGATATCGAGAGCTCAAGAGGCAGAGCCCTCTCAGACTTAGCTCAGCTCGTAAAGGTCTGATCCAGAGACTCACACGAGGCAGCAGAAATGGCTTCCCCACCGCCTCGCCCCGGAAGGTCCTTTCAGCAGCACAGCTTCCGGGCCAGGATGCAAGAGGCCGCAAAAATAGAACGTACTGAATCGGCCTCACCGGCCAAATCGGGCTTGAGGTTTGGCTCACGCGAATGAGGCCGCCGGCAGCTGGCAAGAAAAGGAGCAAATCATGCATGAATACCGCAAGAATCCTGAAGTCATTTCCAAGTTGTCGCCCGAACAGTATCGCGTTACGCAAAAGGGTGGCACGGAGCGTCCTTTTGGGAACGAATACTGGGACAACAAACAGCCGGGCATATACGTGGACGTAGTTTCCGGCGAGCCCCTGTTTGCCTCGAAGGACAAGTTCGATAGTCACTCCGGATGGCCGAGTTTCACAAGACCGCTCGTCGCGAACAACGTAATCCAGCTTCATGATTCGACGCACGGGATGGAGCGCATTGAGGTCCGCTCCGCAAACGGTGATAGTCACCTTGGGCATCTGTTCGAGGACGGACCGAGAGAAGCGGGTGGGATGCGGTACTGCATCAACTCGGCCTCTCTTCGGTTCATCCCATTGGACCAACTCGAGCAAGAGGGCTACGGTGAGTTCTCCGAGCTCTTCGAATTACCTACAAAGAAGGAGGCAAGATGAACAACACGGAGAGGGCCGTCCTTGCGGGCGGCTGTTTTTGGGGGGTGCAGGATCTGATTCGCAAGCTTCCTGGCGTGATCTCGAGCCGAGTCGGATACACGGGAGGCGAAGTCGCTAATGCGACCTACAGGAATCATGGCACTCACGCCGAAGCGATTGAGGTCCTGTTCGATCCTTCCGTCTTAAGCTACCGGAAGTTGCTCGAAGTTTTCTTCCAGATTCATGACCCGACAACACTGAATCGTCAGGGCAACGACATCGGCACCAGCTACCGATCCGCCATCTTCTATGCAAGCGAGGAGCAAAAGCGCACCGCTGAAGAGACCATTCGTGATGTAGAAGCCTCCGGCAAATGGCCGGGCAAGGTCGTGACTCAAGTTGTGCCGGAAGGACCATTCTGGAATGCCGAGCCGGAACATCAGGATTATTTGGAAAGATTTCCAAATGGATATACGTGTCACTACATCCGACCAGGGTGGAAGATCCGATAGCGACACTTACGCTCTCGGGCTGGCGCGATCAACAAGACGACAGGTAACACCTGAGTGGAGGAAAAGACAATGCGAGCTACTGCCTTGCTCCGTGATCTGGGTCAGAGTCTATGGCTCGATAACATAACAAGGGATCTCATAGACAATGGAAAGCTGAAATATTATATCGATGAACTTTCAATTACCGGAGTGACATCAAATCCGACGATCTTCGATCACGCCATCAAGGGCAGCAACGCCTATGATGCTGCGATAGTTGAAGAGGCGAAGAAGTGTAAGACATGGGAAGATGTGTTTTTTGAGCTGGCGATCGCCGACGTTCAACGAGCTGCTGATCTTCTGAGCGAAACGCACACCACGACAAATGGCGTGGACGGCTGGGTATCTATTGAGGTCCCACCCTCGCTCGCCTATGAGACGGAAGGGACCATCGCGGCGGCACAGCTTCTGTCGCGTCGCGTTAACAGGCCCAATGTCTTCATCAAAATTCCGGGGACGCCAGAAGGTTTAGCGGCTGTCGAGGAGATGATCTTCTCCGGAATACCGATCAACATCACCTTGCTTTTCTCGCCAGAGCAGTACAGTGACGCCGCCGACGCATATCTCAAGGGCATTGAGCGCAGGATCGCGGCCGACATGCCGGCCGCGGTTCCCTCTGTTGCCTCTCTGTTCGTCAGTCGCTGGGATGTCGCGGTCCAGGAGCGCGTCTCGGAGGACCTTCGCGGAAAACTTGGCGTCTCAGTTGCTGCACGTGTGTATGCTCGGTACAGAGGAATACTGGCCGATCCTCGGTGGCAACGGGCCTTCAATTATGGCGCTCTACCGCAACGTCTGCTTTGGGCCAGCACCGGCACTAAACATCCGAACGCATCGCCTACCTATTACATCGACGCGCTGGCAGTGCCGTTCAGCATCAACACCATGCCAGATGTCACGCTGAACGCTCTTGCAGACAAAGATAGGGCGCCTCAGCTAATGAATACTGACACCACCGCAGCAGAAATGCTCTTGACTAGATTTGCGTACCTCGGCATCCAAGTCGAAACGCTCGGCCGCGAATTACAGGAGGCGGGAGCAACTTCCTTTCAGACATCGTGGGATGAGTTGATGGATCTGTTGGTGTCAAGACACTCGGAGTTGACCCGGAGCCGTTAAAGGTGGTCCTTCAACGCTAGGTCGTTGCGAGACGCGCGAGACGAACAAGTGCAAGGAGGAACTCCATCAACGCCGTGATCATTCAGTAAGGGAGCGAAATCCTCCCGATCACCTGTAGAAAGCTATGGCGGGGAAATCCCATTTCTTCCTTAATATCTGATCGGAAGTATCAATCATCGTACCCACCAGGAGATCCCAATGAACAAGCGTCTATGGATATCGTCGATCGTGGTCACGGCTGCCGCAACGATTGGGCTACTTAAGAACACGGGGAACGAGAGAGTGTTGGCGGCACAACATGTCTCAAAAGTAAACCCCTTACCATCCAGCACAACTGCCCAATTTACTCCCGATGGTAAGCTCAAGCTTCCAGTTGGATTCCGCAGATGGGTGTTTATCGGTGCGCCTCTGACACCTAACGCTCTGAACGGTGGAGAGGCAAACTTCCCTGAGTTTCATCATGTGTACGTGGAGGAAAAGAATCTAGACGTGTATTTAAAAACTGGCACTTTCCCGGAGGGTACGATCCTTATCAAGGAGTTGACCCGGGTCCTTAAGCCGACGTATCCCGACGGCTCACGCACAGAGCCCTCAGGCAGAGGGTACTTCAACGGGGAACTTAATGGGATTGATGCGTCCGTTAAGGATAGCAAGAGATTCGCAAAGACCAATGGATGGGGATACTTCACCTTCGGACATCATCCTATGCCATACGCGCAGACCGCTGCTGAATCATCCGTTAGCGAGTGTGCCGGGTGTCACCTAGGCAACGTAGCCAATACCGATATGACCTGGGTGCAATTCTATCCAATACTTCGCGACAAACCCAAGCCGTAAAGCCATCTCGTGTGAGAAGGAGTGTCTTATCGCTGCCGAAATCATACTCACGCACAGCCTGTGAGGCTTATGTCTCGCAGGCTGATGCGTGGGGGAATTTCCGGGCCAAATTCAGGGATAGCAGCGCGGATGCAAACACGAGCACGATGAGAGTGTGCATGGTGTCCCACCTGCGGAGTCGGATACGATCCGCGGTGTGATGTGATGCAGTTCGCCTGCGGCATCTCGATCGCTCCCCCGCTCTCGGACTAGGATCGCGAGTGGGCGGGACGCAATCCACCGGTGGGTGCTCCCTGGTGAAGAAGCCTCCATCATCACAGTGGCGTCGGTTCTACTCGACATCATGAGATCGGACATACCTGCAGCTTTGGAGGTGGAAGTGGGGCTGAAAGTTGTTTTGATGGCCTAGGGGCCTATGAGACGTAATCAATGCAGTCGCGAAGCTGGCCGAAACCTGATGAAAACGGCAACGCTCACTGGGTCGGATCCATAGATCGGTTTCAGAGGCGCGCCCACTCCATACGTGGACACTTGCGCACCGACGGCCGATGAGATGCCCGGCACCAGGCGAATCTCCCGGTCATACCCAAAGGTGTATGCCTGAACATGGGTAAGCGGCTCCTCCTTGAATCCAGGTGGCAGAGGATTCTCGCCCACAACCAGCTCGTTCGACCTGCCTGCATTCTCGAGCCGTACCCACGCGTAGTTCTTCTCAGCAAACTTCACCGTCGACTCGAACAGGTAGCTGTTTTCCTTGGCCGAGTCTTCCAGCGATCTCGTCCTGCCCCACACCGCGCTGCTGGCCCAGTTCCCATGCTGGAAAGGCTTGTTGTACATCACGGAGGCGGTGGTCCTGGCCTGGTCTTCGGAGGGAAACAATGCCTCTGGGCTCGTGATGCGGCCGTACGAAAACTGCCCGCTCCAGTTCTGGCCCGGTTGCACCGTCACCCGCGCCGACCAGGAATCGATCTTGCCATGGTCGATGTTCCACCGGAACTCATCCGGCTCCCTGCCGTGAAAGCCGCTCATTTCCACGCGAACCAGGTGATGCGTGAATCCGGCCGTAACCACATCGTTGGCAATATGGGTCGAGTCTTGCTGATGGTGCCCGAGCGTACCCACCGGGTTTTCTGAAGCTGAAGCGCGATGCGGGTAAGCAGTAGGGCCAATCGCCGGGTCACCCACAGGCGCTGCATAGAACGTCAGAAGACTGCGCTCACCGATCGGCACATCGTAGAGGGCGCCCAGCTCCATGAAGAAGTCGTGCGGATGCTGGGCATCTGCCAGCGGAACCCCGTATGCTGTCTCACCCTGCTGAAACAGCAGGGGGTACCGGCGATCCGTCACGGTGGCCGGCTCAAGGCTGAACATCGCGCGAATAGTCAGCTGTCCCGGGCCGAGCGAACGCTGCGCCATCGGCATAAACCAGTTCGTCGAAAACAACTTGTCACCGCCGCGCGGGCTTGTCTGCTGGGTGTCCAACACGAACGCGTTCGCATGGAACATCAGCATCCAGCTACCCTTCATCCACATAACCATCGGAGTCGGTGTGGAGTTTGGCTCCGCACTCGTCCCGGATGCTGCATGCTGCCTGACCTCCTGGATGAAGGTCTTCGGATGCATCTGGTACATCATTTCCGACATGCCGCTCATTTGCTCGTGAGACGTCATCTGAGCTGAAGGCATATCCATGCCGCCCATCGACTGATTAGGCGAGCCTTGCTGCGCACTAGAGTCTAATGATCCGAGCAGGAATGACAAAAAGAATACATATCGAGAGAGACTCATTCTCTGACCTCTGCCAGGTATTACTTGGCCCCGTCCAACGTCATCTTCAGTAGGTTGTGTTTGCTTCCAATTCATCGAAATTGAGGGGGGCCGCATTCTCGTCCAGCCACTTCCTGAGAACTTCGCCTTCCATGGTTCCCGTTGCGGCCAACTCTCGAGCGAGAGATTCGATCAGCTCCCGATCCATGCGCATAAGCCGCGATGCCAATTTGTACCCTGTATGCGCAAAAGGATTGGTGTCTGCCACTGCTTCGGAAACGCCCCACTGGACCGCGGTCTGCCGCGCGTCCAGGGCACTCGACATGTCGGATACAAGCTCTTTCCGTAATTCCTCCGAAATGGGCTCGCTGATTGCTTGATCCACGATCGACCCGATGTAAATGAAGGCGAAGGCCCTGCCTAGCAGTTTCACGTCATCGTGGAACGACTCCCGTAGCCCCCTCCAGTCGCACTTGATACAGGTGGTGCGATCGCTGCTACCAGCAACCGAGAGCCGCGGGACCGGAAATCCTGCCCGATAGGCAACCACCGCACGTGCGGCGAGGTGTTTTGCGCTTTGGTTTTGTGACTCTATGGTTTCTCGCATTCAATTAACCCCTTGATCTCCTTTTGACGATCACTTCTGCCTTTAACCAGTGTGGTGTGATCGGCAATTCCATAAGCTAAGACCCCCGCCTTCGCAGGCCGCGGTTCACCCGGAAGGATCAGTAGTGAATTGGCGACTTGACGGTCGTGGAAGGCTCAAAGACCTCGGACACTGATCAGACACGTCGCCGGAGATGCCCTGCGACGGCCGAGCAGATCGAATAGCTAAGCCGAGAAAAACCAACCCACCCATGGGGAATGAGGATGACCCCCATCACTACTTCCGGTCAGGGATAGTCAGGGGCTTGTCCTTGGAATCAACAACGAAAACGGCCAATAAGCTTGCAGGTTCTTTATCGCTGGCATTCTCGCTAATCCGATGATGTGCGCCGGGATATTCACAGAAACTCTCGCCCGCCCGGTACACTTTAGCCGCCTCATCGCCGACCTGGCTGCGAACGGCGCCGGATAGTACATAGGCGTAGATGAACGCAGACTGAGCATGATGATGTGCTGGCGATCTGCCGCCGGGAGGATAGTTCACGATAACGGCAATCATGCTCTTGCCTTGCGCGTTCGGGATTGCCTGCTCAAAAACGGGTTTCACCTGCTCCAAGTTCTGGGCAAGCGCCTGCAATGGCGCTAGTGAGATCGCAGCCAATAGTGGCCAGATATGATACGTTCGCATGGCTGTACTCCTTAACTTACACACCCTGGTGGATTCTCCTCATCCGGAACACTTCCCTTCGTCACAAGTGCGCGACTGAGGAAATCGCGCATCAGCGACCCAATCTGGTCCACTTCTTCTTCCAATGCGAAATGCCCGGTGTCAAGAAGATGAAGTTCCGCGGTGGGAATGTCTTTCTTGAAGAGTTCGGCACCCTCCACCGTAAAGATTCCGTCGTTCTTTCCTTATGTCACCAGCGTGGGGGGCTGATACTTTCGGAAATACTGCTGCCAATCCGTATATGCAGCCAAGTTTCCTTTTGCTTTGTAGAGGATTACAAGTTGAATATCCTTGTTCCCCGGCCTGTCCTGATACGCCTGATCGATTACCCAATTGTCGGGACTGATCCTCGATGGATCACGGACGCCATGCAGATAGTGCCACTTGGTTCCCTCAATCGTCAGAAGCCAGCCGAGGAGGACTTTAGCATGCGTTTCGTTCGGATCATCCCAATAGTCCGATAATCCCGTCTTCAGGAACTCCGCACCGTAGGACCTTCTGGGGGACCGGCTTCGCGATAGAAGATTTCCAGCCCATCCACGTTGAGCGTGCGGTAGAAAACAGTCGGCGGTTTCGCGTTCGACATCCAAATCTCTCCTTGGGCGTGCTTAAGTAGGTCGCGCCTTACTTAGACTAGTTCGCGACGTCACGCGATTCCCTACAGAAATATTCAGGTCTCGAACAATGCGAGTTGAGGCTGCAAAGACGATTAACTTACGAAAGATTCCTCAGCACATTTGTATTTCGCTAGTCCCGAAATCCTTTGTGGGTGGCTATTGGACATATATATAGCTTTTCGCAGGTGCTTCCCTGTGGTTTTCAGCAGTGAGCTTTCCGAGGCTTCTCGTTAATCTCAAATCCGCAGCCATTCTTCCAGGCTCGGAAGATCACTAGGACGTCGGGCGATCGAACCGAATCGAGGCATTGTTTGGCGGGAGGATAGTGGATGACTAGCAAAGCAGAGCTCGTGAACAGGCGGAAGGCACCTCTGGCGACGCCTTCCGACATCGAATCCGAAGCTGTAAAGCAGATATCGGGTGCACTAAATATTCTTCTTGCGGATGTATTTGTGTTGTATTTCAAGACAAAGAACTTTCATTGGCACATCTCGGGTCCTCATTTCCGTGATTATCATCTGATGCTGGACGAGCACGCTGATCAGATATTCGCGATGACAGACGAAGTTGCAGAACGTGTGCGTAAAATTGGGGGTACGACCTTGCGTTCGATAGGCCACGTTTGCAGATTGCGGCGTGTTCAGGACAACGAAGCAGAATTCGTAACACCTGCGGATATGCTCAGCGAACTCCACGAAGATGAAGCGCACCTCGTCTTGTCAATGAGGGCCATTCACAATCTTTGCGCTGAGAACAGCGATCTTGCGACAGCCAGCCTCCTCGAGAATTGGATTGATCAATCCCAACGAAGGAGTTGGTTTCTATTTGAATCCACGCGTCAACGTGGTCAGGAATAGCTCGACGGGTCTGCCCACTCCTCTTCTCGGTGAGTCGCAGCGACATTAACCTATTTAGACGAATCCACCGATTCGCCCCGTCACGGATATCCCGCTCGGGCGAATCGGCCGGGAGACTCGAGCGTCGTGGAGATCGCGCAGCGAACAAGTTAGGGCTACACGCACTGGAAGCAGGTCGCCTATCTGATAATGTTGGATACACAGCCCGCGCGATTTGAATCAGCCAAGCGTTTGTCTTCACATAGGGTGTGCTGGACTTAAGGGTGGTGGAATACTATTTCCGCTCACAGCGCGCAAGAAGTATTCCAAATGCTGCGATGAGCGCCAAGCCAATTATCGTAGATCCGTCCAAGTGCATTTCCGCCTCGAACAATTGCCTTCCCAAGAACCTGACTCCTGGAAATGTGATCCAGATGTTGTTTCGCATTGTTAGCATCAGACTCCACCACGTCACGGATGATTCCGCTATCGGCTGCTCGGAGTCGCTGAAACACGGATGCGATCGCGTATTGCCTGGAATCGATACGCGCCTCTCTTCAATTTCATCGAACACTAAAGAACATTCGACCAAGATCAATTGTCGGGTTGCAGCAGAGGGGCGATTTCGTTAGCAGCGACCGGCCGTCCGAATAGGTATCCTTGAAAGAGACCACAGCCCATATTCCTCAAGAGAGAGAATTGATCTTCGGTTTCGACCCCCTCTGCGATGCATCGGATATCCAGCGCCTGAGCCATTTCGATGATTGCGCGAACCACGAGGGCGCTCCTCTGCGAAATGCACATCCGGTCAACGAAAGATCGGTCGATCTTCAGAGCATCCAAGTCAAGCTCGTGCAAATAGCTCAAGCCCGAGTAGCCAGTTCCGAAATCGTCGACCGCAATTGTGATGCCCGACCCATGCAGTTCCGCTATCTGGTCGCGCGTATCTAGGAGGTTGGACATGATTGTAGATTCGGTCAGCTCCAGAACCACGCGATTCGGATCTACTCCTGCGGATCGAATCGTGTCTACGACTTGTGTAGCGAATCCAGGCTGCATGAACTCGATTGGGGAGACATTCACCGCAACTAAAGGAACGCAATTGTATTCGGTTTTCCAGACTCTCATCTGCGCGCACACGGTTTTGATGACCCAACGGCCGAGAGGAAGGATGAGACCGCGCTCTTCTGCAACAGAGATCACCTCGCTTGTGGGCAAGCCTTCCTGCTCCCCTCCCTTAATCCTCACCAGTGCTTCCAATCCATGCAGACGGCGATCTGTTCTAAACACCGGCTGATAAGCCAATGAGAGACCTTCGCCCGAATTCAATGCATCTGTAAGGGTCTCCGCAATCCGGGTCCGGCGTTGGTGCATCAGGATCAGGTTATTGTCACAAACCGTGGCAGTTCGGCCGCCGCCATGCTTCGCAACGCGAAGCGCTCGGGCCGCCTGCCTTCGAAAGCTTTCGGGATCGGGATATTCATCGAAGCAAACAGCGACGCCGGCCGAAACCGACAGGGGAACGTGACGCCGGTCAAAAACGGCCGGCCTTTCTAGCTGGCTGACGATATGACGCGCGAAATTGAGAGCGTCGGCTTGATTCATGCCGTGGATCAGAGCCATGAATTCGTCGTCGCCGACGCGGGCGACAAACAAGCCTCTATTGGAGGCGGCTTTTATCCTGTCGGCTGTGAGTTGAAGGACCTTGTCGGCGAGGTCTGTCCCAAAGATGTCATTTATGAGCTTGAAGTGATCTATATCGAAATGTAGGAGCGCCAATTCCATTCCCGAACGTCGCGCGCCATCGAGTACACGAGCCAAGGTTCGCTCCAGATGACGGCGGTTGGGCAGGCCAGTCAGATCATCGTGAGTAGCGAGTCTGTCGATCTCCCGCGCACGGCTCGCAAATAGAGGGGATAGGTTCCTCCATAACCGCGCGATAACAGCGACGATGACGAGTGTTCCAGCCAGGAGCAACGTGTCGACAGACAACCGGCTTACATTGCTATTCATGTGCGCCGAAGCAACTTTCGACTTTAAGGCCTAGAGAGCCAAGTAGGAGAGCCAAGTAACAGCTTAAGGATAGCCAATTCCGGCCGCAGCATCTGTAGGGGTTATACCGGCGAGTGTCGGGGAACGCCCCGACAGGCAAGACCGAGGGAGGTAGCTAGAATATGCAGAGCGGATTGCGGATCAGTCTTTCGCCCATGATCACGAACGGGTGCGTCTTTATTGCACAGTCGAACCCTTGCGGAGGTGCAACCCCGAAGGCACAAACGAGCACAGCGGGAATTTCGGAGCAAACACGTGTCCACAAACGCTCTGCAAGGCGAACCTGGCCCGAAGCGTGGTCGACGGAACTGTCCCCACAAGTAGTAAGTATTCGAACGATGCTGCTACCGACGTCCCGTGCGGCAATGATCTTTTGGAGGATCGCTGTAAGCGTGGTTATGTCCATGTTGTTTGCGGAAACAGCAGATATCGTTCCCTCTCGGATTGGCCTGTCTGCTTCTGGCACCATAAGCTTAAGCTTGGTGAGCAGCGCCTTGTTCTTCGAAGTAGGCCCAAGGATGAGGGCTGCCTCATGGGCCTCAGTGGCGGCTATGAATTGCGCCGGAAATTGCCAATCCCCAGGATGAGCCCCGAGATAAGCGATGTGAACGCCCGGTTCTACGCGCCCATAGCCAGAGCCCAGTTGAACGGCTCCTGCCGGCTTCGGAAACCGGCTTCTGGATAGCACAAGGAGAAAGCGAATCAGAGGTACCAGTTCTCTCGTGGCCATTTCAAGGTCGAGGTCAACTTGCGAGGAGGCGGTGGGCCATTCAGGAGGCAACTCGCGCGTTATGACAACAACCCGAATTGTCGAACTCCAGCACTGCAGCTCCGAAATGGCAGCCGACATGCGTGCATCAGGTCGATCGCTATACACGATTGCGACTTCCGGATCGGCGCCTTTCAGCAGGAAGTCGATCGTGATGTCTTCCACGTAAACAATGTCCACGTTGAGACGGCGCAGCGATCGGGCTGCGGGAGAGTTCATAAAGGTCGCGGGCCCGACGACCAGAAGTTGAGATCGGTCCTTGTGAATCATGCATTCAACAATTCGCGGTGCAGTGAGCAAACGAACGAGGGTTTCCCAGTCCTCATCACTATCCCCCGCTCTCTCTCAAGCGCTTGGTGAGAATTCGATGACCTGCGCGGCGGCAGCGTTGGCTGGAAGCCCCGCTGTTTCTTTATTATGGCAGCTATTTATGAGATTTGTTCGTCCTAACAGCCCGGCGGGTACGCTATGAAGGTAGCTGGACTGTTGGTTGTCAGCGATGAATCAATTCCACGCGTCGCGCTGAGGCATTGGCTATCAAGCGTGCCCGGAATCGAGATTCTGGGCGATACAACGGCCAAGAAGGCCTTACACTTAGCGCTGGAGACTGGGGCTCAAGTCATTGTCTACCACGTCCCCCACATCACAAATCACGTGCTCGTGACAATTGTTGCGATACGAAAGGGGCTACCCGAGGCGGGAATAGTCGTACTATCTCGAGAAACCAGTCCACTCCTCGTGAAGTCCGCCTTTTCGGCTGGGGCGACGGCATACCTCCTATTGTCCAGTGCCCCGACCGACCTGATCAGCGGTATTCGAGCTGCCCTGAACGGCCGGCGGCTTCTGGACCCAGACCTGAGCGAAGGCCTGCTCGATGCTCTTCTCGGGAGGAGTGATTCGGCAAGCACTCCTCTCAGCGAACGCGAGCAGCAAGTTCTACTATTGCGCTCGCTCGGTCATTCAGCGAGAGAAATTGGCGCAGCCCTTCGCATCAGCACGAAGTCTGTCGAGACGTACTACACTCGCATTCGTGAAAAGCTAAACCTCCGCACGCGTGCCGAGATGGTCCGATACGCGCTGGAGCGCGGGATCCTGCGTCCAAAAGGCCAACAATAGGCCCAAATTCGCTTCCCGCGCTGACAGAGCCATTTGAAGCTCATCCCGTCAGGCAACTTCGCGAAGTCCGGAGGTTGGATGTGAGGACAATGGAACGGATTGGAAGAAGGCCTCGGGTCTTCTCCAGCCTCTAAAGATGTCGTTCGTCCGACACCAGTTTGATTCACGACACCTAAGATCACGGCCAATGCGCAATACTTTCTCAGGGCACCTTCGACCTCACCCCAATTGGCCCTTCCCGTAGAGTAGTAGCCTCTTTACGGCCCCAAGCTCAAAGCCCCATCTCTGGCACCGTATTTGCATTCGTTAAGCTACGTGTGGCTCGCCACGAGGAGGGGACCTCACGAGCGGACCGAGTTCAGCGCGGGAGAGAGTATCACCGTCCTTCTCTGTGTGCCCTGGAGGTCTCGAATGCAACGGAAAAACGATGCAACCGCAACAGTTATCGGCTCCGGTCCCAATGGCCTATCCGCCGCAATTGTCCTAGCGGCCACAGGTATCCCAACAACGGTATTCGAAAGAAACCTTCAACCAGGCGGCGGTTGTTCCAGCGGCGAGACAACATTGCCGGGATTCATTCAAGACTTAGGCTCCGCCGCGTATCCCCTCGGCAAAGCAAGCCCATTCTTTCGCTCGCTCCCGATTGATATTCCATGGATCGAGTCGCCTGCCCCCTGTGCTCATCCGCTGGATGACGGAACTGCAATCGTGATTGAGCGATCAATCGAGGCGACCGTAGACTTCTTGGACGAATGCGACAGAAGCTCGTATCGATCTCTCTTTGAACCTTTGGTGATGAATTTTGGAGAGCTCGTTGAAGAGATCCTTGGGCCGATTCAACAGGTTCCTCAACACCCTTTGCTTCTCGCGATGTTCGGCTCGATGGCTGTCCTTCCAGCTGCAGCTTTGGCCCGTTATCATTTCAAAGGAAGACGAGCTCAGGCACTCTTCGGTGGTGTCGCGACTCACTCCTCTCTGTCTCTGGAGAGCACCGCGTCCTCTGCTGTAGGTCTCATTCTCCTGGCCGCTGGACACTCTGGTGGATGGCCCATACTCCGTGGCGGAGCCCAAACCCTTACAGACGCTCTGATCCGACACTTGACAGAGCTGGGTGGAACGATTGTCACTGCGCATGAGATTACTAGGATGCCGCAGACAGACCTCGTCCTTGCAGATCTCACACCTCACCAGTTGCTCAAATTGAAGAATCTTGAGCTGTCTCCTCGATACTTCGAGAAGCTTAAGCGATTCCGCTATGGACCTGGCGTCTTCAAGATCGACTACGCACTCAGTTGCCCGATACCGTGGACTGCTTCAGACTGTTCCCGCGCTGCCACAATCCACATCGGTGGCTCCCTCGAAGAGATTGTAGAGGCGGAGCATAGGCTTGACGTGGAACGCCCTTTTGTCCTTCTCGGGCAACCATCTCTCTTTGACTCCACTCGTGCTCCCGCGGGAGGTCACACCGCGTGGGCCTACTGCCATGTTCCGAATGCCAGCGAGACTGATTACACCGACGCTATAGAGAGGCAGATCTCGCGCTTTGCACCGGGTTTCCGTGATTGCATTCTGTCTCGATCTGTCTCCACGCCCGCTGCATTGGAACGATGGAATCCGAACCTCGTTGGCGGCGACATTCTGGGAGGGTCCATGAACCTTAGACAACTCATTTACCGCCCAACATCAGAGCTCTATCGCACGTCGAAGCCGGGTTTATACCTATGTGGGGCTTCCACTCCGCCAGGTGGCGGCGTGCATGGGATGGCTGGTTATCATGCAGCTCGCGTAGCGATCAACGATCTAGGAAGCTAAGGCGAGCTCCTTGAGGGCCGCTTCATGGGATGAAAGCCTAGGTTTTCATAGATCACAAAAACGTCTCTGGATCGCGACTGTATTTGTCTGGCGGATTCAGCCTTGGATCAACGCGTGCGCGGGCCGCCTTGCGAAGGACAAGCCTATCCGCTAGGAACAGTGAGTACCACACCACCGTCACCAGTACGTACCACGCCACAATTACAAATCCATTGATGATGTCCATCAGGAGCGTTTGCCACGGCTGGTCAAGTGGTTGAGGCCACGGGCCTGGTGGAATGCCTCTGAGGTCGCCACTAGGGTCTTCCTTATGCTCATTATCGGTTCGGATCTCTGGCATGTGATCGCTCGCGGGGTGTCGGCCGTATGAAACATCCTTATCAGAGGACGCTCGGTGTGCACGACCGAATGATTGCGACAACTGCCCTCACACGGTCCGTGCTTTGAATGCGGATGCACTCGATATGCCAACATCCGCGAAAATTCCGCTTATCTGTCCGAGCGCGCTGATTCCTTCGGTCTCGAGAGCTCACATAAATCGCTTCACATTCTTGTCGGACAAATAGCCGAGCTCTCAAGGGAGATCTCGGCAATGACACCGCGGTGAGCAAGAATCATGCGGGCATTCAACCCGGCCATCGCCGAACAATAAGCGGGAATCACTCTGGCAGTCCGGTCGGGCCGAATCGCTCTGTTTTGATCTTGTCTTGACGATTGCCGGCGCTACACAGAAGATCCGCGACGCTTTCAACGAACCCGGACGGGCCACAAACGTAACAAGTTGCGCCGACGCTTGCAGGCCAAGTCGCGCTCGCAATCAAGTCGCGGTCGATGCGGCCGGATGGACGTGGCCAATCGTTCGGAGCCACTCGCGTAAAGGCGTATTGTGTTGTAACAAACGGAGGTCTCGTGGACAGTGCCTCAAGTTCTGCTCGATAGTAGATAGCTCCAGGTTCCCTTACGGAATATAGCAATCGAAACGGCGCAGTGCTGTTCGCCAATGCTCGGGATCGAATCATGCACATAAGGGGAACGATCCCTGAACCACCGGCGATCAGTTGAACGGGCTCCGTTTGACCACTGCGCCACACGAACCATCCACCTATCGGACCTCGCAATTCTAGGTAATCACCAACCATCAGTTCCTGCGTCAAGTACGGCGATACTTCACCGGTCGGCAACCGCTCGACCGTTATTTCAATACGCCCCTCAGAAAAAGGCGCTGAAGCGATTGAGTAGGATCGGACCGCGGTATATCCGTCCCTAGCCCTCAACCGCAGGTCGATATGCTGGCCCGCGACGTGACCTGGCCAATCACGAACTTCAAGACAGATTGTCCGCGCCGTGGCCGTCTCATCGTGCACACCAAGAACCCGTGCGGCGTGCCACTTCAATCGCCTGAGTACCGCTGTTCGCGCCATGGGTCTCCGTAGGTGTGGTAGCCGAGGCTCTCCCAGAACCCAGCGTTGTCGTGCGACATCAGTCTCAGACCTCTTACCCATTTCGCGCTTTTCCAGAGATAGAGATGTGGGATTAGAAGTCTCGCTGGGCCACCGTGTTCAGGTGGCAGTTCTGCATCGTCATATTTGAATACAATCCAGGCTTGGTGATTGAGGACGTCCTTAAGGGGAACGTTTGTTGAGTAGTCACCGTAGGAATTGAACATTGCATAGCTGAACTCTGTCCTTACGTCAGCCATGAGAACATCAAGAGCGACGCCTTCCCAGGATGTTCCGAGCTTCGACCATCGTGTTACGCAGTGCAAGTCGACTGTGATGTTTTCGCTAGGCAAATCGCGGAAAGTCTTCCAGTCGAACCGTTTCAGCACCTTGATACCATCGCTGATCGCAAATTCCCATTGATCGAGAGGGATGTGCGGTGTCGGACCTGCGGACAAGACGGGAAAATCGTTCGTGAGGTATTGACCGGGAGGGAGCTTCGCATCTCTAGAACTACGCCGACCAGAGAAACCTCGCGAAACGATAGCCATATACGCTCCTGGGGATCCAGAGAGCAACTACCTTGCCAAACCGTATCGTCGCCGCGTTGAGCAATACTTTCGAGTGCGCGCGCTCTTTCTCGATAGCGCCTCTGACACTGCGCAGGTGCGGTGTCGTCCAGCAGACACCAGGAGCTAGGATGTCTCAATTCCGTCTCAGTTGGGATAGCGCAGCACCGTCGCTCGCACAGAGGTGTCCATCGACGCTCCGATTGGTGTTACATTTCGACGAGCTCCCAATGGCTGCTCACATCTGACGAGGGCGCGAGGACTATTGGAACCTCATTTGCATACTCGAATCATGCCGATCTTTATCGTGCACACATTCAGTGAAGACGGCGGCTACGGTAGGAGACCGAGGGGCAAGTTGTGGGAGCACGTTCATCCGCGCTATTTGCTTCTCGATAGCATTACAACACAGGTCGCAGCTGATTGCTTCGCTAGCGAGCGAATTCGGCTGCCGGGCGGAGTGAGTTTGGCAATGGGGCGGATGTGGCGGAAACAATGTCAAGCGAATAGACCATCCCACGATCGGCGAGAGTTACCCGCTCCAATATCGCGACTCCTCGACGACCATAAGGTCCTCGTAGGTCAGGCCAAGAGGCTCGTGCGAAGTGCGCTTCGGCTTTGTGACGAGAGCATAAATGATCTGCTTGCTAGTGAGATGCTCCGTATAAGTGAGTTGCAGGCGCGGTTCTTGAGTGGACATATCGTGAACGTACCCCGGCAACAGCATGGGTTCGAAGATCTGGAGCAACCGAGCGTATTGCTCCGGCCTCAATATCCGACTTCCCTGAAGACCCTGGGTATAGACGAGGCGATTGACCAAAGAACCAATGCACCGCGAACACGTCGTACGCATGACACACTGTCGCAGGGATGACAGCTCAAGCAAAGTCTATGCGGACTGGAGTTGTCATTTTATGGAATTCACTGTTAAACGGTCCGTACGCCGCCCGGCATCTTCTTTGTTCTTGACATTCGGATTCGATGTAGAACGTCGACAGAGAACACACCGTGGCCAGTTCCGCGGATTGAAGACCAAGTGTAACGACGCCCGATTCTGGGCCAGGTGACACTCAGCGGACCGGCGTACCCTCACGCAAGCTTGGGAAAGCAGTCGCGCTTTTAATTAATCACCGAAGAAGGCCAGTTGCGAAGAGTTGGCCCGCAAGTTGCTACCGTCTGTTCAGGAAGATGGTAGCCGGCCGCGATCGGACATACATGCGCGACGAACGCGCGGTTTTGTCGGTCGCCTAACCAATAACAGTGAACATCCGAGGCCATAGCGCCTGAAGGAGGATTTCAATCATGAAAAAACGTTCTCTTGTGACTCTCAGCGTCGCAGGCCTGTTGATTGTGTTCATAGCGCTCGCTCATTGGGCCCCGTCGAGCGTGGAGGCAGCCGAAGGCCAAAGGACGAATGCCGTTGTCGACACGAGCGGCAACTTGCGCGTACCGGCCAATTACCTTACGACTTACGAATTCCTGGGCAGCTGGGCAATAGCCGCTGACAAGGGCGTCGAGGGTTCAAAACAAATCCACAATGTATATGCATCGCCTGGTGCTATCGCCGCATATCGCAAGGATGGACACTTTCCCGATGGTACAGTTCTGGTGAAAGAGGTTTATCAAACGGCGACCCAGTCAATGACGACGGGGACTGTAAGCCATGCTGACAAATTAGCGGGTTGGTTTGTGATGGTGAAGGAAAGCAAAAACCTCCATCCCGATAATAAGTTGTGGGGTGATGGATGGGCATGGTCATGGTTTGACGCCGGGAACAGGTTGAAGACCACATCAACAGACTACAAGAAAGACTGCCTAGCCTGTCATCAGCCGGCGCGATCGACCGATTGGATTTACACCGATGGATATCCTCCCCTTAAACGCGAACAGTAAACAATTAACAAGGCCTCCTCGCGACAGGCCCCAATCGCGATCTAATTCGAGCACAAAGTCGGCGGCGAGCTTCACGGTTGCCGCTTAACAGCATGCTCACGCATCCGCATTCGAGCACCGGTCGATTCGCCAACTTTCTACACCGCGGTTGGCCGGTATTTCGGAATTGCAATGCAAGGGGAACGTATGCCAGAGGTTTCCTTCCGAACCGACATCATACTGCAGTTTCGCTCCATCGACAGTTCAGGCGTCGTACCGTTCGATGTAGTTGAAGGGCAGCGGCGCATGCTCTGTGTGGCACGCCACACGCACCACAACAGTCAAATCAAAGGGAGAGGACAGGAGATCGGCTGTCTCGGCGAAGCGATGGGACCAGTGCAGAAATGGATGTCGAGGATTTGGCTAAGTGTGGCAGTAGTAACGGTAGTTCTCTTTGCGTCTGGCTGTTCAGCAAATAAGAAACCTACGAAGCTCGAGACCGCCCTGGCAAACGCGGCGAAGGACGTTGTCATTCCGCTTGAGGCCAAAGGGTTGAAGAATCCATTTCCTGCCAGCGAAGCCAACATTCAAGCGGGAAAACAAATCTATTTGCAGCAATGCGCACTATGCCACGCAGCCGATGGACACGCGGAGACGAAGCTCGGCCTAGCCATGTACCCCCCTGCTATGGATTTGAACTCACCCCACGTGCAGCGATGGAGTGACGCTGAACTTTTATGGATCACCCAGAACGGAGTTCGGCTTACGGGGATGCCTGCATGGCAGACGATTATGTCCCAGGACGACACATGGAAGGTGGTCGACTTCATCCGCGCTCTTCCCAAGGAAGCGTCCATTCGAGCTGCGGCGAGCGGAAAAGAAGCTGTTGCGCCAAAGTCGCAGCCAGAACTCATCAACTATGGACGCGAGCTCTATCGCCAAGAAGGATGCATGGGATGTCATCAACTCGACGGGGAAGGCGGAAAGGTTGGCCCTGAACTAACGATCGAGGGCACGCGCGGGCGCAGCGACGACTGGCTTGTCGGCCACTTCAAGGATCCAAGTGCCTACACTCCCGGCTCCGTTATGCCGTCTTTCAACCGGCTCACCGATGATCAACTTCGCGCTCTAACCGTGTTCCTGCAGAGCGAGAAAGGTTCCGAGCCAAAATAATATGGCGCCCGCCAAGGAGAAAGCGATAAATACTCCGCTGCAAATATCGACACTGAACCGGCGGGTATTGAACCGACGAGCGGTGCGATGTCGAAGAATTCGAAGTGTTGAGTTGTGAGTCTCGGAGTCGGAGGTTTTCAGTTATCTCGCTTCGTGCCCATGGGACGTCCCAATGACGGACCACTAGATCCGCCTGCAGTGAACCCTCTCGAGAGCGCAGACGCAGAATCTCATATCACCCTTTGCGTTATGGTGTGCGGAGCTTTCACAGCCAAGATCTTAAAGAGGAGAATGGAGGGAATCATGAACCGCCGGCGGAGACTTCTTAGGCTGCTTGCAGCCTTCGGCTTAACCGTAGTTAGCTTTGCTTTCGTTGCGCTGTTCACTCGACTGTTGATGGAGTGGACGACGTAATCGCCGTCAATGGCGATCGAGTGTAAGTGCTCTATGCGGGCATTCTCTAGACGGTGCGAGGCACAGGTTTCGCTGGGTAACCAGCTCAATTGAGAGTCGAGAGCGATTCGATCTTGATCGCAACATTGGACACAGACCGTCTCGCCGAAGGCAATGCTTTTGGACAACTTGATCAAACTCGCCGGTTCCAATTACAACGATCCCCGCACGTGTTCTGCGAATTGCGTTACCGGTTTCACTTCTCATGTCCGTACTGGGTTTGAGCTATGAGAGGATCTTCGATGCCGGCAATCCGTGGATTGGCTTCCGGGAGAATTTATCCGGAATCCCGACTTGGCGAATTGTTCAAGGGGCTATCAGGCTCTGTAGTGTCGGAGTTTGAATCCCTCGCTCGAATTGAAACCTATTTCCCCGGCGAGATCCTGTATGAAGAGACACAGGAACCGTCTCACTTGCTAGCCCTATTAGAAGGCCGAGTGAAACTGAGTATGGCGTCGTGCTTAGGCAAACGTTTCGCTGTCCGCATAGTCAAGCGGGGCGAACTACTCGGCTTGACCGAGGTTCTTTCGGGCAATCGACTCGAGTTTACAGCGGAGGCGCTGTGCAAATGCAGAATTGCATTGGTTCACCGCAACGAGTTCCGCCGTATTCTCATGCACAATCCAAATGCCTATGGAAGCCTGGTGCACGACATTGGGCGGGATTACAAGTATGCATGCGACCGGCTGCGAATGGTCGGCCGTGCCTCCTCGGTGCAGATCAAGCTTGCTCGGTTTCTGCTGGATTCGTGTGAGACCGGCCTGCATACCAAGCGCGGCATACGGCTGTATCTCGCCTTTACTCAGCGGGAAATCGGCGAATTCCTTGGCGTCTCAAGGGAAACGATCTCGCGGGCGATGCGAGAGCTGCAACGCCTTCGGCTTGTCCATCTGTCCGGTCCGCTCCTGTTGATTCCCAATCGTATAGCGCTGGCGCATTACGCGGAGCTACATGGGTGCGTCGATGAGCATGGGCGGTTTCCGGCACAGGATCTATCCACTCACTCCCGAGCCGTTCGGTCAAGCAAAGCCAAATCAGCATCAGGGGGCCCTGCTGCCCGCATCGCTAGCGCGCTAAGATGAGCAGTTCTTCCAATTCGCAACGCCTGAAATCACGTTGTCTCAGCAATCGCCGTCAGACCGATTCCTGTCGGATGTCTCCTTGCTTCGGGTATTGACTGAGACCGCGCAATACTGCTACCCCGCGAACATCGGCGATCATGGTGCCCCATAAGCTCGAAGCCGACTGCGAAGCACATTGTAACTGAGAATCCGTCCGATCGTTCCTCCAACCACCAATGGGGCAGGCTCTTAAAGATTCGTACCGTTAAAGTGCGAATCGACAAAGCCCCGGCTGAAACCGGGGCTTCGGCCATTTCAGAGGAGCGACGATTAAGAAGGCAAGGCCGCTGTCTTCTTCGCCGGAATGGTCTTCTTAGAGCTTACTTTTGATGCTTCGGGCTTTTGCTTCCTCGCTGCGGCCCAGCGCTTCTTCTGAGCCTCTGCGATGCGCTTTCGCGCTTCTGGGCTCAGCGTCCGCTTTCCACCGCGCTTCTTGGCGGGCATGTGCTTCGTGGCTGTTGATGAACTGTCTCCGCCGCTCTGCGCCAGCACCGCTCGTGCCTGCTGAAGCCGCGCGATCTCAGAGTCGAGCGCGGTAACAATCGAAGGTATATCCATGAGTCTGTCTCCTTGCCTGATTCTAAGATGTCCAACCCCTCTTCTAGGGTCCGATGCTTGCATCGGACATCCGATAATCGAAATGAACTCTATGCAGCAATTAGCAGTAGACCGCCGGCCGTGCAGTAGGTCGTTTCCACTGCCGGGCGCACGCCGAACTCTCAGGCTTGGCAGAGCGTGGCCTACATCACACGTCTCTTGCCCGCCTAGCCGCAATGCCATTGCCCACTTGACATTCAGGTGATGGTCGTCTCCACTTGAATGCCAAATGAAGAGGATGCCCATCGCGATGGTTGAGAAGGGAGATCAAGGCTGAAGACGATGGATCTCCCCTGTTGACAGCGAGTCAACAACCTCACAGGTGCTAGGACTTTCTCCGTCGTGATTTGCCAGTTCCCAGCAGAGTCTTCAACCACGATCGTCGCGATTCTCCTGCATCTTGGAAGGCTATGCCACCCGGCACCACAACGCACACTTCCGTGCCACATCCCGCATTACCCGCGATCGTGAGCCTTGCGCCGATCCGGGAGGCCCGCTCTCGCATCCCTTTCAGTCCATAATGACCTTCTTTATCTTCGCTGAAGTTGGAAGCAGTGGCACTGGGACCGTCATCTGCTATGCGTAGGCTCAGATCGTCCATATATCGCAGTTGAACATCAAGATGTGTTCCGCCGGAATGGGCGTGGGCATTACGGATGGCCTCTTGCCCTATGCGGTATACCTCGTCGCGAACGATCGGATGGAGCTGGCGGATATTCCCGTGTACAGAAAACGTGGTTGCCAATGAATCATGTGGCGTAGCCTCAAGCGCACGTTTGAGGGCGTCACTGAGGTCGTCGGCACTTGTTACGGGACCTCGAAGGGAGTTTAGGGCTGCGCGGCCTTCCTGTCCAGCTTGTTGAAGCCATCGAGACAATTGTTCGAGCGCCTTCCGCATCCGTATCGGTTCGGACGGCATGTCTAATGCGTCGTCAGCAACCAGCTTGCTGCCCTGAATAGTCTGCAAGAGGGTGTCGTGTAAATCTCGTGCAATGCGAGTACGTTCTGCAAGCCGCTCATCAAAGCGGGCCGCAATTGACTTAGCAACATATCGCACACGAAGACGATAAATTAGCCAAACAATCAGCGCGGCCAAGACCACGCAAGCAGCCTGAAATGCCCGGGTTTGATACCAGGTCGGAGCGATGCTGAAGGCTAGCATCGCTCCTCGTTCGTTCCACACCCCATCATTGTTCGAAGCAATCACACGGAACTGATAATGGCCGGGCGGAAGATCATTGTAAAACGCCTGCCGACGAGCGCCGGCGCCCTGCCATGTCTTATCTCGACCCTCAAGCTTGTAGCGAAACGCTACCTTTTGTGGGTTTGCAAAGCTCAGCGCGGTATAGTCAATTTCCAAATCGATGGTATTCGCCGGAAGGGCAATAGTATCGCTGGCCGGGTAATTTCTATGATCGGCAATAACATTCTCAATATGTACGGGCGGCGGGATCGGATTACCCCTTATGTTGGCAGGGTTAATTGTCTGCAACCCGGAGTAATTGGCGAACCATAAACTTCCATCCGGTGACTTGGTTGCACCTTCAAACGGCACAAAGGCAGGCTGTGCACCATCAGCTGCACCTACACTGTACAACTGCAGACTGCTGTCACCTTCGCTCCACCACTTTTGAAGTTCCGCATTCGGAATTCCGACAAGGCCGCATTGCGTGTACAACCATAACGTGCCCTGGTTGTCGGCGATCAACGAATAAATGGCATTACAAGTAAGGCCATTCCTGGTCGTCAGAACTCGTTGTGTACCATTCTTCCATGCTATTAGGCCGAATGATGTAGCTCCGAACACGGCTCCATCCGAAGTTATAAATATCTCCTTTACCATCGACTCCATACTCGGAGTCGAGCTGTTCTTGAATCGAAAAATATCGAGCTCATTGGCCTTGAGCCGAGCCAGATCGCCACTCAGCAGTCCCAGCCAAAGGCTGCCGTCCTGCGCGACTGCAAGTTTGCGAGCGGCAGGCATCTGAGGTTCAGGAAACTCTTCCTGCACTTTGAGATTACTGATCCGAACCAGGCATCTGCGTGGGCCAGTGGTCTCCACCCAAACATTCTGGTTGCGATCCTCTGCAATACCCACAACAAATCCGACTTGGCTCCCATCCTGTTTCGTAACGATCCGGAACTTCCCCTCCTCGTAGATGAAGAGCGAATTGTCCACTCCGACCCAGAGTCTACCGGCATGATCTTCAAGCAGCGAGGTAACCTGATTGCCGGGGAGGCCCTTGTGCGATTGAATCGAACTGACGTGTCTTCCTCGAATGGACACTAAGTTTTCAGGACCTCCTGCCCATACAGTCCCGTCTCGCGAGGCTAGGACCGAATCCACTTCTTCCATGGGCAGTCCTTCACGGCCTGTAAAGCTAGCCACTCGAAGATCTCTAAAGCAATCAATGCCCCCGCTCGTCGCAATCCACAAATCACCTTCGTGGTCCTCATAGAACGCATCGACGAAATTGCTCGAAAGACCGTCTGAAACTCCGAAATGATCGACCGTGCGGCCGTGAATCCGATAGATTCCCTGCGATTCCGTTCCGATCCACAGGCAATTCTGCCTATCGAAAAACAGGGTGTTGACGATTAAGGTGCTGCTGTCCAGTTCAGGCGTAACGAACGGAGTTAGTACATCATTCACGACTCTTTGAAGTCCAAGGCCAGGTCCTCGGATCGCAAATCCCAGCCATACGGAGCCATCCGGCGCTCCAGCGATCGCAGTCACCCCATCGGACAGGTTGCCTTTGAGGGCCGGAGGAGAGAATGCGCGAAGTGAACTACCATTCCAGCGGACAACTATGCTTGAATCGCCAAACCAAAGATTTCCCGATGTATCTTCGGCGAGTGCGTTTGCGGTGTCGAGAGGGATTCCATCGGGCTTCCGATAGCACTTTATTCGCTCGCCCAGAACCTTGCAGATTCCACCACTTTGGTCGAAGCGTTGAACGCGCGAAAACCAGATCTCACCGTTCTGCCTTTCGATCATTGAATTTACGTGCCCGTCTACTTTCGGGAATGTAATTAGCTCAGGCTTGTTCCAGTGCGCGAGCCCGGAATCGGTCCCGATCCACAAGCTCCCGTCGCGAGAGGCCAAAAGTGTCCAGATTCTGGACTGGGGAAGTTGTGCGCCGGCAGGAGGTTCCCACTTTGAAAGTCGAACGCCGTCAAATCGCAGGAGTTCGTTCTGTGTCCCAATCCAGACATAACCATCCTTCGTCTGAGTGATGGCGTGTGGGGCACCGCTGAACAATCCATCCTGCAGTCTCCATGCTGAATGGGCGTACTGGGTGATTCGATTATTCGGATCAAGTGCCATCATCTTCGACGTGAAGGAGATGAGCAGCCACAACGGAAGCAGTCGCAACGCATTCAACGAGATGAGCCTTGGTAGCACGGCCTGCTCCGAACTCAACCAACCCTAATGTGCCTTCACCCGACCTTGTCATGCATCGTGCCTGCGATGCGGGGTTGCCGAGATAGTCAGGGTACACGCAATGGCAAATCATCACCCCGCCAGAATCTACGGCGACGAACTGAAGTTTTCTACAGGTGTCCCGGTCAGACCTCTAGCAGGCCTCGCCGAATTGCGATGGTGACGGCATGAGCTCTATCATTGGCACCGAGCTTAGCGATCAGATTCTTAATGTGGAAGTTCACTGTGGTCTCGGCAACGGAAAGACGGTCTGCAATCTGCTTGTTGCGGTTCCCGTCACGAATCAGCTGAAGCACCTGCAACTCGCGTTCCGTCAGCGACTCCTCGCCCATGTTCTCGGCAAGACGAGCTGCCACTTCAGCGGATACATATTTATGTCCGCGACGCACTGATCGAACGACACTGAGGAGCTCGTTCTTCGGCGTCGTCTTCAACACATACGCAGCGGCACCTGCCTTCATTGCTTTCTGGAGTTCTGCGTCGCTGCCGGATGACGTGAGGATGACGACCCTTGCGTCCGGAAACTCTGTTCGAATCGCGATAAGTGCGTCGGTACCACTTGAGCCTGACAACCTTAGATCCATCAGTGTGATGTCAGGTTTATGCCGGCGAAATTCGGCCACAGCCTCGGCGGCATTGGAGGCCTGCGAGATCAATTCCATGTCGGCCTGGGAGGAAATGATCGTAGCGAGCCCTTCGCGAAATACTGGGTGATCCTCGACGCTCAGGATGCGGATTCGCCTTGGTTCATTCATTCGGGTCATCCCAAAGCCGTGCGCCTTCATTTTACTCCCTTCGAAGTTCCCTTTACGCGACATCTGCGTCCCCAGGGTTGAGAGGGGACAGGCCTTTGGCCTCTTTTCCTCTCAATCCTGTGGCCATCGACAGTCGATGGCCGGCATCTTGGCGGGTGTTCGCAGCTTTTCGCTAAGCAAGAGTGCCTGGAAGCGATGACCCTATCGAAAAATGTAGGACGAATACTCGGTGAAATGGGGTTTTTGTGTGGCACGCATCAGTTCATGCTTGTAAGCGAGATGAAAGATACTCGATACCAAGTTTTACAAGAGGTCGGTTATGGCTTCTCTTTCGAATGCGTTCGAGGAACTTTCCTCATTTTCACCCGGCCAGGTCCTTTCCCACTCCGGTGAAGAGCGGTCCCCATACGACGAAGTTCCCGCCCGGGGAAGGCCACTAGAGCACGTTGAAGCGCGGGATTGGCCTGCCAAGATCGGGATCATCGGCTCCAGCCCAGCACTGCAGACTGTCTTGGACGAGGTACAAATCGTCGCGACGACAGACTCCACTGTGCTTATTCAGGGAGAAACCGGGACAGGGAAGGAACTGGTTGCGAGCGCCATCCACAAATTGAGCCTCCGCCGCGGAAAGAACTTTGTTCGAGTCAATTGCGCGGCGGTGCCCGCCGGCCTGCTAGAGAGCGAACTCTTCGGTCATGAAAAAGGTGCGTTTACTGGCGCGCTGATGCGCAAAATGGGGCGCTTCGAGCTTGCCGATAAAGGAACTCTGTTTCTCGACGAAATCGGAGACATGTCCCTTGAACTCCAGGCCAAGCTGCTGCGTGTCTTGCAGGAGAAGGAATTCGAGCGCCTCGGGAGTACTCAAACGCAGCGGGTCGACGTGCGTGTGATCGCTGCAACCAACTGCGACCTAAAAAAGATGATTGTCGACAGGACGTTTCGCGCCGATCTCTATTTCCGATTGAATGTATTTCCAATCACGATCCCGCCACTTCGCGATCGCCGCGAAGACATTCCCGAACTGGTGAAAGCGCTCGTGAGTCGATTTTCCTCGCGCATGAGCCGGCGAATTGAAAGTGTACCGAATGCGACGCTCGAGGCCCTTACACATTACGATTGGCCCGGAAACGTCCGTGAGCTGCAAAACTTTCTCGAACGCTCCGTTATCTTGTCGCCCGGACCTACCTTGAACGCGCCCGTCGAGAAGCTCGTTGGCAAGACGTCCCATGTCGTAAACACTGCGGCAGATGTCACTTTGGAAGAGGCGGAAACCAGGCACATTATCAGGATTCTGCAGCAGGCCAATTGGGTCATCGGTGGGTCCAAAGGAGCCGCAGAGAAGTTGGGGCTGAAACGCACGACGCTGATCACGAAGATGCGCCGGCTGGGAATCAGCCGCCCACCGCTGTGCACAGCGTAACTAACGTTATGGTTCCACCAGGCGGGAAGACGCTCCGCGGACATTTCTCGCCCGGAAACACCCCATGTGCCGTATACACCCGGTTGGGACCTGATCGGCATCGTGGATCAGATCGGCGAGGGCGTTTCAGGTTTCCAGCGCGGGCAAATCGTCGCGGCGATGCCGATCAGCGGCAGTTATGCACAATATGTCTGCCTGCCTCAACGCGAATGTATCCCGGTGCCCACAGGTCTAGAGCCAGCAGAAGCAGTTGCTGCGGTGTTGAACTAGATCACTGCATACCAGATGATGTACCGCTCAGCGAAGCTGAAGCCAGGTCAGCGCGTGCTGATTCACTGCGCCTCAGGAAACGTTGGCACTGCCTTCCTTCAACTGGGGCGGCTGGCCGGCCTGGAAATGTACGGGACAGGTTCGGCGCAGGCAGCAGGCATAGTTAACGAGCTTGGCGCTACGCCGATCGACTACCGCAATTCTGACTTCGTCCAGGAAATCCATCGACTCACTGGTGACGGTGTGGATGTTGTTTTCGACGGCATCGGTGGCGACAATCTATGGCGATCGCGTAAAGCGCTCCGCGAAGGCGGCCGGGTGGTGGTCTACGGATTCCAGGCCAAGCTGCACGGCGGAAGGATGGCTTCGGGCTCGCCAAGCGGACGGCACCCGCTCCGGGAATCTGCCATATTGGGGTGGTACATTCTCCGAAACCGGTTTCTGCCGGGCCGCAAAAGCATGGTGCCTTACAGCATCCCGTGGCTGATGCGGCTGAGACCGGCGTGTTTCGCCACGACCTGCTGACGCTATTCGACCTGCTGCAGCAGATGTGTCAAGCCTGGAGACCCGACCGGACAGAGCGACGGGGCATTCTCCGGCGAACCTCAAGTTATGTTGTGAATTAATATGCTATCTCGGACCAAACGGTGCTAAACTTCCGGTGCTTCTCTGAACATCTTTCATTGTTGCCGAGGTACCCATGGCCGTTGTATCAAACAGCGCACAGAACTTTGTTGTAAAGGCCTATCCGGGCGACAACAAGACTCTCCTGGCTTTCAACTTTAGCGACCCGGGCCTGGCCAAGGAGCTAGCCGGATTTAGCATCGCGTGTAAGCTACCTGGGAAACAGCCGGCCTTCTATCTTTTCAATTTTCTGGCCTTCCAGAACCCGACTGCCCACGTCCAGGTGAGCAGCGAGCCTGCGCACTCCACCCTCAACGCTCCGATTCAGAAGTACCGATGGGTGGACTTCGCTCATGCACCATCTTCAGGGGGAGCGCTTGTCGCCGGCAATTACACCTACACGGTGACTCCCCGCTACTTCGATGGCAATGGGCAGATGCTGGCTATCGACGCGACCAAGAGCGTATCGGTCACGGTTCCGGTCGGGCCGTCCTCGAGCGGCGCACTGAATCTTGGTTTCACTCGCGCTTACATGCAGTCGCAGGCTTACGCCCGCCATTTCGGGAGCAGCACCCCGGTGCAGCCGGCCAATCGACCCCTGCATTTCTCGACCTCCGCCCCGGCAGGAAAGAATGGTGACGGACAGGTCGTTACCTTCGAGCAGATCTACGAGTGGATGGGCGAGACAGCGCGCCTACAAATCTTTGACGTGTTGAATGAGGTCCTCAACGACGCTACGCTGCAGCTCGACGTATTCGCCTACGATCTCAATGAGCCGAAGATCGCCTCCGGGTTTCTCACCCTTGCCAAACAGGGCCGAATCCGCATCATCCTCGACAGCGCCACCCTTCATATCACTCACCCTGTAAAAAACAAGAAGACCGGCAAGACCACGATCGAAGTTCCATTAGAAGAAGATTTCGAAAAAGCCTGGAATCAGACGGCCAAGAATCAGGGCGATCTCAAACGCGGCTGCTTTGCCCGTTATGCCCACGACAAGATCTTCATCGTCTCGAAAGATGGAGTTGCAACCAAGGTCCTGACCGGCTCGACGAACTTCTCGGTCACTGGCCTTTACGTCAATGCCAACCATGTGCTGGTCTTTGACGAACCGACGATCGCCGAGTTCTACGCCAATGTGTTTCAAGAATCGTGGTCGGTATTGACTTCCGATAAACCAACGAAGCCTATCGCTGCCGCCTTCGCGGGAAGTGCTCTTGCGACCAAAATCTTCAGGAGTACTGCGGCAAATCTGCCCAAGATGACCATTCGAGTTTCGCCTCACACCACTGCAGACACGACGGCTATCCTCGGCGCCATTCAAAAAAGGATTCAATCCGAGGCCAAGACGCAGGACGGCAGCGTACTGTTCGCTGTGATGCAGTTGACGAACTCGCCTTCTCCGGTCTACAAGACGCTCGCGGGTGTGCATGGGACAACGACACTTTTCAGCTATGGCATCTCCGACTCTCCCGGAGGCATCAAGCTCTATGCGCCTGGCTCGAAGACCGGCGTGCTGGTCACCGGCAAGCCGAGCAATGTGATCCTGCCGCCTCCCTTCAACAAGGTTCCATCGCTTCCGGGTCATGAGATTCATGACAAATTTGTGGTGTGCGGTGTGAACGGTCCAGACCCGGTCGTCTGGTGCGGATCGTCGAATCTCGCGACCGGCGGCGAAGAATCGAACGGCGATAACCTTCTCGAGATCCAGGACCCGGAAATTGCAATGACCTTCGCCATCGAGGCGCTGCTCCTCGTTGATCACTACAACTTCCTCGATCGTTACGCCACGACTGCCAAAGCAAAAGCAGCCAAGAGGGGAGCGGCCAAGAAGTCGGCCAGTACGGCTGCAGTTCCGCGAGGGGCGCAAAAGAAAAGCACTCCTGCAAAGAAGACTTCGGGTACGAAAACGAAACGGAAGGCGGTGACACCTTCTAAGGCAGGCAAGGCGAAGACCAATAGAGCTGCCAAAAGGACGGCGGCCAAACGTGTCAGTGGCCGGACGGCTTCGTTCCGGATTCCGGATGGAGTTGCGCGAATGATGGCTCCCTCGAAACAATCCGCAAAGAAGCAGGTAAAGACCCGATCGACATCGAAGGTGTCGCGCAAAGTGACCCAGATGCCGCAGTCGCTTGAGAAAGCCGCCAAGCAGGCCGCGATGTTTCTCTATACCGACGACAAGTGGTCCCTGCGCTATTTCGACCCCAACGATCTTCACTTTGTCGAACGGAAATTGTTCGGCTGAGATTCGGGAAATGGGGGGACGAGCATCCTTCTTGTGTGGAGAACTCATGGACCCACCGGTAACTGCATGATTACAAGCAGCGTCGCCGTTGCGGATTTCTTCATCAGCAACTCTGCAGTTGACGCAGTTCGTGATGGGTGAGGCCGTCTCCAAGCTCGCTCCTACTAATCCGAAGAAGATCGCTGTGAACACTCAGCTTGCAGCGTCCTCAGGTAAGGTTGCAATTGAACTCTGATCTGAACAGAGCGAGGTCCCGGCTCGTTGGATAGTGCCTCTACGAGTGAAGAATGCAACCCAAGTTGCCAGCGATGTGAAGGCCTCCAGCCATTCATTTGGATTTTGCAGAGCTCTTGGTCTGATCCGCAGATGAGGGCCCCGCCATTCGCGGCGCGGTCCAGAACATCGGCACCCGTTGGTCTCGGGCCATATACCACCGCAGCGCAACAGAAAACGTGCGGATCTGTTCGTGAACTGCACTCAGTTGCGGCTGATAGAAGAACACGTTGTAGGTCGGGCCAAAACTCAAGTTCCCCCACAGCGGCACGTTCAGGGAAGAATTCCAGGTCACTGCGTAATTGGTTTGAGTCGGTAGTTGGGCGCTCGCCGGACGCCCGAAGAACCAGTCGCCTTGACTTTCGCTCACCAGGGTCAACGCCGGCTTCAGGTTCTTCAGCGCTCCCATGTCCAGACCGCGGCTCAGATGGACATCCCAATATGCGCCCGGGGTGTGCAGCGATTGTGTGGCGGGGTGGCCAACCACCGTCGTCGACGGCCCAATCGGGAATGAGCTCTTCTTGAAGCAGGTTGCAATATCCACCTCCGCCTTTGCCGTGCATGTGAAAGTGGTCGTCCCATTCGCCAGCGTCACTGACTCTAGAATGTCGTTCTGGAAACTGTATTCGAAGCCGCCTTCGCCGTAGCTCCCCGCGTCCATTGCACCGGGGTTCAATGAGCCCGTCTTGCGGACACCCCATTCGTGCCGGTATCCCAGTCTGTCGTTGAAACTGCTTACAATGGGCAGGGCCACGGCCAGCTGTCCAGGAATTGTTTTACCGCTTGCGTCCTTCGCAGTAAATCCGATGAACAGCCGCTGCTTGTTCACCTGCGTCTGGAATTGGTGCGGAGTCAGCGTGAGCAGGTCACGAGGTAACGCCCTGGTCCGCGTCATCGGATGCCGCAACAGCGTATATTGCAGAAATCCCCCGAACGTCGCGTTGTTCTGCGGATACGAAACAGATTCCGGTGAACCACTCAGATTCCCTTTCACTGACCGCTCGTACACCGAAGATGTCTGGGTCCCGAGCGACATCGGCTTGAAATACGCATGATTCGATGTCAGGCGCAGGGCTCCTTCCAAGTCCACGTCTTGGCTGTGCGGCACGGCTGCTCTCGAGTCCGCCACTCCCTGCAACGACGCGGGAATCTGGTCGGTCGGTCCAAGCGCATGATTGTTGTTGAAGCTCAGAACCACCTTGTTGAAATCAATCTGAAACAACCGCTGCTGCTGGAATGCCGCATTTACAAATGCGATCTCATCTTCGTCGGAAGAGTACGTGTTGTCGCGGCCCGCTTTGCGCATACCTTCCAGCGCCAGGGCTGCGATTTTAGTTTGAAAGTCGGACGTCACACCTCGGTTCTGCGCGGGCAGCGCTCCAAGCTGCGGGTAGACGTTCTTGTCTTCCGCCAAGTCGTCGTTGGTTGCTACCCAGTAGATCTGATCCGACGCTATTGGCCGCCCGTTAATGCAGTAGACGGTCTTTGACGAGTCACTCTGGTCTATCCTCTTGCACTCCTTGTCCGCAGGAATCCACTGCGGCTCCGAGTCAGTGAACAATTGTGTCAGATTGGTTAAAGCCGGCTGGGTCAATCCGTAGGTAACCAGCCATTGCCGGTACAGATCGGTAACCCGGAGATCGCTGTCTTCCGCTGCCCGCGCTGACGACGCTGCAACGATCTTCATCAGGTCTGCGCCGGTTACTGCAACCCGCTCCACGTAATCGCCCTTCCAGAGTATGCGGTCCAGCGCCACCCGCAGCAGGCAGTGCCGAAGATCCTTTTCCGCAAGCCCAGGGCAGTAATGCAACGTGTCATAATCGTCGCCACCACCATACCCTTCCGGTATCTTGCCGAGATAGATATCTCGCCGCTCCATCAGCACCACGTCAGCGGGTGGGCTTGCCCGCTGCAACGAACTCAGGATGGCCAGCACCGTCGCAAAGGGGCAATCGTCAACACTCGCCTCGTTGGCCGTCCGAATTGGGCACGGAATCACCTTATCCGCTTCCAGCTTCGACTTCTGCATCAGTCGTCTTACCTCATACGTGGTGGTGATCTCCTTACCGCTGACCCGACGGGGAAATCTCGCCGCGTGGACGATAGAGTTTTGGTAAGTGCCAAAATTGATCGAAAGCATTGCGGCACTGCCATACATCTCCGGCTGTTTGCGGCTTGCCGCGACATCGTCCGGGTTCAGCACTGGAGGTGTGAAAACCGGCGTCATTGATTTAGTCTCAACACCCGCCAGTGTCACGTTTCCGGTCTGGTAGTCGGGCTGCGCCTCGGCTAGCACCGCATCGACCGCCGGCAAATTCGGAACCTCCTTCATTCGGTAGCGAACCATCGAAGCCATAACCTCGGCCTCGGGCGCGGGCATCTGTGCCATCACGATTACCTTCGAGAATGGCCCATACATTAAAGAGGCGGCACGCACCGCCATCACCACCGCTTCGGCCGGATTGAATACCTTAACCGTTCTCTCGCCCTTCAAGGGCTTTCCCGAGCACTCCTCGGGGCCGGCACTGCCTAGGCACACGCGCAAATTAGATTGCGAAATTGCGCTCATCGTGTCCTTCCCCACCACGCCCACAATCAGAACCCGGTGGCCTGCAGGCCCCGCAACCGTATATCCGGTCTCACATAGCTCGTGGCCGATGTCCCGCAAAATCTGCCGCTGCGCGGCGTCAATCGCCTTGCGGGAAATCAGCAGATACCTGTAAGGATGGCCATTCAAATCGATGGTCTTGCATTCTGGAATGGACGCGCACGCCGCGATCCTTTCTGGGCCGTCCTTCCCAAATACCACCACTAGCCGGTTCTTGAACTCTTGCCAGTAGTCTTTTAGGTCGTCCGATTCCTCCCGGACTGGTTGGCGGCCCTTCTCGGGCACGCACACCGGGTCCTTCAAGTTTTCAGGATCTGTGGTCGCCCTCTGGTCGATCTTGCCCAGATCGCATTTTCCCCATGCCGCTTTCAGGATCGAGAATTCGTTCTTCACGGCCCTCGCGCTCACCGAATCCGATTCAGGTTGAAAAGCCTCCCCTTCCTCTCCCTTCAACGCGCCAACGATCCCGGCTTGCATTCCCTCTGTCTTGGCTTTGTCCAGCCGATCCATCCAGTCGAAGCTTGTCGGCGTCGGTGCGGCTTCGTCAGTGGTGCAAGGCGTCGCGTCCAGTGACAAGGGAAACTGGGCAAACAAGAGCGGGCACGTGGGGCTGCTCCCTTTCACAGGACTGCCGCCGCCGCTCAAGCGCAGGTTCGCCGCCAGAAATTCCAGTCGCCCTTCGGGGTTGGCGACCAGACCACGCTCATCTGCGATCCGAACTTCTCCCGCCATCCTGATCAGCCAACTGGCGGAATAAATGAAGTCCTCGCGCCCCGGAACCAAGGCACGATACCCCGCCTGCATGAGGAAGTTCATCACGTTATCGCATTCGGCCGCCGGCGCATAGCGGCCGTCCGCCTTGTAGAGCGTCTCCGGGGCCGTCCGCTGGCGGTTTGGTACCACCGGCGCCGGACAATGTTCGTTCGGTGACTCGGACAAGATACTCGCGCCGAACTCGGGCCCAAAGTTATCGCCCATTCCCAAGAGCAGACCCTTGCGTCCGTACTCATGGGCGAGAAATGCCTTCACTGGGATCAGATGGTCCGATTCGCCCGGCTCAATGCGGTAATAGCCGAATAGCTTGCCGGTGTAGTAGATGTCCTGCGCTGGGGACTCAGCGCAGACATAAGCCAAGGCCACCAGGACGCACACCCTCCACGTCAAATGCGTAGGCATCATGCGCAGTTTTCCTCCGGAGATCGTGAACGCCAGAATCGGGGAAAGGTGATGCACCCGCACACACGCCCGGGTGGCAAGGGAACGGATAATTCACATGTTGAGCTTTTCTGTTCTTATCTCACGTTTCGGGGAGTTTGTCGACCGCGAAATCTACGCCCCGCTGGTTCAGTGCTCAATAGCGCGCGGTGACCTTGAGCCACAATTCGCGAGTACCAAGTTGAGCCGTCAGATCCATCGCGCAACAAGCTTGGGTTCGCAGTCATGTCCGCAGCATGCTGTTCGACGGCCAATTGCGGTCGGTGGAGCTGAACACGTCAATTCCAAAGTACAGTGAGCACGCGATTGAACGCAGCCGTCCAGTGTTTTCGGCGGCTGCGGCGGGCTCGGTAGTGGAGGGTAATCGGTCACCCAGGTTTTGGCGCACTCGGCGTGAGGAGCGCGGAATGAAACTGGCGGAGGCAAGCGCAGCCCTCGGCGAGGGAGCCGGAGAATACCCGCCGCACAAGCGACTTTCCCTTCAATTGCAGTAACACTGCATAGGCCCAGCTTCGAGCCCATCGAGGTTTCTCCGGAACACACCTTGGCCCCATCCCGCGTGTCGGAGTCACATCACTAGGTGACGGCGGTCACAGCTCCATTCGTTACTCAACCTGTAACATATGGAGCTCTAGTCGGGCTCGCCTCGCTTAGTGCGCAGGGCCGGTTCGCAATCAGGCGCTAGCAAAGTGAGTCTCCATCCACCTGCTATCGCGGGCAGGTTGCCGATCGGAGGTTCGACATGTTCGACGATGATTCCACGTTTCTGCTGATTCTCATGGGGCTTATGGTAGTGGCCGTCCCCGTGGTATTTGTCATCAGAATGATGCTGCTCGGGTACGCCATTAAGAAGACCATTGAAGCTTACGCGGCCCAGCAGCAGGCCATCCGCAGCGATCTGGCGCAGTTGGAGCAGTTCGCTGCACAATCCGGAGACTACGCGCAATGGGCGGGCGTGCTGGAGGCGGCGCGCCAGATGCAATCCGTGGTTAACATCTATGCACGCCAGCAGCCAGGCGCTGCGATAGCCGCTCCCTACGCCGCGCAGTTCAATGCCAGCTGGATGAAGGCCCAACGGGAGATGAACCAGTTGGACGCCATACGCCGAGAACGCGCCGACCTATATCTGACGGACATGAAATCCCAAGCGTGTTCGGCCGGACTCATCCTCTGACGCCTACACGGAGCGAATAGGCGGTTGCAGGTCGCGATCAACCGAGAACGGCGTAAGTCGTCGTTGAGGTTCGAACAGCCAAGTCACATTAGCGCTTGCCAACGGTCTCCCGCCCGGGACGTCAGCCAGGAATCTCAACGCAAGGGAGGAGACCGATGGCTCCATTCACAGCAATAGTCGACGGAGAACATATCTTGGAGGTCTTGAAAAACGGGACTCCGAATGATCGCAGACAACTCGTCGAGGCCTTGCCAGATAACAAAATGAGAGATGCGTCTCTCGGACTAGTGTGCTCCGATAATCCGAGCATCGTTGTCTTGGGTCTGACGTCAATGATCATTCCGTACTGCGCGGGTCAGAACCTGGCCGTTGGTGCGGCGCTTGCTCATGCTGTCCACTCCTATGCCCTTGAGATTTTCGAAAAGGGCGGGAGCCATGGCCTTCTTCCCATGACCATGAGCAACTTGGCGTATCAATATGTCAATGCTCTAAACTCGCTGGGTCGATTTGACGAAGTCCTCGCATTTACCGATCAATACATTCCTTACTATGAGAAGTTGAACGAAGCCCAGAACCTTCCGAGCATAAAAGCAGCTCGCATCAATGCGCTGATAAATGTCCGCCGGATCGATGAGGCCGACGAGATGTTGAAGGATTCGCATCTACGCGGCAACTGGGCCACCGACATTGAGATCAAAAGGCTTGAAACTCAGGTGGCGCTGTTGAAAGACTCGATAACCAACGTCCGCCGTGCCATTACCCCGGAACAATCACGAGCAGCCAGTCTGGATACCATGCTTCGCGCCGTTCAGAGCGCGATAGGACAAACTGTAGAGCTAAAAGACGATCGCGAAAACCTGCTAAAAGCTCTGGACAGTTTTGATAAGAACAAGAAGCTCGATGTATCGAGTCCCACGGGGTTCCGCGCGCTCTCCGAACTTCTTGACGAAGGCGAAGCATTCCTCGCCGGCGGGCGCCAGGAGGCAGGTGAATGGGCGATCAAGAAGAAGATTCGTGACGCGTCGGCAATTTTTGTTCTTGAGGCAAGTCCGGCGGTCGACAAGCTTGAACGCTCTTTGACGAGTTTGACCGAGGCGTTGCGCATGGCTGAAGTTGGCAACTTGATTGCCGAACAAAATGACGCTCTGTGGGGTATCTATTTGTGTCATAGCCGATTGAAGGAACCATCCGAAGCTGCCGATGCGCTACTGAGGCTTCAAAAGAACCTTGAGGCAGTACGAGGTGGGATCAAGAATCCGGTGGAGAGAGGCGGAATCTTTGCGAACTACCCGCACCTTTTCGATGCCCTTTGCGATCACCTTCAACAAGCTGCGCGCGCTGAAGAACTATTGAGCGCGATCGAAGCATCGAAGGGGCGGGGTATTGCGGACATTCTTACTGAAAGGTCCGAGGGAGTAATTACTGATTCGAGCATCTATACTGCCGTTCGTGCACTGCCAACGCTGGCCCGTCGTCACACATTCCATTATCTGACATACTACGTCGACACCGACCGCACATATGCTGTACTCGTGAGCAAGGACGGGGACATTTACCAACTCGGCCCGATTCCGATTTCGAAACAGTACATTCGAGATGCATCGCGATTTGTTGACCCGCGGACTTGGGGACAAGCGGTCGAATATGATCCGTCACTTTTGGTTGAGGACACCTCTGAGACCCTGGCGCCCCTCGTTGAGGTTCTCACGCCTTTGCTGGAGAAGGGCATGGTCTCCGTCGGAGATCACATAAGCTATTCGGCAGATGACAGCTTTAGCAATATTCCGTTGCATTATTTGAAATTCAGAGATAAACGCTTGATCGACTTCTTTTCGGTGTCGCGAGTCCACAACGCTTTCCATCTTCGGCAGGTGCTGACAAAGGACGCCGTGAAGCGGCCCTCACGGTGTGCAGCCTTTGTCGTACCGCTGCAAGCTGACCTGACTAGCGACGTGGGAAGAATGCGCCGCGAGAACCAACTTCGACCAGCGGCATGGCTCACCAGACATCTCAAAGGAGTATTGCTGGAGAACACCAATGTGTCATTGATGCAATTGGCGTCGATGGATATGCAAAACAAAGTCGTCCAATTCTCGACTCACGGAATCTTTCCGCGAGATGATGAGGCGCAGAATCCGTTTAGAAAATCGGGGCTTGTTTTGTCTGACGGGAAGGCCTTGCCAGATCCAGACGATGTGGCAGAAGGCGCAACAGACTGCCTGCTAACCCCGTCGAACATTTTTGAGATGAAGCTGAAGTTTACGAACAGCCACGTATCCCTTATGGCTTGTGTAAGCGGCCTCTCTCGTGAGGGCCTCGGAGGTGACGCGCTCGGCATGGATTGGGCGTTCATTCAAGCTGGCGCTGCAAGCTTGCTTTCGAGCCATTGGTATGTAAGCGCAAGTCTGGCTGCTGACTTCTTTATCCGCTTTTACGAACGCTGGATCACTGGCAGTGAAAGCCGTGCGCAGGCATTTCGGAATACCGCGCTCAGCCTTTGCGCCGAAAAAGGCCCCAAAGCCGAACTGCGCAGTTGGGCTGCGTTCAGCCTGACCGGTGATTGGCGGTGACACATTCAGAATGAAAGGAATTAGCTATGCAGACAGCCGTCGAAATTGTGCAACGCTTGGATGGCGTGCAAAGTATTTCGTTGTTAAAACGCCTCAATCAGAAGCTTTTTGGAGCTGTAACCTATACCGAAGTTCAAGCTCACCTTCCTACCGGCTCAAGCGAACTGAACATTCTTCAAAACCTCGATGGTCAGACAAAAAGGGAGAGCCTTGATTCTAATACTTCTGTCGAACTCGCGCGCCAGGTCTTAATCGCCTTCGCGTGCGACAAGGCACTTGCGCCAGTTCTTGTTCAAGCCTGGGAAGAAATCAAGAGCGACGACTCGCTGTTTGTGGAAACAATCATAACTCTTGGGCTCATTGCCAACTTGACTCTGTTCATGGCGACCACGCAATTGGAATTCAAGGTCGGAAATCTCGCTATAAAGAAGGAAACAGCCAATGAGGGGTTGGTGACCGCGGTGCTGAACCCGCTCAAAGTTCTGGTCAGCAAGGTGAAACTCGCTAGCTGAGACGTCGGGATCATCTGATACGGAGCGTCCAATAGGTCGTGCAATCTTGCTTGCGAGATGTTCGTGGAGGGAGCTGCCAGAGGGCTCGTTTATCGCTCCTCCGCGATTCAGCGGCGGGTTCAGGAAGAAGCGCAAGCTGCTCAGCCTCGAAGGCAAATCGACCAGCTGGTCACGGCGCAGCTGGGGATGATTGGCATCTTTCCAACACCTTCGTGCGGCGCGTCGAGAATTAGGCGCAGAACTCGCGATGTTCCCGAAATGTCGTACTTGAAGGTTTCGAACATCTCGATGCTCCTGTCGACAGCATTCAATTCACGGAGATCGACTGCGTTCCCGACGAGCAGGTGCTGGCGGTCTCCTGGGTTGCGGACTGGCACACCCGCACGTAGATGGTGTCGGCGCTGCTGCCGGGGTTGATGCCGATCGTCATCTGGCTCGGCGGTGAGATGCTCGGCGGGTTGCCGCGGGCATCGACCCAGCCACCGCTGCCGGTGTAGTTGACCTGCACCACGTTGCCGGCAGCGAAGTTGCTGCCATAGATCGTCAGCTGGTGAGTCGTGTTGTCGGCCGCCATGGAGGTCGGCGAGATCGAACTCACCGAGGGAGCCGCCGCCGTCACGGAGATCGACTGCGTTCCCGACGAGCAGGTGCTGGCGGTCTCCTGGGTTGCGGACTGGCACACCCGCACGTAGATGGTGTCGGCGCTGCTGCCGGGGTTGATGCCGATCGTCATCTGGCTCGGCGGTGAGATGCTCGGCGGGTTGCCGCGGGCATCGACCCAGCCACCGCTGCCGGTGTAGTTGACCTGCACCACGTTGCCGGCAGCGAAGTTGCTGCCATAGATCGTCAGCTGGTGAGTCGTGTTGTCGGCCGCCATGGAGGTCGGCGAGATCGAACTCACCGAGGGAGCCGCCGCCGTCACGGAGATCGACTGCGTTCCCGACGAGCAGGTGCTGGCGGTCTCCTGGGTTGCGGACTGGCACACCCGCACGTAGATGGTGTCGGCGCTGCTGCCGGGGTTGATGCCGATCGTCATCTGGCTCGGCGGTGAGATGCTCGGCGGGTTGCCGCGGGCATCGACCCAGCCACCGCTGCCGGTGTAGTTGACCTGCACCACGTTGCCGGCAGCGAAGTTGCTGCCATAGATCGTCAGTTGGTGAGTGGTGTTGTCAGGATTCATCGTTGTAGGTGAGAGCGCTGTAACTGCTGGAACGGACGTCGAGGATATTGTCCACGAGAACGCGACGGTCGAATTCCCCGATTGATCATCGACATCGACTTCTGAGTAAATCCCTGCTGCTGGTTCGGTGAATGGGCCAAAAGAGAAATTGCCTTTGCCATCAGCAGTTGTGTGTGCAGAAGTCTTCGTTGTGTCTGGTGCAGTAATCGTTGCAGTTACTCCTCCATTTGGAGTCGCACCGGTTCCATTAACCGTAAACTCCGTCACACCTAGTGTCCCTGTGGTCGGCGAGACGGCGGCTCTGATGGAATTCGAAATTACAGTTAGATTGATCGAACGTGAGTCGGTCGAGCCATTGGTATCAGACACAGAACAGGTCGTCGAATATGTCCCCGGATCGTTCGGGGCAGTCCACGTCACGGACGATCCAGATCCGCTAATGGAGCCGAGAGATGCGTTCCAGGAATACGTGAGAGGCCCATCGGAACCGTTGTGGGCTGTACAAAGCAGGGTGGCGCTCGCTAATGACGCAACCGTGTACGGTGTCGCCGTCAAAGACTGGATTTGCGTCGGAGACTCAGGGTCGAATACATCGATTGATAATTTTTGACTTGCTTTTAGCCCAGCTTGATCTACCACATCAACTTCGAAGGTTGAGTGTCCAGCCTGGGTCGGCGTACCGCTCAAAATACCATCTGAACTCACATTCAATCCCGCGGGCAAGGCCGAGGACGATGCTGACCAAAGATATGGCGCCTGGCCTCCAGATGCTGTCAGTGACTGCTGATAAACAGATCCAACGGCCCCGCTGGGTAAATCCTGAGGTGCTGTGATTGTAACCGCAGAGGTGCTCGAGCTGACGGTAATCGAAACCAGGGCATCAGCGCTTGCCGCTGTCCCATCCGAGACCTGCAGTATGAACGGAAAGATGCCCGCCTGACTCGGCATCCCGCTAAAGCCGCCGCTACTGGGATCCATTGTCAGCCCCGGCGGGAGGCCCGTTCCATCTGATCCATCCGTGGTTCTGGTCGAAAAGATATAAGGCGTCGTGCCAAAAGCCGCAGCCACGGTCGCGCTGTAATATGCATTGACTTGGGCGTTGGAGAGCACAAGGCTGTTCGCGACTAGACTCACCGGGGCGTTTGCTTTGCTCGGACGAACAACCAGGAAATATCTGTTTCGACTGCTCCACGATGCCAAGAAGTCCTGTTTTGGGTAAGCAATGTATTCTCCCGACCACGGGCTGTCAGAATCAACTCCCGGAAATGGATCGTTGACGTATACATTTCCAGTTACGTCATCGGGGCTTCCATCCATTCCGACCAATACCATATAATGCCCGCCGACTTTGACTCCCATCTGGTATCTCACCAGCACAATCACGGGGAACCCATTCGCAAGTTCGTGGTATAGCGTTTTCAGGCCTTCTGTTTCTGATGTTGCATGTCCAACTTGCGAAAGAGCAAATCCCTCGCGTACCGCGATTTCCCTCAACGTGCTGAGGGCGAATCCATTGTTGGGGCCGAAATATGTGTCAATATCATTCTTACCTGAATAGTAGAGACATGCCGAACTCGGATATATCTCTCCATCTGTCTTCGTATAATTTCCTTCTTTGCATTCGACGGATTTGCCGTCGTCTCCCTCTGTGAATGGCACAGAATTCAAGAGCGGCATAGCCGGAGCAGGGTTGCAGGTTAGAGATACCGGAGTAGGATCAAGGTTCTGAAGAAGATTAGTTATGTGTTGTGCGGACAGGGTGCAAGTGCTTCCGTTGCTCGTTCTTCTGTCCCAATCAGGGTAGTCGAAGCATGTGCTGCTGTCTTCCTGGCATGAGGTACTGTTTCGATTGCTCTCGTAATAGCTGCGGACCATGAGATATGATGCAGTCCCGCAATTTGCCGTGTCAGTATCGCTATCATTGATCCTGCCGGGCGCCATTTGGAACATCCATGGCACGTGGCCTATGCATGCACCGTTCGTGCCTTGAGATGCTCCACTGTAGCTGAAATTGCACCATGCTACTCCACCTTGCGAGCTTAGGGGCAGAATTGACTTTGAGCTTTGTGATCCATTCGTATTTGAAGTCGATGGGGTACCAATGATGTAAACGACCGAATTGGAACTTGGAGGCTGTGCTGCATCCTTCGGTGGCTCCGCACCTATGCCGGACGAATCGCTTACCACCTCAATCGTCGCCGGATCTGATGTGCCCCCCCCGGGCCCCGGATTCACTACGGTGGGTGAAAGCGTTGATAACGTCGCCAGATTCGCCTCTGGGACGGTTGCGAGCAGCTGATTAGACGAAATGAACGTGGAATTTATAGATCCTGTGCCGAACCGTACGGAAGACGCGGGCAGGAAGTTTGAGCCTGAAAGCAGGATCTGAGTGTCCGGGGAACCAACTGTGATGGTGGAAGGAGAAACGGAAGCCAAAACCGGAGCGAGGTTGTTGACCGTGAGCGTGGACGCCCCCGATGTCCCGCCCCCGGGGGCGGGATTGACGACGGTAACACTGTGAGATCCGGCCACCGTCGCTTGGCTAGCCGGCAGTATTACCGAAATTTCGCCGGTCGATACCAAGGTAACTGTGAGCGAACTTCCGTCCACCATGATTGACGAAGCCTTACTAAATGCTGATCCCGCGAGCGTCAGGGTCGTGTTGGGAGAGCCGACTGGGATGCTGGTTGGGCTTAAGCTTGTCAGGGAAGGTGCCGGGTAGGTCAGGGAAACCTGAGCGGAATTGCTTTTAGATGTGTCGGCTTGGCTCACCGCACCGACGGTCATTGCGCTCCCGCTGGAAGGTATAGGATCCGGTGCTGTATAGAGCCCCGTGCTAGAGATCGTGCCAACAGTGCTGTTTCCTCCGGCCGTGCCATTTACTGACCAAGTCACGGCTTGGCTGGGGTTATTTGTGCCTTGAACAGTGGCACTGCACTGGTCAGTACCTTCTACATTGACGCTGGAAGAGGTGCATGACACTGTAACGGAAGTGACCGTGGGCTGCCCGCCTCCTCCACCGCTCGGGCTTTTGCTGCCACCATTGCATCCAGCGACAAGCCAACATATGACTGCAAACGCAACTACAAGCCATCGCACCATGGAACTGGCTGAAGCCCCTTCAAATTGAGCGGGATCGAAACTCGATTTCTGCACCACGGCTAGCCTCCCACATATTCGCTGACCCACACACAAAAGTCCTCTGCGCCCTAGACATGCCGAGCGCGCGCTCACCTTTACTTCCTGGAGGTGCTGACTTGCCCATGGCATCCGAACGGGCTATCATTTGCAATACGCATGAATAGGCGGGAATTGGTATTTCGCAGTTTTGCGAACGATGCCGCCTTTTGGGCCACACCTCTCCCACAAAAATCTCGCAATCGGCGGCGAGTAACATGCCGGAAGTCACTGTCTCGGGCGAAAGACTGGATCAGTGGAAGGCGATTGCCTCCTACCTGGGCAAGGATGTCTCAACCGTAATCCGCTGGGCCAAAGAGAACGGCTTACCGGTTCACCGAGTGCCCGGAAAGCAGAAGCGACGCCCTGTCTTTGCGTACCGATGCGAGATCGATGCCTGGATGGCCTCCTCGGTTGATAGGGGAGATAAAGCAGTCGGTGGCGACCTCCAGCAACAAGTGGAGCGCACACCCGCTTCGAAGGATTCTCCAGAGACAAGCCTGGACCGCGCCTCGCCGCCCTCCGCTCCACAAGAATTCCTAGTATCCAGGCGTCAGGTCGCTCACAAGCTCATGGTCGTCTGGGTCTTAGCCGGGGCCGTTATCGCCGTGATGGGCGTTTTGGGCTTGCTGCGCCGATTCTTTTATCAACAATTCCATAGTGGTGGCGAAAGCCTCCTTATGAGCGAGGGGTTCCCCGTGGACGGACCACTCGTTGCCGCCGGCGGCAATCTATATTTTGCGGCTTGGCGTGGAGGGCGAATCGTTCCTTTCACTATTTCCGAGAGTGGCGGTACTGCACGTGAGATACCGGTACCCTTCGTCCAATCGCAGCCACTGGATGTGAGTATCGACGGCCGCCGCTTGCTCCTTCTCGTTGGAATGGGGCAAGAGAAAGAGCGAAAGCTCTGGTGGTTTCCTCTAAACGGAGGGGAGCCTACGAGAGTGGGCGAAATTGCTTGTCATACGGCAGCCCTATCGCCGAGCGGTCGTTCCTTGGCCTACGCCTATGGAAACTCGATCTACGTCACCCAAGATAACGGCCTGAGTTCTCGGCTGCTCCACAACTTCACAGGCCTTCCAACGACGCTCAGGTGGTCGAAAGATGGGACGAGAATTCTGTCGCTTGTGCGTGATGACGCCGAGTTCTCAGTCGTCTGGAGGCTGCTCATCGATACTCACGAAGCCTTGACGCTGACATCGCTCGCGCCTCTTACGCGAGTTTCGCATCGCTTTAGTTCGCTTTCACCAGTTTTGGACGACAATGACGACGTTTTCTTGGGAGGGGATGATTCCGATCCTTCCATTTACCTCCTTAAGAATCCTACGATCACTGCATTTTCAGCGACGCAGCTTCAACGTTTTGCGGCGACTCGCAGCGGAGTTTCAGACATCGCGCTGGACAGGAGGTCCCATGCACTTTACTACGGTAGGCCCACTGCCCGACGAGATGAATTGGACATTTATCATCCCCGGTCTGGGAACATTCAACCATTCATGCCTGGCATATCGGCTCATGATGTGGACTTTTCGCGCGACGGCCGGGCAATCGTCTATGTCACGGATCCTGCGAGCCCTACTAATACGCTCTGGGTTGCTCGCTCGGATGGCAACAACCCGAGACAGCTCGATACCCGCGGACTCGATACGGTCGGTCTGCCTCGGTGGTCGCCTGATGGGAAGCAGCTTGCCTTTATGGGGCGACGTTCCGGAGAACCCTACCGCATCTATGTCATGCCCGCATTAGGGCGTGAGCCAGTTGAGGTCTCGCACACGAACGACAATCAAGGCGCGCCAACGTGGTCACCAGATGGTCGAAGCATTCTCTACGGCAGGGTGCTATGCCAGGAGGCAAATGCGTGCGGAATCTTTCGGATCGATTTAGAGACAGGTAGTGTAACCATGATTGCCGGATCCGAAGGGCTTTCGACAGCTCGTTGGTCGCCGGACGGCCGCTACATCGCTGCCCTCCGTACAGAGAGCCATCAGCTGCTGCTAAAGGATCAACGCACTGGACAATGGAAAATACTGGCCGATGGCGTTAATGGTAATGACCTCGCTTGGTCTCCAGATTCTCTCGCGATATACGCAAGCCGTCCTGACGGAGTTCGGCCGGCAGTACTTCGTGTTTCCGTATCTGGCGAGGTGCAGGAAGCGCTCGACCTGAGCCCTTGGACCAGACTGACTGGCCGCGTTGATACGTGGTTTGCAGTGGCGCCTGATGGATCCTTGATATTCGTACGTCTAGTTACCGGAAGTGAGATTATTGCTTTGGATTACATTGCACCGTAACGACCTCCCGGTACCCTCGCAGACGTGCTGGCGGAAGCGGCACGCATCCATCATCCAGGGCTTCCGATGCTCCAGAGTACTGCAGCACTTCTTGCCACGTACTTCGCGAGCACGCCGGATGGATTGCACATCGATACTGTCTTCAGAGACCTGTCTGGCTTCCGGCGGTCTCTGTCCAACCTGCGATACAGTGCCAGTTCGATTGGCGCTCACGGCATCCGTATGCGATCGCTCATTTTCATTGCCAAAAGCCTCCAATGGAATAGCGATGGCCTGATCTCACCAGAATGGAGACCTCTTCTCCTAGCGGCCAAGGGCAGCCGATGTGTAGATCTCGTCCGAGAGATGGCGGTCACGTTCTCCAACCCGGAGGACGCGACGCATGAAGCGGTCGCGGAATGGGCACAACGAAGGTTGGAAATGGGCATGTCGTTCGGGGTAACGAAGGTGAAACGGTCAGCATTGTGGAAGCTGCTTGGGCGTTTTGGCGCGGCGAAGCATGCGCCGCCTTCCCTGATGCACGGCAAGCTGTACAGTACGCCCATGGAGGAGCGCGCAACGAGCGTTGCATCTATGCAAAGCAAGACCAGGAGCCGCTAGCGATTCGTTTATCCGACATCGATAACGGGAGGCGGGCCGGATCGATTGCAAGCCGCCGGGTTGTCGGCCGATGCCGGAGCGAAGAAGATTGTGACGGACAGTATTCCGAGCGCTGGGTCATGAGCCGCACCGCACCAGTGGATCCGCTAGGATGCAGATTCAGGTCTTGTGTCAGCGTCAGATTCAGGATAATAAAGCCGCAATACACCGTTCGCCATGGCTTGAAATACTCCTCGGGCGAGGTGCACATCCCGCACGATAGGCGGTATGTGGCCCGTTATATGATGTTCGTGGCCGTCTGGGCCGACGACCACAAGATCGTACCTCGCGTCCGGTTGTACTGTCAGGGATGCGTTCTCTAGCCTCATCTTCAACAATCACTCTCCTTTGAGATCAAGAAGGTCGAATCTCAGGTTCACGAAAATCTCATCTAGCGAAATCCCCTGTGCTTTGCAGAATCCGGCTATGTCTTCGGGGAGCCGGCTCCAGTGCCCTTCCCCGTAGATGTACATAGTCCATCGTCCGATGCCCTCGTCATCGTCAACGCTGGCGAGCTTATGGTCGCTGAGGATACGGACCTGCTCGCGGATCTCATCATCGGTCAGGCCGGTTGCCTTCTGCACCTCGAATGGGTTCACGGTTGCGCTTCCGAGCCCTCCTAGATCATGTTCCCGAGTTGCTTTTTCATATGCGCGGCGGACCGCGATCGATAGGAGTCTCCTAGTTTCGATCGGAAGCTCTCGCACCCTGGATGCGTACTTCCTCATCCTTTTGACCTCGCCAGGGCGATGCTCATCCGGCGTGCCGAGGATTCCAATGAGGGTGGTCGCCTCGGCAGCTTCGGATTCGAGAGAGTGATCCGTAATAGTGGCATTCATCTTCTCTTCAATTTGAGAGAATTTCCGTTCGTGAGCAGCCTTCATCTCCTTTAGCTTCGAGACGGAGAACTTGTGAACATTGTTTGTAACGACATGGTGCCGGTGACAAAGAAGCAGCAGATTGTCAAAGCTGCGCCGCTCCTCATCGGTCATCGCAGCTCTGAATCTTTCACCGCCCGTCTTTGCTGCCTCAATGTGGCAGATTTCCCCGACGAAATTCCCTTCCTCATCCATCATGGTCTCCTTGCACTTCGGAAAAGCGCAACGGTTGCCTGAATGGAGGTAGAGTCGACGAAGGGTCTCGCGCCGTATCCCGAGACGTTGCGGGCCATCTGCGTTTCTGTTTTTCTGCTCCTTTGCCGCGGTTACCCGGCGAAGGACATTCGTGCTCTTTCCGCTTTTTGGCTTCATTTCTTCTGTCAGTTCTACTCTCGGATTCCATTGTAAGAAAGTGATCAACCGGCATCAAAACACGTGGCCTCTCGACCACCCCTCCGGAGTCTAAATCGCGTAGAATTTGACAAATTCCTGGGATATTCTCTTCTCAGAACATCGCGGCGGAGTTGCAAATGAGAAGCGAGAGAAGATGCGTCCACGAACGACAAGAACACTGGATTATTGGAAATCCCGTCTAACAGCAGTACCTAATCGCATCGACTGTCCGTCGATGCAGCTGCTAACCGGGCGTGATCATGAACCTCCGGTGTTCGTTGGGCCGGGTCAGATTGAGCTCAAGAGCACGACCATTGCGGAATTCCGGCTGTTTGCTTCGGCAAGAGAAAATGCGGACGGTATTCTCAAAGTCCATCTCGCACACGCTAACCCGTACGAGAGGCTCGATCAGTTCCGACTCTTCGCTGAGGATTTTGACGGAACAGAGTGGGCGTGCGGCTGGGTCGTTCCGCGCGTCGAGCAAGACTCCTCCGCAGGGACCTTATTGGTGGGCACGATCAACTCACTGTTGACCAAGGTGTCGGCAGACTGGGTTTCAACTACACCAGGAGCCGAACTCCTGTTTCAACCAAGTATTCATATTCCTATGTCCGCGTCCTTGCAAACCGTTCATTCAATCGCCGACGAAGAGATCTGTCGAAGCTGGCGCCTGGGAATGCACGCGCTGGAGATTCTCGGATCACGCATCGAATTCGCTCAAGACCCCACCGATGGTCTGCTTTGGATAACGGCGAGTACCTCCGCGGAACTTCCCCATCCCTATCTCGAAAACTGGCTCAGCGAGCCGCTGCGAATTCTACTCGGACAACTGCACTACCCTCGACTGGTCGCCCGTAATTTTGGGGACGGATCGGCCTTCATCTCCATTCGGCAGTCGCCGAAGACATACCCGAACGCCTCCATCGGATCGCTGCTTGCTTCGGAGCTTGTTCCTCCGACAGAACGTTTCTGGCAACTGTATGCCGCGCTTCTGACCTTGATCGCCGAGGATCGAAATGACCAGGGACAACCAAATTTCGAGGCGCATCGGATCACGAGGTTCTATGAAGAAGTCATTCAGGCATCGCAGGGCTCGCGATGGGTATGGTGCCTCACCCTTGCGAGTGCGGCAGAAGCGCTCGCGAAAATGTTGATGCGGCCTGAGGATCAACAGACCGAGTTTCCAGCCTCAGATTTAAGGAGCATCAAGAAGACTGTCTCTGCGTGGAAGGGAGATGAGAACTTGAGGTCGCGGATTCTCAGTGCTATCGGCCTCTTGAGCAGAAGGAGCGTAGCGTCATTTTTGCGCGAGTTGGCAAACCGCGGAATCATCGAGAGCCGACAAGCGGCGGCGTGGAACAGGATGCGCAATGACGTCATGCATGGCAATCTGGTCGTGCCCTGGTCGAGTCAGCAAGAGGATGAAACCATCATTGCGTTGGCGGAGTTGGTTCATACCTTGACTCGCGAGATCGCGGGAGTAGGAAACGGTGATAGACGTTTGTCAGAGAGGATGCTGTAACGAAAGGGAACCCGATGAGTATTGACGACCCGGTCGACGCCCACCTGCAGAGCCTGAAGCAGGATCTGGAGGCGAACATCGCAGATTCCCTCGGAGCCCCAACATTAGCCGGCATTCTGTCCCTCATTCCCGGCGTCGGTGCGGCAGTCCAGAGTCTACTAGGCGGCCGCGCGCAACGTAACGTGCAGCGACGATGGATTGAGTTATTTTTGGAAATGAAAAAGCGAATCGAGCAAGCACGTGCTTCGATCCCAGACCATAGCTACTACGGTTCGGAGGAATTTCAGACTCTTCTGGCGCTCGCTCAAGAGCAACTCTGGACGACACATGACAAAGACAAATTGCGGTTACTGGCGATCGCCCTCGCCAATAGTGGTGTCGATGAATTTCGCGGAGATGACAAAGAATTGATGCTTCGCGCACTCCGCACAATAAGCCCGAGTGATCTGAGAACGTTGGACCACGAGAACCTTAAGGGGTGGCTGCCGCTCACGAATCGGTTTGAGTACTCTGATGAAATTTTGGGCAGCCTTTCTCGTCTCGCCAGCCTGGGCCTTGTGACCGAGAAGTTTCTGCGTCCCGATCCCAATGCGAGCGATGAGCAAAAGCTGCATTCTGTATTGCACTTTGGCCCGCGGCGTACCTTTCAGCTGTCCCCATTTGGACAACGGTTCATGCGCTTTGTGGCGGCGCAAGACGGCCAGCAAGATGAAACGGCCTTGCCGTGAATCACCTTCGTTAAAGAGCCATCTGAGTCGGCGAGCCGGACACGTTACCTAAGCTGATTTGCAGGACCAGATTGACCCAGTTCTCAGTCGTTCTGGAGAGTATTCTTATATTCATGGAAACGCTTGGAGCTTTCATTCGACGAACGAGAGATGAAAAAGACATTTCTCTACGAGAGTTTGCGAGGCGTCTGGGGGTTTCCGCTGCATTTGCGTCTGATGTCGAGCTTGGGAGACGCTTTCCCTCGGATGACATGCTGGAGAAAATCGCCGCCGTTCTAGGGAGTGAACTCACGACCTTACGGAAGTTGGATACTCGTGCTCCGGTTGACGACTTGAAGCGTCTCAGCGAGACAGATCCCACCTTCGGGGTAGCTTTTCGGAAGCTAGTCGAGAGGAAAGTGGATCCGGAAGATCTGTTGGCATGGGTTCAAGCACATCCAAAGCACAAGAAATCATGAAGACCAGAGCTGGACAGCCGGGGCCAAATCGACTGTATCTGTCACCTTCACATATTGAACGGTTCTGCGAAGATGCGCTGCGGTCCGTTGGTTTGCTCCCGAATGTCCCCTCCGCCATTCGCATAGAAAGATTCATAGAGAAGAAGTTTGGATTGACCCCGGAGTATGCCGCTCTGCCAGCCGGAGTCCTGGGCTATACAGCGTTCGAAGCCGGACGCCCTATGGGCCTGGTTGTCGATCGGGGATTGGCAGAGGCCGATTCGGCTGTCGCTCAGAGACGAATCAACACGACCCTTGCACACGAAGCGGGGCATTGCTTATTTCACGCCCACCTTTTTAGCAAGGCTCAAGAATCAGAGCTACTGTTCGTCGAAATGGGCGAGGATTCAAAGACACCAAAGATTCTGTGCCGAGACGAGCCGGCCGCACGATACGACGGCAAATGGTGGGAGTTCCAGGCGAATGCAGCGATCGGCCCCCTGCTCTTGCCCAAGGATCTCGTCCTCACAGCGGTCCAGCCGTTCGTGGAAAGCCGGGGCCTGCTTGGGCTGCTGACTCTCGGTAACCAAATGCGCAGCGCTGCTGAAGTGGCCCTCGCAGAGATCTTTGAGGTTAACCCGATAGTCGCGAGGATTCGACTGGCGGGTTTGTTCCCACCCGACCAGCAGCCGACATTATGAAATTTTCCTCTTGCACTGTTCGCACTGTAAGCTTACAGTGGCGACAGAGGTAGGCAATGGGAAACAATAACGACGGATTTGCCCTTCCGATTCAGGGGTATGTGCAGTGGCCCGTTGGAACCGGGGACAGCACAACGGTATGCATGGCGGAAGACATGGTCATGCAGGTTGATATCCACCATTTGGGTCTCGCTGAGAGAGAAGGCGACCCTCACGTTCCGATTGTCGATCGGCTGATCGAGCATCTGCCCAAGCGAGGAAAACGCCCCTATCTTGCTGTCTTTGTGTTGACTCATCCCGATGAGGATCACTGTCTCGGGTTCCAGAAGCTCTTGGCCAATGTCGAGATTGGCGAACTCTGGTTCAGTCCACGAGTCTTTCGCGAATACAAGAAGGATTTGTGCGATGATGCGCTGACATTTCGGGAGGAAGCCGTTCGCCGGGTTCGCAAGACTATTCAATCCAATGGAGATGTTTCCAGCGGAGACCGAGTCCGTATCATCGGCTATGACGACCTGCTTAGGGAAGACGAGTACAAACAGTTCCCAAAGGGCTGTTTCTCGGTGCCGGGCCATGAGGTGGTGGAGTTCGACGGTGTCGATCTGAGTGACCGTTGCCGCGTATTCCTCCATGCGCCGTTCAAAGATTCCGCTGAAGAAGAACGTAATGATTGTTCCGTCGCAATGCAGATCCGCCTGGATGTAGAGGGCGCTTACTCTTATCTGATGCTACTTGCCGATCACTGCTATCCCACAGTGAAGCGCATCTTCGAGGTCAGCAATGCGGAAGACGTCAAGTGGCACATTCTCCTTGCACCGCATCATTGTTCAAAATCCGTGATGTACTGGAAAGACCCCGGAAATGACAGCGAAACCCTCAAGCAGGATGTTCTCGATCTGATCGAAGGTGCAGCCCAGAATCCTGGATATATCATCGCCAGCAGCGAACCGATTCCGGGATCCAACCAGTCAGGCGATTGCCCTCCACACGCGAAAGCCAAAGCCCGGTATCAGGAAATCGCGCCCACTGACTTTCTGTGCACGCACGAACATCCGGGGCAGGATCAGCCGCAACCGATTGTGTTCGAGGCCACAAACAACGGCTTCGTTTATCTGAAACCGGCTGCACGGGCAAAGCAGAGCACGACGGCAACTCTCACATCGGCCGTATCGGCTGCACGCGGTTCGTCAGCTCCACCTTCTTCTCGCGTAGGTTTCGGAGACAAGTAATGCTTCAGGGCCCAAAAACAGCTCTCGAGCAGGTTCGAGCGATCGCGTCGGCTCCAGGAAGCCCGCTCGAGTTACTCGAATTCGATGAGGTGGACGATGGAGGCCTCCATATTCACGTCAGCATAGACTGCTCTGGCATTCCTCACCATCAAGGGGGAATGCCCTTACGTGCTCGCGAACGCTTTCATATCCTCGTGCCGAAGGGATTTCCGTTTGAAGTTCCAGTGCTTGTGGTCTCCCACAAGCGCTTTCTCGGCTTTCCGCATGTCTATTGGGGCTATTATCTCTGCCTCTATCAGGCACCGGAAACGGAGTGGAATCCGTCCGATGGGATGTTGGGCTTTACTGAGCGGGTTGATCTGTTCCTGCGAAACGCGGCGGCAGGCACACTCGATCGTGTTGGAGCTCCAATGCATCCGCCTACTACGCCGGCGTCGCGAAGGAATGATCTTCCGACAGTGATCCCCAAAGCAGACACACCGCCGACCGAAGGACATACCTGGTTTGGATTCGCGACTATCGAGAACATTTCTCGGCGCCGCATTGACATTACGGGCTGGAAATCGATTCTTGATGAAGAGTGGCCCGATGGTCCTGTAGCTGCCGCTGTACTGCTGAACGGTCCTCTGAGTCATCAATTCCCGTCAACAATTGGAGAATTGATCACTGCGCTCCAAGAGCGGGGCGTAAATCGCAATACCCTCAGTCTTCTCCTTAGATGTGGATTGATACAAACTGAGGCTGATGCGCCCCTGTTGCTCATCATCGGTGCACCGATGCGCGGTATCAAAGGTGCGGAAGGGCCGAAGCAGCATTTGACCGCTTGGTGGATCGATCCCGAGACTGCCAACAGACTGCGGCTCGCAATGCCGAAAACTACCGATTCTGAGGAGCTTCGCAGCCTGCGGGCGGATTTTGAACACACCTATTTCACAATACTTGAGCAACAGCGAGTTCATTGGTGTCCTCTCTTCGAAGACAGGCCTGAAATCATCGTTCGGCGCGACGGCGGAACCCCGGCCGGTTGGTTCCGCGGCAAATCAGTGACAGTATGGGGATGCGGAGCGATCGGAGCACAGATCGCTGAGGGAGTTGCACGAGCCGGCGCTGCGCGATTGAACCTCTACGACAACGCCCGCATCAAGCCCGGAGTCCTCCTGCGACAACCGTATGACGATGTGGAAGTCGGCGACTTCAAAGCCGACGCTCTCAAACAGCGTCTTCAGCGGATTCGCCCAGACCTTATGATTCACGCGCAAGTAGCGGACGTGAGGCAAGGCGTTCTCGATCGAGAGGACTGGCACGATGGCGCCGATATTGTTTTTGATGCCACGGCGTCTCGTTCGGTATTAGCAAAGCTCGAGTGGACGAGAAAGACACATTTCCATCGAGTGCCCATCATCTCCCTGGTCTTTGGTCCACGAGCGCGGAAAGGGATGCTTCTCGTCGTAGGGCCCGGACATTCAGGCGGGCCGTTCGATGCTAGTCGATCAGCGAAGCTTCGACTTCTGACAGACAAGCGAGGCAAGAAGTACCTGGAAGACTTCTTCCCGCAAACCGCTGGACACGCGTTTCAGCCAGAACCGGGCTGCTCGGAACCAACATTCATTGGCTCTTATTCTGATGTCGCCTCTCTCTCGCACTTGATGTTGAACGCGGTCCCTGAGATCCTCGAATCGCTCCACCCCTCTGAGGCTGAAGCGCGATTTTACTCTCCCTCGATTGACGCGCCAGACAACACGGGCCAGCTTCGCTACCGCATTGACGGGCGGCTGCAGAGCCACGACCTAACCAGCGGATTTGAGATTCGGATTAGTAGAAGTGCTTGGCTTCAAATGCAACGGCATATCAATCAAAGCGCATGGCGTTTTGGACGGCGGGTTGAGACCGGAGGCATACTCCTCGGTGAACGCGACGAGTCTTTGAAGCTAATGTGGGTCGATGAATTCAGCGCACCTCCTCGCGATAGCACTCTGACAGCAACAGAGTTCATCTGTGGTACTGAAGGGACGGCGAAATTGCATGAGCAACGCAACCGGGTGTCACGAGGCTCTGTTCGCTATGTCGGGATGTGGCATACGCATCCGGATTCTCTTCCTGTGCCCAGCGCGACCGATATCCAGGCAATGGCTTTGCTATCAGACGAGACCGGTGGCCTACTTGCCCATTCCCTGATGATCATCATTGGCACTCCGTATCAGCGCCTGGCGCTCGCAACCTACGCATTTTCCCAGGCTGAACTAAGGGAAGGGAGGTTCACCCGTTTATGCGCAGTTTCGCATCCTCCATCTGCGTTGCAAGCGGCAGGAAGCTAAGCAATATTGCTCGTGCATTTCGCCACATACCTTCTGCCAATGCGATGCGAACGATCCCACGATACGAGCTATAGACACCAGGTCGCATCGGGGCGGAGTGCGAGCGTCTCGCCTAGATTTGATTCCGGCTCGGTATTGGTTCATCCGAGAGTTGTTCTACTTCAACACGAATGTTCGGGCCCCAAAAACCGCGTTCAATTTTTAGAAGGATATTGCCATCGCGCCTCGTTGTGACGCACTTTCTCGCTGCTGATGCAGTCCCCGCATAAACCTTCATCCCCGAGCTGACCGAGCAGTATTGATCAGTGACGCTTGTTTCTTGGCTGGGTCCATCTGAAATGATGGTGAGCTTCGGATGAATCACTTCAAAGAGCGGCCGGTAGAAACCGCTCGATCTGCCATGATGCGGTGCAACGAAAATGTTTGTCCCCTTGATTGCTTTCTTGAACTCTTTGTCACCCAACAACGATGCCCACGATGGCTCCTCGTTATCGCCCGTTATCAATACCTTTGTTTCTTCATACTCCAGCAAAGTAACCACACTGAAGTCGTTCAAATTCGCGCCGCTGACCTCTGGAAAGAAGTGCCGGATCGAAACGCCTCCGTAGTCGGCTTCCTGATTCGAATTCAGACCGAACGGCATTCGATAGCTATGAGACAAAACGAGTGCTGAATACTCGCTGATGGTGTTGCCTTCCGGCGCTCCCCTTCGCAACAGTTCTGCAGGGATAGAAGGCGCCACGAGTTTGCGAATCGGAATTCCAGCGAGCTGGGACATGTCGCACAGGTGATCTTCGTGGGGATGGCTCAGGATCAGCAGATCAACCGCGTCGAGAAGCCCCTTGGCCCGAAGGAGCCTGATTGGGCTAAAGGTGCGCCCGTTGGAATCCGTCCCGTTTCCAAGATCCACTATGATTGAGCGCTGATTCGGGGTCAATACGAACGCGGCGCTGCCATGCTGTACATTCCAGAACAGAACCTTCAACATGAACTTCTCCACCTTGGGGCCGAATCTGATGGTTGACTATACGGTTGATCGTACCAGCGGTTCTAGCACCCTTCAAAGCGTGCGGATCGGCATCGCAATGTCGGGAGGCGGGTTCCGCGCTGCAGTGTTTCATCTGGGCGTCTTGCGTCGTATCGCAGAGCTCGGGTGGCTGCCACATCTGGACATCATGTCGACCGTGTCGGGTGGTAGTGTCATCGGTGCCTTTGCGGCATCGCGATGGTCGTCAGTCGCCCGGGATGGTGGCGATTGGTCAGCACTCGAGCGACATGTCGTGCGTCCGTTCATCGAGCTGATCACAACGCGAGATTTCATTCGCGAGTGGGCCTGGAGCCTTCCTTGGCTGCCGTTCAGAAAGCTTTTGGATGCGACGTTCACCAGGACGAAGCTCGCCGGGCTTCTTTTCGGTGACGTCTTCTGCAACGGACTCCGCTGTTCAGAGCTCCCCGAGCGACCCTATCTCGTTCTCAATTCAACGAGTCTGGTCTCCATCCGATCCTGGCGCTTCACACGGGACGGGATGGGCGATTCGAGAATTGGCCTAGCCTCGTGGGGCAGCAAACCGTTGTCGCTGGGCGAGGCGGTCGCGGCGAGCGCCGCATTTCCGCCAATTTTTCCGCCGGCGAGGATTCGGCGGAGTGATTACACGTTCAGTCCGCCCGTCTACGGTGAGGACTCCGTTCCCAATTACCCGTTGATTCCGGTGACAGACGGTGGGGTATACGACAATCTCGGCGTCGAAGCCATCGGGAAGCAGACGATCTTGCCCGGAATCGGAAGAGTAGCTGCCCCAGAGTTTTTGATAGTGAGCGACGCGGGATACCCCGCTCAATACAAATTCCGTTCAAATGGGATTCCTGTCCTTGCGTCAGCTCTGCTGCTCTACAGGGTCAACGGAATCGCCCAAGAACAAGCTGCTGCTCAGCGCCGGCGAGCTCTTGTCGCCGACTTTTCAAATCCGTCAACCTCGAGAAAGGGCCTGCTAGTCATGCTCGGTAGCGGAATTCAGCGCATTCCGAACGGACGGGGAAAAGAATATGAAGATGCGGTGGGGTCCCAGTACATGATTCCTCCGATCGTGGCAGGGGGAATTAGGAGAATTCGAACAAATTTGGACCGCTTCGACCCGTTGGAGTGCGAAGCGCTGATGTACCACGCATACGTCATGACAGACGCTTTCCTCTGGGCTCACCGCCTAACCTGCCCGGAGCGCTACCGCGTCCCGAACATTCCGGATCCGATCTGGCGGATTGAATTCACGGATCAGCGTATCAGGGAATGGCAAAACGTTTTAGTGCGAGGAAATGGGGCGCGCATGGAAGAGCGCCGGATTGCGAAGGCACCCAGTAGCCCAAAATCCGTATAACGCCATGGGACTGTCGCCCAGCATTCGGACGCGCCGTAGATCCATGCGTTCGGTGTAATATAACCTGTTCCATAGATACCATCCCTCCGAGCCGATCCATGCCCAGCCTGAACGACATGTGGATGTTTGACCGTTTGTGCCAGCTGTTATACCCCCGCGATTGCAGCGAGAAGCGTTTCACGCAAGACTCGCCGATCCTGGCGGAGGTCTGGATGGCTTTCGCCGAAGTCAAAGAGTTCGAGCGGGTGGACATCTTGCTCAATCCTGATTTCAAGTCCGGACCAGGTCAATTGGCGGCAGAGCTGCGCAAGCGCGGACTGAAGACTGCTGAGCACCAACTTGCTTACAACGAATCGCACGTTGTGGTCCGTGTTCAACTCGAGGAATTGTTGACAGCTGTTCTTCCGCTGTCCGACTGGTGGCAACGCATCGCCGCGTCCATCGACGGTCCGCAAATCGTTCACGACGCTGTGAGCGGCAGGACGGAGCAACCGAACCGACAGAAGCGTCGCAAGCAGCCCGAGGCTTTCTCGGACCTATCCTACTTGGCGAAGGTAGTTCGAGAAATTATGGTGATGCGCAAGCCGACACGAGGGTCGAAGTCACGAACAATTCTCGATCCTCTGATCGAGAACTGGTTGTCGCAAGCGCTCGAACTTCGCCCTCCCCTTCTATTTCAAGTGTCGCTGAACCGCCGGGCTAGCCCTTCGATCTTCAGATCACGCGAGACGATAAAGGCCGACGCCGCAACGCGAGTTTTCGGGATCAAATGCGATCAAATTGCGTGGGCCGTAGTTGATACGGGCATCGATGCCCGGCATCCCGCATTCCTCGCGTCAAATGGCAGCTCAAGAGTTGCCAGGAGCTTTGACTTTACACGATTACGCATTCTGCTTAATGCCGAAGATCAATCTGTCGACGGGGTTTTTTCCCACCTTGCACCGGAGAAATACCAAGCAATCCAAGTACAAGTGACTCAGAGACTTCTTGCCGGTCTGCAGATTGACTGGGATCTCATCCTACCGTGCTTGGAAATTCCGCATGACTTCGGTCCAACTCAGACCACGCCGACTGGCAGTGTCGTCACGAAGAAGTCTCCCACCGGGGCCCATCGTATTCTCCGCCGTCAAATGACCACGGCACTCACGTTGCAGGGATCCTGGGAGCAAACTGGAATGTGAAAGATCCGACTCTGAAAGGCATAGTGCCTTACGGCGTCGCTGATCGACTGAACCTCCGGAATGTTCTTGAAGGCGACGGTCTCAAGGGGGTATGTCCGGATATCACGCTTTATGATCTTCGAGTGTTTAATGCGGATGACGAGTGCGATGAGTTTGCCATCCTCGGAGCACTGCAGTTTGTACGCTATCTCAACTCCTCCAAAAGCAAGCGATTAATTCACGGGGTAAACCTCAGCATCTCGCTGGAACATCAGGTACGCAGCTATGCATGCGGCCGCACTCCGGTTTGTGACGAGTGTGAGCGCCTCGTCTCGAACGGCATCGTTGTAGTTGTGGCAGCCGGAAACACTGGGTACGACGACGGATCCAGCCTTGGATTGTTTGGAAGCTATCGGCAAAGCAGCATTACGGATCCGGGCAACGCCGAATCGGTGATTACGGTCGGGGCAACGCATCGCAATATGCCCCACACCTATGGAGTTTCCTACTTTTCGAGCCGTGGGCCGACAGGTGATGGACGTCCGAAACCGGATCTCGTCGCTCCTGGAGAGCGAATTTTTTCAACGGCAGTCGACAATGGTGCCAAGACAATGGATGGAACCAGTATGGCTGCGCCTCACGTAAGCGGCGCAGCCGCGCTCTTGATGGCTCGGCATAATGAGCTCATTGGAAACCCACACGAGGTCAAACAGATCTTGTGTGGAACTGCTACTGATCTGGGACGAACGAGTCCATACCAAGGCGCGGGGCTTCTGGACGTGTTGCGAGCAATTGAGTCTGTATGAGGAAATCGGAATGTTCACCTTCGAAGCGCTAGATGCCAAGTTTGGCGACTGCCTGCTCCTACATTTCGGACAACCGGAGCAACCACGACTCATCGTAGTGGACGGTGGTCCCAAAGGTGTATTCGAGGAATCACTTGAGCCACGCCTTCAACAGTTGAGACAGGAGCGCGGGCTAGAGGACGATGACGTCTTCGTGACTGACCTCCTGATGGTCAGCCATATCGATGATGATCATATCCATGGCGTTCTGGACTGGTTAACCTATTTCGTTACTTCTGGCCAGGAGTGGCAAATCGTCGAATGCTGGTTTAATTCCTTCCCGGACGTGCTCGAGAATACACGCAAACTGAAAATTGCGACGCTCAATGGCCAAGGAAAGTTGTTGTACCCGAATCCGTCGAGGGACGCTCGCGGCATTGTCGCAAGTGTCGCACAGGGCCGAGAGCTCCGAGATACATTGACGCCCCTCGGCACTCGGATTAACGGGGGTAAAGGTGTCGTTTTCGTTCCTGATAACGTTCCGACATTTTCCAAAGCGGGCCTCACTTTGACGCTGCTCGCGCCCAATCAGAAGGCCGTTCAGCGGCTCGAACACAAATGGGAAGTGACTCCCATAAAAACGGCTGCTTTGGACAGTGCGGTCGAGAATCTCTCCTCCCTTGTCGTTCTGGCCGAGTCCGACGGCTGTGCCGTGCTCTTGACCGGCGATGCACGAGGCGAATACATAGTGGACGGACTCGAAAGCGCCGGCTATCTGAGAGATGGGCGGTGTCGTGTCGACGTGTTGAAGCTACCCCACCATGGAAGCTCCCGCAACTGCACCAAAGATCTTTTCAACGCCGTTGAAGCGCAACATTACGTGATCTCTGCCAATGGTAAATACAATAACCCGGATACCGAGACGCTTTGCCTGATTGCGGAAACTCGAGGCGAAAACAGCGATTTCTTAGTGCACCTGACGAATGCGCCGGACAAGTATGATTCATCTCCTGAAGGTAAGAAGCTTTTTGAAAACGTCGGTCGTGCCGTGAAGCAATACCCTTGGCTTAAGAGCCATATGCGCTATGGAGCCCCCATCCGTCTTACGCTCGCAAAGTAGGTGATGTTAAATCCGAGTGGAGTATAGGGGTTAGCTGCACGTCTATGCACTCCGAGAACACGAATGATCGAAACTGGCGAGTTCACGGCGGCTGCGGTAAGCTGCGTTTCTTAACTGGTTCTAGCACCTAAGGGGACATATCGTTCTCCCGGAGTCTTCCAGGAAAGGAACAATTCCAGCGGATTCTGCGCGCCCACGAATTCTCGCGCCAAGCGGAGGCGCTCTTGTACCGCTTCTAACTGTGTTCCGGAGAGCATGGTAGCTCGTTCTTCGACCCCTTTGAGGAATTGCTCGATCGCGACGGCAGCTGCCCAGGCCTGGATGACGTGGTTCAGCTGCTCACTGCTGTCCTTGACGGACTTCGCAATTTGACGTTGATCCTCTTCACGCCGCCACCTCTCTTGTTGCGCTTTCCACTCCTGCTCTCTCAAGTCCGCCTGATGTTCTGCCTCTTGGATGGCCTTGAGCATCAATTGCGAGGAACTTTTCATCGATCTTACGATTTTGGTGATGTCCTCGGTTAGTGTGCGTGCTGCGGTTTCTTGAAACATCAGTGACCACGAGACATCAGGATGTGGCGAGTAGACGACCAGCCGGAGGCGTCCAGAAGGAACCTCTTTTGTCGTCGTCCAGGTATGGTCGGCAGCTGTTCGGGAATTCCTTGGCGGCCTGTATTCCGATTCACGGATGTACTTTCCATCTACATACCGCATCAACACGGCTTCAGTCATTTCAACCACCGTCAGTCCGAACGCAAGACTCCCGACGTAGACCACCGTAAGACTGGACGGCCGCCACAGATGCCTGCCGTTATAGGCGTAGTTCTGATTTTTGACCTTTGGGATGTCCTCGCGTTCATCTATGTGGGGACGGTGACACAGTCTACTCGATGGCACAAAGCGCACGCGGTGACCAGCAGATCCCAAGGCATTGAACAAATCATTGGCAAATGCGAGCGCTCTTTTGAGGCCAGCAGCCGATGCGATCACGTCGACCAGCTGCCGCTTGAAAGGACGAAGGAGATGGCCTCCTTCGATCTTGTGGCCCTTTTCGTAGTGCTGCTTCGCGCCTTGGAGGAGACTGTGAGTTCCGGTCGCTATCCGATGGGAGCGTGGCACCGGCGGTGCAGATGCCGTGAGTGCAGGGTGGACTCGGGTCCGCAGCGGATCTCCCTCCTGGAACCAAAATGTTTGATCGCCGGGTACGGCTTCAGGCAGTTTCGGGCGCACGGGAGCCTTTCCCACTTCCAGTTTGGCCCAGTATCCCCGCTCCGGGCGGGGAACATTGAGCACCGTACAAATGCGGGCCATGTAGCTGCCCGAGACCGAAAACTTCTCGGCCACTTTCGTCATAGGCATAGACCAAACATGCTCATACAGTTCGTCTCTCCCAATCACTTGCCGCTCGGTCCTTTCTCATTTGGCTGTTCATGCTCACGATAATACGGGCGCACTACGGAAGGCCTTATCGCAGTAGTGAGGACGGCAGCGCATTTTCGACAGATTCCTCGGATGATCGAATCGATGTACACCTTCATTTACTGCTTGTGAGCACGGTGTCGTGGTGGACTGCTTCGTTCGCTGGACTGCCTGTCCGAACGCTTGCTATAGCCCTGGAGTATGGAGATAGGCTATGTTCTCCCCTAGGAGCGACAACGATATGAGGGAGACGAAGTACGCAGTTGAACTGTGCGAGCCCGCAGTACGGCGATTTCCAACCGGTGATGAAGTCCGGATTGAAAGACTGCATATCAGGGAATCGCGGGAAGAAGAAATCCGTTTCTCTTGGTGGAAAGACGGAAAGATGATCCCGCGCCCGCTCGACCTGTCTGAGGAAGATCTGGTCGTACTGCTCAAAGATGCGCTCTCGAACGATGTATTCACTCCATCTTCAGAGAAACGCTCCGCACGATGCTCTGAAAGTGAGAAGTACGCGCCATTTGTCCTTCGTATTCAATGGAGTAAGCAAAATTGGCGCACGGCGTTCTGGGGCATCAGCGTTGGGCCCCGTCCGAGTAGGCGAAATTGGCGCACGATTAGGGCCCTTTCGACGTCAGAAGTCGTTTGTTTCCGACGCCGGAGTAGGGAGAATTATTGTTCGGTTCCAGCGGAGGTTCTCGCATGAGCCTGTGCGTTTTGATTTCCACACTGTGACGCTTCGACTACAGGCTATCAATTATGGGTTGCCCATACAGCCATATAGAGAGCAGCGCATCCATCGCAGAATCAATAAGATAGCGGCACGCGCTAGACCGTTTATGCGCAAGTGTTGACCGAATATGCGTAGGGAACCAGTGTTTGTAGACCGGATATGCGTTGACTAGGTAGACCGAATATGCGTGAAAAACTCCACTGCTGCACATCGGCCTGTGGAATCGTCTCGATGAGACCCATTTGCTGGCACGGAGGCAGTTTCAAGGAAGGCAGACCTCCTCTGACAGACCGACGAAAGATTACCGGTTCGAACCTGAATTGTGGTCTGCCGAAATACCCTGGTAGGTGAAATGGTTCTTCAGAGGCAAGGCGGGCATGACATCATTAATGGTTACAGGAATTCTTAACAGCCAAACTGATGACGACCTATTCCATCAATGGATTGTACGAAGGGGAGCAGCTGACACTGGACTTCGGCTCCGGAAGTCCGGTCATTCCTCATGACCGCGGCTCCATCAATGCCAAATACGTTAAGGGCGAGGTGCGAATCGTCACCGAGCAGGCGCGATACCCCCTGCCCACGATCGTCGGCATGTACGAGGACACCAAGAAATACGTCCTCAACCCGGATTTCCAACGGCGTCACCGCTGGAATCGGGATAAGCAGAGCCGCCTGATCGAGTCCTTCATCATGAACGTACCGATCCCGCCGGTGTTCCTTTACGAGGTCGAATACTCAAAATACGAGGTGATGGACGGTCTCCAGCGCATGACGGCCATCTACGACTTCTATAAGGACAAGTTTCCGCTGACTGGACTCGAAGAATGGCGGGAGCTGAACGGTCTGCGCTACTCGCAGTTGCCGGACCAGGTGCAGAAGGGCATCGACCGGCGTTACCTGTCTTCCATCATCCTGCTCCAGGAAACGGCGAAGACGGCGCACGAAGCACAACGCCTGAAGCAGCTCGTCTTCGAGCGCATCAACAGCGGAGGCGTGCAGCTCGAGCCGCAGGAATCGCGCAATGCCATATATGACGGACCGCTGAACCGGCTTTGCATTGAACTCGCGCGAAACCCCTATCTATGCCGCATGTGGGATATTCCGGAGCCGACCGCTACCGAACTCGAAACCGGGGTGTTCGCCGATGATCTTGTGTCAAATGAGACCTTCCGGCGGATGGAGGATGTCGAACTGGTATTGCGGTTCTTCGCGTACCGGCAGCGGCTCCTGCACGACCAAACGGCGCTTAACGTCTATCTAGATGAGTTCCTGCGGCAGGGAAATGGGTTTTCGAGCGAGCTCCTCACCAAATACAAGGACTTATTCCAGCAGACGGTGAAACTCGTCTTCGAGGTCCTAGGGGAGGATGCGTTCCATCTCTACCGGCAACGAAAGAGCGGCTGGAACTGGTTTGACCGTCCGACGAAGGTTGTCTATGAGCCGCTTATGTATGCCTTCAGCCAACGCCTGGACCGTGCGGAGGAGCTGGTGCTCAAGGGACAGTATGTCCGTGAGGCCCTGCAGGAGTTCTATCAGAGCAACTACGCCATATTTGAGGGCAGGAAGGTCAATCGTGCCGACATGAACGCGAGGAACGACGCGTTAATCGGGTTGCTCGATTCGATTCTTGCTGCAATCGTCTAGCCATGTGGTCCTGCAATGGCACGCTCAGGGACGGCCTCGCACTACTGCGGCATTATCTCGATGGCCTCGATCAGCAGGACAAGCTGCTCGACCTTCAGTCGGAGTCTTGCGGCGATGCAGGTCCCGTACTAAAGACCATCCAGGAGCATTTCCGAGCGAGGAATAACAAGGCTCGCTACGAATACAACACCGTTATCGTTTCGCTGTACGGCTACCTTGAGAGATTTATCGAGGAGCTGATCGGGGAATATCTTCGGGGTGTCTCCAGTAATGTTGCGACCTTTGCGGAGCTCCCGCCGATCGTGCAGACCAATCACCTGCCGTTATCGCTGGAGCTTGCCCGGAAAGTTGACTACCAGCGCTACGCCGGGATGGTACGGGTCGAGGACGTGGTGGCGCGGCTCCATATGTGTTTCAGTTCGCCGGATAAATACCAACTAAATGTCGAGGCGTTCTCGCAACACACCGCTAATTTTCGCCACGGCATCGTGACAGCGACATTCGCGCAAAGTGGCGTCAGCGAACTCGGACCGGCACTTCGAAGGGCTGATGCCTTCAAGAATTTCCTTGCCACTGAAAATCCGGAGCGAGATCTCGATACCTACCTTGCGGGTAACGACGAGATTGTGTTTGCGCGGCTCGATGACCTAGCGAACCGGAGGAACGACGTCGCGCATGGCACCCCCACGGACGATTACCTGTCGCACGACCTGCTTCGGGAATTAATCGACTTTGTCGACGCCTATACAACCAGCCTCGGCGAGATTATCTACGAGCGCGCCTTACCCTTCATGGCACGGAGGGCATCGCCACTAGGAGCCGCGATAACCGTAATAGATCATCGGATTGTCTGCGTGAATCTGCCGGCGGGAAAGGTCTCCGTGGGCGATATCCTCATCGCCAAGACCCAGGACGGCAGTCGCCCATTTAAAGGCGGCCCGATCAAGGAAATTCAGCGCGATCACGTGCCAACGCATAGCATCGATGGTGGGCCTGGAGTGCAAATTGGGATTCTAGTAGACTTCGGGGCGAAGGACAATCATGAGTTTTACGTTTTCAATATAGTGTGATCATTTCCGACGAGTAACATGCCTCAGGCGTTAGCCCATCGAAAGTGGGACCTGCTGCCGTTTGAAAACTAATCAGCCAATCTCACATTCACTTTGAATCGCCCCCTAGGTGCAGTCTTTTCGCTGCTCTTTGCTCTGTTGAATGGATCAGCTAATGTGAAGGGGGGCTCACTCCCGGTGTCTTCCTTGGTGCGATAGCAGTTGAAGATGCGCGAATTGACTTGCGTGCTGCTTGCTTCGGCTGCAGGTGCACGAACGACTGTTCTGTGCAAACGCCCCACGAATGATAGGCCACCCGCTTCCAACCCACTTGCAGTCGTCACAAGGGTAGGTTTCGTGATGAGCTCGGCAACTCGCAATGGGTTTGGAAACACAAGCATCGGTCGCACGCGGTCAAGGCCGTCTCCATAGGTGCCTAAGCCGATCTTCTTGGATCGAGTACCGACAATGGAAGAGTAGAATTCGAAGTCTTCATTGAGAAGATTACCGTCACACAACAACAGATTGATGATCTTGTACTGGTTTTCGCCAATTTGGGATTGGGTAACAAATAAATAAAAACCTCGCACCTGGAATGGGTGCTCAGTCAAGTCGTACACGGTGATTGTCCCGCAGGGAGGAGTGCTGTTGAAGTCCATTCCACTTCCGCGGGGTGGTTTCCGAATTCTTTTCTTGGTTTCATGGTCTTCAACCTCAAACTTCTTCACTTCAAGACCAACAATTCGAGACAGATCATTGCACAAAGAAGCCCTAGAAACGCCATCGCACAATGACGGTGCGAATACCAAAAGGTCTGGCGAGGTAAGCGGCTTCAGTTTACCGTTTTTGTCGACTGACTTCGAGACTTCGACGCATTTCGGTACGCGCTTACGAACCTCCTCTCTAACGAACTCATCGAACGGGTCGCCCTGCACGTACTTTTTATCGGCGAGTGCATAAGAGACCGCCTTGCCATTCTTATCGAAAAACGTGTCACGAAGCGCGCGGAAGGTCAGGGCTGTTAGGTCTGTCGATTCATCTATAGCCAGCGTTGCTGCCATGATCGACAACTACAGGAAATATTGTGATCGCGCCGTCGCGCTCCTCACGGAGACAAGTGTCTGGAATCACTGCGGGTCGACTCGAAAAGCAGTAACAGTGCGCTGTCAAGGCACTCACGCTGTCTGTTGCCACTGGTGCTCGAGGCCGAGCCGAACAGGCACGTGAGATCCAATACTGCGTGATCGTCAACCCGACTGTACCGATCGCACAACTGCACAGAGCCTAGATCAAGGAGATGTGAGACCGATCATGTGCAAACGAATCGAAGGTCGACCGGGCATGCAGGTCGGAATGCTCCTTAACCTCGGGATCGAATGATCGCGAGGTTTACGTCTTCAATCTATCGGGATTGCTCTCTCGAGGTTCATGCCTCAGACACTAGTGCTTCGAACGTGGAAACACCGACATCGTTCGTGGTTGTGCACGGAGCGCTCTGACCCCTTGCAGGCGCAAACGAACGAGCTCCAGTGCCGCATTGATCTGCTCGAATGTGAGCCTCTGGCTGCACGCGGAAATCAGCATCTGCGAGGCAGCAATAACGAAGCGATCAGCGTTTGAAATGTTCATTCCACCAGCGGAAAGCATCTTTGCGTAATGCTCGGTGGCATAAAGAACGTCATCATAACCAAGTTCTCGCGCCTTCGTCTCTCCGCTTTTGCGGCAGACTAGGATCGCATCCAGGCTGATCGGATCTTTCGCGGCATTCTTAGGGCTGGAGCCGCGCAACTCTGCATGTACGGGATGCGCGGCTACTACCTGCAATCCAGCGGCCGTGACAGCTTCGTAAATCGCCGCCCAGCCTTCCGCACGCGAATGATGAAAGCTAAAAGCCAGAACGCCGTCATCTTTGAGAACGCGGCGGCATTCGGTAAAAACCTTAGAGAGCTGGCGCGCAAACGTTCGTGGGTCTCTGTGCTGCACTTCACCGGCATCAGAGGAATTGCCCCGATCAAACCACGCGTAACGGCCCTTGAGCGCGGGAGATAGCCATGCAAAAAAGAAATCGCTCAGTTCGCTGTAGTGGACGAAATCAAAATAGGGCGGATCGGTGATCACTGCATCGACGGACGCATCAGGGAGGGGAAGCCGTGAACTGTCGCCGCTGAGGATGAGTGCGGCTTGCTTGGCTGAGTTCAATCCATCCCACGTCGTTACCTGAGGGACATGGATGGGATCGCTGCAGATAATCTTGCATGCCTTCTTTGAATTGCCGAACAACGCTTCATTCATTGCGATTTCAAAAGGCTCATCAAGGTAGCGCTTCGCGCGTAGGAGGCGAGATTCGAATAGTGAAAGAAACGTACCGCTACTCTTTTCTGTTCCCCACACCGAATTTTCCAGCGGCATTCGTTCCGGTTTGAGAATGTGGTTGGAAAACATATGGCGGACGGCTCCCGTCCCCTCGCCTTTGAAGCTGCAAAACAGGTTGTTGAATTCAAGATTGCTGGAGAAAAGACATAGCAGTTGTTCCTGAATGGCAGTGTTTTCGAGATGAAGGATTTCTTTCAACAGAAGCCCGTGGCAGAGGAGCTGGCGGGCGTTGAAGAAATCGCGCCAGTGAAGATAATTGTAGCCGCGCGCCTGATTCGTATTGTGGCCAGGGCGCACCCCAAGCGTAGGCAGGGGAAGCTGTTCGGACGCGAGGCGTCTCTCGGCCTCGCGATAGAGCGCTTCATCTTCAGGACCGACCTTGAGGTAGACCTTTTCTCCGGTGGGCCTGAGCGCCAACATGGCGTACATCCGGTGCCCCAAGGGGGAACCATCTTTGGGGATGAGATCTTTAACTCGGAATTTGCCGGTCGGCGTCATTATGTACTGGCCGGATGCCCTTCCCTCTTGGGGATTAAAGCTGCTCTTGCACTGCGGGCAAGCAAGCTTGGTGGCATCGTAGCGGTCTTCAATCAATTCCCAGCATTCCGGGCAGACGATTTGCGCCTTGGGTTTCTTCTTTGGATAAGCATCTTGAGAAAAGACGTACTTATCGAAAAGAGGCACGGTTTCACCATCTGGGGTCATGACCAGCTTCACCCAAAAGTAATACAGCACCGGAATCATCTTTCCGGTCAGCGGATCTCTGGTCCGATAGTAGTGGCGTATGTCCGCGCCGACCTGGCCCTCAAGTTGTGCGAATGCCGCGCGGAGATCGTCTTCCGGGACACGAGCGAGCGCCTGACGAACGAGGAATGTGCTTACAGGGTTGATGTCGGACCCGATGGCCTTGGCTCCAAGTTTGAGCGCTTCTCCGAGTGTCGTACCACTTCCCATGAACGGATCGAGTACAACTTTACCAGTCAGATGGTGACGCTCGTAAAACGCATCCCACACCGAGGCGCCACTCGGCCTGAGCGCTGCGATCGTGATGGCGCGAAACACCGATCCAAGCCGCGTCGCCCACCATTTGTGAATGTGGTAGAGCGGTCGATTAACTTCCTTACGCCAGCTCTCATGCTCGGCCACCTGGCTCACTTCCACTATCGGGAATCCGTGCTCCAGCGCGGTTGCTTCGTGGTCTAGCCCAGCGATTTTGAGGGGGTGGCTCATTCCTCTTCCATCTCCCTGACGGTTTCGAGGATTTCAGCACCCGACAGCATGGAAACGGGTTTGCCCGCCTGGGATTTGAGGCGATATGCGGTGAATCGGTGCTCGGTCCCTTTGCGGGAATTGGGGATCTTTTCGGCCTTCAGCGCATTGGTGCGCAAATCAAAGCTATATCCGACCACCAGCATGTCGGCTTCGATGCGTGTGAGCTGGCCGACCACCTGAAAACGATCATCTGTTTGGAATGCAGCTGGAAGGATCAGTGTCATGAGACCAGTCGTGCCCTGGGTCAACGCAAAGGGCGTAGGCGCGACATACATCTTGCGGTCGCGGATCATGATGTCGCCGTAGGTGCCGAAACCTTTTACGCTACGGTTCTTATGGACATATTCATGGTCAGCATTGAGGAAATCTCCGTGGCAGATGACGAGATCGACCACCGGATACTGTTTGCGACCGTTGCCCTGATCCTGGTAGGTTGACAGGTCTGCCGGATAGCGGCCAAACACGTAGAAAATCTGCCGTCCGTTGTGAAAGCCGGTCGGAACCTGGCTATTTGAATCGTAATCGCGTTCCCGTCCCGGCCACGCTAGACCCTTTATTTCGTAGCCTTCGGTGTATTCAACGAGGCAAAAATCCGGGTATGTGTTACGCCCTGAGCCCTCATAGTGAATGCCGAGCTTTTCAATGCGCTTCTGGAACCAGTTCTGGAAGTGAAATTCCTTGTCCTTGGCGCTTACAGACTCAATCAGGTCACCAGCTTGTACAGCCAGGGCGCACTGCTCGAAAACATCAAAACAGGTGGTGGATGGGTTTGCCTTCATCTGTTTTCAAGTTTCTCACTTTAGCCCCGTCGACAACAGACGAACCGCATAGACATTTTTGGACCTCAGTTCGGTTTCCCTTGTCGCCGTGTGCCGAACGGACGACCTCTTCCCACTGTCTCGGCCAGATCGTCGCGGGCCTCCGCAATCTCGGATTGTAGGTAGCCCTCCACAAAGGTTTCCTCGCCTTTGCGCACGGACCTGAGATGTGGGGTCCGACTCAAGATTTCGAATCCGAGCGCCTCGAGCTCGGAAAGTTTCGCCCAGCGGGGAATCTCAGGATCTGCGAGCGCGTGCGAGCGCACATTCCGCTCGATCAGGCGAGCTTCAGCTTCGCCAGTTTCGAATCCCTCGTACTCCTCGAAGAATTGTCGTGCCAAATGAGCTTGACTGGCAAAGACAAACCAATCTTCACTTGGATCGTCTGGAACGGTGATCCAATACAGGTGAACTGGCTTTTGGAACTCCATGGCATTCTCCAGATATTCGACATTCGAGTCGGCTGAAGGTTTTCTGGCTGTCCGGATTCTAAACCCCGGCCTGCTACATGGCGCATTGGGATGGCCTTCGAGGTTGTTCTCTGCGGTATTTCCCGATGCAGACTGCCCGATTAGGCGTATGATTGTCGCGGACAGTTGCGGAGCACTTAACGTGTTCGTTAATGTTGCTGGAATTCGTTACGATGCGTTCTGGCTCTCAGCAATGCGTTAAAGTTGCCCAATCTTATCGCCCTTTCACGGCGATAACACGGGTTCAAATCCCGTCGGGGACGCCAAATAGATTCAAGTGTTTACCCAAAGGCCCCTGACGCGGCGTTTTTGCTGCGGTAACGCTTCGGTAACGATAGCGAGCAAACTGGTTGGTTACGAATGAGGCGACCGATCGATCTTTTCGCTTCTCGCTCCATGGCTGCGGCGTCTAACGTGTATTGAGAGGTTTCGCAATGACTGCAGATCTGAAAAAGCTGACCGATTCGCTCCGAAGAGACACCCCGGAGAGGTCGCTGCGTCGCCAGCTCGAGATGCGGCGAGGCGAACTGCTGGAAGACCTGCGAAATGGAAGATCCTTTGAAATCCGTGACGTGGTGGGTCGAGTGTTGCGGATCACCCCGCCGCGTCGCACAACCGCCCGATAAGGTCCGTCCGCAAGTGAGGAGGCGGCATTGATCGCACTCCTCACTACCTATTTCATTCTTGCTTACATTTTGATTCCCGGAGTACTGTTCCGGGTCTTCGCCGGTTTCTTTGTCACCCTCCGCCTGTTTCAACTGACTAAGACTCAAGAGTTCACCCTCGGCGTCCTCGTTGCCCTGCTGCCGTTGGTTCTCGCAAACGTCTTTGTCTGGACCGTTCCGTTTGCCGAAGCATATCCATTTGCCTACACGTTCGGGACTACGAACGAGTACAAGCGAGACTATCGTCTGGCCGTCGGGATGGCCGTCGCTGAAGACCCCGCACACCTTCTCGAACCCGGCAAGGAACCAAAATCGGAATACGAACAAGCTGTCAGCAGAATTTGGCGGCGTCAGCTGAGGTTTCTCTCCTGGTATTTCTTATTCTCTGCCTCAGAGGGCGCGCTCTTCGGCTTTCTGACACGCAAGTACGGAGACTGGTCGGGGAAGAGCGCGCTTTACGACGTTCTAGCTCGCAAGGTTCTCCTGCCTAGGGTTTCGGAATGGCAGTTGCTGCTTACAGATTTCAGCTTTCCGAAGAAGCCGAAGCGGGACGTACTGGCTGACGTGTTATGCGGAGACATTCTCTATCGCGGTAAGGTAGGTGACTACTTCCTCGATGTGAATGGAAAACTCTCAGGGCTCCTTATGAAGGAGGTAGACCGATTCCGTCGAGAGGATTTCAAGGCAGCTTGCATAGAAGCGAAAGGAACCAACGAAAAGGTAGATGTTGAGAAGTTCTGGAGGGCGATTCCGGGCTCAAACTTCTATATACCAGCCGAAAATATTGTGAACTTGAACGTGCGGTTCCCCACAATAGACCCGTCGAAAGACGAAGAGTTTGAGTCGTTTTTGAAGGAACTTCTGAAATCCTCGGATGCGCCGGTGGGGACCACATTTTCCTTCGATTCACCAGATGTCTCTTCAGATCATCCGCCCGACCCTCCAAAAGACCCAGAGCAGCCAATCGACGACCCGGAGGGCGGCCCACCTCCACCGGACTAAAAAGCCCCTCAGTTTTCTCCAAAGGTTGAATCTAGGAGCTTCACTGCGTCAGACAGGTGCGCCGGCGACAGATGCTGATAGCGCGCCGCCATGCGTAGATCCTTGTGCCCCAGGAGCACGGCGACCGTGTGAATGTCCGCGCCCTTCATTCGCATCCAGCTGGCAGCCGTGTGGCGAAGGTCATGGAACCGGAAATCGTGGACCTCGGCAGACCGGCACGCTCGCAGAAAGCATAGTGACACGTTCTCAGGAGTGATGCTTTCGCCGCGGAAGATGCGATCGGTAGGCTTGGCGTCGCGCGGTACCGGAGCCGATGATAGGGCCTGTTGTGCGAGCTCGTTCAGGTAGACGATGCGGCCCTCGCCGTTCTTCGTCTGAGGCAGCATGAGCCTTGAGTTCTTCACGTCGACGTCCAGCCAACGCAGCCCCAGAATCTCGCCGCGGCGCATGCCTGTGCTCACAGCGAGGCCAGCGATCGGCCGTAGCCACTCCGGGCAGGCCTTAAGCACGGCGCGGAGTTCCCCGGGCTGGAGGTAGCGAACGCGGCCGGCGGGCGCCTTGGGTGACTTCACCCCATGGGCGGGGTTCGCTGGGATGAGTTCCCACTCTACAGCGAGCGCCATGAGGTGCTTCAGCACGTTGAGTTCTTTTGTCACCGATGCCGCGGACACTTCGCCGATGCGCTCTGTCACATACCGCTGCACGTCCACGCGCCGGATGCTGGCGAGCTTCGTATTGTCGCCGAAGAATGGCTTGAGGTGCGCTTCCAGGATACCTTCCTCGCGCGTGTAGGCCGCCGGTGTGAGCCGGGCCTTCTGATGCTTCAGGTAGCGCTTAGCGACCGCAGAGAGGGACTCCGCAGATGGCGGCGCATAGCCAAGAGTGAGGATCTTCTCTACGCGAGCTTTCTCCGCGTTCAGTAGACTGCGGGCCTGCTGCAGCGTGTGCGCCTCTAGCTTCCGCTGGCGCCGCTTTCCGCTAGCGTCAATCCATGATCCCCACCAGGTTCCCGGCCGGTCCTTGCGCTGGTAGACACCGTCACGATCCTTAATCTTTCCTCGTGGCATAACGATTCTCCTTCGAACGGCAGGCGGTGGAGTTGGATCCATCGCCCAGAGCGTGCGCCATTTGCTCAATCTGAGCTAGGTTTCGAGTCACCCAATTCCGCTTGATACGTTCATGTAAGGCGAGAGCATGGTTGGCTCGACCCGCGATCCAGAGCGCCTTTTCGGCTCTTGCCGGCAATCCGCTGCAGATAGCCCTCGCTGCAGCATTCAATCTGCGCATCTGCATTAGCTCTCGGGATTTCTTGACCGAAGTCGCCGCAGCTGCAGTCTTGCGACAGGCGCTGCAATGCCATCCCCGGACATATTCTCTTCGCGGCGATCGAATGATCTGATAAGTTCTGCAATGCGCACAACGCATGAGACGGAAGATCCATTCGGACCTGAAAAACTCGATGAATAGGCGGATTGCGGCTTGCGCAGGAACTTGGTCCCCGCTCTTAACCTCAAACCCTTCCGCAGCAAAGCTAATGTCGATCCCGCCCCGTGGTCGAACGTGAAGCCGGGGGGGATGAACCTGCTGGTATCGCTCGATGGAGCGAATCGCTAGAGATGTGGAAACGCCAACTGAACGATCGTCAAGCATCAGACCATCCGGAAGGAATCTCTCATAGGGGTGTTCCGTTCCATGTTCATCGAATCCGCTATCGATCCACTCATCCACTAAGGATCCAAGTTGCGGGCGCTGCACTGCGATGGCCTCCAAATTCGTCAACGCGATATAGTCCGCGAGTTCCGCGGTGACATCTTCGCTGAGACCCCCTACCCTGCCTGTCAGCGCGCGCGCAATGTCCATTGAAACTTCGGCATTCAGAATCCTAGATACCGCAATCGCTCTTTCCTGCTGCACAAAAATACGTTAGTACAAATCACGCTAAGATTACAAACATATTTATCAGCACTCACAAGTTGATCCGCGCTCATATATATACAGGCAATTTGCCAACAGGAGAGGATTCAAATGGTGGATCACACGGAACCGAAGCTACTTAGCGTCCAAGCCTTTGCGAAGTCGGTCGGGCTGAGCCCCTGGACCGTTCGCCAATACGCCTATAGCGGGAAAGTGTCCAGCGTGAAGCTGGGCCGACGATTGATGATCCCTGTCCTCGAACTGGATCGAATCATTCGCGAGAATCTTCGCCCTGCCCGTCCATAGGTGCGATCTCATGACGGTGATGGTTCCAAAATTCTTCGGGATGCCGCAGGACTTCATACGCTTGGGCAAAGCGAGGGCTTTATCGGGATTCGCCGTGAAGCTCTATAACGCCCTTTGGGAGCAGTCAGAAAGGTACTCCAGCCGCGAACTCAAGCGCACCATCCGCGAACTCACAAAGTTGATCGGGGGATCGCCAAACTCGCACAGAAAGGCTCGCGAGGAACTCGTGCGCGCAGGGCTAATTCAGGCCGAACCGTTTGGATCTGAGGGGATGGTGTATGTGCTGTGCGACCCTTCCACTGGACATCCTTGGCCGGGATCGCCTAAGGAGCGAATCCCGTATAAGCCTTTTCAAGAGGCGGCCAGCCCTGTCTCAACCGGTGCAGGAACGGCCGCGAGACCGAAGGTCACGAGAGTAGCAACCAGTTCGGAAATGGCTGGCACTGCTTTTCCGTATGGTGCTAATGTCATCGATCGCGCGCAGACACCTGAAGTCGCAGCAAAGAAGGATCTAGATCCTTTCGGCCTCGATCCTCTGCCGGATGCGAATGCGCCGTGGAAGAGGGGCGCCAGACCTCTTATCGGCTCTCCAACCGGTGCCACCAACACCGAGATATCGGAGCGGACCATTGATCTGAAATGGGACTTCTGAAGAGTAGCCATGGTTGCCGTCTGCTCAGTTTCTGACGGTGCCCCCCTCAAAGTCTGCGGTACCCATGTGAGTTTTTGCACGGGGTAGCGCAGAAATTGCGCCTCCAGTTATTGCAAGCGTCTGATGTGCCGGGACTTTCTAGACGCTCGCGCATTCCTAAAAACCGATTCCTAATAAGAAGGATTCCTAATTAGGTGCTTACCAGGCGGATTCTGCTCGCCAGGGAATGCTTGCGTATGACGAGCTGTGCGAGTGAAATGGGGGGAGGGGGGGACCGAAACGAGGCGTCTCTGACATTATCGCCTTCTTAAAAGAAAGGGTGCTACAGGAGGTCCCTAGAAGGGTCTCTGAGGCGAAAAGCGATAGCGCATAAATAGGCACCTTTCTCCTCACGCTCTTCCCCTCATGCACGACGGCCGCAGATGTTCGGAACGCTAGTTGCTACGCCTAAATTCACATCCATCCCTGCCCTTCTCTAGGAGCCCAGGACCTGTCACGGTAGGTCCTTCAAAGTCGAAGCGCCAAGGAGAGCATTAGGCTTATGGAGACTCGTGGCCACTGCGATTAAATGCACCGCGCCCCAGGCTCTCATATTCGACTTCGATGGCGTGCTCGCTGATACCGAGACCCTCTATTGGCGTGCATGGTGCGAACTACTGAAGCCGTGCAATGTCGAGTTCACATGGGCAGACTATTGCCGCATTGGGCGCGGGATCCGAGAAGAAAGAATGCTCGAATCTCTTGCCCTGATGGTTTCCGACACCGACGCAATGCACGGGATCAGGCAACGCGTTCCCGAGGCCAGGGAAATGGTGCGCCGCTGGAAGCTCGCTGAGCTACCGATCACTGAAGCCACCATCGACCTGCTGAAATCGCTCGCCGGCTGGATCCTCGGCCTGGTCACCAGTTCCGATCGCAGCGACGTCGAGCCCCTGCTGCTCAGGGCCGGTATCGCCCATTGTTTCACTGCCTGCGTATTCGGAGATGAGACCACGACACACAAACCCGATCCGGCACCCTATCTCATGATGCGCGAGAAGCTCGGAGTCAGCGACGGAGTGGTCTTCGAAGACTCTGACGCAGGATTCGAGAGCGCTGCGGCCGCCGGCTTCGACGTAATTCGTGTCGAGACTCCGGGTCAACTGCCCGCACTCGTCCGCAAACTGCTCAAGTGGGAATGCACGGAGCAAGCAGGATGAAATCACCACACGCGTTCGCCATCATCGCTGCCGCCTTCGCAATGGGAATCCGGGTAAGCCTCGTTCCGCTGGCGCATTCTTATCGTCGCTGCTTCAGCAGTTTCAGCAACGCGTCGAGCGGCCGGCAGTTGAGGACGTCACGCTTTTGGAGGCCAGCGCGACGCGCTTGCTCGAGGCCATAACGTATCGTGCGAAACTCGCCCGTGCTGTGCGAATCCGTGGAAATTGCGATGTCGATGTCAGCGGCATGCGCAAGCCTTGCGTTTTCAGCCGATAGGTCAAGACGGTCTGGGCTCGAGTTCAGCTCGAAAAAGCAGTTCAGGCTTTTCGCATGCCGGATGATGCGTTCGAAGTCCAGCTCATATCCGGGGCGCTTCAGCAACAGGCGTCCCGTAGCGTGCCCAAGGATCGTGAAGTAGCGATTGTCCATTGCGCGCAGGATGCGTTGCGTCTGCTGTTCGCGATTCATTGCAAAGCGCGAGTGGATCGAGCAGACGGTGTAGTCGAGCTCGCGCAAAACATCATCGGGTAAATCGAGAGTGCCATCAGCGAGGATGTCCACTTCCGCGGACTTGAGGACGCGGAAGCCTGAGAGGCGCAGGTTGAGTTTGTCAATCTTTCGGATCTGTACGCGGAGGTTCTCGACGGACTGCCCGTTGGCAATCTTCAGGCTGGGTGAGTGGTCTGTGATTCCGATGTATTCATAGCCGAGCTCCCGGGCAGTGCGTGCCATCTCCTCGACTGAATCGGCCCCGTCGCTGGCTATGGTGTGCGTGTGCAGGTCCCCGCGAATATCCTGCTCTGCGATGAGTTGCGGCAACGTTCCTCGGCGCGATCGGGCAACCTCATCCAAGCCTTCGCGTAGTTCGGGAGGAATGAACTGCATCTCGAAATGCTTGTAGAAGTCCTCTTCGCGACGGAAGGATTTCGCCGCACCGTCCCAAATGCTGCCGGTGACGCGGCTCAGCTTGCGCAGATGGGCATCCGAGCCGGTGGCGCGGATGAGCGCATATCCCCAATCCTTCTTCGTTGCGCGTTCGAGGCACAGCAGCGGGCCTGATGGAAGGCTGTAGGTGGCCGTCGTTGCCGTCGAGTCGATCAGGCGCAGGCGGCCACCGTAGGTCTTCATGGTTTCGACGACAGCGCTGAAATTCCTTGTCTGGACGAGGAAGTCGAGACGAGTGATGATCTCGACCCGCCGGCGGTAATCGCCGACGGGCTCGGCATGGTCAGCGCCCGTACGGTTGAGCAGGAATGTCCCGATCGTATCGCACAGTTGATGTGCGTGATATAGCAGGATGGACTCGATCTCCGTCAGTCCATGGCGCACGTGCTGAGCCATGCGCGGGCCAAAAGTGTGCTCGATCTTGCCTGACTCGAGGGCGGAGCGTAAATGGTCGATTCTCGAGATCCCAAGCTTTTTGTAGACGCGAAGCACTCGCACCGGATCGAGCCGCGGATGGGCGCTCAGCTCCACCAACTCCGGGGTTGCGGTGGACCGAAGCTTCTCCAGGCTCGTGAGGGTACCGGTCTCGACGATCTCGCGAATAGCTTTGCTGATGGCTTCGCCAATGCCGGCGTAAACACGCAGGTCGTCATTATTCCGGACTAGTTCGTCCACGCTTTCGCCTAAGCCTCGGACCAGGGCGGCTGCCCGGCGGTAAGCCCGGATTTTGTAAGGATTTGCCTTTTCGATGGTGAGCATCTGCGCGACCGAGGACAGGCGGTCTGCGATTTCCGCATTACTGAGCGTTCCGGATTCCGCGGTTTGGCTCACGCTTCATTGGATGCGGCTAGGAGTCGAACCTCGCCTGGCCGCCCTGTGGCTAAGCCAGTCTCAGGTACGAAGGAGTATCCGTTGCCGAGACTTAGTTAAAGTGATCAAAGGTGCCTATGGCGGGCATGAACCAGTTTCGGCGGGATCTGTGAACAACAACCAGTATTGCAGCGCCGTGCATCTCTCCGGCGTGGACGCCATAATCAAGGTTATGGTCTCTATACCTCCAGTCGGGCAATGAGCCCGCGTCGGCGGTGGTAATCCGGGTTGCGTGCCGATCGATCAGCTTCTTGCTTAACCTCCTCAGGGATCGGGTTCCCTTCGCCCACTTTCAGCATGAAGTTCAGAAGGATCGTCCGCATGGCCAGGACCTCGGCCAGGATCGCCCGCTCCGCTGCCAGCGTCCCCATCTCGACCGACGAGCCCAGCAGCACATCGCGCACCCATTCGGACAGGGTCAACCCGGCTCGCTCCGCCCGCGACTCCAGCACCCGCAGCTCCGCCTCCGAGACTTTGGTCCCGACAGACTTCGACCGCAGCTCGCGCTTCATCGCGCACCGCCGACTTTGGATTGTGAGAGGGACGCGCGGCGCAGGGAGCCGCGCAGTGCTTCGAAGAATGGGGCCTGGCTCATCCGACCTCCGGACAGCTTGCCCGCACTCAAGGCCCGCTTGCTAGCCAGAGGCGTTTGTACCTTCTGATGCGAGCTTTCGAACCAGAGTTACTCCACAGCAACCGAAGTTACTCTGCAGCTCCCATCTGGGGGAGACGTGTCCCTATCCTCCCGACGCCGTAGGCGGCGATGTTCTGCAGCGGGCAGGATCGCTGCCAACGATAGGCCGCAGACGCGCTACAGGGGAGCTAGAGCGGCGGCTAAGGGGCCTACTGCTTGGTAGCGACGAGCACATGGCCCGGTTCGTGCAATACCGTGTTCGTGGCCACTCTATCCTGGATACTGCACGTCGAGAACCCCAGTGGTGAGGACCCGCTGGAACTTGTAGCCGATTCAGTTCCGAGATCAGCGTAGCTACAGGAGTCCATTCCGTGCGGTCTCATGTGTACGCGCAACACCTGCTTCTTCCTTTGGTTTTTCACCACTCGCAGTGGAACATTTGCCGCACACAGAGGATCGGCCTTGACAACTAGCCGATATCGTCCAGGCGGGACGCCTTGCAGAGAGAACCTGCCGTTTGCATCGCTTTCCGTGGCGGCAACTAGGTTATGATCGGTCTCCGTAAAAACGCCAACGCACACTTTCTGGACTGCACCTTGCTCTGGATCGGTTATTGTCCCCTTTACGTCTTGAACAACCAGAGGGCCGTAGTCGATCTGATTGTGATTTTCGTATTCAACCACGCACGGCGAAGCCCCCCCTTTTTTCTGTGCGAACGAGGGTACTACCAAGAACGCCCCTGCAATGGCCAATAGAGCTAGTTTTCGAGTGCTCATTTGTGATCCGCCTGTAATTCGCCGTTAATGATCTTTTCGGCCTGCTGCGCATATTTCTCTGTTGGAATCAGCGCTTGACTTGCTGCCGTTATCTTTTGCATCACATCGGGCGGATAGGGGTAGTGTTGACCTTGCATTGCGGCGTCGCGGTCGTTTAAAAGCTGCTGGATTTTGACAGCCTGGGCTGGATTGTAAATCGCGAACTCTCCGTGCTCTCCTTCATGCCCGAACACCTCCGCTAGTTTTTTGATCGGTGAATCGAGAACCCCTTGAAACTTGTTAAAGCCCGGTACAAGATCAGCCCCAGTCACACTGGAGATACCCTTGATTTGCTTGAAGTCAAGTTGGAGCGTCGCGTTGGTGAAGTCTTTTCCGTCCGTTGTAAATTGTGTGATTGTGAATAGACCTGCTGTACCTGCGCCCAGACTGGAATTTTCGATCGTGAACGTCCGCGAATTCTCCTGCAAGTCGCTAAGAACTTGGTGCAACTCGGGATGTGTATAACTGCCATCCTTGTTTGTCTGGTTTGCGAGGTCCTGAACTTTTTGCCAATCGTTCCCACAATGCTTTGCGTCCTGTTTACAAGCAGCGTCATCAATGATCATCCCGGTCGGGTCGATGAGCCTCAGCGGATTGTTCGCGACATAAGCATACAGATTCAGTTGTTGCGGATTCGCAACGCGCGCCGGTGTGACAGTAATTGGATCGGGGCTGAGGAAGCGTCCCATCGTAGAGGCATAGTACCTGGCGCCGAAGTAGTCGTTACCGGATTCGGAGTCGCGTTCTTTGCCGGTGAAGTGATGCTCGGTGGCATCGGCAACATCCGTCGTGGAGACAGGTACCACGGACAGGCCATCGCCATAAGGTAAGCCGGTGAAGTTGAGAACGGGATTGCCAGCGTAATCGGTCTGCTGGCGACGCGTCCCCAGCCAATCAGAGAGGTGGAAATAGACCTTGCCTTCGGTTGCGCCGCTCAGATCCGCATCGTAGGTGGCGATTTGCTGGGCCGCTGCATATACATTGGTTTGGGCAACTCGCCAGGTGGGAGTCTGCGTGCCGGAGGTGTTGGTCAACTCCGTCAACTGCTCGCCGCCAATACCCAGAACGTAAACCTTTGTTGGGCTGAAGCCGTTCGACGTGGTGTCGCAACTGAAAGTTGAGATGGTCCCCTTGGCGACGCGCCGCCCCTCGGCGTCATAGAGGTACTGGGTCATGGAGGAGACCCCAACAATCGATTCCCGGACGGCACAGATGCGGCCTTCTCCGTCGTACAGGTAGGAATTGCCGTTGGTGCTGTCCGCGATAACGTCTCCGGCAGCATCGTATTGGTGCAGGCCGTCCGACATCTGATTGTTGCCATTGTAGCTAGCGCCGAAGCTCGGACCCGAGGAGACCGGACACGAATTGGCTCCGCCGTTCGAGCTGGAATAGGCGCTGCCGGAACTGGTCTGCCAGAGACGGTTGCCGAAATTGTCATACTGCCAGCAGAGGTTGGGATTCGGATTGTCCGCCTGGGAGCCGGCGGCGGTCGCAAGCCGGTTGAGAGTGTCGTAGGCGAAGCTCCAGGTCCCGTTCACCGAATCTGTATACGCAACCACATTCCCAACGGGATCATAGCCCGACAATCCCCCCGTACGTATGATAGAGAAGTTGTAAAGGCTCGCGCTGGACGTGGCCTCCGGTTGCGCGGAGACGTCGATGGACAGGGCTGCAGCGTCGTATTGCTGAGGAGAACTGGTGTCTTTTACCTGGACAGTGAAAGTTGAGCCCGAACCAGACGAAGTTGGCGTGCCCGAGATGACGCCCGACGAACTGAGCGAGAGGCCTTGAGGCAATGAACCCGAGACCAAAAGCCAGGAGTAGGAGTTCGAGCCGCCGGTGGCGTGCAGAGTCGCGCTGTAGGAATGGCTCAGGGCGCCGTCTTGCAGGGAACCGGTGACGATTTGAACTGGATTCGCGCCATATCCAGCCTGACAGGCGCCTGAGTAAGTGCCCTGCATCACCACAAACGGAAGACCATTGCTGGCCCCTCCGTTGGCGATGACCTCAACAAGCCCCGTGAGGGCATTGGCAGGCACGGAGGTGATGATTGCAGTTTCACTCCACAACGAGATCGGTGCCTGCACGGCAAGGGAATTCGGATCTCGAGTTCCGTTCTTGTATGGAACAAACCATACCGAGCCGCCTTGACCAAAATCAGACCCGGAAAGGATCAATGGGGTTCCCACAGCCCCGTACGCCACCTGACCGGAAGAGTACACGCCCCCGGCCACGTGAATTGACAGACCTGCCATGGCCGGATGCCCCGCATCGATGTTGCTCAGCACAGGCGATTGAGTCTGTGCAATCCCCGACACCGTTGCAGTTGACAGGAGCAATCCGAACAACGCCTTGATCGCTCTCATCGCGGGATGGCTCACTCCTCGTGATCGGTCGATCATTGCTGCGCTCCTGTCTGGCCAGTCACCCGAAGCCGATTGTCGTAGCTTCTGCCCGCCGCTATGTGAGGGCCGATCAGCCAATTTGAAAGCGCATCGAATGGCGTATACCCCTGCGCGGTGAATAGACTTGCAGGATGTGTTCCGTCGTTCCATGAGCTGGCTACCGTACTCAACCGGCCAGCTAAATCGAAGGTCTGCGAGAATGTCATCGCTGCCTGCGGATAATTCCCAACGGAGCCGGTTGTAGTGCCGCTACTGAAAGCCAACAGATTCCCTGCTTCATCAAAGCAGTACTGCAGGCCGTTGTTGCCGGATAGAGCGGTGCAGTTCACTGCAGGAGTGGAAGGAACCGCTGCGCTCGTGCAATAGCCAGCCACGCACTGCTGCTCGCTTACGATTCGGCCCATCACGTCATAGGCGCCGATTTTGCGAAGAGACTGATACCCAGCGGGGGGAGAGGGCGGACAAGCACCGGTCTGGGTCCACTCGGCTGCTAGGCGTCCCGTTCCATTTGGGCGGTTGTCATACTGATAGCAACTCGACAACGCGCCCGCCGGGGCGCTTGAGTAGGTCTTCGATAGGAGCCTGTTGAGCGAATCGTAAGCAAATGAGGTTACGACGCCGCGTGCGTCCGTTCTCGCTACCAGATTTCCGTCTGCGTCATATCCGCCACCGCACGCCCCGGAGCTCCAAACTCCATAACAAACCGTCCCCGTCTCCGGGTTGTAGGCTGTGAGGAGTCTCGACAGGCTGTCGTATGTGAACTTCCTTGGGCGCCAAGTTGCCGGCGCAGCTGCGCAGGAGGTAAAAGTGCCTCCACTCCCTCCATCCTGTGCAGCACAGGTCAAGTTGCCCAGCGGATCGTACACGTAATAGGTCTTAGCGGCATTTGGCTCGACGACGAGCGTCACACGTCCAAGGCCATCGCCTGTGCGCACCCATGAATTGCGATTCTCGTCTGTAAATGTGACTGTCGCGCCGCTGTATGACCATTGTTCATAGCTCGAGCCGGGAACACACGGCCCTGAGCCGTTGCCGTTGTCCTGGTTGCACTTGTAGCGGACCCTACCAAGACCGTCGTAAGCATACGTGATACAGCCACTTGTACTTGATCCCGTTGCATATGGATTACAGGTCGATTCGACTCGGCCCATCGAATCGTAGGTAGTATCCGACTCAGCACCACTCGCCGCCGTGACAGTTGTGGGCCTTGCCAGCCCATCGTACTGGACGTTCGCGTTGCGAGTCGCGCTTGGCGCGGCAGCAGTCGATGAGTACGCGAAAAACGGCGGAGGTTTGGCGTTGCACGTTGCTCCCCCTTCATCGCTATAGCAAAAGGTTGATCCGCCGCCGTCTGGATTACTCACAGACAGCGGCCGTCCCATATAGTCGAATGAATATCCGGTCAGATTCTGACTCCAATCGGCATGGCTGGTCCGTCCGCCTGTGAAATAGTCATACTGATAGGTGTCATAGGCTCCGGTGGCATACGTCACCTTGTGCAAAAACGAGTTAGTTGGGCTGCTCGATGTGCCATACGTGAAGGTCGTTCCCTCGGATCCCGGCGCACCGGCTGAGAAGTTTCCCGTGTCCGTGTAGGAATAAGTCGTTGTATTGCCCTTCGGGTCTGTGCTGCCGACACGCTGGCCTGTCAGGTCGTATGTATTGGTGCTTACAAGCCAAGACGTACAGCTCCCGCTCGAAATCACTGCGCAATGTGCTTCACTCGTCAGGTTACCCCGGCCGGATTGCCTACCTACCGCATAATTCGTGTCATCATGGTTGAGCGCTCCGGAGGTCAAGCATATTTGTGAATTTGAACAAAGGGCCGTTTCATCGTATCCATAACGGGCAATGGAGTAGGGTACGCCATTTCCGTCGGCGATCACCACCTGCGAGGGTTTATTAACGACGTGTGCTGCCGCGAGACTGGCAGCAGTCGCGCAGGAAGTCGGGGTTTGGGGACAATAGGCCTGAGAGTAGGCATAGGTTGTGAATGTCTTGCGCAGCCAAGGTATCGAACTTCCCGAATAGAAATCCGACTCATCCTTCTCGGTCACATTTCCCCAGCTATCGTAGGAATACTGAACAGTCTGCTTCACTGCGGGGCTCACGTCCCAGTAGGTCGTGGTTACTTGATATGGCATCCCGTAACCTGGACTATAGCTGTAATATGAGGTAGCAACCGAACGTAGGTGATTGCCCCCGTTCGAAATGTCGCGTTGGGTCTCCTGGTAGGTCCCAGCCAAATCATGATTGAAAATGGTGCCGTATGCAAATGCCTGGTTGCTGGAAAAGGTCGTGGTGGTTCCATCTGGAGCGGTTTCTGTTGTAGTTATTCCACTACTGCTTAGATCCTGGTATGAATACGTCCAGTGCCCAGTCGTTCCGCTCCCGTCGGATAGGAATATATCCGTCACCACAAGTGTCGAAAAGGCGGATATCGACGGGGTTTTGCGCCCGATGTTTCGTATGGCCCAACAGAACTCCACGTTGCCGCCAGTCGGAAATGTGATGCTCGTAATTGTGCCGTAAACAATTTGATTCGCACATTGAGCATTTGGCGTATACCCAAACTGATAAGAGGTTTTGTCAGGATACTGGATGCTCGTGATGCCCGTAACCGAGGAGTTCGCCGGGGTGTTATCCACCGCTATGGTCATGCCTCCAGTTCCCGGAGCATAGGGCGCTGTGATCTCGCTCGTTAGCGGATGTGGCATGGCAAAGCTACCTAGCGTGATCTTTTGGGAAGTCGTTGTGTAGCTTAACAAGGCTCCGCCAGGGCCGTATTTCCCATCCACCCTCCTTCCTTCGCTATCTTGAAAGTGATTTACGTTTCCGTTTGAATCTTCCAGATAGCCGCTTTGGGAGATGGTCGTGCCGTCCGGCTCAATCGCCGAGGGCACGTTGTTTGTCAGGAACGTTTGCAACCCGGAGCTGTCGGTCGTCGCGCTCGACGTGGTGTTCGTATAGTTGCAATTCGGATTAGTTCCGCTGTAATTACTTAGGGTGTTATTCAACACTACTGAAACCACATTCAGGTCATGAGTGGCGCCATCCGTACTGTTGTAGAGCGAAGGCCCTGTAATGTTGCATCCCTGGATGGTACCGACTTGGGTTGGTACCCCATTCACTACCCCGTAGATGGGCTGATCTGGAATGGATTGCCCATTTGTATAAATCACTGGTCCGTTCGAAGTCCAAGGGCCGTTGGGAGCAAACGACGGAGGAGTCTGGTCGGCGCCGACCCAACTGTATGCTGCGAGGTTTTCTTGTCCTTGCTGGCTGATTCCTTCGAACTGGAGCGTCACGGTTGATGAAGAGTTATATGAGAGGATATCGCCATAATGGGGTCCGCGCCCTCCCGACAAGGGCTTATTCAGGGGGATTTGTATCGTCAACGCGCCGGTCAGAGGGTCGACTTTCCAGATGGATGGCGCTTGCATCGGCCCCGGTGGCCCGCTGGGATTGTTTGCATCGGCAAGATTCCCCGGAGGTTGCTGGGCGGCGGTGCTCACCGTGGTCAAAGGTAATAGCATTCCGAGGGCGAAGATGAAAGCCGTTTTCATTAGGAACTCTCCGTGCAGCAACTCGGCTGGGCTCTTTTGCCCCCAGACGTCTTTCTATTCAAGGATTCAGTCACGTATTGGCTGGAGCGTTCTGCATCCGACCAACACGAGGATGCCCTCTTCTTGCAGGTGCTAAACGGCTACTGAAGCGTTACGAGAACTTCGATAACACCGTCCCCAGCCTCCAACGATCCCATAGCTTTGCCGATGACCGCACCAAGCATGCGGGTCCGATCCGTCCCCTTCATCGCGTAACCGGTCTTGGCAGAGGTCACTAATAGGTCGCCGCGATGTATGGAACCGTTCTCAGTCGTCACATTAGTAGGAACAATGCCGACCATGGCCATCGGAATCTCTTCTCCAGTGTCCGGAAAAGTCTGCCGCCTTCCCACGACACCTGGCTTTGTTGCGAACACGCCAGCAACCGTCGTTGCGTAGGGCTGCGACGACTTCCGGATGTCACCCTTTTCGCCATCCGAGATCACGAGGACATCTCCAGGCCCATAGGCTTGCTTGTCGCCCACCGGATCAACTGCTTCAGCGTAGTCACCGCCGCAGAGGACACCCGTCCAGGCTGTGGTTTGCACGGCGCCGTTAACATCCCCGGTGAAACGAAGGCCGCCATTGATTTCCAGCTTTGCTTGCGGGTTTGGGGCGCCGATGCCAACGTAACCAGAATCCGCGAAGGTTATCAGGTCTGTGGTGACAGAGGAAGACCGTTTAGAGAAGTAGAACTTCCACCCTGTGCCGTCGCCGATGAATAGCCTTCCGATGGTAGGAGAGGCGAAGCCGCCAGACAGCACGGGGTTATAGTTCGTTGCGGCTGGCAGATCAGCTCCGTTTCCCCCGGCCCTGATACTTCCATTAACATCGAGAGAGACCGTTGGAGTTGTGGTGCCGACTCCTACGTTACCCGTGGTGGAAAGCACCACGTTATTACTGTTAATCCCAGGGAGCGTGCTCCACAATTCCTGCCCAGACATTCCTGCGCCTTGGGTGGTATAAACTCTTAGTCCGGAGATGTTGGAAACACTCTGGCCCGATTGAAAGGCATTCACGGTAAGACGAATGTAGCGGGCTGTAAGGCCAGAAAAGCTGTTGAAGACATCGGCCCTTGTATTGCTTGTTACACTGACTACATTTGTATAGGTATTGTTGTCCGTACTGTAATCGATGGAATAGCTCGCAGGTATATACCGGTAATCGCCTGCGTAGTAGGCTGAAAAGCTAATACCGTTAATTGCCGTGACCGACCCGCCCAGATCCACCGTTAGTTGCTGCCCAGTTGCTGTCGCTTGCCAAATGGAACCACCTCCTCGATAGGTAGGACCCCCATTGGATAGTGTGCCGCCCGTAATCGTGACCGGCGCGCCAACGGCAGCATCTTTGGCTCCAAAGATTTCGACAACGCGTTGGGTTGCGGTTGTTCCGACTATATCCAACGTACTTCGAGGAGGAGTCGTGGTCCCGGTCCCGATCCCCACGTTATTGCCGTTCACAACAATTGGTGAATTGCTAAGTTGGGTAGCAGAGTTCTTGAAATACGGGACAGTATTCACTGTCGTGCTGCCATCTGTTGTCACCTGGCCGGTCGCCCCAACTGCTGCCATTGCAGCCATAGCTCCAAATCCTAGGTCTAGCCAAAGTCTCACTAGCTTTCTCATCGTCCGTATTCCCTTCTTCGTGCGGTTATATCTTTGTGAGCCAAAGGATTCTGGCTACGCGCGTCTAGCATTTGCGTGGTGCGCAATGGATTCTGGACATCCATTTGATGGAATGTGGCGAAAACGAATTGTGCAGTCCCGAAAGCAGCCCTGACGCACGGCGATAGGAGCACCGTGAAGCGGTAAATTGCTCTACGGTATGCCTGTGTTGTAGCTCGAAGGGGCATTGTGATCCCTAGAAGCCCTACTCACCAAGTTACGAAAGGTCAGCACACCGAGGTAACAATGAGGCGCATGGCAACCGCATTGGATACCCTTATCAACGCCGCGCGAGCCAGAATGAGGCAACATGAAGCCCGGTGACTATCCGCTGCACTCTAGCCAATCCAGGGCCGCTGCGCGCCGAGTTCTGGATCTGCGAACGACGGAAGAGGGGGAAGGCGCACTCATCCAGTTGATTGCGGCAGACGACCCGCCCGGTCCAGACCGGAAATGTACCTGTCCGCGACCCGCTCCAGGCACATTCGAGATTTGCAGGTGCTTCGTTGGCCGCTGGTGATTTCCCGCTCCGCTCCAATCGCTCACGCGCGGCTGCGCGCGCAATGCTTGCCGCGAGACAGCAGAAGATAGAGCGGCGGGAGGTCATCATTTGCGCCCATCGGATCGGAGAGGCACCATACGTCACGGATTGGACTGAGGACGCAAAAGAGGGAACGATGGGGCGTCTCGTTTCCATCCCAGAGGGTATGACTTTGGCGCAGGGCTTGCGGACGCTCGGCGGGTATTCTGCGCGTGAGATCGCCCAGGCTGCGGAGTGCCACCCGGAACCTTTGGATGTGGGAACCCTTCTCTTCCTGTGCACCGGTGGCTCGAACTCTGTCTTGCAGCGCGGGCACTGGATAGATGACCAGCCTGTCCGCAGAATTTCACAAGGCGGAATCTGGTATCCACAGTTCGGGCAGGTCGTGGAAAGATCGAGCCTTTTGCCTGAACCGCTGAGCTTCATCGATGAAATGACGTTCTGGTTCAACAACCGTTCCAAACCGTATCTGTACCGCAACACGTTGACGAACCGCCTCCGGCCCCAGACTCTTCAACACCAATACTCTTATTGCCTAATTCATCTGATTATGCCCGAGGCAATACCTCATATCATCCATCAGATTTGTTCCGACTAGACACTGTTCGGTGCTATGCAGTTTTCCTTTTCTATCTCGATAGGAAACGTATACGGCTACATAAATCATGTACTTTCCGTCGAAGAGTTTATTGCCAGTATCAGCGGGTTCGTTGGTTGGATCCAAATCGATCGGAGAGCCCGGATGCCCCACAACCAAAGGCTGGGCATACTCCTTACCTGGCAAAATATCAATTGCAGGACTCCCGAAAGGTTGCTGTTTCAGTCGATTGAAAATCAAGTCTTCAGTTGACGTGCCGGGAGGCCCAAAAAACAAATCGCCGTTCTCTGATACGGATTTGGCTATTGCATCTCCGCCGTTGGATTGTTCTTCTTCGACCTCTAGCCCGGGATGCGGTGAGGTTAGTTGTTTTTTCATATCTCCATGTAAACCCTTGAATCGTAGGACAACCCAGGGCCTACGAACGTCAGGCGTGGCCGCCGGATGATTCACGACTGTTTGCGGGTAAATATTGGTGACTGAAGGCTTGGTGAATATGTTATTAAACACGTCCTGAATTCTTGATATCAGTTCGGATTCGGTTTCTTGGAGTGCTTTGTGAGCTCCATACCCGGCCAACGATCCCAAGCACAGAATGAGGAAATACCCTGCAACCTTAACAGCCAGTCCCTTTGCCGCGACTACTTGGGATCGGTGGAAACCTAACGCAAAACAGGCAGCCGGTAATGCTAAAAACAATTTGGATAGAGGAATCATAAGCGGCCCCACAATTCCAAGCGCCGCAAGCACGGGGCCAGATTCCAGGAACCTGAACACTCCTTCTTTTGTCCCAAAATCAGGTTGTCCGGATGAGGCATCCTTTGACCCAGAATTCTGTGCCGAACTATGCTCCAGCTTGCGCTCAAGGTCCGATATCGTTCTCCCCTGATCCTGAATGGTGCGACGGAGGTCGATATTGTCGGCTTTCTCAGCGTCGAGCGCAGAGACCACCTTGTTGTACGTGTTCTTGGAAACCATGCGCGGAAATGGTCTCAACGGACACCACCTTGTGTAAAGGTGATAATCCTCGTGGCTCAAAGTCTAGGTGACAACGCGCATCGGACAGACTGACGCCCCGGCAAGTCCGCAGAATTTCGGCAGGCAAAATCTGGTATCCACAATTCGGGCAGGTCGTCGAAAAGTCGAACGCCTTGCCTGAGCCGCTTAGCTTCATGGCTCCATTGTCCAACTTAATCCCAGTCACAGCGCGTCCACGCAAGTCGGGTCATTGTTCCGCACGTTTCCGACTCGCGCATTTACCTTCCATGCTGTCATCTCCTCCGCGTTGTAGGGCCTCAACAGATCAACTGGCAAATGCGATGATTCTCCGGGTTCAAGCCATCGGCCGTAATCCTCCGGGCGCAGGATCACCGGCATTCGGTTGTGCAATGGCTCCGTTAACGCGTTCGGGTCGGTCGTGACTATTGTGTACGTTTCGAGTACCTGCCCGGTGACTCTATCCTTCCATCGGTCCCACAATCCAGCGAACGCGAACAGTGCGCCATCCTTCAATCCAATTGCAAAGGGCTGTTTCGTTTTCGCGTCAACCTTCTGGTCGAGTAGGCGGGCGGCGTTGCCGCCGTCCGCCCCTCTAAGAACCGTGCGTGAGAGTTTCCAACTCACACGGCTCAAGCCTTCATAACGCCTCCAGCGGGAGACGCGGTGCGTAGAAGCCGCAGAGACGACTATGCAGTGCGCGGTGACATTCGGGATGAAGGAGCTGACAGTTGGAGGCGCCGATAGTGCCGCCCAACACCCGTGAGGTGATGTAATGGTTGTGCCATCCAGTCTCGCGTGTGATGGGATCGCCACAGACAACGCATTTCCCCTGTTGGGTTCGCCAGAGATAAAGCAGCGATTTATAGCCCCACAACGTGCGAGCCATATGCTTGCTTTCGCGGGCCTCGAAGTATGTCTCCCAAGCCGGGTGATATGGATTCGCGTCCCGCCGGATCTTGACGTGAGGACGGATAGGCAAAGATGTTGCATGGAAGAGCCATACATTTTCTTTGCGTCCGTCCCCAAGCTCTCTCACTCCGAAGAAGCACCAATCGCGATTACCGCGCCGTGCGAAGTACTTCCGCATGACCCAGCGTTTCCCTTTGCAGGGATGTCGCTTCAGTGCCCATTGCCACAGCGCCTTGAAAATGGCGTAATCAACACGGCTGAAGATGCGCTTGCTCTGCACGTGCCCGTGGTACAGGGCCCAGCCGCGTACTATGCGGTTGAGTTCCCTAACCAGTTGCCATGCAGGGGCAGACTGCGCCCTTCGGATTACTTCACGGACGTTATCCAGCAAAGCCTGGATGTTCTTGCGAGACGGTTTAACCAGCAACTTGCCGTTGCTGTACCGTCGCAAGTTTTGTCCGAGGAAGTCGAAACCCTCTTCGATATGCGTGATCCTTGTCTTTTCCGTCGATAGTTCTAGTCCGCGTTCACGGAGGAACTCTTCGACCAGCGGCTTCACTTCACACTCCAGCAGTTCTTTAGTTCTGCCGGTGATGATGAAGTCGTCGGCGTAGCGGATCAGATGGACCCCAGCATTACGACCTTTCTCCGATCCCTTGCCGCTCACTGGATATTTCTCCCGTAAGCGTCGTTCTAGACCGTCGAGAGTCAGGTTTGCCAACACAGGCGAGATAATCCCGCCTTGCGGTGTTCCCAACTCGGTCGCATGGAAGAGGGACTTCTCCATGTATCCCGCCTTTAGCCATTTGCGGAGGATGCCTCTGTCCATTGGGACGTGCGCAACCAGCCACGCATGACTAATGTTGTCGAAGCAGCCACGGATATCGCCTTCAAGCACCCACTGCGGATTGCGATGACACAGGACGATGTGACAGCCCATGATCGCATCTGCACACGAGCGCCGTTTGCGAAACCCGTACGAGTCAGCATCCGCAATGGTTTCTGCCACTGGGTCAAGCGCGAGCAGGTGTAGCGCCTGCATCGCTCTATCCCTCATGGTCGGGATTCCAAGCGGACGCAGCTTTCCGTTCGACTTCGGGATGTATATGCGACGGAGAGGTAGCGGTCGATAGTCGCCGCATCCCATCGCATCTACTGCAGCCATCTTCTTTGCGGGCGTGTCCCACGTTACACCATCCACGCCTGCGGTTTTCCTGCCTTTGTTCTCCGTCACTCGCCGCACGGCCAAGAGCTTTCCGTCCCGCGAGTGCGTGAGCAGTCGTTGCAAGGCTTTCACCTTACCCCATCTGCCTTCTTCCACTGCCTTCACGATACGCACCTGGAGCCTGCTCACGTTTCTATTCACCGAGCGCCAATCCACTTCGCGCCAGCGGTTCGAACCGTGGGAAGCTGCACCAACGGATTGCTCCGTCGTCATCTGCGTTGCCTCCTTTGCCGGTTAATCAGGTTCTTTCGTGATTGAAGACCAGAGAGAAGTCAGCTCGCTTTCGCGCCAGATATCCATCCGTATCCATCCCATTACAGGATGGCGTTCGCTTTCTCTCTCCTCCTTTACCCGCATCGCCATCGTCCGGCCTTGCGGCCGTCCTACCCTTGCGGGAGCGATTCGGGTTTAACCTGTTCCGTTCCGATGACACGTGTGGTTTAGGCCCTCTCTACAACACCGGCGGCTTTGTTTGCCCATGACGGAAGAGAATGGAGCTTCCGTACCCGCTGCAATCGGAGCCTATCAGCATCTTTGGCTCCTTGTTCTTGACGATGCTTATGAGAGTTCGCATATGCTGGCCATGCCACTTACCCTAGCCCCTGTCCGCCACGATGCTGGCAGACCTGACCTTGTCTCGCGACTCGATCAGCAACCTTGCGGCTGCGGTTACATTGTCAGAGGGCTTTCAACGGCTCGTTACCGAACCGCTTGACCTCCTGGGGTACTGCCGATGGGACGGCAGGTCCGGTCATGTGGCCACGCCGGACAATCATCGGAGCGACTTGCAGGTCGCACCCATTCATAGAACCACTCGGCAGGGACGAGGCATCGCCGGTTCTTCATTGCCTCTTTGAACGCAGGGCTGGTGGTGATCGTCTCCGCCCGCGCGTTGATGGTGCTAAAAGCCGCCTTACCGTCCTGCGACCAGAACGGGACTAGACCCCAACTCATGACCGTCAGTTCGCGTCCGCCGGTCTCGCGGTCGAAACGCACGACCGGCTGCATATCTGTGGGAGCGACGTTGAAGGAAGGCGCGAAGTAGGAGTCATCGAACACATTCGTGTTGCGAGCCTGCATCCACTCCGCGATGCGTTGTTTGTCTGCTCGTCTGCCGTATCGACCGCACATTGGATTTCCTGCAAGTCTCGCTTTCCCCAATCTTCGCAGCAAACCTTCCCGAACGCGTGATGGAGAATCCTATGAAGAGCGGGTCAACCTCGAAAGGTGAAATGCAAAATATGGAAATCGAACGGACTCTCAAAGGCCTTGAGCAACTGAATTCGCCGTAATTTGTCCGCGCCAGCCTCACCTATGCGTCAGCCGTGAGCAATGTCGGATTCGTCTCAAAGTGCTGGAGATATTCGAGACACCTCTTCACAATCCGCTCCTTGGGTTCGCCCGTCTCGACCGTGTTCTGAAGGGCCAATAGAACGGTGCTGTACTCCTCCTGATCGTCCCCGTCCAAGTTGAGATGGGGTAGGACGGCGGCATACTTCAGTACCAAAGCATCGAGGTCTGTGAGAGTCGGCATTCTTCATCATTAGCGGAAAGCGTATTGATACAAGGTCTCGCGACTGATACCGAATTCCCGCGCAAGTGCTGCACGCGTCTCCCCTGCTGCTACACGCGCTCTGAGTTCCTGGGCACGGTCAGGCGTTAACGACGGCTTTCGCCCCTTGTAGACACCCTTTTTCTTGGCGATCGCAATGCCTTCTCTCTGACGCTCCAGAAGGAGAGTCCGCTCAAACTCTGCGAAGGCGCCCATTACGTTCAGAAGCAGTGTAGCCATAGCGTTGTCCTCGCCGGTGAAGGTAAGGTGTTCCTTCGCGAACTCGACAACAACCCCGCGCCCAGTCAGTTCTGTGACGATCTTTCGGAGATCGGGCAAGCTCCTCGCAAGCCGATCCATTGAATGAACTACCAGAACGTCTCCATCTCGTAGGTAATCAAGGGCTGCCCGCAATTCAGGCCGCTTGGTGTCGCGCCCGCTCGCCTTGTCAGTGAAAACCTTGTCCAGTTGAATGCCGTCCAGCTGCCTGTCGGTCTTCTGATCTAGCGTCGAGACACGAATGTAGCCGACTCGCTTGCCGCCACGTCTTGCTGCCGTCATCCGATGCAGCCCTCTCCGACTGTCAGGATAGACTCTAAGACGATCAGCAGGGACTGTCAAGAAATTCTAATAATGATCCTATACTGACGTCGAATGTGTCAGTTCGATGTGTCTAGTTGAGCTATACCCATCTCTGACGACCACTCGCACCGCGGCGCCGAATCAATAATCCTAGCGGGACGCACGGTCGGGCCGCGGCTCACTGTCCGGGTGAGTCATGCCACGTCAGTAGCCTGTCTCGCTCGGCGGGCGCAGAATGGGGCCAATAATCTCGATGGCAATAAAACGGTTGACGCACATGTGCGCCGTTTCGACCGGAAATAAGGCGGTTGACGCTGGTTTCCAGAAAGAGGGCTAGATGTACGGTAGGAAGGCCATCTGGTTGGTGGTGGTCATTAAGGTTGGTTATCTCCTTTTGCGTATTTGGAACATTTCTCGCTTGGTCCCGATGCGGGGCCGGTCGTTACGTTCGTGCAAAATCTAGCCCAATGAGTCTGCCCAAAGATGTCCAAATACCATATTTCTCCGTATGCCATAACCCACATCTTGCGGTTCATGAGTCCGATGATTTCCTCAGTTGTAAGTGGATCGGGAGTCGCGTTGCGAGATATGCCGTATGGGCGAGGCTTAAAGCGCGTCAAATGGGAAACCTCGGTAGTGTCTTGCGGGTAAATAGTGGAGACACTTCCAATAGTCGCGGCTTCATGAACGTAGTTCATTTCCGCAGCGTTGGGGGGATCATATCGAGAATAGGCCCACCACCCGTGCGTGTCGCTTGGAATCCGGTAACTGGAGAAATCTATCGGCACGAAACCTGGGGCGAGATGAGGTTCTATCCCTACTGGAAGGACCTTGACAATGGCTATCCACTGAACCTTCTCTGCAACCGTCTTGCCTATGTTTTTGAACCTGACTGGCAGGTCGATGGGTTGGCCAGCGGTGAAGTCCCACTTGTTTTCTGGCAACTCGAATTTAAGCCAAGCCCTCTCATCCAAAAGCATTTGATTTTGCGCGGTGGCAGCGGACTCCTGAGCGGCTTTAGTAGATTTGACCAACAGTCCCGTTTGCTTTTTGGCTTCCACGAGAGATTTATCCATCGCCTGCCATTGCTGCCAAGCGAAATAGGCGTAAATGCTGGCGGAGACCAAAGTGAGGAACGTGATCCCTGTAAGGGTCCATTGAGCCCAGAGATTTTGGCGGTGACGTCTGTCTTGGTTGGTTTCACTGGACTCATCGGATTGGTTTTTCTGATTGGCAAAATCGTTTATCGCATGCACTACCTCTTCCCGCTGGTTTTTGTCGGATTGTTGGCGTGCTATGTACTGATCGGCTATGGCGGAGGAACCCTTTTGAAAAGTTTCTCGCAAAGACACAATTTCAGTTTGGACTGCTGCAATCAGACCTCTGAGTGATTTCAGGTCGGAAGGGCGCATAATGGTGAGAGATGAAACACGAATATCACGAAGGCCCGAAGGCTGGCGAGAACTTTACGAAATTAGCAACGTTCTCGATGTACTCGAGCTCATTCATTCCGTTCCGCGCGCAATCGCGCATCATGTTCAAAACGATCTCAGCCCTGCGGTCCAACACATCGTCCAAGGTTCCGTTGGCCTGGAGTTTCTTCGTCTCCTCTGGACGGGCCTTCAGCTGCCAGATCTCCGCTTCCCCCCTGATTCCTTGGAAGAGTTCCGTCCTTCGGAGCTCCTCCAGAGGTTTTCTCGCATTCGCCTGTCTCTCATGGAGCAACTCCTGAATGTGTTCGCATAGTTCTCCGGGATCGTCTGGCACGGATTCTCGTCCGCATCACGGCTATCTCGACCTTCACGAAGGCACATACCGCGCGAAAGGACCGGAGGAGGAACTGAGTCGCCAACACTGCAAGGGCGAGCACGGTGAAGCCCAACACGGCCTCATAAGCCATAAGCCCGAAATCTATTCTGGCGTTCCAGTCAGAGGCCACCGTTCCAGTAAACCGATCCCAGTGAGGGGGAGCGGCTAAAAACCAGTGATTGCCAAGGCGGTGGAGAAAGAAGGAGCTTGGAAATTGTTTCGCCCATACGGGCGCCTCAACCCAGGGCGGAAACAGCATCAGCCAAAGACTGAAGCCCAACGCCAAGATCGCATAGATTCGAAGAGCTTTCATGTGGAGCTGCTCAAGCAGGAATGCAAATCAGTGTACATCAATGTGACTCATAGGGTGTGTACTCATCGTCTGAGCGCCGCGATGATGGCACCTGATGCCCGTCGACATCCGGATTCGATTTGGCCGTGCGATTCGCCGCATACGCGAAGAGCTGGAAATCAATCAGGAGGAGGCGGCAGATCGTTGCGGGCTTCATCGCACGTACTACAGCGGCATCGAAAGAGGCGTCCGGAACGTCTCGCTGCTTAATATCGAGCGGATATCAAAAGGTCTCAAGACCAGCCTGCCTGACCTGTTTAATCGAATGTGAGTCTCACAGGATTGCGTTTATCATAAGGTTTCCACCCAATCACCATGTTTGAACAGGTCCTAAAGAAGATCGACGACGCCCTCTGGAATCAGGCCGGTTGCATCACTTAACTCGACTACACCTAGCCCTCCTGCCCGCTGTTCCTCAAAGTACCTCGACAACCTGGAAGAAGATAAAAAGGCTGTTTGCGCCCTTGAGGGATGCAAGTACGACTACATCCTGGAGCCGAAGCAATCCGACTCAAAGCTGGATTTAGCAACTCAGACGAAGAACCTTTAGAAAGTGAAGCACTCAACGCGCTTTAGCCATTTCTCCAAGAGCGAAGAAGTGAATTGTTCGCCGGCATCGGCCACGAGGTGGTTATACAAATCGCAGAATGCCGCCCAAGAGCGGTTGCCCTCTCCCAGCTTCGAGGAGGCAGAGACGGTGTCGGATGGTTTCAGCGATCGCAGATGTCGAAACCACTCCCGGGCAACAGAGGGCTGCCCGGCGGCTACTGAGAGCAATAGCATGGCTATCTGAAATTCCTGACGCCCGCCGGGTTGTTTTCGAAAGGAATCCCATTCCGCATCAGAGAGACCGGCACGTACAAGCCTGTAGGTGTTGAGGAAGCGTGTGGCGCCGCGAGGAGTCTGGATGAGGGCGGAATAGTTCTGCAGAGCCTCGCGTTCCCAGGAATGGAGTGGCACGCTGCCGACCAGTTGAACGTGTGGCTGCGTATCGACTGCCGCGGGAGACTCGGCCGGAGGAGGTTTGGGCGATGATAAGGCCATTTCTTCGACTGCGGGAGCCGGCTGCACGGGGGACTCCTCCTGCCCTGAGGAGGGCGACTGCACTGCCAGCTTGGGCCCGAACGAGAGGTCAACATTCGGTATTTCGGTTTCGTTGAGACCAGATTCGTTGGGCGGTTCGGTGAGTTTAGAGATGAGTTGCTCAAATCCCACTGGGGTCATCGCAGGCAGGTGAACCGGGATGTGGAAGATCTTCTCGAGGTAATCGAGCGGGGTGGCGACAAGCTCATCGGCGCGGATGCGGTTTCCTTCACCCGCTCCATGCTCATCAGGCGGAGTGAGGAGCCCTTTGAAGCGGATGCGCAAGCTCTGCTTGAGACAACGCTGATCGACGCCGACCACGACGGCGAACAGAGGATAGGCGAGCAAGAGATGGACAGCTTGGAGAACGTCGACGACGTTCTCCGGCTGACACCGATCGAGGTCATCAATGAAGAGCACCACGCGATTGACCGAAAGGTGAAGGCCCTTCAGGTCATCAGCCTGATCGGGGGAGTTGGCGATCCTCGCGGAGAGGGCTTCCGCATCAGTAAAGATATCGCTGAGGGTTTGAAAATCTCGGCGCGCGAGGCTCACGAGGCCAAGCTGGCCCCGATAGTCGGAGGACTTGGCGCGCGCCTCGATGTAGCTGATCAACTGACGCTCGGGCCGCATCTCGTTCAAAGCCGAGGCTAGCAGCTTCTCGCGCGCTTCAGCCCGTTCCAGTGTTGCCTGTGCGGTAGCCGCGTCCGCCTCCGCCTGGGCGATGGTGCCTTTCAGGGTCAGGATCTGAGGGTCGTTGTTGCTGGCATGTTCGGCCTTGTTCTGCCATGCCTCCAGTTCCTTAAGTCGATTGCGTATCCACCGCATTGCGGGGGTGAGCCAGCCAAGAAATGCTGAGACCGCCAATATCACGGCTTTTACCCACATCGATAAGTGGCCCAACGCGTTGTGAAACCATGAGGCGTGGATGAGCATTGGCAGGAGAAAGCGCATGAGTAGGACAGCCGCGAGCATACCGACCAACCATGTGAATCGTCGCGTCATACCTTGTGGAGCCGTGGCGCGCCGCCACAGTTCGCGGGCCGATCCAAGGGTGGAGCTTAGCTCTTGCCGCTTCTTACGAACATCTTCGAGGGTCGCCTCCGCGGCTGGCTTCCCGAGAAGGTCAGACAACTCTTCGGTATCGGAAGAGGCAAGATCCGGGAGGGCGGCCCGGAAGCCCTCAATCGCACTTTTCAACTTCTGCTTGGCCGTTGTGCCTTGATCTTCCGCGGACTTGAGTGCGCCGCGGGCGAGGCGCACTTCGGCCTCGGCATTACGCAGTTCTTCGCGCGCTAGAGCGGTGACACCGCCGGCTTCCTTTAGCTGCGCCTGAAGCACCTCGAACTCTTTGTCCTTGGGGCGGATGTGCTCGAAGAGTTTGTCGAAAATTTCGGTCACGAGACTTGCCCACAGGTTGGCGTCGCTATAGTGCCAGGCGTTGAAGTAGATAGGAACGACGTTTTGGCACCATTTTTCCTGGCTCAGCAAACTCTGCGAGGATCCGCTCTTGGGAGGCGGCGGGGCGAGCATCTTGATATGGCGATCCATCAAATTCATGAAGTGGCTTTTCCCGCTTCCCCAGTTTCCAAAGAGGCCGATGGCGAGCGGCAGGCGAGTTTCGCGCAGGACGATCAACTCAGCGAGGGTATGGGCAAGATCGTCGACGCCGAGTTCGTCGGAGACAGGAGTATCGCCACCGACGCCGCAAAACTCGGAATTGTATCCAGGGGTTCCCGGGATGAACTGGTCGATCGAACTGGCCTGCAGCTTGATTTCGGCCTGAGCAAACGACTGGTCGGCCTGCTTTGGTGCTTCAACATCGATAGGCTGGACTGGAGGCGGTGACGGAACCTCATCCGCCACGGGTATTGAAGGCGTCCCGATTCTTGCTGTAAGCCCAAATATCTGTAGCCATGCTGCCTCGTTCGAGGAATTCACGTTCGAGCCAAGGAAATTGAGGAATTCTTGGGACAATTCGGAGGCATCGATACCTTGCTTTCGAAGGAATTGGCGGGCACCGGGAACGCCCCTCGCGGACGGAGCTGCGAGGAGTGCGGCGAAAAGGTGCCGGGGAGCGACTCTTGCATCACTCACTTCTACACGTCGGGCGATTTCAGCGGAGAAGTCTATTATGGAACGGGCATTGCGGCTGAACTTTCCGGGGATACCCTCCAGAGTTTCACCCGAGGAGCTCTTTGTCGGTTTCCTGAGGAACTGCGCGAAGAGGTCACGGTAGTTTGCGTTGCGACCAAGTACAGCCCGAACCCACCATGTGGTTTCGCGGTTATCGTCAGCCGTTTCTGCGAACGCGAACAAAATGCAACTCGAGCTAACAGATTCGCCCCCCCGCTCGAGCGCCAGCGACTGAGCCTTCTCCAATATTGACCGGCACCGGGGTGTCAGGCGGACCCTGATTTGGCGCCCGGTTTCTCCTGACGTCACGTTGGAGGAGGAGGCATATGCGACATTGCTTTCTTTGGGCGGGCCATCGGTCTGAGTTTTCGGGATAGCAACCGACGAATCCTGGCTGTTGCTTTCAGCCGGCGCGTCGCTGGAGGAGGAACTCCAATTTCCAAGAGATGGCACCGTGTTGCCGCTCTCCACTGACGACGATTCAGGATCAGTAGACTTGGGAGGTGTCGTGGCCATGACGTGGATGATATGCGGAGTTTGTGAACTATCCCAGTCCAAATTTCGTGGCAACCACGCACGCGCCGGAATCCTGCGGTCTGGGCAAAGCTGACGAGTTCCACAGCCATGGCGGTCAGGATTGTTGACCGGCATCGGCATGTTGTTGATTGCGGCCCAGCCAGGTTCGAGGCACCCGTTCCGTGGCGGGCCCCTGTGGTTCCGGTCATTTCAGGGGGCGCGTTACCGAGGCGGGGCTTTTGGTGAGCCTTCGCCAACGCGAACGTCAATCTTCGTGAACTGGACCCGTCAGCTGCGGGAACTTCGGTCCACCCGCGCAACGCTATCGCGAAGACGCTGGGCCGCAATCGCCGGACTGTGGTGAAGTTCCTGAGCAAACCAGAAGTTCGCGAACAGGTGGGCATTCAGCGCGAGGAGTTGGCAGGCATGTTCGATCAGGTCGCACACCGGAGCCTCACCTCCATTACCGATGAGGACATCAAGAAGAGCAGCCTCCAACAAAAGACCATCGCCGCTGGAATCTGCGTCGATAAAACCGCTTTGCTGCGCGGGGGAACCGCCAGCGGTCAGCAGCTCCGCGCACCCCGGTCTGAAAGCTAGTGCGGCGCCGTCGAGAGGGTCGTTTCGTGTAGTGCGGTGCAAGCGATCATAAACATCATGGTCGCAGCCATTCCTGACTCGACCGAAGGCTCATCGTTATTCTTGAGACAGACGGCAGAATTAAATGGGGATTAATGGCCTGCACCAGAGTCCACCCGAACCGCACTGGGCTGAAATGTGCGGCTTTCAGAGAGCCTCAATGCACCTCGGGTCATTATTTCTCACGTTCCCAACCCGCGCACAGACCTTCCATGCTGTCATCTCATCCGCGCTGTACGGCCGCAGCAGGTCAACAGTTGGGCGCGATGTTCCCCGGATCCAGCCATCTCTGGTACTCCTCTGGTAGCAGGATTACCGGCATGCTGTTGTGCAAGAGCTCCATCAGTTCGTTCGGATCAGTGGTGACGATGGTGTAGATGCCGGCCCACCTCGGCCACACTGCACATCGCGATCGGGTAACGCTGTGGTAACGATCGAACTGAAAAGCCCGGCAAAACCCATGCACGTCTATGCAAAGGTTGAATCCATTGAATCTACGTAACTTCATTGAGCTTTTCCGAAGCAATGCAAACGCTTCCAAAACGCGCCTAATCCTCTCGAAATGCCCTTTCACGGCGATAACACGGGTTCAAATCCCGTCGGGGACGCCAAATCAGTCCAACAACTTAGCCATTGTGGGTTTCTCGCCATGTGCGCGAGCGTGACGCTATCGTGACATTTCGCGTCGTGGTGGGCGATCTTCCGCATTGGTGCGATCCGCTCAGGTGGGAGAATCGGGCGCATGGAAAAGGAGCATAGGAGCGCGCCTCTTGTACACCCTCGCACCGGAGGAAACCGTCGGAAAGCTGTCTGATCTCGTTGCTCGGGAGTGCAACGAAGAACGACAAATCATACGAGCGGCGGCAACTTTTGGGGCATCGCGTTTGCAGTCGCAGCCGGACGATTCAGATTTGGTCGTTTTAGGTTGAATCTTCTTGTCTTAAAGCGTTCACCGCGTCAGCGATCCAGTTCCAGCCTCAACCCACTTTCTCACTCCGGAATCGTAGCGCTTCACCACTCTGGCGGGACTCCCCGCTACCACAGAGTAATCAGGCGCATCTCGCGTTACGACCGAGGCCGCGCCTACGATGCAATACTTACCCAGCTTTACCCCCGGTAAGATGATCGAGTGCATGCCAATGAAGCAGTCGTCTCCGATCTCCACGGGCCTGTCTACCAGTTCCACGCGGTTGCCAATCTTGCGTGGATCACCCACGTCCTCATACTCGTGATTCACGTCTACAATGACGCAGCCCCCGGTGATGGTGACCCGCTTCCCGATGGTCATTCGTGAGCGGCATATGATGTGCACGTTCTGTTCAATATTGGTATGGTCCCCGATGGTCAGGCACGGATCCGCGCAGTCTGGTGTCCGGATGCATTCGATTCTGGCGCCGTTGCGAATCAGAACCCGCTTGCCGACGGAGGCGAACTCGGTATTCAAGAGCAGCATCGGCTTGATGATGCGACTCCCCCTCCCGACAGATCGGAACATAGACTGATACCGCAGTACTGTCCAGATGCGCTGCCACAGGCATGAAGCTCGATAGAGCCGCACACTCAAGGTCATTGGAAGCGCTCCCGTTTCCAGTCCCATAGCCCAATCTTGCCGCAGATCTCTTTGATAACGTGAGCGTTCACGCCGCACGGATCCTTCAGATGGAACGCCATCGACTTGGGCACCGTCCCGGACATCTCGATAACTCCAAGCAGCATGGCCCGGATCTCCTCTCGGGCAGCAGACTAGAGCCACAAAACAGTAAGGCACGATAATGTACTAGAGACTTATTTAATTCAACAAGTAAATACCGTCACTATCGACGTGTCAAGCACTAACAGATAGGAAAAAAACCTCCACCAGCCGTATCCGAATCAGGTGTTCCACCGTTCTGGCCTGGGGAACGACAGGAGCAATGTCGGGGAGATTCCTGCTACGAGTCAGCTCAGGGAATTCTCCTGAATAACGCAAAATGGAGCTGAGATTCGGCCTTAAATGGTTCATGCTCAAATCGAAATGAGAGGTGACAGTCAGGTTGACAGAAAGCCGCACAGGTCGAGTAGAAGGCCATCCGCTACCCGCCACAGCCGCGAGCACGTCGCTGGGGCACTTCCGGCTTGGTTCGGCTCAACCGCGGGCCGCTGCGCGGCGACTGCACGGCAGGGGAGCGAGGCGGATTCTTGCCGCCATTCGAGCCATCGCTGATAACCTTCTGGCTTCAGGATAGTGGAGGTGCTTTATGGCGGATATCACGAACAGCGCCAATCAAGAGCGGTCAATGCCCGACTTCTCAGACCCGCGCAAATGGAAACTTCTTTCCGCGTGCCCGCTATGTGGAGCCTCTCACCTTTCACTTAAGGTAACGGCCCGTGACCGTCACTATGGGAACCCCGGCACGTTCAAAGTTATGGAGTGTGGAGAATGCGGGGTCTACTTCTTAAACCCAATGCCTACCCCGGACTATTTGTCCAGCGCCTATCCAGATAACTATTACGCTCACGCCCTCAAAGCCTCCGAGGCGCCGCAGGGCTTGATTCGCCGGGTTAAGAAGATCCTTCGAACCGTGCTCTTCAACCGCAAAACAAAGGACCCTGAATTCAGCAGTCCCGGGCGAGTGTTGGATGTGGGCTCCGGATACGGTGTTTTTCTCAGCCAAATGAAACGTGACGGATGGGAAGTGTATGGCGTGGAGCCTGATTGCGAGGCCGCGGCGCGGGGACGGCAGGAAGGCCTCAACATCTTTGGAGGCTTTATCGAGCAAGCTCAATTCCCTTCTGATTATTTCGACTACGTGAGGAGTAATCATTCCTTTGAACATGTTCACAATCCACGGGAACTCCTCCGGGAAATGCGACGAGTGATCAAACCCACGGGTTATCTCTTCATTGGGGTACCAAATGTCAGAGGGCTCGCAGCGCGTATTTTCGGAACTTATTGGTGGTATTTGGGTGCTCCAGTACACACCTTCGGTTATTGCCCTCGGACATTGCGTGCACTATTAGAGTCGGAGGGCTTCAGCGTAGAGTCAGTCAAATATAACTCAGAATATGCAGGGATCTTCGGGAGTCTGCAGATTTACCTCAATCGCAACAATGGCAGGATGTCGAATGATGGAAGAGTGATACATAGCCGAGTGCTCATGGTGGCAGGCCACTGGGCGGGGCGGCTTCTGGATTTGCTAAGGGCGGGCGATTGTATCGAAGTCATAGCGCGACGCCGTTAGTAGTTCCTGAAAGGTGATTTTGTTTCGTGTCGGGACCGGTTCGCGATATAGCGCTGTCTGCCTGCTTCATTGTCGAGCACTTTACATCGGCGCTTCCCCAATGAAGGGGTAGCGTCACCGTCTGCATTTGACTTGCGTGAGCCAACGCAGGCAGCAGATGCGCTCATGGGAAGCGGCTTCCCGGCCATGAATGACAGTGGTACTACGTGATTTCGGTGCTTCATTGAGAGTAGTACTCCATTGGCTCAGGACGCCTGATATCCCGTAGCTCGATGGGCTTTGGCCCAGGTCTCCGAACGAGAGAGACCTGGCACCCTGATTAAGCGTTTCAGTAGGATCTATGCTCCAGCGGCCTTATGGAACCATCACCGGATCTGCTTCGCTTCGACATGTTTTGCGAAACGATCCAGAATCGCTTGCCAGCCTTGACGCTGTTGCTCCTCGGAGTGGGTAGTTTCAGCATCGAATGACTCGCGAACGGTGACCTCCCCATTGCGGTCGAGGAACTCCACACGAAGCGTCCTTTCGCCGAACCTGCTCTCGATTAGCTGGTGCTCTACGATGCGGGTATATGTCCCTGCAAAATCGAAACCCATACTGCCGTCTTTCGCCTCCATGCGCGACGAGAATGTTCCTCCCTCACGCAAGTCGACCGCGGCCGCGGTAGTATGCCAGTCATCGGAAGCCGCATTCCACTGCTTGATGTCCTCGGGATTTGTCCAGGCTGCCCAGACCTGCTCAATGGGCGCGGCCACAACCGTCTCAACGGTGATCTTCATTGTTGTCTCCTCTATTGGTGCTGAATTCAGCGATCGGATATCGTTCCGTTCGATTGGGGAAGTCGCGGTCAAGACAGAAGCGCCCGCACGCGTTCGTCGCGTAAATAAAGACCAGTCCAAACCAGGCTGGCGAACACGATAGGGAACAGAATATTGAACGACGGCGCACCGATACGCACCTGAGAGGCAACGGCTCCGCCAAGATAACCGGTGAGCAGAAGGGCGCCAAAGACGGCGCTTCGAGGAACAAAATACAGAACGGTGCAGGCCAGCAGCGCGAGACCGATGGGAACAATCGATGACTCGCGGAATCCGAGCTGCAGTGTGGCTGTTACGACGGCCGCAGGCTTCACGAACTTCATCACGGCGTCAAACAGAAAGAACGCTCCGAGCAGCATACTCAGGACGCGCCCGGTCCAGAGCTTCCATCCAGCGGAAGCGGTCTGATGTTGAGTGAAGTTGCCGGCGGCAGGTTGTGCGATGGCATTCATGGCTCATGTTCTCCTTCTGAACCAATGACCGAGGGAGTGCCGGAAACTCATCGGCCTGCGACCAAATTTTTCCTTAATTCATTGGGGAGGCAGATGGACGGGGAAACCGAATCGAGGGAACAGCCTGTTTACGTCCAGAAAGCTGTTGACCGCGGCGATCTGATCCCCGGCAAGCTCCAGAACAATCAGCGCCCACGCTGTGTGTCCGCCGGCCGGATTGGGTCGGTATTGGGCGAACGCAGGCCAACCCGAAGCGAACGTCGGAAGCAGGCGCGAGCCACGGCATCCCGATCCCAGGCCCAGCATCCACGTTTGAACATCCAACGGGCCCTGCAGCCATAGCGAGTACGGAGGCATGCAGAACGTGACCTCCTGCTTCATCAGCCCTACCAGGCCATGGACGTCATAACTCTCGAAGGCAGCGACATACCGCTCCACCATCGTGCGCTGAGCGGGAGTCAAGTCGGCTGGCTGATCGGGGCTCCTTTTCGCGAGTGAGCTACGGGCTCGCTGCAATGCGCTGTTGACTGAGGCAACCGAGCTATCCAGGGTCTCCGCAACTTCCGCAACCGGGCACTCCAAAACCTCCGCCATCAAAAGCGCGGCGCGCTGTTTGGGCGGCAGCTTTTGAAGAGCAGCTACGAAAGCGAGACGAATGCTTTGCCGAAGCGAGGCTTTTTCATCGGGTCCTGCATCGGTGTCCGCAATATCCGCGTCCAGAATTGGCTCAATCCAGTAACTATCGGGCTGCTGAGTCAGAGCGTCCAGAGGCGGCGCTCCCGGCGCAGGCGACCCTTCTTCGATGGGACGCGCACGGCGACCACGCCGGCTCAACTCATCGAGACAGACGTTGGTCGCTATGCGATAGAGCCAGGATTTTAGAGAGCAGCGGCCGTCGAAGCGGTCGTACGCCCGCCATGCACGGATCATGGTTTCCTGCACGGCATCATCCGCGTCGAAGGCCGAGCCTAGCATCCGATAACAGTGGCCTAGAAGAGCGGGCCTGTAGGCCTCAAATTGTAGGGTCTCAGCGATCACGCCAGGAAGTAATTCCAAGGCCCAGTATAAATCGAAGCCTCCATTACGGATCCATGTGGAACTTAGCGTTGGTGTCGATCAGAACCGCTAGTGCGGTCGTCCTATTTTTCCAAACCTAAAGACGCGCCTTCCGCACCTCTGGCTGATGTGACTCCCAACTCGACCAGCCATTCCTTGATGTTTGCTCCGATGACGTCAGGATGGTCCTCCTGCAGATAATGAAGCCCAGAACTGAGGTGCACGACTTTGCAATTCGTCAGCCGTTTGGCAAAACTCTCCGCAAAGGCCGGTGAAATGAGAGCGCCGGGGTTACCAACGAAAAGCAGTTTAGGGTAGATCGATTGCGTGAGAGCTCGATGCGCTTCCTCAAGGGTGCCATATACATCCGCGGGCTGGCCGGCAATCGGCAGCTCATTCGGAAAGCGCCAGGTTGGCACTCGCGACTCAGGCGTTGGGAATGGCGCACGGTAGACCGCCATTTCTTCTTCCTTCAGCTTTCTCGCCATCGCAGCTGGAAGCACTCCTTCGATAAATGCGTTTCCTTGAAGAATCATCTCCTCACCTACGCCAGGCGTTCTGAATTTCTGGAAGATCTCAACCTGGTCGGGGTGGAAGTCGTTCCAGGTTGGCATGGGGCGAATGAACTCCATGAACGCCAGTCCACGCACGAACCCTGGCCTGCGCGCTGCAAGATGAAAAGCCAGCGCCGTGCCCCAGTCTTGCGCAACCACGAAGGCCGACGTGATGCCGGCGGCGTCCAAAAATGCATCGAGATAGCGCGCATGATCGACAAAGCGATACGCGATATCGGGTTTTCCCGATTGGCCGAAGCCGATGAGATCGGGCGCAATGCAATGCGCTACCGGTGCGACGTGCGGAAGGATATTGCGCCAGATGTAAGAGGAAGTCGGGTTGCCGTGCAGAAAGAGCGCGACGGGAGCCGCGCTATCTCCGGCTTCGCGGTAGGCCATGGTGGAATCAAGGACTTCGACTTGGGGAAGCATGATATCGGTCAGAATATTCATTTTTTCTCCTTGAACACGGTTTCGAAGACGATCTTTCTGAAGCGGTCAAGCGGAGCCGGGCCCCGCTCCACTTTCATGCGCAGGATTGCGCCTTCCCAGGAAGAGAGAAGAAATTCAGCCAGGTCCATCGGATCGAAGGTCGAGTCAATCTCACCGAGGTCTTGCGCCTCAGCGATGCAGGCGGCAAAGGGCGCTCGCCACTCCTCGAAGATTGCCTCGAGCCTGTGGCGCAGGAGCTTGCTCTGCGAAGCAGTCTCAATGCTGAAATCACCTATCAAACATCCGCGATTCCATTTGTCACCGGCGAGACGCCCGCTGATGATCTCCAGATAACGATGCAGCCGTTGACGGGGCGTGAGGGTCTTGTCGTCCAGAGCACTTCGCACCGCGATCTTCACGTTCTCGAAGTAGCGATCGAGGACTTCCTTCGCGAACTCTTCCTTCGAGCGAAAGTGATTGGTGAAAGAACCATGGGGAGCGCCGGCTTCAGCACAGATATCGCGCACCGTTGCGCCCTGATATCCAGCTTGAAACATGACCTTGAGGCCGGCGTTGAGGATGTCTTCTCGAAGCGAGGTTCTCATGAAGAAATAATACGTACGTGCGTATTAACTGTCAAGAGATCTCAAAGGAACCTTGATCCATGATCTTGCCAAGCCAGCCCCGCTATCCTTGACTCACGTCTCGTGACAGACTTTGCCCAGTCCGTAAAGCAGCAGGCCGACATCGTCAAGGTGATCGAGCAGTACATCCGCCTGCGCAAAGCCGGCGCCGTGAACTACTCCGGCCTCTGCCCCTTCCACAAGGAAAAGTCGCCCTCCTTCAGCGTCCACGCGGTCAGGCAGTTCTATCACTGCTTTGGCTGCGGCGTATCGGGCGACGTCTTCAGCTTCGTAGCCAAAATCGAGAACGTCAGCTTCCCTGAAGCCGTGCGTATCGTCGCCCACAAGTGCGGCATCCCCCTGCCCAAAAAGGAATACTCCTCCCCTGAAGAAGCCGCCGAGGCACGTCTACGCCGCAAACTGCTCGACCTGCACGAAGCCGCCACCTCCTTCTACGAAGAGCAGCTCCGCGGCCCCGAGGGCGCCATCGCGCGCGAATACCTCGCCGGCCGCGGCCTCGATCAAAAAGGCCTCGAGAAATTCCGCATCGGCTACTCGCCCGATAGCTTCAATGCCCTGCGCGACCGCCTCAGCTCCATGGCCGACGCCGAAACCCTCCGCGCGTCCGGCTTGTTCAGCCAGAAGGAGCATGAAGACGGCACGCTCGGCCACGTCTACGACCGCTTCCGCAAGCGCGTCATGTTCCCCATCTGCAATGAGAGTGGCCGTGTCATCGCCTTCACCGCGCGCACGCTCGAAACCGGCGACAAGGCCGGCGCCAAGTACATCAACTCGCCCGAGACACCCCTCTACACCAAGGGCCAGGTCCTCTTCAATCTCGACAAGGCGCGCACTGCGATCCGCCAGACCGAGTTCGCCCTCCTCGTCGAAGGCCAGATGGACTGCATCTCCGTCTTTCTGCGCGGCATCCAGAACGTCATCGCCACCAGCGGCACCGCCTTCACTGAGCACCAGGTAAACTTGCTCCGTCGCCACACATCCAACGTCGCCGTCAACTTCGATCCCGATGCCGCAGGCGCGAACGCCGCCGAGAAATCCATCTCTCTCCTCACCGAAGAAGGCTTCACCATCAAGATCGTCACGCTTGAAGACGGCCTCGACCCCGATCGCTTCATCCGCGAGCGCGGGGTCGAAGCCTACGTGGCTGCCATCCGCGGCGCGCGCCGCCAGTCCGACTACCTCATCGAACGCGCCCGCCAGATGTTCCCCGGTGCCACGGGCGACCAGAAGGTCAAGGCGATGAACTACCTCCTGCCGCACATCAAGCGCATCCCTGAAGCGCTCGCTCGCGGCCAGTTCGCGCATGACGCCGCCCAGAAGCTAGGCATCGACTCCGCCGTCCTTCGCGAGGAACTCCGCCAGGCCGCCCTCAAGCGCCGCGACCATGTCGAAGTAAAGTCCTCGCCCCTCACCGAGGTGGAACGCGTTCTCCTCCGCGCCCTTGCCATCATCGACCCCGAGCATGAGGAGGCCCGGCGGCTCGCGGCTGCTGCCATCCAGCAGCAGCCCTCCTGGTTCGAACAGCTCGTGGCATTCCCCGCTATTCAGGCTCTCGCCAACCGCCAGGCCAACGACCCCATGGACGTCGTCGAGGACGAGAGTCAGCGCGCTCTCCTCGCCCAGGCCCTCCTGGGCGAAACGCGCCCACCCGGCGACGCCGAAGTCTCGGGCGCCCTGCAGCACATCCACGAGGAAGCCATCGAACACCGTCGCCGCGAGCTACTCCGCGAAATCGCCGAAGCCGAACGCCGCGCCGACATGACCGAAGCCCTCCGCCTCACGCAGGAGAAACTCCAACTCGACAAGGCGCTTCGCGAACTACACCAGCGCGGTCAGGAGTAGAGCAATGCGTCAGCCGCCCGAAGGCCCCCTATCTCTCACTCAGATGGATTGCATAAATTCCATAGGAGTTCAGATCGCGCGTGTAGTAGGCTTTCCCGTCCGGGCCCAGTGTGAGCGACGCGTCTAATATGCGTTCCCTCGGCAAGTCCATCACCTTCTTGGGCATCTGTCCCTTCAGAGTGATGCGCCACCAGGCCAACGGCGGATCTTTGGTTTGGCTCCTCAAGAAATAGAGGGCGCTGCCATCAGGCGACCACAGGTTCCATCCAACCGTGTCCTCCTGCGCTGTGAACCACGTGGTCCATACCTGCTTTTGGAAATCGAAGAGACGGATGGAGTGCATGTCGAAAGTAAACGCCGCAAGATAACGCCCATCCGGGGACCAGCGGGGGCTGAAGAGTCTCGACGAACCAGGAACCGGTCTCACCTTCCTCGTCTGGAGATCCACTCGAAGCAATTCCAGCTCCGCTGAGCCTCGGTCCCGCGCGAAAATGATCTCCTTACCGTCCGGCGACCAGGTGGGATCGGCCTGCTCATGGCTGTCTTCCTTGTCCGGAACCACCTGTTCGGGGGACCCGCCGTCGCGCGAAATCACCGCAATCTTCGTCAGCTCGCCCGGGCGTGTCCACTCGAAAGCTATCCTCGTGCCATCCGGAGACCACCGGGCAATTCCGGCGCTTGAGTCATCCGACGACGTCAGTTGCACGCGTTCACTCCCATCACTCCGGCTGCGCCAGAGACTGGAATAGGGAGTCGTCACATAAACCACCCACTGCCCGTCCCGGCTGAATTCCATCGATTCTGCTGGAACTCCGGACACAAACGGCTCCACCTTGTTTGTAACTGGGTCGTAACGAACTAATTGGCTGTCATCCTTCATCCCAAATGCAAACAGCGTCTTCCCATCGGGGCTGAAGGCAACCCGAGAGGCAAAGCACATGGGCCCACCAGTTAGTTGCACCGGCGCTGCGTGGCTGCTGGAGAACCACCCGCCGCGGCGCTCCCGCATCACCCATAAATTCTCGTGGAATGCGCCTTTCCAGGTGACCGCCCCGAAAACATAAAAGCGACCGTCAGGACTCCACACCCCGCCATCCTGCCGAGTTCGGTCGAGCCATCGCGGCAAGACGCGGTGTGCTCCTGACCCGTCCGTCTTCGCTTCCCACACAGCGCAGCCCGATGTCTCGCACGCGCTCAATCGCAGGCGCTGTCCATCGGGCGAAACCCGCAGGGCGCTGGAACCGCCAGGAGTTCCGGGGGCGGTCCACAGCTTGCGCGCCTGCGAGCCGTCTGTGTAGCAAATCCACACGTCCGCGCCCTTCGTGAAAACAATCTGACTCCCATCGGGAGTGAAGGTGGCGTCATCCGCACTCACATCGCCTACTCTCCGTGGCGGCCCCTGTGGCAGAGGATCAATCCAAAGAGACGAGGACGCACCCCAGTCGACAAGCAGCAAGCTGGAGCGGTCCGGTGCGATATCGAGTAAACCGGGCGCAAGTAAAGGCGTCTGCATCTTCGACGGCTCTCCACCGCCAGGCGAAGTCTGCATCAGTACCACTCGATCGTTAACGATCTCGTTGTAGTAGACTCGGGTTCCGTCGCTGGCCAGCATCGCCGTCGGTCTTCCGCCATTAGTACCGTTGGTGATCGCATCAATGCTCGTCACATGCGGCACTGCGCGCCAAAAAGCAACCAGCCACACCGTCACAATCGCCAGCGCAACAATGGATCCCGCAGCCACAAGCCACGGAAAGCGAGAGCTGCGGGTCCGCTCCGCGGTGTGCACCAAAACGGGGCCTTCGCTCTTGTCCTTCGCAGCCGCACCCAAAAGAGTCGAGACTCCGACATCTGAGTTCGGCTGAGCCCGCCTGGTCCCGTCTCCCGCGCTCCCATCTGCTTCGATTTCCGAGATAAACCGGTATCCAAGCCGCGGCAGCGTTTCGATATACCGCGCATGTTCTGCGTTATCTCCAAGCGCATCCCGCAGCCGTCTGATCGTGCTGTTCAGGCCATGTTCGAAATCAACAAACGTATCTTCCGGCCAGAGCTTCTTGCGCAACTCCTCGCGTGTGACCAGTTCGCCTGGCCGCTCCAACAGCATCAGAAGCACATCGATCGGATGTCCGTGCAGCTTCAGCCGGCTGCCGTTCCGGAACAGCTCGCGCGTGCGCATGTCGAATTCGAACGCGCGGAAATGCAATCGATTCGTCGGGGGGTGGACCGGACTTTCCATGGCGGCAAGCCTCCTGAAAAGCGAAGCCCGAATAGCCATCCGTGCGCACCGCGCACCCCAGTCTCGGCAAGAGCTTAGCACCGATTCAGTTATTTAGCTGTGATCTGGCGGATAAACGTTGCAGTTTGCGCGACTTGGCGCGTGATCAAACAGCAGTTCAGAAAATACCTCCCTTGCATTGATATTCCCGGACGACGGGCACAGCATGGTCCCGTCTGATGGGCCTCCGGCTGAGGCGATTCAGGTAGCGATTCAGGTACGGTTCCTCAACTCCGCTCGCCTTCGCAACAAAGCGCGCTCCCGTGTGACGGGAGCCTGCATAACCCGAACGTGACTTCGTTCACCTGGAGGGAGCTATGAACCGGCTTCTTTCCGCCAATATCTTCAGGAACGCTGCTGCGGCAGCCTTCCTCGTGCTGTTGTCCACCGCCTGTGCCGCAGTCACGGGCGACGCCGAAAAGATCTCCCAGTTGCTGCGCCAGGCCAAAACGGACGCGGTGCAGACCGCTAACGATGCCCTGCAGTTGGAGACATATTCCATGGCCAACATCCCCTGGCAGGTGCACTACTACCGCCTGGTTGCCACCGGAGACGGCGTGAACGCTCTGGTGAAGGATTGGAAGCAGCTTCAACAATTGCGCGACAAAGCCACTCCGGAGCAACAGGCCGTCATCGATCAGTTGGGAGAACTGCTTAACGGCCTCGCGATCCGAGTTAACGCAGCCAGGCACTACCTCGCTCAGAACCCGAATGAGGTCAACATGCCCACATTCCACGATCAGATCCGCGCCAACAACACGGACATCCAGAATGCGTCCCTCGCGGTGTGTCAGTGCGCCTCGAAAGCTCGCCAGCTGCTTACCGCCAAGGTCGACAAGAACTCCGGTCCCGATTGTCCCGCCGCCCCCACCAAGGGGCGTTGAAGCGGGAGGGACCAACGATGCCGTCCCATTGAGACGGCATCGTTTTGTCTCTGTGCCCCATCGGAACTCGCCTGCTGAACGCTTGCCCCTTACCTTGGTCGGTCCATACGACCGCAAACTGCGCGACCTGTACCAGAAGGGACGGGATCAGGAACGCTCATGACGTGGGCGAGATCTTCTCTTCCCGGCCAATTCCGTTGAGCACTCCTACAAGAAGACGGAAGGCCAAGTATCGTGCCCTCTTGTTGTCTTCACTCGCGTTCCTGGCATCACCGAGACGCATGAATCCGTGATCTGCGCCGTCGTACATAACCGGTTTATAGACCCTCCCAGCCGCTTTCATCGCATCGGTCGTCGCGGGTAAAGTACTGTCCACGTCCCCGTCGTTTCCTGCATAGAATCCATAGACGGGCGCGTTGATTGTGGTGACGTCAGCCGGCCCCGTTCCATAGAAGACGAACGCCGCGCTCAGGTCTTTGCGATGAGTAGCAAATGCAAAGGTCCGCCAGCCGCCCCATGAAAAGCCCACCACCACAACCTTGCCCTTGAACTCCGGAAGCTTCCTGGCATAATCCACCGTCGCATCAAGGTCGGCTGTCACGCCATCCGGATCAAGATCGGAGACAGCTCTCGTCACGTCGCTTTCGCTGGCGAAATCTCCGTAGCCGCCCCCGTTGGGACCGTGTCCACTCAGCAAATCGGGCGCAACCACCGTGAAGCCCTCGTCCGCAAGCTCGCCTGCCATATTCCTGGCCCAGTCGCTAAGACCGTAGACCTCGTGAACCATTACCACGACCGGAGCATCTTCTTGAGGCTTGGCAGCACGAACCACGAGAACTCGCAGCGCGCGGCCATCATGCGTGATCGTCGCGTACTCGCTGTGATGCCGCAGTTGGAGCCGCCAGAGCAGGATTCCCGTGGCAGCAATCAACGCAATCGCCACAGCAGCAGCGATCCTTCGCCGGTTCCTCTTTTGCCTGATTTCTGGTCGCGCTATATCCATCGAAGACAGGAAGCAGCACTCTTCATACCAACCGCAACCATCGCTAACAATCTTCGACTCAGGAAGTTAACGCGCAACGCCGTCACAGTGAATGACCGCTTTCAATTCAGACCGCTCAAATCCGGACACTTCATCCAGAGATATCGAGCCATGCGCTGGAATTTGGCAATGTGCGAATTCGCGGAATCCCGGTCTTATTCCGCCAGAAGCCGTCGGCTTAATGGAATTTTTTCCGCGCCGTCGAACCGGAGATGCCCGATAATGCGGGCGGCCTCCGCGGCACATCAAACTCGGCCCGAATCAGATCTCCCAGCCCTATTGTGCCGGAAGGCCTGGGAGTCCACCCGTGATCATCAAACTGCTCGTTGTCACTTTCTTCCTATCCCTCGTCGTTGCGTGCCTCGTCGCATGGCTATTTCGCAAATCGATCAGCGCAATCATGAGCCGCATCATCCATGAGTCCCTGAGCACCGCTTGGGTGCGCTACATGATGGTTGCGATCGTCGTTGTCGGCGTATCGGGCGGCGTGCGGCCCTGGGACTATGAAAAATACATCACGCCCCTGAAAGATCAACCGCTGCCCGTCCTTAATTCCGATCGTTGGATCCTTGAAATCTACCGAACGGTGATTGGAACGGCGCAGGCCGAGGTGTGGATGCTCCTCGTCTTCTTCGTCTTCGCGCTTATCTCGTATGTGCTCGTTCGCAATGCGGAGTTAAGGCAAGGCAAGGTGCAGACCTGACGAGCATGCCCCCGCACGGTGTGTCCCGTACTCGACCCGCTTACTGCGGCCCATACACGCTCAGCACGTGCCCATCGGGATCCTTGAAACTCGCCGCCCAGTCCGTTGCCGTCAGCGGATGCGGCGCCGCTTCAATGTGCACCCCTTTGCGGCTGAGCGCGCCTGCCGCCTGTTTCACATGCTCCACTGCAAACACGATCTCGCTCTCCCCCGCTTGGCGCCCCACTTCCGAGCTCACCACAATCGAAATTGACCCCGCATCAAAGAAGGCCAGATCGTCACTTTGGCTGTTGATCTTCAGCCCCAGCTTGCCGTGATAGAAATCCACGGCGCGGCCGACATCGGCCACGCCAAGCATCACAAAGCCGACCCGGCTAATAGGCGCAGCATCGACATTCGCCGAGCCCGACGGCGATTGGCTGAACAGAGGAAGCGACATCAAAACCGCGAGAAGAACTGCTCTGTGTCTTTTCATGATTCCGGTTTTACGCGGAATTGCCGGCTGCCGCTTTCGATTTATTGCTAAATTGCGCCGCGTAATGCGAAGGCGTGACCCCAAATCGTTTTCGAAAAGCTGTGCTGAACGCGGCGGTCCCGCTGTAATGCGCATCGAGAGCGGCTTCCGTAACCGCCACGCCGCGCCTCAGCAGTGCAGTCGCCCGCTCGAATCGAAGCCGCGCCTGATAACCCGCGGGAGATATCCCGAATGCCCGCTGAAATGTCCGTTGGAAGTGAAACGGCGACATGGCCGCCGCCCGTGCGGCCTCTGCCAGACTCGGCGGGGCCTCGCTGGAGGCATGAAGCAGCTCTCTCCCGCGCGACACCCGGCTCAGCAACTCGGCACGCGTAGAAGCTCGGGCCGCAGGGATGCTGCCGATCTGCCGCCGCGTCTCCTCACATAGCTCCAGCAGTTGCCACGCCAAAGCGTTGTAGAGTTCCTCCGCGCGCATGCCGTCGCCGCCCGATCGCGCCTGGCTCTCGAGCTCCGTCATCACGCGCGCAATCCCGGAGTTGATCGGCCGCAGCCGCGCTAGAAACAGAGCCCCGCTCCCTGTCCTGCCCGGGTCGTCCAGGCAGTGCGCATCCGCCCGCGTTCCATCCCGAAAAATCCCCTCCACGAATCCCGGCGCAAAAAACGCGCAGCAGGTAGTTACCGGCTCCGCGCTATCAATGTCCATGGAATAAGGCTCGCTCGCGTTGAGCACCAGAAAGCACGACGGATCGACCCACACATCGCGCCGGCCCACGCGCCACGCCACCCGGCCGCTCGTCACACATTTGATCGAAAGCGGCCCCGGAAACTCCCTCACGGAATGGCGCCGCGCTCGCGCCCCCAGCACGCAGTTCCGCGTCCCCAAATCTGCGGACGCGGGCACGATGCTAGCCGCGGTAGTCGATCGCTGGGAAATCGGGCTCATCCTGCCCGATTCTGCCCAGCCCAGCCAGCCGCGTCAACCACTCTGATGCACCACGGCCAACCCCGCCCCCCACCCGGCCCGCACCACCCGGCCCGCCCTCAAATCATCCGCGCCCAACCAGCAGCTTCGAGCTCAGAAAATTGCCCGCACAACTCCGCCGTCCACCCGCAGCGCGGCTCCATTGGTGGCCGAAGACGCCTCGCCCGCGACATACGTCACCATTGCCGCCACCTCCTCCACCGTCGCGAACCGCTTCAACAGAGACGACGGCCGGGCGTGCTCAAAGAACTCGCGCTCCACCTGCTCCTTCGGCTTGTTCTGGTGCCGCGCCAGATCCTCGACAAAGCCGCCCACCCCCTCTGACTCCGTCGGCCCCGGCAGAACCGAATTAACTGTCACTCCCGTTCCCGCAACCCCTTCCGCAATGCCGCGCGCAATCGCGATCTGCGCCGTCTTGGTCATGCCGTAGTGCACCATCTCCGTCGGTATCTGGATCGCCGACTCGCTCGAAATGAAAATGATCCGTCCCCAGTTCTTTTCCAGCATGCCCTTCAAATAGTGGCGCGAAAGCCGAACCCCGCTCATCACGTTCACTTCAAAGAAGCGCATCCAGTCCTCGTCTGGAATCTCCGCAAACGCCTTCGGCTCGAAAATCCCCACGTTATTCACGAGGATGTCCACCGACGGCAGCGCCCCGATCACCTGCTCCGCGCCGGCAGCGGAGCCAAAGTCAGCCACCACCCCCTGCACCTGCGCTTCCGGCTGAACCTGCCGAATCGTGGCGATAGCCCCGTCAATCCTTTCCTGCGACCGGCCGTTGATCCACACCTGCGCGCCTTCCGCAGCCAGCGACTGCGTGATAGCCAGTCCAATTCCCGCCGTTGATCCCGTGACAAGGGCTGTTTTCCCGCCGAGCTTCAGATCCATTCGTCTCCCTCTTTTCGATTGCAGTCGCTAGGATGCGCGCCCCTCCCTCTTCGATCCAAGCCCGAAAGTCTCCCGATCCCCCGGCCAAGCCGCTCCCAGACCCGCGTTTATCCCAAAATCTGAGCCTTTATCCGCCTCCGCACGTCTAAAAAACAGGGAACGGAAGAGCGAGACAACAGCGGCACCTGCCCCATCTGGGAGCTCAAACAAGCAAATCGCCCCGAAGGGGCCTGGAATTGCCGGGCTCAAATGTGGTAATCTGTTGATCTCTGTAGGGATGCGCGCCCCTTTGCCCCACACATGAGCTGCGGCTCGCGGGCTAACTCAGGCTTGTCCTGAAGCGCTGGTCATCCTGTTCCGAGCGATCATTTTTGAAACCGCACTTTTTGCGGATGACCACAGGTCTGTCCGTGCGTTCCCTTTCGAATGCACCCCAGACATGGTCCTGTTGCGCGCGCGATCTGGAACGGCCTAAAACCGTTTACCAAACGCCCGCATCACGTGATGGCATGCGAGGAATCGGCGCTCAGGCCACCTCCTCCCCCAGCCTTGGCTGGAACGCCGGATCGGCAGGACGGGATTAGCGGCTACGACCTGGAAAGCAGGAGCATTTTGGCGATTGACGACAAATTCGAAGACGACATTCACAGCCTGATCGATACAGGCAAAGAGAAGGGCTACCTCACCTACGGCGACGTCAACGAGATGATGCCGGACGAGATGGCCACCAATGCAGACGATGTGGACGATCTGCTCAGCACCATCAGCGGGCAGGGCATCGACCTTCTCGACGGACCCAAATTCGGCGCAGACAAGGACTTCGATCTCGAAGAAGGCGAAGACGTCGAGCTCGACCTCACCCCCGGCACGCTCGAAAAGACCAACGACCCCGTCCGCATGTACCTGCGCGAGATGGGTACCGTTCCGCTGCTCACCCGCGAAGGCGAAGTTGAAATCGCCAAGCGCATTGAGCGCGGCCAGAACCGCGTCCTCAAGGCCATCTCGCGTTCACCCATCGTGATCCGCGAAATCGTCGCCCTCGGCGAAGACCTCAAACGCGGCGTGCGCAACGTCAAGGAAGTCGTCGTATTCGACGAAGAAGAGCTCACCGAAGAGGTGGTGCAGACCCGCGTGCGCGCCACCGTCAGCCGCATCGACGCGCTCATCAAGCACCAGAAGAAGATCGCGCAGCTTGACGAGAAGGCCGCCACCACGGCCGTCAAAAACAAGCCCAAGGAAGCGCGCCACGTCCGCTGGCTCATCGCCCGCGAAAAGGTGCTCATCTCCCGCATCGTGCGCGAGCTCAAGTACACCGCTCTCGAGCGCAAGCGCCTGCTCGACAAGGTCAACAAGACCGTCGACACCATGCGCACCCTCGAGCGCCAGATCCGCGCTCTCGACCAGAAGTTCGACGCCTCCAAAAGCGAGGAGCTGAAGAAGGAGTACCGGCGCCAGCAGAAGAACTGCAAAGTTGACCTCGAAAAGATCGAAGCCGACTCCGGCATCTCCATCGCCGACCTCAAGCGTACCCAGCGCGAGATGATCCAGGGCGACATGGACGCCGAGCAGGCCAAGCGCGAGCTCATCGAAGCCAACCTGCGTCTCGTCGTCTCCATCGCGAAGAAGTACACCAACCGCGGCCTACAGTTCCTCGACCTCATTCAGGAAGGCAACATTGGCCTCATGAAAGCGGTGGACAAGTTCGAATACCGCCGCGGCTACAAGTTCTCGACCTACGCCACCTGGTGGATCCGTCAGGCCATCACCCGCGCCATCGCGGACCAGGCCCGCACCATCCGTATCCCGGTGCACATGATCGAGACCATCAACAAGCTCATCCGCACCAGCCGCCAACTTGTGCAGGAACTGGGCCGCGAGCCGTCGTCTGAAGAGATCGCGCGCCGCATGGACATCCCTGTCGCGAAGGTCCGCAAGGTCCTCAAGATCGCGCAGGAGCCCATCTCGCTCGAGACTCCCATCGGCGAAGAGGAAGATTCGCACCTTGGCGACTTCATTGAAGACCGTCAGGCCGTATCGCCCTCTGAGGCCGTCATCAGCGTCAACCTGAAGGAGTACACCTCGCAGGTCCTGCGCACCCTCACGCCGCGTGAAGAGCGCGTCATCAAGATGCGCTTCGGACTCGAAGACGGCTCCGAGCACACTCTGGAGGAAGTCGGGCAATCATTCCAGGTAACCAGGGAAAGAATCCGCCAGATCGAAGCCAAGGCGCTGCGCAAGCTGCGTCACCCCAGCCGCAGCCGCAAGCTGAAGGCCTTCGTCGAAGGCGTTAAAGAAATGTAGCACCTCCGGTGCGGGTGACTGCGCCTTCGGCGCCATCCGTACTCTGGTCAGATCATCAACAACAAAGGCCGCAGCTCCCCCGAGCCGCGGCCTTCTTGTTCTGAGGATGCTTCACCGCTCGCCGAAACTGCGCCTCGCATACGAAACCACTAACCCATGCACTGTCATCCAGAGCGCAGCGAAGGATCTGCGGTTGCCGTTCCACGACCAAACTCAGTGATCCGCCTCGCCGGAAATCCTCAGTTCTTTCGGGGTAAGCTCGTAATAACTGCGGCGGTAGGATAGCTTGTACTCGGCGTGTTTCAGCGAGATTTGGATTTTCCGCTCTCTTCCCTTTTCCTTTTGGTCCGTCGGCGTGTAAGAAAGCGTGTAATACGCTGCCCCATCATTGATCGCCCTCGCAATCTCCTCGTTGAGGCGGTTGCCATGAAATGAATTGCCTCCGGTACCCTCCGCCCAAGTCTCATCACTAATGAATCCGAAGAAAGGACTGTCCGTACCGCTGACGACACCGGAATTCCTCTTCGGAATCGCCTCTCCTGCCAGCAGACTGGGTGCCGCGCTTGGCCGCGATCCGCGTCCTCTTTCCCTCTCATCGAATACTCTGGTTGCGTCGACCGGATACACGGAAACGCGTGCACTCGCCAAGGCGTTAATCGTCTTGCGGTATTCGCCTTCGAGTGGGCAGTGGGTAATCCCTTCACCTGCATCCCGAAGGCACAGTGGAAACGAGCCCAAGAACCAGATCAGATTCTTGCGTCCTGGAATGCGGGCAAGATACTGCGCGATCGTCTGGAGAGAATCCAAGGTGACCAGTAGCTGACGATTCGGTTCAAAACTGACTTCCTGCTTGAGAAAGCCATCCAGGGCTGCCGCACTTTCCGCGACATGACCGCTTGAGATCTCCAGGTTCACATCCTGCTTCGGATCTGTCTCTTGTTCTTCACTGATTTCCAACGCAGGGAGCAGAGGAGAATGCGAGGGATCGGCTGCGAGTTGCGCGATGGATCGAAGCGGAATCGAGGAGTCTTCCATGAAGCCCTGGATCTTCCATAGACGGTCTCCGAGCGCGAATACGCCGATTCGAATCCCTGGAGACAAAGACGCGAGGCACTTCACCATCTGCATCCGCACATAGCCCTGATCCATCATTTGAGTGTTTTGTGCATCCATCAGCAAGACATTGACGGACTGGTTTAGTGGCGACCCAGAGACATTTGTGAACATCTTCGGCGTCACGGCCGTAAGCGGTTCCGTGCTCGCGCTTGACGACAGAAAGTGCGGCTCAAAGAAATTGATCGCCTGGCGCCTGCCGTTCTCTTTGATTTCAAAGTCGCCCTGCTGAAGTCCTTCAACGGCCATTCCACTATCGTCTGTCACCACCACGTCTACGAGGACACTTCTGGCGGTCCTTTTGAGGGTGGCGGAACCCGGCTCTTCACGATGTAGTTGTGCAACCCCTCCAGCCCAGTTTTCCGTCGGGTCGGTCGAAACCTTCGAGGGATTCACAGAACTTAATGCGACTTCCATCGTTCCGACTTTGCCCGATCCCGGGTCATACACGCCCGTGCGCAGCCAGTAGTTGCCTTTCGGAATGGAGACCTCGGCATGAAGTTGCACGCCGCTATTCTGAAAGATTGCGTAGACGTCCGGTTTGATGATGAGTTGGGCGAGATGGTCTTCGTGCGTTACGACATTGCCGTATCGGTCGTAGACAATCAGCGAAACATTCAATTCGCCTTTGTGCAGTCCATCCGCGTGAAGCTTCAGCTTTAGGTCGTTCTGATCAATGGCGAAATCGATCTTGTAGTGATTCGCATGCGTTTTCTCCGCCACCTTGTTCTCAGCCGCGTCCGGTACGACACGGATCTTGTAGAGAATTTGCTGAGCTTGCGGCATACCCAGGTCCATGAGGGGTAGAAGCGGATCGACCGCTTTGGTGTTCTGCGCACCCTGCTTCTCATTGCCGATGCTCATCGTGCTGCCTGGGCGCGTTCCATCCAAGACGAAGTAACCACGCCGGTAGGAGAGACTGTAGTTTCCTCCGGAAACTGCGACGTGGATCTTACGAAACCTCCCGTCCATCTTTGGATCGTTGAGCGTGTAAGAAAGCGTATAGAAGTGGGCGCTGCTCGATGTGATCTTCTCAATCACGCCGGAAAGTCGGGTTATTGTCGCAAACGCCTGCCCGCCTGATTGTTCCGCAAGGAGTTGCGCATTCAGTAAATCAGTGTTGTCCGACCCTCCCGGATCAACCGGGTAAATCGCCGCTCGCGCCGCGGTCAGCATCGTCAGCGTCTTCTCGATTTCGTCATCGATCGCCGGGTTGCCTGTCTCGCCCCCCGGCAAGAACACACCCGGCACCTTTGCCGCAAACCAGATGATGTTCTTCCGTCCCGGAAATCCCTGCAAAAAAGCAGCCAGCCGTTGCAGGTTGGCCAGCGTTACAAACATCCGATCAACGGAGCGGGACGTGTCCTGTTTAGCCATGAATTGCTGCAGATCGCCGGCCATCCCGGCCGAAGCAGCTGTGTTGCCGTGGGAATCAACCGGCACGTTCATCATCCGAATGAGCTTCTGCTGAGCATTTGCCTCGTCCTCGCCCTTCAACATCACAGAGGGCTCCACCTCGTTATTCTTTTTGTTCTTGAGAGACGCCATCAGCACCGCCGGATCGTCATTAAAGCCCTGAACGAAGTGCAGCGCCAACCCCATCGTAAAGATGGCCGATCGAGTCCCCGGCTTCGTGTCCCCCAGGAACTGCATCACCTGGCTATGCACATTACTATGGCTCTCCATCGGGGTGTTCAGCGAGTCAAGCAGCAGCACATTTAGCACCTGCGGCTGCGGAAACGGAGAGAAATTCGTAAACACGCCGGGCGGAAGCTTTGGCATCTCGACGGCATGCGCGGTCGGCACAGCGCCGTGCTCTTCGAAAAACGAAATCGTCTGGGCGTGGCCTTGGTCGGTCACCTTGAAGGCGTCTCGCTTCAGCCCCGCGACTGGATTGCCGGAAGAATCTGTCACGATGACGTCGACAACAACGGCTCGCGACGTCACTTTCAAATTCGGATGCGGGGAACTGCTTTGCGATCCGGTCGGTTGTGCCTGCACTGAGGTCGCAATCAGCAAGCCGAAAACGAACTTAGCCAGACGCATTCTGCCTCCTCGGCACTCAATGCGAAATTGGCCAATAATAACCCTTTACGCAATGCGGCCCCGTGTTCCCGGACACATAGAAGCTCTGTTCGCTGGACTCGGTCAGATTGGGAAACTGAGGATAATCCGATTGCGCCAAAACGGTCGAATGGTGAGCGCTGATCGACGCATAACTGGACAACACTCGTGACCGCCATCACATACAGGCAAGCTCCGCTCCTCTATCGTGAGAGCGTCGCAATTAGTGTGTCTACCGATTCCCGGACTCAAAAGGACCTCATGCGCTGGATTCAAAATACCCGCGACCCCAGTCCCCAGCCCAAAAGTAAAGGGTCACACGGGGATAACGAATAAGTAACTGTATTTACTAGAAAATTAGCTACCCCTCCCCCTGTTTTTACTTCTCCATCTATTCGCCAAAAAAGGCATTAAACTTAACACAAGAAAAGACATACATGCCTACTAAATTCCATAGGCCGAAAACTAGTCGTTGTAACATCTAACGTGCATTTGTACTTAGCAGTAAACACCCGAAAAACCACCGCTAATCCTCAGCCCGATCCCACGACTTATCCGGGTTGTACTCCGTCATCGCCGCCCCAAGCTTCGCGCTATCCGGCCCAAGATCCTTCTGGTACACAACTCCATCCTGGTTCACGATGAACGTCATCACACCCGAGTTGCGATACTCCGACGGATACGCAACGAACGCCACACCGCGCGAAAGCTTCCCGTTCACCATGTAGTCGCGCGCGCCGCCCTTCGCCGCCGCTCCCTGCTTCGTCAGCATGCGAAAGATGTACCCGTGAAACGGCGTCGGCTGCCCCTGCTGCATCCGGTAGCCCTCGCCGAAAGCCCCTGCCAGCAGCGGACCCACAGGGCTCGGTGGCTCGTTGTCCGCCGTCTTCCAGTAGAGCCCGTTATGCTTGCCTTCATCGCTGAAGAGCTTCGCGGCGTACTGCTTCGCCTTCTCCGAATCATGCGTCGTCGCGGCATACTCCTTCTGCGCATCCACCAGCGACTCCAGCACCTCGATCGCGTCATTCTCGTTCCGGCCCACGCGCCGGTAGAGGATCTCCTTGAGCCCTGCGGCCGTGTCGAAATACCACTGCCCCGCGCTGTTCTTCACAATCGAGATCGGCGCCGGCCAGTTCTCGGCGCCCACATAGAGAGTCGCCGTCTGGTCCGGCTCAATCACCACTCGGTGCATCTGGTCGTAGTTCTGGACGAAGTCCGAAACGGCATTCTTGTCCGCCACGTCATCGCCGGTGTGCAGAATCTTGCCCGCATTCGCGCCCAGGATCGCATTGAGCGCGTTCGAGTCGCCCGCCTTTGCAGCGGAATAGAAGGCCAGCGCCGCTTCTCCGGGAGAGCCGAACGTCTTCTCATTCGCAGTCTGCGCTCGCCCGCCTGATTGATCGAAGCCCAGCACCAGGATCGCCGCGGCGATCAGCGGCAACGCGGAAAGCAAACTGGCCGGCGTTCCGGGAATATTCAACGATCGTTTCACCTGGCTCCTCCTGCGTGAAAGCTGCCTTTTAAGGGCTACGGATAGCGTGTTCATGGCCGTCGGCGCGGGCATCATCACCTGCGTCCGCCGCTGCGATTGCCGCCGCTGCGGTTTGCGCCTCCGCCTCCGCCGCGGTTGGCACCTCCTCCGCCGCCACTGCGAGCTGCGGGAGCACTCGCGCCGCCACTACGATTGCCGCCGCTGTTCAGGCTCTGCTGGCCGCGGGAGCTGTTCGCCCGCGCATTCCCGCCTTGGCTGTAGTTGCCCAGTCCGTTATTCCCACCGCGATTGCCACCGTCCCCGTAACCGCGCACTGCCTGCCGGTCATTGGTGCTCGGCCGGGGCTGAGCTGCTGCGCCGCCGCCATTCCTGCCGCCAAAATTCGGCTGCTGCGAGGGACGCGCACCGCCCGCGTTGCCGCGGTTGCCAGCGCTGCCCTGATTCCCAATACCGCCCCGATCACCGACGCCGCCCTGGTCACCGCGGCCCTGATCCCGGAACTGCGCCTGGTTCCGCCCCTGGTCAAATTTCGGCGCGCTGCCGAAGTCGCCGCCGCGATTGCCGCCGACGCCGTTGCGATCGCCTACACCGTTCCGTCCACCGACTCCGTTGCGATCGCCGACCCCATTGCGGCCTCCAACACCGCCCACGCCACCGACTCCTCCAACTCCACCGGCTCCGCCCACTCGACCCGGCCCGCCGACGCCGCCAACTCCACCCGCGCCACCGGCACGGGCCGGAAGCTGCGAGGGCCGATTCCCACCCTGATAATTCCGGTTGTAGTTGCTGCGGTTCGTGAACGTGTTCGAAGTGGAGACGTACGTATTCCGGTTGTAGGTCACGCTGGCGTTATTCCAGCCACAGCCCCATGAGTTGTAGCCCCAGCCACAGCAGTTGTTGCTCATCATTGCGCCCACCATCATCCCGACGCCGAACGAGACCAGCCCGGTCGTGACCATGGCTGCGGTGGAGTAACCCGGATACGGCGCCACCGGCGCACCGTACACCACCGTCGGGTTGTACTGCGGCACGTACACAACCTCGGGCGACGAGTTTTGAATCACGATCGTCTGCGGAGGAGCCTGCACCACGGTAGTCTGGCCGCCCTCAACCGATACTTGCTGCGCCTCGGCCGATGACTGCGCCGGCGCCGCTGACGGCGCCTGGTTCTGCACCTGCACGTTCTGCTGCGGCCCGCTCTTCAAGTTCCCCGCCTGGTATGCCCGCTGGCGCATCACCTGCACCGCGTTCATCACGTTCTGCGGCGAGTTGAAATACGCGTCGCCCAGGGCCGACGTCCATGACAGGTTGCCCGACATCTGCTGCAGCACGTCAGGAAACTGCGTCAGTCCTTTGACGCTGTTATCCCAGTTCTGCTGGTCCACGGCCTGCATCAGCTGCGGCCCCTTCACGCCCGGGTTCTGCTGCAGATAGTTCCACGCGGCAGTCACCTGGTCCGGGAACGTCGAAGCCGCCAACACCTGCGCCAGCAGATTGTCAGGGAACAGCGCAATGGGCGCTACCATCTGGTAGAGCTCATCGGGCGTTGGCATCGCATAGGTGACCGCAGGCGCCTGGTCCTTCTTCGCCTCTTTCTTGCAGCTCTCTAATCCCATCGTGCTGATCACGAGAGAGGCGCAAAGCAGGACCGCTATCGGTTGCTGGGAGTTTGCCATCTCACTTACCCCGGCTGCGAACGTACAGCCGCTGGCAAACCTCGCGGAACTGTCAATTTGTGTGAGTGCCGTCTCCGGAGATCCAGCTACTCGTCCCCGCCCGGATTCGGATCGGTCGATGGCGGGTCGCTGGCCGGAAACGAATCCTCAATCGTCTTGTCCAGGTGGTGTTCCCGGCTCTCCTGGTCCTTCTGCCGCCCTTGTTTGCCCGCACCGCTCTCCGCTGAACTACGGCCCTTCTCAATCTTCTCGGCTGACATTCGAAATCCCTCCGCACCGTTTTGGATGCGTCGAGTCCGCTCTACTGCAGCCGCGCCCTTCAATCTCAGATCACCCACGTATACTTCCGCCATCACCTCAGGAGCTTCCTCCCATGCGCTCACTCCAGTTGGCTGCTCTCCTCGCTCTCGCCACCGTTGCCGCCGCGCAAACGCCGCCCTCCACCAAGACCCCCACCATCGATCAGTCGCTCGAGACCTTCAGCGTGAACGCCCCGCAGCTCTCGCCCGATGGCAAGCGCGTCATCTACGAGCAGAGCCGCACCAACTGGGAGAACAACTCTTTTGATACCGAACTCTGGATCGCGAATGCCGACGGCACAGAGCGTCATCTGCTCACCGTCCGCGCCGGCTCCAGTTCCAGCGCATCCTGGTCTCCGGACGGCCAATGGATCGCCTTCCTCTCCGATCGCCCCGCCGCCCTCAAAGACTCGCCCTCGGGCCAACGCCAGCTCTACCTCATGCCGGCCGACGGCGGCGACGCCCAGCAAATCACGAAGATGGAGCACGGCATCAACGGCTTCGAGTGGGCTCCGGATTCGAAACACATCGCCTTCGCCGCTGAAGGCGCCGACCCCAAGACCTTGAAAGACCGCAAGGACTACTTCGGCGACTACCACGTCATCCACGCCGACTACCAGATGACCCATCTCTGGCTCATCGAGATACCGCGAGCCGACCTCGCCGGCCGCTTTCCCAAGCCCGCCGATCCAAAGCAACTCACCAAAGACGACTACACCATCAACGACTTCTCCTTCTCGCCTGACGGCAAGCACATCGCCTTCAGCGCCCAGCGCGATCCCGACCTGATCTCCGGCTTCTCCGCCGACATCTACACCGTCACCGTTCCCGACGGCGCGATCAAAAAGATCGTCGACACGCCCGGCCCTGACGGCAATCCGCAGTGGTCACCAGACGGCAAGCAGATCGCCTATGAGACCTCCAACGGCAACAAGTACTTCTTCTACACCGACCAGCGGCTCGCCGTAGTCCCTGCCGACGGCGGAACTCCGCAGGTCCTCACTGCAGACTTCGACGAAGACCCCGGTCTCATTCGCTGGGCACCGGAAGGCATCTACTTCTCCGCCCTGCAGAAGATGAGTTCGTCGCTGTTTCTCCTCGATCCCGCAACCAAGGCAGTCAAGAAGATCGAGATGCCGGGCAGCACGGTCGCCGGCAGCTTCTCCTTCTCCCGAGACTTCAAGGCGCTTGCCTTTCGAGGCTCTGCTGAAAACCGCTTCGCCGAAATCTACGTCTCAACGCTTCCCTCAGCCGCGCCGGTGCAGATCACCCATGCGAGCGACCAGCTCTCCGCATTCACGCTCGCCCACCGCGAAGCAGTGCAATGGAAATCGGGTGACGGCACAACCATCGAAGGCGTCCTCTACAAGCCCGCCGACTTCGATGCGCACAAGAAGTACCCGCTCCTTGTCGTGATTCACGGCGGCCCTACGGGCATCGACATGCCCCTCATCAACGCCGACCGCTACTACCCTATTGAGCGCTTCGTTGCGCGCGGCGCGCTCATCCTCCGTCCCAACTATCGCGGCTCGGCCGGATACGGCGAAGCTTTCCGCTCGCTCAACGTGCGCAACCTCGGCGTGGGCGACTACGCCGACGTGATCTCCGGTGTCGACTCCCTCATCGCGCAGGGCGTCGTCGACAAAGACCGTGTGGGCTCCATGGGCTGGAGCGAAGGCGGCTACATCTCCGCATTCATCACCGCCTCTAGTAACCGCTTCAAAGCTGTCAGCGTAGGCGCCGGCATCTCCGACTGGACGACCTACTACGCCAACACCGACATCACGCCCTTCACGCCACAGTACCTGCACGCAACACCCTGGGACGATCCTGAGATCTACGCTAAGACCTCGCCCATCCACTACATCGCACACGCGGAAACGCCCACGCTCATTCAGCAGGGCTCGAACGACCGCCGAGTGCCCGTGCCCAACTCGTTCGAACTGCGCCAGGCGCTCGAAGACCGCGGCGTACCCGTGAAGATGGTGCTCTATGAAGGCTTCGGCCACGGCATCAACAAGCCCAAGCAGCAGCGCGCCGTCATGGAAGAGAACGAACTCTGGTTCAACCACTACATCTTCGGCGATCCCCTGCCCGCTTCACTCACGCCGGTAGTTCCGCCGAAGCCCGTCGAGAAGTAATACTTACCCGAACCCCTGCTCTTTACAGCTTGCATAGCCCTCGTCTCCTCTGCTAAAACGTTTTTGCTCCGATTTAGCAGTTGAAGGGAAGTCTTTATGAAGGGCATTACACGCCGTTTCTTTGGCAAAATCATGGCCGGGTCGGCCGCTGCAGCGGCATCCGGATTGTCGTTACCCGCATTCGCGAAGAGCCAGGCCTCCGGCTCCGCCCCGAACCCCACGCGCCTCCAATATCCAGAGGGCTTCCTCTGGGGATGTGCCACCGCCTCGTATCAAATCGAAGGCGGCGCAAAGGATGGCGGCCGCGGCCCCTCGCTCTGGGACGTCTTCTCGCACACGCCCGGCAAAACCCACGAGGGCGACACCGGCGACGTAGCCGACGACTCCTACCACCTCTATAAAGAAGATGTCAGGCTGCTCAAGAATCTCGGCGTCCAGACCTACCGTATGTCGATGTCATGGTCGCGCATCTTTCCCGAGGGCAAAGGCAAGGTCAACCAGACCGGCGTTGATTACTACAGCAACGTGGTCGACGAGTTGCTCAAGAACAACATCACGCCTTACATCACCCTCTTCCACTGGGATACGCCCGCCGCACTCGCCGGTGGATGGCAGAACCGTGACACGTCGAAGGCCTTCGCCGACTACGCCGCATTCATTACCAAGAAGCTCGGCGATCGCGTAAAGCACTGGATGACGACAAATGAGTTCGTCTGCTTCACCGATCTCGGCTACAAGATCGGCCAATTTGCGCCCGGACTCAAACTCCCTGATGCGCAGGTGAACCAGGTCCGGCATCACGGCATCCTCGCCCACGGCCTCGCCGTCCAGGCTATTCGCGCCAACACGCCCAGCGGCACCCAGGTCGGCCTGGCGGAGAACGCCACCGTCTACGTGCCCATCATCGAAACAAAGGAACACGTCGAAGCCGCGCAGAAAGCCACGCGTTTAGGTAACGCTCCGTTCCTCACCGCGCTCATGGAAGGCAAGTACATGAACCTTTACCTTGAGCGCGAAGGAGCCAACGCGCCCAAGGTGGAAGAAGGCGACTTCAAGGCCATCTCCAGCCCGCTCGACTTCGTCGGCATCAACGTCTACACGCCGTTCTTCGTGCGTGCCGACGATTCCAAGCAGGGCTACGCCGAAATTCCCTACCCCACGTCGCAGCCCAAAATGGCCTCGCCGTGGATCCTGCTCGCCCCCGAGTGCCTCTACTGGGCCGTCCGCAACGTCGTCGACCTCTGGAAGATTCCCGCCCTCTACATCACAGAGAACGGCACCTCCTCCGACGACGTCATCAACTCGGCCGGCCGCATCGACGACATCGATCGCATCATGTATCTGCGCAACCATCTGTCGCATCTGCACCGCGCCGTCTCCGAGGGATACCCGGTCAAGGGCTACTTCCTCTGGAGCCTGCTCGACAATTTCGAGTGGGCCGATGGCTACTCCAAGCGCTTCGGCATCCACTACGTGGACTTCAAAACACAAAAGCGGACTCCGAAGCTCAGCGCCGAGTGGTACAAGAACACGATCGCTCAGAATGCAGTCCTGTAGCTGCAAGAGCCCGGCGTTCCTCAGCTAACAGAAACGGCCTCGCGAGCAGCGAGGCCGTTTCTGCTTTGCCGACGCGCTTTACTCCGGCTTTCCGATCGAATGGTCTTCGTACGCCTTCTGCACCACCGAAAACGCCAGCTTCTTCTCGCCCTTCTCCGATAGCAGCCCCTTGCGATTAAACCCATCCTGCAGCTTCGGAATGTTCCGGCTCGGCGAACGGAAATCCATCAGCACCCACGGCGTCACACCGCGCAATTGCGGAATCTTGCGCAGCATGGCAAACTGATGCGCCAGCACGTTGGCCTGCTGCTCCTCGGTCCAACGCGCATGGTCTCCTCCGTGATTGCCATACTTCGCCTCGGCCCCAAACTCCGAGAAGATGATTGGCTTCTCCGGCAGCACCCAGCGCGTGTTGTCCGCGTCTTCGGGTTTACCTACGTACCACCCGATATATTCGTTAATTCCCACCATGTCGAGCGCATCGGCCAGTTTGTCATCCAGCACCATCGCACCATCTTTGGGCCTGGCACTGTTGAGGGCCGAGGTGATCAGCCGCGTCGGATCAAGTTGCCGAGCCTCATTCGCCAGCCGGGTAAGGAACTCCGTGCGCACCGGGTTATCGGGTGTCTCGTTCGACACCGACCAGAGAATCACTGATGCCTTGTTGCGATCCCGTCGGATCATCTCCCGCAGCAACGCCTCGTCTTTCGCGAACACCTCGGGCTTATCGAACGAAATGCGCTGCCAGTTCGGGATCTCCGACCAGATGAGAATCCCCTGCCGGTCAGCCATCCTCTCCATGCGCTCGTCGTGCGGATAGTGTGCCAGCCGGACAAAGTTTGCATGCAGGTCCTTGAGATATCCAAAGAGATTCTTCACGTCCTGATCAGTGCAGACACGGCCTGTACGAATCGGCGCCTCGGCGTGCGCGTTCGCACCCTGCAAAAAGATAGGCTTGCCGTTCAACAGGATCCGCGTTCCCTCCACCCGCACGTCGCGGAACCCGATTTCGTCAGTGATGCGATCGTCGCCGGCTGCGAGCTCAACCTTGTACAGCCTGGGATTTTCCGGCGACCACAAATCGAGCTTCGCCGCCTTCACTTCGAACGAAGCACGACCCGCAGCATCCGTTTGCAGATGCGTGTCCACGCCCGCCTCGCGGATGCGCAAGGTCACGGGAGTGCCTGCGGTGGCGCCTTCCACGTGGATATAGCCACTGAGGATCGCGGCATCGGCCGCGTTGAATGTGGTCCCGTGGCGAAGATGGACGTCGTAGTCGTCAATGAACGCGGATGGCACGGTCACCAGGGAGACGTCACGCGTCAGACCGCCATAATCGAACCAGTCGTAGTTCACTGTCGGGATGTCATCCACGTGCCGCGTCGAGTCCACGGCGACGACGACGAAGTTGCTGCCCGGCTTCACGGCAGCAGTCACTTCGCAATCGAAAGGCGTAAAACCTCCCTCGTGATCGCAGATGTGCTGGCCGTTCACCCATACATAAGACCGGTAGTTTGCCGCTCCAACGTGGAGAAACGTCCGCTTGTTCGGCTGTGGCTGAAAGTTGAAGTCGCGCTGGTACCAGACCACGCCTTCGAACCGGAACAGTGTGGGGTCTTGCGTGTTCCAGTCGCCCGGGACCTTCAGTGTCGGGGCGGTGGCAAAATCGTACTCCGCGTTGTGCGGCCCCGAGTCGATGTTCGGATGCGTATTCTGCCCGTACCCGCCGTTCCGCACCTTGCCGCTGCTGTCATAGAGGGACGAGAAGGGCGGCTGGTCGACGAGGTAGTGCCAGTCGCCATTCAGCGAGTTCACCTCCCGCCGATCGACGCCGACGAGGAGGGTTCGCAACGGCTCCTGCGCCAAAGCGGTAGCGGAAGGCGCAAGGATGGCAACAGCGAGAACTGCGAGGAAAGCGCGCCGAACGAAGATGTGCGAAAGGAATGGGATATGCATAGGTTGATTGAGCCGACCGCACCATTGTAGGGGTCGACCCCAGCACCCGGATTGAGTTGGACAGCCGTTGACCCCGGCCGCCAAACCCGGTAAACTACTCTAGTTTGGCGATTCCTGCCTGTTGCTGTGAAGCCAATCGCTCGCTCTTCTGATTTGGACGGGGCTTGAGCGTACCCTCACAGCACGGAGTTTCCGCCCGAGCTATTTTGGATTTGAGGAGCGCGCCCAGCGTGCCGCTCTGGAGGACTTATGTACGCGGTTCTACGCACCGGTGGAAAACAATATCGTGTCGCCCCCGGCGACGTTGTGAAGATCGAGACGGTCTCGCCGTCGCAGGACAACACCATTGAATTCAGCGATGTGCTGGCGGTTTCGGGTGACAACGGCATTCTGAAGCCGGGCTCGGCCAAGGTTACGGCCGAAGTGGTCGGCGATGGCCGCGCCGCTAAGATCCTGGTCTTCCACCTGAAGCGTAAGAAGCAGTACAAGAAGATGCAGGGACACCGCCAGAACTTCACCGAGGTTCGCATCAAGGCCATCGAGGCCGACGGCGTGACCTACACCGCGGACCAGAAGTAGCCTTCAGCCGTTGGGCACTGCCAACGGGCGAACGAGATTATCGAGCTGTCCAGCTCGGAAAAGAAGAGGATTCGGCAATGGCACATAAAAAAGGTGGGGGCAGCTCCACAAACGGACGCGACTCGAATGCGCAGCGGCTGGGCGTGAAAGCCTTTGCCGGCGAATTGGTCACGGGCGGATCGATCATCATCCGTCAGCGCGGCACCAAGATCAAACCCGGCTTGAACGTCGGCATCGGCTCGGACGACACCCTGTTCGCCAAGGTGAGCGGGCGCGTGGTCTTCACTGACCGCGGCAACCACGGCCGGTTCGCTTCCATCGAGCCCGTCGCGGCTGAGTAAGCCAAAGCTTTCCAACAGAAAGGCCGCGGGACACTCCCGCGGCCTTTCTGCGTCTGGCGCTGAGGTCAGGCCGCAACCGCGTTCGACGTAATGGTGTACCGGAAAGCGTCCGGATCGAAGGGGTCGAGGCGGCCCTCGGCCGTCTCTCCTTGCGGATACATGAAGTAGAGGATCGAGCCAAAGCTGGCCTCGGGCAGCGTAACGTCAGCCGCATAGTTCCAGGCAATCCAGTTCCCCTCCCAGGAGCCGAACAGCCGGGATCGCGCTGAAGCGACCTTCTCGTCGGTGATGGGCAGGTTTCCGGGTGGCTCTTCCAGAATGACCTTGCGCACGTCGGCGGGATCGGCCGGAACCCAGCCATACCCGCGCAGATAGACTTCAGCGCGGCAGTGTTGCGACGTTGTGATCGTCGGTGTATTGGCGCCCAGGCTTTTGTATCCGTATTGAGATGGTCCGACACGAATTCCATACGCATGCCGGGCCGGCAGCCCGGAGGCCCTTGCCAGACCGACGAACAATGCATTCAGGTCGGCGCACTTCCCTCCCATGTCACCGGACTCGAGCATGAAACGTATGTCGCCGCGGCCGCAGCCGCGAATCTTCGCGTTGCGATAAGTGTTCTCGACAATCCAGTCGTAAATGGCTCTGGCCTTGTCTATATCGGTGGAGGCCCCGCGCGTGATCTCGGTCGCCTTCTTCAGCACGATCCCGTCAAGCGGGAGTCCGGCAGAGGGCTGCAGCCACGCCTTGAGCGCGGCATCCGACTCCGATCGGGACGCGCCCGGCTGCTGGATGTCCACCGTGTGATTCCGAGTGGCTACCCGGCTGACGACAGTGAGTTCAGCGATCCTTCCAGCTGGAAACTTGGCCTGCACCAGCGCAGGACCGACGCCGCTTGTCACCTCGCGGGCCTCTCCCGAAGGGCAGTCGATCCGATTGCCGAGCGGCTTCTGGAACTCCGTCACCGCAGTCAGCGGCAGAGGCAGCCACACATGGCTTATCCCGACGGGTTTCAGAATCTCCACGTGCGTTGTGACTTCGTAGGTCTGCCAATCCGGGGAAGAGACGGGCTGAGCCAGTGCTGGAACACGCCGCAGACGAGCAGCGGCAATCGTGAGGCCTGCGGAGCGAAGGAAGTTTCGACGGTCCATGGCACTTGGTTGTAACAAAGGCGCGCAGCATTGCCACCCATCGAAAGGACGAGACCGGCCGCCTTCAGACGAAAATTTAACAATGCTAGGGGCCAACAAAAATCATCCGGAGACGCGGCTCAGAACGGAAAGGCCGCGGCAAAGCCGCGGCCTTTCATGCGTCCGGGCTGCATCAGTTCACCGTCAGCGTGAAACTGGCGCTCGAGGATGGCTTGGTCGCGTCCGAGCTGCTCTCGGTGAACGCGTTGACAGTCACCGAGTAGGTGCCAGGCGCGGTGCCATTCGCGTGGCCCCCGTGCTGGGTGTTGGCCGTGGTGGTCACGGTTACCGCAGCGCTATCAGAGCTGGCATTGCTGAAGTCAACCGTGTGCTTGTTGAGCGGGTCAGCCGATGTGACGATACAACTCGCCTTGGGAGCAGTCGTGGTACAGGAGAATGCGACTCGGCCGGTACCCAGCGTGTTCTGCACGGTCAGGGTGGTGGAGTTCCCGGTGGTAGCGCCGGCTTTGAGGGTGATATTGCCGTTCGGGCTCAGCGTGGGAGCGGGGATCGGCGAGGGCACATATTGCCGCACGTAATCGACCAGCATGGGTGATTGCGTGCCAGTAGCTGAGTCGGTGGGCGCGCCAAGAGTTCCGCCTACGGCCATGTTCATGATGATGAAGAACGAGTCGGCAGAGCTTGAGAAAGGCCAGATATCGCCGGCGGGCAGATCCGACGCCGTGACTACATAGAACGGCTTTGTCGCGTCGTCCACATAGAACTGGATCATGTTGGCCGACCAGATCTGGCCGTAAGTGTGAAAAGCGCTATTCACCGCCTGGCCCGACGGAAAAGTGTACGCGCCGCCCAGCCCGCTGCCGCCTGTCACCTTGGTGTGGATCGTGGAACGGTTTCCGGTCGCGCCCGGCCCTGCGATGTTGGAGGTAGTCGGCCAGTTCTCCACGATGTCGGACTCCCCGACCGTGGGCCAGGAAACGCCGGACTGCGAGCCAAGCATCCAGAAGGCCGGCCACAAGCCCGCATGAGATGGTATTTCGATGCTGGCCTCGATACGCCCGGAATGGAAGGTTTGCAGCCCCTGCGATTTCAGCCGTGCGGAGGTGTAGGCGCTTCCCACCGAGTAGACCTTGATGGCAAGATGCCCCGAGCCGTCCATGTACGCATTGGGAGTGCTGGTCGAACAGGGCGAGGTGTTGGACGTCGGAGAGCAGTAGGTTTCGAGTTCTTTGTTGCCCCAGCCGCCAGCACCGGTGTCGTAGGTCCAATTGGCGGAGCTGATAGCACTGTTGGCCGCCCCATTGAACTCATCACACCATTGGGTAGCCCAGGAGATCGTGCCCGTCGCGCCGGTTGTTCCGCATTGCGCTTGGGCCGGCCTGGATGCGGCGAGAAGTATTGAGGCAACTGCGCAACCTAGAACGGTCCTGCTGAGGTTCTTCATGGGGTGTTCCTCCGAGGGGATGGGATTTTACGAATACGGAAGAATTGGACAGGACTTAAGCAGCCGGCAAGAAAGCTAGCGGCGTGGAACCGCAGGTGTCAAGATGACGTTCGCCCCGGGTAAAAGAGGGAGCGATGCCAAAAGCGAAGGCCGCGGGGTGAGCCGCGGCCTTCGTGATCTGGGGTAAGGAGTATTTCAGGAATTCGTTTCGCTCTCGCGCAGGTTGCGGGTAAGCACCTTGTCTACCACCTTCTCCACGTCGCTGAGGAAGAAGCTATTGGCAGTGGCGGGCACGGCAACCTTGGTCCCCTTGTGGCCGAGCGCAGAGGCGATCTCGTTCCAGCGGTAAATCGTGGAGCTGGCGGCAACCACAATCGGCTTGCGAGCCGGCTCCGGCAGGGCCGAGTACATCACCCATACTCCGAGAGAAGCCAGGATCATGGCCTCACAGAAAACCTCGATCGGCGCGTTGAGGCTGGAGTTGTACTTGATCACTGCGGCTCCGATCAGGTCGCCGGAAGCCATGGTGCCGAATCCCAGTGCGATCCCAAACGACAGGTCACGAATTGGAAGCTGAAGCGCATTCATGCTCAGGCAGAGGAACGCCAGCAGCGAGAGCTCCATGATGCTTACGCAGCGCATGAGGCCGTAAGCGATCTCCGGTATGCTCGAGATGCCACGATGGCCGAACGTCAGGGTCGTGAGGCTGACAATGATGGATACGATAGCCGCCCAGCGGAAGATCACGGTCCCGAAGCGCTGAAGTCCCGAAAAGGGAGAGAGCGCCGCACGGAAAATCTCAGTAACGACAAAGAACAGCAGGACGGCGCTCGCGATGTAAACCGCGTAATAACCAAAGAAGTAGGCGGAATCGTAGTAGTGCTGTCCCCACCAGAGGATGGCCAGCAGAAGCGGCGTGGAGGTGACGCGCAAAGCCAGGTAGGCGCCCATCGCCGGGAATCGCTTCTGCAGCTTCTTCGTCCAGAAGAAGTAAGCGAGCACGGCCCAGAGCAGGAACTCGACCACGCTCATAACCGACATCAGGGAGTTCAGAGGCATAGAAGACCGCCCACGTACGCTGAGATTGTTCTCAGCATAGCGCCAGACAGGCCTGGTCCGAAAGGGAAAAACGCCCTCTGTGCTGGCACTTTTGTGCCATTACTGTCGATTTATGAGGCTGTTCTACCGTTGCAGGTTCGGATCCTTCGGGCACGTGGGAACGGTGGGTCCGCACGTCGGAATCGGGAGACGAGCGTTAACTGCCTGCCGGCTGGCGACGTTCTGGGTGGTGGACGAGGAGAGGGAGGCAGCGGCGGCACCGGCAATTACAACAACAAGAGCGAGAGCGCGAACGATGATCTTCATCAGAGAAACCTCGAAATTGGTAGAAGTAGGGGGTGGTTGAAGCGAGTCAAGAAACGTGCCGGCGTCGACTAGCGGACGGTCGGGTCGGGCTTGGTCGGGCAGGTCGGAACCGTCGGCCCGCAAACTGGAATCGGCAATTTCGCTGAGACAGCCTGGCTGCTGGCCATGGCGTGGGTAGTGGAGGAAGAGAGCGTAGCGGCGGCGGCGCCGGCGAGAACGATGGAAAGTCCAAAGATGCGAACAGCCAGTTTCATGATGAGTTACCTCTTGCAGGGATTTCGATTGACAGACTTGTCGTCTGGAGTCACTTCGAATGGTAACCCGAAAGTTGTAGTTAAGCTCATGATTTTGATAACTTTTTTACAGCGAATCAGCTCTGCGCAGGTTACTTAGGTTACCTATATCGCCGATGAATCTCATCCGAAAAGGGATACGGGATGGTTTGGATCCACCCGCTCGAATCAGGGCTCCGCATGCTAAAATACAGGTAGGCAGATTCGCCCAAAAGTCCTCATTTTTTCAAGCGGTTAATCCGAAAACGGCCGGCTGAAAACACCTCGTTCGGAACCGATTCTTCCACGAGGATGCGGAGCGAATGCCCAGATGGATTTCTATGGCGACTGAGCGCATTCCTCTCCCCGACGAACCCACCCCCAACGGCAGCTATACCAGCGAAAACATCAAGGTCCTCGAAGGCCTGGAGGCGGTACGTTTGCGCCCTGCCATGTACATCGGTTCGACCGGTGATATGGGTCTGCACCATCTGGTGTACGAGGTTGTCGACAACTCGGTTGACGAAGCGCTTGCTGGGTTCGCCAAGAAGATCGACGTCATCATCCACGTCGACAACTCAATAACGGTGATCGATGATGGCCGCGGCATCCCTGTAGACATGAAGACGCTGCCCGATGGCACGCAGATGCCTGCCGTGCAGGTGGTGCTGACCAAGCTGCACGCGGGCGGCAAATTCGATTCGTCGACCTACAAGGTCTCGGGCGGCCTGCACGGGGTCGGCGTGAGCTGCGTCAACGCCCTGGCCCAGGAGTTCAACGTAGAAATCTGGCGCGACGGCCATACCTGGGAGATGGACTTCAGCTGCGGCCTGCCGGTAAGCGAGCTGCGGAAGGCAGGCGTCAGCAAGAAGCGCGGAACCAAAGTCCACTTCCTGCCCGATAAGACGATTTTCGCGGCGACCGAGTACAACTACGACACGCTGGCACAGCGTCTGCGCGAGCTCGCCTTCCTCAACAAGGGCCTCGAAATCACCCTGACCGACGAGCGGACGGCCGATCCAAAGACCGGGGAGGCCAAGCGCGCCGAGTTCCGGTACGCGGGCGGTATCGCGGAGTTTGTGAAGCACCTCAACCGCGGCAAGCAGGTTCTGCACGACAAGCCGATCACGATGGAGGCGGAGCGCGACAACATCGCCATCGATATCGCGCTGCAGTACAACGACAGCTACTCCGAGACGGTGTTCAGCTTCGCCAACAACATCAACACCGTGGACGGCGGCACGCATCTTTCAGGGTTCCGCACATCGCTGACACGGACCATCAATGCCATCGGTCAGCAGCTTGGGTTGTTCAAGGACGTGAAGGAGAACCTGAGCGGCGACGACGTGCGCGAAGGCCTGGTGGCGGTCATCAGCGTGAAGCTGTCGCAGCCGCAGTTCGAAGGACAGACCAAGGGCAAGCTCAATTCCGACATCGCCGGAACGGTGCAGGCATTTGTGAACGAGCGCCTGGGCATGTTCCTCGAGCAGAACCCGCCTATTGCCAAGCGCATCATCAACAAGGCCATTGAGGCAGCGCGCGCCCGCGAGGCTGCCCGAAAGGCACGCGACCTGACGCGGCGCAAGGGAGCCATGGAAGGCGGCGGCCTGCCCGGCAAGCTGGCCGACTGTTCGGAACGAAACCCTGACCGCTGCGAACTGTACCTGGTCGAGGGCGAGTCGGCAGGCGGAACGGCCAAGCAGGGACGAGACCGGCGGTTTCAGGCGATTCTGCCACTGAAGGGCAAGATCCTCAACGTGGAGAAGGCCAGGTACGACAAGATGCTGGGCCACGAGGAAATCCGCGCCATGATCACGGCGCTCGGAACGGGTATCGGCAAGGACGACTTCGATCCCGCCAAGCTGCGGTACGGCAAGATCATCCTCATGACCGACGCCGACGTTGACGGCTCGCATATCCGTACGCTGCTGCTGACATTTTTCTTCCGCCACATGACGGAACTGATCAAGCGGGACAACGTGTATATTGCGCAGCCGCCGCTTTACAAGATCAAGAAAGGCAGATTCGAGCAGTACATCAAGGACGATCGCGAGTTCGTAAAGGTGATGGTGAAACGCGCCTCTGAAGGCACCATCATTCGCCACGGCGAGAGCGCGCAGAAGATCGAGGGCGCGGACCGCGTGCGCTTCATGAGCACGCTGGGCGAGTATCTTGCTCTTATCGAGAAGGTTGATAAGCGCATTCGAAACGAGCAGATCGTTGAATTGCTTGCGCGTGCCGAGCTCACGCATCGAGCGGATTTCACCTCTCCGAACAACGGCGACCTGCCGGAGAAGATCGCGTCGCTGCAGGCCGAGTTGAAGAAGAAGGCAGACGAGTTCCAGATCAAAGTGCATGAGCCCGTGCAGGATGAAGAGCACCATACCTGGTCGCTTTGCTTCACTGACACGCAGGGCGCGTCGCGCTGCATTGACTGGACGCTGGCGTCGAGCCCGGAGTTCCGGCAGATGATGTCGAAGTACAACCTGATCAAGGAGTACCTCGAACCGCCGTTCCTCATCGAGTTCGTTCAGAAGGGTGCGGCAGAAGATCATCCGGACGAAGAGGAGCCGGATGCGGAGGGCGCGGCCGCCCCGGGCGCCGCAACGCAGGCAAAAGCTCCCAAGGCTTCGCGCATACCGCGCGATCCAGTAGAGAAACAGACCGCTCGTGAGCTGTTCACCTACATCGTCGACCAAGGTAAGAAGGACTACCAGGTGCAGCGCTACAAGGGTCTGGGCGAAATGACATCGTCGCAACTCTGGGAGACCACCATGGATCCCGAGCGGCGCACGTTGCTCTCCGTCAAGCTTGAGGACATCGCGGAAACCGAAACGATCTTTACCACATTGATGGGTGAAGATGTTGAGGCGCGCCGCAAGTTCATTGAGGACAACGCCCTCGACGTAAAAAACCTGGACATCTAGCTGCTCGGAAAGAAGAAGACGCAGTAATGCAATGCCGGGCGCTGTGTTCCCGTAGAAGGAACATAGTTTCCGGCATTACTGCGTCTCCGTTGACTTTGACCATCGACGCGGTCAATTCCGTGCATTATGGTGTGAACGTGACCGCTACCACCGTTCAAGCCCCTAATGCCGCTTCTGCAGAACGCACTTCGGTTCGCCTCGCCTCCATCGACATCTTTCGCGGCCTGACGATGGCGGTCATGATCTTTGTCAACGAGCTTTCCGGCGTGAAGGGATTGCCGTGGTGGACCTACCATATGAAGGCCGAAGTCGACGCCATGACGTACGTCGACATGGTCTTTCCCTTCTTCCTGTTTATCGTTGGGCTGTCGATACCGCTCTCAATGGCAAGCCGGCTGAAAAGGAACCCTTCCCTTCCTGCGCTGTGGATGCATGTCGGACTTCGAACCGCAGCTCTGATGACGATCGGGCTGGTGCTCGCAAACGCGGATGAAGGCGACGCGTCGCGCATGATTGTGCATCCCGCCCTTTGGGCAATCTTCGCTCTGATCGGCGCGGGCCTCTTCCTGAATGAATATGGACAGTCCCAGCGCTATGGAGCCCTCTATCGCTGGTTGCGTATCGTTGGCCTCGCCCTCGTCGTCGCTATGTTCGCGATATTTCGCCACGCGCCTGGTCATGGACACGCAAGCGGGAGCTGGATCAACTTTTCCTACCCGGAGATCCTCGGCCTCATTGGCTACACCTACTTCGCGGTTGCACTCCTATACATTCCTACTCGACGCTGGGTGTGGGCTCCGCTGGCTTGCTTCATCGGCCTGATCGCGTTCAACGCCCTTACGGCAGCAAGATGGGTCACGTTTCCAGAGCGAATCCACTACTGGTTCTGGCCCTTCACGAACGGAGCCATGGCCGCCATCACGTTCGGCGGTATCGTCACATCCGTCGTCTTCCTCGGCGCGCATCCCTGGCAATCGCTCCGCCAGAAGATAACACTTGGCCTATCTTTCGGCACTTTGTCATTGTTGGCCGGATGGGCACTTGCCCCGCTGGGTATTTCAAAGATCAGAGCCACGCCGACCTGGAGTCTCTACAGCGTCGGCGCGGCTGTTCTGGGCTTCACCGCGCTCTACTGGATATGCGATGTCAGGAAGAGCACGCGGTGGGCTTTCATTGTCCGGACCGCTGGTTCCAATACCTTGACGACCTACCTTCTTCCTGATCTCTGGTACTTCGTTTTCGCGGCCGCGGGAATCCATTTCTTCGAAAGCCATTTCAATTACGGCTGGCAAGGAACCGTGGAATCCGTCCTTTTCACACTGTTCATTCTCGCCGTCAGCGGTTTGGTTACGCGCCTTGGAATTCGGCTGCGGCTCTAGATCTGGCACGTCCATTCAGTCTTGCTGGCTAGGCAGATGGCTCGACAAGTGGTTATTGGCTGAGGGCAGACTCTCCGCTAGACTCTCCTCATGTTGAGCGCTTCGATGAAGAGGTTTTGGACAGTCCCGGGGCTCCTTCTATGTCTGGTCGGACTGCGGGCCATCTCAGATGCGCAAAGGGCTCCGACGTCTGCGCGCCAATCCCCCAGCAATCCGATTGTTGTGGAACTGTTCACCTCCGAGGGCTGCTCAAGCTGCCCGCCCGCGGATGAATTCGTGCGAAAGCTGGATCAACAGCAACCGGTGCCGAATGCGCTGCTCATCGTGCTGAGTGAGCACGTAGACTACTGGGACCACGAAGGTTGGAAAGATCCATACTCTTCGTCTGCTCTTACTGATCGGCAGGCAGCCTATGAACGCGCCTTGGGGCTGAGCACGTCGTATACGCCGCAATTGATCGTCGATGGAGCGGATGAGATCCATCTCACCGAACCGCAACAAATGGAGGAGACACTGCAGAGAGAAGCTTCCAGACCCAAGATATCTGTCGAGCTCGAAAAAGTGAGCATCGATCCAAGCTCCGGTCTGCAAGCACAGGTCGCAGCCGATGCAGGCGGCAGAAATTCCAAAGGGGATGTCTATGTCGCCGTCGCTCTCAACCAGGTGGACTCTCATGTGCTGCATGGAGAAAATGGCGGACGGCATCTTGTGCACACAGCTGTTGTGGTGCAACTGGAAAAAGTCGGGAAGCTTGAGAAGGGACAGAAGTTCGAGAAGGAAGTTCAGCTGAAACTCAGGCCGGGAATTGACCCGCTCAACCTACGCGTGATCGCATTCGTCCAAGCGCCCGGACCTGGCAAACTGCTGGGCGCGGCACTCTGGAAGGGTGGCCGCCCAGAGTAATTCGTTGCGAATACGAGAGCTTGCAGGTCAATCCACAGACGGTAACTCTGAGCGACTCTGGGGTATGTTGTGAAGCGGTTATAACAACGAGCCAAACGGATTCGGTTTAGATCACCAAAATGGGGCCTCCGAAGTCGTATGACTGATGAGCCACATCGGATCCCCTCTCAGCCCTGTATTCACAATTGATCGGGACGAAGCAAAGCCGCTCCATCGCCAGGTGTACGACGGATACAGACAGGCAATCCTGCGCGGAGATCTGGCTCCCGGTCAAAAGATTCCTTCCAGCAGAGAGTTGGCTGCGGACGTCGCGATTTCGCGCTTTCCGGTTCTGCACGCGTATGCACAGCTCGTGGCGGAAGGATACTTCGAGAGCCAGACCGGCTCAGGAACGTTTATTTCATCGACATTGCCAGAGCAGATAGCGGTTTCTAATCATCATGCGGAGAGTCCTGAGAGTGGGGCTTCGGGTAGCAGGCCCGTTGCAAGGCGCAACAGTGTGTATCCGGCGTTTCCGCGAAATTCACATCTTCGCGGATGGGGGGCCTTCGGGCTTCACCAGCCCGCATGCGATCAGTTTCCCTTCAAGATCTGGTCGGGGCTGGTCAATCGTCACAGCAATAATCCCTGGCAGACATCATTACAGCGAGTGGACCCGATGGGTTCGCTGCGATTCCGCCAGGCCATTTGCCGATACCTGCGCACTGCGCGGTCGGTGAGGTGTGATCCCGAACAAATCATGATTGTGTCGGGCTCGCAGCAGGCGCTCGACATCACTGCGCGCGTGCTCTTCAATCCCGGAGACACGGTGCTGGTTGAAGAGCCCGGATACCATTTGCAGAGAACGGTGCTCGCGGGTGCAGGTTGTCAATTGAAGCTGGTTCCGGTTGATGAGCAGGGAATGGATATTGCGAAGGCTCCGAAATACAGCGGCGTAAAAGCTGCGTTTGTTACGCCATCGCATCAGTTCCCGCTCGGCTCAACCATGAGCGCTACGCGCCGTTTGCACCTGCTGAATTGGGCGGAGCGTGAAGGAGCATGGGTCGTCGAGGACGACTACGATAGCGAATTTCGTTTTGATTCAAGCCCGATCGCTTCGCTCCAGGGGCTCGATGTCAATGCGCGAGTGATCTACATTGGCACATTCAGCAAAATCCTGTTTCCCTCGCTACGCATCGGCTACATCGTCATTCCTCGCGACCTGGTGGGGCTATTCGAAGCGATACGTTATGCCACGGATATCTTTCCGCCCTATCTGTACCAGGAGGTTCTCGCAGATTTTATGGAACTCGGCCACCTGGGCAGATACATAAGAAAGATGAGACGCATCTACGGCGAGCGGCGGAGTGCGTTGCTCGAATCGCTTCAGGCGGAGTTCGGGGACTTCTTCAAAGTGCATGGATCGTCGGCAGGAATGCAAGTCGCAGTCACATTGCCCGAGGGTTTCAACGACATCGAAATCTCAGCGCGCGGCACGACCGAGAGACTGATGCTTTGGCCTCTCTCGCGCTATTACACCGGGAAGAATCCCCGCCAGGGATTCGTGCTGGGCTTCGGCAGCGTTCCAGCGGAGCACATCCGCAGCGCCGTCAAGCGATTGCGCTCGTTGATCCTCGGTTGAGGGTGAAACATTATCTCTGGCGCGCGATGTGCGGACTTCGCGCAAGCGATCCCTTCTGTCCCTGAGAGCCTTCATCGATCTCTCGTCCTATCAACAATCCAGCGTTGAATCACAATTGCGACGACTCTGCTTATCCTTCGCGCGACGGTAGCCGATCCCAAATGTGAGCAGCTAACCCAGGATGATGTTGCTTCTTCATTTCGCAACGTGAAACGAAGCAGTGGTCATGACCGAACCAGCGCAAGCGGCTATGGCACGGCATCGGTATAGGCGGCACTCTGAGACTCACGACTACAGCGCATTGCCGTGGTCGTAATCCGATATTGGAGCGAAAAGAATGAGCGGTATCAGGAATTCACTTTTGGCCGTGATGCATGGGGTTGGATTTCGTGCTTCCTCACGAAATCGGGTCCTGCTGAGATTCATACTCCTCCTGCTGGGCCCGATGTTCGGGTTCTCACTGTGTGCAGCCGGGCAGCAAGCTACCGTGCTGGGCACTGTGACAGATCCGAGCGGGAATGCGCTGGCTAATGTCAACATCACCGTTACCAATCTCGAGTCGGGAGCCGCCAAGGTTATTCAGACTAACGGCGACGGTCAGTATGTCGCGCCGGAGCTGAATATAGGCCACTACCGTGTGAAAGCCGAGGCAGCGAGCTTCAAAACTGTCGAACGGCAGAATGTCGCATTGCAGGTGGGCGATCGCGTTCGCATCGACTTTCAGATGCAAGTTGGAGAGGTTCAAGAAACGGTTACCGTGGAAGCCGATGCGGTACGCGTCCAGACCGACTCGGGCGAGCAGAGCAGCGTGATCACCGGGCAGCAGATCTCGCAGCTCTCCGTAAGCGGGCGCAGCATGTATCAACTTGCCGCGCTGGTGCCTGGCGCATCAAGTCAGATTGGCGCGGGCGGCATGAGCGCCGGCGAGGTCAACACGCCGGTAGGCGGAGACGCGAGCGTGGAATTCAACGGCCTTCGCCAGAACCACAACATCTACCTGCTCGACGGCGGTGAAGATGATGATCGCGGCGGCGCGGGCGGCATGAGTATCGCTCCATCGAGCGATGCCATTGCTGAGTTTCGAACGCTGACCTCGAACTATAGTGCGGACTATGGGCTCTCATCGGCCGGAACGATGTCGATGGTGCTGAAGTCCGGAACCAGAACGTTCCACGTCTCGGCATGGGAGTTCAACCGCAACGACGCCTTCGATGCTCGCAACTATTTCAACCCGGCGCCGCAGAAGGTGGCGAAGCTGCGCCTCAACGTATTCGGCTTCAATGCCGGCGGTCCGGTCACCCTGGGCAAGTTCTACAACCCTGACCGCAAGCGCACCTTCTTCTTCTACAACCAGGAATGGCGGCGACTGATTCAAGGAGGACTGACGAATCAACCCGTGCCCGATAAGGCAACCTATGGCGGCAACTTCGGCGCACAGACCATCAACGTTCCCCGTGCCTCTGCAATAGCACCCTGGGTGCTTGCGCGGAATTGCCCTGGCGGCGTTCTACCTGCAGGTGTTGTGCCGGGGCAGCCGTTCCCAAACAACACGATTCCAGCCTGCATGATCTCCCCGAATGCCACGTCACTGCTGAATACGGGTATCTTCCCCGCCGCGAACACAGTTGGTGCAGACGGCAAGCCCACCTTCATCGGAGGCAATGACTCGCCAACGAATCTGACAGAAGAAGTAGTTCGGATCGATCACAACTTCTCGAGCAAGTGGTCGATCTTTGGGCACTTCATCGCAGAACAGGTTTCGCAAGGGTTCGGCGTCAGCCAGTGGAGCGGAGCGAATGTGCCGACAGTCGGCGACACCTTCAGCAATCCCTCATATAGCGCAGTGGTGCGGGCGACAAACACCATCAACTCGAACCTGCTGAATGAGGTCGCATTCAACTATAACGGCAATCGGATCAACATCACTCCCTATGCAGGATCGGGGCTGAAGAGCCTTTCGCTGCCCGAGGATTACGACTCGTCACACTCGCGGCTCTTCACAGGTCCCAACAACATGAATCGCATTCCCAACATCGACCTGAACGGCGCGCTTGGGTCTCACTTCGAGATTTCAAGCTGGCCATGGCACAATGTCGCGGACGATTATCAGGTTCGTGACGATCTCTCTTGGTCGAAAGGCCCGCACCAGTTGAAGATGGGCGCAAGCTGGGCTCTCTACAAGAAGGTGCAGGATCTGTTCGGCCAGACACAGGGCAACTTCAACTTCGACGGCACCTTCACGGGAAGCGACTTTGCCGACTATCTTTTGGGCGCAGCGAAAACCTACAACGAGCTTGCCGTTCAGGATCACGGCCTCTGGAACAACGTTTCATGGGCCGCCTACTTCCAGGACGACTGGCGCATGAACAAGAATCTGACGCTCAATCTTGGCTTGCGCTGGGATGGCATTCCCCACACTTACGAAGCAAACAACCGCATGGGGAACTTCTATCCCGAGCTCTATGACCACTCGAAGGCGGCCATCCTTTTGCCGGACGGAACGATTAGTCCAAACAGCCCGGGCCTGGGCTCCAGCCCGAATCCGATTCTGGGGGGCGTTCCGCTCTATCTCAATGGCATTGGAATCCCGGAACATAATGGCGTGCCCAAGGGGCTCGTCAACAATCACTGGGCTACGTTCGGGCCTCGTCTAGGATTTGCATACGACGTGATGGGGAATAGCAAGACCGTAATTCGCGGCGGATTCGGGATGATGTACGAGCGCATCCAAGGCAACGACATGTACAACGCCGGGCCCAACATTCCGTACAGCCTCAACGTGACGAATAACAGCGTCATGATGGAAGACCCCAACATCCTACTTTCCACGGGGAATGCGGCGGCAAAACCAATCAATCCCGCCGCTATCGCGGGCATGGCGATCGACCGGTACAAGCAGCCTGTCAGCTTCCAGTACAGCGTGGGAGTACAGCGCCAGTTGAACGCGCGGACTGTTCTTTCAGCCGCCTACGTCGGCAACCAGAACCGCTTCCAGAACGATTACCACCAGATCAATCTCCCTGATCAGAGCTACCTTCCGCAGCTCATCAATGGAGCTCAGTACACCACTGCACCGGGTCTGCCGTACCCCGGATTCCAATCCATCAACTTGTCAATGAATGAAGCCAACTCGCATTACAACTCGTTCCAGGTTGACTTGAACTCACAGTTCCACGGGCTGACCATGCGGGCCTACTACACGCTATCGAGCACCGTCGATCCTACGCTCGGCGGCGGTGGTGGCGCCGACCTGGCGAATGTGTCCAACCCCTATCTTGGATGGAAGTATGACAGCGGGCCGGGCGGATACGACCGGACACACAATGGCGCTGTGAACTTCATCTACGATTTGCCGTTTCTGCAGCGGAGTCCAAACCGGCTCCTGAAAACCATGCTCGGCAACTGGGAGATCTCGGGAATCGTTACCATGACATCCGGTCTCCCGATCAACCCTCAACTCACGGGCGGTCAGAGCAGCAACGGACTGCCGAACGCAACCAACCGGCCTGACAAGGTAGCGAATGTCTCGTATCCCCACAAGGTCGGCGAGTGGTTTGATACGAAGGCATTCGCCCTGCCCGCACTAGGGCAGTGGGGCAACGCAGGTTTCAACTCTCTGCGCGGTCCAGGGCGAGACAACTGGAATCTCTCGGTTTTCAAGAGCTTCCCCTTCAGCGAAGACGGAAACAGGCGCCTCGAGTTCCGCGCGGAGAGCTTCAACGTCTGGAACCATACCGAGTTCGACGCGGTCAGCAACGCTCTGGGGGCCAGCAACTTTGGCCAGGTGACTTCGGCGTTCGATCCGCGGGTGTTCCAGTTCGGCGGAAAGATCTACTTCTAAAGTTCCCTGATCGACCTTCCTCATCCCGTTCGCACTGAGAGGTGCGAACGGGATTTCTTTGTGCCTATTTCTGGAACACCGCGCTAAGAATTGTCTACTTGGGCGGCGGCGGCGTTTTCTTCTGAGTCTTGCCGCCCAACAGGTTTCCAAGTAGATCCTGTACCTGCTGCTGTTGTTGATTGGGGGCGGGCTTCTTGGCCTGTTGCGTTTGCTGCTGAGGCTGAGCTCCGCCCATCAAAGTGCCCAGAATTCCGGAAGCTCCGGTGCCACCTTTACCGCCGAGGAGTCCTCCAACTGACGGAATGAGGTTGTCGAGTTTCATTTGCGCGATGGTCTGCAGGTCTGGAGTCACCACGGGCCGGCCCATGTTGCCGCCGATCATCACGGGCAGCACGAGTTCCCCGTTCTTGTTCGCGAGCGCCGTATTCATGTAACCACCTATGCCGGTGCCACCTACGGACTGACTGAAGGACTTGTTGAGCACTGTCGTAAGGCGGAGAGAGAGAGCCTGGTTCACCAGGTTAATGGTGCCGCTGCCAGCCATGCTGCCGACGTCGAGCGCGGCCTTGAGGTCGTGAGTTGTGGCGACGCCGTTTCGGATGTCGAATGTTCCCGACATGTTCGAAAACGCCGTGTACCCCTTCGCGGACTCACCAAACTTGGCAATTTTGCCTAGCTCATTGAGGAGATCGAGCTTAGTGAGTTTTCCGTTGCTCACGGTAAAGGCGAACGGCCCGTTGAGGGTTTGCGTCACGTCTCCTGAAGGGGGCAACGATAGAGTCTGGTTCAAGGTTGCATTCAGCGTTCCGGCGACGCTGTCTTTCGTGTTGGCCACAGAAGTCAACAATTGGTTGACGTCAGCTCCAGTGAGCTTTGCATTGACCGCAAAACTCGATATGTCCTGGCGCATATCGGCCGTGATGCTGCCGTTGATCTGGCCGCCGAACACCTGGGCGGTCAGGGGATTGAGTTGGATTACGCCGTGATCGAGGTTGATGTTTGAGCGGACGTTCGTGAGGTTGGTCCGGTCATATACCAGGTTGCCAATGGTGATGGTGCCTGTTCCGGTCGCAGTCTTGAAGAGGCCAGGCTGGCCGGCAGAAGCTGCGTGGACTACCGGGAGAATGTCCCACGACAGTTCTGCCTTTTTCGCGGGCTTATCCGGAACGATAATCTTCTGCAGTTCGCCGACAACCAACTTGTCAGCCGCGAGCGCGAGAGTGAGGCGGGGAGCCTCAAAGTTGGCGATGCTGACGCTGCCGGTTGCATTGGTCGAGCCGAGGGAGGCGCTCAGGTTCGCAAGGTTCACTGAATTCTGTGTGAACTGAAGTCTGGCGTTGTGTACGTTCAGTGGCTGTGTCAGCGATGGCATCCTGAGCGAGGCATTCTGCATGGAGCCGGTGCCGTTGAAAACGAGAGCGCTCGTGTTCTTGAGCGGACCTGAGGCATGCACGTCGAGAGTGATGGCTCCGCTGCCGCTCATGCCCTCCGTCGCGCCCACCCCGAATCCATTGGCGATGTTCAGCAACTCATCCACCTTGCCGTTGATGGTCTTCAACGTCGCATCGAGAGTGGGAGATGTCGTTGCGTATTGCGCGATGCTCATTTGCGCGGCCAGCGAGGTTGCGCCCGACGTGGCCGTGAATGGAGCGGAGCGGATGTCCTGAGGCGTCATGGTGAGATCGAGTGACGGCACTCTGACGGATGGAATCCCTTTCCCCTTGATTTCGAGGTCGCGGCCGTTCACTGCACCGGTCATGATGAGGCGGTCCGTGGGGCCCTGCGCGTGAATGTTCGCCGTGAGTTTGCCGCCGATGGTGGTGCTGGTGCTAAAGGCGACGCCAAAGGCCGCCGCGAGGCGAGCGGCGTCTTCAATGGAAGCGTCTTTGGTGGATACGCTGAGGTCTGCGATGGCAGGAGTGGAGCGGCTATTCAGTGTTCCCTTCACTGAGAGCGGGGTTGAGCCCAGCTTAACGTCGCACTTGTTGATCTGGATGGCGTCGCCGTTGAGATCGTCGCCAAGATCAAAGTCCGCCGCGATGGGATAGCCCACTTCAGTGTTGCGAATGACCGCATCCTTGATTTTGAGCGAACCCCTGGAGGTCATCCTGCCTCCGGAGCTGGTCAGATCGGCGGAACCCGAGAGCGATGCGTCGGTGCCCCGGAGCGCTGCCGCGTTGAGAAACTTCTGCGCGCCCGAAAGCGACACTTCCTTCATCTCCAGCTTTCCGTCGAACGGGGTCATCAGAATTTGAGCCTGATTGACGGGGCCACCTTTGCCGCTCAACTCCAGGAGTTCGGATCCCTTGCCAGGGAGGTGCGCCGCCAAGTCGATGGAGAAGGGCTGGTTGGGTGCGTAGTCCTTCAGAGTCAGATCGATATGGTCGTATACCGCGCGCGGCTGGCGCTTCTGCAGATCGGTAATGGCGATTTGCCCGTCTGCGATGCGGAGCTCGTTCAGGGCGAAGCTGCCGCTTCCGCCTGTCGCTGCTTTTGCCGGAGCGGACGGCGGGGCTGAGTTCCTGCCCTGTTGTTGTGGTGCGATTTGCGTCGCCTGTCCAATGCTGCTGAAGTTCCATACGCCGGTGACGTCCTTGATCAGTTCGATGGTGGGACGTTTCAGGGTGAGCCTCTTGATTTCGATGTTCTTGCTGAGCAGCGGCAAAAGCTTCACGCTGACGTCCATCTGTCCCACTTGCGCAAACGGAAGTTTGCTGCGATACCGCGGATCCTCTCCTATATTGACGGCCTGCACCTGCACGCGCAGCGGGAAGACTCCGAGCGACATGCGGCCGAGCTGTACCGGTCGATAGAGCCTAGTCTGCAATTGAGTTTGGATCGTGCCGCGGTACTGGTTGACGTCGATAAAGAACGGCAAGGAGAACATCGCTATGAAGAAGAGGGCTACGACACTGCCGGTCGCGATCAGGAGCTTGCGCATAATGTCTCCTATCCAGGTTGTTGCTTCGGGGAGTTCGCTCATGGCGCCCAGGGTAATCATGCGCATGAGGCAGAGGTGCCTGAAAAGTTGCGGTTATCCCTTAATTGGCTCGGTGGCTTGGGCTCACTCCAGCGGCCGTTCCATCAGAGGGTAGCCGGTCCGCTCGATTGCATAGTTTTCTTTGCGGCAACTAAAAAACCGGATTGCAATAATTTCTGCAACAACTAATGGTGCTTTGATTCAATCATCACCCAGCGAAGCAAAGATCGCCATTGGCTCATCAGAAATACTATTTATGGTTTATGTCCCGCGCGCCTCAGTTGAAACTGGCAGAAGTTCTAGAGGAAAGAACTCGCACCGCGCCGTCGGACTGATTGCCCACACCTCGATCTCTGCCACATCCACATCTTGCAACCGAAGTTTGGCGGCAGCCGCGCGAAATCGGCTTGACTCGCTCTTCTTACTATTTTACTCTAGGCATGTTTGGGCAATGCCTTATGGGAAAAAGCACAGAGACACCTCGCGACCTCTTCCCGGGCGCACTGGAGATGATGATCCTCGAGTCACTTCGGCGCCAACCGGCGCACGGTTATGCGCTGGTCCAGCACATCCAACAGCGCTCCAAGAATCTACTTCAGGTGGAAGAGGGCTCCTTATATCCAGCCTTGCAGCGGCTGCTGAAGTCCAAGCTCGTCAAGGCCGAGTGGGCTGTTTCACCTTCGACCAACCGCCGGGTGCGCACGTACGAGATCACCAAAGCCGGCCTGCATCACCTCGAACGCGAAATATCCAGCTTTGACCGCATGCTGGAGGGCATTCAGATGGTGCTCGGGCCTGCGCGGCGCACCGCGAATTCCTAGGGGGCGCATTTATGAGCTGGCTGGAACGAATCTTCCGCCGTCGCAGCCTTTACGACGAACTCGACGAAGAAGTACGTGAACATATCGAAGAGAAAACCGAGCAGCTCATGCGCCTCGAGAATCTTTCCCGGGTTGAGGCACGGCACGCAGCGGTTCGTGCATTCGGGAATCCCACCCTTGTCCAGACTCGGAGCCGCGAAGTGTGGCAGTGGCCCAAGCTCGAATCGTTTGTTGCTGACCTGAGACTCGCGTTGCGCCGTCTGCGCAAATCACCCGGATTCGGCATCACCGTTCTTCTCACGCTGGCAATCGGTATCGGGGCCAACACCGCGGTCTTTACCGTCGTCGACAGCATTCTGCTGAAGCCGCTGCCCTATCCGCAGCCGGAGCAACTGGTTGCCGTATGGCTGCACGCTCCGGGAGCAGCCGGCCTTACCAATTTCGCCGAAGGACTCCGTCTTTCTCCGTCAATGTACCTGACCTTCGCCGAACACAACCGCACATTTAAGTCCATCGGCGTATGGATCTCAGGCACAGCAAATGTCACGGGCATCGCGAAGCCTGAAGAGGTGAAAGCAACGTACATCAGCGACGGCGTGCTGCAGGCGTTCGATGTCCCGCCAGCGGCAGGGCGCTGGATCCTGACGGCGGACCAGGTCCCGCATACTCACGAAGTCGCGATGCTGAGCTACGGCTACTGGCAGCGGCGCTTTGGCGGTGATGCTTCCGTGATCGGACGAAGTATCCAGGTCGACTCCCATACGCGCGAGATCATCGGCGTGATGCCGCGCGGGTTTGAGGTGATGAACCAGGACTTCGACGTGCTGATTCCGTTCGCTTTCGATCCGCGGCACCAGATTCTAGCAGGCTTCGGCTACAACGGCATTGGCCGCATGAAACCCGGTGTGACGGTTGGCGAGGCGGACGCGGACATCGCTCGGATGCTCAACATCTGGATGGATTCGTGGAGCAACGAAGACAGCGGCGGCGGTGGGCACTTCTACGAGACGTGGAAGATCTCAGGGGCCATCCGCCCGATGAAGCAGGAAGTGATCGGCAACATAGGCAGCGTGCTCTGGGTGGTGATGGGTACGATTGGCGTGGTGATGCTGATTGCCTGCACCAACGTGGCGAATCTGTTACTGGTACGAGCCGAGGGGCGGCAGCAGGAACTGGCCATTCGCACGGCGCTGGGCGCGGGGCGGACACGCATTGCCCGCGAAGTATTGACCGAGTGTGTGCTGCTCGCTCTGATCGGCGGCGTGGCCGGCATTGGGATCGCGATGGCCGGCTTGCGGTTACTGGCCGCCATTGGGCCCGCGAAGCTTCCGCGCGTGCATGAAATATCTTTTGATGCACGTTCGATTGCATTCACGCTGGGACTCTCGCTGTTTTCCGCACTTCTCTTCGGGACCATCGCAGCGATGAAGTCGATGAGGCCGAATACATCGCTGGCGCACGCCTCCGCCGGGAGGACCGCAAGCGTCAGCCGTGATCGTCAACGCGGGCGCAATGTGTTGGTCATCGCGCAAGTGGCCATGGCTATGGTTCTGCTGATCAGCGCTGTGCTGATGATCCGTACGCTGGCGGCGCTGCGCGATGTCGACCCTGGGTTTGCCGACGCGAATCACGTGCAAACTCTACGCATCGCGATTCCACAGCAACTCATTCCCGACGCGCAGATGACCTTGCGTCTCGAGAACAGTATTGCCGACAAGCTGGCCGCCATTCCCGGCGTAGACTCGGCCGGATTGGTTCGGGACGTGCCTATGGATGAAATCGACCCAGCCTGGAACAACATCTTCATCGAGGGCAAGGACGATCGTGCCGGAAGCGCCCCCATGCGCCTGTTCAATTACGTCTCGCCAGGATACTTCCATACCCAGGGAACCCGCCTGGTCGCCGGTCGCGACTACGCGTGGGACGACATCTACGGGCTACGTTCGGTGGGGATTGTCTCAGAGAACCTGGCGCGAGAGTCCTGGGGCTCGGCCCAAGCCGCCATTGGCAAGCGTTTCAGGATCATGCCGACTCAGGCCTGGATCGAGGTCGTTGGCGTGGCCCAGGACGTGCATCAGAATGGCGTGGACGAAGAGTCTCCTGCAACCGTGTACTGGCCTGTCATGGTGAAGGTGCCGTGGGCAAACAACGCGATTGACACTCAGCGGTTCGTGACTTTTGTCCTGCATAGTGATCGCGCCGGAACCGACAGTCTTCGCGGCGAGATTCAACAGGCGGTGTGGCAGGTAAATGGCAATCTCCCCGTCGCGTCGATGCAGACGCAAGGCGATCTCTACAGCCGTTCCATGGCGCGGACCTCATTCACACTCGTGATGCTGGCCATCGCCGGCGCTATGGCTCTTGCGCTCAGCCTCATCGGCATCTATGGCGTCATCTCCTACGCCGTATCACAACGCACGCGCGAGATTGGAATCCGCATGGCTCTGGGAGCGCGCAAGAGCGAACTTCGCTGGATGTTTGTGCGCTCCGCTTTGGCGCTCACGGGGATCGGCGTCGTCATCGGCCTGGGAGCCGCGGCCGGCGTCGCGCGGATGTTGAAGGCTCTCTTGTTCGGTGTGAGCCCTCTCGATCCGATCAGCTTCGCCGCCGTGCCGTTCCTTCTGGCTGCCGCATCGGCCTTGGCGAGTTTCGTGCCGGCCTCCCGTGTTGCGTCGGTGAATCCGGTGGATGCGCTGAAGGACGAATAGCGCGATCCTGGCTGTGCAGTCTCCTGCAGGTGACTGCGCTGCATAGACTTACATCCCCCGCAGGAATTCTGCACCATCCTGAGGAAGCTATTCGATTGAGCCGTCGGGAGCTTGAGTACCGTAGAATCAAACCGCGGCGATTGCACCGGATGTGATCGCCGACTGTAAAATCCGATGAGTTCCGCCGCCGCGCGGCTCTCTAAAATTTAGGTCGGTCCTCAAACTCCCCTTTGAAGGAGCTGGCGTATGAACGTCACCCGTATAAGCCTTCCCTTGCTCTTATCGACCGCGCTTTTCCTGGGCGGCTGCCACTCGAAAACCGATCAACAAGCCGACAACCAGCCCCCCGCCGACCAGCAGGCGACGACGGCTGCTCCCGACGAACCTGGTAAGCCGCATAAACCGCATCAACGCGAACCTCGAGCAGGCGAGCCCGGCCAGGGCGGCAGCACAGCGCACCAGCCAGCGCCTCCGCCGCCACCGCAAGTGGTTGAGCTGCCTGCCGGCACCTCCATCCGCGTGCGTCTGGACCAGGATCTGAGCTCGCAAACCAGCCATGCCGGAGATCCTTTTTCAGCCACGGTGGCCGACGATGTGATGGCCAACGGGACGGTGGTGATCGCCAAGGATTCACGCGCCGACGGGACAGTGACGGACGCGAAACCTCTTGGCAAGTTCAAGGGCGGAGCGCTTCTGGCCGTCAAGCTCGACCGGGTGCATTCCAACTGGGGCACTTACCCGGTTGAGACCGCTTCGATCTCCAAGGCTGAGGCAGGCAAAGGCAAGCGGACTGCCGGCTTCATCGGCGGCGGAGCAGGCTTGGGCGCTCTGATCGGCGGGCTGGCCGGCGGCGGCAAAGGAGCGGCGATTGGTGCCTTAGCCGGCGCGGGCGCCGGAACCGCGGGCGGAGCACTCACTGGCAACAAGCAGATTGTGCTACCGGCCGAGACGGTGCTGACCTTCCAGTTGCAGAATCCGGTCAGGATTACCGAGAGCAACTCCGGTATCACCGTCGGCGATCCGAAGCTGCAGGTACGGTAACCACCCCTGAGAACCCGCTGCCCGCCCGCTCCGCTGTGAACGGGCGGGCAGTGTTGCGTTCGGCCCGGGCCTGCCGCTTCCCGATACAATCAAAGAGTGATGGACCTGGTTCAGATTGCGCCGGCGCGCACAGCTCCCGCTCCAAAGCCCGAGTGGCTGAAGGCCCGTGCGCCAATGGGCGAGAATTACCACTCGCTGAAGCGGCTGGCACGCTCGCTTAACCTGCATACCGTGTGCGAGAGCGCGCACTGCCCCAATATAGGGGAGTGCTGGCATCACAAGACCGCCACCTTTATGATGCTCGGCAACCTGTGCACGCGACGGTGCGGATTCTGCGCCGTTCCCAAAGGCCGGCCCGAGCCCATCGACTTCGATGAGCCACGCCGCGTGGCGGAGGCCGTGGCAGCGCTAGGGCTCGAGTTCGCGGTGATCACCAGCGTGAATCGCGACGACGACCTGGTGGGCGGCGCACGGGTGTTTGCAATGGTGATCCACGAGATTCGCCAGCAGGCTCCTGGTTGCAAGGTGGAAGTGCTGATACCGGACTTTCAGGGAAACCGCGAGGCGATTCAGATTGTTGTCGATGCGCGTCCGGAGATCCTAAACCACAATATTGAGTCGGTGCCGCGGCTCTATCGTGTGGTGCGCTCGGGTGCCAGGTATGAGCGCACACTGGAGCTGCTGCGCTATGCGAAGGAACTAAACCCCGCGGGCGTGACGAAGTCCGGCATCATGGTCGGGCTGGGCGAGGAGACGCATGAGCTGCTCGAGGTCTTCCAGGATCTGGCCAACGTAGGCTGCGACATCCTTACGATGGGGCAGTACCTGCGGCCATCGCGCGATCACCTGCCGATGACGCGGCTCTATACGCCTCGGGAGTTTGCCGAGTTGAAGGCCGAGGCGCTGAAGATGGGATTCCGGCACGTGGAGAGCGGGCCGCTGGTGCGGTCGAGCTATCACGCACATGAGCAAGCCGCGTCGACGGGATTGACGGTACTGGCATAATCGCCACCGGGCGCTCCCGCTCCCGAGTTGTAAAATAGCCTCTGGCAAAACGCTCATTGAAGCGAGGAACTACCTATGGCAGTCTCTGCAATGGCCGGGATTCCGGCACTCAAGGATTTGTACGGCGATTTGAAACGGCGCATGGACCAGGCCGTGGCCACGTTTCAGTCGCAATTAGGGTCAACGCGCACGGGGCGCGCCAGCGCGCACATGCTGGATGCAATCAAGGTGGACTACTACGGCACACCGACGCCGGTGAGCCAGATGGCGCAGGTGTCGACTCCGGAAGCGCAACTGATTCTGATTCAGCCTTACGATCCGTCGATTGTGAAGGAGATCGAGAAGGCGATTCAGGCTTCGGATCTGGGATTCAATCCGCAGACCGATGGGAAGATTATCCGTATCCCTGTGCCGCCTATGACCGAGGAGCGGCGTCGCGACGTGGTGAAGCACCTGAACAAAGTGCTTGAAGAGCATCGCACGGCGGTGCGCAACGTGCGCCGCGACGGAAACGACGCGCTGAAGAAGCTGGCCAAGGACAAGAAGATCAGCGAAGACGAAGAAAAGCGCGCCATGGAAGACGTGCAGAAGATGACCGATGAAGAGATCCGCAAGATGGAAGAGATGTGCAAGCGGAAGGAAGCGGAAGTGATGCAGGTGTGAGCCTGTGCCTGCTTCCTTGTCATTACTCAGAGCAATAGAGATGCAGGTTTTTCGACTGCGCGGGTCGCAAAGTGCGCGACCCGCTTCGTTCAGGATGGCGGCCTTATTGAGACGCTGAGATCAGTTCAATATGCCTGTTGGCGCATCGCCATTTCCAGCACCTCTGGCACATACCACTTCTTACTCAGGTCGATCCAAGTAGGATTCATCCTCGTGATCAGCGCGATCTTCTTCGGGCGGGTCCAGCCTTTAAGTTGCTTTTCACGAGCGATGGCCATCTGGGGACTCGAAAAGCGTTCGAACCAAACAAGCCGATTGCAGTTGTACTCGGATGAGAACCCCTCGCGCAGCTTACATTTGTGCTCGAAGACGCGCTTCTCGAGATCGCGCGTCATGCCGATGTAAAGCGTGAGGCTGCGGCTTTATACGCATAGTAGTACAGCTCATGCATGGGGCGGATGCTACTCTGCGTTGCGAGCGATGCAATGTGACGCTGAGTACAAATGCAGGTCCTTCGACTGCGTTGGGCGCAAAAGCGCGCCGAACTCCGCTCAGGATAACGGCCGTTATGGGGTACGGCTTCGATCTACTTCTTCGCGCGCTTGTAGAACGGGATGGGCACCTGCTTGGCGCGGACCTGATTGGCGCGTACTTGGACCAGGACATCGCTGCCGCTGGCGGCGACTTCTGCCGGAACGAGCGCCATGGCGATGTTGGTCTTGAGGAATGGCGCGGGCGAGCCAGATGTGACTACGCCAATCTCTTTGCCTTCAAGGTCGAGGACCGGATAGCCGTCACGACCGATGCCGCGGTCGACCATCTCGAGGCCGATTACCTTGCGCTTCGGGCCGCCCGAATCGCGCACGGCCAGCAGAGCGTCGCGGCCGATGAAATCGCCCTTGTCGATCTTGAGGAAGCGGTCGAGGCCGGGTTCGAGCGCGTTGATCTCCTCGCCGATTTCATGGCCGTAGAGGCTCATGCCTGCTTCGAGGCGCAGCGTGTTGCGCGCGCCGAGGCCGCAGGGGCGGATGGCGAACTCCGAGCCCGCATCCATGAGCGCGTCCCACATCTTCACGGTGGTGGCTTCGTCGCTGGGAGTGTAGACCTCGAAGCCGTCTTCGCCGGAGTAGCCGGTGCGCGCAATGAGCACATTCGGTATGCCTGCAACTGTGCCCCAAGTGAACCAATAGTTCTTGATGGCTGCTAGATCGACCTTGGTGAGCTTCTGCAGGGTTTCAACGGCGCGCGGTCCCTGGACGGCGATCTGCGAGTAGTGCGGCGAGTAGTCGCTGACGTGCGCGCCCGGACGCGAGCCCACCTGCTGGCGGATCCACGCGTAGTCCTTGTCTTTGGTGCCGGCATTGACGACGAGCAGCCAGTCGTTCTGGCCGAGGCGATGTACGAGGATGTCATCGACGAAGGTACCCTGCGGAGTGAGCAGCGCGGAGTAGTGCGCCTGGCCGTCCTTGAGCTTCGTGACATCGTTCATGGTGAGGTACTGCACGGTGTCCATGGCGTTGGGGCCGCGGAACTGGATCTCGCCCATGTGGCTGACGTCGAAGAGGCCCACACCGGTGCGCACCGCCATGTGTTCGGCGATAAGGCCGCCGCCATTGCCGGGATACTCCACCGGCATGTCCCAGCCGCCGAAGTCCACCATCTTGGCTTTGAGAGCGCGGTGGGTGGCGTTGAGGGCGGTCTTCTTCAGCGTAGGCGCGACAGAGGTGCTCATAAGTTCCCTTTCGTGGCGCGCAGGAGCGGGGCCCGCGCGGTTCCTTCACAACGATAGGGACCCGGGACCGACGAGGTCAAACCCGCGGGGCGCGCTTACCATCTACTGAGAGGCGAGGAAGGCAGTTGCCATGAATGCGGTTCGCGGGATTCTGCTTTTCGGGATGGGCGTGTTCGCGCTCTACAAGGGCTGGACGATCCACACCGGCGAGAAGGCGTGGTTTGCGTATGCACTGGGCCTGGCAGCGATTGCACTCGGCATCTGGCGGCTGTTGCGGCGTCCGGACAAGCCGTTGATTTAGCCGGTCGCCGTGTGATCTATGCTTCAGCCGGGCCGCCGGCGTTGATGTAGAGTGTAGGACACATGAATTCCGAGGAATCCAGTGCACTTGAACAGCAGGTTCGCGATCTGACTGCGCGCGTGTGGCAGATGGAGCTGGCGCTGCAGGCTCAGGGAATTCTGGAATCGCCTGCGGCCCCGGTACAGGCCGCCGCGCCGCCTGCTGAGCAGACAGCTCCTGCGCCGCCCGTCGCGCCTGCGGCTGCACCTTTTGCCGCACCGACAAGCGTTGAGCCGGCCGCTCAGACCGCCCCCTGGGTGACTGCTTTGCCGAGTTGGACGCGCACCGAGTCGGCTCCAGCGAAAGATACGCAATCGCTCGAAACGCGGATCGGATCGCAGTGGTTCAACCGCGTGGGCATACTGGCCATGCTTATCGGCGTGGCATGGTTTCTGAAGCTTGCGTTCGATAATCACTGGATTGGGCCGCTGGGGCGGGTGCTAATCGGGCTTTTGGGCGGGGCTGCTCTCATTGCGTGGTCGGAGCGCTTCCACAAGCGCGGCTTCAGCATCTTCTCTTATTCGCTGAAGGCGATTGGAAGCGGCACGCTCTATCTCTCGGTCTGGGCGGCGTTCTCGGTCTATGCGTTGATCTCCGGGCCGGTCGCGTTTGTGGCTATGATCGCGGTCACTGGATTCAACGGGTTCATGTCGTGGATACAGGATGCGGAGTTGCTGGCGCTGTACGCCATCGCCGGCGGACTGAGCACACCTCTGCTGGTTTCGACGGGCGAGAACCACGAGGTTGCGCTGTTCACGTATCTGCTGATTCTGGATGTGGCCGTGCTGGTGCTGGTGGCGCTGCGGCCGTGGTCAAGGCTGCTGTTCGCCACATACACGGGCACGTGCCTGCTGGTACTGGGCTGGTCGATTGAGTACTATTCGCAGGCGCAGGCGGGACGGACGGCGATTTTCTTTGCATGCTTCTTCCTGATCTTTGCGTTCGCGCCGCGGCTGGTGCGGCTGCGTGATGGCGCGGAGTCCGCATGGGATCAGCTTGCGGTGACAGCGCTGCCTCTTATCAATGCCGCGCTGGGCTTCATTGCTTTCTACTTCCTGCTTGACCCGTTTGCTACCCAATGGGCTGGGCCGTGGCTGGCGGTTGGTTTCGCGGCGTTCTATCTAGGTATGCTGCGGTTGCCCGCGATAGGCGTGATGCGAGCGGGAGGCCCGCTGCTTTCAGGGCTGCATCTTGCCGCCGCGGTGGTGTTCATCACGATCGCCATTCCGCTCAAGACGCAGGGGCGCTGGCTCACCATCGGCTGGCTGGTGGAGGGCGCGGTTCTGATGGCGCTGGCAAGCCGGTTGCGGTCGATGCTGCTGCGCGTGCTGGCTCTGATCTGTTTATGCCTGGGTGTGATGGCGCTGCTGGTAGTGAATCCTTCGGCGTCGCTTACGCCTGTCTTCAACCAGCGGTTTGGTACTTATATCGTGGGCATCGCAGCGTTCGCCGTGGTGGCGTGGGTGGCGTCGCATGCGCGCGATGAATCGCAGACCGATGCGGGACTGAGCTGGCAGGGGATCGCCGGCGCATCGGTGTTGATCATTAACGCGCTGATCCTGATCGCGGCCGGGTGGGAGATTCACAGCTTCTGGTGGTACCTGAGCTGGCGCGGAGACATGGAGAATTTCCATGATTACCGAATGTATGCGCAGTTTACGTATTCGGCGTTCTTCATGCTGTTTGGCGCGGCCCTGTTGAGCGTCGGTTTCTGGCGGCGTTCGCAGTTCCTGCGGTGGCAGGCGCTTTTTCTGCTGGCTGTATCGATAGGGAAGGTGTTCATCTTCGACATGGGTGAACTCAGGCAGGGCTTCAGAGTCCTGAGCTTTATCGGCCTCGGCGCTCTGCTGCTAGGAGTGAGTTTCGTCTATCAGCGCGACCTGCTGCACCTGCGCGAGAAGGGGAACGAGAGCCCGTGAGAACCGCGGCCTGGTTGCTGCTGGCCGCGGCGGCGGTTCCGGCAGCCGATATTCACTACTTTCGCTATACGAGGCCGGTCGAGGCGACGAGCGCTAACGGGCAGGCATGCGTTGCGATTGATCCGGCGGTGTTTGCGCATGCGGCTCCCGGGCTTGCGGATCTGCGGCTCTACAACGGAGCCAGCGAGGTTCCGTATGCACTCCGGGTGGCGAGTTCGCCGACGGTTGCCGCTGTGGATGTGGCTGCGCTGAATGCGGGCAGCAGCGGCGGCGCAACGGTGTTCGACGCGGCGATGCCGGAAGGAAGCTACTCCGACGTTTCACTTTCGATCAAAGCGCAGGACTTCATCGCGAGCGTGGCGGTTTCAGGCAGCCAGGCGCAAGGGCCGGGGAAGCTGGAGACAAAGCTCGGCACGTTCACCATCTTCGATCTGACGAAGCAGCGGCTGGGGCGCAGTACCGTGCTGCATCTGCCGCAATCGGATTTCCGGATTCTGCACTTCCGGATCGATGGGCCGGTCAAGCCGGGCGAGATTGGCGGAGTGACGGTGGGTCCGGCGCGGAGCGGGGATCCGAAGTATGCAGTGGTTGCGGAGTCTGCGAAGGTGACGCGGGACGGACACGCATCGGTGATCGAGTTCGATGTGCCGGATAACACGCCGGTGGACCGGATCGTGTTTGTGCCGGGAGCGCATCCGGCTAACTTCAGCCGGGATTTTGCGATCAGTGTGAAGCCGAAGAAGCAGCCTGCGGCCGGAGAGGAAAGCGGGCGCGAGGTGCCGCTCTCGGGCGGGAATGTGGAACGGGTCCATCGTGCTGATGGCGGACACCGCATCGATGTGGAGAATCTGACGGCGGTTGCTCCTGGATGGGCTCCGGAGGGCGGGGCTCACTGGAAGGTCAGGTTGGAGAACGGCGACGATGCGCCGGTGGACTGGCGGTCGGTTCGGCTGGAGATGCTGGAGCGGAGCCTGTGCTTCGATGCTGCGCCGGGCGCGGCTTACACCCTGTACTATGGCGATCCGGCTCTGTCTGCGCCGCAGTACGACTATGCGCGGCTGTTTGCTGCACAGCCGGGAGCGGCGACGGCCAAGCTCGGCGGAGAGAGCGCGAATCCCGGTTTCAAGGCGCGGCCGGACGCGCGTCCTTTCACGGAGCGGCATCCGGCGCTGTTATGGATTGCGCTGGGCGCGGTGGTGCTGGTGCTGGGCGGCGTGGCGCTGAGGTCGGTGAAGCTGACGAACCCGGCGGAGTGAGCCTAGCGGCGCTTGGCGCGCCAGAAGGAACTGACGGAGAGGTAGAGGAAGACCAGCGTGAGAGCGGCGAAGACCAGGAACTTGGAGTGGTCGGGGCCGTGGGCATAGTCGGCGTGGAGCTTCCAGGCCCAGTTGCCGAAGAGGATGACGAAGAGGAAGAAGAAGGCTCCGGTGACTTCGAGGAAGACGATGCCGCCGACGCGGCGGAAGGGCTTGATGAAGCCGCCCATGCCTCGGCCGACGCTGACGGCTGCAACTCCTGCTTTCTTCGCGGTTTGGCTGACGGAGGGGCTGGTTGTGGCGGGTCCGCCGGCACCAGCGACCGGGGCCGAAGGAGCCGAGGAGGACGTGGCGGCATTGAGGCTCTGGCCGGCCATGCGTCCCGCAACGCGGAGTCCAACGCCGAGATAGCGGCCAACGGTCTGCGGTTTCATCCCGTCTATGATGTTAGCAGCGAGGCAGGTAAGCCGCGATCAGGCGCTCGGGTTGCCGTTCTTCGCTGCCGGAAGTAAGGTAGATTGAACACTCAAAATTCGTTCGCGCAGGTGAGAGCGCGGCGGCCGCCCGGAGGTAGGTTTTGAATTCTCGTTTGCGCGAACTGATTCAGCAGCTGGGCGAGGCCATTCACGAATCCGTCATTGAGAGCGAGCAGATTGCGGGCGTGGTGCAGGACATCCGGAAGCACGGATTCGACGTGCTGCTGATGCTGGAGGCCACGATCGGGCTGAACGAAGTCTCGTCGAAAGAGTCGGATGCGGAGGATGCCGAGGGCGAAGGCGAGGAGGCCGCGCCGTTCAGCCAGACCGACCGCGACTGGCTGCGCTCGCTGCGGATCTCGGTCGAAGGCGACTACGACGAAGAGGAATCGGCAGAGGGCGAAGGCGAGTAGCGCGGCCGGGGCTCGGCGGTCCAGCCTGTTTACAAATGAGTTACTTTATGGATTTGGCGCTCACTCGCGTCTTCGCTTAAGCTTCGTAATTTATTCGCGATAGGGGCGAAAATCGCGAGTTTGTCTGTTTAGGATTGAGGCTTATTTTCAGTTAGTTAAAAGCACAATTGGACTCGACCAGTCCGCAAAACGAAATTTAGCTGTTATTTTTCTGGTAAACCGTCTTGGGCTTTCCGAGCGGGTCGGCCTCGGGGAGATTGCTGGCGCGGAAGGGCGACCAGGGCGGCACGGGCGATCGACATCAGCTTGACGGCCTCCTCAGCCCGGATGGTTTTGATCAGCGCGGCATGCGCAGCGCAGGCGATGAAAGCCTGGATATTCCCCTCAGAAGTGAGAAACGGCATGGCCGTGCGATAGGCTTGGGCAGCGTGTTCTTCAGCCTTGAACGCGACTACTCCTTTGGCCAGGTCCGCGGCAAGAGTCTGTTGGTACGCGCGACGGCAGTTGTGAACAGCGTCTTTGAGGGACATGACGGGCGTGGCGCTGGAGGCTGCGGGCTGGGTCGACGTTTCCGTGGCTTCCACGGGCGCAGCCGCGGCGGAGGCGGAGGAGTAGAGCGGTACGGCCTTGGTTTCGGTGACTGGATCTGACATTTTGGTTCTCCTGTTGAGGGCAAAAGAAAACGCCCACCGGTAGCCGGCGGGCGTCGTTTTTCTTCTCTATATCTAGTGTGGCAGATTTGATCGGAAATCGGCAATTATTTTTCCACATTTTGTGGTGATTAGATTGTGTGGGTTAGGTGCATTTTCCACAGGTCGGGGGCTTGACAAGATTTCGCAAGGCTTCCGTGAAGCGGTCAAACTCTGGATTCTTTGGAGGCGTTTGCATGAGGGTATTGTATGCCTGAGATTTTCAAAGAAGCGAAGCTAAAGATCCAGCGGGCCGAAAAGCACATCAATGACCTCAATCGAATGATCGATGCTTTTGTCGCAGGAAGAAACCACGAAGTCTTCATTGAGCACGATTCTGATGGAGGAGATGATTTGCTCAAAGTTAAAGCCATTTCCTCGCTCCCTGACGACTTCGCAATGGTTCTCGGCGATGCCGTCCACAATCTGCACACTGCTCTGGATTTCGTCATCAACGAGATCGAGTTTCGGACGACTGGTGAGATGACCGACCACACCAAATTTCCCATTTACCCGACCTGGCAGACCCTTGTAGGTGCCGTTAATGGCGGATTTAAAAAGAAAGCCCCCAAAGAGGTCATCGACTGCATTGTGCAGGTGGTACAGCCTTACATCACTGGAAATGGCGAAACCCTTTACGGTTTGCACCGCATGGACATTGCGGACAAGCACCAACTCCTGCTAACTAAGGCGGAATTCAACTTCATCAACGGCATTTGCTACGAAGACGACGCTGGCATCGAAAACGCGCTGGACACATGGCTTGTCATTCCCGGCAAGGTCGCCTCGATGAGGCTTTCCGGGTGCAGAAATGCGAAGATTACAAACCAAGGAAATGCGGCCTACAGGATAATGTTCGACCAACCTCGGCCGTTCACGTGTTCCCACCCGTTCGCGCACCAAGAAGTGATTTGGGTACTCTACTGCCTCTGGGGGCTCGTTGGTCGCACCATCGGAGAGATTGAGAGAGCATACGCCCTCAGCCAAATCTAAATAGTGCCGCCCTGTCACGGCTCCATCAATCTTCATGATCTCCCCCCATGGTGCGCCAAGTATGTTGTTGCCAGATTTCCACAGGCGCTTCGAGATGGTTGTTCCAGTCGAGCGGAAAATGGGGGGAACAGTCGTCAAAAGAGATGAGTTGGCGGCAATCATTCATTCATCGGGCGGGTGGTAAATTTAGGCTGAGAGCAGCTCAGTTTCCCCCATGGCCAAACACTTCCCCAGCATGGAGCCAACTCATCGCGAGTTTATCTCGCGACAGCGCATATTTTTCACCGCGTCAGCGGCGCGCACCGGACGGGTAAATGTCTCTCCTAAGGACTCCGCTGCGCTGCGCGTCCTCTCTCCGAATCAGGTGGTTTATCTCGACATGACGGGCAGCGGCAACGAGACTGCGGCGCATCTGCTGGCCGATGGACGGCTGACGCTGATGTTCTGCGCCTTCGAGGGCGCACCGCTCATTCTGCGACTGTATGGCCGCGGACGGGTGCTGGCGCGTGGCAGCGCGGAGTATGGGGAATTGCTGGGCACGGAGTTTGGCAATGAGGAGCGACCTGGCACCCGGCAAATGTTCGTGCTGGACGTGGAGAGCGTGCAAACCTCGTGCGGTTACGGCGTGCCGTTGTTCGATTACGTCGAGGACCGGGATACGCTAACGCGCTGGGCTGCTGCCAAGGGCGATGTTGGGCTCCGCGAATACTGGCATGCGAAAAACATGGCCAGCATCGATGGGTTCCCGACTGGGCTGGTGGACTCAGAATCGCCGGTGTCGTAAGAGGGTGGTGCGCCCGGCGTACTTCCGGGAGGGCGACAAACCTCCCTTGACCGCCCTTCAGCGTATCCCGCCCCGTGTCCCCTTCAGCCTGAGCCAGTTGTCGTACGTCGATTCGATCTCGTCCAGTGGCGTGTCGAACCATCGGTCCCATTCCTGGGCCGATAGTCGGAGTCCGTGGCTGATCTCGTTCAAGCAGTTGTTGATAGCAAGGAAACCGATGCTATTTTCCGCGTGGTCGTCAATGTTCGGCCATCGTGCGATTTGATCCTGGAGTTCGTGCGGTTCCAAACCCAGGCGAGCATGCTTCTCCGACTCATGGATATGTGCAGCCGCAGCCTTCATGCACCTGAGCACGATCTCCTTTTCTCTCGCCGACAATCTTTGGAATCCCATATTCATGCAGCTTCGAGTTTACGTTGCTGTCATTGCTATAAGACGGTGTTGCCGCCGATTCTGAAATAACGAAAAATAAGGGCGGATCCCTCCAGTTCCCCTTCGCTGCGTTCGGGGTGTGGTCGGGATGACACCTCCTGGGGGAGCGGGTTTCTTGTCAGACAATCAGATTCCCGGGAGATGGCAGAAACAAAAACAGAGGGCTCGGATGGAAGAGGTCGTGCTTTCCCACCCTTCGTGCGACCTGCTGCGCGAAGGATGGGGCTCCGGAGACGCCGTCGTATAGTTAATTCTGATTTCAATTCGTCAGCCTAGATTCCGGGGAGAGTGATGCCTGTCTGGCTCATTTCGTGGATTGTTTTCTGCGCCGTTGGCGTGGCCTTTCCAGCCATTCTCTTACTACTTGCATGGCGTCGGGGTGCAGCGGTCAATGCACTCACACTCATCCCACTCATCGCGACCATTGTTCTCGCCCTTTCCATGAACCACAATGTCCGATGTGTGCTAATCGGCGCGGATTACACTCGACGACTGTACGCCACGATTCTTGCTTTCGCCGCGCTGACATTGACAAACGCCGCTTTCGCCACGATCCGCAAGTCATGGGCTGTCGCCGTAGCGTCTGGGCTGCTATCACTGGCTTGGCTCTTTGTGGGCGTGGTAAATTCTGTCGTCTGAAAATGCGAGACGAGGGAGCGCCGAGTTGGAAGTTACGAAAGGCAACCGCAGATCCTTCACTTCGTTCAGGATGACAGCGTAGGGTAAGGGCGAAGCGGTTGTGTGACTCCGCCTTTACTTCCCACTGTTAAGCCTTTAGCGTGAGGGCATGGCGGGAGTTGCTCTTGTTTTGGAAGATAAGGTAGCGCTGATCACGGGTGGGTCGCGCGGGATTGGCGCGGAGACCGTAAGGCTGTTTGCCCAGGCGGGGGCGCGGGTGGCGTTCAGCTATCGGCAGGCGCGGGAGCGGGCCGAGGCGCTGGCGGTGGAGTGCGGCGGCGAGGGCCGGTGCCGGGCGATTGAGCAGGACCTGGCGACGCCGGCGGATGGACGGGCTCTGGTGGAGTCGGCTGTGGAGGCGTTTGGGCGGCTGGACATTCTGGTGGTGAATCACGGGATCTGGCCTCCGCACGATGCTCCGATTGCCACGATGGCGGAGGCGCAGTGGCGGCAGACGCTGGGGGTGAATCTGGACTCGGTGTTTGGGCTGGTGCAGGCGGCGGTGGCGCAGATGGAGGCGCAGGCGCGGGTGGGTGGCGAGGGCCGGTCTGCCAAGGATGGGGCCGCCGGGCATATCGTGCTGATCAGCTCGACGGCGGGCCAGAGGGGCGAGGCGTTCCACGCGGACTATGCGGTGACCAAGGGCGCGCTGATCAGCCTGACGAAGAGCTTGTCGAGCGAGCTGGCGCCCAAGGGGATTCGGGTGAACTGCGTAGCGCCGGGCTGGGTGATGACGGAGATGTCGCAGGGAACGCTGAAGGATCCGGAGCTGGGGCCGCGCGTGGCGGCGGGGATTCCGGTGGGCAGGCCGGGGGACCCGCAGGAGATTGCGGGGCCGGTGCTGTTCCTGTGCACGCCGTTGGCGGGGTTTATCTCCGGCGAGGTGCTGAATGTGAATGGGGGAGCAGTGCTGGTGGGGTGATGAGGCAGGGAACAGGGAACAGAAAAGCAGGGACAAGAACAAAGGCAGGGAGTAGGGAGTAGAAAAGCAGGGGTTAGGGGTTAGGGGTTAGAAAAGCAAGGACGAGGGACACGAGGGACAAAGGGACAAGTAGCCATTTGAATTAGGCATTGGGGTTGGATTTGCGTCAAAGGGATTGAGGGCCTGGGGTTCTGGGGGCCGGATCTTATATTTGCCTCGGAGTGAGGAGAAGACTGGATGCGCCGTTTCGGGTTGGTCGCACTGGGAGCCGTGCTGCTGTTGATGCCTGTTGTGCCGCATGCGCAGGATGCGCAGACGAAGTCCGTGGAAGACAGCGCCACGAAGAATGCGCGGCAGGCGCGCACGGTGCTGGATGCGATGCTGCAGGCGATGGGCGGGCAGGCATGGCTGGATGTGAAGAATCGCTACCAGCATGGACATATTGCGGGGTTCTATCACGGCGTGCCGAATCCGGGGACGCTCGAGGTGTTCGAGTATCACGCGTGGCCCGACCGCGACCGCATTGACGCAACGAAGAAGCGCGACGTGGTGACGTTCTATGTGGGGCGCGAGGCGTGGGAGCTGACGTATCGAGGCAAGCGGCCGCTTCCGCAGGAGCAGCTGGATGATTATCTGCGGCGGCGCGACCACTCGATTGAGACAGCGATGAAGGTTTGGCTGCACGATCCGAAGACGATTCTGGTGTATGAGGGGCAGAGGCTGGCGGCGCGGCATTTGACGGACCAGGTGACGCTGATCTCGGCGAACAACGAGGCGCTGACGATCATGATTGACACGCAAACGCACCTGCCGGTGAAGCGGGATTTTCAGTGGCGCGATCCGGAGTACAAGGACAAGAACACGGACTCGGAAGAGTACGACGACTACCACACGTTCGATGGGATCCCTACGCCGATGCGGATTACGCGCTATAAGAACGATGAGATCGTGCGGCAGTACTACATCGACAAGGTGGACTATAACCAGGACCTGGGCGCGGACTTCTGGAATGTGAACGCGACGGCGGCGCGGATCAAGAAGTAGGAGACGATGGCATCGCTGGTTGTTGAGTTGTTGCTGCGGTGTCACGATCTGCGAGGGGCAGGCGCGGAGCGGGGTTCGTTATAATCCTGTTCGAGCGCGGTGCGGATTGCGCATTGCTCTTGGAGCCAGCGAATGACCATCGACATCCAGGAGATCCTGGGCTTTCTTCCTCACCGCTACCCGTTTCTATTGATCGACCGCATCATTGAGTTTGAGCCGCGCAAGCGTTGCGTGGCGATCAAGAACGTGACGATCAACGAGCCTTTCTTTCAAGGACACTTCCCTGGGCACCCCATTATGCCGGGCGTGCTGGTGATTGAGGCGATGGCGCAGGCCGGCGGCATCATCATGATGCACGAGCTGCCGGATCGCAACGAGAAGCTGGTAGTGTTCACGGGCATTGAGCGCGCCAAGTTTCGCGCGCAGGTGACGCCGGGCGACCAGTTGCGCATGGAGATCAACGTGCTCGCGTTCAAAACGAGGGCGGGGCGCATTGAGGGTAGGGCTTATGTGGGCGACAAGCTGGCTTGCGAAGCGGTGCTGATGTGCGCGGTTGTGCAGCGGGTGCCCGAGGCGAAGGCGTCGGCGAAGTCTCCGATCGATGGCGATCCCAATCGAGTTGCAGCAGCGGCCGCAGCGGTGACGAGCACAGAGTGAGCGTTCATCCCAGAGCGATAGTGGCGGCGGGGGCGGTGGTGCCTGCGTCGTGCACGGTAGGCCCGTATTGCACGATTGGCGCAGAAGTGGTGCTGGGCGAAGAGTGCAACCTGGTGTCGCATGTGGTGGTGGACGGGCGCACGAAGCTGGGCGCGCGGAACACGATTTATCCATTCGCTTCGGTGGGTGTGGCTCCGCAGGATCTGAAGTATGCAGGCGAGCCGACGCTGACGGAGATCGGCGACGACAACACGATCCGCGAATGCGTGACGATCAGCCGCGGGACGAACAAGGGCGGCGGCATTACACGTGTGGGCTCGAACAACCTGCTGATGGCGTATGTGCATATTGGCCACGACAGCCATGTGGGGAGCCACTGCATTCTGGCCAACGCTGCAACGCTGGCAGGGCATGTGACGATTGAGGACTACGCCAGCGTGGGCGCGTTCTCGCCGGTGCACCAGTTCTGCACGGTGGGGCAGTATGCGTTTATCGGCGGCGGGACGATTGTGACGCAGGATGTGCTGCCGTACTCGCTGACGTCGTCGCGGCGCGAGAACAAGGCGTTCGGCATAAACAAGATTGGGCTGACGCGGCGGGGGTTCACGCCGGAACGGCTGAATACGCTGCAGAAGGCTTTCCGGCTGCTGCTGGCTTCGCGCCTGAATACGACGCAGGCTGTGGAGAAGATTCGCGAGCTCGAGGGCGAGGATGCGAAGGTGGTGGCGGATTTCATCGAGCGCAGCCAGCGCGGAGTGATTAAGTAAGACGTCCGGTTGAGCATCGGGATATCCTTGAGGAAGAACGAGAGGCGATGAGATGCCAACGATCAGCGTATTCTTTGGTATTTTCATCCGGATGTACTTCAATGACCACGCTCCGCCACATTTTCACGCGATCTACGGCGATAATGAGGCGGTCATCGTAATTGAAGACCTGGCAGTCCGGGAAGGCTCTTTGCCTCGGCGGGCTCTTTCGCTGGTTCGCGAGTGGGCAGAATTACACAGGGGCGAGTTGCAAGCGGACTGGGAGCTTTGCAGAGCCAGGCAGACGCCTCTTCAGATCGCACCGTTGGAGTAGACGATGTATTGGTCAGTGGTTTCAGTCGAGCCCAAGCCACCGTTGGCCATCGCTGTCCGCTTTCTGGATGGCACGGCGGGAACTGTGCGCTTTGAGCCGGGGCACCTCAGCGGAGTTTTCGAGGCGCTGAAGGATCCAGAGATCTTTCGTCAGGTCCATATTGAGTTCGGAGCAGTCTCATGGCCGGGCGACATTGATCTTGCCCCGGATGCCATGTATCGGGAGATCAAGCAATCCGGGGAATGGGTTCTGAGTTAATGCGTGATCGACTGACACTCATGAGCCGAGGCCTGCGGTGAAACTCGGCCTTATTGCGGGGAATGGGCGGTTTCCGTTTTTGATTCTGGAGGCGGCGCGCGCGCAGGGGCTGCAGGTTGCCGTTGCGGCCATTCGCGAAGAGACGGATCTGGAGATCAATGAGCGCGCGCAGGCTGATGCGGGCGTGACGGTGCACTGGCTCTCGCTGGGCGAACTGTCGAAGCTGATCGATACCTTCCACAAAGAGGGCGTGACGCAGGCCGTGATGGCGGGGCAGGTGAAGCATAAGCAGATCTTCTCGTCGATCCGGCCGGACTGGCGGCTGGCGAAGCTGCTCTTGAATCTGCGCACGCGCAATACGGACATGCTGCTGGGGGCGGTGGCCAAGGTGCTGGGCGATGAAGGGATCGAGCTGATCAGCTCGACTTCGTTTCTGGAGCCTCTGCTGGCGCAGGAGGGTGTGCTTACTGAGCGCGGACCCGATGAAGAGGAACGCAAGAACATCGAGTATGGGCTGGGTGTGGCGCGCGCGGTTGCGGGGTTCGACATCGGGCAGACTGTGGTGGTGGCGGCGCAGGCATGCGTGGCTGTCGAGGCAATGGAAGGGACAGACGCAGCGATTGAGCGTGCGGGCATGTTGATGCGGTCTCTGGAAGAAGACGAGCCGGGCGAGGCGTCTACACTTCATCGGCACCTGACGGTGGTGAAGGTGGCGAAGCCGAAGCAGGATATGCGCTTCGATGTGCCGGTGATTGGGATGCGGACGATTGATGCGATGCTGAAGGCGGGAGCGACATGCCTTTCCGTCGAGGCGGGACGTACGCTGCTGTTTGATCGCGAGGCGCTGCTGCGACGCGCTTCGGAAGAGAAGATCGCTATCGTTGCGGTTCCGCGGGGCGAGTAGAGCCGATCCCGCCCTAGCAGAGCTAGGACGGGGCACCCCCACCCGGGGTGATGCGTGGGCGCCAAAATATTGGCTGCGAGGCACGCTGAAGCGATAGCATGTTCGCAGGCGGTACGGAGCCCTCGATTGTGATTGGAGCTCCGGCCCGGCTCTCCCCGGCCCTGATCGCACATCTCGCGCAACACACCCGGAGGTCTCCCATGAAGAAATCCGTATTGCTTAGCTGTGCCGCGGCGCTCGTGCTCGCGGGCACATTTGTAACAGCGCATGCAGCCGACCAGGCGATGCCCACAGTGGGGCAGGCTGCTCCCACGTTTACGCTTCCCTCGCAGGATGGATCCCAGATATCGCTGGACAGCTTCAAGGGGAAGTGGGTGGTGCTCTACTTCTATCCCAAGGACATGACGCCTGGGTGCACGGTAGAGGCGCATAACTTCCAGCGCGATCAGGCGAAGTATGACGCGCTGAACGCGGCGATTGTTGGAGTCAGCGTGGATACACCGGACAGCCACAAGCAGTTCTGCACGAAGGAGGGACTGACCTTCCGGCTGCTCGCCGATCCCGAACACAAAGTCGTAGACGAGTACGGATCGCTGGGGCACTTCGGCGAGATGACGATTGCGCAGCGGAACACGTTTCTGATCGATCCCAATGGAAAGATTGTGAAGGTGTGGACGAAGGTTGATCCGCGAGTGCATTCGGATGAGGTGCTGGCGGCGATTAACGAGTTGAAGAAGTAAGTTGAGCCTTTCTGCCCGGCTGCGGCCCGCGAATGCGGGCCGCTTGGCTTTTGGGGCTGATGACAAATGCCGCGTTCGGGGGATTAAAGCCCGATAATTCATGGGGGGGCATTAGTGCACGACTAAATGCAGATGAGCCCCTGCTCAGTGCGCAAAACCATCCCTCAGGGGCTGAAGCCCCGTGCTTTTCATTGGCTTTTCGGCACGGCTGAAGCCGTGCCCCTTCAAAACAGTGGCTCTGCACAGTTTTGCGCGAGTTTGTAGAGTCGTGGCCTTTCACGTGGTTCTATGGCATAGGGGACTGATCATGATGAGTACCGAAACTGCGATTCGGTTTCGCAAGGGGATGGATGAGGTGCGCGAAGCGCTGCTGGCGGTGAGGTCCGATCTGGCTGATGTTCCGTGGCGGCCGAATGGATGGACGCGCAAGCAGATCGTGGGGCATCTGCTGGACTCGGCTGCGAACAATCGGCAGAGGTTTGTACGCGCGGCGCTGGATGGGGCCTACAGCGGGCCGGGGTATGCGCAGGATGCGTGGGTTGAGCTGCAAGGGTACGCGGAGCAGAGCTGGGAGACGCTGCTCAGGTGGTGGCAGGCCGAGCACGAGATGCTGGCGGCGATTGTAGATCGCATTCCGACGGAGCGGCTGGGGGCGCAGTGCGTGATTGGTGGAGACAAGCCGGTGACGCTCGCGTTCGTGATCGATGACTATGTGCGGCACCAGAAGCATCATCTCGGGCAGATCACGGCCTAGCGCGTTGGGAGCGGCTGAGTACAGACGCAAAAAAGCCCGCCGGGAGGGCGGGCTCTTTTGCTTGCCTGGTTGTTGCCTGGTGTTGTTACTTCTTCTTAGCAGGCGCCTTCTTTGCGGCCTTCTTAGCTGTGGCCTTCTTGGCGGCTGCCTTCTTCGCCGGAGCCTTCTTTGCAGGAGCTTTCTTCGCTGCTGCCTTCTTGGCGGGCGCCTTCTTTGCTGCTTTCTTAACTGCCAAAGGTTTACCTCTTTGCATGGTTTTTTTGGCGCTCCTGGCTGCGGTCTTCTTTGCAGCCTTTCCGCCCTTCGCGCCAGACTTCTTTGCGGCGGACTTCTTTGCGGCCTTCTTGGCCACAGCTTTTTTCGCAGGCGCCTTGCTGGCCGTCGCCTTCTTGGCGGGGGCTTTCTTGGCAGCCTTCTTTGCGGGAGCTTTTTTCGCGGCCTTCTTTGCTGGAGCTTTCTTCGCAGCTTTTTTGGCGGCGGATTTCTTCGCGGTGGGTGCGGGTGTTGCGGCCGGCGTCATGGCCGGGGGCTCATCAGGCACTCCCTCATCATCGTCGGAAGAGGTGAGTACGCTGGAGGTTTCGACTTCTTCATCCTCGTCGTCCAAGCTCTCGTCCTCGTGGTCTCCGTCCACTTCGGCGGGCTCGGTGTTGTCGTCGTCTGCGCTCATCGCGTACATCTTATAAACATCATCCATCGCATTGCCTCCAGCGGCTCGGCGCTGTATTCATCGATGCGGTTCATTACACTCCGCATGCGGAAGCCATTGTAGCAATAGCTTGCAGCAATGGTCATCAAAAGACAAGTGTTGAGTGAGGCACCACGTCATTTTTGCTTCTTCGAGGAGCCCTTTGCATGTGCGCTGCTCTTCGATGAGGACGATTTCTTGTGCGTAGTCTTGCCCGATGACTTCGCGTGGGGGTGCAGATCTTGCGCAGTGATGGTGGTGCGATGACGGCTGCGCGAGCTACGCGCCGCGACGGGCTCGGCTACATGCAGGCGCTGGCCTGGCGTCACCTTTGTGCCGGAAGCGATTTTGTTCCAGCGCCGGAGTTGATCGAGGGAGACGCCGAAGCGGTCAGCGATGGAGACGAGCGAATCGCCGCGGCGGGCCGTGTACATCACGGTATGAGCGGAGGGAGATGCGGCGGGAGCGGTGGGCACCACAACGGCTTCAACACCCGAGAGGCTTTCGCCTGCGGTCAGCTCGTTGGCATTGGCGAGGTCGGAGACGGACACGTGATAAGTGTGCGCGATGGACTCGAGGGTGTCATCTGCGGTAACGCGGTGATAGCGCCACTGGTCGCGCTTGCGCTCAGGGATGACTGCGATGCGCTCCTGAAAGAGCCCTGAGGTGCCGGCGGGAAGATGCAGATCGAAGGGGCCGTCGGGCGGCGTGACCATGCGCAGCAGGCTGGGATTGAGCGCCATGATCTCATCGATGGGCGCGCCCACCAGGTCGGAGACGAGGCGGAGGTCGACCGAGTAGTTGATGGAGACGGTGTCGGTTAGCACGGGCGGGTCGAGGGTGATTTCGTCGAAGCCGTACTGGTGGGGATTGTTGGCGATGATGATGGCGGCGAGGATTTCGGGGACGTAGTTCTGCGTTTCGCCGGGCAGGTTGTGGCGCTTGTAGAGTTCCCAGAAGTCGGCGTAGCCGGTCTTCTGCACGGCGCGCTGGATGTTTCCCGCGCCCCAGTCGTATGCGCCCATCGACAGATACCAGTCGCCGAGCTGGCTATAGAGGAACTTCATGTAGCGGGCGTAGGCGCGCGTGGACTTTTCGGGATCAAACCGCTCATCGACGTAGGCGTTGCGCTTGAGGCCGTAATCGCCGTAGGGCATGAACTGCCACATGCCACCGGCGCGGGATTTCGGATTGATGGCGCGGGGCTGGAAGCCGGATTCGGCGACGGCAAGGTAGATGAGATCCTGCGGAACGCCTTCTTCCGCCATTACGCGCTGAATCATGGCCCGGTAGCGGCCGGCGCGCTGGAACGAGTGCAGCAGTGTGTTGTGACCGCGCTGCGAGTTGGCGAAGAAGTTGATGAAGGAAGCAACATACTCGTTCACCATCAGCGGAAGGTCCGACTTGGTGGTGGCGAGCTGAGCCTTAGCCTTGGCTTCGATGTCGGGATTCGCCTCGAAGGTGACGTCGCTTGCGACTTCACCGGGAGTCTCTTCGACTTTAGGGACGAATCCATTGCCGACCTTGAGGGCTTCCATCTCGAGCGCGTTGACCTGGTCGACGATGCGATCGAACTGCTCTTTGAGAACTGGCTCGCTGTTGATGTCGAGGCCGCTGGAGAGCATGATGTCTACGGCTTTGTCGAACTGCGTCTTGGCCTGGGTAAGCTCTCCGCGGCGGTAGGCGGCATCGCCGGCGGCGTACGCCTTGTTCACCCGTTCGATGAGTTGCTGAAGCTGCTGCTGGTGGATTGCTTGCTTTGAGGGCGCGGCGGGCTGCTGGGGCTGCGGCGCTGCCTGTTCAACTGCGGGCGCGAGGGCCTGCGGAGCAACGGGTGTGTCTTTCTTCTGCGCGGGATCGCACCCCACCAGCAACAAGGCCAATGCAGCGCAGCCAAACCAGCGATAACGATTGAGATCCATGCTGAACAACGCCGCGATTGTTCCAGCGGCCGCACTACTCCAGAGGTGGAAGTGAAACCCTTAGCCGATGATAAGCTATGGGGAGGGCTCTGCTGCGGCAGACGCGCAGATTCAGCTCTCAGTGCGCCTTCCGCGCTGCCCTTTTGAATTGACGAAGAAAGCGCCGGAATCATCACCCGCAAATCCTGAATGGACGCACGTTTCATACGCAATTTCGCAATCATTGCCCACATCGACCATGGCAAGTCGACGCTGAGCGACCGTCTGCTTGAATTGACCGGCTCGCTGACGCAGCGCGAGATGCAGGCCCAGGTGCTGGACGCCATGGACCTGGAGCGCGAGCGCGGCATCACGATCAAGGCACACGCCGTGCGCATGATGTACAAGGCGAACGACGGCGTGACGTATCAGCTCAACCTGATCGATACGCCGGGGCACGTGGACTTCAGCTATGAAGTTTCGCGGTCGCTTTCGTCGTGCGAAGGCGCGCTGCTGGTAGTGGACGCGAGCCAGGGCGTGGAAGCGCAGACGCTGGCCAATGCATATCTGGCGATTCATCACGGTCTCGAGATTATTCCCGTCATCAACAAAATTGACCTGCCTTCGGCCGACATTCTGCGCACTCAGGAAGCGATCGAGAAGGCCGTGGGATTGGACGCAACCGACGCGATTCCGGTGAGCGCGAAGACGGGCCAGGGTGTGGCGGAGGTGCTGGAGGCAGTGGTGCATCGCCTGCCGCCGCCGAAGGGCGATCCCGCGGCTCCGCTGCAGGCGCTGATTTTTGATTCGTGGTTCGATGCTTATCGCGGCGTCATCGTGCTGGTGCGCGTGATGCAGGGCACGTTGCGCAAGGGGCAGCGGATCAAGCTCATGTCGAACGGCAAGGGCTTCGATGTTGAATCGATGGGCGTGCTGACGCCGAAGCCGGTGGAGATAGGCGAACTGGTCGCGGGCGAAGTTGGATTCTTTGTCGCGACGATCAAGACGGTCAGCGACACCAAGATCGGCGATACGGTCACCGACGAGGAGCATCCGGCTGACAGCCAGCTTCCAGGCTTTGAAGACATCAAGCCGATGGTGTTTGCGGGGCTCTACACGGTGGACTCGCACGAGCACACGATGCTGAGGGACGCGCTCGAAAAGCTGCGGCTGAACGATTCGTCGTTCTTCTTCGAGCCTGAAAGCTCGGAAGCGCTGGGCTTCGGATTCCGTTGCGGCTTCCTGGGTTTGCTGCACATGGAGATCATCCAGGAGCGGCTGGAGCGCGAGTACGAACTGGACCTGATTACGACGGCTCCGGGCGTGCGGTATCACATCACGCTGACCGATGGCACCGTGCTCGAAGTCGATAATCCTTCGCGCTGGCCGGAGCCTACGAACATCGAAGCGATTCGCGAGCCGATCATCAAGGCGCAGATCCTCACCAATGAGGAGTATGTTGGCGGGATTCTGAAGCTGGTGGAGGAGAAGCGCGGCAAGCAGGTCAATTTCGAATACGTGACGCCGACGCGAGTGTTGCTTACCTACGAGCTACCGCTGAATGAGATCGTGCTGGACTTCTACGATCGGCTGAAGTCGATCAGCCGCGGGTACGCGTCGCTCGACTACCAGTTGGCGGGCGAGTGGGTTTCGCCCATGGTGAAGATGGACATCCTGGTCTCGGGCGAGCCGGTGGATGCGCTCTCGATCATCGTGCACCGCGATTTCGCTTACGAACGCGGTAAGGCGCTGGTGTCGAAGATGCGGGAGCTGATCCCAAGGCAGCAGTTCGAGGTGGCGATCCAGGCCGCGATCGGATCGAAGATCGTCGCCCGCGAGACGGTCACTGCGCTGCGGAAGAACGTACTCGCTAAATGTTATGGCGGGGACATATCGCGTAAGCGGAAGCTCTTGGAGAAGCAGAAGGAAGGCAAGAAACGCATGAAGCGGATCGGGAAAGTGGACATTCCGCAGGAAGCGTTTTTAGCCGTTCTCCGGGTGGGCGAAGATCAGCAAAAATAGGGCCGTTCGGCCCCTTTTTGCGGAGTTTCATTAATTTTCTTTCACATGCGCCTGTGGAAACCGGTCGAGCTGAACCGGTTATTGTGCATTTGAGGCGCAGCCTGCATAGGCGCAGGTATAACCCGCGTTTGTATCTGAAATTTAAGGACTTACGATTTCTACCAGAAGGGCTGCCTTTTTGGCAACAGTTTAAATTAACCTTTCTTTAATCGGTCACCCGCGGCTTTCCACAGAAATTTCCACAGAAACAGGCCCCTCGGAAAAGGTTGCCTGCGCCTGTCTGGAGCCTATTGAAATTGGAGCGTTTGAGGCCGGATCTGACTGGATCAGATCCGGCCTTTTTGAGCGAGGATTTTACTTCGGCGGGGCGGTGGGCTTGGGAGCTGCCGGACGGGGCGCCTGGCCCGCCGGAGCCGGAGCTGCCGGGGTGCCCTGCGGAGGCGCCGGTACACCGGACTTGACGTTGTAGGCTTCGATCACAGGCTTGGTGATGTCGGTGGAGGGCAGGGCGTAGAGAACGGGCGTCTGCTGGCCGGCGACATCGAGCACCAGCGTATAGCCATTCTGCTGGGCGTAGGTCGAGAGGACGTCGTAGACCTTGGAGGCGGTGCCGGCGTAGAGGTCCTGCATCTCCTGCTGGAAGTCGTTCTGGGCATCCTCGGCGGAACGATCGAGCTGCTTCTTCTTGTCGTCGATCTGCTTGGCGCGGTTGGCGCGCTCGGCATCGCTGAGGGTTGCGCCCTGGGACTGAAGCGCCTTCGTAGAGGCGTCGATGTCGTCGCTGAGCTTCTTGATTTCCTGGCGCTTCGGGTCCCACTTCTTCTGCAGGTCAGCAAAGCTGCGCTGGAACTCATTGGTCTGGCCAACAGCCACCTGGAAGGCGATGACGGCGATCTTGGTGGGGCCGGCGGGTGCGGTAGCAGCCGTAGCTGGAGCGGCAGCGGGCTTGGCGGGCGCCGCGGCTTGAGCAGTGGCGGTCTGAACGGCAGAAGTCAGGGCAAGGCCCGAGGCCATGAGGACAGGGATTAAGGTCGAACGCTTCATTGGTACCTGGAAACTCCTTCGCGGTCCCTGTTTTTAGACTGGCTGCGCGAAAGGCGCGAGAGCAAGCCTCTGCCCGTCTCCGCAGATTTTCTTCTGTCTGGGGGCACTCCACGCCGGACGGAGCGGAGCAGAAGAAGACACGAAAGGAGAGGACCAGGAACTAGTGAGGATTATAGCGCAGGGGACAGGGAACAGGGACAGAGGGCAGGGGTTAGGGTTCAGGGGTTAGAAGGCTAGGGACGGAGTGCCGGAGTTACAAAGTTACAGAGTGACAATCGGGAACAGATAGGAAGAGGGCCGCTCGATGATGAGCGGCCCTTCTCCTATTCCCTACTGCCAATTCCCTGCTCCCTGGTTCTTACTTGCTGGGGGCCTTGGGTGTGGTGGGACGGACGCCTGCGGGGGCGGGGGCTTCCACGGGGGGAGCCGGCACGCCGGACTTCGCGTTGTAAGCATCCACGATGGCCTTGGTGATGTCGCTAGAAGGCGCCGCGTAGAGCACCAGCGGCTGCTGCTGCTGGTTTTCGCTGGCATCGATCACGACGGTAAAGCCCTGCTCCTTGGCGTAGGAGTTCAGGACGTCATCGACCTTCTGGGCGACCTTACCGAAGGTATCCTGCATGGCCTGCTGGTAGTCGTTCTGGGCGTCCTCGGCGATGCGCTGAGCCTGCTTCTTCTTGTCGTCGATGGCCTTTGCCTTGTTGGCGCGATCGGCATCGCTGAGGGTGGCGCCCTGCGCCTGGAGCTGCTTGGTCAACGAGTCGACTTCGTCGCCCAGCGACTTGAGCTGGGTGCGCTGGGGTTGGAACTTCTTCTGCAGGTCGCCGAAGTCGCGCTGGAATTCGTTGGTCGCCGTCACGGCTTGCTGGAAGGCAATCACGGCAACCTTGGGCGCGCCGGCAGAGGCTGCGGCGGGGGTTTGGGCTGCGGCGCTCAGGGCAAAGCCCGAGGCGACGACGGCTGCAAGGACAGATACACGCTTCATGCGAATGGAAAACTCCTTCTCAGGTTCCCGCTACTGGCACGCGCTCAAATGCGGAGCCGCTTTCTGCCTGAGGTTGAATCTCTCTATTCAGGCGTTGCACCGGAAGGGCACAGGCAGGAAAAGACTCGACTCACAGTAGGCCGGAACTAATTCGGATTATAAGACAGGGAGTGGGGATGAGGGAACAGGGGGTGCCAGGGACAGTGGCGGAGTGGCAAAGGGACAGAGGGACAGAGGGACAGAGGGACAGAGGAAAGGGCCGCTCTTGCGAGCGGCCCTTGTTTCTATTCACTTCTGCCTGATCCCTACTGCCTGCTTTCTACTCCCTGCCTTTAGAAGGTGGTGGAGACGGTCAGGCGGAAGGTCTTTCTGGGTTCGCGGAAGAGGTTCTGGGCGCCGTAGCCCTGCTGGGCCTGCTGCCAGGTGAAGTCGCCTGCGCCGCCCGGGGGGAACAGGTCACGGGTGATCAGCTGAGCCGAGCAGCTCTGGTTCTTGGAGCTGTTTGACAGATCGGCGTTGCAGTAGGGCCGCTCATAGAGGCGCAGCGGGTTGTATGCGAAGTACAGCCGGAACGGTGCGTTGATGATCGGCATGAGCACCGAGATTTCACCGCCCACCGACATACGGGGAACGAAGTTGGTGCCGGCGACCGGGTGAACGTTCCTCTGGAATCCAACCAAGGAGCCGGGGATGCCGCCCTGGCAGGAGCCGTTGTTGTAGACGGGGCAGCCGTAGAGCGGAGCGGTCAGTGAAGCGAAGCCCTCAGGGCTTTGCTTGAGCTGGCCCTTGTTGAGCGCCGCGGTGATTCCGAAGTCATCGAAGAACGCGAACGTCACCGGCCCCGCGATGGGGATGCGGTACTCCATATTGGTGACGAAGTTGGTGTCGCCGCCGATGGAGGCGATGCCATACACCGGAATGGGAACCAGGATGCACTGGTTGAGCTGCGGATTGTTTGGATCGCGCGGCACGCAGGTGCCATCAGGATTGGTCAACTGCACCGTAGCGCGGTTGGGAACGTAACCGTAGGGCGTCGCTCCGCGGATATCGAATCCGCGCAGGTCGGCTTCACCGCCGGAGTAGAAGCGGTTGTTGGGCGGAGCCACGTCGCCGCCGAAGCCCTGGATGTAGCCGAGCTGGGCGCGGATGCCGAAGACATTGCGGCCGTCCGCCCTCGGCGTGAGGTAGTGCATCGAGGTGAAGCTCTTGTAGGCGACGAGCGGCGAGAAGTAACGCAGGTTGCCGCCGATGCCCGAGAACTGGAAGACACCCGTGATTTCCCTGCCGGAGCGCGGACGCACCGGATTGTTCACGGTGTTGTACATGTAGCTGAACGAGGCCGAGCTGTTGACGATATTAGTCAGCGCGTTGGATCCAACAATGCCGGACCGGAAGCTAATGGTCTGGAAGAAGGTTTGCGACGCGGTGCTGAAGGCCGTGATATCGGACTTGGTCAGCGAATAGGTAAGGCCGAGGCGCTGGAACGAGTGCTTCTTCAGCGGGTAGTTGATGCTGAAGTTCAGGCCCGTCGAGGACTGATTGTAGTTCTGCACCAGCGATTGCTGCGCGGAGCTCAGGTTCGCCGCCTGGCCGGTGGTGGCCTCGTAGTTCTTGGCGGCGTTGTAGTCCTGCTTCTGGGAGAAGATCTGGAAGCCGAGGTTCAGCGGGCGGTTGTGAACGTAGGGCTGCGAGAAGCCGAAGAGGAACTGGCGGCTCACGTTGCCGAGGTTGCCCTGCACGCTGAGCGTTTCGCCGAGTCCGAGGAAGTTATTGGTCTGGTAGTTGACACCGAGGAACGCGCCGGAGAGGCCGCTGACGCCGCCGTTCAGGCCGATGGAGTTCTTGCCCTTTTCCTTGACCTTGAGGAGCAGGTCAACGGTGCCGGCATCGGGATCCTGGTGTGCTTCGGAATCCTGCTCGACCTTGAGCGGTTCGAAGTACTCGAGCTGATTGAGGCGGAGGAGGCTGTACTCCCATGCCTGGGAGTTGTAGACCTGTCCTTCTTCGAGGAGCAGTTCGCGACGGATGACGCGGTCGCGCGTGATGGTGTTGCCCTGGAACTCGATGCGCGATACGTAGAACTGCTTGCCCTCGTCGATATCGACGGTGAAGGAGACGGTCTTCTTCTGCTCGTCGTAGTGAGGCGTGGGGATGGCGCCAAAGTTGATGTAGCCGAGCTGGCCGTAGGCCTTCTTCAGGTTCTCAAGGCCCTTGCCCATGGCGGTGGCGCTGAAAACGTCGCCGTCTTTAAGCGGGAACTGCGCCCGCATGGCGCGCACGTTGTTGAACGCCTTGTAGCCGGAGAAGGTGATGCTTCCCAGCTTGTAACGCGCACCCTCTTCGATGGGCATGAGGATGTCAATGCGCTTGCCCTTGTTGGGGCGGAAGGTGAGCCAGTTGAGGCCGCCCTGATCGCGAATCTGCGTCTGCGGCTCTTCAACGGCGGCATTGGCATAGCCCTTGTCGCGGTAGGCCTGGCGGACGCGCTCGGAGTCCTCTTCGAGCTTCGACGAGTCGAAGGTCTTGGGGAAGAGGTTTTCGAGGAACAGCGAGTAAGGAATGCCGATCGGCTTCAGGTTCTTCATGGAGCGGCGCAGCTGCAGCGAGCTGATGTGCTCATTGCCCGTGAAGCGGATGTTGCCAACCTTTACGGTAGGGCCTTCCTTGATGTTGAAGTTGATCTGCACCGAAGCCGGCGGGATGGTCTTCACGTCGGTCTTGATGGTGGCGAACTGGTGGCCGTGCTCGGCGAGCATCTGGCGCAGCACCGCTTCAGCCCGCTTCACCTTGGTGGGGTCGTACTGGCTCTCCACCGAGATGGCGACCTTCTCCTTCTTGAAGCGGTCGAGTGCGTCGGAGACCGAGAAGGAGTTGAGGCCCTTGTAATTGACCTCGCGGATGGTGGGCTTCTCCGTCACGTAGACGTTCAGGATGATGCCCTTCTCCGAGTCTTCGCGTTCGATGCGCAGGTTCTCGAAGTAGCCGGTGTTCCAGAGCGAGTTGAAGTCGCGCTCGACAGAGATGGGATCGTACTGGTCGCCCACGTGGGTAAACAGGCGCGCCAAGACGGTTTCCTTGGGAATGCGCCGGTTACCGATCACACGAATCTGTTCGATGGTCTGAGAGCCCTGCGCCAGAACGGCAACAGAAGAAAAAATGAAGGCAAACAGCAGCAGCGCGCACGCCGCTTTGTTGGCGATCCGGAGGGCCCGGCCTGAAAGAATGTGCCGCATCTTCACCGTGGGAAACCCCTTCGGCGAGCGCACATCATACTGGTGCGGTCGATGGTTCAAGTTCACGGGAAGAATATGCACACCCTCATTGCTCAAAAGAATCTGGTTCTGCCCTCGCGGAAAGATTGATTATATTGGACCGCGGCCACCCGGCCCAAACCCGCGTCGCCCCAGCGTGGGCCGAGGAGACTGCGTCTCCAGGCCGCACGCAGATGCGTGACCCGCGCCACGGGCCTGGGAACAGGCAAAAATGAACCCTGACCCCAGTCTAAAGGACGCACCCGGCGCAGCGGGGACGGTCAACCAAACTCCGCTTATTTGTGTCGCACGGAGCTTAGACGCAGCACATCGAAACATGACATCCTCAAAGCTGTGAGGAATTCGATGACCGCCGAGAAATCGCCCCTGTACGAGATCACCGCAGACCTGCTCGACGGCCATCCGCTGAAGCTCTCCTATTTTGCAGGGCGCGCGCTTTTGATCGTGAACACAGCGAGCCAGTGCGGTTTCACGCCGCAGTACGCGGCGCTCGAGCAGCTCTATCGCGATTTCAATCCGCGCGGATTTGAGGTGCTGGCGTTCCCTTCGAACCAGTTTGGTAACCAGGAGCCCGGCACAGCGGCTGACATCGCTACGTTCTGCGAACGCAATTACGGCGTGAGTTTCCCGGTGTTCGCCAAGATTGACGTGAATGGGGCGAATGCGCATCCGGTGTTTCGATTTCTGACTGGGGCGCGCCGCGGGTTCTTCGGCACGAAGCGCATCAAGTGGAACTTTACGAAGTTCCTGGTGGACCGCAGCGGGAATGTTGTGGGCCGCTATGCGCCGTCGACGGAACCGGCAAAGCTGCGCGATATGATCGATCTGCTCCTCAAGCAGCAGTAATTCTGTTCTTGAAAAAACAGGCTTGTAGAATGCACGCGAGGGATTAATGCGCCGCAACTTTCCGCTGTTGCTTGTCCGCATCATTGTGGGAATCGTGTTCCTCACAGAGGGCATTCTGAAATTCATGCAGCCGGAGGAGCTTGGATACGGCCGGTTTGCTCATATTGGACTGCCGTTGCCGCACATGCTTGCGCCGGCGGTCGGGATCGTGGAGATCATCTCCGGTGCGGCGGTAATGCTGAACCTCTATACAGGCGAGGCTGCAGTCCTGCTGCTCGGCGTGATAATCACGGCGCTGATCACGACCAAGATTCCCATTCTGCTGGGGCATTCTGTGGGGCGGTTCGGTGTGCCGAGGAGTGTGGCGCACACCGGGGTGCTGGCGTTTGTGCATGAGGCGCGCACGGATCTGGCGATGCTTTTCTCGCTGGTTGCGATCCTGATGGACTCTGGCATGCACGTGGTGCGGCCGCGCGAGTGGTGGCAGCGCCGGTAGGGTGTACCGACATATACGAGTGGGCAGCGTTGCCAGCGAAAATCCGGTCAGGCGAAGCGGAGGCCGATGGCTGTGGCGAGTCTACCGTCGAGACCGAGGATGAAGTATAGCCGGATTTTCGCAGCAACCCGAAGGGACGGGGCCATTTTTACTCATTTCGTTGTCGCTCGTCGCTAACAGACACTCGGTATGCGTCACTCCTCGCTTCTAGAACTGAGAAAAAATGGCTCCCGTCGCTGCACACTCGTATATGTCGATACACCCTAGAGCATGACCGAGATCGCCCCATCCCGATTGCCGGAGCTGTCTCGGTTCTTTCTTCGACTGGGACTCACGGGCTTTGGAGGCCCAGCGGCGCATATTGCGCTGATGGAGACTGAGGCCGTGGAGCGCCGCGGCTGGATCACGCGCGAGCGATTTCTGGACCTGCTGGGCGCGTGCAATCTGCTGCCCGGACCGAGCTCGACGCAGGTAGCGATGGCGCTGGGCTACACGCGCGCAGGATGGGCGGGGCTGGCGATCGCGGGAGCGTGCTTCATTACGCCGGCTGCGACGTTCACGCTGGCGCTGGCGTGGGCTTACGTGCGCTATGGACACCTGGCGCAGGTGCAGGGGCTGCTGTATGGCGCCAAGCCGGTGATGGTGGCGATTGTGCTGCAGGCGATCTGGCGGCTTGCGCGCATGGCGCTGCGGACGCGGGCGCTGCTGCTGACTGGGGTTTTGTGCCTGGCGGCGAACCTGGGCGGTGTGACTCCGATTGCGGTGCTGCTGGCGGCAGGCGCGGTTTTCGCGGCGTGGGCTGCGCGCGGGCGCGTGAAGGTGACGAGGGGCGGGGTGTTTGCGTTTGCTCCGGTGGCAGGAGTTGCGGCGGGGCCGGGGTCGCCTGCAGTGCTTTCGATTGTGCTGGTGTTCCTGAAGCTGGGCGTGGTGGTGTTCGGCTCGGGGTATGTGCTGCTGGCATTTCTGCAGGCAGATTTAGTGGATCGCCTGCACTGGGTGACGAAGACGCAGCTTCTGGATGCGATCACGGCGGGCCAGGTTACGCCGGGGCCGCTGTTTGCGACGGCGACGTTTCTCGGATACCTGCTGCACGGGTATACGGGGGCTGTGGCCGCAACGTTGGCCATCTTTCTGCCGTCGTTTTTCATGGCGGGGCTTGTGGGAGCGATGGCGGGGCGGCTGCGGAAGTCGCCGGCGCTGGCGGGGTTTCTGGATGGAGTGAATGCGGCGGCCGTGGCGCTGATGGCCGTAGTCACTTTGGCGCTGGGGCGCGCGGCGCTGGTGGATGTGTGGACATGGGGGATCGGGCTGGTGAGCGCTGCGCTGCTGTTGCGATTCAGGCTGAATGCGACGTGGCTGATTCTGAGCGGGGCAGTGCTGGGGATTGTGCTGCAGGTGATGCGCTAGGCACATCGGATGAAAGATGGATTTCAGAACGCATCCCTTAGCGGCTAAAGCCCCAGTCAACCAAGGGAGCACCATGTGGGCTGCCTGAAGGCAGCCCCTGGTACAAAGCCTGTTCCGAACGGCTTTTCGGCAAGCTGTGAAGCCGTCCTCGTTCAAACTTCGACTTATTTAGAGATTTCCTCAGTGCTAGCCGTCGAAGCGGTAGGCGGTGATGGCTGCGCCCATTGGCTGGTCGTGAAAGATGCGCTTGCCGGGAGCTTCGCCGCCGGCGCCTGCTGCGACCATGAGCGGGATTAGGTGTTCGGCACGGGGGTGCGCGAACGAGGCGTTGGGAGCATTCTGCCAGTAGCGGAGCATCTCGTTGCGCTGCGGCGCGGAAGATTCGATTGCTTTGGTGAGCCAGGCGTCGAACTGGGCGGCTGGTTCCGTTGTCTCGGGACGCATATAGGCGCGGAGATTGTGGAAGCTCATGCCGCTGGCGATGATTAGCACGCCTTCGTCGCGGAGGGTCGCGAGCACGCGGCCGGCTGCGAGGTGCAGTTCGGGATCGAGGCCGCGGTCGAGCGAGAGCGGGACTACGGGAATCTGCGCCTGGGGAAATGCGACCTTCAGCGGCACGAAGATGCCGTGATCGTAACCTCGGGTGCGGCTGAGGCCGGCGGGCAGTCCTGCCTCGCGCAGCATTTTGGTTACGCGGGCGGCGAGTTCGGGATCGCCGGGAGCGGGCCAGGTCAACTGATACGTGTGCGGCGGAAAGCCGGAGTAGTCGAAGATGAGCTCGGGCTTTTCAACTGCGCCGGCGGTGAAGCCGGGCTCTTCCCAGTGGCCGCTGATGACCAGCATCGCTTTCGGTGGGGCGGGCAGCGTGGCCTGAATGCTCTCGAGAAAGCGTTGTGTGGGGTGCCAGGTGTCGGCTGGGCCCCAGGTCCAGTCCATGAAGAAGCAGGGGCCTCCGCCATGGGGGAGGAAGAGGGCGGGCTGGCGGACGTGCTCAGTCATGGCTGGGCTCCTTGCGGCCGGATATCTGAAAATTAGTCGTTGTCACGACTATCTCTTCGATGCCGGTTGGTGCCGGGCGGATTCAGCGGGGTTCGATGGGGGCCGCCATCGCGAAGACGTAGACCAGCAGAGCCACGCCGAGGAGCCCGGGAATCAGGCCGACAAGGTACGGGCCGTGATCTCTACCGCCTATGGAGTAGAGCATGATGCTCAACCCGATCCCGATGGCAACGTTGACCAGGCCGCCGATCTTCAGTCCTTCGCGCTGCTTGATGGCCTTGATCCGCTCTTCCTCGCGCAGCAGCTCGAGTGCGGCCTTGGCGCCGTCGCCTGAGGCCTCGGCCAGGCGCCGCATCATGTCTGCCTTGTAGAAGGCTTCGCGCTCTTTGCGGCGGCTGTCGATCCAGCTCACCAGCGGAATGAAGACCACGAATAATGCCACTGCGCCGATGGACAGAAACATCCAGAGACCGAAATCCATTGGGAGTCCTTCAAAAGCCATCGCCATGTGTTCCATCTCGCCCTCCTCCAAACGTTGGGGACTTTTCGTCCCTTGCGAACTGTACGACCGGGGGGCTGCGGATGCGGTTGCATTTTTTGAAAGGGGCTTTTGCGGGCGGGCGTGGGAATAAAATGCAACCGGAATCCCAGAGGGCTTGTCGCACCGGATGAAAGATCACCCATGAGTGCGCCCACCGAGACCGCTTCTGCCGATGTGCACGATGTGCAACGCGTGCTTGCCGGGGACGTTCGCGCGTTTGAGGGGATCGTGCGTCGGTGGCAGGGGCCGCTGGTGAATATGGCGTGGCGCTACTGCCGTGACAGGGGCCGTGCGGAGGAGCTGGCGCAGGAGGCTTTTCTGCGGGCGTGGAAGGGGCTGGCGTCGTGGCGCGGCGAAAGCAGTTTTTCGACATGGCTGTTTGCGCTGGCGGCGAACGTCTATCGCAATGACCTGAAGCGGGTGCCAACGGTGATGGTGCCGATGGAAGATGCGCCGGAGCCTGCCGGTCCGGCGGCGCAGCACGATGAGCTGGCTGAGCGCTCGCAGAATGAACTGGTGCGGCGGGCGGTGCTGGCGCTGCCCATGCGCTATCGCGAGCCGGTCATCCTTTATTACTTTCACGAGATGGATGTGGGAGCAGCGGCGCGAACGCTGTTGCTGCCAGAGGGCACGGTGAAGGCGCGGCTGGCCCGGGCGCGAGCGATTCTGAAGAAGAGATTCCCCCGGCTCGAATCGGAGGCCGGCGTGGGAACAGTGGCGCATCCAGCAGCAAAAGAGGAGGTCCTGAGATGAATCGAGACGAGAGAGAACGAAACCGGCTCGACGCGATCCTGGCCGAGGAGGGTGAGATCGTTCCCAGCTCAGGCTTCCTGGCGCGGGTGATGGAAAAGGTTGAAGACGAAGTCACTGCGCCGCCGCCGATTCCCTTCCCGTGGAAGCGCTTCCTGCCGGGTTTCGTGCTGGCGGGCGGGGTTCTGGGCTGGGGCGCGGTGGAGACTGTGCGCTACGCAAGTCAGGCAGCCGCGGGTGGATTCGTGCTGCCGAAGATCCAGATGGCTGCGGCACTGAGCGAGCCGATGCAGCAGGCAGGATGGGTGGTGGGGGCGCTGGCTGTCTCTGGCGCGTCGTGGCTGCTGTCGCGGCGGATCGCGGGTCGGTCTGGGATCTTCTAGAGTGGACTCGGCTGGGTGGTCTCCCACCCTTCGCTTCATGGAAGCAGAGGGGCGGGGGCTGAAGCCCCATGCTTATTGCGTCGCTAGTGGGCTGATTAAAATCAGCCCCTGATACGAAGCTTGCTGGTCAGCCCCTGATACGAAGCTTGCTGGGATGGGTTCGTGGTTTCCCACCCTTGGCGCAAAGACAAAGACGCGCCAAGGATGGGGCACCCGAGATTTGGGGCTGATTCATACCGGAACTATTCGATGGCGTAGACGGCGTAGACGGTGGCGGATCGGGTTACCTTTCCGGGCTCGATCGATAGAGGCTGGTCATTCTGCGCCTTTGCCATCGCCATGACGCGGGGGCGCACGGGCATAATTTCAGGCTCGCTGGTTCTGCTGACGTAGACCAGAGCTCCGAGGCGCACTCCCATGCCTTTGGCAAGCGCCTCCGCATCGGATTTGGCCCGGGTTGCGGCGTTCTCGAGAGCCTGTGCGTCGAGCGCCGCGGGATCCTTGACGGTCCATTCGATGTCGCCGCTCACCGATGCTCCGGCGGTCACGGCCGCATCCAGGATCTGGGCGACGTGCATGGGATCGGTTTTCACGGTCCATTGCTGCACCAGCTTGAACTTGTGCGATTTGGGCACCGTGTAGTCGCGGTCGAGTCGCTGGCTCTCGCTATGAATGTCGCTTTGCTGCACGCCAGCTTGCTTGACTGCGGCGATGATGGCATTGGAAAGCCGTGTGCCCTCCGCGTAGGCCGATTGGGCGTCCGACGGATCGGTCTCAAAGCCGATGTGCAGAATCGCTGTGTCCGGATCAGCCGTGACCTGCGCCTCCTTGCTCACGCTGAGGGTTCGGTTAGACGAATCGATCTTGAGTTCTATCTGTCCCGGAAACTGGGCGAACGAGGCGGTTCCGCAGATAAACGCGAGCGCCACAAACGACAGCGAATGAAAACGCATAATGCTCCTCTCCTGTGTGCCGGGGGTGCCGGACTATCAAAGAACGCCCAGACTGCGTCAGCTTGCAGAGTATTTTTCGCCGAACTGACGGAGCTTGGCGAGGGTGGCCGCAGCTTGGCCGGAGTCGATGGCCTCGTAGCCGAGGGCGACACCTTCTTTGAGATCGCCGGCCAAGCCTGCTGCTACGAGCGCCGCAGCGGCGTTGAGAACGACGATATCGCGGCGCGCGCCGGGAATTCCGGTGAGGACGTCGTAGAGCAGCGAGGCGTTGGTCTGGATATCACCGCCGATGAAGTCTTCGAGCTTGGCGCGCGGAACGCCGGCCATCTCCGGAGTAGTTCGGGCGGCGCGCATTTGCGGAGGGCCGCCGTTGGGATCTTCTTCGATGTGGGCAACCACCGACTCGCCGGTGGTGGTGAGCTCGTCGATGCCGTCGGTTCCGTGGACGACAAAAGCTCGCTTTGCGCCGAGGGCTACGAGTGTTCGGCCGACGAGGAGCACTCGGCTGGGCGCGAGGACGCCGATGACCTGAGCGCGGGCGTGAGCCGGGTTGGTGAGGGGGCCGACGAGGTTGAAGATGGTGCGGAAGCCGAGAGCACGGCGCAGGGGGTTGAGGGTCTTCATCACGGGGTGGTAGAGCGGCGCGAAGAGGAAGACGAATCCGGTTTGGCGAAGGCACTCTGCGGCGAGCTCAGGCGTGAGCTGGATAGGGACGCCGAGGGCTTCAAGGACATCAGCGGCTCCGCAGCGGGAGGTGACGGCGCGGTTGCCGTGCTTGGCGACCTTTGCACCGGCTGCGGCGGCCACGAGCGCGGCTCCGCAGGAGATGTTGAAGGTGAGCGGGCCGCCGCCACCGGTGCCGACGCAGTCGACGAGTTGGTCGCGTTCCTCATCGGTGAAGGGGATGGGTGTGGAGTGCTGGCGCATGACGTCGACGAAGCCGGCGAGTTCGGGGGCTTGTTCGCCGCGGGTAGCCATGACGGTCAGCAGGGCGGCGGTTTCTACTTCGGGCACTTCGCCAGAAAGGATCTCGGTCAGCACCTCGGCGGCCTGTTCGCGGGTCAGCGCCGCGCCGTCTTCGGCCAGCGGCTTCAATAAGTCTTTAACTCGGCTCATCTGATTCGATGATAGCGGGTCGGCTTAATTGAAGCGGACCGCCAAGCTACCCGATGCGGCTCGTCGCATCTAACCCGACCGTTGAGCTTGACCCTCGAGGAGGATATCTATGAACCTGCCGAACGCCGCGATTGAACAGATTGAGAAGCGCCTGCCTAAGGTGGTGGACGCGCGTACCCACGGAATTATTGATTATTGCCACGCCGCATTCTTCTTTGGAATGGCGTGGATGTGCCGCAAGAAGGAACCACGTGCCGCGATGGCCGCGCTGTTGACTGGCGGGTTCATCCTGGTGGAGTCGATGCTGACGGACTACCCGCTGGGCGTGAAGAAGGTGATTCCGTTTGAGACGCACGGGCGCATGGATGCGGCGTTTGCGGGCGCGTCGTTCATGGTTCCCAAGGTGTTTGGCTTTGAAGGTACGACGGCCGCGAATATTTTTGTCGGAAACGGATTTACGGAGAGTGCGGTTGTGGGCATGACTGACTGGAACAGCGAGCAGGCGCGCGCGGAAGAACACGACGGCGGGTTTGCGATCGCGTCGTAGAGCACGAGAAAGGCGCAGCGGTTCGGCTGCGCCTTCTTCAACTGCGAATTAGCCGCCATGCCGCACGGACTGTGGGCGGTCGTCGCCGCGGACGACGTTCGTATCTTTGGCGGTGTCGGAATGGTGGCTGTCCACTTCGGGTTCGTCATCGATGTTCTCGCGCTCGGTGGTGGGAAGGCGGGCATCTTGTTGCGATGTGGCTTTGTGCTTGTGCAGGTCGTCGGACATGTTGCTCTCCTGCGCGCTAAGATGCGCGGGAGCGAGAGACGCGTGGCCCGAAGGCCGAAATGGAAAGGCTCGCCTTGCGGCGAGCCTTTGTTCTTAACGCATGGTTGAGGGCTGTTTCTATGCCTTGCCAATCACGCGGGCCAGGGTCTCACCCATTTCCGCGGGGGAGACGACGACCTCAATGCCGGCTTCGCGCATGGCCTTCATCTTGCTGGCGGCCGTGCCTTCGCCGCCGGAGATGATGGCTCCGGCGTGGCCCATGCGGCGTCCGGGAGGCGCGGTCTGACCAGCGATGAATCCGACGACGGGCTTCTTGACGTTGGCTTTGACCCAGGCGGCTGCGGCTTCTTCAGCGGTGCCGCCGATCTCGCCGATCATGATGATCGCTTCGGTGCCGGGATCGTCGTTGAGCAGCTTGAGTGCATCGATGTGCGTGGTGCCGATGATGGGGTCGCCGCCGATGCCGATGGCGGTGGACTGGCCGATGCCGCGCTGGGTCAACTGATGGACGGCTTCGTAGGTGAGCGTGCCGGATTTCGAGACGATGCCGACGCTGCCTTCCTTGTGAATGCGGCCGGGCATGATGCCGATTTTGGCCTTGCCGGGCGAGATGACGCCGGGGCAGTTGGGTCCGATGAGGCGCGACGACGAGTTCTTGATCTTCGCCCAGACCTTCACCATGTCGAGCGTGGGAATGCCCTCAGTGATGCAGACGATGAGGGGAATCCCCGCGTCTTCGGCTTCGAGGATAGCGTCGGCCGCGAACGGCGGCGGCACAAAGATCATGGTGGCGTTGGCGCCGGTTTCCTTCACTGCGTCAGCCACGGTGTTGAACACCGGCCAGCCTTCGTGTTTGGTTCCACCCTTGCCGGGCGTGACACCGCCGACGACGTTGGTGCCATATTCGGCGCAGCCTTTGGCGTGGAAGGTGCCCTCTTTGCCGGTGATGCCCTGAACGATGAGCCGCGTATTTTTATCTACGAGTACTGACATTACTTCGCCTCCTTCGCGGCTGCTACGACGAGTTCCGCAGCTTCCTTCATCGTTGCGCCTACCTGGAAGTTGAGGCCGGATTCCTTGAGGATCTTGCGGCCCTCTTCGACGTTCGTTCCTTCAAGGCGAAGGACGATGGGTACCTGCACGTTGAGGTTCTTCGCCGCTGCGACCACGCCGGTGGCGAGACGATCGACGCGAAGGATGCCGCCGAAGATGTTGATGAAGATGGCCTTCACGTTCTTGTCGCTGAGCAGAATTTCGAACGCGTGCTCGATCTGTTCCTGCGTGGCGCCGCCGCCTACGTCGAGGAAGTTGGCAGGCGAGCCGCCGGCGTACTGGATGATGTCCATGGTGGCCATCGCAAGGCCCGCGCCGTTGACCATGCAGGCGATGGTGCCGTCGAGCTTGATGTAGTTGAGCGAGTACTTGCTGGCTTCGACTTCGAGCGGATCTTCTTCGTCCACGTCGCGCAGGGCCTTGATGTCGGCGTGACGGAAGAGCGCGTTGTCATCGAAATTGATCTTGGCGTCAAGGGCGAACAGCTTGTCGTCTTTGGTGGTGATGAAGGGATTGATCTCGACGAGCGAGGCGTCGGTTTCGAGCGTCGCCTTGTAAAGGCTCTGGAAGAACGCGACGGCCTGGTTGACCTGCGTGGGCTTGAGGCCGAGCGCGAAGGCGAGTTTGCGGGCCTGGTAAGCGCCCAGGCCGATGGCCGGATCGATGCTCTCTTTATAGATGGCTTCGGGCGTCTTGGCGGCGACCTCTTCGATCTCCATGCCGCCGGCCTGCGAGGCCATGAAGGTCAGTTTGCCGGTGGAGCGGTCGAGCACGATGCCAAGATAGAGCTCGCGGTCGATCTGCGCGGTCTCTTCGATCAGCAGGCGGCGGACCTTCTGGCCCTGGGGGCCGGTCTGGTGCGTGATGAGCTGCATGCCGAGGATCTTCTGCACGTGCTGCTCGGCTTCATCGCGGTTCTTGGCCACCTTCACGCCGCCGCCCTTGCCGCGGCCTCCAGCGTGAATCTGCGCCTTGACCACAACGCCCGATGCGCCCTCCGCGAAGAGCTTGCGCGCCACGGCGGCGGCCTCTTCCGGAGTGTTGGCGACTTCGCCCCTGGGAACGGGCACGCCGTATTTCGCGAGGATTTCTTTCGCCTGATACTCGTGAATCTTCATTGGATTGGAACCGCCACGGCCGCTGAGATTTGGGGTTTCGGAGAGCCTGGCTGGAGGAAATCCGGCCAGTGCAGGAACGAGCCAGCGGTAGAGAAAGCATAAATTGTGGGGGTTGAGGCGGGCAAACCACAGGTGGGACGATGCTGTGGCGATGCGCAGGTTAAGGTGCGGCGATGTACGAGTGGGCGACTACTTATCGAGTGCTCCCACCCCGTGATGGCTGACGGTTCGGCGGTAGACTGGATGGCGATGAAAGCCGCAGTTGTCCTCCTCATAGCAATGACGGCTCTAACCTCCTTGCCTGCCGAGCGCGTCGCCTTCGGACAGGGTCCGATTGTCGGCGTGCTTGAAGACGTGCCAGATGAGTATGGCGGCAATTCCTCTCCTGGTGTTCGAGTCGTGTTTAAGAAAGATGGAAACGATTGGAAGGCGTTTCCAACTTGCGGTGATGTTGACTGTTTAACGACCGTCTCCCAGCAATATCCGCAGCAGGTCACTTGGACCATTGCGTTTGATGGAAGGGGTTTGGGCCAGGTGACAGGACGCATTCCAACTGGATTCAGCTTTTACTCGCGTGTAGGCCTGCAGGACGTAGGGAACGGGGCATTGCCGAGAGTCGGCTCGAGGTCTGCAGCGTATGGAGGGGAGAGCGGCGCATCTGTATATCGTCCACTGGTTGCGAACTCGCAGCCGTATGTCAGCGATCCGGAGTCTTGGCAACCATCGCAACTCACGCCTCAGCAGACCAGAACCGTGCGGCAAGCCTTTCGAAGCCGCTTTCCGAAGCTTTGCGCAATCAGCAAAGCAGACGAATCCAAACTACAGTCATTCCCCTATCTCGACGAAGACTTGAAGCTCGTAAAAGCCTACGAGGGAAAAGGCGGATGGATGATTGCCCGCCTGCATCTCGCTGGAGCGGTTGACTGTGAGGATGCCGAGACTGGTTTTGAGATGAATGACACTTGGTTCACGATTGATCCGCAGAAATCGGTGAAATACCTCGATGAAGGTTTGTGGCTGGTCGACGCTGGCGATTACGACAACGACGGTCAGTCAGAGATCCTGTTCGCGATCAATAGCCATAACCGGGGCGGCTATAAGCTGTTTTACGATCACTTCAAGAAGCACACCACATTCGAATACGCTTTCCACTGAATACTGGATTCCTTGTTCTCGCTGGGTGAAAGGATACGGGTGCTTCATTGAACGGATTGGCGCCTACTCAGACATTCGAAAAGCAACCGCAGATCCTTCGACTCCGCTGCGCTCCGCTCAGGATGACAGCTGGTGGAAGGGTCGAGGTGAACGAGGGATCGGAGTCGAAGCAATCAGAAGAAACCGTCCGCCCCGCACTGACCACTCTGTCGCGTCTCCGCTATGATTCCATGTACTGTTCAGCAAAGTTCTGACCTGCAGGTGTCCGCATGACAATCTCCGCCGGCGATGCCGTTGCGACGAAGTCCCAGCTCCGCAAGACGATGGGGTTCTGGGATGTGCTGCTGTTCAATATCGCTACGGTGCTGGGGCCGCGGTGGATTGCGGCGGCGGGGCACAACGGCACCTCGTCGATCAGTTTGTGGGTGCTGGCCGCGGTGTTCTTCTTTGTGCCGGGCGCGTTCGTCATCAACGAGCTTTCGTCGCGCTTTCCGGAGGAGGGCGGGCTCTACGCGTGGTCGCGCGAGGCGTTCGGGCCGTTTCACGGATTCGTCGCCGGGTGGACCTACTGGATCTACACCGTCTTCTACTTTCCGGGGCTGCTGCTGGCGTCGGCGTCGATGTCGGCTTACATCATCGGCGGCAACGGCGTGACGCTTGCGGGGAACCGCACGTATCTTCTCGTGGTGTCGCTGGCGCTGCTGCTGGTGGCGGTGGTGCTGAACATCATCGGGCTCAATATTGGGAAGTGGCTGCAGAACGCGGGCGGGGTGGGGACGTATGTTCCGCTGTGCATTCTTGTGGTTCTCGGCGCGGTCATCGCGCTCACACGCGGCTCGGCGACGCAGTTCACGGTGCACAACATGATGCCGGCGTGGAACTGGGACACGGTGAACTTCTGGTCGCAGATTGCGTTTGCGTTTACGGGGCTCGAGCTGGTCTCGGCCATGAGCGAGGAGGTGCGCGACCCGCGGCGCACGCTGCCGCGGGCCGTGTTTGGGGCGGGCGCACTGATTGCGCTGATGTATATCGCCGGGACGTTTGCGATTCTGGCCCTGGTGCCTGCGGGGAATATCGATCCGCAGAGCGGCGTGTTTCATGCGATTACGGTGGGATCGACGGCGCTGAAAATCGGGGTGCTGGGCGTGATTGCTGCCCTGCTGGTGACGGCGGGGAATGCGGGCGGCGTGGGCTCGACCGTGGCGGGCATTGCGCGCGTGCCGTTTGCCGTGGGCATCGATCGCTATCTGCCCGCGGCGTTTGGGAAGATCCATCCGAAGTGGAAGACGCCTTGGATTTCGATCCTGGTGCAGGCGGGATTGTCGGGCGCGATCCTGCTGCTGAGCCAGGTGCATACGCGGTCGGCGATTGTGGGCTACCAGATTGTGGTGGACGCGGCGATCATCCTCTACTTCATTCCGTTTCTCTATATGTTCGCGGCGGTGATCGTGCTGGCGGCCCGCAAGGATCGCCGCGAGAATGAACATGCGGTGCTGGTGCCGGGGGGCAAGGCCGGTGTGTGGATCTGCGGAGCGCTGGGATTTGTCGTTGTGCTGGTGGGGATTGGGCTCTCGTTTGTGCCGCCGGGTGGGTCAGATGCGATGGATTTCGAGATCAAGCTGGTGGGCGGTACGGTGGGGGCGATTTTGATCGGGCTGGTGCTTTATTGGCGGGGAGTCCGGTCGAAGGCCGCGGTGTAGGGATAGCAGAGGAGCGGCGGAATCAGTGGTAAAAGCGGGTTCTTCGTCGCTGCGCTCCTCAGAATGACAAGTTGGTAGGGGAGTCAGGCGACTGGAATGCGCCGCGACGCGCTGCTTCCTTGTTGCTGACGGAGAAGAGCAGCGGGCGTCAGCAGTTGCAGGGTGATCACCACGGCGGGTGCGAGCATCACCAGCGAGTTCAGTACCCACATTTCAGAGCCTGCGGCCACTTGATCCTGTAACGGGGTGAGGAATGAGACGCGTTCGGCTGCGGCGTAGGGCGCATAGAGCACGCGGCCCGAGAACGCGAGCGTAGCAGAGAGCACGGTGTTGAGGATGTCGGCGCCGAGCAGGTAGGGGATGACGGTCCATCGGGGCCAGCGCGGCTGCGTGGGCCAGGGCGCGAGGACCACCCACCAGAATGCGACCGAGGTGAGTAAGAAGCACAGGTGCTCGAAATCGTGGATGCGTTCCGAGGTGAAGGTCAGTTCGAACATGGCCGGCACGTGCCAGCCGAGATAAGCGATGTTCATCGCAAGCCAAGCGAACACGGGATGCGTGATCAGGCGACAGATGGCGTGGAACCAGCGCGCGCGGAATACGGGCCGTGATAAGAGGCGGATGAGCGGGCGAGGCAGCCCGCGGAGCAGCGGCACCGTTGGCGCGCCGAGCACTAGAAGTGGAGGCGCCACGCTCATGAGGATGAAGTGCTGCAGCATGTGCGCGGTGAGCAGGTAGTCGTCTAGGGCATCGATAGGCGAGGCTAGGGCGATCCAGAGCGCGGCCGCTCCGCCGACGAAGCACGTTGCGCGCCAGGCGGGGAGCTCAAGCGGGCGCGTGCGGTTTGCGACGAACCATCCGCGGAGATAAAGCGCTAGCATTACCGCGAGGCCGATGAACGGCACCACGGGAAGCGACCAGGCCGCGAGCCAGTTGTCGGGGAGCGGGTCGGAATCGAAGATGACGATCGCGAACATGCCGGTCACTTCGGGGGAATCTGCGTTCCGCCGCGCTGGACGTTTGAGTCGGGCGGCACGCCTCCCTGGCCGGCTACCTGGCGCGACATGTCCTGCGCCTGCGGACGATAACTCGGGCGCAGCGTGATGAGGTACTTGACGAGGGCGGTGGTCTCGGCGGGCGAGAGTGCGCTGCCGTAGGCGGGCATGTTGCCGCCGCCGAGGAGTACCTGGCGGTAAAGCTGATCCTCGGTCAGACGCGTTGCCACATCATCGAGAGCGGGGCCACGCATTCCACCGAGGCCGCCGACGGAGTGGCAGTTGCGGCACTGCTTGGCCTGGAAGACGACTGCGCCTTTGCGCTCGAGCGGGGTGCGGTCTTTCAGGAGATTGGCGGGAATGACGGCGCCACTCCACGCGGTCATCTGCGGGCTCCATGGTGTGTAGGTGCCGAGATGCGTGAGCACGCCGAAGCAGATGGCGAGGAACATCACCATGAATACGGCGACGGGACGCCGCCACCAGCTCTTCTCGCCGACGCCTGCGATGAGCGGCAGCGCGACCAGCGCGGCGACGGCGACGACGGGTGCGATCAGGATGAAGGGCGTCTCCATTTCGGGAGGGAGGAAGGAGAGCACCGAGTATATCCAGAGGAAGAAGAAGTCGGGCTTGGGGACGGTGTTGATGATGGTGGGGTCGGGTACGCCCTTGGGGCCGAAAGGACCGAAGATCGCCGCGCAGATGGCGACCGCAAGGATGATGGCGGCTGAGAAGAAAAGGTCCTTCCACACCGCGCCGGGAACGAAGGGGATGCCGTGCTTGTGCGATAGCTCGTTGTACTCCTCGATGTAGGTTTCGCGGCGCACGACGCGGCCGGGCATGGGCCACTCATTGATACCAAGCTTGAGCACCATCCATACATGAAGGGCTGTGAGGCCGAGGAGGGTTCCAGGAATGATGAAGACGTGGAGCGCGAAGAAGCGCGTGAGCGTAGCTCCGTTGATGATGGGCCCGCCGAGCATGATGTGCACAAGCTGTCCACCGATGAGAGGCACGCGGCCCATGATGGAAGCGCCGATGCCGAGGCCCCAGTAGGCGTCCTGGTCCCAGCGCAGCACCTGGCCGGTGAACGCCATGCCGAGCGTCATGAGCAGCATGAAGACGCCGACGATCCACGTGAGCTCGCGCGGAAATTTGTAGGCGCCGAAGAGGAACACCTGCGCCATGTGGATGAGCACCACGGCGACCATGAAGTTCGAGCCCCAGCCGTGCATGGCGCGCAGGAACCAGCCCAGCGGCAGTTGATGATTCAGAACCTGGAGGGACCCCCATGCGTGCGCGGCCGACGGTTGGTAGACAAGGCCCAGCAACACGCCCGTGACCACCTGCAGGATGAGCAGCGTGAGGCTGGCGGAGCCGAAGACGTACCACCAGCTTGCAGTGCTCTTCGGCACCGGATGCAGAACGGCATCCTTGACCGGCCCTTCGATTTGTACGCGCCGTTCTAGCCAATCGTAGAGGCGTCGGTACCACGGGCCGTGATGGCCGGGGATGTATCCGGGCATGATTCAATCCTTGCGATGAGTGCGGGTTGTTTCGGTTCGGCTGCACCGGGGCAGGGCCCGGACTTGGCGCGATTTTGCAGGGTGGGCATCTGGCCGGCGTTGATCATGAGCTTGCCGTTTTCGACCTTGACTTCGTAGGTGAAGAGGCCGCGCTCGGGCGGACCGGAGGCACGGCTGCCGTCGGCGTAGTAGACGCCGCCATGGCAGGGGCACATGAAGAGTTGCGACTCGCTGAACCAGCGCACCGGGCATCCGAGATGCGCGCAGTTGATGGCAAACACGGTGAAGTTTCCCTGTTCTACACTGCGCACGTAGGCGGGAATTTTGGCGGTTTCGCCGTCCCACGGGTCCGTGACGGGATTGGTGAAGGTGACCAAGCGGGTTTCGCCGGGCGGGAAGTCGGACGCGTTGCCGATCGCGATCCACTGCAGGTATTCCTTGCGGCGGAGCACGGGGCCGAAGAGATATCCGACAACCGGAACTGCAACAAGCGCGCCCACGATTGCATTGAGCGCGACGCCGACGTTCATGAGGAATGTGCGGCGCGAGACGCGTTCTCCATGCAGCCGCTCTTCCTGTTCCTGTGGGCTCGGCGGTGGAAGTTTTTCATCCATTATGTTGCTCCCTTTGGGGAGTGTTGTTCCGATTCGTGATCATGGCTTGCTCGCGCTGGGCTGCGTCTCAACGGGTTTCGCATTGGGCTGCATGTTGGGATAGGGCTGACCGGGACGTGCGGGGCGCTGGGCGATCAGCCATGCGGTCACGTTGGTGATTTCGTCGTCGCTCAGCGGGTGGCCCTTGATATGGTTGCGCCAATCGGGCTGGGCGATGTTTGGGTCGGGGTCAGGGCGGCCGGCGATGATGATGGTGCGCACGGTTTGCTCGTTGATGAGCGCCAGCAGCGAGCCGTCGAGGATTGACCCGTCTCTGCCGGGCTTCTGCGCATTCTCGCCGTGGCAGCTTGCGCATGCGGCTGTGTAGACTTGCTGGCCTTTGCTCACGTCGCCTGCATGCGTGGCCTTGTACGGTGGCGGTGTGTCGCTGCCGAAGGGGTTGGGCTTGCTCCAGCGCGCGCGCATTTCTTTCATCAACGTGTCGATTTGCGCATCGCTGAGTTCGCCTCCGGAGGAGACGTTGAAGCCAGGCATCAGCGTGCCCTTCTCGCCTTTGGCGATGATGTCGCGCATAGTAGTGTCGTCAATCAGCGCGAGGTATTCAGGATTGTTGAGTGCGATGGCGGCGCCGCCCTGGCCGTTGGCTCCGTGGCAACCGGCGCAGTTCTCGCCGTAGAGCTTGTCGAAGGACATGACGGCTTCGGGCCGCGGGACTTCAGGGCCGGGTTCAGGGCGGCCGGGCATGTTGCATCCGGCGATCGCAAACGCGAAGGGTGCAAGCAGGCACGCGTGGATGAGGGTCGGTCTCATTTGCGGTGCTCGTCTCCCTCATGTTCGTGGCCGCCCTCATGACCCGGGTGAATGCCGGGAGCTTCAATGCCGAGGCGGACCGGCAGCGGGACCTGACTCAGCCGTTTGAGCCGACCGGATCGGGAAACGACGTATCCGGCGACCAGGCCAAAGATGACCTGCGATGCGGCGAAGGACCACCAGTCGATGCGCTCGGCGAGGAACGGATTGACGATGCCGAGAATGCTGTGCAGCAGGCCGGTCCACGCGACGGGCGCGATGATGCCACCGAGGAGGATGGGACGCTTCGGCCAGATGGGCAACATCGCGCCATAGAGGATTCCGACCAGCAGTGTGGTTGCTCCCTGAATGATGTTGGCCGTGATGAACGCCTGGAGATTGAAGCGCTGCATCTCTTCGACGCTGGGGTTGGACCATACGCCGACGCCCGCGCCGCCGAGGAGATTCACCACGTACCAGACGCTGTGATAGCGGATGATGCCGTAGATTTCGGCGGGGATGACCATCGCGATGCCGCCGAGGATTCCGCCTTTGATGCCGCTGGAGATGGGGAATGTTTCGAGGGGCAACTGCGCGCGATGGGTTTCGTTGATTTCGATGCGCGCGACTTTTTCGTACTCGGGGATGAAGGAGAAGAACTCATCAGCGACAGGGACGTCGTCGTGAGCTTCGTGAGGCAGCACTGCGCGGAACCACCCCACCGCGGAGATAACGAAGAGGAACAGCCCGAGCCAGATGAGCCACATGCTTGTGACGAGCGCGGCGCACATGAGCACCACGCCCAGCGACATGAGGAATGGCCAGGGCGTGGAAGCAGGCAGGCGGACGATGCCTGACGGCGGCTCGCCGTGACCCGTTGCGTGCGAGTGAGGATCTGCGCTCATTAGCGGCCCACCACGTAAACGACGGTGAAGACGACGATCCAGACGGCGTCGACGAAGTGCCAGTAGAGAGCCAGTGTCTTTACGCGATAGGCATGATGCGGATGCACCGCTCCCATCAGCGAAAACACCAGCACGAACAGCATCATGACGAGGCCGACGACCACGTGCGACGCATGCAGGCCGACGAGCGAGTAGTACGTCGTGCCGAAGAGGTTGGTGGCGATGGTGAGGTGATGGTCGACGATCAGGCTGTGCCACTCCACGCCTGTGCCGTAGAGGAAGATGATGCCTAGCAGGATCGTTATCGCCCACCAGAGGCGGAATGCGGCAATCTTGCCGTGCTCGATGGCGCGCTCTGCGAGCACGATGAAGAAGCTCGAAGAGATGAGGCAGATGCTGTAGAACCAGGGGACTTCGAGCGCGTCCTTCGGCGTGGGGCCGTGCACGTCGCGGCCGAGGTAATAGAGGTACGCGACCACGAAGATGGTGAAGATGGACGACTCCGCGGTGATGAGCGCGGCCATGGCGACAGTGCCGCGCGAAGGCAGCGTCCATTCGGCGTCATGTTGATCGTGCTGGAGCGGAACTGTGGCCATCTCTCCTCTTACTCGAAAGCGGAATCAGGATCTTCAGGATGCTTGCGGTCCCATAGAGGACGCCGGCTTGCGACCTCCGGCTCGATTGCGAAGTTGTACACGGGCGGAGGCGATGCGGTGGCCCACTCCAGCGTCCACGCATCCCACGGATCCGGCCCCGCGTCGTCGCCGCGGAAGTAGGAGTGAACCATGTTGTAGACGAAGATCAGAATTGCGATGGCCTGGATGAATCCGCCGATGGAGACGATGAAGTTGAGAGTGTTCCAGCCGCGGTCTGGCTCGTAGGTGTAGATCTGGCGGGGCATTCCAAGAAGGCCGGGGAAATGCATCACGTCGAAGGTCACGTGGAAGCCGATGACCATGAGCCAGAAGTGCCAATTGCCGAGTGTTTCATCGAGCATGCGTCCGGTTATCTTCGGATACCAGTAGTAGATCGCTGCGAAGATCATGAACACGATGGCGCCGACGAGCACATAGTGGAAATGCGCGACGACGAAGTAGCTATTGTGCAACTGCCAGTTCCACGCCGAGACCGACAGCATGATGCCGGTAAGCCCGGCGATGACCCACTGGAAGAGGAAGGCGATGGAAAAGAGCATCGGCGTTTCGAAGCGAATCTTGCCGCCCCATATGGTTGCGAGCCAGTTGAAGGTCTTGATGCCGGTGGGGATCGAAACGAGCATGGTCGACAGCGTGAAGAACGCGTTACCGAACGACGTCATGCCGATGGTGAACATGTGGTGCGCCCACACACCGAGGCTGATGAAGCCGATGCCGACTGAAGCGGCCACCATAGCGGGATAGCCGAAGATGGCCTTGCGCGAGAAGACGGGAATGATCTCGTTGGCGAAGGCGAAAGCGGGAAGGACGAGCACGTAGACCTCGGGGTGGCCGAAGATCCAGAAGAAATGCGCCCACAAAATGGCCGAGCCCCCTGCTTGCGTGTCGAAGAAGTGGGCGCCCAGGTAACGGTCAAGCAGCAGCATGGCCTGGCACGCGGTGAGGGGACTCACGGCGACGAGCACCAGGAACGACATGGTGGCGTAGAGCCAAGGCAGCAGCGGAATCCGCGACAGAGTCATTCCCTTGCAGCGCATGCAGAAGACGGTGGCGATGATGTTGATTGCGGTGCCGATGCTGCCGATCCCGTTGGCCAGGATGGCGATTGCCCAGTAGTCGGTGGTGTGGCCGGGCGAGAAGGCCTTCTCGGTCAATGGGGCATAGGCGAACCACGCGATGTCGGGCGCGGAGCCAGTGCCGGAGAGGCCCACGCCGCCGATGAAGCTGTAGTAGAGCAGCAGGCCGGCGAAGGAGCTTATCCAGAAGCTGAAGGCGTTCAGGCGCGGGAAGGCCATGTCGCGCGCGCCGATCATAAGCGGCACAAGGTAGTTGCCGAACCCGAAAAGAATCGGCATGCCCACCAGGAAGACCATGGTCGTCCCATGCATGGTGAACATGCGGTTGAACGTATACGGGGACAGGAAATCGTTGTGCGGCTTGATGAGCTGGATTCGGATCAGCATCGCCTCAAAGCCCGCGACGAGCAGGAACACAAGGGCATAGGCGATGTACATGATGCCGAGCTTCTTGTGATCGACGGTGGTGATCCAGTCGTGGACAACCTCGAGCCAGGTGCCGCGCGCAGGGGAGCGTTCGACGGTCACTTCCACTCCCTGCCCTACGGGATAACTCTGGTCGGCCATCGTTCGCTCCCTACTTGAGTGTGAGCAGGTACGCGGTGATCTGCGCATTCTGCCGGTCGTTGAGATGCATTGCGGGCATCAGGCACCCGGGCTTGAAGGTGTTGGGATCGGCGATCCAGGCGAGGAGATTGCCTGGGGTGTTTTGAGCGGCGCCGGAACCAAGCGTGGCGCGGCTCATGAGGTGCGTGAGATCGGGACCGTAGCGGCCATTGGCCATGGTGCCCGCGACCGCATGACAATTGATGCAGGCCTGCTGCTCGAAGACGATCTGGCCATTGTGCGCGTTGATGGCGTTGTCGGGCGCCTCGGTGGGAACAACGGCAACAGCGCCATGCGTGGGCGGCGAGTTGGGCGGTACGGAACCTTTGCTTTGATTGCCGGGATTGGGCACGGAGGCCAGTGCCACCTGCGCCTGCGCAAGCTCAGCTTGCGTACGCTGCTGGTTCTTGATCCACGCGTTGAACTCTTCGGGAGTATCGACGGAAACGCGCAGCAGCATCTTGGCGTGCTGCGGGCCGCAGAACTGCGCGCACTGGCCGACGTAGACACCGGGCGACTGCGGGTCGATCCACATTTCGTTGACGCGATTGGGAAGCAGGTCAGTCTTACCGCCGAGTTGCGGAACCCAGAAGCTGTGCATCACGTCCGCCGAAGTCAGTTTCATGAACGTGGGGTGAGGCGCGGATGCGGGGCTTACCGGAATGTGGAGTTCGTTGGCGGCCACCACGTTGTATTGCGGATAGCGGTACTCCCACCAGAACTGGTGGCCGATCACAACGACGTCGAGCGCGTTCGCCGGCTTCTTCGCATCCTGCACGGAGAAGAGCACGCGCGCGGTGCCAAGGAAGAGCACGGCGATGATGAGGATGGGGATGATGGTCCATGACAGCTCGATCTGGAGGCTGCCGAAGACCTGCGGCGGTTCAGTGTCGTCGTTGGGCCGCGCGCGGAATTTCAGGATCGAGTAGGTGAGCAGGCTGCCGACGCCGAGAAAAATCAGCAGGGCGATCCATAGAACGAAAATGGCAAGCTGATGCTCTTCGCGCGCAGGCGTGGAGTGCGGCGCAAATATCGATGCCGGCAGCGAGGCGCGCGCTGCTGATGCGCAACCGGCGATCACAAGGGCGGGTGCGATCGCGCGGCACAAGCGAAGAGTCGATTTTAATCGGGAGCGCATCCTGAGCGTTCGTTTCCTGATTAACGGCAAGAAACCGGTACGATGCTCGTCGCCTGAGGGCGGTTGCCCTTTTCAAGGACGGGGAAGTTGAACGGCTAAAGCGCAGCTGGTTGGCGGCGCGCTTACCTTACAAAGGGCCGACCTACCCTTAACGGGTTTATCTTAACGCAGGTAACGGGATGTGCAGAACTAGAAGAAGGTGAAAGTACCGCAATGAGGCGCGCGGCGCGAAAAGGCATGAGGCAGACGCTTGGGTCTGCCTCATTATGTGAAACGCAATTCAGTGGGAGGCGTTGCGGTTCTGATCCTTGAGCCATGCATACAGCGGGGCGAAGTAGTCGAGCATGGGCTGAGCGTCGAGATGATCGGTGCCGGTCATTTCCTTGAGGGTCTGCTGCCACGGCTGCGACTGGCCTGCTTCGAGCATGTGGGCGAGCTTTTCACCGGCGGCCTTTGAGCCGTAGAAGCTGCAGCGGTTCAGCGCGCCCTTGTAGCCGCTGGCGTCGCACATCGCCTTGTAGAACTGGAACTGATAGATGCGCGCCAGGAAGTAGCGCACGTAGGGCACGTTCGTTGGGATGTGATTCTTGGCGCCGGCGTCGAAGTCGGCTTCGGTGCGGTCGACCGGCGGCGCTACGCCCTGGTACTGTGCGCGGAGCTGCCACCAGGCCTTGTTGTAATCGGCAGGCTTGATCTGGCCGGAGAAGACCTGCCAGCGCCACTTGTCGAGAGCCAAGGCGAAGGGCAGGAACGCGACCTTGTCGAGGGCGGTGCGCAACTGCAGCGGGATGTCAGCCTCGGCGGGCGGTTCGGAGTCGGTGAGGCCGAGTGTCTTGAGATAGGTGGGCGTGATCGAGAGGGCGATGGAGTCGCCGATGGCCTCGTGGAAGCCGTCGTTGGCGCCGTTGCGAAAGAGGTAAGGCTGTTTGTTATAGGCGCGCTGATAGAAGTTGTGGCCCAGCTCGTGATGAACCGTGGTGAAGTAGTCGGCGTTGACCTCGATGCACATCTTGACGCGCAGGTCGTCGACGTTGTCGACGTCCCAGGCGGAGGCGTGGCAGACAACCTCGCGGTCGCGCGGATGCACGAACTGCGAGCGTTCCCAAAAAGTGGCGGGCAGCGGCGGGAAGCCCAGCGATTTGAAGAAGTCTTCGCCGTAGTGAACCATCGCCTTGCCGGCCGCGAGTGACGCAGCGTGGCCTTTGTCGGAGCTGAGGTCTACGCCAGAAGCGAAGGTCGGCGCGGCAGCGGGGTCCTTTTCTGCAATTTGCTTCTTGAGCGCGGACTCAAGGTCGACGGGCTTGAATTGCGAGAGCTTCGGATCAGTGGGCGCGACGATGTCGTAGATGTTGCCCCACTCCTGCGCCCACATATTGCCGAGCAGTTGCGCGGGGATGAGGCCGTCGGGCCGCTCGGCGGCTTTGCCGTACTTCTCAATGAGCCGACGGCGGACGTAGATGTGCAGCTCGCGATAGAGCGGCTCAAGCTGCTTCCATGCGCGTTCCACTTCCGTGGAGAATTCGGCGGGAGTCATGTCGTATCCGGCGCGCCACAGCTCGCCTGTGTCGTGGTAGCCGAGTTCGCGCGCGCCGATGTTCTGGAGGTCCATGAAGCGGGCGTACTTGTCGCGCATGGGAGCGCCCACCGCGTGCCAGCCTACCCAGAGCTTCGTCAGCTCTTCAGGATCGCGCGAGTGCGCCATGATGTTCGAGATGGCGTCGATGCCCACGCAATTGTCGGGCGTGGGGCAGAATTTGCCTTTGCCGTACATGCCGGTGAGCTGGGCGGCGAGCTGCGTTTCCTCGGCCAGCAGTTTCGGATCTTTGGGTGCGGCAGGCGCGTTGACCTGCAGAAGCATGATCTGGCGCCGCATCTCGTGCGGGAGTTGTAGGTGATCGAAGCGGTGGCTTTCTGCGGTGATGGCGAGGGTGCGCGCGGTGGCTTCCTCGTTGAGGCGCGCTGTGGTCGCCTCGGTATCGCCGGTGATGTTGGTCTCGGCGGTCCACTCCGCGTGAGCTGCGGCGACGCCCAGCTTCAGGAGATCGGCGTTTGCGGAGTCGAGAAATTTACGGGCGTCTTCGAGGGTGGGTTGGGCGGCTTGTGCGTAGATGATGGCGGGCGAGATGAAAGCGAAGCTAAGTGCTGCGTAAAACCCAATGCGTTGAAGCGGAATGTTCATGTGATTCTTCCCGGGTTGGATTGATACCTCAGGGGCTAAAGGCCCTCGAGTAACGATCGTTGGATGTCAGGGCTAAAGCCCTGACCTGCCAGACCTGGCATGACAGTCCTAACGCAGGGCCGCCTACTTCTGGCGTGCGTTGAGGGTGTCGAGTTTCTGTTTCAGGTCTTCGAGCTTCTTACCTGCGTCGGAGAGTTTGCCTTCGGCGGTTAGGCGTTGGTAGTCATTGAGGTCGCGGGCGGCGGCCTGGATGAGCGCGTTGGTGTCTGGTGCGGCCTGCGGCGCGCCGGATGGATTCTGAGCTGATGGCTGCTGCGCGGCTTCTGCCGTCATCGACGAGGCCGCTCCGGCGAAGAGCGATTGCAGAGCCGCTTCGTATGTGGTGCCGTAGGCGAGCTTGTCCTGTAGTGCGAGAACGACCAATCGCAGCTCCGGCATGGGGCTGCGCTGCGCCTGCAGATAGATGGGCTCGGCGTAGAGCAGTGCTTTACCGCATGGAATGACAAGCAGCGTGCCGCGGCGGACGTGCGAACCCTGCTGGTTCCAGAGCGTGAGCTGGCCGGAGAGCTGCGCGTTCTGGTCGATGCGGGCCTCGATCTGCAGCGGGCCGTCGACGAGGCGCGTCTTCGGGAAGTTGTAGGCCAGAGCAGTGCCGTAGTGGTCACCGTCGCCGCGGCCGGCGATCCAGCCGATGAGGTTATTGCGATTGGCGGGCGTGAACGGAAGGATGTCGATGAACTCGAGGTCGGAGTGGCCGGGCAGCTTCATCAACACGAAGTTGGGTTCCATCGGAAGAGAGGCCTGCTCGTTGTTGCCGTTCGTGCCTGTTTCTGAAGCGACGGTCCAGAGGTCTTCGCGGTTGTAGAACACCACGGGATCAGTCATGTGATAGAGGCCATACACCTCGGCCTGCAGCTTCAACTGCAGCTCGGGATAGCGGATGTGCCGGCGGAGATCCTGCGGCATGGCCGACGCCTCTTTGAACAGCGCCGGGAAGATGCCGCGCCACGCGGCAATGATGGGGTCAGTGGGGTCGAAGACATAGAAGGTCGTCTCGCCGTTGTAGGCGTCGATGACCACCTTCACGCTGTTGCGCAGGTAGTTGATGGATGTGTCGCGCAGTTCGTAGTGGGTGGCATAGGGATAGGTATCGGCGCTGGTGAAGGCGTCGATGATCCAGCGCAGGCGGCCGTCGTCGCCGATGGTGATGTACGGATCAGCCTCGAAGGTGAGAAACGGCGCGATGGCGTGCACGCGCTGGCGGATGTTGCGGCGCATCAGGAGGCGGCTGCCGGCATCGATGTCATCGCTGAAAGGGACCTTTGTGAGATCGCCGCGATCAAACGCGATCAACAAGCGGCGCAGCAGGCCGCCCATTTCGATGCCGCCTGTGCCTTCATAGGATGAGAAGCTGTCGGTCTGGCCCTGCGGGAAATTGAATTCCTTGTGGTGCGTCTTCACGTAGACGTCGAGATCCGTGAGTTGGCCGAAGTAGATTTCCGGGCGTGTCACGGCGGGAGCCGAGCCGGTGCGCTCGACCGGCATGTTCGACAGCAGCAGTGTGGGCATGCCTTCAGGCGTGAAGCCGTTGACCGGGTTCATGGTGATGCCGTAGCCATGCGTGTAGGTCAGCTTTTCGTTGATCCAGTTGCGGCTGCTCTCGGGCAGCTTATCGACATTGAGCTCGCGGGCGGCGAGCAACACCTGTCGCGTCTGTCCGTCGAGCGTGTAACGATCGATGTCGACGTCGGGGAAATCGTAGTAGGTGCGGATCTCTTGAATCTGACGGAGCGTATCCTGGAGGGCGCGCCAGTCCCAGAGACGGACATTGCGCAGCGTGTCCTGGTTCTTGTCGGGCTCGGCCGCGGCGAGTTCGGTTTCCGCGGGGAACTCATGCTCCGTGACACGGTCTAACGCATAGGCGCGGCGCGTGAAGTCAATATTGTGCGCGATGTATTGCTGCTCACGGGCAAGCTGATTTGGCTTGACGATGAAGCTGGCCACGTACCAGCCGACGATCTGCACGATGAAGTAGCAAACGATGGCCGGAACTGGTGCAAGGGCGATCCAGCGCAGGCCAGGGCGCGTAACGAGATTGAGGAGCGCGATGGCCGCGCCGATTATGAGAAGGACGCAGACCAGCAGTTGGCCCGTGAGGAATACGTGTGCATCGGTGTAGGTGACGCCGCTGAAGACGGTGTGGTCGGTAATCAGCAGTTCGATGCGGCCGATGTAGACGCGGGCCGCGATGACGAGCAGCAGAAACGCCACGGGAATGGAGAAGACGCTCCAAGGCAGGTGGCGCGTGGTGTCGAAGCCCCGGATGGAAATACGGCTGCCGCCCGAGAGCACGGCCGAAAACGCGGTGGCAATGCACATGAGGATGGCGAGCGTGAGGAGCCATCCGGCGAGAAGCTCCCAGATCGGCAGCGTGAAGAGATAGAAGTCGAGGGGCCGGCCGAGGATGGGGTCGGCAAATTCGCCTGCGATCGACGGCCGGTGCAGGTAGAGCGCGAACTTCGGCCAGTCGGACATCATGCCGCCACCTGCTCCGAGCGAGATCAGCGCGGAGAGGACCAGCGCGCCCCAGCCGAGCACCCTCTCCAGCGGAAGATGGATGATGCGGTCGCCGAAGCGGAGCGTGCCGGCGGCGAGGACATCGCGCTCGGTGGCGTGCAGCAGGATGCGACACCAGCCGTAAAGGACGGCGAAGGTGGCGATGGCGAAGACCGCGAAGGCGGTCCACTCCAGGCGCAGGGATGTCCAGAAAACGGAGGCGTAGCCCAGTGATCCGAACCAGAGGTTTTCGACGTAGTACGAAACCAATGTTCGGAAGCTGAAGAGGAGGACTACAACGACGAAGGCGAGAACGATCCAGGCAACGCCGCGGCGATTTTGATGCCCAGAATCAGTAGGATAGATGACGGTATCGTGCATCAGGCCAGCTTTCGGCCCAGCGCGAGCAGCGCGCCTGAGGCCCCCGCCATTGTAACGCCGGAAAAGCAGCCGATAGCCGTCAGCCCTCAGCCGTCAGCTTATCCAGCTCGGTCCAGGTGGCGGAGTCGATTTGGAGGGAAGCGGCGGCGACATTCTCCTCTAGATGGGCGATCTGCGACGTGCCCGGGATGGGTAGCAGTACCGGCGAGCGGTGCAGGAGCCAGGCGAGCGACAGCTGGGCGATGGTGATGTTGAGGCGCTGAGCGATGCGGCTGAGGGTGTCGGTGAGTTGCGGCGAGACGGCCGTCTTGGTCGGGGCGTTCTGGTTCATGAGCTTGCCGGCGGCGACGGGGTACCAGGGCAGGAAGCCGATACCTTCCTGCTCACACCAGTTCAGGGTGTCTTCGTGGCGGCGGTCGGCGATTGAGTAGCGGTTCTGGATCGTGACGATGGGGACGATCTTGCGAGCCTGCTCGATCTCCGCGGGGGTGACTTCGCTGAGGCCGATGTGGCGGATTTTGCCCTGGTCCTGGAGTAGTTTCAGGGCTCCGAGCGATTCTTCGAGTGGAGTCCGCGCGTCGATTCGGTGGAGTTGGTAGAGCTCGATGCGCTCGAGCCTGAGGCGGCGGAGACTCATTTCGACGCATTGGATGAGGTAGCCCGCGCGGGCAACGAACTCGGTTTTGGAGGGGCCCTGGCGGGTGACGCCGCCCTTGGTGGCGATGACGAGGCCGGGGGGGTAGGGGTAGAGGGCTTCGGCGATGAGGCGCTCGGCGATCTCGGGGCCGTAGGCGTCGGCGGTGTCGATGAGGTTGACGCCGAGGTCGACAGCGCGGCGGAGGACGCGGCGGCACTCTTCGGGGTCGGAGGGCTCGCCCCAGGCGCCCTCACCTACTAAGCGCATGGTGCCGTAGCCGAGGCGGTGGACGGGGAGGTCTCCGCCGATGAGGAAGGTGTTGCCGTTGCTGGAAGCGCTGAGCATGTCAGTACGATGCTAAAACGCGAGGGGCTTGTTTAAAGAACGGATCCGCAGGAGGAGCAGAAGCGGGCGGTGGCTACGTTGGTGGCCTGGCAATGGCGGCAGGTGAGCAGCGTGCCGGGGAGGGGGAGGGTGGATCCGCCTAACGGGGCGGCTGCAGCTGCGGCCGGGACCGGCACGGCAGGTGCGACGTAGACGTTTCCGGCAGCGCCGACGGGCCAGCCCCATCCGGCGGGGACGTTCATGCCGAGGGTGGCGGCGATAGCGGCGGCCTGGATGGCGTTGAACTCGCGGACCCGGGCGGGCATGAAGAAGCACTCGATGAAGCCGAGGATGGCGGGGATTCCCGACCAGAAGAACACTAGATAGAGGATGCCGAGGCCGGTGCGGCGCAGGTAGAAGTGGTGGGCGCCGAAGGTGCCGAGGAAGAGTGCAAGCAGGATGCCGACCACCTCATCGCGGCGGACAGCCTCGTACTGCTCGTAGAACATTGCCTGCGTGTTTGGATAAGCGACCCCGCTCATAACGACCTCTTGTACATCACGATAACTGATACGTGTTGGGGGCGGGGGCGGTTCCGTTGGGGATGCAGGGACAAAGGGGACCCGGAAGGGTTCTTCGCCTACGGCTCAGAATGACAAATTCTGGTTAGGGCTTATCCCCTTGTCCTTTTTCCCGAGTTCCCTGCTTTACATGTTGGCCTGGCCGGAGCGCATTGCTTCGTTGAACTGGGGCTTGATGAAGCTGAGTGCGGCGTCGAGACGGGCCTGGAACTCTGAGGCGCGGGCCATGAGCGCGGGGGTCGCGGCGGCAAACTCGCCATCGACGGTCATGAGGCCTTCACCGGCTTCATCGTTGGCCATGCGGAGTAGGTCCTTCTCCGTTGTGTTGAGGTACTGGGCATCCTTGGGGTCGGCGATCCAGACGGGCTTGGAGGCGCCGAGGACGCCGGAGAGCCAGTAGACCTTGCTGAGCAGGTACTCGAGACGCGCCTTGTCGTCGGTCTCGGTGAAGAGAAATTTCTTCTGCCAGCGGGAGTAGAAGCGGGTGGTGACGGGGACGGGCTGGCGATTGCCGGACTTGAGGAACTCAAGCTGGCCGAAGTCGACGGTTTTGCGGATGGCGTTGTAGACGAAGGACTCGGCGTAGGGCTGTTCCATTGCCGGAACGATCTCGGCGAAGGTGACGGTAACGGAGGCAGCTACCTTGGCGTGGAGGCCGGAGTTCTTGCCGTCGGCCAGATCCAATTCGCCGTGGACGATGTAGGTGTCGGCGCCGGAGGTGGAGCGGTGGAAAGGCCACTGGAACTTGCCGAAGGCAACAGGGATTCCGCCGAGGGTGACGTAGCACTCGGGGCGGGGATTGCGCAGGCGCTTGGCCTCGGCGGCCAGGTGCGCGGTGATCTCGGGCAGTAGCGTCGGCTTGTCGAAGTCGAAGTCGTGGCTCAACTCCAACTTGAGGGAACGGTTGGAGCTGTCGGCTAGGCCGAGCTCGAAAACGGTGGTGGGCTCACCGTGAAAGTCGCTGCCCTGGGTGACGGAGGCGAGAGTGAGGCCGGCCTGGGCGGCGGCTTTTTCGATGGAGGAGACAAGCGAGGTCTTGGGCGCTGCGGTCATGAGTACAGAAATCCTGCGGGTGGAATCGGTCTCTTTCAGTTTAAAGCAGGGACCAGGCACCAGGGACCAGGGAACAGAAAAGCAGGGACAAGGGACAGAAGGGTAAGAGGCTGCTAGACTGGCGGGACTTCTGGAGGAGATTGCGCGTGCGAGTAAGAGCGGTGATTGGGTGGGTTGGAGTGGGGATGGGGGTTGCTCTGGCGCCGATTGGGGTGAGGTCGCAGGGGGCGGTTGGAGCTAGCCAGGTGGATGCGGCGACGCGGCAGGCGGTGGTGAAGCTGGGCGGGCAGTTGATGATGGCGGGCAAGGCTTATGACTATGACCGGCAACTGGCCGATGAGCTGGGGCCGCGGCTGACGGGGTCGGACAACTATATAAAGGCCGCCGATTGGGCCGTGGGGGAGTTCAAGCGGCTGGGGCTGACGAACGTCCATAAGGACGAGTGGGAGATTACGAATACGTGGGAGCCAGAAGAGTGGGCTACGGCGCGGATTACGGCTCCGCGAGAGATGCGGCTGCACCTGGAGAGCGACGGGTGGAGTCCTTCAACGCCGAAGGGTGGCGTGAAGGGGCGCGTGTTCTATCTAAAGGCGTTGACCGAGGAGGCGATCAAGACGGGGGCGCCCGATATTAAGGATGCGATTGTGCTGCTGGATCGAGATTCGATGGAGGGGCCATTGCTGTGGGGTAAGAGCCTCGACTTGGTGGACATGATGGCGAAAGAGGGCGCGAAGGCGTTTCTGCTGGGAGTTGGGGCACAGGATAATGTGCCGGTGATGTTTGGGTTGACCGGCAACAACGGAGCGGTGGCCCCGGTTCCCGTGGCGAACGTGGGGAAGGAAGATACGTTGCTGCTGCGCCGGATGCTGGAGAAGGGGCCGGTGCAGGTGGAATTCAGCTTCAAGAACAAGGTTCGGGACCATGTGAAGGTGCCGAATGTGGTGGCGGATATTCCGGGGACGGATGGCAGCGGTGAGTACGTGCTGATTGGAGGGCACCTGGATTCCTGGCAACTGGGAACGGGGGCGCAGGATAACGGCACGGGCGCGGCGAGCGTGATGGCAGTGGCAGAGGCGGTGAAGGCTAGCGGGATCCAGCCGAAGCGGACGATGCGGTTTGCGCTGTTCGGCGGGGAAGAAGAGGGACTGCTGGGATCGATCCATTACGCGCAGATGCATACAGCGGAGCTGGCGAAGTGCGCGGGGGTGTTCATCACGGATACGGGCGCGTCGGCTCCGACGGGATGGTACGTGTATGGCCGGGACGACGAGCGGAAGATGCTGGAGGCTCTGAAGCCGCAACTCTCAGCTCTGGATGCGGCTGGGATCTCCGATGACGGGCGATTTACGTTCGCGACAGATCATGGGCCGTTCCTGGTGCAGGGTGTGCCGGCCTTCGTGCTGTGGACGCCGTTCGAGGAGTATCACAAGATCCACCACAAGCCGAGCGACACGTTCGACAAGGTGAACCAGCGGGATTTGAACCTTGGAACTGCAGTCGTAGGAATCACCGCCCTGACCGTGGCTGACTCGGCCCAGCCGCTGAAGCACTATTCGCAGGCGGAGATGGAAGAGCAGTTGAAGAAGATCAAGGAATACGACGAGTACAAGGACATGGTGGATCACAAGATGCTCTAGGCACCTGCGGGGCACCTGCGGTGCGGCCACTGCGGCTTCGCCGCCACTCGTGTGAGCTAATGGCGATGGTTCTTGTCCTTCGCGCCAGAAGAAAGGCGCGAAGGTACCCGTGGCCGGTTTCGCTGCGCTGTTCTCCCCCTGCCGCTTGAGCAGATTCATAGCCTGAGGTCGCTTCAGTCAGGGCGCTCGAGGACGGCGAACCAGTAGCCGTTGAAGCGGCCTTCATCGGCGAGGCGGAAGCCGGCTTCGGCTACTCGGCGGCGCCATACGCGAGGCGAGGCCAGGAAGAACGAAAGCACATTGGCGATGGTGAACATGGTCCATCCGGGAACCCAGACAATGAGCAGGAAGCGCGCACCGGGCTTGAGGACGCGGTGGATTTCGCGGAGGCCCTGGGCGGTGGAGCGGCCGAGGTGATCCATGGCGTGGGCACTCACGGCCGCGTCGAAGGTAGCGTCAGGCAAGCCGAGCCGGGTGATGTCGCCGGGGGTGATGCGAACGCGGTCTCGCAAGCCGGCTAGGCGGAGATTTTGCTCGATGAGCGTGCGGCCACCACCCTCGATGTAACCAGCGTCGAAGCGGTCGAGGGCGACGATGGTTCCCTGGGTGAGCGCGCGGGCGAGCGCTATGGTGGTACGGCCCGAGCCGCAGCCAGCGTCGAGGATGATGGGATTCTCAACACCGACAGGCGTGAGCGCGACCATGGGCAGAACAGCGTCGTCGACGCGCGTCACTGAGCGGGCGAAGATGCCTCCGACGAAGAAACAGGCGGCGAGAAGAGTGAAGATGAGGGCGGCCGGCCAGTAGTGCGTGGCTGCGATTTCGATGAGGATGGCGGCGGCGAACAGGATGGCCGCGGCAATTATGGGGCCGAGTGTCCATGCCGGAGCCCAGCCGAAGTTGAAGGTGTGATTGCGGCGGCGGGGAGTAAAGCGCGCCAGGAGTTTGTCGGCGCCGATCACGTAAGCGGAGGCGAACATGATGGCGGCGCCAGCCACGTGGAATCCCGCGAAGAGGAAGAGGGTGCTGGACACGGCCTTGAGGCTGGGGGCGTAGAAGAGGAAGGCGGCACCGGCGAGGAAGCCGAGGACGCCGACCCAAAGCATGTGCCCGTGATGACCTTTGGTTGCCATGATGCACCTCCTGAAGGCTTGACGTCGGCCTCCATATAACCGAACATACTGTTCGGAAACGCGATGACACAGAACACAAGCAGCGAAGATGTTCGTTCCCGAACACAGGGGAAGTTGTTGTTCGGGAACGTTGCGGGGACGAGCCGGGATAGGCGCGTGCAGCGCACGTTGAACGACCTGCGGCAGGCACTGCTGAGACTGATGGTAGAGCGGGGCTATGAGCCGCTGACCGTGCAGGACATTCTGGATCGGGCGGGCGTGGGGAGAGCTACCTTCTACCAGCATTTTCGGGGTAAGGACGATCTGCTGCGGAGGTCACTGGAACCGCTGCGCGAGCACCTGCTGGAGGAGTGGAAACGGGCCGCTGCGGAGGCGGGCGAGGGTGGCGCTCCGCTGGGATTCGTCCTGCCGTTTCTAAGGCATGTGGACAGCCAGAGGGCGCTGTATCGGGCGACGGTGGGACGGGAGAGCTGGGCGATCGTGCATCGTGAGATCAAGCGGATGCTGACGGAGTTTGCGGCCGAGTCCGCGAAGGGTATGCGGGCGAGGAGCCTGGTGACGGAGGCGGCTCCGCAATATGTGGCAGGTGCGCTGATGAACGTGGTGGTGTGGTGGCTGGAGAGCAGGGCGAAGGCGACTGCGGAGGAGATGAACGAGGTGTTTGTAAGGATGACCGGTGCGGCGCTGGGAACCATGCAGAAGGCGTAGGGAGTGTCTGTTGTTGGGGCATTTACAATCGAGGGTGTGCAGGCACAAGCGGCGTCGCCCATCATTCTGGCTGAAAATTTGAGCAAAGTTTATCGTTCAGGACGGATCGAGGTCCCGGCGGTGCGCGGGGTTTCATTCGCGGTGCAGCGCGGCGAGTTTGTTGCGATTGTAGGGCCGTCGGGATCGGGCAAGTCGACGCTGTTCTACCTGCTGGGAGGCTTGACGCAGGCGTCGAGTGGACGCGTGGTGATTGACGGCGTGGATTTCGCCACGCTGAACGATGCGCAGCGGACGCAGTTGCGTCGGCATCGGATCGCCTTCGTCTTCCAGAAATTCAATCTACTGCCAACGTTGTCCGCGATGGGGAATATCGAGGTGGCGTACTCGGTGAGCGGGCGCAAGGAACCGCTGGATCGGGCGTATCTGGACCACCTGAGCGACATGCTGTCGATCAAGGGCCGGCTGGTGCACCGACCGTCTGAGCTGAGCGGCGGCGAGCAGCAGCGGGTGGCGATCGCGCGTGCGCTGGTAACGCATCCCTCGATTGTGCTGGCCGACGAGCCGACCGGGAATCTGGATACGAAGAACTCGGACGTAGTTTTAAGTATGTTGCAGCATTGCAATCGCGAACTGGGGCAGACGGTGCTGATGATTACACATAACCCTGAGGCGGCGGCGATTGCGGACCGCATTCTGCATATGCGCGACGGCGAGATTGTGCGCGTCGAGAAGGGCCGGGGTGGGGGCTCCCACAGCACGGGACAGGCGGAGACGGGTCGGAGCGCGCAGGTTTGACCCGTTTTGGACCGATCGGTATACTCAAACTTGCGACACCAAGCGGGAGTAGCTCAGTGGTAGAGCATCGCCTTGCCAAGGCGAGGGTCGCGAGTTCAAATCTCGTCTCCCGCTCCAATTCACCCTCCGGCGCCAGCCGGATTGGCTACGGTGAAGGGGCGATCCGCAATGGTTAGGCTGCCCTGCCAAGGCGCGGTACCCAAGTGGTAAGGGAGAGGTCTGCAAAACCTTTATGCGCCGGTTCGATCCCGGCCCGCGCCTCCAAATCTTCCCATTCAAATCAATCAGTTCAGAGGCTTAGGCCTGTTTACCGCATGCCTTCACGAGTGGTCTTGAGAGACTTCTCGACGCTGTGCCTGAGCGAAGCACCGCGCCGGTGCTGACGTAAGCGAGCGCTTGGGTTTCTGTTCCCCGCAAGATGTAATGACGAAGCGCGTCGGCCTATTGCTGTAGGCAATGAACGGGTAAGAACGGCCGCCGGTTAGGTCTTCCACGAAGTCTGTTTGAACAGTTCGGCGGGAATTGTTTGCAGTCTCGGACTCAAGTGTAGGAATCTTGTTCGGTATTTATGGGCGTATTGAGATCGCTGCAGAAAGCGGCTGAAGATCCGCCCCTCTATGCAGCGATTCAATTAAGTGGTTAGAAGTTGAACATGGCTTGGATCTGGCCCTGGCGGTTTGCGGCCGTGAACTTGCTGTTGATGTAGCCGAAGTTCGAGGCGTTGATGTTCGTGCCCTGCGGCCAGGCGATCTGAGTTCGGTTAAATGCGTTGAAGTAGTCCATGCGCAGCGAGAGCGAAGTGCCCTCGGTGATGCGGAAGAGCTTGCGGAGGCTCAGGTTCTCTCCGGGATAATGAGGTCCGCGGATCGAGTCATAAGCTCTCTTCGAGTTGCCCAGCACAAACTGGCTTCCCGTGTTGGCGAAGGCATCGTTGCTGAACACCGGGGTGAGGGGGCCTTTCCCTTCGAAGTAGGGCTTTACCTTATCCCAGTTGCCGGACCACCTCTTGACTCCGGGAACAACGTTGGGGCGGTTCAGTCCGTTCAGGCCCTGGCCGCTCTGCGAGATCTGCACCGTGCCGCCGTTGTTGTAGGTGAGAATGCCGGCCACTTCCCAACCGCCAATCCAGCGGCCCAGCTGGCCCTGATTCAGGAACCTCTGTCCCTTGCCGATGGGCAACTGGTAGGTGGTGGCGATCTTGCTTTCCCAGGTGTCGCTCGTGATGACGAACTCCGGCGACGGATTGTAGCGGTTTAGCGGCGTAGCGAGATTGTCGTACTGGCGCGGCAGGGTCAAAGAAGCGAGGAACGTGAGACCGTTACCGGTGTGCTTGTCAGCCTGGATCTGCAGTGCGTTGTAGTAGGTGGTTCCGGCCTGATCGAAGGCCCGCGCCACGTTCGAGTACTGCGGAAAGTTCTTCAGCGACTGGAACACCGTTGCGCCGCCCTTGAACTGGCTGGAGAAGTCGGCATACGGTGCGCTGAACCCGGCTGCCTGTGCCTGAGGCGAGTTGATGTTGTCAGTAAGCAGTGAGCCGTATTGGAGCACGGAAGGATCGGGCTGACTGATCGGGTTGATGTTGTAGCCGGTCAGATGTGTCACGCGGTTGGCGGAGTACGCCACGGTGATGAGCGTGTTCCAGCCGAGCTGACGCTGCACGCTGGCATTCCACGCCTGATACATAGGAGCACGGCCGTCCTGATTGGGATTGAAGTAGTTGATCGTCTGGGCCACGCCAAGCGAGGGGCTGAAGGGGGTGGTGGAGACGGTGGGTAGCGGGTTGGGAGTACCGTTAGCCGTCCACGGTCCGTAACCGGGAACGTTGCTCCCGGTGCCATTTACGGTGAAGCTTCCGCCCAGGAGCGATGCCAGGCTCACTGCGCCGCCGACGCCCTCACCCTGTCCATAGGCGCTGTTGAAACCGAGGAAGTTGATGATGTAGCCGGCGTGGACAACCGTTCTTGGATCGAAGGCGTAGGCAAAGCCGACGTGTGGACCGAAGTTCTTCCAGTGAATTGCGGCGCGATCGACACCGGAGCAGCCGGTGCAGTTGCCGAATGCGGTCGCGGCGCCAGGAAGGTTGCCGGCGGCAGGATTCGGAGCCGTTGGGTTCAGCCACACGTTGTTGTTCTGGGTCAGCTTGTAGGGAACCATCACGTCCCACCGCAGGCCGGCACTGACGGTCAACTTGCTGGTGAGCTTAATGTCGTCCTGAATGTAGGGCGAGTAATCCTGGGTGTAGAACTGGGTCTCGGTCTTGGCGGTGCGGCTGGCCGAGTCAGGCAGCCCGAGCAGGAAGCTCGCGAAGCCGCTGCCGTATTTGCCGAAGTTCGGATCTGCGGAGTTCGGAACCGACGTGGTGGACTGGTGGAAATCGAACTCGCCACTGCCGTAGTCGCTGATGGTGTGCGCCATGTAGTGGTGGTACTCCCCACCCATGTTCAGCGTGTGACGGCCACGGGTCCACATCCAGTTGTTGACGATGTTCCAACCGAAATTGTCGACATAGTAGTTGATCAGGCCGCTCCACACGTCGCCCCAGCCGGTAGGGGCGTTCTGGCCGCTGAACGTGATGATGGGAAGCGTCTTGCCGTTGGTGACACCGGGGAAGCTAACATTCTGGTTGTCACCCACGTAGTCCTGCATCTTGTCTTCCGCGGCCAGGCCGATGGTGAAGAGAAGGTTCGGGGTGACGGTTTTCTGATAGGTTCCGAGCCACACGTTGGTGTTGTCGATGCCCGACTGCTCACCGGTGAGGGGGTTGGACTTGGGAACGATGGGCGGAGTTGACTCCTGCACTACGGAGTAGTGATTGCGCCACCAGGTGAAGCCGAGGTTCTGGGTTGAGCTCAGGGCGTGGTTCACGGTGAGTCCCCAGGCCTGCGTTTTGAAGGGAACCGACTGAATCGCCGGTAGCTTGTTGGCTACCAGGCCGAAGTTGTTGCCCGGTGTGTCGGGGTCCGGAAGGTACTGCAAGAGAGACTGGCTCAGCGGGTCAATTCGGTTCGGGCAGATGACATTGAGCTGGCCGTTGCACGAGAACTGCTGGCCGGTCTGCGGATCGTAGATCGGGATCAGCTTGCCACTCGCGTCGACGAACTGGCTGAAGTCGCCGTTCTTCATCGCAGGCGTAGGAACGGTGCCGATGCTGGTAATGCCCTGATTCTGGCTGAAGATATCTACACTGCCCAGGAAGAATGTCCGGTTGTGTCCGTTGTAGAGGTGAGGCAGAACGACCGGACCGCCAACGCTGCCACCCCAGTTGATTTCGCGATCGATGGGAGCAACCGGCTTGCCGTTCGCATCGAACTTAGATGGAAAGAACCCGGCCGAATCGAAAGCGTTGTTGCGGTTGATAGCGAACACATCGCCGTGCAGCTTGTTGGTGCCGGAACGCATGTTGTACGCGACCGCACCCTGTGTCATGCCATAGCGAGACGAGAACGCGGAACGAAGCATACGGAACTCATCCACCATTTCGAACGGGGGATCGGAGTTGATGGCCGACGCAGTGACCAGCGGCAGGCCGTTGTAGTAGCTGCCCGATGAATTGATCTGCTTGGGGTTGCCACCTTCCACCGTTAGCGTGCCATACGGACCAGATCTGACGCCGGGTGAGAGCGTGCCGAAGCTGGTGATCTGGCGGATGTTGCCGCTGATCTCCAGCGGCAGGGCTGACACTTCGGCCGGCGGGAGCATGGTATCGAGCTGCGGCTCGGTGGTATTGAGTTCGATGGAATTGCCTTCGGAAACCTGAACCGTCTGGGTCTCCGCGCCCATATTCATCTTGATATTGAACGTGGGAGTAGCGCCTACTTCCACCAGCACCTGGGTCGCCTGGTACCTCCGGAACCCGGGTGACTCGACAGACACGTTGTAACTTCCAGGCGCCAGAGCGACGCTGTACAGTCCGACCGAGGAGGAAGCGACCTGAGAGCTGATCCCGGTCGCGGTGTTGAGGAAGGTAATCGTCGCGCCCGGAATGGCTGCGCCGGACGGGTCCGTCACGGAACCCGTGAGGCCACTATTTGCCTGCGCGCGGAGAAGTTGAACTGACGGGCCCACCAATGTGAAAAGCAGCACCCACATCCACACGACGCACCGCTTTCCCATTGGTCCGACGCTGGGCTTTTTGAATACTTGTTCCGTGAAAAGCATGCTACTGCAGCCTCCAAATACACTCGAAAGTTCCCACGTTCAGGCGCACGCGTATTCCCCAGAGTCAGAACTCCACCAGCTTCAGGTGCGTCCAATCGTGCCTATCTGGAACCAGAGCGAGTTTCGAAGATCAGAGACTGCTTGCCAAGGGATTAGCCCTCCGCAACGTGGTGAAAACTTCGATTTAACAAGTGCCTTTATCTATTGCAATAAGATCCGCAGCCGTCTTTAGGTACTGATGCGGGAGAGTTTCGAGGATCAAAGGAGGTTCTGCTAAGAGATATAGCCGCTGAACATCTCTCGATGCGAAGCGGCCGATTTTGTCGTCACCGCGCAACAAGGGATTTGCAGGTCATGATGACGCGGCTCGGGAACCGTCCAAGTTCGAAGATCTCTCTGTGAAGTCACTGCGGACAATGCGTCGGCGGCAGATTGGGCGGCTGCACCTGATTAGGTATGTCCGCAAGGCAATACCATCGCGACTCGAGCTTGCTTCCATCGACGGTGACCAACCTGAATCCCGACAGCGATCCGCCGATGGGCAAGCCCACGGCGCCACTGACGCTCTCATTCAGCGATCCGTCTTTACCACCCGCATTGCGGTGATAGTGCCCCGCGAAAACATAATGCACATTGCCTCGTTCAAGGAAATCGAGGTACTTGCGACGGATGGAGGCCGGCAGATTGAAGTAATCATCTTTCTCTGCCGGGTCGTGGAGGAAGTAGGGAATATGCTGGAAGACAACTACCTCGCGACCTCGGTGCGCCCGGGCTTCAGTGAGAGTGTTTTCGAGCCACTGCTCCTGTTTCTGCGCTTCATCCGTCACCTGCGTCGGCGACCCTATCAGGCTTGAATTCAAGACGATGCCGAGAATGCCATCTGCCGAAAAGGAGTAGTAGTCGCGCCCAAATGCCTGGCGATAGCTATTGAGGGTATTCGGGGTGGGTTCATTCCCGACGTCGTGATTTCCCGGCACGTTATGGACGGGAATTGCCGGGTCCAACTTTTGGAGAATGCGTTTGTACTCAGCTATCTCCGTTGCATCGCCTGTACGGTTGGTCAGGTCGCCGCAGACCACCACGAATCGCGGATGCAGCCGGTTCAAGCTGGCCACAACAAACTCGAGGTTTGCGCTCTCCTGGGTGAAGTTCTGGTCCTTGGCGTACATGCCCAGTTGCGGATCGGCCAGTACCGCAAAAAACCATGGCTGCGCGGCTTGAGCCATTCCGAATGGGGCAATGAAGGTCGGCAGCAAGAGCAAGATGATAAGAAGGAGCCGCCGCGACAATTTGTCCTGCCCCTGGAGATTCGATTTCACACAGCTCTCCCTAAGATCATTCCGCAACACGGAGTCGATATGGCCAATCGTCCGGACCGGCTTCGACATGATCTGAAGACAAGGATAGTCATCTGTGTGTCGCACGCACTTCACTCAATCGCCCGGGGGCGCGAACTTGACCGGGTAGCCGGTGTTGTCGTTGTATCGCTCCCGCAGCTGCGTCAACTGTGCCAACAGGTCCTTGAAGACGGTGTCGTATCCCTGCTGGATGTGCCGTCCGTTATCGATGACGAGGTTTTCCATCTCATCGGGATCCTTCTCCAGGTCGAACAGCTCCCACTCATTGCGAGTGTAGTAGCTGATCAGCTTGTAGCGTTCGGTGCGAATTCCATAATGCGGCGCCACCCAATGCGGCGTACCGAACTCGTAGTAGTGATAGTAGAGAGCGGGACGCTCGCCGGGCAAACTCTGCCCGCGCAGAATGGGCGCGATGCTCTTGCCCTGCATCTCCGCCGGAATGGGCAGGCCCACCAGGTCGAGAATCGTGGGCGCATTATCGATGTTGATCACCCAGTCGTTGCGCACCGTGCCTCGTCCAGCAGCGCCGGGGCAACGGATCATCCAGGGAATCCGGATTGCCTGCTCATACATGAAGCGCTTGTCAAACCAGCCGTGATCGCCGAGGAAGAATCCGTGATCGCAGGTGTAGACGATGATCGTGTTGCCGGTGAGTCCGTTCTGATCCAGGTATTGGAACAGGCGGCCGATATTGTCGTCCTGAGAACGCAGAGTTCCGAAAAAGCGACGCATATATCTCTGATAATTCCACTGTTTGCGCTGGCGCCCCGTCAGATCTGCCGGTGGATTGAAGTCCGGCATGTCTTCAATGCGCATTCTCGCTCTGCCCGCGGGGCTGGCGCGGTGATCATAGTTGTCCCAGAACGTACCCGGCTCGGGAATCCGCACGTCGTCATAAAGGTGTTCGTACTTATGCGGGGGGTCCCACGGCCGGTGCGTGTTGAAAAACTGCATCATCATGAACCACGGCTGCTTGAACTGCTTCAACCCTTTGAGACACAGGTCGGTCATGACATCTGTCTCATATCCCTCGTAGCGAAACTTCTGAATTTCCTCGCTGCCGAGGCTGGGATTGCCAAGAAATCCGGTGGGCTCGTAATACGGGCCGCCCGCGCCCTCCTTGTAGACGAAGTAATCAAAGCCGGCCTTGGCTGGATTCACCGGCAGATGCCACTTGCCCACCATGCCAGTCTGGTACCCATTCCGCTTTAGGATCTTGGCAACGGTCTCCTGCGCCGCATCGAAACGCGAGGGCGGGTCTCCCAAACTATAGAACTCCGGGTTCCCGAGAATTCCGTTCACATGGCTGTAGGTGCCCGTCAGCAAAGTGGCCCGGCTTGGCGCGCAGAGCCCATTCGTGCAGAAGGAATTTTCAAACCGGATGCCTTCGTTGGCAATGCGGTCGATGTTCGGCGTCTGTAGGAGACGTCCTCCGTAACAGCTCAACGCCGGCTGGGGCACACCCTCTCCGGTGATCCAGAGGATGTTGGGGCGCCTGGGCAAGGAGCTTGTTGCACTGCTCTCGATTGGCGTGGCTTTCGTCGCGAGTAGCGGCTCTCCCTGTGCACTCACCGTTGCGGCGGCGATCATGCCTCCGAGCCTCTTGAGTGCGCTGCGCCGACTGAGAGCTCCCGATAGCTTCGAATCATTGTCTGATTTCATGGAAGGCAAGAACAGCAACATGGATTCCGTATGCGGCTGACGTGTCCGAGCCCAGATCTCGTTCTCGTCGCTCTGCAGCCCCAGGCGGAGCCTGGCAGCCGGAAATCATTCTTGCGCTCCGCGCTGATGCACGCCAAGAGGTTATCCAGCTAAAACCAGGTGAAAACATTCTGTTCACATGTGTTCTCGGTCGCAAAATATTCTGCGGCAGTTACATGGCGCGATGCCACCGGCGGGCCGATACAGGAGTAAATGCGCGCGAGCACGGCCGTGTAAGTAGGGGGCTATAATTTGTTTCGGTATGTCTTCCCCCCAGCGGCTCCCGAACAAGGTTGAAATCCCTCTTTCTTCAAAACCAGACCGGGACGCCGATCCACGCTGGGGGCTCATCGAACGTATCCTGCAGAGCCCGCCGTTCCAGAAATCAGCTAATTTGCACGGCCTGCTTTCCTACCTGGCTGAGCACTCCATTCGCGGGGAACGAGAGGCCTTGACCGAGAGACAGATCGGCCGGGCAGCGTTCGGGAAACCGGAAGACTACAGCCCAGCCGAGGATAGCGCGGTTCGCGTTCACGTGCGACACCTCCGGCTCCGGCTGCACGAGTACTTTGCCCACGAAGGCCAGACAGAGCGTCTACTGGTCGAAATCCCGAAGGGTTCCTACGCGTTGGAGTTCCGGCCCAGATATATGGAACCGGTTACCGCGCCCCAGTCTCTCGTCGTTGCGGCGACGCCCCCGGAGACGCGGGCCAGAGGGCACTTCCGAGGCCAGGGCCTCCTGCTCTGGTGCTCGATAGCCGCTGCGGTGATCTGCGCAATCGGCTGGTATCGTGCGGTCAGGGTGCATGAGAACAACCAGGCGATTCTGTGGCCGCTGAATGCCGTCATTCAACCGGATCGCGAGACACGGCTCATTGTTTCCGATGGGAATACGATGCTCAGGCTCCTAGGCGACAAGGAGTTAACCCTGGATCAGTACCTGGCATCCAACTTTCGCACGAGTCTGGTGCCCACTCACCTGCCGCCGAATATCTCGCGGCTTGTCGACTACATTTCTGATTCGCAGCTCACTTCTTTCGCAGACCTGGTCGTGGCTTCTTCGATTGCGAAAGTCGCCGGGAGGTCCGGTCATCCGATCCAAATTTATTCCGCTCGAAATCTGAACCTTCGCGAGCTCGATGATGGCAACTACATCTTCATTGGCGGCCCCACTTCCGATCCCTGGGTGGGGCTCTTTACTGGAAAACTCAATTTCGAAGTCGTGGAAGATGGGGTGGGCGGCAAGATGTACTTCCGCAATAGGAGACCGCTCCCGGGTGAGCAAGCGACCTATGAGGGTCTGCCGCGCACCGGCTCAGCCGGTGAAGAATATGCGACCATTTCCCTTCTTCCCAGTTCCACCGGCCGTGGCAACATTTTGATTCTGCAAGGACTGCGCCAGGAGGGAACGGAAGCGCTTGGGGAGTTTCTGCAGAACTCCGCGGATCATGCTCAACTCGAAAAGGCGTTGAATATCCACGAGGGTTCATCAACACCCGTCTACTTCGAGGCTTTGGTGCATGCTCGCGTGGTGGCCGGCGCGCCGTTGTCGATCAGCGTCGTGGCTACGCGCACCATCCAGCCCTGAGGCTCTGCAGAGGCGCCCGTTCGATAGCACCAGGGATATTTGGCAGAGCGCTTCCGACATTACCTCAACCATCCTCCGATGGCGTATGCGGCGCGTTGGCGACTTCCGGTTGGGAGCGCAGATGCCGTTCGCCATGCCGAGAGAGAACAAAGCTCCAGTCAAACTGGCAGCAACCGCCGATACTCCAATTCACCAGTTGGATACTGTAGGCTTGCCACTAGCGAACGGCTGACGCCAAAGTGAGGAAACGAAGATGAAGGATGCTCGTCAAGGAACGGCCACAGGGGTGACAGCGCGCCGGGCGAAGCGCTTCATTTTCTCATTGGTGTTTGCACTGGTTACCGTGCTCGTAATCTTTCCTGCTGTGGCATCGAGGAAGGCACGCGGTGCCACGCATGAAGTGGGAAGGCCCGTTCAGGTGGGGAACGCACAATCCGCGGCGGCCAATGAACATGATCCGGCAACACTGCTCCAGGCTTACCGCCATGTTGAAGTGGCATCCGTCTCCGACGCCATCGAACAGCTTCTGGGGCGGCGCATGTACCTATCGCACGGGATGCAGCCGCTGTTTCCATCGCATTTTGCGGGGTATGCCGTCACCGTGCGCATGGAGAAGCAGGAGAATCACGACCCACACGCTGTGGATGGGATGCTCGAAGCGATCGATCGTGGGAAGAAAGACTCCGTTTACGTTATGTCCATCGAGGATGGAGCGGACGTGGCTGGCATGGGCGGGCTGATGGGCACGGCAATGGCGGCGCGTGACTTTGCGGGAGCGATTATCGATGGCGCGGTTCGCGACACTGCGTATCTCAAGAAGATAGGCTTCCCGGTCTACTCAACCGGTATCGCGCCATCCACGCTGGTGGGGCACTACAGATGTGCGGGAAGCGAGGTGCCTGTGGCGATTGAGGGGGTGACTATCCGTCCCGGTGACATCATCGCCGCAGATCACGATGGAGTGGTTGTCGTACCGCGCGAGCGCGCAGAAGATATCCTCAAGCTCGCGCAGCAGTTGGATTTCAAAGAACACTCGATGTACCCGCTGATCGAAAAGACAAGGTCGATCGAGGCGGCGGTAAAGCAGTTCGGCAGGCTCTAGTCAATTCGAAACATAGAATGAAATCGCTCAATGCGATTCGCGGCTGATCTCGAATTGCGTGAGCCCCTTGGATGCCGCGAGGTTGTCAATCACGGCGCTGACGAGTTTCGTTTCGGGATCGACCGCGAGCCACGCGATTGCGCCTGCGACGGCCAGTATGGCGGCGACGAGGAAGGAAGTCGTCCAGCCAAAATGCTGTGCGATCCAGGGAGTGAGCGACGCAGTCACTGCGCCCCCGATCTGCGCTCCCATATTCATCACGGCGGAGACGACTCCAGCGCTTTCACCTGCGATGTCGGCCGAGACCGACCAAAACGAGCTCTGGCAGAGATACAACACGCCTGCGCCGGCGGCCAGGATCATAGCCGCAAGCGAAGCGCTCCCGACACGTGAGCCAAGCACCAGCAACACCGCTGTCATTACGAGCGAAAACACGCCGACACCGCAGCGTCCGGCGCGTAATCCGCGGCGCGCAGTGATCCAATCGCTCAGTACACCGCCGCCGAGACAGAACACGGTCATGGCGATAAACGGGAACATGGTGTAGAACGCGCTAGTCTTCAGGTTCAGGCCGCGCGCCTGGGCCATGTACATGTAAAACCAACCTAGGAAGATCCACGCCACGTAACCGAAGGTGAAGTAAGTAAAGGTGAGCAGAAATAACGTGCGGCTGCGGAAGATGGCGCTCCACGGAACGGGTGTTCTCGCTGCATGCTTATCTCCGGCTTCTGGAAGACCTGCCTGTATATTGCTCAGTTCGCGCGCGGAAACCAGCGCATGTTGTTCGGGCGTGTCGCGGGCGATGAAGTACCAGATGATTCCAGCGATCACGCCGACCGTCGCACTGAACCAGAAGGCTGCACGCCATCCATGCGAGGCGATGATGGCGACGAGCAGAGGAGGAGTAAGTCCCGCCCCAGCACCGACTCCGGCAAAGATGACTCCATTCACCGTGCCACGCTCGCGGGTGGGTATCCAGCGCGCCACGAACTGGTTGGAAGCGGGATAGATGATGGCCTCGCCGATGCCCAGTCCGAAGCGGACCGCGATCAGCACCAGGATCGCGCCGCGCATTTTTGGGGGGACCAAAGCGGTGGCCAGCGTGAATCCACCCCACCACAGCACGCCTGCGGTGAGCGCGCGCCGCGGGCCGAGGCGAACCGCCACCCAGCCGGCGAGCACCTGCGATGCGGCATATCCGATGAGGAAAGCGCTGATGATCCAGCCCATCCGCAGGTTATCGAGCCCGAATTCGCGGATAATTTGCGGTCCCGCGATGGACACGTTCGTGCGGTCAAGAAAGGCAATGGCGCTGAGCAGGAAAATCCAAAAGACCAGCACGGCGCGGACTGGCAACTTGCCCATTGCAACGATGCTCCGATCCCAAACTTGGATCCGGCAGTCGTAGCGCCGGAGTTGTTCGTCCATTGATCTGCGGATTGCAGTGTCGCGGAAAGCAGTTATGCGTCGCACGTGCTAACCTGCCGCGTCGTTCAGGAAGGATGCGAGGGAGACGCGAACCACGCCAGCCAGTCTAGCGCGAAGGTTTACCCCAGCGCATCAATCGTGTCATGGCGTGGGACGATTCGAGAGGCAATTCCTCGGTGCATCCCTGAAACGAAAGAATTTACAAAAATCGCTTTAGTTGAGTCCCGCTATTTCGTTGACAGAGGCCGAATCTCTTTTGTAATCTTCGCGACCGTTCAAGACTTTCGGCAAGAATCGTCACGAACTTCCCCGTGACGCTGTGGACTCAGTAAACGCTTCCTGAACTCGGAATCAAATCCAGACAAGAAGATTCCCCGGGGGTTTATGCCTCATCTGTCACGAAGATCGATGCTGAAGGGCACTGCTCTTCAAGCACTCGGAGCAGTTTCGGCCTTTTCTCTTCCCGGCCTGGCACGAGCAGTCGAAAACAACAGCACGCCGTACCAGCGCAGCAAGCTGAAGATCACGGATGTGCGCACCGCCCAGGTGCTTGTTCATGGTCCGCAAACGCACGTGCGTATCTACACGGATCAGGGACTCTACGGCCATGGCGAGTGTACCGACGCTGCGGTTGGTGCGGCATCGCTGATCCGCGGATGGCGGCGCATGCTCATCGGGCGCGACCCGCTCAATGTCGAAGCGATCTGGGAGCGTCTTCGCACCGGAGGAATTTTCGCCGGCGCGCAGGGTGGCCAATACATCACTGCTCTTTCGGGACTGGAAATTGCCATGTGGGATCTTGCTGGTAAGGCGCTGGGACTCCCTGTCTACCAGTTGCTGGGCGGAAAATTCCGGGACAAGGTCCGCATCTATTGCGACTCCGACATGGATGTTCCGATTGGCGCCGAGGCCGACAAAAAGCTGCCGTGGATCAAGGAGCAGGGTTTCACGGCAATGAAGATCGACTTGGATGACGCCAGGGATCCTGCGCGCTTCGATGCGGTCAATTGGACTGCGAGCAACGGCGAGATCGATCGGATGGTGAAGTGGGTGTCGCACGTGCGCGAGTCCATTCCCGCCAACATGGATTTGGCCTGCGACATGCATGGCCGCTACGACGCTCCGACCGGAAAGAAAGTGGCCAAGGCGCTAGAGCCATTCCGGCTGATGTGGCTGGAAGAACCGGTTCCCGCCGAGGACATTGACGCTATGGCGGACATCCGGCATTCGACGTCCACTCCAATTGCCTGCGGCGAGAATCTTTACATGCGCTGGGGGTACAGGGAACTGCTCGAGAAGAAGGCGGTCGATATCATTCAGCCGGATTTCCAGAAAGTAGGTGGAATTGCCGAGGCGCAGAAAGTGGCCAACATGGCGCAGGCCTACTACGTGCCGGTCGCCCCACACTGTGTCGTATCGCCGGTCGGCGTTATGGCGACGGCTCACGCATGTACTACCTATCCGAACTTTCTGGCATGCGAGTGGCACTGGATCAACCATCTCGACCTGTGGAAGAGCTGGGTGAAGGAAGGCGAAATCATTGTGCAGGGGCATGTCACTCCCACGGACAAGCCTGGCCTGGGTGTGGAGATGGATGAGGACGTTGCGAAAAAGGCGCAGATTCCGGGAACACCCTGGTTCGAGCCCGAGAAGTAGAGATCAGCAAGACAAACTCACGGGAGCAAAGAGACAGATGCGGAGAATCATTGCAGGCGTTCTGGCCGGGGCAGCGTTCCTGGCATTCACTCCCTGCCTCAGGGCCCAGCAGGAGTTCTTCACGCGCGAGGATGTGATCAAGTACACCCCGGAATGGCGCGGGGAGAGATTTCCTGACGGCCGGCCCAAGGTGCCCGACGACATTCTGGACCGTATGAAGAACGTCACGCTCGAAGAGGCTTGGGCAACGCTTCGCAGTGCAGGATTCAACCACCAGTATGAGGACGGCTGGTATTCCATTCACCCGGATCAGGTGCTGGTGGGCAGAGCGCTCACGGCAGTGTGGATGCCCGGGAGACCGGACATTGAAAAGGTGATCGAAGAACAGGGAGTACAGGACCATCGCAAGGGAGGAACGAACGCCTGGCCCGTCGATATGCTCCAGCCTCGTGACGTCTATGTCTGCGACCACTTCGGACTGAAGAAAGACGGGCCTTCCATTGGTGATAACGTCGGTAACGCGATCTACGCGAAGTCAGGCAATGGCATCGTCTATGACGGCGCGGTTCGTGACATTAATGGATTGGAAGAGCTGAAGGACTTCACCTCATTTGTTCGCTACTATGATCCCTCGCATCACTTCGGAATGCTTGCCACCGGCGCGCGGCTCAATTCGACCATGGTGAGCATCAATGGGCCAACGCGAATTGGGCAAGCGCTGGCAATGCCGGGAGATGTTGTGCTCGGACGGAACGGCGGGGTTCTGTTTATCCCGCCACAACTGGCGGAGCGCGTCGTGAAGTATTCGGAACGAACGCACCTCGAAGACATGTTCGGCCACCAGCGCCTGCGGGAGAAAAAGTACACCGCGGGGCAGATTGACGCGAAGTGGTCACCGGAGATCGAAGCAGATTACCACCAGTGGCTTAAAGAGAACGAGGGCCACCTGCCGGCGCCGAAGTCCACCATCGATGAAATTCTGAACGAGAGCAAACCGCCCCAGTAGGCGGATTGCTTGTCAAGCAGATGGGAAGCGGGTCCGGTGCCTGACGACTACCACGAACAGAACGTCTGGAAGCCAATCCTCCTGGAGACCAGAACATGAAGAATCTAATGGCAGAGGTGGTCACTCCTCTCCCTCCTCTGCCGGGAGAATCAGAGGCTGTGTCTGCATCCGAAGTTCAGACATCGCTAGCCGATATCCTGCAGAGTTCCCCCTTCCGCTCGAGCCCGCAACTCCAGAAGCTTCTGAAGTTCCTCGTCGGCGAGACGCTGGCCGGGCGCGGCGAGTCACTCAAGGAAAGGAATATCGGCGTACGCCTGTTTGACCGGTGCCCCGACTACGATACGAACGTAGATCCCATTGTGCGGCTCCGGGTTGCTGAAGTCAGAAAGCGCCTGGCGCTTTTCTATCAGGGAGTCCGGGATCAGACGGTATTGATCAGCATCCCATCCGGCTCCTTCCGGGCGGTATTTGAGCCTGGCGTTCTGAGGGCGCTTCCCGCAGGGGTGACTCCCATGCTGACCCCGGAGCCGATCCCAGTTCCGCCGCAGAAAGGCACGGCGGCGGATGTGAAGGCTCGGAGGTTTCGATTTCGCCGATGGTGGATCGCCGTCCTCGCTTCCCTACTGCTGATGGCCGCTGCGCTGGTGCGGTATCTTCCGTCCTCCGACGAACGATTGCTAAACCGGTTCTGGTCGCCGGTTCTCGAGAACCCCAACAGTGTTTTGATTGGAATCGGCAACAATCCGATTTATGAGCTCTCTAACGCGGGCGAAGATGAGTACTACAAGGATCATCCAAAGGGGCAATTCGAGGAAATGGGGCTGCACCCATATATCCCACTAGCTCCTGAAAGCTCAATCGATAGCAGGTATTTGCGTTCTGCCGTTAATACGTACCTCACTACGGGCGATGCCGCAGCGTTGTCGGATGTCGAATACATTCTCGCGCAGCGGCGCATAAAGCTCGACATGCGGTTTGTGAATGATGTGACCTATGGCGATCTTCGCCAGAATCCCACGATCCTGATAGGTGCGCATAACAATATTTGGACGCTCACAATGACGGAGAACCTGCGGTTCGGGTTCCAGGGCCATAGCACGATCGTCGATCGGTTCGACCGTCAAAAGCAATGGACCGCCAACGCGGACCGTTCCGAGACTTACGCGATTGCGGCCCGGCTCCTGAATGCATGGAATGGGAAGGTGATGATCGTAATCGGAGGAGTGGGGTCGTCAGCAACACGTGCCGCAGGGGATTTCATCACCAATCCCCACTCCATTGCAAAGATGGCTATGTCTCTTCCCAAGGGATGGGAAAAGAAGAATATCGAAGTCGTTTTGCATACGACTGTGAAGAACCAAATTCCGAGTACATCGGATATCGTTGCCATCTATTCCTGGTGACTTTACAGCGGCTCAGAGTTGCGTGCTCGGAATGATCCGTCTGGCGAAACCCGCAAGGCAAAGGCGGGGCTCAACCCTTGCTGCCCCTGAGCCGAGAAGGTGAGTCACGGCGCGTCCCGGGAAATCATTGCTTGGCTGCAACTGTCTCCGCTGGGAGTATGCGGCCACGCGCACGACACAAGCCGGGAAAGCGCGTTCTGAAGACAGACTCTCCGGACAGTACTGTACGGCACGCCTAACATGGTCAAAAAGAGACACTTACTTCTTTCTTCCTAGAACACTACCCGAATGAACTTGCAATGGCTTTGACAGCAGGAATCTGCTTGCGTCTGGAACACACCGCATACACCGGATGTCGTTTCTCAGACTATGCGCAGATCCCCACACGGAACCGTTCGGGAATGGCTTGCCGGCCGGCACTTCCACACTACAACTTGTACACGCAATCGAGGACGCAATGACCGGGAGGTCGACCCTGTGAATCACTGTGCGAAGCGGCATACTCAGCCCCTTTTCATCCAGCCCAATCAGCCCGTTCGACGGCTTCATAAGATGCCCCGGAAATCTGTCGCCATCGCTTGGGATATCCGTCCGACCTTCGGCTACGCAGCGCTTGCGGCTCTTCTCGTTCTGGCATGGGGGTCCCGGCTGATGGCCCAGACCGCGGCCACCATCTCGGGCCACGTCAGCGATACAAGCGGCGCCGCTGTTCCGGGCGCCGCCATCCTGCTCAGTAACAATGCAACGCAATCGGGACGGTCCACGATATCAACGACAACGGGCGACTACACGTTTACCGACGTTCCCGTCGGAACGTATAAGCTCACCGTCACGCACCCAGGCTTCAAGACAATTACAAGTAACGCAATCCAGGTTCAGGTGCAGCAATCGGTCCGGCTCGACTTTGCTCTGCAGATCGGCGCGGTGACCGAATCCGTCGAAGTGCAGGCCAGCAGCGCTCTTCTGCAAGCCGAAAACGCGACGCTTGGCACGGTGGTGGAGAACGAAGCTGTTTCGCAGTTACCGCTGAACGGCAGAAACTATCTCGCCCTGGTAGCTCTCGCTTCCAATGCCAATACGCTTTCACCGAACGCAGGCCAGGCAGGAGCTCGCCTGGGAGGCGAGCGCGCCAGCCAATCGATCTCGGTTGGCGGCAATCGCATCATGTTCGATTACTTCACCCTGGACGGCGTGAACAATACCGATCCCGATTTCAACACCTATGTGGGGCTGCCCTCGGTGGACGCCATCGAAGAGTTCAAGGTGCAGACCGGCGTCTATTCCGCGGAGTTCGGCCATGAAGCGTCCCAGGTCAATGTTGTAAGCAAGTCAGGCACCAATACGTTCCACGGATCGGCTTACGAGTTCATCCGCAACAACTACGTGGATGCGAACCCCTATTTCTTTCCCTACAACCTGACTCCCCCCAAAGTCTTCCCCTTCAAGTGGAACAACTTCGGGTTTGAGTTGGATGGGCCAATCAGGATTCCGCACGTTATCGATACAAGAAACAAGTTCTTCTTCATGATCGACGACGAATGGAGACACATCCGTTCAGTAGGACAAGGGGAAGCAGTAGTGCCCACAGCGGCAATGGCTGCCGGAGACTTCTCGGGCTACACGTATCAGGACGCTACGGGCACCCATCCAATCACCCTCTACGATCCCGCCACGGGAGACGCGAATGGCCTCGGGAAGCAGCCATTTCCAAACAACAAGATTCCGTCGCAAAGAATCAGCCCTCAATCGACGGAACTCCTGAAGTACCTGGGAACAGCCCCCGCCGCGCCCACATACACCTGCACCGGATCCAGCTGTTCGGTTAACAACAACTACGCGTACAGCACATCTTCTCCGCAAGACCGCCAGAGCCTGACGGTTCGTGGAGACTTCATCCAGTCACAGAACTTGCAGTACGCGTTCCGCTACAGTTCGGGCGACGAATCAATCATTTCGACAGGTCTGCTGGGAGCGGGCAGCAAGATCATCACCAACTATTACCAATACCTGGGCTCCAACACCTGGACGCCAACCCCGCACCTTGTTAATGAGGCGCGATTTGGTTATACCCACTTCTACAATTCACTGGGGCTGCTGTCGGCTTTCACGCACAACGTGGTCGACGAGATCAAGATTCCTGGCCTGAGCGGCGGAGCCCCTGCCACGTGGGGCATTCCGGATGTGTCTTTTGGCAGCGCGCAGGGAAATCCCATTAAACAAATCTGGAGTGGTTTCGGAGATCGAGGCGGCGACGGTCCGTATGTTGTGACGGATCCCGGCTGGCAGATTGTCGATAACGTCTCATGGACGCGAGGGAAGCACTCGCTGCGGCTGGGCTACGAGTACAACAAGCAGACGTTTAACCAGCTTGGCAACCAATTCTCGCGCGGCCAGTTCAGTTCTCAGCCCATCGCGACGGCCTACAACTCCGGCAGTGGGAGCAATCCCCTTTCTGGCGGTGACTCGCTTGCTGACTTCCTGCTCGGTGATCTCTACCAGTCGACTGTTGCAGTGGCGGTGGCGAATGCGAATTATGTGCGTCACGTTCAATCTGCGTACGTGGACGACACGTACAAATTACTGCAAAACGTGACCATTGATGCGGGCCTCAGGTATGAACTCACGCCGCCTTGGAACGATACGTATGGCAACAACTTCACGGTGGGCATTCCGGTTATGCCTGAGCATTCTGCAATCAGCACCACATATCCGCAGAGCGACTGGCCTTACTACGTCCGCCAAGGGAACTGTTCGCCCGACCATGTCTACGATGGCCTGAACATCCGGTGGACAGCCAGCACCGTTGGAAATGGGCCGCCGCCGGTGTGCAGCAACGGCACGCTGCCTAATGGTCCGCTGATGCATACGCAATACAACAATTGGGCGCCTCGGCTGGGGATCTCTTACTCACCGAACGCGACGACGGTCATCCGCACGGGGTTCGGACTTTTCTATAGCCAGGATATCGGCAACGCGTACTTCGACATGGCCAGGAATATCGCCGGACGCGTGACCTTCACCAACGCAAATGCGGTTGCGCCGTACGGCAGTTCCACCCTGACATGGAACAATGCCGTGCCGGGCGGGGGCGGCGGATCAGGTGTCGCCCTTCTGCCTGCAAGCACCGTTGCGTTCGTCATGGCCGCCGGCCACAAGACGCCGTACGCTGAACAATTTCTCTTGAACATCCAAAAACAGGTTGGGCAAAACTGGTCCTTCGAAATGGGCTATCAGGGTGCTGTGAGCCGGCACCTTTATGGATTCAGGAACGTCAACATCGCTACACCCTCGGGGTATGTGCCAAATGGAGCCGGGACCTCGGTCAAGTTCCGTACTCCTTTCGCCAATATGGGCGGTATCCAGTACGTGCATGACGAAGGGATCGGCAACTATAACGCCTTCAGCGTGAAAGCTACCCGGCGCTTCAGCAACGGCTTCAATCTGATCGGATCCTACACGTTTGGCAAATCGCTGGATGACACGAGCGGCGTTCGAGTTCAGGGCAACGATCCCCTGTTTCCGCAGGACAACCGCTGCCTTACCTGCGACTACGGCCCATCGGCATTCGACGTAAGGAACCGGATCGTCGTTTCGGCGCTGTACGAACTGCCGTTCGGGCCAGGGAAACTGGTGCCGGTGAACAGCAAGGCACTCAATGCCCTGGTTGGCGGCTGGCAAGTGGGGGGAATCTTTACGCACCAGACTGGCGCCATCGCGACTCCGCAGGACGGCATCGATCGCTCAGGAATACAGGGTGCGGGAGGCAACTACGATCGCCCAAACGTCACGGGCATCAGCCCTTACAGCGGCACCAGAACACTGAACGCCTGGGTCAATCCAGCTGCGTACCAGCTCCAACCCGTGGGCTTCTTCGGAAACGCGGGCAGGGGCAGCTTCACAGGGCCCGGACTTACAAATCTGGATGCTTCGCTGCACAAGGCGTTCTTCATGCCGTACAACGAGAAGCATCAGTTGTCGATTCGCTTCGAAGCCTTCAATGCACTGAACCATCCAAACTGGAACAATCCGAGCATGACAATTACGTCTTCAACGTTCGGCCGGATCAGTGGAACCGGTGCCATGCGTCAGCTTCAGCTGGCGGCGAAGTACCAGTTCTAACTCAGCGGGTTAGGTCTTCCTGGCGCAGCCCGTGTTTCTCCATGCGATAGATGAACGTGCGACGGCTGATATCGAGGTAGCGGGCTGCGTGGGTCTGGTTGCCGTCGAACTTTTCCAGGGCGCGGAGAAGCAGTTCGCGTTCCACGGCTTCGAGGCTGATCCCCTCGTCCGGGAGTTCAAGCAGCAGGGTTGCGCGTTGCTGCGGGAGAGAAGCCTGGCGCAGTTCCTCGGGGAGGTCGTTCTCAGTGATGATTTCTCCGTTGGAGAGCACCAGCATGCGCTCGATGATGTTTTCCAGTTCCCGGATATTTCCTGGCCAGCGGTACGCCGCAAAAAGTCCGACGAGCGAAGGCGCCATCCGGATATTGGGCATATTGTGCCGTTCGCGCGCCTGCCGGAAAAGGTGTTCGAGGAGTTCAGGAATATCCTGGCGGCGTTCACGGAGCGGCGGAAGGCGAAGGGGGACTACGGCGAGCCGATAGAAAAGATCTTGGCGAAAGGCGGCGTCCTCGACCATGGCGGCGAGGTTGCGGTGCGTCGCGGCGATAATGCGCACGTTCACGGTTTTCGGGGCGGAGCCGCCGACGCGCTCGATCTCGCCGTGTTGAATCACGCGCAACAGCTTGACCTGAGACTCGAGGGGAAGCTCGCCGATTTCGTCGAGAAACAAGGTTCCGTTGTCGGCCATTTCGATGCGGCCGGGCTTGTTGGCAACCGCGCCGGTGAAGGAGCCGCGAGAATGGCCGAAGAGTTCGGATTCAATCAGGTCGCGAGGAATGGCTCCACAGTTGATGGTTACGAAGGGTTGATTGCGCCTCCTGCTGTTGTAGTGGATGGCGCGCGCGAGCAGTTCCTTTCCCGTTCCGGTCTCGCCTTGGATAAGTACCGTGGAGTCATGCTGGGCCACGCGCGAGGCTAGCTCAAGCACCCGCAGAAGAGACTCGGAATGTCCGATGATGTTCTCAAATCCATAGCGCCGATCGAGGGCGGAACGGAGATTGCGCACTTCATCGATGAGATCCTGCCGCTCCATGGCGCGCTGCACGGCCAGCAGAAGCGCCTCATAATCGATGGGTTTCGTGATGTAGTCGTACGCACCGAGGCGCATGGCCTGGACTGCGGTCTCGATGGATCCGAAGGCAGTGATCATGATGACGGTGGTTTGAATCTGGTCGTCGGCAATCAGACGCAGCAACTCGATTCCGTCGAGGCCGGGCATGCGCAGGTCAGTGATCACGAGCTTGGGGCGGCTCTCGACGAGCAGCTTGCGCGCTTCGGTTCCGCTCTGAGCGGTGGCGACGGTGTAGCCGGCCTCGACAAGTTGCATCTGCAGAACGCGCCGAACACTGGCGTCGTCATCAACCACAAGTATGCTGCTAGCTGGCATGTGAGGCCTCCTGGCCCAAGGGGAACTGGATGCGGAATGTTGTTCCGCCACGCGCATTCTTGTGGAACGTGAGCGTGCCGCCATGCTGAGCAATGATGGTGGAGGAGATGGCGAGGCCCAGTCCGGTGCCCTTGGGTTTGGTGGTAAAGAACGGGTCGAAGATGCGTTCCGCCATATCGTCGGGTATGCCAATGCCACAATCCTCCACGTCGAGGCAAATGTGGCGGTCTTCGCATATGGTGCGCAGAATGATACGGCTGTCCGCGGGCGAGGCCTCAATGGCGTTCAGCACGAGATTTAATAACACCTGGCGGAGCTGCTCCGGGTCGCAATCGATTTCAGGAGAGAGAGCGAGCGGCTGGTGTTCGATCGTGATCCTTCGCTCTTGCGCGGCGTGCGACGCGAGCGATGCGACGGAAACCACGATTGAATCGGGCTCTGTATGCTGCAGGCGTGGCAAACGCGGCTTAGCGAAGTTGAGGAAGCCGGTAAGCAACTTGTTGAGCCGCTGTGATTCTTTCTGAATGATGTCGAGACTGTCTTCGAGGTATTCGGCCGGCGCCGCTCCGCGGCGAAGAATGCCCGCAGCGCCGGAGATGCTGGCCAGCGGATTACGAATCTCATGGGCGAGACTTGCGGCAAGCCGTCCGGTGGCAGACATGCGCTCGGCCTGCTTCATACGTTCGACATTCTCGCTGAGTTCGCGATAAACGTCTTCGAGCTGCTGACGAGTTTGCTCGAGCTTGCGGCGATGCTCCCGCTCGCGGTCGGAGAGGTATCCGGCGATGAGGCCGGCGATCACGAAGATGCTGAACTCCAGGATCTGATCCTTCGCGTCGAGGGGCCAGCGCCTCCATTGGTGCGCGATCACAGGGGCATTGATCAAGCCGCCCAACACAGCCGTGGCAAGCGCGCCACGCACTCCAAAGAGCATGCCCGCAATCATTAGGGGAAGGAAGTTGAGATGGTGAAGGATATTGTGAGCGGAGACGTCGGAGCCCGGTACGACGATGGCGAGGACCGCAAGCAAGACAAAGAACGCCACTATCCCGAAGGCAGTCCACCTTGCTTTGCCTTTATCCGGGTTATAGAGCAGGTCCATAGCGACAGGATAGCGGGACCAGAGCCCTTCAGGGCGATTCATACCGTTTGACTGAGCAATCCTGGTTCCAATCAAGGGGCGTGGTCTGGTGGGAGTTGGCGGCATCAGATGTACGTTTTGGGACAGCAGCAACGAACGGCATGTCCCATTTGCGGCACGGCGGCAGTCGTAACTCACAAAGACTGCGCGAAATCTCATTGGTACGCGACGTGCAAACAAGCGGGCGTGCGACCTTGGATCTATGCACTACTTTTCCCGTTCTTAGTCTTGCCGGGGGTTTCAGGCCAGAGCAACAGCTCTGCGTCCGCGCCCGGCGTGTCTGCCGCGGCAGGGGCGCGCGCTTCCGGCGCTGTTAGCTCTTTGTCGATTGACGAAGCTCTGGCCATCGCGGAGCAGAATAGTCCCCTTCTGAAACAGAGCCAAGCGCAGATTGAGGCGGGGCAAGGCCGCGTGGAAGCGGCCCGCGCCTACTCCAATCCCACCGTTCAGGTTCTGGCAGGGCATCAGGCGGGACTTGATGTACCCACACCCGGAGTGCCGGGACTTCTTCAGCACTATTCGGCGAGCCAGCCAATTGAGATTCCCGCAGAACGGCAAGCCCGCATTCGTGCGGCGCGGCTTGCGATGTCCGCGGATAAAGATCTGTTGCTGGCGGTGCGCCTGGGCGTGATGGCGAACGTGAAGCGGGCCTTCTACGACGTGATCCGGCGTAAGGAGCAGCTTGCCAATGCCGAAGGGAACTTGGCGCTGGTCACGGACCTGCGCCGACGCGTGGGCGTGGAAGTGAAGGTGGGAGAAAAAGGCAAGCTTGAACTCACGCGCGCAGAGGCGGAGATGTCGCGAGCACGCGCAGTGGTGAAGAGCGCGGAGGTAGAACTGGCAGCGGCGCGAGCGGTGTTGAAGGCGGTGCTCGGTATGCCGGTTTCGGAGAGCCCGGAGCCGTCAGGGTCGTTCAGTCCGCAGATAACGCTACCCGCGCTGGAACAATTGCGGCAGTCGGTACTGGCGAACCATCCGGCGCTGTCGGAGGCGCAGACCCGAACCGAAGAGGCGAGGGCGATTGTGCAGGACGAGCGAGCGCGAAGAATTCCCACCCCCCAACTGTATGGGGAATACGAACATCAACCGGACCTGTCGTTCTTTCGCATGGGCGTGAATATCGATATTCCAGTATGGAACCGCCGGCGCGGCCAGATCCGGGAGGCTGCAGCGAACGTGGCGCGTTCCACCTCTGCGGAGCGCCAAACACAACTGGAGCTCGTAGCAGCGTTGGAGCGCGCCTACAGCCAGTACGAAATCAGCAGCGATCAGGTGGAGAGCCTGCAAGCGGGATCATTGCGGGAAGCAGAGGCGGCAGTCGAGGCCGCTCGCGCTGCCTACAAATTTGGCGAACGCGGGATTGTGGAAGTGCTTGACGCGCAACGCGTGCTGCAAGGCGTGCGGACCGACCTGCTGGACGCGCGTTATGCGCAGCAGAGCGCACTGATTGATCTGGAAGAACTGGGAGCCACTCACCCATGACGGAGAATGCGATGCGGAAGTTGTGTCTGGCTGCGATGAGCGCAGTGGTTGTGATGTGGAGCATGGCTGCCTGCAAACACGATGTCGCGGCCGGGAGCCGCGGAGCTGCACCTCCCGATCCTCTGACGGTGCACCTAACGCCAGAACTGCGCAACGAGATCAAGACGGGCAGCGCCCAATGGCAGGAGGTGACCACGCAGCAGAAAGTGGCTGCTCGCGTGGAGACGGATGCCTCGCGGGTGGCGCGCGTCGGCTCTCCCGTGAACGGACGCATCACGAAGATGCTGGTGTTCGAAGGACAGCACGTGAAGCAGGGGCAGGTCCTCGCCATGCTGCACAGCAATGCGCTTTCTGACGCGCAGTTCGCGTTCATCAGGGCGTATACACAGGAAAACCTCGCGCGGCAGTCTGCGGAAAGAGCAAAGCAACTGGTGCAGTCCGACGTAATCGGGACGGCGGAACTGGAGAAGAGGCAGGCAGAGCTGCTGCAAACAAGCGCAGAGGTGGCCGCGCTTGGTGCGCAGTTACGCGGGCTCGGCATGACCGATGCGGCAATTTCGCGGCTGGAAACCTCGCGCCAAATCAACTCGGAATACCCCATCACCGCAAGCATTTCCGGTACCCTCATCGAGCGGAAGGTGACGATCGGGCAGGTGGTGCAACCCGCCGATGAGGTGTTCCTCATTGCCGATCTCTCGAACGTCTGGCTCGTGGCGGAGGTACCGGAGGAGCACTCGGCATCGCTCTATCCAGGCAAGACCGTGTTGGCGACGGTTCCGGCGCTACCGCATGAGCCGGTCACCGGGACGTTGAACTTCGTGAGTCCCGTGGTGAATCCCGAGACGCGGACAGTCCAAGCCCGCATGGATCTCCCCAATGCGAAGGAATTGTTCAAGCCGCAAATGCTCGCTTCCATGACATTCGAAAGCCGCCCCCAGCGCGGCCTCACAATCCCCTCCACCGCGGTGGTGCGCGAAGACAACAAGGATCAGGTGTTCGTGAAAGCCGGCGCCGACTCCTGGCGGTTGCGCGAAGTGGAACTCGGGCCGGAGGTGGCCGATCACAGACTCGTGCTGAAGGGCATCACGGAGAACGACGAGATCGTACTCAACGGCGCGTTCCATCTGAACAACCAGCGCAAGCAGGACATGATCAAGGGAGCGGAATAGATGCGGGCTCTTATTGCGGCAGCCCTACACCAGCGGCTGGTAATCGTTGTGGTGGCGCTCATCCTGCTGTTCTTCGGATTGAACGCTGCGCAGCACCTCTCTGTCGATGCATTCCCCGACGTGACTAACGTGCAGGTCCAGATCGCCACCGAGGCTGCTGGAAAGTCGCCCGAAGAAGTAGAGCGGTTCATCACCGTTCCCATTGAGATCGGCATGACGGGATTGCCGGGCCTGCAGGAAATGCGCTCTCTGAACAAGCCGGGACTCTCTCTCATCACTCTGGTATTCGAAGACGGCAAGGGCGTCTACTTCGAGCGGCAACTGGTTAGCGAGCGCCTCAACGAATTGCGCGACCGCATGCCGGAAGGAGTCACGCCGCTGCTGGGCCCGGTCTCCAATGCTCTAGGCGAGGTGTATCAATACACCCTGGAACGAACCGATGATGGACAACGCGCCCTTACGCATGACGAATTGGTAGAACGCAGGACTGTGGAGGACTGGGTGGTACGGCCGCTGCTTCGGTCGATTCCCGGTGTTGCCGAGATCAACTCGACAGGTGGATACGTCAAGGAGTATCAGACGCTGGTAGATCCGCAGAAGCTGCGCTACTACGGCTTGACTATCGAGGATGTGTTCGCCGCGCTGAAGCGGAACAATGCGAATGCCGGGGGCGGCATTCTTCCTCAGCACTCCGAACAATACCTGATTCGAAGCATCGGCCTGATTCGTGACGCCGACGACATTCGCAACATCGTGCTGAAGGAAAGCGCCGCAACGCCCGTGTACATCAAGGACGTTGCGACAGTTCAAGTAGGCCAGGAAGTCCGCTATGGCGCCATGGTGAAGGGCGGCTACACAGAAGCCGTGGGCGGCGTGGTGATGGCCATCGCCGGGGGCAATGCCAAAGAGATCGTAAGCAAGGTTAAGGCTAAGGTAGAGAAGATCAACGCGGAAAACAAAATCCCCGGCGGTCTCAAGATTGTGCCTTACTACGATCGCTCCCGTCTGGTGGATGCGGCAATTCACACCGTCACCGAAGTCCTTGCGGAAGGCGTTGTGCTCGTTGTCGTGGTGCTCTTCCTCTACCTTGGCGATCTGCGGTCGAGCCTGATCGTGAGCGCCAACCTTTTACTCACGCCACTTCTTACGTTTCTCGTGATGAACCACGTTGGCCTGTCGGCGAATCTCATGTCGCTTGGCGGTCTGGCTATAGCTATCGGTCTCATGGTGGATGGTTCCGTCGTCGTGGTGGAGAACGTGTTTGCGCGGCTCAGCCACGAGCAGCACGACAGCCGGTTGCATACGGTGCGTGACGCGGTAGTGGAGGTGGCGACTCCGGTGATTTTCGGCGTGCTGATCATCGTGTTGGTGTTTCTGCCCCTGATGACGCTCGAAGGCACATCAGGCAAGATGTTCGCGCCCCTGGCGTACACCATTGCGATCGCGCTGCTAATCTCGCTGGCGCTTTCTCTATCGCTTTCGCCGGCTCTCTCTATGTTCTTCCTGAAGGCCGGAAAAGAGAACGACACGTGGCTGGTCGCGATGTTGCGCAAGCCCTACAACCGCATCCTTGCGGTCGCGATGTCTAACAAGCGCAAGAGCATCTTTGCGGTGCTGCTGCTGCTTGCCGGAACTCTGTGCCTCTTTCCGTTCCTCGGCACAGCCTTCATTCCGGAGATGCAGGAAGGAACGCTGGGGCCAAACGCGGATCGAGTGCCGAATATCTCGCTGCAGGAATCCATCAAAATGGAGCTACGGATGCAGAGCCTGATGCGCGATATCCCGGGCGTGCAGAGCGTCGTCTCCCGCCTGGGACGTGGAGAGTCACCGGCTGATCCTGCGGGTCCCAATGAAGCCGATGTGCTCGCAAACCTGGTGCCCGTTGATGACCGCCCGCGTGATCTGACCCAGGAGAAGATTGCAGACGAGATGCGGCACCGGCTTGCCGCGATTCCAGGTATCAACCTCGTGATGGCGCAACCCATCTCCGATCGCGTCGACGAGATGGTGAGCGGCGTGCGCGCCGATGTTGCGGTAAAGATCTTTGGCGACGATCTCGACACGCTGATCGAGAAAGCCCAACAGGTGGCAAAGGTAGCGGCTTCCGTGTCAGGCACGCAGGACACGCGCGTGGACCGCGTGGGTGGGCAGCAGTACCTCACCATCGAGATTGACCGCGCCGCTATCGCGCGTTACGCGCTGAACGCATCCGACGTGAACGATACGATCGAGATGGCCATCGCCGGTAAGAGCGCGACTGAAATTTACGAGGGAGAGCGCCGCTTCCAGGCCATTGTGCGCTTGCCCGACAGCGATCGCGACACGGTGGAGAAAATCAAGGAGATTATGGTCTCGTCTCCAAATGGCATCCGCGTCCCTCTTGAAGACCTCGCGCGCATTCGCGTGTCTGAAGGTCCTGCACAAATCAACCGTGAGATGGGCAAGCGGCGGATCGTGGTCGGTATCAATGTGCAGGGCCGAGATCTCGGCGGGTATGTGACGGAACTGGAACGCAGCGTTCGCACCCAGGTTCCGCTGCCGCCGGGCTACTCTTTCGAGTGGGGCGGTCAGTTCCAGAACATGCAGCGTGCCATGCACCACCTGATGATTATCGTTCCCGTGACCATCGGCGCGATCTTTTTTCTCCTCTTCCTGCTGTTCCATTCGGTGCGCTTCGCTGCCTTGATCATCACGGTCCTGCCGTTTGCCTCTATCGGCGGAGTGCTCGGACTGTTCGTTTCGCGCGAGTACCTATCCGTACCAGCATCGGTAGGTTTCATCGCGCTCTGGGGTATTGCTGTTTTGAATGGTGTGGTCCTGGTGTCGTACATCCGCAAGTTGCGAGGCGAGGGCCTGTCACAGGCAGAAGCAGTGACAGAGGGAACGCGGCTGCGGTTCAGGCCGGTGATGATGACAGCCACCGTCGCGGCCCTAGGACTAGTGCCCTTCCTGTTCGCTCGCGGTCCCGGATCTGAGATTCAGCGCCCGTTGGCAATCGTGGTGATTGGGGGGCTGATAACGTCGACATTCTTGACTCTGGTGATCGTCCCATGCCTCTACGCATGGTTCGAGGGCGGGCCACGCGAGATCGCGGACAGAGAGATGGAGAGTCACCTGTTGAGCTAGAGGCCAGGAGAGCCGGGCGATTTACTTCATCGGATCGATCGATTGAGCTTATTGAGGGCTGATCGCGGGGGAAAGGGCGTGCATTTTGTTTGGACGTTCGCATGATCCGGCTTGCTCGCGATCCGCGGCGTCCGTGTGTTCGTTTCGGCTCCCTGCTTTCAAAACTCGTCACAATTCCGACGTAACTTCCCACTTACTCGACGAGAAATTCGACCTGACAAGTCCGTTCTCAGCCTCAGCGCTCGCGCGCTAGGTGTACCATGGTTGCTCCTCCCCCGGCAAGGAGCCGTCCTTGCATAACCATTCACCCGGCGACAGCTGGGCGGAGGACATGCGTTCTGTGCGCGCGTTCGCCCATCTGTCCAATCACCATCTCCCGGGAGAACGACATGAGCGATTCCTTTGATGATGTTGTCAGTCGTCTTGCGTCCCAGTCAGAAGCGATAGGCCGGCTTGCGCAGGATAGTGGCGGTTTTTCCGCTGTTGTAGCAGCTTTCGAAGCAAAGGACCCCGATGCGTTTCGCTGGGTTCTGCAGCGGATGGAGATGCTCCCCTACTGTGAATTGATCTGCGAGTGGGTGCGCATCAAGCTGTGTGTGCTCCGATGTTTAGAACTCTGCGGGCCGCCTGAGCCCAACGAAACTCTTCCCACCCTGGACCAGTTTGCGCATGCGGTCGCGCGGCTGGCAGACAACGAAGCCGGATTGCGTCGCGTCGTCGATGCGGTGTCCTGCGGCAACCGGGAAGAATTCGCGGAAGCACTCAGGGAACTGAAGCTCACACAGGTTTGCCGCGTAATTTGCCATTGGGTGTGCGGCATTGGATACCGCCGCGTCTGCGAGATCATCTGTGGAGGCGAACCGGCAGCGCTCGCCGATCCCGTACAAGAGATTCGTGCCGCGGGCAAGGCGATCGAAAGCCTGCTGCGTAACGAGAAGGCTTGGGCCGCAATCAGCAAAGCCGCACTCGAACGCGATTGCGTCATCCTGCGGAATACCATCAATGCTGTTGGTTTTGCTGGTAGGTGCGAGATCATCTGCCGGCTCATCTGCTTCTGGCGTTGCTTCCGCGTGTGCCGAGAGCTTTGCGTAGTGGAGACCGAGCCGATCGAATTACCGGCAAACGGTGTGGAAGAAGCCCGCGGTTTTGCTCTCGCCTTCCGCAAGCTGGCTTCGCAACCGCGAGCGCTTGCCGATCTCGTCACCGCTGTTGCCGATGGCAACCGCGAGGCCTACAGCAGGATCGTGGGACAGTTCGGACTCCGCATCTACTGTCTGCAGATCTGCGCGTGGGTGTGCGTCGTCAGTTGCCGCGAGTTCTGCATCTGCGTGTGCCCGCCACCCAACCTCGATCCGTGGTTTACCACGGTTGGAGATTTCGGCATCTACTCCGACATCGACTCCGGCACCGGCCTCACAAACAAGGCGCTGCCGGTCACGCCGAGCCTGGTCTACGGCGGCGGGCCGAACTTCGCGTTCTTCGAGCAACTGCAGCTTGGAGGGTTCTGCCCCATTTACTCGCCTACGGTGGCGGGAGCGCAGATGCAGTACCGGTTCCTGATCGCCACCCAGAGCACAACTCTGGCGTCGGCCATCAACTCCGCCCAGACCACGATTACAGTGGCCGGCGGGGCTGCACCGCCTCCCACGCCGTTCAGTATTTCGGTGTGCAATGCGGGCGAGACGGGCGAAACCATGACCGTAACGTCGGTTGCCGCCAGTACCTGGACGGTGACACGCGGGCAGGACGGCACAACCGCCGAACCCGCGAACGCCGCCGCTACAATCTGGATCAACCCCACGCCGATCAACGGCAGCTTTGTCGCGCCGGTCAAGCTTGGAACCAGGTTCGTCTCCTGGCCCGTGAACAACTCGGGCACGGCCAGTGCCTCGAACTCGCTCCAGTTCCAGGATGTCTACGTAACCGGCGTCTCTCCTGCGCCTCCTGACGCGACGCCACCGGCGCCGGGGAATCCGTGGTTCGGCCCCGGCATTCACTGGGCCTCGGCTGACCCATCGACCGGTTGGGTCACCGTGGATCTGAACGCGATCGGCAATGGTTACCAGGTGCTCATGGGCTTTGATACCACGCAGACTGGAGCAGCCCCTGGTGGCGATCCGCTCTCCGGATCGAATGCTTTCGACAATACGGGCCAAGCGCCGGTGGGCGCGCCGGTTCCCGCGGGTAGCCAAAAGGTGGGGGTCGACATGGCCATCCTCTTCCAGGCGACGCGTGTGTCAGCGGCGCCGGCCGTTGACTACTCGAATTCGCTGTGCAAGATCCACGTGAACAACTGGACCGAAGTCAACCATCTCTGGTTCCACGAGTTCACGGCCGGAGCGGGATGCTGCCAGCCGATCGACAACACCCTGACCGTGCAATTCGTGACGGACCACGAGATGCTGCACAACAACTGGTCGCTCGCGATCACGAGTTGCAGCGCCTCGGCTCCGGGCGACATCACGCCGTCCAACCCCACGCCGGGGGTCACGTTCACCGCCGGGGACCGAGGAGCATCCGGCTCCGTTGTCGAAAACACGACATCGTGGACCAACTGCTCGTACACAGCCCACCTCTCTACACGGCCAGCACTGACCACCGGACTTGCCGACCGGACGGGTGCCGACAACACACTCACCTTCTGCATCTGCGGGCACAAGCACTGAGATGTGGAGTTTCGTAGTGGCCGTTCTCGCCACGTGGAGGGTAACTCACCTCCTCGCGGAGGAGGACGGCCCTGCCGATCTCGTCGTCCGATTCCGCAAGCTGCTCGGTGACAGCTTTGTGGGCAGGATGATGGACTGCTTCTACTGTCTGAGCGTGTGGATTGCCGCGCCCGCGGCGCTGTTCATCACGCGAAGGCCACTGGAGTGGTTCATGAACTGGCTGGCGCTCTCAGGGGGAGCATGCCTGCTGGAGAGACTGACGACCAAACATGCGGAGCCGCACGTGCTGCGGCCGCTCGAAGAAGGATCAGAACAAGGAGGCATTGAAAATGTGTTGCGGTTCGAAACGTATGCAGATCAAGGGCGCGGCGGCAGCGATGCCACCGACAACCAGCAACCTGCGCAAGCCCCCCAGCGTTAGTGCGGCGGTGGTGCCGGGGCAGGCGTCGCGTCGCCCGTTGATGGGTGTGTTGCCGGCATCGCTTCGCGGGGCGGCTCCGAGAACCAGCAAGTGATGTTGCTGCGTAACACTAGGGTGACACAGCAAAGCCCGCGGCAGCCGCGGGCTTTGCTGTTGGTACGAGATGGGGGCTAGTCCAGTCCGCTATTTGCCGGACACGATGGGGAGCAGGACAGAGCTTGCGGCTTGCGGGTTGTGCTCCACCGTCATGGTGGCGCTGCGGAAGTCTTCGGGTTTGGCGAAGAAGATGTTATCGACATAGGTTTGCGGGTTGCGGTCGTAGAGGGGGAAGAGCGAGGACTGGATCTGCACCATGATGCGGTGTCCTGGCTTGAAGACGTAGTTCACAGTTGGCAGGCGGAAACGGTACTCCTCGACTGCGCCGGCGGGGATGGCCTCGGGGTTTGGGAAGCTTTTGCGGTAGCGGCCGCGGAAGATGTCGAGGCTGATGGGGAGCTGGTAGCCACCCATCTCAGGCTGCTCGGCGTCGTTAGGCGGATAGACGTCGATGATTTTGACGACGAAGTCGGCGTCGGTGCCAGTGGTCTTAACGAACAGATCGGCGAACGGCGCGCCTTCGAGACTCACAGCACGATCGAGTACCGGGGTCTGGTAGCTGAGCACGTCTGTGCGGGTGGCGACGGGGCGCTGATCCTGAACGAGCCAGGTCTGCCAGCGCTTGCCGCCGTCGGCCTCGACGGGGGGCGCTAGATAGGGCACAGGCTTGGCAGGATCGGAGAGGTAGCTGTCTTCGCCAGCCTGAGGTTTGTTGAGGGCGAGGCCGAACTCTGACTGCAGGTACATCGGCGTCAGGTGTTTTTCATCGACGCCGGGCCAGTCGGCGAACTTGTCCCAGTGGTTCTCAGTGGCGTTGTAGATCAGCGCAGCGGGGAGCGACTCGGCGGCCTTGCGGTCTTTCAGGTAGGTGTTGAAGAAGGGAATGAGGATGGTGCGGCGGAAGTCGGCGGCGGTATCACCCTTCCATTTCAGCGGTCCCAACGTTTCAGCGGACCGGTTGACCTGGCTGTGGTACCAGGGACCCATGACGAGGTGATTGTTGGAGGCGTGGCCGGCGGCCTTTAGAGCTTCCCAGGTGTGCACTGCGCCGTACATGTCTTCCTGATCCCAGAGACCCTGAAGCCAAACGGTAGGGATCGAGGCGGGCTTCTGGACGACGAGCTTGTCGAGTGCCTGAAGCTGCCAGAAGGCATCGTAGGCGGGGTGCGCGGAAAGGCGGTTCCACCAAGGTAGCTGTTTGAAGCCGTTTGCTTCAGCCCAATGGCCGGCGCTCACTGCGTCGAGAAAATCCTGGTAGTCGTCTGAGCCGGGGCGGGGGACCTGACTGCCAGCGGCGCGCTGGGATGACTGCTCAGTGAAGTAATCGAGGTTGACCTGGCGGAAGGCGCCGTAGTGGAACCAATCATCGCCCATCCAGCCGTCGATCATGGGGCTTTCGGGCGCGGCCACCTTGAGCGCCGGATGGGGGCCGAGGAGAGCCATGGTTACGGTCCAGCCGTCGTAAGAGGAACCGATCATGCCGACGCGGCCGTTGGATTCGGGAATGTTTTTGACGAGCCAGTCGATGGTGTCCCAAGCATCGGTGGTGTCGTCGGTCTTGGTGGGATTGAGCGGGCCGATGGGCGGGCGGGTCATAACGTAGTCGCCCTCGGAGCCGTATTTGCCGCGAATATCCTGGGTGACGATGATGTAGCCGTCGTCGGCCCAATCGCGCTGGGCGGACCAGACGGCGTCGCGCATGTGAGGCCTGTCGGTCGAGAATCCGCTGGCATTGTAGGGAGTGCGCTCGAGCAGGATGGGCAGGCCTTTGGCGCCTTTGGGCACAATGACGACCGTGTGGAGCTTGACTCCGTCGCGCATGGGGATCATGACTTCGCGCTTTTCGTAGTCGTAGCCGGGGTGAGGCTCTTCCCATTTGGCGGGGATGTCGCTGCCGGTCTGGACCATGTCGGGGGTGACGGCGGCAGACTGGGCAGTCAGGGCCGGACCCAATGTTGCGGAGGCGAGAACGAGACAGGTCAGGGAGATGGAAGATGTGCGTCGCATTGCTCTTATCTTGACATGGCGAAGAACGGGCGTGTCGAAGGCTCTTTGGCTGGGAACATCGGGGCGGCGGTGCTCGTACGTCCGGATATGCGCATTCATAATTTCGAGACTGGTGCGTCATCCCTATGAATGATCCAGAGTGTGGCCCCATGAGCGCAGCAACGGCGAGCTATCCGGCGAGGCAAAAGAACCACGGGCTGGAGCGCCTGTTTGTAGAGCACTACAGGCGGGTGCTGATGGCCAGCTACCGCATCACCGGCAACATGGCCGATGCGGAGGACGTGGCCCAGGCGGTGTTTCTGCGGCTGGGCAGCGGCGGTCTGCCTGCGGTGGCAAACGCGGGGAGCTATCTTTACCGCGCGGCGATCAACGGCGCACTGGATCTGTTGCGAAAGACGAAGACGGCAGCGGCTGAGTCTCTGGACTCGGCGTCGGACCTGGTAACGAAAGAACCGGCAGCATCACCTGAGAGGGCGGCGGGAAACAGCGAGCTTGCGCGGCAGCTACGGCTGGCTATCGGAGGGCTGGCGCCGCGGGCAGCGGAGATGTTCGCACTGCGCTACCTGGAAGAGCTGTCGAATGGCGAGATCGCGAAGCTGATGGGGACGTCGCAGGCCGTGGTGGCGGTGACTCTCTATCAATCGCGCTTGAAGTTGAAGAGACGGCTGGCGGAACTGCAACGGGGGATGAGATGACACGCGACGAGAAAACATTGTTGGACCGGGCCACGCAGGCGCTGCGGGCCGATGTACCGGATGCGGAAGCGATCAGGGCTGCCGCGGAGAGAACCGCACAGGCATTGGAGATCAGGATGGATCGCGAGGCGTTTGAAGGAGCGATTGAGAACTGCGCAGGCGTGCAGCGGCTGTTTGTGGCCCATCGCGCCGGGAATCTGACCGAGAACCGCAGGGTGCTGGTGGATGCGCATCTGCGCGACTGCGGCGAGTGCCTGCGGCTGTTCAAGCAGGGGCGCGAGGGTGCGGTGTTGAACTGGTCTGCACCCGCAGTGAAAGCCGCCCCGAAGATGCGTCCAGCCAGGCTAGGATGGGCGATGGCGACTGCAGCGGCGGCGCTTGTGACGAGCGTGTTCGTATACAGGGTTTACTGGCAGGTTCCGCCGGGCGTGCGAGCCGAGGTGCAGTCGATTGACGGCACAGCCTTTGTGATGGGCGAGGGCGGAGATCGCAAGGTTGCGGCCGGCGCTGAGTTGCGCGAAGGCGATGAGCTGCGGACTACGGGCGGCTCGCGCGCGGTGCTGCGCTTGTCGGATGGATCACTGGTGGAAGTGAATCAGCGGAGCGCGCTGGGCGTGGGTGCGCGCGGGCACAACATGACGGTGAGCCTGGACCGCGGCGCGGTGATTGTGCAGGCAGCGCATCGGACGTCTGGCCACTTGTATCTGAAGACGCCAGACTGCCGTGTGGCGGTGACCGGAACCGTGTTCTCAGTGGATGCGGGAATCAAGGGCTCGCGGGTCGGAGTGCTGCAAGGATCAGTGAATGTGGCCTATGCGGGCATGCATACAATGCTGCATCCGGGCGAGCAGGTGGCAACGAGCGATAATCTAGCTCCCGAGCCGCTGGACCAGCAGTTCGCGTGGAGTCCGGAGCGCGAAAAGTACGTGGGAATGCTTGCGCAGCTTGCGAATGTGGAGCACCAGATTGCGCAGATTCCCTTCCCCGGGCCGCGCTACAGCAGCGATTTGCTGACGCGTGTGCCAATGGATACGCAGCTTTATGTGAGTATTCCGAATCTGGGCGAATTTCTGCAGCAGGCGAACACCATCTTTCAGAATCAGCTGAATGCAAGCCCGGAGCTGAAGGCATGGTGGACGCAGGGGCATAAGCAGAATCCCGATGAGCTGAATCAACTGGTGACGAAGATCCATGACGTGAGCCAGTACCTGGGCAACGAAGTCGTGTTGATCGGCACGGGCACGGGCGAAAGCAAGACGGTGGCGTTGCTCGCGGACGTAACGAAGAGCGGGTTGAAGGACGAGCTGCAGCAGATTGCCGGCGACGGAAACAAGCTGACGGTTCTCGATCCTAATGCTCTGGCGGCCGCGGATGCGAGCCAGAATGCAGGCAAGGGCATGTATGCGCTGGTGCGCGATCACGAAGTCGTTTTTGCACATGACATCGCGACGCTTAAGAAGCTGAGCGCGCAATTGGATGCGGGTGCAAGCGGGTTTGCCGATGGGGAGTTCGGGAAGCAGATGACGGCGGCATACACGCGCGGCGCGGGGATTCTGCTGGGAGCGAATTTGCAAGCAATGCTGCAGAACGCGCAGCAGACGGCTGCAGTATCGAGCAAGAGGCGCGGCTTGGAGAGTACGGGGCTTAGCAATGTGCAGTATCTGATTGCGGAGCATCGCGAGTTGAACGGCGCGCCCGCGAATCATCTGAATCTGCAGTTCACGGGAACACGCCAGCGCGTGGCGTCGTGGTTGGCGAGCCCAGGGCCGATCGGGTCGCTGGATTTCGTGAGTCCGAATGCGGCTGCCGCAGTCGCGACGCTGACGAAGGACCCTGCCGCGATTGCGGATGACCTGATGGCGATGGCGACACAGGCAAAGGGCCAGCCGGTGGACTGGAACGAGATCGATCAGAAGCTGCAGATTGATGTGCGCAACGACTTGATGGCAAATCTGGGCGGAGACTTTACGCTGGCTCTCGATGGGCCAGTGCTTCCGACGCCCTCCTGGAAGATGGTGATCGAAGTCAACAATGCCAGTGCGCTGGAGAACACTCTGGAGAAGATGGTGCAGGCGATCAGTAGCCAGGCGCAAGGCACAAAGGCACATGTTCTCCAGATCCAGCAGAGCACGGTGGATTCGACGGTGTATTACACGGTTCGTGATGTGACAGCGGGAGCAGTGGTGGCCGAGTACACGTACGCCAACGGATTCATGGTCATGGGTCCGAATCGCGCGATTGTGATGGACGCATTGAAGACCCAGGCGAACGGCAACTCGCTGTCTCGTTCCGCGTCGTTCCGGGCTTCTCTGCCGAAGGATGAAAACGAGAACTACTCGGCCGTCGCTTACCAGAACCTGAGCCCGGTGCTGACGCCGTTGCTGTCGCAGCTTACCGGCGACACCGCGCAGGCGATTCAGAAGCTCGCTGCGGATGCCAGACCGACGGTGATCTGCGCGTGGGGCCAGGACAATCGGATTGAAGCAGCGAGCGATAGCCGGTTGTTCGGCTTCGATTTCCTGACACTGGGCGCAATTCTTCATTCCGGGAACAAGCCACCTGCACAGAACGTATTGAACTGACATGAGCGTCATTGAGCTTAATGGATTGCAGGTGCAGCTCGGCGGAAGGCTCGTTCTTGACGGGCTGACCGGCGAGCTGCGCGGCAATGCGATTGGGTTGCTGGGACCGAACGGCGCGGGCAAATCGACGCTGATCAATACGCTGCTCGGGTTCCATGAGCCGACCAGCGGATCGGCCCGGGTGTTCGGGCGCGATACGCGGCGCGAGCGGGCGCTGATCCGACAGAGCGTGGGCTACATGCCGGAGAACGACTCGTTCATCGGCAACATGACGGGTGTGCGCTTTGTTCGCTACATGGCGGAGCTGGCCGGGCTGCCTCCGGCAGAAGCATTGGAACGCGCGCATGAAGCGCTGTTCTATGTCGGGCTCGGCGAGGTGCGCTACCGGAAGGTGAGCACCTATTCGCTCGGCATGAAGCAGTTGATCAAGCTGGCGCAGGCGCTTGCGCATGGGCCGAAGCTGTTGATTCTGGATGAGCCGACGAATGGCCTTGACCCGATGGCGCGTCAGCGCATGATCCAGACGCTGCAGGAGATTCGCAAGGAAGGCAGCATACGACTGCTAATCTCATCGCACCTGCTGCGGGATATCGACCAGACATGCGACGAAGTGCTGATTCTGAAAGCGGGACGCGTCGCAGCCCTGTGCGACATCGCGGAAGAGCGCAGATCGCATCGCAACTTCATTGAACTGGAGACGATGGGGCCTACGGAGAGGTTCTGCGAGACACTGCGCGGGCTTGGATGCGAGTGCGCGACGTTTGCAGGCGGCCGCATCAAGCTGGTGATGCCGGACAGGATTGAGCCCCGCGATTTGTATGTGACGGCAAGCGAGACCGGATTGCAGATTCGCCGCATGAATCGCAGACGCGATTCACTCGAAGATATCTTCATGCGCGCCATGGAAGCGGAGCCGGCGAGGGGGGAACTTGTCAGTCTATAAGCATGAGTATCGAGCCTACACAGGCACGCTGACGCCACTGTGGGTTCGCGTGGCGGTGGTAGTGCGATACGCGTTCGCCGAGGCGTGGTCGTCACGGATCACGGCGACGCTGTTTACGCTTTCGATGGCCCCGGTTGTCGTCTACCTGGTCGGAATATATTTGGCGAATAACGCGCTGGCGCGCGCCCTGGTGATGAAGGGCAACTCATTTTTGACGATCAACGCCAGCTACTTTGTGAAGGTTCTGGAGACGCAGAGCTGGCTGGCGCTGGTGCTGACAGCGTGGATAGCGCCACGGCTGATTTCGTTCGATCTTGCGGATAATGCGCTGCCGATTCTGCTGAGCCATCCGATTTCGCGCTTCGGCTATGTGCTGGGGAAATTTATCGCGCTGTTTGCGTGCCTTTCCCTGGTGACGTGGATTCCCTGCCTGCTGCTATTTGTGTTTCAGGGCTATTCGTCGGAGCAGCCTTGGCTGATGGCGAATCTGAGGATTGCGGCGGGGCTGATGGCGGGCTCGCTCATCTGGATTGTGCTGCTGTCGTTCCTGGGACTGGCGATGTCGTCGCGCGTGAAGTGGAGAGTGGCGGCCACAGGCGTGATCTTCGCGGTGGTGTTCATTCCAGCGGGGATCGGCGGCATCATCATGGCGATTCTGCGCACCAAATGGGGATTGCTGCTGAATGCACCGGCGATCATGACGCAGCTTTGGCAGCAACTGCTGGGCGCGCCGGTGAGCATGCGCGCGGATTTCGTGCTGCCGGATGCAGCCATCCTGGCAATGCTGGCGGCGGTGTGTGCCGTGAGTGTCTACATATTGAACGCGCGGATCAGGGCGCGCGAAGTGGTGCGAGGATGATGGCCATGAGCGATCGCATCGTCTTCGAAAACGTGTCGAAGTTCTACGGCGAAGTGCTGGGCGTGAATCGTGTGTCGCTGAGCATTGCGCCGGGCGTGTCGACGATTGTGGGCCCGAATGGGTCAGGCAAGACGACGCTGATGAACTTGATGACGGGGCTGGTGCAGCCGTCGAGCGGCAAGGTTTCGGTTCTGGGGCTAACCCCGGCAGATGCGGACCGGTTCTTCAGACAAGTGGGATATTGCACGCAGTTCGATTCATTTCCGCGGCGGCTGACGGGATGGGAGTTCCTGCTGGATTCGCTGTTGCTCCACGGAATGAGTGAGGGCGAGGCGATTCGGCTTGCCGGTGAGGCGATGGAGCGCGTGCGGCTGGGCGATGCCGGACACCGCAGGATTGAAGGCTACAGCAAGGGCATGCGTCAGAAGATCCGGCTGGCGCAAGCCATAGCGCATCATCCGCGCGTGCTGGTACTGGATGAACCGCTGAACGGACTTGACCCGATGGCAAGAGCCGAGTCGCTGGCGCTTTTCCAGGAATTAAGCCGGCAAGGGATGCACCTGATCATCTCCAGCCACATTCTGGATGAGGTGGACAGGATCTCGGATCGCGTGATCCTCATTACCGGCGGCTACATTGTTGCGGAGGGCGACATTCACCAGGTGCGGCGCGAGGTGCGCGATAAGCCGCTGCAGGTGCTGATCCGTTGCGACCAGCCGGAGAAACTCGCTTCGCGCATGTTCACTGACAACCACTGCGTGGAAGCAAGGCTGCATCCTGATGGGCGCGGAGTGTTTTTGCGCACCGGCGACATCGACGAGTTCTATCGACTGCTGAACGTGATTGCCGTGGAGGGTCTGGTGCAGATAGAAGCGGTGGCTCCGGCGGATGACGACACGCGGGCGATTTACCAGTACTTGATCGGTTCAGATGGGAGCGCGTCATGACGAACGCATTCACGCACTCGGTTATGGCGCAGCCCTGGGGCCTTTGGTGGCTGCAGATGCGGCGACTGGTGCGGATCGAGCTGCGGAGGAATTTGTTCTCGTGGAAAGCAGCGTGGATTTATTTCCTCGCGTTCGCGCCCACCGGGATCATCTTCATTCATCTGTTCGTGGACAGGCATACGCAATCCGCCTTCACCGAAGACACGAACGTGCTGGCGGGGATTGTGCAGTTCTACTACATCCGGCTGGGCGTGTTTTTTGGATGCCTTGGTATCTTCGCGCGGCTGATCCGCGGAGAGATGCTGGAGCGCAGCCTGCACTTCTATCTTCTGGCGCCGGTGCGGCGGGAGATTCTGCTGCTGGGCAAGTTTGTCGCGGGTTCGATCAGCGCACTGCTGCTGTTCGGCACTGCGATCATTGCAGACTTCGCACTGATGTATGCGGGGTTTGGCCCGGTGGGCAGCGATTATGTGTTCAATGGGCCGGGATTGGCGCAGCTTGAGGCGTATCTGCTGATCGTGGTGCTGGCGTGCCTCGGCTACGGGGCGGTGTTCCTTCTGCTGAGCATGATGTTCCGCAATCCCACGCCCGCTGCGATGCTGGTGCTGGGGTGGGAGGCGATCAACCCGGTGCTGCCGTCGCTGCTGCAGAAAATCAGCGTGGCTTCGTATCTGCGGCACCTGATGCCGATTTCGGTTCCGGGCGATGGCATCTTTGCGCTGCTGACCGTTACGACGGAGCCGGTGGCGAAGTGGGTGGCTGTCGTCGGGTTGATGACGCTGATTGTGGTGGTGCTCGCCTACTCGTGCTTCAGGGTGCGGCGGCTGGAGATCCGGTACACGACGGAGTAAGCGGCGCTTTAGAGCGCAGCGTTCGCAACGGCGAGCAATTCATCTGATGTGAGTGGAAGAGGATTGGCCTGCATGCTGCTGGCGCGGGCGGCTTCATCGACGATGCGGGCCAGGTCGGTTTCACTTATTCCCCAGGCGCGAAGTGGCGGAACCTTGAGGTCGGCGCAGAGAGTGCGGACCCAGGCGATGCCGTCGTCGGCAGTTGCATCGGCGCGGCCAGTGAGCAGGCGCGCAATGGCGGCGTAGCGTTCGAGAGCGGGATGCTGCGGAGCGCGTGCGCGCAACGCGGCGAGGTTGACTGCCATGCCGTGCGGCAGGATGGCCGCGCAAAGCGCTCCGTGCGGGGCGTCGAATGAGCCTCCAAGCGGAGAGGCAAAACCGTGCACGACACCAAGCCCGGCGTTGGCGAGGGCGAGGCCGCCGAACAGGCTGGCCTGGGCCATATCGCGGCGGGCTTCGCGGTCGCTGCCGTCGCGGTAGACGCGGCGAAGAGCGCCGGCGGCAAGACGAATTCCCTGAGTGCAAAATGGATCGACCAGTGGATTGGCACGCTTGCTGACGTAGGGCTCGATAAGCTGCGTGAGGGCGTCGAGGCCTGTCCTGGCGGTTACGGCAAGCGGAAGGCCCCACGTGAGTTCGGGATCAACAAGGGCGATGCGGGGCAGCATCATTGGGCTGCGCATGCTGGCTTTAACGCCATGTTCAGGAGAACCCAGCACGGCGTTGCGAGTGACTTCGCTGCCAGTGCCAGCGGTGGTGGGCACGGCGATGAACGGCAATGGCGCGATGGAGATGGAGCGGCCTCTGCCGACGACTTCGAGGAAGTCGAGCGGCTCGCCGCCGTTGGTGGCGAGCGCGGCGATAGCTTTGCCGGCGTCGATGGCGCTGCCTCCGCCGATGGAGATGATGACATCGCAGCCGGCTTGCACGGCGCGCTGTGCGCCTTGGCGGACGAGGTCGACGGTGGGCTCGCCGGGGATGGAAAAGGTCACCGCGTCGAGCGCTGAAATGAGTGCGGATGCGCGGTCGGGTGTGGCGCCAGTGACGACAAAGAAACGAGTTCCGAACGTCCGGGCTAGCTCGGGTAGTGACGCGGAGGCGCCTTCGCCGAAGATGATGCGCGTTGCGGTGGCGAACTCGAAGGGCATCCTTACCAGCCTTGAGCGTCGGGAAAGACCTCAGTGAATTTCACGCTCTGGCGCGGCTCGGCCATCATGGGAGCTACCGTGTCACGCCATTTCGCGTAGTGCGCGGTCTGTTTGTGCGCGGCCGGGGCTTCGGGCGTGCGGTAGACCTCGACGAGGACGAAGCGCGCGGGGTCGTCCTGCTGCTGGACGACGTCGAAGCGGGCGATGCCGGGCTCCTGAATGCTGGCGGTGGCGTTTTCGATGGTGGCCTGCTTGAAGTCCTTAATAGATTCAGGTTTGACGTGCACGTGAACGTGGACGATGAGCATGGGCGCAGCCTCCGCTCTTCATCGTAACCGGCGGAGTGTTGCGGTGATTCTTCGAGATCGACGTTTTCGGGAATGAGCGGTTCAGGAGGCGATCAGCAGACTCGAGCGGCAGTTCAAGTGTTTACTGCGAAGTTACGTTTTGGAGTTTAGTGGCAGATTTTGGGGGTTTCTGTCTATGTATTTCCATAGTGACTTAACTTACTCTACTGGAATCACTTGATCCGAAACTGATACCCAAAAAGCGAATATACGGAGAAGCAAAAACAGGGGGAGGGGTAGCTAATTTTCTAGTAAACTTCCGATGTTCGTTGTTCAAAGAACACGGCCGGAAGACACTGTTGCCGTCTGGAAGCAAGATAACGCGCGCAGAAGTGTGGGTCTGTGATTGCGGTCACGGGTGTGCAGGTTCTGCAACGTGCAGTGAAGTTCTGTAGCGTCCACAGGGCAAAAAGCAAAGGGCGCCGCTTGCGGGCGCCCTTTCTGTGAGGGGGTGCGGTCAGAATTGCAGATGCAGAGACATCTGGATCTGGCGCGGGCTGCCGATGGTGTGGGTCACGATGCCGAGGCCCGACGGGCAGGCATAGAAGCTCTCGTTGGTCTGGGAGCCGTTGGCGGTGCAGCCGGTGGGCAGGGGGGTAGTACCGGCCTCCGGGAATGGGTTGTAGTCCTGGTTCTGGGAGACGTCGTTCCCGGGCACGTCGAAGCTGGTGGTGTTGGTGAGGTTGTAGACGTCGAAGCTGTAGCGGAAGTTGTAGCGCTCGTGGATGGTGAGGTTCTTGACCAGCGACATGTCGGAGCGCTTCTGGAATGCCTGGCGGAAGATGTTGCGCTGGCCACTGGTGAAGGTGGTCTCGAAGGGATCAGACGAAGGAATTGCACCCTCCATGCCGCCGGCCGGCAGGAGAGGCAGCGTGAAGCAGGTCACCTTCAGTGCCGTGTCACCATTGAGGAACGCGCCGGATTTGCCGGTGAGCGCGTTCTTGGCGTTGCATCCCTTGGCCAGCGGAACTATGGGGTTGGTGATTCCGTTGGAGGTGGAGTAGTAGATGCTGCCGATGGCACCTGAGTAATCGATGACGCTGTAAGGCTGGCCGCTTTGCAGAACGGTGAGTCCCTGCATACCCCAGCCGTTTACGAACCATCCGAGAACGCTGCCTTTCGCGGCGGTGTCAGGAACCTGGAAGACGTAGTTGAAGTTGATGACGTGCGCGCGGTCGAAGTCGGCGAGGCCGTAGCCGCTGCGCAGATCAAGCGGATTGTTACCGTTGTAGAAGAGGCCGAGCCCGCTCTGCTCATCAGTGGTGTGCGAGTAAGTGTAGGACGCGCCGACCTGCAGGCCGTGGCTCATGCGCTTTTCAAGGTGGGCCTGGAGGGCGTTGTAGGCATTGATGCCTGCCGCCCTGTACGCGATGGATTCAGCAGCGTAGCCGATGTAGGGAACCCGCAGGTCTACGTTGCCGCCTTCGTAAGTGGCGAGATAGGGCGAGCCGTCATCAAGATTGGCGCCGAGCACGTTGTAGCCGTAGCTGTACTTCTGCTCGTACTGGGTGCCGGCGAGCATGGGATGGCCGGGAGAGGCGATCTCAGGCTGGTTGAACGGAACCGGGACGACCTGATGGCGTCCGACATTGCCGACATATCCGATTTCAAAGGCGAGGTCATTGCGCGGCTGCCACTGGATATCGAGCGTGTAGTTGAACGTGTAGGGCAGCTTGTTGGTGCGGTCGTAGACGCCGAGGGAGATGGGCTGGCCATTGTTGATGAGACCCGGCATGTCGGTGCCGGTGTTGACAATGCTGTAGGCGTTGGGGAGATAGTTTGCCAGGTCCGACGCCTTGGGATTGCTGGGCGCGGGGTATTGCAGGGTGGTGCCGTAGGGATTGGCAAGATTGCCGCCTTCGGCAGTGGGCGGGCCGGTGGGCGGGCCGAAGCCGCCATTTCCGCCGCAGGTGGGAATGTAGTACTCGTACAGCGAACGGCCGGTGGTGGGGCAGCTTGAGACGTTGACGAAGGGAAGCTGCTGGTTGACGCCGAAGGGGCCGCCCGTCACGGTGCCGATGGCGTATCCGGGCGAGAAGTAGCTGAAGAGTTCGCCGCGATCGTAGTACATACCCCCGCCCGTGCGAACCACGACTTTGCTGTGGAACATGGCGGGCTGCCAGGCGGCGCCGATGCGTGGAGCGATGCCCCACTGGCGGCCGGTGAGCGTTGTTTTGCTTACGCCGCGCGTGCCGTTTTCGTTGTTGCCCGCAATAATCAGGCCGGGGTTTTCGATCTGGTCCGTGCCGGAGTTGTACTTGTACGAGGACGGATCGAAGTTGAAGATGCGGCCATATTTCTCAGTGAGTCCGCCGTCCCAGTCGTAGCGCACGCCGGCCGTGAGAGAAAGCGTAGAAGTGATCTGGAACTTGTCCTGGAGGTATGTGCCGAGCTGGTTGGCACGGTAGTAGCGATTGGCATCGCCCTGCAGGAAGCTGGTGACATAGAAGCCCGTGGCCGAACTGCCCGGAGTCACGTATCCCTGGGCGAACTGGCTGAAGTCGTCGGTGGCGATAGTGCCCTTGTCGGTGCGCGCATCGATGGTGTTGAGCTGCGTGTAGCTGTAGTTGGCTCCGAAGCTGATGGAGTGCTTGCCCTTGATCCAGACGGCGTTGCCGGAAGGAGCAATACGGTTCTGAAACACGCCGGTATTGGACGCCTGGCCTTCTGCATTCGGGCCGATGTTGAGGATGGCAGAGGCGACACCGGCGGGCTGGTTGTCACCGAGCACGTTATAGATCGATACGCCGGGGAAATACTTCGACCCAAAGACATTGATGGACGCGGTGCCGGCGGCCCCGCCCGGGATCGCGTCAGGGCCGAAGGCCTGCGTGTTGGTGCCCCATATCTTTTCACGCAGTATGCCTATGGTCTGAGTTGTGCTGATGTTCGGGCTGAGGATGAGGCTGTTGTTGATGGAAAAGACCTGCGAGCCTGCATCCAGATGCTGCGTGAACCCTGGCACGCTGGAATAGGAATAGGGCGAGATAGTTGGGTCGTGCTGATAGAAGTATTTGGCGGCGACCCGGTCTTTGCTGCTGGCGTTGTAGTCGAGATCGGCGACTACGAAGTCGGCGTGGAAGAGCGCAGTGCCGGGCAAGAAGGCGTTGTCGATGTGGGCGGCAGAGGGCGGTGCGCCGTGCAGGCCGTCATTGGGGATAAGCCACTTGCCAGGCTCGCCGGGCAGGGCAGGTGAGTTGAATAGAGCGAGGGCGGTGTGGTCGATCTGCGCCGGATTGATGCTGGTGCCGAATGAGGCGTTGGTCAGGCTGGCAAGAGCCGACGCGGAGCGATCGTCAGTGAGACCGACTGGAACGTCGACAACCGAATCGCCGATCTCCTGGTCAGAGGCGTGAATGTGCTGATAAGAGACAAAGCCGAAGAGCTTGTCCTTGAAGAGCGCGCCGCCTAGGGTGCCGCCAGCTGTGTAGCGATGCAGCTGCGGGACCTTGTTGTAGTCGGGAATGTCGGCATCCTGCTTGAAGAAGAAGGGGGCTGCGTTGATCCAGTCGGTTCCGCGATTGAGGTATGCAGTTCCATGGATGGTGTTGGTGCCCGAAGCGGTGTTCAGGTCGATGTGAGCGCCGGAGGTTGAGCCTTGCTCGGCGTCATACATGGAGGCGTTGACGCGCACTTCCTGAAGGGTTTCCGGCGCAGGAGTGGGAATAGCGTTGCCGATGGAGAGGTAGACCGAAGCGACGGTCGGGATCACGCCGCCGGCACCGGTGGAGGAGGAAACGCCGGTGCTGTTGATGACGCGTGCGGAGGGCACCTGGCTGGTGCTCTTGCCGTTGAACAGGTTGGTGGTATCAACGCCGTTTAGAGAGAAGCTGTTGCTGGTGTCGCGTTGGCCGTTTGCCCAGATGGGTGCGTTGCCAAGGCCGCTGTTGGCGCCAGTGCCTCCAGATAGCTCGGCGGTCACGCCCGGGGAGAGGATGGCGACGCCGGTGAAGCTGCCGGTAGCCAGTGGCACGGCGTCGATCTGCGCGGCGTCGAGGACGTATCCGACGGTGGTATCGACTGCGTTCATTAAGGGCACCGCGTCCACTTCAATGGTGGTGGTGGTCTGGCCGATCTGCAGCGATGCGTTCACGGTGGCAGTGCGATCTGCCTGCACGAGAATGTGCTGCGTCTTCTGGACGTTGAATCCGTTGGCGCTGAAGGTCAGGGTGTAGGAGCCAATGGGGAGATTAACGAAGTTATATAGACCGGTGGTGGTGGTTGTGGCGCTTCTGGAGAAGGACGTCTGCTCGTCGACGGCGGTGACGGTGGCGCCCGCCAGCAGACCGCCCGAGGAGTCTGACACTGCGCCGGTGATTCCGCCCAGAGTTTGCTGTGCATTCAAGGAATTGGAAATCGAGAGGACGGCAGCGAGCGCGAAAAGCAGACTCGCAACGCATAGAGGGATGCGCAACATAAGAATCTTCAATGGATCGGCCTCAGAAATGGAGTGGTCCCGCAGAGGATGAGAGCTCAAGAACTGCGCTGTCTCTTCTGGCCCTTGTTTTCAGATGAAGGAGTTATTCGATGCCTTACGGGGATGTTTACAGCATAGTGAATCGGCGGCGGAAATCCATATGTTTTCCATAAGGATTTCCGCTGCGATGATGTTGCGGGATTTGGAGGGAGCTACTGGTTTGGCGGAGCGCTCGGAGTAGCCGGTGCGGGCGCTGCCGGCTTTTCTGCGGCGGTTGTATCAGGCTTTGCAGGAGATGCCGGGGCGGCCTTTTGATGGTGCTGCGAGCCCTTTTGCTGGTCTTCCTCGTGCTTTGCCTTCTCTGCCGCGGCTTCAGTGTCGGTGACGTAGCGGAACATCTGCAGACGGCCGGGATACTGTTCGGCCGTGTAAACGCGGTTGTTTTTGCTATCAACAGCTACCCCGACCAGTGCCTTGAACTGGCCGGGCAGCTCGCCGTGACCCTGGCCGATGAACGTAAGAAGCTGACCCTCGCGATTGAAGATCTGCAGGCGGTCCTGCATCTCATCTGCAACCCAAATGTGGCCATCGGAATCAACCGCGATTCCCTTGGGGCGCGCGAAGTATCCGGGACCATCGCCGGCTTTGCCGAAGGTGCTGATGAAGTTGCCATCGGCATCGAAGATCTCGACGCGGTTGTTGAGAGTATCGGTGACGTAGACGTTTCCGTCGGAATCGACGGCGACTCCCTGCGGCGCGCCGAAGTCGCCTGGGGTAGTGAGGAAGTGATTCTTACCGGCGGTACCGATGCGGCGCAGCAGTTTGTGGCTGTCGGCGTCGTAGACCACGACCTGGTCCTGCTGGGTATCGACGACGTAGAGAAGGCGGTTCGTTGTATCGATCGCCAGTCCCACGGGGTCTACCAACCCTTCGGCGATCTGTCCTTCCAGTTCATGCTTGGGGCTGAAGATCAGGATGCGGCGCGCCTTGCCGTCGGAGACAAACAGACGGTCGTCGTCGTCAATGGCGACACCGTTGATCCATCCGAAATGAGCTTCGTAGCCGTTGCGGATCATCTCGGTGTCGTGAGTTTCAGGATTGAAGATGAACACGGCGCCAACTTTTTGATCAGCGGTGTAGACCAGTCCCTTCGAGTCGACGGCAATGCCGTAGGGGCCGATGAGCTGAAACGGGAAATTCTTGGTGCTGGCCTTTTCCTGGTCGGTCTGGCCGCCGGCGAGGCGATCCATCCAGCTCGCCTTGGGTTTGGTGGTCTGTGCAGAGTAGTCGATCTTGCTGCCGGCAAAGTAATCGAGCCACTTGATGCGTGCAACGTTGGGGGGGCTGGGCCAGGCCAGCTTTTTGGGATCGAAGGGGAACTTCCGCGGCCCCTCTACGACGGCAGGCGATGCTGCATTGGCCTTCTTTTTCTTTTCTGCGCGCGCGGTGAAAGGAATGATAAGAGCGAGCGCGGCGAGCAGAAGCAGAATCGCGGAGCGGCGGGTGCGAGTTGGGTTCAAAGAAGTACGAAGCATTTGAATCTCCAGCTATTTCCCGGGGGAAGTAGTCTCCTTCATGTTCATCCGGTTCTTGTGGCAGTTGTCGCAGAAGGCCAAGTTGTTAGCCTGGTCTTTGACGAGAAGCCCAGGCTGCGCCGATGCATGCGGCTGGTGGCACGATAGACAGCTCAACGGAGTGCGAACCCTGGACTGGTTGCTCGGATCCATCACGTCGGAAACGGGATGGTATTCGACTGGATGGCCGAGCCCAAAGCGCAGCGGCAGAACCGGCACTTTGTTCTTTTGGTAGTAGTCCTCAGGCAGTTTCACTGAGCCGTTGAAGATGGTCAGCAGCTTCTCGCCCTCGACGTGTTTGGGAGCCGAATCGGGTCCGTGGCACTCGAGGCACAGGGCGTTACCTTTGGCGCGGAGCAGATGCTCGTTGTCGCCGCCGTGGGGTGTATGGCATGTGGCGCATCCCTGCTCAAAGGCGGGCTGGTGATGAACCGATTTCTTGCGCAGGTCGTCGATGTCGCTGTGGCACGTAGTGCAGATGTTTACTGCATCGGTCTTGGGCAGGCCGGGCTGCTTGCTGGCATGGGGATTGTGGCAGTCCGTACAGTCGCCCGCGGCGCCTGGGTGCTGCACCTTGGCAGTTTCGATGGCCTTGGCCTTGTCATCATGGCACGTGACGCAGAGCGCTTTGACGTCAGTCTGGGTGAGCACCACCTTGCCGTCTTTGGCGGGCGCATGACAGGTGTCGCAGCCATTGCCCTGGAAGGGCACATGCTGGAACTTCACCATCAGTTTGGGCGAATCGGACTGGTGCGGATCATGGCATTGCGTGCAGTTGGCCGTGGCGAACGGCTGGCCGTTGTGCGCCTTCACAAGAGCGGCGTCTTTGGCATCGTGGCAGTCGAGGCAGAGAGCCGGGGCGGCCTTGGTGAGATGGAAGTGGTTTTCCTGCGTGGGCTCAGCACCGGTTTTGTGGGTGGTGTGGCAGGTGTCGCAGCCTCCATCGAGAGCGAGGTGATGGCTGCCCTTTTCCGGGACATTCAACCCCTGCTTGTGGCACTGCAGGCAGAGGTTCTCCTTCTCACTGCCGGACTCCGCTTTGAGCAGCTGGTTCGGGTTATCGCTGCTGTGCGGGTCGTGGCAGGTGGTGCAGTCACGCACGGCCGGAGGATGGACCCTGCCTTTGATATCCGCCGCTTTCTTGTCTGCGTGGCAGGTTAGGCAAAGAGCGCCGGTAGTTGCCGTGATGAGCTTGACGCGGGTCACATCCTTGTTCACGCGGATCTCATGGCAACTGAGACATCCAGCGGCGATTGCTGTGTGGACGTGCTTACCCTTGGATTTCTCCTCATGGCACTCGAGGCACTTTTTCGCGTCGGTGTTCTTGTCGAGCGGGACGGGGTGAACCGCGGCGTGTGCGCGGGAGGCAAACATGACGGACAGAAAGAGGATGGAGGCAAGAAGAAGCCACCGGCGGACGTGTCTCCGGCGGGCCGGATGCGAGAACGGGGCGTATTGCGAGAGCGGCATCATACGGTTCCGAAGCCTGAAAACTGAGACGAAGGTATCAGAACGCGGCTGAAGCAAGGATGCCGGGGAAGTTCTGAACCGACGTAGCTGAGTCAGGTTCACGGAATCATTAGACAAGGTCCCCCAAAAAGTGACGGTGATTTAGAACACATCTCTAATGGGTGGTGGCCGTTGTAAGAGGCTTGGGGATTGCCGGGCGCGGCAGTCCGGGTTGCAGTCCGGATTTGGAACACGTTAATGACCGCGCCTGGGCAGCGGCGTCGCGCTTCCCCAATTACCAGCGTCCGGCTCCCCCGCTCAACTTCTTCTAATTTTTGGTCGATGGGCTCCTAAGAGGACGCTCATCCGATGAAGGTAATCGCGCTGGTTTCGATTGTGTTGATGGTGGGGTCATGTCTTGGCTGGGGGGAGATTTCGGCCCCTGCGAGCGATGTGCTGGGTGCCCATTTGAGTTTTGGGCGGGGGTGCTCGGCCTGTCATGCGCCTCACATTGGGCCGGTCGGGAATGGCGCGGCTACCACGGTTGACGCCGAGAGAGGTATGCAAGCCCTATGGGGTGAGGATGTTACCGGGCTTTATGCGAAGATGATCGGCACGGGAGACAACGGGCAGGATGTCGAGGCTCCGTCTTCGAGCCCCTCGGCCGGGACTCCGGACGTAATGGGCGTGACAGCGTGCATGAGCTGCCACGACGGTAATCTAGCTTCCCGGGCAATCATGAAGAACGAGGCCTACGAAAGGGTGCCCGTCACGTACGGTAAGTTCAACGATTTGCCTACGTTTCTGGCGGATGGGTCGCCATTCGGGGAGCTGTTCAACCACCATCCTGTGGGTCTGAGCGTGGTGATACCGTGCGGAGGCGAGGATGGGTGGGACTGCTCCTCGTCGGAGGGCGTGATCAACATGAATGGGACGCGATCGAGCCTGTTCGTTAAGAACTACGGGATGTTCGTTAAACCGGGCAAGTACAACAACCAGCCGGTGGTGGTGTGCACGACGTGTCACGATCCGCACGTGATGGACGTGGTGAATGTGGGACCCAAGACCAGGTCGGGACTCCCGAGGGGGCGCTACACGACAATGTTCTTCCTGCGGGGGCCGTACAACACGTCGAGCACGATCCATGGCAATAATCAGGCAGCTCAATTCTGCCGGCAGTGCCACGCGGCGGAGTCGAACGAGATGAATGGAGGGTCGGAGGCGACTATTACGTAGTGGCGAGCTTTCTGTATGCGGCCTGCCGGGCCGGGCTCGGAAGCGGGCGGTCCGTTCTGAATCATTCCTGATCGTTCTCATCTTCAACTTGCGTAGAATTCTGCTGCGCCAAGCCGGTGTGCATCCACCGGCTGAGACTCTTCCCTTCCGAGGCGCAAGCAGGAGACGAGCATGACGATAGAAGCATGGGGGATGCTGGCCACAGGTGTGGCTGCGCTGGCAGCGGGGCTGATCCTGGCACGGGGGCGCTGGAGAGCCGCGAGCGGAGCGAAGCGTGTGCTGCTGCTGGGTCCTATTTTCGAGGCCGTGGCGCTGGCGATGTTTGCGGCGGAGCATTTCACGGCGGCGCGGGAACTGATGGGGATCGTTCCGCTGTGGCTGCCCTTACCTTTGTTCTGGACCTGGTTTGTGGGCGTGGCGTGGGTCGCAGCGGCGGTGAGTTTGATCGCTTGGCGGCAGGTGCGTTGGTCGGCGATGGGAACCTCCCTGCTGATGCTGATCATTGTGATCACGGTGTCGCTGCCGGGTTTGTCGAGGCATCTGCACGATAGATTCTCCTGGATTCTGACGGTGCGCGAGACATCGTTCGCGGGCGGAGCGATGGTGCTGGCTGGGAGCGTGTGGGGATCAGGAGAGACTGGCCGGGTGCTGATGCGGGTTGGGCGCTGGATTGTCGCGTTGGTGATGGTGTTCTACGCGATAGAGCACTTTTTGTATCCGCGGTTTGTTCCTGGGGTTCCGCTCGAGAAGCCGTTGCCGGGGTGGGTGCCAGGGGGCTGGCTGCTTGCCTACGTGGTGGGAGCGAGCCTGCTGGCGGCCGGAATTGGGTTGATGGTTCCACGGAAGGCGCAAGTGGCGGCCGCGGGTTGCGGGACTGTTCTGCTGCTGCTGACGGCCTTTTTCTACGTTCCAATGTTCTTTACCCAGATGCAGACGCCGGCGGGGGCGGTGGAGGGACTGAACTACATCGGCGACACCATGCTGTTTGCGGCGACAGTGTTGCTGGCGGGGCGGAGTGCGGAGCGCAGAGACTGCGTCGGTGACAGAAGAGCCGCCGAACCCATTCTTACCAAGGCTAAAGCCCACGCCCTTTGATGGAGCCTCTCGGCACGATGGAAGGCGTGCCTTTCACAAGGCTTCTGTTCCCTTTGATCTTTGTGAAGTTTGACGCGGCTGCGCGGTCTAGCTACACGCCCTGAAGGACAGGGCGGTGCAGGGGGGTGGCTTCCCGGACGGCGCTCGGTCCCTCGACACTGCGCACCGGGACGCGGGCCAGTTCCCATGCGGAGCGGTCTTTCATCAGGCAAGAGACCAGGGCGGTGTGCATGGCATGGCCGGCGCGCTCAGCCACAACTCGGCCTTCAATGCGATGGCCAGCCAAGGCGAGGTCGCCGATGAGGTCGAGGACCTTGTGGCGTACATACTCGTCGCCGAAGCGGAGGGGGCCGTTTTCGGGGCCGTGCTTGCCAAGGATGATGGCGTTTTCTTCGCTGGCACCGCGGATAAGGCCCATATCGCGGAGGCGCTGCTCGTCGGCCTTGTAGCCGAAGGTGCGAGCGGCGGCGATGAGGGAGCCATAGGTCTCGGCGGCGAGATCAACGGAAGTGCTCTGGCGACCGATGGGGGCCGGGAAGTCGATGGTGTAGTCGATGGTGTAACCGGAGCCGGGGTAGACGCCGATGAACTTGTCGCCCTCCCGCACTTCGACGGGCTTGAGGATGCGGATGTGTTCCCGCTTGCGGCGCTGGGACTGGATGCCGACCCTCTGAATGGCTTCGACGTAGGGGAGCGCACTGCCGTCGAGAATGGGAACTTCGAGGTTGTCGACCTCAATGATGACATTGTCAATGCCCATGCCGATGAGGGCCGAAAGCAGGTGCTCGGTGGTAGAGATGAGCACGCCCTGGCGCATGAGACTGGTAGCGTAGCTGACCTTTGCGACGTTGCGGCCGATGGCGGCGATCTCGAAGTTGTCGAGGTCAGTGCGGCGGAAGACGACGCCGGAACCGCCGGGCGCGGGAAGCAGGCGCATGCTGACCTGGGCGCCGGAGTGCAGACCGATTCCTGAGAAATCGATGGCTTCGGCAATGGTCTGTTCCAGGTGGTCGTGTTGCGCCAAAGGTCTGCTCCAACAGTTCAGTTCGGGATCTTACCAACAGGTTAGACGCAGATTACAAGATAAGCAGTGTGGCATTTTTGCAACACAGTGGTGCGCTAAACCGCCATTTTCGAGCAACTTGATCTGGCGCAAGGATCGCAAATCGAGCTGCCGGAAGGAGTTGCCGGGACGCCGGAGCCATCCCGAAATCCGCGCCGATCATCGGAATGCGGGGTACCAAAGCGGGTACGGGGGGCGGATTGCTCACGACGATTGCATGGATTTCTATTGGATTGGCCTTCGCCAGCGCGATTTGGATAGCAGCGGATGAAACGCGACACCCACAAAAAATGGGGGTGATGAACGTGGTGTGGCCGGTCTCTGCACTCTACTTCAGCGTGCTGGCGGTATGGGCGTATTACCGGTTGGGGCGGAAGAGCGGTGAGCACCATGGCTCCAAACACGACGAGCCGACGGCTGGGCAGGTGGCGGTCGGGACAAGCCATTGCGGAGCGGGGTGCATGCTGGCGGACGTGGGCGCGGAGTTTGCGATTGCGGCAGGGGGAATTACGCTGCTGGGCTCGGTTCTGCTGGCCGAATATGCCATCGATCTGGCGGCGGCATGGGCGCTGGGAATTGTGTTTCAGTACTTCGCCATTCAGCCGATGCGGAAGCTGCCTGTGGGGCAGGCGCTGCTGGCGGCGATGAAGGCTGATACGTTGTCGATCCTTGCGTTCCAGGTGGGGATGTACGGGTGGATGGCGCTGACGTATTTTGTGCTTTTCCCAAAGCCGCATCTGACGCCGTTCGAACCCGGGTATTGGCTAATGATGCAGGCAGGGATGATCTGCGGGTTTGCGACGAGCTATCCGATGAACCGGTTTCTGATCCGCAAGGGGTGGAAGGAGGCGATGTAGGCCTCTGCGATGCGGCGGACCGCGGCTTAGAATGGGAAGCACGCTTGTTGGATTGAGGATCAATTTGCTGAAAACAAGTTCTGTGGCGGAGAGCAGTGTTCCCATGCGGGCGCTGCTGGCGGGGGCGCGGGAGAAGGAAACGGCTCTGGTGGAGCTGATCCAGAGGCTGGTCCGGGTGGAATCGCCCTCCGATGACAAGGATGCGGTGGATGGCTGCGGAGCGCTCGTGACGGAACATGCGACTGCGCTGGGCGGACGGGTGAAGGTGCACCGGCAGAGAGCCTTCGGAGACGCGATTGAGGTGCGATTCGGGCCGCGGAAGAAGACGGCCGAGCGGGTGATGCTGCTGGGCCATATCGACACGGTGTGGCCGGTGGGTACGCTGAAGACAATGCCCTGCCGGGTGGGGGAGGGGCGGCTCTGGGGTCCGGGGACGCTCGACATGAAGGCGGGCGTGGCGATGGGGCTGACGGCGGCCGAGATGCTGACCGAAGCGGGGATGCTGGATCGCGAAGTGGTCCTGCTGCTGAACAGCGATGAGGAGGTCGGCAGTCCAGTTTCGCGGCCGGTCACGGAGAAACTGGCACAGGAGTGCAGTGCAGTCTACGTGCTGGAACCGGCGCAGGTGCTGGCATACAAGACGGCGCGCAAGGGCACGGGCAACTGGCGGATTGAAATCAAGGGAGTTGCAGCCCATGCAGGGGTGGATTTCGAGAAAGGCGCGAGCGCGCTGCGAGAGCTTGCCCGGGTGGTTGAGACGGTGAGCGGCTGGACCGACCTAAAGCGAGGACTGACCATCAGCGTAGGGCTTGCGGCAGGCGGATCGAAGACGAACGTGATTCCGGCAGAGGCTTGGGCCGAGGTGGATGGGCGTATTGCGCGGATCGCGGACGGCGCGCGGATCGAGCAGAAGTTTGCGAGGCTGAGGGCGGTGGACAAGAGGTGTTCGGTGACGGTGACTGGCGGAATCAACCGGCCTCCGATGGAGCGGACGCGAGGGACCGTCGCGCTCTATCAGCGGGCGCGGGCGCTCGCGGCGGACTTGGGGCTGGAGTTGGACGAGGCGGCGACGGGCGGCGCGTCGGATGGTAATTTCACTTCGGCCCTGGGCATCGCGACGCTGGACGGTATGGGAGCGGTGGGGGAAGGTGCACATGCAACGCACGAGTCGATCGCGCTGGAGCACCTGGCGCCGAGGACGGCGCTGCTGGCGGGAATGATTGCGGGAGCCGGAGTTCGATAGCCGCTACTTGGATGCTGTCGTGGCGCGGGATTCGGTGACGACGGCGCGCAGGCCGGATGGAGTCTTTCTGCGCCATCCTCCGACGATTGCGCCGGTGAGCATCATGCCGATAAGCCAGAAGCCTGCGTTGATTCCGAAGAGACCAGGCTTGACCTCGAAGGCGTACTCGGTGGCGAAGGTGGTGAAGACAAAGCTCGCCCAAACGGCCGCGCCGACGCGGATGCCGCGCACAGCGGTCTGCGGTCCGGTGAGCTGCACGGTACAGGAGATGGCGGCGGCAATGATGGCGGCCATGGCGAAGGCGGTGAGGTAAGGCAGGGCCGGGCTGACTCCGGAGTTCATGAGCTGCTCGCGGGTGCTGGCGATGCCTTGAAGCCACGGTTTCTGGAACGCGGTGTACCAGACGGCTTCAAGGAAGAACGTGGCAAGCGCCGCGGCGAGAATGGCCCAGTAGTTGAGTTGGACCCGCGATTGACTCATGTCATCCTCCGCGCCGAGCAATGGGATTCAGCAGAAACGAAGAGATTGTAGACAGCAATCGAAGCGGAAAGCTACTGGTAATAGAGAGAAGCCGGCGGGGCGCTAACCAATCCAAGGTGAGGGCTAGTCGAGGCGAGTCAAGAAGGCTTCGCCTTCCTGGGGGCGAAGGCGCTGGGCAATGGATTCTGCCTGCTGGCGGTTGTCGCCTGGGGGCCGGATACGGACCCAATAGCTGTCTTCGCCGGGGAACTCGATCACATTGGCGTCAGGGTATTTGTGCTGAAGCTGGTCCTTGAGCTTGTGGGCTTCGCGCTCGCGGTGGAAGGCGCCGATCTGGACGCACCAGCGGCCGCCGGTGTCGATGGGCTTGGGGGTCTCGTAGACGTCGATGCGGACCTGGGCGAGGCCGACGCGGTAGACGCCGGTGGCTTTTGCCGAGGCGATGGTCAGATCAAGGATGCGGCCGTCGACGAACGGGCCGCGGTCCGTGATGCGCATGGCCGAGGTCTGGCCGGTTTTCATGTTGGTGACCACGATGAGCGAGCCCATGGGCAGGGTGCGATGGGCGGCGGTCAGGGCACGGTCATCGAAGATCTGGCCGTTGGCGGCTTTGCGGCCCCGGTAGGCGGTGTACCAGGTGGCGTAACCGGTCTCAGTGCGGATGGGGCGGTGGGTGTTGACGTACTCGATGTCCTCCGCGCTGACTCCGCCGGCCGGCACTGTCGTGATGGGAATGCGGCCGCGGGAACGCTGTGGTTGGTTGGCAGGAGGGGTGAGCTGGGCGAGTTCCTGGGGCGGCGCGGTGGGGGGAGCCTTGCTGGTCTTCTTGTGATGGGCGCAGCCGGCGAGCAGTGCGCATACGAGCGCAAGGAGGGCTCCGCCGCGGAGGCGGTGCAGCTTGGCGCCGGTGTTGCAGCCGAAGGTCAGGACTCTGGTCCTTTCGAGGACGACGGTCCTTTCGGGTCGGCCTGGGGGGCGGACCCGGCTGCGGATTGCGCTCCGGTCTGAGCTTTCGTTTCCATGCGATCGGCCAGGGAGCGGAGTGTGTCGGCAACGTTGCGCATAGCAGATATGGATTCGCGGCGGACTTGCGGAACGACTGAGTCGTTCAAGTAGGCGACGGCGTGGCGCAGTTCCATCTGGATGAGTTCAATAGCTTCATCGATGCGCTGACCGACGGAGCCTGGCGTGCCGGGTGGTGGTGCGGATGTGTTCATACGAGTAACCCTCGTGCGAGTAACCGGGGATTGGTAACTCGATTTCAGTGTGCGATGTAGCGCATGACAGGTCAACCCCGCGGAGGTACAAGGTGCCGCAATCGTTACGGGTAGTTCGTTTAACCGCAACGGTTTCAGGACACGAGCAATCCTGCAAAAGAGCGCGGCGGCTTAGGGGCGGGATCTTGCTCGCCTGTTCCTTGAGATGAACCCGGGATCGCGATGTGAGTTGCGCGTGGCAGCAAGGCTGCGATCAGTCCGGAGATGAAACGGGCGACGGGAAAGCTCACCTGCTCGACGGAGAGCGTTGGAACCCAAACTGGAGCACTCGCAGAGGGGAAGTAGCCCTCCCCGGTCCCCAAATGCGAGGGACCGGGGGCACCCCTGGGGGTGGAGTCTTAGGAGCCGGTTCCGGCGAAGACCACGGTGATGGTCCGGAGAATGATCTTCAGGTCAAGCCAGATGTTCCAGTTCTCAACGTAAGCGAGATCGAGAGAGATGTAGCTGTCAAAGGAGGGATCCTGGCGGGCGTGAACCTGCCAAAGTCCGGTGATGCCGGGCATCACGTCGAGACGGCGAAGGTGATCGAGCTTGTACTGGCGGACTTCGCTGCCGATGGGGGGACGGGGCCCGACGATGCTCATGTCGCCCTTCAGCACATTGAAGAACTGGGGCAGTTCATCGAGCGAGTACTTGCGCAGGATGCGGCCGATCGGAGTGATGCGCGGATCGTTGGTGACCTTGAAGAGAACGCCATCGCGCTCGTTGAGGTGCATGATCTCGGCGCGTTTGCGATCGGCATCGGCAACCATGGTTCTGAACTTGATGCACTTGAACACCCGTCCGCGCTTGCCAATGCGGTCAGAGAGGTAGAAGATCGGGCCCGGCGAGCCGAGCTTGATCAGCACCGCGAGCGCGATCAACAGCGGCGACATCAGGAGCAGAATCAGGCTGGAGAAGATCAGGTCTACGACGCGCTTCAACATGAGCGCCATCTCGGGAAGGTCGCCGCGATGGAGCGGGATAGTTGGGAACTGGCCCACGTATTCGATGGGGCAGTTGAGCGCCAGACCGCCGAAGGTGTGAGGCAGAACGCGGACGTCGATTCCAGTTTCGCGGGCCTTGAGCAGGACTTCCTGCATGTCGGACCGCTCGAGCGGAGTGGTAAAGAAGATCTCGTCAACAAAGTGCTTGCGCGCGTAGTCGAAGAGAGAATCGAGGTCTGCGACCACTTCTCCGGGTGTGGTCAGGGGCGAACGGTAACCCGGGCCGGGGACTTCGACGAAGCCCTTGAAAGCATAGCCAAGATTGCGGACCGTTTCGACATGGTGTCGCAGTTCATGCGCCTCGGGCCCGGTTCCAGCGATGAGGATGTGGCGGACGCCAACTCCCCGTACGAACTGGCGGTATTGCAGATACCTGAACAGCATGCGCCGGATGCTGACGGACGCGGTGACGAGCGCGATCGTGATCAGCACGATGGAGCGCGGAATTTCGGGCGCGTGGAGCAGGTAAATTGCCGCAGTGAGCATCAGGCCGGCGGTCAGGCATGCCTGGACGGCGAGACGCTGCTCATGCAGAAAATTATGGATTCGATGCGGGCTGTACAAGCTCAGGCGGTGGCTTATGTAGAGCAGCGCCAGAGTGAAGCCGCAAAGAAGCGTCATGAGGAGGCCAAACGAGCCGCCGGGAATCAGAGTGCCCTTCCAGAAGTGCTTCGCGCCCGGAATCAACCCTATATGTAACTCGAAAATCGTCGCGAGCACGGTTGCGGCAACGACGGTAAGGCCATCCCACAACATCCCGACCTTCGACAGCCCTGCACTGGCAGAGTGCTGCCCCCCTTCTCTTGGCCGCTCAGAGGAGGATGTTCTAGATATGGTTTGTCGCAAAACATCAGGTGATGCCATTGACTCTCCAAAAAACTATCAGTTTAAGCCAACGATGCGGACACCGATTCCTGCCCTGACAAGCCCCCGAATAATGAGCAAGGATGTTGTCCCCAAGCGGGTGAGTGGATGCGCCGAATTACTCGTACTCAGGTGAAGTTTCTATACCGGAACGAGCCCCGCTGAAACCAGATCGCATGCGCTGACACTTCCAGGCACCCGAGGGACCGTGGTTTAACCCAAAAGATCTAATCGAAAACGCTGCAGAAACGCTCCTTAAGGATTGCGCAGCCGCGGGGTTTTGGCAAGGACAAATTTCGTAAAGAACCGGTTACTCAAACCGGACCTTTAATTACGCTGGTCACTCAGATGGAATCGCGGGACCAGCTTCGCCGGATTCGACGGTCTAATTGGGCGGCCAAGTTGAACAATAAACGAAGGATGGGGTGGAGGGTTCGCACCGGATCCTAGCATAGGTAGAACTACGGTAATTTGCATTCATGCTTCCTGGATGCTCGAAATTGCATATGTGAAATAACAACCCGTCTCATTTGGTGATAAGAATATCCGTCTTGGGTTCGTCCGGATCAACTAAGCCGGGACCCTCGCCTGGGCTGATCAAGAAGCGAGGTTGTGGTTGCCTTGACATCCGAAGGGCCGCAGTTCAGGCTAGACTAACGCACCACTTTGGTCCCTTAAATTTAAGTAGCCGAGGTATGTAAGTGAAAATCCATCCTACGTATGCGGCGGTTTTCCTCCTTTGGTCTGCGACCTTCCCCGGAACGGCACAATCGATCGCTTCTCATTGGTCCGGCGCAAGCTCCGGCGCTGACAATCCTCCCCCCGCAATGGTTACCAGCGCGCAGGGGTCCTCCTATATTCCCCTGGACAACTGGATCTACGGTGCGCTCGACCGGCTACACGGAATGGGATATATAGATACGGCGTTCCTCGGGATACGGCCGTGGACCCGACTGAGCATCGCGCACATGCTGGAGGAGAGCGCAGACTCGGTTCAGAACAGTTCCGACGATGAGGCACGCGAGCTTTTCCTGGCGATTCGCAGGGAAGTACAGCCAGATGTGGACAACCCCACAACATTGCTGCATCCGGACGGCATGCTGGAGAGCGTGTACGCTGAGGGGCGCGGCATTTCGGGAACATCCCTCCGCGACAGCTTTCATCTGGGTCAGACGATTGTGAACGACTATGGACGCCCTTACGAGCACGGATTCAACTTTTATGGGGGTCTTTCAGCACGAGCGGAGGCGGGACGATTTTCGGTCTACTTCCGCGGCGAATATCAACACTCTCCGTCGGCGGACGGCTACTCCCCCGATCTGCGGTCCTATCTGTCGGACACTGTAGATACAGTCGATCTGGCGACGCATCCCGAACAAGAGACGCTTCCGGACACACACATCAGATCGCAGAACAACGCACGCCTGATGGAAGGTTATGTCTCGTATCAGGTGCTGAATCACGAGGTAGCGTTTGGAAAGATGGATCACTGGCTTTCGCCGGCGCGTGGCGGAGCTCTGCTGATCAGCAACAACGCCCAGAATGCGTATGAGTTCCAGATCGATCGGATAGAGCCTTTGCGGATTCCCGGGCTGTCGAAGATCACCGGCCCGTTTCGTTATGAGTTTTATGTGGGAAGCCTGAAGGGACATACCGAGCCAAACGCTCCGTGGGAGCACGTAGAGAAGATCAGCTTCAAGCCTTACAGAGATCTGGAATTCGGCTTTTCTCGACTCGTGATCTGGGGCGGCGAAGGTCACGTTCCGATTACACTGCACTCCTTTCTCAAGAGCTTTTTTAGCGTGGCCAACGTCTCCTATGCGGAGAAGAACTCCAGGAACGATCCGGGAGCGCGCTTCGCGGCCTTCGACTTCAATTGGCGTCTTCCGTTCATGCGTCACTGGATCACTCTCTACAGCGACTCGTTCGTTCACGACGATGTGAGCCCGGTGGATGCACCACGACGCGCAGCCTACCATCCGGGCATTTATCTCTCGCGGATGCCGGGCCTGCAGCATCTGGACCTGCGTGCGGAAGCTGCTACTACGGACGCGAGCGCAGCCTCTAACCGCAACAAGAATGGTCAGTTCTTCTATTGGGAAACGATTCAGCGTCAGGGGCCCACTAACGAGGGTTACCTGCTGGGCGACTGGGTTGGGCGGAATGCCAAGGGTGGACAGGCATGGGCGACCTGGCATTTCTCGCCGAAGGATCAGGTTGGCGTGGCCTACCGACATGTCAAGGCTTCGCAGCAGTTCTTTACCGGTGGATCTACGCAAAACGATTATGCGGTCAGCGCGCGCAAGTGGTTTGCGAAGCAGTTCCAGGTGGAAGGGTCAGTACAGTACGAGAGCTGGACCATTCCTCTCTACCAGAGCGGCAAGCAGAGCGATACGACGGTGGCGGCACGGTTCACGTGGTTCCCACCGCGCAAGGATTAGCACAGCGGCCTTTCGGCGAAAGAGAGGGTATATGTATAAGCAAGTCTTGATCGCCGCGATGGCAGTTAGCCGCTTAACGGCGTGTTTTGCATTGCAGGCGGGACCGCCCCCTACAACGGATGGACCCGGGACTGCTGCGAAAGTGCACGTGCTCTCAGCCGCGCAGATGTCCAGAGAGGATGCGGAGGTAATCGCGGCGCACCGGAGGGATATTGCAGAGGCCGCCGAGGTGAACGGGTACGACCTTGGAACGGGGTCATGGATACGCAACCAGGTGGTGTGCCCCGATGCCCCCCGGCACGTACTGATGCACTACCTGAAGATCAACCAGGACGGCTCTCTTTCGCAGTTCACTGCAGCGGTGCCCCGCTCGAGGGGCGCAGAAAATCTCAGGGTGCGGATCGTTCCGGTGCTGTATCACGGGGCGCAGGCGTTCCACATGTTTGGGTCGTCTCCGTCGCAGCGCCAGCTAATGGACGAGGTGGTTTCGGCCCAACCGCACGCGATGCCGCTGAAGGACAACCTTGACTGGACCACGCTCGCCTATTGCTACGCGGGATTGGCAGGGGCGGAACCCAGAGCAAAGAGCGTGACCGCGCCGGAAGAGATGACGCCCTTGCTTTCGGTCTCAGAAGACGGAAAGCTGCGGGAAATGCGTTTTAGCGTTGTGGGCCCGGAACACCTTGTTCAAAGCTGGAACGTTGAGTTTGACAAGGAAGCCAGGGTGAAGGGCATCTATCTTTCAACCAAACCGGCGAGCGAAGCGCATCAGGTTGTACAGGCGCTGCCAGCTCCCAAAGAGAAGCGGCTCAAGGAGAAACCGATCCCGGAGGCGAAGCCCACTGCGGAGAAAACTATTCCAGCGGTTGGGCCTGCGAACGAGAAGCCGATCCCGCCTCAGTGATGGCGCACGGCAGATCCTAAGTGCGGGGTCGACACTGCCCTACTGGACCTCTGATGATGGTCGCCGCGACTCAAGGACGTCAGTTGATAAAGCAGCTGCTCAGGAACCGAGTAGACGAGCCAAGAAGCTTTTTTTCTTGGTCGGGGTGCGTTCATACAGTGGACCGAATGCCTCAGGCTGTTTCGGCAAGGACTCACCCAGGAATATAGATTTGGGATTGTCCACACATAACCGCTGGGCTGTCTCCACTCCGAAGTCCCTCTTCAACACGCCAAACGCCCTGCTCATTGAAGGACGGCGCGAATCGAGGTCGTGGGCGTCGCTTGCTATGACATGGACGTAATTCCCCTTCAGAAGCAGGCGGGACAGCATCTCGGAGCGGCTGCCGAATCGTCCTGTCAGGGAAGAGGCGGTGACCTGCATCAAGCAGCCGCTGTGCACCCAATCGATGATCGGATTGGGTGACTGAAGCAGCGTTTGATTCCGCTCGGGGTGGGTGACGATGGGGGTGATCCCCATGCTCAACATTCTGAAGAATACCTCCGCGTACGTCGCGGGGTTAAAGAGATCTGGAAATTCAACGAGCAGATAGTTCGTGCCGTTGATCGTGAATTTCTTGGGGTTGGTTTCAAGTTCTGCGAGATTATCGAAGGAGAGGTGAAAGTCGCATCCGAGCCCGAGCGTGAGGCGGCCATTTAGGCACTGATTCAAGGCGTCCAGCCGCTCCCGATTCAATTCCGCCTGATAGGGATACCTATATGACGAATGCGGCGTTGCCACAATATGGGTGACACCTTCTGCGATGGATGCCTCGGCGAGTCCCAGAGAACCTTCGATGGTTTTTGGCCCGTCATCCACGCCGAAGATCAGGTGATAATGAATATCAAACATTCGTCCTTTTTCCCCGAGGACGCAAAGATCAAGAGACCGCAGGGTAGTAAGTCACTTTTTCCGGCTGCCTTCTCAGCTCCCTTTGGCGCGTTTACTCGTTGCTCCATTTTACGCCTTCAATCAACGAACTGGGCGCTCTCTATGACGTTCCATTATGCTCCGGAACCCCGGCTTCTTGCCAATCGCTGCAACAGTCCTCAAACCCCGCGGCTCTAGACGAGGTGGACGCAACAGCTCTGTGGTGCTGGTTGGGGATCTGTGACGGACCGACGCGGCCCATTCTCCGGGCTAGCTGGTTTTGCCGTTGGGCTTGTGGCTGACACCGTGGCAGACCAGGACGCAGGTGTTCGTGGCCCGACTGTACGAGATCGGTTGCTTATTGTATTGAGCAACGATATTCATATCGAAGTTGACCATTCGCTCGCCTGTGATGGTGGCGCTAGTGGCACCCATGCCGTGGGCCGTGTGGCATGTGGAGCAACTGAAGCCATCATTGATGTGGATTGCGTGCTTGCTAAAGCTGGTGTTCTTGAGGATCTGATTGGGCAGATCGTGGCACTTGCCGCAGAGGGCATAGGGCCCGGCGGAGCTGGTGTCGGGGGTGGGGAACAGATTGGTGACGGTCTGGCCGGGGACTACGGCTTTGTTGAACTCGTAACGGCGCTCGAGGATGTGCTGCCAGCGCGAGCCGTGAGGTCCGTTGGCGCCGGTGCCGCCGAACTCGCGGTTGTCGTCGCTGTTGTGGCAGTCGGTGCAGAGGATCTGCGTGCCCATGGTGCGGCCGTGGCTGATGCCATCCAGCTGAAGCATGGAGGTCATGAGGCTGGGCTGGAGCAGGGAGCTGTTGCGCGCATGCATCACGGGGTGGCTTGATGTGGAGGTGAGGGCAAATTGCGGGATGACGTTGAGAGAGTCACCCGCAGAAACTGCCCACACCGGGAAATACCCATAGATGGCCAGAGCTTGTTTTCCGGAGCTTGTGCCATGGCAGCGCAGGCAGTTTTCGTACTGATTGATGGCGGGGGTGACGGGAGAGGTGCCGTCCGCGGCGCTGATGCCGGCGATGTTCTTCTGCGAGGCGCGCATGAGAGGCGGCTGGGGGAAGACGCCGACGAGCTGGGAGCCGTGGCTGTTGTGGCAATCGACGCAGGTGGAGTGGCGATTGTTCTGCAGAAGCGCGGGTTCAGTGTCGTCGTGCTGACTGGTTGATTGCGGAAACGGGTGGCCGACTTTGCCGCTGCCGTACTCAGCAAAAGCGTTGGCGTAGGTAGGCATGGACGTAATATTGGTGCCGCCGTTGTGGCAGGCGATGCAGTCCTGCTCATTCTGGCCGCGGAGAATGCGGGAGGGGCCACCGGCATTGTGCGGCGCGTGACAGGAGATGCAAGCACTCGTACCGACCGTGGGATAGGTGCCGAGATTGGCCGAGGCCGCTACCTTTGCCGTGGAGATGGCGTGTGCGCTGGTAGCCCAGTCAGCGAGCGGGTTGACCTGGCCGCTCATCTGGCGGGTGGGATCGTGGCAGGCTAGGCAGAGCTGGCCGCCGGAACTGTCCTTGACCAGGAAGTTCTGCGAGAGAGTATCGCGGGACTGGACGTGGGGATCGTGGCAGGAGATGCACTCGACACTGCCGTGAGACAGCTTGACTGCGCCGGTCGTGTCGGCAGTGGTGCCGTTGGATGCGAGCGAAGCTGCCAGATGAACATTGTCCTTCAGCGGAGTTGTGAGGCTGAATGGGTGCGAGGACTGCATGGTGCCGTTGAATACGTCGGCGCTGTACATGGAGCCCGTGGTGGTGATGCTACCGTAGGCGACGGAGGTGCCGACCGCGACGGTTCCGTCATGGCAACTGAGGCACTGATTGGTTGAATTTCCGAGAATGGGTTGGCGGCTGGTGTTCTTCTCGGTGTTGCTGGTGTACATCGAGTAATTCTTGGTGGTGAGCTGCTGGTTCCAGAGACCGACGTTCAATCCGGAATGGGGGGCATGGCAATAAGAGCAGGCATCGGGCCTGGCACCCTTCACGGGCGAATTGCTGCGAGGCCCGAGATTGTGCATGCCCATGACATCGCTGGACGGCCCCTGGGCGGGGGCGGCTACCGCGGAGATCGCGATGCAGGCAAGACCTGCGAGCCAGAGTGTGATCTTCACTTCAATCCTTCCCTGGCCTGTGTTTTCAGGCCCGAGTATTGGAAGACCTGCACGCGGCGGTTGAACGAGTCTACAACGTAGACGTGATCGTCGTGATCAATGAACATGCCAGCGGGCAACTGGAACTCGCCCACATGGGTACCGTGGGTGCCGAAATAGTAGAGAAGCTGCCCCTGGCGGTTGAAGACCTGGACGGCGCCGAGGGCGCCATCAACTATATAGAGGTCGCCTTCAGAATCGACAGCAAGCCCCTTGGGCCGGAAGATATCACCCTGTCCGTCGCCGGACTTGCCGATGGCGAACTGGAAGGCTCCGGTGCGGTCGAACGCCTGCACGCGGAAGTTCATGGCGTCGACGACGAGCAGGTTGGAGCCGTCGAGGCGGAGTTCGGTAGGAAAGTTGAACTCGCCATCGCCTGTGCCGGGCTGGCCGATGGTGCTGAGGACCTTGCCCTCCATGTCGAGGACGACTATCTTGTTGCGCAGAGTATCTGAGACGTAGATGCGCTGCGCCTCTGAGTCGACGGCGATGCCCGTGGGGCGCCGGAAATAGCCTTCCCCGCCGCGCAAGCGTCCGATGGTACGAACATATTTGCCGCCTGAGTCGAAGACAAATACGGCGCCGGAATCGGAATCGCTGACGTAGATATTGTCGCGGGCATCGACGGCGACGCACTGCGGCTTGAGCATGGAGTCGCGGGTTTTGCCGATGCGTTGAATCAGCTTGTACTTGTGCTGTTTGAAATCGAAGATGTGAACACCGGCCACGGCAGGGTCGGTGATGATGACGCGTCCGCGCGAGTCGACTGCGATGCCATACGGCTGCACGAGCGGACGGAAATCAGGCGCGCCGGCGATGACGTCGACGACCTTATTCCAGAAGCTGCGATCGGGCTTGACCTCGGACTCAGAACTGAAGCTGCGCTCCCATGTGAGCTTGCGGCCGCCGAGGAGGGACATCTCCCAGAGCTCGCGTTCGGAGGTCTTGGAGCGGGATTTTGGAGCGGCCTGAAGCGGGAGCAATCCGGCGCACAAGACGAGAACCAGAGCGCCGGCAAGGCGGCATTTTTGCCTGCTCAGAAGAACTTGAACCACCGCGATGCCCCGAAGTAGTACGATGCAACCATTTGTGGCGGCAAACCCGACCCGCTGAAACCTTGCACAAGGCGCGCATAGCCGCTAGTAAAGTTCAATTTACGATAATGGTACCGCAGTAGTGTATTGAATTGCTCATTCTCGTTCTCCGAAGTAATGTCATTGCTCGATGTATTGCTGGTGGACTTCGCATAAGAGGCCGAGATGATGAGGTTCTTCACCGGATTGCTCGAAAAGCTGAAAGCGTAGCTATTGCCGCCGTAGAGGCTCACCAGCGAGGAGGGAACGACCGGCGGGGGTATGGGAATCGGGACCAGCCCGCCGCCAGTGGCAATGGCCTGTCCGCTTGCCCGCGAATAGCTGCCAGTAAGTGTGGCCCAAGAGCTGTAGCCAACAGTGGCATTGAACCCGGCACTGCTGCTGGCAGTGCCTTCCTGGGAAGTCAATGCAGTGCGCCCTGCGGAACCTCCTACACCGAAATTGAGCTTGCCCCAACTCCGCCGGGCGGTGCCCGAATAGTTGTAATGCGAGTTCATGTAGGTGACAAGGATGGTCTGGACGTTCTGGGCGTAGGCAAATGAGCCGTTCAGGTGCCATCGCGCGATCTTGGTTGTATAGGTTCCGTAGGTTGAGAAGCCGAGAGTGTCCTGCCCCGTCTGATCGGCACTATTGGCCAGGAAACTGAGCGAGGCGCTGAAGTTTCCCTCTAAGAGGGAATGGGCATAGCTGGCGCTTGCAGCGTAGGACGTCATACCGTAGTTCTTTCCCAGAAAAGCCTGAGAGCGCCGCTCGACCGAAACGTTTGTCTGCAGATTCTCCTGGGGCGCATAGCCGACGACGCCCAGTAGGTCGAGCGCGCTGGAGCTCGAATTGTTCAACAGCGACGCGGACGAACCGCTCTGGACTACCGATTCGAATAGCTGCCCACTGAGGTTATCGGAATAGGTCGCGCTGCCTGAGACCGAGACTTTTGTCGCTGGGTGCACTTGAGCTACGGCATCGAGGATATCGACACTTCCGGTGGACTTATCGCCGAGGAAGTTGGTGTCCCAGTAGGAACGGCTGACAGTTCCGGACGTGGATCCATGCATCGGCAGAGCGTGAGTGACGTTGAATCCATACGCTCCAGTATTGGAATTGGTTTCGGATTGCGGCAGCCCGGAGATGAACTGCGGAACCTTTGAGTGGCTGGTGCCATCGGAGAAGAACGCACCCATGTTGAAGCCGGCCAAAAGGTATGACGAGTGAAGGTTTACCGCCTGGAAGTTACTTTTGCCGGAGTCATCGGTTCCGTACACCGTGTAGCGGCTACTCCCCAGGCTGTACCCCGCAGATACACTCGGCTTGCGCGGAATGTTCTCGGTCCAATTGATGTTGAAGCTGTCGCTATCGCCATGCGTCACATAGTCCGCTATGCCGGGGATCGCATAATTGCCATCGCTGTTATAGCTCTTGGTGTAGTTGATCGCTCCGGGAAACTCGCTGCCTGCAAAGATGTTCGCAGTACCGCTGAAGCCGCTGGCGTTCGAGATGGACTGAAAGTTGGAGTTGGCACGAGACTGGTTGAGGTAAAGGCCAAGATCGTAGGACAAGAAGTTCGGGCTGTGATAGGAGCCTGACAGGTCGGCTGTACCGCCGATGGCCCAACTGTGGCTCGAGTTGGTTTGATTGCCGTAAGTAGCCGAGTAGCCGGGCGCCACTGTTCCGCTCATGCTCGCTTTGAGCTCTCCAAGCTGCACCTGTGCGTGGGCGGCCCATGCCTGGACGACCAGGCATGCCGCCAACCCCCACGCGGCTTGGATTTTCGATTTCATCGTTACTCAATCTCTCCGAATGGCTCATAAAGGGGACGTGCCTTCCGGTCCACCTACTAAATCCGCTCTACTTTGGCTGCCTTCCGTAACTGCGTATCCAGGTCCTTACGCAACTGCTCTTTTTTCCGCTCGTGCAAATCTTTAGCGAGATTTGCCCTCACAGCAGTGAGCGGCGTTTTGCCGGCGGGCGTATGTTCATTCAACTTCACGATGGTGTACGCCTGTTCGAGCTGGATGATGTCGCTGACATCGCCCGGCTTCATGGCCTGGAGCGCCTTCAAAACCTGAGGTGCGAGTTGGCTGGGCGGTATTGGTTTGTGCTGGCCCAGCACGACGCGGTAGTCGTCATCGGAGAGCTTCTCAGCCAACAGGCCGAAATCCATGGCAGTTTTGGCGGCCTTTGCCTGCTTCAACGCCTTCTCTGCGCGCGCGCGGTTTTCCTTCACCTGCTCCGGGGTCGCGTTTGGCGGCGGAAGCATGGAGATGGTCTGAAACGTGTAGAGTTCCGGCTTCTTGAATTGGTCGGCGTTCTTGTTGTAATAGGCCTGAATTTCAGCCGGGGTGACCGCGCTCTTGTTGTCCACTTCGGACTTAAGGAGCGCCTCAATGAGCAGCGAGCGGCGGATCTTGTCGTCGAGCAGCTTCTGCGAGTCCTGAAAATCGGTCTTCAGGAATGATCCGTATTCGTCGGGGGTGGAGAACTGCTTGCGGAAGTCGGCACGGGCGCGCTGCATGCGCGCAGGCGCCACAGCCATATGGCGGCGCAGAGCTTCCTGGTAGACGAGTTCCTCAAAGACGATCATCTGGAGGGCGCCTTCGCGGATTTGCGGAGCAAGGTCTTTAGGGATGCCATTGTGCTGCTTGGCGTAAGGGAAGATTGCATATTCTTCGCGGACCAGGTCGACGTCGGTGAGCTCGACACCGTTGACGCGGACAACGGGCTTTCCCGAAGCCTGCAACGGCACGACGGATGAGCTACCCGCTGCGCCCATCTGGCCGTGGGGTGCCTGCTTCGAATTTGTGGGCGCGTGGGAAGCGACCTGGGAATTGGCGTTGCCGAACGCCAGCAAAATCACGGCCGCGACGGAGAATGTGCGGTTCATAGGACCTCCAAGCCGAGGGAAAAGCAAGGGGAGGGAAAACTGCTGCCCTCCCCTGTAGTGCAGGTGCAAGTTAGAAGATTGTTCCAGCGGAGCTGCCGTTCATTTCGTTGGCCTCTCCACCATGGCACTGGCGGCAGAACTGCGCCGTCTGGTTGCTCGCCTGGTTGGTGTCGGCCGGGTTGTACGGTCCGCGCAGGAAGAACATGGTCGCATAGGTTCCGTTGGCCAAGCCGAGGGTGTTGCCACCGCCGAAGGTGCCACTGGTGGTGGAGATCGCGCCGGTCTTGACGGTGACTGTGTTCATGACGTGCTGATTGTGGCAGGTGGTGCACATCACAACAGGCTTGTTGTTCACGACGTAGGGCCGGACGAAGAAGCCGTAGTTGGTGATGAACGAGGTCATCTTCGGTCCGGGCACGATGCCCCCGGTTGCGTTGACCGTGCAGTCCCAGTTGTACTGACCGCCGCAGCCGATAACGGCGTCATCGCCTACCGGGTGATCGTTGGAGTAGTTGCCGGCTGTGGTTCCGTCACTGCCGAGCAGGGTGGGGATGCTCTTGGCGGCGGGGCCGTAGGTGGACGGGAGAGTCTCATACACCGTACCCGACATGTGAGCGCCCTGAGCGAGGTTGCCGTCATGGCAGCTGAGGCACATGAGGATGCCGGCCACGTCGGGGGTATTCGCCGTCAGGCTGCCGGGGAGAGTCACAACGGAGCTTCCGTGCTCGCTGGTGCCGGTGGTGAGGACCTGGCCGTAGAGGCCGCTTACATCCTCACCCCAGAGAGCGATTCCGCCGGTGCCGGCGTCCTTGGTGGCAACGCCGTTTCCGGCCGCGCCGCTATGTGGTGCGTGACATGCGGCGCAACCGCGGCCGTAGTTCAGGTGAGCGCCGAGTACGTCCGACGTCTGCGTGATTTGTTGGGCGGCTGCAAAGCTGGCAGCGCCGATGAAAATAAGAGCGATTGAGAACATCCGCTTCATAAATGAAGCCTCCTGGTGCGCACTTTCTGCTGCTCGGCTGAACTGTGCATCGGGCTTTCTGGTGTCGATCGAAAAGTGGTCTTTGAGCGGTACCGATTCACGAAACATGCCATTGCCGAAAGGCAGGGGCAGAGTCTGGCTACTGTTCGTGTCCGGTTGCTGGCAAAGCGTTCCGACAATTGCCGGCCCGCTGCTTACAAGACCGATTCCGAGATCCACCAACCGATGATGAGCGTCCTGGCACAGTGACATTGGTGAATAGCCCCAATCGCAGTAAACTCCAAGTTCGAAAATTGCGTCGTGAGCTACGTCACACATGATTAGGAGGCTTTAATCGCTGGAGTGCTTCTGATGCATTCCAAGGTCACGTGCCCTTGGTCACAAGTGATTGGGATCACACCCCAATTCAAAACTGCATGATCTTCTAGCTATGGACATCACCTCGGACTATCGATGGGCCGGGACCGAGGCGCCGGGCGGCGCGGGATCACCGATAGGCTGAGTTGCTCCGGCAGGTACCGATACGGGATCGGCCGTGAAGATGCCAGGAGACAGCAAGGCATGGAAAGCAATGAAACGATGGCGCCGCCAGTGAATCGGATGTTGCAAGCGAGGCACGTCTACCTGATGGCAGCGCTGTGCCTCATCGCGGGCCTGGCCATCGGATACCTGGTGCGCGCATGGCGGATGCCTGCAGCACCGGTGCAGGCGCGCGTGGTGATGCCGCACCCGCCCATGAGCGGACGCAGGCCGAGCCTGGAAGAGATGAAGGTGATGGCTGATAAGCAGGCTGCGCCGCTGCTGGCTAAGCTCGACAAGGATGAGAAGAATACAGACCTGCTGGTGCAGGTAGGCGGAATTTATCACAGCGCGCACCAGTACAAGCAGGCGGCCTCGTACTACGACAGGGCGGTTGCAGCCAAGCCCAGCGATGTGGCGATCCGCACGAAGCTGGCAGCGAGCCTCTTCCGCATGGGCGATATCGATAGCGCGATCGACCAGTTGAATCAGGCCCTGAGCTACGATCCGAAGGATGCGAACTCGCTGTTTAATCTCGGCCTGATCCAGTGGCAGGGCAAGCTCGACGGCAAGAGCGCACTGGCAACGTGGCAGAAACTGCTGAAAACCAATCCCCAACTGGCCCCTGAACGCAAAGCGATGGTGGATAAGATGATCGCCGAAGTGAAGGCGCATGGGCATCAGGGCCAGTAATAAAGGTTGAAGGAGCACGAAAGCGATGAGTGGAACGAATCAAGTTTCGGAAGACTGGGCACTGCGGCGTGCAATGTTGCTGGGTGCGCTGTGCCTGGCGGTGGGACTCGCTGCGGGATGGTTGATCCGCGGTTGGGAGAGCCCGGTTGCTCCGACGGTAGCCGCTTCGGCTCCGGTGCAGGCGGGCTCGGCCGCGCCGTCCGCGAATGCCGCACAGCAGAAGCAGCAAGCTGATGCGCAGGCTGCTCCGATACTAGAGCAGCTCAAGGCGCAGCCCGAGAATGCGGACCTGCTGACGAACATCGGGAACATCTATTACGACGCGCAGTTGTATCCAACGGCCATTGATTACTATACCCGTTCGCTGAAGGCGAAGCCGGCGGATGCGTCGGTGCGCACCGACCTGGGGACGGCTTACTGGTATTTGGGGAATGCCGACTCGGCGATTAAGGAGTTCGATACTGCCCTCACCTATGCGCCGACGAATCCGAATACGCTGTTCAATCGCGGACTGGTGAAGTGGCAAGGCAAAGGCGATGCTGCCGGCGCGAGCGCGGACTGGAAGAAGCTGCTGGCTACTAATCCGAACTACGAGGCCAAGGACAAGGTTGAGCAGATGCTGGCGCAGGTTGAGAAGCACACGAATATCGGCATGAAAGGGCAGTGACGCTCGGCAACTGCCCGCAAGGGCCGGACGCGAGGAGGCGTCCGGCCCTTTCCTTTTTTCGGATCTGGACACATTGCGAACAGCTTCCTGTTGACATTCGTACTATAGACCTGTAGTAATTCAACAGGAACGAACTTTATGGGCGAAAACAAACCTGACATCTTGCAGGGCACGCTGGATTTGATGGTGCTCAAGACGCTTGAAGCGATGGGACCGCTGCATGGCTACGGCATCGCGCGGCGCATCGAGCAGGTGAGCGGTGAGACCATCATGCTGAACCAGGGCACGATCTATCCGGCACTGCTGCGCCTGGAACAGCGCGGGTGGATCAAGGCCGAGTGGGGAAAGTCCGAGACCAACCGGCGGGCCCGCTTCTACACACTGACTCGCACGGGCAAGAGCCGGATCGCCGAGGAAACGCGCAACTGGGAGCGCGTGGCCGCCACCATGGCACTGTTTCTCGCTTCGGAATAGGCACCGCAACAGGAGTAACCTATGGACCTGGTTCGCTCGCTACTCAGCCGCATGGTCGCCATGTTTCAGCGGCGCCGCCTCGACGCTTCACTCGATGAGGAACTTCGCGTACACATCGATCTAGCGATCGAAGAACAGATGCGCCGCGGCGTCCCTGAAGCCGAAGCGAGGCGCCTTGCACTGCGCGAGTTCGGCGGCGTGACGCAGGTGCGCGAGACGTATCGTGAGCAGCGCGGCTTGCCGCTTATCGAGCAGATCCGGCGCGATATTCGGTACGGCATCTTCCAGCTTTGGAAGTCGCCTGGATTCGCGCTGACAGCGATCCTGACGCTGGCGCTGGGTGTGGGTGCGAATACGACGGTGTTCTCGATGATCAACGGGCTGCTGCTGCGGCCGCTGCCTGTGCCGGAGAGCGATCGGCTTGCCGTGGTGGGGATGCAGTTTGGAGCCCCGAATCCCAATTACAGCTTCCCGGAGCCGTTGTTTCGCGCATTTGAACGGAGGCATGGCGCGTTCAGCACCACGTTCGCATTCAATCACACCACGTTTCAGGTGAAGAGCGGGGCGTCGACGGAAAACATTCAGGGGCAGTATGTGAGCGGAGGCTTCTTTGATGCTCTGCGGACCGTGCCGATGCTGGGCCGCACGCTGAATGCGCAGGACGACCGCAAAGGTGGCGATTCGGCGGGCTTTGCAGCAGTGATTAGCGAGACGCTATGGGAGAACCGCTACCACCGCGATCCGGCGATTCTGGGGCAGCGGATTGTGATCGACAATGTGGCGTTCACGATTGTGGGTGTGATGCCGCGCAGTTTCTTTGGCGCGGATCCTCTGCAGAGACCGCAGTTCTTCGTTCCCCTGGCCGATGAGGAGGTGCTGGCGGGCGAGCGCAGCCTGGTGAAGTTCGGGCATCGCGCGTGGTGGCTCAACGTAATGGGGCGGCTTGCGCCCGGAGCGACGCTGGAGCAGGCGAGCAAGGAGGTGGGCGCCGCGGAAGGCGCCGTTCTACGCGAGGCAGTTCAGGACGCGGATTGGATCAAGCGAACGGAGCAGGAGCGGCATATCCGGTTTTTCGCGGAGCCGGGATCGACGGGGTTCACGTATATCCGCCTGAATTTTCGCAAGCCGCTGATGGCGGTGTTTGCGATGTGCGGAGGGATTCTGTTGCTGGCGTGCATGAACCTCGCGAGTCTGCTGATGGCGCGGGGCACGGCTCGACAGAAGGAACTGGCGACGCGGATGGCGCTGGGCGCGACGCGGCGCAGGCTGATTCAGCAACTGATGATTGAGGGGCTGCTGCTGGGAGTGACGGGCACGATCGCGGGACTGGCGCTGGCTCCAGCGGTCAGCCACCTGCTCGTGGCGGTTCTGCTGAGCGGACATCAGCAGGCGCACCTCGACACCTCGCTTGATTGGCGGGTGTTTGCGTTTGCCTCCGCGACCGCGGTGCTGGCGACACTGCTCTTCGCGCTGGTGCCGGCGATTAAGGCGACCTCGCGCAACTTGATGGAACGGATGAAGGACGGTCAGAATGCAACGCGCACGATCGATAGAAGCGGAATTTTGCCACGAGTGTTGATGGGGGCGGAAGTGGGTGTGGCGCTTCTGCTGGTGGTTGGCGCGGGCTTGATCGCGACGAGCCTCGTGCGCCTCTATCACGATGGGATGGGATTCGATCCAAGAGGGCTCGAGAATATCGAGTTCAGCATGGAAAACTCCGGGCTGAAGGGCGATGCACTGATGAGTTTCTATCGCGAGATGGGGCAGCGGCTGAGCCATGCGCCGGGAGTAACGAGCGTGAGCTACGAGCTCATGACGCCTCTGATCGGCTATCAGTGGGACGAGGACTACAACGATACCCGGGGCGCGGTACACGACACGTTCATGAACTCTGTGGCTCCGGCCTATTTCAGCACCATGCGAATTCCGCTGCTGGCCGGGCGGGATTTCACATGGGACGACACGCCGTCAGTAGGAAAGAAGCTGATCCTGAACCAGACAGCTGCGGGCCAGCTCTTCCCGGATGGGCCGGCACTGGGGCGAACCATTCGCCATGAGGAGCGCAAGAAGCTTGAAGTCTACGAGGTGGTGGGGATTGTGGGAGACGCGAAGTACGCCGACATCCACTCGGTTGCGCCGCCCACGGGGTACGTTCCGATGCCGCAGAATGATTTTGTGCAGTCGGCCTCATTTGTGGCGGTGGTGCGGACGAATGGCAGCACGGGTTCGCTGATGGGCACGGCGCGCGCGATCACCGCACAGATGGCGCCACAGGTTCCTGTACCTGAAGTCACGTCGATGGAGAAGATTATCGATGACGCGATGGGTCCGGAGCGCATGATGACGCTGCTCGCCGTGTTCTTCGCTGTTTGCGCGCTGGTGGTCACGGCCATCGGGCTCTACGGCACGCTGGCGTATGCCACTGCTCGGCGCACAACGGAGATCGGCATACGCATGGCGCTGGGCGCGAAGCGCTCGCAGGTGGTGGCCATGGTGTTTGGTCAGAACCTGTGGGTGGTGATGGGCGGGACGGTGGTTGGCCTTGCTGCGGCGTTGCTTGTAACACGAGCGCTGGCCAGCTTCCTGTTCAGCACGTCGGCGCATGATCCCTGGGTGATCGCGGCTTCGATCTGCGCACTGGGACTTGCGGCGTGCGCAGCGTCTCTGCTGCCCGCATTGCGCGCGGCGCGCATTGAGCCGATGGCGGCGATTCGATGCGAATGACCACCTTCGGTGGGGCTGGCTGCGGCTTCGCCGCCCGGTGGCTGAGGCGGCGTCCTGTGCGTGGTACCATCGCACACGATGCCGTCTGCAGATATCCGAAATAGAAGAAGCTTCCTCGATGTATCAGGTACGCCGGGCTCGTTTTTTGGTGCAGACAGGACTGCGGAGGCGACGTGGTTCGTCGCGATTTTTATATTTGCATTGTTCGCAGCGGGCTTTCTGGTTCGAGTGTGGGGAATCTCCAAGTTTCATTACTGGGACGAGTGGGTCTATCTGCAAGATGCGCAGGTGATCTGCTGCGGGAAGATCAATTATTCTGAGCTGGATTTCCGGCCGCCTTTGCTCTCGGTGATCTTTGCCGGCGTTTTCCTTTTCTGGCGATCTGTTTATGTCGCTTGTATCACGACTGCGATCCTGAACGCACTGGCGCCGGTGTTCCTGTACTTTGCCGGAACCAAGTCGGTGGGCCGAATCCCGGCCGCCATCGCGAGCGTGCTGCTTGCATTCGCGCCATTCTTTGTCGGCGTATTTCCTGATGGATTTGCCAGCGATGACACGGGCAACAGTCTGCTCACCGATTCGCCATCTCTGACAATGCTGATTCTCGGGTTGTGGCTATTGCTTCGGGCGCTGGAACGGCCGACAGCTCTGCGGTTCTTCTGTGCCGGAATCAGCCTGGCGCTCTGCATCCTGATGCGATTCGGAGCCATTCCCAGCGTTGCGATGCTACTGCTGTTGCCGCTGATCAGCCCAAGCCGCTGGAAGGCGCTTCTCGCTTCTGTGGGTGGCGTAGCAGCGGGGCTCGCGCCTTATCTTCTCTGGTCGAGGTTGAATTTTGGAGGGTTCTTGTCAACCCTGCGTTCTGCGTGGTCGCATGTTGAGGGACCGGTGGAACCGCGTACTTACTTTCTACACAATGCGGCGACGGTATTTACACCTGTGGCGATTGCCGGATTGTTGCTCTGCCTTGTGTATCAGCTCTCTCTGTTGCGGGAGAGATTCGTTCGCGGCAGCGGTGTTCTACGCTCGGTAACAGATTCGCGTCAGAGTGCTATCCGAGTTTTTCTTTGGCTCTGGCTTGCAGCGGGGCTGCTGTTCTTCAGCCTGATGCCGCATAAGGAGCCGCGGTATATTCTTCCGCTTGCGCCGCCGGTGCTGCTGCTCGCGGGTTCGGGGCTGGCTCTCTTTGCAGCACTCCCCAGCAGGGCTCTGCGCGTTACCGGAGCGATGTGCGTGGCTGCGGCCTTGCTTCTCGTGTTTCTCCCACTACGGGAACGCTTCCGCACACCATTCATCAATCTGGGCATTTCGGATGAGGAGTTGGCGTCGCGTCTTCTGCAGTCCAGCGTTCCCGCCGGCGCGAGTCTCTGGATGAGCTTCAACTATCCCGTGTTCGCCTTCTATACAAACTTGCCCATCCAAGAGCTCTCAGATGTTGGGCCGGCGCTCTATGAGGATATGAAGAAGGTTCCACCGGGAGACGTGCTCATCGTCTACCGTGAGGCCGAAAACCCGTCGCAGTCGGATATTGCCTGGGTGGACGCGAGCGGCAGATTCAAGCGCATTGTCGAGTATCCGTCGCTGGTGATTTACTGCAGCGTCGGTTCGCCGAAGCAGGGCGCTCGTTGAGTTGGACTACTTCTCCGTTGCGATGTGGCGTTCAAGGCGGCGGAGAATGCCGTCGGGCTCGGCGATGCCGAGACGCACGATCTCTTCGCATCGGGCCAGCGAGTCGGCAGCAGCGTAGATGCGGAACTCATCAGCATTGCCAGACGGCCGCAGATGCGCGACCTCGCCGCCGGCAAAGGTGATGCGCACTCCGTCGACATAGTTGAGGCGAGAGACAGGGCCGAAGCAGTCGAAGAAGATGCCACAGCGTGCGCGGATCTCATTCAGCGCCGAGGAGAGCTCAGGCGTGAGCTCTACGGGATCGCGCTGTTCATCGAGCGCGATTGGGTGACCGGCAGCGTCGAAATCGACTTCGCGGATGCGCGGATGGTCGCAACAGAAGGCGTTGATAATCCTGAGAGCGGTGGCTCGCGGGAACTCCTTCAACAGGCCGGCGCGGCTGTGGCGGCTGGGCAGTGCGGAGAAGAGTTCGGCAAGCGAGACGCCCTTCTCCTTCGCGCTGAAGAGCGCAGCCAACAATGGCAGAATTGCGTCGCGCGTAGGCAACGCGGTGAGGGTGCGGCCGTTGCGGACGATGTCAGAGCCGGTGAGGAAGCCGCCGTTCGCCTCCCAACCGCAGACGCGCTGTTTGCCTTTGCGCAGAGCCCCTGACATGCCGGCGATGACAAAAGGCGATCCGATACGCGTGCGCGGTTCCAGCTTGTCGGCAAGCGGACCGCGGTCAATGCCGTCGTTGCAGCTCACAGGAACCACGACCGCGTCAGCGCCGAGGAATTCGGCTGCGATCATTCCGAGCTGATCGCCGCCGAAAAACTTGACCGTTCTGCCATCTTCTTCGAAGCCGAGCAGCAGGGGGCGGTCGCTGTCGCCGTCTGTCGAAACGACCGCGAAAAAGGGGCCGTCTTCCGCGATGGCTTTGTCGGCCAGCGCCTGAATCACAGCCAGGCGCTCCGCATCGATGTTTTCGGTGTCGATGGGCACGAAGGCATCGCTGCGGCCGGCCGGAGTGACTTCGGCGCCAAGCGCGCGGAGGAGTTCGACGAGGAGATCGCGGCCCACGGCCGAGTGCTGGTAGCAGCGAATGCGCATGCCCGCGAGCGAATCGCCGGAAAAGAAATCTACGTAGCGGCGAATGTATCCTTCGCGAGCCGATGGGTCTTCAGGGCTGAGCTCGGCATGGCCGGACTTGAACATGCCCTGCGTGTTGAATGGCGACTCATGCGCGGGCTGATTGTAGATGCGCTCGCGAACGCGATGGACGTACTCAGCGATGGGAGCTTCATGCTCCTTCAGCAGCTCGCCACAGCAGGTGTTGGTCTTGTAGCCGTTGCGGTCAAAGGGGATGTGGCTGCCGGTGATCATCATGCTGCCCTTGCGGCGGGCGAGCGCATGAAAGGCGAGCGCGGGCGTGGGAATGCGGCCGCAGTTCACCGGGCGCATGCCGGCATCGCGGATGGCGCGTTCGATGGCCTGAGCGATTTCGCCGCGGCCCTGCTCCTCGGGAACAAACTGGCTCGAGGAGGGCCGGAGATCGTAGGCGTAGAAGAATTCGTCGCCTTTGCCGATGCCGCCCTGAGCGGGATCAAGGGACTGGAGGTATTCGAGTTCGCCGAGCGCGCAAATGTAGATCTCGATCTGCGTCAGGTCGCAGACACGGCCGCGGCGGCCGCTGGTGCCGAACCCCAGCACGCGCGGCTCGAAGCTCAATAACGAGACAAGCGGGGCTTCCGCAATGGATGTACGCGCCGGTTGCATAAAATGACCGCTCCTAAAGTAGTGTAGGGATTTTTAGATTAGCAAAGCCAGCGGTGGTGGTTGGCTTTTCGGCTGCGGATGCCCCTGCATCTATTAGATGCGGAAACGGCAGACTGGCTCGAGCGGGTCGGAAACAGCTCAGTAACGCCAGCTGCAATCGCTCGTGAAGGGCGTTGGATCGGCGCGTTTCCAGGTGCCGTTCTCCTTCCGAGCTTCAAAGATGCCGCCAGTACCGCAATACGGTCCGCACTTTTTGAGTACGGAAACGATAGCGCGCGTACGCGTTGGGTCGAAGCCGGGCACGCCGAGGATGCGGATGTGTTTCATTTCCTTGTAGGGGGCACATTGGGGAGCACTCTGGGCATGTGTGGCGAAGCAGTTCATCGCCTCGTTGAACTCGCGCGCGGAGAGAACGCGATAGCTGAATGGAATCGAAAAGCGCGCGTCCCAGCGCTGGCTGTGCCGATTGACAGATTCGAAGCTGGCGGCCATCTGGCTCTCTTCAGGCGTCGTGGGCTTAAGGCAATTCCCGTTCAGCTGGGGTATGTCGGTGCTGGAGTCCTGTGCGATCACGAGGGGCTCATCGAGCGGTGCGGAATAAAGGCCGGAGTAGACGTCGTAAGCATCGTTCGGCGCAGCACCGCCGCCGGGTTGATTGAGCGGGCTGGTGACGGAGAGATCCGTGACGCGGCTCTTGCGGGCGTGGTATCGGTTCCAGAGCAGGACGAGTGCGACGGCGAGGAGAGCGAGAGTGAGCCAGAGGTTTCGAGATAGGCGCATGGTCGTTTTGAGGCTGTGGTGGACCGAGGTCCACACTTCGAATTATCGAGGACAGCCGTAGAAAACGAGAAAGGGCGCCCCTTCGAGGGCGCCCTTTTTTTGGATCAGTTGATCCGGGTTATTTAGAACACGAACTTCGCCCAGAAACGGAGCTGACGGCCTCCGCCTCCACCCGTTGACTCACGGGCCTGCGAGGTGTTCGTGAAGAAGGAGGTGCCGACGTCAAGCAGGTTCACGTCGAGGATGCCTACGTTGTTGTGGTTTGCGATGTTCTGCGCCTCAGCGCGGAAGATGAGCGAACCGCGGTCGAGATGCAGGAAGCTGGTCGGAACCGCCTTCTCCAGGGCGACGTCGTTATACATGGTGCCCGGGTTAAGGAAGCTGTTGCGGCCGATTTCGTGAGGATCGTAGCCGTTCATCACAGGGATGATCCAGCGGGACTTTGTGGGATCGACGACCACGACGTCGTTGTTGTTGGCGGCCGCCATGTCGATGTAGGTGCCCGGAGTGTCAGTCAATCCGAAGAACGCTGCATCGATGGCAACCTTGTCCATGGGAGCACTGTGGGTGCCGACAAACGGGCGGTCGTTGCCAACGTTGCCGTCTCCGTTGGCGTCGAGGCCCAACATGTTGACGGTGCCGTAGGCGCCGGACTGGAAGCGTGAAGCACCGGAGATGGTCCAGTGCCGGGTGAGGGCGCTGAGGACCAGGTCGGTGCCACGGCTGTCAGAACGGAGGCCTGCGGGGGTCCAGACATAGGTGATCGCGCCGTAGTGGCGGTGATCGTAGGCCGAGTTACCCCACTCGTTGCGGCGGCCGCCGGGCGCGAGGTTTGCGCCGTAGGAGGTCTCTTCCGCATCGGGCGTGAAGACTTCCGATCCGTTGTCCAGGCTCTTGCTGTAGACATACGAGCCGTAGACCGCTATGCCATGGGAGAAGTTGCGCTTTGCGCCGACTTCGAGGCCGTTGTAGTCAGAGGCCGCGAAGTTGCCGCGGGTGTTGATGGCGCCGCGTGTTGGATCGAGGCGGTTGCCGGTGTTGGGGTCGAAGTAGTTGTACTGCTGGTTGGCGAACAGCTTCACACCACGGCTGCCCACATAGGTACCGCTGACAGCGATGCCATAGGGAAGCTGATGCTCGACACCCAGGTTGTACTCGATGGTGTAAGGAGAGGACAGGTTCTTGGTCACGCTCAAGACCGAAGCCTTGGGGTTCAGAACGTTCGGAATCTGGCCGATAAGGCTGGTAGCGTTGCTCAGACCGTTGGGTGCCGTCGAGATAAGCTGGCCGGCCACGGCGTTGGGAGAGCTTTGCGCCTCGTTCACCATGATGTTGGAGAAATCGGTGTCATAGAAGATGCCGAAGCCGCCACGCACGACGGTGTTGCCGTTGGAGAACGGTCCCTGGTGCGGAGTGTAGGCGAAGCCCACGCGCGGCGCCCAGTTGTTCTTATCCTGAGCAACCTTGTAGACGGTGTTGACCGGAGCGAACGGGTTGTTGGGATCGAGAGCCGGATAAGGAAGTGCATTTTCCGGCGAGCTGAAGTAGTCGTAACGCACGCCAAGATTGACGGTCAGATCAGGATTGATCTTGATGTCATCCTGGGCGAAGGCGCCGGTGCGCCAGCTATGCGGATCCACGCGGGTGGGCCCGTACGTGATGTCGGCATGGCCTGACTTGCCGAGCTGATCGAGGAGGAAGTTGCCTTCCGACGATCCGCCGTTACCGCCGGTGCCGGGCTTGGCAAAGGTCAGCGAACCGTTTGCGTTTTGGGACACGGTGTCGATTTCGATACGGCGGCCGATATCGGCGCCGATGCGGACCGTGTGACGGCCGTGGGTCCAGGAGACCGTGTCCTGGAACTGGTACTGGTCTTCAGAACGGCCCTGAGGGAAGTTCTGGTCGAAGCCCAACGAGCTTATATCGACGAAGTTGAGAGTTGGCGCCTTGAAGAGCGGGTTGGCTTCCGTGCTGGCGAGCGGCGCGAACAGGAAGGAGATCCGAGTCTCAGAGGCGCGGAACTCGTTCAGGAGGTTGGAGGTGAAGATATGCGTCCAGGCGCCCTGACCGAGTTCGGAAGGGCCGCCTTGATAGGTATCGAACCCGGGAAGTGCCGCGCCGTTGGTGAAGAAATCGGGCGAGAGACTGCTGCGGTCGTGGAGGTAGCGCACCGTGAACATATCCTGCTGGCGCGGGGTGTAGTCAATGCGGTAAGTCCACTGCGTGTCAGGCTGGCTGGCCGCGACGCTGGGGCGGCGGAACAAGCCGATTTCCAGTTGGCACCCCGCTTGTTGGTTCCCCTGCTTGCACGCATCGCCCAGATTCACCAGCTTGGGAGCGTTGGGGTCGCCCTGGGGCGCGTTGGGATCTGTGAACTGCAGGAAATCATTCAGGTACGAGCCGTTGTTCAGGTACTTGAGCATCAGGGCGGCGTTGGTGGCAGTGACACCGCTGCCGGCGGCGAAGCTCTGCAGTGTGGCAATGCCGTTGGCGTCAGGCAGATTCACTTGCGTGGGAATTTCCTGGCCATAAAAGCGCTGCCACTGGGCGGCACCGAAGGCGAACAACTTGTTCCTGATGATCGGACCGCCGGCGGTGAAGCCAAAGGTGTGCTGGTCAAACCGCGCCTTATCACCGCGGCTGGTGGCAACCTGGCGTGTCTGGCCGTCAATGGCGTTCAGACCCGAACCGGTGTAGAGCTCCCAGGCGGATCCATGGAAGGTATTGCTGCCACCCTTGGTGACTAAATTGACCACGCCACCCGAGGCGCGGCCGAATTCGGCGGGAGCGTTGTGGGTGTACACAACGGTGTCGGCATACATATCGGGGATGTTCGGCTGAACCGCCTGCCCGCCGATGCCCACGTCATTGATCTCTTCGCCATCGATCATGAAGTTGTTGGAACGTGGACGCGCACCGCTGACCTGGATCGACTGTCCGTTCGACATGGCGGAGTTGCTGACGAGCTGAACACCGGGGACGGTGGTCAGAACTTCAATCGGATTGAGCGAGAAGATCGGCAGCTTGGCGAGCTCTTCGCTCTGAATGCTGCCTGAAAGCGAGCCGTTCTCCTTATTGAGGAGGGGCGCCGACTCGGCCGAGACTTCGACGGTCTCGCTGACCTGACCGGTCTTGAGAACCACGTCGAAAGACTGGGCCGTGGATGCGACGATCTTCACACCCTTAGCATTGAACTTCTCAAAACCCGCGGATTCGACATCAACTGTATAAATACCAGGAGTAAGGGCATCAAAGCGGTATGCACCCAGGGAGTCGGAAACGATGGTGCGCGTTTCCCCAGTTTGAACGTTCGTAAGCCGGACATTTGCGTTGACGATAACGGCGCCGCTGCTATCGCGCACAACGCCGGTGAGAGTACCCAAGCTGGTTTGCGCCATGCTGTTGGGAGCGAGCGTTGAAGTAACCGCGAAACCAGCGCCAAGCAAGGCAGCCAGAAACAGCGACCGCAGACGCGTTCGAGTGAACATCATTGTTCTCTTCCTTCCGAAAGTGGGTTGGAGATTGTGGTTTTGTCTTAGCCCGACAGAACTTGAGCACTGCCTTCGTGGCCAGCGGGAGCCGACCTGAGCTTTAGAAATTAAAAAGTTTTGCCGTGCTCTGGGTTTCGGACGAACCCATGCCGGTTAGCTATGCAGTTTGCATGCCATATCAGAAGTAATCAGGAACACATATCGTACGTGTAGGTTACGAGCTGGAACCGCGATGCGATACGGCGAAATATATGCGATTTCATATTTTGGAAGGGCGGAATACACATCTCTGTAGACGCGGCATTAGTTTCGACTGAGTACGGTCAGGCGACCGGCTGCATGAAGCTGATGGCACGAATCAGATAGTCCTTCAATTCGCGGCGATGCACGACTGCATCAAGGAAGCCCTTCTCGAGCAGGAATTCGGAGCGCTGGAAGCCCTCAGGGAGCTTTTGGCGGATCGTCTGCTCGATAACGCGAGGGCCAGCGAATCCGATGAGAGCGCCCGGTTCGGCGATATTGAGATCGCCAAGCATAGCGAAGCTGGCAGTAACGCCCCCAGTGGTGGGGTCGGTGAGGACGCAGATATAGGGAACGCGAGCGTCGTCAAGCTGAGCCAGGCCGGTGGAGATCTTGGCCATCTGCATGAGGCTGACCACGCCTTCCATCATGCGGGCGCCCCCGGAAGCGGCGACGACGATCAGGGGCTTGCGGCCTTCGCGTGCCCGGTCCACGGCACGGGCAATGGTTTCGCCCACTACGGCGCCCATTGAGCCGCCGATGAAGCTGTACTCCATGGCGCTGACGACAACCGAGTGCGGACCGAGATTGCCGACCGCGTTCAGAATGGCATCGTCGAGGCCGGTCTCCTCCTGCGCCTTGCGCAGGCGAGATTTGTACGGCTTCACGTCGTGGAAATTCAGCGGATCAGTGGAGCGCAGTCCGCCGTCCACGAGCTCGTATCCGGGATCGAGGAGCATCTCGATGCGCTGGCGAGCAGAGAGCTTGAAGTGATGCTGACACTTCGGGCAGACGTTGAGATTGGCCTCGACATCAGGCTTGTAAAGTGCCTGCCGGCATCCTTGGCACTTGATAAACAGGCCTTCCGTACGAACGCGCCGTTCGGAATCGCCGTTGCCAGGCGTGTTTGGGTCAGGCTCGTAATCGCCGCTCTCTCGCTTAAACCAGGACATAGACAGTGCAATTGTACGGGATTAGCCCAGGGCTGCCTCGGAGTGCTCAGAACTCGATTCCGCGCTGAGCGAGGATGCCTTTCTGGTAGGCATGTTTGACTTCGCGCATTTCCGTGACGGTGTCTGCGATCTCGACGAGCAGCGGATGCGCGTTGCGGCCGGTCAGAATGACGTGGACCATCTCCGGCCGATTGCGGAGGGTATCGGCGACAGCGGCAGGATCGAGCATGCCGTAGCTGATGGCGTAGTTGATTTCGTCGAGAACGACCAGGTCCCAATCGCCGGATTCGATTGCGACGCGGGCTTCGGCCCACGCTTCTTCGACGAGCCGGATGTCTTCGGGGTCAGTCTCTGCGCCCCCGACTTTCACAAAGCCGCGGCCCATCTGCTTGAGGACGAAGTTGTCGCCGAAGGGCAGAACCGCGTCGAGTTCGCCGTAGTGCCACGAGCCCTTGAGGAACTGCAGCACGAGGACGCGCATGCCGTTGCCGACGGCGCGCAGTGCGGTGCCTAGAGCAGCGGTGGTCTTGCCCTTGCCCGGGCCGGTGTTGATGAGAATCAGTCCTTTTCGCGAATCGGTCATGGCTGAGAGCTAGATTACAAGGCCAGTCCTGGTCAGTGGCCGGTGTGGTAGGGATGTCCGGTCAGGATGGTGGAGGCGCGGTAGATCTGCTCGGCGATGACGACACGAGCGAGCGCGTGGGCGAGGGTGAGTTGCCCAAGCGAGAGCAGAAGGCGGGCACGCTGCCGCGATGCATCGCTCCATCCGCTGGCCGGACCAATCGCAAAGACGATGTGCTGGGCGCCTTCATCGCGGCGAGAGCCGAGCCACGCCGCAAATGCCTCGGAGCTCATCTGCTTGCCCCGCCTGTCGAGAAGAACGGCCACGGCAGGAGTGCGGGCCTGCTGCTTTGAGAGCCAGTCGAGCAAAGCCTCCTCCGTTCGGAATGCCGCACCTTCGCAGCGCGCGAAGGTCGAGGTGCGCTGGAGATACATCTGCACGAGCGGCTCAAACTGATCGCCAGCGGAAGGGCGGCTCCCGACGTAAGCAAGGGTGATTAGCACAACGCGAGGATAGCGAAAACCAATCGGCCTTGGTTGGAAAAGGACGAAGGATTATGCCCTGCGATCCGCTCCCTTCGAGTAACTCCAATGCTCCCAAAAAACAGATAGTTACTCAAAATTCTGGATTTACTTGATCTGAAATCCATTTTTCTGTAGGCATGCGCCCTCTTAAACCGCGCTCCAAGAAAATAAGTGCTTTGCTTTCAGTGACATTGTTACTGTCAAGATTTACAGAGATTGGCAATGCTCATGCATAGTATCCCGCTCAGAGCCGATGCCTCTCCCCGGCCGCTTGGCGGCAAGTCTGGCTATGGCCCCTTAATTCATCTTCAGACCCAATCAATTTCGCAGTATTGCTCAGGCAGTCTTCTTCGAGTTGCGAATCGGCAGCCTTAAATAAGCCGAAACGCTAAGAGAAAAACTGATGGAATCGGGAGCCCCCTTGTTCCCGCTTCCTTACTGTTTCTGGAGGAGTTCAATGCGAGTTTCCCCGTTCCTTCTCGCGGCGCGTGTCGTTTGCACCGCTTTCGCGCTAATACTGGCGACAACCTTCATCCAGCAATCGGCCCACGGTCAGGCAATTTCGATGACGGGCGGATCGATCCAGGGTACTGTTACCGACCCTAACGGTGCGATCCTTCAGGGCGCGAAAATCACGATCGCAAGCGAGGAAACGGGGTATTCGAAGGCGCTGACTTCCGATTCAGCGGGCTTCTACAGCCTCGGGCCATTGAACCCCGGTCGTTACACGATTACGGTCGACGCGCCAGGCTTTCAGCAAATGGTGGTGAAGACGACTGTTTCGGTCGGCGTGGTCAGCTCAGGTAACGTGAAACTGCAGGTGGGCGGCTCGGGCGTGACCATTGAGGTGAGCGCCGGCGACGTGCAGATAAACACGGAACAGATCGGCGTGGCGGGCACCGTTTCGCAGGAGCAGATCGATACCCTACCCATCAACGGCCGCAACATTCTCGACATCGCGCAGATTCAACCGGGCGTTGTTCTTCAGTCGGGCCAGTCGTTTGACCCGACCAAGACGGGATACTCGGCCATTGGCGTGAACGGGCAGAACGGCCGTACCACGCGTATTCTCCTCGACGGCCAAGACATCTCCGACGAGACAGTCGGCACCCTCCTCTTCAACGTCCCTTCAGGCGGCATCGGCGAGTTCCAGTTGAACCGCTCCACCCAGGACGTCTCCGGCGAAGTCACCTCCACCGGCCAGGTGCTAATGGTCTCCAAGTCGGGCTCCAACCGCTTCCACGGAAACGCCTTTTATCTTTTCCAGGACGCGCGCGCGGGCTTCGCGGGCATCAACGGTGAATCGGGTGATGCGGCTCCTTTCCAGCGCAACCAGTTCGGCGGCTACGTCGGCGGACCCATCCTGAAGGACCGGCTCTTCTTTTTCGGCGGCGCCGAGCGCAACAAGCAGATGGACCAGAGCCCGGTGGGCGTTCCCAACGAGTTCTTTACCGACATCTATAATCGCTGGCCTCAGGTTCCCGACCCCTTCAAGGACACCACCAGCATCGGGCGCCTGGACTGGGCCGGCCCGTGGGGCGTGCACTTCTTCGCGCGCGCCGCGTACAGCAACAACGCCGGATTTGGCTCGGGCCAGCCGCCATACGGCGTCTTCCAGAACCAGGACAACGTGCCGTCTTTGGTAGGCGGCGCGGACTTTACCACGCATAACGTCACCCATTCGGTCCGGTTCGGCTACCTGAAGTTCATCAACAACATCAACAACGGCACCGAACAGTTGGGGAACAGCATCTACAACCCCTCCACGGCGCTGGGTGTTCCGTTTGAGCTCTACGGGTCGCTCGATGCGGGCGGCAACTACCTGTCGCCTCAGAACACTTACCAGAGCAGCAAAAGTTTCCGCTACGACGGCACCTGGACCAAGGGTGGGCACAACATCAAGTTCGGCGGAGAAATCTCACGCATCCTTGAAGGTGGATTCGCGGCTTTCTTCGACACCATGCTTTCGCGCGTTGAAACCAGCGTCTCTTCCACGGAACTGGCCCAGTGCGCCTCGTCCAATCCTATTGGCGGTATTGATGGAAACGGGCAATGCCTGGGCGATCCAATGTACGGCTGGAAGAACTATGAGTTCATCCTCGGCAACGGCAACGGCAGCTTCTCTGAGAAGCCGGGCTTCGGTCTCCCGGGAGGTGCATTCCAGAGCTGGCGTCTGGCCTCCTATGTGGGCGATACCTGGAAGGTGAGGCCTTATCTGACCCTCGTCGCCGGCGTGCGCTGGAGCGTTGATACCGACCGCGCCAACCAGGACCTGCCTACCGTCACCTGCGGCCAGGTAGATGCTGACCTACAGTTCGATGGCTGCGACAGCGCACATGCTTCGACCCCCTTGTTCGACTTCTTCGGACCGGGCCTGGGCCTGGGCAAACGCACCAACCAGCCGTGGGCCAACCTGGGCCCGCAGGCCGGATTTGCTTTCAGCCCCGGCGCGCACAAGTACGTGATCCGCGGCGGCGCCGGAATCTTCTACGAGAGCAATCTGTTCAACAACCAAAGCAACGCGCGCGCACAGAATACGCCCGCTGAGTTCCCGGGATTTGCTGACGGTGCGATCCATTATTACAACCAAACACTCAGCCTTCCGGGTTACGCCATCGGGATCCAGGGCCTCAGCAGCGGCGGCGACCCCTGCACACCGGGCACGGATGCAGATTGCAAGAGCTGGGCCAATATCTTCAACATGTCCGTTGCCGACGCGACGCTGCTGGTTTCCAAGCTCGATGCCAAGTACAAGACGGCATCCGCGAAGCCTCAGCCAAACACCTCATTCATCGGCTTTGCGAACGGCGACGCTCTGCAGGCTATGAGCGCCTATGCCGGCCCTTACAAGACGCCGTATTCGATCCAGCTCAACGCCGGAGTGCAGTACGAACTGCGACAAGGGCTGGTGGTGAACGTGGATTACATCCACAACGCAACGCTGCGCGTGCCGCTGACGGTGGATACGAACCACACCGGTGCGGCGCGGACACTGAACAAAGCTGCCGCCGCCAATGCGATCGCCGCTACGCTGGATGCATGCGGGGCGGATTCGATTGATGGCGCTATCGCAAATGGATGCACGATCGACGACTTCGCCGCAAACGGACTGACTGACGGCAACGAGTACCTGGGTGGGTACCCGGCGTCTGCCTACGGTATCCCGGCAGAATTCGGCTCGGCCTTCCCGGGCACCAACACCAACGTAGGCGCTGGGAACTTCATCCTGCCGGAGGGCAAGTCGGCCTACGATGCGTTGCAGGTGGTCTTACAGCAGCAGAATCAACATCCCCTGCCGGGCATTGTGAGTAGCAACGCCCAGATCTCGTACAACTTCTCGAAGGTCACCACCAACTCCAAAGGAGGCAGCAACCAGTTCTTCGGCGGCTATGGCGCCTGGAACAACGACTGCACCAGTTGCATCATGGGCCGCAACGGCCAGGACTACACGCAGATGCTGAGCCTTGCGACCAGCTTCACGGTCAAGTACGGGCCGCAGATCTCGCTGGTGGGCCACTTCTTCTCGGCCGCTCCCTCTGACCTCACAACCCCGACGAGTGGGATCACGCCCACGGGCGGAGAGACCACCGCCGCCGGTATCTTCAAGTCCGATCTGAACGGCGACGGCACCACGGGTGATCTCATGCCCGGGACCGACCCTGGCGACTACATGCACCGCATTAAAGGGAAGGGACTAGGACGGTTGATCGATAATTGGAACAGTCACTATGCGGGCAAGGTCACGCCTGCCGGTCAGGCTCTGATCGATGCCGGCCTGATAACCGCCGACCAGCTCTACAAGCTGGGTGGCGTGACTCAGCAACTGCTGCCGTTGCAGTCGAAGACACCGATCCAAAACCCGGCTACACGCACCTTCGACGCAGCCTTCCGGTATCCCATCGGCTATCTGAAGCGCTTCCGTGAGGGTCTGGTACTCACACCGTCGGTCACCGTCTACAACGCTTTCAACATGGCCAACTACGGAGCTTTCAGCGGGCTTGCCGACACCACAACGAGCCAGGACTCGCTGCAGGCGTCCGGATACCTGAACGGTTACAACGACATCCCGCACCTGTATCAAAACCGCACGTTGCGCGGCACTGGGAACGGAACCTACGACCAGGGCGGACCACGCACCATGGAGTTCAGCCTCAGGCTTGACTTCTAGGGAAGGCGCACAAACAAAGGAGAAGGGGCGTCCGGATCGGGCGCCCCTTTTGCTTTGTAGTCGAAAACTGTCGAGCTACGGCTGGCCAGGCTCGACTTTCTATTTGGTGCGGCGCGCCTTCGCCGCTGTCTTCTTCGCCGGAGCCTTCTTTGCGGCCTTCGCAGCGACAGGCTTCTTTGCGGCAGCTTTCTTGGGCGCGGCCTTTTTCGTAGCCTTAGCGGGCTTCAATGCAGCCGATTTCTTGGCCGGAGTTGCGGTCTTCGCCGTTTTCTTTGCAGGAGCCTTCTTGGCCTCCGCAGGCTTGCTGCGAGCCTCGCGGGTCTTGTCGGCGAGTGCGTGTTTCAGTTCGGTTTCGAACTCCTCCGGCGTGAGCGGGCGTGCGGACTTGCGCAGCCGCTCGATGTCGTAAAAGGCACGGCGCTCGGCCAGGAAGACGTGCGCCACAAAATCCACGTAGTCGAGCAGTATCCACTCGCCATTCCGGCGGCCCTCAACCGAGTTCGCCATCACCCCGTAGTCGCGCTTGAGGCGAAACTCGATCTCGTCGGCGATGGCCACGGCCTGCCGGTCGTTGGTGGCCGAAGTGACCAGGAAGAAGTCGGAGAGACCGGAGTCGGCTGGATCGAGCTCGAGGATGCGGGTGTCTTCGCCTTTTTTGTCTTCGCAGGCGGCGGCTGCTGCCTGAACGAGAATGCGCGTTTGCTGGTGGCTATGGTGTGTGACCATTCGGGTCCTTCGTTCTCCGAAGTTCATCCTAGAACACGAAACAGGTAACAGGGAACTGCCAACGGGAACCGCAAGCCAAGAAGGAGGGTCACTGGTAAAGGCCGTGTTCGCGGATGTACCGGGCGACCGCCGGCGAAATGAGCGGGCGGGCCGGATCCGCCGGACGGCCTGCTTTGATCTGAGCGCGGATCTCGGTGGCGCTGATTTCGACGTCGAGCCCGGGGAGCACGTAGAGCGCGGCTGTGCGGCCCTGGGCGTTGCGCACGGTGTATGAGACGAGTTCAATCTCCCGATCGGCAGAGGGGATGGGGGGCTGCGATGGCTCCACTGTGAGCCCGACTGGAATGGATGCGGCGAGGTCGCCGAGCTTCTGGCCGGGGCGCGAGGCAACAACCAGCGAAGCGGAGAAGGGCACTTCAGCCGCGCCATACCAGTGGCGAAGGCTGAGAAACGAATCCGCACCTACGAGGCAGAAGATGGTTGCACCGGGCATCTCAGTCTGTAGCCGGCGGAGAGTGTGCAGCGTGTAGTTGGGCGCTCCGGCGGGATTGGGGGCATCCAGGAGCGAGATGCCGAACGCGGGTTCGTCCGCGATGGCCAGTTCGGTCATGGCAACCCGGTCTTCAAACGGCGCGCTCGATCCCTTCGGCTTGAGCGGCTGTGCTCCTACGGGGGCGAAGAGGACGAGATCGATGCTCAGGGCAGCGCGGGCCGCATGGGCCACTGCCAGATGGCCGAGATGCGGCGGATCGAAGCTCCCTCCAAAGAAGGCTACGCGACTGCCGCCGAAATATGCACCGCGCTGCGCCGGGCTGCCGGACTGGGCCATGGAAACCATCGTAAATCGGAAAGGGAGCGTGATCCCATTGAGCCCTCTTGAGTTGCAGGCGTCACACGCCCAAAAATGATGCGCTGATAAACTTGAAGTTGACTCATGTTCAGGAAAAGTTACGCGCGTTGGATGTACAAGTGGGAAACGCGGCTGACAACGCGCGATGAAAATCGCGTGGTGCGGCCGCTGGAGTGGGGCCTGGAGTGGATTGAGCCGTTTCTTTCGGCACATCATCTTGGCACCGCTGAGCTTCGGCAGGCCGCAACCGGCAACGATGCCGCGGCAGAAGACGCATTCGCCCGGATCAACCAGATCCTCATCGGGAAGAGCGCGGAGTTCTTCGGCTACGAGAAGCCTACGGACTTCCGCTTGGAAGATCGCTTTCCGCAGTTATTCCCGACAAACGTCCGGCCCGAGACGCTGGCGCAGGATGCGGAGCTGAAGCAGCGCGCTGAGAACGGGCAGATCGAGCGGGCACAGTTTCTGCGCTTCACATCGCCGGAGCGCACGCCCTATCCCGAGAACGACTTGGTCAACGCGCGATGGTTTCCGGCGCCGGTGCACAAGGATTCTGGGCGGCCCAAGCAGGCCATCGTTGTGCTGCCACAGTGGAACGCGGATGCTTTCAGCCACAACGCGCTGTGCCACCTCTTCAATCGCATGGGCATCTCGGCGCTGCGGCTATCGAAGCCCTATCACGACATTCGCCGGCCCAGCGAGTTGGAGCGGTCCGACTACGCGGTGAGCGCGAATATCGGACGGACCCTGTCAGCTTGCCGGCAGGCGGTGGTCGACATCCGCTGCTGCATCGACTGGCTCGAAGATCAGGGCTACGAGCACTTCGGCGTGCTGGGAACGAGCCTGGGCTCATGCTACGCGTTCCTGGCCAGCGCGCACGATAAGCGCATTCGCGTAAATGCGTTCAACCATGCGTCGACTGCGTTCGGCGATGTGGTGTGGGCGGGACAGAGCACGCGTCATATTCGCGCCGCTCTTGAACAGGCAGGCCTCACTCAGGAACGGCTGCGTAATTTGTGGGCAGCGATCAGCCCCGTGCACTTCTACGACAAGTTCGCGGGCGAAGCCGCGGGCGGACCGCAGAAGAAAGTGCTGGTCGTCTACGCCGACTACGATCTGACGTTCCCGCGCGAATACTCGGTACAAGTGGTCGATGCGTTCCAGAGGCACGGCGTTAATTTCGAGACGCGCGTGCTGCCGTGCGGCCATTACACCACGGGCGAGACACCGTACAAGTACATGGACGGCTGGTTCCTCGGCTCGTTTGTCTACCGCGCCTACAAGCAGTTACGCGAGGAGAAGGCTTTCCAGAGTGCACAGGATGCAGCGCGCGACGAAGAGGAAGTGCTGTCGCAATAACTCAGCGCTGCTTGCGTGTCTTGTGCGAAGAGTGACTCGCGCTCTGTGGGCCAGCGTCCGGCGCGTTCAGATTCAAATTCAAATGCAGCAGCTTCACGGGGTCGAGATAGGCATTCTCCCAGCGCACCGCCCAATGCAGGTGCGGGCCCGTGACGCGGCCTGTGGCGCCGCTGAGGCCTAGCAGGTCGCCGGTGTTTACGTGCTGCCCTTCCTTCACATCGATCCGGCTGAAGTGCATCGACAGCGTGAACAGGCCGAGGCCGTGGTCGATGATGACGCAGTTGCCTTCGAAGTAGAGGGGTCGCGCAAGCACGACAATGCCACTGTTCGAGGCGTGTACCGGGGTGCCCGTAGCCGCGTGAAAGTCCGCCCCTTTGTGGATGCTCGCGAGCTTGCCGTTGAACATGCGACGCGTGCCGAAGGAGTCCGTCGCCTGTGCAGGAACCGGCGCATGGAAGTCGCCTTCCCACAGCGGCACGATGGCGCTTGAGGCGAAGACCTTCGCCTTCAACTTGATCTCTTCTTCGATTTCCTTTTGCACCTCGGGCGGCGGCGCGACGAACTTCGACTCGACCGTGAGTGTGCCGGTGCGGTAGTGCGCGGCGTGAATGTCGACCATCTGCGTGAGATCAACAGGACGGCCGTTGACATGCGCGGTGATGTGCAATGTCGATGGGCCGAGCGGCGCTTCAACATCGACGCCAGCCAGTGCAAACCTCTCCGTGCCGTGCTGGAAGAATTGAATCTTGCGCGTTAGCCATTCGCCGTCGACCGAGGTCGCATCAGGAGCGGTGACTCGGATGAGTTCAGGCGATCCGGCGGCCACGACAGCGGGCGTAACGGTCACGCTGGATGGAACTTCCCTCTGCGCCGAGAGAGTGACAGGGGGCAGAGCGAGGGCAAGCATCCAGCGAAAAGCGCGAGAGCCGGTCATGGGTTCAGCATAACGGCTCCCGCGCAGCTTGCTAGTAGGTCGTCAGCTTCACTCTCAAAAGATAATTGGCGTTCGCGATGAGATTGAGGCCGTAGTCGGTCTGATCGCCGTTCCAGAGGCGTTTCATCTGCCACTTGCCGGACGCATCGTAGTTGCCTTCCTCCACGACGAGGAAGAACCGCTTCTTCGCCTTGTCAAACTTGGGCGTGAAGTCCACGCGAACATGATGCCCGGTCACTAGAAACTCATCGGGGCCAAGAGCCACAATCACTGCGCCGCCATCGGGCGGGTTGTTGCCTTTGGGCTTGATCCAGTTCCCAAAGGCGGGCAGGCCATAGCTCAGGTCCACTTGCCACCGCGGAAAGTCCAGCGTCTGGGTGTGCGCATTCGGGTCCTCGCTAGAACCGCGCAGATTGCCCTCGAGATTGGCCTGCGCAAGCCTGCTTGCAATGGGCTCCAGAAGCGCGTACTCATTGGCAAAAGGAGCTAAGCGCGTCTCTGGTCCGGCCGCCGACTTGTCGCCCATCGCTTCGGCGCCCTCGGTCAGGTTCGAGTACGCGGTAAGGTCCAGCCCGAACGGCGCAAAGCCGATAGCGCCCTGTCCGATCGCAGCGAAGACATAATGCGCGTAGATGGGTGCGTTGCCGGTCTCCGGAATCAGCAATGGATTCTTGAAGCGCTTGTACTGATCGATGACGGCCATGTACTTGGCGTACTCGGGCATGTAGATGTCGGGCGCAATCACCGACAGCGAGGGCGCGGCTATCTTGTAGAACTGGACGTTCTGATCGGTCGGCGCGCCCGACTCATAGGATCCTGGCAAACCGGGATTGATCGGATCGCGTAGCGCGGCGTTCGTGTAGAGTGGCAGCGCATACTCGGCCTTGCCCGCCGCCGCAACCTGCTCGATGTAAGTGGCGATGCACCACGCCTGGAAGGTCTCATCGGCCGCGTCGCCGAAGACTTGGCGCCAGGTGCCGGGCTGCTTGCCCAGCGCGTCCACAAGCTTTTGCGGTACTTGTCCGGCAAACTCCTTCTCTGCTTCCGGTCGATAGTCGCGAATGCCATGCCAAACGCCCGCTTCGTTTTCGACCTGCACCATCAATACGGTGCGCTGCGGATCGGCTGTGCGCAGATGCCGCATGAGCGCAGCGAATGCGTGCCTGTCGGCTTCGAGCCGTGCCGGCGAAAAAGTGCTCGGCGAATCGACCGTGTCCCCGTCCTTATTCACGAGAAACGGATACTTTTGCTGATCCTGCTTGATCCACTGCGGCGTGTAATGCGACGAGCCGTTCTTCCATGTGCCGAACCAAAGCAGCACCAGCCGCACGTGATGCGCGCGAGCCTGCACCAGCATGGCGTCGACATTCGAGTAGTCGTAATGGCCGGGCGTAGCTTCGAACTGCTCCCAGTAGACGGGTAGCTCGATGGTGTTGGCGTGCAGAATGGCCGCGGCCGGAAATACCTTGTCGAAGGTTGCGGGCCACGCTGACGAGTTATTCGCCTGGAAGCCAAGCATCAGATAAGGCGAGCCATCGACCATCAAGGCAAATCGGCCGTCTTTCTCGGCGATGCTCGGTATGGGGTGTACGCCAGCAGGCGTCTTCTGGGCCAGGGCAAGGCATGGACATGCAAGCAAAAGAGCAGCAAACAAACATGAGGGCTTCATCATTGGAAGAATAGAGCAAGCCCCCGCGAATGTCCTGTGATCGTGTTGCTAACCGTGAACCATGCGCGCGAATGCCTGCCAGGCCGCGGTCTGCGCGAGCGGGATGCGCGTGAGCCACACCACCAGCAGAATCAGCGTTCCAACCCAACTCACTCGCTGAATCTTGCGGCGCGAGATCAGGTCGTGCACCATCAGCGCTGCCGGAAAAATGCAGAGCAGCAGTAATTGAACCATCGGGTTTGATGCGATACCAAGGGTCTGGGGAAAGCGTCCGACAGCGGCATCGAGCAGCGGAACGGTTGCAAGAATGATGAGGCGCTTGTGCTGGTCGGGCTTGCGGCGAACGCTATAACTCCACGCGGCCAGAGTGCCAAACAAGAGCAGCCCGGTGACCGGCACCACAAAGAAGGTCAGCGACGAGAGCCCGGAGCCTGGGGGCGACAGGTCTCTGCGCAGCGAGTTGATGGCGGCCAGCGTGCCGATCGGAATCATGCTCGCGGCCAGTGCGAAGCCCCACAGTCCCACAGTCATGTGCAGCTTGACCTTGCGCACGGACACCAGTGAGGTTTGCACAGTCAGGGTCAGCAGCCACAGCGTCATGATTGCGGCATGCACGTGGATGATCGGCGCGGGCAGGTGCGCCTTCACCATTCCGGCGGCGTAGTAGGTCTTCGAAAAGCCGAGCCAGACGGTCACCAGGATTGTCAGGCAGATTAGGGGGAAGAAGACGCGGTCCGGCTGAGTCTTGGCCTTGCGCGGAGTCATGACAGCAGTGGCCATGGCTACCTCCAGAGATTTTGAATTGTGTACCGGGGAAAGTGCGGGGATTCGCCGGGTCTCACCATAACAAGCGATCAGGCGACGCGCAACGAAAATGTCTCCGCACCGCATTAGCAGTACGCAAGGCTAGCGGGCTTGTATGCCAGAAAGTCGGCTTATTTCACCGCATCGGCGTGCGGATGCGCAGCCTTCCACTTCTTCAGCCGCTGCTGTACAGCCGCGAGTTGATCCGCCGTGATCCGCGTGCCCACGTTCTGCCGATTGATAAGGTAGCGCTCTTTGTTTGGAGTATCCGCGGAGGCGGCCAGATCAAACCAGAAATAAGCTTCGGCATCGTCCTGGGGAACGCCCTGGCCCATCGTATAAAGCATCGCGAGCGTGCCCTGCGCGCGGGCGTCGTCATGGTCGGCTGCCTTGCGATACCACTCCGCAGCCTTCCCCTTGTCGCGGGTGACACCGCGGCCGTAGCTGTAGCAATCGGCCAAGTGAATCTCTGCGGGAACATAGGACTGCGCAGCGGCCTTTGCGTACCACTCGGCTGCCTTGTTCCAGCCATCAGCGGCAGTCTCAGGATCGGAGGCGGCTCCTGCAGCCTTTGCATAGCTCTCGCCCACGGACACCTCTGCCGCCGGATCTCCCGCGTCAGCCTTTGCCTTTAGAGCGCTATCGATCGCGGGCGTCTGTGACACAGCCTGCAAGATACCGAGCCCCAATACAGCCGCCACAACGAACTGGGCCGATTTCACCGCGATTCCTCCAAGAATGAAGAAACCATAGCAGATAGCACCCACCCGCTTCAGCGCGCGAAATCATTGGGCGCGCGACACGCCCAAGCAGCTAAAATTCCTGTATGACCGATCGCATGTCGCTTCCGCTTGCCCAGGCCGACCCCGAGATTGCCGCAGCCATTGAACATGAGAGGCTCCGCCAGCACGAAGGGCTGGAGATGATCGCCAGTGAGAACTTCGTCTCTGAAGCTGTGCTGGAAGCTGCAGGCTCCGTCTTCACCAACAAGTATGCCGAGGGTTATCCGGGACGCCGCTATTACGGCGGCTGCGAGTTTACTGATATCGTCGAGAATCTGGCGCGGGACCGGGCCAAGCAGATCTTCGGCGCGGAGCATGCGAACGTGCAGCCTCACTCTGGTTCGCAGGCCAATGCCGCGGCGTACATCGCCGTCCTGCAGGCGGGCGACACTATCCTCGGACTTGATCTCGCGCACGGCGGGCATCTGACTCACGGTCATAAGTTGAGCTTCAGCGGCAAGCTTTATCGGACGACCTTCTACGGTGTGCGCCGCGATACCGAGATGATCGACTACGACGAACTCGAGTCGATTGCCCAACGCGAGAAGCCGAAGGTCATCATCGGTGGCGGCAGCGCCTATCCGCGTTTCTGGGACTTTGCCCGCATGCGGCAGATCGCCGACTCGGTGGGCGCCGTCTACATCTTCGACATGGCGCACATAGCGGGCCTGGTGGCTGGCGGAGCGCATCCGTCCCCGGTTCCCCACGCACACATCACCACCACGACAACGCACAAGACGCTGCGCGGACCACGCGCGGGTTTGATCCTCTGTGGAAAGGATCTCGCTGCCGCAGTCGACAAAGCCGTCTTCCCCGGCCAGCAGGGCGGACCGCTCGTTCACATCGTTGCCGCCAAAGCTGTTGCATTCGGCGAAGTGCTTCGGCCGGAGTTCAAGACCTATGCCGCGCAGGTAGTAGCCAACGCGAAGGTACTTGCGGAGGCGCTGCAGGGCGCGGGCTATCGCATCATCTCCGCCGGAACCGACAATCACCTCATGCTCGTCGATGTCTTCGCCAACGGAATGCTGGGCAGTGAAGCGGAATTGGCACTCGGCAAGGCCGGAATTACGGTGAACAAGAACGCCATTCCATTCGACACTAATCCGCCGCTCAAGCCCTCTGGTATTCGCATCGGTACACCCGCGCTTACCACGCGCGGCATGAAGGAAGCTGAGATGCGTCAGATTGCGAAGTGGATCACGAGCGCGCTCGAACATCGCGACGACGATGCTGTGCTTGATCGCATCCGCGGCGAAGTAGCTGAGTTAGCCAATCAGTTCCCGCTGTATGCATGGCGCAAGCATCCGGACCCTGTTGCCGTCTAACTTCTAAATCCCACAAAAACTCAACCGCGCATCGGAAACTTTCGATGCGCGGTTCTGTCTTGTACGTCTGATAACCCGAACTTGACTTAAGGCAGCCCCCCTCCTGTTCGCGTGTTGGATCTATGTTGATGAACAATAGAGAAGCATCTTGCACTGTTTCGCTTGAGTCAATGTAATGTTTACCCGCAGCGAAATGTTGAAACCTCCGAGAGCTGAACGTCATGCGGAGTACATAAGAGCGCCGGTAATTAGCCATTAAGACGCAGCTTGAGATATGCTTTCCGCATGACGATTGATTCCATCATCGCGGAAATCGACTCTGAAATAGAACGTCTTACTCAAGCAAGAACGCTGTTGGCTGCCGCTGGATCGACTAAGTCTGCGCCTGCACCTTCTCGTCGCGGTCCTAAACCCTCTGCCGCGAAGAAGGGCGGCAAGCGGCGCACATTGAGCCCGGAGGCTCGCAAGCGCATCGCTGAAGCGCAGCGCCGTCGTTGGGCAGCTCAGAAAAGTAAGTCGAAATAGGAAATCGCAGGAGCGACTAAATGCCGAACCATGGCGCATTCAATCCTGAACGCGCCATGGAGCTGTGTATCTCGATTGCGTTCTGAACGGTAACGTTTGCTTTGAGCAGGTATTCCCGCTCACCCGCGCGAGCTCACCAGGTTTCGACCGCGAGGATACTCGGCGGGCCGGGATGGCCCTCGATAACCTGTGTCTCAATCACCGCCTCCATGTTCTTCTGCTCCCAGTCGGATGGCGCCTTAGCGAGAAGCGATTCGAGATACTCCGGGTTATAGAGGATCTCGCCGGCAGCCTCCGTGCCCTCTTCGGAGATACCCGCCGCGATGATCACGGGCTGCCCCGTCGTCTTGTCGTGAATGCGCGCAACAATGGCGTAGTCGCGCGAAAGCTTCTGATAGGGCAGATCCCACGCGGTCGCCCATGTCGTCTTATTAGGGCTGTTGCGGTCGACGAGCAATGCGACGCCATCCTTGGATTCAAATCCGAAGCGAAGTTTCTGCGTAACGCGGAGAGTCCAGATATTGTCGAACGCCCCGATGAGTACGATGGGGCCTTCGCGCAGCTGGCCGAAGGTAGCCTCCGACGCCGGAAGAACCCGAAACGCCTTATGTTGCGACGCAAGCGCGGCCACTGTGCGCGTCAGCGTGATCACGTCTGCGAGCGCCAGGTTGCCGGAATAATGAAGGCGAAAATAAAGCGGTTCGGGCTTGGAGCCGCTTACCGGGCTGTCAAAGTTGTCGATCGCGCTCACGTCGATGTTCTTGGCCGGTTCGCCGAGACAGAATGTGGTCGGATTCACGCTCCCCGTTACCGGCGCCCAGAAGCGATCGGTATTTGAGGGAGGCGGAGGCTCGGGTTTGTAGCGGAGGCCTGCCAGCAGACCCGCCGCTCCTGAAAGCCCCACCAGCAAAACCATGCCTGCCAGGGCAAACCACCTCAGGCGCCACAACCTTCCGTGGCTCGGCGTCACCGGCAGAGGCATAACCGGCACAGCGGCCGGTTCAGACATCGGTGCCACGTCCAGGGGCTCTTCCGGAATAGGATCCGGGGGGCGCTCCGTCTCGCGGAAGGCGGGCACGTAGGAACCCGTCGGCAGGTCGATAATCGGTTCACCCGGCTGGCTGTACTCGTAGTAGTACTGCTTGAGGCGGCCGCGCACCTCCTTGGCCGTGATCCTCACAACCGGATCGGCGTTCGCGTCGTAGGCCGGGTCCTTCCCGAAGACCTCTACCCCAATCGTCCGTTCCTTCAGCTCCGATGCGTGGCCCAACAGGGTCTGCTCCACCACATAGGAAAGCAGCGCGGGGTAACGCCGGCTGTTGGCGAACAGCGGGTGAGCGAGAAGTCGGTTCAGCTGCTCGCGAATCCGCGGCGCATCGGCGACCAGACTCGACTCCGCGAGTTCGGGCCCGTTTCTCTGCCCTACGGCCATTTCTGGCTCCTCAAAAAGTACATGGGTCTTTGCAGCATGGAACTCCAGCCTTGCTACTGCTCCCTGACCTTTGCTGCACGCCGGGAACGCGCTGTTGGCGGAGTGGATATTCCACCCGGCTTTCGCCGTGATCGAGCAAATCGACCCTGAATTTCGATCGTGTAGCGTATGATACGTCCCCGTAATTTACTTGTCCAGCATGGATTAAAAGACAGTTTCCAAACGGGTTAAAGCAGCGGCCCCCAAACGCTACGCGATTGTACCTATTTTCCATTAAGCGGAAGGCTCTATATTCCATCTCGGTCCAGAAGATGAGCCCAACGGCATCGGTGTGCTGGGCGGTGACGCACCTCCCGCCTGTGTCCTAAGCGCATTTTCTTGTGATTGCGGCTCCTCGCCCCTCCGTTTGCCAGACCTGGATCGATCCAGGCAGGACTCACCGAGGGGCGCTTTTTTGTCTTGTTCTCGGCAGCGGACTTTGATCCGGCTGAAAGATCGGCTCTGATCGTTTACCTCTATTGATCGAGTCGACCCGCGCGATTGTTCAATCTCTTGCTGAACTGTGCATTCGGCTGATAAAAGAAGAACCAAGTAAGACGGCGCACGTGCCGCGCACTTCCCGAAACTGCAAAATATGCGTGGGACGTCCCTGGGGCGCCTGTATCCTCTTGGCCTGTGCCCTTCGGTAGCGGCGGGTACGGCTCTGTGTTGTTCTCTCGCCAGCATAAGAATCGTTCGAGTTTTGAGGCAGGCTCACTATGTCCCCATCCCTGATGCCCCATGCGGTCTGCTGGAGTCAGGATCAGAACCTTATCTGGACCATGGTGATCTCCAATGGGATCACCTTCCTGAGCTACTTCACCATTTGCCTGACGCTGTTTTACCTGGCGCGCAAGACTGGAAGAGTTGTGGCCCGCGACTGGGCTTTCTTCCTAGTCGGCTTCGCCATCTTCATCGTGGCCTGCGGCTCTACCCACCTCATGGAGGTGGTGACCACATGGATCCCGGTCTTCTGGATCGATGCCTGGACCAACATCATCACCGCCGTCTTCTCCGCCTATGTGGCCTTCGAGTTCACTCGCAAGGCACCGGGTTTGGTTGTCGGGATCAACGACTATGCAGACCGCCTGAGCAATACTGAGACCGAGCGCGCGCGGATGGAACAGAGCCTCGTGGCCGCGCGGAAACTCGACGAATGGAACAAGATGGCTGCCGTGGTCAGCCACGAGATCAATAATCCGCTCGCCGCCATCGGAAACCTCCTGTTCCTCATGCAGCTGAACCCAGACCTTCCCGAAGGCGTGAATGGCATTGTGCAGCAGGCCACCGACGAAGTGAAGCGGATTGAGGCGCTTACTCGATCCACCCTTGGCTTTTTCCGCACCGCGAAAGATCCTGAGCCGGTTGATCTTGCCTCGTCCGCGGAAGCGGTGCGCTTCCTGCTCGGCCCCACCCTCCGCCAGCGCTCCGTCGAGATGGTGATCCAGGCGCACGGCGATTGCACCGTGAGCGCCTATGCAGTGGAGACGCGCCAAGTTCTTCTCAACCTGGTGCGGAACGCCGTTGAAGCTACGACGAAGAAGGGTGCAAAGGTTACAGTCGAGCTCGAAGGCAGACCCGACGACGTTCGGATAGAGGTCGTAGACGAAGGCGGCGGTATCGCCCCGGCAATAAAGGACACTCTGTTCCAATTCGGCGTAAGCACCAAGGGCGAGGGCGGCAATGGCATGGGGCTATGGCTCGTGAAGCAACTGGTCACCAAGCACGGCGGCACTATCGACGTCGATTCAGCCTCGGGACAGGGCGCCCGCTTCACGCTGATCTGGCCGCGGCGCATTCCCGAGAATCCGTCAAACGAAGAGCAGGTAACCGCCAGGGCCGGACAGTAGGCTAGGTGAGTGCCCGATCCAGGTGCACATAGCCGCCATCCACGATCAGATGCTGACCCGTCGTGTGAGCGGACTGCGTTGGCGAAAGCAGAAACACCGTCGCAGCAGCGATCTCTGAAGACAAGGTCATCCTCTTACCCAGCGGAATCTTGCTCGTGATCTCCCGCAGCTTTGCATCCGGGTCGCCCAGCGTCTTGAGCCATCTCTCATAGAGAGGCGTCATCACTTCCGCGGGCAGAACGGCGTTGACCCTGATGTTGAACAGCAAAAGCTCGGCGGCCCATTCCCGCGTGAGCGCAAGCTGCGCGCCCTTGCTGGCGGCATAGCCTGAGGTGTTCCCCTGCCCGGTAAGTGCCACCTTCGAACTGATGTTCACGATGGCCCCCTGCGAGCGCTTCAACGCGGGCAGCGCGTAGTGAGCTAGCGCATAATAGTGGATCAGGTTCTTCTGCAGGCTTTCCTGGAACCGCTCCACGGAGCCAGATGCGAGCCCCACACCGTCATTCACGCCGGCGTTGTTGACCAGCCCGTAGATCTCGCCGAACTGCTGCTCGACCTCGGCGATCGCCTCCCGGCATCGATTAGCATCTTCGAGATGTGCCTCGATCAGAGTGCACGCCGATCCCGCCTGCTCCATCTCTGCCATGAAATGCTGAACATTTTCCGAGCGCCGGCTCAGCACCACTACGCGCGCGCCTTCAGCCAGGCACGCCCGCGAAATTCCCTCGCCAATGCCGGCGCCCCCCCCGGTGACGATGATGACTTTATCTTTCAGTCCCAGATTCATGGATGCCCTGCCCAATCAATCTAATTTCTGTCCTGAGCCAGTGTAGTATGCGACGCGGTGGGCCAGCGACACCGCGGAATCACGAACACGGCGGGGAGCTACGGGAAATCGGCGAGGATCTCCGCTACCTGTTCGCTCGTCAGCGTGGGAGCATCTTCGCCAGCGCTGATCACCGGCATCCCGGTTACAGGATCAGAAACGATCTCGCACTCGAAACGTCCCGTACGACTCCGCGTGAGCACCACCCTGTCGTCTTCGACCGACGCGTCCAATTGGTCACCCGGTTTGATTGCAAGCTGTTTGCGAATCGCCGCGGGAATGACGACCCGGCCCCTGGTTGATAGCCGGATTTCCATTTGCGGAATCCTCCGCCGTCTAGCGTGGAAGCAAAGTAGCTAATTCAATCCCGACATCACCAGCATCCGCGGCTCGGTCATCTCCTGGATGGCCGAACGCACTCCTTCGCGCCCGATGCCCGAATCCTTCACGCCGCCATACGGCATTGGATCGAGCCGCCAGCTCGGCGTATCGCCGACAATCAGGCTGCCCACCTCGATCTCGCGAAACGCGGTGAGGATCCGTCCCGCATCGCGTGTCAGAAGGCCGGCCTGCAGTCCATAGCGCGAGTGGTTCACCTCCGCCAGCGCTTCCTCAAAATCGTCGTACGGTTCCACAACGACCACTGGCCCGAAAGCTTCCTCATCCCGCACCTTCATGGAGTGCTGCGTGCCCGTCAGAACCGTCGGCCTCACAACGGAACCATGGCGCTCGCCGCCCTCAACCAGCTTCGCTCCGCCGTCGACAGCCTCCTTGATCCAGGCCTCCACGCGCTCTGCCTCCGCAGGACGGATCAGAGGACCCACATCCGTGGCCTCATCCAGCGGATCACCCACCGCTAGCTTCTTCGCGCAATCTACTAGCTTCCACAAGAATGTCTGGAACACCGTGCGCTGCACGAACACCCGCTGCACGCTGATGCACGACTGCCCCGCATGCCCGAACGCCGCATGCGCCGTACGCAGCGCCGCATCGTCCAGATCAGGCCAGTCGCCGTGCACAATCATTGCCGCGTTCGATCCAAGTTCCAGCAACACGCGCTTGCGGCCGGAATGCGCCTTCAACTCCCAACCCACCTTCGATGAGCCCGTAAATGTGACCAGCTTGATCCGGTCTTCCTTCTCGGCGAGCCACGCTGTATCGGCGTTCGACAGCGGCAGAACGGCGATTGCCTCTTGCGGCCAGCCGGCCTTCAGAATGATCTCGCCCAGCGCCAGCGCGGTAAACGGTGTCTGCGGCGCCGGCTTCAGAATGAACGGACATCCCGCTGCGATCGCCGGCCCAACCTTATGCGCGGCCAGATTCAACGGAAAATTGCTCGGCGTGATTGCCAGTATCGGCCCCACCGGGAAGCGCTGCACCAGCCCCCAGCGACCTTCGTTGCCCTCCGTCAGATCCAGCGGAATGGTCTCGCCGCCCAACCGCGACGTCTCTTCAGCCGACGTCTTGAACGTGAGAATCGCGCGATCGACCTCGGCGCGCGCCAGGCGAATCGGCTTACCGGCCTCGGCCACGATAAGCTGTGCGAACCGCTCCTTCTGGTCGATCAGCGCGGCGGTCACATCTTCCAGGATCTCCTTGCGCTTCCAGCGGGGCAGGGCACGCGTACGCCGGATCGAAGCCACCGCGTGGTTCACGGCCTGGCGTGCGTCGCCGCGTGTAGCCTGTGTTACACGGCCTACCAGCCCCTGGTCCCACGGCGAACGAACCTCAAGTGTCTCGCCTTCGTTCCATTCTTTTCCGCATAGCAGAAACCCCGTCTGCGTACCCGGTCGCATCTTCATTTGCGTGCTCCCTTGTTTCGGCGCTACCCCTGATGTTACAGGGAAAGACCCGCGTCACCGGCATGGAAGACGCCATCGTCGAGCCCCGATCTACGCCCTGATCTGATATCGGAACCGTGCATCCTCGCCGCACCACATGATGTAGTTCGTGCCCCACGCATTGTTGTAAAGGCAGGAGTGAACGCCTTTGCCCAGATCCGGCTGCTCGTTCGAAAACAGAAGCGGCGTGCGCTCGCCCAGCGCCACCAGAGGCGCATCCAGAGTCATCACTTCAAATCGGCCGGCGCCCTCGCCATGAAAGAAGCTGGTGCTCAGCGCATGCATGTGGCGATTGCCCGATTCCACCACGTCGAACGGCGATACCATCTCGTCCGACTTATGCAGACTCCATCCCTTCTCATCGCGCACGTCGGGATTGAACGTCATCCACAACGCCTCCGGCATGCGCGTGGGCGGCTTCTGGAACCAGCTCGCCGTCACATGAATCACGGCCTCGGCCTTCGGCAGAACGAGCTCAACGTAAACCTTTCGTGGAAATGCCGCGCGCCCGGATTGAAACGCCGCTTCATCCTCAAATCGCGGCTGAATCAGGATGCGATGAGCGTCGGCCGTCTCTTCGATATGTACCGCGGCCGATGCCGGAAGCCATGTGCGGCTTTCAGCTCCGAACCTCTCGATATTCGGCTTGCCAAAATCCTTGTAAGCCCAATCCTCTGTCGTGGTCAGATAGCTCTTGATGAAGCGGTCGTAGTCGCCCTTCGACAACGTCTGGTACGCGAACAGGCCGATCGGCTTTTCATCGCTGGCCCACTCCCGTTCGGTCGTCTTAATGCGTAGCCGCGTAATGGCGCCCGTCTTGCCATCAATTCCCAGGATGAAGTGCGCAGTTTCAATCGCCTTTCCCGTCGCGTGCACCTGTACCGGAATTGTCGGCTCCGACGGCTTCATCGCATCAATAGCTTTCTGTGCCTCTGCGCGAAGCGCATCTGGTAGCGTTGCCACGCCGTCCAGCAGATCCTGCCGCTTCTCCTGCCAGCTAAACTGCACAACCTTGTAGTTCTTCGTGTTCAGCATGCGCTCGAGATCGGCCGGCCTGTAGTTGTCAAAATCAAGCCACGTCTTCGTATCTGTTCCCCACGTGTGCTCAACTTCCAGCAGCAAGCGACGGAGCAGCGCGACATCCGTCGCATCGCCCAATTGGAATTGACCCTTTGAAATCCAGCACTCGCGCAACCTTGCGATCTCCCGATAGCGCGTCACCTTGATCGGATCGCTCGCCACGCCATAAATCCACGTATCGCCGATTTCGCTGGTCACCACCGGTAGCGCATCGCGATGTGGAGCAATGGCCTCCGCCATCTCCGACAAATTGCACGCAACAATCTCCGCGTTCGGATACTGCGCCGCCAGTTCCGCGTGTATCTCGGCGATCTCGGCAGCAGTGTGCGGCCCGCTGTTGTCGCCGCGCACGCGCGTGGCCAGCACCACATCCGATCCGGGCACGCGCGCCGTTCCGCTGTAATCCCAGTGGTACATCACCGGCAGGCTCGCGCCACCCGCCGATTTCCACAGAAACACCGGCGGCAACTTCGCCACCGTCGATCCGCCGTTCACCCCGATCTCCAGGAAGCCGACGCCATTCTTCGCGAGCGGCGCAATCAGCCCCCGCGTGTGCCCCGGTACATCTGTCATCTTTGCGCCGGTGGTGACTTTGCCGAAACGCTTGTCCAATGACTTCGAAAGCCCAAAGCTCCCTTCAATCAGCGACCTCCCCATCATCTCCGTCTGCCACGTGAACGGCAGCGCATGCCACGCGATATCGCCGCGCGCAATCGCTTCCTCCATCGTTTTGCGATCGGCCGTCGACGCCTGCTCCAGGTATTCGCAAACCAGCCATGATCCCGTGGTCCACACATACTGCCGCTTGCCGCCCTTGTTCACCTCGCTCGCAATCTTGATTGCCTGCGGAAAATACTCGCTGAAGTAGCGCTTCACCACGTTGGCTTGCGTGTCGATGAACCCGGCGTCGAAGTGACACTTGAACATCACCAGCACGCGCTTCACGTCCGGCTCAGGCTTGGGTGCGGGGCGCATCATCGGCTTATCCGGCGGGCCCGCTTGTCCCCACAACGAATTCTGTGCACCCAGCAGCAAACCCGACCCCGCCGCTGCCATCGTCTTCGCAAATTCGCGGCGCCTCATCCAAACCATGCGGAATTCTCCAATCCGCTCAGGAGTCTAACACCGCACACTTACTTCTGCGGCGTCAACGCGTAGTCACGCATTGCCGGCGGACTATAGACTCCATTCATGATCCACGACGGCCGCGCCCGAAAACTCCCCTTCGACCCCGACGAAGCCCTTGCGTATCTTCGCGACCGCGACCCGAAGCTCGGCACGCTCTTCGATCGCGTCGGCCCGTTCGGCCTGCGGCTCGACAAGTCGCCCTCGCCCTTCGAGTCTCTGCTCGAATCTATCCTCTACCAGCAGCTTCACGGCAAAGCCGCCGCCACCATTCACCGCCGCGTGCGCGAGTTCTTTGGCGGCGATCCGTCTCCACAGGCTCTCATCGACACGCCCGACGAGCGCCTGCGCGGCTGCGGCGTCTCCGGCAACAAAATCAAGGCGATGAAAGACCTCGCCGCCAAGACAATCGACGGCACCGTGCCCTCGCATGCGGCGATCAAGAAGATGCCCGATGCCGACATCGTCGAACGCCTCACCGAAGTCCGTGGCATTGGCCCCTGGACCGTCGAGATGCTGCTCATCTTCCGCATGGGACGGCCTGACGTGCTGCCTGTGACCGACTACGGCGTGCGCAAGGGCTACGCTCTCACTTTCATGAGAATCCCGAAACACCGAGCCCTCGCCGCCGAGGATCTTCCCAAGCCCGACGTCGTCTTTAAGCGCGGTCAGCGCTGGAAGCCGTTTCGCTCCGTCGCTACCTGGTACTTGTGGCGCGCCTGCGACGTTGCCCAGTCCACTCCGCCTGCCGGAAGAGCCTAGAATAGAAAAACACCACCGCCGGGAAGATCCTTGAGGCCCCAGCGCGGAGACGCTCTTATGCCCGCACCCCGCCGCTTTGTCTGCATTCACGGCCACTTTTATCAGCCGCCCCGCGAGAACCCGTGGCTCGAAGCCGTGGAAACCCAGGACTCGGCCGCCCCCTATCACGACTGGAACGAGCGCATCTGCGCCGAGTGTTATGCCACCAACGGCGCCGCGCGCATCGTCAATGTTAAGAACAAGATCACGCGCATCGTCAACAACTACGCGCGCATCAGCTTCAATTTCGGTCCCACGCTCCTGAGCTGGCTGCAGGAAAATGCGCACCGCACTTACCGCATGATCCTCGACGGCGAGAAGCGCAGCCGCAAGAATTTCAAGGGCCACAGCTCTGCCATGGCACAGGGCTACAACCACATCATCATGCCGCTCGCCAATTTGCGCGATCGCATGACGCAGATCCGCTGGGGCATCGCCGACTACCAGTTCCACTACGGCATTCCGCCTGAAGGCATGTGGCTGGCCGAGACCGCAGCCGACACAGAAACGCTCGAACTGCTCGCCGCGCACGGCATCAAGTTCACCGTGCTCGCGCCGCACCAGTGCAAACGCATCCGCTCGCTCAAGACTACCGACAGCGAATGGACCGACACGCCGCACGCCTCCGTCGACACCACCCGCCCCTATCGCATCAGTTTCGATAACGGCCTCTCCATGGCTGTCTTCTTCTACGACGGACCCCGATCGCGCGCCATCGCCTTTGAAGGATTGCTCAACTCCGGTGAAAACTTCGCCGCGCGCCTGAAGGACGGATTCAAGGACACGCCCGATGCGCAGCTCGCGCACGTAGCCACAGACGGCGAATCCTACGGCCATCATCACAGGCATGGCGAGATGGCCCTGGCCTATACGCTACGCCTCCTCGAAGAAGACAAGAACGTCAAACTCATCAACTACGGCAGCTTTCTCGCGCAGTTTCCGCCCGAGAATGAGTGCGAAATCGTCGACAACACCTCATGGAGTTGCGCGCACGGAATCGAGCGCTGGCGCTCCAACTGCGGCTGCAACGGCGGCAAGCCCGGTTGGACGCAGGAGTGGCGCACGCCTCTGCGCAAGGGCCTCGACGACTTGCGTGACGCGCTCATCCCCCTCACCGAGCGTGAAGGCAACAAGCTCTTCAATGATGTGTGGGCCGCGCGTGATGCCTACATCGGAGTAGTCCTCGATCGCACCGAAGAAACCGTCGAGCAGTTCCTGCGCGAGCATCGCCACCATCGCCTCACCGCCGACGAACGCGTGCGCGCACTCGAGCTGATGGAAATGCAGCGCCACACGCAGCTCATGTACACAAGCTGTGCCTGGTTCTTCGACGACATCTCGGGCATCGAGACTGTGCAGATCATCGCCTATGCCGCGCGTGTGCTGCAGCTTGCACAATGCGTCTTCGGCAACGATGCGGCCGTCCTCGAATCCGCCTTTCTCGCCCATCTCGCCGAAGCAAAATCAAACGACGCGAACGCCGGCGACGGCGCGCAGCTCTATCACAAGAAAGTGGCATCCCTGCAGCTGGGCCTCGAACAAGTAGCTGCGCACTATGCGATCAGCTCCATCTTCTCGTCGTTTGCTGAAGAGACGGACCTCTACTGCTACAAGGTGCGCCGCGACTCCTACGACATCCACACATCCGGCCGCGGACGCCTCGCCCTCGGCCGCGCCACCATCTCCAGCATCATTACCGGCGAACAAAAAAGCTTCAGCTTCGCCGTGCTCCACTTCGGCGACCAGAACATCACAGCCGCGGTCAAGCCCTACAGCAGTGCCGACGCAACAAGCTTTGAAGCCTTCAAGAAAGAGGTCGCCGAACAGGTTCTGCGCGCCGACTTCCCCGATGTGATTCGAATTCTCGACCGCTACTACGGCCACGTCGACTACTCGCTTACATCGCTGTTCACTGACGACCAGCGCCGCATCGTGCGCGTCATTCTCAATTCAACGCTCTGGGATATCGAAAAATCCCTCACCAGCATTTACGAAGATCACGCCAGCCTGCTGCACTATCTGTCGCAGGCCGGGCTGCCGAAACCTCCCGCACTTGCCCTGGCCGCAGGCTTCGCCGTCAACGCCGGACTGCGCCGCGCACTCGACGGCGATCCCATCGATCTCGCTCTGATGCGCTCGTATCTCAAACTTGCAAAGGCTGACGGCGTGCAGTTCGAAACCCCAACACTGTCCTATCTCGCCGATCAGCGCATGAAGCTGGCCATGGTCGAGCTGCAAATGTCCTCCGGCTCGCGCGAAATGCTCGACCGCGCTGTCACGCTCGTGCGCGCCCTCGTCGAATTGCCCTTCGAGCTGAATCTATGGCAGGCGCAGAACGTCTGGTACGAGATCATGCGCAGCTCCAGCTATGCCCTCACTTCGCTCGCCCCTGAAGACCGCCCGCTATGGGATCGCGATTTCGCCGAGCTCGGCCGCCTGCTTAACATCGACACCGCCGCCATCAAAGTCATCGACCTGTCCGTAGTCACCACCGGCGACTAAGTGCACTGCGACGCTGTTGCACTTGTCTTTTCGCTGTTGTACTTGTCTGCGCTTACACTCGAAGGCACTCTGCTGTTGCCGCTCCAAGCCGGCACAAAGGTGCCATCAGCTTTCCTTACACCGCATAAGTATTTCTGCTTAGACACGGGTGCCATCACGCGCGAAACTCCAATCTTGACGAGATAAAAGCGCAGCCGTGGGCAGTGCTCGCGCATCTCATTCTCGCTATCTCTAATTGTTCCAACTCTCGGTTAGATAGTTCCCCAGGAGATCCAGGTGAAGACAACGGGCAAAGTTGCGCTTGCAGCAGTCGCTGCGTTCCTCGCGATTCAATGCGTGCGCCCATCCATACCCTCCGCGGCGCCTCGTGCAGAGGTTCAGGCGCCGCCTGAAGTGCGCAGAATCCTGCAGAAGAGCTGCTACAGTTGCCACTCCGACGAACGCCGCCTCGCCTGGTTCGATCAGATCGCACCCGCATACTGGCTGGTGCGCTATGACGTGCTCACGGCGCGAGAGCACCTGAACTTCTCCACGCTCGGCGAAAAGTCTCCAGCCGCGCAACGAGGCGCGCTCTTTGAAGCAGCTAACTTCATCCAATTGGGCGCCATGCCGCTGCCGCGCTTCACGGCCGCGCATCCCGCGGCGAAGGTCACCGATCAGGATCTCGCCACCCTCAAGGCATATCTCGCTCCATGGAAGACACCACCTCCTGCGCCCTCCGATGCCGCTCACGCCTCAAGCGCACAACCATCTACCGCTCTCGCATCGCTCGCAGCAGTGAAACCGGCGCTGAACGGAATTCCATTCGATCCCAGCTTCATAACTTGGAAGCCCATCAGCTTCAGCGACCGCGGCGATAACAACACGCTCCGCTTCATTCTCGGCAACGACATCGCTATGCGCGCCGCCCAGTCCGGCAACATCTCCCCCTGGCCAGACGGCACTCGCTTTGCCAAGGTCGCATGGCAACAGACTCTCGGCTCCGACAGCCTGATTCACCCGGGCAAGTTCATTCAGGTCGAGTTCATGATTAAGGACTCGCGGCAGTTCAAGAACACCGACGGCTGGGGATGGGCGCGATGGGTCGGCCTCGATCTCAAGCCCTACGGCAAAGATGCTCGTTTCCTGAATGAGTGCACAGGCTGCCATCTTCCCGTGCGTGGCGATGACTACGTATATACGCTGCCATTCACGTCCGCCCAGATCGGGCGTGCTGAAATCGTCAACAACCATGCGGCTGCGCTTCCTCCATCGCTGCCTTATCAGCCGCTCTCCTGGCAGCCCATCACCATGTACGTCGATCCCAGCACGCGTGCCATGGCCACTCTCTTCGGCAATGCGGCCGCGATCGATGCGATCCACGCATCCGGCATGGCCAACAACTCCGCTCCGCATCTCCCCTATCGCGAAGGCGCCGTCGTCGCCCTGGTGACGTGGGCTCAGCGCGAAGATCCGCATTGGTTCGGAGCGCGCATTCCGGATCGCGTCGAGTCCGTAGAATTCGTGCAGCTTGGTAAAGAAGGCGCTCCCGCCGCATACTCGCGTTTCTCCGGCGATCGGCAGGACCAGCCTCCGGCTTCCGTCACCATGCAACGCACCAATCTGATCCTGGGCCTGAGTCCTGCCCAGCTTCCCTGATCGCCACCCGATTTACTACCCGCCCGGGCTCATTCGCAGTACCATGGGTGCGACAATTCCATGAGAACGCGAATCCTGCTGTGCGTCCTGGTGGCAGCAGCCTGCGGCTTGCTGCACGCCCAATCCTTCGACCCTTCGCGGGGTCCGCATTGGCTGCTGTCCCTCGAAGGCCAATGGCGCTTCCAGGCCGGCGACAACCCACAGTTTGCCCAGGCGCAGTTCGATGACTCGCGCTGGTCGCTCCTCGACTCCAGCCACGATTGGTCCGCACAAGGATTCAACCGCTATAGCGGAATGGGCTGGTATCGAATCCACGTATCACTCCCGCCGCAGCAGGGCCCCGTCTCCCTCATCCTTCCGCACATTTTCACCAGCTACGAAGTGTATGCAAACGGCCAGTTAGCCGGGCGATTCGGCGACATGCCTCCGCGCCCGAAGGCCTTCTCAACCCACGCGGCGCGGCTCTACAACCTGCCGCCCGCCGCGACGCAATCGCGCAATCTCCTCATCGCCATACGCGTGTGGCAGTGGCCTCCGTGGTCGCGCTACTTCGGTGGCGGCCCGTCGGAGTCGGGCTCCTACATCGGCGACTCTGAATCCGCCGCCCGGCAGCACACGATGATGCTGGCAGCACTGCACTGGGAGGACTCCGGCGTATTCCTCACCGCCCTGCTGCAATCGATAGGAGCGCTCGTAGCAGTTTGTCTTTTTCTCCTTCGCCGTTCGGAGCGCGAATACCTCTGGTTTTCCTTGATCCTCGCCTGCGCCGCGGCCGCCGGATGGATCTGGTACTCGTATCGGTACACCGTGTGGCCCGTATGGCTTGTGAACCAGATTCGCGATCTGCTGATCGTCTGTGGTATCAGCGCCGCCCAGTTTGCGTTCTTCACGCACCTATTCAAGCCGCGGCGCACGCTCGTCTACTGGCTCGTGCTCGCGTGCGTGCTTCTGCCGGCATGCACCGGCCTCATCGACACCGGGGACCGCATCGGCGTAGCGCAATGGAATCTGTTCACATCGCTGCTGATCGTGCCCCTGCACATCTGGATCCTTTCGCTGCTCGCCGCCCGCGCCTGGAACAACTACCTCGATGCGCGCGTGCTCTTCGTCCCTGTCCTGCTGCAGAGCGCAGCCACCATGTTGCAGCGGATCGCGATCATCACCTATGTGCTCGACTGGCAGCATCGCTGGGCGTTCCAGTTAGCCTTGATACAGCGTCCATTCACCATCACCGTTACCCAGGCCGGCGATCTGCTCTTCCTCGCGGCGGTTCTTGCCATCCTGCTCCGAAGATTCTCGCGCGCAGAAACCGCGGAAGAGCGTTATGCCAGCGAATTCGACTCCGCTCGCTCCGTGCAGCAATATCTCATTCCCAGCCAATTGCCGCGTACGCCCGGCCTCGACATCCTTTGCGAATACCACCCCGCGCTCGAAGTGGGCGGCGATTTCTTCCAGGTCGTCACCGAGACGATCGATGGCAGCACGCTCATCGTGATCGGCGATGTGGGAGGCAAAGGCATGCATGCCGGCATGCTGGCCGCCCTCATCATCGGCGCCGTACGAACGGCGGCGGAGTTCACCACCGACCCCGCCCAGATTCTCAACATTCTCAATCAGCGGCTGCAGAACCGCGGAGTCGCCACCTGCCTCGCCCTGCGCATCGATGAGGCGGGCCACGTGACCTCGGCCAATGCGGGCCATATTCCGCCTTACCTAAACGGAGATGAAGTCGCGATGGAAGGCAGTCTCCCTCTCGGCATCATTCCTTCAACGGACTACACCACCCAGCAGTGGCAACTTAAAGAAGGGGACGCCCTGCTGCTCATGACTGACGGCGTCGTAGAAGCTCAGAACATCGCCGGCGACCTCTTCGGTTTCGATCGTCTGCGAGACCTCATCCGCCAGCATGCAACTGCCGCTTCGCTCGCCGGCGCTGCTCAGAATCACGGGCAGACCGACGACATTACGGTGCTCTCCGTCGAATTCCAGCGCAGGAAAGCCTCAGTTGCACGCGACCAGCTCGCCCAGCCCGCCACAGCATAGAGCAGAACAAAGCTCTTGTTTCGCGCCGGCCGTGCTTGGAAAGCCTGAACAAGCCCGCCACCTCGCACGCGTGGCAGCGAAGGCGCAGTCAGGCGCACCGCAGGTGCTCAGCTCCGCCAGTGCAGCTCCACCGGCCCATCCATCGGATGCTTCCCAGTCCCATCCAGCCGCGCCTGCTTCAGCGCGAAATACCACTTCGCCGGCTTGTCCGCATCGTCAATCAGCATCAGGCTGGGATTGTGCTTCAGCCCCTCCGCCTGCTGAATCATCGTCACCTGGTCCTGCCGCACAAACTTCGCGCCGAAAAACTTAGCGACTGGAGTGACGAACGGCACGTGATAGAACACGTTCCACGCCGCAATCACATCAATCCGGCACGTCGAGCTCGTCACCGGCGTCACCGTTGTCAGCGACGAAAACCACTTATCCCCGCAACGAATCGTCTCCGTCCTCCGATTCGGCAGCACGAAATCGATCGTCGTCTCCACCGGCTGCCCATATACGCCCAGCAGCTTGTAGGGCGCGGAGTTCCCGCTCGGCGCATGGGCACTCATCCGGAAGCCCTCCAAAATCGGCTCAAACTTTTTAGTCTTCTCGCGAATGGACGCGCGCGAACGCCACCACCACGCCTGGTGCACAAACGGACCATGCGCCGGATCCATCAGCCCGATGATCCCGTGATCCACATTGCACGGCAGGTCCGCGCTCAAATGCGCCGTCCGATACTGCGGCCCGAACTTCGCCAGCTCCGGCGCCGCACGATCGGCATCACCGCGCTTGCGCCCCGGTCCCGGCACATACACCCACGCGTGCCCATCGCGCTCCTCGCACGGATACGCCGTCGCATAGATCCGCGTCGCATCCAGTTTGTCCACTGATGTCAGCGAGGGAATCAGTTCGCATTGCCCGCTGCACGGCTCGAACTCCCATCCGTGATAGCGGCACGTCACGCGCTTGCCGTCGAACCATCCCTCGCTCAGCGGAATGCCTCGATGCGGACAGCTATCTCGCATCGCAAAGATGCGGCCATCGCTCCGCCGCCCCAGCACCAGCGGCAAATCAAGCAGCATCGCGGTCGCTAGCCTGCCCTTCTGCAACGTGTCGGTGCGCAGCGCGGGATACCAGTCGTCGTAGATCAGCGTCGCGCTCGGCCCCTGAATCGGCACGCCCGCTTCCGTAGTGGTCACAAACGGCATTTGGGACTCACCATAGCATTCCGCCTGCCCACGATGCCAATTCCCCGCGCCCGCCAACCGTCCACTTCTCCGATTGCCGTTCGTCCGCCTTGTGATTCGCTAGTTGAGCGGCCTGACGATAAGACCTGCCGGGCTGGAGATCGCGTGTGGAGAGCCGGGTGCAGCCGCGGCCGTTGTGCTGGTGACCGTGAAGACGTAGAGCTTCCCCGCGTTCTTGCTAATCGCGAACAGATGCTGGCTGTGATCCCAGTAGGCCATATCGATATTGGCGGTGGTCAGCGGACCGGTAAAAGCCGTGACGGGGCCGGCTCCATTGAAGTGGAAGACCTGTAGACCCGCGGTCCCATTCACCGCAAGCAGCTTGCCGTCTGGCGACATCGCCAGCCCGGCAATCGTACCTATGGCAGTAGAAGGCATGTTGGACCAGGTGCTGGTGGTGGTGAGACTACCGCTTGGCTGCACGGTGTAAACCCCGAGTTGAGCCGCCGGAGAGTCGAAGGGGTTGTTGAAATCCGTATCCGTGAAGGTCACCGCCAGATGGTTCGTGGGGTCGGCCGCGGTATAGGCGCGGCAGTAAAAATGGCTTGGGTCATGCGTTGCAGGCGCAGGAGCGCTTATCGATTCCAGGTTGAGCAGCCCGCTCGACTCGCGTACGTACCAGGAGAAGTTGTCGAGGGGGCCGCCCTGATAGTTGAAGCACTCGGACGCATAGGCGAACTGATTGTTGCCGCTGACACTCAGAGGCTCATCGAACAGGAAAATGTCAGCGCTCTTGCCGAGCCAGAGAAGCTTACCTGTGGGCTTGTCAACCATGAAGGATTGGTAATGAGAGTGATCGCAGAGTCCTCCCGTGAACTGCATGCGGTAAAGAGTGGCGCCGGCGTGGTCCAGGATGATGTCACTGGGGTAGACGCACCCGGTCTCGTCCGGGCTTTGCACGTCAGTCGAGTTGACCCATTGAAGCGAGCCGTCTGAATGAACCCGAAAGGAGGCAACGTATTGGCCCGCCAGGTTCGATCCGAAAAGGTATGCGCCATTGGTTGCGATGCTGCCGACGTTGGCGCGGTAGGGCATTCCGGGGAGGGTGGCAAGGGCGCCGTTCGGGGAAACCGAGTAGCCCAGGAGCTTGTTGAGCGAGGCCGCCGATGGGGTGTAGGAAACGTAGACCCGGGCTACGGGCGCCTGGGCTGCGGCGGTGTGGAAGCCGGGTAGGAAGGTGACGATCGCAAGAGCGGCGGCAAGCAGGAGCGATGCGGCTCTGTTCCGGGTGGGTGGGCGCAGGGACAGGTGTTGAGCGGACACGGGTAACCTCCAAAAATTATCGATAGTGCCGTAATGTAGAGCGCCACTTGCCCGTCAAGTCCAATGACTGTCTATTCAGTTCTCTTTGATGCTGTTTAAGTCGTGCCTGGAAGCCGTCCGCTCCCTTCAGCACATTTCGCAGGCCCTTCATCAGCGTCTCGCCAGTCTGCTATCGCCCCTTCCGCTCTCAACGATCCAGAAACTCCGTCAGCTTCCCCTCCCCGCAAAGTCGCGCGCACACCGCAACCACCTCGGCATCCAAAGCCGTTCCCGCTTCGCTCTCCAGAATCTCCAGCGCTTTCTCAATCGGATGCGCCGCCCGGTACGGCCGGTGCGAACTCATCCCCTCCAGCATGTCCGCCACGGTCAACACGCGCGTCTCCGGAAGAATCGTCTCGCCCTTAAGCCCATTCGGATATCCCGACCCGTCCAGCTTCTCGTGGTGCTGTAACACCATGGCCGCCACAGGCCATGGAAAGGGAATCCCCTTCAGCACACGATAGCCATGCTCGCAGTGTTCACTCACCAGCGCGCGCTCCGTCGCCGAGAGCCTTCCCGGCTTCGTCAGAATCTCCGCAGGAATCGACATCTTCCCGATGTCATGGATCAGCGCCGCAATACGCAACCCGCGCAGCCGGTCGGCCGTCCAGCCCATCTCCGCTCCAATCGCCACGGCAATATCCGCTACCCGGTTCTGGTGCCCTGCCGTGTAGGGATCGCGCATCTCCATCGCCAGCGACATCGGCTCAATCATCAGCAGCATCGCTTCGTTCAGCCGCCGCTCCATCGCCAACGCATGTTCCCGTTCCGCTTTCAGCAAATGGTCGTGTTGAATCGCAATCAGCCCATGCGCCACCTGCTGGGCCAGGTGCGTGAACATGTCCACCGGCACCTGCCCAAAGGCCTCCGCATTTTCCGCGCACACCACAAGAGCGCCGCGCAGCTCCTCGGCCTGAAATGGCACCGCAATGCATGAGTCGATCCCGAAATCGATGAAGCGATCCGTCCAGGGACTCGATGCCTGCATCTTCCGCGTGTCTGGCACGATCTGAATCGTGCCCGTCCTGATCGCCTTTGAAGCTGGTCCCTGGCCCCTCTCGTTGTCTCCCCAGGTCAGTCGCAGCCCCTCCAGAAGACCGCTCCCCGGTCCCGCTTCCGCAGCCACGCGCATCGTCTGCTCCGCGTCATGCTCCGCCACACCGATCCAGGCAAACACATACGCAGGCTCCGTGACGATGGCCGCGCATATCGCCCTCAACAGGCTCGACTGGTTGTGTTGGTCCGACAAAGCGTTGGCCGCCGCAGCATAAGCCGAAAGCGCCCATCGCTTCGTAGCCAGTCGATGCTCCTGGTGCTTCTGAACCGACAGGTCCTGGAACTCGCAGACGCTCACCACTCTGCCGTCGTCCAGCGTCAGGGCGCCCGATGTCGACACAAGGATGGCGAACGCTTGACCATTCGGTCGCACCAGGCGGAAATCCCTGAGCCTCTCCGGCAGAGGAGACATCTCCCCCAGCAGTTCCAACACCCGCGGCTCATCTTCTGGCGATAACAGCTCTTCCACGCGTCGGCCCACGATCGCCGCACGCGGCAATCCTGCCATTCGTTCAGCTGCGGGATTACAGTCGAGAATGCGGCCGGAAGGAAGCTCGATGATCACCTTGCCATCAAGCGCAATCTTCCACGAGAGCTCATAGAGCCTCAAATTCGTCTCTGTCGGGTCGCGAGGGAAATCGGTCAACTCGCCTGCGGTCTCGGTCACGGGCCCTCCGCCGAATCCCAGCCAATCCAACCAGGCAAGAGGAGGAGTTGCACAGGCCAGTTAATCGATTCGTGCGTCCAATCATATCTAGATATCGGCTCCGCAGGCCATCAACTTTATTGCGGGCGCGGAATAGTGCCACAAGGCAGTCCCAACTCGAACCCAGAGATCCCGCTGAAGCGGCCCGTCAAAACTCCCAGCCCGCCCTCTCAAGCGACCGGATATTTCTGATTAAACGGGAAGATCAGTTCCGCCTCGCTGGCCACCGGATTCCCATTCACCGTCGCCGGACGGAACCGCCACGTCTTCACTGTATCCAGCACAATCTGGTCGAGCGCATTCCCCATCCCCTTCACCAGCGTTTCGCCCGTCACCTCGCCTGCCTCGCTCACATTCACGTCGACGACGATGTGCTGCTCGGCCGCCGGAAGCAGCGCACGATCGGCGACCGGGGGCTTTGGGCTGAACACCGGAAACGCCGGAGTTGCGTTCTGCGCATCGGCTCCGTCACCTGCCGCAGCCGTGCCGGTCCCTTTGCCGGTGCTCTCCTGCGGCAGCGCTGACGGAGTCTCCTTCTCCTTGTGCGCCGCTCGTGTCGGGTCCATCAGCTTCGGCTGCGGATCCTTCACGTGCTCCGCCTTCTCGGCCTTGCTCGTATTCGGCAATTCGAACGACGGAATGGAAACCCGATGCGCCCCGCCCGCAACCTGCAGCATCGCCAGGTAGTCGGCCTTCGCCGGCGGCACCGTCCGCACCCGCAGACGCGCTCCTCCCACCAGCAGCAGAGAAAGCGCCGCTGCGTGCAGACCCGCGGAAACAATCACGCCCGGCCGGCTTCGTAAGGTGCGGATTTCCATTCGGCATCCTCCCTGATGTGCCCGAATCGTAGCATGTATTACCATCTGCAAAACTCGGATGCATTGGCCTTGTATCAGGACATGACTTCAGCTAAAGCCATGCACTTTACATTGGCCGTCCCGCGAGTTTCGTGAGTAGTCTGAAAGGGCGGGTTTCCGGTGTCGGAAACCCGCCCTTTGGTATTCGTGCTTCAGCTCCGCGCCTCAGCGATGCTTGATGAACTTGCCGCTTTGGAGTTCGCTCATAGCTGTGTGCAGTTCGGCCTGTGTATTCATCACGATGGGACCGTACCAAGCCACTGGCTCCTCCAGCGGCTTGCCCGACACGAGGAGGAAGCGGATGCCGTCGGGCCCGGCCTGGACGACGATCTCGTCGCCGCGGTCGAACAGGACAAGCGAGTGGTTCTTCGCGTCGTAGACAGGTGCGGCGTTCGGGTCTGCGCCTGACTCGGTGAGGACCGCCTGCGGCTGGCTGGCGTCGCGGAAGACTCCTTCGCCGGCGAAGACGTAGGCGAAGGCATTGCGGGCGACGTCAACCTTGATCCGCTTCTTCTTGAAGGGCGGAACGGAGATGTCGACGTAGCTGGGGTCTGCAGCGACGCCTTCGACTGGGCCGCGCTGGCCCCAGAACTCGCCGCAGATGATGCGTGCCCTGGTGCCGTCATCCTCGGTGACTTCCGGGATCGCGGCAGACGGGATGTCCTGGTACCGCGGGTCGGTCATCTTCAAGGAAGCAGGCAGGTTAGCCCACAACTGGAAGCCGTGCATGCGACCCTTCTCGTCGCCTTTGGGCATCTCCTGGTGGAGGATGCCGCTGCCGGCCGTCATCCACTGGACGTCGCCGGCAGTCATGCTGCCCTTGTTGCCGAGGCTGTCGCCATGCTGGACTTCGCCCGCGAGAACGTAAGTGATGGTCTCGATGCCGCGGTGCGGGTGCCAGGGGAATCCGGCGAGATAGTCGCTCGGGTTCTCGTTCCGGAAATCGTCGAGCAAGAGGAACGGATCGAACTCCTTGGTCTTGCCGAAGCCGAAGGCGCGCTGGAGTTTGACGCCGGCACCCTCGAGGGTGGGCTTGGTGGAGAGGATTTCTTTGACGGGGCGAAGAGACATGGTGACCTCCAAATCAACGTACAGTAGATAGATTCACGAGGTCGATATTCGTTGCAACGACTATCTGGCGACCACCCTCACCTTCTGCCGGAGGTGGGTGGCTTCGGTTTCGGGGGTTTGGGCGGGCGTGGGCACGTTCTGGGCGACGGCCCAAGCGGCGGCTGCGATGATCCAGGAGATCAGGAGGCCGGTCCATTTCAAGCGAACGCTGGGCGCGATGATGACCGAGGGAACCCAGATGAGGAGGGTGTAGAGGCTGATCTGGATGGCTTCAGCCCAGGCGGATATGCGCGGGAATACACCGAAGAGGATGCCGAGACCGGAGGCCATCTGGCCGAGTCCGGTGAGGTAGGCCCAGAAGGTGCGGAAGGGGAGCCATGCGGGGACGAAGTCGTGGGTGGGCTGGATGTAGACGATGTGCGAGAGGCCGATGGGCAACAGGGAGAGGGCGAAGAGGATGCGGGCGGCTGTCAGAGATCGCTCACTGGTGAGCGGAGCCAGAGGGGAGGATTCGGGCAGGTCGGCGAGGCGGACGAAGAGGGTCCAGGCTCCGGAGAGGAGGACGGTGATTTCGCCGAAGCCGAGCCAGACGGCTTCCATGGAGGGGGCGACGATGAGGGCAGGGACTTTGAGCAGGGCCCAGAGAATGCAGTACGGAAAGAGAATGCGGGCGGACCAAGCGGCGGTGGGGCGGAACAGGAGGCCGGCGCCGCAGACGAACATCAGGAGGCCGGCGGCGTAGGCGAGTGCGGTGCGGGCCGGGAACCACGGGGCGACGGGCTGCCACTGCATGGCGAAGTCGCCGACGATGAGGGCGAGCGCGCCGAGGCCGATCATTCCTAGGGCGAAGAGTGTGATGGCGGGCTGCTGGGAACGAGACATGCGTGTGCCGGCCTCCTGAGCCATGTTGGCTGCGTGAGCGGCTGTTGGCGCGGCCAAAGTTCCGAACCGGCTCAATTGCGGAGTGTTACGGATTGCATGCGCGGGTATACTTCGGCAAGTCGATTCTGAATGCGAGGTCTGCTGCATGAAAAAGCTTGCGGTTGCATTGCTGCTGGTAGTTCCCTTCACCGCTTTTGGGCAAGACAAGAAGGCGCCGACGGATTTGCGCGGCGTTCTGCTGGAACAGTTGCGCACGACGAACAGTGCCGAGGACTGGTTTGTGCCGGTGTCGATCGCGGTGGACGGGATGACGGCCGAACAGGCGCAGTGGAAGCCGGCGGGGAAGGACGCGCATTCGGTGGGGCAGCTTGCGTATCACATCTGGTATTGGGATTCGCGTTCCCTGCAGAAGTTCAAGGGTGAGAAGACGGAGCCGTTCGACGGGAACAACAACGAGACTTTCGACAAGTTCACGGCCGCGCAGTGGGATGACCTGGTGAAGAAACTCCACCAGGAGATGGCCGACTGGGAAGCTGCGGTGCAGGGGGCGGACGACGCCAAGCTGGCCGCCAATGCATCGTTGATTGCGCATATCGGGGCGCATCGGGCGTATCATGTTGGACAGATCCTGTATGTGCGGAAGCTGCAGGGATCGTGGAATCCGGACAAAGGCGTGAAGTAGGCTCTGCTGTGCGCGGCGCAGGCTGCTCAAATCAAGTTGGGGCTGGCCGTGGGTCCGGAGGGTGGAGGTCATATGAGTCTTTTGGCGATACGGGCAGTAGAGACGCTGTTCTTTATCGGGCTGGGCGGGTGCGCAATCGTAGTCATGATCAGCTGGGTGTCGGTAGTGAAGGGCTGCATTACGGACGAGAAGTGAGCTGGAGCTTCAGCTGAGTTCTATTCGACTCTAGTTAAACGTTGATTGATGAAAAGGCGGAGATGCCGGTTGGCGTTTTCGCCTTTTCTTCTGTTCACCAACTCGGACAAGACATCAGTGGGTGGGAATTGGGAAGGTGGATGCACGCTGGTTGACCGAGCAGGCGACGAGTCGGGACGTACCGCGAAGGAGAGCGCATGAAAGTGCAGGAGGAAATCAGCGGGTACATTGCTGCTCAACCGGAACCTAAGCGCCACGAAATGCAGCAATTGCACCACATGGTTCTGGCGCTGATGCCAAGATGCAGGTTGTGGTTCCTCGACGGAAAAGACGAGAAAGGAAAGATCATTTCCAACCCAAATATCGGATACGGATCCCGGATCATCACATATGCCGATGGGAAGACAAAGGAGTTCTATCAAATTGGTCTAAGTGCGAATACGACAGGCATTTCCATCTACATTATGGGAATCGATGACAAGAAGTACATGGCCGAGACATTTGGGAAGAAACTAGGCAAGGCAAGCGTCACGGGGTATTGCATTAAATTCAAAACGCTCGCAGATATAAACATCGACGTGCTAAGCGAAGCAATACGACTCGGGATTGAGCGGAAAAGTGTTTCCCATTGATTCTCCGGTTGAGACCGAGCCAGGCTGCGGCAGTTAAGGATTTGGGGGGAGACGCCGCAACTTCTTCCTTCGCGGCGCAAGGGCTGTGGATGAATGTGGCCTGATCCCAGTTTTCCCCACCTCATGGCTACGAGGGGCGGCCAAACCCCTGAGACAAAGGCCGACGCTCCTCCGGTACAATGATCCGGAGCAGCTCACGGGCACTCCAGACGAGCTCGGTTGCCTGGTGCCTGCTCAGTTAAGGCCGGCAACGGTCAGTCCTCTGCTGACAACATGCGCCGAGATTCCCTGGAACTTAATTTAGATAGACAAGCTTGAACGCGCATCGCAGTTGCCCGGATCTGTAGCTCCAAAAACCTAAAACTTAATGGATGGCCTTCCCCCTATGCCTTCTAAGAGTCTTTGTATCTTCGCGTCGCTGCTCTTTGCCAGTGTCGCAAGCGCCCAGAGCGTGCCTCGCTCGTCGCACGTCTGGATGATTACGGAAGAAAACCACAGCTATGAGGAGGTGGTTGGCAATCCACAAATGCCCTACTACAACCAGCTCATTCAACAATATGGACTGGCTACGCAGTTCTATGCCGAGCAGCACAGCTCGCTTCCCGCGCTCATGTGGCTTGTGGCCGGTGCGCCCGTGGAGCGGAACAACGACACCAAATCCTGCCATCACCACGAGGACAACATTGTCCGCGAAGTGCTTCAGCAGGGCTACACATGGCGCGCCTATCAAGAGAACATGCCCTACGCTGGGTTTGATGGGCTGTTCAGCACGGATTACCTGTACTACCGCCGCCACAATCCGCTGATCGACTTCTCGGATGTGTGTCCCGGCTCGGGGCAGGAGATGAACAGCGTGCCTTTCTGGCAGATGGCCGCTGACTTCGCCGACAACAACACCCCGAACTACGCCTATATCACTCCCGGTCCGGACACGGACGCGCACAACGGCACCCTCCCCGCCGCCGACCAGTGGCTTCAGGACAATGTCCCAGCGATCCTCGCGCGTCCGGAGTTCAGCCCGGGCGGGGACGGCATCCTGTTCATCGTCTGGGATGAAGGCAATCTGTATACGGACGACCGCTGCTCCGCCACCAAGAAGAAGGGATGCGGCGGACGGACTGCCACGCTCGTCCTAGGGCCGCGCGTGAAGCCTGGCTACCAGTCCACCGTCACCTATCAAAATGCAAACGTGCTCAGTACGGTCTGCGCGGCGATGGGACTGGCGCACTGTCCGGGGGCAGCGAAGGATGCTGACCCGATGTCGGATTTCTTCACCACTGGCAGCGGGTCCGGCGATGCATCGAATAGCGTCGTGATCTCCAGCCCCGGCAACGGAGCCACGATCGACGGCTCTGTGCGCCTGCTGGCCACAGCTTCGGAGAGCGAGACTGTGAGCCAGACGCAGGTCTGGGACAATGGCGTGAAGCTCGGCGTTTACGGCACAAACATTGACACGATCTACAACCTCGCGCCGGGCCAGCACTCAACCACAGTGCTCGACCTCGACGCGTCCGGCAGCGTTCTTCATCAGGCGTCGGTCGCTTACACCGTGAGGGCGCAAGCGGATGGTGTGCAGGTGGTCTCGCCTGCGCCGGGCGAAACGGTCAACATGGCGACGGTTCACGTGGTCGGCCACGCCAGTGAATCCCAACCGGTCACCCAGGTGCAGGTGTGGGACAACGGAGTCAAACTCGGCTGGTACGCGGGTGCGGACGTTAACCAGTACTACAGTCTTTCCCCTGGCTCCCACGTCGTCACCGTTCTGGATCTCGACAGCAACTACAACATCATCCACCTGAGCAACGTTCCCTACTCAGTTCAGTAGTCCAATCAGCCGGATCGTGGCGCATGTTCGCAACGTGTCGCGGTCCGGAGACCACAATCCCAGACAGACGAAAGCCCGGCAGTACTGCCGGGCTTTTTCTTGATGACTCGGTCCGATCCCGATCTATTGGCTGCGGCGGCGCTTGGAGTCGACCTGGAGGGTGATGACCTGCTGGTGGCGTTCGCGGAGGAGAGTGATCTGGACGGATTTGCCCTCGTTGGAGCGGACGGCGCGGTCCCAGTCGGCGGACGTGGTGATGCTGTCGGCGCCGACTTTGATTATGACGTCGTAGCGCTTGAGGCCGGCGAATTCGGCTTCACTCTTGCGTGCAACCTGTTTGATCATGATGCCGGCGGGCACGCCCAAGTAATCGGCCATTTGTGCGGTGAGGGGCTCAACCATGGCGCCGACGTTCAGGGTGGAGGTGAAGAGCGGCATGTGCCCTGAGGTGGGATCGTTGCCGGCGCCCGCAAGGATGGCGTGACCCGGGGCCTCCTGGGGCAGGGTCCCGGTGGAAGAGTTGACCTTCTTCCAGACCTCCTGCTCCATCTCCTTGTGGTCGACGAGCTGGACGGTGAGGGACTGCGGCGCGCCGTCGCGCATGATGGCCAGGGTGATCTTCTTGCCGGCGGGTATTTCCTTGAGCATGCGGCTGAACTGCTCGGCGTTGTCGAGGTTTTCGCCGTTGATGGAGAGGATTACGTCGTTGTAGCGGAGAACGGCTCCGGCCGGGGCATCGTGGTCGATGACGGTGACGATGGCGCCCTTGTTGTCTTTAAGCCTGAGTTTCTGAACGGAATCGTTGTCGATGTTGTTGACCAGGACGCCGAGATAACCTGGCGCAGAGTGGCCGAGGAGCGGTTTGAGTTCCTGGATGAGATGTGTGATACCGGACTGCGCGGCGCCTGGAATGGGGGCGACCGCGGCAATGGTCAGCAGCCCGACTCCTGCGACGAGATATGGCCGTGAAAGGGACTTCATACTGGTCTCCGAAAAGCTGTGACGGCACCCGCTCTGGCGGCGAATTGGCCGGCTCTAATGTACGAGATTTTCAGGGAGTTTTCCACCGATTTCTAATTCCTCCCTCTGAATGCTTGGACGCAGCTGGAAATGTTTTGCCGAAAGAAATGTTGAAAAAACAGTCGTCAGTGACTAGTGGTCAGTGATCGGGGCCCTTAAGCGATCAGGTGATCGGGTGGACAGGTGATCAGGTGGTTGGGTGGACAGGTGTTCACCTGACCACCTGGTCACTTGACCACTCGTTATCGGGCTATTGGATTTCGCCGACGTGGCTGAGGACCTGGCGCGAGGCCAGGCGGATATGCGGGTTCTGGTCGGTGTTGGCGACCGAACGCAGGACCTGGCGGACACTGGTATCTGCGTCGACCGGCTCGAGCATATTGATGGCGGCAGTGCGAATGCGCGGCTCGGGGTCGTTCAGGAGAGCCTCGAGCACGGCATCACGAACGCCGAAATCTTCTGCGATATAGGGCTGGAGGCCTTCGAGAGCCTTCTGGCGCACGGCAGCGCTGCGGTCGTAGCGAAGGGCGACCAAGAGGGCATCGCGGATATTGGTGCACTGGTGGCCGGCGCGGCACTCGGCGGCGAGCAGGCCGATGGAGTCGTCGCGGATGCCGGGGTTAGCGGCATTGGCCGAGGCCAGCATGAGGAGCTGGCGAATGCGCTGATCGTCGAGGGTGCCGCGGATCTTCTGCGGGACGATCTGGTTGTAGTGAACCTCGACGAATTCGCTGTTGGGCTCGTGAACAATGCTGGCGATATTGGCGACTTCGCCGGGCACCTGCGGCCCCTGCAGTGCGGCCAACTGGCCTTCGGCCGCCGGCTGCACGGTGGCCTGGGTTGCATTCTCGGCGATTCTGACGGCGCGGACCTGGGCGATGTGGAATCCGGCGAGGGAGCCGGCGCCTCCGCCGATGATGAGAAGCAGGCAGGCGGCGATGGGAGCGGCCTGAAGACTGGCGGCGTTGTTGCGCAGACGCTGGAGCAGCCGCTCAAACCAGCGTTTGGGAGGGATAGCGTCGAGCGCCTCTTCAAGGCGCATGCGGGAGCGGGCGACGAGGTTGGGGTCGGGGTCGCAGACCGGGTAGGCCTCGGACAGCAGCTTCAGGGCCTGAAGCTGATCCTTCTCCTGGGCGCAGCCCTGGCAGGTGGCCAGGTGGCGATCGAGTTCGTGGGCGGCATCGTCGGCGAGTTCGCCGTAGGCAGCCATCACGATTCGTTCATGTGCCAATTCGCAATTCATTTTCTAACGTCCTCTTAGCCTCAAAAAAGTGTTTCGATGCCGCGGTGCAATCAGCGCTGACGCGCTTCTTGCTACCGCAGGCCCGCCAGTTGCGATCTCAATTTTTTGGTCGCGCGAAAGAGCGTATTTTTGGCGGTTTCCTCTGTGGTGTTCAACATCTCTCCGATGGTGCGCAGGCGGAGTCCCTGGTAGTGCTTGAGTTCGAAAACCATGCGCTCGCGGGGGGTGAGCTTCCCGAGCGCTTCCTGAATGCGGCCGGCGAGGACCTTGCGGTCGAGTTCTTTGGCCGGGTTGGAGAAGGCGCGGTCGTCGGAGACGGAAGCGAGGATGTCGATCTCGTCGCCGGAGTGATCGGTGATGACGGCCTGATCTTCGCGGCGAGTCTTGCGGCGGCGGAGCTGATCGAGGCAGAGGTTGGTGACGATGCGGTAGATCCAGGTGTAGAAAGAGCACTCAAAGCGGAAGTTGCCGATGTAGCGGTAGGCCTTGAGGAAGGCTTCCTGGTAGATGTCTTCCGCGTCCTGCTCGGAGCCGGTGAGGTGGAGAGCGAGGCGAAGGACCTGCTGCTCGTACTGCTTGACGAGGGCGTCAAAAGCGGCGCGGTTGCCGGCCTGAGCTTCGCGGATGAGCTCGGTTTCGGGCGCACGGGACTCAAGGCGGCTCTGCGCGCGATTGGGATTGTCGATAGCCCGGCTGGCGGTCAAACCATTCCCCGTCCTTGGGGTGGATTGTACCGCTCCTGCGGGTGCCATAGGCAGAGATGCAGCGGGAGCGAGGGGGTGAACCGGGTAAGTTACCGCATCAGAAGCCATCGGGTCTCCGTTTGGAGAGGTGGAAATCGTTCTTGGTGCGAAGGATTGGACGGGCGGGGTGGGGATTTGTGAGCGGTGAAGGGGCGGCGGGCGTCTGTACTCACTCCGGTAGTAGGTTATTTGTCGGTGTCAGCTGAAGGCCAGATGAGCTTCGGTGGTTTCCCACCCCTGTCGCCAGCAAAAAGGCGACAGGATGGGGCACGGGAGTACCCTGCCCCGTTGTGGAAACCGGTATGACCGCCGCGGCTACACTTGGAGCAATGACGGGAAATCTGTTTGAGAGCGGAGCGGCTGCGGCCGGTATGGGTGGCGCTGCAAAGGCGGGCGCGAGCGAGTGGTTGACGGCGCATTGCGACGGCGGGTCGAGGGGGAATCCCGGGCCGGCGGGGTACGGCGCGGTGATCACCGACGGGGGCGGCCAGGTGGTGGCGCGGCTGAGCGAGTTTCTGGGGATCCAGACGAATAACTATGCGGAGTACTCGGGGCTATTGGCGGTGCTGAAGTGGGCGCTGGAGCATGGGCGGCGGAAGGTTCGCGTCGTGTCGGATTCAGAGCTGATGGTGAAGCAGATGAAGGGGCAGTACAAGGTGGCGAGCCCCGGTCTGCGGCCGCTTTGGGAAGAGGCAAAGGGTCTGGCGCGGAAGCTGGACGGGTTCGAGATGAGCCATACGCTGCGCGGAGGGAATAAAGAAGCCGACCGGCTGGCGAATGAGGCCATGGACCGGGGGATGGGGAAGACGATGGAACAGGGACCAGGGAACAGGGCACAGAAAGGCAGCGGGGTTAGCGGAGCTGGCGAAGCCAGGGCCAATGCTTACGAGAGGCCACCGAGGGCGCCGCAGGCATCGCAAAATGCGCCGAAGCAGGCTCGGCAGGTGATCGAAGGGTATGTGAAAGATGGGGTGGTGCATCTGCTGGAGGGCGAACTGCCGGATGGGATTTTCGTGAAGGTGGTAAGGGAGTAGCTCCGGTTCGCAGTTCTTAGTTCGTAGTTCACAGTTCTCGCAGCTCACAGTCTTCGCAGTTCGCCTTGGCAATAGGGGGAGGTCCGTCAGTCGCCGGAATGATTCTTCCGCGAGCAGCAACTTATCTTTGGTCGAAGTGTTTGTGGAAGCGTAGTGTACGTGTGTATTGCCCTGGTTCTCCTCCTGTGAACGAGAGGCTCACCGGAGGAAAATAGATGAAAACAAGGAAGAACCTGAGGTACTTTTTCGGTTTTTGGCAAGCGGGAATTGCTCTTTTCTGCTTGCTCGTGGCTGCGCTGGTAATGGCGGCCTGTAGTAGCGGCAACTCCAGTTCAGGCGGCCCCACGTCGCAGATGGCGACGGTGAATACGCACCTGAGCGACCCGGCAACATGCGAGGCTCCAACCGGGCCGTTTTCGCATGTCTATGTGACGATTACGGATGTCAAGGCGCATACGAGCGCATCCGCCGGCGCGAATGACAGCGGATGGGCGGATCTGACGCCGAACATGAAGCCGACGCAGATCGATCTGCTGGGGCAAGCGAATAACAAGTGCTTCCTGGCGACGCTGGGCGATTCGCAGCAGTTGCAGGCGGGGAATTATCAGCAGATCCGATTGATTCTGGCGGGGGACGGAACGAGCGTTTCCGGGAACGTGTGCGGAAGCGCAGCGAACTGCGTGCAGCTGGGGTCGGATTCGAGCTTTCACCCGCTGCTGCTGTCGAGCGAGTCCAAGACGGGGCTCAAAATTTCTTCAGGACAGATTGGCGGCGGAGGGTTCAACATCGCCGCGGGCCAGACGAAGGATCTGGACATCGACTTCAGTACGTGCGAGTCGATTGTGAAGGAAGGAAACGGGCAGTATCGGCTGAAGCCGGTGTTGCATGCGGGCGAGGTCAGCACGACTTCGACATCGATTAACGGCAAGGTGCTGGACAAGGCGACCGGAAATCCTGTGGGCGGCACCGTGATGGTTGCGGTGGAGCAGAAGGATTCGACGGGCGTGGATCGGATCTTCCAGTCGACGCTGACGGGGGCGGATGGCGGATTCGTGTTCTGTCCGCTGCCGGCGGGGACCTACGACGTGGTGATTGTGGGAACGCGCACGGATGGCGTGCTGTATGCGCCTGCGATCATTACGGGGGTTTCGGTGGGCAGCACGGTGGGTTCGGTGGACCTTTATCTGCCGAGCGTGGTGACGTCCAGCTCCCTGACGCTGGCCGGGCTGGTGACATCACAGAACACAACCAATGCCGCGACGGTTGCGGATGTCTCGCTGAGCACGACGGAACAGGTGAACGCGACGACGTATACGATTCCGTTACCGCCTACGTCGACGCAGAGCTCGGTGACGATGTCTGTGGAGACGGCTGCATCGACTTCGGCGTTGACCTGCCCCGCGAATACGGACTGCGCGGCTTACTCGATCACGGTTCCGTCGAGCGCGGCGTATATCGCGGCGTGGTCCGCGAGCGGGGTCACGCTGGCGCTGAGCACTTCGCCGGCGAGCTACGTGGTGGATGGGATGGCGTTCGTGCCAGGATCGGGCGGATCGCCGAGCTGCAATCCGAGCGAGCTGCAGGCAGCGGCGTATGGTGCGACATCGATCGGGCCGGTGCAGACGCTGGCGTTTGTGCAGTGCCAGTGAGGGCAGTGGTCAGTGATCAGTGGCTAGTGGTCAGTAAGAAAGGCCGGGACTCTTGCGAGTCCCGGCTTCAATGGGCACGTTTGATTCCGGCTACCATGTCAGGCGAAGGCAATTAGCGGAGAGATGTGCAGTGAGAATAATCGCCATTGTGCTGCTTCTACTGACGGCGAACTGCAGGTGCCTTGCGGCGGAACCGTGCACCACCCTTCACGGCCGGGCGCATTACTACGGAGGGGATGGCCAATTGCGGATCTGGCACATCGGCACGCATCACGAGTTCACGCCGGGCCAGTCCTCATGGGATCGGGTCATGGGCTGGTTGCTGCAAGGTGTGCCGTTCGCTGAACGGAAAAATTACGCTTCACCTGAGTCTTCTGTTTACCTGTTCGGAGATTTTGAGGTTTGCCCGACCGAGCCTCTTCGTAAGGGAGCGGTGCAGGAGGCGAGGGTGATGTCAGTTGCGCATCGCGTTTACACCAAGAGCGACTAACTGTCCGCTATCCAGCACAAAAGGCCGGGACTCTTGCGAGTCCCGGCCTTTTGCTTTTGATCGGCAGGCGGATTTGGGTTCGTGCTTTCCCACCCTGTCGGCAGGAAAAAGCCGACAGGATGGGGCACGGGAAGTTAATGCCGACAACAGAAAACTGTCGTGCTACTTCTTCGCTTTTTCGAAGCGCTTGGCGACTTCTTGCCAGTTGACTACGTTCCACCAGGCGGCGAGGTACTCGGGGCGGCGGTTCTGGTACTTGAGGTAGTAGGCGTGCTCCCAGACGTCGTTGCCGAGGATGGGGTAGAGGCCCTGAGAGAGGGGCGAGTCCTGGTTGGGCGTGGTGATGATGGCGAGCTTGCCGCCCTTCCAGACGAGCCAGCCCCAGCCGGAGCCGAACTGCTTGGCGGTGGTTTCGTTGAAGGTCTTTTTGAAGGTCTCGAAGTCGCCGAAGTCGGCCTTGATCTGGTCGGCGAGGGCGCCGGTGGGGGCGTTATTCTGGCCGGCAGGTCCCATGATGGTCCAGAACATGGAGTGATTGGAGTGGCCGCCGGCGTTGTTGCGCAGCACGGTGCGGACATCCTCGGGGATCGCGTTCAGGTCGGCGAGCAGCTCATCCACGGATTTGGAAGCGAGCTCGGGGTGCTTCTCGAGGGCGCCGTTGGCGTTGGTGACGTAAGCCTGGTGATGCTTGTCGTGGTGGAGCTTCATGGTTTCGGCATCGATGGTGGGCTCGAGCGCCGCGTAGTCGTAAGGGAGCGGTGGAAGTTCGTATGCCATTGTGGGGAATCTCCTCCAAGAAGAAATTGTAGCGGGTTGAGGTAGGGCCGCGCGAGATGCGGGTCAGGCGGGAGGCTTATGAATCCAAGGACTTACAGTGCCGGTGGATTGGATGCCGGGGAGTGCGGCGAGGATGCGGCCGAATTGGGCTAGCTGGAAAAGGCGAAAAGCGAATTACGGTTGTTTCTCCTCGGGCCAGGGTTGGACCCTTGGGGGAACGCACTGCGCCGGGGCCATCAGATTGCGAAAGACCACGCACTCGCGCAGATTCTGAATGGCCGGACGCTTTGCGTTCGCCAGCTTGCGGCTGTTCGCGTTCCGAACCTCCATGGCCTTGCCGACCCACTGCTTGTAACCGGCGAGATCATTGTCGCGGAGTTCGCTCTCGTTCCGAGAACCGTATTCCAGATCGGCCTTGCGCCGATCGACGAGGGCCAGGTATCGCATGGCGTCCTCAAAGTTCTCGCGATTTTCAACTGCGATCTTCAGATACCGCTCTGCTTCGTCCAAAACGTCCGCATTTCTCACTCGGATTTCTTCAAGGATGTCGACCCGAACGTCTTCATTGCCTTTGCCGTCGTCGTAAGTTCCCGCACTACGAAGAACATCCAGCGCATTGTCTCTTGCCTTCATCCAGTCAACGACACCGATGATGTACGCCGCATCAGGATTGAGGGCGTCCAAGTCGAGCGTGTTCAGAGACCACTCCCTGGCTTCTTCCAGTTCGTTGATATCGAAGTATGCCCTCGCCAGCGCTTCCCGACAAATCAGATTGTCCGGCTCGATGGCCAGAACCTGTTGCAGGAGCCTGATCGCCCGCTTCCCTACCCGCAGATTGTCAGGAGTTTCCAGCGCTGGTGTGATTGTGCGTCCGACCGCAATGCCGAGGTATGCTCTGGCGGTAGTCATTCGCGGATCCAGACGCAGAGCTGCTTGAAAATGCTCGACGGCCATGTCGTAGTCCGCCTTGTTGTAGGCAGCAACGCCCAGATTCATCTCGCGCTGAATCTGCACAGTTGCAGAGGGGGTCTGGCTTGTGTTGTTCGCTGCGGTTTGTGCAGAAGCCACAAGGCTGGTCAGCAGGAGGCATGCTGCTCCCAAACTGGCCCGATGGAAGCGAATACGATTCATGATGGCTCCCGCGGTATGCGAGTCGTCCGCCTGACAAAAGATCATAGACCAATTCAGGGGGTGTGCTTGAACCGGAGCCATGAATGCAGTCGCGGGATGAAATCGGAGGTAACTTTCTTGCCTCCGGTTCATCAAGAGACATTAGGATCACGAGTGCAGGCTTCCCCCGGCGCGGGTGCGGACACCCACGCGACAGCCGGTCTGGAGACCGGCGCTACACCAGGTATGCAAACTGAATGAACGGACATTCTCTTTATCGCTGGCTGACGCAGGAGGGCGAGGCTTTTGGTGCGCCCGGGGTGGAACCACGCTGGACATCGGCTGTGAAAGATGCGGTGGGCACGGCCTACTCCGCTTCGAGCCGGGTGTGGTTCACGTGCTCGCACGGCATTGTGAACGAGGTGTATCACCCGACGATCGATCATCCGCAGGTGCGGGACATGGAGTTCCTGATTACGGATGGGGAGACGTTCGCGCACGAGGAGAAGCGCGATCTGGATTCGGAGTTTGAGTACATTCACGCGGAGACGCTGGGTGTGCGCTATGTGAATCGCGATCGCGAGGGTCGGTATGCACTGATCAAGGAGATCATTTGCGATCCGCACCACTCGGTGCTGCTGACGCGTGTACGGCTGGAGGGCGCGCCCGAGCTGGTGGACCGGCTAAAGGTATATGCGCTGCTGGCTCCGCACCTGGATGGCGGGGGCGAGGGGAACTCAGCACGCGCGGTGGATGTGGCGGGCTACAAGGTGCTGGCGGCGTGGAAGGATCCGTGGACGCTGGCGATGGGGGCGAGCTGCGGGTTCTCGCGGGTGAGCTGCGGGTTTGTGGGCGAGAGCGATGGCTGGCGCGACGTGATGGACGGCTACCGGATGGACTGGGAGTTCGGGTCGGCGACGAACGGCAACATTGCGCTGTTTGGGGAGCTGAACCTGGACTGCGCGCGCAACTGCGGAAAGGCCGAAGGGGCGCGGGAGTTCACGGTGGCGGTGGGGATTGGCGATACGCTGCACACCTCGCTGCAAAAGACGGTGAGCGCGCTGGTGATGCCGTTTGAGCAACACAAGTCACGGTTCATCGACCAGTGGCAGAGGGCAGCGAACCCGGAGTGGCTGGCGGAGAAGGCGCAAGACGGCGGGATGCTGATGCGGGCAAGCCACAACGTCCTGCTGGCGCATGAGGACAAGACGTACTCGGGCGCGTTTGTGGCGTCCGCGTCGATTCCGTGGGGACAAGCGAAGAGCGACGATGACCTGGGCGGCTATCACCTGGTGTGGACGCGCGACATGGTGCAGACGGCGACGGCGATGCTGGCGTGCGGACGGGTGGAGACGGCGCGAAGAGCGCTGGTTTATCTCGCGTGTACGCAGCAGCCAGATGGGGGATTCGCCCAGAACTTCTGGGTGGATGGAAGGCCTTACTGGAGCGGCGTGCAGCTGGACGAGGTGGCGTTTCCGATCATTCTGGCGTGGCGGCTTTGGAAGCAGAATGGGCTGGGCGAGATGGACGTGTTTCCGTTTGTGGAGCGCGCGGCGGGGTTCCTGGTGAAGAAGGCGCCGATTACGCACCAGGAACGCTGGGAAGAGAATGCGGGGTATTCGCCGTCGACGCTGGCGGCGGTGATTGCTGCGCTGATTTGCGCGGCGGAGATGGCACGGGCGCGCGGGGGCATGGAGCTGGCGGAGTTTCTGGAGGAGTTTGCCGACTGGATCGAGGGGCATCTCGAAGACTGGACGGTTACCAATGATGGCGTTCTGCTGCCGGAGGTGAGGCGGCACTATATGCGAGTGCGGCCGCCGGAGACGGGCGAGGCCTACTGGTGCGAGAGCTGCGGGACGGAGATGATCCGGCTGAATAACAGGCCGCCGAAGACGCGGTTCGAGTTTGAGGCGCGAGAGATCATCGACGGAGGGTTTCTGGAGCTGGTGCGGTATGGCGTGCGCAGAGCGGACGATCCTCTGGTGGTGGATACGCTGAAGGTGGTGGATGCGGTGTTGAAGCGCGAGCTGCCGCAAGGACCGGCGTGGCTGCGCTACAACTGGGACGGCTACGGAGACACTGCGGACGGCGGCGCGTTTCATGGATGGGGCCAAGGGCGGCCGTGGCCTCTGCTGACGGGCGAGAGGGCGCACTATGAGCTGGCAGCGGGAAAGGATATTTCGAACCTGATTGCGAGCTATGAGCGGTATGCAACGCCGGGGCAGATGTTGCCGGAGCAGGTCTGGGACGATGGGGATATTCCCGAGCGCGAGTTGTATGCGGGGATGCCGGCGGGATCGGCGACTCCGCTGGTGTGGGCGCATGCGGAGTATCTGAAGCTGCTGCGATCGGCGCTGGATGGGAAGGTGTTTGATCGCGTGGACCCGGTGTATGAGCGCTACTGCACCGAGAATGGGCGGCAGGCGGTGCGGAGAGGCATCGAGATCTACAGCCGGCGGAGGCCGGTGCAGAGAATCAACGCAGGCGAGACGCTGCGCATCCTAGACCCGGAGCACTTTGAACTGGTGTGGTCGACGGACGGCTGGAAGACCACCCAGAGCGCGTCGAGCCGCGGAATTGGAAGCACAGGATTCATGGTGGATGTACAGACAGACGCGGAGGGCGGGCGGCTATCATGGACTTTGCATTGGCCGGAAATGCACCCGGATTCCCACCCCGGCGACAAGGGCCCTCCGCTGGGATCATCCACCCCCGGGCGCTGGCTTGGATACAATGTAGAGGTCGAGATTGTATCCGGATAAATTGATTTACTAACGGCAAATCCGTGTCACAGCGAAAGGACGATGGAATGACCACGAGCCCTGCGACCCTCTCCCTTGATCAACTGTCAATTGATACTCTGCGGCTGCTTGCCGTAGATACCGTGCAGAAGGCCAACAGCGGCCATCCGGGCGCGCCGCTGGGTTGCGCTCCCATCGCATACCTGCTTTATCACAAGCTCATGAAGCACAATCCGACGCACTGGAAGTGGTCGGACCGCGACCGGTTTGTGCTGTCGAATGGGCATGCTTCGGCGCTGCTGTATTCGACGTTGTTCCTCACGGGATACCCGGACATGACGCTCGACCAACTCAAGTCCTTCCGCCAATGGCATTCCAAGACGCCAGGGCATCCGGAGAGCGGCGAGGCCACCGGCGTCGAAGTGACGACCGGACCTCTGGGACAGGGCTTTGGAATGGCAGTGGGCATGGCGATCGCCGAGAAGCACATGGCCGCCGTGTACAACAAGCCCGGTTTCAATATTGTCGATCACCACACGTATGTGCTGTGCGGCGACGGCGATTTGATGGAAGGGATTTCGCACGAAGCTGCATCGCTGGCCGGAACGCTGCAGCTGGGCAAGCTGATTGTGCTTTACGACGACAACTTGATCTCGCTGGATGGGCCGACGGAGTGGAGCTACACGGAAGATGTGCTGAAGCGCTTCGATGCGTATCACTGGCACACGTCGCGCGTGGCGGACGGCAACGATCTGGCGGGCATTGAGAAGGCGATTGAAGAAGCGAAGGCTGTGACGGACAAGCCGTCGCTGATCGCGGTGCGCACGATCATCGGTTACGGAAGCCCAAAGGCCGGCACGAATGCTGTGCATGGCGAGGCGCTGGGCGCGGCGAACGTGGCGGCGACGAAGAAGTTCTTCGGGTTCCCCGAGGACCAGAGCTTCTATGTTCCGGATGAGGCGTTGAAGAACTGGCGGCAGGCGGTGGATCGCGGCAAGCAGGCCGAGGCTGACTGGAACAAGCTGTTCGACGCGTATGCGAAGGAGAATCCCGAGCTGGCGGAGCAGTTCAAGCGCTCGGTGGTGAACAAGCGTAAGGCGGGCTGGGAGAAGGCTCTGCCGACATTCGGAACCGAGAAGAAGATTGCAACGCGCAATGCCGGCAACCAGGTGATGAACGCGATTGCGAACGAGGTGCCGGAGCTGTTTGGCGGCGCGGCGGACCTTACTGCTTCGACGAAGACGATTTTCAAGAACAGCCCGCATTTCGCGGCGGACCCGGCGGGACGAAATGTGTTCTTCGGCGTGCGCGAGTTTGGGATGTGCGCGGCGGTGAACGGCATGGCGGCGCATGAGGGTCTGGTGCCTTACGGGTCGACGTTCTTCTGCTTCAGCGACTACTGCAAGCCGGCGATCAGGCTGGCAGCGCTGTCGCGGGCGCACTCGATCTTTGTGTTCACGCACGACTCGATTGCGTTGGGCGAAGACGGGCCGACGCATCAGCCGATCGAGCACCTGATGATGCTGCGCGCGGTTCCGGATTTGACGGATTATCGGCCGGCGGATGCGAATGAGACGGCTGCATGCTGGCGGCTGGTTCTGGAGCGCAACGGAGCGGCCTTCATGGCGCTGAGCCGGCAGGATCTGCCGGTGATTGACGCGGCGAAGGTGGATGTCTACGGCGGCGTGAGCAAGGGCGCTTATGTGCTGGAGGATGCTGCGAATCCGCAGGTGATCCTGATTGGAACGGGCGCGGAAGTATGGCCATGCGTGGAAGCGAAGAAGCTGCTGGAACAGGAAGGCATTGCAGCGCGCGTGGTGAGCATGCCGAGCTGGGAGATTTACGACGAGCAGAGCGCCGAGTATAAGAGCAGCGTGCTGACGCGTGGGGTTCCGAAGCTGGCCGTGGAAGCGGGATCGCCGCTGGGCTGGTGGAAGTATGTCGGCGAGACCGGCGGCGTGGTGGGGCTGGATCGCTTTGGGGCTTCGGCTCCGGGGCCAATTGCGCTGGAGAAGCTTGGATTCAGCGCGGCGAATGTGGCTGAGCAGGCGAAGAAGGTGGTTAAAGGCAGGGGTTAGGGATTAGGGAGTAGAAAACTGCAGGCTGCGAGGCGCAGCGATTTTCTACTCCCGATTCCCTTCCCACTCTCCCTCCACTCTGAAGGAGTGCACGTGAAGTTAGTTATCAGTGCGGACCATGCGGGCTTTCCTCTCAAGGAGGATGTGCGCGCGTACCTGACCAAGGCTGGGCACGAGATTGTCGATCTGGGCGCTTTCAACGGGAATAATCCGGATGATTATCCCGATTTCGCGGAGCTGGTCGGCAATGCGATCAATGAAGGCGTTGCGAAGCGCGGCATCCTGATCTGCGGGTCGGGTGTGGGCGTGTGTGTTGCGGCGAATAAGATTCCGGGGATTCGAGCGGGCATGTGCCACGACACCTATTCGGCGCACCAGGGCGTGGAGCACGATGACATGAACGTCGTGGTGTTGGGCGCGCGCATCATCGGCGCGGCGCTGGCGTATGAAGTTGTGGACGCATTTATTGGGGCGAAATTCCAGGCAACGGAAGAGCGGTTCAAACGGCGCTTCAATAAGGTCATGGCGATTGAAGCGAAGTACCGCTGCGGCGACGGTTCAACGAGCAAAGCATAAGACGCGCGAGACGATGGGGAGGTCCATCGTTTCGCGATCCCAACTATGTCGTACTTCCGGCCCGCTCGCGCGGGGCCGCATCGCGTGGGCTGAAAGAGGCGCCGATGTTCCCCTTCGACGTGATCTTGTTTGACGTAGGCGGTGTGCTGCTTACGAATGGGTGGGATCATTGCGAGCGCAACGTGGTGCTGGACCAGTTTGGGCTGGACCGCGCGGAGTTTGAGGCGCGGCATCCTGAAGCCAATGACGCGTGGGAACGCGATGCCATCACCGCGAAGGAATACCTGGATGCGACCGTGTTCTACGAGCCGCGTGATTTCACCGCGGACGATTTCATGCAGGCGCTGTTTGCGCAGTCGGTGCCGTTGCCGCAGGGCGCATTAAGCATCCTTCAGGAATTGGCGGCATCTGGTAGGTGGATGCTTGGCTGCTTGAATAATGAGGCACGCGAGCCGAACGAGTACCGGTTTCAGAAATACAATTTGCGCGATGCGTTCGATGTGGCTCTAAGCTCTTGCTATGTGGGGCTGAGGAAGCCGCATAAGGAAATGTACAAGCGGGCTCTCGATATTCTAGGCAAGCCGGCGGAACGGATCCTGTTCATTGATGACCGCGCGGAGAATGCGAAGGGTGCGCGGGACGCGGGGATGAAGGCTATTCGATTTGAAGGCGCCGAGCAGTTGCGGCGTGATCTGGAGACTCTAGGCGTTTATTGACGTTGTTGAGAGGAGAACGAGATGCAACTCGGTTTGATCGGCCTGGGCAAGATGGGTGGCAACATGGCGGAGCGTCTGCGGCTCGGCGGACACCAGGTGATTGGTTTCGATTTCAACGCGGAAGCCGTGCAAAAGCTGACGGAATCAGGCAACGTGGGCGTGTCGTCGCTTGAGGACATGGCGAAGAAGTTCGACGGGCGGAAGGCGATCTGGATCATGGTGCCGCAGGGCAAGCCTGTGGACGACACGATCGCCAAGTTAGAGCCGCTACTGAACAAGGGCGACATACTTATCGATGGCGGTAACTCGAATTACAAGGATTCGCAGCGGCGCCATGCGGAAGTTACTGCGAAGGGCTTCCACTTCGTGGATGTCGGCACATCGGGCGGCGTGTGGGGATTGAAGGAAGGCTACTCGATGATGATCGGCGGCGATAAGGAGCCGGTCGGGTATCTGTCGCCTATCTTCGAAACGCTTGCTCCGGCGAAGGACAAGGGCTGGGGACACGTGGGACCAGCGGGCTCCGGGCATTTTGTGAAGATGGTGCACAACGGCATTGAGTACGGCATGATGCAGGCCTTCGCCGAAGGCTTCACCATCATGGAGAAGAAGGAAGAGCTGGATCTCAATCTCGCGCAGATTTCGGAGATATGGCGCTATGGCAGCGTGGTGCGGAGCTGGCTGCTGGATCTAACGGCAGATGCGCTCAGCAAGAATCCGACGCTAGATGGGCTGTCTGCGTATGTTGCGGATTCGGGTGAAGGACGCTGGACGGTGTTCGAGGCGATTGACCTGAATGTTTCGGCGCCGGTGATTACGGAGTCGCTGATACGACGTATTCGTTCGCGCGAAGAGAATAACTTCACCGATCGCATGCTGGCGATTATGCGCAATGCGTTCGGCGGACATGCGGTGAAGAAGGACTAATTACAGGGAATAGGGAGTAGGGAGTAGGAAGGCCGGCGCCGAGGTTGGCTTTGTGGTGTATTCGCAATTCCCTGCTGTCTATTCCCTATTTCGATCGGAGATCGAGTTATGGCTACCGTGCAGATGAGAGTTCGTCCCGAGGATCTATCGAATGTGCCCGCGGCGAGCGAGCGGATTCCCAATTCCACTATCCTGGTGATCTTCGGCGCGTCCGGTGACCTGACGAAGCGCAAGCTGCTGCCTTCGCTGTTTCACCTGCGGCAATCGGGACTGCTGCCGAAGCAGTTTGCGATTGTGGGCGTGGCACGGCGGCCATTGGGCAATGAATTTGCCGAGGATATGAAGGCGGGCATCCTTGAATTCGGTGGCGTGGATGCGAGCGACCCGAAGATCGATGAGTTCGTCCAGCACGTGAGCTACTATGCGCTGAGCTTTGATGATGCCGCCGGCTATGCGGGTCTCAAGGACGAGTTAGACAAGATTGCCAAAGAGAAAGGCATTGGCAACGATCGGCTGTTCTATCTCGCGACGGCGCCGGAGTATTTTGCTCCAATCATCGAGAACCTCGGCGCCCAGGGGATGAACCAGACGGAGAACGGGCGCGTCGGCGTGGTGATCGAGAAGCCGTTCGGGCACGATCTGGAAAGCGCGCGCGAGCTGAACCACCAGGTGAATGCCGTGTTTTCAGAAAGCCAGGTGTTCCGCATCGACCACTACCTGGGCAAGGAGACGGTGCAGAACATATTGGTGTTCCGGTTTGCGAACGGGATCTTTGAGCCGATTTGGAACCGGAACTTCATCGATCACGTGCAGATTACGGCGGCGGAATCGATTGGGATCGAGGGGCGCGGGCCGTTCTACGAAAAGGCCGGAGCGCTGCGCGATGTGCTGCAGAACCATGTGATGGAGTTGCTGAGCTTTGTGGGCATGGAGCCGCCTTCGAGCTTCGATGCGGACGCTGTGCGGCGCGAGAAGGTGAAGCTGTGGCAGTCAATTCCGAATATTCCGATTTTGAATGCGGTGCGAGGGCAGTATGGACCGGGCATTGTGGACGGCAAGCGGGTACTGGGATACCGCGAAGAAGATCGCGTGAGTCCGGAGTCGGGGACTGAGACCTACGCTGCGGTGCACCTTCAGATTGAGAACTGGCGGTGGGCGGGCGTTCCGTTTTATCTGCGGGCCGGCAAGCGGTTAAAGAAACGGGCGACAGAGATCACGATCCAGTTCAAGCAGCCTCCGCTGCTGATCTTTAACCGCATGCAGGCGGCGGGGCCGTGCACGGAGATTCAGCCGAACCTGTTGAGCATTCGCATTCAGCCGGACGAAGGTATCGCGCTGCGGTTTGGGGCGAAGGTACCGAGCGCGCCGGGAATGGCGGTGTGCCCGGTGAACATGGATTTCGATTATGCGCAGGCGTTTGGGAAATCGACGGCTACGGGGTACGAACGGCTGCTTATGGACGCGATGATGGGCGACCAGACGCTGTTTTCGCACCGCGATGGGGTGGAGATCAACTGGTCGCTGTATACGCCGATTTTGCAGGCGTGGGCGGCGAAGGATCCGGAGGTGTTTCCGAATTACTTTGCGGGATCTTGGGGTCCGGACTGCGCCGACCGGCTGCTGGAGCGCGGTGGGCATGCCTGGCGGAATAAGCTGGGCAAGCCGGAATAGGACAGGGAGTAGGAAATAGGGAACAGGGAGTAGAAAGACAGGCATTAGAAACCTTGGGCTCGCGCTTTTTGCGCGGGCCTTTGTGTTTAGTGGGGCTTGGTTGGCGTGGGTTGGGCACAACGGTTGGAGGGAGATGGTGTCTAACTAGACGAGATGAAGCAGTTGCGTGGGATCGGTGTGCTTGGGTGCGGGGTGACGCTGGGTCTGGTGGTGCTGGCAGTGGGCGTTGGGGCTGCGGCGGGGCAGGTGGGCACCTTTGTGGTGAGCCAGAATGGGCATGCGGTGGGGACTGCTTCGTATCAAATTGCGGCGCGGGAGGGCGGGTTTGCATCGAGCTCGACGGTGAAGGTGTCGATGCAGGGGCTGGAGTATTCGCTCTCGAAGACAGAGGAGCAGGATGCGAGTCACCACCTGCAGCACGTGGTGTTGAGCGGAATTGTGAACGGCTCGGTGGTGAGCGTGGTTGGGAAGCCGGATGGGGCGAATTTCCTGCTGAACATTTCGGCGAACGGGCGGAGTTCGACGGCGCGGCTGGCGGGGCATGCGAGGGCGGTGTTTCTGCCGGATTTTGATGCGGGGGCCCTGCAGACGCTGCTGACCTTGGCAGCGGCGCAGAAGGGGCGCGATCTGTGGGCGGTGATTCCCAAGCAGGCGGGGTCAGTGCAGGCGATTCAGTTGGCGACGTACGCGGACGAGCAAGGCACGCTGGACGGCAAGGCGATCACGGTGCATCACCTGGCGGCGACAATTGCGGGCGAGGAGACAGATTTGTTCGCGGGGTCGGACGATCAATTGCTGCAGGCGGAGCTGCCGCAGCCTGGGTTTGCGCTGGTGCGGAGGGGGTTTGTGTTGACGCCGCCGAAGAGAGCTCCGGCGCCGCAGCAGTGAGCGGCGATTAGAGTGCATTGCCGGCGGCGACGGCGGAGGCCCAGGCCCATTGGAAGTTGAATCCGCCGAGGTGGCCGGTAACGTCGACGGCTTCGCCGATGACGAAGATGCCGGGGACGGAGCGGGCCTCCATGGTGCGAGTATTGAGGTCGTCGGTGTTGATGCCGCCGGCGGTGACTTCGGCCTTCTCAAATCCTTCGGTGCCCACGGGATGGAACTGCCAGTCGCGCAGGTTGCACTCGGCGGTGTCGAGGGCGGCATTCGACCAGCCGGCGGGCGCGGCGATGTCGGCCAGGTGATTGGCGAGACGCTGGGGGAGTGCGGCGCGCAGTGCCTGTCGGAAGGACGTTTCGTCGCGGCGGGCGCGTGGACGGAGCAGGGGCTGGATCAGCTTTGTGCCTGGGGCGAGGGCGGGGGCGAGATCGACGTGGACGGGTTCGTCGGGACGCCAATAAGAGGATGCCTGGAGGATGGCAGGGCCGCTGAGGCCGCGGTGGGTGAGCAGCATCTTCTCGCGAAAGCGGGGAGCGGGACGACGGCCTTGAGCAGGGCCTGACCAAGCAACGACCTCCGTGGAGACGCCGGTGAGTTCGGTCCAGCGGGCTTCGTCGCCGCCGAGGACGAGCGGAACGAGCGCGGGGCGGGGTTCGATGATGCGCAGGCCGAACTGGCGGGCGAGATCATAGGCCAGGCCGGTGGCTCCGAGCTTGGGGATGGAAAGGCCGCCGGTGGCGATGACCAGGGCGTGAGCGGCAAAGTCGCCGGCTAACGAGGAGACGTGGTAACCGTCGGAAGAGCGGTCGACCTGGATGTTGCGGGCATTCAGGACGATGTCAGTGCGGCCTCGTTCGCATTCGGCGAGGAGCATGTCGAGGATGGCGCGCGAGGAGTGATCGCAGAAGAGCTGGCCGAGGGTCTTCTCATGCCAGGGGATGCGATAGCGGTTGACCAGTTCGAGGAAGTGCTGAGGGGTATAGAGAGCGAGCGCGGACTTGGCGAAGTGGGGGTTCGCGGAGAGAAATCGGTCTGGCGTGCAGTGGATGTTGGTGAAGTTGCAGCGGCCTCCGCCGGAGATGAGGATTTTGCGGCCCGGCTGGGCATTGTGGTCGAGGAGGACGACGCGACGGCCGCGCTGGGCGGCGACGGCTGCGCACATGAGCCCGGCTGCGCCCGCGCCGAGGATGACGACATCATAGACGCGAGGCGGTGAGGGCATGGGTCTATTGTCGCTGGTGTTAGCCAGTAGCTTCTAGCTGCTAGCTTCTAGCTCCTCGTGCGCTTTAGAGAAGCGAGTTCTTCGTCGCTGCGCTCCTCAGAATGGCGAAGTTGTCGGGGCTTCGGTGTAGAAACGGAAAGCGCTTCGTGGACCCCCATCCACGAAGCGCTTTCCGTTGCGTCCGGACTGCTCTGGAGGCAGTTACCGCTTGACGATCTTTTCGAGGCGCGGATCACCCCAGAGAGGAGCGAAGAGCTTTTCCTCGTAGACCTTGCTCAGGCCCGAGAAGTGCTCGGCGCGGGCCCGGCTGAGGTATTCGAGCGAGCCGTCGAAGTTACCGCGGCGGGCATAGGCCAGGGCAATCAGGTAATCGACGCGGCCGCGCTGCTCAGGAGTGCTGACGCGAACCTGCACGCCGTCAAGGCTGCCGCTGAGGATGTCCGCATCGAGTTCGAGAGCCCGAGCGTACTCGGTCATGGCGCGGTCCATCTGGCCCAGGCCGGCCCAGGCCTCGGCCATGTTGAGGTGGGCGGGCGCTCTGGTTTCGTCGAGTTCAAGGGCCCGCTTCAGGTGCTGGATCGCCGCTTTGTATCTCTTGTCGAGGACCTCGGTTGCACCCAGGTTGTTGTAGGCGTTGACGAAGCGCGGATCGTACTTCACGGACTGCGAGAAGGCCTTGCGGGCCGGTCCAAACTGATGCAGTTGCAGGTAGGAGATTCCCAACTTGTTGTAGAGCTTGGCCTCACCTGGTGTCGCGCGAATCGCCTGCTTGTAGAATGCCGCGGCGTCGCCGAAGTTCTCATGTATGCGGGCGAGGTCCCCTTTCAGTTCCGCTGTCTGGGCGATCTTTATCTTGTCGGCCCTGGCCACGTCAGCGGCGAACGGGTCGGCCTTCGCGAAAGCAGCGGTACTGAACGCCATTGCCATCCATCCGATCATCCACATAAGTCCCTTCATAGTTGCCCCCGTCGTTCCCCGGCGGGCTATCCAGTCCTTCCGTTGCCATCCGGATGCCTGCCGGCCTTTCTACGAGTCCAAGTAAACGGCGGGGGAAGCGCGGGCACAACGCTAGACCTGCTACCGCGGGGCTTCGCGGGCGTTACATCGGGGAGTATCGGACCTATGTGCTCTGAAATGAGATGGATCCGAATCGGGATAAATTGCGTAACAAGTATGCAGGAGGGCAGAAGTGCGGGGGCTACAGTTCCGTTACAGGAGGTTGCGCGCCGATCTGTATACCGTTAAAACCGCCTGAGCGCATGGAACTGGCGTTAACATGACTGCGGCTCGATGATGGAAGGTTGAGATGGCCTCTGGGAGCACCATTCCGGTGATGCATGTGGAAGAGCGGGAGGAACTTGCGGCCGTTCTGCGGTCGAAGGAGTTTGCCCGCGCGCCGCGGCTTGCCCAGTTCCTGGAATATCTGTGCGAAAAGCTGTTTGCCGGAGAGACGGGACAGATCAAGGAGTATTCGATCGGGGTGGAGCTGTTCGGCCGGGGGGTTGAGTTCGACCAGGAGTCCGACTCGATTGTGCGAGTGGAGGCGAACCGGTTGCGCAAACGGCTGGCGGAATATTACGCGACGGAGGGCGCGGATCACGCGATGCAGATTGCGATCCCGCTGGGGCAGTATGTGCCGGAGTTCGTGACGAAAGCGGGTCCGGTACCGGTTGTTGCTGAAGTGCATGTGCCGCCGGCGGAGACGCGGGCCGGCATTCGATGGATATGGATAGCGGGCATCGCAGGTGTGGTGGTTCTGGCGGCAGTCGTCTTCGCAGCCATCTGGTGGGGGCGACCGCGACAGCCGCGGGAGGCAGCAGCGCCGGTTGCGGCTGGGGAGAAGCCGGCGGCATTTCCGCCGGAGCTGGGAACCGGGCTTCCGTCGGGCGACGAGATCAGGATCTTGTGCGGAGGGCCGCGGAGTCTTGTGGATCACGCGGGCAAGCTGTGGGCGAGCGATGAGCGGTTCACCGGTGGTACAGCCATCAAGGGCACGGTGCAGCACATCTGGCGGACGCAGGATCCGGCGTTTTACCGGACCAGCCGGCAGGGAAATTTTCGCTACGATCTGCCGCTGCGGCCGGGCGTATATGAGCTGCGGCTGCATTTTGCGGAGACGGAATTCGGGCCGGAGTCGACGGGGACGGGCGGCGAAGGCGACCGCATCATGACGGTGCGGGCGAATGGGAAGACGCTGCTGTCGGACTTCGACGTGGCGGCGGACGCGGGGGCGAGCCGGACGGCGGATGTGAAGGTGTTTCCGGATATTTCGCCGGCGAAGGATGGGCAGTTGCACCTGGAGTTCAGTGGTGAGGCGGGCAAGCAGGCGGCGATTTCGGCGATCGAGATTGTGCCGGGGCAGAAGGGGCACATGCGGCCGGTGCGGATTCTGGCGCGGCAGACGCCTTACTACTCAAACGACAGCCAGTGGTGGAGCCCCGATGCCTACTTTGAAGGTGGACAACTGGCGGCGTATGCAACGCCGGTGAGCGGCACGGATGACCAGGAACTGTACGACTCAGAGCGGTGGGGGAATTTCTCGTATGCGGTGCCGGTGGCACCGGGAAGATACACCGTAACGCTGCATTTTGCGGCGCGGCACGGGGAGTGGCCTCCCTTCTCGACAGGCGGGAGCAAAGCGGAACACGTCTTCGATGTGTACTGCAACGGCAAGGTGCTGCTGAAGGATTTCGACCTGTCCCGTGAGGCGAGGCAGAGTGATGTGGTGGTTCGGCGCGCGGCGGGGCTGGAGCCGAATGCGCAGGGCAAGCTGATGCTGACGTTTGTGCCGGTGCAGGGGTATGCGACTGTGACTGGGATTGAGGTTGTCGCGCAGTAGGCGGTGCCCTGAAATGCGGGTCCTTTGTTTGGGCCAAAGCCGGCCACACTCCGCTCAGGATGAGGCTGATCTAATTTCTGAGACAGAAAGATCAGGAAGGCTTCTTCTCGAAAGCGTTCTGCGGAACCAGGGCAGCGGGTGCGTCTCCGTCGATGGAGACGGGCATCTGCTCAAAGGATGCGAGCGAGCTGTCATTTGCAGCCATGACCATCCAGCAGACGGCGGCTTTCTTCGACACGCTGCAGGCGATCTCGATGGTGTATGCGATGGCGCCCTGGCCCTTTACGGTGGCGTTGACGCGCTCGATCCAAAACTGGTGGGTACCGAGCTGGTAGAGGCCGTATACAGGCTGCCCAAGGTCGAAGTTTTGAGCGAGGCCTGCTGAGGCGCTGGAGGCGAATCCAGGCAGATCGGCTTCGGTCATCTGCTGTCCGTAGCACGCGAAGGGTAGAGCCACCTCAGTCATCACAGAGGGCGGGTTACCGTGGCGGGCGGTGAAGCCGATGTCAACGCAGCCAAGCCCTTTTTTGTCTTCCTCGCTGTTGGCGTTCTGGCGGGCCTGCTCTTTGGCGAAGGCGCTGGTGTCCATCACTTCCCAGTCAGCGGGCGCGGTGAAGCTGAAGCCGAGTTCATTGGAAGTGCGGGTTACGGCTTGCGCGCGTGCTGCGACGGTGGAGAGAACCAGAAGAAGACAGAGGAGGGCTTTCATCGCGGCCAGTCTACCACTCAGTGCACGAGGAACGCGGTGATCGCGGAGAGGATGCCGGCGGCGGCAAAGCCCATGCCGAAGTACCAGTAGAGGCGCGTGCGCGTAAGCAGCGTGACGGAGGTGACGACCAAGCCGATTTCAAGGAGAGCTTCCCCGAGATCGAAGCGGTCTGCGCGGCGTTCGGCGAGAGCGACTTCCTTTTCAAGGTCAGTGGCCTTTTCCTGCTCTTCCTTCAGATCATCATTCCATTTGGCCTGATGATCGGCGTAGGACTTGGCGAGCTTCGCGGCCTTGTCCTTGTCGGCGAGGTTGACTACTCCGAGGAGATCGGCCTCGAGACTGGTGTTGTAGGAGCGAATCTTCTTGGCCTGGTACTCGTTCCACTGGTCGGTGGCTTTGTTCTGCAGGAGGACGGCCTCGGTGTGTGTGCGGTGGCCAAGCACCGTCGCGATGGCTACGAGGACCGCGAGCACGCTCATGGTGAAGGCGACAGGGCGGAGGGAGGTGTCGTGGGCGCCGTGTTCGGCGTGTTCCTGTAATTCGTGCGCTTCGTTGGCTTCCATCTGGGGAATGAACCTCTGGCAATCGATGTTAATGGGTGACCGAGAGAGTAGGACAGGATGGGCTAAAAGCCCCGCTCAAAATTTAAGTAAGCATATCGGCGCGACTGAAGTCGTGCCCTTTCACATTGCATACAGCCATGCGCAAGGTTCTTGCCTGCCTCTGGATGGTGACTACTTCCGTTTCCAGCGAACGCCGTCTTTGGAGTCTTCGATGATGACGCCTTTTTCGGCGAGCTCGTTGCGGATCTGGTCGGCGCGAGCGAAGTTGCGCATCTTCTTGGCCTTGGTGCGCTCGGCTACGAGGTTGTCTATCTCCGCGTCGCTGAGGGCGAACCCGGCGAGCAGTTCAGGAGCGACGTCGGCGGTGCGGCCGGTTTGCTCGGCCCAGGCGAGGGCGCGCTTGGTGGCTTCGGTGTCGCGATCTTCGAGGACATCGAATACGGCGTCGAAATCGGCGAGAACCTTGAGCACGGCGTCATGATCGGCGGCGAAGAACTTGCCCTGGTCGATGGCGGTGTTGGACGCGCGCACGAGGTCGAAGATGGGGGCGCGGGCCTCGGCGGTGTTGAGGTCGTTGGCGAGGGCAGCGTAATACTCATCGCTTGCCTTTTTCGCTGCGGCCTGGATGTCGGGATTGTCGCCGGGGGCGAAGGTGCCCTGGGTCAGGCGCTGATGGAAGGTGCGGAGGCGGTCGATGGCGGCGGTGGCATCCGCGAGGCTCTCGAAGGTGAAGTTGAGCTGGTGGCGGTAGGGCACCGAGATGAGCGCGAGGCGGATGGCCGAAGCTTTGTAGCCCTTCAGCAACAGGTCGCGGAGGGTGTAGAAATTGCCTTCGCTCTTCGACATCTTGCGGCCGTCGACGAGCAGGAAGCGGACGTGCATCCAGTGGCGGGCCAGCGGTTTCTTCGTGACGGTTTCGCTCTGCGCGATTTCGTTCTCGTGGTGCGGAAACATGAGGTCTTCGCCGCCAGCGTGGAGGTCAAAGCTGTCGCCGAGGAACTCCATGGACATGGCGGAGCACTCGATGTGCCAGCCGGGGCGGCCGCGGCCGATGGGTGTGTCCCAGCTTGTTTCGCCGGGCTTGGTGGCCTTCCAGAGGGCGAAGTCGCGGGCTGAATCCTTCTCGTATTCGTCAACGTCGACGCGCGCGCCGTCTTCCATGCCGCTGAGATCTTTTTTGCTCAGCTTGCCGTATTCAGGGAACGAGCGGAGGCGGAAGTACCAGCTTCCATCATCGGTTTTGTAGGCGGCGCCGACAGATTCAAGCTGCTGGATCAGGCTGACCATCCGCGGTATGTGCTCAGTGGCGCGAGCGATGATTTCGGGGCGCTCAACGCGGAGCGAGTCGAGGTCTTCGAAGAAGGCGTCGACATACTTTGGGGTGTACTCGCCGATGGGGATGCCGGCGGCGGCCGCGTTGCGGATGATCTTGTCATCGACGTCGGTAATGTTCATGACGTGACGCAGGCGCGTGCCGGTGAGCTTGAGGGAGCGGCGCAGAACATCGACCTGGAGGAAGGTGCGGAAGTTGCCGATGTGGCCGTAGTCATAGACGGTGGGCCCGCAGGCGTACATGCGCAACTCGGTGCCGTCGGCCGGAACGAGCTCGTCGATTTGTCCGGAAAGAGTGTTGAACAGGCGCAGAGTCATTCGATCTAAAGGGTGCCCATCCGCTGGAAATAGGCCGTATTTCAAGCCTTTTTGATTGTAGCAGTGAGAAATAGAGGGCTGGGCGGCCGGGCTCACACGCCGAGGGCGAGTGAGGGTTCGGCGCTGAGGGCGCTGGCGGCGAACTCGCCGGAGACAAAGCGCGGCCAGGCGGCGGCGGCGATCATAGCGGCGTTGTCTGTGGAGAGGGCCGGCGTGGGGAACGAGACGCGCATGTGGCGGCGCGGGGCTTCTGCGGCGAAGCGCTCGCGGAGTTCGCGGTTGGCAGCGACGCCTCCGGTGACGAGGATGCGAGTGGCGCCGAGGGATTCGGCGGCGGCGAAGGTCTTCTTCATGAGGTCGCCGACGACCGCGTGCTGAAAGCTGGCGATCATGTCGAGGATGGGTTGGGGGGCGAGGGCGAGGGCTTCCTCTTTGGTTTTGGGAGGGCGATCGCCAGCGAGGATTTTGGCGATGCGCTCGTCGCCCCCGGCGCGCATGCCCTGGAGCTCAACGTGGCGCAGGACGGCTGTTTTGATCCCTGAGAACGAGAAGAGAAAGTGCGGGTCGAGATCGGCGATGGGAGCGGTTTTCGCGGCTTTGGTGCGCGGGGCTTTGCCGTGCAGATGCGCCTTGGCCTTGATCTGCGCGAAGGCGAATGGGACTGCTTTGGGATCGCCGAAGCGGGCAATGGCGTCGATCCAGGGACCTCCGGGGTAGCCCAGGCCGAGCAGCTTGGCGACTTTGTCATAGGCTTCGCCGGCGGCGTCATCGAGGGTGCGGCCGATGAGCTTGTAGTGCCACGCTTCGTGCGCGGGTTCGGCCAGATAGAGATGCGTGTGTCCACCGGAGACGACCAGGGCAAGGGCGGGCTCGTCCTGTTGCGTGGAGGCGGGGGCGTTCTGGCGCTCTTCGAGGAGAACCGCGTGGATGTGGCCCTCGAGGTGATTGATGGCGATGACGGGGAGATTGCGCGCGAAGGCAAGGGCCTTGGCGTAGCTGATTCCGACTAGCAGCGCGCCGGCGAGGCCAGGGCCGGAGGTGACGGCGATGGCATCGAGATCGTCGAAGCCCACGCCTGCCTCAGCGAGTGCCGCGCGGACCACGGGAACGATGGCACGGAGATGCTCGCGGCTAGCGAGCTCGGGGACCACGCCGCCGAAGCGGGCGTGGGTGGCGATCTGCGAGGCTACGACGGACGAGAGCGTGCGGGAGCCGCGCTCGACCACGGAGGCGGCTGTTTCGTCGCAGGAGCTTTCGATTCCGAGGATGAGGCCACGGGACATAACCTTCCAGTTTATCGGGCCTTGCATCAGAGCACTCCGGGAGAGTGACAATAGAGCGATGCCTGCGCTATCACGACAACTCGAAGCGGCCCTGCGGATTGTGGAGGCGCTGCGGACGGAAGGACACCAGGCCTACCTGGCGGGCGGATGCGTGCGCGATCTGCTGCTGGGGCGCGATCCGGTGGATTATGACGTGGCTACGTCTGCTACTCCGGATATCGTGATGGGAATGTTTCCGCGGACGTTTGCGGTGGGCGCGCATTTCGGCGTGGTGCTGGTTGCGGATGAGGCGCCGGATGAGATTCCACCGCTGGAAGATGCGGGCGACGCGGGGCCGCGCTATGCGACGACGGAGGTGGCGACGTTCCGCTGCGACGACTCCTACTCCGATGGCAGGCATCCGGACGCGGTGCGCTATACGACGAGTGCCGAAGAAGATGTGCAGCGGCGGGATTTCACGATCAATGGGCTACTGCTGGACCCACTGCGTGGGGGCGAAGCTTTGGAGGAGTTCCTTGGCGATGGGAGCGCGCTTCGAGCCGCGGTCCTCGATTATGTGGGTGGGCTGGCGGATCTGGATGCGGGGGTGATTCGGGCGATCGGCGATCCGCGGCGGCGTTTTGAAGAGGATCAACTACGGCTGTTGCGGGCGGTGCGGTTTGCGGCGCGGTTTGGGTACGCGATCGAGGCGGCGACGCATTCGGCGATTTGCTCGCTGGCAGCGCGCATTCACTCGGTGAGCCAAGAACGCGTGCGCGACGAGTTGACCAAGATGTTGACGGAGGGCAAAGCGCGGAGGGCGTTCGAGCTGCTGGATGAGACGGGGCTGCTGCAGCAGGTTCTGCCTGAGATCCCGAAGATGAAGGGCGTGGAGCAGCCGCCGCAGTACCATCCCGAGGGCGATGTCTTCATTCACACGCTCATGCTGCTGGAGCAGCTCGAGCCAGGTGTGCCGTGCACGCTGGCGTGGGGCGCGCTGCTGCATGACGTGGGCAAGCCGCCGACATTCCGGGTCGCGCCGGACCGCATCCGCTTCGATCGACATGTTGAAGTGGGCGTGGCAATGGGCGCGGAGATTTGCCGGCGGTTTCGGTTTTCTAACGAGGATACGCGGCAGATTCTTGCGCTAATTGAGCACCACATGCGCTTTGCAGATGCGCCGCATATGAAGGCATCGACGCTGAAACGGTTCTTCCGGCTGCCATGCTTCGAGGAGCACCTTGCGCTGCACAAGATGGACTGCATGGCGGCGCATCGCAACCTTGACACATACCGCTTCGTCGAGGAGCGTTACGAAGAGATGCCGCAGGAGGACGTCCGTCCAAGACCGCTGCTCACGGGCCGCGAGCTGATTGCGGCGGGCTATGCCCCGGGGCCGCGCTTCAAGGAGATGCTGCGGGCGGCAGAGGATGCGCAGCTCGAAGGCTCAATCGCGACGACGGAGCAGGCGGTGGCGCTGGTTCGGGAGCGATTCGGGAATGCGCAGCAGGATACCCCAGCATGAGCAGAGAGTTCGTTCTGCGGGATCAGGTCACGATTCACGCGCCGCTTGAGCGGTGCTTCCTTCTTTCGACAAGCGTGGAGATCGTGGAGCGCGAACTACGCATGCATCCTGAGCGGGGGCGCATGTCAGGGTTTGTGGAGGATGGCGATACGGTCCTGTGGAAGGGTTGGAAGTTCGGACTGCCGCAGTTTCACGAGAGCATCATTGAGGAGTTCCGGCCGTGCAGCTTCTTTCGCGACCGCATGATCTCAGGGCGCTTCAAGACGTTCGAGCACGACCACAGTTTCGATCTGCTAGCGGATGGATCCGTGCGACTGCGCGATGAGATCCGGTTCTCGATGCGCTGGGGATGGTTGGGCAAAATGCTGGGCGTGTTGCTGCTCAGGCCGCATATTCGCCGGCTGTTGCGGCGCAGGTTCGGGCTTCTGAAGAGAATCGCCGAATCAGAGGAGTGGCGGGATTATATTCCGGCGCGTGACGCGTCCGAAGCGTTACTGACGGGCAGAGGAAGATGGAAAGTCGGCAGTTGACGTGCTATGCTCCCGAAAAGCGGGGTATGCATGCACAAGCACGTGATGAATGGAGCCAATCTGCCGGCGAAATGGCGCTGGTCGGGCTCGCGTGCGCGCTGCATTTGCCCGCGGAAGCACCTGCGCGTGCTGCCCACCCGCACACGACCTAGTCTCTTCGGCGGCGACTAAAGAACAGACAACCGAAGTTCCTCGCCTGCAACGCGGGTCCGTCTGGGCCCGGAACGTTGAACGACCCCAAATCCCACGGGGTCCGTGGCCGCCCCCAGGGCAGGTGGCTGCCCGCCGGGCAGATGGCTGCTCTACTCCCACGGCCTGGCCACACAACCTATCGAGGAGGACGATCATGACCGACAAGTCTTTGCACGAACAGTACGGGCCCAAGCTGGTAACGGAACTTCCGGGGCCGAAGGCCAAGGCCGCCGTTGAGGCCGATGACCGCCTGATTTCGCCGAGCTATACGCGCTCGTATCCGCTGGTGGCGAAGAGCGGTAAAGGTGTCCGCGTCACGGATGTGGATGGGAATGAGTTCCTGGACTTTTCCGCAGGGATTGCCGTGACGTCAACCGGCCATTGCCATCCTGAAGTTGTGGCGGCGATCCAGAAACAGGCCGCGGAGTTGATTCACATTTCGGGTACGGACTTTTATAACGAGCCGCTGACGGATCTGGCTGCGAAGCTTTCTGCAGTCGCGCCGATGAAGGGACCGCATCGTTTCTTCTATGGCAATTCCGGCGCCGAAGCGGTGGAGTGCGCGATGAAGCTGGCGCGTTATCACACGGAGCGGCAGAACATCATTGCGTTCCTGGGCGCGTTTCACGGGCGCACGATGGGCGCGTTGTCGCTGACCGCGTCGAAGCCGCAGCAGAAGAGGCGCTTCGCTCCGCTTGTTCCAGGTGTAACGCATGTGCGCTATCCCTACGCGTATCGCGGGTGTACGGGCGGGCCGCAGGAAGAAGAGGCGTTCGCACTGGGTTGTGCGCGGTATATCGAGGAGAAGCTGTTCAAGACGATTCTACCTCCGGAGGAAGTGGCTGCGATCTTCGTCGAACCGATCCAGGGCGAGGGCGGATACGTGGTTGCGCCGGCCAACTTTATGCGCGAGCTGCGCGCGATCTGCGACAAGTACGGGATTCTGCTCGTAGTGGATGAGGTGCAGAGCGGCGCGGGACGCACGGGCAAGTGGTGGGCGGTGGAGCACACCGGCGTGGAGCCCGACATTGTCTGCATGGCCAAGGGCATCGCGAGCGGCATGCCGCTGGGCATCTGCATGAGCCGTGCCGAGATCATGGACTGGGTGCCGGGCTCGCATGCGTCGACGTTCGGCGGCAATCCGGTATCGCTGGCGGCGGCACTGGCAACCATCGACGTGCTGCAGCGCGAGGGTATCGCGAATGCTGCGCGCGTGGGCAGGTTGATGCTGGAACGTCTGAACGGGTGGAAGGAGACGCATCCGCTGGTGGGCGATGTGCGCGGACGCGGCCTGATGATCGGCATTGAACTGGTGAAGGACAGGGCGACGCGCGTGCCCGCGACTGCTTTGCGCAATCGGGTGGAGACGCTGGCGTTCGAACGCGGTCTGATGATCCTCGGCTGCGGTGAAACATCGATTCGGCTGTGCCCGCCGCTGATTGTGAGCGAAGAAGAGGCGACCGTGGCACTCGACATTCTGGAAGAGGCGCTGACGATTGTCGAGAAGGAACACTCGCGCGAAGCCGAGATGGAGATGGCGGGAGCTTGATTTGCGGGCAACGGAACAGGAAGGGCCGGGCAAGCGCTCGGCCCTTTCATTTTGGGTGCATTTGCAACTATGCGCTCGCAGCGTAACAATGGTCAGCCATGGGGACAAGGCAGCTTACTGGTGCGCTGCTGGAGCGTAGCCTGGCGGCGCTGGACAGGATTGCCCGATGGCGCAAGGCGCCGGAATTGCCTCTGCATCTGCAGACAGGATTAGCGGGCGAAGATGCTGCGTTTTTCGAACTGCGGCGAAAGGGCTACACGGTGGTGGCGCGGCGGTGGTCGGCGGGAAACATCTCCGGCGACATGGACCTGATTGCGTGGCAGGGGCCAATGCTAGTCTTCATCGAAGTGAAGACGCGAACCGCGCATGACATGTCACCGGCGGAGTCGGCCGTGGACCGGCACAAGCAGTATGTGCTGCGCAGGCTGGCGCGCGCTTACGTGCGGCAATTGCCGCAGGCAGAGGCGCCGCCCGTGCGGTTCGATGTAATGAGCGTGTACCTAGTGCCGGGCGAGAAGCGCGAGATCGTGCACTTCGAGAATGCGTTCGGGTGGAGCTAAGCGCCGCTTAGGCCTTGGCGTCTTCGTACTCTTCATGCCAGGCCATCTGGATGGCTTCGAGACGCGACTCGTTCGACTTGGCGGGATCGTCTGCGAAACCTTCGAGTTCGGTGACGTAGCGGTGCAGATCAGTGAATCGAACCGTAAGGGGATCGATGTCGGGGTGCTTCTCCTGAAGCTGAATGCCGATTTCTTCGGCGTCGGTCCAATGAATTTCGCGGGGCATCGGAGTCCTCTACTTATTCTCGGCCATCGTCAGCGGCTTGCCTTCGGACGTGTAGTTGCGGTTCCACTTGGGGATCTCGACGACGTAGTTGCCGGGCTTGGTGATGACGGCCTGGCAGCCGAGACGCGAATTGAGTTGCTGGTCGGCAGCCATGTCAAGGCGATCCAGTTCATCGTCGTCGGCTTCAGTGATACCGGTCTGATCCTTGATCCAGAGGTGACAGGTGGTGCAGGCGCAGACACCGCCACAGGCGTGGTCGAGGAAGATGCCGAAGTTCTCGGCGACATCGAGGAACGACATCGGCTTGCCGTGGTGATCGTAGGGCAGGGTGCCGTATTCGAATTCAACGGTCTTCCCTTCCGGCTCGAAGGTGACGCGCACGAGCTTCTCAGGAGGGATGTTGGTTGTATTTGCTCCACTCATAAACTTGCCTCTCGGGATCTTGCTTCAGGTCTTGGTTCGGGATGGCCGGCACGGCTCAAGCCGAGCCCTAGCCTTATTTGAATTCTGCCGGCGCCATGGGATGAGGCGCCGTGACGTTGTCGTCGAGCTCTTCGCCGGCGGCGTCCATGGTTTTGCCGCGAATGGCCGTGGTCACGGCGGATTCCATCATCAGTTCTGCGAAATGCCGCGTGGCCTGGTCGAGAGCGACTGTGGCTTCACGAATAGCGGCCATATCATCGCCCAGCTTCACGGATGCGAGATGATCGCGGGCGGCGGCGATGCGCGCCTGCTCTTCGCCGGTGAGTTGCTTCCAGACTGAATGCTCCGGAGCTCGCTCGACGGCGGAGAGAATTGTTTCGGCTTCGTTGCGCGCTTCGATCAGGAGGCGCTTGGCAAAGTCTTCTTCGGCGTGATCGAACGAGTCGAGGATCATGCTCTCGACCTGCTCGTCTGTGAGGCCGTATGTGGGTTTGACTTCGATCTGCGCTTCTTTGCCGCTGCGCTGCTCGCGTGCGGAGACGTGCAGAATGCCGTCGGCATCAATGAGGAACTTGACTTCGATGCGGGGCAGGCCGGCGCTCATGGGCGGAATGCCCTTGAGGTCGAAGCGCGCCAGCGAACGGCAATCGGATGCGAGTTCGCGCTCGCCCTGCACCACGTGAATGGCGACGTTGGTCTGGCCGTCGACACCGGTGGTGAAGTGCTCGGTGGCGGAAGCCGGAATGGTCGAGTTGCGTTGAATGATCTTGGCGACAGTGCCGCCGAGCGCTTCGATGCCGAGCGAGAGTGGCGTGACGTCGAGCAGCAGCAGTTCTTCGGTGGCCTTCGATGCGCCGGCGAGGATGTCCGCCTGGACGGCGGCTCCGAGAGCTACGACTTCATCGGGATTGAGCTCGGTGTGGGCCTTCTTGCCGCGCGCGCTGAGTTGGAAGAGTTCGTCCACCAGCTTGCGAACGGCGGGGATGCGCGTGGAGCCGCCGACTAGAACGACTTCGTCAATCTGATCGGACGTGAGGCCGGCGTCGAGTATGGCCTGCTTGCAGGGGCCGGCGGTGCGCTCGAGGATCGGCTCGATGAGCTGCTCATAAACTTCGCGAGGGATCTCACGCTGATAGCGGTCGCCGTTGGGGAGTTCGATCTCGAACTGCGCAATGAGATCGTGCGAGAGGCGGATCTTGGCATCGATTGCGGCTTTACGGATGGCCTGCACCGCGCCGGGTTGCGAACGGAGGTCAACGCCGTGCTCAGAGTAGACTTCATCGAGCGCGATGGAGACGAGGAGGTTGTCGATGTCGTCGCCGCCGAGGTGCGTGTCACCGTTGGTGGACTGCACTTCGAAGATGCCGTCGCGCAGCTTGAGGATCGAAATATCGAACGTGCCACCACCCAAGTCGTAGACGGCGATGGTGCCTTCCTTGGCACGATCAAGTCCGTAGGCAAGCGCGGCGGCTGTGGGCTCGTTTACGAGGCGCAGCACTTCGAGGCCGGCCATCCGACCTGCGTCTTTCGTGGCCTGTCGCTGGGCATCATTGAAGTATGCAGGCACGGTGATGACGGCCTGAGTGACAGGTGTGCCGAAGAAGCGCTCCGCATTGCGCTTGAGCTGGCGCAGCACGTAGGCGGAGATTTCGGGTGGCGTGAACTTCAGCTCGCCAAGCTGGATGCGTGGGACTTCGCCCTCTTCTGCATCTTCAGCGAGGCGGAAGGGGAAGAACCTCAGCTCCTTCTGGACTTCGCTTAGGCCGCGGCCCATGAGGCGCTTCACTGAGTAGATGACGCGCTCCGGCGTTTCAATGAGCGACTTGCGCGCACTATTGCCGACGGTGACCGTGGGGCGGCCGCCCTCCTTCGGCATGGGATCCAATGCAACCACAGACGGTACGAGATTCGAGCCGTCTACGCCGGGAATGACCACCGGCTTCTCGCCTTCCATGTATGCGACCAGGGAGTTAGTAGTTCCCAAGTCAATGCCGACTACGCGTCCTTCAGCCATTGTTATCCTCGAGGGCGCTGACCGCTCCGGGCGCTTCCCTCAGGGGCTAAAGCCCCATCGAATTTGAAACCGCGTTTGCGGCACGACTGAAGTCGTGCCCTTTCACAAAACTCTCTAACTCCCAAGGGTCTCGTTGACTTCGCGGACCAGGTTGCTGAGGTAGCGCCTGCGATCAAGCAGAGCCACCATCTTGTTTTGTGCGGTGTGCCGAGCCTCGTCGTCGCCGTTGTCCCAGGCAGTCCACTCGCCGCGCAGATCGTCGTCGACCGCGTTGAGCAGGCCTTCGAACTTCGTCTTAGCCTCGGTGAGGCTTTGCTTGAGGGCGGGATCCTCTTCGCCTGACGCCTTGGCCATGCGCATCTCTTCAAGCTGCATGTTGAGATCGAAGACCTCTTCGAGCAAGTCGGCGGGCGCGCGCGATGCGCCCATTTCATTGGGGCGGCGATTCTTGCCGGCGTGCTCTTCGCCGATCTCGGCGCCGTGCAACTTGAGCAGATACTCGGTGCGGCGGACGGAATCCTTCAACGTGCGATAGGCGTCGTTGAGCAATGCCGTATCGGCCAGGCTCCACTCCTTCTCGGGGTCCGTGGCCCGCGCGAAGCGGTCGGGGTGCAGGCGCCTGCTGAGGCGGTGGAAGCTGTCTTCGAGTGCGGTGAGATCGAGATTGAGGTGGGGCGCTACGCCGAAGATGGAGAAATAGGTGCCCTGCTGCGGCGGCTGGATCTTGCGGCAGTTGGGACAGAACAGTGTTACTTCGTTGTGCGCGACCGAACAGGACCAACACTCAACCGGAACTGCAGAATCGATAACCTTCAACATGTCTGAGCCTTGCTTGCACGGATTGCTACGACGAGAAGGACGAACCGCAGCCGCAAGAACGCGAGGAGTTCGGGTTGACGAAGTTGAACCCTTGCCGCATGAGTGTCTCTTCGTAGTCGAGCGTCATGCCGTGCAGATAGAGAAACGATTTGGGATCGACGAAAACACGCACTCCGTCGAACTCGTAGACGCGGTCGCGCTCGCGGGGGCGAGTGTCGAACTTGATCGAATACGAAAGCCCCGAGCAGCCACCGCCAAGCACGCCGAGGCGCAGGCCGCCTTCTTCCGGCGAAATGCCCTCCTTGGCCATGGCCGCGCGGATCTTCTTCACTGCCCGTTCCGTGACCTGGATGCCGGTAGCCGGACCGGTTGGCGCGGCCATCTTCGGCGGTGCAGCGGACGCGCCTTCGGCGGGCTTGCTTTCGATGCTTACGAAGTTCGACATAATGTTCTTCTTTCCCTGGTACAGTTCAGCCTATTGCACGGTCATTCGACCGACCTTAGCTTTGGGTCTACTTTCATCTTGATGGTGCGCATCGTCACTCCCTCTGTCTTGATCTCAATTCTGCTGCAAGAGGGCAAGAATATTGAGAACATCACGCAGACATCGTAGACCCCGGGGGCAAGTTGTGCTTCAAAGCTCCCCGCCCCATCCGTATCCACCCATTGGTTGGTTGCTATCGTGCGTTTATAAGAACCAGGACGCTCGGAATGAATCAGAACGTGTGCCTGTCCAACGACAGCTTCCGACGGATCGAGGACCTTGCCCCTGAGAATGCCCGGAGTTTGAGCCGCCATCGCCCCGGCACTAATCATCCATGCACAAATCCACAACGCGCCGATCCGCATGGACGTTACTGCCGGCATCTCTCTCCTCGATCCGTACGCCTGTCGCGCAGCCTACTGCGCCGCAGGAACCGTTGCGTGTTCGCCTTCCGGCACGCCGTTCTTCTTCTTCCAGTCGCCGATGGCGGCGCGGATAGCGTCTTCAGCGAGCACCGAGCAGTGAATCTTCACCGGAGGAAGCGAAAGCTCCTTCACGATGTCAGTGTTCTTGATGGCCAGGGCGTCTTCCACCGTGCGGCCCTTGATCCATTCGGTGGCGAGCGAAGAGCTGGCAATTGCCGAGCCGCAGCCGAAGGTCTTGAACTTGGCTTCTTCGATGACTTGCGTTTCGGGGTTCACCTTGATCTGCAGGCGCATGACATCGCCGCACTCAGGGGCGCCGACGAGGCCGGTGCCGACTTCCTGCGAGGCTTTGTCGAGCGTACCCACGTTGCGCGGATTGTTGTAGTGGTCGACCACCTTGTCGCTGTATGCCATTGGTCCCAATCTCCTTCTGCGGGGGAAGCCGCATGTCTTAAGTGATCAGTGAACAGTGTTCAGTGATCAGGGCCTTCTGTTGGATGCCCATGTTCAGCCCGGCGACGCAGGAACTGATCCACTGACAACTGATCACCTGGTTTAGTGCGCCTGCCACTCGATCTTGGTCAGGTCGATGCCGTCCTTCACCATCTCGTAGAGCGGTGAGAGTTCGCGAAGATGCTTCACGATATCGATCACCTTGGCCGCGACGTAGTCGACTTCTGCTTCTGTGTTGAAGCGGCCCAGGCCGAAACGGATGGAACTGTGCGCTACGTCGTCGCCAAGGCCAAGGGCCTTCAACACATAGCTGGGTTCGAGCGTCGCCGAGGTGCAGGCCGAGCCGCTCGAAACAGCCACGTCGTTGATGCCCATCAGCAGCGACTCGCCTTCCACATAGACGAAGCTCATGTTGAGGTTGCCGGGCAAGCGATGCTCCCACGAGCCGTTGATGTGGATGTAGTCAAGTTCTGACTCCAGCTTGTCCTTCAGGCGATCGCGCAGCTTTGTGAGATAGGCCGCTTCTGTTGCCATGTCCTCGCGCGCAATCTCGCAAGCCTTGCCGAGACCGACGATGCCGGGGACGTTGAGAGTGCCGGAGCGCATGCCACGCTCGTGGCCGCCACCGTCGATCTGGGCGGCAATCTGCACGCGGGGGTTGCGCCGGCGAACATAGAGGGCACCTACGCCCTTGGGCCCGTATACCTTGTGCGCCGAGATGGAGGCGACGTCGACGTTGTCCTCAATGACGTTGAAGGGGACCTTGCCGATGATCTGCACCGCGTCAGTATGGAAGATGATGCCCTTTTCATGGCAGATCTTGCCGATCTCGCGAATGGGCTGCAGGACGCCGATTTCGTTGTTGGCAGCCATGATGGTGACGAGGATGGTCTTGTCGTCGATGGCGCGCTTCAGATCTTCAAGGTCGATGAGGCCGTCTGCCTTCACCGGCAGGTAGGTGACGCGATAGCCGTACTTTTCGAGGCGCTTGCAGGTGTCCAGAACGGCTTTGTGCTCAGTGACCTGCGTGATGATGTGGTTGCCGCGCTCGCGGTACATCTCCGCGATGCCCTTGATGGCCAGGTTATTGCTCTCGGTGGCGCCGGAAGTAAAAATGATTTCCTTCGGCGTGGCTCCGATGAGCTTGGCGATCTGCTCGCGTGCGATTTCGACAGCCTGCTCGGCCTCCCATCCGAAGGAGTGGTTGCGGCTGGCGGCGTTGCCGAACTTGCTGGTGAAAAAGGGCATCATCGCTTCCAGCACCCGCGGATCGAGAGGGCTGGTGGCGTGGTTATCCATGTAGATGGGCAGGGTCACTCCCGCCGGCACTTCCACTTGGCTTGAAACTGTACTCATCGCGTGTCCGTCCTTCGTTGCTGCTGCCGTCTGCTGCGGCAGGGGAAGCTTCCTGTTGAACTACTTCAAGTCGCTAGGTAGTGATGGTGACCAGCGCCTGAGCCGGTGGACCGGCATGGGCCGGGGGAGTATTGGGCTCATGCTCCGCCAGGTCGTAAATGCTAATGCTCTTCAGCACGCCCGCAATGGTCTCGTTCACACGCGCGAGCGGTTCTTTGATGGTGCAACTGGGGGTGAGGTCGCAGCCGTGAGCCCCTTTGGTACACGAAGTAATAAAAAACGGTCCGTCGATAGCGTGAATCACTTCAAATGCTGAGATCTGGCGAGCATCTCGCGAAAGCGCATAGCCACCGTTCATGCCGGCATGGGACCGGAGCAGGCCTGTCTTGGTGAGCCGCTGCAGGATCTTCGCGAGCAGCTGCGCCGGAATCCCGTACGCATCGGCGATATCCTTGGCGCTCTGGGCAGGGGCCTCCGGGTGCTCGGCGAGATACTTCAGCGCCATCAGCCCGTAGTCCGCTTTTTTTGTGAGCTTCAGCATGAGAATATCCGACTGGAACGGTCCGTGTTTAGTATACGACCAAATCTGTCCGGCTTTCAACTCAGGCTGAGGTGGAATCTGTGAAATCGCCTGCTGCAAGCAGAATTCAACAAAAAGCCGTTTCCAAATCCGGCCGCAGATGGGTAAAATCTGGCCCAAAGAGCCGGAGGTTCGCGGTAGACGGAGGGATATTCCACTCACGACACCGCGTGTGCCCGGCCGCGGCAGCGCAAATTCAAACAGAACCTGGAACCATGGCGACCGTCTGCAAACACCCGCGAGTGCGCATTGTCTCCCGGCACGACGATATTGAATTCGTCGAATGCCTGGAGTGCGGCGAAATCTTTGATTCCGAAGAGTTTCGCGATATGGAGATCGAGGAAAACGTGGAACCCGAGCAGGCGGAAAGCGAACCCTGAGACTCTCGATCGTTTATGAGGTCGGGCCGTTGTTCGTGGTGTTGATGGCCCCATGCGGACTGATGCGCCGAGTGACCAGCCATGCGTAGTGGAGCCCCGAAGCAATCGTAAGGACTATTGTTGCATCGAGGGCGATGGTGCGGAGCCATCTGACCCAGGCGGAATGGTCCGTTTGAAAGAGCAGGACGGCGGCCACGGCTGTAATCTGGGCCAGAGTGTTGGCTTTTCCGAAGCCGCTGGGCTTGAAGTCGCGCCGGCCGACCGCCGTGTATAGGATGGCTGCGACCACCAGTATGCCGAGATCTCGGCCGAAGACCAGAACCGTGATCCGCACCGGCATCAGATTCATATGCGTCAGCACCAGAAACAGAGTACTAATCAGCAGCTTGTCCGCGACGGGATCGAGGTATTGGCCAAGCACTGTCCGCTGCTTCAAGATTCTGGCCAGGGCGCCGTCCAGTGCATCTGTAATGCCAGCCACCACAAACAACACGAAGCCGAACAGAAATTTGCCTTCGAGGACTGCCGAAACAAGAAACGGGGCAAGGCAAATGCGCCCGATGGTAAGCAGATTCGGCATTGTGCGGAGCGGGTTTCGAGGTGGGCTGGTTTCGTTCATTCGCAATTGACGGTGAATTCTGGAAACGAGCGAACCGCCACCGCATGACGCTCGATTAATAGGCATGCGTCAGCCGCGGTTCGGTTTTGTCAAAGGAATGGTACAGCACGAGGGGCTTACGTTTCAGGGCGGCTTCCCGCACACCTCTAAGTGCTGTTAGACTGGGTGAAGACCGAGAACTGCCCAGCCGAGTTGTATCCGGCGCGGTGCCGCACCAGACTCAGAGGCCCAGGCCGGGATAAAGCGGTTCCTCACCTATAGGCGCGTAGCTCAGTTGGTTAGAGCGCTTCCTTGACACGGAAGAGGTCGTTGGTTCGAATCCAATCGTGCCTACCATTGTTCTTCAAGAACTTAGAGCAGGAACCGTACCGCATGGCATGCTGGGTACAAGAGGTCCAAGACACCCTTTATCTTGGTCTTGACTGCATTGGATTTTCGCAATTCTTTCAGCCACGACTCGATGCGGAACGCCTTGAGATTTGCAATGCGTTCGTCGCCCCCATCTGGGCAAGATGTAGCTGTCCAAGTTGTTCGCGTAGACTTCGCGGGTGAGCTTTGTCTCTCCGCATCCCTCGCCCAGTTCCTTCTCCCGATAATGCTCGGCACGTTCGCTGAGCGTCATGGAAGACGGACTGATGGACTCGGCATTGATGTCCAGCCTCAAAGCATCGACAGCTTTTCGTGCTGCGGTTTCGGTCCTGTACTGCTGCACACTGCCGATGATCTTCTTGCGCTGAATGCTCTTTCCCCCGCCGATCGGTTCACGCCAGCGGTAGACCCATATGTCGGGTACGATGCTTCTCTTCTCCGCTGTCAAAGAACCTTGCTGATAGCGTTCACGCCTGAGCGTAAATTTAGGTGCGCTGTTATTGTGCATGTCGCCTTCCTGAAATGTCGCAGAGTCTCTAGGCCTGGCAGTGGCTCCGAGCCAAACACGCCCTTCGGAAAGCACTCCGAATAACTGTTCTCCCAGCGAGACCGGTCTCCCCCGTATCCCCTTCACTACCTCCTCACGCATTCCACGCTAAGTACGTGCAGCAGCGCACCGCTGCTAATCGCAGGAAGGCGCCATAGGACCTCGCTTTGAACCAGCTCAATTAAATCGATTTTTTGACCTTGCTGGGCGTTCAGCCGGGCATGTATGGTCAGGAGTTCCGTTCATCGAAAGGGACCTCCGACGTGAAAATGCTGCTTTCCGCAATTGTCCTCATGGCTGTTTCTTCGATGGGTGCGGCTGCTTCGACCACAACGAAAGTCGAACAGGGCCAATTGCAGGGCACGCACGAAGACTCGCTCACAGTGTTCAGAGGTGTCCCGTTCGCCGCGCCCCCTGTCGGCGATCTGCGCTGGCGCGCTCCGCAGCTGGCGGCCAAGTGGCAGGGCGTTCGCCCGGCGGACAAGTTCGCGCCGCAGTGTGTGCAGAACCTCGGCAACGGCCCGGACAAGCCTTCGGCTACGAGCGAAGACTGCCTTTATCTCAATGTGTGGACGCCGGCAAAGTCGGCTCATGAGCGCATTCCCGTGCTGGTCTGGATCTACGGCGGCGGTTTCAATGGCGGCGCGACGTGGATTCCGACGTATAGCGGCGAGGTCTTGGCGCGCAAAGGCGTCGTGCTGGTCAGTATTGCGTACCGCGTGGGACCGCTCGGCTTCCTCGCGCATCCGGAGCTGAGTGCGGAGTCGCCGCAGCATGTCTCCGGCAACTACGGATTGCTCGACATGATCGCAGCTCTCCAGTGGATCAAAACGAACATCGCCGCATTCGGGGGCGATCCCAAAAAGGTCACCATCTTCGGTGAATCTGCAGGTGGGATTGCTGTTAGCCAACTTTGCGCATCTCCGCTGGCCAAAGGATTATTCGAGGGCGCGATCTCGGAAAGCGGCGGCTCGTTCGGTCCTCCGCGCCGGGCTGGTGGCCCCGGCGAGAACATGCGTCTTCTTGCGGATGCAGAACGTGACGGGGCATCGCTAGCGCGGGATGCAGGCGCCCATTCGATCGCAGAGCTGCGCAGCCTGCCGCCGCAAAAAATCATGGCTGCCCAGCGCGGCCTCGCGTGGCCCATCGTCGACGGCTGGGTCATTCCGGCCGACCAGTACACGCTCTACCAGAAGAAGCAGTTCAACGATATTCCGGTGCTGATAGGTTACAACTCGGATGAAGGTGCATCGTTCTCTCGTGATCGCACCCCGCGCGAATACGTCGAAGGCGTGCATCAGCGTTACGACAGCTTCGCTGAGAGGCTACTGAAGGCGTACCCGGCAAGCGGGACGACTGTTCCCAAAACGGCGCGCGACCTCAGCCGCGATGCAGCCTTCGGATGGCATACGTGGATCTGGGCGCGCCTGCAATCGCAGTTGGGCTCCGGCAAGGTTTACTACTACTACTTCGACCAGCATCCGCAGGCACCGGCCGATTCGCCACGGCCTGATCTCGGCGCGCCGCATGGCCGCGAGGTCGCTTACGTGTTCGGCCATCTGAACGATCTTCAGCACGAGCAGCCTACGGCCGCCGACCACATCATCTCCGACGCCATGGCCACCTACTGGACGAACTTCGCCAAGTACGGCAATCCCAACGGAAAGGGCATGCCGCAGTGGCCCGCATTCAGCGATCAGAATCCCCATCTCATGTACTTTGCCGGCACGCCGCACACCGGTCCGGTACCCACGCCTGACGGCCTGAACGCGCTCGACGCATACTTCGCATGGCGCCGCTCACCGGAGGGCGTGCGCGATTCGGCAATCGAGGATGCAAAACCCGCCGCTACAAACGTGATGGGCGCGAAGTATCCGCGTGTTCTGCCGGACCACAGTGTTGTGTTCCAACTTAAAGCGCCGTCAGCGGCGTCTGTGGATGTAGACATCACGGGCAAGAAGTTCCCGATGACCAAGGACAGCGACGGCGTCTGGAGTGTGACCACAGAACCGTTGGTAGAAGGCTTCCATTACTACGCTCTCGACGTGGATGGCATCCGCGTCAACGATCCCGGCAGCCATGCGTTCTTCGGCACCGGCAAAGACGCGAGCGGAATCGAAGTGCCCGAAGATGGCGTGGATTACTACCTGTCCCAGCAAGTGCCGCACGGCGATGTCCGCATCCGCATGTACCACTCCAGCATCACCGGCCAGTGGCGCCGCTGCTTCATCTACACGCCACCGGATTATGACTCCAACGCCACGGCGCGTTACCCGGTTCTCTATCTCCAGCACGGGATGGGCGAGGACGAGACCGGATGGATCTTCCAAGGTCACGCTAACCTGATTCTCGATAACCTGATCGCCGCGAAAGAAGCCGTACCCATGATCATCGTCATGGACAACGGGTATGCATCGCGGCCGGCCGGTCCCTTCGCTCCTCCCAGCGCGAGACCGGACGTCACCAGCTTCCAGGACGTGATGATCAAGGAAGTCATTCCCATGATCGATTCCACCTTTCGGACCATTGCGGATCGCGATCACCGGGCGATGGCCGGACTTTCCATGGGCGCCAACCAGGCCCTCCACATTGCCACACAGAACCTCGACACATTCGCCTACATGGCCGGATTCAGCGGCACCATGAACGGACTCAGCACCGATGCGCTCGATCCTGAAACAGCATTTAGCGGCGTATTTAAAGACGGCGCCGCATTCAATCAGAAGGTGAAGCTACTCTGGATCGGCATGGGCACACAGGAGCCCAACCCATTCCCCGGAGCCATCGGCTCGTTCCGCGCGATGCTCGACAAAGCCGGGGTGAAATACGTGTACTTCTCCTCGCCCGGTACTGCGCACGAATGGGTCACCTGGCGGCGCGATCTCAACGATTTCGCGCCAAGGCTATTCCGCTGATCGACCCTCGATTCCGATATCGGGGAGATGCCACCCGACAAATCTCTCTTGTATTCAGTTTGCCCTTGACATGTGAGAAACGTATGTTGTTGGCTTGAGTAAGTTTTCTCCCCCGGGACCGGTCAAAACATGAAAATCAAGACTGTGTTGTCGCACTCAGCCCCCGTGCTGCGTTGGGCGGAGCTTTCCCTGATAGCGTTGGGCTTGTCACTATTCGCCGCTTCGCCGCTACCCGTGTGGGGACAAACCGGATCAAACGCGCTGACCTTGTTCCAGAACTACTTCGTGACTGGCGATTACGTGGTCGCTGGCTGGGTCAAGGGCTCTCCCGATGGGACTGGGTATGCCCCCGGAGCCATCAGCGTTCCCGATACTTTGCAGCCGGGTCAGAATGGTGTGCCCGCCAGTATTCCCAAAGGGGCAGATATCGTCGCCTCGTATCTCTATTGGGCGACGGTGGAAGGCAACCAGTCTACCTTTGCCGGCAAGGCCGCCTACTTCAATGGCTACCCTATCTCGGGAACGGTGCTCGGGAATCCCAACGCCCCGACATCCTGGAGTGCGGGAGGCTGTTCCGGATCTTCCAAAGGGTCAAAGACGATGCGGACCTACCGCGCCGACGTTCACCCGTTTCTTCCGGTAGATACAAATACGACGTCCCCAACTTTTGGCGCGACGATTGCCAGCGGCACTATTCCGGTACGGCTTGCGGATAGCGGAAGCAACGGCAACACCGCGCCGATCGCGCTTGGGGCGACCCTCGTGATCATTTATCGCGTTCTTTCACCAGCTGTTCCTTTGAATTCCATCGTGCTCTACGACGGAGCGTACGCTCCCAGCAATGCAGGCACGAGCATGAGCCAATCGTTGGTGGGCTTTTACGAGCCCGCAAGCAGCCCGGTTGCGAAGATCACGCATATCGTGGCCAACGGGCAGACCAATAAAGGCGAACTGGTGTATCTGAATACCGCTTCCCAGCCGTTGCCGTCGCTGTATGGAGGCACGTCGCCTTTTCCAGGCATATATGGATCGTGGGATAACCCAACCTGGACTCTCAACGGCTACGTGAAACCGACGGATACCTCTGAGACAACTTCAGTAGTTCCGACCGCGAGCAACAGCGGTTGCGTCTCGTGGGGAGCCATCGTCATGAGCACTTCCGTTCAGGATACGGATAGTGATGGCCTGCTGGACGTGTGGGAGACCAACCAGGGATATACGGATGCGACGAGCGGGCAGTGGGTGCCGCTGCCGGGAGCCGACCCGAATGCAAAGGACATCTTTATCGAGCTTGACTACCTGAACAATATGGGTGGTTCGGGCGGCCCTTACCTGCATTCTCACTTGCCCAAGAAGGCGGCTCTCGATGCCGTGGGAAATGCTTTCGCGAATCAAAATATCCAAGTACATTTCGATCTCGGCCCTGGCATCTACCAGGGGGATCCTTACGTGATCTCCTATCCAGTCTCCATCCCCAGTCCCCTTCCTGCTGGAACACTGGCGCCTCAGACCGGCGCAGGCGGCAACTCGATTCCAGAGGGGCAGGTTTTGTGCAACGATGGCGCAACGCTTTGCGCCTATCCGGGACAGCCGGCGATTGGTTGGAAGGGAGGGTTCGAGTACACCAAGAACTCGACCAACCTCGGCAACTTTCAGTCGGGCCGCGCACAGAGCTACCGCTACGTTCTGTTCGGCCACTCCCTGGGACAGCCGCGCGCCTATTGGAGCACAACAGCTTCAGCCCTCAAAATTCCGGTCCTTCCTCAGTTGATCTCAATTGTTAATTCAGGCAACACGGCGACTGTAACCATCCAGTCCCCGCCAGGCTTGATCAAGCCCGGTGATTGTCCGAACGCCGCCTTAGTTGCTTGCGGAGATGCGAGCAGCGCTCGTGTGAGCGTAATCGGAGCCTTGAATCAGACAGTGCTCAACGGCACTTACAGCTTTAGCAATGCTATTTCGACCCTCGCCAATAACGTATACAAAACGACGTTTACGATTCCGACGACGGGCGTCGCGAATGGAACCTACAATTTCGCGTCCGAGCCACAGCTTGCGGTCACCTATCTGGGACCGACGAGTTCGTCGGGGCAAGCCGAACTTGGCGGTGGCGGCGACTCCGCGGTGACTCTGGGGCTCTGGGGGGCCGACGATCCATCCGGCTGTGAGCCCGATCCATCGCAACCGCTTGCATCGGGTCAGGATTACTGCAGCAACGAAGAAGGGACTGTAGCTGAGCAGACCGGAACGCTGCTCCACGAACTGGGTCACTCTCTGGCGCTCACCCACGGAGGAAAGTATTTTCTCGATCCCAATAACCCCAGCTTGCCGACTTATGAATTGAACTGCAAGCCCAACTTCCTGAGCGTGATGAACTACATGTTCCAGGTTCGCGGCTTCGTCGATGGAGGGTTTGACTACTCCTCTCAGACGTTGCCGCCGCTCAATGAACTGTCTCCTTACCTGAGCGAGAGTAGCGGTCTTGGTAACGACATGATCACCGGGCAGCCCGCGGCTCACTTGACCCGCTGGTACGCACCTCCCAATTCGCTCGATATCCAATTGGGAAATCGAGTCGCCCGGAGCCACTGCGATGGCACGCCGCTCGGTCCCAATGACATTCAGGAGATTCGAGTGGATGGGTTCGAAGCATCCGGTGGCACCGACTCCGCACCGCTGGACTTCAACCATGACTTACTTGCGCCGGACGGGATTCTCCCTCCGGGTATCGATCTCAACTACAACGGCGTCACCGGTGATGCGTCATTCTCTGGCTTCAACGACTGGGAAGCTCTCAACCTGCAGCAGATCGGCGCGCGTGAAAATGCCTTTGGCTATTCCGGTAGCGGCGTGAAGTTCGAGGGCGGCGGTGTCAAGTTCGAAGGCGGTGGCGTGAAATTCGAGGGGGGCGGTGTCGACAACGACGGCGGAGGTGTCAAGTTTGAAGGCGGCGGCGTCAAGTTCGAAGGTGGTGGCGTGAAGTTCGAGGGCGGCGGCGTTAACTTCGAGGGGCTCGGCGAACAATCCGAGGATGTCGCCACCACAACAGCCGATCCGCCGACTGCGCTCACGTGCTCCGTTCAAGTTAACGGGGTCGCCGGTTGCACAGGTTCGTCGGCACCCTTCACACAGACTGGAACCAAGGTTCCTCTCTCCTGGACTGCACCGAGCTTCGGCCAGACTCGAAGCTATACGATCGCTCGCGCAATCGGATCGTATACCCCATCCCAACTCGCGACACTGAATCCGAGCCCATTCACAGTCATCGCAACCCTGACGGGCGCACCGCCGGCCCCGAGTTACATTGACACGGCTGTCACAACCAACACAACCTACACATATGCTGTGACGGATGCGAACAAGCAGGGGGCCACCAGCGGTCCATCCAATCTGCTGGTAGTCACCGTCACGAAAGCGATCGCTACCGTTACGCTGGGCGGGCTTAACCAGACCTATACCGGCTCGCCTCTTTCGGTTACGGCAACCACCGTCCCCGGCGGTCTCACTGTCAACGTCACTTACAACGGTAGCGCGACGCCACCGACGGCTCCCGGGACCTACGCTGTTGTGGGTACCGTAAATGATCCCAATTATCAGGGAACCACAACCGGGACTTTGACTATCGTCAAGGCGACGCCGATCGTCTCGACATGGCCGACGGCCAGCGCCATCATCTATGGACAGACGCTCGCTTCGTCGAAGTTGACGGGCGGGATAGCCTCTGTTGCAGGCAGCTTTGCTTTCACCTCGCCTACGACTGCGCCAAACGTGGGAACCGCGCCGCAGAGCGTCACGTTCACGCCAACGGATGCAACCGATTACGTCAGTGTGACGGGCACTGCAAACGTGACCGTCAACAAGGCAACGGCGAGTGTGACGCTGGGAAGTCTCAACCAGACCTACACCGGCTCACCTCTTTCGGCGACAGCAACGACCAGCCCCGCCGGCCTGATCGTGAGCTTCACCTACAACGGAAACGGGGCGTCGCCGACGGCAGCTGGGACGTACACCGTCGTCGGCACGATTAACGATTCCAACTATCAGGGCTCGGCAACCGGAACCTTGACGATTGCTAAGGCAACTCCGACGGTTTCTGCCTGGCCGAAGGCAAGCAACCTCATTTACGGACAGACGCTGAGCAAGTCGACCCTCACCGGCGGCACCGCATCTGTTCCAGGCAAGTTCGCCTGGACTACTCCTGGGCGGGTCCCTCGAATGGGGATTACGGCGCAGAGTGTCACGTTTACTCCCACGGATTCGATCGACTACAAATCTGTCGTCGGAACCGTGAACATCACCGTAACGGACCGTGATGGCGATTTCGATGACGATTAGATAAGCCAGCGTCCGATAGTCCCGACCTTCCCTAGGACTATCGAATAGGTTACCGCCGCAATGCAGACCGGATCAGTTCGCCGCTTTCGATCGACAATGCAACTCGGGATAGGGCGTTGCGTTTCCGGATTCTCTGCTGGTTTGTTTGCGCAAATCTAATGGGCTGCTTTGGACTTGACTTCTGACACGAGCGGGTCTTCAGTGCTCTGGCCGCGGATGCGCAGGTAGGCACGATACGAATCGGCGAAGTCCGGACTTTTGAGTCCTTCGCGCTCGCGTCCTTGAAGATAATAGACGGGCGGCAGGTAGCTATACGTGGGCGCGTCGTCCATAAAGAGTTCCAGCGCTTCCCCGCGCCGCTTGATGCACCGGTCGAAATCCGAATCGGCCTCAGTGAAAGCTCCCGCCTGTAAATACGCCTGTCCCAAATCGAACCGACCGATCCAGGTGTCGCTCAGATTCTTCGCTTCAGTGAAAGCCTGGATCGCCTGGTTTGCATTCTTCTGCTGCAAGGCGATTTCCCCAAGAATCAATTTGGCGTAGGCCTGATGCGATGCCTGGATATCGCCTCCAAGGCCATCCGCCAGTTTCTGGGCCTTCGCGATCTGCCCCGTTGCAATGTAGGTTCGTGCCGCCACGAACCGAACTTTGGCACTTTGACTGCTTGCCACCGCGCGATCCGCGGCCACCGCGGCGGCCGCATTCTTTCCGCTTGAAAGCTCCGCGTAGCCGAGCATCAGCAACTTGCTGGCCGCTGCGCCGGCATTCTTTCCGGCCAAGTCCTGAGCAGCGCCTTTTTCCAGAATCTGTTCGGCCTCGCTGAATTTGCCTTGATAAATCGAGAGGTCTCCAAGTCCGGCCATGCCAAGGGACGCTCCGTCAGCGCTAAGCTCTTCCAGCCTTTGATAGGTTTCAGCGGCCTCAGCCAATCGATTCTGGCCAAGCTGCGAATAGGCGAGTATTAGAAAAGCCTCTTCGTCCGAAGAATTGATTTGGAGAACGTTCTTCGCCCCCTGCTCGCAACTCTCGAAGTATGACGCGTAACAGGCATACAAAGCGAAATTCATTCGAGCGGTGAGGTCGTTGGGAGTAATCTGCAGGCCCTCGCGCGCCGCCTCCATTGCTTTCGGCATATCCAACAGGCGTGCGTAGCAGCCGGCAAGATTGGCGTGCCCGATATTATCGGCTGGGTATTGGCCAAGCAGCGTGCTGTATTCCTCAACGCACTTCTGCCAATTCTGCGACCATACGTAGTACATGCCCCGTATGCGATAGCGTTCGCGCTCGGTCATCCGGTCCACATGCTGCATCGCCTGCTTGGCGTAATTCTCCGCATCCTGCAGTTTCCCGAGGTTCCCAGAAGCTGCGGCCATCCCGGAGTATGCACGGGCAAAGTTGGGGTCGAGCTGGGCCGCTTTCGAGAAGGCCTGAAGCGCCGCATCCGGCTTGCCCTGAAATTGCAATTCCATACCTTGGCCGTACTGGTGCAGGGCCTCAAGGCTGCTGGTTGAGAGTGTGCCCTCTTCTTGCTGCAGCTGTGCGGATTTCGGCGTCTCGTCACCTAGCGCCTTGCGAATCGGTACCGCCAGCTTTGGCACCTGGAGCAAGAGATCATCTTTGCTTGCGGCATTCACGTTCGCACGGGCGAGGGTCTTCCCAGTCACAGCATCGATTGCTTGGACCGAGAGTGCGTAGCCGCTGCCTTCCTTGTTCAGAGTTCCGGTAACAATCGCGGAGATCCCTTGTTTGACCGCCACCAGCCGTGCAGTCTGTTCATCGAGTGTTTGGGATGGCTTGGGGAGTCCTGCCGCGGCTTCGCGCGCACTGCCGCGGTTGTAGGCGCTGATGAATCTTGCGCCTTCCAAGGCGACGTTAAACATGGGCTCGAGAGTGTTCTCGAAAAGGGTATCCCCGGTGTTGTTCTGGAAATCGCCTACCAGAACGGTGATCGGGTTGTGCGGCGCTTTGGCCGCTCGCTGCCGAGCGATGACATACCACGCAACTCCGGCGGCCGTGAGTACGATCAGGAGGCCTGTACCTGCGACTCGCGTCCATGGCAGTTCGCGAATTCGATTCATCCAGAAGGCCGCTGACGAAGCGGAAACTTTAGCGGCGCCGCTCTTCCCCTGCCAGACGCGAAGATCCGCAAGGAGTTCCTCCGCAGTTTGGTAACGGCGCGAAGGATCCTTCTCGAGACACTTGGAAACGATATTGCTCAGAACGCCCGGAATGCTCTTGTCAATTTCCGACAGGGGGATGGCGCGTTCGCGAGTACGCTTCAGGAGACTGGCAATCACGCTTTCGGCGTGGAAAGGCGTCTTTCCCGACAACAGTTCATAAAGGATCAAGCCGGTCGTGAAAATATCTGAGCTGGCCTTTAGTTCAGTGCTCTGTGCCTGCTCTGGAGACATGTATTCGATCGTCCCCAGCATGGCGCCGGTCTGCGTCAATCCATCGCCGCTCAATGTACGAGCCAATCCGAAGTCCATGACTACGACCCTGCCGTTTCGGTCGCGCATGATGTTGCCGGGTTTCAGATCGCGGTGGATGATCCCTTCACGATGGGCAACGGCGAGACCGCTGGCCACCTGCTCCATGACGTCTACGGCTTCCGCGACTTCAAGTTTGCCTCGCTGTCGCAGAATCTGGTGGAGGCTCTCGCCGTCCACATATTCCATCGTAATGAACTTGATCTTGCCCGCTTCCCCTAGATCGAAAATCCGGATCACGTTCCGGTCGGTGACCTGCCGCGCAAGGATCAATTCCTGCTTGAAACGATGCAGAATCTCGGGGTTGTTGGCCAACTCAGGGCGAATGACCTTGAGTGCGATTTCTCGTTCCAACTCCATGTCTCGCGCTTTGTAGACAGCGCCCATGCCGCCTTCGCCGAGGACCTTGATGATTTCGTAACGGTTCGCGAGAACGGTTCCCGGCTGCAGCAGCATTCCGTTCGGTAAACCGCTTCGAGGCTCGTGGTCGTTTGAAACCGTGGCGGTGAGCGCCGCAGGGGACACGAGATAGTCGAGAGTGGCCGGACCTGCGGGTGTTTTGGGCCACGGCGGCGCTGCAATTTCTAGAACGGTTTGAGCTTCGGAACCCCCACCGGAGTCCTTCGCCGTGGCCGGCACGGGGGTTTGTACACCGGCAGCAGTCTGTTCCGTTGGACGGCCACTCGGAACATGAGTATCCGGTATGGGCGTCAGGACTTCGTGCTCGCTGTTTCGGTGATTTGGATCTTTCATGCCGTAATCCACCCCAGGCTGAGGCCCGGGTCTGTGATTCGGTTGTGATGGCCCTTAAGCTACTCTCACCGAAATCTAGGGAAACGAGGGGGATAGTGTGAATATCCCCTATATAGTACATACGGCTGCATTCTGTGCATAGGAATTCGTGCGCAGCGAAGGGAAGCCACGTCGATTGGTTCCGCGAATGAGGCTCGCCTGCTCGACCAGTTCGTGGAGAGTCGAGGGGATCCGATTCAGTCGAGAACTGCTGCGCGGTCGTACTCGATTAGGGTGCTGAGGCTTCAAAATGACGCACTTTGTACGCTTTCCAGCGTCAGGCCGCAATTGAATCAATAAGTTACCCGATTCGATCAATTCAGCGAGACAAGGTCGTCTGTTCCAATTCAATCGTTTCCAAGAAGTCGAAGAGACTACGGAACCCCTTGAAAGAAACGGCGGCTTTTCATCTGTTCCGCTCGGCAGTGCCCTTCGTTGTGTGGGGCTCATTCGAGGGCGCCGAAGCGCCTATGGTAGCGAAGGCGCACACGCTCGCGAACCCAGGAATCGAAGGCCTTCTCGGTGTCGTATCGAAAGCTCAGACTCATTTGCCTCTCGAGCTTTTCACTACTGACCCACCAATATCCTTCCAGAGAGCTGATTGCGCTCGACGGCCAATTTGTAAGCCATCGTGCTCGCAAGGCCCAGCCGACATCGTTGCAAGCATGGAGGAGACGCTGCGGCAAGAGGATTGCCCTGCCATGGAGACGTTGAACCATCTGCAACGGACTCAAGGCACCAGGTGCTCCCAGGTTGTAATTCTCGTTCGGCCGGCGCTCAAGGACCCGAAGCACAGCGGCGCATAAATCGTCGATATGTGTGAGCTGCAGCGACGACATACGGGAGGGGAGAAATACAAACCGCCGTGACAGATGCTCATAAAGAGGATTGTCGCTTTCGCCTCCGATGATGAACGATGGCCGAAAGACGGTAATGGTCTCAATCGAGCTCTGGTTCCGCGTTTCCTGAACAAGACGGTCCCCCTCGGCCTTGTGCTCGGCGTAGGTGAAACCTGGCTCAGGATTCAGCGAATCGGTTTCTACAAAGGGCATAGTCTGGTGCGGGAGGAAACCGTAAACCGACGCTGAGCTGAGGTGAAGCAGATGCGATACACCGCAGGCCGAACATGCGCGCAGGATCTGACGCGTACCCTCGACGTTTGTGCGCCGCATGCGGCGCAGATCGTGCGACGGACGGAGCACAAAGGCCGCGTGAAGCACGGTATCGATCTTGTATTCCCGGAGCAGATGATCGATAGGGTCAGCAACATCTGCAACGATCAAGCGCAGCCGGGGATCGCCGAGTTGCGTAAGCGCGGCGGACGAACGAATGTCAACCCCGATAAGGACTTCCAAATCCGCCTGCGTGAGCAGCGTGCGAATGATCGCGCGGCCGAGATATCCAGATGAGCCTGTTATTAAAATGCGGCGGCCGCTTGTCACTGGAGGGCTCCGCCGCGTGCAGATACGAGCGCGAGCAATGCGCGCTCATAATCTTCCCCGTTGACTTCCAGGATGTGGCGCGGCGATGGAACAAAGCGATCGCGGCAGTCGCTCGCCGCCGGTTCAATCGTGGGCGGTTGCACCTCTCCGGTCAGGTGTGCGGCGACGAACTTCGCCTGAGCGTCTGCTACGGGCCAGAGAGATCCGGAGGGCTGAAGCAGCCCAACGAAATAGAGCCCTTTCATCGTCTTGTGCACCAGGCGCAGGTGCAGTCGCTCGACAAGGGCATCGGTGCTGCCTCCGGTGATGGAATCTTCAAGGAAGGGATGCGACACTTCGTACCCGGTGCAAGCGATGATCGTGTCAAATTCACTTTGAGCTGCACCGCACCGCCTTCGTTGATTCGGAAACGAGCCAAAGCAGATCTCGGCACCGCGAACGTTCCCGATAGGGCCGACAACCTGAACGCCAGCTTTCCGGATGCACGGCAGCAGCTCAGAGTTGACGAGCGGGTGTGTGGCAAAAAGAGGATGGTTTGGTTCGGGCAGTTTGTCTCCGACGACATAGTGGCGATACGCCGTCAAAAGGAGTTCGGCGAGCGGGCGAAGAACACGATCGGGAAGCACACGCCGCAGTCGCGAATAGAGCACATCGGAGGGCATACCGAAGAGGAATCTCGGCACAATGTGATAGCCACGCCGAAGGCTGAGGAATACCTGGCAGCCGTGACGAGCGAGGTCGACTGCAATATCTGCGCCTGAGTTTCCGCAGCCGATGACCAGAACACGCTGCCCAGCAAAGCGTGAACAATCTCTATATTCATGCGCATGGACGATGTTGCCGGAGAATTTGCCGGGAAGATCAGGATAGAGAGGCTTCCAGTGATGACCGCTGCAGATGCAAACGGCGTCGAAGTACTCTGGCGGGTTGCCTTCGGTTTCCACACGCCACCCCTTCTCAGGTGAAGGAACAATGGAGACGACGTGGGTGTTGAATCGGATCAGCCGTTCCAGATCAAAACGTGCGGGAAACCGCTGCAGGTAGAGCAGCATGTCGGTTCGCGTGGGATAAATACCGACCGTCGACGAGAATGGAACGCCCTCAAACGCGGTCATGTCGCGCGAACTGATCGATCGCACGGTGTCATAGATGCTGCTATGCCCGGAAGCATCTGCCCAGGTCCAGTTACCGCCGACAGTCGACTGGCGCTCGAGAATCACGACATCGCGAATGCCCGCCTCGAGCAGACGCCGTGCTGTCGCGAGGCCGGAGGGGCCAGCACCGATGATGCAGACTTTCACTGCCGCTCTACTTTGCGGCGACACGAACGTCTCCAGGAGGAAACCCTATGAGGCCGAGGCGCAAAAACTCCGCTTGCTCGTGAGCCACCAAAAGCGTCCGATCATACTGAGCGGCTTCTTCTTCCGGAAGGAATGTCATCATCAGAGTCATCGAGGCAACACGATCTTCCTCACTGAGAACGCGCGTTCGGCAGATCGCGGAGAATGCCTCGAGTTCTTCGATCTCGGTTTCAATGCGAAGCTGGACATTCGGACCGACGAACTTGCGAAATTTTGCTTCTCGCACCATAGATAGAAAGGGGAGACGCAAGATCTGATCCCGTTGCGAGGCTGTAACCGCAATCAGGCAGCCCGTGAGTTGGGCAGCCATCTCGATCAATAGAACACCCGGTGTGACTGGAATACCGGGAAAGTGGTCATTAAACAAAGCATCGGGGAAATTCGTGGACGCGAGAGCGATCGCATTCGTGCCGGGGTTCAACTCGACAATCTGATCCAGGAGCAGCCAGCGCATGGTGACACCTAGGTTAAACTATGTGCGAGTCAGCGCATAGAAACAACCGAAGGTGCGACTTCGATTCATAACATCGCTGATGGAGAGAGATATTGCAAGCCAGAGTCGCAGCCATTCGTTCCGTCCGCAGCCTCGGATATGCGGCGACAGGTAGGGGCAACGACTGGCGCCTGATAGGACAGGATGGCGGCCAGAGTATCGCTCTCAATGATGGCCGTTCGCTCTTCCTCTTCTCCGACACCTTGCTTGCGCCGCTCTCTCCTACAGGTGCTGAGTCAAAGGGATTCTTCCTTTCAAACTGTGCCGCATTCAGTCCGGCCTCAAGCGCCCCATTGAGGAACGCGATGGCATCGTTGAGCTATATCGTGGACGATTGGAACAAACCGCGCGAGCTTTTATGCGGTTCGAATGCGGAACAAGCCTTGAGCGTGCGCTTCTGGCCGGAGCATGGAATCCAAGTGGAGAACGAGGTCATCTTCTTCTATTTGGGGATACAGCAGGCAGAGCGGGGTACGTGGGGATTTGTCGAAACCGGCAATGGCCTCGCGAAGCTCGACCTACGGACGGGTGTTTGTTCACGATGGTCGCGTGATGGAGACTGGCGGCCATGGCCGCAACTGCCTGTAGATTGCCATTGCGGGGTTCAGTTGCTGTCAAAGGACGGTTACGTCTTCGTCTTTTCCACCCGTCCGGCGGGCTTGGAATACGAAGCCTTCCTGGCCAGGGTAACGCCGGAAGCTATCGAAGAACCGGAGAGCTACTCTTTCTTCACGGGGGAGCGAGGCTGGTCAGCAGTTATGACCTCTGCAGCGCCGATAGCGAGATGTGGCTCGGAATTCTCCGTGGCTTACAACGAATATCTCGGCTGCTTTGTGATGACCTACATCGAACCCCACGCTAAGCAGCTATGCCTGCGCACTGCACCTGAACCCTGGGGACCGTACAGCGATGCGATACGCGCCGGGATCGTCCCCCATCATCCCGAGGCGACCCTCGTCTCTCTTGGGTTTCAGCACCCGCAATTCGACGTGGATGGCGGTCGAACCATCTATATCTCCTACTCGCAACCACACTTCGCGCAGAATGCAATGATCGAGTTGTGTTTTCGCTAGCTTTCCAGCAGGGTGCAGAGCAGATTCGACCAGGTCTCCCCGATCGATTTCCATTGGAAGCGCTCGTCCGTAGCAAGCCTGTAGGCTGACAGGGACATTTCATATCGAGCAGATTTATTCTGATAGAGCATTTCCAGTGCTTCACTTACAGAGTCGATGCGTACATCACCCTCGAATTGCGGATCTTCCTTAGATTTATGCTGCTCCGTATCGAGCATCAGCGCGCTGCCAGGCCACAACTCGGCTCCAGCGGAGTGATTGGGAACCATCTGCGGCGCCCCTGTGGCAGCGTGCTCAAAGCTGACCAATCCCCAGCCTTCCCGCTGAGAGGTGTTCATTCCGATATCACACGCGTTATAGAGAAGGTTGAGCCAGCGGTCATCAGCATGTGGATGCTTTTCAGGGAGTTCTTTTGGCAAGATGCGGTCGCGGAGGCCCAATCGATCAACGAGTGTAACCTCGTCCGGTAGCGCAGGCCTTGTGGCCAGGTGCAGATACATCCGCACGTTCGGTGGCTTTCCCTGCGCGAAGCGAGCGAATCCCTCAAGTGCGAGATCGATCCTTTTGAACGGTTGGTTACGGTTGGCATTCAACACGATCAAGCCATCAGCAAGTTCGGGGCGATCCGCGAACAGGAGTTGGCGAGCGTGACGGACGCGGTCGGGCGACGGGTCGCCGTTCTGCCTTCTGATGAGGGGATAAAAGGCCTGCGTGTCGACGCCATGAGGGATTGTGGCGAATTGCGGGCTCTCGCCTCCGGCTTCCAGCGCGTCACGAAGCAATCGCTCTGCTTGAGGGGTGAAAGCGACAAGGCGGTCCGCTGCACCGAGTTGTGTGGCAATAGCCGGAGGGAGCGAATCTCGGCCGTGAATCGCAACGTATAGAACGGTGCGTATCTCCGGATGGAGGGTGAACGCAGTCATGAGCCGGGCGCACGCCCATGGCTCGTCCATCATTAGAACGACATCAGGATGAAGTGATTCGATAATTGCCGCTAATTCCGCGGCATTATGGAGGTCGCCGGGGGCCGGGTTGCAGATAACCGGGCAAGGCCAGTCAGGAATTGGCGAGTCAGGCACAAGATTGATAGCGAAGTGATGCAGCTCGAACCCGGCATCGCGCAGCGCTATAACGATCTGGCGCAAAACACGGCTGAAACCAGTTGGAATGCCGCAGTGGCCGACGACAACGATGACGGGCCGGATGCGATCCTCCCACTGGTTCAACAAGACTCAGGCAACGCTAAGCAATGGCCAGGTATGAACCGTCAAAAGGATACTGATGCGTAGACTTCAGATAGCCATCGATCACATTCGTCAGCGCGGTGCCCATAAAATTGAGCTGCGATGGATCGTTCAAGACCACGTTGATCTGCTGAACCAACTGTTTCAAACCATCCGCGCTGTTGAATGCCGCCATGGCCAGGTTATTGTAGGCGTCCTTCTTACTTCCTTTGGGGATGCTCTGGATGTCGATCGCAATGTCGATTTGGGCATCATTTGGCCAGGTTGAGCTAGGAACAAAGTTGATGCTGCTAACTGCGATGTTTAGCACGCCAGGGCTAAGAGCGGTGATGTTGAAACCGATCGTAATCGTAGGCGTCGAGTTGAAAGTGGCGGTAAATGTGCCTGTTCCCACCTCAGGAACGGGAGGCCCCGCACAAACCGTGTTGTCAGCGCTGCAACAGCAGTATTGAGTGAAGGTGAAATTACCGGTGACGATGAGATTCTTCTGGTAGTTGGGCAGTGTGGAAAGCAGCATGACGGCTTGCAACTTGAGCGCGTTATCCTGATTGGATGTCATCGACTGCATGTAAGCGTTCCGAGCTCCGGAAACCACCAGCCCGCCTGGTGTAGGGCTGCCCAAAGTGAGGCTTGGATAGGCATTCGGTACGCCAATGAACGATTGAATTCCAGGGCACGGTGAGCTCTGAATGTCGATAGTGGGGCAAATGGCGTTGGCCTGATTCACAATCGTCGGATCAGTTATCGAAAGGTTCCATTGCAATACCTGGCTCTGACCATAGGGGTCGTAGCCGTTCGCCTGGATCCAATCCGGGAAGTAATACGGGTTCGGGTTCCCCTGACCTCCCGGCGTATTAATCATGCCCATCACCTGCTGGAGCATCTTCTGGATGATTGGAGCTAAAGGATCCGCCATGAGCCTCCTGCTTTCCGGGAAACTGGATTGCTTACCGCGTTGTACTCGTTACTTAGCGTGGATAATCTCGAGCAGTTCATCGTAGGTCTTGTCCCGGTATGGTTCCAGTCCTTCGATGACTTCTTTGGCGGACGCCTGGAAGTCTGGACTGGCAGCCGCCGCGGTTGTCCGAATGATGTCTATCGCCAGGGGGAGATATTTACCTGCTGCAAACTCGGGTGTCCCCCTGTACATGCGAAGAATGTCATCGGATACAAGCCGCACATTGGTGTTGTAGCGAAGAATCCGCTCGGCCTCTTCGCGATGCGAATAGTAGTGGAACAGAAGCGCATCGCCCTTCGGAGTATTCATCAAATCGGAGAGTACCGCGGGGACGGTGTGCACAGCCGGATGTATGCCGGATGGGACAGCCGCCATGGCAGTCATGTGGCCGGTAGCCGTTACCATCGAAGACGAAGCACCCATTGCATCGTTGCCGGTGACCACTGCGCAAGCTTCCTGAAGACCATCCCAGATTTCGCCGGCTAGCTTGTATGCGTCTTCGAAGAGGATGCCCAGTTGCTGCGCCACCAGACCGGCGACGTAGGAAACCAGGTCGACAATGCCCTCGATGATCTGCAGCAGGAGCTTGGTCAGAAGCTCGGCGCTTTGCAGAATGAAATCGAGCACGAGCTTGGCATTGTTTGCCAGCCAATTAACGATGAATGATCCAAAGTCGCTTAGCGCATTCGTCACCTGGTTAACATCGAGCGAAACCGTAAGGTCGAAGTCGATTCCCACGAAGCTGAAATGCAGGTCGAAGTGGAAATACGGAGCCGACGTCGGCATGTACTGATCCTGGCAGATCGGCGACGATGGAACGATGGTGCCGAGGCCGAGGCAGACAGAGAGTTTTGGAGTCGGAATGGTGAACTGTGGGATAACACCCCAGGGTCCCAGTGTGATATCCGGCGGCGAGAAGTCCGCGTCGAGCGAGCCGGCAAAGCCGCCCGAACTGGGCTGGAAGAGGACGTGTATCTGCTCGGAGAAAATGCCGCCTGCGCCAAGGTCCATGTCGAACTCGAAGACATCCTTGGTGGCGAGAGCAACGATTGAGACGCCAACCAAGCCGAGGAGAGTCACCTTTGCGTTGATGGCGAAGTATGCGCCCGGCTGCGAGGCGATGGAGTTGCAGTATCCACTGCCGCTGGTATCAATGCAGGCCGAGGCTCCGGAAGTTCCATCCGCGCTTGAGATTGTGAGCCACGTGATGCCGCCGCCGCTGATGACAATGGGCCCGCCGTTATAGCTGATGATGCCCATGGCTTGGACGGCGGTTGTCGGACTGGTGATGAGATTAAATCCAAAGTCCAGCGTGTAGCCGAAGAAAGAAATCTCACCGGAACACCCGATGCCCGGATTGTATGTTTTCCCGAGAATCTTGACGGTATTGGCAATCGCCCAGAATTGAAGGTCCTTGAACGTGATGTCTTTGAGCAGCGGGAAGCTGTTAAAGTCCAGGACCGGCAGGAAGTCAGTGATGAGTTGTCCCAGGGTAACTGACTGGTCCTTCTGCTCGGCTGAGAGTTCTGCCGCAACGTAATCCGGCACCTCGAAATCCAGGAATCCCGCTCCGGCGGTGAGCAGGACCGGGTTCGTCTGCCCGGTGCCTATCTCGATGGTCCCAGCCATTGCAATCCCGATGCCCTCTTCATTCAGGGTGAAAGCAAAAGCAACGGTCTGGATGGTTAGGTTCGGTATTCCGAAGGGATGAAGCCAGCCGCCTTCGGCTGTGAGCTGGAGGGAAAGCTCGAGACTGGGCGTTGTTCCATAGATAAAGGTACCTGCCCCGGTGATAACGAAGCTTTCCTTGCTCGAAATGTTGACCGTACATGTCACGCTGAGCGAAATCGATCCGGAATCGGCAGAGGTCGATTGCCACTCGAGCGAGAAGTCATTGAACGCGAACGCGTTGGTCGAAGCACCCTCAGACAGGTCCGCTTTGACGCTGGCCTTGGACAGTCCGCCGTCCTTGGGGACGATAGCCGTAAGTTCGAGCTTCGTGTCGGGTAGGAAGTCCTTGATCGGCGATAGTGCGCCGTCCAATTCGAGCAGTCCGATTACGGTCAGGCCGGCGGAAACTTCCTCTGGCGGGAAAGGGAAGCCCGAGAAGGCGCTAAGATCAGTGGCATCGACGCTTGCGAAGAAGGCGCCAAACTCACCGGAAATCGTAAGGCCGCTAAGAACCGGAAAATCGGAGAACGGAGTCCACGACCCCGTAACCATGAACCCGCCGACAAAGCCGAGCGTCGCACCGTCGTAGCTGACTTCAAGCAGGCCGGTGCCGAGAGGGTTGTTTTCAAAGCTGATCGTCGGGGTGACGACCATGTCGATGGTTGTGGCGCCCGGATCAACATCGAGTTTGAGACCGCCACCGGTGAGCGCGAGCTGGTTGAACGGGAAGAAATTCAGTTGGGACGGCCATGCATCTGAGAGCAGGACCGTCGATTGAAGCGTCCCGGTAAAGTTCAGCGTCACATCGTTTTCGGTCGCAGTGAAGACGGCAACCACTTTGACTGACTGCACCAACGGGGCCTTGGATCCCTCGCCCGAGATCGTGGCCACTGCAGAGTCGCCGGTAAGACTGAAATTCGCCCCGTTGACATTAATCCCGCCGCTAAAGAGCTGCGTGACCGCATTCCCAATCGCTGGTCCGAAGACAGAGGAAATGTCCGGAGTGATACTGATCGATTTGCCATCACTGGCCAGGTACTTCTTGACTATCGCGAGGACATCCACAGCCATCGAAACGCCTCCTGCACTGCTCCGGGATAAGCGAAAGAGCCTAAACCTTCTTTGTACCGGCGTGCTCAGCCAGCGCCAGAGTCATGAGCCTGCTCATCAAAGTCAGCAGCCCCGAAGATTGGACAGTAGAGGCTACGCGCTTGCCCAGGAACGACTTCAGGAAGCGAGCCTTGTCGACCGCCGCAGTGAGTTCACCATGAAGCTTGCCCGGAAATGCGCCTAGCCGAACGGACACTTCGGGGAAAGTGCATTGCGCGGACGTAAACGTCACGGTGTGCGCGGATCCATCCGCCGACCGTGTAACCTTTCCGTGCAACGTGAGGGATGGCACTGCAAAGTAGGAGTTGAACTGTCCGTCGATCGGCGCCCCGGTCTCTTCCTTCAAAAGGATGCCGCGGGCCATATCATCCTTTGCCTTCTCAATTTCCTGGACATGGTCAGCAAGTTCGTTACGGAGCTGGGTCCGCCACAAGGGCTCAGCATGAACGAACTTAGCTGCGGACAAGGCCGAAGCCTGAGGAGGGGGCGACGTCTTAACAATATTCATGACGCTGTCGACAGTCTGCGAGTCCTGGGCAGGCCCCTTGGTCACGCCATCAAACTGAGTTGCCGCTGTGGCAGCCTCCACGTCGGTCACTGCGGCAACCAGAAACATCTGCATCGTGAGAGCGTGGCGGTTATACGCCGACGCTCCGCCGCCGCTGTTTACTGATACGCTCCCAGTATTTCCGGGCGTAGCTGCCGTGTGGGTCTGCTGTGCGTAATAGGAGGTTGTCTGACCATCGGTTGGGTAAGAAGCCCAGCGCTGAGCGAACTTAGGATTGTCGAACGCGTCGCTATAGGCGCTGTTATGGCGATAGTACGTGTTGAGCATCAAGTTGCCATTCGGCCCCGTGTCTGTAGCTAGCTGGTCTTGGTAACTCTTCGCGAGAGAAAGCGAATCGTTCGGGTCGGCAGCAGCAGCAAGCGGGCTGCCGCTCTTCATTTGCTTGCTCGCAACCTTGAGAGCCGATCCCGTCGCACGGGTACGGCGAGCCTCGTAATTCCCCGCGTACTTTAGCTCGTGAAACTTGACAGTGGCAGTAATATCGCCCGTGGCCGCATTGTGAGTGAAGCTGACAGGATGGATCGTGTCCAACTGCGAGACGGCTGCACCCTTTAGATTCAGGGTTACAGCGCCCCATGGCTCGCTATTTAAAACCACAACTGGACCTGTGTCCGGCAAAGTAAGTTTGCTCGGAGGACGTAGCCAGGCTAGGCCGATGCGGCGCCGGCCCTTGAGTGCGCGCTTCAACTCATATGTCCCGTAGGGTTTCCAAAGCTCGTGCCACGACGCATCTACTGCAGAACCGTTATGTTCAGACATAGCACCCTTCGACGGAGCGCGGTACCGCGCTCTCGGCTGGAAATCGAATAGCTGGGCAAGGCTTTTGACGAGCCGCTGTGGGCAGAAGCGGTCTAGTTAGTTGTCTGATGGAAATTCAGAGCAGTCGGGGATGGTTTTGTTCAGCGCCCGAATCATAGCACGGCTTCCACCTGAGATTGCAAATGGAAAAAGTGATTTTCACGTTTCTTTGTTATCCAGGAGAGACGTTGACTTTGCCGGGGCGGGAACGACACACTAAGTTCGTCCCCATGCAATCTCACAAAACTCATCCTCCTGCGCTAAAGGTCGTCTCCCTTTGAAAGATCCGATAAGTCGTGCCAGAGAGCTGATCCATGCCGACGTCATTCGTTTTCAAAACACTTTAGAGGAAACTCTCAAGCCGCAAGCCGATTACCTGACCGAGACCGAGTACGAGACGTATCGCCGCGGCAAAAAGCTACGCCCCATCATGCTTATGCTGGCGGCGAGAATGGTCCTGCCCGAAGGAGAGACAGATCTGCCCCAGAAAGTCATCCAGGCTGCTGTCTCGCTGGAGATGCTGCACGTAGCAACGCTCATCCACGATGACATCGTCGACTTTGCTCCCACGCGGCGCGGTCTGAAGACTGTGTACTCCGAACGGGGTACCGAAATGGCAGTCCTTGTCGGCGACATGCAGTTCATCCAGGCGATTCGATGCTTCGTTGAAGGCATCAACGTGCAGCAGGATATGTACCTGGTGAAGATGGTCCTGGATGTGGGCTTCGACATTTGCCGTGGCGAGATGGATGAAATCATGACAGATGCCCATTCCGACCCCGTGCATTTGCGCGAGCGCTACTACCGCACCATCGACCGAAAAACGGCAACACTCTTCGCGCTCGCCTGCGAATCTGGCTGCATGTTGGCGGGGGGCACCAGGCGCCAGGCCTTTTATCTGAGCCGGTACGGAAGGCGCTTTGGGATGGCCTTTCAGATCATGGACGATATCTTCGACCTCGTTCGCCCCGAACATCTCGCTGGCAAATCCCCCGGAATCGATATCGAACAGGGCCGGCTTTCGCTGCCGATCCTCTACGCGCTCGAAGAAGCTGGTGAAGATGACATGCTGCGGAAGATCCTCAGGAAAGAACCGCACACGGCCGAAGATCTGTCCCAAGCGATTGAGAGTGTCGGTCTTTCCTCGGCGACCATGAAGGCCTACTCGCAGGCACGGCAGTGTGCACTTGAGGCGGTGGACTTTCTTATGGAGTTCCCTGTCTCTGTTTACAGAGATGCCCTGCAGGAGATTGCGAGTTACGTTGTAGATCGCGATTTCATGGAGCCGGACTGAGTTCGCTTGCGCCTTTGCGGCGGGCCAGAATGGCTAATTCGCCCGATTCGTCGCCTCCAAGCGATCGGAACATTCGCATCCACCGTTCCACCCCCGGTCCCGTCAAAGTCGGAGATGGGATCCGCGCGACGAACTCCAGCCCGCAGCCCTCGATGAGATGGCGAAGCGAACGCTCGTTGAAGAATTGCGGATGCAGAATGGGGTGCACCGCATCCCAAAGCCGCCCGAAGATCCTGAACTGCAGCGCCTCGCTGTCCGGTACTGCTACGTACAGGAACGCACCCGGTTGTAGCGCCTCCGCAACTGCGGATATAGATACGGCCGGCTCCGCGAGATGCTCAAGTACATGGCTCATCACAATGTGATCGAAGCTTCCCCAAGGAAGACGGCGCGCCGGCAATCGGAGTTGCTGCACATGATCTCCAAACACCGGGCGAAGAGAGGCGCAATTGTTTTCATCGCTATCGATGCCGTGCACCTGAAAGCCATACGCGCGGGCAGCAAGCATAAGGTGTCCGCGGCCGTGGCCGATATCGAGCAGCCGCCGTCCGATACTCCTGGCGCTGAGCAGCCGGCAGATGTGGTCGACGTAGATGCTCTGGGACTCAAGAAAGGGATCGGGAGCCTCGCCGGATTGTTCCTGATTCATTTGCTGGATGATGTCATCGCGCAGACGCGGGCTGACAAATATGTGAGTGCAACCGCTACACCGGTTGTACTGGAAGCCCTGTTTGCGAAAGATTGCGGCTGAAGCATTGAGATGGCAGACAGGACAGCTAGTGGTTTCGATCGCGTCAATGCCGTATCGCTGGACAAATTCGTCCACAGTGGCGTGCCACGCCAGGCCACCCCGATGAACCCCCACCGCCAGATGCTCCGGCTGTTCTGGACCGAAAACGCCGAGCTTTTCCATCTCGCTTCGTGAGTGGCCGAGAAGTTTGAGGGCTGCCAACTTCTCCAACTCGGACAACTGACGCGCTTCGCCATACAACTGCAGAAGGTCCGCAGTCACTGAAGCAGCAACACTGGGAAGCACACGTGCAAGCGACCGCCCGGAATCCGCTTGGGACCGGAAAACTGAAACGATGTTGGGGCGGCCTTGTGACTCGTCGCGAGCCGCATCCTCCAGATCATTCAACTTTTGAGCTAGCGCGTAATAGCCGCAGAGTAATTGGTACAGTTTTGACGAACGCTTTGGATCCAACGCGTCGTACAGGATGCGCCAGTAATCGACGTTCTTAAGCTCAATGAGGTGCTCGTAGAATTCCTCGGACCAGTGTTGAGGTTCGCTGCAGTCCATCAGAATTCCGGTCACCAGACGACGAAGCGAAGTGATGACCTGTCTCATCACATCGTCCGCTCCACGTGGCAATTGCTCCAGGCCCTCCAGGGTAAGAAGCAACGCAAGGAGCACGGTGAGCGCTTCACTCTCCGCTCCTGTACCTCGCCGCTGGGCGAGCGAGCCCAGCAGAGTGACCCTGCGCCCCCGATAAAGATGATGGCGGTCAAGAAAATCGTCAAGAACACGGCCCGCAAAATAGACGAGGGCACAGGGACCAATGCGTTGTGAAACTAACTCCGGATTTGCCTCAATGGCGATGGCAAAAATCGGTATGTCACCGAGGGCCCACTGCATCCACTCGACATAGTCCGCGGTCAACTCAGCTAGGAGCTGACAAAGTGCGTTGCCGCGCGAGGTGCGGGAGACATTAGCCTGAAATTGTTCGATAGAGCGATGAAATGAATCCTGCACCACCGATTGCCACAACCGAAGCGCGGCAACATGGTCGTGATCGAGTTGCGCTGCCGCGTCTGCGGCGTCAAGCCGGAGGGCGTCGATTCCCTGGAACTGCTCGGCCGTCAACATGAAAATGCGCCTCCCTCGAGGCTCTTGGCGATGGCACTTACCAGAAGCACAACGTTGAACGAAGGACAACAGACATCGTCATGGAATGGCTCTAACTTCCATTCCCAGGGAGCGATCGGATCGAGAAGCAGTGGTGCGAAGAGGTCTTCGATTTCTTCACCACGGTAGTGCAGCGTGAGGAGTGTCTGGAGAGCAAGTGTTCGATCCAGCGGAGCGCAAGCCCAAGGTTCGGCAACCAGCTTCAGCACCTCCGCGATGAGGGCCTGGCGGACCTCCGCAGAGGCCGGACTGGCTATATGCTCATGGCAGAGCGAGAGCATCCAGCAGGCCGCAAGTCGTGCCACTGTTGGTTGTCCGCTTCGGTTCAGGATCTGCTGTACACGGTCTAGGACATCGATTCCTGAACATGCCCACAAATAGCAGACAGCGGCTTCGGATACCGGACCCGAACCAGGCAGTGCGTCAAGATGTGCCGCCATCGCCCGGGCAGCGTCGATACGCGCTCCTCGATCATCGAAGAGAGCGGCCGTGGCAAATGCTGTTGTTACTGAGTCGGTGGGACTGTCCCCCTCTCTTCCGTAAAGGCGCCATGTACCGTCGCTCGCCTGTTGCGAAACAATGTAGTTCCTGAGTCGCCAGCGCATTGTCAAAACAGTAGCCGTAAGATACTTGCGCTCGCCTGCCGGGATAGCGTCGTAAAGCTGCCGTGAGAAACCGCTCGTCTGCGGAGCCGCGCATCCCAGCAATTCCATTGCAAGAACGGAATACAAGGGGCACGGCCAGCACTGGCCTATTTCTTGAACTCTCTTGTACGCTGCAAGCTCCCCCGTGGGCAGCTGTTGGCTCGCAATCCAGCGCAATGCTGAGACCACAAGTCGGCTGGCATATAGGCGCACGCCGGTCGGAGCGATCAAGGCAGATCGAGTCATCCTGTCGTCTCAAAGCCTGGCCAACAGGCATATTTCAACAAATTGCTGTTTCGCCACTCTGCGGCTCGGCAGCGTAAGTGGAGGAGCGAAGCGGCCGACGCCAGATCTCCCGCAGGCAGTACCGGCAACAGGTTGAGATAGTCGTTATCGGCCAGCAAGACGGCATAACATCCCGGCCAATCTTTTGCTTGCATCACGACCTCCAACGTGGCCTCGCGACAATCTGTCCAACGTGTTCTCAGGGTCTGGCTATCGATTTCTGCATCAGCCCGGTTAAGAGCGCAATGAAGACTGTGGGCAGAACGCCGCAACGCTTGCATGGAAGGCGCGTAGGCAACGCTGGCTTCGACGACACACGTCTCTCCAAGGTCGCCGAGAAGCACACGGGTCTGGGCAATCAGTTCTGCGATGGGTGCACCGGCCCGCAGGTAGAAGTTCCCCGGCGCCGGAGCCCTCCAATTTTCAACTCCTTCGCGCGCCAGCACCAGTGTGAGTTTTCCATAGAGCTGACCGGCATGTGCCGGAAATGAGTCGGAGGTCACCACGATATCGGTCTTCGCGATGCGCTGCATGGCATCGGCAAGACTCAGCAGGCTTCCGGCAACTCCGATCGTTGACGCTGCTCGCGCACTCACGCCGGCGCGGCCTGCCTTGTCGATAGACTCGGCAAGCTCGCGGGAGAAGGCGCGCGTTGCATAGTTAGCGCCGGAGTCAATTGCAAATTGAACAGTCACGCCCGGCGGCAGTTCTTCAGGAAGCATTGACAGGAGCAACTCCGACCAGAACTGCTGCGAGGGATCCTCTTTTGAGGTGAACGGGCTGACATAGATAGCAATCTCCCGGCCAGCGGGGGTCTTTGGGGCCACTGCCTCCGGAAGATGACTCGGGCGTTCCTCTCCATCCCCAAGCCATTCCTTCATTCGATCCATGTGGTGATAAAAGTTGGCGTAGTAAGGATCGGGGTGTTCCAGCTTCCACACGCGGCCCCCGGTCTTGTCCAAAGCGGAGAGTTCGCGCAAACCCATGGCAAGCTCGATATAGCGAGTCACTCCCGGCTCTCTGCAGAGGGTACTCAGCAGTCCAGGTCGTTCAAAATCGACCATAGCCACGAGGTCGTAATCACCGCAGCGAATCCTCTCGACTAGCTCGCCGAGGCCGTCGTAGAGTCCCTGCGAGTCAACACCCTCAACGTCGCGCCACAGGTCCCGGTAGCTCGATAGAACGAATAGCGAGGCGCCGGCCGGCATGCGGCGGCGCAGCGAGCCCGCAAGCGGGAAGGTCAGAATCTCGTCTCCGATTCCGATTCCTTGCCCCAGAATGATCACCGCGCGCTTCACCCCGCTGAAAAATTCTGGCGGAGGCGGGCTATTGCAGACAACGATATTGCGAGGAAGTTCAGGCTCTTTATAGCGGTGAAGCCCGCGAAGAATCTGCGGCGCAAAGCGGGCCAGATTCGTCGTAGTCAAGGCGCGCAACATCCCCACGCAGTCCTCAATGGACTCGACTCCGCTTGACGAAAGAAACGGCGCGAGCGTCTGCAGGCTGGCGATGCGGCCCGTTTTGAAATGAAGATTGCTGCCGCTGATTGGTCGGCGGGAAAGGAAATGCAGATAGTTCTTGAGCAGCAGAATCGGAAGAAGTGGTGTCGGCTGCAACGATTCGGACTGGGTCATCTGTGCCTGTCGATACCACCTTGCGGATGGTGCTGAAAAACATTGTCGTGCCGGGGAAGAGATACTAGCACGGCGCCCCCGAGCTTGTGGAAAGACCACACTGAACTTGCCTAACTCATGCGGGCCGATAACTTAGTCCACCACGGAAAGAGAGCGAATCAGCCAGAGATTCTCCCGGTCTTCCGTGAACCATACAACGTAACTCAGGAGGCTCGTAAGGAGAGAACTACTGTTTTTGTCTCGATGATCCACCTGCAGTACAGCTCTGATGAGAATGCCGTTGAGATGAAATACAGGATCGGGAATCTCCGTGAGGGCGATGCGCAACTCTGGCCCGCGCCAGGAGTCTATCATGGCATCGAGTCGCAGACGGAGTGCGTCTCGGTCCACATCGATATCGTTCAGCATGGTGTGATAGTTCGCGGAGACGCATTCCATAGCCAGATCGACATCCATCGACTCGATCGCGCGGATAAAACGAAACAGCGTGTCGACCGCAATGGATGCCGCCGCAGTGCTCCATGGCTCCTTCGCGGGGGTCGCATGCTGCGAAGGAGTCGCAGCCCGTTGCACGGGCACACCTGCATGCTGGAAATACCGGTTCCAATCCGCGCTCTGTGGCGCGCCTACTGGGATGGCTACTTCGGGATGCCAGGCGATCAAGAGGTCTGTGGCGCTGGCCAGCCAAGGCTGCTCGGTGATATCGCCTTCCGCCTCATACCAGGGCTTGGGAGCCAGAGTTGGTGAGGTGTCTTCGGTAAGAACTGGCTGCTCGATTTCTTCCCTGCGCATTCCGAGTCTGCTCCGTAGTTTCTGACTTCGCTCTTCAGCACCGAGTTACATTCTGTTCAATTTCCGCGCGTAACGCCAGCATAATCGCTAAACAGTCTTTCTTGACTTGGGAGAGACCCGACTCTAGGATGGTTAAACCGAAACACCGGATTCCCCATGAAGGCTCCACTCAGCAGCCCACTGCATTACTCGTCCTCCGGGTTCGGCCACAGCTTGCGGCTTGCAGTATTTGTCTCCCGTCTTCCTCCTATCTCGCGTTCCGGCATTGGTGTGAGCGTCTCTGCAGAATGCCATTCGTTGGCAAAGGCGGGGTGCTCGGTTCATGTCTTTACGGCTTCAGAAGCTGCTTTGAGCGTCCCAGAGGTGGTTCTCAAACCGCTCGCGCGCGATGTTTTTCCCAAGGAGTTGCCTGATTGCGACATTCTTCATTTGCATTCGCTCGGGATGGCAACCGTAGCGCTCGAAGCAGCGCAACGGCTGCAATTACCACTGGTTTACACGGCTCACTCTTTAATTGAGCGCGAACTCCCGCAGGCACAGGAATGGATCCGGGTTCAACATCGTGTTATGGCAGCGGCGCACCACGTTTTCTTCTTGAACAGAATGGAACAAGCGTACTCTCAAATGCACATCGCTTCCCTGAGAGGGAAGAGTTCGGTGAGATCTCACGGCAGCGTGTCAGCCGCCTCTGAACCTGGCGCCCGTCAGCGCAAGCCTCTGATCGTCATAGCTGGACGACTGTGCAAAAACAAAGGAACGGATCTTGCGGTGGCGGCATTGAGGCTCGTGATGCGAGCCGAACCGTCTGTCTCCGCGCTCTTCGCGGGTCCCCAGGGTGACGAGGATTGCGAGGCCGCGGTCGCCGATCTCATCGCCGAATTTCCCCGACGTGTTGAGCGCAGCGGTTGGCTCGAGCGAGGCGATCTGATGAAGACGCTCCGCCACGCGCGAATGGCTCTTTGCCCATCGCGCTATGAGCCATTCGGTCTACTGCCGATCGAGGCGTTGCAACTTGGAACGCCGGTTCTCGCCGCTGCTTCCGAAGGCGCCTGCGAGACCCTGCCCGGCGCACCTGGAGTCGCCCTCCTTCAGTCCGACGATGCTCCTGCCTGGTCCAGGGCAATTCTTCACGAATGGCGGTCGGGCGCCCTCCTCGCGGACGCGCAACGATCGGGAGCCGCATGGATTGCTGAGCGATTTGATCCAGAGCGGCAAACGAACCTGCTCATTCGCACGCTGCAAAACGTCCAAAGCGGCTTCCACGTTGGGGCGCGCAAAGCGCAGGTGCCCTGTCATGTGGCTTGAAGGACGCGTCGCATTCGTCACAGGAGGATCTCGCGGAATCGGTCGCGCAACCGCGCTCCGGCTGGCCGCTCACCGGCCTGCGCACATCGCCGTCGGCTATGTGCTGGATCACGAGGCCGCTCGGAATACCGTAGCCGAAATTGAACAACTCGGCGTTCCGGCCTCGGCACACTGCGCCGATGTGAGCGACGAGTCCGCATTTCGCAATGTCTTTTCCAAGATTGAAAGCCGCCACGGCCGACTCGATCTCCTGGTATCAGCTGCGGCTCGCGCCTCCTTTGGTCCGCTTCTGGATGCCTCGCCGCGCAGTTGGCAGCGTGTTATGGACCTGAACGCGCGCGCCTTTCTGCTTGGCGCTCAACTCGCCGCGCCCCTAATGGTTGAAGGTGGGCGGATATTGGGCATCAGCAGCCTGGGAGGGCGCGCCTTTCTTCGGAATTATGGTTTGCTGGGTGCTGCAAAGGCGGCGATCGAGAACCTCACGCGATATCTTGCGGTTGAGCTCGCCGGGCGGTCTATCCGCGTGAATTCTGTTTGTGGTGGCTTCGTCGACACCGACAGCACGCGCATGTTGCCGGAGTTCGAGCAGGCCGCAAGTGCTGTTGCAAGCAAGACCCCGTTGGCTCGCGTTGGCAAGCCGGAGGACATTGCGGCCGTACTCGCATTCCTTTGCAGTTCAGATTCAGATTGGATCACCGGCCAGACAATCGTGGCCGACGGAGGGCTGTCGCTAGGACTCTGAGCCAATGAGCGAGCTTCTTAAAGGACAAATCGCCGTCGTAACCGGCGGATCGCGCGGCATTGGAGCGGCCATCGCAGCTCTGTTTGCTGCTGAGGGCGCCATCGTGGCGGTGAACTTTCGCGCCGACCAGGAAAGTGCCGGCAAGGTAGTCGAAGCGATCGTCGGGGCCGGCGGAACCGCAACAGCCCACCAGGCCAACATTGCGGATGAAGCAGAGGTTCACCGCATGGTCGATGAAGTCCTGCAAAAACACGGCAGGATCGATACAGTGGTTTGCAATGCCGGCATCGTGCGCGACAATCTCGCCGCATCAATGCCTCTCGAAGACTACGACCAGGTGCTGCAAGTGAATCTGCGCGGGCCTTTTCTGGTGATTCGAGAGGCCCTGCCCTCAATGATCCGCGCGCGCTCGGGCTCCATCGTGAATTTGAGTTCAGTGCGGGCAGACACGGGCGGACGCGGGCAATGTAATTATGCCGTCGCCAAGGCGGGCTTACAGGCCTTGACTCGTTCTCTCGCCCTCGAACTCGCGCCCAGAAATATTCGCGTGAATGCCATCGCTCCCGGCCTCATTGAGACTGATATGACTCGGGCCATTCGCGAGATGGGGTCGGAAGAACTGACTCGTGAAATTCCCATGCGGCGCTACGGTCAACCAATCGATGTGGCTCACGCAGCTGCATTCCTTTGCTCTCCGCGCGCAGCGTACATTACCGGTGCGGTTCTGAGCGTGGCTGGTGGACTTGGACTTTAGTACTCGACAGGAGAAGTGGCATGGAGATACCCCAACAGGAGTTGGCTTCCGCGTCGGACCCATTTCGCGCAGCGCTTGCCATGGACCTGTCGCAAGTGCAGGAGCGCGCAATTTCAGTCGTCGCCCGATGCCTGGATCGGAAGCCAGGCGAAGTAAAGCTTAAATCGACCCTGTGGGGAGACCTTGATGCTGAATCGCTCGACATGCTTGACATCGTCTACAGCCTGGAGCGCACATTCATCATTCGCATGCCTCGGCTGAATATTCTGCAGAGAGCGACAGACTTGTTTGGCGAGAGCGCCATCGTGCAGGGTGCAATCATCACTCCCACTGGCCTTGCGATTCTCAAGGCGTCGATGCCCGAGGTCCCTGCGTCCTTCTTTCAGCCGAACATGCGGCTTAATGAGTTTCGCAGGGGAATCTCAGTTGAATCGCTTGTGCGCGTGGTGCTCCGTTGTCTGGGCGCCAATGCGGCTTTGCGTTGCGCTGCTTGCCAGGGCGAGCCGCAGCAGGTGCCGAATTCTCCGATGGAGATTCGTTGCTCACAGTGCGGCGCGGAAATGGTGCTGCCCTCGGGCGACGAGTTGGTGATCGAGGATCTCTTGCGTGTGGGAGCCGAACTCGGAATTCCTAAAGTCGCAGATCCCACACCAGAGAATCGCGACCATGAGTCATAATGGCGCGCATCGTCGCGTTGTCGTAACAGGAATGGGCGCGGTAACCCCCTTGGGCCCCACGCTCGATTCAACGTGGACGGCTATCCTGCAAGGCATGAGCGGAATTCGTCTGATTCGCCAGTATGGCGAATTGACTCCGCCAACGCACATCGCCGGACAGGTCTCGATTGATGATCTGCCGCTGCTTGAGCCGCGCTTTAGCCATCGAGAGAACGAGATGGACTCTCTGCCTTTGGGCCGCGCCGCGATCTTCGCGCTCCACGCGGCCGAACAGGCATGGCGCGATGCGCGACTCGACGAACTCCCAGCCTTAGGCAGAAGCGCAGGCGTTTGCATTGGTGCCTCCACGTTTCCCATCATCGAAGACCGCCTGCCTTATATCGCCGAACTGATCGATGGCAACCGATGGAACCCCGTCCGATATGCGGACCTATGCAACAGGCAGCGCTGGTTGTTGACTCAAAGTGACGCGGCGAAGATCGCCTCTGACCTGTCGATTCGCTGCGGGTTCTCCGGACCTTCGATTACCGCGCAGGCAGCGTGCACCTCCGCCACACAGGCCCTCGGCCACGCCTTCCAAAGTATCCGAACCGGCGAAACGCAACTGATGCTCACCGGCGGAACAGACAGCATGGTATCCATGATGTGCGTTACGGGCTTCTCGCTTCTGGGCAGCCTCTCGCAGCGATGGACCGAACCTGAACGCGCTTCCAGACCCTTCGATCGCACCCGAGATGGCTTCGTCTTGTCCGAAGGTTCGGCCATGCTCATTCTTGAGGAACTGGACCATGCGCTCAACCGGGGTGCCACTATCTACGCGGAGTTGGTGGGATATGGATCATCGTGCGACGCCTATCGATTCACTGACATGATCCCGGAGGGCGCAGGCGGCACCATGGCCATGCGCTCTGCGCTCCACGATGCAGGCATCGCAATGGAGCGCGTTGGATACATCAATGCCCACGGCACTTCCACGCCGCTCAACGACAGCACCGAAACCACCGCCATTCGGCGCGCGTTCGGCCCCCATGCGGACAAGCTTGCGGTCAGTTCCACCAAGTCCCAGCTAGGACACCTGCTTTGCGCCGCTGGCGCTATTGAACTCGCCATCACAGCGTTGGCCTTGCAGAATGGCATCATGCCGCCGACCATCAATCTCGACTATCCCGACCCAGCGTGCGATCTCGACTACGTTCCATGGAAGCCGCGTCCGGCGGATCTCTCCGTGGCAATCTCTAACTCCTTCGGCTTCGGAGGCCAGAACGGATGCCTCGTGTTGCGGAGGTGGGATTCAGAATCCGCTGCAGATCGAACCACCGTTTACTTTCCGGAGGCGCCGCGGCGGGTAGTGATTACTGGCATCGGTGTTGTCTCTCCGCTTGGCCTGGATGCAGACAGTCATTTCGCCAACGCCCACGCCTCTGCGTATTCGCGAACCGCGTCGGAAGCTATGGCCGACCTCGGCATTCCCTACGCATGCCCAGTGACGGGATTCGATGCCCCCGGTCAGATTCGCAATCGAATGTTGCGCAAGATACTCACTCGCGCTGCAAGCTTTGCCGTCTCTGCAGCTGGACAGGCGCTTGATTTTGCCGCATTGGACCCAGAAGAAGTCGAGAGCGCCTCTGTATTTGTCGGCTCGCTCGGAGTCGATCAGGATCTCGATCTTTTCGTCGAAGCCTTGAAGGCATCGTGCGACTCCAGCATCAATTTTTCCTATGAACGATACAGCCGTTGCGGCACGGCCTTGATTGATCCCTTGTTCCTGGTCAGGTCGTTGCCGAACGCCGGACTGTGCGGCGCGGCAATTGAACATCAGATCAAGGGACCGAATCTGAACATCATGAGCGGCCCAGCTTCCGGCCTGCTGGCGTTAATCGCTGCTTGCCGGCACATTCAGTGCGGAGCGGCCCCTGTGGCGCTCGTCGGGGGATACGATTCGACGCTGCAATTGGAATCGGTGGTTGTTCACCTGTTGGAAGGGCGCGCCGCTAGAGAAACAGGAGCGGGCGCCGGCTACGTGCTCGGCGAAGGCGCGGCCTTCTTCGTCATTGAGGACGCGGCACATGCCGAAGCGCGAAAGGCGAAGGTTTACGCGGAAATTGTCGGCCTGGCTCATGTCCACTCCGCGCCCGAGGATGCAGCCAAGGGTCTTTATCAGGTCGCAATGGAGGCATCAGCCAGCGGCGCCACTGATGTAGTCTTTGGCGATGGTCTCAACCTGCCCGAAGAGGATGCGATCGAACAGCAAACGCTCCAGCGGCTTGGGCCGGAACTGACCCTCCGCACACAAACTCAGAGGACTGGCTTCTGCGGCGTTGCATCTCCCCTTTTTTCACTGCTCGAGGCAACGCGCGCGACCGCAGCGCGTGAGGTCGCACGCCCCTTGGTTTGGACCAGCGATCATGGACGCCATCACGTGGCGGTTGCGCTACAAGCCGCGTCATGCGGGGATCGCGCCGGATGACCGAATCACCCACCTTGCAGGATTGGCTTTCCTCCCTCACTCGCTTCGGAAACAAGCGTGCCGTTGGGCTCCGTTCGAATTTCGGGACACGATGGTGGGACTTCAGCCGGCTCTACCGCGGAATGCTCTACGCGGCCCACCTGCTCGCGGAATGCAAGTTGAAAGCAGGCGATCGCGTTCTGCTTTACGCGCCTCCCTCTCCGGAGTGGCTCGCGCTCCTGCTCGGTTGCACGTGGCGTGGCCTGGTTCCCGTCACGCTCGACTCCACTGCATCCCTCGAAGGGTTGGCGGACATGGTGCGCGGCCTATCCGTCAGACTCGTCGTCTTCACCGCAGGGCAGCCAATCGAAGCCGTGAATTGTCCCTTGCTGCGCATTCAGAATCTGGACCCTTCCGCAGATTGGAATCCAGACGCGGCGCAACTGCGCGTTCCTGCCAGCATAGACGATACAGGCATCGAGTTCGCTGAAGACAGCGCACCGCGGCCGGCTGCGACTTCGTCGCACAAAGATCTCCTGAAGCAGATCCTCACGTTGGAACGATCCACAGGAAGCACTTCCGCACTCACGTTCGTACCACCTTCCCCGCATCCAACGCCCTTCTGGGTTGCAGCTTTGCTGTGTTCACTGCAGGCCGGCGCGCCGGTGCTGTTTATTCGGTCAGACGCCCCGTATCATCTGCTGCGCGTCGCAAGGTCCGCGGCGAAATCGAAGCTACTTGCGTCAAACGCCCAGTTGCACTCGCTCGAACAATTCATAGTGAAACAAGCGTCAGGTTCGAGCCATGCAGTACGCAGACTTCCCGGATCGCTGCAAATGCTCCTCGTCTGTGGCCGCCCTCTTTCGGAATCGTCGATCCAATTCTGGGAACGCCTCGGTATGCGAATTGTGCAATGCGGAGATTTCTCCGCTCTCGTGGGGAAGGAGGTCGATACCAGACCTCCTTCACTCGACGAAATCCTTCAAAGCGGGGACTCCCCCGTCAAGGCAACGCAACTCGCTGCGTATATCGAATGCAATCTTTCTTTTGCTCCACTTGCAGATGTGCGTCAGTTCTTGCGATCGTTGCCGCTCGACTCCATCGAACAGGCAGAAGTCATGGCCCTGTTCCTCTCGTCGCCCGCGATTGATGCCGAAGCGGCCTTAAACGCGGAAGATGGCTTCGAAAGCCGCTCCCGATGGAAGCACAGGGCCCCCGCATGGCAAAGGTTACATGCAGCGGCCGTTCTGCGCGGAATCGTCTCTCCCATATTTCGCCGACTGATTCTCGGAGTGGTTGCTCGCGTGCGTGTCACCGGCCTCGATCGCCTCGATGGCCTGAAGGGGCCGATCTTCTTCGCATCGCGCCGCAGCGACCGACGCCATCCCGTGGAGTTCCTGGGAGTCGTCAGAGCTTTGCCGCCACGCTTAGCCCGCCGAGTCATGGTCGGGGTGAGCGACCGCCCCTTCCTTGAGAGTCACTTCTATCGGCGCCCCGGAGACTCCCTGCCTTATCGGCTTTTGATCAGTTGGGTGGCAATCTTCGGACTGCCCAGTGTGATGCCCTACGCGCTGCTTGAATCCGCTCTCTCCCATGGCTTCGCGGAGATATGCGACTGGGCCGCCCGCGGATATCATCCGCTCGTCACATGGTCGCCGGCGATGGCCCTCCTCGCTACCGAAGTCCAGGCCACAGTAATTCCGGTGCGCCTGCGCGGCCGCTCGCGAGGATGGTGGAACACCGAGGTATTCGTTCAGTTCGGCATTCCACGCCAGATTCTTCCTTTTGCCGATCCTGGATTCACTTACCTCGATGTTGAGACTGGACTGCGAGCGCCATTGCAGGAGGTGGCCTTATGACAACCTCAAGGTCGTGGGGATCGCTTCTCCTCCGCGGAGCCGGGATGTTCCAGCCGGATCGCAAGTTGCATAACTTCCTCCGACGGGTTCGCCACCGCCGCCGGCCCGATGGCTCTTACAACATCCTGGGAATCTGTTCGACCGGTCATGGCGCGAGCTTCGCTCTCATCTCGTCGCGTTACGGAGTTCGCGCTCTCAACTTTGAGCGATTCGTCGCCAAAAAGTATGCCCTGCTGATGGCGCGCGAAGAACTCCGCGAACTCCACGAATGCGATCGGGGCATCCCGGCTAACATCCGTTTTCTGCTCACCAACCGCGATGGTTCCCTTCCACCGATCTCTGTCTTTGAGGATTTCTGGGAGCCCTTTCTGGCCCACCTGTTGCGGGGCCTTCCACTTAGCGCCAGAGACATCGATGTCGTTGCAGGTAGCGAATCACATTTCGCGATTAATCGCGCATGGCTGGGGCGAGCCCTAGGGTCGTTCTTCCCCAACGCGGAAGTCCATACCGATCTTGAGCACCATCTCGTCCATCGAGCGCAGGCTTTCTACTCCAGCAGCTTCAATGACGCGGCCATCCTCACCGCCGACGCCTGCGGTGAGCCCCTCGCGCGCCTCGGAGGGAAATCGCTCGCCATGACGCTCGCGCACGGCAACGGCGATTCGATTCAAGTCTTCACCGAACATGCCGCGCCCGAGTCCAGCACCGGCGAACTCTACAGCTTCATCAACGACTACCTGGGCTTCGAGCACGGCGAGGAGGGCAAAACCATGGGTTTGTCTTCGTTCGGCAGAGATACGTGCTATCGAGCCCTGCGGCCTCATCTCTCTCTCCTTGGAGATGGCTCGTTTCGCTTTCTCGATCGGGGCGCTCTCACCACCGCAGTCCAGGCGCTCGAAATTCAGCGTCGAGAACCCAAAGAGCCCATCACTCCGGCGCATGAGGACCTCGCGTGCGCCATCCAGATGCTGCTCAACGAGATCATGGTGAACGCCGTCCATGTGCTCGCACGCAACTCTGCTTCCACCAACTTGTGCATCGCGGGAGGCACGGCCCTCAACAGTATCGCCAATGAGACTGCCTTTCGAGCCTCCCGCTTCAACGCCGTCCACATCATGCCCAACGCCGGCGACTGCGGTCACGCACTCGGATGCGCGCTGCACGCCGAACGAAACCTGCGCCCGCGGCGAACTTCGCCCCCCGCATCGCCGGGTCTGCACCTCACTGATGCGCTGGGTCCGCTCTACACCGATGACGAAATCGAGTTTGCACTCACGCGCTCCGGCCTGCCCTTTCGTCGAGTCGAAGCCATCCACGAATACGCAGCGGCCAGCATTGAGAAGGGACGAATCGTCGGCTGGTTCCAGGGCGGTTCGGAGTACGGACCGCGTTCCCTGGGGCAGCGCAGCATTCTCGCCGATCCGCGTTCGCCCACAATGAAGGATCATCTCAACCATCGCGTGAAGCATCGCGAGCCCTTTCGCCCCTTCGCTCCGGCAGTATTGGAAGAACGCGCCTCGGAATTCTTCGACCTCACCGGCCCCAGCCCCTTCATGCTGCGCGTCGTCAACGTGCTGCCCGACAAGAGATCGCTCATATCGGCCGTCACACATGTGGATGGAACCGCACGCGTGCAGACCGTTTCCGCTGCTACTCATCCGCGCTTCCATGCCCTCATTGAAGCCTTTGCACAGCGTACCGGTGTGCCCGTCATCCTCAACACTTCTTTCAACGTTGCCGGCAAACCGATCGTTGAGACTCCAGACGATGCTATAGACTGCTTCCGTTCCACCCACATCGATGTTGTGGTGCTGCACGACTACGTCCTGGAGAAAGAAGGCCTGGATGGCTAGCGACGACCGGTCACAGCCGCGTGCCTTCTCCGACCACATTCAGGTGATTCCTGTCCGGCTGCTGCCGGCTGGCGCAAATGAACTTGAAGACTGGCTGGCGAAGCTCCCATCTGATGAGATCTCGGATGCCCAGCGCATGCGCAACGCGGAGGCGAGACACCGCTTCATTCAATGCCGGTTGATACTCCGCTTGCTTCTCGGAAAACTTATGGGCGATAACTGGTACGCCCCTCCGTTTGAATATGGGGCAGGCGGCAAACCCACCCTCTCCGCGCCGAGCCCGGTTCAGTTCAACATCGCGCACTCCGGTGACCTCGCTCTATTCGCAGTTTCGCACTCCGCCGGTCTTCCAATCCAAATTGGCGTCGACATCGAATGTATCCGTTCGAGACCCAACAGCATGAAGCTCGCGCGACGCTTCTTTCATCCCAATGAAATCGCACACCTGGAATCCTTGCCCGATGATCGCCGAGGTCCGGAGTTCCTGCGAATATGGGTTTGCAAGGAAGCCTGCCTCAAGGCCATCGGCTCTGGAATTGCCGGAAACCTGGCAAGCTTCTCTGCAATCGGAGCCTCCGGCCATGTGATCCTCCCGAATAGCCAACCCGCTTGCTACCAGGAACTCAGTATCGCGATCCGCGGATACGCCGCCGTGGCCTCGACCAGGCCCCTGCCCCCGATATTCATAGACCCCCTGCGAAATGCACGGGACTTTTTTGACCGTCTCCGCGATCCGGATCATGGCTCAGGCGCATGCAATTCGTCTGGCTCCTCTTCCAGCCATAGCGTCGCATCCTGCGACTGAAACCATATGCTTCGCGACGGGTCTGCAACTGCCTTGGCTCGCTGCCCCGCCTCGGGGTTTGCAAAGCGTATACCCTGCAGAGCCACAATCTGCCTGCGAGCACCGCTGCGACAACCTGCGATCACCATGTCGATCTTCGCGTCTCTTGAGTCCCACATGGGAGACACCCGCACCCACTCCACCTCAGGGCGATGCTTTGGATGCCTCGCCTGCAGTGCATGCTGCAAACGCTCCGTTGTATAACCGAGTCCAGCTGAGTCCTCGGTGACTCCGTCGCGCAGTCTGCCGGCCGTCTTCTCAAGGAACTCACAGACCGTTACCAATCCATCGAAACTGGCGCTGTGCACGGGCTGCATGACGCGCTTTCCGATGTAAAGCAGGCGTATCAGTCTCAAGCAGACGGAAAGGGTGGCCTTCGTAGAGGACGTCTGCCCCACGTACCGAAGCGTATGGAAGGGAAGCGCCCAGACTGGACAACAGCCACGGTAGTAGATCCCCAGGAACGGAACCTGCAGGCATATGGATTCGCTTATCTGCATGAATCCCATTTTCCCCATCACCAGGTTTGAGCGGCGCATGGCTTCAAACAGGCTCTCTTCGTCGGGCAACGCCGTCACGATGAACTTCGCCCGAATCCTCTTTGGAAGTGTCTCCAGCCGCGCTTGCGTAGCGGGAATATTGTTGGAGATGACAACCACCCGGCATGGCACGAATGGCACGGCGCGCATAAGGGCGATCGCGAGTTCCTGTGCCTTCTGTTCATACCCGAGGACGGTGATCACTCGCCGTGATCGTGGCCACCAGTCGCCGAGCCTCTGCGCCACGCCCTCGCTCGCGCGCTTGATGAAAGGGGGAATGCCGCAATAGTGCGGGGGCGGGTCCTTCATTTGGAACGAGCTCGGCCCCATCAGCGCAATCCCATCCGCAATCGCCCCATGATCGTTCAAGAATTTGGCTGCAAGGCTGGGCTTGCTGGCGTTGTCAAGAATGACAGTCGGAATTCGTAACTCCACGGCCGACACGGCTGCATCCAGAAGAATCCCGCGCATGGGGACTTCGCCTACCACCACAACATCAGGAGCGAACGCGCGGACCGCCTTGCGTACGCAGCGCCGCTTGTAACGAGCCGACGAGTGAAAATACGCTCGAAGAGGCAGTTCGATAAATCGGATCCGCCCCTGGGCAGCACTCACCGTTTCGTCTCGCAATTCGCCGCGGCCCGGACAGATGATTGCAACCTCATGTCCCCGTCGGTGAAGCTCCAGACCGATCCGAAGACAGCGTTTATAGACTCCGATCAGCGAATCCCCACGCGCGTTGTTCACCATGCAATATGCCGCTAGAAGGAATCTCACCCTAGGTCCCCAATAAGCCGAATCATCTCGCACGCACTATCATTTAACCGCAACAGCCAGTGACCTCAAGCAACTTAATCAGTCGCAGCAAACAGCCTCTCGATCACTCCCGTGGTCGAATGTCCCTCGACAATAGGCACAATCACGACTTTTCCGCCCCACATTTCTGCCTCTCCCGCCCCCACCACGGAGCTCTCGTCGTAGTCGCCGCCCTTCACGATTACATCAGGCCGCGTAGCGAGGATCAGCTCCAGTGGCGTCGCATCATCAAAAACAATTACGGCATCCACAGACGTAAGAGCGGCTAGTATCCGTGCACGGCTTCTTTCGTCCACAACTGGCCGATTCGATCCCTTAAGCGCTGCGACGGAAGCATCGCTGTTGACCGCTACGATCAATCTTTCCCCGTGGTCGCGCGCTTCCTCCAGCAGGACGATATGTCCGACATGCAAAAGGTCGAAGCATCCGTTTGTGAATACGATTCGCTCTGCATTAGCCCGCCACCTATCGACGCGTCTAACCAGTTCGTCAAGCGCGGGCACCAGTTTGCTTTCCGCGTTCAACGCAACTGCAGGACCCAGCGAGTTCAGAAGTTCCTGCTTCTCGATCGGTGCTGTTCCCACCTTGCCGACTACAACTCCTGCTGCTGAATTGGCCAGTTGCATCGACTCTTCCGTTCCTACGTTGGAAGCCATGCACAATGCCAGCACAGAAATGACAGTGTCCCCTGCCCCGGAAACGTCGAATACCTGCTTCGCATTGGCCGCGGCGAATAGCTTCGCCCCGCGCTTCACCACAGCGATCCCTCGTTCGCCGAGAGTCACCGTCAGATGCGACAGTTCGAGTTCCTCGGCCATCCGTTCCGCGGCATCCAGTAGCGTGTCCAAATCACGAGACTCCTCGTGCAAGGCAGCAGCCAGCTCATTCAAATTGGGGCAGATCGTTGTCGCCCCCTTGTACCGCGCGAAGTCATCTGCCTTGGGATCCACCAGCACTGGAATGCTGAGCCGCTTCGCCTCCTGAATCACCGCCTGGCAGATGTTCGGTACCAGCACGCCTTTGGCATAGTCAGACAGCACCACCACGTCAACCGTCGGCAGCATTCCGATCGCCAACTCCAACAATCGCTCATAGTCACCTTCGGTCCTGCATGCCAGATTCTCTCGATCGAATCGGATCATCTGCTGTCGTCCACACACGACGCGCGTTTTGCTGATCGTCGGGAACCCGTAGCAGGAAACCAAATGAGGTTCGATATCGTTGGCTCGGAGAGACTGAAGCAACAACTCTTTGTCTTCATCGGTGCCCGTGAAGCCAACCAGTGTTACTGCAGCGCCCAGCTTGGCAATATTCATGGCCACATTGGCCGCGCCACCCGGCTGCACGGTCTCCTGCGTTGTCTGGACAACCGGAATCGGCGCCTCGGGCGAGATCCGGCTTACTTCACCCCAGATGTACCTGTCGAGCATCACATCGCCGACAACCAGGACTCGCTTCCTCGGCCAATCGTGCTCTATCTTTGCTGCAATCTCGCGCAGAGACGCGCGGCTCACGCTGATCGTCACACATCCTCCGCAGGGAGGGCTAAGTCGCCCGTTGCCACCGCATATTCAGAAGAGGGGAAGGAAGGCAGTTGTTACCATGATCGAGTGAGTCGACACATCTCTTCCGTGCTTGCCGTATTTATCGACCGCGACGGGGTGATCAATCGTAAGATGCCGGAGGGGCAGTACGTCAAGAGTTGGAGTGATTTTCATCTGCTGCCTGGAGCGGCTGAAGCCATCGTAAGACTCAAGCGTGCCGGCCTGTTTGTCATTGTGGTGACTAACCAGCGGGGAATTGCTCTGGGGCGTTATAACTCCGTGGATGTCGATCGGATACACGCCCAGTTACAAAGTGAGCTTGCAGCCCAAAACGCACAGGTCGACGGATTCTACATCTGCCCGCACGACCGCGACACTTGCAATTGCCGCAAACCGCTGACGGGGCTTTTCGACCAAGCTAAAGCCGCATTCCCGATTCTCCAACCCGGAACGAGCGTGCTGGTCGGCGATTCGCTCTCCGATATCGAATTCGGCCGCAGACTGGGCATGGCCACCATCTTTATCGAGGGCGATCTGATAGATGGCGAAGAAAGGATTCTCGATAATGAGAACGCGGCTCAACTCGCCGACTTTCGCTTTCCTTCCCTGGCGGAAGCGGTCGATGCTGTGCTGGATACCGGGACCGCTCGATGAAAACGCCTCAACTTGCTGCGGAGTTACATGTCTCGTGCATGTCTGCGAGTCCCTCTTCCAGAGTCATCATGGTTCCGTGATAACCGAGTTCGCGCAATGACGATAGGTCTGCTTCGGTGAAATGTTGGTATCTTCCCTCCAGATCCGGCGGGAAAGGCAGGTAGTCCACTGGGCAGTCACCATGCAGGTTCATCAGGGCGCGCGCAACATCGTTGAAGCTACGGCTGACCCCAGAGCCCGCATTGGCCAGACCGTGGTAGACCTTGGCTGGCTCATTTCTGCCTGGAGCATAAGGCCCTATCTGCGCGAAAAACATGTTCAGCCTGGCAAGATCGCGAACATAGACGAAATCACGCCGCTGTTGGCCGTCCCCATAGCCCCCAGATCCTTTGAAGATGCGGATGCGCCCATGCTCCGCCATCTGTTTGCGAAACTGGTGGACAACCGACGCCATTCTGCCCTTATGTCCCTCACGCGCGCCGTAAACATTGAAATAGCGCAGCCCCACGGCCGTGCACTGTAGTGCCCCCGATGCCAATAGGCCGCGAAAGTAATTGTCAAACATGAGCTTTGAGTGCCCATACATGTTCAGGGGATGCTCATTTTCCGCGCGGAGCGCGAACCGGCCCGGGCCGCCTGCTCCATAGACGGCGGCGGTTGAGGCAAACACGAATGGAGCACCCAAATCTGCTGCAAATCGGAGCACATCTTTGCTGTACTCGCAGTTGTTGTCCATCAGGTAGGCGTCGTCATCTTCGAGCGTATTGCTGCATGCGCCCTGGTGCAGAATAGCTTCTACGCGATCGGTACCCAGGGACCTTTCGCGGATCGCCCGACGAAACGCGCTCTTATCCATCAGTTCGACATACTGTGCGCCTTCAAGGTTCTCGAGCTTCCTCCGGTCGGCGACGCTGTCAACGATGAGAATGTCTCGCGTGCCATGCGAGTTGAGTTCATGCACCAGATTGCTGCCGATGAACCCCGCACCGCCAGTAACGATGTACAAGAGCCTCACTCCTCGATGGACTATTCTGCAGACCTTATCTGCTTCTGCCAGCTTCACGATATTAGCCGAAAATGATGCTCGCTCCATGCCGTTCAATACGATCACAAAACGCGCTTGGCTGATGATGCCCTGGTGGATCAGCACAGTAGGCCCTGCCTGCGGGCTCGCCCATAGTCGAGCTAACTCGACGCTTTCGCGAGTGGGATCACTCCTCACCGGGCGGCGACGCAACGCGAAAGCCCAAGAGCCTCAAAGCGATTCAAATACCGTCACTCGTTCAGAATGCACCGACGTGATCGCCCTGAGCCAAGTCCGATTTTGCAGAATGTGGGTACAGGGCCCGAGAGAGCAGATCCGAATGTGCCTATCTTTGCTCTCGGTGAGTAGCCGGTTCAATACATGGCTCAAGATGGAGCCATTGAACGGTGAAAACAGGTAGAACACAGTGCCAGTCGATATATCCGCCTGCCTGGCATCTCCGGCTGCAAATTGGACGTGCTCCAGATTGAGGAATTTGGCACATTCCTGCGCACTCGCAACATAGCCCAGCTGGACCTCGATCCCAAGAGCGCGACTCCCCGTCAGTATCGATGCCAGCAGCGGCACATGGCCTAAGCCCGATCCTAAATCGACTAGAGTGTCGTCGCCAGACAACCCGCTCCATGCGATGAGGTCGAGGATATGGCGCGTCGGTGTGGGCTGATAAGCAATCATCTCCGGAGAGTGCTGCGGGCCCACCCCGTCTGGCTCGTGGAGTTGGAGGACACCATTGACGATTTCATCGAGAGCATCGAAACCGAAACCTGCCCGTGACCATTTGTGATCGTTATCAACGAACGAATCTGTGAGAAGGCTTCGAAGCGCAAGTGCGTTGCCTCGGAGGACAATCTCGGAGCGAACAGCTGCATAGAGTTTCGCGTTGGCCGCTTCTAGCTCGGCCATGAGGTCCTGCACACGTTCCATGATCCGGGAATCTGAGCAGGTTCCGAGTTCCTCCGGAGTGAGACCCCCAAAGAGCAAATCGAGTTCATCCAACACAGCCAGACGCTGTGCCAGTTGCCTTGGCCGAAGCAAATGCGACAGATCGCCTAGACCATCGAATAGTCGCCACAGGTGAGCGCAGGAATTGGCCGAGGATACTGGAGCGAAACCGGAGGAAATAGTTGACACATCAACCACAGTAGAACGTCACGGTTGTCATGTCAACCCGAGGCCTGCTAGGCTCTACTCTAACATGATTCCAAAGCTGCTGTCCCCACGCGAACTTCGTATCTGGCATGCCTTCATGCTTATGAACCAGGATGTGCTGGGGCGGGTTGACCGCGATATCGCGCAAGCAACGGGTCTTTCAGGACCGGAATTTGGCGTGCTCTCGCGGCTCGCCGGATGTGGCAAAGGTGAAATGCGGCAGCAGGGTCTTGCCAGCCTGATGGGCTGGGAAAAAAGCCGCCTTTCTCATCAACTGACTCGTATGCAGGAACGTGGGCTCATCCAACGCAAGGTAGTTGAGCGCGCCACTCACGTGGTACTTACCCAGACAGGGCGCGAGAAGCTGGAATCCGCTCGTCCAATCCACGCTGAATCCGTCAGACGCAATCTCCTATCGCGACTCTCAGCAGAGCAAATCGATACGCTCGTGCGAGTGAGCAACATTCTTGGTGATGAGGAGTAGGCGGGTCGATTCCCTCTCGGGTGCTTCATAAGGCCATGCGATCGCGGGGGATGGGGTAATGATTCATCAGATTACTCACACCAGAGCAGAACGAGCCGTCTCACTCCGAGCCAAACGAGCGAGATCGAGAACCTCGTCCAGCGACCATTGGTCGTAGGCGTGTGAGCCATACTTGCATGCGAGGATCATGCCGCTCGGTGCAATCAGAAAATCAGCGGGTAATCCGAAGCGCCCTCCGCCTGGATTGAGACTTGGCATAGGCATTTGCTTGCGCAGGACTTGACCAAAGCTGCGGATCACTCCTTGAAGGATTCGAACCCAGACACCAGGATGGAACAGTGCGCGCAATTCTGATTGCACATCAAATTGAGCGTACAGCCGCTTCTCGGGGTCCGCGATTACCTCGAATGGCAACCCTGCACAAAACTTGAGAAGTTCGTCTTTGGAGGAGTGAAACACAATTACTTCCCGAACAGAGGCTGCTGCGAGTTCGCGGTGCCTCGCGGCAAAGGAATGCAAGTGCAGGTCGCAGATTGGGCAACCTGCAAATCTTCTGAACTGGAGATGGACGAGTGCTTCCGAATCCGGGATCGCGACTTCCGCGGAACGGATGGAATTCAATCGCCGCTCCTTGACGACGGAACCCGCTTCTAACCGAGTCATTGCACAGCCTCCGAATATCTACCGAACACGGTGTCCAGTTCTGGACATCTGTCCGGGCACTTCATAAGATCAATTCGGGAGCAAGATGCTTTAGACAAATGCGGGTAAGCTGTGCGCTATTGAACAAATGAAGGCAAATCGTCCAGGACTCGGTCGCAATGGCAGAAACGCGGATCGGCGCGTCGCGCGAACCCGCGAGCTTCTGGAACAAGCTCTTCTTTCCCTGATCAAAGAAAAGCCTTTCGAATCCATCTCGGTGCAGGACATCATCCAACGCGCAAATGTCGGCCGAGCTACGTTTTACCTTCATTACGACAATAAGGAAGACCTGTTGGGCAGCGGCTTTTCTGGCCTGCAGGCGGAGCTACGGGAACGCCAGAAAGCACTAAGAGAGCGCGGGGGCGAATTCGACGAAAGACTCTTCGCATTCAGCTACCATCTTCTCGAACACGCTCACAAGCATCGCGAAGTGATCCCCGCAATGGTCGGTAAGCGAGGAGGTGCGGCAATTCAGCACGTCCTGCGGAAACTCCTCGCCGACTTGATGCGCGAAGAAGTAAAGGCAATGATCCACGAAAAGGGACCCGGATCCGTACCTGCGGAAGCAACTGTTGAGTTTCTATCGAGCGGCCTGTTTGGACTTCTCGTCTGGTGGCTGAACGGCAGAATGCGTCTTTCTGTGGAGGAGATGAACGAGGCTTTTCGAAAACTCGCCATTCCCGCGTTGAAGGCGTCTGCCGATCGACGCAGCAGAATTGACCGGCAAGGAAATGCACGGCCATAATTCCGATTCAACCTGCAACCAGTTGCATCTTTTAAAGGACTGACAAATGGAAGAAGGGCTCAAGCAACGTCAGTTCGGGCGGCAGGCCTTCGGCCTCGATCCCGCTGGCTACGATACAGCGCGGCCTGCATATCCGGCTTGGGTATTCGATTTCCTGTGCGAGCATTGTGGCCTTGCGCCGCAGACGGCAACATTCGAAATCGGCGCGGGCACAGGGACGGCAACCCGCCAATTGTTGAAATTGGGCGCAAGCCCTCTAATCGCAATTGAGCCAGACATTCGTCTGGCGACTTTCCTGCGGCGCACAAATCCGGACGCAGGGCTGAGTATCGTCAACATGCCGTTTGAAGATGCGCCGCTGCCGGAGTGCAGCTTCGATCTCGGGCTGAGTGCCACGGCCTTCCATTGGCTCGACGAAGATCTCTCCCTTGCAAAGGTCGCAAGGCTGCTCCGTCCGACCGCCTGGTGGGCGATGCTTTGGAATGTATTTGGCGATCACGATTATCCCGATCCCTTTCACGAAGCAACGAAATCACTTCTGGGGCCGCCATTGGGCCCCTCCGGCGGCACAAACGGAATGCCATTCGCACTCGATGTTGAAGCGAGGCTGACCGCCATGAAGCGAATTGACGCGTTTGACAGTATCGAACATCGGACGAGCAAATGGACCCTTGATCTTGATACCGAGCAGACATTAGAGCTCTACGCCACATACTCCAACATCAATATCCGCCCTGACCGGAACGAAGTACTCGATCATTTGCGTCGTATTGTGGTCGACGAATTCCAGGGCCGCGTCACCAGACATATGATCACCAGTTTGTACGTCGCTCGGCGAAGCAGATAGAACCCGCAATCGGACGGATCTCCGATTTGAATGAGCGCCGCTGCCCCAGCATTCCCAAATGGTCCAAAGAAGACTCTACAAAATGGCTCTACAAAGCATGCCAATTGCGAAGGTACTCTGTCCCCTAATAAACTTCGGCGGAATCGGCATCGCCCAATTCCTGTGCCCGCCCTACAAACTGCAAAGGAAACCCTGGAAGGCTGATGGAATCGATCGCTTCGAAAAAGACGCAGAATGTCCGTCTGACTAGCATCGATATGCTGCGGGGTCTGGTTATGGTGGTCATGGCCCTGGACCACACACGAGACTTCTTTCACCGTGAAGCCGCGCTGTTCTCGCCCACAGACCTCACCAGAACCTCGCCCGGACTGTTCCTCACCCGGTGGGTAACACACTTCTGCCTGCCGGTTTTCATGTTCTGTGCCGGAATAGGAGTGTTCTTATGGAAGCAGCGTGGACATACCAGCGGTGAGCTCTCCCGATACCTTTGTACCCGTGGCGTCTGGTTCGTGCTGCTTGAGCTCACCGTCATGCAGTTCGCCTACGACTTCAACTTCTCGATTCCGCCTCTGATCCTCTTGCTGATTTTGTGGATTTTTGGCATTTGCATGCTCGCCATGGCCGCGCTGGTTCATCTCCCGCTTCGACCGCTGCTCATCTTGAGTCTTGCCATCATCTGCCTGCACAATCTGCTCGACTCGGTTAACCCTTCGAGATTCGCCTCCGCCGTCTGGATCTGGAATCTTCTCCACAGGCCGGGCGTGATCCCCTTCGCAGGGCATCAGGCACTAATCACATACACGGTTTTGCCATGGATCGGCGTCATGGCAGCAGGGTTCTGCTTCGGCCAGCTCTACACGCTTGAACCAGCAATGAGGCAGAAGATCATGACGAGGATCGGTCTTGGAGCCTCGGTTGCATTCTTGGTGCTCCGGATGTTCAATCACTACGGTGATCCAGCGCCGTGGTCGGCCCAAAAGACGATCGGGCTGACGATTCTCTCTTTCCTGAATTGCACAAAGTACCCAGCCTCACTCGATTTCGTGCTGATGACCCTGGGCCCTGCCATCATGCTCCTCGCGTGTCTTGAACGATTCACCCCATCCGCTGTGAGCCCACTCGTCATTTTCGGGCGCGTTCCCCTTTTCTACTTCGTTTTGCATTTCTACCTGATTCATGGTTTGCTGGCTCTGATGTCGTTTGTTCGTTATGGTTCGGCGGCATCCCGATTTGTATTCAATCGACCGCCGTCGATGGGTGGCCCGGCGGTGTTCCCCACCGGCTTCGGTTACAGCCTGTTGGTTGTCTATTCCGTCTGGCTGGGCTTGTTGCTCGTGCTGTATCCGCTGTGCCGATGGTTTGCAGGAGTACGGTCGCGACGGCAAGTGTGGTGGATGAGTTACCTCTAGATGCGGGCCAATGGGCTGCGGCCTGGCGCGAATCGGCAACATGGATATCCGCTTCAACGGCTGGAAATCCGGTTCACCACAGGATTGACGGAAGGTTCTGCCACTACGAAACAATCACGAATAGGATGGGTTTGTGAAGACTTGAATCGGAGGGAATGATTGAAAGCAGGTTGTCTCATGTGTTGATGGTTCGAGATCTCTGCACTGACGCATCCTGAGAAGAGATAAAGAATATGAATGAACTTCCAGCGGTCGCGACTCTTTTCATAGCGCTGGTCCTGGGCTTGCAGCTACCTGCTCAAAGCAACGTGAAGCTCAATCATCAGCAGGCTGAGGATGCGATTGCACAACTGCGGGCAGCCTATGCAGCGTTCAACAGAGGTGATATCGATTCGGCGGTGCGGTTCCTTGACCCCCGTATTGAATGGATAGAACCGGCCGAATTTCCAGGCGGCGGAACCTATCTCGGTTTGGAGGGCGCCAAGCAATATCTCACGCAATCAAGAGCAGGCGCCGCGCAAGTGATCAGCGAGCCAGAACAGTTCATCACCTCGAAAGATCGCATCGTTGTCTTTGTGCATGCCAGAGTGTTGCCGAAAGGGAGCTCTACCTGGAGCGAGGCACGGCTTGCCGATGTCTACACATTTCGCGACGGACGCGCAACAAATATGCGCGCGTTCGCAAAAAGAGAGGATGCCCTCCGCTGGGCCGGCGTGACAGCATCGTCGAAACCGTAGCTCCTCTGGCGAAACCTAAAGTCACCGCGAAAGAGCAGCACTCTGACGCGACAGAAGAGTCGCAACATAACCGCTGAGGAACAAAACTCGCCCCACAATACAACTCATCACCAGGGAGATAAGAATGTCGAAGGTTCGTGTCGCAGGGTTTGGCGTTACTTTGGATGGCTTCAGTGCGGGAGTTGACCAGAGCTTGGAGGATCCGTTGGGCAAGCGCGGACCCGAGATTTTCCAATGGTTCTTCCATACGAATACCTTCCGTTCTATGCATGGCGGAGATGGTGGATCAGTTGGCGACATCGATGATCAATTTGCCCATGCGGCGATGGACAATTTCGGAGCGTTCATCCTCGGCCGGAACATGTTTGGTCCGGTACGTGGTCAATGGCCCGACGAATCCTGGAGAGGATGGTGGGGTGATAATCCGCCATACCACGCACCAACTTTCGTTCTCACTCATCACGAGCGAGCCCCGTTGGTAATGGAGGGCGGAACGACATTCTATTTTGTGACTGGAGGAATCGAAGAAGCATTGCAGCGCGCGAAGGAAGCCGCAGGCAGCAAAGACGTGAAGATCGGTGGTGGCGTTTCTACCGTGCGTCAGTATCTTAAGGCTGGTTTGATCGATTCCCTGCACCTTGCGTCAGTTCCGGTTCTACTCGGCCAGGGCGAAGCCTTGTTCCAGGGCTTGGATCTGTGTGCGCTCGGATTCCGGGTTACCGCCTCCAAGGCTTCGGAGTACGCGACTCACCTCACGCTCGAGAAGGTTTGAGAATTCTACGTGGGCCGACGTCTTTTGCGGATCTCAAGAACTGAATGAGAACCTGTGAGAGCGTCGGCCGACTGGTCCCTGATCGCGCGACATTTCATCCGAGGCGCCTGCTCATTGTGTTGCATCGCTCTGAGAACGCCACCCAATCATGGCTCCCAGGCCAGAACTCAGCAGCAGCACTCCGACATGCCACACCAGCAGATGCGCAGTTTGAAAGTTCGGGCAATGCAATTCCAGCATGGTCACGCCAGCGAGCCCTGCTAGCGTGCCGCTGACCAGGCCCGTAGTGCGCGCGTCCGTTGCAAAACCACGCCGGAGTGCAACCCGGGCCAGTAACGCGGCGAAAATTCCAGTGCCGGTTCCAAGTGCGAGGCACACTATACCCGCACGCCAGAAATGGGTCGTATGAAAGTCGCGGAAAAACAGAAACAGCACCGCCGCAATTGCGACCGCCGCTATTCCCAGCAGCGTGCCGGACGAGAAACGCCGCCGGGCCCCCGGGATGATCGTGCGCACCAGTTCCGGAGCCGCAACCAGCACGAGGATCGCCAGCACGGAGAACACTCCTGCGCGCGCCGCAGTATCCATGTGCCTCACACCAGGGAAGCCCAGCGAAGCCGCTGCTGCCACCGCCACTACCGCGTAGACAAAAACCAGTCGCGCAGCGAGTAGCCACATAGGAGGCAGCGGGCGCACCGGCCGCATCGATCCAGCCACCGAGTGGGCAATCCGCGAGAGTGTCTCCGCTCCCGGACCTTCCGGGACCTTGGCGTCGTGCAGTAATCGATCGAGTTCGCGGTCGTTCAACGTGACGCCTCCGTTTTATTCCCACTGAAGCCGAATGCCTGCCTCAGCTTCTTGTAAGCCCGATGCGCCTTCTGTTTCACCGACCCGACCGTCGCGGATGTCGCTCTGGCCACTTCTTCCAGCGAGAGGCCTTCCACCTTTAACATCTGCACAACTTCGCGTTCACCCGTGGAGAGCGGCGCAAGAAGCGCCTCAAGCCCGAACTCCTCCACCCGTCCCCCTGAGGTGTTCGTCATTTCTACGCTCTCTTCCAACACATCCTCTTTGGCCGTTGTCCGTATCGCCTTCCTGTAATGATCTACCCGCACGTGGCGTGCAATCGCATAGAACCACGCGAGCGCGGGCTCACCCTGCCGATACGTGTGCCTCACCCGATGAATGCGCAGCCATGTCTCCTGCAAAAGATCATCGGCCTCAGCGCGACTGACCTCCTGCACAGCAAAGAACCGGTGAAGCCTCGGGCTGACTGCATGAATCAGCGTCGTTGCCGCACTCGTGTCGCCCTGCTGATAAAGGGCCATAAGCGTTTCGATGTTCTCTTGCGCGTCCATCTGCGGTGCCTTTGCAATCTCTACCAGTACCGGCGCCGCTGCCGCAAGGTGATACGCGTTTGATCCCTTCTATTGGGATTCGTTCCGGAGCGCGAAAAAGTTACGGTTACCACCTCCAGCCTCTCTCCGTGCGACTACCCGGAATCTTTTTGGCGACCCACCGTAACTTTTCTCCCGCAGCAATCGAATCCTCATGCAGCAGACGTGCTCCGGGTCTCTGGCGACCTCATCAGGCGCCGCTCGGAGCGTCCCCACCTCACCTGCACCCTCGGAAGGAGATCCTCATGTTTTCTGAAACACCCCGCAAGTTCCCGTGCTCTCGCAGCCGGAACGGCATCGTTGTCGCTGCGCTGGCGTTTGGCGCCGTTTCAATGGCTATGAGCCAGGAACGCAGTCCCCTGATCCTCACCAGCACAAACGATCCTGCAAACAACGCCGTCGTCGTCTTCAAACTCGACACGCACGGAACCCCTTCCCTCTCCGCATCGCAAATCGTTCCGACGGGCGCGAAGGGCGGCGCATCCGGCAACGCCGGAATTCTGCAGTTCCAGGGCGAGTTCGGCGCCGTGGCCAACTTCGGCTCCAATTCCGTCACCCAACTCGTGCGTCGCGGCGATTGGGTCGCCCCCGCCCGAACCATCCAACTCGCCTCCGACTGCACCGGACCCGATTCCGTTGCGCTCAACCACGACGAAATGTATGTGGTGGGCGCCACTTGCGCCGAGAGCCATTCCTGGCCATCCGGACATCTGGACGGCGCCGTCGTGCCCCTCACCGACAACTCCGCCGGGCAGATCGTCGCGGGTAAAACCTGGGCGGCCGTCACCATGAAATCAGGAACCGTTCTGCAACTCGGATTGTCCGGCCATGAGCGCGAACTCAACGGATCCAGCAATGCCATCGATCTGCCCGCCGACGCAAACGACACGCCCCTGGGCGCGGCGTTCTGGGGTGACGTGCTCGGCTTCACCCCGGCCCACAGCCCGGACAGCTTTGCCATCGTCGATCCGGACCGCAATGTGTATCCGATTGCGGGCCCCTCGCCCGCGTTTCCCACCAACGCTCCCTGCTGGGTGGCCAAAGGCCCGAAGAGCCTCTGGTACACCGCGAACTCGCCGGGACATGCCATTTCCATCTTCTTCAGCGACAACAAAGGCGGCGCGTTCTACAAGTCCGTGCCAGTGCCGGGTGTTCCTACCGATATCACAGTCTCTCCTGACCAGAACTGGCTTGCTGTCATCTACACGGCATCAGGAGCAGCGCACGTGGCCGTATTCTCCATCGACAATTACGGCAACCTTGATCTCGCAGCCATTTCGCCGGCCGTCGGCGCAGCGCAGTTCAACGGTGTCGCCTTCAGCCAATAGGAAGCGTGGCCGGTTTGCACGGTCTCAAGCAAACCGGCCCGCCCCTCGACTCCCACGAATGGATGGAATGGATCTGAACATCGCTCATCGCGCCACACTTCGCAATGGACTCTCCCGCTATGCCGTACTGCCGCTTCGATTGATGGTCGGTTACGGCTTTGTCGCCCACGGGCTGGCAAAACTGAACAAGGGCCCCGCGGGCTTCGCTGCTATTCTGCACGCCGCCGGCGTACCCGCTGCGCACCTGATGGCCTGGGTCACAATCGCGGTTGAAGTTATCGGCGGATTTGCTTTTTTGCTTGGAGCGTTTGTCCCGCTCGTAAGCATTCCGGCCATCATCCTGCTCGTGGTAGCCATCGGCACCGTTCACTGGCCCTACGGATTCAGCTCCATCAAGTTGCTCGGCTACACCTCGGGGAGAGCTCAGTTCGGTCCGCCGGGATACGAATGCGACCTGCTGTACATCGTCTGCATCCTCACGCTCGCGCTCAAAGGGCCTGGCCCGTTCTCAGTGGATCGGCTGCTTCATCGCAGGCAATCAGCACGTGCGTGAAGGCGGTGCGGAAGCGTAGGGGTTCTGGCCTGCCTGACACTGAAGCTGAGAACCCGACTCCGTTTTGAGACTCCGAAACAAACAACGCCGGAATATGTCACCGAGTGGCGAATGCAGAAGGCGATGCAGTTACTGGGAGACTCGGCTGGAGGCATCAGTTAGACCTGGCACGCTTCCGACTTGGGGAAGATTCGATCTCCCTCGCGCACTAAGCACTCTCAGTGTGACGCTTGCCCTGTCCAAATATGGACACATCGACTCGAAACCGGACGCAAGAAGCTGGCGCACCTCTGTTCTGGCAAGGAAAAATGCAGCTCCTAGTGGACCCTGATTTGCATGCTACTCGGGGTGGTCTTGTCTCGAAGCCTTCCCCGAATCGGCAGGTCAGCGCGAGCCCTTGCTCGGGCGCCGGGACTGTCGTTCGCCCTTCTCCTCACCATTGCCCTTGGTGTGGGCAGCAATGCCGCCGTCTACGGATTTCTGCAGGGACTCACTCACCCCGATTCTCCGGTTCGCGGGGACCGGATCGTGTCGATCTTCACGCAAGATCGTTTCCGTGCAGCCGGCCCCCTCTCCTCTGAGGAGTACCGGAATCTTCAGAGCACAAAGGGGCTGTTTGATTGGGTTGGCGCGGCGCGAATCGAGCCAGCCAGAGCTACAATCGATCACCGCTCGGGGATAAGGACTGTCGCCGCAGTTACCCCGAGTTTGGCCGCTGTGTTGGCCTTCCCGCTGAACAGCGGTGTGGTGATCAGTCACCGTATCTGGGAAAACGAGTTAGGCCGCAGACAAGATGCGGTTGGCTCAAGCATTCGTATCGACGATGCCGATCTCAGAATTGATGGAGTCGCTCCGGAACGCCTGGATGGTTTCTATAACGACGAGCGTGTCGACCTCTGGATCGAATCAAGATCAGAGGACCCGCGGAGCGTCGGTGTTGGGCGGCACGATTTATGGGTTGTTGCGCGTCTTCGCCCCGGCGTTTCCGTGGCTAAGGCACAAGCCTCGCTTCGGTCAGGTTCTACCGGCCTTGGTAACGTGAGCGTCACTCTCTTCACGGGTATCGCGCCTGGCATGGCCCTCGGATTGGCGCGCGTCGGCATGTTTCTGAACTTCTCTGCGGCCGCAGTGTTCTTCATCGCTTGTATCAACGTTGCTTCGTTCCTCCTGGGCCGAGCGCTGAAACGAACCCATGAGACTTCTCTTCGCATTGCACTGGGCGCCACTCGATCAGAGCTGTTGGGGGACTTGTTCGCGGATAGCGCCATCCTCTCCATTGCTGGCGGCGCGATAGGTTTATGGTTGGGAATTCTGACCACCCACGCTCTTCCCGCTCTTCTCTTCAAAGAGGACGCAGAACAGCTCACCTTCGCCACCCATCTGCTCCCGATCTTCGCAGCCTCGTTGGCTTGCATCGGCATCACGATGGTCTGCGGAATGCTACCGGTCGTGGGTACCGTAACCGATCGCCCCTGGACTGTGCTTCAGCGCGAAGCCGGTTCGCCCTCGAAAGCAATCCAGCGCTTGCGCTCGGCTCTGGTGGTTGGACAAATGACGGCCTGTTGCACGCTCGTCATCTGCACGGCGCTTCTTCTGGCCGGACTGCATGAAGCGTTCGAGACGAGCGCCGGACATCGCCTGGGCGATCCGATTCTCCTCACCGTGCAGGCGCCGACGCGGCCTGACGGCCCGGAGATTGACTTCGGCTATTTCGGCCGAGTTGAGCAGGGCGCAAAGTCTGTTCCTGGTTTGTCGCCACTGGCATGGGCTGCACGGGTTCCCGGCAATCGACCAACGTGGCGGACCTTCAGAATTCAGAAGTTCTCTCAAAAAGATCGCCATGTTGCGATGGATATTTCCTGGCTTACACCGAGCTCTCTCCAATTGCTGACTAGCCCGCCGGCAGCCGGAAGGATGTTTGACCCAGCCGATCAGCGCGGCAGGGTTGCGATCGTAAACGAGGAGGCAGCCACTGAACTGTTCGGGCGGCAATCGGTTGGCGTAGCGATACGAGATTCCTCCGGATCGCAGATCGAGATCATCGGTGTGGTCAAGAGAAAGTCAACGGAGACGAGACAGCAAAGACGCCCCACGATCTACTACGGATTCATCAATCAAACTGAGGAACCGAGCACGATCAGGAACGCGGATTTTCTCGTTGCGCTTGCGCCTCCTGTAACGGGTATCGAGCTAAGCGCGAATGTCGCTTCGGCCAATTATTTCCGTGCTCTGGACATGACCACGATCGCTGGGCGGATCTTCAGTGACGATCGGATTGCCGGGCAGCCACGCGTGGCTGTGGTCAATCAGGAAGCAGCCGATCTCTACTTCGACCACAAGCCACTCGGCGCCGGAGTCATCGATGAGAGTGGAGTGAGAACTGAAATCATCGGAGTTGTCCGTTCACAAGCGGTGGGAACTTTTGAGCGGCACGGGGAACCCGCAATCTACTTTCCCATGTGGCAAGACTATCCTCCGCGAATGACGCTGATGCTCAAACATTCGAAGTGGAACGACAGCATGGCGGCGGGTCTTCGCAGCAGGGTTGAAAATGTGCCCGGTAACACTTTCGCTCCCACCATCAAAACACTGGCCACGCAGTTGGCTCAATCTGGCCTGGCAGGGTTGCGCGTTGCCACTCTGATCGGAGGCGTATCGGCGGTGACAGGTCTGGTGCTCAGTCTGCTTGGTTTGCTGAGCGCCCAAAGCGATGCGGAACGTCAGCGACAACGCGACCGAGCGCTGTGCATGGCCCTTGGAGCTCAACGCTGGCGCATCGTTTTGATGGTTCTAAGCACTGCGGTCCGGCTCGCCATTTTCGGCACCGTGATCGGTACCGCACTGTCTTTCGCACTCTTGAAATTCTTGATTGCTGGGATCACCGGAGTCGCGTCGCCGCCTGTCCAGGTTTGGCTGATCGCTCCGCTGTTGCCTGCAGCGGCGACAATGATAGCGAGCATGCTTCCCGCGCGACGCGCTTCCGTCCTCTCTCCTTCGGTGATCTTACGCGACAGTTGACGACCGCCTCGGTAGCCCCACGCTCGCATTCCACTCGGTTCGCGAGTCCGGCGTCCAACCGCTCCAGATAGCCGAATGTGATGTTTTCGTATGGTTAACTGAGTAGTGGGGAGCAAGACAGTGATCGACTGCAGAGCCGCGTCGAAGAGTTATGCCTCTCAGCCTGTTCTCCGAGGCATAGACCTGGTCGTAGAACCTGGCATTTGCGCCTTGTTAGGGGCTAACGGTGCTGGCAAATCCACGCTGCTGCGCTTGCTCTCCGGGCTAGAAGAGCCAGACGACGGTTCCGTGTTCATCGATGGACTGGGTTTCCGAGATCATCCAGTTGAAATCCGGCGGAATTTAGGTGTATTGCCCGAGGGGCTCGGGCTGTTCGAGTCTTTAACCATCATCGAAAACCTGATGGCAATCGGACCTATTTATGGGCTCACGAAAAGCGAAACGGCAGCACGGGCAACGAACCTATTAGGACTATTCGAGCTTACCCAAGGACGCCACACGGTTGCGCGAAATTGTTCGTTCGGCATGCGGAAGAAGACCGCCTTGGCTATGGCCCTCCTGCACAGACCGAAGGTCCTTCTGCTTGACGAGCCGTTTGAAGGCATTGATCCCTCATCCTCCGCGGTCATTGAAATGCTGCTTGGCCAACTCTCCAGCGATGGCGCTACGATCTTGCTCACCTCTCACATTCTGTCAATCGTGCAAAAGATAGCCACCCGCGTAGTCATTCTTCGCCATGGTCGCATTGAATCGGATTTCAACCCACCCACGATAAACGAGGAAGTTGAGGAGGTATATTTCAACATCGTTGGCAAGCCGCAGCCGGAGGTCTTGGATTGGCTCGGTTCCTAGCCCTCGGGGTTCTGTTGAAAAAACTGATGTTGAAGGAGCTGAGCAGCTTCTCCTCAGTACGCTTCAACAATCTTCTGTTCTGCATCGTTTTCATTATGTTCGCGAAAGGCGGAACTCCGAAAGTAGCATTCTGGAGCACGCTTTTCTTTCAAATCGTCCTTCTTGCGCCTTTGCTTGTTACTTTTTCCGTAGACACACAGCATAGGTTGCCCCCGGAGCGAGTCGCTACTTGGCCGCTGACCGGTACACAAACGCTCCTGCTCAGCTCAGTAAGTTTTGCATTCAATCCATTATTTATCGTGCTGTTTCTTGGCTACTTGTTCTGGATGGGCTTAGCCGCGGGTCTCTTTTTTCTTCTACTGGGACTCATCGTTCATGGGGCGGTATACGCCGTTGGCCGTCTCCCATTCAAAATAAGGACCCCTGCACACCTCAGCATTTCAAGGACGCCCTTGAAGGTCAGCGGAATCGCGCAAGCGACATGGCGGGAGATGCTGGGGACCCTCGACTTCTGGGCCGCGCTGTTGATAGCGGTTAGTGGAACTTTGTATCGACTGTTTGGGAGTGCACCAGAGCCCGAAGCATTTCCGATGCTCTCGTTATTCGTCGGTATTGCAATGAGCACGATCGGGCAACGCATGCTCCGCCTGGATGAAGGGCGCGCGTTGTTGCGCTATCGTCTCCTGCCGATAGCAGGTTGGAAGCTGCTCGTTACGCAGGACATGACTTTCCTGATCCCGCTTGCCATCATGGTTTCACTCCTGAGTCTACGAACAGGCGTTGCATTTGGCTTGGTCGCGATCGCAGTCGGACGATATCCATCGCTGAGACAGCGGTCCGGCCAACGTAGATGGCGTTTCGTTGGAGGAGATCCACGTTTCGGCGTAGCACAGGTTTTCCTGGGCGGATTAGCTGGAATCGGAGCAGCAAGGGCGGGACTCTGGGTCGTGCTCGTCGCCTTCGCCATCTATGTGATTTCCATCTTCTGCGGCGAGCTGCTTTGGAAACGTACCCTGTCTCTATAGCCGAATAACACAATTCTGATAGAGCTGTTCCAGCAGCGCCGATGCGAGTGGAGCCCAAGGGGAGTATCTGTTCCCGGAGTGGCAGGCCAGGGCCCGGAACAAGCTCAAGAATTATCGAGCCCTTCAACCGAGTCCGTCCGCAGGTCCGCGCAGCGAGTGCCCACCACCCGTGATCACCATCACAGACTCAGCCCTCAAATTCGCTTAGCCTGCTTAGTGAGTCGTGGTGTGCCTGGCAGAAACGGGGAACCGAAGTGGAGTAACTAGTAAGTAAATGGGGTTACTAGAAAATTAGCTACCCCTCCCCCTGTTTTTACTTCTCCATATATTCGCCAATTTTGCCGCAAGATCCTATTAACAATAAGCTTAAGCAAATACAAGAAAGCATATCCTCAAAATCGCATGCTCCCTGAATATCACAGGGAGATTACGCATAAATAAACAGTCAACCCAGCCCGGAACCGGAACCCGGCCCGCTGAAGAGCAGTCTCGATGAATCGCCGGTCAGCCTTCGCTCGACTAAAACGAGCTTGCAAGTTGGCCGTCGAAGTGATGTGATATAAGTCACTCTGCAAACACCTTGAAAGACCTATAGTTTCACCCTGTGGGGGTCTGCACGCCTGCCCCGCAACAGCAACTTCAAACCCCGCTCAGGCAGCCGGGCCCTGGATTTCATCCGATATCCGCGTCCCCTCCCCTACGGAGACCAGATGGAAAAGCTCAATAGAAACAGGTATTTTGCTGGAATTATTCTCGCTTTCTTCTTGCTTGCTTCAGGCACATCGCTCTACCTCCGCAATCAGCTTGCCGCTTCCCAGGCCGCGCCCACCGTCGGCAAGGCCATCCAGCAAATGCGAGAGCATCCCTCGGACTGGAAGACCGAAAAGGACATCTCCGGCATGATGTCCGACCTCAAGACGGACAAGGTCGCTGCAATCGGTATCTCCTCGTCCGCAGTGCTGGTCACAACCCGCACCGGCGAGCGCTACTTCGTTCTGGATGAAGGCGGAAGGGTCTCCGGCCCGATTCTGTCTGCCTATGAGAACTCTGCCCACGCGAGCTTCCCGCTTGCCCTGCTCGCTTCCCAGTCGAAGTCGTTCGAGCCGAGCGCTCTCGAGGTCGCCGTGGACGCCGCGGCTGTTGGCCTCGGCCTGGCTCTGGTGTTCGGCACGTTCTTCAGGTTGCGACGGAAGAAGCGGCCCAATCTGACGTTCAACGACGTCATCGGCGCCGAAGAGGCGAAGCAGGCCTTTGATGATGTCGTCGATTACCTTCGCAATCCCCGACGGTATGCCGACTTCGGCGCCAAGCCTCCCAAAGGGATCCTTCTGGTCGGGCCTCCGGGAGTAGGCAAGACTCGCCTCGCGCAAGCTCTGGCCGGCGAATGCAACGCTTCCTTCATCGACATCACCGGCAGCGCGTTTTCATCGCCTCTCTACGGCATGGGCATCCGGCAGGTGAAAAGTGTCTTCCGGCAGGCAAGACGGAAGGCGCCCTGCATCCTGTTCATCGACGAAATCGACGGCATCGGCAAGCGCACCGCCGTCGAGCGAGCCAGCGATGCTGAGCCCAATCGGATCATCAATCAGCTGCTGACAGAGATGGATGGGTTCCACGCTGCCAACGGCGTCATCGTGATCGGCGCGACCAACAAACCCGACGCTCTCGATGAAGCCATGCTGCGCGAAGGACGCTTCGATCGCAAAATCCACGTCGATCTTCCCGATCTCGAAGATCGTAAGGCGCTGTTCGAGCATTACACCGGAAAGATCGCGGCCACCGATTACCTGGACGTGGAGCAGCTTGCCAGGCTGACCACGGGACTTAGTCCGGCTGCGATCGCGGCATCCGTCAACTCCGCCGCACTCGTCGCAGCCCGCACGGGATGCTCGTCGTTGGGCATGAAGCACCTCTGTGAAGCGATCGAGATCCAGAGCATGGGTGAAGCCTCTGGGAAGGTTCTTACCGAGGCGGAACGCCGGCGCATCGCCATTCACGAGGCGGGCCACGCCATTGTTTCCGCCCATACGAATACAGGTACTCTCGAAAAGGTCACGATCCTGCCACGGGGTCCGGCGCTCGGCGTCACCCTGGTCACTCCTAATAAGGAGACGGAACTCTATCTGCGTTCCGAGCTCGAAAACCGCATTCAGATGTACTTGGGCGGCCGCATCGCCGAGAGGCTTGTCCTCGGTGACGTCTCATCGGGAGCAGCAAGCGACCTGACCGAGGCTTCGATCCTGGCCTTCAGGATGGTGGCCGAGATGGGCATGAGCAAGGACGGGAAGTTGTTCAGCCTCGGTGCATGCCAGAAACTCGGCCTGCACACTGATCATCTGTTCTACCTCGATCAGACGCAGGAGCTTCTGAACGAGATGGAATCGCGGTGCACGCAGATGCTCGAAGAGCTCAGGCCCGCGCTCGACGAACTGGTAGAGATGCTTCTCGAACGCGAGACGGTTCCTGGCGAAGAGGTGAAGGCTCTCGTGCTTAACCTCAGTGAACCTGTTCTGGTTTGACTAAACTGCCAGGATCTTCACTCCACTGGCTGCAAACGTTCGTGCTGTCTCTTCACTGATGCCGTTATCGGTGATCAGCAGGTCGATCTCCACCGGAGCACACACCACCGCGGGGCTGACCAGGCCCATTTTGCTTGAGTCAGCCACTACGATCAGCTGTCGCGCCTGACGGGCCATGACCCGAAAGACCGCTGCCTCGTCCGGCTGGATGAGAGTAGCCCCGCGTTCAGCATCGACACCTGTTGCGCTGAGGAATAAGCGATCCATAACCACATGCGCAAGTGACTCGATGGCCGTTGGGCCTACGAGCGAGAATGCACCGGCCCAGCGCAGCGTTCCGCCTGTCAGGGTAGTGTGAAGCTTGTTGCTGGAACTCAGTTCCATGCCAATGTTCACGGCATTTGTAATGACGTTGATGTTCTTCCGGTGCAACAGCTGACGGGCTACCAATGTTGTGGTGGTTCCTGCGGAGAAGCCAATGGTTTCGTTTTCCTGCACCAGCGCCGCGGCCGCGCGCGCAATCCGCTGCTTCTCGGATGCAAACCGGTCTTCGCGCACTTGGAAGGAAGCATCGAAGCGGAACGGCTCATACACGGGATTTCCATTGCCGGCCAGCATCGCACCGCCAAGCGTGCGGTGCACCAGCCCCCGCGCCTCTAGGCGAACGAGGTCCCGGCGAATACTAGCCGGAGACGTACCAAGTGCGGATGTCAGTTCCTCGACTGAGGCTCTTCCGTGGCTCAGCAGCAGCCGCAGAATCTCCTTGGCGCGTTTGTCCGTATTGATAGACATAACCCTGAATGGCGCTCTCTATTTCGGGCTGTTTTTCAGAACATCCTACTATACGGCGCGCATGCTCAGCTTCGCACCGAGATTTCGCGGAGTGCAGATCGAAACGCTTCCACGTCACTCTGCTTCACCACGTAGTATCCGGCGTCGCGCACGGTATCGGGGCCGCCGCCGCCATCGAATCCCGAGTCCTGGCCCTTCGAATTAAGCGACGTATGCATCTCGGCAATCCCGGTTCGCAAAGCGATTTCGCGCACGTTTCCAATGCGAATACCGCCGCCCGCCATGATCCGAATGCGGCCGGCCGCCTGAGCTTGCAGCGCAGCGAGAGAATCCAGATTGTTCATCGCATCTGAGGGGCCGCCCGCGGTGAGCAGCCGATCGGCCCCGCATGCGATCACATCTTCAAGCGCGTCGGAGAGGTTTTGCGAGGCGTCGAATGCGCGATGAAATGTCACTTCCATCGGACGCGCCAGTTCGATGAGTTCGGTGGTATGCGGCCGGTCGATCGTGCCGTCTTCATTCAACAGCCCAAGAACCACGCCATTCACGCCCCGAGTCTTCGCTGCGGAGATATCGCTGCGCATGACTTCCAGTTCAGGTTCGGAATAGACGAACGAGCCGCCGCGAGGGCGAATGATTACGAAGACGTCGATATCCACGCATCTTCTTACGATGTCGATGAGACCTACACTCGGCGTGATCCCATCTTCACTCAATGCGCTGCAGAGTTCGATCCGCTCCGCGCCTCCTTTGGCAGCAGCGATCGATGACTCGACGGAATCCACACATACTTCGAGTTTCATGACCGCTGCGCCTCGGGGGTCTTGGATGACGACAGAGCGGACGAGCCACTCTGTCGATTCGGTTCAGAACGTGTAATGCGCCGAGAACTGCAGATGGCGTTCGTTAGAACGAATCGAATTCTGCTGCACGATCTGTCCAAAGGTCTTGTCGTCGATGCCGGTGGCAGGATTGCCGTAGCTCACGATGTTGAATGCGTTGAAAGCATCAAACCGGAAACCCAGATAGTGCTCATGCACAATGCGGAAGTCCTTCATCATCGACATGTCCACGTTGTGGAAGCCCGGGCCTCGCACCGACCCGTTGCGGGATGTACCGAAGGTGTTCTGCGCCGGGGCACCGAAGGCGCACACGCCGTTGTCAGAACCGGCGGTCCTGCAGGGCTGCGCCGAAGGATCGTCGCCGAACCAGTTACTCAGCGTGCGGTGGCGAATGTGCAGCGGACGATACTGATTCGCGCGCTCTTGACCGTAGCTCAGGGTGTTGTTGCTGATCCCGGTCGTGACGGTCTGCGGGAAGCCGCTGTAGGACATGACGGCCGTGGCGATTCTCCATCCTCCCGCAATCTCATCGATTACGCGGTTGGTGTTGGCGAGATAGCGTTTGCCGTGGCCGACCGGCAGGGCATATACAGCCGTGGCCGTGAGGTTATGCGTGAGGTCGTAGCCGGCCGGGCCGTAGTCCGCGCCGCTGTCGTAGTAATTCTGGAATGCACCGCTGTAGCCGTTGACGTTTAGCGCATAGTTGCCAAGGCTGTTCGTCATTGCCTTGCTGTAGGTGTAGTTGACCGTGTACTCAAGGCCGGTATCGGAGACGCGCTGGCGCAGGATGGCCTGGAGCGCGTTGTAGTTCATCATGGCGCGCGACTCAGTCACCAACAGAGGATTGGAGCAGATCTGCGTGGCAGCTGCCGTCTGGCATCCGATGTAGGCGTTGTTATAGTAGGGCGCCGAGGTCGCATCGCCCGGAATCCTGTACTGGTTAATGTTGCCGTAGTCTTCAATGTGCTGCCCGCTCTCACCCACATAGCCGGCCTGCAGCGACAGCAGATGCGTCAGTGCATATTCCAGCGTCAGGTTGTAGTTGTGGATGTAGGCCGGCTGCATGTTCTGCGGGTACACGTTGTAGGTACCGCCTGACTGTGCTGACTGCGCAAAGGCGTTCTGCGTGTTGAGCGGTTGCGTAATCGAGTCAGAAGTCGGCTGTATGATGCTCACGTTCATGGCCTGGATGAAGGGCGTGATCGACGTGAGGCGTTGGTTCGACGAGTTGCCTTCAAAGAAGCTGGTGGCGTTGTATCCGCCGCGCAAAACAGCTCGCGGATTAAATTGATACGCGAAGCCAAATCGCGGCATGAACTGATGGAAGTTCCAGTCGTAACAGCCGGGGTTCTTGCAGACTCCGGATCCTGCCGGCGCCCCCGCTGGAACTGCGTGCGCGTAGATGACCTGTCCGGTCGCCTCGTCTATGTTCCCGGTCTTGTTGTTCATTTCCACCCACGGCTGATCAAGTTCGTACCGGAAGCCGTAGTTAATGGTGAGCTCGGGAGTCAGCTTGAAGTCGTCGTTGAAGTAGATGCCGGTGCGCCACTGGCGCTGGCCTACGTTGACACTGGCGAAGGTAACGGCAGCTGCGCTGATGCGGTCGAGCACAAAATCGGCTCCGCCGTATCCGGACTCGGTGTTGGCGCCTGTCACGTCCTTGGTGAAGTTGCCGTTATAGGTGAGCTGCCCCAGGTAGCCGTTATTGTTGGCCGTCGGGTAGTTGTTCTGATAGCGAAGCATCGAGAGGCCGAAGGTGAAGTAGTGGCGGCTCTTCTGCCAGCTCAGTGCATCGATGTAGCTGTAGGTGTTGTCGATGAGGCCACCGCCATACACCGGATTGCCGCCGGCAAAGATACCGCCCGAGATGTTCTGGCCTGAGTAGCCAGGCAGCGTCTGATTCGGGAAGTTGATGCCGACCTTCTGATTGCCGCTGGTGCCAAACTGCCCCGTTGAATCGACTGAGAAGTTCTGCGCCCATTCCGTCCGCGTGAAGCCGATACGTAGCGAGTTGAGAAGATTGGGCGAGAAGGTGTGCACCCAGTTGGCGCCGCCGAGCTTCGTGGGATAGAGGTTCGGCCCACTGAAGCTGATGGGCAGCACGGGCGTCGTTCCGTCATAGGCGGTAGAAATGGCAAAGAAGCTCGACAGCTTATCGCGCTGGCTGATCTGGTAATCGACCTTGATGTCCCCCTGGTTGTTGGCCTTGAAGCTGCGGGTGTGCGCCTGGTAGTTGTTCGCCGCGATCCCATCAGTGGGAGTCGCGTTCGGCTCAGGATAGAGATCCTGGTGGGCAATCAGGTATTGCGCCACTGGGTTGACAATCGGAACACCCATGTTGCCGGCATACGGCTGGTTGTTGTTCAACGGGTCATAGAGCTGAATGGGCTTGGTCCCGGTGAGGAGCTCAGAAAAATCTCCACTGCGCATTCTCTGCGTCAACACGCTTACCGTGCCGATGCCACCCGTGTGATAGCGGGAGCCAAGATAATCCACGAAGAAGAAGAGCTTGTTGCGGAAGATGGGACCGCCGAAAGTGCCGCCAAACTGGTCCTGCGAGTAAGGATTGATAGGAACCACCGGCGTCTGGTTCCCGTTCTGCCAGCTGTTCGCATTCAATCGGTAGTCCTGCACATATCCATACGCCGAACCATGAAACTGGTTGGTGCCGCTCTTCAGTACGCTCACCACGCCCGCGCCATTCACGTTGCCAAACTCGGCCGGCGTGTTAGCTGTCAGCACTTTCACTTCGCCCAGAGCCGCTGGCGCCGGGCTATACGAGATCAGGTTGTTGAAGGTCTCGTTCATGTCGATGCCTTCAAGCGTGTAGTTATTGGCCTGCGCGCGGTTTCCGTTCATGTTCACGGAGTCGCTGTAATACGTGCTGCGCTCGATGGAGTTTGTGCCCGTGTTGCCAAAGGTGCTGGCGGCACCGGGCACGTAGAGCGTGAGTGCGCTGAAGTCCAGGCTCTTGAGCGGGAAATTCGAGATCGTGTTCTCAGTGAAAGTGCCGCTCAACGTGTAGTCGCTGGTGTTCAGGATCGGGGTCGCAGCCGTGACCTCCATGGTGGTCGATTCAGCTCCGACGGACAACTTGACGTTGAAGGTGGCCGTCTGCAGGGCCTCGAGCGTGAATGCCGGAATCGATGACTTGGCAAATCCCTGAGCCGTTATCGTCTCCACGTATTGCCCTATCGGGAGATACTCGATTCGATAGGAGCCCGCATCGTTGGTGGTGGCCGATGTTTCGACGCCGGTGCTGAGGTTACGCGCGACGACATGAGCCCCATTGATCACGGCGCCGCTGGGGTCGGTGACGGTGCCGGTGATCGAGGCAGTCACGGACTGCGCCATTGCAGCAGACAGGCTGAACAGAAGCGCCATGGCGGCTCCGATCATCCTGAGAAGTTGACCTGCCTTCATTCGTCTCATTTGCGTTTGCCTCACTGAAATTGGTTTGACATTGGGGTCCGGCTCTGGGAACAGCCGTTAAGGTCTACGCGAGGCAGATTACGCTGCCAAGATCTGAATAGTCCATGAAAAAGTGATCAAGATAATCAATTTTGTGAACAGAACAAACAATGAAACCACCCTCCTTGGGGCAATGTAAGCCTCAGGACCTGCATGCGTTTGCGCCCACAGATTGGATCGAAGTAGCCGCGCTGACAATGACTGGAGCCAATTCTTCGATCACGGTCAAGTGCGTTTAACTGCTAAGAATTTCGCGCACGGAATTCCAAAAACTGATTGAAATAATCATTTTTCTCGATACATCGAGCCTGCAAGTCATGTATATTGGGCGGCATCTTTGGAAGGCCCCGAAAGGAAATCGCCATGACAGCAACGTCTTCCCCCAGGACATGGCTGGCCGGATTGGCCACCCTGCTCTCGTTTGCGTGCGCAACAGCGGCCCTCGCTCAAGTGGTAGTAGTGCCGCCAACCCCGCAGATCGGCTCGTCAAACCCCATCACCGCCGAACCGCCGGTTTCCCGTCCGCACACCACTCCGTGCGTCGTGCCGCTGTTCAACAATCTCGCCTTTGCCGATTTCACGCTGAAAACGTTCAGCTACGCGCCGCCGTCCGCATGTCCCGGCCCCTGGGCCAAGGTCGTCTTCACGGCCGATTTCACCGTAACCGCAGGCCGTCAGTTCGATCGCACCGCCGCCTTCTATCTGGGCCACGCCAACATCTACTACGGCACCACCGCTGAACCGCGCAAAACCCTCAGCCCCTCATGGCATGTGGAAAGCGATGTGACCGACCTGTCCGCCATCTTCGCGTCTCCGCAGACCGGCGAAGCCAACATCGGCAACTTCGTAGGCGTTTCCGGTGGCGTGACCTACAACGGCATCATCTACGCCAACGCTGCGCTCGAGTTCTACCCGGCCGGCGGCGGTGCTGGGGCTCCCGTCACGCCCGACATCGTCGTCCCCGTCAATGGAGGCGGTGGAGATGCAGGCACGCTCAACACCACCTCCGATACCATCTCGCAGACGCTGAACCTGCCCACGAATGTGGAGCGCGTCTATCTCGACGTAATCGCACAGAGCCAGTCCAACGATGAGTTCTGGTATTTCTGCGTGCCCAACGACCAGACCTCCAACCTGGAGAGCTGCGGCAACACCGCATTCCGCGAGACAGAAATCTGGATCGATGGACAGCCCGCCGGCGTTGCGCCTGTTTACCCGTGGATCTACACCGGCGGCATCGATCCCTATCTATGGGAACCTATTCCCGGTGTGCAGACGCTTAACTTTAAGCCCTATCGAGTCGACCTTACGCCGTTCGCAGGTGTTCTCTCCGACGGCGGCACCCACACCGTCGCGGTCAGCGTGTATAACGCGAACAGCTACTTCCTCGCTACCGCCAACCTTCTCGCCTATTTGGATCACGGCATTGCGAAGGTCTCCGGCGGCTTGCTCAAGAACACTTTGAGCATGGCTCCTACGCCGACTGTAGATGAAGAGATCTCCACCGGCGCAGGCCCCACTTACACGGGCACCGTCACCGTCGGCTCAAAACGAAACTTCGAGATCAGTGGCTACATCAACACCTCGCACGGCCGCGTCGAAACCACAATCAACCAGACCGTCGGCTTCCTGAGCAAGCAGCAGTTCGACGTCAACGCGAACACCGACATCCAGAACGCGCAACAACTCACGACCGTAGACTCGCGAACCAACGTACGCGGCGGTATCAACTCGGGCGTTGTGGAGCAACATTTCTCCTATCCGCTCGCCATCAACTACTCATTCCTCGTCAACGCAGACGGCAGCTTCAGCCAGACCACAACCAGCGACCAGCAGGACCTCATTCGTGAGGTCAACAACACTGGCTGGGGTCCGGCATCCGTAAGGAACCTGAGCAACGAGGTTCACGCCACCGACACGCTCAAATGGGACTCAAGCGGGAGCTTCCTCGGACCGACAGGCAGCAAGACCACGCAGACCTACCGCCTTCAGACCTCGAAAGGCCAGTGCTGGGATCGCACAATCACTGCGGCTGCTCAGGTGCTGACCTCCGTCACCGACGGCCCCGGCTGCAAACACTAGAACGAAAGCTAAGACAAATCGAGCTGCTCGGTGCGGGACGCCTTGGCATAATGCCACGGACCGCACCGCGGCACGACCAGCCCGGAAAAGGATGCCAAGTTGTGCGAGAACGATGCGGGCGGTAAAACTCGCCCTTCTGTTTTGCCGCCTATCGCGAAGCCGGGCAACTGAGCGCTTACACGCCGATCAGGTGCTTAGAGGGTAAAGCGAGCTGTTAAATACCTGATAATAATGACCCCATGCAGAGGTTGGACATAGGAGAGGTCGTTGGTTCTAATCCAATCGGGCCCACCATTATTCAGAAGATGATTTGAGGGGCTAGGGTACCATTCGCTGCTCCCTAACCGTGAGAACCCCTCTATCTGATATCGACTCAACGGGGAGACCCACCAAACTCCTTGGCTGTCAGCGGGCTCATTCCTGGATTTGCTTACGAGGACTTTTCACCGTAACCTAAGGAAACTAAGACGCAGATTTTCGAATTTTGCGGCTACTCCAGGGCGCGTGTGCTTAGCCTTATGAATGTGGGCGCCTCGAACATGGCTAGGCGAGCAGAATCGGCCGGTAGGTCTTTATACTTAATCTGCACCACCCGGGTGCACAGCAGGTTTTTCAATCGATGGCAATTGACACATCTCGGTCTGACTTTGAAGCAAGTGTCAGCTATCCTCCTGCTGAGACCGTACTACAAAGCGAAAAGACTGATGGGCGGTTACTCGACCTGCTGGCGATTATCCTGGAGCGAAAGCGGATCATTCTGTGGATCATGGCAGGGTTCGCAATCGCGTCGATTGTCGTCTCTCTTCTCTTGCCCGCTCGGTACAGCGCTGAGGTCACGCTTCTTCCCCCTCAGCAGAATTCGTCCCTGGCTTCCCTACCCGCCGGATTGGCGAACCTGAGCGGCGTTGCCGCTATGGCAGGAAGCAGTCTGGGGTTAAAGAATCCGAACGATACATTCGTTGCGATGCTGAAGAGCCGTACCGTCGAAGATGGGATGGTGCAGCATTTCCGGCTGATGGACGAGTATCACGCCCGTTATGCATCCGACGCCCGAAAGAAGTTTGAAAAATACGCATCCGTAGACGGCAGCCGCAAGGATGGGCTGATCCACATCGTTGTGGAGGACCACGATCCGAAGCGCGCTGCGGAATTGGCTAATGGCTACGTTGAGCAGTTCCGCGGTCTTTCCAGCCATCTGGCCATCACCGAAGCGGCCCATCGGCGTGCGTTCTTCGAGCAGCAACTGGAGCAGGCCAAGAACAACCTTGCGAATGCCGAAGAAGCGATGAAGGTAACCGAACAGAAGACAGGCCTCATCGAGCTAAACAGCCAGGCCCGCGCCTTGATCGAGTCCGCAGCGGCGCTCCGAGCCCAAATCGCGGCGAAGGAAGTGCAAATTCGCGCATTGAGCACATTTGCCACCTCTGAAAATGCTCAGCTGAAACAGGCTCAGGAAGAACTGGCTGCTCTTCAGGCTCAGATGGCGCAGTTGGGCGGTTCAGCTGATGGAACGGATGGGGGCTTGCTGGTGCCGAAGGGAAAGGTGCCTGGGTCGAGCCTCGAATATGTTCGTAAACTGCGTGACGTCAAGTATTACGAGACTATCTTCGACATTCTGGCGCGTCAGTTCGAGATGGCGAAGCTGGATGAGGCGAAGGAAGGGCCACTGGTCCAGGTGGTCGATTCGGCCGTGCCGCCTGACAAGCGATCCTTCCCGCAGCGCAGCCTGATTGTAATTTCCGCTACCCTGGCAGGCTTGCTCATCGGCATATTGTTTGCGTTCTTCTCAGCGCTCTATCAGCACACTCAACTGGATCCGGTACTGTCGTCAAAGATGCGGAGAATCCGAGAATTGCTGTGGCTGCGGAAACTAGCGACGTAGCGCCGCTGAGATTCTTTTCGTTGGTCATGAGGGCATTTCGCGTTTCCGGACGCGAAGCAATCGCGCCCCAAATTTTGAGCGTAAGATCCTGCCGAATTGCCATAAGGACATTGAATGTTGCCGCACCTGGAAGCTGAACCGACTCCGAACGATCGCGCGGATGCGGGTCAGCTCGTTCCTGGTCGACCGCCGACCAAATCGCCGTTGCGGCGGCTGATTCATCTGATCGGCTTGGACCGCTCCATCGCCTATACAGTGCTCGCGCGGGTGATTCAGATTTTGGGGAGCACCGGTACAGTCCTGCTGATCGTCCGCTTCCTCACTCCGACGGAGCAAGGTTATTACTACACGCTTTACAGCCTCGTCAATTTAAACATCGTCTTCGAGCTTGGATTTTCATTCGTCATTCTGCAACTGGCCGCACATGAGACCGCATACCTCAAAATTCTCCCCAGCGGGCGAATTCGGGGGGGGCTGACTGCTTCCCGGCGTCTCGCCTCGATTCTGCAGAAAGTTCGCAGATGGTACAGCATCGCAGCAGTTTTGATGTTCTTCACCCTGACGCCAGTGGGCTGGCTGTTCTTCCAGCACCGGCATGCTGCGGGGGATTCGGTTCACTGGATGTTGCCATGCGTGTTGCTTGTCTTTATGGCCGCGCTCATGTTCCAGATTGATCCCTTCTTTTCCTTCCTGGAAGGATGCGGTGAAGTAGCGAACGTTGCTCGCCTGCGTGTTCGCCAGACCGGGACGGGCGTTATCCTCAGCTGGATTGCCCTCGTTTCAGGCCATGGACTGTATGCCCCCGCGGCTATGCTGACCGGCAATTTCCTCATGGGTGTGCTTTTCCTTTACCCGCGGCGCCGGTTCCTTCTTCTCCTGTTGCGCATGGATGCGTCAGGAGAGCGAATCCGCTGGCGCAGCGAGGTGTTGCCGTTTCAATCGAAGATCGCGGTTAGCTGGCTATGCAATTACTTCACCGCTCAGCAAATCCTCACACCCATTCTGTTCGCTTACTGTGGCGCCGTTGCTGCCGGCCAGATGGGAATGTCGATGAGCATTGTGGGGGCCCTCAGTCCGGTCGCTCTGGCATGGATGAGCACCAAATCCGCGCCATTCGGGGCAATGATCCAAAGAAGAGAATCGCAACAGCTCGACCGCGTATTCTTCAGGACGTTGTGGCAATCCACAATCCTTATTGCCGGTGGCGCCGCAGCACTGGTCGTTGGATTGAGCGTTCTGGGCATGGTCGCTCCAAGGCTCAGTACCAGGATGATCAGCCTCCCGTTATTTGCGCTTTTGGCGATCACTGCGATCTGTTCACACGTGGTGCAGAGCGAGGCCTTGTATCTGCGCGCGCATAAGAAGGAGCCGTTCCTCATTCAGTCCGTTATGCTCGCATTGCTGGTGACTGGCGGAGCCTTCCTTCTGGCGCCTCATTTCGGAATAGCGGGAGTGACTTGGACGTACTTTGTGTCCATGGGCCTCATTTCTCTCGCTTCGGGAACGTTGATTTTCCGCAGCAAGCGCCGTGAATGGTATGGTGAGCGCGAACTTGTGGACGCATCCAGCCTGCAGGAGACGCAAAATAATCCGTGAGCGGGAAAACTGAAATTTCGGTCGGTGAGAAACTGAGGCCGATCTCGGCAGCGATGGAGTGCTCGGCATGGTTGCTGCTGTTGGCCATTGGCTGCTTGCTGGTCGAGCTCGACATTCTCTCGCTGGTCTCAGCCTCGCTCGTCAGCATCGCTTTCATCGTCGGCCTGATTGCGGCCGCGTGGAAGAACTTCGATGGAGGACGGCACCCCTGCTTCCTGTTCCTTCTAATGCTGTTTGTATTTCAATGTGGCCGGCTGGTCGGTCTCTTCACTGGCTTTCCCACTGAACCCTTCGCCATCCAGGTGCAGACCGTCATCCCACTCTCTGTTCACCAGGAAACCGCGCAGATAACTCTGTTGCTGATCTGCTTTTCCGCCGCCTGCGTCTACATTCCTTGCCGCCTGGCCTACCGGCCGATCATCTTCACCGCTGGCAAAGAAAGAAACTGGCTCAGGGACCTTTACGGCGTTCTCGCCCTCTGCATCCCTTTTGCTGTGTACAAGAATCTCGTGTATTTCAGCTACATCCGCAGCCACGGCGGATACATGGCTGTTTACGTGGACAACGGCGAGATTCTTCAAAGTGCAGGCACCTTGGTGCGGCTCATGGCATTGGTCGGAACTACCGCTTGCCTTCTTCTGTATTTATTTGAACGAAGACGTCGTTATGTCCGTTTCATTTTGGTTGTCTATCTCTCGGTGTCGATCATGGATCTGATGATTGGTTTCCGGGGAAAATTCTTTGTTCAACTCATCGTGCTCTGGTTCATCCACAACCTGAAGAACGGCAAAAGGTTCAACTTCGCGCCACTGTTTATTACTGCCGCCATCATCATGCTTGTTGCTGCGCCGCTGGCCGGATTCCGCGAGGAACGAGACATTGCCGTAACAGGGCCCTTGGCCGTTCTCGCCACCCAGGGCATTTCAATGAACGTGACAGAAGTGGCGGTTGAGAACCGGCCCTTGTTCGAAAAGAATAAGGCGAGGTACCTGTGGGGCGATCTGCGAGGGATGGTGTCTTCCAATGATGACAATCTCGCCTCCGACATCAGCATCTACCTCAGTCCTGAAGCGTTCCGGGAGGGGTTTGCAACGGGCTCGACATACCTCGCCGAGGCTTACATACTCGGCGGCTTCGCACTTGTGATGATCGCTTCGCTTGCGATTGGCTGGGCGCTGTCGATGCTCCATCTTCACAGCCACTCATGGCCCGGCGCAGTACTGCTGCTGGCGTCCATTGGGCCTTTCATCTACATGCCTCGGGGCAGCCTGATGGACCCCCTCACGGGAACGTTCAAGTTCCTGACCGGAGCAGGGGTGGCGGCCTTGTTCGCCTTACTGGTCCGAGTCGCGCGCGGTTGCATCAGACTCGCATCGAGGACGCATGCGTAATCGGATCCTCCTCGTTAGCATCACTCCGTTTTTTGGTGGAGGCGAAGCCTACTATCTGAAGTTGGCTAAACTCCTCGGAGATCGCTATGAACTGGGGGCTGCCGTATCGAATGACCGTCTTCGCGAAGCGCTTTCTTCTATTGGAATCAGAACATGGCGGCTTGCATCCGAAGCTGGAACCATCTCTGGTTTACGGTACGCTAAGCTCTCTCTTCAGATAAGCCATGCTATTCGCAGCTTCAGCCCTGAGCTCGTTCACCTGAACGGTCAAGGCGAAAGCTATCTCGCCTCCGTGCCGCAGTGGTTCGGATTAAAGATCGTGAGCACCCGCCACACAGTCTTCGAGCCGAAAACCGCCTCCTTTCTGAAGCGGACCCTTGTCGCAAGGAACCTGGGGATCATCCACAAGACGGTCTGCGTATCTGATTATGTGAGGCAACAACTGTCGGAAGTGGTAGACGGCGGCCGTCTGGTCGTCATTCCAAACTGGCTCGAGTCCGTGCCCACTGCACCCATATCCCTTCCTCGTCAGATCCAAGGGCCCTTCCGGCTGCTCTATGTCGGCCGGCTTGTGCGAGACAAGGGAATACTCGATCTGATCCAGGCTGTGCGCCTGCTGCACAATGTATCTCTCACCGTTGTCGGAGAAGGAGAAGATGCAAACCGGGCTCGAGGACTGGCGCAAGGCCTTCCCGTTGAATTCTGCGGATTTCAATCGGATCCTCAGCGGTTCTATCGGCAAGCGGATTTGCTGGTTTTCCCCAGCCATCACGAGGGGCAAGGGTTCGTCCCCGTCGAAGCGATGGCCCACGGTCTGCCTTGCTTGCTGAGCGACATTCCCGCAAACCGCGAAACAGCAGATGATCGCAGAGCCGCCGAGTTGTTCCGCTGCGGAGCGCCCGAGGACCTCGCAGCCAAGGTCTCTGAACTCATGGATAGCACACAGCGCTTGTCCGGTCTTTCCGCATATGCGCGGGATTATGTACTTCGAAATTACACGCGATCCAGCGTCGAACAAGCCTATTTCAAATTGTTTGAAGACCCGCTTGCTGCCTCTTCCGACGCCCCAGCAGACCGGGTGAGCAACGACAAGTTGAAAGTCCGCTGAACCGAGCCTAGCGCTTTTCAGCGTCACTGGAATCAGCTTCGCGCCGGCCATAGCCGCTTCAACGAACTGACTATGTCCTCCCGCCCATTCGGAACAAAGATGAAGTTGTTCACATACGACGCTCTATCTTTCCGCAGATTCTCCACCTCAACATCTTCACGACGGATCAAGCTCAAGTCCGTCAGTACCCCATGCTTCACAAAGAAGCCGCAATAGCCAAATTCCGCAAGAACCTTCGCCAGACGGGCGGGCGCGCCCTGATTATGCCTATCTTCAGATTCTATGAGGAGAACTGGCATGTTACGCCGAAGCGTCTGGAGACCGCCGGCGACAACTGACTCTTCGTGACCTTCCACATCGATTTTGATGAAGGATATGTTGTTGAGGTCATAGCTATCCAGAGTACGTTTTTGAATGGTGCGCGAAGACACGTCTTGTCCGTTTTCTACCCATCCAAGTGGATTCTTCTCTTCAATGGTAGCCCCGCCGCTGTCGTGCGATTCGATCCTCAAACTGGCAGTTCCGCTTCCAGATGACAGAGCGATCGTTTCAATGCGGCAGTTCGAGCTCAGCAAGCGCTGCAGGTAGGGCTTGAGATCTGCATTGGGCTCAAAGGCAATTACCTGCCGCGCCGTTTTGGACATCAGGAACGAAAACTCGCCCATGTTCGCGCCAATGTCGATTGCGTCTTGCCGATTGGTGCAGACGAGGGGAATCATCCAGAACTCGGGTTCAAACCCGCTCCTTTCGAACCGCAGCTTGGTTTCCATCCACAATCGGGGGAATCGATGCTTGAGCGTTGAAAGGGCTTTGGAACCGATCATTCTGTAAAGATACTCCACTAGGTTTGAGCCGGAATCTTCCGCTAATGAGGACCATGAGGCCGTCGAGCTTGCGTTGCCCGAACCATCCGCCAAATGCAAGAATAAAATACGTTGCGGCCATGGCGGTTTCAGAGCAGGAGCGCGGTTCAATCACTCCATCGGATGCTGTGCCGGCGAGATAAGTATGAGGCGCAGAATTGCCATCGACGCACGATTGACGCTGCACCCAAGGACAGGCTTCGGAACGATCTGCCACAATGTCTTGCGGCACATAGCGTCGGTGGATAAAGCCAACGATTACTTCTTCTATTTCGATAGCGATCCTGGCTCAATCAAATCGCAATACCCCGCCGCTGGATATGCTTTCGGGGGATCAAAGGAGAAGACCCTTTGGTGCAACACCTTCTTGCCTCGCCAAATGCGGGGTGATCGAATCGACGTGTATGTGACGTTCCACGATAAAGAAATTCCTATCATTCCGTTTTCTGCCAAAGTCATCTCGATGGTTCACGATCTGAGCCTGATCAACTATCCAGTCAACGAATTCCGAAACATCTTTCATAAGGCTTATTACCACACGATGATCCGTGTCTCCGTTCGACGTTCCAACCTCATCCTGACGAACTCGGACTACTCGCGCGAAGAGATCATCCGTACCCTTTCGGTACCGGCTCGCAAGCTGCGAAAGATTACTCTGGGCGTAGAACCTGGACCGTTGGCGGACGAGACCCAGATGCGCACCACGCTGGAGAAGTACAACATCCGCCGCCCCTACGTATTCGGAATCGGCTCCTCTGCACCGAATCAGAACAACATCGCCTTGCTTAAGGCGTTCCGCGCGATCGAGAGCAGGTTTCCAGAGTTGAATCTTGTGATCGGGGGCGGCCGCGGCGGTGCGCCGTCGTTCCCGCCGGAACTCCTCGATGAGAAAGTGATTCAGACTGGTTTCATAGAAAACGACGACCTCCCACTGGTCTATCGTGCCGCGGATCTGTTCGTGTTCCCCTCTCTGCATGAGGGCTTCGGTCTCCCGGTCATCGAGGCAATGGCAGAAGGCGTGCCAGTGATTACATCGAATGTGACTGCGCTGCCGGAAATAGCCGCTGATGCGGCCCTCCTCGTCTGGCCGGAATCCGTCCAGGAAATCATCTCTGCCATGACACAGTTGCTGTCTGACCCGGTTTTGGCCGAGGAGATGAAGCAGAAGGGGCTGACTCGCGCTCGACACTTCAACTGGGACACGGCCTGTCGGGAAATCGCTTCAGCGTGCATGGAGTTGTGCGATGCACGAAGGTGACGCGCAACGGGCAGCTTTTCCATTCCGCGTTGCGTACGATGCGCGCCTGAGCCTCGGCAAGTTCCGCGGAATGGGCCGGTTCCTGCGACAGCTCATCGCTGGACGAGAACGGGAATTCCTGGGATTCTGCGCACCCGGTGACAGAGACGATGGCTTGAACCTGGCTTCCCTCGGGCCGCGTCCATATCCCGCCTGGGAACAGATCGCGGTCCCGCGGTTGCTGCGGCAGAACGATATCGACGTCTTCATCGCACCTTACAACACGTCTCCGCTCAGTATTCCGGACAAGACGCAGCTGATTCTCGTCGTGCATGACCTCATCTTTATGGAGGCGCTGCCATGGTCTCGGTCTGCGTATCAAAACCTCGGCAGGATCTATCGCAGGCTGGTAGCTCCGCACGCGGTGAAGCGCGCAGATCTGGTCGTCACCGTCTCGGAGTTTACCGCGCGTCAGCTCGTCGAGAAGTTCGCGGTTCAGCCAAACCGCCTTCGCGTGATTCCCAACACCATCTCGGCGGAGTGGTACGCTACAGACCGCACTGAGCAAATGGAAAGCCGCTACATTCTGGTTGTCGCGGGCGAGGCGCCGAGCAAGAATTTAGGGCGCGCGCTGATTGCGTTCGCAGCGTGCTCCGGGCTCCGAATTGACCAGAGGATTCGTATGAAGATCGCGGGTGTGAGTCAAACTGGACAGGCGGCCTTCCGTGCACAGGCAAGGCAGCTGGGCATCTCCGATAGAGTGGATTTCCTCCCTTATCTCACGGAAGATGGGATGCGCGAAACCTATCGGCAGTCCGAAATCTTACTGATGCCTTCCCTTTGCGAAGGCTTCGGCATCCCCGTACTGGAGGCAATGGCATCTGGGACACCCGTTGTCTGCAGTTCTTCAACCTGCCTTCCGGAGATTGGAGCCGACGCTCCTCGGTACTTCAATCCCTACAGCACTTCTTCAATGGCAGAAGCGATTCAGCAGGTACTTTCCAACGCACAAATAAGAGAGGAGATGTCTCAGCGAGGGCTCAAGCGCGCCCATGCTTTTCATCCGGACATCGTTCACCAGCGCATCCACTCTTTTTGGGAAGAAGTGCGAAATCTCCAGGAGAATCGACGCGCTTAAGGCCAGTTCGACAGAAATTTCCGTGCAGGAACCCTCAGATCGGTTCGACGAATGAAACCAAAGCTCCTTGTCCTTACACCCCGCCTGCCATTTCCGCCAATCGGTGGCGATCGGTTGCGGATCTATCAGTTATGCAAATACCTTTCCTCTGATTTCCATATCTCATTGCTGAGTCTTTGCGAATCCAGGGGAGAGATGTCGCTTGAAATTCCTCCGGACAGCCCCTTCTCCTCTGTGGAAAGAGTCTTCCACCCTTTCTCGAGGAAATTGTCAGGGCTCCTTAAAGCACTCCCATCGAACATCCCACTTCAGGTAGGTTTTTTCAGAAACTCGCAATTCGCCCGACGGGTGAAAGAGCTGGCTTCAAGTCACGACGCGGTTCTCGCGCATTTGGTCCGCACCGCCTCGTATCTTGAGGAGTGCAACCTGCCTCGAGTGCTGGAAATGACAGACGCAATTTCGCTGTCGTACGAGCGCACCGCCGCACACCTGGGATTACTTCGGGGAGCTTTGTACGGCATCGAGGCGCGACGACTCATTCGCTTCGAGCGCGAACTCATCGATCGATGCGATCTGACTGTCTTGGTCTCTGCCGTGGACCGCGATTTCCTCGTCCAGGGCGAGAAATCTAACAAGTCGATGGTCTGTTCAAACGGGGTCGATTCCGACAGGTTCAGATTCGACTACGCACCGGATGGGCAGACCCTCGTGTTCATCGGAAAGAATTTTGCCTTCTACAACGTAGATGCCATCTTGTACTTCGCGGAGGTAGTTCTTCCGCTGGTTCGATCGCAGTTCCCCAAAACCAAATTCAAGGTCATTGGCCAGATAGGCAACGGGCTTCGCCGGCGACTCGAAAAGCAGGATGTAGCAGTGACGGGTGCGGTGGACGATATCGGCTTTACGGCGCATGGAGCCACCATTGGCGTGTGTCCGCTAAGGGTTGGGGCTGGCGTACAGAACAAGATTTTGGAGTACATGTCGCTCGGCATCCCCGTAGTCACTTCGAAAGTTGGTCTTGAGGGTCTAGACGCTATCCCTGACAAGCACCTGCTGGTTGCGGAGCAACCAGCCGAATGGGCCGTTCAGATTTCCAGGCTCCTTAGTTCCCCTGAACTGCGGTCGGATCTGGCACATCATGGCCGCTCCTTCGTGGAAGAGAAGCATGCGTGGGCGGCCCTTGTTGCGCCATTGAGTGATCGCATCTTCAAACTCGTCGAAGCTAAGCGACGGGATCAGGCGGATGCGTCTGCGAATCAGGGCAGTTCATTGCCCTAATCACCTTCGGCAAATCTCACGTGAGGACGCGGAAGGAGCACTGCATCTTCACACCCAGCCATAACATGCATGAATAGGCTTCGCCGCCAAGCTTGAAGGGCTCCATCGAAGGATTGAGCAAGTCCCCCATCTACTGATGCAGGACAGCGCAAATGCACAACGTTTAATGTTCGTTGGAACACCCGCCACTTGATCGCTTTCCCCTGACGTGAGCGGATGCCTGTTTCTGCTATTCCGCGCCGGGCCCCCAAGACCGCGGAGCCCTGATGAACTGTGGCACTTCCTCTGGCGCACTCGTCGCAGCGATCCAGAAAACGAAGATGCCAAGCCATTACCCAGCCTCACTCTGTTTGGAGAGCCAAGTCTTCTGGGAGAGTCAAAAAGATGAAGTTCCTTCGCAATTTGCTTGCCCTTCTGGTGCTCACTTCCCTCAGTCTGTCTGCACAGCAGATCACTGGAATCATCCGCGGAACCGTTACCGACCCGAGCGGCGCTGTCGTTCAGGGCGCCTCGGTTACTGCTCGTCAGACGGAGACGGGCCTGTCGCGCACTACCACCACCGATCGCAATGGCAATTACGTCCTTCTGGAACTGCCGGTCGGGCACTACAGCCTGAAGGTCGCATCGGCAGGTTTTCAGGAATACGTGCAGGATGGCGTCACGCTCAACGTGAACGAGACGGCGTCGGTCTCGCCGCGTCTCGTGGTTGGATCAGAAAAGCAGCAGGTGCTGGTTAGCTCCGATGCTCCCTTGATTGAGCCAACCGTCACCAGTCTGGGCAAGGTAGTGGAACAGCAGGAGCTCGAAGATCTACCTCTGAACGGACGCAACTTCTCGCAACTCGGATTGCTGCAGCCCGGTGTCGTTCCTTTGACGCCTGGAGTGGCCGAAGCGGGCGGCTCGTTGCGCAATGGACAGGCCTACGCAGTCAATGGACAGCGTCCTGAATCAAACAACTTCCTCATCGACGGCGCGAACAACTTCAACGGTGTGGACGGAGGGTTCGTCCTTAAGCCGCCTGTGGACGCCATCAGCGAGTTCCGCATCATCACGCATGGTGCTAATGCCGAATTTGGAGGCGCGCTGGGATCGACGACGAACATCATCACCCGGTCGGGCACGAATCGTGTCCACGGAACAGTATGGGAGTTCCTGCGCAACGACGCAGTCGACGCCAACAACTATTTCGCGCAACAGAAAGAGCCGCTGAAGCAAAACCAGTTTGGCGCCGCCATCGGTGCCCCCATCAAAAAGGATAGGACCTTCGTCTTCGGCTTCTACGAGGGCTTCCGCAATCGGCAGGGCGAGTCAGAGCTGACCACGGTGCCGTCGGTTGCTCAACGCGGTGGCGACTTCTCCGAACTCTGCCCGGGTGGTAAAGACAGCGGCTTTACCCCCGAGGGCTTCTGCAAAGACCCGTCTGGCCAGCTTTTCAATGTATTCGCCCGCAAACCATACCCTTACAACCAGGTGCCGCCGGAGCAATTCAACTCCGTTTCGAAGAACCTGCTGAACTTCTTCCCGCTTCCGAACGCCGGCACAAACCTGCTCTCCACAACGCAAACCCTGAAAAACGACAGCGATCAGTTCGGCATCAAAGTTGACCACTATCTCGGTCAGCGCGACAACCTGAGCTTCCGTTACATGTTCTACCAGCTCTCTCAAATCGACCCCCTCTCGCCCGGCGGCGCAAGCGTGCCAGGCTTCCCCGTAGGCGAAGACCAGCGCGCGCAGAACTTCGTCGCACAGGAAACACACACCTTCTCGCCGGCCCTCATCGGAGTGTTTCGATTCTCGTTCCTCCGCAACAAGTTCCTATTCGGGGAGCGCGAAGACCATCAGCCGCCCTCGGATTTTGGCTTCCAATACGAACCGAGTCTTGACGTCGCAGCTGGACCGCCGTTCATCCAGGTGAACGGTTATGCCACGGTCGGCGATCCCATCACCGGCCCACGCAACACCTACGAAAATGTCTTCGATTACTCCGGATCGCTGACCTGGGTGCACGGCAAGCACGAGCTCAAGTTCGGCGGCGGATACCAGCATCAGCAGATCAACGTGCTGCAGGGCATCGCCACCAACGGTTTCTTCGTATTCGTGCCATTCCCCGTCACCGATGCATTCGCCAGCTTCCTTACTGGACAGCCGGTCGTCTTCCTGCAGGGCATTGGCGATTTCGCGCGCGGCATTCGCGGCAACAATGGCAATGCCTACGTGCAGGACACGTATAAGATCTCAAGACGGTTCACAATCAACGCGGGCGTGCGTTACGAGCTCCCCGCGCCGTATACCGAAATTCACAACAGGCTTTCGCTGTTCGAGCCAGGCAAGCAGTCCAAAATCCTGCCCGATGCCCCAGCGGGATTGTTGTATCCCGGCGACTCAGGCGTACCCGCAGGCCTGATACAAACAGAAAAGACGGCGTTTGCTCCGCGCGTTGGCATCGCGTGGGATCCCGCCGGCGACGGCAAGCTGCTGGTAACCTCGTCGTATGCGATGTTCTATGAACCGTACTACACCGGACAGGGCGGACCTCTGCAGTCGCCGATCAGCGCTCCTCCTTATCTCGGAACACCGCAGGTGAGCCTGCCGAATTTTGCGGATCCGTTCAATGGCCATCCTCCGGCTCCGGGGACTTTCTCCACCCCACTGACGAATCTGACTCTGGCGCCGAACCTGAAGCTTCCTTACACCCAGGATTGGGACCTGAACGTGGAGCGCTCGTTCGCGTCCGATTGGCTGGTCGAGCTTGGCTACGTCGGAACCAAGGGCACGCGTCTGCCGCGCTTTATCGAAGCCAACCCAGCAGTATTTGTGCCCGGATACGTGAACGGCCAGCCGATCTCGAATTCCAGCAACGCCGATCAGCGGCGGCTCTATTCCGGTTGCACGCTCGAAGACTCACCAAGTAGCTGCCAATTCTCATCCACGGGCGAGATCGCCGGAATCGCCGGCTCGTCCTACCACGCTCTGGAAGCGTCGCTGCGCAAGCGGTTCAGCCACGGTCTCTCCTTCCTCGCGTCGTACACGTGGTCGAAAGCGATCGACGATGTGTCGTCGTTCAACATCACCGGATCGGCCGCCAAGCCAGTCGCCGGTGAAAACGATCTGGCCCAGAATCCTTTCGATCTCGCCGCAGAGCGCGGGCTCTCGCTCTTCGACGCGCGCAACCGCTTCGTTGGCAGTTACGAATGGGCTCTCCCGTTCTGGAACCATCCGCAGAACTGGTATCAGTGGGCGCTCGGCGGATGGCAGTTGAATGGCATCGCCACGTTGATGAGCGGTACGCCCTTCACAGTTTTCGATTCGAACGACGTTTCGGCGCAGGGTAGCGCGCCGGAGATTACCGGCTTCTCGGCGCAGCGCCCCAACATCGTCGGAAATCCCAACAGCGGACCGCGCAAGGTTGGCTCGTGGCTCAATGCCGGCGCTTTCCAGCGGCTCGACACCGTAACCAACGCCGGTCAATTTGGCACGGAAGGCCGCAACGTGAACGTCGGCCCCGGCTACGCTGACTGGGACTTCGGCACTCTCAAGAACTTCAGAGTGACAGAATCCACACATGTGCAGTTCCGTGCGGAGTTGTTCAACATCCTCAACCGCACCAATTTCCGGTTGCCCGACTCCGACATCAGTTCGCCCACCTTCAACCATATCCTTGCGGCGCAGTCCCCGCGCCAGGTGCAGTTCGCATTGAAATTCATGTACTAACACAGCGGAAGTACACTCTGCGACATTCTTTGGCCGCGCCTACGGGCGCGGCCAAACTTCCTCAGACGATGCCTGACCAGGTAAATAATGACAACGAATCCCAGCCGCATAGACGAAGAGAAATCAAGTCACTATCCAGGGTGGGGTGTACTCGCCGCCGCTGCCACCGGGGTCATGGTTAGCTTTTCGCCCATCGTTCCCTATACCTTCAGCCTCTTCCTGGATCCTCTGCATGCGGCTTTCGGCTGGAAGCGCGAAGCAATGGGTGCCGCGTTCGCTCTCGCGGCCATTACTGTTGCGCTTGTCTCACCGCTCATCGGCGTTCTGCTCGATCGCTTTCCTCCCCGCCGCACCATCTTGCCTGCAATTCTGATCTTCGCGGTTGCGCTTGCTTCACTCTGTTGGTTGACACCGCATATTGTTCAGTACTATTTCACGTATTTCATCCTCGGACTCGTCGCCAACGCCACCGCGCAATTTGCGTACACACGCACCGTTCTTACTTGGTTCACAACTCACAGGGGAATGGCGATCGCACTGTTGCTCACCGGAAGCGGCATAGGATCCATTCTGATTCCGCCCCTAACGGAGTGGATGATCGAACATCACGGATGGCGCAGCGGGTACCTGCTGTTGGGGGGCATCGCGCTTCTCGGATTCCCTCTCACCGCAATGCTGGTGCGCAATCGTCCTGAGGCCGCCGTCGTTCGCGCTGAGCACCACGCAGATATAGGCATGACCGTCCCAGCTGCATTGAGGATGGCTGCATTCTGGATCATCGCCGTCATCACCATCCTCTCCGCATTCAGCGAGAACGCCCTCGTGACCAATCTCGCTTCCATCCTTACTCAACATGGCGTGCTTGCTGCCACGGCGGCTCTCGCTCTATCGATCCGCGGAGGAGCAGGAATCCTCGGCCGGCTCGGTGTTGGATTTGCCCTCGATCGCGTCTCGCCGGAACGTATTCAGAGCTTCGTTCTAGCACTCTCCGCCGCGGGCACGCTCATTCTCGCTTTCGCCGGCAGTTCATGGACAGTTCTTCTGGGCGCAACCGTCCTTGGCGTGGGGCTCGGCAGCGAAGCCGACGTGACACCCTATCTGCTCGCCCGCTACTTCGGCCGTCGTCATTTCTCAGCGCTCTACGGGCTGTCTTGGACCGCCTATGCCATTGGCGGCGCAACCGGCCCTCTCTGGATCGGGCATTTGTACGATGGCGCGGGAGCCTATCTGCCTCGATTCATCGTCTATCTCGCGGCAGTGGCATTTGCAGCAGTGATACTCAGCCTCTTCCTGCAATCCAACCCGAAGAGAGTCGCGTCCGAGCGAGAATTACCTTCAGACGCAGGCGTCTCGTTCGAAGCGTAAGCACGTCCAGCAGACGGCAACGTCTATCAGTGGCTCACGAAAATGTCTTAACCCCAGACTTCGCGCGCCACATCGGCCACTAGCTGCAACTTCGCCCACTGCTGATCCTCCGTCAGCAGGTTGCCTTCCATCGTCGACGCAAATCCGCATTGAGGACTGACAGCCAGTTGCTCCAGAGGAAGGTGCTTCGCAGCTTCGTCGATCCGCCGAAGAAGATCTCCCTTCCGCTCCAGCTCCGGCCGCTTCGAGCTCACAAGTCCAAGCACGACCGTCTTTCCCTGCGGCATCAGGCGCAATGGCTCGAAGTTACCGGATCGCTCATCGTCATATTCCAGCAGGAAGCGATCGACCGCAAGTTCATGAAAGAAGCGCTCGGCGATCGCATCATAGCCGCCTTCGGCATACCAGTGGCTGCGGTTGTTGCCGCGGCACAGGTGGATAGCCAACGTCACGTCCGGATGCCGCGCAGCCGCAAAGCATGCGTTGTCCGCCTTCAAGGACGCGGCAAGCATCTCCGCCGGATCGACACGCAGCTCCTTCTCCATCCATGCCGTCCACTTGGGATCGAGATAATAGCTGTAACGAGGCGCGTCGATCTGCAGATACGAGATGCCGCTCGTGGCGAGCCCTCGAATATCCTCCGCCATGATCGCTGTTACGGCCTCCAGCATCGCATAAGGATCGCGGTACACCTTGTCAGTGATACCGTACTTGAACGAGATAGCAGGAAACTGCGTCGCACTGGGCAGCGTGATTTTGATTGGGCCCGGCGCATGCTCGCGCATGAACGGAACTTCGCGGCCCGTCAACGGCTGTCGCTGCTTCAGAGCAGATGTCACGATCCCATTGATGCTGCTGACCGCCGCTCCGGCGCCCTCCTTCTTCTCCTCGTTCCACTTGCGCTGCACCGCGTCGCCAAAGTCAAAACCCTCCACCGCATCGGTGAAGTCGCTCATGAAGTTCGTGCGTCGGAACTCACCGTCAGTGAATGCGTCGAGCCCAATTTCCTTTTGCCGGTTGAGTACGCGCAGGATATGCCGATCCTCGATTTCACGGACATTCCCGGCTCCAGCTTTCCGCGTTTCCAGCAATTCAGTTGGCCGAAGAAAGCTCCCCACGTGATCGGCACGATAAACAGAACTCATTTGTGACTCCTTCTCCTCAGCGGTGAATCCGCTCCACTCGTGAATCCTCAGATCAAAACCTTGCGAAGCGCCCGCGCGCCGGCCTGGAGCGCCGGTAGGCAGCGCCGGATGAGAGCGGTTCGATCGACACGCGACACGTGAGTCCCCACATTGATCGCCGCCACAACTTGGTTGGTGCGGGTGTAAACCGGGACAGCTATGGATCGTAGCCCAGCCTCCAGCTCTTCGTCTACGATCGCGTAGCCGTCGTTACGGACCTGTAGAATCGCTTTCCTGATTTGCGGAACCCGCGTAATGGTCTTCGGCGTGTAAGACCGCGGGTCTAGCCTGCGCAGGTAGCCATCCAACTTGTCATCGGGCAGCGCAGCAAGCAGAACGCGCCCCATCGATGTGCAATACGCCGGCAGACGGCTCCCCACTGAAAGGCCAGCGGCCAAAATGCGGCTCGCAGCCGACCGGGCGACATACACAATTTCATCGCCCTCCAGCATGCTCATTGAAGACGACTCGTGCAGCTGCTCGGTGATGTGCTCCAGAACAGGGCGCGCAGCCTCGACTGCCGACGACGATGACAAAAACGAGAATCCCAGTCGCAGAATCTGCGTTCTGAGCCGGTATACCTGCCGCGACCGCTCCACGTAACCCAGCAACTCCAATGTCAGCAGAATCCTTCGGATGGCAGCCCGAGAGAGTCCTGCGCTGTGGCCGATCTCAACGATGCTGCGGCCCTCTGGATGGGCCTCGAAGCTTTCGATCACGCGCAGTCCGCGCGCCAGCGACAGCATGAAATCAGGATTTCCAGCCTGCCCGGATAAATCTTCCGGCACATCCGCCGAGGGCACCCCCTTTTTGCTCACCGCACGAGACTTGAGCAAAACGGGCATGGGCGATTATCGCACAGCTTGTACAAAACTGCTCGATCGCGTAATAATGCCGTTCATTCGATGGAGGTCGGATGGCAGAGTGGGTCAGCCTGGCGGAAGCCATTGCTGCCGGTGTCCGCGACGGCGACACCGTAGCCATGGAAGGGTTCACACACCTCATCCCCTTCGCTGCGGGCCACGAGATCATCCGTCAGAAACGCCGTGACCTCTCGCTGATTCGTATGACGCCCGACCTCATCTACGACCAGTTGATCGGTGCCGGCTGCGCCAAGAAACTAACCTTCTCCTGGGGCGGAAATCCGGGTGTGGGTTCGCTCCACCGCTTTCGCGACGCAGTGGAGAACGACTGGCCTGCTCCACTGGAAATCGAAGAGCGTAGTCACAGCGATCTCGCCAACGCATACGTGACCGGAGCGGCCAACCTGCCCTTCGCAGTATTGCGCGGCTACACTGGCTCTGACTTTGCGCGCGTCAACGATCGCATCCGGAGCATCACCTGTCCCTTCACAGGCGAAGTGCTCGCTGCCACCCCGTCTGTACGTCCCGACGTCGCCATCATTCACGCCCAGAAAGCAGACTGGAAAGGCAACGTCCTTCTTTGGGGCATCATTGGAGTGCAAAAGGAAGCGGTACTTGCTGCGAAAACAGCCATCATCACGGTGGAAGAACGTGTCCGCTCACTCGACGCGGCGCCGAACGCCTGCGTCCTGCCCAGTTGGGTCGTCACCGCCGTCTGCGAGGTGCCCAGAGGTGCCTCCCCCTCCTACGCGCACGGCTACTACGAGCGAGACAATCTCTTCTATCGCACATGGGACCAGATCTCGCGCGAACGTGATCGTTTTATGTGCTGGCTCAACCAGCACGTTCTCGAAACACGCGACTTCTCTGAATACCTCAAGCTGCAAGGCGATCCTCATGTGCAGGCGGTGTATCAATGAGCTCCAGCTTCACGGCCGACGAGATCATGACGATCGCAGCCTCGCGCATGCTGCGCAATGGCGCGGTGTGCTTCGTCGGCATCGGCCTGCCCTCGACAGCTGCGAATCTTGCGCGACTCACCCATGCGCCCGATGCCGTTCTCGTCTACGAGTCGGGCCCCATCGGCGCTAAGCCGCCTGTTCTGCCGCTTTCCATTGGCGATGGAAATCTCGCAGAGACCGCGGACACCGTCGTATCGACTCCGGAAATCTTTCGCTATTGGCTGCAGGGCGGCCGCATTGATGTCGGATTTCTCGGAGCCGCGCAACTCGATCGATTCGCGAATATCAACACCACCGTCGTCGGCACCTATGACAAACCAAAGGTGAGGCTGCCGGGAGCAGGCGGGGCTCCCGAAATAAGCTCTTCTGCCAAAGAAGTTGTGATCATCGTGAAGCAATCAAAGCGCACCTTCGTGGAGAAGCTCGATTTCGTCACGTCCGTCGGCTTCCTTCATGGAGGAGACTCGCGCGAATGCGCCGGCCTCACCGGCAAAGGCCCCGTCGCGATCATCACTGACCTGTGCATTCTTCACCCCGATCCCGTCACGCGCGAGATGAAAGTCGCCAGCATTCATCCACGTGTGAGCCGCGATACGATTTCCACCAATACTGGCTGGAGCATCCAATTTGCTGACAGCTGCACCGAAACCGAACCTCCAAGCCCCCAAGAACTGCAGGTCCTTCGCGATCTAAAAGCCCGCACAGCGGCCGCGCACGGCGCGCAAGGAGAAGCGGCGTGAGGCCGGTCTTCATCTGCGACGCGATGCGCACACCCATCGGCCGCTACGGAGGCGCGTTAGCATCCGTGCGTGCCGACGATCTCGCCGCCATTCCCCTCCGCTATCTCATGCGACGCAACCCGCAAGCCGACTGGGCCGCGGTCGATGACGTGATGCTCGGCTGCGCCAATCAGGCCGGTGAAGACAATCGCAACGTAGCGCGGATGGCGCTGCTGCTTGCAGGTCTGCCTGAAGCGGTCCCCGGCGTCACCATCAATCGTCTTTGCGGGTCCGGAATGGATGCCGTAGGAACAGCCGCACGCGCCATCGCCTGCGGTGAAGCCGACTTCATCATCGCCGGTGGAGTGGAGTCCATGTCTCGCGCCCCGTTTGTGATGGGCAAGGCCGAGTCCGCATACCAACGCTCGGCGGAAATCCATGACACGACATTGGGCTGGCGCTTCATCAATCCGCGCTTTCGCGACCTCTACGGGACTGACTCGATGCCCGAGACCGGCGAGAACGTCGCACGCGATTGCGCTGTCGAGCGGTCCGCACAGGATGCCTTCGCCTGGCGAAGCCAGATGCGCGCAGCCCGCGCCCAGCACGACGGATTCTTCGCTGAGGAGATCGTTCCGGTACAAATTGCAGGCAAGAAAGAAGTCACAACTGTCGCGCAAGACGAGCATCCTCGACCCGACACCACACCCGGGAAGCTCGCCGCTCTCAAGCCCCTCTTCGCCGACGGCACCGTGACCGCCGGCAACGCTTCGGGCATCAATGACGGAGCAGCCGCAATGGTCGTCGCGTCGGAAGATGCGATCTCGCGTCACGGATTGCGTCCGCGCGCTCGCGTGCTGGGCATGGCCACAGCCGGCGTGCCGCCTCGTGTCATGGGGATCGGCCCAGTGCCCGCGACGCGAAAGCTCCTGTCACTACTCAAAAAGCGTATCGCGGACTTCGACTGGATCCAACTCAACGAAGCATTCGCCAGCCAAGCGCTCGCCTGCCTCCGGCAACTGGGTTTGCCGGAAGATGCCGGCCACGTGAACGCCACGGGCGGAGCCATCGCGCTTGGTCATCCTCTCGGAATGAGCGGCGCGCGGCTGGTAATGACCGCGGCTCATCAAATAGAGAAATTCGGCGGGAAGCTTGCCCTCGCGACAATGTGCATCGGCGTCGGCCAGGGCATCGCACTCGCAGTCGAGCGGGTCTAGGAGATTCGTGTGATCGAAACGCCGAACGTAGAACTCGCTGCGCCGGGAACACAGCCCGACTACTACTACCCGCCCTACGTCTCATCGATGTCACGAGCCCCACTCATGCCGCTCGTGTCTCTGCCATCCACGACCACAGAGAACACCGGCCCTGTATTCGGCCACGAGTTGATTCGCAGAGGTGACAACGATCTCACCGCACAGCATGCAGGTGAACCCATCGGCGAGCGCATCTTCGTGCATGGCCGCATACGCGATGAAGACGGTCGTCCAGTTCGCAACGCTTTAGCCGAGATCTGGCAGGCCAACGCGGCCGGCCGCTATCGTCACAAAGTCGACACGTGGGACGCGCCGATCGACCCCAACTTCTCCGGCGCGGGCAAAACCCTCACAGACGAGCAAGGCCGCTACTCTTTCAAAACAATCAAGCCCGGGCCGTACCCCTGGAGGAATCACCACAATGCCTGGCGCCCATCGCACATCCATTTCTCCCTGTTCGGCGCCGGAATCCTGTCGCGGCTGGTAACCCAGATGTATTTCCCCGGCGACCCGCTGCAGCCTCTCGACCCCATCTTCAACAGCATCCCTGATGAAGCAGCGCGCATGCGTCTCGTCTCTTCGCTCGATATGCAGCGAGCCGAGCCAAACTACGCGCTCGCATACCAGTTCGACATTGTGCTGCGCGGCCGCAGCGAAACACCTTTCGAGGAGCGTCCCCGATGAGCGCGGAACCACAGTTGATTCCCGCCAGCTCGCAGACAGTTGGTCCGTACTTCCGGATCGGCCTCGAATACATGACCGATCCAACTGAAGCGGCCGAGAAGGACACAATCACGATCCGCGGCCGGGTGCTGGATCGCGATCGCGCCCCAGTGGCCGACGCCATGCTCGAATTCTGGAATCCCTCGGCCACGTTTGCCGAACCGACTGCGATCCCAACGGGCTTTGCAAGAGCCGCAACCGATGACGACGGCAACTTCTGCGTGCGCATGGCGAAGCCTGCTCAGATCACAGCGAATGATGGATTGATGCAGGCGCCGCACATGCTCGTGCTCGTCTTTGCGCGAGGCCTTTTGCGGCACCTCATCTCCCGTGTCTATTTCGACGGCGAATCAAGCAACAGCACTGACGCCGTTTTGAGCACGATCCCTGCCGATCGACGCCACACCCTCGTTGCCCACCGCGATGGCCAGAATTCCTTTTGCTGGAACGTCGTCCTTCAAGGTAAAGATGAAACAGTATTCTTCGCCTGGTGAGAGTCACTGAGATGACTGACAGCCTGAACTCGTTCCTCTTCACCACGCCTGCGATGGCACACGCCTTTTCGCCCGAAGCGCAATTGCGAGCCATGGCAAGGTTCGAGTGGGCGCTCACATGCGCGCTTGAGAAGGCCGGGCTTGCCGAGACAGGATCCTCGTCCATTCTGGAATCGCTCCTCGACATCGAATTCGTCAATTTCGAATCTCTGCAGCGCGAAGCCAGAGATGTCGGAAATATTGCGATTCCATTCGTGCGCCAGCTTACCTCTGCTGTGAAGCAGCGCGACGAGGCCGCATCAAGGGCGATACACCTCGGCGCTACCAGCCAGGATCTTCTTGATACCGCACTGATGCTGCAGATTCGTGTCGCGGGGTCACTGCTCAATTCTTCCCTGGACCGGCTCGAGATCGCGCTGACGAAGCAAATCAGAGATCATGCGCACACGATCCTGACCGGCAGAACGTGGCTGCAACCTGGACCACCCACCACATTGGGACTCAAACTAGCTGGAACACTTACCGCGTTGCGTCGCAGTTGCGAGCGCCTGCACGCAGCCCTCCACCAGGCAACTGTGCTACAGCTCGGGGGCGCAGTTGGCACGCTGTCGGTATTGCGCGAAGCTGGCCAGGAGGTCTCGGCGGAACTTGCGCGAATCCTGAACCTCCGTGAACCTGAACTTCCCTGGCACACCCAGCGCGATCGCATCGTCGAAATAGTTCAGGTGCTGGCGCTCCTCACAGGCTCACTCGCAAAGTTCGCACGCGATATCGCCTTACTGATGCAATCTGAAGTCGGCGAGGCTGGGGAAGCCACTGGGAGCGGACTCGGCGGTTCTTCAACCATGCCGCACAAGCACAACCCAGTCGCATGCGCGGCAGTTCTGGCCGCGCATGCAAGAATGCCCGCTCTCGTCTCGACGATGCTCTACGTGATGCCTCAGGAGCACGAGCGCGGAGTGGGCCTGTGGCAGGCAGAATGGGACACAGTCCCCGAAGCATTCCGCCTCACCGCTGCCGCACTTGAGTACTCCGTCCAGATCGCCGAAACAATGCAGGTCAACACCGCGCGTATGCAAGCGAACTTCGACGACCTTCTCGGGATCACGATGTCCGAAGCGGTGAGCGCAGCGCTCGCTCCAAAGATCGGCCGGTCCGCCGCACACGCACTCCTGCGTCGTGCAGCCGATCGCGCACTTCGTGAGAAGCGTCACCTTGGCGATATTCTGAAGGAGACTCCGGACCTGCTTCATCATCTATCGCCAGAGGACATCGACCGCCTGCTCGATCCACGCGCCTACCTCGGCAGTGCTCAGCGCTTCATCGACAACGTCAGTGGAGACCCTGATGCCCGCAGCTAAAAGGGATCAGGTGCAGCTGCACTACAAGCTGAGCGGCAGAGCCAGCGGCGATCTCCTGGTCCTGAGCAATTCGATCGGCTCCAGCACGCGCATGTGGGACAAAGTACTCCCTGCGTTTGAAGAACAATATCGCGTTCTTCGCTATGACACCCGCGGTCACGGCGCAAGCAGCGTCCCTGTCCCTCCTTACACGCTCGATCAGCTCGGGCACGACATCCTCTTTCTGCTCGATCAGGTCGGAGCAGCCCGTGCGCACTTCTGCGGCCTCTCTCTTGGCGGAATGGTTGGCCAGTGGCTCGCGATCAACGCTCCCGAACGACTGGGCCGAATGATCCTCGCCAACACTGCGGCGCGTATCGGCACACAGCAGCTTTGGGAACAAAGAATTGCAACCGTTCGAGAGTCAGGAATGGGCCCTCTTGCTGAGGCCACGCTCACACGATGGTTCACTGCGGAGTACCGTGCCCATCATCCCGATGAGATGGCAATCATGCGACAGATGATCGCGTCCACCGATCCAACTGGATACGCCGCCTGCTGCGGCGTGCTGCGCGACACCGACTTGGGTGATGCGATCGCCGCCTTCAACGAGCCTTGTCTCGTGATCGCTGGCAAGCATGATCCGGCGACTCCTCCGTGTGATGGACAAGCTCTTGCCGCTGCATTAACTCGTGCAGAATACCTCGAACTCGATGCCTCCCACATGTCTGCATGGGAGCAGGCCGATGCCTTTGCTCAAGCAACTCTTTCATTTCTCTCCGGAGGCCCGACCCATGGATGACCGCGAACGCTACGACTCCGGCATGCAGGTGCGAAGAGCTGTGCTCGGTCATGAACACGTCGATCGCGCCGAGCAGAACAAAAGCGGTTTTGACGCAGAATTTCAGGACTTGATCACTCGCTATGCCTGGGGCGAGATATGGACGCGTCCCGGCCTCCCGCGGCATACGCGTAGCCTGTTGACTATCGGATTGATGGTCGCTCTCAACCGCGGCGAAGAGCTCCGCCTCCATCTCAGGGCTGCCCGGAACAACGGTGTAACCGTAGATGAAATCCGCGAGGTACTTCTCCACTGCGCCATCTATTGCGGAGTCCCAGCGGCGAACGCTGCATTCCATGCTGCGCGCGAAATCTTCTCGCTCGATCAGGAGGCGCAGCCGTAACGCATGGCTCGTTCCGAGACACAGGTCGGAATTGTGGGAGCGGGTCCTGCGGGACTCATGCTCTCTCACCTGCTGCATCTCCACGGCATCAGCTCCATCGTCCTCGAAGCGCGATCTCGTGCCTACTGCGAAGAGCGCGTGCGCGCCGGGGTGCTGGAACATACGAGCGTTGAACTGCTCCGAAACGCAGGATTGAGCGAACGCCTGAATCGTGAAGGACTGCAACATCACGGCATCGATATCGGCGTTGACGGCATACGCCACAACATCTCTTTCTTGGAACTCACCGGCAAGTGTGTCACCGTTTACGGTCAGCAGGAAGTCGTCAATGATCTCATAGCCCGCCGCTTTGCCGACAATGGCGACCTGCGCTTCGAATGCGGAGACGTAACTCTGCACGACATCGAAGGGCCGCAGCCGCTCATCCGCACCAATAAGAACGGCAACTTCGACGAGATCCGTTGCGACTACATCGCGGGATGCGACGGCTTCCATGGCATTTCGCGGTTCGCGGTTCCTGCCGGCGCGCTTACCGTCTATGAACGCAACTATCCCTTCGCGTGGCTCGGCATTCTGGCAGAAGCCTCCCCTTCGCGCGACGAGTTGCTGTACATGCATCACGACCGTGGCTTCGCCCTTTACAGCATGCGTTCCACGCGCATCACGCGCCTCTACCTGCAATGCGCCCCCAACGAAAACATCGACAGCTGGAGCGACGATCGCATCTGGAATGAGCTGCGCATCCGCCTCGGCTGCACAGACGGATGGCTGCCCGCCGAAGGTCCGATCCTGCAAAAGAGCGTCACCGGCATGCGCAGCTTCGTGGTTGAACCGCTGCAGTACGGCTGCCTGTTTCTCGCCGGAGATGCAGCCCACATCGTCCCGCCCACCGGCGCCAAAGGTATGAACCTCGCTTTCGCCGATGTTTACTACCTCAGCGAAGCGCTTGACGCACACTATCGCCAAAATAGTGATGAACAGCTCCGGCAATATTCAAGCAAATGTCTGGCTCGCATCTGGAAGGCGCAGCGTTTCTCCTGGTGGATGACCTCGATGCTGCACCGATTTCACGATGAATCCGGATTCGACCACAAGAGGCAGCTCGCCGAGCTGTCTTACGTCACTACATCGCGGGCAGCCGCAACCAGCCTCGCCGAGAATTACGTCGGCCTTCCGCTGTACACATAATCGAATGCACCGCAAATCCGAGAGGAACTAATGTCGCAATACGAAGGAAAGTGGACCACCGTCCGGATCGAAATCGAAGAGAGCATCGCATTCGTCATCTTCAACCGGCCCGAGAAGCGTAACGCGATGAGCCCCACTCTCAACCGCGAAATGCGCGACGTGCTCGAGGCTCTCGAAATCGATGAGCAAGTTAAGGTGCTCGTCCTTACCGGCGCAGGCGAATCGTGGACCGCGGGTATGGACCTCAAAGAATATTTCCGCGAGGTAGACCAATCGCCTGAAATCGTCCAGGAGAAGATCCGTCGCGACGCTTCCACCTGGCAATGGAAGCTTCTGCGTATGTACGCAAAGCCGACGATTGCCATGGTCAACGGCTGGTGCTTCGGAGGCGGCTTTTCGCCGCTGGTCGCGTGCGATCTGGCCATCGCATCAGAGACCGCAGTATTCGGCCTCTCGGAAATCAATTGGGGCATCCCCCCCGGCAATCTCGTGAGCAAGGCGCTCGCCGATACCGTGGGCCACCGCAAGGCACTCGAGTACATCATGACCGGCGAAACCTTCACCGGGTTGCAAGCCGCCGAGATGGGCCTCGTCAACCGTGCCGTGCCGCTAGATAAGCTGCGCGAAGAGACCATCGCCCTCGCGCACAAGCTCGCAGCCAAGAACCCCGTAGTTCTCCGTGCCGCCAAGCACGGCTTCAAACGCTGCCGTGAACTCACCTGGGAGCAAAGCGAGGACTATCTCTACGCCAAGCTCGATCAGGCAACGCTTCGCGATCCCGAGCACGGCCGCGAGAAGGGCCTCAAGCAATTTCTCGATGAGAAGAGCATCAAGCCGGGACTCGAAAGCTATCGCCGATGAAAACCGACCTCATGGATGCGGAGACAAACCCCCTCACTGAACGCCGCAATCTCGATCGCCTGCTGCGGCCGCGGTCCGTCGCGCTCGTAGGCATCTCTGCCACTGCGGGGTCTCTCGGAGAGTGTGTTCTCACCAATCTGGAAAGTTCCGGTTATACCGGCGACATCTGCATCGTGAATCCCAAACGTCCGGTGATTCACGGCCGCCAGAGCATAGCATCCATCGATGAGTTGCCCGATGGTATCGACTGCGCGGTATTGGCCGTGCCCGGGACAGCCGCTCTTCCCTCCGTCCGCGCCTGCGCCGCCAAGCGGTTCGGAAGCGTGATCGTCTTCTCTGCCGGCTTTGGCGAAGCGGGTGACGACGGCCGTGCTGCACAGGAAGAACTCGCGCGCATCGCACGCGACCACAACATGATTATCGAGGGCCCGAACTGCCTTGGGATGGTCAACTATCTCGACGGCATCCCGCTCACCTTCGTAATGACGCCTCCGCAGCCATCGCCTGAAATAGCCGGCGCAGCAATTCTCTCGCAAAGCGGCGCGCTTGCTGCGGTCATCGCTGTCAACATGCGGCATCACCGGATCCCTCTCACATACTCCGTATCCACCGGCAATGAAGCCGCCAATGGAGTCGAAGACTTCCTGGAGCACCTCATCGGCGACGAGCGCACGCGCGTGTTTGCCCTTATAGTCGAGCAGTTCAGGCAGCCACAACGCTTCCTCGCACTCGCACGCCGCGCGCGTCGGTCCGGGCAGCTTATCGCCCTCCTCCATCCAGGACACAGCAAAGAGGCGCGTGCATCCGCAGCCACGCACACCGGCGCCATCGCCGGTGACTACCAGGTGATGCACACGCTCGTCACGCGCGCCGGCGTCATTCACGTCGAGAGCATGGAAGAGCTCGTAGACGTAACTCAGATCTTGGTCCGATGCCGTGAACTCCCCGCTGGCGGCACTGCTGTCTTCACCGAATCCGGCGCATTCAAAGCACTCACGCTCGACCTCTGCAATCGGATCGGCTTACACCTTCCCGCTCTTTCGCCGCGCGCTGAACAGGCGCTACGGCAAGCCCTGCCGCCGTTCATTCCTCCGTCGAACCCTCTGGACCTTACGGCACAAGGCCTCGTCGATCCCGACCTCTACCGTCGCACACTGCCTCCCGTACTGGATGACGATGGCTTCGGCAGTGTGATGCTGGGCATCATCCTCACTGATGCCGGAACCACCCGCCTCAAGCTTCCACCCATCGTCGATGCGCTCACTACGTTGAGGCCGGATAAGCCCGTAATCTTCGCGGCACTCGATGAGGGTGCGCCCTTCGACTTCCCTGAACTAGAACAATTGCGAGCTCTCGGCGTTCCGTGTTTCCCTTCGCCAGAGCGCGCTCTGCGCGCGATTGGCCGAATCTCAGCACGCAGAATCAGCATCGAGCAGAACCACGCTGAGGCCCTCGCGAACGCCCCAATTCACGCTGATCACGCTGGCGTTCTGTCCGAGTTCGAAAGCAAAAGGCTCCTCTCGCAACTCGGCATCCCTGTTCCCGCTGGCGATCTCGCGCGCACAGTTGATGACGCGCTTAGCATCGCCGCTGACACCGGCTATCCCATCGCTCTCAAGGCGCAATCACCCCACCTGCCGCACAAAAGCGACGCAGGCGGAGTGCTGCTCAACATTAATTCCGACGACGCTCTGCGTACAGCCTGGGACAAGCTGCACAACAACGTGCGAAGCGCAAATCCCGGCTTGGAGCTCGACGGCATACTCGTGGAACACATGGGCGACCAAGGCGTGGAACTCATCGTCGGCGCCCGCAATGATCCGCAGTGGGGACCGGTCCTGCTCGTCGGCTTCGGCGGAGTGCTCGCGGAAGCCGTGGACGATGTACGCCTACTCGCCCCCGATCTCTCCGTTGAGGAGATCGAATGCGAATTGCACAGGCTGCGTTGTAGCGCACTGCTTCGAGGCTTCCGCGGCGCGCCCGCGCTCGACGTCTCCGCGCTAGCAAACATCATTGCCACTCTCGGCCGATGGATGCGTTCCGAACCGCGCCTGCTCGAGATCGACATCAATCCAGTCGTTGTATACGCGCAAGGCAAAGGCGCTTCGGCCCTCGATGCGCTGATATCGCTTGCACCCGAGTCCGATTCAAGAATGGGAAAGGAAGGTCAAGCCCAGTGAACGAAGTCGCTCTGCTCATCAATGGAAAATCTACGTCTGCCAAGGACGGCCGCTCGTTCGATCGCATCGATCCCGTCAAGGGCACTCCCGCATCAAGCGCCGCAGCCGCTGGCATTGCCGATGTTCACGCGGCTGCAGAAGCCGCAGCCGCCGCCTTCTCGACCTGGTCCGCAACGGGCCCGGGACAGCGCCGCGAGCTCCTCCTCAAATCGGCCGAAGCACTATTGGCCCATCAGAGTGACTTCATCGATGCCATGATTCGCGAGACCGGCGCCACCGCAGCCTGGGCTGGATTCAACGTTGCGTTTGCCGCATCGATTCTCCGTGAAGCCGCCTCCATCACGACCCAAATCGCAGGCGAAGTCATCCCCAGCGACGTGCCCGGCAACGTGGCCATGGCTATCCGTCAGCCCATCGGTGTGTGCGCCGCCATCGCGCCCTGGAATGCCCCTGTCATCCTCGGAGTTCGGGCGATCGCAACGCCGCTGGCCTGCGGCAACACCGTCGTCTTCAAAGCTTCAGAGGCGTGCCCCGCGGTTCATCGCCTCATTGGAAGCGCGTTGCACGAGGCCGGCATTCCCGATGGCGTGCTCAACATAATCACCAACGCACCTGAAGATGCAGCCGACATCGTCGGTGCCCTCATCGATCACCCCGCCGTCCGCCACATCAACTTCACAGGATCCACGCGCGTCGGTCGCGTCATCGCCGAGCGCGCCGCGCGCCATCTCAAGCCCGTGCTGCTCGAACTCGGCGGCAAGGCCCCGCTCATCGTGCTCGACGATGCAGACCTCGACGCAGCTGTCGACGCCTCGATCTTCGGCGCCTTCATGAACCAGGGACAGATCTGCATGTCCACTGAGCGCATCGTCGTCGATCAGAGGATTGCCGACGATTTCGTTGAACGCCTCGCGCGGAGAGCGGCAAAGCTGCCCCTGCAGGATCCATCTCTCGGTCCCACGGTCCTCGGCTCCATGGTCGACGCCAAATCCGCCGCGCGCGTCGCCACCTTAATAGAAGATGCCGTTCAGAAAGGCGCACGCATCGCCGCCGGGGGCGCCGCCAACGGCACGCTCATGCCCGCCACCGTCATCGACGGCATCACCTCCTCGATGCGCATCTACGCCGAAGAATCGTTCGGCCCCGTGGTCACCATCGTTCGCGTCAGCGGAGAAGACGAGGCCCTTCGCATCGCGAACGACACCGAGTACGGCCTCTCTGCCGCCATCTTCAGCCGCGACATCGCGCGTGCCTGGAATCTCGCCCGCCAGGTCCAGACCGGCATCTGCCACATCAACGGCCCCACCGTGCACGACGAACCGCAGATGCCCTTCGGCGGAGTCAGGGCCTCCGGCTACGGCCGCTTCGGCGGCAAGCGCGGCATCGATGAATTCACCACGCTTCGCTGGATCACGATGCAAACCGCCCCGCGCCATTACCCCTTCTAGCCCTCCGTAGCCGCCGACCGTTCCAGCTCAAACGAGGGTGTCCCAGGTCCCCGTTTCTGGGACCTGGGAAAGCACGAACCCAGACCCCACCCTCCGTCTTCCTTTCCTGTCGAGTCCGCGCGTGTCTGCCCTTCCCCTCTGTGTCAGCACTGACACGCCTCAGCCCGCACCCACCCGTACATAAGTCCTTTCTTTCCAGCCAATCTACGCTGGCACACCCATTGCATTCCCTGATGACGCAGGCAGTTGAGCAACAGCGGAGGGAAGCAATGAAGCTTACGAGGTTGGCAGCGGCAGCAGTTCTGGTGATGGGAATGGCGGCAGCGGCAGCGCAGGACGCAACCAAGCGTGTGATCGTGGTCAGCCTCGAAGATCGCAAGCTGGCTCTGGTAGAAGACGGCAAGGTCACCAAGGTCTACCCCGTCGCGGTCGGCAAGCCCTCCACTCCCAGCCCGGTAGGCACCTTCACCATCGAGCGCCGCGTTGCCAATCCCGTTTACCAGCACGACGGCAAGACGGTTCAGCCCGGCCCGGGCAATCCGGTCGGCACGCGGTGGATGGGGCTCAGCGTTCGCGGCTACGGCATCCATGGAACCAACGCTCCCAAGTCCATCGGCAAGGCCGCCTCTCACGGATGCATCCGCATGGCGAAGGCCAACCTCGAAGAGCTCTTCGCTCTCGTCCAGGTGGGCGACACGGTTGAGCTGATCGGCGAACGCAACGACGAGACCGCGCAGCTCTTCGGTACCGATGAAGGTCCCTCACCTGCCCAGCAGCCCGTCCTGACTGCCCAAGCTCCGGTGGCTGCTCCCGCTATCGCTGCAACCACCGCGCCGGCCAGCGCTGACACCACGGTTCAGATCGCCAAGGCTATGACGGCCACGGCCGGCGGAACCCGGTAACGGAGGTCGCCATGCTGTCGGGCATTCACTTCAGTTCAGTTCTCCTCCCCATCGTAACGGCGCTGTTGTTCGAAGAGTTGACGTTCGGCGGGCTGGTCCGGCTGCTGCTTGCTCCGTGGCCGGGGCACAGGAAACAGGAAGAGCACACCAACCGAAAGAGAGGCGGAAAATGCTCGCGTTGAAGCTGTTGCTGATCGTGGCCGGGGCGCTGTTGTTCGCTGCCGCACTGGCAATCCCACTGTATTCGTTGTTCAAGCGCCTGCAAACGATGCGAAAGAACAACGCCAACCCTGAGTCGGCCGTCGCTCCCGAACCAATCGAATGGCGCCGATCGATTCCACTCGCATTGATCGGAATCGCTCCGCTGCTGCTCGCCATAAGCATCGTCGTTGTGCCCAGCGGAATGGGCGGCGTCCGTGTGAGCCAGCTGAGCGGAACTCTGCCCGGCACCCTCTACCCCGGCGCGCACTTCATCACGCCGCTCGTCGACAGCGTGCAAATGTTTGACCTCCGCGACCACATGTTCGCCGCAGGACTCGGCGCGCAACCTGCCGGAAAGGCTCCAGCCGAAAAGCCCGGCCTGGATGTGCAATCCCGCGAAGGCTTGAAGATCGGCCTGGGCGTCACGGTGCGATACCGTCTCGACCCCGCCAAGCTATCCAGCGTGCAGGCGCACCTTCCTCAGCCGGCTGACCAGCAACTTGTTCCGCCCATCGTTGCCAGCGCGTGGCGGGAATTAGCCCCGCAGTACACCGTGCGCGAAATCTTCTCGACCAAGCGCGAGGATATCCGCACGAAAGCAAGCGCGATCATCACCCGCAAACTCGCTTCCGACGGAATCGTCGTCGAGGAGGTCATGCTCTCTGAAATCCAGCTTCCCGATGAATACGCGAAAGGCCTCGAAGGTCTACTGCTGAAGGAGCAGGAGGACGACCAGCTCGGAATCCAAACCGAGATCCAGCAGAAGCAGGTTCGCATCGCCGAACTCCAGGCGGAAGCCGAAGCAAAGCAGAAGGTGAAGCAGGCCGAGGGCGACGCCCAATCCAAGGTAGTTGAAGCCAAAGGTGAAGCCGATGCCATGCAGTACACGCTGCCTCTGAAGGAGAAGCAGATTCAGCAAAGCAAGCTTGAGGCTGAGGCTCGTAAGGAAGCCACGATCCAGAACGCCCAGGCCGATGCCGAGGCCAAGGTCATCGACAGCAAAGCCGAGCTGCAGCGCCGCAATCTGCTTTCCGACGCGGAGGCGAGCCGGATCAAGCTGCTGGCCGCGGCCAACGCAGAACGCATGAAGAGCGAAGCGGATCTACTGAACCGCTCCCCGCTCCTCATCAACAAGATCATCGCTGAGCGCCTGTCCGACAAGATCCAGGTCGTGATGGTCCCGTCTGACGGCAAGTTCTTCTTCGCGAATGACGTCTTCAAGAACATGGCCACCAACCCGGCTATCCAAAAAGAGATGGACAACGACTCCACTCCCGACAAGAAGCCCGGACAGTGATGCAGCGAACCGGAAGCCCCATCCCTGAAGCCATCGGATGGGGCTTTCCCTCGAAACGATATAATCCGCCCAAACGAAATTTCATCAGAAAGACAGGGTCCATGAGGCTGCTCGATCGGTTGGTGGTGCGTGCAAAATCGGGCATAGTCGTGCTGGCAGGCGCTTTCATCTTTCTGTTTGCGATGACCGCCATCGCAGAAGACGCCGGGCGGTGGAACGGTCCCGCAACTGAGCTGGCCCACAAAATCGCCGACGTGCTCGGCCCCGCCTCAGCCCACCTCACCATTCAGAATCTCTCCAGCATTCCCAATGAGTCGCTCCCCGCAATTCGCCGGCTGCTTGAAGATGGTCTGAAAGCGGATGGCGTTGCCATTACCAGCGGCGACAGCGCAAACACTCTGCGCGTAACCCTCAGCGAAAATGCGCGCGGAGCGGTGTGGGTCGCCGAAATCGTTCAGGGCAACCAGACACGCGTGGTGATGGTCACGGCGAATGAACCCGCGCCGCCGAACTCGCCCCCAAAGCAGAAGATCACGCTGCATATCCAGCCAATCGCCAAAGCCTCAGAGCTGCAATCGAAGGCCGGCCAGCATGATCCTGCCACTTCCGCAATTCTCGCCGCAGCACAACTGAACAACGCGTTGGTGGTCCTCACATCCGCACGCGTCGAAATCTTCCAGCCGACGCCAACCGGATGGTCCCAACTAACGCACGCAGATTTCCCCACTACCCACATGGCCTCTCGCGACCCGCGTGGCATCGTGATTCCCGCAACAGACGGAAACGGATTCGAAGCCTATGCGCCAAACGTGGCCTGCATCGGAATATTCGAAGCGGCAGCCGGCCCCCCCACCGCAAGTTGGACCACTCACTGCCGCGCAAGCGATGATCCATGGCCTCTGCTTTCGTCTGCCGCGACCACAGGCACAAAGGCCTTCTACAATTCAGCGCGTAACTACTTCACAGGAGTCATCGCGCCCCCACTCGGCGTGGACCTGCCGCCGTTTTACACTGCGGCCCTAGTGCCCAACCGTGCCGCAGGCCCGGCTCTGTTAATCGGCGCAATCGACGGCAGAGTCCTCCTGCTTGAGAACAGCCAGCTCAAACCAGTGACAGGCACACGCGACTGGGGCAGCGATGTCGCCGCGGTCAATTCAACTTGCAGCGGAGGTGAGCAGGTCATCGTGTCCTCCTCGGGCGAAGGATCCGCCGACAGCCTGCGCTCCTACGAACTGCCCGCCCAGGATGCCGTGCCCATCAGCGAACCCCTCATGCTCGGCGGAACAGCAATGGCCTTGTGGCCCGCGCCGGATCAAAAATCTGTAATCGCCATCGTGCGCAAGCCTCTCGAACAGGGCCGCGGCTTCGACTACGAGGTGGACCGTGTTTCCCAAAGCTGCAATTAGCGCGCTGCTTGTCCTAGCCGCGCTCCCACTGGCGGCGCGAACCCGCCCGCATTACGGAGAAACGCTCCGCGTCGAAATCGCCGGCGATCCGTGGCAGCGTCCCAACGGAATCGCGCGCCGCCTCGTCCTCGACGGCCTCACGCAGATCGGCGATGACGGAGACATCCGCCCCGCCCTCGCAACTTCCTGGACATCGGAGAACGCGGATCATCGCTGGCAATTCCGCCTTCGTCCCGGTGTTCATTTTCACGACGGCTCGGCGCTCGCATCGACCACAATCGCCGCGTCCCTGATGGCCTCATGCATGGCGAGCTGTCCGTGGCAAGCAGTGCGCGCGCTCGGCACTTCCATCGTGTTCACAAGCGATACTCCGATGCCGCACCTTCCGCAGCTTCTGGCCGGAGACGAGTTCCTTGTTTCGAAGCCGCAGACGGCGGAGTCCGATGGCGGAACCGGACCCTTCCAGGTTTCCGGATTCACCAACGGCATCCTCACCCTGGCCGCGAGCGATTCCTACTGGGAGGGTCGCCCGTTCGTCGATGCAATCGAGATTCACACGCGCCGCCCAACCAGTGATCAGTGGCTCGATCTCAGCGGCGGCCGCGCCGACCTGGTGGAGGTCCCAGCCGAGAACATCCGTCAGGCACAGCAGCAACACTTCAACGTGCTTGCCTCGGCACCTGTTGAGGTTCTAGCGCTCGAGTTGAGCAACACAGGCGCGCTCGCAAACCCAAACCTCAGGGCCGCCATGGCTTACGCCGTCGACCGCAATGCCCTTGCCAACGTGATCTTCCAGAAGCAAGGCAAAGCCAGCGCAGCGCTCCTGCCGCAGAACATCTCAGGATTCGCCTTCCTGTTTCCAGCCGAGCGCGATCTGAATAAAGCGCACGAACTGCGCGGAGGCATTACCGCACCACTATTAACACTGCAGGCCGACAGCAGCGGAACCTTTCAACTCGCGGCCCAGCGCATTGCGCTTAACCTGCGTGAAGCCGGATTCAACGTGCAGGTTGTTGGACCCGGTACCAAAACCCCCGACATGCGCCTGCGCATCTTCCGCGTCGGAGGCGCAGATGCCGCAGCAGACCTTTCGCAGATTGCGTTCGCAACCGGGCAGCCCATCCAAGCCGGCGGCGCCGATCTGAGCGCAGCCTACGGCGCCGAGCGCGAACTCCTCGATCGCAAGACTCTGATCCCGCTCGTCCACCTGCCCTGTGCCTATGCCCTTAGCTCCCGCGTCCGCGATCTGCAACTGCACTACGATGGAACGCTCGCCCTCGACGGAGCTTCGGTGGAGGCTGCGAAGTGATTCTGCGCCAGAAGCTGCTCCTGCTCTTCGCCGCTACCATCACTGCCGCGGTAGCAGTGGTTGCGTGGACAGTGCTCCTGCGCATAAAGAACGTCTTCGAGCTGCGCGACCAGGAAGAGACCGCCCTGTTCGTCGCGCAGTTTCAGCGCGAATTCCAGAGCCGCTCCACCGAAGTAGCCTCAGCCATCGATCGATTAGCCGCCAGCGAGCGCGCCCGCTCCATTGCCGTCGAGATCGCACAGACCGGCGACTCCGCGCTCTACGTTACAGAAGCGCAGCACCTAGCCTCCGAGGCGCATCTCGATTTCCTCGAAATCGTCAGCCCAACAGGCGAGATCATCAGCTCAGCGCAATGGCCCGCACGCTTCGGCTACACCGATGCTGCCGCGGCGACGCAGAACTCCTCAGCCTTCCTCAAACGTGAAAGCCTCCCTGATGGAACCTCGCAGCTCGGCCTCTTCGCCGTGAGACCCGTTCTCGGCAGCGGGCCAACCATTCGCATCATCGGTGGACAAAAGCTGGATCAGGCATTTCTCGCAGATCTCCCCGTCGCCCCCGGCATGACCATAGCGCTCTACGCTGACGACGCCGCTCAAGCTCCAGATGCAGCCAGTGCCGTCAATCCCAAGCACCTCATCACATCCGACGGCGCACCCGCCAGCGTCCAGCCCTATCAAAGCATCATCATCGCCGCCCTGAAAACCGGCCAGCAGGTCAGTTCCATCGTCTACCTCACGAGACACCGTGAAGACAGCGCGAACGTCACGGCGATCCCGCTCAAGAACGACCAGGGCCAGACCCTCGCAGTCGTCACAGTCGCCATCTCGCGTAAAGGCATGGTTGAGGCCCAGCAGCACATTCGTGCCATTTCTTACGGCGTCGCCAGCGGCGGAATCCTCCTGGCGATCGTCTTCAGTCTCTGGATCGCCGCGCGCGTCTCACGTCCGATTGAAGAACTCGCGCGCGCCTCTGAAGGAGTTGCCGCCGGCAACTGGGACGTGTCTGTCCCTGAGAGAGGACGCGATGAGCTCAGCGTCTTGGCGCGCAGCTTCAATCACATGACCGCACAGCTCACCGCGCAGCGCGACAAGCTGGTGCAGACCGAGCGTGTAGCGGCGTGGCGCGAACTGGCGCGGCGCCTCGCGCACGAGCTTAAGAATCCGCTCTTCCCCCTGCAACTCACCGTCGAAAACCTCGCCCGCTCCCGCCACCTTCCCCCGGAAGAGTTCGACGAAGTCTTCGAGGAGAGCACCCGCACTCTCAGCATGGAGATCGCGAATCTCAAAGCCATCATTGGCCGCTTCGGGGACTTCAGCAAGATGCCGAAACCTGAGGTAGAGCGCATCGAAACCGCAGACGTGATCTGGAGAGTGGCGCTTCTGTACTTTCCATCCCTAGTTCGCGGAATGACTGTTGAAGATGCCGATGCCGCCGCGGAAATGGATAAGATCCGTTGCAGCGTCGAACTCGCTCTGGATCCGATGCCCCTCGACGCCGATCCCGAACTCCTGCACCGAGCCCTCTCCAACCTGGTCCTCAACGCCCGCGATGCTATGCCGGAAGGCGGAACTCTGCGCCTCGGCGCTCGCCCCTTGCCGGACTCCATCGAGATCACCGTCGCTGACTCCGGCCGGGGCCTCACCCCCGAAGAGTGCGACCGCCTCTTCACCCCCTACTACACCACCAAGGAGCACGGCACCGGCCTCGGACTGGCCATTGTCCAGTCCATCGTCGCCGATCACAACGGAACGATCCGAGTCGAAAGCCCTTCGGGCGGCGGCGCAACATTTATCATCACTCTGCCACGCGCGGTCGAATCACTGACAACCGACAACTGACCCACTGGCAACTGATCGCATGAGCATGAAGGCCAACATTCTTATAGTGGATGACGAGGCGAACACCCTGGCCTCTCTGTCGCGCGCCTTCCGGCTCGCCGGTCACGAAGCCACCGTTTGCGACAACGCCGCCCGCGCGCTCGAGCTCGCACGCACCCAGACATTCGACATGATTCTCAGCGACGTCGTCATGCCGCGCCGTGACGGCCTCGCTCTGCTTGCCGACTTGAAAGCCGCGGGCGTCACGGCTCCCGTCGTCATGATGAGCGGCCAGGCTCACATCGACATGGCCGTCCGCGCCACCCGGCTCGGCGCTCTCGATTTCCTCGAGAAGCCGCTCTCAACCGAAAAACTGCTCGTCACCCTCGAGAACGCGCTGAAGCTCACGCGGCTCGAATCGGAAAACCGCGAACTGCGCACGCGCGTCGGCAAGCACGAGCTGGTCTGGACCGGCGACACCATGCGCCGCATCATGGCTCAAATTGAGCGCGTAGCAGCCAGCGAGTCGCGCGTCTGCATCTACGGCGAGACCGGCACCGGCAAAGAGCTCGTAGCCCGCACGCTGCACGAAAAGAGCCATCGATCTGCCGGACCCTTCGTCACACTAAACTGCGCCGCGGTTCCCGCCGAACTCATCGAAAGCGAATTGTTCGGCCACGAAAAAGGCTCCTTCACTGGTGCCGCGCAGCGGCATATCGGCAAATTCGAGCAGGCACACCGCGGCACGCTGTTCCTCGACGAAATCGGCGACATGCCCGCCACCATGCAAGCCAAGATGTTGCGCGTCCTCGAGGAGAGCGTCGTAGAGCGCATCGGCAGCGACAAGCCAGTTCACGTAGATGTCCGCGTCATCGTCGCCACCCATCGCAATCTCGACCAGCAGGTGCAGACCGGTGCCTTCCGCCGCGACCTCTATCATCGCGTCATCGTATTTCCCATCGAGCTTCCTCCGTTGCGAAGCCGGTCGGAAGACATCCCTCTCCTGGTGGAACACTTCGCGCAACAGGTGTTTGCGCAGAACGGCTGGAAGCCAATCCCCTTCACTACCGACGCCATCGCGGCCCTTCAGAAGTACACATGGCCGGGAAACATTCGCGAGCTGCGCAATATGGTCGAACGCCTCCTGCTTCTCTCAGGCACTGAGGTCGATGCCGAAACCGTGCGCCTTGCGCTGCCTAGCATCAACGCGCACTCCGCAGCACCCGGCAACATCAACATGCCTGCACTAGACCAAGGCCCTCTTGCCGAGCGCGTAGCCTCATTCGAAAAAGCCACAGTCCTTGCGGAAATCCGACGCCAGCATCGCAACATTACTAAGGCCGCCGCAGCGCTCGGCCTCGAGCGTAGCCACCTCTACAAGAAATGCCAGCAGCTTGGCATCGACCTCCGCGATGTCCCCGCCGAATGAATTCACTCGCCACAATCCCGCAAAACTGACGGCAAAGCAACAGCGCTCCTGCGGCCCACCATCCCACGGGTGGAGGAGAACCGCCGCACATGCGCAGATCCCGCACCGCAGCAGCTTCCACCCTTGCACTCCTGATGATTCTCCTGGTGCTTCCAGCAACCACCTGGTCGCAGCCTCTGTTTGGCCAGGACGGAATCACCTCGCTCCCCTGGATGCAGCCGCCCCCCGAGTTCAAGGAGATGCAGAGGAAAGGCTTTCACGCCGGCGTCCAGGCAGCCATGAAGGACTACGACAAGCACCGCGACCCCGACCTCGAGCGGCACAAGGAATACGTGCATCCCAAGGTCGACCGCGGCTTCGTTCCCGACTATCGCGACGGCTACAAGCGAGGCTACAACGATGCCTACAAACACCTTGTAAAATCCCACGGGCAGGCGTCCTGAGCCAGACTTAAGCGCATTGTCTTCAGCGCCATCAACCGACTCCAGCATCAGCTTCGCGCACAGTCAAACATGACGGCAAAGCAACGCAATTTGATAGTCCGCCCATCTTTTGCGTCTGGAGCGCAAGGAGGACCTGAATGAACATGAAATGGTTTTCGATCGCCGCACTCACTGTTTCGCTGGCAGCACCCGCAGGCATGATTACGGCGAAGGCACATGCAGCGCCGGCGCCTGCTCAGTCCGGCTACTATCAGGATCGTCCCTGGGATCAGCCGCCCGAGGATTATCGCGATGTCCAACGGCAGGGATTCCACGACGGCATTGAAGCAGCACGCAATGACTGGGCACGCCATTCCCACAAGGACGCGGACGACCACGAGCGGTTCCGTCATCCACCCGTTGATCGACAGTACACCAGCGACTATCGTGAATCGTTCAAGCACGGCTACTCAGAAGCGATGCATCACATGCAAAACGAACGCCACGACATGGACCGCGACCACGATCACGACCGGCCCTACTAGCCCCTAACCGCAAGCACGCAAAAAAAGAAAACCCGGCGCAACTCGCCGGGCTTTCTTTTTACGCTCACAACTATTCACCGCGCCGGCGATTCTCCCATCTCGTTGTAACGCCGCGCTGCTCCTGATCCGAACACACGCACAGACGCCACTTCGCGCTGGCGAACCTCGGCCCCTCGCTTGGGCCGCTGCGCCCCCGGAGCCGGCAAGATCCTGTTGATTAGGCTCAACCCCGCCGCAGTAAACTCCGGCGCCACTTGCGCGAGCCGTCCCGCCACAGCAGCTTGCGGCGTGATAAACAGCTCGGTTTCGCGATCCAGCACACCACGCACAATCCTCCGCGCCGCGTGCCGCGCACTCGCAGCCACGCCCGGAGTCGTCGCGCCCACGCTGAACCACTGGTACTCCGCCTCGGAGTTCCCTGCAAACAGCGCATGCAGGTGCGACCCCGTGCGCATCAGCCCGGGACAAACCGTCATCACGTGCACTCCCTTGCTCCGCACCTCCGCATGCAGACCCTCTGAGAATCCCACCTCGGCAAACTTGCTGGCAGAGTAGGGAAGCAGGTGCGGTACTGAAACCTTTCCGCCGATCGACGTGATATTCACCACTGTGCCCGATCCGCGTTGCAGCATGGCGGGCAGCGCGGCCAGCGTGCAATGCACCGCGGAAAAGAAGTTCGTCTCCATCACCGTGCGGAAGTCTTCCACCGTCTGATTCTCGATCGGACCCACCGTGATAATTCCGGCATTGTTCACCAGCACATCGATCCGGCCCCACGTCTCCAGCGCGCGATGTACCAGGTACTCTGCCTCCTCGTGCTTGCTCACGTCCGCAGGCACCGCGAGTACGTCAGCCGATCCCACCCCTGCTCGTTCCAGCAGCATGTAGCGGGCACGTTCCAGCTCCTCGGCATCGCGGGCTGTAAGAACGATCCTGGCGCCAAGCCGGGCGAACTCCTCTGCCATGGCCAGCCCAAGCCCCCGCGACGATCCCGTGATGAGCACTGTCTTGCCGCGCATCTCTTTCCGACGGGTCTTGCGCCGGCCGGCCAGCACGGCAATGGCCGCCACTGCCCCAAGCACTGCCGCGCCCGCCATGGCAGCTCCGCCTATCACGGTTCCTTGGGCCAGAAGACGAGGTGCACGTGAAAGGAAGCGCGGCAGCGCCTGCCGGGTTTCGCGCGCGTGCGGATTATCCATTGGGCAATCAACGAATTGGGAATTTGCGCTCATATAGTCACTCTGAGACGGCCGAACTCCGGATGGTTGTCCATGGTATCGCTTCGCTCCCTCGCGTGCCACGTCCCCTCGGGCCAACCTCATCCCGGACCGGCCTGAACCCCCTCCCTCCGCCTCGTAACCCCCTGTGGCAGATCGCATTGCACGGTGGTAAGCTCTTGAGCACGTGGGAGGTGTACCCGTGAAAGGCCCCTTCATTACCCCAGCGCTCACCCTTGCCTTTGGACTCGCCTTGGTCGCCCCTGCATTTGCTCAAGAGGCACCCGCCGATTCCGGTACCACCCTCCGCCTCAATAGCCGTGCAGTCCTGGTAGACGTCATCGTCACTGACCGCGAAGGAAAGCCGGTCCACGGCCTCAGCAAAGATTCCTTCAAACTCACCGAGCAAGGGACGGCACAAAACATCTCCTACTTCGAGGAGCATCGCGGCCTCACCGCAGAGAAGCGTAAGAACGTCTCCATGCCCCAGCTGCCTGAAGACGTCTTCAGCAACTACTCCCCCATCGCCACACCTCCGGCCGTCAACATTCTCCTGATTGACGCGCTGAATACCCCCATGGGGGATCAAATGTATCTACGCCAGGCAGCCGAGCGCTACCTCAAATCCCTCAAGCCCGGCACCCGGCTGGCCATCGTAACGCTCTCCCTCAATCTCCGTTTCGTCTCAGGATTCTCCGATGATCCCGCCGTTCTGGCTACCGCCCTCGGCTACCACAAGAACGACAAGCCTGAGCCTTCCGTGCTGCTTCAGTCCAAGGAAGAGACCAACGCGCAGGACCTCACAGTCGGCCTGATGAACCAACTGGTCGGCGCGGGTCCCGGCGCTATGACCCCGGGCGCCGCAGCAGCCATGATTCAGTCTTTCCAGCAATTCATGGCTGAGACCAAGTACGCGCAGACCGCCGACCGCGAATACCGGACCACCCAGGCCCTTCAGCAACTCGCCATCTACCTCTCCGCGTTCCCCGGCCGCAAGAACCTCATCTGGATGTCCGGCGCATTCCCCCTCGACATCTTCGGCCTCACTGACATGCGCTTCGACGACACCGTGCCAAAAACCGTGAATCTGCTGGCCGCATCACGCGTCGCCGTCTACCCGGTTGACGTACGCGGCGCATGGACCCCCACCGTCCATACTGCTGAGTCGTCGCTGAATAGGACTGTTCAGAATCCGCAGCAGGTGATCGGACCCCCAGGCGGTTTCCCACCGGGGACAACGGATCCCTCGAGCATCAACAGCGGGCACGACGATGTCACCACCGCCAGTGGCTTGCTGGCGCACAATCTCCAGACCGAAAGTTCGGCGAACAATTCAAGCAATGCCACCATGGACATGGTCGCCGAGCAAACCGGCGGCAAAGCCTTCTACAACGGCAACGATCTCTCCGGAATCATCGACAAGGTCACCTCTTCCAGCTCGGATTTCTATACCCTCTCCTATACCCCCTCTGACACCAACATGAACGGTGCACTCCGCAAGATCAGCGTCAACGTGTCGGGCGGCAAGTACAGCCTGTCCTATCGCCATGGCTACTACGCCCGCGAAGACAGCGCTCCCGGCTCCGCACAGGGAGCACAGCAGCAAGCCGCGCAGCGTGCCGTGCAGACGGGCGACCCCCTCGCCCCGTTCATGGACTTCGGCTTGCCACTGACTGACCAGATCCTCTATACCGAGCGCATCGTTCCCGCCGCCCCCTCAACTCCCTCCGAAACCAGCGGCAAGAGTGACAAATACGCCGTCGACTTCGTAGTGCCTCTGACGGATCTCGACCTGAAGCTCAACCAGGACGGAAATCGCACCGGCACGATCAACCTGGGCCTCATCGTCTATGACAAATACGGACAGATCGTCAGTCGGCGCGAACACCTCGTTGCCCTGAACATCAAGCCGGATGCGTGGGAAATCTACCAGAAGAATGGCGGACTTCAACTGCACGCCGACGTCGAAGTACCCAAGGGCCAGTTCTGGCTCCGCACTGGAGTCTACGACGCCAGCACCCGCAAGGTTGGCACCATGGAGGTCCCCTTCAGCTCGGTGCACCCGCTCGAAGCGTCCACTGCAACAACGCAGAAACCATAAACTGCGCCAGACGAATGCGCGTCGTCGTTCTTCAAAAGGGTCCGCTGACTTGCTGAATGATGATTCGGTCGGCCTCGGCATTGGAGGCTGACCCGCTGACTTGCTAGGTCGCGAAGCGACGCTGACTTGCTGAAAGGGAAACCATTCCCAACCCAGCACGCATCACCCGCTAATTCGGATACGCATCCCCCGCATGCACCACGCGAATCTGGTGATCCGTGAACAGCGCATGCCCGCCCGGCAATTCAACCTTAGGCATGTGGCATGTCGAGCACTTGTCCTTCGCCACAGGACACGTCTTCGCCCCCGGCGCAGCCGCTGCACTCGCGACATGCGTCTCAGCGTGGCACGCCAGGCACTTCTTGTCATAGAACGCCTGGTCATGGTTCACCTGCTGATGCGGATTATGGCAAGCCAGGCAGCTGATGCGCGGATCGTCCGCCGCAAAACACTTGCTGTTCTGCAACCGGTACGGCTGGAATCGCACAAACGCCGGCCCCTTCCAGTGGTTCCGCACCACCGTCTCCCAACTCCGATGGCATTGCCCGCAGAAGTTCGAAATCTCCCCTGTGCTCATGCGCTTCAACGACTTCGGCACTGTCTTGAAGTTGTCGTTCTGCGCATCCAGCATGTGCTGTTGCGCGCCGGCATGGCAGCGCTCGCACTCCAATCCTGGCGTCAGCGTCTTCAGCGTCAGTTGGGTTCCCTTCGTCGCACCCGATGCATGGCAGTTGAAGCACGACAAGCTCTCCCACTGCGATAGCTCGCGCCCCATCGCCTCCGTCAGGTTCTTCGGCTTCAGAGACTCATCGCCCGGCGTAGTCCCCAATCCCTGCTCGCGCGGAAAATAGCTCACCAGGCTCTCATAAAGCTTGCCGTCTTTTTCGAGCACGAACGTCTGCGAGTGCTGCCCGAACACCCAGTGAATCGGCAAACTCAGCGTGCCCGTCGCGTCCGACACCGCATACGTGCTCACGCCGCCCTTCGTCTGCACGCTGTACGAATACCCATTCTGCTGCACCGCAAGATCCGGATGCGCCATCAGCGTGGGATTCGTCTCCGCCGGCTCCATCGCATGACGCATCGGTGCATTCGCATACGAGCTCACCACGCCGGCATGGCAGGTGCCGCACGTCACCGCCTGCTTCGTATCGGGCTTTGCCGCAGTCTGCGTCGACGCAAAGGCGCACAACACAACCACGCAAACCGCCAGCGCGCTCGCCGCCGCGATCCTGCGCACGCCCGCGCGCATCACCCTATTGCGCCAGCTTGAGGCAGACCATGCGCTCACGGTATGCGTCCCCTCGTTTTCCGGCGCGGGCAAACAGTGAAGCCAATCCCAGGTGCGCCTCCAGATTGTTAGGATCCTGCTCAAGCACTTTCTTCAGCAGCGCCGTCCCTTGCTCGATATCGCCAGTCTCTCCCAGCGAGCGCCCCAGCGCCAGTTGCGCCATCTGCAACCCAGGCTCGGCTGCGTACACCTTCTGCGCCTCCGGCAGTGCCTCTGCATACTTGCCTGACAACACCAGCGTGAATGCCAGCAGCGCCCGCGCATCCAGATTCGCCGGAGCTACCGCAACCTCGCTCGAAAACTGCTCTGCCGCTAGCTGTGGATCATGCGAATACAGCAGCATCCCGTAGAACTGGTGCAGATTCTGCGTTGTTGGATACTTCGCAAACATCTGCCGGAACAGTTCGTCTGCCTGGTTGCTCTCGCCCGTCAGAAACGCGTACCCCGCCCGTCCCGCAGCCGTATAGAGTTCCTGATCTTCCGCCCTTACCTCCGACGGAAACGACGTCACACGCATGCCCGCCAGTCCAATCCCCACCAGGATCTCCGGCGCATCGATCTGCTTCGCCGCCAATGCCCGGTACTGTTCCAGCGCATCCTGAAATCGGCCGGCGCGCGTCAGGTCGAGCGCTAGATGATAGCGCACAATCTGCTCGTTGTGCGGATCGTTCGCCGCTCCATGCTGCACAGCCATATCCAGATCGCGCAGCGAACCCTTATAGTCCGCAACCTCAAACTCTGAGAGCCCCCTCAACGCGATCGCCGGCACCGCATGCGGCTCAAGCTGTAGCAGATGGCTTGCCGCATCAATCGCTCCCGGATATTGATTCGTCGTGTATTGCAGCAACGTCAGATACCACCAGCCCTCCTGCCAGTCGGGCCTTGCCTCAACGGCTCGCTTGTAGAGATCGATAGCAGCGGGAATGTTCTGCTGATCGCGCGCAGCTGCCGCCTGCGCAGCCAGATCCTCGAACTGCTGCTGCGCCTGCATATGCGGCGTCAGCAACGCGGCCAGAACCATCAGCGCTGCGCAGCCGGCGGCCTTGCAGCCGGAGATCCTACCGCGATCCCTCTGCCAATTAGGACCGGAGATGTCCGTTGTGATCAATTCGAGATACACGCAAAAAATATCGCCGGCTGACCAGGTTCGGGAAAGCGCCAGTCCGACGTAAGGGAAGTTAGTTCTGTTCTTAATCGTAGCATCGAATGATTTCGCTTTAATGCGCCACACACTTCCATTAGCGATAGAATTCCGGCGTGTGATAATCCGCTTGGAATTCGTGCTGTAATTCGCTTTATCTCTGCTTCTCTAAGCTGATATTGCAGATAACTAAGGAAATCAGGGCCTTAAGCATGTTCGGAAAGACGAGCACGATTCTGTGCCGCCTGCATTCTGCTGGCGTCAAATCCCTTGTTGCACTCCTGTTGTTGACCTTGGGTGTTCGTTCCGCCGCCTCCCAGGCGCCTCCCCAACCCGCCACCCAGCCAACTCCGGCGTCCACCCCCGCGCCGAAGACCGGCGAGCAAGTCCCCGCCCAGCAGGACCTCACGCTGCACACCAACGTCGACGAAGTCTCGCTCGATATGGTCGTGCACGACAAGGGCAAGAAGCTCATCCTCGACCTGAAGCCCGAAGAGCTCACCGTCACTGACAACGGCACTCCCGTGACCCTCACCGGCCTTCGCCTCGTCCGCGGAGACTCGGTCCGTCACCATCTGATTTCTTTCGTCTTCGATCCCTTCGTCGGGCCCACCGCAAAGAACGCCCGCAACGCTGCCGAAAAGATCCTGAAAGTTCTTCCCAGCAAGAACACCTCCATTGCCGTGCTCGACGTGCGCGGCCGCCTGCGTGCCATCCAGCCGTTTACTGAAAATCGTCAGGCCGTGAGCGAGGCGATCTCCCTGGCTACGGAAAGCAATGCCCAGCACCTGGAAACCACCGGCAACCACGACGTCAACGTAACCATCGACCACGCCGAAGAAGCCCGCAAGAAGCACATCATCGATGAGGAAAAGGAACTCATCGCCATGGCGCGCAATGGCGCCGATTCGACTGGAAAGCATCTCAGCGCATCCGAACGCCTGTATGCACACACCCTTTTCGCCGCATTGCAGGAATCCCAGAAGAGTCTCCAGGACAAGACTGGATATCTCAACCTTGATGCTCTGCTCGCGCTGGTCCACGCGCAGCAGAAGCTCGGCGAGCGCAAGGCCATCATCTACTTCACGCACAACGTCGTCATGGATTCAGCCGCCAAGCAGCGCCTCAAGACCATCACCGCGGATTCAACCCGCGCCGGCGTCACCATCTACACCGTCGATCTCGACGCACTCAATCAGGCCGGTCAGTATCAGCTCGCCAACGCAACGCTCAACGCCGGCCCTGCGTTCAATCCCGCCCCCCGCACCGTGGACCCGCATGGCACCCAGGCCGTCCCCATGCAGCAGGCCAGCGGCTTCGGAATTCAGGGAGATCCTGGGCCAAACGGCCCGGTGTGGGGCCCCAAGCAAGACATCCAGATGATGATTGACTTCCATCGTCAGGGCCCTGCCTTCTCGCCATTCGGAGACACCAGAAGCCCCATGGCCCAGCTCTCCACGGAAACAGGCGGCATCTACATCGACGCCTCCGGCAATCTGAAGAAAGCCCTCGCTCAGTTGGAGGAAGACCTCTCCACTTACTACGAAGCCACCTACATTCCGCCCATCAAGGAATACGACGGCAGCTTCCGCACTATCTCTGTGAAACCGCTGCGCACAGGACTGCGCGTACAGTCGAAGACCGGATACTTCGCGGTCGCGCCCGGGACGGACGAGGGCATCCGCCCCTTCGAAGTGCCTCTGATCAAGTCTCTCTCTGAAGCCACTCTGCCTTCCGACGTAGCCTTCCACACCACCGTGCTCCGTTTCGGCGAGATGCCCGACGGCAACACCAGCTCGCTTGTCGTCGAGGTCCCCTACTCCGCATTGCAGGTGAAAGAAGACGCGCACACAAACCTCTTCTCGGCCCAGGTAGCGCTCTTTGCCCAGATCAAGGACGAGGCCGGCACAGTCATCGATCACTTCGGCGACGACATCACCCGGCGCGGCGCACTTGAAACGCTCGATCGCAATCCCTCTTCCTCATTCTCTTTCGAGCGCCACTTCGTCGCGGCCCCCGGCAAGTACACGCTTGAAGTAGCCATAACCGACCGCCTCAGCGGCAAGACGGGCGCGAAGCGCTCCACATTCGAAATCGCTGACCAGAGCAAGTCCCTCGCCGTAAGCGACATGGTCCTGGTCCGAAAGCTTAACAACGTTCCCGATATCGAAGAGGACGCAATCAACCCACTGCGCTATGAGCACAGCATCGTCACGCCAAACGTCACGGGCGAACTTCCCGAGGGCGCCAAGGGCATCTCCATGTTCTTCATGGTTCACCCTGACCCGGCATCGAGCGAATCCGGCACGCTCGAGATGCAGGTCATCCACGATGGCCGCGCAGGCCGCCGCATTCCGTTGCCGCTCAATATGAATGCGGGACAAATCGCCGTACCGTACCTGGCCAGCTTCGGCTCGGGCGCAGTCGCTCCCGGCCATTACGAGGTAAGGGCCTACTTCTCGCAGTCAGGTAAAACCGCCGAGCAGACCCTCGCTTTCTCTGTAGCAGGCACGGACTCCCCCGTCGCCGCGAAATCTAGCGAGTCTGAAGTAACCGCGATCGCCGCTCCGCCCGAGGTCAACATCCCGGGTCAACTCACCATTACCGCCACTAAGAATCCCGTCACGCCGCTCTCTCCGCATGATTCCGCGCTTCTCATTGAGGACGCTCGCGAGCGCGCTCTCAGCTACAACGAGTCGCTGCCCAACTTCATGTGTATCGAAGTCACCAACCGCTCGGTCGATGCAAGTGGCGTGGGCAACTGGAAATTAAAAGACTCCATCGTTGAGCTTCTGCGTTACCGCGACAAGCAGGAGTCCCGCACCACCATCGAAGTCAACGGCGAGACCAGCAACGTCAGCCACAACGCCATGAAGGGCTCGCTCTCCTCCGGTGAGTTCGGAGGCGTGCTCAAATCCGTATTCGCGCCCACCTCGAAGACCCGCTTCGAGTGGAAGGAGACCGACGAGTTGAAGGGCGCACCCGTACAGGTCTTCAACTACACCGTCGATCGCTCCAACTCAAAGTTCGGCGTAGTCGGCACCAACGGCCTCGAAGTCATCGCGGGTTTCCACGGCCAGGTGTTCATCGACAGTGCTACGCGCAGTGTCCGCCGCATCACCCTCATCGCCGACCTGCCGAAGGAACTGCCCAAAGGCTTCTACACCAGCGCCTCCAGCCTGCGTGTGGACTACGATTACGCCGTCATCAATGAGCACGATTACCTGCTGCCCGTCACCGCCGAAATGCGCATCACCAAGGGCAAGCACTCCATGGCCCTGAATACAATCGAGTTCCGCGACTACAAACGCTTCGGCTCCAACATGCGGATGGTCGACTTCAAGGAAATCGAACCCCAGAAGAACTAGCCTCGGGTGCCCCGTCCTAGCTTGCTAGGGCGGGGAGAATGCCTCGATCGCCAATAAAAGCTCCGTGCCCCATCCTTGCGGCGTCTTTCTGCCGCAAGGGTAGGAAAGCACAAACCCAACCCAGCCCGCCTTTGTCTCTTTTGCTTTAATCTGGAGTAAATGCTTTCCAGGTCTTCGCTGTCGTTGTCGCTGTGCCTTGTGGCCGCCGCCGGGGCTCCCCTGGCTCCATGTCAGGCCGCTGCAACTGCCGATGACCTCCTCCGCAAAGCGATCGCCGAGCAGCAGCGCGGCGACCTCAAATCCGCCATCGAAGACTATCGCAAAGCCCTCGCCATCAAGCCCGACATGGGCGAGGCCCGCGCTAACCTCGGCGCTGCCCTTTCTGCCGCAGGCGACCTTGACGGAGCCATCCGCGAAGACTCCCGCGCCCTCGAGAACGCGCCCGACAAAACCGGCGTGCGCATGAACCTTGGCCTCGCCTATTACAAAAAGGGCGACTGGCAGCACGCACAGCAGGAGTTCGCCAAGGTCGTCGCAGCACGCCCCAGCGACGTTAACGCCGCCATGCTGCTCGGCTACTCCAACGTCAAGCTTGGCCGCGCCGCCGAGGCCGTCGCCCTCCTGCTTCCTCTTGAGCCCGGGCAGGAAAGCAACATGGATTTCGAGTATGTCCTCGGCTACGCCCTCGTCGAAGCAGGGAAACCCGAAGGGCTCCCCCGCCTCGAGAAATCCGCTGCCGCAACCCACTCAGTCGATGCCTACGTAATCGCCGGCGCGGCCCGCTTGCATCGCCGCGAGTTTAAAGAAGCGCGCGCCGATCTGGACGAAGCCCTCAACATCGATCCCAACTTCCCCGGTGCCCAAACCCTCGCCGGACAAGCCCGCGATGCCCTGGGCGATACCGCCGCGGCCCTGCCCGCCTTCGAAGCCGCTCTGCGCCAGGATCCGCGCGATCTGATGGCCAACCTCTACCTCGGCACTATGCGCCTCAAGGATCGCGATCTCGACGGCGCGCGCCCGCTCCTTCAAACAGCGTATGAGCTCGCTCCGCAGTTGCCCCAGGCCCGCCTCCAGTGGGCCAAGCTCAACAGCATGACCGGCAAGTACGCCGAGGCTGCCGCCATGCTCGAGGAACTTGAGAAGGCCGACCCCAACTGGATCGACCCCCACATCGAGCTTGCCGCCCTCTACTACAAGCTCCACCGCCCCGACGACGGCAAGCGCGAGCGCGACATCGTGCAGCAGCTCGAAGCCAAGGAACAGAACCAGGGGCCGTCGCGCTGATGAAGCCCTCCGCCCTCCTCTGGGTCCTCACCCCCGTGTTCTGCGCCACCGCCGCCCAGAACGGCTCAGCACAGAACGCCTCCGCGCAAGCTTCACCGTCCCCAAAGGATTTGTTGCAGGCCGCAACCGCAGCCCAGCAGAAGGGCGACCTGAAGATCGCCATTCAGGATTTCCGTAGAGCTCTCGCCCTTCAGCCCGACCTCGTCGAAGCGCAGATCGGGCTAGGAACCGCGCTCACCGCCGCTGGCGATTTCGACGGCGCGATCGATGTCGATCGGCACGCCCTGCAATCGGCACCCAACAATCCCGAACTACGCACCGGCCTCGGCGTTGCCTATTACCGCAAGGGCGACCTCCCGCAGGCCCGGCGGGAGTTCGAAGCCGTTCACGCAGCACATCCAGACGACGTGAATGCCGCCGTCTTGCTCGCCTTCACCTTCAACAAACTCCACCGTGAAACTGACACTGTTGCGCTTCTCACTCCTCTGGAGAAGGGCCATGAAAGCAACCTCGACATTCAATACGCCCTCGGATACGCACTCATGATGTCTGGTCGCCCCGCCGATGGGCTGGCCCGCGTCGAGAAGGTTGCAGCCGCTCGCCACGCCGCCGACGTGTGGATGCTGGCCGCCTCCGCGCGCTTCGAACTAAAACAATTCAAGGAATCCCTTACCGATGCCCGTCACGCACTGGAGGCCAATCCGTCCTTTCCGGGTGTCCATACCCTGGTCGGACAGTCGTTCTATGCCAACGGCAATATCGAGGAGGCGGTCCGCGAATTCCAGGTAGCCCTGCGTCAGGACCCCTCCGACTTCACCGCTAACTTATATCTCGGCATCATTCGCTTCGACGATCACGACCTCGACAGCGCCCGTCCCTTGCTTGAACTCGCCCTCAGCATTCAGCCGCAGCACCCCCTCGCCCGCCTCGAAGTCGCGCGCCTTCGCAACATGCAGGGCGACACGACCCAGGCACTCTCCATCCTTGAGGACCTTGTAAAATCCGATCCCGATTGGCTTGACCCCCACGTCGATCTCGCGGCCCTGTACTACAAACTCCATCGCCCCGACGACGGTCAGCGCGAGCGCGACGTGGTTAAAAGGCTGCAGCAGGTCCAGCAGAGCCACGGCCCCCGCACCGCTCAGCCCCCTTCGCAATAGCTCAAGCACCGCGCTCCATCACCGCGCCAACATTAGATGAACGCAGCTCTCGCACCTCCTCATCCTGACCGCCTGAACTCACTCGCGATCAACAGACACCGTGGATCAATGACCCTGCGTGGGCCTCTGCTAGCGAAGTTCGGGAGCGTTAGAGTGTGATCCGCGCGACTCAGTGTAGACGCGTTCATGAAGAGAATCGGCCACGAAGACACCATTCGTCCCGTGAACCGGTCAACTCGCAGCGGCCCGCAATCGCGAATCATGCTCCGGCCCATGCCCCCGCACAAAGAAAAAGGGGATGGCCGAAGCCATCCCCTCGAAACGTACTTCTTCTCGTTGATTAGAAGTAGTACTTGGCTGCGAACTGCATCCAGCGGTAGCCCTGCTTGGCAGACGGGATACCAGTAGTGTCAGTGTTGTGGTTGTGTACCAGGCCGGACCCGCTGCTGACGCCCGTGAACTGGAGCTGGTTGTCAGCGCTTCCGTTGATACCGAAGGCCGCGTTCGGGTGGTTAAGCCAGTTGGTCGCCGAAATGCGGATTTCGATTCGCTGGGTGTCCGTCATGCGGAAAGCCTTGAACACAGCCAGGTCGCTGTTGAAGTAGTGCGGCGTCCGGATGTAAGGCCAGATAATCTGACCCATCTGTCCGGTTGTGTCTGCCGTCGGAGGCAGAGGCGCCACAAAGCAGTTCGGGTTGAAGTACTGGCCACTCTTGAGACCCTTGCGGGGGTCGCAAACCAGGACCGGCTGAACGCCCTGGACAGTCTGGTCAGTACCGAACCAGGTAGCCCAGCTCACGCTCTGCGTGGTGGCCGGGGCCGGGACCGGGTTATTGTTCGAGTCCTTACCCATGATCTTCGCGCCGGCCGGGAAGGGCAGCGTGTAATACTCGCCGGCCTTGGGCTGGTACTGAACGTTCATGTTCTGATTGGTCGCCTGGTAGGGCGAGCCATCCTGGTAAGAGGTGTAGGTGGTCAGCTGCCAACCGTTCACAACCATGCCGAGAAGCGCGTTATTGTGGACCGGCTTCGGCAGCTTGTAGCTGGCAGAGAAGTTGAAGATCTTCGTGTGGTCGTACTGCAGCGGGCCGTAGTTGCTGTCAATGTCGAATGGATTGACCACCGGTCCGTTGCCGTTTCCGTTGCTGGTGGAGCCGTCGCGGGTACCCAGCACCTTACCGAACGTGAAGTTCGTGAAGAGGTACAGGTTGCCCGACTGCTTCTGGGCCGAAACTTGCAGCGAGTTGTAGTTCGCATACCCGCCGTGAGTCTGGATCCAGATGTGGCCGTAGTTTGCCAGAGGCTGGTAATGCCGCGCATGCAGGTCGCCGCTGACGCCGGTCACGCCGGGAGCCGCGGGGCTCGGATTGTAGTAGAGGCCGTTGGTTGGATCCGGCCCGTAGTAGGAACCAAGGGCGATGGGGTTGGCATCAGAGATGTGTCCGTTGCCGCCGTTGAGAAGCTGATTACGGCTGGCGCTGCCAACGTACGAAACTTCCATCACCGTGTGCGAAGGCAGGGCCTGCGCGACACCGAAGCTATAGGTGTTCGCGAAGGGTTCCTTGTCGTCGCCCATCTTGAAGGCGCTGAGGCCGTCCACGCCGACCTGGTTCAGGCCCTGCGGAATGGTCAGCTGTTTCGTGGTCGCCGCAGATCCATGAGCCCAGCTATGCGGATCCTGCGTGTACACAAGACCACCCTGGATGTCATAGCTGTAAAGGCCGCCCACACCTGTGCTGCCGGTGGAGAAGCCGAACGAACCCATGGGTCCATTCATCGGGCCCGTGGCATCGTTGCTGGATACCTGGTAACGGTAGGTGCCGAAGCCGCCGCGGATAACCGTCTTGCCGGTTCCGAAGAAGTCATAGGCAAAGCCGAGACGCGGGTTGTAGAAGAACAACGGGCTCTTCCAGCCGGAACTCGGAATGCTGGAGAGGTTGGCGTGCCACGAGAGGCCGGTGTTCGGAGCCGGATTCGCGCCGTTATCATACGTGGCCGGATTCCAGACCTGAGCATCACCCAGCGTGTTGTACCACTGACCCATGTGATCGGCACGAAGTCCCAGGTTCAGCGTCAGCTTGCTGTTGAGCTTCCAGGAATCCTGTCCCCAAATTGACCACTGGTGGAACTTGAAGTCAGGAATCTTGTCGTTGTTCTGTTCGGTGTAGTCGCTGATGCGGCCCAGCAGGCGGTCCATCGTCTCGTTGCTCGTGGAGCTTCCGCCCCAGCGATCGACCGAGAATGTGCCCTGCGTGGGCGAGCCGTTTGCCTGAAGGTTCTCTTCCGTATCCCAGTAGAAGCCGGCCTTCAGCGAGTGGGTCTTCACGATCTTGGTGAAGGTGTCCGAGATAGCAGGAGCCTTCGCAGTCTTTCCGAACGTGCCCTTGCCATAGATGCCGCTGTTAAAGTCCTGCAGGTCGATCCACGGCGTACCTACATCCCAGCCGCCATGGAAGTTCGGTAGCTGATCGTTCTTCGGATCGCCGAACACGCTCTGCAGGGGGAATCCAGCGGTCGTACGGCTGGCGCCCTTCGGATTCTTGAAGGAGTTGTTGTTCACGAACTTCGAGTACGAGAAGACAACTTCGTTCGTGGTGGTCGGGCTGAACACGTGCGTGTAGTTGACCAGGTAGACGTCCGCCGTTTCCTTACCCGTCGGCTGGCCGGGGTACGGAACTGTCCAGGTGGGTGCCCACCAGATCGACAGCGGGTGATCGTCAGTTTCCTTCTGCAGAGCGTAGGAGCCCCACAGCTTGTTGTTGTCGTTGAACGCGTAGGTCACCTTGCCCGTCACTTCCCAGCGATTCTGAGGAGTGGCCGGAGAGAAGGCGTAGTTGTTCCAGCCGTTAGCCGAGTTCGGCGTCTGGTTCGCATGCGGAAGCAGATTCGTGATCGACGCGCCGCGCGGATCGAAGTACTTGTCGAGGTGCTGGAACGTCGCGGTGTCGCCGCCGACCCAGGGCGAGTTGCTCTTGTTGCAGCCTTGCCAGCCGTTGTCTGAGCCGCAGGGCAGCTCGTATTGGAACGGATAGCGGCCCGAACCGTCAGCCGCGTTGTACACGCCGGCCGGAATGCCCGGGTTGGTGAAGTCGCCAGCGCGCTGAGCATCCGTGGGCACGTTCATCTGTACCGCGTTGCTCCAGGGGTGCTGGATCATGTACTCGTAGCCGGCCCAGAAGAACAGCTTGTCCTTGTTCTTGTTGAAACCCAGGAACGAGATCGGACCACCGACGTTGCCGCCGATGTAGTAGAAGTCCTGCGGGTTGAGCTTGGGCTTGTTGCCGCCAGAGATGGCCTGGAACTTTGCGTTCCAGTCATTGGCATATCCGGCAGAGGTGTTGCGGGCATACAGATAGGCTTCGCCGTGATACTTCTGGCCGCCACTCTTCGAGAAGGCCTGCAGAACTGCAGGACCCTTCGCGTATTCCGCGCCATAGGAGGCCGACAGATACTTTACGCTGTCGGTCATGTCCTGGTTGATGTTCGCGATCTGCGTGCCGGCATTACCCGGATCGATCAGGTTCGCGCCGTCCAGAATCACAGCCGTCGAGCCATAAGGCTGCGTGCCGTTAGCGGAGAAGCTTCCCGCCGGTCCGTTGTTCGTGCCCGTGACCTGGGCGTTGTAACCGCCGACGCCGCCGCCGTTGCTGAATGCCACGCCGGGCATCATCTTGATCAGCTCGGCTGCATTGCGGCCCGTCAGGACGGCGGAATCCACCAGCTCGTTATTCAGAGTGGCGCTGACTTCCGCGGTATCTACCGGAACTTCCGCATCGGATCCGGAGATGACCGTCACTTCCGCGGTCTCCGAACCCACCTTCATGTGGATTTGAGGAACCGTACGGCTATCGCCCTGGTTCAGCGTGATCCCGTTCATCTCCCAGGAAGTGAATCCCTTGGCAGAGACCGTAACGGTGTAGGTGCCAGGAATCAGAGCCGTGACAGACCAGAATCCTGAGCTGTCTGCTTTCGTGGTACGAGTGTCGCCGGTGGCATCGTTCTTCACCACAACGGTTGCGCCCGGAACACGGGCATCCGTCTGATCGGCTGCGATACCGGTTAACGTACCGGTGAGTTGTTGCGCGTTAAGCAAGGTAAACGACGAAAGAACAACTGCCATAAGCAGCCATACGCTTCGCCGCAACCAGTTGGACATCGTGGATCTTGGTGATCCAACTGTGTCGGTTTGGTACATCTGGTAAGCCTCCTGAATGTCTCCGGTTACTGTGACAGGTCCTGCTAGCGGCAAACACAATCGTTCCGGGATTTTTGTTTTCACTACACCCGGAAGCCTTATTTTTGATCTCCGGTACCGATATCACGTTCCATACATCACCGGCAAGTTGTTTTTTCGCATTTCACCGTAACTAAAACGGTTTCGTGGCATTTCGGCACACGTCAGGAACCGACTCTGGTTACCTGTCAGCCAAACACTCCTGTAAGTTGCTGAAAAGGCAACGCAATTTTAGTTACCTTTATTTAGGACTAAACTGGTCTAATATGCACAAAAGAAAACGTTTGCGGGCACTCTCCGCAGCGTTTTTCAGCAATCACAAATCGATCTTTTGTGCAAGTTACGAAACGGTGAATGCCCGCCCCGGCACTATACCCTTCCCCTCGACGATCGTCACCAGCCGGTTTGCCCCCTGTTTCGGGTACTTCTCCACCGCCCCTGAAGGCCATTGAATCTCTATATCCGCCGCGGTTTCCGGTCCCAGTCCGAAATGCAACCGCGGGTCGTTGCTCGATGCGTAACTCGCCTGGCTCAGCACAGCCTGCGCCTGTACCTTGTTCCCATACCGCACCAGCACCCGCGCGCCAATCGCGCTCCGATTACTCTTTGTGCCTTCCAGCCGCACCTTGATCCAGTGATTCTCCTTGGGGCAGTCGTTGCGCAGCAGCGTCGGAGCCTCGTGCTGGTTCATGATCACCATGTCGACATCGCCATCGTTGTCGAAATCCCCGAACGCGCACCCGCGGCTTACATGCCGCGCGTTCACATCCTCCCCCGCTCCACTCGTGATCTGCTCGAACGTACCGTCGCCCCGGTTGCGGAATAGTATCCGTGGCCCGGCGTAGGCGAACTTCGGATTCATCCTCTCCACCTCTGCATACACGTTGCCCGTCACCCAGAACAGGTCCGGATATCCGTCATTGTCCAGGTCCTGCATCGCCACGCCCCAGCTCACATAACGGCGTTCGCCCGCGATCCCCGCCTCGTTGGCGGTCTCCTCCCATTCGCCCTTGCCAATATTGTGATAAAGCCCCGTCGCCTGCAGTTGGAAATGCGTCTTCACAATGTCGAGCCGGCCGTCCAAGTCGTAATCGCCGAGCGCGATGCCCATCCCCGCCTGCGCCGTCCCCTGCGGACTCACCGCAACCCCACGCAGCAAGCCATCCTCGCGGAATGTGCCATCGTGATTGTTCAGCAGCAGCAGGCTCGGCGTCGTGTCGCACGCTACGAAGATGTCCGGCCAACCATCGTCGTCCGCGTCGAACGTCACCGCCGTCAGACCGTACGAGCCGCGCAGCGACGCAATCCCCGACTCCTTCGACACATCCGTAAACGTCCCGTCCCCATTGTTCCTATACAACGCATGCAGCGGCGGCTTCAGCCCCTTCGGCCCGCACGCCACCGGAACCCCCTCGTAGTTGCAGTTGGGAACCTCGAGCGACGGCTTCGCCAGGTGCGCCAGATCCACATCAACGTAGTTCGAGACGAACAGGTCCAGCAGCCCGTCCTTGTTGTAATCCAGCCACGTGCAGCCGGTCCCGAAGCGCACTCCCTCGTGCTTCAGCCCCGCCTTCTCCGTGATGTCGGTGAACGTCCCGTTGCCGTTGTTCTTATACAGCTTGTTCTGCCCGTAATACGTGATGAACAGGTCTTCGTAGCCGTCGTTGTTGAAGTCGCCCACGCATACGCCCACGCCCCAGCCCGCGTCCCACAATCCCGCTTCCTTCGTAACGTCCTTAAACGTGCCGTCCCGATTGTTCTTCCAGAGCCGGTTCGATGCGCCCTCGGGAATCCCATCCAGCGTCCTCCCGCCCACCATGAAGATGTCCATCCACCCATCGTTGTCGTAGTCGAAGAACGCGCACCCGCCGCCCATCTCCTCCACGATGTAGGTCACGGCCTCGGGCACGCCGTAGTACATCGTGGCCGTCAGCCCCGCCTGCTTCGCAACATCGGTGAACGTGGAAAACGGCTTCGCCTTTGCCTTTGCCTCAGCGGCCGCTGCCGCAGGATGCTCCGGCGGCTTCGCTTGCTCCGCCAGCACCCGCCCAAAAGCCGCCGACCCGCACAATGCGGGTATGCTGCGGAGCACCTTACGACGAGACCAGGGAAGAACGGACGACTTCATCATGACGGCTTGGAATTGCGTTCAATTCTCCCATCCAAAACACAAAACCCGCAATCAAGCACGAAAATGGTGCCCCAGGTCCCCGCTGTTGGGACCTGGGAGACCACGAACCCAACCAGCAGCACGATTGGCAATCTTCCTCGGCACCTACCCTTCGCGACTTTTCCTGTCGTGAAGTAAAGCCCAAGCGCCAACCCGGCCGAGAATGGCGGCGAAGCCGCAGTGGCCCCACCGCAGGCGGCTACTGCGCCGCCGGATCCCGCGCCAGCTGGTCGCTCAGTTCCCGCGCCTGCTGGTTCTTCGGATCCAGTTCCAGAGCCTTAGCCACCGCCTGCTTCGCCTCGCGGAAACGCCGCGTTACCGCCAGCTCCGCCGCCAGGTTGATCCACGCCTCCGGCCAACCCGGAGCCCCCTGCACGGCCTGCTGGAAATGCTTCACAGCCTCGTCCGCATCCCCGGTCTGGCTCAATAGAACTCCTAGCGCATTCTGTGCCCCCGGCAGCCTCGCATCCAGAGCAATCGCCTTCTCCAGCTCCTGCCTCTCCCCGGCACCCTCTCCCGACTGGCTCAGCGCGATCGCCAGCTTGTAGTGGTAATTGGCATTGTCGGGCTGCTGCTCCAGCGCCTCTTTGTAGTGCGCAACGGCCTCGCTGGCCTTGCCGGCATCGAGCGCCGTATCTCCCTGCGCAACCGATTCCGCCGCCTCCAGCTGCGTCTCCTGGTCCTTCTTGATCTGCTGGAACTTCTTCGTCTCCTCCGTCGCGCGGTCCGTCTCCCCGACCCCGCGCAGCGCCTTCGCCAATGCGAAATGCACCTCCGGGTCCGACGCGCCCATCGCAATCGCCTTCTCCAGCTCCGTCTTGGCCTCCGCCCACTCCCTCAGAAGCACCAGCGTGTTTCCCAGCTCATAATGCGATTTCATCGAGTCCGGCTGCAGCGCCACCGCCTGCTCCAGATACGTCTTCGACTGCGCGTTGTCACCCGCGGCCCGACGCGCCAGCCCGTTCAGGAACAGCACCTCCGGGTCCTTCGGCCGCGCTGCCAACAGCTTCGGACCCAGCGCAACCGCCTCGTCCACGTGGTTCTGCAACACCAGCAACCGGAAGTATTCCAGCTCCGCGTCCACATCTTCCGGATGGCTGTCGCTCATTTGCTTCGCCAGCCGAATCGCTCCCTCATAGTTCCGCTGTCTCACCAGCACCACCAGCATTGCCTTCTGCAACGACAGCGACCCCGGATGCTCCTTCAGTGCCTCGTTCAGCACCTTCTCCGCCTGATCTGGATAGTTCAGCAGCCCAAACGCCCGCGCCAATGCAATCGACAGGTTCTCCGTCCGCGGCGCGCCCTGCAGCACCTGGATCACGCCCGCATAATCCTGCCGCTGCATCAGGATCCCCGTGATCCCCTCCAGCGCTTCCTCCGACTTCGGATCGATCGCAATGGCCTTCCGCCACTCACGCTCTGCATCTTCCGGCTTGCCAGCATCCTCATACAGCGACGCAAGCAGCAGATGCGGCTTCAACTGAGCCGGCGCAAGCTCCGCCGACTTCTCGAGCTCCGGCAGCGCCTGCCCCGGCTGCTTCGACGCCACCAGCGCGAGCCCCAGCAGATAATGCAACTGCCCAGAGCCCGCATCCGTCTTCAGGCCCGCTCGAAAGGTCTCGATTGCACAGGGAAACTGCTCATGGCTGGCATACCAGTTGCCCAGCGCGGCGGCGTTTGCAACATTCGGCTGCGCCCGCATCTTCGCCACCATCGCCTGGGGACCGTTACACACCGCGTGCGCCGTTCCCGCGAATCCCAGGCAGGCAGCCAATAGCAGGCATTTCATGCCGGGACTACACAGGCTACTCATGTACTTGAATCTCCGCCTGAAGAATACACGACCCCAACATCACTTTCTTTAGCCCAGCCGAGATGCCGGGTGCCCCATCCATGCGACGTCTTTGTTTTTGTCGCATGGGTGGGAGACCACACTCCTCACCCAGCCGGCCGCACGTTCCAGCACACCTCCCTCGCGACTTCTTTCTGTCGCGAGGCCCCATCCGCAGCCCCACCCCAGCGGAGACTGGCGCCGAAGGCGCAGTTGGCCCCACCGCCGAAGGCGCAGTTGGCCCCACCGCAGGTGGCGCAGTTGGCCCCACCGCAGGTGCCCGCAGGTGGCCGCACCGCAGGTGCCCGCAGGTGGAGGTAAAATTGCGTGAAACTCCTCCAGGCTGTTCCTACGTACCTATAACTAGAGCCTGCTCAGGATTACCTCGGGAGACTGCCTTATGCGCTTTCATCCAGCCGCATGTTTTTCGCTCGCCTTGTTGGGAACTTCGCTTACAGTTGCCGCCCACGCCCAGTTCGCGCCCCCCACCCCGGAAGAGCTGAAGATGACCTCCGATCCCAAAGCTCCCGGAGCCGACGCCGTCTACCTCGACCGCGTCGAAGTCACCGACGACCCGCACCACTTCTCTACCGTCTATGCCCGCATCAAGGTCCTCACGGAAAAAGGCACGGAAGCGGCCACCGTCCACATCCCCTATCTCAAGAACTTCGTCTTCCACGCATCTGGCGATAACTCCAGCCGCATGGGTTCCGGCACCGCCAATCACTGGGACGCCCCCAACGTGAACCACTCCGGCGAAGACCGCCCCAATGACATCGACTCCTTTGATGTCAAAACCGACATCGCCGCCATCGAAGGCCGCACCATCCACCCCGACGGCACCATCGTCCCCCTCACCGGAACCCCCTCCGACCTGCTCAAAATCAAGCGCGGCAAAAACCAGGTCAACGAAGTCACCTTCACCCTCCCCTCCGTCGAAGTCGGCAGCATCATCGAGTACCGCTACCAGGTCCGCTACGACCGCTTCGAAGGCGCCGTTGACTGGCAGATCCAGAAGCCCTTCTTCACCCATCACGCGCGCTTCACCTTCACCCCCGACGAGCAGTTCTCGCCCTTCCGCAACAAGCTCGGCGCCGCCGGCGTCCAGAACAGCAGCCTCCTCGACTACCACAGCGAGATCATGACCGATCTCGAAAACGCTGCCATTCTCCCCGCTCACGCTACCGTCAAATCCGAGGCTTCCGGCCTCTACTCGCTCGACCTCACTGACATCCCCGCCGCGCCCCTCGAGCCCTTTAGCCCTCCGCTTGAAGGACGCGCCTACCGCGTCGCCTTCTACTACGTCGCCACACCCGACGAGAAGGAGTTCTGGCGCAAAGACATGAGCTACTGGAACAAGAAGCTCAACCAGTACATCGAGCCCACCAACCTCCTCAAAAGCACCGTCAAAGAAGCCGTAACCGGCGTTGACAATGACCTCGACAAGGCCAAAAAGCTCTACGACATCACCGCCAAAATCGAAAACACAGACTTCAGCACCACCGGAGAGCCAGGCCTCGGCAGCGGCTGGATCCCCGCCGGCAGTGTCGAACGGGTCCTCATCGACAAGAAGGGCGCCAGCAACCAGATCGCCTACCTTTACCTCGCCCTCGCCCGCATCGCCGGCCTGAACCCCCGTCCCGAGCGCATCGCCAGCCGCAGCCAGCGCATCTTCTCGCCGCAGTTCCGCGATCCCAGCCAGCTCGACTCCGTCGTGATCACCATGAACCTGGGCGACAAAGAGGTCACCGTCGACCCCGGCGCCAAAATGGCCCCCTTCGCCACCCTCCACTGGGCCCACTCGGCCGCCGGTGGACTGGTCATGAACGGTTCCAAGATCGAAACCGTCATCACCCCCGAGCAGAGCATCACTGAAAACGCCGTGATCCACATCGGAAATCTCGCCGTTACCGCGCAGGGCTCCGTCTCCGGCTCGCTCAAGACCGCTTACATCGGCCAGCAGGCCCTCTACCTCCGCCAGATCGCTGTCAGCAACGGCCCTGATGCCGCCCGCGACGAAATCAACCGCCGCCTCGCCACCCAGGTCCCCGAGGGCGTTCAGGCCAAAGTCGACCACCTCGTCAACGTCGACGACCCCAACAAGCAGCTTCTCGCCATTGTCTCCGTCTCGGGCAAACCTGCCTCCCAGGCCGGCAGCCGCCTCGTCCTGCCGCGCAACTTCTTCCGTGCCCGCGAAGCCAACCCCTACCCCGCTGACGACTCCCGCATCAGCCCCGTCGACGTCCACTACCCCGAGCAGGAGCAGGACCAGATCACCTACGTCCTTCCCGCCGGATTCAGCCTTGAAGGCAAGCCCGAGGACGCCTCCGCCAAGCTCGAGCAGGACGCCGCCTATCAGTCCAAGGCCAAAATCGAAGGAAACTCCGTCACCAGCACCCGCGTCCTCGCCCGCGGCTTCACCTGGCTCGCCCCCGTTCAGTACACCCCCCTCCGCGACTTCTATCAGAAGGTAGTCACCGCCGACCGCCAGGACCTAGTCCTGGCCCCAGGCACCCAGGCCACCAACCAGTAACGCGCCACCCGCGCATTCCCGCTCGGAAATGGGTGCCCCATCCTAGCTCTGCTAGGGTGGGAGACCACCCAACCCTACCGAGCCCTGGCCTTTGCACTAGCCTTTCTTTCTGTCATTCCCGGAGGGAATCTGCTGTTGAGAGGTTCTTTGTCATTCTGAATGGGTTGAAGAAGCCGCTTTTGCTCCCCGGCAGAACCCGTCCCGAAATCGTTGTCAAGCCCCGCGCATGTGGAAAACATACCTAACCCCATGAATCCACTCACTCCAAAATGTGGAAAACTAATTGCCGATTACTCTTCCAATTTGCTAGCCTATTAATAGGAGCAAAAACAGTGCCCGCCGGACACCAATCCGGCGGGCATTTTATTTTGCCCAAAAAATTGTCATCTTAAAGGAATACTCCTGTGCCTCAGCCTGACGAAATTACCATCAATTCCGCCGTTCAACGCTGCGTCAATGCCTGGCGCGAAGCCCTCGCCCGCAAAAACTGCAAGGATCCCATCGATCCCGGCGTCTGGGAGCGCGACTACGCCGGAAAAGCCTACCGCAAGGCCCTCCCCTGGCTCTCCACCCCTGACAACGTCGACGCCTTCATCGCCTGTGTCGCCCAGGGACTCGCCATCGGCGCCATCGATCCCTCTCACGCCACCAAACTGCTGTATGCCGCCCAGATCGCCATCACCTCCCGCCGCGCCCGCCTCCACGCCGAAAAAGAAGCCCGCACTCAAAAACAGGACCGCGCGAAGAAGGAGGAAAGCACCCCCACCCCCTCCCCCCTGACCACGAATGGCGTCCTAGGCACGAAGGGCGGCGAAGCCGCAGTGGCCGCACCGCAGGTGCCCGCGCCGCAGGCACCCCCCTCCCCTGCGCCCTCTAGCGCACTCAACAACTTACAACCGCAAAAACCCAAACCAGCACCGAAGGCGCCCTCCCCAAAGGATGATTTGACGGAACACGTCCAGGTCATGCTCGAACGGATCCTCGCCGGCAAACCCATCGACCAGGTGCCCCTGACTCCCTGGAAGAAGACACCCCCTCCCCCCCAGGCACACACCCGCTGACTCGCTCGCGCGCAGCGCGCTGACTTGCTGCTTTTGTGAGAAAAGGTAGTACCCCACCCCTGGCAACGATGGCGCAAAGGCGCAGTGGCCGCACCGCAGGTGCCGGCAACTCGCGAAATGAGGACCACAACCAAGCAGATCGATCGCCGCTTCACCCCACGCCCAAACGCCACACAGGATATCCCTGCCCAAAACGCCCTTAGTCATATCTACATCTATTTACTAAGTAGTAAATAAAAGGGGCACACCTTCAGTCCCTCTGCCACTTTGCAACTATGCCACTCTGTCACTTCGTAGCCGGAACCGCCTCAACCACCTTCAGCGTCTGATCCGCCGGCACATTCTCCAGCTTCTGCGTGATCCCGCTCGGCCACGTGATCTCCACTGACGTCGCCTTCGCATCCGACCCCAGCCCGAAGTGCACCGGCCCCAGGCTCGACGACGCGTAGCACACGCTCGACGTCTGGTGGTTGTACTGCGTCACGCTTGGCGACACCACCTTGATCCGCGCCCCGATCCCATCGCGATTGCTCTTCACGCCTTGCAGAGCGATATCAAGCCAGTGCCCCGCGTTCGCGCTTCGGTTCATCCACAGCTCCGCCGGCAGATCCATCGAGGTCGCCACAAAGTCCATCTTCCCGTCGCCGTCGAAATCCCCCATCCCGCACCCGCGATGCCGCGACGCCGTCGCCTCCGTGAAACCCGCCTCTTCCGTCAGCGGCACCCACGTATTGCCCTTCACGTTGCGGAACACCGTATTTGGCTGCTTCACCTGCGCCCCCGGCGGCCGCGTCGCCGACACGTGCCCGCGAGTCACCAGCAAATCCTTCCAGCCGTCGTTGTCGAAGTCATACAGCGCCGGCCCAAAGCCCGCCATGCCCATGCTGATCTTGCCCATCCCGCTCGGCGACGTCACTTCCCTGAACTCACCCTTGCCCGTGTTCTGCAAGATCGGAAATGTCTGCCGGTTCAGCGCCACGTAAACAATGTCGGGATACTCATCGTTGTTGAAGTCGCGGAAATCCAGGCCCATCCCCGAAATGAACGCGCCCTCTTCCGGCAGCGCCGTATTGGTCTGGAACGAAACCTCGTCGAACTTGTTCCCCAGGTTGTGGAACAGGAAGTCGTACTCGCCGTCATTGGTCACGAACACGTCCGGCTTGCCGTCCAGGTCATAATCGGCAATGCCCACGCCCATGCCCTTGCCCACGTGCTCCCGCAGGCCCCACTCCTTCGACACATCCTTGAACGTGCCGTTCCCCTGGTTCAGGAAAAGCTGATCCGGCAAGCCCTTATAAAAGCGCGGATGGCAATACTCCGGCCCGCTGTCCACCACGCACAGCGGTTTCTTGTCGAACTTCCATTGCAGGTAGTTGGCGACGAACAAGTCCAGCTTGCCGTCGTTATTCATGTCCACCCACGCCGCGGCCACGGCCCACAGCGGCCCAAACTCCGGATCGTTGAACTGATCGAGCCCCGCTTGCTTCGTCACGTCCGAAAACGTTCCATTGCCGTTGTTGTGATACAGATGACTGCCGCGCACGCCCGTCACAAACAGGTCAGGATGCCCATCGTTGTCGTAGTCGCCCACCGCCGCGCCCACGTCGAACCCTGTTCCCGCCAGCCCCGCCTGCTCCGTCACATCGGTGAACGTCCCGTCGCCGTTGTTCCGGAACAGCCGGTCGGAATACTTCGCCGACGTCTTCTTCATCGTCTCCAGATCGGCGCCATTGGCGAAGAAAATGTCCGGCTTGCCATCGCCGTTATAGTCGAAAACCGCAACACCGCCGCCCATCGTCTCCGGCGCATTGCGTGATTGGCTCTCGTCCGTCTCCAGCTTGAACGGCAGCGGCTTCAACTCAAACTTGATAGGAGACGCGGTCTGCTTCTGCCCGCAAACGAGCGGCGCGAAGCTTGTAAGGATAACGAAGGCCAGGGCGATTGGATATTGACGGGTTCTACTCTGCATGGCACCACAGGTGGGAATGTCTCAATTGTACGGGCCGGGACGCGAACCAAGATAGCCCGGCGGCCCTCCCAGGAGTACTCAGTCCTAGAGACCCCGGCCAAAAGCAAAAGGCGAGCACCGCGGCTCGCCCTTCACTTTGACTCTGTTCGGCAACCTTACTGGTGCGCCCCGTGCTTCTTCAGATAATCCACGATCGAATCATCCTCCGGCTTTGACATGGCGTAACCCAGCGCACGCATCTGGCTCTGGTTCTGCGCATTCACATCGGCGCCCTTGTCCACCAGCGACGGCACCAGGCTCAGGTAGCCCAGTTGGATAGCGCAGATCAACGGCGTGTCCCCAAAGGCGTTGGGAATGTTCGGATCCGCACCGTGGTCCAGAAGCGTCTTCATGTCGTCCTTCTGGCCACGCATCACGGCCCAGAACAACGGCGTGGTCCCAGTGATGCCGCGCATGTTCACGTCGCCCCCGTGCGCGATCAGCAGTTGAATGATCTTGTTGTGATCTCTGCCGAACACGGCCAGCGCCATCGGCGTGTAGCCGTTATTCGCAAGGTCCTGCGACGAGACCTGGTGCGTGTTCACTGCGTCGGACCGCGACGGCTGCGTGTGCAGCAGTCTCACTGGATCCTGATGGTTGCTGCTCGAGAAGAACTGCCCCAGGTCTTCCGGCGTGATGTTGGGATAGCTGTTCTTCACATTCACTTCGGCCCCGGCGGCAATCAGCGCTTCGGCCACCTTGAGTTCCCCGTGAAGGGCGGCAACGTGAAGCGGCGTGTCGCCGTTACTGTCTTTCGCCTTCACCGCATTGGGATCGGAAGCCAGGATCGCCTGGACCTTCTTCAGGTCTCCCTTGCGGGCTGCATCGTGAATCGGATCGGCAAACGCCGAACCGGTAAAGGAAACAACGAGGGCCGCAACAAACAGGGCCCGATGAAAACGTCCACCTTCAAGCATGAAATTCATCATCTTCTCCGCGTGTCAGACAGTTTAATCCATCACTGGCCGGCCATCCGCCGACCGGCGTCACTCATTGTGGCGGTGCGTGTCCAATGAACTTATCTGCCCACTGGAGGAACCATTTCATGTTCGGCGCGTCCGTGTGCCCGCCATCATGCTGCCGCCAGGCAAGCTGCCCGTCCAGCAGCCCCTGATTCATCGGCGGCATCGGCGTCGTATGCGGATCGCCTTCAATCCCCGCCGCCGGCTTCGCGCCCAGCAGCGTCCATACCCGGCTCGCATCCACGGTGGCCATCCAGCTACCCTGGTGGTCGAGCCACTTCGCATCGCCCTTCGCTGGAATCCCGTAGCTGATGAACGTCAGCCGCGGCGCGCACAGCGCAATCAATTCATTCGAATCCACCGGCAGCTCTCCCGGCGTATGCGGTCCCGTTGTCGACTCAGACGCGCCGTACTTGATGAAGTTTCCGGCCATCCAGTAGTACTCGCCGCCCGTCAGGCTCTCCACCGCCTCGCCAAAATTCCGCCGCAGCAGCGTCGCTCCGCCCTTGCCCGACGAGCCAACCAGCACCATCGCAAACCGCTGATCGAACGCCATCGTTACCAGCGCCGCTTTGCCGTAGCGCGACACACCTTCAATCGCAACATGCTTGGCATCCACGCCCGGCTCTGTCTCGAGATAGTCGAGCCCGCGTCCAGCGCCCCATGCCCACGCCCGCAACGCACCCCAGTCCTCCGGCTTGCGCGGCTGCCCCTTGTTCACCAACCCGATGATTCCGCGCGTGATCCCCGCGCCATCGTCAGCCTGCACGCTTGCGGGATCGAACCGCACGAAGCCCCAACCCGCAGCAATGAGCTGCCACTCATTCGGCGGATCGCCGTCCTCGTTCATCTGCGGAAAAGCAAACGGCGTTGCCTTGATCGGCTGCCACGCCGGATACTTCGCAAACACATCCTTCAGCGATGGATCCTGCTGCGTCAGCATCGCCTTATACGCAGCATTGATCCGTTCGAACTCATCCGGCGAAGGTTCATGCGGATTCGGAAACCCCGCACGCGTGAACTCCATCATCACCGGCACCGGCCCCTTCGCCATCGCCGGTGTCACCAGCGTCATGTGGATCTTCACTGTGATCGACGGGCAATCCGCGTTGTCCACCTCGCCGATAAGATCTTTCGCCACAACCGGCGTAAACCCGATGAATTCGTGATCGACGGCGTTCACCTTCCACGTCACCTTCGGCGTGTGTTCCGGCACGCGCCCATAGACGTACTTTGACAGCATCTCCACCAGCTCAGGCCGGCGCTTGTTCCACCACTGATCAGCGGTTGTCACCTTCTGCCCGTCATTCATCGTCAACGGGTCTGGAATCTCCGGATACGGATTCGCCTTCGACTCGTCGTAGTTGGCATGATTCGGCGCTTTCTCATTGCCGCTCGGCCCCGGACGCAGCGCCTTCACCCCGAGCTGGTCCATCATGTTCTGATGATCCTGCTCTGCCGTGAAAGTGACAGGAGCAGGCGCAGTCTGCGCAAGGAGCGCCACCGGCGCCGCAGCCAACCCAACACACATCGCAAAGGCAAACCGCATCATGCAACCAGCCACGCGCTCGCTCCAGAATGATATGCTTGCATCGCTTTTGAAAACCGATTTACTTCGGTCCCCATGCTAAACCGTCCCCTATGACACAGCCAGCAAAAATCTTTGCCATTGCCGCTCTTGTACTTACAAGCGGATGGGTGTTTGCGCAAGCTCCAAAGAGCGCGCCAACACCGGAGAACTGGGTCGTAAGCTGGGGCGCCTCGCAGCAGATACCAGAGCCAAACAACGCGCTGCCCTCCGAAGACCTGCACGACGCCACGGTCCGCCAGATCTTCCACCTCTCCATTGGCGGCCCCGCAATCCGTGTCCATGTCTCCAACGCGTTCGGCACCGAGGCACTTCACTTAACGGCGGTTCACATCGCGCGGCCAGTGTCGACCTCCTCGCCTGCCATCGATCCAGCGACCGACAAGACCCTCACCTTCGCCGGGAAGACCGATGTATTGGTTCCTCCCGGCGCGGAGTTCCTCTCCGATCCGATCGACTTCGCAGTTGCGCCCTTATCCGACCTCGCGGTGACGTTCCACCTCGACGCTCCACCGTCCCGCGAAACAGGCCATCCTGGCTCGCGCGCCACGTCGTACTACGTCCACGGCGACTTCACCGGAGCCGCCAATCTCACCGAGCCCAAACACGTCGACCACTGGTACCAGGTCTCCGAAATTGACGTGCAGTCACCCCCCGGAGCAGCCGCCGTAGTTGCCTTCGGCGACTCCATCACGGACGGCCATGGCGCAACCACAAATGGCAACGACCGCTGGACCGACGTTCTCGCCGCGCGTCTCCAGGCCTCGCTGGCAACGCGCAACATCGGCGTCTCCAATCAGGGCATCGGCGGCAATCATCTTCTCACCGACGGCCTGGGCCCCAACGCGCTCTCGCGATTCGACCACGACGTGCTCGCACCCACCGGCGTGCGCTGGGTCATCATCTTTGAGGGGGTGAACGACCTCGGCGCTCTCGCGCGCGAACACGAAGTCTCACCCGCCGATCACGCCGCTCTCGTCGAACGCGTCATCGCCGCCTATCAGCAGATCATCGCCCGAGCTCACGCCCACGGACTCCGCGTTTACGGGGCCACCATCACTCCGTACGTTGGCTCCGGCTATTACCATCCCGGCCCGCTCAGCGGAGCCGACCGTCAGGCAGTGAACGCGTGGATTCGCGCCGCCGGCCACTTCGACGCCGTCATCGATTTCGACGCGATTGTGCGTGACCCGCAGCATCCTGAGCAACTCTCGCCCGCCTACGACTGCGGCGATCACTTGCATCCATCCCCGGCTGGCTACAAAGCCATGGGAGAAGCCATCCCAACCAGCCTTTTCGTTCCCTAGTTGAGAACCGCTTGCGCGGTGGGCTATGCTTGGCTTTCCCTTATGGCCCACGGATTCGATGACTACCGCATCTTCATCTCAGCTCCCGGCGATCTGGACCCGGATCGCCAGTCGTGCTACGACGCCATCTCCGCAGTCAATGAAAACTGCTCCATGCCGGCCAAGGTTCTGCTGGTTTCAGTAGGCCTGCGCGAGAACGTTCAGATCGAAGCCAACCGCAGCATCGTCTCCGACAACGTGCGCTGGAGCAGCTATTTCATCCAGCTCTTCCAGGACGACTGGGGTCCGCGCGATCTCTTCCGCAAGCTGCTCTTTGTTGCCCTCGAATGCAAAGACGATCCGGCCATGCCGATGCGTGATGTCCTGATCTGCCTGAAAGACGCGCCGCACGAAACCAACCCGCAGATCCTCGCATTTCGCGCCGAATTGGAAGCCCTCGAGAATGTGCGCCTGATTCGCTACAGCCGGCCGGAAGAGGCCAGGCAACAAATCGCAGAGGTATGCACCGCCTGGGCCGAATCCATCATCGCAGCGAAGGCCGCAATAAGCCCTCAAGCCTGACTCAGGCCAGCCTGTCTCTTACGCTCTTATTGGAAAAGGAAACGCGAACGGCAACGTTCGCTCTGACTATCTGATCTTGGTGCCGAAGAAGGGACTCGAACCCCCACACCCTTGCGAGTACATGGACCTGAACCATGCGCGTCTGCCAATTCCGCCACTTCGGCACGGGTAATCCAAGACAAGAATTGTCTGGACTGACAGTAACTTCAATGTTCGCAGATGCCGCGGAACGTGTCAAACCAGAGACGGCCCTGCAGGCACCGGGCCACAAGTGAACTCTTTAGCCAATACCGCAAAAATCAAAGGGCCGATCCGCATGAGCGAACCGGCCCCGTTTTTACGCAGGGAGGAAACTACACCAGCTTCGCGTCCAGCTCAATCTGCGTGTTGTTGGCGAACAGCTTCGAGATCGGGCAGCCTGTCTTGGCGTCCGCCGCGGCCTTGTCGAACTGCTCCTGGGTTGCGCCAGGAACGCTCGCCGTCGTGGTCAGCGCGATCTTCGTCACCGCAAATCCGCCGTCCGTCTTGGCCAGGGTCACTGCCGCCTGCGTCTCGATCTTCTCCGGCGTCAGGCCTGCTCCGCCCAGCTGCGCGCCAAGCGCCATCGAGAAGCAGCTTGCATGCGCCGCCGCAATCAGTTCTTCCGGAGTGGTGCCGGAAGCCGCGCCCTCAAAACGAGTCGCGAACGAGTAGTTGGCGTTCGAAAGCACGCCCGTTGCCGTCGAAATCGTTCCCTTGCCTTCCTTCAGTGACCCGGTCCAGACCGCACTTGCCTTGCTTGCCATTCCAATCCTCCTTGGTGGGGGTTTCGTTTCGTGGTTGCTGCCGGGTGAAGCGCGCCCTGCGGGGAAGCGGTGGACGGCGCCGGGATCAGCCCGGAGTTGATTTCTGGGGCACCTGCCGCATTGTTCGGCGCAGTCAGAGCCCTCTCCTCCATGCTAACCTCTCAAAATGCTCCCGCAGCGCCCCGCCGCTCTCGATCCCGACTTTGCCGCTGATTTTTCACAGAATGCGGCCGCGTGCGCCCTCGACGAGCCCATCGATCATCATTGCCAGATCTGCCCCACCTGCAGCGCCCGGCTCACCGGACATCGCTGCAAGCTGGTCTGCACCCAGTGCGGCTATTACCTGAGCTGCGCGGATTACTACTGAAGACAGCGCTTCCAGCGAGCCGCGTTTGGGGACAGCCTCCTCGACATCTCCCCTGACGCCGTATGCATCGGACTCACCGTGCGGCGGGACTGCCGCAGGAGGGAATCCATGCCGTCGTCCAAAGCTCACAACCGAGACAGTTCTAAGACGCCCCTGGCCATAGTCACCGGCGCATCCACCGGAATCGGCTTTCACCTGGCGCGGGTATTCGCCGACAACAACTTCGACGTGCTGATTACCGCCGATGAAGCCCGAGTCAAAGACGCCGCCGTAGAGATCGAAGCGCTGGGCGCGAAGGTCTACACCGTGCAGGCCGACTTGAGCCGGCCAGAAGAGGTCGAGCGCCTCTGGAAGGAAATCGAAGCGACCGGCCGTCCCGTCGACGCCATCGCCATCAACGCCGGCATTGGCACCTCCGGCGATTTCGCCACCGAGACCGACCTCGACCGCGAGCTCAAGATCATCGACTTGAACGTGCGCTCCACGGTGCATCTCGCCAAGTTGGCTGCGCGCCAGATGGTGAGCCGCGGTGAAGGTAAGATCCTAATCACCGCGTCGATCGCCGGCACCATGCCCACGCCGCTGATGGCCGTCTACGGCGCCTCGAAAGCATTCGACCTCGAGTTCGCGCAAAGCCTGCATCACGAACTCAAAGACAAGGGCGTGACCGTAACTGCCCTCAAGCCCGGCGCCACCGACACCGACTTTTTCAAGCGCGCCGACATGGAAGATACCAAGGTCGGCAGCGAGGGTAAGAGCACGAACGATCCCTCAGCAGTCGCAAAGCAGGGTTTCGACGCCCTCATGCGTGGCGACCAGGAAGTCTTTGCCGAAGCGTGGAGCACCAAGATTTCCGGCACCTTTGGCGGCATGGTGCCTAACACCGTGAAGGCCGCGCAGCACAAGAAGATGGCCGCGCACGGAACCGCGAAGAAGTCAGCCTAATCGGCATAAGAAAGGCCGGACGCTTCCAAGCGTCCGGCCTCTCGTTTTTGCGCCTCTATTTGCCCGCTTCGCTCTTCTTCCGCGCAGCCTCGAACTCGTCCCCAGCGTTCCACTCTACCGAGTGCGGCTGTTCGCTGGCCAGCCAGCCCAGCACCAATCCGAACCGCGCCAGCTTCGCATTCCCGCGGAAGTCCCAGTCCGCCCTGTATTCGTCCGACGGCTGATGATAGTGGTTCGCAACGAAATCCTTGAACTGCGCTTGTCCCCAGGCTTCGTCGTGCCCTTCGAACAGCTCGCCCTCGTCCACGCTGAACGCCGGAATCCCCACCCGCGCCAGAGAGAAGTGATCGCTGCGGTAGTAGTGCCCAGCCATCGGATTCGGATCCGGGAGCAGTTGAATATCGAACGCCTTCGCCACCGCTTGCACCGTCGGGTAGAAGTCGATTCGGTCCGCTCCGCCCAGGTCTGCAGAGCGCGGCACCCCAATCGGCAGAATCATGTCGTAATTGAGATCAAGCGTGATGTCCTTCGCCGGCACCGGAGGATGCATTCCCAGGTACTGCGATCCCAGCAGCCCCTGTTCCTCCGCCGTTACTGCGGCAATGTATATATCGTGCGGCGGCTTCTGTGTCGATTGCGCAACCGCCCGCGCCATCTCCAGCAAAATGCCGCATCCCGTGCCGTTGTCAGCCGCGCCGTTGTAGATGTTATCGCCCTTGGCGTCAGGATCGATCCCGAGATGATCGTAGTGCGCGCTGTAAAGCACGGCATTGCCGCTTGGAGCCGCTCCTGCAACCTTGCCCACAACGTTGGTCGAGTCATACTTCCGCACCCGGCTCTCGACGTGTCCCTTCAGCCGCACCGGCAGCTCCACAGCCTTGAATCCCGGCTTGCCGGCCTTTGCAATCTCGTCGTCCACGTTGCCCAGCCCGGCGGCCGTCAGCAGCTTCTGCGCCACGTCATGCTGAATCCACGCGGCAGCCCGCAGCGTCGCATCAGGATCGCCCTGCAGATAGCTCTTCTCAATCGCCTGCGAGTTGCGCACCACATCCCAGCCATAACTCGCCAGATCGGTGCGATGAATGATCAGCACTCCCGCCGCGCCCAGCCTCGCCGCCTGCTCGTACTTGTACGTCCAGCGACCGTAGTAGGTCAGCGCCTTACCCTTGAAGAACTTCTCATCTGTCGACGGCGGCTCGTTCACGATCACCAGCGCGATCTTGCCGTGCATATCCACGCCCGCGTAATCATTCCACTTGTACTCCGGCGAGACGATGCCGTATCCCACAAATACAATCGGCGCGTCGATTTCGGCCGCAGCCTGCCCCGTCTGATCCTTCGATACGATATCTGTCCCGTAAGCCAGATCAATTGCCTGCCCATTCTGCGGCGCAAACGAGAACTTCGTCTTGTCCTCGACGGTGTGCACCGCCATCAGCGGCACCCTCTGGAAGTATCTTCCGCCATCGCCTGCAGGCTGCAGACCACTCAGCGCATACTGTGTGGCGATATATTCAGCGGCGAGCTGGTCGCCGCGCGTGCCGGGTCCGCGCCCTTCCAGCAGATCGAGCGAGAGGAACCGCACATGGGCGCGAATCCGTTCGGCATCGATCGAATTCGCGGCAGAGCGCGCCGCCGGCGGCAGCCCCGGTACAGCCGGTACGGAATTCTGCTGCGCACGAAGAGAAGGCAACGAGATAAGAGCTAGAGCAAGGGTCAGAAAGTAACGTCTGGAATGCATGTCCGCTTGTCCTTTTGAACTACCTTGCGATGGTAATCAATCGCAGCGGTCCAGTTCAAAGCAGCATCGCAGCGGCCTTGCTCCCCGAAGCCGCCACAAGCAGGTGCGCGCGGGTAAGCACCTTGCGCGCCAGGCCCGTGAGCGGCAATCCGGCAAGCTCGTCCGCTCGCACCCAGCGCCGCTTCCCAGCAGCCGGGCCCGCGAGCTCCGTTACCTCATCTTCGTTCACATCGCGGATCCGCACGAAGTAGTTCACCTGCATAATCGCGTGGCGCACTGCCATCCGCAAATGTTCTTCAGGCACGTCCGCATTCCCCAGCGCCGGAAGCTCCCACATTCCCGGCATCACCGTGACGCTCGCAGGCCGCTGCTCCAGCAGCACCTCACGTTCGCCCCTGCGCGTCTGTACGCAAAGTGCATGCGCAATCTCGCGGCTCACCATGCGGGCCCGCGGAGCAGCCTTGTGTTCGCCACGGGTCACGCAATGTTCCGCGATCGGGCATACCAGGCACTGCGGATTGCGCGGCAGGCACACCGTCGCACCCAGCTCCATCATCCCCTGATTGAAGTCACCCGGACGCCGCGGATCCACAAGCTCACTCGCCAGCCCGTCAATCTTCTTGCGCAGCGCCGTCGCGCCACTACCCGAACTCGCTTCCCATCCCGCCAGCCTGCACAGCACGCGCTCCACGTTGCCATCCACCACCGCAACGCGCTCGTCGTGCGCAATGCTGGCAATAGCCGCCGCCGTATAGGCGCCAATCCCCGGTAGCTTGCGCAGCTCCGCCGACGTTGTCGGCATCCTTCCGTTCAGATTCTCCGCAACATAGATCGCCGCTTGGTGCAGCATGCGGGCGCGACGGTAGTACCCCAGCCCGCTCCACAACGCCAGAACATCCTCTTCCGCGGCGCAGGCGAGCGCATCAACTGTGGGAAACCGTTCAAGGAACACGCGGTGCCGGTCGATAACCACGGCAACGCGGGTCTGCTGCAGCATGATCTCCGACACCCAGATCGAGTAGGGATCCTTGTTCTGGCGCCACGGCAGCTCGCGCTGGTTCGCCTCATACCACTTCAACAAGCGGGCGCGCAGTGCCGGCGCGTTCCAATCGCGGGGATTCGATGGAGCCATACGCCCAGCTTACGCGATGCGCCTTTTCGCATGCGGGATGTTCGCAAGTTCGACCCTTCCACTCCGTGCGGAACTCCAAGCCAGAGCGAACCACGAGGCCAAAAGTCGCATCCACCTTTACGTGAAGGAGTGCGGAAGTGAAGTGCTCTTCAGTAACTCTCGCAGCAGCAGCATTGCTGGTCTTCGCCTGCCTCGCGAATGCCCAAGGCCCTAACGCCAGCGAAGCCTCGGCAGCGCTTCCGTCCGCGCCAACGCCCGCACTTACGTCCGTTAAGCCCACTCCCGCACCCATGCCGTCGCCCTATGCCCCGCCTCCGTTCGCGCGCATGTCGGTCGGCGTAGCGGGCTCGCTGCTGGGCATCGAGATGCAGCTCTCCACCAACGTCAGCCGCCACCTCACCCTCCGCGCTATCGGCAACACGTTCAACTACTCCAACAGCTTCACCATCAGCGGAGTCCCCACCAAGGCCAAGCTCAACCTCGCATCGGCGGGCGGCATGGTCGATTACTATCCGTTCAACTTCGCACTCCGCGTGAGCGGCGGTCTGCTCTTCATCAATCGCAACCACATCGACTCAACAACCGACATCCCGGGCGGCGACTCCATCACCCTCAACGGCCAGGACTACTACTCGGCCGGCACCAACCCGCTCACCGGCGCCACCCCACTGCATGGAAGCGGCCACATGGCCCTCAATACCACCACACCAAGTTGGGTGCTCTCCACCGGCTGGGGCAACCACGTCAAGCGCAGCGGACATTGGTCGTTCCCCGTCGAAATCGGCGTAGCCTTCGTCGGAACTCCTAAGGTCACCACCGGCATCAGCGGCTGGGCATGCACGGACGCGACACAAACCCATTGCACGGACATCGCCAACCCCAACGATCCCATCGCGGCTCAGTTCCAGAGCAACCTCAACGCACAGGTCGCCAAGTGGAACAGCAATGTCGAGTGGCTGAAGACCTACCCCATCTTCACCTCGGGCGTCACCTACACCTTCAACCTCCGCCGCTACTAAATCACCGACCAAAATCAGGGCCGCCCCATTCAGAAGCGGCCTTTGTTCCCATGCACTTGCTTTTCTTGTTGTCTTTCCCGGAGGGAATCTGCTGTTCTATCCCAGCAACTCAGCCAGCAACTTCGGCGCAGCCTCAAGCGCAGCGCCAATCTGGGCCTGGTCCTTGCCGCCGGCTTCGGCTATCTCAGGCTTTCCGCCGCCCGATCCGCCCACGAGCTTCGCCACCGCGCCCACCAGCTTCCCAGCCTGGACACGCTTCGTCAGTCCCGGCGTAACCCCGGCAATAATCGCAACCTTGCCCTCCGGCTGCGCCGACGCCAGCACCACCACGCCCTCGCCCGCCTTCTGCTTCAGGTTATCGACCAGCGTCCTAAGCTGCCCGCGATCGAGCTGATCGGCGCGGTGCCGCAGGAGCTTCACGCCCTTCACATCCACAGCCTGCGACACGACATCATCCAGCCCGCCGGCCGCCGACTTCATCCGCATCTCGTCCAGCTCGCGCCGCAGCTTCTTCAGCTCGTCTTCCTGTGAAGCGAGCCGCGCACGCAGGCCATCCGACAAACTGCCCCCCGCCGGCGCGCCCGCAACCTGCGCCGCAACCTGCGCCACCTCCGCATCCCGCCGGAACGAATCCAGCGATCCCATTCCGCTGATCGCCTCCACGCGCCGCACACCCGAGGACACAGACGTCTCGCCCACCAGCTTCAGCAGCCCAATCTCACCCGTCGCGCCCGTGTGCGTACCGCCGCAAAGCTCCGTCGAAAATCCATCCGACAGCTTCACCACCCGAACCTTGTCGCCGTACTTCTCACCGAACAGCGCCATGGCGTGATACTCGTTCACCGCCACGTCAATCGGCACATCCTCCAGCGTCTCCACCTTCGCGTTCGAAAGCACTTCGCGGTTCACGATGTTCTCGATCTCCGCAAGCTCCTCATCCGCCACCTGCGCAAAATGCGAAAAGTCGAAGCGCAGCCGCGTGGGATCAACCAGCGATCCCGCCTGCTTTACATGTGTCCCCAGCACCTGCCGCAGCGCCGCGTGAATCAGGTGCGTTCCCGTGTGGTTGCGCCGAATCGCATCGCGTCTGTCCCCGTCCACGACGGTGTTCACGTGATCGCCCACCGCCAGATCCTGCTTGAGCACAGCCTTGTGCGCGCGCACCCCCTGCACCGGCAGCACGCAGCCAATGATCTCGGCCACGGTAGAATTCCCGTCCAAAGCCAGGAAAAAACCGGTATCGCCCACCTGGCCGCCCGAGTCGCCGTAGAAGCTCGTATGATCGAGCACCACCTCGACCTGCTCGCCGGCCTTGGCCGCGGGCACGCCCACGCCGTCCTTCACAATCGCCAGCACTTCGGCGTCGGTGGAAGTAAGGGAGCGATACCCCTCGAACCCCGTCTTCGGCAGATCGCGGAACGCCGGGCTCGCCGTCTTCTGGCTCCCTCCCTTCCATGAGGCACGCGCCCGGGCTTTCTCTTCCTCTTTGGCAGCTTCAAACCCGGTTTTGTCGAAGGCTATTCCGGCATCGCGAGCGGCCATCATTATGAAATCTTCGGGTAAGCCGAAGGTCTCATAAAGGTGGAACGCGACCTCGCCTGAAAGCACAGGCGAGTCACCACTTTTGGCGGCAAGAACCAACTCTTGATCCAGCTTAGCTGCACCGACCTTTAGGACCCGATCAAACTGCCTCTCTTCCGCTTCGACGGCCCTCGCAACACGCTCCGCGGATTCGTTCAGTTCAGGGTAGGCCCCAGCCATCAAGTCTCGAACTGCATAGACCATCTGAAAGAGAAAGGGCTTCTCATGACCGAGTAGCCGGCCGTGACGAATGGCGCGGCGCATGATCTTACGAAGAACCGAGCCACGCTCGTTCGGACCCGGCAACACACCATCCGAAATCAGGAACGTAGCCGCGCGCGCATGGTCCGCAATAATGCGCAGGCTTGCCGCGTCCTCATCCGCCGTACGCGTCTCCCTGTCCAACTCGGCCTGCGAAACGCGCTTGCCCGTCAGCTCTTCCGCCCTCTCAATCAGCGGCGTAAACAAATCTGTATCGAAGTTCGAAATCTTCCCCTGCAGCACCGCCGACACGCGCTCCAGCCCCATGCCAGTATCCACGCACGGCTTGGGCAGCGGAGTCAGCTTGTAGCTCGTCGTCTTGCCCAGCGGATCGACCACGGCAGACCGGTCGAACTGCATAAACACCAGGTTCCAGATCTCCACGTAGCGCGCATCGTCCTGTCCGAATGGCAGGTCCTTCCCGTGCTCGCTGGCCTCCAGGCCCATGTCGTAGAACAGCTCCGAGCACGGACCGCAAGGTCCCGTCTCGCCCATCTGCCAGAAGTTGTCCTTGCGGCCATAGGTGAAAATGCGTTCCTTGGGAACGCCGGTCGCAATCCAGAACTGCTCGGCTTCGCTGTCGCGCGGCACCTCTTCATCGCCCTCGAAGATGGTCACGTAGAGCCGGTCTTTGGCAATGCCCATCCACTCCGGACTCGTCACCAGCTCCCATGCAAACGCAATCGCGTCCTTCTTGAAATAGTCGCCGAACGAGAAGTTCCCCAGCATCTCGAAGAACGTATGGTGCCGCCGCGTAAAGCCAACATTCTCCAGATCGTTGTGCTTGCCGCCCGCGCGCACGCACTTCTGCGATGTAGTCGCGCGGTTGTACTCGCGCTTCTCCGCGCCAAGGAAGACATCCTTGAACTGGTTCATTCCAGCATTGGTAAACAGCAGCGTCGGATCATTGGCCGGCACCAGCGAAGAAGAGTGCACCCTCCGGTGCCCCTTCGTCTCAAAAAAGCGCAGAAATAGCTCGCGTACTTCGTTCCCTGTGCGATATTGCATGGCTTTTTCAGTGTAAACTCGACGGCTCCGCCAGGAGTCCCCGCGTTGGCAGCCTCACTCAGATCCCGTGTCCTGCGCACTCTCGCCCAGATTGTCAAGCTGGCTCAGCGCCTCGTCCGGCACATCCCACTGCCGCAGAATCCGGTAGATTACGTCCGTCGCGAACCCCGCCGCCACCAGCCGCCGCATCACCCGCGCCGTCGCCTTCTCGTCCTCCGGCTTCCGGATCCGCTTGCGCTCCAGATACTGCCGCGCAAGAGCCTCCTCGTCCGTCCCGGCATAGCGCGCCTCGATCGTCTCCTCGACGATCCGAGCCGCCACGCCCTTCTGCTGCAGCTTCTGCCGCACCGTCCGCTGCCCCAGCTTCTCATTCTCCTGCCGCAGGCGCGTAAACGTTTCAGCGTAGGACTTGTCGTCGAGGTAACCGTACTCCTTGAGCCGCATCACCACCGCAGCAACCACGGCAGCGCCCGCCTCCCCCGGCTCCACGCGCCGATGCATCAGCCGGCGCAGCTCCACCTCCGTGCGCATCCGCCGACCCAGCGCCTTCACGGCATACTCATACAGCCCCGCCTCATTCAACGGAGCGCGCGCCTTCTTCGGCCTGGAACTGAATGACATAGCCGTCGCCTGGATTCAGACCGACGCCCGGGTGTGCTGCATCGCCTCAGGCTCGGCGAGCTGCTCAAGCGCGAGCGACTTGGCCTTCACCCGGATGGTCACAAAATCGCCGGAGCCCTCATGCAGCCCGGCGAGAACCAGCTCCACTCCCTGAGCGGAGCGCAGCGAAACGGGGAGGGTGTTTTCGTCGGGGCAGTCGGAGCAGTCGGCGTCGATCGTGTCCGCGGTGAAGGTGCCCTCCATCAGCCAGCTCGGCAGATTGGGGGAATCGACCGTGAGCGCCGCGCCGTCAAGCACCAGCCGGATCTCCTGGCGGTAGAGGATGGGGGGCAGCTCCTGGGCGGATCGTTCGGTTTCCACCCGGACAGCGCGCAGCTTGATGGAGACGCGCTCTGCATCCTGCTCGATGGACTCAAGAAGGCTGTCGTTGAACTCGTAGAACTTCAGCATGGGTGCGCTCCCGCCTTTCGAAAAGGTACCTCAAGCATACCCGCCGCTCAGACCAGCCTCAAACTGATCCCTGATCACTGACCACTGGCTTTGGTCCACTTGTCCACCCACGCATTCACCGTCTTGTACCAGAGCTGCGAGTTCTGCGGCTTCAGCACCCAGTGCCCCTCGTCCGGGAAGTACAGCATCTGGCTCGGCACATGCCTCAGTTGCAGCGTATCGAAGAGTTGCAGCCCCTCGCTCACATCCAGCCGGTAGTCGAGCTGCCCATGCACCACCAGCGTCGGCGTCTTGAAATTCTTCGCATAGAGCGACGGCGACCACTTTCGGAACGGGTTCTCCGAGTCTGGCTTCCCGTAGTAGTCCCACGGCGCGCCCTTGAACTCCCACGTATTGAACCAGTCCTCCTCGGTCGATCCAAACGCCGACTCGGCATTGAACATCCCATCGTGGCTCACGATGCACTTGAAGCGGTCCGTGTGCCCCAGCACCCAGTTCGCCATATACCCGCCGTAGCTCGCCCCCAGCGCGCACTCCCGCGTCTTGTCGATGAACGGATAGTGCTGCTCGGCATAGTCGAGCCCGGTCATCAGGTCGGTATACGGCTTGCCGCCCCAGTCGCCGTTCACGCCATCAACAACCGCCTGCCCGTACCCCGTCGACCCCCGCGGATTGATCATCACCACCACATACCCGTTGGCCGCAAACAGCTCCGCATTCCAGCGGTACGACCACGAGTCGCCCCAGGCTCCCTGCGGCCCGCCATGAATCAGAAACTTCACCGGATACTTCTTCTGCGGGTCGTACCCCGGCGGCGGAATCACAAAACCCTGCAGCTTCGTCCCATCCTTGGCCGTGAACCAGAAGTCCTGCATCTTGGGGAGGTCGAGTTGCGCGAGCAGCGCGTCGTTGAGGTGAGTGAGCGGATGATCAATTACATGGTGGGTTGCGATCCACGTGAAAGAAAGTCCCTCGAGCGAGCCAGCGCCTTGTTTTGTGCCGGGTCGGAATGTTGCGGCTTCCCCAGGGCTCGCCACGGTCATCTTTGTGGCGATGAGGAGGCCGTCTGTCGTGGGATGCAGGTCCGAAAATTCACCCTCAGTGGGTTCGCTTGCAAATGGAAACGAAGTGCCGTCCAACCTAACAGCCGACACCGGAGCCTTACCCAAGCTGCCGGAAACAAAGAGAACTGTCTGCGAATCCGGCGCCCAGGCAAACTCGTCCACCCAGTTATCGAACTTCGGCAGCAGATCTTTGCCCGACTTCGCGCTCCGGTCATACAGCCACAGCCGGAACTTATCGCTCTCATACCCCGCCCGCGCTTGGCTCCGCCATGCAATGTACTTCCCGTCCGCCGAGTAAGCCGGATTGAAGTTCCCGCCCGCGCTCGTCGAAATCTTCACCGGCTTCGCCGCCGGATTCGTCAGATCCAGCGTCCATATCTGGGCACTGGTCGAGATCGCCGGCACCGGATCGGGATTCTCGGTAAACGCCAGCTCCTTCGAGTCAGGCGAAATCGAGAATCCGCCGCCGCCACCCAGCGAGAACGGCGGCACATCGTGCGTATCCCCGGGGTTCAGGTCCCGTACCTTGCCCGAATCGACATCCACCACAAACAGGTGCGACCGCTTCGGCCCGGTGTAGTGGTTCCAGTGCCGGTAGAGCAGCTCCGTCCAGATCTGCGCCTTCACCTTGCTCGCAGCCGCGGCCTTGTCGCGATCCGCGTTGCACTTGTCGCCGCTCGCGTCGTCAAACGAAATGGCTGGACAGTCTGGATAAACAGAAGAAGTAAAAACCACGGAGTGGCCATCCGGCGACCACTTCGCGTTATCCGCCTCCGTCGCAATCGAAGTCAGCTTCTTCGCATTGCTCGTAGCCCCTGTGGCCGCATCGAAATCCGCCACCCACACCTGCTGCGAACCATCACGGCTAGAAGTAAACAGAATCCGCTTACGATCCGCAGCAAAATCCACTCCACCATCCCCCGCCTGCGCAACCGCCAGCTTCAACGGCTCGCCGCCCTCGATCTTCTGCAGCCACAACTCCGCCGTCTTCGAGTTCTTCTGGAGATCGACCGTAGTCACCGAATAGACCAGCCACTTCCCATCCGGCGAAACCGCCGTCTCGCCTAGCCGTTTCATGGCCATCATGTCCTCAAAGGTCAAGGGCCGCTTTGTCTGTGCGAATGTGGAGGGAAGGAGAGCTGCAAGAAGAGCGAAATAAAGGAGGGACCTGGATACGTTCATACGAGCCTGCCTGCGCGCGAAAAACACCTGGTTTGCGCGAAGGGAAAGTGTACACCGGCCAGTGGTCAGTGATCAGTGGCCAGTGATCAAACCGCTTCCGCAAATCTGACCACTGACCACTGTTCACTGATCACTGCTTCGCCTTGTACTCATCCCGCAGCCGCGTCTGCCGATCCACCATCGGAACCGCCACTCCCTGGATGTACACCTGCTTCACATCCGTCCGCACATCCAGAGGATCCCCGTTCGCGATCACCACGTTCGCCATCTTGCCCACATCCAGCGACCCCAGCTTGTCGCCGAATCCGAACATATCGGCAACATTTTGCGTGATCGCCTTCAGCCCCTCGTCATACGGCAGCCCATACGCGACCGCAAACCCTGCGGCATAGGGCAAATTGCGCACCGAGTGGCTGCTGACCGGCCCCTCGCCGTCCGCCGACGAAATCGCGACCTTCACTCCACGCTTCGCCAATTCCGCCGGCAGCGTGTAAACCGCGTCGAAGCGCTCATCCGCCCGCGGCGCATCATAGATCGACCCAATGATCACCGGCACCTTGTACGAGGCAATCTTGTCCAGCACCTCCTGCGACTGCGTAACGTGGTTCAGGATCACCTTCAGGTGAAACTCCTTCGCCATCCCCATGATCACCTCGACGTCGTACCCCTCGTACACGCCGATCACCACCGGCTTCTCGCCCTTGAGATACGGAATCAACGCCTCCAACTTCAGATCGCGCTTGAACCCCTTATCGTCCTTCTTATTGGCCGCGGCATCGCGCTTGGCCATGTAGTCCTGCGCATCGAAGAAGCTCTGCCGCAGCTGCGTCACCAGCCCCATGCGCGTCGAAGGATACGTCCCGAACCCGCCGCCGCGTCCCCCGCGCCGCCGCTGCTCCGCGCCGTAGTTCATCGCCAGCGCCACGTCACGGCCCATGATCATGTCATCGCGGTCCTTGCCGTAAAGCTGGATGAAGATATCCTGTCCGGAGATCGAGTCCTCGCTCGCAGGAGCCACCACCGCATTCGTCACGCCATTGAGCCGCGCCACCGGAATCAGTTCCGTCTCCGAGTGGAACGCGTCGTAAACATGCATGTGCGGCATGATCTCGTCCGAGCGCTCCACCAGATCATTCGTCATCTGGTCAGCCGAAATCTCCGTCAGCCCGAAGTTCGTCTCGGGATCGATCAGCCCCGGATACACTGTCATCCCCTTGGCGTCCACGATCTGCGCATCGCCCGGAACCTTCACCTCGCCGGCCTTGCCCACTGCCGCGATCTTGCCGTCAGCAATCACCAGCACTCCGTTCTCAATCGTGCCGTGAGATACAGTAAGCAGCTTCCCGCCTTCAATCGCTATGGTCTTAGAGGCGTCAGCGGCATGCAGCGCCAGCGAAGCCGTCAAAAGAGCTACAAATACAAAAGGCTTTCTCACCGGCCATCCTCCGCGCTTCCAATTTCATCGTCCGATCCGAACCCACCGCCATCATGCATCACGCCGCTGAAATGCGTTGTACCCCATCCCGGCAGCGCCGCGTCAAAGAACAGTTCGCCGTCGATATACACCTTCTGCGCGCGCGCATACGTCGACAGCGGATCGTGATTCCACAGAACCAGGTCAGCATCCTTGCCTACGTCGATGGAGCCCGTGCGGTCGTCCACGCCAATAATCCACGCAGGATTCAGCGTGATCATGCGGATGGCCTCATCTTCGGTCGCGCCCCCATAGTGCACCATCTTCCCCGCCTCCTGGTTCAGGCGCCGGATGTGATCGTCCGAGTCCGACTTGAGCGCGACCTTCACGCCCTCGCGCATCGACAACACCGCGTTCCACGGAATCGCATCGCGTGCCTCATCCTTGAAGCCCCACCAGTCCGCGAACGTCGCAATCGCAGTCCCATCCGCCGCAATCTTGTCGCCCACCTTATACATCTCCAGCGCATGATGGAACGCGCGGATTTTGTACCCGTACTCCTTCGCAATCGCCTCTTCTGTCAGAAACTCATCCGCGCGATAGCAATGAATCTGCACATATAACTTCCCGCGCAGCACGTCCGCCAGGGCTTCCAGCTTGAGATCGCGCTTAGGTGCAACGGCGTCCTTATCGCCCTTCTTCACCTTGGCGTCGTAGGCGTCCCACTCCGCCATGTAGTGCTTCGCATCCTCGAATGCCATGCGCATCACTTCGAAGTTCCCCATGCGCGTCGAAGGAAGCTGGTCGCGGCTGCCGTAAACGCGCTTGGGATTCTCGCCGCTCGCAAACTTGATCGAGCCCGGTGCATTCGGAAACAGCATTGCATCGCGGTCCAAGCCAAACTTGTTCTTGATCACCACGGCTTGCCCGCCGATCATGTTCGCCGACCCGTGCAGCAGCAACTCCGTCGTCACACCGCCGGCCAGAGCGCGATACAGATCGGCGCTGCGGTTATCGAACGCGTCGATCATGTGCATCGACGGCGTTACCGGGCTAGTGGCCTCGTTCACGTCGCCATCCAGGGCCGAATGCGAGTGCGGGTCGATGATGCCGGGCGTGAGCCACATGCCCGATGCATCCACCACCTGCGCAGAAGAGGGCGCATTCACGCTCTCGCCCACACCTGCAATCTTGCCTGTGTGCACCCACACCGAGCCATGCTCGATCGTGCCGTGGCTCGCGGTCATCACGGTTGCGTTCTTGAATACGAGATCCTGCGGCGGAGCTGACGAAGACGTCTGCGCACCGGCAATAACGGAGCACAGCAGCATGGGAATGGCACAGCCCGCGGTTCGCAGGGCGCGCCGGGGCGTAGGCAGAGAATCCAAGGGAGACCTCCGGAAAAAGAAAATGCAGTCAGTTTTCAGCGCTTATCGGGGAAGATCGCGCAGCATTGATCGGCTCAAATCCTTATGCGGGATGCTACAGCATCAACCGTGAGGTTGCCATGGAGTTTCCTTAGAACGCATAGAGCGCGGCGTCGGCAATCCGCGCAGCCTCAGCGGCAGCGCGCACGGAGTGCACTCGAACAATCGAGGCACCCTGCAGAATCGCCGCTACCATTGCGGCCAGCGACGCATTCTCGCGCTGATTCACCGGCGCAGGTTCACCGTCATGCAGCGGTGCGAGAGTGTGCCCCAGGAATGATTTGCGTGACACGCCGGCCAGCAGCGGACACCCCAGCGAAAGCAACTCTGCCTGTCGCGCCAGCAAGCTGTAGTTCTCTCCGAATCGCTTGCCGAAACCATATCCTGGATCAAGCACAATGGCATTGCGCCGAATACCCGCTCTCTCTGCCACGGAAAGGCTCTCGCTCAATCCGTCGCGAACCAGCCTCAGCACCGCATGGCCACCCAACCGCTCCTGTCCTCGCCACTGATCGGGCTTCCCGCGCGTGTGCATCAGGATCACGCCTGCACCAGTTTCAGCGCAGACGCGCGGCATATCTGCATCCCATGTGAATCCGCTGACGTCGTTGATAATCTCCGCACCCGCGGCGAGCGCCTCGCTCGCGGTCGCTGCCTTGTAGGTATCCACCGACAACACCGCGTCCGGCCGCGCTCTGCGAATCCCCTCAATCACCGGCAGCAACCGCGCCTGCTCCTCCTCCGCGCTTACTGCCGCATCCGCTCCGCCAGCTCGCGATCCCGGCCGCGTGCTCTCCGCGCCGAGATCGAGAAGATCCGCGCCCTCATCCATCAATTGCAGAGCCCGGCCCACCGCATCCGCATGCGAAAACGAAACACCGCCGTCGCTGAAAGAGTCCGGCGTAATATTCACCACGCCCATCACGAGCGTGCGCGCGCCCACCTCAAGGCTGCGCGTGCGCAGGTGCCATTCCGAAACTGTGCGGCGAACGTACATGTTCTCTACAGCGCAACGCGAGGCTGCGGCGACAACTCGATTCTATGTGCGCCGCCCAAGCCCGTCCTCGCCCCCTGCTACACTCGCGCCATGCATTCTTCTTCATGGCTGTTGGCGGCCGCTCTCGGTTGCGCTCTCACGCCGGTGCCGCCTCTCGGCGCGCAGCGCGCGCCACACCGGCCCGCACCGCGCGCCGTCGCCAAAACCAACACGCTCGCCGATAGCATCAACGCGATCCTCGCCGAGCCTTCGCTGAGCCATGCGCATTTCGGCATTAGCGTGACCACGCTCGATGGCCAACAGCTCTACGGCCTGAACGATGGCCGCCTCTTCGTGCCCGCCTCCAACGCCAAGCTGCTCACCACCGCCACCGCGTACGCTCTGCTCCCGGTGGACACACTGACCTGGACAACAAATATCGTCGCCGGCGGCGAAGTCGACGCATCCGGTGTTCTGCATGGCGACCTCATCATCCTCGGCTCAGGCGACCCAACACTGAACGTGCACAAGTACCCCTACCAACCGCCCGCGCCGCCCCCACCTCCCGGCACTCCACCGGCGCCGCCGGCCCCCCGCCCTCGCGCAATCGCCGTCCTCGAGCAACTCGCCGAGCAAATCGAGCAGTCCGGCATCCGGGAGATAACCGGCAACGTCGTCGGCGACGACTCCTTCTACCTCGATGACCCGTACGGCGCCTCTTGGGCCTGGGACGATCTACAGTGGCAATACGGCGCGCCGGTGTCCGCCCTCACGTTCAACGACAACACAACCGGCCTGATCATCGAAGCCGATCCCGATGCCTCGAAGCCCGGCCAGACCGCTGTCTCCTGGAACCCGCCCATCGACTACTACCAGGTCGACAACGCCATGACCATCGCCGCTCCCGGCGAGCAGCCGCATCCTGGGCTCGACCGCCGTCCGGGGAGCCGCCTCATCCGAGCCTTCGGCACCGTCGCTCAGAGCGGTCTTCACGATCCTGTTGCCATCGAGGATCCGGCCGAGTTCACCGCCCTCACCTTCAAGGAAGCTCTGCGCAGCCGCGGCATCAAGACTGACGGCGTTGCCACCGCCGCGCACCGGTATTCCATTGCCACGGGCGAGTTCTCTGCGGAGCGCTCGATGCCCCTCGCCTCCTTGGTGCCGTCGACCCAGAACGCCATCGCCGCTCCGCTCGAAGGCCGCAAGGTACTGGCCCACCGCACCTCGGTTCCGCTCGCGCAGGACATCATGCTGACCAACAAGGTCAGTCAGAACCTCCATGCTGAACTGCTCCTTCGCCTCCTCGGCAAGACCTTCGGCACGGACGGTAGCTTCGCTGAAGGCGCCCGCGTAGTGCGCCAGTTCATGCTTTCAGCGGGCGTGGACGACAACGACTTCTTCTTTTACGACGGCAGCGGCATGAGCATGGACGATCGCATCACGCCCCGTGCGATAACCCGGCTCCTCACCTATGCCGCGCGCCAGCCGTGGGGCGAGGCCTGGCGTCAGACGTTCCCCATCGCAGGCGTGGACGGTACCCTATCCGGTCGTTTCAAAACATCGCCGCTGAAAGGCCGTATGTTCGCCAAGACCGGCACCCTTGCGGAGAGCAACGCGCTCTCCGGGTACCTGACCACCGCATCCGGGAAAACTCTCGCCTTTTCCATCATGGTCAACGGCCACAAGCCCTCCTCCAACGACGAGTACAAGGCCATTGACCGCATCGCCGAAGCCATCGCCGCCGACTAAGGATGAATCTTTTGTACTTAGCCATCTCCGGCTCAAATGTCGTGCATCGAACCAAAACAGCGGTTGCTCGAGGACCCATCCCCAGGGGGCTCGAAGATGTTTTTTACGGAAGTGGTCGGCAAACTCCGCGGAAGAGGCTACGAAGTAGCGTGTGCCCTGCTCATCAGCCGCTGCGATAACGGCGCGCCGGCCATGCGATGCGCTGTGCAGGATGCGCCATATTGGCTGCCCGACGGATACTACGAAGTCCTGTTCGACGATCAGTCCGCCTTCCTCCGTCGCTGTAATGGCGCCTGGAGCACAGGCATCGCATGGGCAGCAATTCCGCGCAAAGTATCCAGGCCGGAGGGAGAGCGGTTCATCGCTGAATGGACCCGCAGCATCGCCGGCTGATAGCATCGCCGGCTGATCAGGTCCGTCTCTTACCTGAAATGATTCTCCTTTTGCAGGTTTGGCTTGCCCCATAGCCGCATCGGCGTCTCTGCTGATATTGTTTCCTCCTCGAACAAAATCAAACGGGGACCGAACATGGGGACCACGGAGATCGTCAGCGGCACTCTAAAGGGAATGAGCTTTTTGGTTGAGTGCCGGCTTATGGCGAAGCGAAGCGAAGTCAAAACCGACTCTGGACCGGCATACACCCGCTGTGCGGTCCTGGATGCACCACTCTCCTTGCCGGACGGATACTACGAAGCCTCCTTCTGTGGCCATACCGCCTTCCTGCACAAAACTGACGGCGGATGGACCATCGGCGTCCCGTGGCGCGAACTTCGTCAGCCAGGGGAGCCAGTGCACCCAAAACGGCTCGATTCCGACCCGAATGCCATAACGGAACTCCCCGAATTCCCCTGAGCCGCGTTTCAATAGCGCCGCCTAGTATCATCGAGCTAGATGCTCATCCGTACGTTTGCTGCCTTTATCGCCGTGATTTCCGCGGCCGGCCTTTTCCTGGCTCTCGGCTGCAAGTCCCTGCCCCCCTCCAAGCCCGAGTCGCAATGGACCCCGCAGGAGGCGCGCGGCGCCGCGGTTTATCACACTGCCTGCGCCCGCTGCCATTACCCCACCAACACGCGCGGACTCAACGGCCCCGGGCTTCAGGCCATCACCAAGGTGCCCGCCATGCCCTCCGGAGCGCCGCCGACTGACGAGCGCCTGACCAACGTGATCCTGCACGGCCGCAACATGATGCCCGGAACCTCCTTGGACGATCAGCAGCTTCAAGACCTGCTGGCGTATCTGCACACGCTATGACCAGCGAGCCAACGCGGCATCCCGAGCCAGGTAAGCAGCCAGCGCGACGCCTGCCACTGCCCGGCGTGGCGGCCATTGCCTTCTACCTGCTGCTCGTCTCGGGAACCATTGCAATCGGCGTGGTGGGAAGCCACTACCCTCCGCTCTACCTGCTCTTCTCCGTCGCCTTCTTCACGGCGAGCGCCGGCCTGATTGCCGGATTTCGCTGGGCATGGGCGCTGAGTCTGGGCGCGGTCTTCTCCCTCACGGCGTACAACGCGTGGGTATTCTCGCAGCAGCATTCCATTCCGCCGGCGGTGCAGGGGTTGCTGAATCTGGTCTTCTTCCTCTACCTGATCCGCCCTGAAGTCCGCGCCGGCCTCCGCTAGCGACTGCTCATACGGAGCTTATGACTCGTTTGATAAGCTTCCTGCCATGCCCCTTGCGTTCCGGAAAACCCTTGTTCCTCTGCTTCTTTCCTGTGCGTCCCTCAACTTCGCCTCTGCCGCAGATGCTCCCAAGAAACGCGCCATCACGCTCGACGATCTCGCCCGGCTGCAGCGTGTCGGATCGCCAGCCATCTCGCCCGACGGCGAGTGGGTCGTCTACTCCGTCTCGCAAATCGACACGAAGGAAGACAAGTCGCACACCCACCTCTGGATGGTGAAGTGGGACGGTTCGGCTGATTTGCAGCTCACCTATGACAAGGAAGGCGCCTCCTCGGCCAAGTTCTCGCCCGACAGCAAATACATCAGCTTCATGAGCTCGCGCCCCGGCCCCGCAAAGGGATCACAAATCTGGGTCATGGATCGCCGGGGCGGCGAGGCCCAGCAGCTCACGGGCATCACCGATCGGGACATCGAGGGCTATGCTTGGTCTCCCGACGGTAAGAAGCTCCTGCTCACCCTGCATCCCAAGTCAGAGCCCGAACCAGAGGAAGGCAAGAAACCCGAGCCTCCCAAGCCCATCGTCATCGATCGCTACCACTTCAAGCAGGATGTGCATGGCTACATCCGCAATGACGACTACGACGCGCTCTATCTCTACGATCTCGCCACCAAGAAGCCCGAGAAGCTCACGACCGACAAGAACGTGAGCGAAGAAAACCCCGTTTGGTCGCCTGATGGCCAGTGGATCGCGTTCGTCAGTAATCACGACCAGGACCCCGACCGCACCAACAACACCGACATCTTCCTCGCCCCAGCCAAGGCTGGCTCCGCAGCGAAGAAGCTCACCACATTTAACGGGGCCGACGGCGGCCGTCTAGCCTGGTCGCCCGATTCGAAGTCCATCGCCTTCACGCAGGGCCTCGACCTCAAGCTGTTCGAGTACGCGCAGTCCAAGCCCGCAGTCGTCACTCTCGACGGCAAGGTGACCTATCCCGCCGCCAAGCTCGATCGCGCGGTCAGCCAGCCCATCTTCACGCCCGACGGCAAGCTCGGCTACCTGGTCAATGACGACCGCAACGAGTACCCCGCGGAAGTTGATCTATCCGGCGACGGCGTGAAGCGCCTCGAAGATCAGCAGGGCGTGGTCCAGACATGGGAGTCCGAGAAGAAACACACCGTCGTCGTCTACAGCAACGACTCCGACCCGTCCGAGGTCTATGCGCTCGAAGGCGGCAAGCTGCGCAAGCTCACCACCCACAACGACGCGCTCATGGCAGAACTTGCTCTTGTCCCAACCGAGGACATCGCCGCCACGAGCAAGGACGGCACCGACGTTCACTCGCTGCTGACCAAGCCGGCTGACACCAAATCGCCCGTACCCATGATCCTCTTCATTCACGGCGGCCCCAACGGGCAGGACGCTCACAGCTTCGACTTCCTGCGCCAGTGGCTCGCCTCCAAAGGTTATGCCGAGCTCAATGTGAACTACCGTGGCGGCTCCGGCCGCGGCCAGGATTACGCCAAGGCCATTGCCGGGGACTGGGGCCACTACGAGGTGATCGACCTCCAGGCCAGCGTCGATAAAGCTGTCTCCATGGGCGTCGCCGATCCGAACAAAATGTGCGTCACCGGCTGGAGCTACGGCGGCATCCTGACCGACTACATGATCGCCTCCACCGATCGCTTCAAGTGCGCCATCAGCGGAGCCGGCACAGCCAACACCATGTCCTTCTACGGCGTCGACCAGTACATCCTGCAATACGACAACGAGCTCGGACCCCCATGGAAGGACCTGCAGACCTACATCAAGGTCGGCTATCCGTTCTTCGAGGTCGACAAGCGCGTTCACACCCCCACCATGTTCATGGGCGGCACCTCCGACATGAATGTCCCTCTCCTCGGCGGCGAGCAGATGTACGAGGCGCTCAAGTCTATCGGAGTGCCCACGGAACTCGTCGTCTACCCCGGCCAGTTCCACGGATTCACGCGTCCCAGCTACATCAAAGACCGCTATGAAAAATGGCTCGGTTGGTGGGACAAGTACCTGAAACCAGAGGCCGCCAAGCCGGCCGAGACAAAGAAATAAAGCTAACCCGCGGAGCGTGATCCATGCGGTTGATCTTCCTCTATGGTCTGCCGGCCACTGGCAAGCTTACCGTGGCGCAGGAGCTGAAAGCCCTCAGCGGGTTTCAGCTCTTTCACAATCACCTCGTCGTGGACCTCCTGTTGTCCACTTTTGCATTCGGCAGCGAGCCGTTCATCCTGCTGCGCGAGCAGATCTGGCTATCGGTCCTCGAACACGCCTGCCGCGCCGGCCTGCCGGGCCTCATCTTCACCTTCGCACCGGAAGCCACAGTTCGCGATTCCTTCATCCCCGAGACGCTAAAAACCGTGGAATCCGCGGGCGGCACAGTCGATTTCGCCGCGCTCACCTGTCCCATCGATGAAATACGCAAGCGGCTTGCGCATCCTTCGCGGGCTCGCTTCGGCAAACTCACTTCGGTTGAATTATTCGATCAGCTCCTCGCAGCAGACACATTCAACCGGCCTCGGATGCCCGAGCCCATCATCAGCGTCGATACCAGCATCAGCAGCCCGGCCCGTGCTGCCCTCGAAATCGCCCGCGCCCTTGGAATCATGCCCGGCGCACCGGCTACTCCATAGGAATCCTCAGCCGCGTCACGGAGTCTGGCTCCGCCTCATCCGGCCGGTGAAACTGCGCAATCACCGCAGTCACGAGGGCCGCTGCCATCAGAAGCACTCCCACGATCACCAGAGGCACTCCGGTGATTACGGGCCAGCCGGTCGTCGTTACGTTGATAGCCAGCTTTGTGCCTTCGGCGGGGAAAACAACATTCAATCCCGCATTGCCGTGACCCCACTCGAACGTGAGCCACAGCCCTCCCACTAAAAACAAAAGCGCTGCAATCAGCCAACGGTCGGTTCTCATTCATGATCTCCTTGCCGTCGTGCTCCATCTGGTCCTGACGGGCAGATTCTAACTCACAGCGAATGCTGCCGTTGCGGTGATAGCCTTCCCGATAGCACGAAAAACAAGGAGCAAATCCTGTGCGTACTTCCTTGCTTCACTTTGCCGCAGTCATCCTCCTCGCAGGAGGAACCGCAATCGAAGGCCAGGGCCCGGTGCAACATACGATGCCCGCCGCGCCTGTTCTGGCCGCTGCCGCCACCAAATCCGCAGGCCTGGCCGCCGAGCCAATAGCCGCTTCGAATCCTGAAAACGCCTCTGACCCGGTCGCTGAACCCAAAGCAGTCGTTACGCTTGGCCACGCTCGCTTCACCGTCCTCACCTCCCGTCTCATCCGCATGGAATGGGCCGCGGACGGCCATTTCGAAGACCATGCCAGCTTCGTGTTCCTCAACCGCAAGCTTCCAGTTCCCAAGTTCGACAGCATTCTCTCCGATACCAAAGACAAGCTCACCATCCGCACCAACGCCCTGACACTCGTCTACTCGCTCAATCCGGGTGACAAGGCAAACTCTGACGGCCGCTTCACGCCAGAGAACCTGACCGTGAATCTCTCTGTCGGCAACAAGCTTGTGGTCTGGCGTCCCGGCATGGTCGACGACCAGAACCTGATGGGGACCACCCGTACTCTCGACGGCGCTGTGGGCGAAAAGACCAAAGAGCCAATGGAGGAGGGCCTGATATCCCGGGCTGGATGGGCCGTCGTTGACGATTCATCTCGGCCCTTGTTCGATTCCTCCGATTTCAGCTTCCGCCAGAGCGAGAACAGCCCCTGGCCGTGGGTCATGCAGCGCCCCGCCGGCGATCGACAGGATTGGTATTTCTTCGGCTATGCCCACGACTATAAGGCGGCCCTCGGCGACTACGTCAAAGTAGCCGGTCGCATCCCGCTACCGCCGCGTTTTGCCTTTGGAACATGGTGGTCGCGCTACTGGGCCTACTCGGACCAGGAGATCGAGCAGATCATTCGCGGCTTCCATGAAAACGATGTCCCGCTTGATGTCTTCGTCATCGACATGGACTGGCACCCCACCTTCGGCATGCACTTCAACGTCATGGACGCCAGCAATCACTCCAAGGGCTGGACCGGCTATAGCTGGAACAAGCTGCTATTCCCCGATCCCGACCAGTTCCTCGCCAAGCTGCACGCCGACAGTCTCAAGACGAGCCTGAACCTGCATCCGGCTTCCGGCATTCAGCCCTGGGAGGACGCGTATCCCGCCATGGCCAAGGCCATGGGAATCGACCCAGCCACTAAGCAGTATGTCCCCTTCGACATTACGGACAAGAAGTTCACGACCAACTACTTCAACCTTGTCCTTCACCCGCTCGAGAAGCAGGGCATCGACTTCTGGTGGCTCGACTGGCAGCAAGAGAAGAACACCAAGATCCCCGGCGTGAACCCCACCTGGTGGCTCAACTACGTCCACTTCACCGATCAGCAGCGCGAAGGACGCCGCCCGCTGCTCTTCCATCGCTGGGGCGGCCTCGGCAATCACCGCTACCAGATCGGCTTCTCGGGCGACACCGTCTCCGTGTGGCCCTCGCTGGCGTTCCAGCCCTGGTTCACTGCCACCGCGGCCAACGTGGGCTACGCCTACTGGAGCCACGACATCGGGGGCCACATGCCAGGCGCGGTCGATCCCGAGTTGTTCACCCGCTGGGTCCAGTTCGGCGCATTCAGCCCAATCCTGCGCACTCACACCACCAAGAATCCGGACTCCGAGCGCCGCATATGGGCGTATCCCGAACCCTTCTCGTCCATCCTTCGCGACACCTTCCAGCTGCGCTACGCCATGCAGCCCTACATCTACACCGAGGCGCGCCGCACCTACGACACCGGCGTCGCGTTCCTGCGTCCTCTCTACTACGACTGGGCGGACCAGGATCAGGCTTACACAGCGAAAGGCGAATACCAGTTCGGCGACCAGCTCATCGTCGCGCCTGTGGTGACGCCCTCAGACAAAGCTACTGGCCTGGCAACCGAAGACGTCTGGCTGCCGAAAGGCGACTGGATGGAAATGGCCACGGGCAAGCATCTATCCGGCGGAGAAACGTACAAGCGCAGCTTCGCCATCAGCGAGATCCCGGTTTACGTGAAAGCAGGCGCCATCACTCCTATGCAGCCGCCCATGCAGTACACCGGCCAGAAGCCTGTCGATCCGCTCATCCTCAGCATCTGGCCCCTCACGCCGGGCGACAGCAGCAGCTACTCGGTTTATGAGGATTCAGGCGTCGCTACTGACTACCAGCGCGGCGCCTTCACTCGACTGCCCGTCAAGGCGTCGCAGAAAGAAGAAACACTCCGCGTCGAGATCGGACCCATCGAAGGAAGCTTCAGCGGCATGCTCCGTAACCGTGCCTACGAACTGCGCCTGCCCGCCGACTGGCCGCCCGAGAGTGTATCGGTCAACGGAGTTTCGATCCGTAAGGCTGGCCCCACCGGCAAAGGCGGCTGGAGCTACGAGGGCAACACCCTCGCCACCGTCATCCCTGTGCCGGCGTCCAGCGTGGAATCGCACGTCGTCATCGAAGTCCGCCGCGCGCAGGGTCTCACCGCTCGGCGGCTGGAGCTAGATGGCTACACCGGCGCCATGAACCGTCTGCGCGCAGCCTACGACTCAATGCAACAGACATGGCCCGCCTCCTATCCTCCCGATGCGCTAGTCGACGCCATGCAATCCGGAGACCGCATGGGCTACCACCCGGAGAAGGCAACCGACGAGATGATTCACTTCCGTGCCACGGTTCCGGCTGCCCAGGAAGCCGTGGATGCGGTGGCGAAGGACTTCGCGCAGCATCTCAACGAAGTCGCGCGCACCATGAACCCGAACAATAAGCCTGCCGATATAGACGTCCAGAAGCAGCGCAGAATGGATGCCGTGGCCAAAGCCCAGAAGCTTATCGGCGAAGCCGCGGATCAATCCGGAAAGCAGCCCGTCAAATCCGCTCCGGCTCAAGCCGGCAGATAAAACCTATTTCAATCCTGAAAGAAAAAGCGGGATGCGTACCAAGGTCCGCATCCCGCTTCTCTGTTACCTGGTGCCTGTTCCTGCCTTTACGGGTAGATCCCTCTCACCCGCACCGCGTCCGCCACGCGGCCAATGCCGAGCATGTTGGCGGCGATCCGCATGTCCACCTTGTGGTCCAGCCGGATCTTCAGCACGTCATTGAAGGCGATCTTCATTACCTTCTCCAGCCGGTCGTAGATGTCCTGCTCCTGCCAGAACAGGTGCTGCTCGTCCTGCACCCACTCGAAGTAGGAGACCGTGACGCCACCCGCGTTGCATAGGATGTCGGGAATGATAAACACTCCCTTGTCCTCGAGAACGCGATCAGCTGCCGGAGTCAGCGGACCGTTGGCAGCTTCAGCCACCACCTTCGCCTTCACCTTCGCAGCGTTATCCACGTGCACTGCATTTTCAAGCGCTGCCGGCACCAGGATGTCGCACTCCAACGCCAGCAGGTCCTCCGGCGTAATCGGCTCGGCTTCGGGGAATCCCTCCACCTTGCCGGTCAGCGACTTCAAATGCATCAGCTCGGGAATGTTCAGCCCGTTGCGGTTGTAAACGCCGCTGCTCGAGTCATTGACTGCGATGACCTTGGCTCCGGCCGCATGCAGAAGCTGGGCAGCAATTGAACCGGCATTGCCGAACCCCTGCACCACCACCGACGCGCCTTTGAGCGGCAGCCCGAGGTGCTGGCACGCGCATTCGATTGTGTAGAAAACGCCGCGACCAGTAGCCTCATTGCGTCCCAGCGATCCACCCAGATTCAGCGGCTTGCCCGTCACCACGCCCGGGACCGCATAGCCCTTCATCATGCTGAAGGTATCCATAATCCAGGCCATGGTTTGCGAGTTGGTATAGACATCGGGCGCCGGGATGTCCTTTTCCGGCCCGATCAGAGGAAGGATTGCGCTGGTGTAGCGCCGGGTCAGCCGCTCCAGCTCATGCGCCGACATGTGCTTCGGATCGCACGTCACGCCGCCCTTGGCGCCGCCGAACGGAATATTCACCACTGCGCACTTCCACGTCATCCACGTAGCCAGCGCCTTCACTTCGTCGAGGGTGACCTGGGGGTGATAGCGGATGCCGCCCTTGCCCGGCCCGCGCGCCGAGCTGTGCTGTACGCGATACGCTTCGAACCTTCGGATACGCCCGTCGTCCATGCGCACGGGAACGCTCACGGTGAGCACCCGCTCCGGGAACTTGATCATCTCCCGCGTATCGTTATCCAGGCCCAGAACATCCGCTGCCGCGTCAAAGTTCTGCAGCGCGAGTTCGTAGGCGTTTTCTGTTCTTGTAGTCGTCAGCATCGCCATTTTCCTCCTCGGCCCTGGCGGGCCGCACTGCCGCCGTTCCGTAGGAGATTCTCGAGCCGACTATTCCATCACGGCCCGAAACTGCGGAACCGCGTTCAAGCCCGGTACAGGATTCTACGCCTTCGAACCGGCCAGCGCAGGCTCCTGCTCCTGGGGTTGTTTCTGCACGTCATAGGCCGGCCTCAGCCAGTCGCGGTAGTCGCGCAGCCGGCCATGCACCGCATCTGCGTACAGGTGTTGAATGCCCCGCGTCACCGGCCCAATCGCACCATCTCCAACCCGCCGGTGATTGATGCGCACAACCGGCCCGATCCCCACCGCCGTTCCCGTGAAAAATGCTTCGTCGCATACAAACAATTCGCTGCGATCAATCGAGCGCTCAACAACGTCTAATCGCATCTCCCGCCGCGCCAGCTGCATGACACAGTTCCGCGTAATGCCTTCAAGGACGTTGTCGTGCACCGGCGGGGTGATCAGCCGGCGGTCGCGCACCATGAACAGGTTGCAGGTAGCGCCCTCCGCGACGTGTCCGTCCTGGTTCAGTAGAATCGCCTCATCAAAACCACTGCTCCGCGCCTCATCGCTAGCCAAAGCGCTATTCACATAGGCCCCGCAGATCTTGGCGCGCGCGGGGATGGCGTTATCGTCGATCCGCCTCCACGAACTGATGCCCGCATGCAAGCCGTTGGCGGCGTGCAAATACTCCCCGAACGGCAGCGCCACAATCGCGAACGCATCCTGATCATCAGGAACCACGCCCACACGCTCGGCGCACTTGTAAGCCAATGGCCTCACGTAGACATTGGTCTCCATGCGGTTGCGCCGCATCAGTTCCAGCGTGATCTCGGTCAACTGTTCCGGCGACAGCGGCACGCCGATTCGCATGATGCCGCAGTTGCGCTTCCATCGCTCGTAATGCTCCATCGGCCGGAGCACAAAGAGCTGCTTCTGCGCGTCGTTCCAGTGCGCGCGGATACCCTCGAAGACTCCCGTCCCATAGTGCAGAGCGTGCGTGAGGATCCCGACCTTGGCTTCGCCCAGCCGCATGTATTGCCCGTTGAAATAGACAATCAGGTTCTGATCTGCTTCCAGTTGCATCGCAATCTCCCTGGCACTCGCGGAAACGCGGAGAGAACCAGGGCCGTTCTCTCCGCGTACTGTTCTCCCGCGTATTGCCGCCGGCGTTCTTCTGCCTTGAGCCGGCTTACGCTCCGGAGGCGCTTCCGCAACGCGGCGGAGCCACTCTCCGGGCCCGCAGTATCCTCCGCCCGCGCCCCACGACCCGGCAGTGACCGCCATCACGAACCCTTGCGGGTAGAATGGTTGCGGAGCTCGAAGCCAAGATGAACCTTGACCTGCGCATCCCCATGGGACTGATGTTCTCCTTCGTTGGCATCATCCTCACGGCCTTTGGACTGGCCACCAACCACGATGCGACGCTGTATGCCAAAAGCCTCGGCATCAACGCCAATCTCTGGTGGGGAATCGTTCTGCTCATCTTTGGGCAGACCATGTTTCACATGGGCCGCCGCGGTCAGAAGCGCTTGGCATCCCAGCCTCCGGTGCCGATCGACGAGGGCCGGCCGCACGTGGGCCACTGAGGCCGGCGCCTGGTGCTGTACTGCCCAAATGTCGCGTGCCGGGCACCACATCTTGGCAACGAAGGCGGGAGACCTCAACCGCTGACCACAGCACGAATGGCGAGCTAAGCCCGCAGACGGCCGCACCGCAGGTGCCTCGCAGTTGGCCGCACCGCAAGTGCCGTATAATCGGACCCATGTCGGCGCCGGCAGCCAATCTCCCCGACGGTCTCCCCATCGGACCTGAAACTTGCGCCAGGCTGCGCGACCTTGAAGCCCGCTTGAGCGGGCTCGATCGCATAATGGTCGCCTATTCCGGTGGCGTCGATTCTGCGTTTCTTGCCGCCATCGCCCACCGCATCCTCGGCGACCGGATGCTCGCCGTTCTGGCTGATTCACCCTCCTTGGCCCGCCGAGACATGGAGCAGGCGATCGCTTTCGCTGAGTCGCAGAGCATCCCACTTCGTGTCATTCAGACCGAGGAGCTCGAAAAGGCCGAGTACCAGCGCAACGACGCCAACCGCTGCTTCCACTGCAAGACCGAACTCTTCACCGGCATGGAAGCCCTGCGCGCCGAGCTCGGCTATGTTCACCTCGCCTACGGCATGAACGCCGATGACACCCGAGACTACCGCCCCGGTCAGCGAGCCGCCAAGGAGCATGAGGTGCTGGCCCCGCTGGCTGATTCCGGCATGACCAAGGCGGACGTCCGCGTGCTCGCCCGCGCCGCCGGATACACCCTCTGGGATCGTCCCGCGGCCCCCTGCCTCTCATCGCGTGTGGAATATGGGCGGACCGTGACGCGCGAAGTGCTCACCCAAGTGGAGCGTGCCGAAGAGAGCATGCGGCAACTCGGCTTCCGCGAATTCCGGGTTCGCCACCACGGCGAGCTCGCTCGGGTTGAAATTGCGCGCTCCGAAATGCCCCGCGCTCTCACCATGGATACGCTCGATGCCATTACCGCGGCGCTACGCGAGGCTGGCTACCAGTACGTCACGCTGGATGCCGCCGGTTTCCGGTCGGGATCGCTCAATGCGCTGCTGCCGGCCGACGTGCTGCGGCGGCGTGGCGCTTAGATCGAGCGAGCCCTCAAACAGCTACGACGGCCGCGATTTAGAATCACACCGATGCGGATTGCATATCTCGATTGCTTCTCCGGAATCAGCGGCGACATGCTGCTCGGCGCAATGGTCGACTCCGGCCTTCCTCTCGAAGTTCTTGAGCGGACTGCGGCAACGCTGAATATCGGAGCGCGCCTTGAGGCCCGCAAAGTCATGCGCGGCGGCATCACGGGAACGAAGGTGGATGTCGTGACTGCGGATACGCCCAGTCACGCCGACGACCATACACACGCGCCTGCTCATGAGCATCCGCACGAGCATGGCCACCCACACGAACACGGCCATCACCATCATCACCACGATCAAGGCCACAGCCATACCCACGAACACCATGCGCACGAGCTCCATCGCTCACTCTCCACGATCCTCAGCATCATCGCTGCTGCGCCGCTCGCCGAGGCCGTAAAGACGCGCGCCTCAGCCGCATTCCGCCTGCTCGGTGAAGCCGAAGCTGCCATCCACTCCATTCCTGTCGAACAGGTCCATTTCCACGAGGTCGGCGCGGTCGATACGATTGTCGACATCGTTTGCGCTGCTGCGGGAGCGGCCCACCTGGAAATCGATCGCTGGATGGCATCGCCGTTGAACGTGGGCAGCGGCACAGTGGAGTGCGCGCATGGAACGCTTCCGATCCCCGCGCCGGCGACCCTGAAATTGCTGGGCGACGCCCCGGTGTATGCCGCAGGCCGGCCGATGGAGCGGGTCACGCCGACCGGCGCTACTATTCTGCGCATGCTCGGCATTAAATACGGCGCACTGCCGCAACTCCGCGTCCAGTCCTCGGGATACGGCGCGGGTGGGCGCGACACTCCGGGGCAGCCCAACCTGCTGCGCCTGATCGTCGGCGAAAGCGAAGCAGCCCATGCAGCAACAGAACCCGGGACCGAGCCAATCGCGATCCTGGAGACTGTTATCGACGATTCGACGCCGCAGCTACTCGCCTACGTGAGCGAACGGCTGCTCGAATCCGGAGCGTGGGACGTCTATCGCATCCCCCTGCAGATGAAGAAGGGTCGAACGGGCGTGCAGCTCACCGTTTTGTGCGCTCCGCATCGGCTCGCCCAGCTCCGTGAGATCCTCTTCCGCGAAACGACGACGATCGGCGCGCATTGGCGCATCGAAAGCAAGATGGCACTCGAGCGCGAGATTGTGGAGATCGACACGCAATGGGGCACGATACACATGAAGATCGCCCGCTCAGCAGCCGGTAGCGTGCTCAACGCTGCGCCTGAATACGAAGACTGCCGGCGAATTGCTGACGAGAATAAGGTTCCGCTCAAGCAGGTGATGCAGCAGGCGGCACAGGCCTGGGCTGCATCGCGCAAAGGAGAATGATCATGAAGTTCGTTCGATTCTCCGCCGTCTCCCTCTTGGCTATTGTTGTCGCTTCAGGCGCTCTCGCCCAGCAGCAGCCTGAAATCCCCAAACCCCAGCCCGAGCCGAAGAAGGTTCATGGCGAGGGCTGTGTCGAAGCCGGCGTGGAGCCGCGCTGTCTAGTGGTCCGCGATGTGCGCGCGGGGAAGCTGTACAACATCATCGTTGGCGACCCCAGGCCGACACCCGGCGAGGGCATCGAATTCACAGGCACATTGCGCCCGGGTGCAAACGTTTGCATGCAGGGCGCGGCTATCGAAGTGGAACGCTGGGCGCGCAAGGACACCATCAAATGCCGCCACACGCCCGCGCCGCGCAAATGAAAGCATTCCAAAACGAGTTACTTCTCAAGGAGACGCCTGGATGGAACGCGCCCAGCTTGAAGCGCTGCTCAACGAGGTTCGTGAAGGCCGCACCGATATCCCCGATGCGCTGGAGCGTTTGCGCGTGTTGCCGTTTGAGGACATGGGCTTCGCCAAGCTTGATCACCATCGCCCCCTGCGCACCGGCATGCCCGAGGTGATCTTCGCTTCCGGCAAGACCATCGAGCACGTCACCGCGATCTTCGTCCGCATGGCGCAGGCTGGGGGCAACGTGCTGGCCACACGTGTCTCTCCGGAGTGCGCCCAGGCCGTGCTGGCCGCCGAGCCCCGCGCTGTGCATCACGTAACCGCCCGCTGCATCACGCTGGAACAGGCTGTCCCGCCGCAGGGCAAAGGCACCGTGGCCGTAGTTTGCGCCGGAACCAGCGACCTTGCCGTGGCAGAAGAGGCTGCTGTGACCGCCCGGTTGATGGGCAATACTGTCGAGCTCATCGCAGACGTCGGCGTCGCCGGGATTCATCGACTCCTCGCTCAGCGCGGATCGCTGCAGTCGGCGCGCGTCCTCATCGTGTGCGCGGGCATGGAGGGCGCGCTGCCGACCGTCGTGGGAGGACTGGTCAACGCGCCGGTCATCGCCGTGCCCACCAGCATTGGCTACGGAGCCAGCTTTGGCGGGCTGGCTGCGCTCCTGGGAATGCTTAACACCTGCTCGCCCAATGTGTGCGTGGTCAATATCGACAATGGCTTCGGCGCAGCCTGCATCGCCACCCTGATCAACCGCATGTAGCTCTGCAGGTGTGCTCAAGCAAAAGGAAAGGGGCCGCGCGGCGTCCCACCGGCGCGCGGCCACGTTACGTGCACAGACCATTGCGGCCTGTGAAAGGGATATTACCCGGAGATGGACCGAGAAACACCTAGGATTGTTGCTAGGTTTCACGGCTCGTAGATTGTGATTTCTCCGATTTCGGCTCTTTTTGTTCCATGGGAAGGACTTGGGCAGCGATTCATGCCTTTCACAGCGGCCATTGCAGAGGCCCAACGACCAGCATCCAACTCGGAGTGAGCTTTTCCTTTCTGGAGTCTGGCGCCGCTGCAGCAGGCGGAAAGAAATCGTCTACTTTCCACTGGCTTGCCCGTCTGGGCGCGCCCGGGGTATTCGCCGTTTCGCTGGTGGATGCGACGATCATTCCGCTGGCGGTCCCAGGAAGTACCGATTTGCTCCTGCTTTGGCTGATCTCCAGGGGTAGCAATCCCTACCTGCTGGTGAGCTGCGGGGTCATAGGCAGCCTGATCGGTGGGTGGACCACGTGGCGGCTGGGCAAGAAAGGCGGAGAAGCGGCAATTGGCCGCTACGTGCCGCCCCGGCTCCAGAAACGCGTTCAGGGCTGGGCGCAGAAGCATCCTATGCTCGCCGTGTTCCTGCCGGCCATTCTGCCTCCGCCGATCCCGCTGTGGCCGTTCCTGCTGGCCGCGGGTGCTTTGGGAGCAACTGCCAGACGCTTTCTACTCGCATTTGGAGCGGGGCGGACGCTTCGCTACTCGCTGATGGGGTGGTTAGCGATACGGTATGGCAGGCACATCATCAAAGCCTGGTCCGCGACGCTTGAAAAGTGGTCTGCTCCGATTATGTGGACTTTCACCATTCTGACCGTCGCCGGGCTGGCCTTCAGTATCTGGAAATTGCGCCGCTCGGCCGCTCGCGAGGCCAACCGGCCGGGAAACGCGAACGATTCTGAGCAACCGCTACCCCGTAAAAACTACTCTCAACTGACATGACGCGCTCGATCGAAGACGCCAACGAACTCTCCTCGCTCGACGCCCAAGTCCTGCGGGAGATCCACACCGATGGCTGGCAGATCACCGGCGTGCTGGACCGCGAACCGGACACCGACTCCGGATTCGCTTATTCGATTGGCTTCTTCCATTCCCTGGGCCATCCTGAAGTGATTCTCTTTGGCCTGCCGCTCGATACATGCATGAGCGCGGTCAACGTCATCGGTATCGACGTCCAGAACGGCATGCACTTCGAGCAGGATCGCGCCTACGAGGGCATCCTGCGGCAGCCTCACCGGGTGTGCTTCAAGGAAATCGACCGCAAGCACTACCGCGACTATGTGGGCTACGCGCTCTGGTTCTATGAGGCCGATCCGTTCCCGCTTTACCAGTGCATCTGGAGCGATGAGATGGGCCGGTTTCCGTGGGAACCCGGCTGTAGCGCGTACTGCAGAGATGGCCAACCACTTTTGTTTCTGCGTTGAAAACGCCTCAAACAACGCTTCGACTTCGTCCCATCGGGTTCACGATGCAAAACGTGCAGCAGCAGATTGCATGAACCTCGCGGCGCACATCCTGAATCTAAAGCGGTGAAACGGTATCCGGTTCAAGGGGACTGGCCGGGCCAGAACGCTCCGCAGGCTTCCCTCTGACGAGTCCCTGACTCTCTTTGAGCTGCACGACCCATTATTGAGGAGACATTTTGGCTGCATCGCAAACTACGGCGGCACCTGCGCCCGCCGCGCTCCAGGCGGCCTGGAAGCCGCGATCGAACCCGTGGCTGATTGCCGCGACCGTCGCGCTGGCGGCCTTTATGGAGGTGCTGGATACCTCCATTGCCAACGTGGCCCTGCCTCACATTGCTGGGAGTCTCGGCGCCAGCATCGACCAGGGTACCTGGGTGCTGACCAGCTACCTGGTCTCGAACGCCATCGTGCTTCCCCTCGGCGCCTGGGCCTCGAACGTGATGGGGCGTAAGAACTTCTTTCTAACCTGTCTTGTCATCTTCACGATTTCGAGTTTTCTCTGCGGCATCGCGCCTACGCTTCCCCTGCTGATTGTCTTCCGCATTCTGCAGGGCGCCGGGGGCGGCGGCTTGCAGCCGATGGCGCAGGCCATCATGGCCGACTCCTTCGAACCGCATAAGCGCGGACAGGCATTCGCCCTTTACGGCTTGGTGGCCGTTCTCGCCCCGTCGATCGGTCCCACGCTGGGCGGCTGGATCACAGACAACTACTCGTGGCGCTGGATCTTCTTCATCAACATTCCGGTCGGTCTTCTGGCGTTCCTGCTGGTCACCCGCCTCATTGAGGATCCACCGTGGATCAAGCCGGACCGCAAGCTGCTGGGGCAGATGGACTACCTCGGTCTAAGCTTCCTTTCGATCGCCATGGGCGGTATGCAGATCATGCTGGACAAAGGCGAAGAGAACGACTGGTTCTCCTCGGGCTTCATTCAGTTCTTCGCGGTGCTGTTTGTGGGCGGCATGATTGCGCTGGTGCTGTGGGAACTGCATACAGACAAGCCGATCATCAACCTGCGCCTGTTCCGGTTCAAGAACTTTGCCATCTGCTGCTTCCTGATGGCCTTAGTCGGCGGCGTGCTGAACGCGAATACCGTGCTGCAGCCGCAGTTCATGCAGGAGCTGCTGGGCTATACGGCAACTTCGGCGGGCGAGGCGCTGACCGCGGGAGGCATCGCTCTGGTGGTGGTGATGCCGCTGGCGGGGTTTGCAACCGGAAAGATATCCGCGCGCACTCTGGCGGTTGTTGGCTTCATCATGTTCACCTTCACCTTCCGCTACGCGGCGCAGGTGACGAGCCTGCAGATGACGTTCAGCCAGGCGTCGTGGCTGCGCGTGATCCAGATGCTGCCGCTGCCGTTCTGCTTCATTTCGATCACGAATGCAGCGTACGTGGGCATGCCGAAGGAGGAGTCGAACCAGGTCTCGGGCCTAATCAACTTCGCCCGCAACATCGGCGGAAGCATCCTGATCGCCATCACTAGCGCGCAGGTGACCAGCCGGACGATGTGGCATGAGCAGCATTTGCAGAACTTCATGCAGCCCGGCCAGCCGGGATACGACGCACATCGAGGCGCGCTGCAGGGCTTCCTAAGTGGGCAGTTTGGAGGCCCGAACGGCGGCGGTCTCGCACTGGGATCGCTGTATCAGCAGCTCAACATGCAGGCCCGCATGCAGGGCTACCAGGATGTGTATATCGAGCTGTCATGGATGTCGGTGTGCCTCGTCCTTCTGGCCTTCCTGCTGAGCAAGAACCGTCCCGGTCAGAGCGCGGCTCCGGAGGGGGCAGTGCACTAACGCGACTTTCTGAGAAGGAAGTCCGCAGTCCGTAAACAGAGGGCGCTGCTGTTTACCAGGAACTAACTTTTGGCCTTGAGCCCCAAAAACTCAGGCCAAATAATTTATGGATTTTCATATACGAATAAGTTATGTGAAGTGAGATATTTATCGAAAAGCGATGCCGAAAAAGCGAAGGTAAGGAGAAGTAAAAACAGGGGGAGGGGTAGCTAATTTTCTAGTAACTCCCCGCTGATACTGGTGAAGGGCCGTGTTCCGTAGACGAAACACAGCCCTCAAGGGAAGAGTAGCGTTCTGAGAGGGCGAGGTCTGTGATGGCTATCACGGGCGTGCGGTGCGGCCATCGCGCCTTCGGCGCCAGACTGAAGCGGAGCGGGGATCGTGCCTTCCAGCCTTGCGGCAGAAAGAAGCCGCAATGGCGTTCCAGGCAGGTGTACCTGATCATCCTGGCGTTCTTTTGCTGAGCAAGAACCGTTCTGGACAGAGCTCTGCTCCGGAAGGGCCTGTCCCCTAACACGCAAGCCGTGCAAGTCTTGTCAGGAGGAGTCTCAGCATGGCGATACCACTCCCAGACTTGCAACGTGCCGCATTGCTCAGCATGGACTTGCACAGCTCCATCGTGTCCATCTACACGCAAAATGATCCCGAGTACATAACCAGAGTGGCGGCGGTTCTGCATACCGCAAGAAAACGCGGCATGCAGATCATCCACGTCCGGGTAGGATTTCGGCCGGGCATGCCTGAGATCAGCGAGCGCAACGTGCTGTTCGCGGCCGTGAAAGCAAACCCGCAGTGGCAACAGCTTTTCTCCGGACCCAACAGCGCCATTCATTCCGCGGCGGCGCCGGTCGGCGATGAGACCGTCATTACAAAGCACCGGGGAAGCGCGTTCACCGGCACCGATCTTGAGATGATTCTGCGCGCCAACGACATCGATACGCTGGTTCTTCTTGGCATCGCCACCAGCGGCGTGGTGCTGGCTACCCTTCTGCATGCAGCCGATGCGGACTACCAGCTGGCTGTAGTGGGGGACTGCTGCGCCGATCGCGACCCTGATTTGCATGCGGCGCTGATCGAAAGATACTTCCCGCGCATGGCCGCCGTAATAGACGCTGCCGGTTTCTGCGAAGCTGCCGCGCAATGATTTAGCTGCTCTGAAGGCGAAAACGCCAGGAGCCTTGCGGCCTCTGGCGTTTTCTGGGTGCCTCGTATCTCTTCGGTCCGAACACCATCCAGCAATGCCGGGCGATGAATCTTCAGTAGTACCGGTTGACCCGCCTCGCTGTGACTCACTGCCAGCTGCTTTTCCGCTTTCCGTCGAAGATCGTCTCCGGCGAACCGTTTACGATCCTCGCCTTCCCACGGACGCTACGCTCGCAACGAGCGGCGAGATAACCTGACCCTCTGCGCGAACCCTGCCCCGGCTACGGCCGTAGTCGCAGACTCTGGGTTCTGCTCAGTTCAAGTTACATCTCCTTGCTGAACCGTTGACTAACTTCCAATCTCCGCCGGTTATCTACCTTTCGGCAAACTGCCAGCATGCCTTGAATGCTACCCGTTCGGCCCAGTCGGATTCGCTCGCCTCAGCTCCCTACGCGGGCTCACCCTCGGCCGAGGATGACTCCTGCGTTGTCAACCGAGCTTCGCGTTTCCACTTCGGGCTGGCGTTCGCTTCCGGCTTTCCCAGAGTTCCCGCGCCTGCGGCAAGCCGCCTGTGCGTTCCCTCAAGTTCCGCTGGACCCTTGCGCTGCCCATGGAGACGAGTTCCAAATACTTCCGAACTTTGCATCGCTTGCCTTGCCAGGGATGAGTGCCCGACTTCCTTCGAATCTTTGCTTCGGCGGCTTGCGCGCACCGTTGCGAATTTCCGCTCTCGATCGAACTTTCATCTTCCTGCGCGGGCAGGAAATGCTCGTTTCCAATTCGCTACTTGGCTACCAACTGACGGGACTATGCGCCTGCTCAATCTGTGAATGCAAGTGCAAAACTTGATGAAATTTGTGGATATCACCAGAGTTGGTGCAATCAGGCAAACATTCTGCGGTGAGGGCGATTCTATCGAGTAAGCGGGATGGTTGTTTCGTGCTTTGTCGCCGTTATTGGCCAGGCATTAAGGAGTTTTTGCGATCTAGTCACAAGCCTTTGTTCGCGCGAAAGCGGCATCGCTCAGCCGGTGCTACTATGCTGCGCATGAACACGACAGCAGAACTCTACGACTATGCAGCGCAGGTACTCGCAGGTAAGGAGTTCTTCGAGCGCTCGACCCAGGTTCTGGACGAGAGCGACTCGCAGTTTCGGCCCTGCGAGGGGATGATGACAGTGGCGCAGCAGGTGGCGCACGCTGCGCAGACGATCGAGTGGTTCGTCGAGGGCGCAACTCGACCAGAGGGCTTCGACCTCGACTTCGCTGAACACGCGCGGGCGCTTGCCGAGGTGCGTTCGCTCACGGAAGCACGGCACCGGCTGGAGAATGCGTTTATCCATGCAGCGGATTTTTTGCGCGGGAAGACTCCGGAGGAGCTGGCGCGGCCACTGCCGGCAGGACCGGTGATGGGCGGCCGACCGACTTACGAGATTATCGGCGCGATGGTGGAGCATACCGCGCATCATCGCGGTGCGCTGACGGTCTACTCGCGGCTGCTGGGGAAGGTTCCGCCCATGCCGTACGGAGGCTGAACCTCGGGACTGGGGTATCCGCCGTGGCGGTTACGATGGCAGCGCCAGGTAAAGCCGGTAGTGTTCGTCGTTGATGGCGGTGAAGGGGCGGAGGGTTAGCGCGCCTGTTGCAGTTTTCGTCTGCCAGTCGGTAGAGCCCCGCGCGACCTGGGTCATGCGCAATAGATCCTCGCGGCGCAGATCGGTGGGAATGGGGCCGACGCTGAAGAGCGCCAGCGGGCCGTGCATGGGGGCGAGCAGGTTGGGGTGCTGCGGATCGACTGCCTCGAGGGTCGTGGGCATGTCGAACTCGATCTCGATGCGGTCGCCGTTCGACCAGGTGCGCTGCAGGGTTGCGAAGACGCCCGGCTCGGCGCCGGACAAGAAGCGCTTGCCGTTAACGGCGACGGTAGTCTTCGGCCCGGCCCACTCGGGAATTCGCACATAGATGGGGAAAGCTGTGGGCGCGTCGAGCGCAACGGCAATGCTGGTGGTGGGGTGGTGGGGATAGCGTGTCTGCTGGGTGAGAGTCACGCGGCCGGCGGCGCGTCGCCAGTAGACGCGTGAGGGGACGTAGAGGTTCACATAGACGCCGTTGCCGTCGTTGAAATAGGCGCTGATGCCGTAATCGGCGGTGATCTGCGAGAACGTGCCGGTGCAGCAGTGCCACTTGTAGGGGTGGTAGAACTTGGAGCCGTCGTTGCTGTAGTCGGAGTAGTAGAAGCCGTGGCCGTCGGCCTGGATGGGGCGGACGCCGAGAATGCAGTTGTAGAGCACGCGCTCCATGGAATCGCTGTAGCGGCTGTCCTTGGTGGCTCGAATCAGATAGCGCGTGATCTTGAAGTGCGCATACGAGCCGCAGGGCGTCTCAAAGCTGGAGTGGGTTTTGCCGAGGCTCTCGCCCACTTCGCCGCTGCCGGGCACGCGGAAGTTTTCGTCTGGACCCCAGCCGCCGGTGGCAAAGCTCTGCGTAGTGCGCAGGAATTCGAAGGCGTTCTGCGCGGCGCGGAGGTGCTTCTGGTTGCCGAGCACGAAGTATGCCTGCATGGCCGAGCTGAGGCAATTGACGTGGCTGTAGGCGTGTTTGCCGGATAGGACGTTTTCGCCGGCGGCGAGCGGATCGTAGTACCAGGAGTCGGCGAGGAAACGCATCGCCAGGCCGCGGTAGCGCTGGCCCGCGCCGCGCTGCCAGGCGATGAAGGCATTCTCCGGGAGAGTGTAGGGCTCGTCCCAGCAGAAGCTCTCGTCACGATGCGGGCGGGCATACTGCTCGGCGCGCGAGATGCCGCCGGGAGGCAGGTGCTTCTGGACGGAGTCGAGGGTCTTGTCGAGGATCTTGAGGGCGTCAGGCGCGCCGGTGAGGGTGTGCGCATCGAGCAGGCCGATGGAGATCTTGTCGTAGGTGTAGGCGGGGAAACGATTGTCACGCCAGAAGTCTTCAGAGATTGCCGGACCGAAGGCTTTCACGATGTTGTGGACCTTCTCGCGCGTGGAAGGCAGGCCGCTAGCGGCGTAGTCGCGCGAGAGGCCGGAAAGATACTGGCCGAAACTGTGGCCGGGAGCGAAGCCGTTGTTGGGGAGCTTATCGAGGTCGCCGAGGGGGGCCCAGCTGTACCAGCCGCCCATGTCGTCGCCGGGTGCGGGAAGGCCGGCGCGCTGCCGGAAAGGCTTGAGGAGACGGTCGACGTCGAGCGCGGCATAGAAGGCGTGGTTGCGCTCAAACTGGTCGCGCAGAGGACCGGCCAGCAGCTCCACTTCGCCATAACCGAATTGCTGAAGCGCAGGGGGCGCAGCCAGGGCGGATGGAGCGTCTGCGAAGGACAGCTTTCGCGACGCGGCGGCTCCCGCAACGGCAAGCGAGGTGCTCTTGAGAAACGACCGCCGTGATCGTGAACGGAACATGTTGCACTCCGACGAGCATTGTACGACCGGAGCGCACGCTCTCTATTCTGTCGTTTCTTTTCCGTCGACGTGGAGAAGACCTCGACGCTTGCCAAAGCAAGGATGGCGAGCGAAGCTCGCAGCCAGCCGCACCGCAGGTGCCGTTCGTATAATTGAAACAAGCGAGGAGATGGCCCATGCCCGCGTATGAGTACAGTTGCCGCGATTGCGGCGCACATTTCGAGCGGCGACAGAAGATGTCGGAGCCGGAGATCAGCTCGTGTCCTTCCTGCGGCGGAGCCGTCAAACGTCTCATCAGCGGCGGCGCGGGGGCGATCACGAAAGGCGCATCGGCCTCAGCGGCTCGCCCTTGCGGCATGGGCGGCGGCGCATGCGAGATGCCTACGCAAATGGGCTGCGGCGGGGGCTGCGCCTGCGCGCACTAGCAGCGTTTCAACCTGATCGACCTGCAACACTTCCGGTACGGCCAATTTCGTACGCTCCATGCCTTGAAAATTCAAATTCCCCTGAAGGTCGAAACCACTATGGCGACGGTAGCGCAGGAACTCTCGTTTGAACAGAAACTCGATCAGCTGGCACGCGTGGCCATTGAAGTGGGCCTGGGCCTTGCCCGCGGGCAGGAACTGGTGATGACCGCTCCGCTCGACGCGGTGCCGCTGGCGCGGAAGATCACCGAGCAGGCCTATCGCGCCGGCGCATCGCTGGTGACCACACTCTACGCCGACGACGAAGCCACGCTGCTTAGGTATCGGCATGCGCCCGACGACGCGTTCGACACGGCCGCGGGATGGCTCTACGACGGCATGGGAGCGGCCTACAAGCGCGGTGCGGCGCGCCTGGCGATTACGGGTGCCAGCCCGCTGCTGCTTTCGAATGAGGATCCGGGGAAAGTGGGACGCGCCAACCAGGCGGTCTCGAAGGCTTACCGGCCCGCGCTGGAGCTGATTACGCGCCACGAGATCAACTGGACGATTGTGGCTGCGGCAACTCCCGCGTGGGCGGCAACGATGTTTCCCGAGGATGCGCCGGAAGCGGCCTTGGCGAAGCTGTGGGATGCCATCTTCCGCACCTCGCGCGTGGATGGCGATGATCCCGTTGCCAACTGGAAGGCTCACGACGCCGGACTGCAGAGCCGCGCGGCTTACATGAACGAAAAGCGCTACTCGGCGCTGCAGTATCGCGGACCCGGCACCGACTTCCGTCTGGGATTATCCGACGACCACCTGTGGATGGGCGGCGGGACGCGGGCGGGCAACGGGCTCTACTGCATTCCCAACATGCCCACGGAGGAGATCTTCACCACTCCGCATAAAGACCGCGCGGACGGTATTGTGCGCGCTTCGAAGCCGCTGAGCTACCAGGGCACGATGATTGAGGGGATTGAAGTGCGCTTCGAGGCAGGGCGCATTGTGCAGGCGAACGCCAGCCGCGGGCTCGAGGTGCTGGAAAAGCTCATTTCCACGGACGACGGGGCGCGGCGGCTGGGTGAAGTGGCGCTGGTGCCGCATTCGTCGCCCATTGCGGCGAGCGGGCTGCTGTTCTACAACACGCTGTTCGACGAGAACGCCGCCAGCCACATTGCGCTGGGCCAGGCTTACACGTCGTGCCTGAAGGATGGCGACAAGCTGACACCCGAGGAACTTGCGGCTAAGGGCGCCAACGACAGCCTGATCCACGTTGACTGGATGATCGGCTCGGGCGAGCTCGACATCGACGGCATCACCTCAACCGGCGCGGCCGAGCCGGTGATGCGAAAAGGCGAGTGGGTTTAGGATCGGGAGCGGTTGCGCATCCAAAGAGGATGCAGGTGAACCCCAGGGCTTGTGCAGCGGGCGAGCTTTCGCGGCGCGCGCAGGCCCAATGAGAGTGAGTCCCATGCGAATCTTTCAGACCGTATTGCGTCTCTTCCTCGGAACCATCTTCATCGGAGCTTTCTCAATCGCCGGGAACGCGCAGCCAGCGGCGGCCCCGGCCTCTGCTGTGGGCCAGAACCCGGCGGCAGCTCCTGTGTCCGCGGAGGCCGCGCCAGCGACCGCTCCCGGCACTCCGGCCGCGGCCGCCATCACGGCATCTTCAGTGCTCCAGCCTGCGCTCACGCAGGCGCAGGCGACGCTTGCGACGATCAAGACCGACAAGTGGAAGAAGGGCAGCGTGCGCGATGAGGCGAGCCAGAATGTCGCCGCGCTGCTCCACGACCTGCAGAGCAACATTCCGACGCTGATGACCGCGGCCGATGCGGAGCCCACCGCGCTGAGCCGTTCCCTTCCGCTGATGAAGCATCTCGACGCGTTCTATGACGTGCTGCTGCGCGTGGAAGAGGCCGCGCGCGTCTCCGCGCCCAGCGAGCAGATCACCGCCCTGCAGCAAACAATGCTCGACGTGAACAAGGCTCGCAACACCTACGACGACCAGATGCAGGCCTACGCCGCCACCCACGAGAAGCAGATTTTCGAACTGCAGAAAGAGCTGAAGGCGCAGCAGGAAGCCGCTTCCAAGGCGAAGGAGACTGCCGCGGTCGCGCCAGCACCATGCAAGCCGGCGACTCCCGTACACAAGAAGAAAAGGACCACTACAGGCTCGAGTACGACGACCGCCAAGCCCAGCGCCGGGACTCCTGCTGCGACAAAGCCGCAATGACCATCCCGGGACCCATCCGTTAGGCTAGTTGTCAGATGTCTTCCCCTCCTCAACCGGCGTCGCGCCGCGGACTGGAAGCTTTTGACTCGCGCGACTTCCGCCGCTACCAACTGGCGCGCGTCATGGCGATCCTGGGCGCCGAGGCGCAGGCCGTCGCTGTGGCCTGGCAGGTGTATTCCATCACGCATCGCGCGCTCGACCTTGGATACACGGGGCTGGCGTTGTTTCTCCCGGGACTCCTTTTCCTGCTTCCGGCAGGGCACGTGGCCGACCGCTTCGACCGTCGGCAGGTCATCCTGGTCTGCTACTCGCTTCAGATGATTTGCACAGCCGCGCTGCTGGCCATCACGGTGGCGGGATATCACGGCGTGTTCGCCATTTACGCAATTCTGTTTCTGGTCGGATCGGGGCGGTCGTTCTCCGGGCCGGCCAGCTCCGCGCTGATTCCTCACCTCGTTCCGGAGAAGCACTTCGTCAACGCCGTGACATGGGGCGGCGCCATCTTCCAGTTCGCCAACACCACGGGGCCGGCGCTCGGCGGAATTCTCTTTACGTTGCCGCTGACCCAGCTATTCCCGCACGAGCCGCATCTGATGGACTTCACAGGAGCGGGGATCGTCTACTGCTTTACGCTGCTTTCGCTGGTGTGGTTCATCGTTCTGATCAGCACTCTCAAGGTGCGGCCGGGGCGCATGGAGCACCGGGCGGCATCGCTCAAGGTGGTGCTGGCGGGGTTCCAGTATGTGCGCAGCATGCCCATGCTGCTGGGCTCGTTCTCGCTGGACCTGTTCGTGGTGTTGCTGGGTGGCGCAGTGGCTCTCATGCCGATCTTCGCCAATGAGGTGTTGCAAACCGGGCCGCGGGGGCTGGGCATGCTGCGTGCGGCGCCGGCGGTCGGTGCGCTGTGCATGTCGCTGACGCTGGCGCGGTTTCCGCTGCAGCGCAAGGCGGGAATCAAGCTGTTTATTTCGGTCTTCATCTTCGGCGTGGCGACCATCGTGTTCGGGCTATCGCGGGATTTGTGGCTTTCGCTGGTGGCACTGGCGATCCTGGGCGCGGCCGACTGCATAAGCGTGATTATTCGCGGATCGCTGCTGCAACTGGCGACGCCTCCGGAGATGCGGGGGCGCGTGTCCGCGGTCAATTCGCTGTTCATCGGGGCATCGAATGAGTTGGGCGAGTTCGAGAGCGGGCTGACAGCGCAATGGCTGGGAGCAGTGCGAGCGACGGTGTTTGGCGGCATTGGAGCGCTGGTGGTGGCAGGGGTGTGGTCGGTGATGTTCCCGAGCCTGCGGCAGGCCGATGAGCTGACCTCGGCCGCACTGCGGAAGCAGGCGCCCACGCCCGAGCCGGAAGAGGCTGAAGCGGACGCTACGCTGCTCTAACAACAAGGGCAGGCGATTTGCCTTGGATGTGCATCAGATTCTCTGGCTCGCTATTTCGCTGGCGCGGCCCTGCTATCCTGACGCAGCAATCGCATCTACTCGGAGATCTCCGCTTTGAAAACGTGGAAGAAGATCCTCATCCCTACTGTCATCACGTTGCTGATCGGCGGCATTTATCTAGCATTCGTCTTCCATCAGCGTTCTCAGCAAGGTGTTCAGCATAACCAGCCGGAGCAGCAGTTGACCGCGGATCAGATCGCCGTGGACCGGCAGGAATTCCCGCAGCACTTCAACGATGTGAAGGACCTCGAAGGCAAGCCGGTTTGGATGCGCAACGGCTACTCGATGCCCTACTACCCTTACGCGAGCGGCAAGGTAGAGTGGATGAAGCCGGCTGGACTGATTCCGCCGGCGCAGCGGCTCGATATCAAGAAGGCGATCAAGGCAGTCGCGCCCGCTTCGGTGCGCAACAATATTTCGCACGGGTCGCAGCAGGCGCTGGTGGTGTTCACGCTGCCCAATGAGAAGACGCAATATGCTACTCCGGTGGGTGTGCTGGAGGGCCAAGAGGAGCAGTACTTCGACGACCTGCTGTTCTTCTACGACGATCCCCACACGATCTATGCGCACTGGCCCAAGGACGTGTGGGCGGCGATCGATGCGCACCAGGTGAAGCCCGGCTTCAGCGAGTTGCAGACGCGGATGGCGATCGGCTCAAAGGCCCAATACGACGGCCAAACCGAGGGCGAGCGCACGGCCGATTACGACGTGAACGGGAAGCACATCAAGGTCACGTTCAGCCACGATAAAGCGACGAAGATTGAGGGGCAATAGGGTAGGCCGGGCTTTTAAGCCCGGCAACTGCGCCGATCACAAGGACTGGGCTTTAGCCCCTGAGGTATTCGGGAGCCAGACCGGCCGGCATCGAATCAATCCTGTCGAGATGCCGTGTATGGACGAACTCGTATTCCCGAAGACCTCGCCGCTCCGGGTTCGCTGCGACATACGCGAGCTGATTCCTGAAGTCCTCTTCATCGCGAATTCGATGCTCATGAAATCCTGTTTGCCAGATCTCACCTTTGAATGATTGACGGACCTGAAATGAGAATCCACCTTTGATGCACTGTGCGCAGCGTTCGACGGTCTGATCGCGCGAAGGCGTGAGCAGCACGTGCAGATGATCGGGCATGATGGCAAAGCCGTGAAGCAAAAATCTACCTTGATCGCGATAGTGGAACAGGATCTGCATCAGGAGTTCGGCGTTAGCCCTTCGCATGAAGAGGGCTCTGCGTTGATGCGTGGCGGTGGTCAGAGCGTAGGTTGGCATGAGGCGAGAAGCATATCGCGAACGCAGATCGTACGCATGTGACGGCGGATGCAGCCGTCCGGCGTAGTTGCAAATACCTCAGGGGCTAAAGCCCGAAGAGTTTTGGGCATCCGAATTGCCGGGCCTGAAGGCCCGGCCTGCCCAGAAGCCGGCGGTTGTCCGGGCTAAAGCCCGGACCTACCCTCACCGCTGCAACAAGTCGATCGGCTTGTCGAAATCCGTCGCGCGGATGTGCTTGGCCAAACTCGGGTGTTGCCGCTCGATGGCCTTGTACATCTCCCAGGCGACTTTGCGATAGCTGAAGTGACCGGCGGGGGCGGAGCGGAGCTCGCTGATGTACTGCGCTTCGGCGAAATCCATTTTGAAGAGGCAGCGGACCTTTGTCGCCAGCGGATAGGCATAAATCGCGTTGAGAGCGGCCTCGGGCGCCGTGCCTTGGGCGATCCTGGCCGCGGCAGCGTGGGCGCCTTCGACCGTACGCTGGTAATCGGCAAGGATTCCGGCTTCAGCGAGGCCGGCGGCATCGCCGGACTCGGGCGTATCGTAGCCGTGGACGGCGGTGAATCCCTGCTGGATCTGGGTGACGCGGCGGTGGCGGTGCATGTCTCGGAAGCCGCCGATGTCCATGAGAATGTCGAAGCGGAGCGCGGCGCCGGCGTGGAAGGCGCGGAGCGCCTCATCGTGGCGGCCGCGCTGCCTCAGGCCCAATTCGATGATCTCGTTGACGCGCGCCTCGGGCAGCGTGGCTACGATATCGCGCACCTGCCGATAGGGGTAATCGCTGGCCCAGTAAAGGAGCGTGGCGGCGAGTTCAACTTCGAGTGTCTCGGTGCGCTCGACCAGGTCGACCACAGGCGCCGGCGCGATCTTGACTCCGGCGAAGAGCTCGGCAGCGGCCTGCTCGAGTGCTTTGCGGGTCTCGATTAGATATTGGTTCGGCTCGGCGTACTTCACCAGCGTGGGGGCGGTGCGGATTTCGCGGGTGAGCATGGCTCCGGCTTGCTCGCCGAGCGCGGGGTCGATTTTGGCGATATCCGTCACGAGGGCAGAGGCAGCCTGAGAGCCCGCGGCCCATGCGGGACCGGTGGCGGCGTCGCGCAGCTTGCGCCCGAGTTCGCGGATCTCCGCGGCCGGATGCGACAACAGGCGCGAGACCTGGGTCTCGAGCGTGCGGGCGTTGACGATCTGGCCGAGCGAAGTGTTGGTCGCGAGCGGCAGCAGGTAGCGAGCTACGTCGAAGGCGCGGGCGCGCAGCGTGCGGTCGTAGGCTTCCTGCTTCATCTCGTCAGGCCGTCTAACGCGCTGGCGCAGCGCATCGAGCACCGCCGCGGTGGTGTTCTGGTAGGCGGTGAAGAGGCCATCCACGGTTTCGATGTAGAGCTTGCGGGAGCCGGTGTCTTCGCCGAAATCCGGCAGATACCAGCCCGATTTCATGAAGTTCTGGTAGCGCGTGGAGCGTTCCTGGCCGTCCCAGCGCTGCTCGTCCACGAGGACGATGGCAGCCAGCAGGCTGAGCCGCTCAACTGCGAAGGCGATGTGCGCCAGATCGGCGATCGACCGGTGGCCATACTGGAAATAAAAGGTGTTCAGGAACTGCTCGGCGCGCTGGGCGCTGATCTCGGCAAGCGACTCGCGCATGGAGAGAGCGGAGCGCGAATACTTGGCCATGGCATAGGCCAGAACTTCGGGGTCGGCCCCGTGAACGGCATATACGTCTGTTTGATTGTGGGCACCGGCGGGCAACAAAGATTCACTGGACATGTCGAAGGACTCGCGACCAGAATACGGCATGAGACGGCGGCCTGGTTTGCAATGAGGCGGGCCGGGGCGTAGCCTCTTCTTTGTACGAATCCTGTTCTTGAACGACTGTGGGAACGGAAGGCCATGCGGGAATACCAGGTAAGAACGTCACACCGGCCGCGGCCATTACCTTCCGGCCGCTGGGTAATGACCCAGAGGTGGAACGACCTGCTGTTTGCGCATTGGCCGGTTCCGCCGGCGGCTATAGCTCCGCTGATTCCTGAGGGAGTGCAGGTCGACACGTTCCATGGGTCGGCATGGCTCGGCGTAGTTCCGTTCTGGATGGACCGCATCAAATTCCGCGGAGTTCCGCCGATTCCCTTTACCAGCGGTTTCCCCGAACTCAATTTGCGCACCTATGTGCGTGAGCCGCACAGCGGCGCTCCAGGCGTCTATTTTCTTTCTCTCGATGCTTCAAGCCTGCTGGGGGTGCTGTTCGGCCGCGCCATGTACCGGCTGCCCTACCACTGGGCGGACATGCGCATTGAACAGCGGCGGGAGCGCGAGTTCTGGTTTGCGAGCCGCCGCCGCATGACGGCGCCCCCGGTGCTCTTCTCGGCGCGTTATCGGGGCCTTGGACCGACGCGGCGGCTGGTGGAGAGCCGTCCCGGATCGCTCGAGTACTTCCTCACCGAGCGCTATTCCCTCTTCACACGCGATCGCGACGGCCACGCTATGCGCGCCAATATTCACCATGTTCCCTGGCCGCTTGAAGAGGCTGAAGCTGAGATCGAGCACAACGACCTGGCCGCGGCGATAGGGATCCGGCTGCCCGACATACCGCCGGTGCTGCACTATTCGCGGCGTCTGGCCGTCTACGTGTGGCAGCTCGATCGCGTGCGCGCCGCGCGAAGCCCTCGACCTATTCCGGCCGCAGCGGTGCCATCCACTTAAAGCGCGAACACATCGCCAGCGGAGATCCCCGTCTGTCGTTACTGCTTAGGCTGCTTGGGGGATGCTGGTTTCTGCCCCGGATTCGAGGGCTGCTCGGTCTTCACTTCCTGGCCGTCGTAGATGATCCTCGAACTTGAGCCGAACTGCTTGTAATCGCTGTACTTGATGACGTCGCGGATGTGGACGTCTTCTCCCATCGAACCCTTTTGGCCGGCGAAGTGAAGAATGCCCTCGCCCTTGGTGTAGACCGGGAACCAATAATGGCCGTCCACCTGGGCACGCCAGGTCATGAACGGGGGATGCAGGTCCTCACTGTTTCTGCGGGTGTCGTCCGGGACCATGCGGCCGTTGGTTACGACGATCTGGAGCGCGACGGTGTCGACCCAGACGCGCCCGAGCAGGTAGCGGTGGCCCTTCACAATCTGCTTGGGGCTGACATCGAAGACGTAGGTGTCGATCTCATCCACCTTTTGCTTGCCTACGTACTTGATGTTGTACGAGGGAAGCTCGGCTGTGGTGAGCACGAACGGGTAGCCGTGCTGGATATCCTGCAGGTCGGAGGGGCTCATCATGACGCGCTCCAGGGTGCTCTCCGGGGCGAAAACGGTTTTCTCCGTGCGGCGGCCGTCGGGCGTAAAGATCACGTCATCTACCTGGTACCATTCGCCGTCGACCTTCTTCGTGTCGTCGTCGATGGTCTGTACACGCGCCTGGCGGCGGTAGGTGTAGTGGTTCAGCGCCTCCTGGAATTCGCTTTCTTTCGCGGCAAACTGCTTGATGATGTCATCGGGCGGAGTGCTGGGCGGCGTTACGTCCATTTTCCCGAAGCCAGCGTCGAGCGGCATGGGCGTAAACGAGTCCTTCTCCTGCGCTGAGGCGGGGCGACTACCTGCGGCTAAGGCGGCAATGAGAAGAAGGCCGAGGGCCAGGCGGTGGTGGGGATACATACTTCTTTTACTCCAAGGTAACGAGCCAGCTCAGCGGCGCAGGACGCCGGTGAGGTCTTATGATACGCGCTCTGCTAAATCGTTAGACGGCGACCGCCTTGAAAGCGATACCCGGCCCGCCGCCTGCCAAACAGCATGGCTGCTTGCGTCAGAGCAACGACACTCGCAAAACTGACTGGTACGGTCGTGAGTGATGAATTCCCCAGCGCAACTGCCTAAGGTCGGAGGTCGCGTCCAAATCGAAGGGCGCGATGAAACGTTTGTCATCGTCGAGGTCGATGAAGAGACCCAGACCGTATCCGTCATCCCCGAGAGCGAAGTCTTCCGGAGATCACTGGACGAGCTCACCCCCGCGCATCCCCTGCGCTCCGACGACTGAAGTCTGCTGAATCCACAATGGAAACAGGCACAGCTGGAGGGAACTAAGACCGCCCTCTCGAGACGGTCGCAGCCCTGTTCGCAGCAGGGTGATCTAGTTCTCTTCGCTGTTGTCGACCAGATGCAGGCCGCTCTCGACGATCCTCCGCACGTTGGAAACTGGGATGTCGGCCTCGATCCGCCCCGGCTTGAGACGAAGGAGTTCCAGGCGTCCGGTTTCATGGTCTACATTGACCACCACAAACTCCGTTTCGGAGTCTCCGACCGTGACGCGCTGGCCCACGGACACCGAAAGAGCGGAGTTCGCCCTCTCTGCCTTCAACTCTGAAGCCATATCTTCGAATCCTTTATGTATGAATGCGGATCGTTCTCGCGTGCTTGCTTGGATGCCTCCGGAACCGCGCAAAGTTGCATGAGCGACATAGTGGCCGCTGAGGAAGCGAACACGGGCCCAAACGAGTAAATGGGGAAATGCGCAGCAAATTGATCGAACTTTCAGGAATCAGTGCTACGCTGTGGATATCCCACAATCGTTAACTCAACAAAATCATAGGCTTCCGCACAAGACTGTTCCGGGTATCCCTCGACTCCGCCTTGCGCGGCCCTCCTGATGCCGCCGAATACAACGTTCGTCGCATGGACAGGTCTGCCGGTCAGCACGAGAATCAGGCCGGAGGCGACTAGCTCCGGGTTTTCCTGGGCCCCCGCAATGTACTTTCCCACGAAGGATAGAAGGAAGGGATTCGCCCAGTGATGCCAGATTGGTATCAAATGCCGGCGCTTATCATGACGGCGCTGCTGCTTCCGGCGTTCGGACATCTCTATTGGCGCACGCGTGACACCCGCAACCTGCTCTGGTTCCTGGCTTTCTTCTTTGTCCTTTTGCGGATGGCGCTTCTATACCCCGGCTCAGTATGGGAGATGTGGGACAGCCGACAGCCGTGGATGGCAGCCTGGGCCCAGGCCTGCGCCATGTTGGCGTCGGGACTGTTTCTTGGGTCCCTCTCGCCGCTTTCCTTTCGGTTGGGCAAGGTGCGGATCTTGTATGCAGTTCCTTTCATCCTGCCGCTGATCGTCTACGCATTGCTGGGATACGGCGTGTATCACCAGGCCACGCCGCATGGAATTGCGTTCTGGACTTTTCCGGCGTTGGCTGTGATTTCCGTAGTCGTGGGCCTGTTCTGGGGGAACGCGAAGGGCTCACTGCCACCAATGGTTGGTATTGGGATGTGCGCCGTCTTCGGGGCGGCCGCGGTCTGGCTCTATTTCAAGCAGGGTGTGTTCTGGCCGCTGGTACTTGCCGAGAGCGGCAATCACATCATGACCGCGCTGCTGGTGGTGTCGGTGTTTCGCCGGCTCTCGCCGGGCGTGGCAATCAGCGTCCTGGGCTTCACAGTCTGGTCCTTCCCTTTCCTGCTCATGTTCCCGCTGTCGCAGATGCCGTTGTTGGCTCTCTGGCTGATGCGCGCAATCGTGATGGCCAAGGTGGCGGCTGCGCTGGGGCTCATCCTGCTGGCCCTGGAGACGGAATTGGCGACGAACCAGGCGGCAGGAGAACGCGAGCGGCGGGCGCGGCGCGAGATGGAGGCTTACAGCAGCCTGATGCTGTCGCGCCAACGCGTGGAGGACTTCGATCGGCAGGCCAGCCAGATCTGCGCGACGGTCGTGGAGAACAGCCGATTCAGCCAGGCCGCGCTTCTGCTGCTGCATCCGGTCGGCATGTACCGGGTCATGGGTTCGGCGGGCATGGACAGCGCCACCGAACGGGCGCTTGGGTCCCTGGCGCTGCGCATTCCTGTCGCGGAGTTTCTGACTTTCCCAAAGCCTGTGGCGGACGGCGTCACGGTCCACCTCGACCTCAGCCAGTGGTTGACGCCCGGTGATGACCTGACCCGACTGCATTTCACCTCGACTATGGCGACACCCATGCAGGGGAGGACGGCGACGGAGGGCGCGTTGCTGCTGGCGGGAATGCGCAGGCCCGAAGAACCGCTGCGGCAGGACGACCTTGCGCCCATCGAAATCTTGGCGGCGCGGCTACAATCGGTACGCAGCCAGACGCGCATGCTCGAGAAGCTGATTGATTCAGAGCGCTTTGCGGGCCTCGGCCAGTTGGCGGGAAACGTAACTACGCAGCTAAATAATCCGCTGACAGTGATCCTGGGCTATGCATCGCTGCTGGATGAGTCTTCGCAGCTCGAAGCGCATGAACACAAGGCAGTGGAGTCGATCCTGGCAGCGGCTCGCACCATGCGCTCGACACTGGAGAGCCTGCACCGCGTGGCGCGGGGCCCAAGCGCGCAGCTCGCCAAAGTTTCAGTATCAGAGATGCTGGTGGACATGGAGCGCCTGCACCGGTCTGAGTTTTTGCAGCGTTCGATCGAATTCCGCTTGAACGTCGATCCTGAACTGCCGCAGGTGCAGGCACACGCGCAACAGTTGCGGCAGGCTGTGCTGCATTGCCTGCAGTTTGCGATGGATGCCGTGGAGCATGTGGAAGAAGCAAGCGACCGCACCGTGACGCTGGAAGCGAAGAAGGAGGGGAATCGCGTTGAGATCACGATTTCACACAGCGGGCCGGCCTTTGAGCACCCCGATCGCGCGTTCGATCCCTTCGTGCCGCCGCAAGCGGGAAGCGGCGAAGCCGCGGGGCTGGGCCTGAGCCTGTGCGCCACCATTCTGCAGGACAACAACGGACGCGCGTCGGCCGCAAACCTCGTGCCGCGAGGGGCGGCGATCCTGCTGGAGCTGCAAGCAGCGTAAAGAAAGGGAACAGGCAATAGGGATTAGAAAGCGGCCCTCCCGACACTCAGAAAGTGACCGCGCGGGGTATGAGCCGAAGCCCATAGGCTTCCCGCTCCAGTTCCTCACGAAAATCAGGATGCGCAATGGAGATCAGCGCCCTTGCGCGTTCGCCCACCGATTTTCCCTTGAGATTGACCTTCCCGTATTCGGTCACTACATACATCACGTCGGATCGCGGCGTGGTGACAATGTTGCCGGGGGTAAGTTCGAGAACAATCCGGCTGCGGTGCTCGCCATGTTTTTCGTAGGTAGACGCCAGGCAGATGAACGACTTGCCGCAATGCGAACTATAGGCGCCGCGCACAAACTGCAGTTGCCCGCCCGTGCCGCTGAGGTGCCGGTGGCCATCGGACTCCGATGCGGCCTGGCCCTGCAGATCAATTTGGGTGGTGTTATTGATGGAAATCACATTGTCGTTCTGCATGATGACTTGCGGCGAGTTGGTGTAGTCGACCCCGCAGCAGAGGAAATCGGCGTTGCGGTGGGTGGCCGCATAGAGTTGGCGAGAACCGAGGGTGAACGAGTAGACAATCTTGCCGGTATCGATAGCTTTGCGGGAGCCGGTAACACAGCCTGCCCGATAAAGTTCGCCAAGGCCGTCCGTCAGCATTTCGGTATGCACGCCCAGATCGCGAATGCCGCTTTCGAGCAGCAGGGAACAGACCGCGTTGGGCATGCCGCCGATGCCGATCTGCAGGCAGGCGCCGTCGTCCACTTCACCGGCTATATGTCTAGCGACCGCCCGGTCAACTTCGTTGGGTGCCGGGTTGGGCAGTTCGGGAGCCTCCTGGTCATCGCCCTCGACCAGAAAGTCAATCTCCCCTGCATCCACCCAGTTCTCGGTACCGCAGGCACACGGCAGGGTGGAGGTGACCTCCACTATGACGGTCTTTGCCCTCTCGATGATTGCGCGGTGCCACATGCTGGTCGGACCAAAAATGAAGCGTCCGTTTTCGTCCATGGGGCGCGCCTTGAGGATGGCTATGTCCACCGGCGGGAGAAAGCGGCGATAGTAGCCCGGCACCTCGCCAAGGTTCAGCGGAATATAGTTGCAGCGGCCACAATCGTGCATCTTGCGGTCGTAGGAGGAGAAGTGCCAGCTGAACCAGCAGAAATGTTCCCCGGTTGGATCGGCTTCCACAACGGCACGCGGGCTCATGGTCAGGCAGGAGCGAATCTTAACGTTGCTGAGTGAATCCCGCCGGGCTGCCAGTGCCCTGTCGAAGACGTCGGGCTGGCAAAGGGCGGTGCCGTAATCGAGCCACATCCCGGACCTTACGAAGCTGGCAGCTTCATCGCCCGAGATCGTTCGTGCAGGAGCACGGGCTGTCCTTGTGAACATCGCTCGCCAATGTAGCACGGCTTGAGTCGTGCGAGAGGGAAAAAGCGGTTTCCACTTCCTAGCCCCGTTCCACTCGCCCGTCTAGCCAACGGTGCGAATCCACCGGATCGCCGCAAGACTGAACCCTACGAGCCCGGGACCTTATTCAAACCGCCGGTCCTGCCGATCCACCACGCCTTAATAAACTTCCAGTGGATGTAAACGGAGTGGTTGAGGTGCAGCAGCAGCCCTTCGCGGCCGTCGAGGAAACCGAGGCGGAAAACATAGTTGTAGACGAAGGTGGCCCAGGGGTTGAGCAGGCAATTCCAGAGGAATGCGGGGAGCGACTGGCTGGTTTTGCCTTTGGCCGCGAGCAGCTGCGCAATCTCTGAGCTGTAGCGGTTCATGTGCTCGAGATAGACGACGAGGTTGGGGTAGGCGTAGTGAAGCATGTCGTGCTTCAGCGTGCCTTTGGGTCCCTGGTGCTGCGGCGTGGAGTGCGGACCGACGCCCTCACTGAGCCGCGCTGAGCCGCGCTTGAACAAGCGCAGCTTGTGGTCGGGATAGAAGCCGCCATGACGCATCCAGCGGCCAATGATCAGGTTCAGGCGTGGAATCCAGTAGGCAGTGTACTTCGGCTCCGAGGCGAGCAGAGCCTGGATTTCCTTCTGGAGTTCGGGCGTCAGCGGCTCGTCGGCATCCTGCAACAGGATCCAGTCACTGGTGCAGAGGTCGAGAGCGACGTTCTTCTGCTCTCCGTGACCGCCGAAGGCGTGGTAGCTGGTCTTTGCGCCGTAGGATTGTGCGATCTCGAGGGTGCGATCTTTAGAGCCGGAATCGACCACGATGATCTCGTCGGCCCACTTCACGGTTTCGAGCGTGCGGGCCAGATTCGTCTCTTCGTTCATGGCGATCATCGCGACGGAGAGTGTTTGGCGCATTGTTGAAAGGATAACTGCTGGGCCAAAGCTATAATTGGCTGAACTTTCCAGAGACCTTCGTGATCAGCCATGCTTAAAGGCCCCTTGGTACGGCACGTCAGCCAGATTGTTTTCGCGTGCTTCGTCCTGCTCGGTTGTATTCACGCGGTCCTTAATGTATTCACAGCCGTTCGGCCGAAGGCAGCGGCGCAAGCTGACTTCATCCAATTCTGGGCCACCGGCCATCTGCTGGCTGCGCGCCAGAGCCCATACGATCTCGACAAACTGATGAAAATCGAGCAGGACGCCGGCATGGTGCACGCCTATCCCAGGCTGAGCAACAGTCCTCCGCTTTTGCTGCCGCTCTTTCTTCCACTGGGATTCGTGAGCGCCGGGTTGGGCTTCTTCGTATGGTTCGCTGCTCAGCTCGCCTGCCTGTACTGTTCCGCCCAGCTTCTCAACGCGATGTACGGCAAGCAGCTTGGATATTTGCGCTGGATCGTCTTCCTCTTCGGCCCGGTTCTATTGTGTGAACGCACCGGCCAGCTGGGCGTTTTCTTTCTGATGTGCCTGGTGCTGTTTCTCTATCTGCACCGCAGGCACCCGTTCCTCGCTGGCGTGTGCCTGGCTCCTCTGGCCCTGAAACCGCACCTCATTCTGCCGTTCGGCCTCGTGCTTCTGATGTGGATCATCCTCGATCGCCGTTGGAAGATTCTACTTGGCGCGGTTACGGTGCTGGCTTGCAGCGCCGGCCTGCTGTTCACGCTTGATCCCGGAGCCTGGCAGCAGTATTCCGCGCTAATGCGCAAAATGCACCTGATGGACTGGGCTGCTCCCTGCCTGAGCGTCTATCTGCGGCGGCTTACCGGAGCTCCAGCGGTAGTTCAGTTCATCCCCACCATGATGGCGGCAGGCGCCGCTGCGGTCTGGTACCTCAGGAAACGCAAGGAGTGGGAATGGCAGACCGACGGGGCGATGCTTCTCGCCCTCGGCCTGATCACGGCTCCCTATGCGTGGGTGATGGATGAAGCGATCGCGCTGCCCGCCATCCTGCTGGCGGTTACACGCTGCCGGAGCTCGTGGAACTGGCTAGCCTGTCTGGCTCTGCTCAACCTGGTTTTCATGATCGAGGAAATGCGTGGTGTCGGCGTGCTCACACCCGCGTATCTCTGGACGGCTCCGGCATGGTTTCTGTGGTGTTTTCTGGCAAGCCGTACGCCCTCTGAGATCCCGGACGCGAATCTGGTTCTGGCGGCTGAGTAACGCTCAAACCAGCCCTCAGCCCAGCCAGATCAGCCGAAGGGTGGAGATGATTCCCAGAGGCTGCATGCTATAGTGCGATCACTCAGAGATTCCCCTGCGAACAATGTCTGAAAACGAACTCAAAATTCCTGTCATAGAAGATCGCGACGCGGCTGGCGATGTGGCCGAGGTCTACGACGTTTGGCGCGCCAAGTCAGGGCGGCAGAACATGCCGGGAATCCTGAAGTGCTTCAGCCATCGTCCCGACTTCTTGCGCGACGTGATGAAGTTCGGAGACACCGTCCACTTCAGCGAAGGCCACCTGACCCGAAAGACCAAGGAAGCCATCGCGAGCTGGGTGTCGTACCTGAACCGGTGTCCATATTGACTGGACTCACATGCCTACTTCCTGCGTGTTCAGGGAGCCGAAGAGACAACAGTACAAGCGATCGCCAGAGGCGATCTGGATGGCGCGGGCCTGAGCCCGGCCGAGCGGGCGCTGCTCGATTACGTGACCAAGGTGACGCAGGCCGCCTACAAGACCACGCATGAGGATGTTCAGCAACTGCGCGAGCATGGCTGGACGGATCCGCAGATTGCCGAGGCCGTCTACATCACGGCGATGTTCGCCTTCTTTAATCGCGTAGCTGATGCATTCGGGATTGCGCCGCAGGGCTATCTGGAAATGAATGCGGTGACGAAGTGACGATGAGTTCTTAGTTCGTAGTTCACAGAATGGACACTGCGGACCGGGAGCTGTGAACTAAGAACTACGAACTGAGAACCAAAGATATGAGCACCACGACGGCAAACACGGTCCCCACACAGAAGCCGCGCAGGCGCTGGAAGCGCTGGCTGGGCACGATCGCCGCCGTCTGCTTCGTCGCGTGGGTCGGCTTCGTCGCCTACATCAACTGGGCCATGCACCAGCCGCCCGAGGCGTTTGCCGCCGTGATGGCAAAGATGCCGATGCCGGCGTATTTCGTGATTCCCTTCGAGACACTCTGGAATCCCGCCCGCGCCGGCCATCTCAACCCCGGCGATCAGGCCCCGTCTTTCACCGTTAAGCAGCTCCAGGGTGCTGAAGCCCCCGTCGAAATGGCGGGTCTGTGGAAGGACCGCCCCGTAGTTCTCGTCTTCGGGAGCTATACCTGACCGCCTTTTCGGCGGGAGGTTCCCGCCCTGAACAAGCTGGCAGCTCAGTACCAAGGCAAGATCGATTTCTACGCGATCTACATCCTTGAGGCGCACCCCACCGACGTCTGGCAGATGCAGTCCAACGTTCGCGACAACGTACTTTTCGCCACCCCCAAGAACGATCTTGAGCGGGTGAACGTGGCCAATGCCTGCTGGCGCAAGCTGGGAATCAAATTCCCGGCCCTGGTCGACAGCATGGATAACCGCGTCGAAGGCGCCTACACCGGCTGGCCCGACCGCCTCTATCTAATCGACCGTGGCGGCCGCGTGATCTTCAAGACCAAACCCGGCCCCTTCGGGTTCGATCCCGACGAGCTGGCCAAGGCGATGCAAGGCCTGCATCAGTAGAGAACTGACTCATTCGATTCGCTCAGGAAGTTGAACCCGGGGCGCACCGTCCACGGTGCGCCTACCGCGCTTGTGCTATTTCCTAGTCACACTTTGCGCGTGATAGATTGAACTTCCACAGGAGTCGAGTGCATGGGGACGGATATCCGGCTTCCGGATCATAACGACACCATCGACCTGCAGCAGCAGGTCTTCCGGTTGCAGGCACTGCTCGAGGCGTCACGCCAAGTGCACGCGACGATCCGGGAAGAGGAAGTCCTCGAATCGGTGCTGCGCATCGTGGTCCGCGAACTGGAGATGGCGGGAGCGGCGTTTCCCGGCACGAGTCTCGAGTCTGGCGAAGGTGTGGATGCCGGCCGGCCTGGGCTACGCAGTTTTCCGCTCAATGACCGCGACGGAAAGCAGATGGCCGAACTGGTGGTGTCATCGCCCGACGGCCGCGATCTCACCATCTACGAGACGGATTTTCTTGAGGGTTTAGCGCTGCAAGCTGCGGTTGCGCTAGAAAATGCGCGCAACCACAAGCGCAACGTGGAATACGCCCGCGTGCAGCAGGATCTGGATTCGGCCCGCGAGATTCAGCGGTCGCTGTTGCCGCAGCATCTGCCCGATATTCCGGGCTACTCGGTTGGTTTTAAATCAGCTACCTGCTACGAGGTAGGCGGCGATTACCTGGACATCCTCTCGCTGCCGGACGGAAGCGTTGTGATGGCAGTGGCCGACGTGGCCGGCAAGGGACTGGCGTCGGCCATGATGTCGACCAGCTTCCGCGCGGCTTTCCGAGCGATGGCGGTGAGCGGGGTTCCCCTGGACGAGTTGGCCACACGCATGAACCAGCATCAGTGGCTGGAGGGCGAAGAAGCCCGCCGCCGGTATGTGACGGCGATTTTTTTGCGGCTCTATCCGGAAAAGGGCGAGATGGAGTTCGTGAACGCCGGGCACAATCCGGGGTATGTGCTGCACCAGGATGGAAGCCGGTGCGAGATCGAGTCGAGCGGAACGCCACTGGGCCTTCTGCCGGGCATGCAATACACCATCGAACGCTGCAACTTTCCCGCCGGATCGCGGTTATTGTTCTATACAGACGGCTTAACGGAGGCCTTCTGCGGGGATGAGGAGTTTGGTCCGGAGCGGCTTTGGGAGAATTTTTCCCAATGCGACATGTTAAAAGCCGATGGTATCCTCGATGCATTGTGGACAGCCATACAATCCTTTGTTAAGGACGGCCCTCAGGGGGACGACATGACAGCACTGGTGTTGTGCCGCAAGGCCCCGGTCTTGGAGCCGGTGGCATGACGGTCACCACGCGGAAGTCGGCGAACGTTGAGGTCCGGCTGCCCTCGCGGCTAGGCTATGAGAAGGTAGCCATGAGCACGGCGGCATCGGTCGCCAAGCTGATGGGCTTTCGCGAAGACCGGATTGAGGACCTGAAGACTGCGGTGGCCGAGGCATGCATCAATGCGATTGAGCACGGCAACCGATTGAACGAAGGGCTGAGCGTCGGCGTAGTACTTTCAGCGGGAGAAGACGCGCTGGAAGTGAAGGTCATCGACGACGGGAAGGGCTTGAAGAGCCTCCCCCCCAAGCCTGATATTGATAAAAAGATCCACGGCGAAGAAGACCCCCGCGGCATGGGAATGTTTTTGATCCAGGCGCTTGTGGACGAAGCGGAGTGGGTCGCCGGAGGCAACGGCAAAAGCAGCTATGTCCGCCTGGTGATCCGGCTGGATCCCCCGACTGAATAACGTAATCTACGGAGACTTTGACAGTGCAAACCGAAACCAAAACGCGTGTCGACCAGATCACTTCCCCTGCCGGGCACCCGGTGTCTGTCCTTCGGTTCGAGGGCGATATCGCCAGCACGTCAAAGGAGGCGGTGCTGGGAAGTTACCAGGCGCTGCCCAAGGCGACGGTGAAGCTGATCCTTTTGGATTTCACCAAGGTGGACTACATCAACTCGAGCGGCATCGCGCTCGTCATCCAGATGCTGATCGAAGCTGCCAATTCGGGCCAGAAGGTATTCGCCTACGGCCTGTCGCAGCACTTCACCAAGGTGTTCACCATGGTGGGGATTACGAAGTATGCGGGCCTGTTCCCTGATCAGGCCTCGGCTATGGCCGCACTGTAAGCTCCAAACGAAGCACGAACAAAGAGGCGCGGGAAACCGCGTCTCTCGTCGTCTAAGTGAGGCTATACTGCTCTGTGCCCTGTCCAGCACTTCCGGAGGGGATCGATGAAAGCCATCGTCTACGAGCAGTACGGCCCGCCTGATGTTCTTTCCCTCAAAGAAATCGATAAGCCTTTACCCGGCAAAGGCGAAGTGCTGGTTCGCGTGCACGCCGCCTCAGTGAACCCTTACGACTGGCACTTCCTGCGCGGCAAACCTGCGCTCCTTCAGCTGTTCACCGGGATCGGGAAACCGCGCTACCCCCGGCTGGGGGCAGACTGTGCCGGCGTGGTGGAAGCCGTAGGCTCCGGAACCACCCGGTTCAAGCCCGGAGATGCGGTCTTCGGCGTCTGCAAAGGCTCGTTCGCAGAGTTTGCCTGCGGGAAGGAGACGCAGCTTGCCCTAAGGCCCGCGGGGGTCTCATTTGAGCAGGCGGCTTCGCTGCCGATCGCGGCGACCACTGCCCTGCAGGGGCTGCGCGACCGCGCGAAGATCAAGGCCGGCCAGCAGCTCCTGATCAACGGGGCAGCTGGCGGCGTGGGGACGTTCGCGGTGCAGATCGAGCGGGAGATGGGGGCACACGTGACCGCAGTTTGCAGTGGAAGAAACGCCGATCTGATGCGTTCTCTCGGCGCCGAGTGCGTGATCGACTACATGCAGGAAGACTTCACCCGATCGCCGCAGAAGTGGGATGCCATCTTCGATCTGGTGGGGAATCGCACCCTTGCCGAATTTCGCAGCGCCCTTCAGCCAAAGGGAGTTTTTGTGAGCTGCGGTGGAGGCGGTCCGGATAAGAAGGCGACCGAACTGGCCGGCGTGATGTTCGGAAAGATGCTGATTGCCCCTTTCGTGAGCCAGCGGCTCACCGGCGTGTTGGCGAAGATCAACGGAGCTGACCTGAGCACTCTGGCGGCGATGGTGGAGTCCGGCAAGATCAAGCCGGTTCTCGATCGGACGTACCCCCTCGCCGAAACGGCCGAAGCCGTGCGGTATGTGGAAGCATGCCACGCGCGCGGCAAGGTGATTATTGCCCTCGGCTAAGTTCGCGGAACAGGTCGTGCCTTCTCGTCTATGATGGCCGCATGAACCTTGAGGCGATGCAGACGGCGCTCAGCGACGCGGGCCTGGACGGCTGGCTTTTCTACGATCATCACCACCGGGACCCCATCGGCGAACGCATACTGGGCCTCGACCCGAAGGCGCACATCACACGGCGCTACTACTACTTCGTCCCCGCCGCGGGCGTCCCCCGGAAGCTGGTGCACCGCATCGAGCAGGGCCGCCTTGATAGCCTCCCCGGCTCGAAAGGCCTGTACTCGAGCTGGCAGGAGCTGCACTCGGGGCTCGAGGCCATGCTCAAGAATTCGCGCCGCATCGCCATGCAGTACTCGCCCAACAACGACATTATGTATGTCTCAATGGCGGACGCGGGAACGGTGGAGTTTCTGCGCGGCCTGGGCAAGGAGATCGTGACCTCGGCCGATCTCGTCAGCGAGTTCGAAGCCGTTCTCACAGCGGACCAGATCGCCAGTCACACGGTGGCGCAGAAGGCGATCGATGCCATTCTCGAAGAGGGCTGGAAGAAGATAGCGCGCTCTCTGCGCCCATCGAGTGGGACGCCGTCCCGATTCACCGAGTTCGATATGGTGGAATGGCTCTCGAATGCCATGCGGAACGAAGGCCTGGTGTGGGAAAACGGGCCCAACGTCAGCGTCGACCAGAACGCGTCCGACTCCCACTACGAGCCGACCGCCGATCACTGCTCCGAAATCAAGGAAGGCGACTTTGTCCTCATCGACATCTGGGGCAAGCCCGACAAGCCTGGCAGCGTCTTTTACGACATCACCTGGACCGGCGTAGTGGGCCGCGAACCCAGCGCGCGCGAGCAGACTGTCTTCGAAACAGTGCGCAATGCGCGCGATGCAGCCATTGAGAAGGTGACGGCCGCGTTTGCGGCTGGGCAGCCGATCCGCGGCTTCGAGGCCGATGACGCCGCGCGGGCAGTAATCCGCGAAGCAGGGTTCGGCGAGTGGTTCACGCATCGCACCGGGCACAACATCGCCGAGGAGATTCACGGCCCTGGCGCGCATCTCGACAATCTCGAGACGCATGATGAGCGGCTGCTCCTGCCGAATACCTGCTTCAGCGTGGAGCCCGGAATCTATCTGCCGGAGTTCGGCGTGCGCAGCGAAATCAACATGATGACATCAACCGGCAAGGCATGGGTTACGGGCAAAATTCAGCGAGAGCTCGTGAGAATCTAGCGGAGTTCCATGGCCACTTCGGTTGCCAGCGCGAAGCAGTTCCTGGTGGATCGCATTGCCGCGGAAGCGGAGCGAGAAGGTGCGCCGCTGAATGAGATCGAGAAAGCCATGCTCGCTTTTTCCGAAGTGGGTGCGAGCGAGAAGGAACTCGATCAGGCTCGCACATTCGAGCGTGATTTCGATGACAAAGAGTACGAGAGCCGCATCGCCAGGCTCGCTCGGTCCGTTTACGACCGTGACGTGGCAGCGGGCCGGAAAGCCGAGTGGGACCAGGCGCTGGATGAGCTGGCAAGCGAGGACTTCTACCTGATGGTGATGCTGGAGCAGGCCGGGATCGTAAAAACAACGTCGCACCTGCGGCTCCCGGACTGGCGTCTGCTGGTGGGCTTTGTACCGGCCCTGGTTTGCGTGGCTCTTGCCGCAGCCGTCGCTTTCACGCCGCTTGGCTCCAGGATCTTTCCCAATGACGTGCTGCGGCTAGCCGTCGCGGTGCTGCTCCTGCTGGCGCCTTTTGCGCTGGGCAGATTGCGCGGACGGCGCGCAGGTTGACGAGCGGCCCAACCGAGTTCCTGAGAGGAGAAACACGTGGCTGAAACTACCTTCCCCTACGAAACGCGGCTGAATGTGCTTTATAAGCCGCTCGAAGCTTTCGATGTACACGCGGTACCCGACGCGGACAAGTTCAAGTGGTTCAACCAGACGCTCTGCCAGGTGAACGGCTCGGTGGTGCGGATGGCGGCGATCGAGGGCGAATACCACTGGCACAAGCATGACGAGGACGACGAATTCTTCTATGTCGTAGATGGAAAGCTGCTGATCGATCTCGAAGACCGCGTGGTGGAGCTAGGACCGGGGCAGGGGTTGGTGGTGCCGAAGACGGTGGTGCACCGCACCCGCGCACCACAGCGCACCACGATCCTGATGGTCGAGAACGCGGGAATCATTCCGACGGGGAACTAACGATCGACGCGTCAAAAGAGGAAGGGCGAATCCGCAACCGGATTCGCCCTTTCGTTTTTAGAGGCCTTGCTAGACCTGATCGGCGTACGCAGCTTCTTCCACGCGGGCATGCTCGACCAGCTTGATGGGGTAGTACGCGTTGCGCGTGTACTGCTTCACCATGCGGTTGGTGTTGAAGTAGGAGCCGTTGAACGCGAGCGTGGTGCGCATCATCTGCCCCCACTTCTCGGGCGCCTGCAGGTAAAGCGGAACCACCGCCGACTCGAGTTTGTTGTAGAGGTTGTGTGCCTCCGCAGCATCGTCGGCCCCGTCCTCGATTGCCCAGCCCGTCACGCCTTCGATGCAGCCCTCAATCCACCAGCCGTCAAGGATGGAAAGCGAAGGCACGCCATTAAGTGCGGCCTTCATGCCGCTGGTGCCGGAAGCCTCGTAGGGCCGGCGAGGCGTATTGACCCAGACATCGACACCGGCAGTCAGCGCCGCGCCGAGATCCCAGGCATAGTTCTCGAGATAAACGACCTTCAGCAGATCGCTGCCTGTGGAGTGAGCCCTTTCCACGACCTCGCGAATGAGTGCCTTGCCGGGTTCGTCTTGGGGATGCGCCTTGCCGGCGTAGAGAATCTGCAACCCGCCGGCTTGCTCAGCGATCCGGACGAGCCGCTCGGGATCAGTGAACAGCAGGTTGGCTCGCTTGTAGGTGGCCACGCGCCGCGCGAAGCCCAGTGTGAGCACGCGGGGATTCAGCATCAGTCCCGTGCGGGCCGCGACTTCTGCCAGCAAAGCATCCTTGGCCCGGGCATGCGCAGCGAGCACCTCGCCGACAGGAATATCGATTGCGTTACGCAGGAAAAGATTGTCCCGCCGCCATGCAGGGATGTGCGCGTCGAGCATGTGCTGCACCGGATCTGACAGCCACGTGGGCGCGTGCACGCCGTTGGTGATGGCGTCGATGGGAAACTCCGGGAACATCTCGCGCGAAACCTTGCCATGCTGCATGGCCACGCCGTTCGCGTAGCGGCAGAAGCGCAGCGCGAGCATCGTCATGTTCAGCAGGCCTTCGTGGAAGGCGCCGAACTTCTGCAGGCGCGCCGTGCGTTCGCCGCCCAGAATGCGGTAAGCCTGCTCGGTCGAGAAGCGGTCGTGCCCTGCGGGAACCGGCGTGTGTGTGGTGAAGACGCACTTGTTGCGGACCACCTGAAGGTCGGAGTCAGTAGCCGCGCCCAGCGGGCCGCCGCCGAGCTGGCTTTCCAGCAGGGCAAGCGTAAGCAGCGCGGCATGCCCTTCGTTCATGTGGTACACGTTTACATGCCTGCCCAGGGCATTGGCCATGCGAAGCCCCCCCATGCCGAGGACGATCTCCTGCTGCAGGCGGTAGTTGGTATCTCCGCCGTAAAGATGGTCGGTCAATCCGCGGTCCCAGCCCGAGTTGCCGTCGAGATCGGTGTCGAGCAGGTAGATCGGGACGATGTGGCCGGAGCGGCCCTCGAGATCGTACCGCCAGGCACGTACCGTAACCGTGCGGTCCTCGACCGAGACGGTAATGCGCGCCGGTTCCTCGGTGCAGAAATCAGCCGGGTTCCAGGCCTGCACTTCCTCGGTCTGCTGACCAGCCTCATCGAGGTGCTGGCGGAAGTATCCCTTCCGATGCAAGAGGGTGAAGGCGATGAGAGGAACGCCAAGGTCGGCGGCCGAACGCAGAGTGTCTCCGGCGAGCACGCCAAGGCCGCCAGAGTAGGTGGGCATGCCTGGGTTGATCGCGATCTCCATGGAGAAGTACGCAACCAGGCCAGAAGGGGGGAAAGACTCGTAGGAGAAAGGCTTTGTCGTGTTGGTGGACATGTTTTACCTGAAGACCTCCGGCAGGTTGCCCGCATGCCGGACATCTGCCTTCTTCATCGAATAGGGGCCCGGCTCACCGGAGGGCGACTTGCGTCTGCAATCGGTTTTGAGTATTCCCCGATTTTAGCAAGCGCTCAGCGGCTGACGGCTATTCTGACTCAAATTAAGACGATACAACGGAGGACAATTCCCCAGCTATGCTCGAATGACGATTTCAGGCATGCAAGCACAAGCTCAGAGGACGCGGGACGCTGCCGTGCCTGTTACCTAACAGCTTGGATGCTCTCCTGGACTGGATGTGCCCCCCCTGATGCATGACAAATATGAATTTGGGGGGTGATTCCAGTGCGTTCGGCGTAACGTTGGCCCAGCGCAGCGGAGAATTCCCGGGCGTGCTGCCGCTCGACAAGATTAACGGTGCACCCGCCGAAGCCGCCCCCGGTGAGACGCGCCCCGATCAGGCCGGGAAGGTCCTGAGCTAGCTCCACCATAGCGTCGGCCTCTTCACAACTCGCCTCAAAGTCCTTGCTGTAGCTGACATGGGCTTCCGCCATGAGCCGGCCCAGTTCCTTGAGGTCGTGATTGATCAGAGCCTCTGCTGCTGCCACGGTGCGGGTGTTCTCAGTGATGACGTGGCGGGCGCGCTTCAGCGCAAGGGAGCTCATCTCGGACCCATACTTCGCTAAGTCGTCGAGGTTGGCATCGCGCAGGAAGTGAACCTCCGGGCGATGGCGGGCGATGACGGCGGCAGCCTCTTCCACCTGTGCGCGGCGGCTGGTGTATTCGCCACCGGTAACGGCGTGCTTCACCATGGTGTTGGCAATGACCAGCGCAACGTTTTCAGGGATGGGCGCCAGTTTGAAGCTGAGGTCGCGGCAATCGAGCAGCAACGCGTGGTCTTCCGCGGCGTTAGCGGAGATGAACTGGTCCATGATGCCGCAGCTCGAGCCGACGAATTCGTTCTCCGAGCGCTGGCAGAGGCGCGCGAGAACCGGCATCGGATACTCAGCGCCGATGAGAGACAGCACGGCGATTGCGGTCGAGACCTCGATGGCCGCGGAACTGGATAGTCCCGAAGCGACGGGGACGTCTCCCCACAAGGTGAGGCTGAGAGCAGGGATCTTGTGGCCCTCCCCAGCGAGGATGGCCATGACGCCAAGCGGGTAGTCCGACCAGTGGTCTCTTCGCTCTGCAGGCAGCGCTGCCGCATCGAACTCGCTCTGCTCGTCGAAGTTCTGCGAGTAGATGACGACCTTGCCATCCGTACGGGGTGAGATGGCTGCCAGGGTGGCGAAGTCGATTGCGGCAGGCATGACGAAGCCTTCGGCGTAATCGGTATGCTCCCCGATGATGTTGACGCGCCCGGGTGCGACGAAGATCGCGGGATCGACGCCGAAACGGGCCTGGTGCATAGAGCGAAGCTGAGCGGAATCGTACATAGAAGGCTCCAAGACTACAGGGTTTCAAGATCAACGTGCATGGGCCAATCGGACCATTCACCGGGGGCGAGGGTGCGACTCCAGGGGCCGGTGAAGGCCAGGGAATCGACCGGCGCAGTAGCAGGCTCAGGAGCGACGCAGACCTGTTTGGGTCCGGGGCGCTCAGGCCAGCCACCGTAGCAGATCCAAAGACCTAAATAAGGTGTTGCATTGGCGTCGAATGTGACTTTGATTCGTACGCCGGCCGATGGGCGCTCGAGAACGCACCATGCGGCATCGGGGTGCATGGGTCCGGCAAAGAGTTTGTCGCCGATGCCGGAGTCTGGAGCTTCTGCGCGGCTGAGATCGGCGTGAAAGCCGTCAGCGAGATCGGCAATGGGCCACTGAATCTCGTCGCCGGCTTTGCCGAGACGATTACCACCCGACCCTTCGAGGCGGAGTGTGTGAATGGAATCCGGCAAGATGATGCGGTCGCCCTCCGCAACCGTGAAGAGAGGATGCGCAGCCCAGGACCACGGGACCGGTGCAGTCCCGGTGTTGGTGAGTCGGTAGTCGAGGCTGATACGGGCACCCTTCTTGGTCTCGTCGATGGTGAGCCTGCGGCGAAGGGTAAGCGGCAGCGAAAAGCAGGCTGAGGAAAGCGTGACCGAGTGCGGAGCGGAATCAAGAACCGTCCACGGCACACGCCAGAGGTCCCCGTGATCCGGAACATCTGCGGAAGCGGCCTGGGTCTTGACGGTGCACGCGGCCACCGAGGGCAAGCATTCGTCCCAGCCGCTGGCGTCGGCAGCGTCGAACGGCATGGTGTGGGTGCGCGATGCAACCGGAGCGAGCGGCGCCTGGAGAAGTTCCTGGCCTCGGAAATGGATGGATGCGATCTTGCCGCCGAACTGAGGGAGAACCCGAATCGAGCAGCCACCCGCCTGAATGACAACGTTTTCTTTGCTTCCCACAGAGATGCCTGTCGTCATGCCGGGCTTCCTACTCTCCCAAAATTTGCTGGCTCGCTGCCTTGAACTCCTGCCAGATAAGGTCCAGCCACGATTCGTGCGCGGGCTTCATTAAGACGGAACGAAGGCAGGTAATGAGGTTCTTGCCGGAATTCGAATCGAAGGGGACATCCCCGGTCCGGAACCACTGTTGGGGCAATTGTACAAGCGCGAGGTGCAGATTGCGTCTGGCACATTCGTCAAAAACGCGCTGGGCGAGGTCGGAGGACTGCTGTAGGGTGTCCGCCTGGACCTTCCAGACGACGATGTCTAGCTCCGGCGAACCTGCCGCGAGTGGCTGGAACCATGGATCGGCCCGGAGGCGGCTGTCGAGTTCCAACGCAGCGCGGCGCCCTGCCGCCAGCCCCTGAGCGAACTCTCCCCCCGCAACATTGGGCAGAAGACGCTGCGTGGCCCAGAGGGCGACGGCAGCCGCTCCGGCACGCGAGCATTCCAGGCTGATCTCGCCAAGATGCAGGTCCTTTGAGGTGAAGTACGTATAGGGCGAGTCGTGCTTGTAAAAGCGGCCCACGCCAGGATCGCGGAACAGGACGCAGCCGCATCCATAGGGCTGGAGACCGTGCTTATGCGGGTCCACGACGATGGAGTCAACCTGATCGATAGCGGCAAACGCGCGGCGCGCCGGCTCATCCAGCGAATCCGGAATCAGCCGGAAGTAGCCGCCGTATGCAGCGTCTACGTGAACACGGAAGCCGTAGCGGTCGCGCAGGGCAAGAATCTCCGGCAGGGGATCGACGGCCCCGATCGCAGTTGTACCCAGGGTGGCGACCACGGTCCCAACATCGCCCTTCTTCAACTCGGACTCGAGAGCATCGAGGTCCATTCGGCCGCGGTTGTCGGCTGGCACCGCCCCAAAATCCAGCTTCAGCACGGCAGAGATGCGGCTATGTGTGTAGTGGGCCTGTTCCGAAGCCAGAATCCGGCGGCCGGGATTGGCTTGGCCGGCGACCCAGAGAGCCTCGAGATTGGCGATCGTTCCGCTTGAGGTCAGATGTCCCAGAAAGTCCGGGGCCTCCCAGCCGAACATCCGGGCAATATGGGCCACGGCTTCGATCTCCATCTCGGAGCTGGCACGGCCCCCATCCCGAGCGTGGTTATTCGGATTGATGACCATGGCCAGCGCGTAAGCGGCTCGCGCGACGGGGTGGGGCGGCTTGAGCATCTGACCGGCATAGAAAGGGTGGAAATAGGGGTAGTTGTCGCCGAGCCGGACGGCCGTCTCCTCAAGCACCGCGGCGATGGAACCGGCCTCGGCGGGAGTAATTTCAGGGGTAGCGGGAAGGTCGGAAAACTGGTTGGCGAGGCGGGCGGCGGCGGCGGCGAGCAGGCCTGGAACCGGGTCCTTAGCGGGGTCTTGAGGCATGACCCATCATAGCGGGAGGGGGCTTGGCAGGTTACTGATTTGCAGAGGCTTGGCGGAGGCCCGAATCGGGAAAAGGGACTGATGAACAACAATTTGTGCCTCGATTTCCACGAGGCGATGCTACAATCTGCTCAGCGTTAGAGTCGAACCGGGCGTGAGCAGTTCCTCGCCCAACCAAGCAAGATTCTGCCAGTGGTCGCTCCGATTCATCCAGCGCAAATCAATACTCAGGAAACAAGATCAAAATGGAACAAGGTACTGTGAAGTGGTTCAATGACGCGAAGGGCTTCGGCTTCATCTCGCGTCAGAACGGCGAAGACGTCTTCGTGCACTACTCGGCGATCAACTCCCAGGGCTTCAAGAGCCTGCAGGAAGGCCAAGCCGTGCAGTTCAATGTGGTGAAGGGGCCCAAGGGTTGGCAGGCAGCGGACGTTCAGCCTCTCTAATCTCTTGGCCGGATTCGGCAGAATCTTAGCAAACGGAACGGGCTGGGTGAAAACCCAGCCCGTTTTGTTTTGCCATGACCCACGAGAGTGGCACCGCGTGGCAGATAGAATTCAAATCACTCATGTTTGCTACTGAATGCTGGCGTCGCTGGATTGTATGCGTGATTGTTGGGATCACCGGTGCGTGCGCCTTTGCCCAAGCTCCGGCGCCGAAAGCGCCCGCCCCCTGGGCCATTGAGATTCACGGTGGCGCGGGCGAGGCCGAGTGGCTCAGCATGGACCAGGCGACCGCGGATGCCTACCGGGCCTCTCTGGCACGGGCCCTCGCAGCCGGATCAGCCGTGCTCGAAAAGCATGGCACCGCCATGGACGCCGTCCAGGCCGCCGTCGAGGTGCTTGAGGACGACCCGCTGTTCAACGCGGGCCGCGGCTCCGCGTTTGCCGCCGACGCAACCAACGAAATGGATGCATCCATCATGAACGGAATCGATACGACCGGAGCCGGAGTGGCGGGTGTCCACTTTACGCGGCATCCCATCCAGCTGGCGCGCGCCGTCATGGAACACACCCAGTACGTGCTCATGGCCGGCCCCGGCGCCGACGCATTTTCAAAGCAACAGGGCCTGGAGCAGGAGCCGACCAGCTACTTCTTCACCGAGATGCGCTGGAAGGAGTTCGAAGAGGTGATGCGCAAGAGCAACAGACCCGTCCCGGCGAGGCCCGCGGGCGCACCGCCGCCGCCGGCCCAAAGCTCAAAGTTGGCGCCCGGCATCTTCTCCCACCTCTTCGGAACCGTAGGCGCGGTGGCGCGCGATTCCTCGGGCCACCTCGCGGCCGCCACATCCACCGGCGGCATGCAGGGCAAGTTGCCAGGCCGCATCGGCGACTCGCCCATTCTCGGCGCCGGGACCTATGCCGATGACAAAGGCTGCGCGGTTTCCGGCACCGGCGTGGGCGAGTACTTCATTCGCTTGTCACTCGCGCACCAGGTGGGCGAGCTATGCCGCAAAGGCGAAGCGCCGCAGCACGCGGCCGACCAGCTCATCCACACCGATCTCCCCGCGCTCCCGGGCGGGGAAGGCGGCGTGATCGTGCTGGGCCGCACGGGCATGCCGGTGTGGAGCAACAACACATTGGGCATGTTCCATGCGCGACAGATTCAGGGCGGCCAGCCCGAGGTGTGGGTGAAGTAGGCACCTCCGGTGCGGCCACTGCGGCCCTGGCGCCATTCTCGGCTCGGTGGGCTTTGTGGTTTCCCACCCTGTCGATGGAAAGAAGCCGATAGGATGGGGCACCGACAGAACCCTTCTAGCTCGCCGGCGAAAGCGTTCCCGCCAGGTCGAGATCGATGTGCACTTCCTTCGCGACCTTCAGGATCATGATGCTCGGATCCTTCAGTCCCCACTTCACGTAGGGCACGATAAAGCTGCCCTTGGCGGTCACGTTCGTGCCGTCGATGTGCACCTGCATAGGCACCGTAAGATCGTGCGGCGTGCCATGTAGCGTAAAGGTGCCCGACACCTGGATGTTCGAATCGCCGCTTGGCGCGATCGTGCCCTGGTAAGACTTCGGCTCGAAAGTGACGTCAGCATAGTGCTCAACGTCCAGAACATCGGAGTGCATCTTCTTGTCACGGCTCTTGTCGTTACTATCGCCGCTCGAAGCGGAGACCACGATCGAGCCGGACATCGAAGGCACGCTACGGTCGAACTGGATGCTTCCCTTGCTCACGTGGAATGTGCCGTGCACTTCGTGACCTGTGCCGACAAGGCCGAAGTTCACCTTGCTGGCGTCAGGGCTTACGGTCATGGTCTGCTTTTGTGCATAGGCGAGAGCTGCGAATGAAAGCAGAAGAGTGATGCAGAACTTGCCGAACAACTTCATTGCTTCGTCTCCTGTGAAATAAGTGGTGCAGTCGATGTACGTGCCTGCATGAACCAGAGGCTCACGGACGCGATTTGCTGATCGCTGAGATATTCGTGACCAGGCATGTCTGTTGCGCGAATCCCGAATCGAGCGATGCGGGCGAAATGTGCCTGCCGCGCGCCGGCATCGGCGTCACGCACATAGCGAAGTGGGCCGCTACGCAGATCCAACGGAGGCGTGGTGAAACTTGCGCCCCACTTGCGCCGCGTCACGCCGTTTGGATCGTGGCAGGTAGCGCAGAAGACGTGATACACCTGCGCGCCTTCCGCAGCGCTTGCACGGTGCATGGCTGCATCAGAAGGACTCCATGCGTCTTGCTCCGCTGCGTGCTGCTGCAGGTCGCCGCTATGCAGGGAGGCGAGATACGCGACAAGATCATCGCCGCGCTCATCGTCGAATAGGAATCCGTATGACGGCATTATCGAACGTCCGCTGATTTCGGCCGGAGTGATGAGGTGAACCTTCAGCCATAGCGGCGAGCGGCGCGCGCCCACCTCCGCGAGATCGGGCCCCTGGCGGCGGTTCCCGATCAGAGGGGGTTTCTCGAGATGAATCTGCTCAAGGCTCTCCGTCGGTCCCCACATCAACACGTCGGCAGTATTCGGGCGAACGTAATGCGAGTGACAGTGAATGCAGCCCTCCGAGATGTAAACCTCGCGGCCGCGTTCAGCCTGCGATAACTCTGGAGCGGCATGCCGCCGGTCTGCTGCGCTTAGAACAAGCGCGGCGAGCCCCGCGCCTCCGAGGGCGATCACTTCCTTCCCTCGTTCGCGGAAAAGATAAAAGAGCGCAGGCCCCAGAACGACCACTCCGGCAGCGGCTACGAACGCGAGCGGCACGTGACCCAGGTTCTGTCCCATGCCGATGCCGAGCGCCGACCCGATCCATCCTGCAACCGCGTAGATGAGTCCCGCCTGGCGGCCACGCTGTACCGGCGATATCGCGCTAGTCAGGAACGACGGATACGCCACCAGTGCGACAGAGTAAAGCGACACTCCCGCCGGATAGAACAGCGAGGCCTGCAGTGCGTGTGCGGGATTCATCAGAAGAATGCAAGCAATTGCCAGCACAACGAACGCGCCCGCAAGTACGAATCCAAAACCTTTGCGCGTAAGTAGAAGTGCCGCCAGCAGAGCCACTCCAAGGTGGATGACAGCGTTCGTCCAGAGATGAGCCGCCCCCATCCAGGTTCCAGCCTTGAGCGCAGGCGCGTGCTGAATGATGTAGAACGCCGCGGAGTCAAGCCATACCAGCGCTGCAAAGCCGGCCAGCACCCGAGCGAAGCTGGTCCTCGGCAGCGTCACTGCCCGCTCAGGCGCTGGGACTGGATCGCCGGCAACCCATAGTCCGATGGCACAGAGAATTGCAGCAACAATCGCCTGGCGTTCCGGCGTGGCGGCGAACAGCCATGGCACGTTGCACGCGAAGTAGCCCAGGCCAGTGCCGAGCCCAACTTTCAGCAGCGCGTGTTCGGTGCCGGTCCAGTCGCGCAGATGGGTGACCAGCGTAACCGTGAGCAGTCCCACCCCAACTCCGATGAGGAAGGCAATGCACGCAGCCGCCGCGGTATTCAGGGCCAGCAGAGATAACAAGGCCGCCGCGCCGCACAATGCGAATCCAGCGCGCACCCCGGTTGCATGGACAGCGAAAAGCACCAGGCCGGGAGCAAGCAGGCTTGCAAGCACGCCTCCTACCGCCATTGCCGCCAAAACGATCTTGACGCCTACGCCGGCCACTCCAAGTTCCGCGAGTCGGGCCAGGAATGCGAACTGCGCGAAGATCAGGAAATAGACATAGGTGATCGCGATCAGCGTAACGCCGCGCCACCCGTCCATTGCCCTAGTACGCATTCGCGATCCAGTTCCTCTTCAGGCCCACGCCCTGCACCAGCACACAGAAGCCATCGAATGCGGCGACGCTGATCCATGCGGGGTCAAGCGCACCCACCAGCACCGACTTGGCAACATAGATGGCCACCGCAGCGCGCGAAAACGCCGTAAGCAGCCAGACCACCTCGAGACGTTCCGGCTGCAGGCGACATGCGACAACATACGCGCCGTAAAGTCCGGAGAGCCCAACGGCCAGCACGAACGCGCCGATGTACGAAACGTACGGAGTGGCATCCTCCACCGCGCGTACGCCCATCAACTGCAGCGTGAACAGCGGAGCCACGTAGAGCAGCGCGCCGGTGAGCGTGTCGCTGGCTCCGGTGAGCCATTGATATCCCAGCAGAACAGAGCGGTTCATGCCACTTTCACTCCTTGCTCCTGCATAACTGGCTGCGTGGCGAGTGCGGGACCGCGAGAAGCCGCTGCGAGCCACTCGATAGAAGCTGCCAGCATCATCAAGCCGGTGATCAATCGAACAATGTACAGCGTATTGCGGTAGGGACCCGGCACAATGGTGAAGGCCGGATCGCGCGCTTCCATCCAGCCCGCGACGCCCATCACTACGACGTACGCAAATACACCCCAGTTCCACAAATGGAAGGACCACGCGCGATTCAGGATCCAGGCATCGCGTTCGCCCAGCAACTCCACCATCATGAAGATCAGCAGAGCGCTCAAGAATCCCGCGACAGCCGCGAGGGAGTGCCCTACCAGCGCGTCTGTGAACTTTGCCCGATCCAGCACGCCAGGCAGAAACAGCACCCAGCCGCTGACCACCAGGCCGCCCCACCACCACAACATGGAAGTACGCCAGCGGCGCGTCTCCGAATTCCATGCGAAGGCACGATAGTAGGCCGGCATCACCGGCAGCCATGCCACGATGCTGCCCAGCGCGATCCATTGTGCGGGGTTGTGATGGCTGATGTCAGCGCGCGAGAGCGTCCCGCACAGCACCCCTTCCGCCGCAAGCAACAACCAGGACCACGCGATGACCCGGCCCCGGCCTGCGGTACGCCGCGCGATTCCGAGCGGCAGCACCAGCAGGATCAGAACAATGCCGAGCGACGATTCGAGCTGGCTCTCCCCGGTAGGTCCGCCGGTATCAGGATTGATGGGCGGATAGATACCCGGGCTGGATGCGATGTAAATAGCGAACGGCACCGCAAGCAGGATCAGCAGGCCTACAACCTTAGCGATGCGAGCGCCGCGCGTCGATCCGCTATCTCGCTCGCCGCGTATAAACGCGATCGCCAGCACGATCCACAATGCCAGCATCGCAAGCGGAAAGAACACGCCGGCGTAGCCCTGCCAGTCGAGAAACAGCTTGCCGCTCGAGTGGCCCTGCAGCCATGAAATCGATCCGATTACCAGCGCGCTCGACCACAGCCAGAGCACGGGCCGGCACCACGCAGCAACGGAACCGCGCTCCGCGCCGTAGACGCGAAAGAGGAAGGCCAACATTGGCAGGCTGCACCAGCCGTAAAGCGCGGTGTTCATGTGCACCATCATCCAGCGGCCATAGGTCCACTCGCCCAGCCACGCGTTCAGCGCGGGAAGCAGCAGCAGAATCGCAATCATCACGCCGATCGCATTGCCGAAGACCAGCCACGCCAGCGCATGCCAGACAGCGCCGGCAACTGGGGCTGCCGCGTGATCACGAGAGGACAGGCTGAGGCTCATGAATCCTCCCGTCGTGCATGGTGACCACGCGATCGCATGCGCGGGCCAGCGCGAGATCGTGCGTTGCCATCAGCAGCGTGACGCCCTCGCTGCGCGCAAGATCCAGCAGCAGATCGAAAACAGTCGCGGTCGTCCGCTCGTCGAGTGAACCCGTCGGCTCATCTGCGAGCAGAATCCGCGGTCGGTTCATCAACGCACGACACAGCGCGGTGCGCTGCCGCTCGCCGCCGGAGAGCTTCTGAATACGCTGGGTAAGTCGATGTTGCAGGCCCGTGCGTTCCGCTAGGTGCATCAAGCGTTCCCGCGCGGCCCGTCGGTCGACGCCCGCGGCCTGCGCTGGCAACAGACAGTTCTCTTCAAGTGTGAGATCGGGAATGAGGTTGTGCAGTTGAAATACGAATCCAACCTCGTGCCGCAGAAACTGCACCATGTCGCGGCGGCGATTCAGCTCTACCCCATTCACAACAACGCGCCCGCGATCCGGCTCGTCGAGCCCGCCAACGAGATGCAGCAGCGTGCTCTTGCCGCAGCCGGAAGGGCCGCAGAGCGCCACGGCCTGGCCTTGGCAAGCCTCGAAGTTGACGCCTCTGAGCACTGTGATCGCACCATCGTCGTAGCTCTTCCACACGTCTTCAGCGCGAATCACAATGCGCGTTCCAGCGGTTCTGTCAGCGATCGTGCTCATTCGAATCGTAACGCCTCCACCGCACGCACGCGCACCGCATAGCCTGCCGGATAGAGCGCACCGAGGATTCCAGTGATGAGCGCAAGGACAACAACGACGAGCATCAGGACCGGCCGCAGCGAGACATCCACGTAACCGTGCAGCGCGGGAACAGCCTTCAGGGCGTACAGCGCCGCGGTTCCAATAACAACGCCCAACGCGCCGCCCACGACCGCAATCACCGCGGACTCGCCGAGAATGGCGGCGGCAATCTGCGCGTTCGAGAAGCCATTCACGCGGAGTATTGCGATCTCGCGAATGCGCGTGAACACCGACATGATCATCGTATTCGCCACGCCGAGCCCGCCAAGCGCCAGCCCGCATCCACCGACGGCCCACGCAGTCGCTTTCAGGATTTTGAATTGCGAATACGAGCGCGAGAACTCCGCGTCTTCAAGCGCAATCAAACTCGGAAATGTGGACTGAACCTGTTTCTTGAACGCAGTGATCTCATCTTTGCTCTGGAGCTTGATGGTGATAACCGAAGAGCCTTCCTTGTGGAAGAAGTCCTGCGAGGCGGTGAGCGGCATAAACACGCCGCCATCCTCGAATCCGTTGGCCGTCTTGATAATTCCAACCACGCGAAACGTTCCGTGACCGATCGGCACCTGGCTGCCGAGCGAGACTTTCAGAAACTCCGCGGCCCTCTGCCCAAGCACTACACCATCTTTGTGATCCGCGAAGTCCTCCACTCGCCCTGAGAGCCACTCGGCATTGCGCAGACGCGCGTCCTCGGCAGTAATTCCGAAGCAGGTAATGATGGGATGATCCGCGCTGGACACGACCCCAAACAGCACGGGATCGGCGTGCGCCACCATAGGCCATGAGGAGATCTGCTGCGCAGCGGTCTTTGGAACATCGCTGAAGAAGAGGTCCGAGACGTTACGCTCGAAGACGATCAACTCAGCGCCGCTCGAGAGGATTCCGGAAAACATTCCGATCGCGCCCTGCAGAACCGTAACCACCGTCAACATGGCAGCTACGCTGAACGCAATGCCCGCCAGGCTGATGAAGGAACGGATCCGGTGGCGGCGCAAATTTGTGAAGATAAGCCGGAGATACATTGTTCCTCTAGGAAGCTGCCGCGGTGCACTCGCGCTGCGTGGCGGTGGGTTGCGGAGTTATGCGCTGTGAGGTGACGCGCCGCAACTCGTGCTGCAGGTCGGTTCGCAGGCGCCGCAGAAACTTGAGCGAGGGACGCCGGGCCATCAGCCCGTCGAGAGTGCGGTCGCCCACATCGATGAGCCTGGTGAGCCGCGCCAGCGCATCGGGCACGCCGATCGCCAGTGCAATATTCGGCCGGTCAAGATGCAGGTCGCGCGCAGCCGTCTTGCCGCTTGCCACAGAGCTCTGCATCACGTCCTTCAGGTCATCGACCATCTGGTACGCAAGGCCCCAGCAGGTGGCCATCCGCTCAAACAACTGCAGCTCACGGGCCGAGGCGCCGCCGAGCATCGCCGGCAGAACCAGCGTGAGCCTAATCAGCGATACCGTCTTTCCGCACGCTACGCGTTCCGTGGTTTCGCGATCATGCGGAAGCTCGGAGTAGTGCAGGTCGAGGCTCTGCCCGTTCAGCAAGCCATTCACGCCGAGCCGATCTTCGAGATAGCGCATCGCGTGAGCCTGCGCCGCATGAGGGCACTGAGAGATCGCGCGCCAGGTGAGTGCATAAGCGCGATTGATCAGCGCGAGAGCAGCGAGCATCGCGCTCGACTCGCCGTACTTTACATGCACGCAAGGAGCGCCCCGACGGGATGATGCGTTGTCCATCGCAGGCATGTCGTCGAAGATGAGCGAAGCGGTGTGGAAGTACTCGAGCGCGATGCCGAGATCCATCGCCGCGCGGTTTTCGATGCCGTACGCTCGCGCCATCTGGTAAACAACCCGTGGACGCACCAGGCTTCCCGGGTGCCGCAGTACGTGGCGCAGCGCAGAATCAAGCCGCGGCTCTGTGTCAGACGGCAGACACATAGCCTCCTGAAATTCAAGCTCGAGTTCCGCTATTGTGGGTTCGTCGCTTTCCGTCCGCATGGAATGCCTTCTAGCCTTATCCATCCAGTACTCATATTCGATAGATGTAGAGTCGTGCGTCATATGCCGTCTCCGCAGTCAAAATGCCCGGGGTTCTTTTGAGACGCCGCTAAGGGGAGATAGAGAGCAGCATCAGCGCGCCTTGCGCAATGACAATTCGTTCATGTTCAAATCACTGAAAGGGCAGGGCCTGAGCGTCAGCGAGAGGAGCGTGATTTCAGGATAATCCGCATCGGTGATTACTAGAGAATGACATTGATGACAATTCGTTCATCCTTTCCCATCACGTCATCAGAAGCGGACATTCTTTTCGTCTAACTAATGCCGGGGCTACGGATGAATAGACGCGATTCCTTGTTCGATGGACTAATATTCCTGACATGCGGCTTCTGTTAGTTGAAGACGAGCACGATATTCAATCCTTCCTGAAGCAGGCTCTTACAGACGCTGGCTACGAAGTTGACCTCGCGGCCGACGGCAAGAGCGCGGAAGACTTCACGCGCGCGCATTCCTACGACATTCTGATTGTCGATCTTGGGCTGCCGGACATCGATGGCATCAGCCTCATCCTGCGGCTGCGCGGGAGTGGCGTTAGCGCGCCGGTGCTGATTTTGTCTGCACGGCGGTCCGTGGACGATCGCGTGCGCGGGCTGGAGCAGGGCGGCGACGATTATCTGACCAAGCCCTTCGCGCTTGCGGAGCTCCTGGCGCGGTTAAGAAACCTGCTGCGCCGCAACGCGCCCGCTGCACAGGAGACGACGCGGCTGCGCGTAATGGATCTCGAGCTCGATCTGCTGCGTCGCGAAGCCACGCGTGGCGGGCAAGCGCTGCAGCTTACGCCTCAGGAGTTTGTGCTGCTCGAATATCTCTGCCGCAATGCAGGCCGCGTCGTAACGCGCTCCATGATCCTTGAGAAGGTCTGGGGCATGCGCATTCAGCCCGACACCAACGTGGTCGATGTTCATATCTACAGGCTGCGCGGCAAGGTAGACGGCAGTGGCCAGCAGCCCATCATCAAGACACTGCGCGGAGTCGGCTATGTCATCAAAGACCGCTAAGCCCGCGATGCGCAGCGCCGCCTGGCGCATCTCCTTATGGGCAACGCTCGCCTTCGCAGCGGGCACGATGGTGGTCTTCTTCGTGCTCGATCAGTTTGTTGCCACTGACATTCATCGTCGCGGTGACGCATGGCTCACCGGCGAGGTCGAGGTCCTGGCTGACGTGGCGGAGCGCACCCCCAACGATGCGCTCTACAACCGCGTTGTGGGCGAAGTCGCCGAGCTCGCTGCGCATGAAATTCCCAACCGCGTGGCCTCCGATGATGAATCCGAAAAGCAGTCAAGCGCGATTCCCAACAACTCCGTGTTCTTCCTGCAGGTCGGCGCCGACCGCTCGCTGAAGCTCTGGGTGGGCCCGGGTGACGGACGAGACTATCTTGAAGCGGTGCTGGCCAACCGCCTTCTGGTGGACAGGCCCACGGACATTCGAGTGCTGGGATCGCGCACCCCATTTCGAGTCGCATCCGTGCCAATGAAGGACGGCAGCCGCGTGTTCCTGGGGCTGTCGGAACGCGATCAGCTCCGCGTGGTGCGCAATCTGCGTACGCGCTTCTTTCTGCTCTGGCTTTCGCTGGTTCTCCTGGGGTTCGGTATCGTCTTCTTCACCACCAGACGCATGTTGAGCCATGTACGCAGCATCTCGGAGGCGGCCTCGCATATCGGTCATTCCGAGCTCGACACGCGCGTGCCCACTTCCAACCGCAATGATGAAATCGCGCAGCTCGCCATCACGCTGAATGGAATGCTCGATCGCATCGAGAGTTCGATGCATCAGCTGCATACGATTACTGACTCGCTGGCGCACGATCTGCGCAGCCCGCTCACTGCTATTCGCGGCAAGCTCGAGTCGTCGCTTTCCACCGCGCGCGACGGCGAACCTTCCGAGGCAATCGTCTCGGCGATCGATGAACTCGATCGCCTTACTGATTTTCTGAACAAGTCGCTCGATGTTGCCGAGGCTAGAGCCGATGCGCTGCGGCTGACGCGTGTCGAGATCGATCTCGATGAGCTGCTTCGCGCGATGGTCGATCTATACGAGCCGTCCATGTCTGAGCGTGACCTTACACTGTCGCTGGCGAGTGATGGCCCGCTGCGGATCACTGGGGACGCAGGTCTGCTTCATCGCATGATTGCGAACCTGTTCGACAATGAGCTGAAGCATTTACCCGCAGGATGCAGCGTCACTGTAGGCCTTCACGCCACCGAAAGCGAAGCGACGCTCATGGTCGAAGACAACGGGCCCGGCTTCGACTGGCAGACCCTCGCGAGCCTGTTTGTGCGGCGGGTGAAGGGAAAACAATCGAGCGGACATGGACTGGGGCTCGCTTTCATCGATGCCGTAGTGCGAGCGCATGGTGGCACTGTCAACGCATCCAATGGCGGGAAGGGCGGTGCTCGTATCGTCATTACGCTTCCGCTTGCGTCGACAGAACGCGGCTGGCCGCTCACGTCTTCGGCAGCAAGTTGAAGCTTCAGCTTGCAGAGGAGCCCATTCATTTGACTCATCCACAATTGGCACGCGATCTGCTCGGTATCTTCTGCGCTATGCAGGGGGCGGGCACCATCGCGGTGGATATGAATCGCACGCATGCGGCCAATCCTCTATGGCTGCACCATGCGCGCTTTCACGTGGTGTGGCAAGCGGCGACGACCGTGGGGCTCGCGATCATCGAGCTTGCCCTCCTGTTCGGTTCCGGTCCCATCACGCCGTTGCATTTCTACCTGGCGCTGGCATTGTCTGCTCTGCCTGCATTCGGCTTCTTTGTGGCTCTGGTCACGCGCGGCATTTACGGCGGCGCTCTGTCCGACCCGAACGGGATCCGGCCGCTGATGATCGGCAGGACTCTCCAAATCGACCTCAACCTGGTCGCCGAAATCGCAGTCTTGATTGTGCTCGGCGCGATTGTGTTGTTGTTCCGCTCCTGACGAATTCTGCGTTCCGTGCTGTCGAAGCGAAACAGGGTGCGGTCGCTTCAGCTTTCCACGTAATCCCAGAAGGCGTCGGTCAGCTCGGCGCCATGCTCATTCAGAATGCGGCGCGAAGCGCGTTCGACCTCTTCGACGAGTCCGTGCAGATACTCGCGCGATCGCGAGATGGCCACCACGCCTACGGTAGCCGATTGCCAGGTCACAGCTTCGTCCATCTCGGCAACGGAGATGTTGAATCCCTGCCGCAGCTGATCCTTGAGCGAGCGCACAACCTGACGCCGGTCCTTGAGGGACTGGGCGTGCTCGATCCGGATCTCCAATGTCAGCTGAGCGACCGGCATGGGTCAGGTGGACTTTTTCACCGACAGTGTAATGCGCGAACGTCTCACGATGGAACCTTTTTCTCCGCGGAGCGCCCCGGAAATCTTCTACGTCTTCGTCATCCGGTTCCGCAGCCGCTTCAGAACGTTAGGCGGCACCAGGCCGGTTACGTCGCCGCCGAAGCTGAAGACCTCCTTCACCATGCGCGAGCTCACAAAGGAGTAGCGTCCCGCCGGCTGCAGAAAGACAGTTTCGATATCGGGCGCGAGCCGCCGGTTCATCAAGGCCATCTGGAATTCGTATTCATAGTCGGAGATGGCGCGGATGCCCCGCAGCACCGCGTTCGCTTCCTGCTGACGCGCGAAATCGACCATGAGCCCGTTGAACCTGGCCACCGAGACATTGCCGAGGGTACGGGTGGCCTCCTCCAGCATTTCCACGCGCTCGGAGACTGTAAACAGCGGGTCTTTGCCGGGATTGTTCAAGACGGCAACAACGAGATGGTCAAACAGCTTTGACCCGCGCTGGATCAAATCGACATGCCCGTTGGTAGGCGGATCGAACGTGCCAGGGTAGATTGCTTTGACAGGCATGGCTGCTCCAAAGGGATTTTAGCAGCGTGACTGGAGACATCTCGCGCAAACTCAATAAGTAGGCGCGAGTTCTTCCTCCTCTGTCCGGCTGCTCTCCAGAGCCGCAATATAGATGGAGATGACCGTGATGTCGTCGTTCTGGCCAAAGCGCTTGGCAGTTTGCGCAATATAACGTGCCGACTCGTTGGAAACCTGCTGCGTCCGCTCGAAACCAAACAGCTCGCCGTCATCATTCTGGGCTTCAACCACGCCATCGGAGAGGAAGATAACGCGCATGCCCTGCTGCAGCTGGAACCGCACCTGCTCGTAAGTCATGCCGGGGATCACGCCCAGCGGCAGCCCCGGAGGCAGCTCGATCTCCCGTCCGTCGCGATACGGGCTAAGGTGGCCGGCATTGGCTACGTCCATGCTTCCATCGCGATAGATGCGCGCACAAACGCACGTGGAGAAGCTGACCACCGCGTCTTTGTCTTTGCTGCGCGCTGCCTGCGAACCCGCCGCGCCAATCAGAACGTTGTTCAGGTGCTGCAGGATGGTGGCCGGGTCGCGCGAGAGATCGTTGCGGAACGCCCCCACCAGAGTGCTGGCATTCATCGCGGCCTGCAGCCCTTTTCCGCTGACGTCACCGGCGACGATGAGCAGTGAGCCGTCCTCAACCGGCAGCACCTGGAAGAAGTCGCCGCCCACACCGTTCACGGGGACATACGCGCTCTCGAGCATGAAGTGCTTATTCGAGGGCAGCTCCGTGGGTATCAGCATGGCCTGCACGCTGCGCGCGGCGGCTATTTCGGCGTTCGACCGCTGCTCCTCCTGGCTGACGCGCACAAACCGATACAGAATGACTGCGATCAGGCTAGCCAGGAAGATGGCGAAGCTGAGGTTGCTGATGCCGAACTGGATAGGCCCCAGGCTGAACCGGTGGTTGGCCATTTTGTCCGAGATCCAGCGCTTGTCTGCCATGTACATCAGCACCGTGTCGATCGAGTCCGCGACAGCGGCCAGGGCGAACGGGAAAAGCATGACGCCCGCCTCGCGCTGGCCGCGCCGCCAGGCATGGAAGAGCATCCAGAGGACGAGGCCCAAGAAGGCGACCTCGGCGCTCACGGACAAAATCTCGTATATCTGCTCAAGACCCAGCAGCGCAAAGGCAGGGAAGACGAGGAATGCTATCTGAACGCCGCGAATGAATCGCCGGTTGGAGTCGGCGGTAAAACGGAGAATGAACTCCAGCGTAACGGCCATGAAGATCCGACCAATCCATAGATTCATGGGGAAGTACGCGGAATGCGAGATGATGGCTAGCTGCCACAGGAGCTGAATGATCCCGTTGACCGCAACCGTGACGCATAGCAGGGCGAGCCACAGGTACTCAGAGTGATGGCGCTGGGCAAAGAACAGGATCGCTCCGAAGGCTGCCACAAAGAGGAACAGAAGACTCAGCACAAGCTGAGCGATGATCTCGTGGTCCCAGCGCTGGGAAACTGCCACGGCGAGGCGGTCGGCGATGTCGTGATGGGCACCCAGTTCGACGCGATCGAGCAGCCCGTGCGAGATCTGGACACCAGGCGCAGCCCAGGTGCGCACAGCAATCAGAATGGTGCCGTCTGCCGCAGGCGCCGGCAGACTGAGATCGAGCGGCAGCGACATATACATGCTCGGGCTGCCGTCGAACCCGCGCGAATGGCCGACCTCGACGCCGTTGGCGAAGACGGAAAGCTGCCCGATCGAATGCGGGGTCAGCAGCAGGTCCAGCGGCTCACCGCCCGGCGGTTGAAGCTGTCGCGCGTTGATGCGAATGCGATACCAGGCATATCCGGCGTAAGACTCGAAGCCGAGCTCGCTCAGTGGCTTATCGAGCGTGACCGCAGACCAGCTGCTGTCGTCGAGCGCAGGATCCGCCCACTGCGGATTGTCGCCGATCTGGAACCGCCAGGGACCCTCAAGATGCGCCTCCGTGTGGCCGGCGGGGGTCACGGTATTACTGCCGGCGGGCTGGGCCGCCGCTGTGGGAGCCGGAGCGTCATGTGCCCACGCAAAACGGCCTGCGCAGACGACCAGAAGCAGGGTCGCGATCGGCCATAGCGCAGCTCGTCCGGCGAATCTCATGAGTGGTTCAAGTGTAGACGAGGTACGGAAAACCTGCCGCCTCCGCCCCCGCCGGGGATATGGGTGGATACGAGACCGCGAAGCGGCCAGTTCCTGATAACTGCTTGTAACAACAAACAAAACGGCCACCTTCCGGCAGCCGTTCTGTTCAGAGCTGGAGAGTGCCGTTATCCGCGCCGGCCGCGGACAGCCTCCTTGGCCTCCGCAGCGCCCCCCACGGGTGCTTCTGGCACCTCGGCCTTCGCCGCCGTTCCAATGTTCAGCTTCTTGCGCAGCTCCCCGTCCATCCTTGCGAACACATCCTTATTGTCTTTGAGGAAGGTGCGGGTATTCTCGCGGCCCTGGCCGATGCGCTCGCCGCCGTAGCTGTACCAGGCGCCGGACTTCTCCACGATATTGTTCGCCACAGCCAGGTCGAGCACGTCTCCCTCGCGGCTGATGCCTTCACCATAGAGAATGTCGAACTCAGCCTCGCGGAACGGCGCAGCTACCTTGTTCTTCACAATCTTGACCTTGGTGCGGTTGCCCGTTACCTGGTCGCCCTCCTTGATGGCGGCGATCCGGCGGATATCGATACGCACCGAGGAGTAGAACTTGAGGGCGCGGCCGCCGGTGGTCGTTTCCGGGTTCCCGAACATCACGCCGATCTTCTCGCGGATCTGGTTGATGAAGATCAGCGAGGTGCGGGACTTCGAGACCGTGCCGGTAAGTTTGCGCAGCGCCTGCGACATGAGGCGGGCCTGGAGACCCACGTGGCTATCGCCCATTTCGCCGTCCAGTTCGGCCTTCGGCACAAGCGCGGCGACCGAATCGACCACCAGCACGTCGATAGCGCCCGAGCGGACCAGAGCCTCGGTGATTTCCAGGGCCTGCTCGCCGCTATCAGGCTGCGAAACCAGCAGGTTATCGACATCTACGCCGAGCTTCTTGGCATAGCTGGGGTCGAGAGCGTGTTCAGCGTCGACGAATGCAGCCAGGCCGCCCAGGCGCTGGGCCTCGGCAATAATCTGCAGCGTGATGGTGGTTTTGCCCGAGGACTCAGGGCCATAAATCTCAATGACGCGGCCGCGCGGCACGCCGCCCACGCCCAGTGCTGCGTCGAAGCTGATAGAGCCCGTGGAAATCACCGAGATCGGGATGAGTGCCTCGCGCGATCCGAGGCGGACAATGGAGCCCTTTCCAAACTGCTTTTCAATCTGACTCAGGGCTAATTCAACGGCTTTGGCGCGATCGTCGGCAATGGCCATGCGGGTGGTTCTCCTTCTAAAAGCGCACTCTCAGTCTGCTTCCCAGTCGGGGGAGCAAGCAAGACTCCTGGAGTGCAGTTCGTACGAATTCTAGCACCACCTGCGGTGGGCCAACTGCGCCTGCGGTGCCATTCTCGCCTAGGTGCAAAGCCATGGAGGGCAAGTGAACTCGGGGGCTGGAATGCATCAAGCCGGCCAGCGTCACAAGTGATTTGCGAGTTTACTCCACCAGAGCGACCGGTGCGTGTATCCTTCTTGCTCTCTTTATCGCCAGAATGGCCAAAGATTTAACTTGCGGAACCTACCGTCCCGGCCGCAGGCCAGCGGGTGGCATACAGATACCAAGCGAGCCAGGCGAGGGGAGTCCACAGAAAATACCAGCGGTTCGCCGGAATACCCGCAAGCACCTCGGTCGCAGCGATGGCGCCTGCGGCAAAGACAGGTAGCAGCGGGCGCGAAGTCTTTCGAGCCGCATACATACCTAGTAGAACCGCGGGAAACAGGACTGACTCGTCCATGAACCACGCGTAGGGTGCGCAAACAAACGCAACCAGCAGCACAAGGAGGCCATTCTCCACCCAGTTCCAGCCGGCGCGATGTGTCCAGTAGTACCAGGCGGCCCAGGCGCAAGCAGCGGCTTCGGGGATGAATGCGATCCATCGCACCGAGGGTGCCATGGCAGATTGAAGCAGAACACTGAGCGTGGGAATAAAGCCGTTGACAAGGTCAGGATTCGTCGACATCGATTGCGTGTACTGTGCCCATGCCTGCGGACCGTAATGCAAAGAGAGAGCTGAACATGCGATGACGGCGATCGAAAATCCAACAAAAACACGCCAGGTGCGCTCTCGTGCGGACCAGAGGATGAGGATCACCGCAAGCGGCAGAATCAGGTGAGGTTTGAAGATGAAGGGAAGTAGGCTTGCTCCGGCGAGGATCGAGTACCTGCGATGCCAGACCAGGAAAAGCGTGAGGGAGAGAAGCAGGAAGATTCCGAGTTGGCCGTAGTATGCGCACTCGAGCACGGGGGCAAAGGCGAAGAGTAGCAGGTGGAGACGGTTGTCCGGGCGGTTAAAGAGGCCCCAGAGAAGCCAGGCACTGAGGGCAAGGGAGCCCAATCCCAGCATAGTCCAGAGCAGGAAGGCGCGACCGGGACGGAACTGTTCCAGTGGGGTGGTGAGCGCCAGGCCCACCGGAGGACTGAAGCTGAAATGAGGGGTTGAGCCACGCATCCCGGCCCCCTGTTCCAGCCGGAGGATCGCTCCTGCATCATAGGGGTTTTTGTGGTGCACGAGTTGTCGGGCCGCGGCCCAGTACTGAATAAAATCTCGATTTGAGGCGACCTCGTCAGTGAAACTGTTGAATCCCGCAATGGCTACGAGGAGGAAGCCGGCGGCGACGATGCAGGCTGCCCCGATCTTTCGGCCCAGGGAAGTTTGCGTCTTTATGGAGGACAGCTCGGTAACGCAGGAATCGTCTGCTCCCGTTGTGGAGACCATTGGCCTTGACCGGCGTCGCGCGCCTAATCCTTTCAGTACACGACCGAGACGCAATCGTGGGTCCATTCACCTGCACAAATGAAACCCTATGCAATGAAGGACATGGCCGCGAAATCTCGGCCGCTATGTATACGTGAGTGAACAACGGCCGAGGCCGTAAGTTTCGACCAGTACACACCTCGAGTTCCCGTTGGCGCCCTAGATTCTTCATACAGGCTCATGCGAAGCGAACGTGATCCGACGACGGCAGCCTGCCGGCAGAGACAAAGCAGTCGCGACGGTGGAGCACCCGATTCGATATGGCACGAAAGGCAGCGACGGCTTTGTCCAGCGGGGAAAATCTGTAAAAATGTTGGTATGACGACAGTAGCCGCTCCCTCCAAGGTGTTTGCCGACCGCATTGGCCGGATTGAAGTGTCCGCTACCATGGCCGTGGCCGCCGAGGCCGCCAAGCTCCGCGCCGGGGGCGCGAACCTGGTCGATTTCGGCGCAGGTGAGCCGCATTTCCCCACCCCTCGCCATATTAAGGACGCGGCAATCGCTGCCATCGAGGCCAACTTCACTCGCTACACCGTGGTCCCCGGCATCCCCGACGTGCGCAAGGCCATCGTGGACCGCCATGCCTGCGACTTCGGTTCGGACTACTCCATCGACGAGGCCATCTTCACTGTCGGCGAAAAGCACGCCCTGTTCAACGCCATCCAGATCCTTGTGGATCACGGCGACGAAGTCATCCTGCCTGTCCCCTACTGGGTCAGCTTCAAAGACATCATTCAATACGCGGGCGGCACCGTCGTCTACCTCGAGACCCAGGAAGCGGAGAACTTCCGCATTACGGCCGACGCTATCGAGAAGGCCATCACCCCCCGCACCAAGGCCATCATCCTGAATTCGCCGTCGAACCCGGCCGGCTCGGTCGTATCGGCCGAGGATCTCGAGCGGATCGTCCGCCTCGCCCACGAGCGCGGCATCTACCTTCTGCTCGATGAGTGCTACGTGTACCTGAATTACGAGGGAACGCCCGTCTCCGCCGGCTCCTTCACCTGGGCCAAGGAGCACATGGTTGTGCTCGGCTCCCTCTCCAAGACCTACGCCATGACCGGCTGGCGCGGCGGATACGCCCTCGCTCCCAAGTCGATCATTGCCAATCTCTCCAAGCTCCAGTCCCAGCAGACTTCCAATGCCACCAGCATCGTGCAGAAGGCGTCCATCGCCGCGCTGGCCGGATCGCAGGAGTGCGTCACCGAGTTCCGCGCCGAGTTCAAAGAACTCCGCGACTACATGCTCAAGAAGCTTGCCGAGATTCCCGGCGTCACCTGCACCAAGCCCGAGGGCGCCTTCTACGTATATCCGAATATCTCGACCTTCCTCGGAAAGGGCGGAATTCAGACGGCTACTCAACTCGCGACCAAACTGTTGCATGAAGCGCATGTGGTCACGGTCCCGGGCGAAGCCTTCGGAACCGCCCACCACATTCGTCTTTCCTACCCCGTCACTCGTCAGAACATCGACGAGGGTACGCGCCGCATGGGAGAATTTCTCAAACGTTTGGCCTGATCTTGCCACTTAGAGAAATTCCGGTCAGCGGATCACAAGATTGCTGCGTCCAGCGGTATTACGGTGCGGTGTATCGGGTCCGCTGTGAGCGCAGCACTATACCTTGACTACGGTCGTCCAGTAGGATGTGTCTCTCATGTCGAAGAGCATTGATTTTCTCCCTGTGATCCTTGCCGGCGGCAGCGGCACCCGCTTCTGGCCGCGCTCGCGCCGCGCCCGCGCCAAGCAGGTTCTGGCACTCGATGGCGAGCGCTCCATGATTCAGCAAACGGTTGAGCGCCTCAAGCCTCTCAGCGGACCGAATCACACCTGGGTCATTACGAATGAGTTTTTGGCGCAGGAGATTGCTGACCAGTTGAAGGGCGTACCCTCCAGCCAAATCATCCAGGAGCCCGTCGCTCGCAACACCGCCCCGGCCTGCGGACTTGCTGCATTCCTGGTCGAGCGTGAAAATCCCGATGCGGTGCTGGGTGTATTCCCGTCCGATCACGTGATCGCCGACGAGCCGCGGTTCCTGAAAGCGTTGCAGAAGGGCATTCAGCTCGCCGCGGCGGGCGACAACATGGTGGTGCTTGGCATCGAGCCCACCCGCCCTGAAACCGGCTACGGATACATCGAAACCGGCGATTTCGCCAAGGACGACTCCGCGCTGCACGTTCGCCGCTTTACCGAGAAGCCAAATCTCAACCGCGCCCAGGAGTTCGTCGCGGCCGGCAACTACTACTGGAACTCGGGCATGTTCATCTGGTCGGCGCGCACCCTGGCCAACGCCGTCCGCGAGCACCTGCCCGAAACCGCTCCGCTGCTCGAAAAGATTGCGGCGGCATACGGGACGCCCCAATTCGATCAGGTATTCCGCGAACTCTACCCCAAGTGCGAGAACATCTCAGTTGACTACGCGATCCTGGAGCCGCGCTCGGCCAAGGGCGAGCACTTGTCGAACCTCTACTGCCTGCCCGCCGAGTTCAGTTGGAACGACCTGGGCTCATGGGCCTCCCTCTACGAGTACCAGATGGAGACGCGCCTCCGCGGCGATGGCGACGGCAACGTCGCCGAAACCGAGGGTCACACCGCACTCGAAGCCGCGAACAACTACGTCTACAGCCCCAAGAAGTTCGTTGCCTTGGTCGGCGTCGAAGATCTGGTGATTGTGGATACCGAGGATGCTCTACTGATCGCTCGCCGCGACCACTCGCAGGACGTAGGCAAAATCGTGAAGGAACTCGGCCTGAGCGGCCGTACCGATCTGATCTAACCACTTGTTGCGGATACCGTGTCACCTACTATCCCGAAGCTTGTATGAGGGCACGCCTTCAAAACTTCGAAGACAGGTGCTTCGTATCAGGGGCTGCCTTCAGGCAGCCCGCATGGCGCTCCCCTTGGTTGACCTGGGGCTTTAGCCCCTGAAGGGCGCTGTTCGGCGCCCTTTCACCCAAAACAAGCTAGTTTTCACCAGCCTGTTTTGGCCTTGGTGGGATTTTCTGATCGCTGACGCTCGATCAAAGCCCCGTTCAGCGTAAATAAAGGTTGCGACATGCTCTTCACCAAACGATTGCGCGACGGCGTCCGTGATGGTCGCATCACCGTCAGTGTGCGCATCTGGCAGAGCCCCCGCGTCAAGGTCGGTAATCGCTACAAGATGGAAGAAGGCGAGATCGAGATCGATTCAATCGAGCCAATCGGCCTGCCCGACATCACACCGGAACTTGCCCGCGCATCCGGATTCCTCGGCGTCATCGATCTCCTGAAGGTCGCCAAGCACGGTCCCGGCGAGAAGATCTACCTGGTCCGCTTCCACTACATCCCGCCAAAGAAATCCCGCCCGGCGCGCCTCAAACCGCCTCAACGTAAGTGACCGCCATCACTTACACGTCAGGCCAGCTTTCCTAACATCGGAGCATGTGGAGTAGTGTTTGCCCACTCCGTAGCTCGATAAGAGCTCAGCCGATAGTAACTAGAAAAATAACAGTTAAAATCAAATACTGTATATACATGCATATTTTATTTGCCGCATAAATCGTTCATAATAAATGAATTAATCCCATAAATGCGCTGACCCTGTTTTCGCCCCTATCGCGAATGAAAGGCGAGTCTTAGGCGAAGATCGCGGCGATCGGTTTGAGTCATGAGGTAACAATGCGGTAAACAAGCCGCAGACAACGCACTGCTCGCAGGGCCTGGCTCACAACGCCCAACGTCCAGCTTTACACTGGTCTCTTGAGGAGCACGACCCCCCATGCCTCACCCCCAGATCAAGTTCGGCACAGACGGCTGGCGCGGCATCATCGCAGACGACTTCACCTTCGCCAATGTCCGCACCGCAGCCGAAGCCATCGCCACCTACATCCACGCCAAAGAAGATCCCAGCAAAGGCATCTGCATCGGCTACGACACGCGCTACGGCTCGAAAGCCTTTGCGCGCGCCTGCGCCGAGGTCGCCGCAGCCAGTGGCATTCCCGTACTGATGGCGAACGCCTTTACGCCCACTCCGGCCCTGAGCTTCGGAGTGCGTCAGCAGGGCGCAGCCGGCGGCATCATGATCACCTCGTCGCACAATCCGCCCCAGTGGAACGGCGTCAAGTACAAAGCCTCCTACGGGGGCGCCGGCAAGCCATCCATTATGACGGAGATCGAGAGCTACCTCGGCCAGGCTGCTCCGCGCGCCGCCCAGCCCGCGCCGGTCCGGGAGTTCGACTTCCTGCCCGACTACATCGCCGCCCTCGAGCGCTTCGTCGATCTCGACCTCATTGCGAAGTCAGGCATGAAGTTCGGCATCGACTCGATGTACGGAACCGGCGGAACGATCCTGTCCGACATCTTCACGCGCATCGGCGTCGAGCACGTGCTGATCCGCGCCAATGCCGATCCCCTCTTTCCGGGCATCAACCCCGAGCCCATCGAGCCGAACATCCGCGCCCTCGGCGAGGCCGTCGTAGCCCACGGCTGCCATTCTGGCCTATGCACCGATGGTGACGCCGACCGCATCGGTGCAGTCGACGAGCACGGCAACTTCGTCGACCCGCACAAGATCTTTGCGATCCTGCTGAGCTGGGTTCTTCGCCGCAAGGGCTGGCCGGGAGCAGTCACCCGAGCCGTCAACACCACCAAGATGCTCGATCGCATCGCCGCGAAATACGGCCGCGAGCTGATCGAACACGGCATCGGCTTCAAGTACGTGTGCGACCTGATGCTGGAGCGCGAAATACTAATGGGCGGCGAGGAAGCCGGCGGCATCGGTTTCCAGCGGCACCTGCCGGAGCGCGACGGCCTCCTCAATGCTTTGCTTCTCGCTAACGTCATGGCCGAAGAGCACAAGACGCTCGGTCAGCTCGTTGACGATCTGCAGCAGGAGTACGGCGAGCACCACTACGGCCGCATCGACCTGCACATCCCCAACGAGATCAAGCTGGCGGCCCTCGCGCGCGCCAAAGGGCTCCATGCCGGCGACGTTGCCTTTGACGGAATGACTATCCTCCGCCAGGAGACAAAGGATGGCATCAAGTTCTTCCTCGACAACCCGGAGGCCAAGACCAAGCCGAACGCGGCCGAGACCTGGATACTGCTGCGCGCGAGCGGAACCGAACCGCTGCTGCGGATCTACACTGAGTCGACGTCGAAGCAGACAGTAGCCCGCCTGCTGGAATCCGCCCGCGAGTTCGCTCTCTCCAGCCAGGCTGAAGTAAAGGTAAGCTAGGCGTATGTTCATCCACATCTTCGGGTTCAGGTGGAAACCGGCGGCGACAGACGAAGACAAGGCCCGGGCGCGGAAGGAGATCCTCGCATTCCGCAACGTGATCGCCGGACTGGCAGCGGTAAACGTCGGCCGAAACCTGTCAGAGCGAGCACAGGGATACGAATTCTGCGGACTGATGACCTTCACCAGCAAAGAGGCCTTCGACGCTTATTTCACCCATCCGGCGCACATGGCGCTCCTCGATTGGCTGGTCCCTCTAATCGATCCGGTAGAGCTGGATTTCGAGGCCTAAGAGGCGCGAATGTGATGGGCCTCACAGGGCGCTGATTTCTGCGTCCCCGCACGTGAACTCCGGCGTATGCTGGCGTACATGTTTCACCTCACTCCACGCCGGATGCAATGGGCGTGGGTGGCAATGTGGCTTGGGACGGTACTCGCACCCGCCCAGGATCACGGCATCCGCGACCCCTCTGCGGTTTCGGTGATCGGCTCGGAAGCCGTTGTCGTCAACCAACGTTGGCAATTCCACACGGGTGACGACGCGGTGTGGGCCGACCCGGCCTTTGATGACTCCGGATGGGCGGAGTTGGATGCCGACAGGCCCTGGGGTCCGCAGGGCTTTGCGGCGTACCACGGATTTGCCTGGTACCGAAAGCGGATCGAGCTGGGAGCGGCTCCGCACGACGGCACTCCTTACGCCCTGCTGCTGCCTGAGATCCGGCAAGCTTACGAAGTCTATTGGAACGGTACTCTCGTGGGCCGATGCGGGAGCTTGCCGCCCGATCCGGTCTGGTATCACGACCAGGCACCGCATGTCTTTCTGCTGCAACATGCAAATAGCGGCGTGGTCGCCATCAGGGTGTGGAATGCGCCCCCGCTTTCCGACGAGGATGCCGGACAACGGGGAGGATTTGCTGCCCCGCCTCTCGTTGGAACACTGCGCGCGGTCTCGAATGCGCGTGACGCCCTAAATTACGAGTGGCTGCGGCGCAGCGAGCTCCATCTGGCGAAAAGCCTCCTGTATGCACTCGTGGCGCTGCTGAGCCTGATGGCGTGGGTACGCAATCGCGAGCAGTGGGTCCTTTTCTGGATGGCCGGTTTCACGTTGCCTACGGTGCTAACCCTGCCGTTGCTGAACCTCCGGCTCGGAATCCCCTACACCGTGGCCATGGCCGCAGCGCAGCCAATCGAGTGCCTGCGCGATATCTCGCTGTGGTTCCTCCTGCTCTGGCTAATGAACCTGCATGGCGAGGCAAAGCTGGTACATGTAACACGCTCGCTCGCAGCGCTTGCCCTGACAATCAACGCGCTGGATGGTGTTTTGGTGGCGCTGGCGTGGCGTCCGGAAGTGTTACGCGCGGCCCAGGCGGGAGACGCGCTGATTACCGTCGTCAACACGCTTACGCAGCTCTTCCCCATCGTGCTGATAGCCGCTGCGATAGTCCGCCATCGGCGGATGGACGGACCAAGCCTGCTGGTTGCCGTAGCGGCGCTCCTCGTAGAGATGATGACCGTGGTGCGCGACGCGGCGGCGCAGGGACAACGTTTCACCCACTGGACTTTCAGAGAATTGATCGATGGGCCATTCCTCACGCTTGGAGGCAGCCCCGTTTCACCGATGAGTCTGGTCCATGCCCTGCTGTTCCTCTGCATTGTGTACGCCGTATTCGCGAGTTTCCTCGAGCATCGCCGGCACGAGGTCATGGTGGATCATGAGCTGCGCAATGCGCATGAACTGCAACGCGTGCTGGTACCGGATACGCCTCTCGATACCCCGGGATTGCGGATGACCAGCGCATACCGGCCCGCGCAGGAGGTGGGCGGCGATTTCTTCCAGGTGATTGCTACGCAAGATTTAGACGAGTCGATCACAGTCGTTATAGGCGACGTCAGCGGCCATGGCCTGGCCGCTGCCATGTCGGTATCTTTCCTGGTGGGTGCCATTCGGGCCGTGGATTACCCCGCTTGCGGTCCCGCAGAGCTGTTGAGCCGCGTAAACCAGTGCATCAGCGGCCGCCTGCACGGAGGATTCGCAACTTGCCTTGCACTTCGCGTTACCCGGGATGGGAGCTGCACAGCGTCGAGCGCGGGGCATCCGGGCCCCTACCTCGACGATCGGGAACTGGAGGTGCCAGGGGCGCTGCCGCTGGGCATCCTGGCCGACGCCGAATATCAGGAGATCCACTTTGAGCTCCGGCCAGGGCAGGTGTGCACGCTGTACACCGACGGCTTGCTCGAAGCCCGAAACCGCACCGGTGAATTGTACGGCTTTGAACGTCTGGAAAAGCTCTTTGCAGGTAGACCGACCGCAACGCAGGCGGCTGACGCTGCCGCCCAATTCGGCCAGAACGATGACATCACGGTCGTCATGATCGCCAAGTCATGCGCCGACGAACCCCTGAGAGCCACGCCGGCGCAAGAACTGGAGAGGACCGAGGAACCTGCCTTGTTCGGGTAGGCACAGGCGGGTTTGTTCACGCTACAGGCGCATCGACCGGCGGAACCTCTGGTTCGAGAACGACGTCTTTGATCATTTCTTTCAGGTCCGTCGTAAATGCGGTCTTCACGTGATCCTCAATTCCTCTAGAGACCATGGTCCAGGCGGGGTTGTACCTCGTGGGATCGAAGATGTTCTGCTCCTTCTGTGCTGCAATGAACTTCGCGTTGTCGAGCCCCTTCAGGTATTTGGCGTTGTATCGGGGATCGTTACGGATCAGTTCGAACGCAGCCTCGATCACTACGCCGACATCCGCCCTTTGGGCTTCGGTGAACCCCTCGAGGATTTCATCCTCGTGTTCCGATATCCATTGGAACGCAATCGGAATAACTCTTTGCGAGACCCAGTAGGCGTAGATGTTCAGGCAGTCAAAAGCCGTCTTGAGCGCAGGGTGGTCTTCCCAATTCTCGAGTGATGGCCCGGGATAGCTGTCGGGCTCACGACCGGTTTCTGTGAGGTCGTACATCAGGGTGGAGACTCCGGATCTGCCGGTATTAACGACCGGCGTGCAATCCCTTTTTGTGGTGGGCATAACGCTCTCCTGTCGTGTGATGGTGGCGGGCCCGGAGGACGCGCGGTCCTCTGCGACGGGCACAGGGCACAATCGAGCTTCAGGAGCGTATAGGCGGCGGATCTAGAGAGTACGGCTCGCGCGCCCCGGGAGGAGTGCTCTCATAAGAATCCAGAACCGTTGGGATGTCAAGGGTTGGCCCCTCGCGAGAGAACCGGATCGGACCAGGGCAAATTTCCGTCTCCCCTAGCGACAATTCTGTGACAATCGCGCTACACTGCATTCCCATATAGGCCGCTTTTTCCGCGGGACAGAAGGTGCCGGCGTCTTTGCGGGGCTGTAAATCAAGGAGGCTGGATGCAAATCACCGACACGATTGACAAAGTGCTCAAGGGCAAAAGCTTCAACAAGGTACTGGCGCTGGCTCCGGAGCAGACCGTCTTCGAGGCACTGCAGACCATGGCGGAGTACGACGTGGGCTGCCTGATCGTGTGCTCCGAAGGCCGGCTGGTGGGCATCTTCTCAGAGCGTGACTACGCGCGTAAGGGCATCCTGCGCGGGCACATGTCGAAAGAAACCCTGGTCAGCGACATCATGACCAGCCCCGTCATGTACGTGACCCCGGAGCATACCGTCGATGACTGCATGAACCTCATGACCGAGCGCCACTTCCGCCATCTCCCGGTGATCGAGAGGGACAAAGTCATCGGCATGGTCTCCATTGGAGACATGGTGAAGTGGATCATCAGCGGCCAGAAGCAGGCTATTGAGGCGCTCGAAGGCTACATCACTGGTGGCTATCCGGCCTGAGGCCACGCAATCTATCGATAAGAGCCGAATTTAACAGGGGAGCGGTTGACATCCGCTCGATCTAGTTGATATCAACGTGTCGATGTCGCCACGGACGACTGCCGCAGCAGCGCACGCTTCAAACAGGAGGGGCTTTCGCAATGTTCTCACCCAAAGGCAAATTCGGCTGGTACGAGCTAATGACCAGCGACACAAAAGCGGCCGGCAAGTTTTACGCGGATTTGGTCGGCTGGAGCACCCACGCAATGCCCGGCGGCGCCGGCGGCGAGTACACCACCTTCAACATCGGAAGCTCTGGCATCGCAGGCATGTTGAATCTTGCGGGCCACACCGGCTGGATCGGCTACATCAACGTTCCGGACCTGGACGCGCACATCGAAAGGGTCGTTGAGGCCGGTGGCAAGCTTTGGAAGCCGGCAACAGAAGTCCCCGGTATGCTCCGATTCGCCGTAATGTCCGATCCGCAGGGAGCCGGAATCGTCCTCTTCACTCCGAATCCCAGCATGCCAACGCCGGAGCGCCCCGCGCCCCCCACCCCGGGAACCATTGGCTGGCATGAGCTCTACACGACCGATGTGGATGCCGGTTTCGACTTTTACCAGCAGATGTTTGGCTGGACGAAAGTCAGCGATATGGACATGGGCGAAATGGGTACGTACCGCCTGTTCGACGAGGGCGACAACAACCCCATGGGTTCCGGCGGGATAATGACCAGGCCGCCGCACATTCCGGTATCTTGCTGGAACTTTTACTTCAATGTCGATTCGATCGGCGCCGCGATCGAGCGCGTCAAAGCGGGTGGCGGGCAGGTGTTGAATGGACCGATGCAGGTGCCGGGCGGCAGTTGGATCATCAACGGCCAGGATCCCCAAGGAGCCATGTTCTCACTGGTGAGCGCCAAGGAATAGCTTCGACCTTGAATCTTCGAAACGACTCACCACAGAGCGCCTTGGTGACTCGGCAAAGTGATTTGCTGAGGCCGGCACTCCTGTGAGTCACACACGACTCATTGGATCACCTAGGTACTCATGAGATACGCCTTAGGTTGGAGGCCGCAGTCAGATTGACGAGTTGTAGTCCAGACTGTTAGTTTTGCAACGTTCTGCTGAAAGTGCGCACGTCGCATTCCCCCGGCGAGCGAGCGGCAGTGGTGAGCGATCACGCATCCTTTCCCTGCGCCGCATGAACGACCTCGCTGAAAACTGAACCCTCAGCCGGCGGATGGCAAAGCCGGCACTCTATACGCGAACCAGCAGCGCGCACAATTCTGTGCGCGCTGCGCAAACTGCTCTCTTCCCCAAGCTGCCTGGCTTTGATTGTAGAAAAGTCGGTCGATGGCCGCTGCGTCGGTGACGGCGCTGCCGGGTACGTCGCACACGCGAGTTAAGGGATTCTACAACGAGACCTAGAACGTTGATTACGTCCCGCTAACTCATTCTTGCGTCACTGAAAGTGATTGCCCAGCTCAGGGCACCTGATGTGTTGAACGAAGGAAACGTTTCCACCCCAGATTCTGTTGGAGACTCAAACGTTCATCGAAAAACTGAAGATCCACAACTTTTTTGCGAGGTGATAGGGATGCCGCACCGTGGAATTTTGCTGCTCGCGCTCCTTCTAACTGTGTTTGCTTCACTGATTCCGCTTCACGCTCAATCTGACAACGCCGCTATATCGGGCACTGTCACTGATGCGTCCGGAGCGGTTGTGCCGCACGCGACCATTACCGTAACGAACGAAGCCACCAATCAGACACGCACGACCATCTCCGGCGACTCGGGAGCGTATACCGTAACCAACCTCCCTCCGGGAAGTTATACCGTCAGCGTAGAAGCGAAAGATTTCAAGAGTTTCCACCAGACGCACAATCGTCTGCAGCCCAGCATCGGCCTCCAGGTGGACTGCGTTCTTCAGGTGGGAAGCTCCGAGACCACCGTGAACGTAATCGCGGACGCCAATGTGATCCAGACGCAGACGGCAGCCGTCGGGCAGCTCGTGACCGAGGAACAGGTCAAGAACATTCAGCTCAACGGCCGCAATCCCATGTATCTCGCGCAGCTCGAGCCAGGTGTGCGCCGCGGGTCTTCAATATCGAACTTCAACTTCGGGCTCGATAACGGGATCAACATTAACGGCTCCAACAACCGCGAAAACGGCATGACCTTCGACGGCGCCCCGATGGTGCGCAGCCGAGGAAACGGGACGAGCATTGGAGTTGCCGACACAGACTCCACGTCGGAGATGCAAGTACTCACGGCTGCCTTCCCGGCCGAATATGGCCGCGCTTCCGGCGGCATAATTCGTATCGTGCCCAAGAGCGGTACAAGCGACTTCCACGGCGCCGTGTTCGAGTACTTGCGCAACTCGTTCTTCAATGCCAACACCTGGAGCCGCAAGTCCACGACCGACCCCAACATCTTTGGACATCCTCCCGCATTTCGTTTCAATCAGTTCGGCTGGAATCTGAATGGTCCGGTGTGGATTCCGGGCGTTCACTTCAATAGCGACAAGAGGAAGCTCTTCTTCCTGGCCGGGCAGGAATGGATTCGCTACCGCCACGTGGATACGGTACAGAGAAAGGTACCGACGGGGTTGATGCGGCAGGGCAATTTCAGCGAGCTGCTCGATCCGGGAAACATCCACAACTACTACGGAAAGTCAGTCCAGATCGTTAATCCCTACACGGGTGTGAAATACGATGGAAACATCATCCCTCCCGACCAGCTGAGCGCCAACGGACTGGCACTGCTGAACGCCTATCCCATGCCTAACGCAGCGAATCCCACCTATGACTGGGTCGATGCGGCGACCTATCCCGAGGACCAGCGCAAGGACACGCTTGTGCTCGACTACGCTCCAAAGGATAACCACCACATCCGATTCTCGCTGCTGAACTATAACTACGACAGCGTTTCTCCCCATTACGGCAACTTCAACCGCACGCCGCAGGTCTGGCATCGCCCCAATCAGGTTGGAGTACTTCACTACACGTGGACCATCAGTCCGACGATGGTCAATGAAGCTTACGTATCAGGAAGCGCGGATCACGTCAGGATTGGGATCGACACCAGCAGCGGCCTCTATGACCGCACCAAGTACGGAATCAACTACCCCTTCCTGTTCGCGCAGAGCGACAAGGAAATACAGAACAAGATTCCCACTATTCAGATTGCCAACTTCGACACGCTCGACGGCGGTCCTTATCCTTCACACTCCGGTGGTGTGATCTGGGACTTTGCCGACAGCCTTACTAAGATCATCGGGCGGCACACGTTGAAAGCAGGGGTTCTGTACGAACGTGAGAGCCAGAATGACTTCGACCAGATCAATGTGAGCTCCACTACTCCTGGCGCAACCAACAACCAGAACGGCTTCTTCACCTTCACTGACACGCGGGGATCGACCGCTGCACAACCGCGCCCCACATCAACTGCTGCAGTGGCCAATACCGCGTTGGGTCTGTTTGACACCTATGGCGAAATTGGCATCCGCTCGTACACGGTGTTCCTGAGCAACATGTACGAGTACTTCATTCAGGACACGTGGCACGCGCGGCCCAACCTGGTCATCGAGTACGGAATCCGGCACAGCATCATGCAACCCTACTATGCCAAGTGGGGCAACCTGTCGGTCTTCTCTCCCTCCACTTACGATCCCAAAACAGCGCCGACCGTCGATCCCGTCACCGGCTTTGTAAGTGGCACCAACCTGTACGATGGCATCGTCATTCCCGGAGACAAGTTCCCGAGCGAGGCGAAGGGTCACGTCCCCGACAACATCCTCAACGGCCAGTACGACAGCCTCTTCCACGGGTTCGATAAAGGCTACAATCCCACCGTTTGGACGAATATTCAACCTCGAGTGGGTGTGGCTTGGTCAGTGAGCCCCAAGACTGTGGTGCGTGTCGGCGGTGGGCGCTACTTTGACCGCTTGGGTGTGAGCGACAACGTTCACCTGGGAGGAAACCCGCCGTTCCAGCCTTCAGCGACAGTGAGCTACGGCGCCGTAGATACACCCGGTGGCAATGGCTCGAATAACTATCCCATCAACATGACCTCCTACGCCTATCACTTCCCGTCACCAGAGGCCTACTCGTGGACCGCTGCGGTGGAGCACGAGTTCGACCGCGTGGGCGTCTTCACTTTGGGTTATGTGGGACGCCGCGGCCTTCACCAACAGCATCTGGAAAACATCAACCAGTTACTGCCCGGCACGTTGACGGCGAACAAGGTTAACAAGCCCGATACATTGCGCCCATACCAGGGCTTCTCGGTAATTCAGCAGGAGACGAATATGGGCAGGTCGATCTATCACGGTCTGCAGGCGAATCTCACTCATCGCGTAAACCGTGGACTGACCTTCGGGGTGGCCTACACGTGGTCCAAGAGCCTCGATTCTGCTTCGGACGCCGGCACGAACATCCCCAATCACTATGACCCGATGGAGTTCTGGGGCCCGAGTGACTACGACACGCGGCACATGTTGGTGATCAACTATGTGTGGGATATCCGGTTCGCAGACGATTCGTCTAACTGGCTTATGCGGAATGTCTTTGGAAGATGGCAGATGTCAGGCACCACGCAATTCCAGAGCGGCAATCCGTTGAATGTATCAACTGGCGACGATTTCGCTGGAGTGGGACCCGGATCAGGCAACCAGTTATGGCCGCATAACGGGCCGGTACGCCTTCTCAAGGGCAGCTCGCCGAATAACACGACCGCTGACAAGTGGTTCGACTCAAGCGTCTTCCAGCAGCCCTCGCCGGGAACATTTGCCCCGCGGCAAAGCCGTAACCAGGTGTACGGGCCGGGGTTCCAGAGCTGGAACGTCGCCATGCAGAAGGCGTTTCGAATCATTCCCTCGAGGGAGACGAATCGGCTGCTTTTCAAAGCTGAGGCGTTCAACTTCATCAATCACCCCAACCTCGACAACCCCAACACAAATCCGAAAAGCAGCACATTCGGCAAGGTGACGGGCAAGGGCCAGACCTACGCTTCGGATCGACAGATGCAGTTCAGCCTGCGCTACGAGTTCTGAGGCTCCGGAAGCGAAAAGCCCGCGGCGAGCAATCGCCGCGGGCTTTTCTTTGGAGTGGAGGAAAAGTTCAGACGCCTTCACCCACATTGCCGATGATCGCGACTTTCGCGCGCTTGCCCAGGCGCACCGTCAGGCGTGCGGGCATATTGTCGAGAGTAAGCAGGTTCGACGTGACGACCTCGCCATTGACCTTGACCGCCTTCTCCGCGACCTTGCGGTTGGCCTCGGAAGCGCTAGCCGCCAGTCCTAGCGCGACAATCAGCTTAGGCACGCGCACGTGGAGCGCACCAGCTTCGTTCGCAGCGGTGACATCCGCAAACGCAATGTCCACTTCCTCGAGATCTTCCGATTCGCCCTTCTGCTGGAACATCCGCGCCCAATTCTCATCGGCGCTTCGGGCGGCATCCTCGCCGTGAAACCCCGCCGTGATGGTCCGTGCCAGGCGCTTCTTCACTTCCATCGGATGCAGCTTGCCCGCAGCAACATCGGCCTGCAGGTCGTCAATTTCCGACTGCTTGAGATCCGTGAGGAAGACCCAGTACTTCCACATCAGGTCGTCCGAAATCGACATGAGCTTGCCGTACATCTCCGACGGCGGCTCGTTGATGCCTACGGCATTACCCAGCGACTTCGACATCTTCTCGCCGCCGCCCAAGCCTTCAAGGATCGGCGTCATTAGCACGATCTGTGGCTTCTGGTCGTAGTGGCGTTGCAGCTCGCGTCCACACATCAGATTGAATTTCTGATCCGTGCCGCCCAGCTCCACATCACACTCCAGCATCACGGAGTCATAACCCTGCATCACGGGGTAAAGCATCTCGTGCAAGCTGATGGGCTGCTCATTCTGGAAGCGCCGGTGGAACTCATCCCGCTCCAGCATCTGCGACACGGTGAAGTGCGCCGTGAGGCGGATCGTGTCCTCATAGCCGAGCCTGCCAAGCCACTCGGAGTTGTAACGAACTTCCGTGAGCTGCTCGTCCAAAATCTTGAAGACTTGCTGCTTGTAGGTCTGGGCGTTCCGGTCAATCTGTTCGCGGGTAAGGGGCTTGCGGGTAACGTTGCGCCCCGTAGGATCGCCGATCAGCGAAGTGAAGTCTCCAATGAGAAAGATGACCTGGTGCCCGAGCTGCTGAAAGTGCCGCAGCTTGCGCATTAGAACGGTGTGGCCGAGGTGAAGATCGGGAGCCGTCGGGTCAAAGCCGGCCTTGATACGCAGGGGACGCCCCGTCTTGCGGCTCTCTTCCAGGCGCTCACGCAAATCGGAGACGCGGATAATCTCAGCCGCGCCCTTTTGAAGCAGGTCAAGTTGTTCGTCTACAGGCAGAAACGCGCTCATTCTATTTCGAGTATATAAAGGCGCCGGCAGAGATCCCGCGCGGTTTAAGGATGCTGGCTGGCCGCTCGCTGCTTCTCCGACTCCACCACCAGCTTGCGGAAGGCATAAAAAGCCGGCACATCTGGTGACCGGAGGCCGTCCTTCGCGATGTAGCGCCAGACCGGAGGAGCGTCGAGCGCATCGTCCCGCTTTCCGCGATATACCGCGAACGTGTCCTGCGACTCACCCACCTCCACCTGCGGCGCCGGGCTGGGAGTGCGCGGGCCGGTGGGATCGCCGGACAAGGGCGGAGTTCCCGCACTGCCACCCACGCGGCCTCCGGAGCCCGTAGGCTCGATGATCACTGGCCGATTGCTCGTGGGCAGCCCACCGATCGTGGGCTGAGCCATCTTCCCGTTCCCTTTGCGAACCACCACGACCAGGTCAGCGGTCGAGACGTCAGTGGCCAGACGGAAACGACCCCAGTTCATCAGCGCCTTCTCCACGGCTTCTTGCGCATTGCGGTTCGCGGTGGGAGCATCCAAAGCCATTCCCGCATCTGGATCGATGACCACCAGCACCGTCTCGGCCTGAAGCACATCGTCCGGCAGCAGAATCTTCTTTTTGTCCTTCGCGGCAGCGGCAATGCAGGACAGCAGCAGCAATAAACAGAGAGCGCGTTTCATGGGTGCCTCCCGACGACTTTCCTGCCGGATGCCAGTCTAGTCCACTTCCATGCTCTTGGACGGACTTGACGCCTGCCTCGTTATGCGTACTTTCATGCATCCAGCCGCCGTTCCGTCCATCCAAGTGCGCAAGGAGAGTACAAATGGCTTCAGTCAGAGGTCGTGCAGTTGAAGTACCTGCAGCTGGTGGAGAGTTCAGGCTGGTAGAACGTGAATTTCCCGATCCCCCGTCGGGACACGTTCGGATCCGCGTCCAGGCGTGCGGAGTTTGTCATAGCGATTCGCTTACTAAAGAGGGTCTCTGGCCCGGACTTCAGTACCCCCGCGTGCCGGGCCACGAGGTGGCTGGGGTTCTGGATGCCGTCGCGTCGGATGTGCCTCTGTTCAAGGTGGGGCAGCGGGTTGGCCTAGGGTGGCACGGCGGCCACTGCAATTACTGCGAGGCATGCCGGCGCGGCGACTTTATCCTCTGCGCGAACGGCCAGGTTTCGGGAATCAGCTTCGACGGCGGATATGCCGACTATGTGATTGCCCCGGCGAATGCGCTCGCTTTCATTCCTGAGGAATTGCAGGATGTGGACGCGGCCCCGCTGCTCTGCGCCGGGATCACGACCTTCAACAGCCTGCGGAACTCGGGCGCACGGCCCGGCGATACGGTGGCAATCCTCGGTATCGGCGGTCTCGGGCACCTGGCCGTGCAGTACGCGGCAAAGAGCGGCTATCGCACGGTGGCAATTGCGCGCGGTGAGGACAAGGCGCCGCTTGCCAAACAGCTCGGAGCGCACCTCTACATCGACAGCACGAAACAAGACCCCGCAGCTGAACTGCAGAAGCTCGGCGGTGCCACAGTGATCCTTTCGACGGTGACCAATGCCGATGCGCTCGCGTCCGCAATCGGCGGCTTGGCCAACGGCGGCAAAATCATCATCAATGGAGTGCCGGAGAAGGAGTGGGCGGTGAACGCGATCCCTCTCATCCTAGGCCGGCGTTCAATCGTCGGATGGCCCTCAGGAACCGGAATGGACTCCGAGGACACGCTGAATTTCAGCGCCCTGAGCGGAATCAAGCCGATGACCGAGACATATCCGCTGGAGAAGGCCGCAGAAGGCTACGAGCGGATGATGAGCGGCAAGGCACGGTTCCGGGTAGTGCTAACCACCGGGGCCTGACGCCACATCGCGACGCAAAAAAATCCGGTGGGCCACAGCGGGCCCACCGGAGCAATGAAACACTGAGTCACCCTACCTCTCGTGAACCAGGTTCCAGCGGACGCCGCCCGCAAAGGAGGGGTGATAGTACTCGCGCTGAACGACATACTGTCCGCTGCCGTAATAGAAGCCGAAGACCTCATTGTTCAGATTGAGGCCATAACCGTAAACCTCAAATCCCCACGGCATGCGATAGCTAGCCTGCGTGTCGAACTGATAGTGCGGATAGAGGTAGTTATCGCCATGCGGTCCCTTGGTCCCGCCGGGCTGCGGATTGGGCGCCGTTTCCTGCTTGCCGTCCACAATGACCGGATTGCCGTTGTCATCCGTGACGTATTGCAGGTCCTCATACTGGTAGGCGTAGATCATCCGATCGTCATAGGTCATGCCCACACGCATTGAGAACTTCTTCGTGTCGTAGGTCGGGCTGATATTCCAGGCGTTCGGCGCCTGGCGCAGCAGGGCCGGTGAATCGGTACGGAGCGGATCGACATCCTCTGCCTTTGACGTGGTGTAGCTGTAATTGGCGGAAAGCCCCAGCCCACCCAGGACGCTGGGCAGGTAAGACAGGCGTTGCTGATAAGCCAGTTCGATCCCCTGCACGTGCGCGCTGCCGGCGTTGGACGGCTGCGACACCAGGGTGTACGCGCCGGGATTACCTGGATAGTTTTTGGTCAGCGTCTGCAGCGTCACAATCGGATCGGAAAGCTGCTTGTAGAAGTAGCCGGCCTGGATCAAACCCACGTGGCTGAGGAACCGTTCATAGAGCAGGTCGTAGTTGTTGGCGTGCTCAGCCTTCAAGTTGGGGTTACCGATACCGACAGTCGCCGGGGTGGTGGAGATATCGATCTGGCTCGCGGCAGCGGTAATGTCCTGCGGATCCGGCCGCGCGAGGCCGCGCCCATAAACGAGCCGCAGGTCCGAGTCCTTATCGATCGCGAAGCGCAGAGACGCGCTGGGAAGCACGTCGAGATAATCGCCGCCTGCCTTGACCGTTAGAGTCGTGGGCGGTGTTGGAGCGTTCTGATCGAAGCTCAGCGTGCTCACGTGCGTGGCTTCAAAGCGCACGCCTGCAACCAGGCGGACGCGGTTATGAAGCTCGATGGTGTTCATCAAGTAGCCGGCCGGGATGCGCTCGATGAGGTCATAGTTATTGACGTTGACGCCCGGGCCGCCTGACATGTTGAACTGCGTCTGATTGGCATCGACATAGGCGCGCACCTTCGAGTAATCAGTGACTGTCCCGATGTGGTAGGTCTTGTCGTAGTAATCGGGGTCCTTGAAGTTCGAGTACCACTCGGGATGGTCTACAACGTTCATTGTGGTCTTCGGGGTGAAGGTCTCGTCGTACGTGTCGTCGAACTTGTGCGCGTTGCGGATCTTGCCGCCCAACTCCAATGTCCCGTAGTGTGTGCCGATGTGGTAGATGCGGGCATAATCGCCTGATGCCTGGAGGTTGAGCTGCACACTCTGGCCAAAGGTAGGGGGCGCCCAGCTCTTCAGCTTGTAGTTGTCGCGATCTTCCGAGTTCGCCGTTCCGGAGCCGAAGCAACCGGCGCTCCAGCCTGGGCGATAGACGCTGGCAGCCACCGACTGATCGTTGTAGCAGGAATCGCTGAGATCGTCGCCGATCCACTTGTATTTGGCGCTGCCGCTGCCGCTCAGTGACCGCGAACGCCCTACCGCGAAGTTCCATTGGAAAGTATTGGCGTTGATCGTGTGCTTGCCCTGTACCGAGAGGCTGCCCACGGCCATGTTCGGACGACGCCAGTCCTGGCTGTACTGGGGGTTGTCGTGGTCGTTGAGTGTATAGCTCCACTTGTTGCCCCAGTTGCGGAAAGTGGAGAAGAGACCGCGCACGCTGATATCAGAGCCATCGTTCAGCTTGTAATCAGCACTGCCTGTGAGCCCCCAGCGAGTGCGGTTATACACGTAATCGCGGAGATCCATCGTGTCGTAATAAGGGCTCAGCGTACCGTCGGGATTGGGCTGCGGATCGGGCTCAATGTCGTTGATGCCGCGGCCATTGAAATCGTAAGTCCCACCCATCAGCGCGCCGAACTTGTGGGTCGCGCCGAAACGCTTGCCAACCGTGCCGCCGGCCTGGTTCACGGTCCGGCCTCCCATGATGGGCGTGTATCCGCCCAGTCCATAGAGCGCGACCGTCGGCGTATCGGACGCAGTCTTGGTGACCAGGTTCACTGATCCGCCGATGCCGTCGGCATCGATGTTCGCCTGCAGCGTTTTGTTGATTTCGACGGACTCGACCAGGTCGGAAGCGATCGTGTCGAGCTTGATCTGGCGAACGCCGGATTCCGGCGACGGCACCGTCACGCCATCGACCATGGTATTGCTGAGGCGCGGCTCAGTGCCGCGGATCTGAACATACTTGCCTTCGCCCTCATCGCGCTCAATTGTGACGGAGGGCATGCGGCCCAGCGCATCGGCAATGTTGGCGTTGGGCAGCGAAGTGATGACCTCGGCGGGGAGCACTTGCAGGATATTCTCCGCAGCTAGCGTGCGGTTCAGAGCCTCCGCTTCGCCCAGCGGGCGATCCGCCACCACGAGCACCTGGTCGTTTGCCGAGGCGACACTCAGCACCGCGTTGATCTGCGCGTTCTGCCCGGCGGTGAGATCGACATCGCTCGTATAAGAGGTGAATCCGACGTAAGAGACAGTGACTTTATATTTCCCGGGCTCAAGATTGGAAAAGACGAATGCGCCCTGCGCATTGCTGACCTGAGGCTGAACGGCGGGCTCCAGCGTGATCCGCGCGCCCTGCAAAAGAGCGCCCGTCGAATCTTTCACGAAGCCAGCCAGAGTTGCTTTTTGATTTTGGCTGTAAACGACATTCCCCGCTAATAACACGAGGAGCAGAAAACCCGCAAAGCGAACGCGAAAGAACGGGTACATGGCCTGCCTCCCGAAGTGCAACAGATTTTGGCTATCGCTTCAGTTTGGGTGGGAGGCAATCAACAACTCTTGAATGGCCGGTTATCAGGGCATGAATTATCGAGAAATACAGAACAGGCTTAAGTAGACCTGAAGACAAGAAGAACATTGTGTGAAGTCAGGAATGAGAGCGCGTAGATCAGAAGCGGAAGAACGTCTCCACGTTGATGGATCGGTTCGCGGAGGAGTTCCCCCACATATTCGCGAGAGCCGTGGACGTGCCAAAGAGCGAAGACCCGAGAACCCCGACAGGAGGCGCATAGTTGGGGTGGTTCAGAATGTTCTGCGCCGACACGCCAAGGCCAAACGTGTACTTGCGCTCGATTTCCTTTTTCGCGGTCGACGGCGACGGAGTAGCAGGCGCAGCTGGCTTGCCATCCTTCGTGGCAGCTGCCGCGGCTCCGGGCGGCGCCGGCGGTTCAGGCAGCGCGGGCCCGAAGTTGAAAGTGCGGCTGAGGCGCAGGTTGGCGATGAACACGCCCGGCCCCGTCCCGTAGTTGATCGGGATGATCTTCTGACCCGGCTGCGGGTCGGTGTCGAAAGTGCCCCACTTGGTGTGAACCACGCTGGAGCGGCTGAGGTCGGTAGCAAATGTGGGGCGGTCGTTGAATTGCGTGTCTCCGTTGATATCTTCGCCCAGCGTGATGTTGAATGGCTGGCTCGACCGGATCATCAGAAACGGATTGACCGAGAAGTGCCACGGCAGTCGCGTATAGCCGCCAATAAATGCACGGTTGCGCACATCCCACGAAGCGCGGCCGTAATCCTGGTGAGGATCGTACTGGTTCGAAGGGAACGTGTTGAGCCCGTCCGTATTGGCCTCGATCTTGCCGATGCGATAGAAGCCGAAGATCCCGCTGTGCTTGGTGTGCAAGTTCCCATTGATATTTAGTCGCTGCCCAAACCACTCGCCCTGCGAGTTGTACTCATAGATATTTTGGTCGGTCCCCAGCGGGCGAGTGCCGCTGGTTGGATCGTCAGGATTGTAGGTCCCCGGCAGCGGTGCGTTGATATTGCGCGTCATGAACTGGTAGTTCCCGCGCGTGATCTGGTAGTTTGCGGAGACCGAAACGTACTTGCCGATTGGCTTGTCGACGCCCAAGTTCGTAGTGATCGAGTAAGGAGACCGTAGGCCTGGATTGATCTGGTAGATGGTCGGCGCCTTCTGCCGAACGGCGGCGCAATCCGCCGGATCGCTGGTGCAGGTGTTGGGATAGAAATCTGGATTGCTGATCACTATCTCGCGATTCGTGATGCCGTTCTGCCGCCGCGCCTGCAAGATGGCATTCGAGTCGAAGCGCTCGTAGAATATGCCTGCTCCACCGCGAATGACGGCCCTCGGCGGCTTGCCGTTCGCGCCTGGGATCGACCAGGCTAGGCCCAGCCGCGGCCCGAAATCGGCATGATCATTGATGTTGGTCTGCGTCTCGTAGCGCATCCCGTAGCTGAGCGTCAGGTCCTTATTCGCCTTCCAATTGTCCTCTGCGAAGATACCCAGGTCGAGCGTGGTGACGGTCACGCTCGGATTCCCCGCAGTCTGGCTGAACAGGGCTGCCCCCCCGCCGGCAGCGCGGATCTCCGCCCCAGTCATGCCGTTCGCCCGTCCCTTCTCCGTGATCTGGTAAGCCGTGAGCGATGCAAACGTGTACTGCCCGTTGAAATTGCCGGTCGAGTAGTTGGCGTCGCGCCCGATGCGCAGCCGGCCGCCAAACGTCACGTCGTGCGCGCCCTTGTTGATACGCAGCAGATCCTGGAACTCATAGTGGTCCTGATTATCGTGGTTCAAACCTGAGTTGCTGCCGCCACCGGTAAACGCCCCCTGCACGGCAATCGTCGGATCTTTGGAGTGTGGCGTCAGCGTATCGCGTTCGCGCGTGTACTGGAAACGTGTCTCATTCAGCAGGTGCGGATTGTAGGCCTGCGAATCAGAGAACTGGATAAGCTGCTGCACGTTATGCGTGTCATACGCCTGCGATTCGAGCGCAAACTGCCCCACCCCCGCTGCGTCGGTGGTGTTGCGGTTGTATTGATATCGCAGGCTCAGCGTCTGCACCTTGCCCCACTGCATGTCGTAGCGCGGCGACAGGTTCAGCGCGCCCGACGGGCTGTTGATCGCCGCGGTATAAAGAACCGGGTTGAACGCGGGATCGAGAGTCTCAGCATTGATCACCGACGAATTGATGCCGTTGTGCCCATAGACGCTTAGAAACCATGAAGCCACCTTCTTGATCGGTCCGTTCACATCTCCGTCGAATTGATACGAGTAATAAGGCGGCTGCGATTCCACAAATGGATTGGGCGCATTCCACGGCGAGTTGTTGCCCTGCATCCAGTAATCGCCGTGCAGGTTGTCCGTTCCTGGCTTGGTGAGAATCTCGATGCGTCCCCAACCCAGCGAGTCGTACTGCGCCGAGAACGGATTCTGGTTGATGTGAATCTCCCGGATGGATGACTTGGGCGGAAGCTTGCCCGCGGAGAAGCCATCCACATAAAACTGGGTTCCGCCGGTATCGGGGTCACCGCCCGCAATGGCTTGTAGCTGCTGGGAGAGTTCGTCCGGGTCATCCGAGAGCGAGCGCAGATCTTCGCCCTTCATCACAATCGCGCCACCGTTTTTGTCAGGACTTGTGTCGAGCGCATCGGCGTTGACCTCCACCTGCTGCTGCTCGGTCGCGATTGCCAGCGTCAGCGTGATCTGCGCGGTCGACCCCGCGCTCACACGAACATCGTGCGCGCTTCCGATCTGAAACCCCGGCGCTTGCGCCGTCACATCGTAAACACCGGGGGCGAGCCCACTGACGCGGAAGTGTCCAAGGCCGTCCGAGAAGGCAGTCACGGCCGGATCACCGGCATGCTCTACATGGATACTCGCATTGGGGATCACCGCGCTCGTGGGATCGGCGACCGTGCCCGAGATCGCGCCGGGAGTGGACGGGCCAACCATCTGCGCCAGCCCGCTCGCGCGCGCAAGTGAGAGAGAACCAAGGACCAGTGCCGCTCGCGCAGCAGCCCGAAAAAGAGAACCAGAACGCATAAGTGTGCCGACGACTCCAAGGAGCGGCTGAGTGGGTTGGAACATGTCGGTGCTGCGCAAATGGGGATAGGCGAATGGGGCACCCACTTCGGTCATCTTGCGGACCAGTTTCGGGTTGCTCGTTTATGAGACGAGGGAAAGAACGATTTCGCTCTGTAAAATAGGTGAGAAATTTCCCTGGCTGGCTTTCCATCAACTTCGCCGGCTGATTCGTTCCGTTCCACTGGAGGCCTCTTGCTGCGTTCACGGTTTGCAATCTTCGTTCTGGGTACGGCTCTCGTCGGCGCCGCGGCCTCAATGCCGTTACCTGCCGCGGCGGCCGCGCACCAACAATCTGAGTCACAACTCCAGAAGCTGAGCGGCGAGTATACGAGCGCCGAATTTCCCGATACGCCGGTGAGCTTTTATGTGCAGAACGGCAACTTGACGTTCGAATCGGAGCGCGACGTTCCGACGGAGCTGAAGACGATTTCGGCCACGGAGTTCGCGATTCCTGACTCGAAGGCGACGTACCGCTTTACTGTCGACGCGAGCGGCCGGGGTGCTTCGGTTATAAACTCGCGAGACGTCACGGAGGTCTTCAAGCGGACGGGCGAAGCGGTGAAGCACGTATTCCATGACTACGTGCGCACTGAGGCGATGATCCCCATGCGCGACGGCGTGAAGTTGCATGCCGTGATCCTCAAGCCGAGTGACATGAAGGACCCGCTGCCATTTCTAATCCAGCGCACGCCCTATGGAGTAGACGGTACCAGCCGCGGTTTCTTCTTTGCAGCCCGCCCCGAGCTGGCCCGTGACGGCTACATCTACGTCGGCGAGGACATTCGCGGGCGCTTCAAGAGTGAAGGCGAGTTCGTGATGAGCCGGCCCATGGCCGACCATAAAGACCCCAAGGCCGTGGATGAGAGCACCGATGCCTACGACACCGTTGAGTGGCTGCTCAAGAACGTGCCGGGCAACAACGGCCGCGCGGGATTTGTGGGCACCAGCTACCCGGGTTTCCTCGCCATGGCCGCGGGTATCGATCCACATCCGGCTACGAAATGCGTGTCGCCGCAGGCGCCGATGATCGATGTGTGGATGGGCGACGACTTCTTCCACAACGGGGCGTTCCGGCAGACATACGGATATGACTACGTGAAGGCCATGGAATCCAGCAAAGAGACCAGCGAGGTCGATTACGGGAAGAAGGACGGCAAGCCGGTGGATGGCTACGACTACTTCCTGTCGCGCGGCAGCTTCGAGGAAGACCTGAAGCAATCGGGCTCGAAAGAGCTGCCCACCTGGAAGCTCTTCCTGGAGCATCCTGCATACGACTCGACCTGGTCCTCGCGCGGCGTAGAGCATCACCTGAACGAGGTGCAGGTGCCGGTGCTCAGCGTCGGCGGCTACTACGACCAGGAAGACATGTGGGGTCCGCAGTCCGAGTACAACAGCCTCGAACCGCATGACGACAAGCACGAAAACTTCCTGGTGCTCGGCCCGTGGCGCCACGGATATTGGTCATCCTCATCGCGCCACCTCGGGAATGTGCAGTACGGCGAACCGATCGGCAAGGAGTTCCGGCGCGATATCGAAGCGAAGTTCTTCGGACATTACCTGAAAGACGAGTCGGGCTTTAATCTCGAGGACACCGCAAGCTTCCAAACCGGCTCGAACAAGTGGATGCGTTATGGGCACTTTCCGCCGGAAGGTTCGCAGCCCACCGCCCTCCACCTACGCGGCGATGGCAATCTGAGCTGGGGCGACGTCAAGACGCCGGCAAAGACCGCCTACACGAGTGATCCCGCCAATCCAGTCCCCTACCGCCATCGTCCCATCCAGCCCACCTACGGCGAAGGTTCTGAGTGGTTCAACTGGCTCACCGAGGATCAGCGCTTCGTCGCAGATCGTAAGGATGTGGCCACGTGGAAGATTCCCGTGAAGAAGGACCTCGTCGCCACGGGCGAGGTGATCGCCGATATCTTCGCCTCAACCACCGGCACCGACGGCGATTTAGTAGTGAAGCTCATCGACCAATATCCCGATGACGACTCCGACCCCAAGATGCGCGGCTACCAGCTCATGACGAATGAGGAGATCTTCCGCGGCCGCTACATCGACGGCTTCAATCGCCCCCGAGCCATCCGCGCCGGTGACATCCGCGAGTTCAAGTGGAGCCTGCATGACGTGGACCACGTCTTCAAAGCGGGACACACGATCGTCGTCCAGGTCCAGAGCACGTGGTTCCCGCTCTATGACCGCAATCCGCAGACCTACGTGCCGAACATCATGACCGCCAAACCCGCCGACTACAAGGCCGCCACCATCACCATCTACTCCGACAAGGATCACGACTCCAGCCTGCAGGTGCCGCTGATGAACCAGTGCGATGCGGTCGAGTGCTTCTGAGCAGCAGGGAGTGGTCAATCGTCAGGTGATCGGATTCAATAAGAAAGCGGGACGGCCAACCGTCCCGCTTCTGCTTCCGTGACTAAACCGCCGCTTACCAAACCACGCAGCGCTCCGCATCCGGTCGAACCATCGCGTCACCCGGCTTGCAGCTGAACGCCGCCCCAAACGGCGGGAAATTCGACATCGGCCCCAGCACGCGATACTTCGCCACTGGGTGCGGATCGCCCTGTACCATCAATTTCTGCGTCTCCGGCCTCGTCTCGTCGCCGCGAAACTGCCCCCACGCGATGAAGAACTGCTGGTCGGGCGTGAAGCCGTCTATTTTCTCGCTCGACTGCCCCTGCGCCGTCTTCTTGAACGCCAGGTAAGCGATCTTCAGCCCCGCTAGGTCGCCGATCGACTCGCCCAGCACCAGCTTGCCATTGATGTGGATGTTGTCCAGCCCGTCGATTGTGTAGCCGTTGAACTGCTTCACCACGCACGCGGTCTTCGCCTCGAACTTCTTCGAGTCGTCGGCGGTCCACCAATTGCTCAGGTGTCCGGTCGCGTCGAACTGCGCTCCTTCGTCATCGAACCCGTGCGAGATCTCGTGCCCGATCACAACCCCGATTGCGCCGTAGTTCACCGCGTCCGCGTACTTCACGCTGAAGGCCGGTGGCTGCAAAATGCCCGCGGGAAACACGATCTCATTCATCAATGGGTTGTAGTAGGCATTCGACGTCGGCGGCGTCATACCCCAGCGGCCGCGGTTCACGGGCTTGTTGATTGTCGACCAGTTATCCTTAACCCCGAATCGCGACCCGGCGATGAAATTGGCAAAGTGGTCATCGCGCGTGATCGTCACCGACGAGTAGTCCTTCCACTTGTCGGGATAGCCGCTCTTCACCGTGAAATGCGCCAGCTTGTCGATCGCCTTCTGCTTGGTCGCCGGCGTCATCCAGTCCAGCCCTTCGATCGTGTCCTGCATGGCCGACAGAATGTTCGACACCATCGTCTGCGCCCGCTGCTTCGCCTCAGGCGGGAAATACCGCTTCACATACTCCTGACCTAGCGCTTCGCCCAGCATCTGGTCCGTCATTTCAGCGCACCGCACATCGCGCGGCTTGAGTTCGCCTACGCCCGCAAGCTGTTTCTGGTAGAAGTCGAAATGCGCATCGACAAACGGATCGGAGAGCACGTCGGCCGCGCTATTGAGCACCTGCCACTTGAGATAGGTCTTCCACGCCGCAATTGGTGTCGAAGTAAGCTGACGCTCGAATTCCGCCATGAAGTTAGGCTCATTGATATTGATCACTCCCGGGGCAACGCCCGCTCCGGAGAAATACGTCGTCCAGTCAAAGTGCGGCGTCATCTTCTGCAGAGCGTCGAGGTTCGCTATGTGATCCGTCGAGTGCGGGTCGCGCAGCGCGACATTATCGAGAGTGGCCTTCGCCAGGGCTGTTTCAAAATCCATCACCGTCTGCGCTGCTACCTTCGCCTCTGCATCCGAAGAACCCGCGAGAGTGAAGATCTTTGCCACGTAGACCAGATACTTCGCGCGCGCGTCCACAAAGCGCTGCTCGGTCTTCACGTAGTAGTCGCGGTCCGGCAGCCCCAGCCCGCCCGAACCCACCTGCGCAATCACGTTTTCAGGATCATGCTGGTTCTGATTGCCGTAGAAAACAAACGGGACCATGGCGCCGATCGAGTGCAGCTCGCGAATCTCCTGCTGCAGCCCGGCATTGTCCTTGATCGCGTCAATCGCCGTCAGGTACGGCTTGAGCGGCGTAATACCGGCCGCGTTGATCGCCTTCACATTGGTGCACGCCGCGTAGAAGTCTCCCGTGAGCTGGGCCGTCGACCCCTTGGGCTGGCCCGGCTGGGCGGAGACTTCGTTGAGGATGTCACGGAGCTGGTACTTGTTCTCTTCGCCAGCCTTCCAGCGGCGGCTCCAGCGGTCCATCGAAGCCGGAATCGGGTTCTGCGCGCGCCAGGTGCCGTTCGAAAACTCGAAGAAGTCATTGCAGGGAGCGGCCTTGCGGTCCAGGTCGCTCATCTCCGGCCCCTGCAGGGATGATGTCTGCGCGAATGCGAGCCCGGTGGTGATAAAGGCGATGAAAATCATGAATTTGAAGCGGTTCATAAACCCTCCTGCTAGCTGCCAGCCATTCTCCACGATCAGGCCCCTCCTCGCGTGGGAAATGGGATCGAATTCAGCCACCGTGCCTCAAAACCGGTCCACGATCCAGATGCCTTGGAACCAGATTCGCGATAGAATAAAGAGGATGGCACTGCACCAGCCCGTCCCGGCGCTCCTCTAGCGGCCCCCGCCGCCACACACTCCTGCGCCCCTTTTCCTGAAACACTGTGATTTGCATCAGCCGCGCCGGTTCGCGCCGTGAGGACTCAAAATGATTGATCGCCTGGAACAGATGGAGCAGCGCTATACGGAACTGCAGGCGCAGTTCGCGCTGCCTGAAGTGCTCAACGACCACGAGAAATATCAAAAGATCGGCAAGTCGCTGCGCGAAATCGAGGCGCCCGTCGAGAAATACCGCGAGCTGAAGCAAGCCAAGCAGGGCCTGGCTGACGCCAAAACCATGCTGGCCGAGAGTGACCCCGACCTGCGCGCCATGGCCGAAGAGGAGATCGCCGCGCTCGACCCCAAGGTGATTGCACTCGAAGAAGAACTGAAGATCCTTCTGCTGCCCAAAGATCCGAACGACGAAAAGAACGTCATCGTCGAAATTCGCGCCGGCACCGGCGGTGATGAGGCCTCGCTCTTCGCAGCCGAAATCTTCCGCATGTACACCCGCTTCGCCGAGCAGCATCGCTGGAAGGTCGAAGTCATGTCGCTCTCCGAGTCCGGCGTGGGCGGCTACAAGGAAGTCATTGCCATCATCGAAGGCGACCGCGTCTACTCACAGCTCAAGTACGAGAGCGGCGTCCATCGCGTGCAGCGAGTGCCCGCCACTGAAACCCAAGGTCGCGTGCACACCTCCGCTATCACCGTCGCGGTACTGCCAGAGGCGGAAGACGTCGATATCAAAATTGAAGCCAAAGACCTGCGCATCGATACCTTCTGTTCCTCGGGCCCTGGGGGTCAGTCCGTCAATACGACCTACTCCGCCGTCCGCATCACGCACCTGCCTACCGGCACCGTGGTGAGCTGTCAGGACGAGAAGTCGCAGATCAAGAATCGCGAGAAGGGCATGCGCGTCCTGCGTTCGCGTCTCTATGAAGTGGAGCAGGAGCGCCAGAACGCCGAACTGGCCGCCGCTCGCAAATCGCAGGTCGGCTCCGGCGACCGGAGCGAGAAGATCCGCACCTACAACTTCCCGCAGAACCGCCTCACCGACCACCGCATCGGCCTCACGTTGCACCAGCTTGACCTCATCATGGAAGGCCGCCTGCAGTCCATCGTCGATGCGCTGATCGCGCACTACCAGGCCGAGCAGTTGAAGGCGGAGACGCAGGCGGCATAATGACTCTCGACGAGTGGCTGCGGCAGGGCACGGCGCAGCTTGCGGCGGGCCCTCACCCTGAGCGCGCCCGCCGTGATGCAGAGGCTCTGCTGCTGCACCACATCAGCCGCAATCGCGCATGGATGCTCGCCCACGGCAATGAGGAGTTCGGTAGCTGCAGCGCCCTTGGCTATGCCGCGCTGCTCGATCGCCGGCAGCGCGGCGAGCCCATTCAGTACATCATCGGCGAAACGGAATTCTACGGGCTGTCCTTCAAGGTCACGCCCGCCGTCCTCATTCCTCGCCCGGAGACCGAGCACTCCGTAGAGAAGATCATCGAGCTCTGCCGTGCCATCGAAAATCCGCGCATCGTTGACGTCGGCACCGGTTCCGGCGCAATCGCCGTTACGCTCGCGCATACACTCCAGCAGGCCCAGGTAACCGCAACCGACTTTTCTGCGGAAGCTCTAGTGATCGCTAAGCAGAACGCCGAAAAGAACAACGCTTCGGACCGTGTTCGCTTCCTCGAGGGCGACCTTCTCGCACCCGTCCGCGGGGAGCACTTCGAAATCGTCGTCTCGAACCCACCCTACATCTCGACCGACGACCGCGGCACCCTCGATGTAGAAGTCCGCAACCACGAACCCCACACCGCCCTCTTCGCCGGCCCCGACGGCCTCGCAATTTATCGCCGCCTGATCCCGCAGGCCCTCCAAGTCCTCGTCCCCGGTGGCCACATCGTCCTCGAAATCGGCTACGACCAGCGCGACGCGGTCCACGACCTTCTCGCCGCAAGCGGCTACACCAACGTCGAATTCGTGCCCGATCTGCAGGGCATCGCACGCGTGGCCGTCGGCCAGCACCCTTGACACTGCCCGCGCCCCGCCCGTACGCTGCGGCCAGAGGAGTTCCGGAGGCTGACGCGCGTATGACCCAACGATCCCAGGCACGGGCAGTCCTTACCGACAGCCACTTCCTCATTCCCGCCGCCGTTTTTCTCGCAGGCATCACCTTGCTCGTGCTGATGCATTAACGCCGCTCGCAGCGCAATCCAACCAAGGAGCCCTGAGCGCATGAGCGCGCAGCCGCAGGTACCGTCTCAAACTTCAAACACGATTCGCGTTCATTCACGGCACGCTCTCGGTGTGCTCTGCGGCATCGGCGCGGGCGTGTGGCTTGGAGCAGCCGAGGCGCCCACCAAGCTCGTCAACACGGGCCTCTCGCCTTACGCCATCTCGCTCTGCATGGTGGCCGGCGTTTTCACTGCGCGCTGGAGCCTCCCCACTCTGCTCAAAGGCACGCGCTCCGTCTTCCGCGATCTCGGCTGCAACCGTCAGCTCATCCCCTTCGCCATCCTCGCCGGAATGCTCTGGGCCGTAGCCAACACCCTCACGGTCTTCGCCATCCGCGACGTGGGTCTGGCCATCGCATTCCCCTTATGGAACACCAACTCCCTAATCGGCCTACTCTGGGGTCGCCTTCTCTTCGGCGAGCTCAAAGGGGCGAGCGCTGCCAACACCATCAAAGTTGTTCTGGGAACCGTCGCCATCGTGGCCGCGGCCATTATGCTCGGCTTCAGCACCATGCACGGCGGCAACGTTCACCCCACCCACGCATTCAACGGAATCCTCGCCGCTCTTGGCGCAAGTCTGCTGTGGGGGTCGATGTACATCCCCTATCGCAAGGCCTACCTGAGCGGAATGAATCCGCTCTCGTTTGTCACCATCTTCACCATAGGCGAGCTCATCACCATGTTCGCGCTGGTTCTCGCCTTTGACGGCGGTCTGCATGCTGCGGTATTCCATTCTTCCGTCGTCACGCCCATGCTGTTCTGGCTCTTCCTCGGCGGATTCGTCTGGGTCGTCGGCGACCTGTTTCAGCAATACGCCACCAAATATCTCGGCATCGGGCGCGGCATCCCACTCTCCAATACCAATCAGCTCTGGGGTCTCGCCTGGGGCGCGCTCGTTTTTGGCGAACTGGCGCACGCCGACGCGACGCATCGCCTGCTTGTTGTGGGCGGTTCTTTAGCAATGATCTTCGGCGCTATGGCCGTGAGCACAGCGGTAGCGACGGAACGCGAGTCGGCCTCCACCCACGAAGCCATCGAGCGCGAGTGCGCCCGCTACGGCCTCGCTCGCGAAGACGTGATCCATGCCTACAACGGCACGGGCAGTCAGGGACGTCGCGAGTGGTGGGACTGGCTCATCCTCGCCTGCGCCGCCGGCGTCTTCATCGCACTCGCAATGAAAGCCGGTGTGCCGGCCCTCGCCATGCATTACGGATGGACCGTAGCTCTCACGCTCACTCTAGTCGTCAGCGCCGTCGTGTGCGGTTTCGGCCTGAGCCGCAGGCACGGTACGCCGCGTTCCAGCGATCAAGACGTAAAGAACACGTAAAATTGTGAGCATGCCTGAACTTTCCGTGGTGGATCTCGTCGGTGTTGGACTCAACGCCACGGACACGCTCATTCCTCTCGACGAATTTCCTGCGCGCGGCTCGAAGGTGGAGTTCGCGCCGGTTCCCCTGATGCCGGGCGGCCAGACCGCCAGCGCAGTAATTGCGTGCCAGTCCTGGGGACTATCAACCCGCTATGTGGGCAAGTTGGGGGACGACGACGCCGCGCGGCTCCACGCACACGAATTCGCGCGCCTCGGCGTCGACGCGCGCCTCATCGAAGTCGCCAACGCTGCGAGCCCGCAATCAATCATCATCGTCGACGGCGGCGGTGAGCGCACCGTGATCATCCGGCGCGACGACAGGCTCCAGCTCACCGCCTCTGACATCCAGCGCGAATGGATCGTCAACGCGCGATCGCTGTTGGTGGACGGAATTGAAGCCGAAGCAGCAACGCAGGCAGCGCAGTGGGCGCATGATGCCGGAGTGCCGGTCATCGCCGATCTCGACGAAGAATACGACGGCGGCGACGAACTGCTTGCGTGCGTCGACTACCTGATCGTGAGCCGCGATTTCCCGGTGCACATGACCGGCGAGCACGACCTGGCACGCGCTCTACGAATCCTGCGTAACGAGTACAGCTGCAAGCTCACGGCAGCGACCCTGGGCCAAGACGGCGTGATCGCCTGGGACGGCGAGCGCTTGCTGCATCGCGCCGCGTATCGCGTGCCGGTTGTCGATACGACCGGCGCAGGCGACATCTTCCACGCCGGGTTTATCTACGGCCTGCTGCAGTCGTGGCCCCTCGAGCGCCAGCTCGACTTCGCCTGTGCCGCCGCCGCCCTCAACTGCACCTGCAGCGGCGCGCGCGGCGGCATCCGCACCGTTGCCGATGTGGAGAAGCTGATGGCACACACACCGCGGTACGAGACCGCCATCATCCCGTAGGAAGCCCCGTCAGAACCCCGCCGGCCGCTCTCCCGCCACATTGAACGCCGCCTCCAGCGCGATCCCAGCCTGGCACAGCGCGCCTTCATCGAACAGCCGCCCGATCAGCGTAATGCCATGCGGTACACGCCGCGGCGGCGAAAACTTCGGCAGCGGATGCGCAGGATCAGGAGCCCAGTCGCTGCGGGCCTCGCTGACTTCGACAAACCCCGCGCGCAGCGTCAGTGACGGATGCCCCGTGTTGTTCGAGATCACCAGCATCTCATCGCGCAAGGATGGCACCAGCAGCAGATCCACCTGTGCCATCACGCGCGCCATCTCCTCCGCGACCTTGCGGCGGAAGCGATCAGCCTGCACAAAGTCCACGGCCGACAAAAAGCGCGATTGCCGGAAGACGTTCGGCCACGCATCCGGCACCTGCGCCTTGAGCATGTCCAGCTTGTGCCCGAGCACCAGATCGTCGAATGCCGCAGCCGCCTCCGCAAACAGCATCAGGTTGAGCGAGTCGTAGGGCCAGTCCGGCAACGACACCTCCACCAGTTCCATGCCAAGCTTCTTCACGGTCTCAAGCGCGGCCCGGTCCACATAAGTCGCCGGAGCCTCCTTCATCCACTGCGGGAAGTAGCCCACGCGCAAGCCCTTCACCTCCGCGCCCACGTGAAAGCTGAGCGTGCTGGGCACTGCAGCAACATCGCTCCCATCCGGTCCGCTGATGGCGTTGAGAACCAGAATCGTGTCTTCCACGCTCCGCGCCATGGGGCCGAGCTTGTCGAGTGACCAGCACAGCGTCATCGCTCCCGTGCGCGCCACTCGCCCATACGTCGGCCTTAACCCCGTGACCCCGCAGCGCATCGAAGGTGAAACGATGCTGCCGCCGGTTTCGCTGCCGATCGCGAAGCCAACCAGCCCCGCAGCAGTCGCTGAGCCTGGCCCGGCGCTCGATCCCGACGAGCCTTCCTCCAGCAGCCACGGATTCATGGTCTGCCCACCGAACCAGATGTCGTTCAGCGCCAGCGCACCGAGGCTAAGCTTTGCCACCAGCACCGCGCCTGCAGCATTCAGCCGCGTAACCACCGCGCTGTCCTGCTTCGGCACGCGATCGCGATATGGTTCCGCGCCGTAGGTCGTTGCGATTCCCGCCGTGTCGAGCAGATCCTTTGCACCCCACGGAATCCCGTGCAGCGGCCCGCGATAGTTTCCAGCGGTAATCTCCTTGTCGGCTCGCCGAGCCTGCTCCAGAGCGTGGTCGCGCGTCAGTGTGATCACACAGCGCAGCTTGGGATCGAACCGCTGGATTCGGGCAAGATAAATTTCCGTCAGCCGCTCCGATGTGATGGCCTTCGACTCGATCCATCGCGAGAGCTGCGTCACTGGCGCAAACGCGATCTCCTCTTCGCTGGCCGGCAGCGGCTTGCCGGTGGCAAGACTTCGGGTGAAGCCTATCTCGCCCAAGGGCGCATCCGTTGCACGGCTATGTGAGAACGAGCCGTCGCCTTCAGCGTGAACGACTGGCATCACGCTCGCCGGATCCCAAACCGTCGCCGGCGCAACCGACTGCAGCATCTCCAGCTTGCGCGGCCCGGTGCGCAGCTCATAATTCGGCGCCATCTGCATCCGCCAGTTGCTCGCGGCCTGATTGCGCTCCCGCTCCGTCATTTCGAACTGCACAAGCTTCTCGGCATGGGCAAAATCGTCAGCCGAGACCTCCGGCCCCACCGCAGCAGCAGTGCCGAAGGCCGGCGGCGCGCCTGGCGTTGCAGGCTGCTGGCTGGGCGGCGCCTGCGCCTTCCCGGCGGCAGAGGTAAACGCCGCAGCAATCGCGGCTGCGGAACTCGAGGCGAGGAATTCTCTGCGGGAAGCGGGCATCTTCTTCCTTTCAATTCTGCTCGGGGTGCGGGGAACGGCTGATTCCGTGAGCCTGATTATAAGCAGCCACGGCCGGCTTCCCGCCCATTGCCCAAATCCAGTCCGGCGCAGTAGCATTGCGCTCTGAAATCGTTTTCAGGAGATAGCCTCATGCGAACTTCCCTTCTTGCCTGTCTTGCTGTGCTTGGCTTCAGTTCAGCCGCCGCAATGGCCCAAACGCCGGCTCCAACTCACGTCACCCACAAAACGCAGTCCATGCCCGCGCCCACCGTCGCATTGACACCGCCCATGGGCTGGAACAGCTGGAACTACTTCGCCGGCAAGGTGACCGACAAGGACATTCGCGACTCTGCCGACCAGATCGTCGCCAGCGGCATGAAAGACGCGGGCTACATCTACGTCAACATCGACGACACCTGGGAAGGGAAGCGCGATGAGAACGGCGTCCTGCACACCAATGAGAAGTTCCCAGACATGAAGGCACTCGCCGACTACGTTCACTCGAAGGGGCTGAAGATCGGCATCTACTCCGGTCCCGGAACCAAAACCTGTGCCGGCTACGAGGGCTCGCTCGGCCATGAAGAGCAGGACGCAAAGATGTACGCCGAGTGGGGCATCGATTACCTCAAGTACGATCTGTGCAGCTTCATCCCCGACGTGATGCACAAGCAGGCGCCCAACGATGAAGCAGCCCAGATGCGTCTCATGCACGCAGCTTACGAGAAGATGGGCAAAGCGCTCAAGGCTACCGGGCGACCTATCGTCTTCTCGCTCTGCCAGTATGGATGGGATTCGCCGTGGGAATGGGCTCCGGCCTTGGGCGGCAATTCCTGGCGCACCACCGGCGACATCGAGGCGAAGTGGGATTCGATGTACACGATCCTGAGCCAGCAGGCTGGTCTTGAGAAGTACGCCGGGCCCGGCCACTGGAACGATCCCGACATGCTCGAAGTAGGCAACGGCAAGCTATCTCTCGCCGAGAACCGCACCCACTTCACCATGTGGGCCATGCTCTCCGCGCCGTTGCTCGCCGGCAACGATCTGCCCCACATGAAGCCCGAGATCAAGGACATCCTCACCAACAAAGAGGTCATCGCGCTCGACCAGGACAAGCTTGGCCGTCAGGCTTCGCGCGTCTACTCCGACGGCGAAGTGGATGTGTGGCTCAAGCACCTCTCCGGGGGTGCCGGCGCGATTGCGATTCTGAATGCGGGCAGCGACCGCGTCTCGACGCATCCGTTCCATCTGAGTCTCACCAGGCTTGGCCTGCACGGGCCTATGCACGCCAAGAACCTCTGGACAGGCGAAGATGTGGAAATCCGTGACGACATGCCCATCGAGATCAAGAGCCACGACGTGTTGCTGCTGAAGGTGGCTGCGGCGAAGTAGCGCTTACACATAATGGATCAGGGGAGCGGCTAACTCGCTCCCCTTTCTCTTTTCAGCGCGACAGACACCAGACTGGTGCTTGGATACCTCTCGCCGCAGGTGGTACCATCCAGCCGTCTACCATCTGCGATACCCCACCAGGAGGCAATGCTCATGCATTCTCGCACCGCCCAACTGCTTTGCGGGTTGTTCTGCGTCTCTCTCGCCGTGTCGGTGGCGAACGCCGCCGCTCCCAAGTCTGCCCATGCCGACATCGTCAATGCCCAGGGCACCAAGGTCGGGACCGCCAAAATCAGCACTAGCGGAAGCGGCGTCAAAATTTTCGTGAAGGTCTCAAACCTGACGCCCGGCGATCACGGCATTCACATCCACAACGTCGGCAAGTGCGATGCCCCAGACTTCAAAACCGCCGGACCGCACTTCAACCCCACCAGCGCGCATCATGGCATCAACAACACGCAGGACCCCAAGCCCCACCTGGGCGACCTCGCCAACCTGACCGTGAAGCAGGACGGAAGCGGCAGTGCCAGCTTCACCGTCAACGGCATCACGCTGGCCGACGGCACCAACTCCCTCTTCCACGACGGCGGCACCGCACTCGTCATTCATGCCAAGGCCGATGACATGATGTCCGACCCTTCCGGCAACTCCGGCGACCGCATCGCCTGCGGCGTCATTATGAAGTAGGATCGCTGAAGATAGAAAGGCGTCTCCGCCACGAGACGCCTTTCTATTTATCGGTACGAGAAGCTACACCGCCGCTGCCAGGTGCACGCCGAACCAGCCGCGCTCGTCCGTCCAGGTGTGCTCAGCTCCAAATCCCGCGGACCGCAGCAGCGCCTCGGCCTGGCCCGGCCGATATTTGTAGCTGTTCTCGGTGTGAATGGTCTCACCGCGGCGGAAGCAAAGGTTCAGCTCCAGGTTCGGAATCTGCACCGCCTGTCCGATACGGCTCTCCAGGTGCATCTCAATCCGCGAGTGAGTGGGATTCCAAACGGCCCGGTGCGCAAAGGCGTCCAGATCGAAGTTCGCCCCGAATTCGCGGTTCAGTCGCACCAGAATATTCTTGTTGAAATCCGCCGTCACCCCCGCTGCATCGTCATATGCGTCCAGCAGCGTACTCTGGTCCTTCACCAGGTCAACACCCAATAGAATCGAATCTCCGGCGCGGAGCGCAGAACGCACGTTGCGCAGCAGCCCCGCCGCCTCATGCGGCTCAAAATTGCCGATGCTCGACCCGATGTAGATCACCATGCGGCGATGCCCGAACAGCGGCGGATCCAGTGTGAACGCGTGCGTGTAATCCTCCACGCGCGGACTCACCAGGACACCTGGAATCTCCGCCTCAATCCTCTGCTGGGCTTCCGCCAGAGCCGTAGCCGAGACGTCCACAGGCTCGTAGAGCACCGTATCCTGGCGTTCCACTGCCGCGCGCAATAGGATCCGCGTCTTGTCGCAGGAGCCCGCACCCAGTTCGACAAGCTGGAGCGCCTCGTTGCCGGCCGCCGCGGCAACAATCTCTTCCGCACGCTGGCTCAGGATGCCGCGTTCCGTGCGCGTCACGTAGTACTCAGGCAGCTCCGTGATCTGGTCGAACAGCCGCGAACCGGCCGCGTCGTAGAAAAGCCAGGAGGGCAGCCACTTCGGTTGTGACACCAGTCCTTCAGTCACAGCCGCCGCCATCCGCTTATCCGGTTGTAAGCTGTTCAGGGGAAGCGAGATTGTTGTCATGCCAACTTTCTTGGATGCAGCTTTGGTTGCAATACGTTAGCTTGCCAGCCGGATACCCGAAAACTGCCACCGGATATCCGGCGCGAAAAAGTTTCGATAGCTGGAACGAATATGTGCCGTTGGCGTTATGCACGACCCCCCGCGCAGCACCATCTGACCGCTCATGAATTTTCCGTTGTACTCGCCCAGCGAGCCCGGCAGCGGCCGGAACCCTGGATATCCAAGGTATGCCGAAGCTGTCCACTGCCAGCAGTCGCCAAACAGCTGCCAAGGACGCTGGAAAGGAACCGGCGCCTCCGGTACGAGCACCTTCCCACGCGGCGGCTTCCGCAGGACCTCCTGCTCGACGAGCTCGCTTGCCGGCATGGTCATAAGCGTGCCCGAATCGAGCAGATTTCCCGTAATCAACCGACCTTCCGCGGCGGCTTCCCATTCAAATTCGGTCGGCAGCCTGTATCCAGCCCACCGCGCGTAAGCCTCCGCCTCATAGAAGCTCACCTGGCTCACCGACGCATTCTTCATCTGTGTCAGCGGAATCTCCCCACGCAAGGTAAAGACAGTCCATTCGCCGCTGCCGCTCGACCAGTAAAGCGGCGCGTTCCATCCGTGCGCCTGGACTGCATTCCATCCATCGCTCAGCCAGAGCTCGGGCCGTCGATATCCGCCGTCTTCAATGAACTCCGCGTATTCGCCGCATGTCACCAGCCGCTCGGCCAGCCCATAGGGCTCCAGCCACACCCGGTGCCGCGGCAGCTCGTTGTCGAAGCAGAACGTCTCCCCAGCGTGCCCCGCCTCGAGAAGACCGCCTTCGAAGCGGAGAAACTGCAGAGGGGCCGCCGATCCGGCCGCACGCAACGGAGCCTCCAGCTTTCGATAAGCCGGGCGTAGCGGATTGGTAAAGAAGGCGTGCAGGATGTCGGTCAGCAGCAGCTCCTGGTGCTGCTCTTCGTGGTTCGCGCCCAGTTCGATCCGCTTCAGGACTTCCGGCTCGGGGCTCTGGTCCAGCAGTTGCTCCACTGCCTCATCCACGTGCGCTCTGAAGCGAAGGATCTCCTCCAGACCCGGCCGTGAGAACGAGGACCGCAAGCGCTTCTCAGGGAATGCCGCGAATGTCTGGTAGTAGCTGTTGAACAGCCACACAAAATCCGGATGGAACGGCTGGTAACCGGGCACGAACTCCCGCAGCACGAACGACTCGAAGAACCACGCGGTGTGGGCGAGGTGCCACTTGGCGGGCGAGGCCTCTGGACACGATTGCACCATCATGTCCTCGGGCGTCAGAGGCTCGCACAACGCCATAGTCCGGCGTCGAACCTCACGGAAACGCTCCGCCACCGTGGTCGACGGGGCGTTCGTTTGTGCACTCATAGGGGTAGTCGTGCTCATCGTGCGGTTCCCTCGTGCAGAAGAGTGTACCTCACACCTGTTACCGACGGGCTGCAAGTTGGTGCAGGCCGGTCGATTCCAGGCCGTTCAGGGAGCCGAAGCACCACGTCACCATCGAGCGACTGCAGGGATTTCGGGGGCCCATTCTGGCCGAAGTTTTGACCAGTTCAAAGCTCTTGGATGCCGCTTAACAGATTCGGTAGCAGAAGAAATCAATTTAGTGGTTTAATTGCCAATTAACCAAGACGCGCGCCGTAAACGACGAGCGCCCACGTTCCTTCGCCGTAAAGGAGGGAATATGAGTAGGCATCGTTTTTCTGGATGGCCATCAGTATGGCTGGCGGGGCTTGCATTTGTCTTGCAGCCGTCGATGGGTCCTGCCCAGGCCCCGGTCCAGCAGGCAGCTGTTCAACAGCCGGAGCAGACTGCGCCCAAGGCACAGGAGTTTCAGCCCACCCCCGAGCAGATGGGCGACTCCCTCATGGCGCATCAGCGCTATCAGGCCGCAATCGAGGAATACAAGAAAGCCGCGCCCACATCCATCTCAGCCCTGAACAAGATGGGAGTGGCCTACCAGCTCATGTTCAACACTAACGATGCCACCAAGTGCTACCAGGCCGCCCTTAAGCGCGATCCGAAAAATGCTATTGCCTGGAACAACATGGGCTCGGTCTACATGACCGAGAAGCTCTATGCCACAGCGGAAAAGACCTATAAGAAAGCGGTCAAGCTCGATCCCAAGACAGCCCTGTTCCGCAAAAACATGGGCACCGCCATGCTGGCCCAGCACAAATACAAGAAGGGTTGGGCGGAGTATCAGGCCGCCCTTGCCATGGACCCGAATATCTTCAGCCACAATGGCAATATCCGCGTCGAAAACCCCAGCACCATCCAGGACCGCGGAGCCATGAACTTCTACATGGCCAAGGGCTGCCTGAAGGCGGGCATGACTGAGAAGGCCATCTATTACCTCCGGCTGGCCCTCAACGAGGGATTCACCACGCCGAAGAAGATCCTGGCGGATGCTGAACTCGCCCAGCTCCAAGACAACCCGGAGTTCCAGCAGATGATGGCGGCACAGGGCGTCTATCTCAACGGCGACCCGTCTTCTGCACGGCCGCAGGTCCGGCAATAGCCGCCTAAAGCAACGACCTTAGGAGGGCAAGCTCCTCTCCGTCGTCTCTACTCCGCGAAACCGCGTCTATCCTAATGAAGCAGTCTCCTGGGGGTAGCCGTGCATCTTCGTCCTGTTGTCCTCTTCGCGCTCGCAGTTGTGCTCACTTCCACAGCATTTTCACAGGACGCTCCTTCACCCGGGCCGGGGCAGTTGCAGTCGGATCAGTCCGGTCCGCGCGGCCGCGGCTGGAGCGGTGGCGGCATGGGCATGGGTTCCGGCATCATGGGAACCGTCACCGAAGTGGCCTCCGACCACCTCACCATCAAGAATGAGGCCGGCGAGAGCTGGACCATCAACTACAGCGTCAACACGCGGATCATGAAACAGGCGCCGCGACCCGCTGGGCAGCCCGGCGTCTCCAACCAGGCCGGTTCGCCTCCCTCCGGTGATCGAACCTACGGCCACGCCATGGGCATGGGCGGAAATCCTCCCTCCGCCATCAAGGCCAGTGAGATCAAGGTGGGAGACACCGTAATGGCCGGTGGCGAAATGAACCGGGATGCCAGGTCTGTTGGCGCCGTGGGCATCATGGTCCTCGACCCCGAGCGCGCCCGGCAGATGCGCGAGATGCAGGCCAACTTCGGCAAAACCTGGCTACTCGGCCGTGTGACGGCCATCAATGAAACCACCGTAAGCATCCAGGGCGGCCCCGACAACGCGTCGCGGACATTCGTCGCCGACGAGAACACCACCTTCCGCCGCCGGCGCGAGCCGATCACCCTGGCGGACATTCAAGTGGGTGACACAGTGCGTGTCGACGGCGCGCTGAAGGCCGGTCAATTCGTAGCAACCGCGGTGAGCGTTATGACACCGCAGGGAATGGGCGGCCAGACACCGAGGCAGGGGCCGCCGCCACAATAAACCCCGTTTAATCGGCCCATGAAACTGAAGGGTGTGGGGAGTATCTTTCTATTCCCTAGTCCCTGTTCCCTGCCTTCACCCCATGTACATCCCGCCGTTCACGTCCAGCACGTGCCCGGTGATGTACGCAGCCGCGTCCGAAGCTAGAAATGCCACTGCTCCGGCAATATCCTGGTCGCTTCCCGCCCGGCCTAGTGGAATCGAAGCCAGCATCGAATTGCGGAGCTCTTCGCTCAACACGTGGGTCATCGCCGTCTCGATATATCCCGGCGCCACTGCGTTCACCGTGATGCCGCGCGAAGCCAGTTCCCGCGCCAGCGACTTGGTCATGCCGATCATCCCAGCCTTGGATGCAGCGTAGTTCGCCTGCCCCGCCTGCCCGGCGCGGCCCACCACGCTCGTGATGTTGATAATGCGCCCCCACCGGTTCTTGAGCAGCGGCCGCAGCAGCGCCTGCGTGAGCAGGAACGCGCCGGTCAGGTTCGTGGAAATCACATCGTCCCAGTCAGCGCGCTTCATCTTCATCGCCAGGTCGTCGCGCGTGATGCCCGCGTTGTTCACCAGGATTTCGACCTTGCCGAGTTTGTCGAGCACGGCCTTGGCTCCGTTCTTGATCGACTCCTCGCTTGCCACATCCAGTGCGAACGCGGCAGCCTGCCCACCGGCAGCTTCGATCTCCGCAGCTACCTCGGCGAGCTTGGCCTCGTTCCGGGCTGCCAGAGCGACGGTCGCCCCCTGGCGAGCTAGTTCGAGCGCGCATGCCCGCCCAATTCCCTGTGAAGCGCCGGTCACCAGCGCGATTCGTCCCTGCAGATTTGCCATCTCTCTTTCCGCTTTCCGGCGCATGCCACACAAGGACAGCGCACATTCAAAAGTCATTATAGGGAGTGCACCTGTGGCCGCTCGGTTTCTGCTTCGTAAGAAGCGTGGAGGGAGAAAGGGCTGCGGGGCAGGGGGCGGTACAAGCTGCAGAACGATGGACGGGGGTCCGCGCGGGCGAAGGGCTCCGGTGGCCTGAATTTGGACCGTATTAGTCTGATTATTATCAATGGGTTAGCGCGCCGGGGGGGGGGGGGGGGGGGGGTAGTGCCCGATGAGACTTCGAAGATGGGGGAGGGTGCCCCGGAGATCAGCCTGATCTCATGTCGAACGGGTGGAGCTGGCGAAATTACTCCAGAAGTCAAAGATAACGGGTCGATCATGAGAAATCGGTGACGGGAGTCACGTGGTGTTTGCCGCCCAGCGTTGTCAGTATTCCCATTCTCAATCGTTCGAGATCTTCGGGGAGGGGGTGGGTAGGGGTCGCAGTCGCTGCGCATGTCTCTCCTTCGAAGGGTTTTAAATCGAATATAGCTCGAGCGATATAGTGTTCATGATATAGTTCATATGAACTATATGACTATCGAGCTTGGGATTTGGGAAATCGCCGTCCTCGCCCTCCTCCGGGAGGCCCCCCTGCACCCCTACCAGATGCAGCGCCTGCTGCAAATCCGGCACAAGGCGGAGCTCCTTGCGCTCAAGCGCGGTTCGCTGTACCACGCCATCGCTCGCCTGGTGAAAGCTGAGTTGATCGCGGTGGAGGGCACGGGCCGAGAGGGACGCCGGCCGGAGCGGACCACCTATCGCGTCACCGAGAAGGGGGTAGAGGCGTTGGGGGAGGGGTTGCGGCGGATGGTGGCCGAGCCGCGCCGCGAGTCGTCAGAGTTCATGGCGTCGATGAGTTTCCTGGTTTATCTGCCGCCGGCTGAGGCGGCGGAGCGGCTGGAAGAACGCGCGCAGCGCCTGGAGGCCGAGATTGCGGCCCGCAAGGCCGGGCTGGTGGGGGCGTCTGCTTTTCTGCCGCGCATTCATCTCGTGGAGAGCGAATACCTGATTGCGATGCTCACGGCGGAGCTTGGGTGGGTGCGCGGCCTGGCGGATGACCTCTGGTCGGGCGATCTGGACTGGAATCTGGACCAGATTCTTGCTCACACCCAGGCGGAGCGCGCGCAAGCCGCCGAGCAGGCCGCCGCGAAATCCAACGCGGGAAGGAAAAAGTCATGATTGCTGAAGCCAATCCTCTGCCTGTTGCCCTGGTAGAAGCCAAGCCGCGCTTTCGGGGGCCGATCTGGACGCTGGTGTTCCTGGCCCCGGTGATCGCCGAGGTGCTGAGCGGATCGACGCGCACCAGCATTTTGTTCGTGCTGCTGCCGGAGATGATGGTGTGGGGCGTGGGCGCGCTAATGTGCCGGGAAATGGTTCGGCGCTGGAGGGCCGGTGGTCTGAGCCTCTTGCTACTGGGCCTGGCTCTCTCCATTGCTGAAGAATTCCTCATCCAGCAGACCTCGATCGCGCCGCTGCCGTTCCCGGGGATGCATGCGGACTACGGCAGGACGTGGGGGATCAACTTCATCTGGCTGCTGGCGATGCTGGGCTTTGAAAGCGTGTGGGTTGTGGTGGTGCCGGTGAAGGTGACGGAGCTCTTGTTCCGGAAGCGGCGGGAGCAGGCGTGGCTGCGGCAGCGCGGCTGGATGGTTTGCGGGGTGGTGTTCCTGCTGGGCTGCCGGATTGCGTGGTACGGGTGGGTAAAACAGGCGCGGCCACGGTTGGGAGCGGCTCCGTACGATCCGCCGCTGAGTTTGGTGGCGGGCGGTCTGGCGGCCATCGCCGCGCTGATCGCGCTGGCCTACCTGCTGCGCGGCGTGGGCGGGCCAAAGGCTGAGGGGAAGACTGCTCCGGCGTGGCTGGCAGGCATTGTGGCGCTGGTGATGGGCGCGGCGTGGTTCGAGCTGATTGGCATGAGCTTCCAGCCTCATCCGGTGGAGCCGTTCACGATGGCGATTGCGCTGGGAGTGGGATGGGCAGCGGCGGCGCTGGCGCTGTTTACCTGGTGGACGAGCCGCCGGGCGTGGGGCGATGTGCATACCTTCTGCGCCTGCTGGGGAGCGACGCTGGGCTGCCAGGCGGCGCCCTACCTGACCATAGCGACCTGGCCGAGGATCGATGTCATCGGGAAGGTGGTGTTCGATCTGGGAGCGCTGGTGTTATTTGTTTGGCTGGGGAGGAAGGTGCGGCTTGGATCGGATTAGTCTTCCCTGGCCGGAATGAGTGAAAAACAAGAACAAAAGCGGGTTCTTCGCTGCGCTGCTCCTCTATGGGGAAACGGACTGCCAACTGCAGTCATACATGGCGCACGGCGGCACCCAAGCCGATGACAATAGCCGGACATCCGGAAGCGCGGGTGTGGACACCCGCGCCATAGCCGGTCCGGAGACGGGCGCTATCGTACTTCACTCGTACCTTAGGGCCTTCATGGGGCTTACTTTGGTTGCGCGCCGTGCCGGAATCAGGATCGCCAGGAACGCCATCGCCACCAGCACGGCCGCGCCGCCCGCAATCGCCAGCGGATCAGCCGGATGCACTTCGAAAAGGAGTCCGCCCATCATCCGGGTAACCACGGGAGCCAAGGCGACTCCGATCGCCAAGCCGATAGCGATCGTCGTCATGCCGCCGGCGATCATCATGCGCAGCACCTTGCCGCGATCCGCGCCCAAGGCCATGCGCACGCCGATCTCCACCTGGCGCTGCGCCACTCCGTACGATGTCACGCCGTAGATTCCGACGCCGGCCAGCGCCAGCGCCAGACCCGCGAACACCTCCAGCAGAATGAGCGCCAGTTTCCGGCGCTGCACTGACTCGCCCATCACCTCGGTCATGGTGCGCACTCGATATACAGGCAGGTCCGGATCGATTGAGGCGACCTCCCGCTGAATGGTCGGAGCCAGGCTCATCGGATCCCCGCTCGTCTTCACCGCAAGCGTCATCCCGTTGAACGGAACTTGCGCCTCGGGGACGTACACCTCGACACGCGAGCGCGCCTCGAGCGTGCGGTTGCGTACGTGCCGCACTACGCCCACCACTGTCATCCATGGGCTCTTCGACTGGATGCCGCCAAAGTGCAGCCGCTTGCCAACCGCGTCCTGCCCGGGCCAGAAGGTCTGTGCCAGGCTCTCATCCACCACGGCTACACGTGGTGCGCCATCGGCATCGCGCGTTTCAAACATCCGACCGGCGACCAGCCCGACTCCCATGGCCTTGAAGTAATCCGGCGTTGCCGTGCGCGTGTCCGCTTCCGGCGTCTGCTGATCCAGCGGCACAGATTGCGTATCAATGGTTACGGTGCCCGAGCCGCCCGGATCTCCCAGCGGGAGGGCTGACACGGCGCCGGCAGCCTGAACGCCCGGCAGCCTCTGCACGCGATCCACCAGCGAGTTATAGAAGCCGCGCACCTGCTCCGGCTTGCCGTAAACCGCCCCCGGCAGCGAGACGCGCATAGTCAGCACGCCATCGGCTTTGAAGCCAGGATCGACCTTGAGCACCTCGGCAAAACTGCGCAGCAGCAGCCCGGCGCCAACCAGCAGCAGCAGCGAAATCGCCGTCTCGCAGACCACCAGCGCGTTCCGCATCCGCTTGGGATGTTTGCCTTCCGTGTTGCGGCCTGTACGAAGCGCATCGAAATTCCGCTTGCGAGCGGCCTGCAGCGCCGGCGCCAAGCCGAACAGGATTCCAGTGAGGACCGCCGCGCCCAGCGCAAGCGCAAGCGCACGCATGTCGATCGAGGCATGCACCGTGCGGGGAAGCGACTTGGCCGCAATCGCCACCAGCCCCTTCAACGCCAGCGGCGTAAGCGCAAGCCCGAGAGCGCCGCCCGCCAGCGCGAGCAGCACGCTTTCCGTCAACAACTGCCGAGCCACGCGCCGTCCGCTTGCCCCCAGCGCGATCCTTGTCTCCATCTCACGCTGCCGTTCCGTGGCGCGCGTCAGCAGCAGGTTGGCGATGTTTACGCACGCGATCAGAAGCACCAAAACTACTGCCGCCATCAGCACCAGCAGCGACGGCTTCACATCTCCCACGGTCTCCTCGAGCAGCGGGTGCAGAATGATTCCAAAGTTGAACTTCGTGTAGGGATACGAAGCGTGCTGTTCGATGATGGTTCTGCCGGCGCGGTCCATGTCAGCCTGCGCCTGGGCGAGCGACACACCGTTACGCAGGCGGCCGAGCACTTCCAGCCCATGATTGCCGCGGCTGTTCTCGCTCAGGTCGGCGGGCGCAAACGCCAGCGGAGCCCAGATCTCCGTCTCGCTGGGATAGCTGAAATCGGCGGGCATAATGCCCACCACGGTCATCGGCGTGCCGTCGATGTCGACCGTACTGCCCACCACGTTGGGATTGGCCCCGAACACGCGCCGCCACAAGCCGTAGCTCAGCAGGACTTCTTTCTCGCGCCCCGGCTGCGCCTCCTCGGGCAGGAACGTGCGCCCAATCGCTGCCTTGGCGCCCAGCATGCCGAACAGGTTCGGTGAAACTGCCGCGCCCAGCACACGCTGTGGGCTGCCCTTCACGCCGAGATTGATGGAGTCCGCCTCCATGGCCGCCAGGTCGCTGAAACTGTGATTCAGCTGCTGCAGGTCCTGGAACTCCGGCGCAGAGATCCAGTTCTGGTCATTGGGCGAGCCGATGCCGGTGAATCGCGTCCACACCTTGATGAGCTGCTCGGGCTTCTCATAGGGGAGGGGGCGCAGCAGCACTGTATCCAGAACGCTGAAGATCGCGGCATTGGCCCCGATGCCGAGCGCCATGGTGAGCATCACCAGCAGTGCAAAGCCAGGCTTCTGGAGCATCTGGCGAAACGCGAAACGCACATCCTGCAGCAGCACTCTCATCATCGACCTCCGGGGTAGTCTACGGCGCAACCGTGTTTCGCAGATGAGCCGCGACAAACGCCCCTCGTGGGGAATCCAGCTGATCCTGAGAGCAGCTACGCAGCCAAAGCTAACGAGGTTCCTTCTCTGAAAACAGGCTACTTAGGAAGGAGGCGGGTCGAGTCGGCTTGTCCGCGCGCGGAAAGAATGGCCGAAAACGGACACTTCGGCCCTGCCAGTCGATCGACCTAGAACAGCAGTTCACCGGCCTCGCTCTCGATCGCTTCCAGAAAAGCCCGCATCGCCGCGATCTTCGGCTCCGCGAGCTGACGAGCCCGCGGCAGCCGGATCTTCTCCGGCAACTTCTCCACCGCTCTCCGCAAAACCGGCACCACGTCGGAGTAGTTCCTATACCGCGAATCCCGGCCCACCTTCACGACGGCCCGCAGCACTCCCACTGCACCCAGTTGCTCCAGGATGTCAGCGTCCCGGAGCAGGATTGCCTCAATGGCTGCGGGAGCGTCTTGCGGCTGATGAGTCCGAATCGCCTCAGCCACTGCCTCCACCTTCTCCGCCGGGAAACCCCAAGCCGGCAGCAGCTCGCGACATTTCGCGATCGTGTAGGGCACGTGGTTCCAGCACGCCAGTTCTTCGGGATCAGCCGGCCGATGGCCGAGGAAGACGCCGAGATCATGCATCCAGGCCGCGGCAAACACGATGTCGTCGTCGAAGTCCGTACCCTGACCTATTTCGATCGCCAACTCGTACAGTCTCGGCTGATGCCCGAACTTGTCCTGCGGCGCAGCCTCTGCGCGAATGTATTCGATAACCGCCTGCCGCCAATCCTGAGCGCCCATGTACCTCCAGCATCGCACCCCATCCGGGGTCCTGCCCAAAACGAAAAGCCCTCAGGAACTGCGCGCATCCGGAGGGCTTTGCTTCTCTATTTGTTGTCCCCAGTCGCTCTCAATAGAACAGATACTTCCGCCACCGATCATCGCCGCGGCCCAGCATGCGCATGATCTGGCGGCTGGTATGGAGGCTGAACGGCTTCGGCTCGCGCAACAACATCATGTCGTCGAGTTCGTGGAGCATGCGGTTGCCCTTGCGGCGGTTGCAGGCGTGGCAGCAGGCGACGAGATTCTCCCAGGTCGAGTTGCCGCCGCGCGAACGCGGGATCACGTGATCGAGGGTCAGCTCGCTCGACGGCAGGACCACGCCGCAGTACTGGCAAGTATTACGATCGCGCAGCAGGATGTTCTTCCGCGACAGGGCCCTCGTCTGGTGAGGAATACGGCGATATTCAAGAAGACGGATCACCGAGGGCATGGCGACGCGGCTGCGCTGCGCATGAAGAGTCAGCCCGTGCTCCTCTTCGGTGCGCGCAATCCCTTTGAGCACCAGCACGAGTGCACGCCGCGCGCCGCAAATATTAATGGGCTCATACGACGCGTTCAGCACCAGCACAGGCATCTGCAGCATGTGATTGGAGTGCGATACAGCCGCTGCCTCTCCCACGTGGGCAGCGGCACGGGCAATTGCTTTCTGTTTCCTCGCATGAATCATGGCTTTTCCCAGCGACATAGCGATGGCCTCATCAAATGACTTCAGAAGATGAATGCTCGTTGGCGTTGGCCGGCGTGTCGAGCGTGCCGGGGCCTCCCGTTATCTCGACCGTACTGGTCCCGTGTGTACCTGTTTTGTCCGTGTCGTCGAACTTGCCGGCTTCAATATCTCGAGCCGCCGACATCGGAAATGCTCGTCCCGCGCGTGCCAGCGTCGCCACCCACACGCTCTTCGCTCCTGCGCGCTTCAAAGCTCTCGCGGCTGAGCGGGCTGTCGCACCCGTGGTCAGGATGTCGTCCACTAGCAGCACATCGCGGCCATTCACCGCTCCGGTATCCGCCACCTCGAACACAGCCCGCATGTTCAATCGCCGCTGCCGTGTGGTCAGGCCCGCCTGTGATTTCGTGAGCCGCGCGCGAAGCAGCGCCTTAGTCTCAAGCTTCAGCTTCCATTCAGGGCGCGTACTTTTCAGTGCCGCAATCGCGTATTCGGCCAGCGCGAGAGCCTGGTTAAACCCGCGCTCCTTCTTCTTGCTTCGATGCAGAGGCACAGGAATCACCAACAATTCCGCCGGGGCCACGCCATTCAGCTTGAGGATCGCCTGGGCCAGCATCCCGCCCAGCCGCCTGGCGGCCGGATGCAGCCTGTCGTACTTCAGCGCATGAATCGCCTCCCGCATGCGCTCCTCATAAACCCCATACGCCACTGCACGCTCAAAGTCCGGCGGCACGTTGAAGCACGCGCGGCACATGCCATCGCGAGGCCGCGCTTCCTCCGCGCTGGGGAGGGGGTCGCCGCAACGTACGCACGCAACGCCGCTCAAGGCGGGCATCTCAACCCAGCAAACATCGCAAATTGGCACGGATGAAAGACGCGGCAGAGGAGAGCCGCAAAGAGCACAGCAGGAAGGGAATAGCGCGGACCCGGCAGCGTCCAGCGGACTTCGCAAGACGCGAACCACAGCCCGCCATGCGGATGTCCGCGACGCGGACTCGGCCGCCGATGGAACGTCGAACGTCATGGAACCGGAGTCCCTGCGGAAGACGCACCTCTATTCGGAAGGCGCCAGGACGTGCCGCCTTCCCCTATATGATTACGCCGAACCAGATCAGGTGGCAAGCACGGAATCGCACGCTTCTTAGGGATTTATCCGGTTTTTCACCCTATTCATGCCGCATTCATCGAATTTAGGCGCACATGCCGCGCCGACCGCATTCGGGCTGGTCTGGGCATGCTGCGGTCCTTTATGCCCTTCTTCCGGCAAACACCAGCACGCCGCCGATCACGAGCGCGCCTATACCCACCAGCGGCGGCAACAGTACCGTATGTTCCTTGGTGCGTTCCACCTGGAGCGGGCCCATGTCCACGGCCTTCTTGTGCGTCGTCCACGAGAAGCCGCCATACGCAAGCGCCAGCACGCCGGCAACCATCAATACGATTCCCAGAGCTTTCATTGTGTCCCTGTTTGTAAGTGGATTTGAAACCTGCGAGGCCCTTGATAATGGGGGCGCGATGCGGAAGAGCAGCTTCCGCACCGCGTTCAGTGTTTCACGGGATGAGTTGTCTACGGACGGTCCGCGTCGTAGTCGCGGTCGGTCACCACGTCCCGGTCGTCGGTCCGGTTGCTGCGGTCTGCGTCGCGGGCTGCGTCCTTCATGTTGCCCCACGCCTTCTCCGCCTTGCCCTTCACCTGCTGCGCGGCGCCGTCGACTTGAGTACCGGTGTCGCCGGTCCACTCGCCAACCTGGCGCTTCGCACGGCCAGCTGCGTCGTCAATCGCGCCCTTCACTTTGTCCTTATCCATTTTTCTTACCTCCGTGGGTATTGCCTTCTATCTTCGAAACGCCTCGCCTGGCCTGCGTTCCGCCTTCCCGCATCGATTCCGACTTAGACTACTGTCCTGCGTCCGGATATCAACTGCAGAATCAGAACCACCACCGCCGCCAACAGCAGCAGGTGAATGAATCCTCCCAGCGTGTAGCTGCTTACCAGGCCCACTAACCAAAGAACCAGGAGGATCACAAAAATTGTCCAGAGCATCTATCTACCTCCCGAGGCCCGCCTTGACGCGCCTCATTTTCGACAACAGTGACATTGGATTCGTGTCTATCTAATTCAGGTTGGTTCGGTGCCTCAGGTTGATTCGGTGTGCGAGCCGTGCGCGCACACTGCGCGAAAAACAGCCCTACTCTCGCGAGACCGCATCCAAATCATTCAGAGATCTACGCTTGCGCCAGCGCGCAAGCTGTAAAGAACTGGGTCAACCGGTTCGCTACAGATAGGAGAGAAAAATGCTCTTGGCGATCATCCTCATCGTGCTGATCCTGGGATTCGGATACGGCGGATACCGCGTGGGACCGGGCTGGGGATACTACGGCGGAGGCGGCATCAGCCTGATCCTCACCATCGTCCTCATTCTGCTTCTGCTCCGGGTCTTTTGATCCGGCAACGCAGATACAACGAGAATCGGCCCGCAGTTATCACTGCTTAACTAACTCCCCACGGGCCGTTTCTCAATTTTCTTTTGAATCAATCCGCAGCAGCTTCCGTCTGATCCGGCTCATGTTGTTTGCGGATCCGCGTGAACTGCTCTTCCAGGACATCAAGGTCCGCGTCGCTCAGCTTCTCGATATTGATCATGTGATTACGCGCATGATCCAAAGCGCGAATCAGCTCATCAAGCTTCAGGTTGATTGCCCGCGCATCGCGGTTCTGCGTGTTCTGGATGAGGAACACCATCAGGAATGTAACGATGGTCGTGCCGGTATTGATGATGAGCTGCCATGTGTCGGAGAAGTGGAACACCGGCCCTGTCATTCCCCACACCACGATGACCCCGCCGGCAGTCACGAAGGCCCACTTGGAGCCCAGCCATGTGGAGGCCTCGCTGCAAAACCGCCCGAAGCGATCCGCATTCAACTTCGCCTCTACTACCTGCACTGTCTTCGGCTTCGCGCCCATGCGCACCTCCGCACTAGTGTTTGATGCGTCCTGCACGTTTCGCCGTTTATTTGACCGTGCGATAAACTGCAAACCGTGATTATCCCCTTGTCTTTTCCGGCGCGAATAGTATTGCGCGCCTCTGTTGTTTCGGTAATTGCAATACTCTTTGCGGTCCCGCGATTGGTGGCGCAGGCGCAACCGGCCGCACCGCAGGCGCCGCCGAAGGCGCAGCCAAGCGCATCGCAGGCGCCGACGCAGCCGGGCCAGTCCGGAATGTCAGCTCCGCAGTCCGGCATCGCCGGCGGCATCGGAGCTCCTGCGCAATACGACGAACAGAAGCGCCCCATCACCGCCGGCGGATTCGCCAAGCCCGGCGAGGCTCCCGTTGTCTTTCAGGACGTCACCAAGGCCGCGGGCCTCTCCACGTGGATTCACAAGATGGGCGTTCCCGAGAAGAAGTTCATCGTCGAGACCAATGGCTCGGGCGTCTGCCTCATCGACTACAACAACGACGGCTGGCTCGATATCTACCTCGTCAACGGCGCGAGCTTTGATTCTCTCGATGGAAAGGAACCCGCACCGCACGCCGCGCTTTTCCGCAACAATCATGACGGCACTTTCACTGACGTATCCAAAGAAGCCGGCGTTCAAAATGATCGCTGGGGTTACGGCTGCTCCGTAGCCGACTACGATAACGACGGATGGCCCGACCTCTACGTCGGCAACTACGGACTGGGTCGGCTCTACCACAACGATCATGACGGCAAGTTCACCGATGTGGCGCCGAAGCTGGGCGTGGCTCTGGACAACTGGCATCCCGGTTCAACCTGGGGCGACTACGACGGCGACGGCCGTCTCGATCTCTACGTCACTGGCTACGTGCATTTCGATCGCGACAATCTGCCCATCGCAGGCACCAAGGCAGTTGGCTATGCGCAGTGCCAATACCGCGGCGCGGCCGTGAACTGCGGCCCACGCGGATTGCAAGGCGAGGGCGACCATCTCTTTCATCAAAACGCTGACGGCACGTTCACTGACGTCACCGCCAAAGCCGGAGTAGAAGACAAGGACCGCTATTACGGTTTCGCCACCATCTTTGTCGACGTCAACAACGATGGCAAGCCTGACCTCGTCGTCGGCAACGACTCAGAGCCGAACTACCTTTACATCAACAAAGGCGATGGTACCTTCGACGATCAGAGCTACGTCTCCGGTTTCGCGCTGAATAAAGACGGCCGCGAGATCGCCTCCATGGGTATTGCCGCCGGCGACTACGAGAACAAGGGCCTGATCAGCTTCTACGTTACGGACTTCGGCGACGACTACAAGGTCCTGTTCCACAACGATGGCGATGCGAGCTTCACGGATGTGAGCTACAAGGTTGGAGTAGCCCAGCCAACTATCCCCTTCGTTGGCTGGGGTGACGGCTTCCTCGATTACGACAACGACGGCTGGCTTGATCTCTTCGAAGTAAACGGCCATGTCTACCCTGAAGTGGACCAGCACGACTGGGGCACCACTTTTGCCGAACGCCCGCTGCTCTTCCACAATATTCCCGATCCCAACGGAAAAGATCGCAAGTTCGAATACATCAAACCGGTCGAAGGAACCGGCCTGGCTGACGTAATTGCCGCCCGCGGCGCGGCGTTTGGCGACCTCTTCAATGACGGCAAGTTCGACGTAATCATCAATCCCATCGACGGCCCGCCGGCCCTTCTCCGCAACGTGAACGCCGACAAGCATCACTGGGTCGAGATGAAGCTGATCGGAAATGGGAAGAGCCCGAAGGACGCCACCACAGCCACCGTTTACTTGAAAGCCAACGGCCTGCGCATGCGTCAGGACGTGCTCTCCTCAGGCAGTTACATCTCCGCCAATGATCCGCGGCCGCACTTCGGCCTCGGCGACGCAACCGACGCCGGGACGGCCGAGATTCATTGGCCCTCCGGCAAAGTGGAATCCATCAAGCTCCCGGCTGTCGACCAGATCTACACCATCGAGGAAGGCGCCGGCATCACCGCCGCCATGTGCAGCGGCAAGCCCTGCCCCGACTTCAAGTCGGTTAAGCCCGAGGTCCCGGCCGCCAAATAGACTGCGGTTAACTCACGTGAGCCAGATAGCTTACTCCGCCGGTCAGAAACAGGATGAGGCTCGCACCTGCGAGCACAAATCCCGCGTTGACCAGCGCATGCTTGCGTAAGACCCGCTTTGAGAGAAGGTAGGCCTGACTACCCACGGCGCGAATGTGAAACTCCTCGTCTACGTGCTCGAGCTGTTCCTGGAAGCGGTCATGGTCAAGCCAGCAGATCGTCTTGAAGAAGAACATCACGTTCGGTGAATAGGCCTTTTCTTCATCGCCTATCTGCTCCCGTTCCTTCCGTAGCACGCTATCCCGTTTGGTTCCCAGGAACACGCGAGACCACAAACACGTCAGTGCACAAATGATCGATCCGGCAAGACACGTGCACATGGCCGCGAGCAGTGTCCACGTGAGGGGAGTGAAGCGCGCCGTTATCGCCGAAATATCCTCAGCTTTCTTGAAAAGGGAAGATGTGAGGAACGCGACCAGGGCTCCATCCATTGTGAGGATGATCTGTGCCTTGGTATCGGCATTCTTGTACCAGTCGATGGCATTCGCCAGGACCATGTTCGAGTAGGCCAACGCGACTGATCGTTCCACAGAACTGCACCTCCTTGCGTGGCGTCGTCGCCAGCCATTTCGGAGTACGCCGGTTCGCTCCTGACAGTATCACGGCGTTGCAGGAGCGATCCAGTTATCAAGTATTGAGGAGACGATCTCGAACCGGTGCAATACGAAGCGTTGGCAATTAACCCAATGGCGCTCATTCAATGGAGCGGGCTTCCGCCTCTGCCGCTTCAAGCCCTTCCGCATGCTCGTCCGCTGCTTTGGGGATTGGATACCGAGAAGCCTCGACCTTGATGTAATAGAGCACCACCGGGGCCAGAATCATCCCGGAGATGCCCATCAGCCGCTCTCCCACCACCAGCCCCACAAGCGTGAGCCACATAGGACTCTTGATCCGGTGCCCGACTATTTTGCTGTTCAGAAAGTATTCCAGCTTGTGAATTACCACTAGAAACACCAGCGCCGTCACGCCCATCCGCGGCGACATCGTAAATCCAACTCCCACAATCACTGTGTTACTCAACAAATTGCCAACCACCGGGAGCAGTCCGCACAAAAACACCAGGCACACCAGCAGCACCGCGTATGGGTACCCGGTTACCGCCAGAAACAGCGCGCTCAAAGCCGTGTTGATGGCCGAAATCACAATCTGAGCGCCCATCACTCGCGCAAAGCAGTCATACAACGTCCTGAACCGCTCGCTCAGCTCGCGCGTTACTGCTTCGTATGCGTTGGTAGGCTGCGGGGCCTGCTCCACTGCCCACAGCGGATTCAGAAACACTCCCAGCGCGACGACGAGGCCGGCCAGCGCCAGGACAGATTGGATGGACGCCAGACCGGCGTAACGTCCCACGATGGCAATGCCTTCCTGCGCCTCTGCCAACGCGGTGCTCTTCAGGCTCGCGTAATCGGTGAAGGGCAGATCGATACCGTTCTTCTCCGCGAACCCCACCATCGCAGGAATGGCTGTGTCCGCAATCTTCGGCAATGTCCTGTACGCCAGGCTCGCGAAATAGATCAAGCCGCCCAATATCACCACCACAGCCACTGCGTATGCGGCTACGCTTACCGCCTTGCTGCGGTTATACGCGCACAGTCTCAGGACCAGGTACCCGAAGAGAAAAGTAAGCAGAAACGTCCCCAGATGCAGGGCCGCCATAAGGATCAGGAAAAGAGCGATCAGTCCGAACGAGATTTGAGTTGTCCTGTTCATCTTCATCGCAGCAGCCTGTCTGAAAGCGTCAGTCGGAGAATGATAAATTGCCCGTGACGAACGTCACAGGTACAAGGTTCTAGAATTGAAAAGGCGCAGCGAAAACCTGGCTGCGCGCACTGGAAACGCAATGCCTTCACACCTCGAAGAGACCGTCACGGATCGGCTCACATCGCTGGGCCGCCTCGTCGGCAACACGCCTCTGCTTAGCATCCATTTCAGCTATCGTGGCCACCCGCGGGTCGTCTACGCCAAGTGCGAGCAGATGAACCTGACCGGCAGCATCAAAGACCGCATGGCCCTGCACATTCTCCGCAAGGCTTATGCCGCCGGAGAACTCCACGCGGGCGACACCATCGCCGAAGCTACCAGCGGCAATACCGGCATCGCCTTCGCCGCTCTTGGCCGCGCGCTCGGCCACCCGGTCACCATCTTCATGCCCGATTGGATGAGCCGCGAGCGCAAGGACCTCATCCGCAGTTACGGCGCCGAAGTGGTTCCTGTGAGCAAGGAGCAGGGCGGCTTCCTCGGCAGTATTCGCATGGCCGAGGAGATGGCCGAGTTGCGTGACGACGTCTTTCTTCCGCAGCAGTTCTCGAATAACGCTAACAGCGAGGCGCACGCCCTCGGCACCGGCCCGGAGATTTGGGCGCAGCTTGAGGCCGCGCGCCTGGTTCCCGATGCTTTTGTCGCCGGTGTCGGCACCGGCGGCACCGTCATGGGCGTCGGGCAATACCTGCGCACCCGCAATCCGAAGATCAGAGTGCACCCTGTCGAACCGGCCGAATCGCCGACCCTCTCTACGGGCTGCAAGGTAGGCAAGCATCGCATCCAGGGAATCTCCGATGAATTCATCCCCGCCCTCATGGATTTCAAATGCCTCGATGAAATCATCGGGATTCCCGATGGTGACTCCATCCTGATGGCGCAGAAACTCGCCTCCGCTCTCGGCCTCGCCGTCGGTATTTCGTCAGGCTGCAACTTCCTTGCCGCGCTCAAAGTGCAGGAGCAGCTCGGCCCGAGCGCTGTCGTCGTCACGGTTTTCCCGGATGACAACCGCAAATACCTCAGCACCGATCTCATGCGTGACGAGCCCGTTCAGGAGAGCTATCTCTCGCCGGAAGTGCAGCTTCTGGGCCTCACCACCGGGCCCCGGGTCTGTGCCTTCTGCGATCGGCCGATGTAAGCTCCACAGGGACTCGCTTGCTGTACTGATAAATGATTTTTCCAATGAACATTGCTGAGTGATGAGCGTCACAGATTGCCTCGCCGGAATGCGAGAAACTTCGATTCGTCAGCAAGGTTCGAGGGATTCGCAAGTCTCCCTCTTGAGCCGGTCGACACGAGCCAGCCGTGGAAAGGGGAAGCCGCTGCTGAACTCGTTACGTGCAGGGATCGCCAGTAGTCGCGCGCTACCGACCTCCAGCGCAGGCTACTGGCCCCCTCTTTTTTATGCCCTGAAACTCCACAACACACTCTCCGCCCTGTCTACCGCCGCTTGCCTTCCTGTGACTCCGCCGGGTGCACTCTGCGCCCTTTCACTGCGCTATGCTTTGATTCATCACGTTTGACTCGGGGATTTAGTTGTCCTGGTATCGTCGTACTCCGTCCAGTGCCCACACGCGCCTCGTGCTTGCGCTGACCATCACGCTCATCGGCCAGCCGATGATACCGGGACAACAACCCGAAACCGCTCCGAAACAAGAGCAGTCCGGCATGGGCGGCATCTCCTCCGCCGGATCTTTCGCCCCCGTCTACGACGCTCAGAAGCGCCCCATCACAGCCGGCGGCTTTGTTGACTCCGGACCAGTTGTGTTTGAGGATGCCAGCAAATCCTCCGGCCTCGCCTCCTGGCAGCACGTCATGGGCACGAAGCAAAAGAAATACATCCTCGAGACCGATGGCTCCGGCGTCGGCCTCGTCGATTACGACAACGACGGCTGGCTCGACATCTATCTCGTCAACGGCTCTACCTACGACGCCCTCAGCGGAAAATCCAAAGCGCCCCACGCCGCGCTGTTCCACAACAACCACGACGGCACATTCACCGACGTCGCCGCCAAAGCCGGTGTGACCAATGACCGCTGGGGCTTCGGCGTGGCCATCGCCGACTACGACAACGACGGGTGGCCTGACATCTTCGTCTGTAACTACGGCGCGAACCGCCTCTACCGCAACAACCACGACGGCACATTCATCGACATGGCGGTGAAAGCCGGCGTCACGCTCGGCAACTGGAGCGACGGCGCGACCTGGGGCGACTACGACGGCGACGGCCGCGTCGATCTTTTTGTCTCGGGCTACGTCCATTACGACCTGGACCGCCAGCCCACCGCTACCGATGGCTCCGTACCCTTCTCGTACTGCCAGCTCCACGGGATCCCGGTCATGTGCGGCCCACGCGGCCTCAAAGGCGAGACCGATCATCTCTTCCACCAGAACGCCGACGGCACGTTCACCGATGTCAGCGTCAAAGCCGGCGTCGCCGATCCCGGAGCCTACTACGGATTCAGCGCAACCTTCGTCGACGTGAACAACGACGGCCGTGTCGACCTGCTTGTCGCCAACGACTCCGAGCCCAACTATCTCTACATCAACAAGGGCGATGGCACGTTCGAAGACCAGAGCTACGTCTCCGGATTCGCGCTGAATAAAGACGGCCGCGAGATCGCCTCGATGGGCCTGGCCGTGGGCGACTACAACAACGACGGCTTCGTCGACATGCTCATCACCGACTTCTCCGACGACTTCAAAGCCCTCTTCCGCAGCGATGGAATGGACAACGGCGCTATCGGATTCTCAGACGTAGGCGACGAGGCGGGCATCACGCAGATGGCCGTCCCCTTCGTAGGTTGGGGCGCGGGCTTTCCTGACTACGACAACGATGGCTGGAAAGACATCATGATGGTGAACGGCCATGTCTATCCGCAGGTGGACGAGCACGATTGGGGCACCACCTTCGCCGAGCGCCCGCTCCTGTTCCGCAACAACGGAAACGGCAAGTTCACCTACATCCCCCCGGTGAAGGGGACGGGCCTCGCCACCGTCACCTCTGGCCGCGGCGCAGCCTTCGGTGATCTCTTCAACAACGGCAAAATCGACGCAGTCATCAACCCCATCGACGGCCCGCCGGTTCTGTTAAAGAATGTCAGCTCGGACAAGCACCACTGGGTTGAGTTCAAGCTTATCGGCAGCGCGAATCCCGCCAACAGCAAACCAAGCCCACGCGATGCCGTCGGCGCTACCGTCTACCTCACGGCCAACGGCCAGCGTCAGCGCGCGGATGTGATGAGCGGCGGCAGTTACATCTCGTCCAACGATTCGCGCCCGCACTTCGGCCTTGGCGACGCAACCGACGCCGGCACGGCCGAAATCCACTGGCCCTCAGGCCAGATCGAAAAGGTGAAGCTCCCCGCTCCCGATCGCATCTACACGATCCGCGAAGGCGCCGGCATTATCTCCGCCCTCTGCGCCGGCAAGCCCTGTAAAGCCGACCATCCCGCACCTGCGAAGCGACGCCCCTGATCATCGGCCCGGCATCCATCGCGGTACGCGGAAACCAAAACAAAAGGCGGATGGCTCTCAAGCCATCCGCCTCGTTCTTTCTGTTCCCCGATCCCTGTTGCCTGTTCCCTGCCTCTAGAACACTCCCGCAAGGAACGTCTCGACCGGCGACACCTTATCGCCCGTCGCGCCCGACGCCGCCAGCACAGCCGGCGACAGCGTCAGCACCGGGCACTGCGAATGCGCCAGCACCTTGTAGACCACGCCGTGCCGCGTGATGGCCGCAAAGGCCGTCGCGCCATGCGCGCCCAGTACGATCAGGTCCGCGTGCTGCGCCCGGCTCTGATACAGCAGCTCCTCTGTAGGATCGCCCGGCACCACGATCGCCTGCACTTCGATCCTCTCCTGAAGCTCATTCGGAACCAGCGCAATCAGATCGCCCTCGATCTGGTCGATGCTGCGTCCGGCCAGCACCTCATGCCGGTCCTGCGGACGGATCACGTGCTGCAGAATCAGCCGCGCCTTGTGCTCTGCCGCCAGGTTGGCAGCGAAAATTGCCGCAATAGCACTTGCCTCGCCCAGGCTCACCGCACACAGAACGGCCTTTGTCTCAAAATTGCGCAGTGCTCCGTCTTCCACCTCCGGGCCGACGATGAATACCGGCACGGTCGACGTCCGCAGCACCGCCTCGGCCACAGATCCTACCAGCAGCTTGCCTATTGGACCCGGCGAGTGCGTACCCATTACGATCCGGTCGATATCCCGCTCGCGTGCATAGGCCAGAATCTGGTCCGCCGCCAGACCCGGACGCACCACGACCTCGCATCGCAGGCCAGCCGCCCGCGCTCGTTCCGCCAGTGGCTCCAGGCGCTGCATCTCGGTTCGCGCCGCCGAAGCGTAGTCGTAATAGCGCACGCCCGACGTCTCCGAAGCGGAGATGACCAGCGTGTCGTAGGCATGAAACAGGATGAGGTCCGCGCCAAACTCCGAGGCTTGCGCCACGGCATATGCAAATGCTTTTTCGTTGGCTGGGATCTCCGAAGCAAAGAGAATGGTCGAGGGCTTGCTCCATCCCGGTTTCAACACGGCTGCCATAACCGCACCTCCCGGCTGCTCGGCTTTCCAAAAGGGTGACACGTTCTCTCGCTTCTGAACAGTGCTAACTGGCACACCTGAAGGTGAGCTATCTCACTCGGGCCCTCACCTGCAGGAAAGTCATGCACTTAAGATTCGCATTGTCGCGAAAATGTTGCTCTGGGGTTCCGTATTTTCCGGTCAGTCACCCTTGTGTTTTGGGCCTGGCAGCGCTCGCTTTGACTGCTAGACGACATTATGTTCCCGTTCCCGATTGCCTGACGTGATCCAAATCACAGATTTTGAATTCTTTCCCTGCTTTCCTTGAATTGGAAACTGTGGCGTATTCCCCGCGACCCCCTCGCTCGGCCTGCCCCTCTTTCCTGTAAGGAGGCCTCATGCAGCCCATGCAACCGATGCATAACATTCCCGCCCGCGGCGGACTGAACTACGACGAAACCCCATTCCTGGCTATCTGGGAGGTCACGCAATCCTGCGACCTGGCCTGCAAGCACTGCCGCGCGGCCGCCCAGCCCATCGCGCACCCTGATCAATTGACGACCGAAGAGGGCAAGCGCGTCATCGACCAGATTGCCGAGATGAATATCCCCATCTTTGTCTTCACCGGCGGCGATCCGCTCAAGCGTCCCGATCTTTACGAACTCATCCGATATTCCGCCGAAAAGGGCGTCAAAGTCGCCGTTACTCCCAGCGCCACCCCCCTGCTGACCCGTGAAGCCATCTTCAAGATGAAGGAAGCCGGCGTGGTCCGCCTGGGCATCTCGCTGGACGGCTCCACTCCTGAAATCCACGACAACTTCCGCGGCCTCCCGGGCGCATGGGCGCGCACCATCCAGGCAGTCGAATGGGCCGGTGAAGCCGGTCTCCCCATCCAGGTACACACCACCATCAGCCGCCACAACGCACACGACCTCGACGGCCTCTGCAATCTCTTTGAGAAGCTCAAGATCGTCATGTGGAACGTCTTCTTCCTCGTTCCCGTGGGCCGTGGCCAGCTGAACGATCTGCTCTCCGGGGACGAGTTTGAAGAGGTCTTCGGCAAGATCTACGAGCTCAGCCATCGCGTCAGCTTCCAGATCAAGACCACGGAAGCCATGCACTACCGCCGCTATCTCTTGCAGCACAACCTGGAAGAGCGCAAGATGGGCCACGGTCATCCTGGCAGCATTCCTCGCCCCACCGAGTACGAGCCCGGCGCACCCACCGCCGACGCGCAGAGCCGCAATCACGGCTGGGCCACCCGTCGCGTGAACGACGGCAAGGGCTTCATGTTCATCTCGCACGTGGGCAATGTCTACCCCTCGGGATTCCTGCCCATCCATGCCGGTAACATTCGCGAAACCCCGCTGGCCGACATCTACCGCAACGCGCCCATTTTCAAGGCGCTGCGCGACACCAGCCGGCTTGAAGGCAAGTGCGGCGCCTGCGAGTACAAGGAGATCTGCGGCGGCAGCCGCGCCCGTTCCTATGCGCTCACCGGTGACCCGCTGGCCCAGGAGCCCTGCTGCATCTACCAGCCGAAGAACTGGCACCCGGAGGCGACCACGGTCGCGGTGAAAGAGCAGTCGGAGTTCGCCAACCCATTTGTGACTATCTGACCTCGCCTATCCTCTTGGAATTTCTGCTTTCATCGAGGAGCCTTCGGGCTCCTCGTTCCTTTTATCCGCCACAGACCCTAACTCACGTCCCGGCTCTTCTGTCGAAGAACTGAGATCGATTCAATTCCACTGGCCCGGTAAACCATGTCGCTCCGTTGGCTCTCAGCCTTACTCCTCATCTCGGCTTTGGGCCACACGCTCGCCGGCCAGGAAGCATCGCCCACAAAGGCCGGTGCCGACGACCCACAACTCAAGTCCAGGCCCGCCCAACGCGCTCCAACCGCCCCAAAGGCCCGGCGCATGCAACTTGACGCGGTTGTTACCGACGCGTGGGGCAAGCCAGTCACCGGGCTGCAGCCGTGGGATTTCAAACTGCTCGACAACGATCACTCCAGCAAAATCCTCTACTTCCGTGCCTTCGACAACCAGGGAGTGAAGGCACAGCCGCCTGTCGAGGTGATCCTGCTCCTCGACGCGCTCAACCTCAACGTGCAGCAGCAGGGCTTTGTTCGTAACGAGCTGACACGCTACCTCCAACAGAACAAGGGACAGTTGGCTCATCCTACGACCCTCATGGTGCTTGGCGACAATGGAGTCGCTGTTCAGCCACAGCCATCACTCGATGGCAACGCGCTCGCCGCCTTGCTGAAGACCGTGAACCCGCACATCACAGCCTTTGCGCCCACCATGGGAATTCAGGGCGCCATCGAGCGCTTCAACCGCTCGGTGCAGCAGATGCGCTTGATCGCCGAGAACGAAACCCATAAGCCCGGTCGCAAGCTGCTCATCTGGATCAGCGCCGGCTGGCCGCTGCTCGAAAGGGAGCAGAACTTCCTTCCCGCCGAGAGCAACAACAAGAAGTATTTCGAAGACATCGTGGAGCTCTCCGGTTGGCTTCGCGAAGCCCGCATGGTGGTGTACAGCGCTGCTCCCATTGACCCTTCCATGGGCGCTGCCGCGCGGGCGCCTCTGCTCTACCAAGATTTCGTGAAGCCGGTCTCGGATGCCAGGCAGGCGCAGAGCGGCAACCTGGGCCTGCGGGTGCTCGCTCTCCACACCGGGGGCCAGATACTCGGGCCCTCCAACGACGTCGCCGGCCAGATCAACCAGTGCATTGCCGATGCGGACAGCTTCTATCAGCTCACCTTTGAGCCCGCGCCCGCCGAACACGCCGACGAATACCATTCGCTGAAGCTCAGCGTCGTTCAGCCCGGCCTGACCGTAAGAACGGATACGGGCTATTACGATCAACCCAATCCGCAATAACCGCACCACTTCTCTCTCGTTCGTGACTAACTTGCGCTCAGGGCGCGGCAGGCGCATCATGCAGGCGCACCCGGTTGGAGGTGACGCCATGATCCAAACCACGATCGCGGTCGGTCACGATCTCGAATCCGCCCCGGGCTACAGAGATGTCCTGCGTGTTGCGGCGGAAGAAGCCGCGGCCATCGAGTCGGGAGACGCGAACCGGTACATCGCCCTGCTCGCGCCCGATGCCGTCTTTCTGCCGCAGAACGAGATGATGAAGGCCGGCGAGGAACTACACACCTGGATTCGCACCTTCCTTGAAAGCACGCTGGTCCACTACCTTGATTTCCGCCATCTTGAAACCGAAGTTCGCGACGACGTGGCCTATCACGCCTACGTCTGCCGCTGGTCAGTATCGCCCCATGCCGGCGGCCCCGCGGAAGAGCGCTGCGTAAAAGGGCTCCAGATCCTCCGCCGCCAGGCTGACGGCAAATGGAAGATCTCCGTCAGCATCGCGAACGACAATCCGGCACCGCCTGGCCGCTGCGGCTAAACAGAAATCGCCCACCCCCGCGCCGGAGATGGGCGATTCAATCCTGCACGGAGGACCTACTGCCGTCCCAGCCCGTCGTTCGTGTGGTAGTTCGGCGGCGTCGGCGGCTTGAACTCCGGCACAGGGTTCGCCTTCAGCTCCTCGAGCGCCAGCCGAACTCCCTCTTCGAGCTGCTTGTCGTGACCGTCGGCGACATCCCTCGGCAGCAGTTCCACCTCCACATCCGGCGGAATACCGCGGTTCTCCACCTCCCAGTCGCCGTTGATCCCGTAAATGGCATAACGCGGCGCGGTCACGCCGCCGCCGTCAAGCAGCGTAGGATACCCGCCAATGCCGACCAGCCCACCCCACGTCCGCGTACCCACCAGCTTGCCCACGCCGGCCTTGCGGAAGTACCACGGATTGGCGTCGCCACCTGAACCGGACCCCTGGTTGATCAGCATCACCTTGGGCCCGAAGATGGCGCCCACAGGATCATGGATCGGCTTACCATCGCGTTCGACCGCCCCCGAAAGCGGGAAGCGCTTCAGCACGTCGACAATGTAATCGGCGATGAGCCCGCCCTCGTTCCACCGCTCGTCCAGCACGAGCGCCTGCTTGTCGAGTTGCGAATAGAAGTAGCGGTTGAAGTTGGAATAGCCCGCCCCGGCCGTGTTCGGCATATAGACGTACGCCACCTTGCCGCCCGAGAGCTCATCGACTTTCCTGCGGTTGCCTTCCACCCAGTCGATGTTGCGCAGCCCGTCTTCGTCGCCAACCGGCACCACCGTCACATCGCGCGCGTCCTTGCCATCGGCATTCGGTCCCACACGAATCGACGTCTGCTTGCCCGCCGTTCCATCGAAAGCTGCGTACAGGTTGTCCTTCGCATGCAGCTCGCGGCCGTTCACCGCCAGCAGGTACTCGCCCTGTTTCACATAGACGCCCGGCAGGGTCAGCGGCGATGCCAGTCCCGGCGTCCAGTTCTGCCCGCCCAGGATCTTCGCGATCTTGTAGCGATCATGATCCACCGTGTAATCGGCTCCCAGCAGTCCCGTCTTCGGCTCGTTCTCCGGATGGTAAGGCCCGCCCACGAACATGTGGCCGATGGTGATCTCGCCCAGCATCTCGTTCGAGAGATAGGTGTACTCCGACCGCGCCGCCATATTGTCGAGATAGGGCTTGTAGCGCGCCTCCACCTTGGGGATCGACAGCCCGTGCGTGTTCGGGTCGTAGAGAAAGTCGCGCTCAATCCGCCAGGTCTCGTGATACATCTGCTTCCACTCAGCGCGCGGATCGATCGTCGTCTGCATCTGCCCCAGGTTCAGCGGCTTCCCGGGATTGTTGTTGGTCGGATTCAGATCGTCCGCCGGCGTAATCACCCAGCCTGTCTTGCGGTTGTAGAGGATCTTCGACCCGTCCGCCGACACCGTGAACGAGTCCACATTGTTCAGCACCGTCTGCGGCTCCCGCTTCTCCAGCGTGAAGCGCCACACCGCCGTGATATTCGCGCTCGGACCTTCGCTGGTTGGCCGTCCCACCGGCGGCCCCTCGAACAGATACAGCACGCCTGTCTTCCCAGCCGCCACCCCTATATAGTTCCGCGGCGGAATCGGCAGCGACAAAATGCGGTTGCCAATGCCATCGAGATCAATCTTGGTCTCGACCGGCTTGTCGTCTTTCTTGTCCTTATCCTTGTCTTTCTCGTCGGAGCTGGCTTCGGCTTTCTTGTCTGAATCGCTCTTCTTCTTGTCTTTGTCGTTAGAACTAACCTCCGCTACCGGCTTCGGCGGCTCAGGCTTCTTCTCTTCCTTGATCTTCTCGTCGTCGCTCTCCGGCGGAATCGGCGATGCTCCGTCCTTCGCCAGCACCACTACGTAAGGCGCCGTCGTTTGCGCACGATCCAGCGAAGACAGATCGATCCCCGCATGCGATGGCCCGTCATTCGTCGACTCAATGAAATAGAGATACTTCCCGTTCAGATCGAAGGCGGGCGAGAATGCGTCACTCATGCCATCGGTCACCTGGGTCGACTTCTTCGTCTCCATCGAATAGAGGAAGACAGCCCGCAGCTGATTCACCAGGTCGCGGTGATACGTGATCCACTTCGAATCCGGCGACCAGTCCGCCGACCAGTCCGGCCCAAAGCTGCCGTATATCCCCTGATCGATCAGCACCGGCTTCGGCGCCGCAGCCTTGGGGTCTGCGGGTACATCGATGACCCAGAGCCGGTTGTGCTTATCCATATAGAGGATGTGCTTCGAATCCGGCGACCACGTCGGCCCATAGAAGAAGCTCGGATTCGGTCCCAGGTCGATCACCACCGGCGGCTTGAATCCGGTCTGCTCCTGCAGATAAAGCTGGTACTCGCCGCTCGCGTCCGAGAAGTACGCGATCGTCTTCCCATCCGGCGACCAAGCCGGATTCCGCTCCGCCACGCCCGGCGTCCGGGTCATGTTGCGCGTATCGCCTTTTTCGCCGGGAACCGTAAAGATCTCCCCGTGGGCCTCGAACACCGCGCGCGCCCCGCTCGGCGACAAATTCGCGTTCTGGATCTCATCCGGCGTAACGGTGGCGATATGCGGCGTCAGAGTCGGCAACTCACCGTCAATCTGGATCGGCACGACCTTGTCCTCGTTGCTGCTCGTATCCACCAGGTGAATGGCTCCGAACTGTTCGTAAACCAAGCCGCCCGGCCCACCCTGCATCGCCTTGATGTCGAGCCCCTTGTTCTGCCCGACCGGCGTGACCTGCCTGGAGCCGACATCGTATTTGTAGAGCGAAACCGGCCCCGCGTTCTTCCCGTCCTCGCTTCGATCCGACAGGAAGTACACCGCATCCCCCTGCCACACCGGGCCCGAATCGTTCGAGTTCTTCCGCGGCACCCGCACCAGGTCCAGCGTCTTCAGGTTCACGATCCAGATCGGCGTCGTCTGGCCGCCCACATAGCGCTTCCAGGCCTCCTGCCACTTCGTAACCGGCTGGTACGCGATTGACTGCCCATCCGGCGAGAACGACCCCTCCACCCCCATCGGTAGCGGCAGTGGCTCGGGAATGCCGGTCCCGTCCGCGTGCACCAGGAACAACCGCCCGAAATGCCGGTAGCTGAACCCGCCCGTAACGATCAGCACGTTCTTCCCGTCTCGACTCCACCCCGCCACGTAGCTGCCCGCCGGATGCCAGGTGACCCGCCGCGGCACTCCACCCATCGCAGGGATGATGTAGACGTCGTCGTTTCCGTGCAGGTGCGCCGTGTAGGCGATCTCGGAGCCATCGGGCGAAAAGTACGGCCCGGTATTGACGTTTCCGTTCGAGGTCAGCCGCTGCGCCGCGCCGCCCTGCCGGGCCACAGTCCAAACGTCGTCGGCATAACGGAAGGCAATCCGATCCTGCGAAAGCGAGGGGCTCCGCAGCAGCAAATGCTGGTCGGCCTGGGAACCCTGCCCAAACGCGGTGGGAATGAGAGCGGAAACTACGCACAAAACGAGGGCGAAGCGAAAACGCATCACTGGATCCTCCATGAAACCTCGGACGAGGTTAAGTGCAAGGCTTACTGACAGCGGGGTGCGCACCCTATCCTACGACGGAGGCCGCGAAATTGTTCATCAAAAACGGCTTCCCACTCCCGGGAACCGCCCGCCGCCGGCCTGCGTAAGAGTCAGCAGAGGAAAACTGAGGCTAAATTCCGCCGTTGCCCGTCATACGAATACCGGAGCGAACTCTATCTCATGTGACCTTCCGCACCGGCGGGGTGGCTTATGGCCTGTACCCCATCTTCTTTGATCGGTTGATGGGGCCCCGTTTTCATCGAACGACTGCAAAGACTGATGGGGAGGCACACGGCTGAAAGTAGTCTTCGTCACTCCAGATTCACTAGTTTGCGTAAACTGAAAGGGATCTCCCCGGAGCCGTCTTTGCATGCACCTAGGCGACTCTCACTGCCATCCCGGGCTTAGAAAGCAGAACCATGCAACTGATTGAGGCCTTCAAACTCGCGCTGCAGTCTCTCTGGGCCAACAAGATGCGGTCCATCCTCACGCTCATCGGCGTCATCATGGGCGTGGCCTCGGTCATCATGGTCATCACAATGGTGCAGGGCGCCAACCGCTACGTGAGCACCAAGCTTTCAGGCTACGGTGCCGACGTGTTCACCATCACTCGCATGTCGAGCGTGATCTTCACCCCGGAGGAGTACTTCAAGTTCCAGAAGCGCAAGATCGTGCGCATGGAGGATTACCAGGCCATCCGCGAGGGCTGCACCGAATGCAGCGAGGTCGGCGCCCTCCTGAACAAGTCCACCAACGTGGTCGCCAACGGGAAGTCCAGCAACAACACTGGCGTGCGCGGCTACACCTGGACCATGCTGTCGCTGAATAACGTCGACATCGCGCTGGGCCGCGGCTTTACGCCGGCCGACGACGAACACGCCACCAAAGACGTGATCGTCGGCTACGACATCGTCGACAACCTGCTGCCCGACGGCGATCCCATCGGCAAGGAGATCCGCGTAGACGGCATTCCCTACACCATCATCGGCGTGGGCGATCGCCAGGGCAAAACGCTAGGCCAGTCGCAGGACAACTGGGTTGCCATCCCCATCACCACCTATCAGCAGATCTACGGCTACAACGACTCCGTGGACATTTACGCGCGCGCCAACGGCGACGCCCAGGTGATGGAACGCGCCAAGGATCAGGCTCGCGTGATCATGCGTGCCCGCCGCCACAACGCGCCCGGCCAGCCCGACGACTTCGAAATCGAAACCAACGACACCTTCCTCGATATCTGGAAGCAGATCAGCTCGCTCTTCGCCGCGGTCGTGCTCGGCCTCGCGTCCATCGCGTTGGTGGTCGGTGGTGTCGTCATCATGAACATCATGCTGGTTAGCGTTACGGAGCGCACCCGCGAAATCGGCGTACGCAAAGCGCTCGGCGCCAAGCAGCGCGACGTGCTGCTGCAGTTCTTAATCGAAAGCGGATTCCTCGCCCTGATCGGCGGCGCATTCGGCGTCCTCGGCGGAATCCTGGTAGGCAAAATCATCACCGTCGTCATCGGATTCCCCACCGCCGTTCCCCTCTGGGCCATCTTCCTCGGACTGTTCCTGGCCACCAGCGTGGGAATCTTCTTCGGCGTTTACCCGGCAAGCAAAGCCGCAAAATTGGATCCGGTCGTCGCGCTTCGCGCGGAAATGTAGGAGGCATATGGCGAAGGGGCAGGCAGGCGAATCCGTCAAAATGGCGCTGGACACGCTGCGCGCAAACAAGCTGCGCTCGGGCTTGACGATCCTCGGCATTGTCATCGGCGTCTCCACCGTGATCACCATCTCCTCAGTGATCAGCGGTGTGAACAATCGTGTCAACGACTTCGTGAGCGCGCTCGGCTCCAACGTCATCTGGGTCTTCCACATGCCCGTCATCGGAGTGCGCCCCACCACCGAAATGCTGGCCCGCAAAAAGCTCAACATCGATGACGTTATGGCCATCCGCGAGCTGCCCCATGTCGTCGCTGCCGACGGCGCTTTCCAGCACACCGGCCAGTTCCGCGTGGGCGCTGTCAGCGTGAAATATAACGGCAAAAAGGTGGCCGGAACCATCCTCACCGGGTCCACCTCCGCCGTCAGCGTCATCAGCGAATTCACCATGATGCAGGGCCGCATGTATACCGACGAAGAAGATAAGCGCGCCGCGCATGTCTGCGTCCTCGGTCACGACACATGGGAAGAGCTCTTCGGCGATCAGAGCGCCCTCGGCAAACAGGTCAGCGTCGAGACCGGCCTCTACACCGTCATCGGCGTCCTCGACAAGCAGAAGCAGCCCTTCGGCGGCGGCAAGAACCGCAACGATAACCAGGTGTACTTCCCGCTGGGCACGTTCCACAACCTGCATCCTGAAGACAAGGACATGTGGGTCAGCCTCAAATACGACGCGCCGGAAAACAAGGCACTTGTGCAGGAAGAGGTCCGCGAGCTGCTCCGCATCCACCGCAAGGTGCGTGTAGACAAGCCGGATGATTTCGAGATCTTCGGACCCGACTCGATCACCAAGCTGTGGAACCAGATCACCGGCGGACTCGTGCTCTTCATGATCGCCGTCTCCAGCGTTGGCCTTATGGTGGGCGGCGTCGGCGTGATGAACATCATGCTCGTCAGCGTTACAGAGCGTACCCGCGAGATCGGCGTGCGCAAAGCTATCGGCGCAACCAAGCGCACCATCCTTACGCAATTCACCACAGAAGCCGTGACCTTATGTGCGGTCGGCGGCCTCGTGGGAGTTTTCGTCGGCGCCGTGATTACCTGGGTCATTTACTTCCTGCCCGTTGGTCTGCCCGCAACGCTTTCCAGCGTCTGGGTCGCGATCGCGTTCGGCGTCTCCTGTGCCATCGGGCTTATGTTCGGCATTTACCCGGCCTGGAAGGCGGCGAACCTCGATCCCATTGAAGCTCTGCGATACGAGTAGCGGCAGTCACATCGACAGGACGCAACCCGGGAGTAGAGTAGGCTCGGGTGTTCAGGATCAGAAACCGACGGGAGCTGGGTTAGCTCCGCTGCGGGCCCAGCTTGGACGCAGCACCGCAGGCAAGAGCATCACGGTAGCCTGCTGCGATAGAGAGCAGGATCATGCAACTGATTGAAGCGTTCCGACTCGCACTGCAGGCCCTCTGGGGAAACAAGCTGCGCTCCATCCTCACTCTGCTTGGGGTCATCATCGGCGTGGGCTCGGTGATCATGGTGGTCACCCTCACCAACGGCGCCAAGGAGTTTGTCACCTCAAAAATCAATCGCTATGGTGCGTCGGTCCTCACCATCAGCAAAATGCCCCAGACCTTCATCACCATTGAAGAGTACCTGTCCTTCCAGAAGCGCAGGGACATCACCTTCGATGATTATCGTGCCATCCTCTCCGAATGCCGGTCCTGCAAAGTCATCGGCGCGCAGCGCGCCACCATCGGCAAAATCGTACGCGGATCCAAGAGCACCACCGATTCAAACATTCGCGGCGTCACCTGGACCATGCTCTCCATCTCGAACCTCAACATCGAGCTGGGCCGCTCCCTCACCGCATCCGAGGATGAACACTCCGCCCATGTCGCGGTGGTCGGCGCCGACATCGTCGATAACCTCCTTGGTCCCGGCGATCCGCTCGGAAAAGAGATTCGCATCGACGGTGCTCCCTATACCGTGATCGGCGTGGCAGAGCGCCAGGGCAAAATGCTTGGCACAAGCATGGATAACTGGGCCGCCGTTCCCCTCACCACCTTTCTGCATACCTACGGGTCCCACCAGAGCTTGTCCATCTACGTCGATGCTGGCGCGGGCGCCGAAGTCATGGAGGTAGTCAGCGACGAACTCCGCGTCCTCATGCGAGCACGCCGTCACCTCGCCCCTGGCGCACCCGACACCTTCTCCATCGACTCCAGCTCCACCTTCCAGAACCTGCTCGGCAAAATCCTCAATAGCTTCGGAGCCGTCGTCGCCTCCATCGCGGCCATTTCCCTGGTCGTCGGCGGAATCGTCATCATGAATATCATGCTGGTCTCCGTCACCGAGCGCACCCGCGAGATCGGTGTGCGTAAGGCGCTCGGCGCGCGCCGGCAGGACATCCTCATCCAGTTCCTGATCGAGTCAGCCACCATCTCGCTCGTCGGCGGAGCCATCGGCGTGTTCTCCGGAATCCTCCTGGCCAAAGTCATTACATTGGCCATCGCATTTCCTTCCGCCATCGAGTACTGGTCCATCGTGCTCAGCCTCATTGTCTCTATCGGCGTGGGCCTCTTCTTCGGAATCTATCCGGCCCACAAGGCTTCTCAGCTCGATCCCATCGCGGCACTCCGCGCGGAGCTCTAATCATGCGCCTCAGCAGCTCGAAAGAATCGGTGAAGCTGGCGCTCGACACGCTGCGCAAGAACAAGCTGCGCTCCGGCCTCACCGTCCTCGGCATCTCCATCGGCATTTCTACGGTCATCCTCATCTCTTCCGCCATCAACGGCCTCAACACCAACATCGACCAGTTCGTGCGTTCGCTAGGCACCAACAACCTCTGGATCTTCCAATTCCAACCCTTCGGCAAGCGACCTACCATCGAAGAACTGAATCGCAAAAAGCTCACCTACGAAGATGCGATGGCCATGCGCAATCTACCGCATGTCGCCGCCGTCGATCCCGAGCTCACATATCAGAACTTCCAGACTGGCCTCGGCAGTGTGTCGGTCAAAGCCGGCACCCACAAGATCACCAACACCATCCTCAATGGAAGCACATCCGCGGTGAAGGAAGTTGCAGATATCCAGATGCTCGATGGCCGCATGTGGACCGAGTCCGAAGAGGAGCGCGCGGCCAATGTGGCTGTGCTCGGCCACGATGCGGCTGAAGATCTCTTTCCTGACGGCTCGCCCCTCGGTAAGGACATCGATTGCCAGGGCACCATCTTCACCGTAATCGGCGTGCTCGACGTGCAGCCCCAACCCTTCGGCAGCGGGCGCAACACGCAGGACAACTCCGTCTACTTCCCGCTCACGACCTTCCGCAAACTTCACCCCGAGATCAAGGACTTCTGGCTGGTGGTGAAGTACGACGACGCAGTGAACAAAGCTGAGGTCATCGAGGAGATCCGCGAACTCCTCCGCGTCCGGCGTCATGTGCGCGTCGACCAGGAAGACAACTTCGCCATCTTCGGCCCCGACTCGCTGTCACGCCTCTGGAATCAGCTCACCGGTGGCCTCTTCCTCTTCATGGTCGCCGTATCGAGCGTAGGCCTCATGGTGGGCGGCGTTGGTGTGATGAACATCATGCTGGTTTCCGTCACCGAGCGCACCCGCGAAATCGGCGTGCGCAAAGCCATCGGCGCCACAAAGAAGAACATCCTCATGCAGTTCACACTTGAAGCGGTCACGCTATGCGCGGTGGGAGGCCTTCTCGGCATTCTTGCCGGCTCGCTCTTCACCCTCATCCTGCACTACGCCGTATCGTTCCTGCACGCGGCATTGTCCGCCACGTGGGTGGGTATCGCCTTTGGCGTCGCCTGCACAATCGGCCTTGTCTTCGGTATCTATCCCGCCTGGAAAGCGGCAAACCTGGATCCCATCGAAGCGCTGAGGTATGAGTGAGGAAGCAGTGAAATAGAGAAGAAGCCAGGAAGAGAAACAGCGAAGTATGTTCTCCTCTTCACAGCTTGATTTCTTTACTCTTCCACTTCATACGGCAGTCCGAAGCGGCCGATCTGTACCATCGCCTTATCCGTCGGCGGCCAAATGCGGAGGATCTCCACGCGTGGCGATCCGGGCAGGCGATGCGCCTCCGCAGTGCCCACCAGCGCTCCTGTCGATGCCACGTTGAAATGCACGCTGAGCACGTCGCCATCATGTGTGTAACCGAAGACGTATTCGCCGGGCTTGAACGCGATCCCGCCGATCTTCACCGGCGACTGCACCACCAGAAAGTGCGAGTACTTGCCCTCCGCCGAGTACCCAGCCGTGATCAACACCACGCCGGCGATGTAGTGACCGTGACGATCGACGATGCCTGAAGCTGTGCGCATCTCCGTCTCAATGTGTTCCTTCTCCACGGGCGCGCGCGCCGGCAGCAGCGCCGCAAGCTCCGCATCCGTGGCCTGCCGCCACGCACCCTTCTGCGCAAATCCCGCCGTAGCCGCAATCACCAAAACAACAATGGCAAAAACACGCTTCATCTTTGTCCTCGTCCACCAACCACTAACCACTATTCACTACCCACTAATCACTAGCTCTTCGACTTCCTCAACGACTCCAGCGGCACAATGCCACGCTGGATCGCCGCCGTCGCGGCCTGCGTGCGATCGGTCACGCCTAGCTTGCCCAGCAGGCTGTTGATATGCGTCTTCACCGTTGCCTCTGAAATCTCCAACTCGGTGGCAATCTCTTTGTTGCTCTTGCCGTGCACAATCTGTTCCAGCACATCGAACTCGCGCGCGGTCAGCTCTTCGGTACCCATGCGCTCCGCCAGCCGCTGCGCAATCGCCGGCGGAATATGCGACTTGCCCGCGTGCACTGCATGAATCGTCGAGATCAATTCGTCCGTCGTCATGCCCTTCAGCAGATAAGCGCGCGCCCCCGCCTGCAGCGCGCGATAAATATCCTCATCGCCGTCATACGTCGTCAGCACGATGAATCGCGCACCGGGCGTCTCCATCCGGATGCGCTGGATCACGTCTACCCCCGACAATCGCGGCAGGCGCAGGTCGATCAGCGTTATCGCCGGCTGGTATTTGCGAAACTGCGCGATCGCTTCCACGCCATCCGCGGCTTCGCCCACCACTTCGATGCCATCCACCACGTTGAGCAGCGCCACCAGCCCTTGCCGCACCACGTGATGATCCTCTACCACCAGAACCCGTATTGAATCCTGTGTCACCGCTGCTCCTTTGTCTCCTGCGGGAGAGTTATTCGCTCCGGCGAAGTAGTTTCCTGCGGGAAAGTTGCTTCTTTTGTCGTTGCCGCTTCCCCAGCGGCCTCAGAATCCCGCGCATCTTTTGGCTCATGCGTCTTGCCCGGCGCCGGCGCTCGCATGCGCACTGTCGTGCCCGCGCCAGGTTCGCTCGTCACTTCGAGCGTGCCGCCAATCGATGCCGCACGTTCGCGCATTCCGGTCAATCCATAGTGGCCCGGCGGCGACTCAAGAGGTGCACCATCGTTCGCGGCCGAAAATCCTCTCCCATCGTCGCGAATCTCCAGCGCAATCTCGTTGCGCCTGTACTCCAGTTGCACCTTCACGCTCGCCGCGCCCGCATGTTTCTTCACATTGTGGAGCGCCTCCTGCGCAATGCGCAGAATCTCGTTCTCCGTCCCGGGCGGCAGCGGCCGATACGCTCCGAAAATACCGAACTTCGCATCCAGTCCGTGGCCGCCGCTCGTCTCCACCAGCCTGCGCATGCGCACTGGCAGCGTGGCCTCTTCGGTGTCCTGCGAGCGCAGCGCCCATATCGATTGACGCGCATCGGCCAGTCCCTCGCGCACATATCCGCGCACTTTGTCGAGATGCTTCGAGGCCTTCTCTGTTTTGTTGTGACGCAGCAGTTCGCTCAGCACTTCAAGCTGCACACTGATGCCTACATATCCTTGCGCCAGCGTATCGTGAATTTCGCGCGCAATGCGGTTGCGCTCGCCCAGCACCGCGCGGAACTCACGTTCAGCGCGCAGCAGGCGCAGCTTCAGCGCCAGCAGCACCAGTCCCACCGCCGCCAACGCCAGCAGCACATAGAACCACACTGTCTGATAGAAGTGCGGCAGCAGTTGAAACGCGAGCGCCGTGCCCTCCGTGTTCCACACACCGTCATTGTTCGCGGCCTGCACGCGGAAGGTGTAATGCCCCGGCGGAATGTTTGTGTAGTACGCCGTGCGCCGGGACGCCGCATCCGTCCAGTCGTGGTCGAAGCCCTCAAGCTTGTAGCGGTACCGCACCTTTTGCGGCGCCACAAAGCTCAACCCCGCATATTCGAACTGAAAATGATTGTGCCCCGCCGGAACCTTGAGTCCCGCTGCATGCAGCGCCTGCTCCGCATCATCCACGGCGAATCGCTCTACTACTACTGGAGGCGCGACTTCGTTCACCGGAAAATGCGCGGGATCTACTTCGACCAGCCCCTTCGGCGTCGCGAACCACATGTGCCCATCCTGCGCGCGCCACGCAGAAGGATGGCTGTTCACCGCCGTCTCGCGGCTGCGCAATCCATCGGCAGTTCCGAACTCCAGCCAGTGCGCGCAATCCGCGCTCTGCATGGGAGCCATGCTTTCGGTGCAATCGCAGCGCGCCAGTCCCGTTCCAGTAGCGAACCACAGATGATTGCGCCCATCGTCCAGAATCGCGTGAATAGTGGTGCTGCCCAGGTTGTGATCCGTGACCGGCTTGAAGCGGTTGCCATCCCACACGTTCCACCCGTGATCCTGCGTTCCCACCAGCAGCGAACCGTTCGCGCGTGCCAGAATCGCAGTGATGACGTTGCTCGACAACCCCTGCACTGCGGTGAAGTTGGTCAGCACGCCTTGATGCAAACGAGACAGCCCAGCAAACGTTGCGATCCACAGATCGCCGTGCGCATCGCGCGCCATCGCGCCCACCATGTTGCTGCCCAATCCGTTCGCCGTGGTGTAGGTCTTCATCAGCCCCGCGTCCAGCTCGCCGGGCTTGCTCCAGTGCGTCACGCCACGCCGCGTGCCGATCCACAAGGTCCCATCCGCATCGGCATGCAGCGAGCGAATGAAATCATCCGGCAGTCCATCTGCCGAAGTAAACGACGCGACCGCGCTGCGTCGTATCCTGCTCAATCCATCAGCCGTGCCCACCCACAGATCGCCATTCGGCGCAGAAGCGAGGGAAAGAATCACCTCGCTCAAGAGCCCATCACGAACGCCGTAGGTCTTCGCCTGCTGCGTCGTGCCCGGCTTGATCGCAGTCACGCCATTACCCGCAGTCCCCACCCACAAAGTGCCCGCGCCGTCCTGCACAACGGTGGTCACGTTGTCGCTCGGCAATCCATCGCGCGTGGTCAGCGTCTGGAATCGTTGATCGCGCAGAATCTGCAACCCATTCGACTCCGTGCCCACCCACAGATTGCCCTCGCGATCCTCAAGGATTGCCAGCACCGAGGCTGATGCCAGCGGATCCGTCACCGGCAGCTTGTCCAGCTTCCCTTCCGCATACCGCACCAGCCCGCTATTCGTCCCGATCCAAAGCGCTCCTTGCCGATCCCCGAACAGCGCCTGAATGCGCGAACCAGGCAAGTCCCGCCCGACGAACCACTGTTGCTCTATCAGGGTTCCGCGCATGATAGCGGCGGCGGTCTTGCTAGCCTCCGCGTACATCTCTCCTCCCAGCGCGACGTGAAGTTCCACACCCGGAAGCGAACCCGCCGGAGAGTCCGACGCCGCGGGTTGAATGGCCAGGTTCTGTTTGCCAAAGATCTGCGCGCGGCCCGCTGAGGTCCATGCGATGACCGAATCCTCTCGGCCCTGAGCGAGCCGATTAATTTGGTTGGCAGGCAGTCCATCGGCGGTCGTCAACACCGTAACCGCCCCATCCTTCAACCGCGCCAACCCGCTGCTGGTCCCCACCCACAGCGCCCCATCCTTCGCCGCCAGCAGACACTGCACATCGCTTCCCGGCAGCGCCGGTTTCGAGTGCTCATCGAACAGCACGAAACCGACCCCGTCGAACCGGACCAGCCCCACCTCGGTTCCCAGCCACAGATACCCATTCGCGGTCTGCGCCAGCGCCTGCACCGTGTTCTGCGGCAGCCCGTTCTCCATCGCCCAGCTCTGCCGGTTCAGGTTCGCCAGCGGCGTAGTTGGCTCCAGCGCCCGGACGCCAGCCACTCCCGCGAGCAGGCAAACGGCCAGCGAGCCGGCGGCAGCCACCCTCGTCCGGGCCGCACCGCCCGCTCCCTTGCCCATCGAATTGTCTCTGTATGCGCTCAAAGCTTGAAGAGCGCGCCCTTCAGCAATCCAGAAATGTAGCGGAAGTGCGCTCTTTTACAGTAATTGGACTCGTCTCCGCCTGCACAGCGATCTCGAACCTAAACCGCTCCCGCTCAACCTTTTGGTGGAGCCCAGTGTCCCTCCAATGACTCAAGACACCCAATCAGCCCACCGGTACTCTGTGTATGTCTCCTGAATAGCCTGTACTTCACTGGTTATGTGACAAATTAGGGGCGGCGCCAGACGGTAGCCGCCCTTTCCTTTTGCGCCCCCTTCCCCCCTCTTTGTTACCCTCTTTCTCGCATGGAATTCCACAATCTGCGCCTCGAACTCCGTCCCCCCATCGCCGTCGTCACCCTCGACCGCCCTAAAGTCCTCAATGCCCTGAACGCTGCCACGTTCTCCGAGCTGAGCGCTGCCTTCGAGACTCTCGCCGCAGATGCATCCATCGGAGTCATCCTGCTCACCGGCGCGGGCGGCCGCGCATTCGCCGCCGGAGCCGACATCAGCGAGCTCTCTTCGGCCTCAACTCCCGAAACCGGTCGCGCCTTCGCCCTCAAGGGGCAGCAGGTCTTTCGCCGCATTGAGACGCTCGGCAAACCCGTCATCGCCTGCATTCAGGGCTTCACTCTTGGCGGCGGCTGCGAGCTCGCCCTGGCCTGTACCTTCCGCATCGCCTCAGACGACGCGCGTCTCGGTCAGCCCGAAGTGAAACTTGGCGTCATCGCCGGTTATGGCGGAACCCAGCGGCTCCCCCGCCTCGTCGGCCGCGGCGCCGCACTCAAGCTCCTGCTCACCGGCGAAATCATCAACGCCCAGGAGGCGCTTCGGATCGGCCTCGTCGACGAAGTCGTTCCCGCCGCCGAGCTCATGACCCGCGCCGAGGCCCTCGCCCACTCCATCGCCGCTAATGCGCCTCTCGCCCTCGCCGAAACCCTCCAGATTGTCGACGAAGGCCTCAGCCTGCCCCTGGAGCTCGCCGTCCTGCGCGAAGCCGACAGCTTCGGCCGCCTTTGTGCCACCCGCGACAAAGCCGAAGGCACCGCCGCCTTCCTCGCCAAGCGCCCCGCCACCTGGAAAGGCGAATAAATCCCGCTCCACACAGACGTGCTCAGCTCGCTCAGGTCGCAAATCACATGCGAACCGAACAACAACACCCGGTTTCAATTGCGTGATCTCGATCACCATCAACAGCATGCCGAGCGTCTGATAGGTGATCCCACTCACACTCGACGAGGTCCTCTTGCGGCCATGACATTGCATTCACGGACCCCTCAGGCCCTTTCTCACCCCGAAACCGCCAAGTCTCCAGTCCCGCAATATGAATTTACGTAGATACCTGTGCGAAACTGGACGATATTCTTCCTGCACGATCGAAACCACCTGGGGGGGCGCCACACCCATCCCCCCCATCCCTCCCAACTTTGTCGCCCCACGCGAGCCACCGCCAGCTTCCAAAAGCCCAGAGACTGGAACCCTGTTCTCCATCAACAACCCCCAGTGCCAGCCTGGGAAAATGCGCTCGGCGCTGATCCTGAACCATTTGCGCGCACTCTCATCTCCTCTGTCCAAGCGGGACACTGCTAATCCGCATTCGCAGTTCCGCCCCTTCCGCACCCGAGTCCCCCGCCGGCCCCGATCCGGGAAATCGCCCCAGCGACCCCTCCCAGTTTGGAACTTAAATTGCTGTGATATGAGCACTGTTCTCATGCACCCACATAGCTCCTCCCTGAGCGATCAAGTGCACGTTCCGCATGTCCCTTCGGGTATTGAGGTCGTAACCGCGGGATATGTGATCTATCTCACCAAACCTCGAGAGAAGGAAGCTTATGCATCCCAGGGCAAACACTCTAAAAGCGATCGTTCTCGGCGCCGACTGGCGCAGCCGCCTCGCCTTGAATACCGGGAAACCACTTCGGGCCTTTCTGGCCATTTTCTGTGCCGCAATCGCTCTCGCCTTGTTCAGCCCCCAGGCTCTGCGGGCACAAGCTGATCTCGGCTCCATCGGCGGCACCGTCACTGACGTGACCGGCGCCGTCGTCGCCGGGGCTAAGGTCACGGTCACGAACAATGAAACCGGCGCGCAGCGCGTCAGCGTGACCAACAGCACTGGCGGATACTCCGTCAATCAGCTGAATCCTGGTTCCTACCAGGTATCGATCACCGCGAGCGGCTTCGCGACCGCCATTCAGAAGGTGCAGGTCACGGTGGGCTCGCAGAATACCGTGAGCGTGAAGCTGGCCGTCGCCTCGGAAAAGACTGAGATCACCGTGTCGGCCGATAACTTCGCCGGCGTGCAGCTTGAAAAGGCTGAAATTTCCACGGTCATTGACACGGACCAGATCCAGAGCCTGCCCACCCTGGACCGCAATCCTTACAACCTCGTCGCCTTCTCCGGAAACCTCTCCGCTGACCCCACCGCCCAATCGCGCGGCGTCGGCTTCAACATCTCGGGTGCTCGCTCCACTTCCGTCGACATCCTTCTCGACGGCGCGGAAAACACGGATGTCTTTGCTGTAGGCGTCGGACAGACCGTGCCCCTCGACGCTACTGCTGAAATCCGCATCGTCACTTCGAACTCCGGTGCTGAATACGGCCGCGGTTCCGGCGCGGTGAACGTCTCCACCAAGTCCGGCACCAATGGCTTCCACGGCTCCGCCTACGAGTTCAACCGCATCTCGACTCTGGCGTCCGCTGGCTATAACAACAACTACATCCACGCCATGGAGCCGGATGTGCCTGCCAAGCCGCGCTACACGCACAACCAGTTCGGCTACTCCATCGGCGGCCCGGTCAAGAAGGACCACATCTTCTTCTTCTCGTCCACCGAATGGACTCGCATTCGCAGCGCGCAGAACATCATCGCGGTCGTGCCCACGCAGGCCTTCATCAACATGGCAGCGAAGGAGACCCAGGACTTCTTCGGCGCTTACGGCAAGCTGGCTCATCCGATTAACGGTCAAACGTTTACCGGCAGCGATCCGGCCGTGCAGAACGTGTTCGCTTCGGACATCGCCAGCATCGCCGAGACCCATCCGGATGTTCTCACCACCCCGATCTTCGGCCAATCAATCTTCCAGGTCCCGCAGGATTCAGGCGGCGGCGCTCCGGTCAATCAGTGGATTACATTCAACCGTGGCGATTTTACCTTCAACCAGAACACCTCGATGTTCGTCCGCTATATCCAGCAGAGCAGCGTCTATCCGGACGGATACAACAATGCGAGCCCCTATGACGGCTACAACACCGGAGTGACGCAGTTCAACCGCAACCTCGAGCTCTCGCTGAGCCACGCCTTCTCGCCCAGCCTGGCCTCCGCCACCAAGCTCCTCGGCGCGCGCTTCAACCAACAGCAGCCCCTGGGCAAGGCCCCGGTGAGCCCCACTCTCTACATCAACGGCGGCTCTCCCGTAACCTTGGGCGGCGGTTTGATCAACTTCCCGGGCTACTCGCAGACCTCGCCCGGCAACGCCATTCCCTTCGGCGGCCCGCAGAACTTCATCCAGGCCGGTGAAGACCTCGCCTGGACCCATGGCAAGCACGGGTTCACCTTCGGTGGTAATTACCTCTACATCAAGGACAATCGTGTCTTCGGTGCTTACGAGAATGCCGTCGACGGTCTCGTGCAGACCGGCACCAAGCACGCCCTTGAGAACTTCATAGCGGGCGGCATGGGCTTCCTCAACGTCGCCGTCGATCCCAAGGGCGCCTATCCCTGCAAGAGGGATGAGACGGGCGCTTACCAGAACACCCCTGAGTGCCAGATCGAGCTCCCAGCGGTTTCGCCAAACTTCTCGCGCTCCAACCGTTATCACGATGGCGCCGTCTACTTCAACGATTCCTGGAAGGTCAATCCCAAGCTGACCCTGAACCTCGGCGTTCGCTGGGAAGGGTACGGACCGCAGCACTCGCAGCGGCCCGAGTACGACTCCAACTTCTTTATGGGCCCTGGCAACACCCCGTGGGATCAGATTCGCAATGGCGAGATCAAGACCCGCAAGACCTCGCCAGACGGTCGCCTGTGGAACTTCAACAAGAACCAGTATGGCCCCAAGGTCGGCTTTGCCTATGACCCGTTCGGAAACGGCAAGACCAGCATCCGTGGCGGCTACAGCATCAGCTATGAGCGCAATTTCAACAACGTCACCTTCAATGTGATCCAGAACCCGCCGAACTATGCGGTGGTGGCCTTCACCAGCGCCGATAACAACGGTGCGCTCATTCCCATCAGCACCAACAACTTCTCGACCTTCGGTTCGGGAACCGGCCTCAAACAGCTGCCCAACGTCACCTTGCGCGCCGTTGATCCCAAGATCAAGCCGGCTTACGCCAGTAACTGGAGCCTCTCGGTCGAGCGTCAGATCGCCAGCACTACCGGCAGCCTCTCTTATGTCGGCACCCGCGGCATCCACAATTACTCCATCGCCAACATCAACCGCACGGCGGATGGCCACGTTTACGAGGGCGATGCTCGCGCAGCCAACCGCACCAACTACCAGTACAGCAGCATCAACTGGCGCGGCGCCGATGGCGACAGCTACTACAACGGCCTGACTGCCGAGCTTCGCAGCCAGAATCTGTTCCAGTCCGGCCTCACCGCCCGCGTGGACTACACCTGGTCCCACTCCATCGATAACACCAGCTCGGCCTTCAGCGATTCCGGCAACGTAGGTGGTGGTGGCCTCGTCCTGGGTTATACCGACCCGTGGAACCACGCCCTCGATCGCGGCAGTTCTGACTTCGACCAGAAGCAGCGCGCTGCCGTCGCGCTGGTTTGGGCCCTCCCCTACGGAAAGACCATGTCCGGCGCGGCCAAGGCCCTCCTCGCGGACTGGACCCTTTCAGCCACCTTCGACGCTCAGACCGGCACGCCGTTCTCTGAATTCGATTGCGGCTTCGCTCTCACTGTCTGCGTGCGAGCGGGCTTCGCCAGCGAGCCTCTCCGCAAGAAGCGCGGCGGGATGACCGACATCAGCAGCACGCTCGGACCGAACACCTACTCCTACCTCCACCTGCCTGATTACTACAATCCCTCCGGGGACATAAACCTGGCCAACTACACTGAGCAGGTCAACCCCGATGTAGGTGCCAGCGATGTCCCGATCTGCGCTGGCATTCACGGCGCTGGCTGCCACCTCAACCCCGGCATGGATGGTCGCAACGCATTCCGTGGCCCCGGATCCTGGCACCAGAACCTCGGCGTCATCAAGGACTTCAAAATCCGCGAGCGCTACAACCTGCAGTTCAAGGGTGAGTTCATTAACCTCATGAACCACGCCAACACTGGACTGAACCTCAACGGCGCCAACGACGTCTCCAGTTACACCGACGTCCTGGCCTACAAGGACGGAAACCGCAACACCGAACTGTCTCTGCACTTCCAGTTCTAAACAACTGCACGCAGGACTCCACGAAGGCCGCGGCAACCGCCGCGGCCTTCGTGTTTTACGTCCTGCTCTCGCCCGATGGTTCAGGGAGTCCGAAGTCCATGCGGGGCTGAGTGACAGATCACGAGAGTTCGATAAGCAAGATCATCCGGCGCGGGCCAGCCAGGATTTCATGGTGTTGGAATCTACCAGGCCGGGCTGCTGCATCTGGAGTCCGCCACCGCTGAACACCGCGAAGTTCGGAATGCTCTGGACGCGATAACGCGCAGCCAGATCTGGATGACGTTCTGTATCGACTTTGAGGACAACGGCGCGGCCGGCGAGATCACGAGCTGTTTGCGCTACATGCGGAGCCGCCATGCGACATGGGCCGCACCACGAAGCCCAGAAATCGACCAACACTGGAACTTTGCAGTCGCGGACGATCTCATCGAACTCAGCCGCGCCGACTTCGATGGGCTCGGCGACGGCAGCGATCGGCGATTTGCATGCACCACATCGGCCAGTATCGCTAAGGTGCCGTGCCGGAATGCGGTTGGGTTTACCGCAGGCAGTGCAGTTGCGAATAAGGGGCATGACGGGTCCTTCTCCGGATAGCCTTGATGCGCGAAGAGTAGCAAAGGATTCGCTACGGAGTTAGTTGGGCTGCAAAGCTATCGCTTTTTCGCAGGCTTGAGCGCTTCGTTCTTCAGCAGCTTGCCGCCTTCCTGAATCACGTAGAGCCGATTCACATCCAGGTCCTTCAGCGTGTCTACTACGCCCGAAGGCCAGCGGATTTCGACCAGGTCCACTTTCTTCGCTTCGTTGAGTCCGAAGTGATAGCGCAGATCGCTCGAAGAGTAATAGCCATTCGAGGATCGAACCTCCTCAATCTGCGCAAGCGCGGCATCCGGCTTCCCGCTCAGCACAGGCGAACCCGTCTGCGCCACAACCCTGATCTTCGCGCCAATCCCCGTGCGGTTCGACTTCACGCCGACGAGCCGGATCTTGATCCACGAACGATTCAAGGAAGAGTCACAGCGCAGCAACTGTGGCACTGCGTTGACGCAGTTCACCACCGCATCCTGATCGCCGTCGTTGTCGAAGTCGCCCACCGCGAATCCGCGCGCCTTGGCGTCGGTAGTGATCCCGGCGCCGCCGCTCATCGACAGATCCTCAAACTGCCCGTTGCGCAGATTGCGGTAGAGATACTTCCGCTCGGCATAAGCGGCATCCACCTGCGTCCCATCCACTTCGGGATACACGTGACCGTTGGCCACAAGGATATCGAGCCAGCCGTCGTTGTCGATATCCATGAAACTGATGCCCCACCCCAGCAACCGTGTATTTACGCCCAAGCCAGCCTGATAGGTGCGATCGTCGAACGATCCGTCACCCAGGTTCATGTAGAGCGAATCGGTGTCTCCGGCAAAGTTCGTCTTCACAATATCGGGGAGCCCGTCGCGATTGAAATCGCCAATGCTGACGCCCATTCCGGCCTGCGGCTTGCCGTCCGGCGAATAGGCGACGCCCGCTTCGATCGCCTGGTCCTTGAACGTGCCGTCTTTCTGATTGATGTAGAGCGTGGCCGACGTTGAGTCATTCGCCACGTAAATGTCGGGCCACCCATCGCCGTCGAGATCCACCGCAGCGCAGCTCAGCGCATATGTCCCCAGCGTGCCCCACATGCCCGCTTTCTCGCTCACATCCCGGAACGTGCCGTCACCGTTGTTGTGATACAGAAGGTTCTTCCCGCCATCAAGCCCGGGCGGACCGCAAGCAACAATGATTCCCTTGTAAGTGCAGTTGGCTTCTTCAGGCTTGGGCGTGGTCTTCAGGTCGAGATCGATGTAGTTTCCGACGAACAGATCTAGGTTGCCGTCCTTGTCATAGTCCAGGAAAGAACATCCCGAGTTCCAGCGCAGCCGGTCCTGCAACAGGCCGGCTTCTTTCGTCACATCGGTGAACTTGCCATTACCGTTGTTGCGGAACAGTGCGTTCTGCCCGTAGTAGCTGACGAAGAGATCGTTCCACCCATCGTTGTTGTAGTCGCCCACGCAGCAGGCCTGGCCCCAGCCCGTCTTGTGCTCCAGCCCCGAGCCGATCGTCACATCGGTGAATGTGCCGTCACGATTGTTCTTGAATAGATGGCTATACGGCTCTTTCCCCTTAGAGAAGCCTTCGAGCCGCCAGCCGTTCACAAGGAAGATATCCAGCCAGTCATCCTGGTCGTAGTCGAAGAACGCCACGCCGCAGCCGGTGGTCTCGAGCAGATACTTGTTGCGGTGCTCGCCGCCGAAGATGGTCTCGACATTGAGGCCTGCATCCTTGGCCACATCCACAAACTGAACACCCAGCGGGGTGCCCGAAACCGGCGATGCTGACCCTTTCGGGGCGGGACGCGACTCGGCCGAATACGATTGGCGTGCACTGCCGCCGGGCTTCTGCTGCGCGGCAGGCTGCTGTGCTTGCTGGCCCAACGCTGGCCACGCCAGTGACAGCACATCTTCGAGCGACAGAACGAGTGCGGTCCGCGATAGCGACTTCAAAAATCCACGACGGGAAAAAGCCAAGACGTGATTCTCCGTGGCAATTCGCTGTTCTATAGACTGCGATTCTGCCTGAAGAGCGAGTATATCGGCCGAGGCACTCAGTTCGGCTGTGTCTGCTGCGCCGCGGCCTGTTTCAGCTCAATGCAATTGCCATCGGGATCGTAGATGAGCAGCGCATTGTGTTGGTGCTTCACTGGAATGCCAAGGTCGTGAAGATCGCGTGCAGCCTGTTTGAGACCCGGGACCTCCATCGTCAGGCGCAGCGGTTCGATCGCCGGAAGCACCTCGACAGCATCTGCTGGATCGAACGGAATGCTGAACTCGTTGTGGCCGCGGCGCACGAATGCCATTCCGCCCCCATAGAATCCGGCCGCGCCCTTGGGATCGTTAGAAGGAAACGCAATGCCAACAATGCGGGTCGAAATGCGGTGCTCGCCCAGGTGCTGGCCAACGTCGCTGCTATGGCGCGACCCAGGCATGTACTGCGTGAACTCGATGTTCCCCAGGCCTGGCCCGCTCATCGAAAAGAGCATGTTTCCTGCGCCACCCTTCGACACCGCGGTTGGAGAAAGCCCTCGTGCGCGATACGCCTCGTTCAGCGCTTTGATATCGTGCGAGAGGTAACAAACGTGGAGGAAGCCCAGCGCTTCGCCGGTCTGGCGCTGCGGATAGAGCTCAATGAACTGCGTGTCATTGACCTTAAGGAACGCCTCCGTTGGGCTGCCGCCCTGATCGAGTGCGAATGCCTCTTCAAAACCAAGCTTCTCGTAGAAGGCGCGCGACGACTTTAGGTTCGACACTCGCACTGCGACATGAGCGATGCCGCTCGGTGCGGCCTCTGAGTCAGATGGCGTGCGCTGCGCGCAAGCAATTGCCGCGGCAAGTGTCAGAGTCATCACGACAATCGAGAACCTGCCTTTCATTGCGCCGACTCCAGGAGTGCGCGCGCCGCCCACATCACCGGAGCTTGTCCATGAAAGTCACCGGTACTGCGCGGCCGGCCCAGGTAGTAGTCGTAGCTGTTCTGCTTGTTAGTGCCAACACAGATGTTAGTTACATCACCATGCTGATCCACAAAGCCTGCGAGCGCGATCCATGCGCGCCGCGCAACCGGGCCATACGTCTCCTCGGTAAGCCAGCCGTGCCGAACGCCTTCAATCATCGCGAAGGTGAACATGCCGGTCGACGAGCTCTCTTCCCATGACTCCGGCTTATCGATAAGCTGGCGCCACATGCCGTCGGCATTCTGATTGCGCGCCAGCTCCGCCATCATCTTGCGATAGCCCGCGAGAATCTCGGCGCGGTCAGGATGCGAAGCCGGCAACGTGAGCAGCATCTCGGTCATTCCGGCGGCGACCCAGCCATTGCCGCGTCCCCAGAAGAACGGCACATCTTCTGCGTGATAGAAGAGCCCGTTCGGCTGCTGCAGCTTGCGCAGATACGCGGTCATCTCATGGGCGGCGCGGTCCAGGTACTTCGCATCTTTGGTCGCGCGATATGCCTCCAATTGCAGAACGGTCAGCATATACATGTCGTCGATCCAGAAACGCGTCTGCCCGGAAAGACCGTCGCTCTGCGGATGCGCCCATTGGCGATCCGCGAAGCGTAGCCCCAGCTGCCGCGTTACGCTATCGCCTGTCTCCATCGATATCTGCAGCGGCACCACGCCGAAGATCTCGTAGTCGACGTGTTCCTTATCTGGCACGAGCTCATTCAGCGGGGGCCTGGTCAGCGGCTCAAATCGCGCCTGCAACTGCTGGAGCAGAGCGGCGTTGTGCGTGGCCTCGGCAAAGGTGAGGGCGCCGTACCAGGCGCATACCTCCGGATACACGACGACCGGGCGAAGATGCTCACTTGCCACGAAGCGTGCCGCGACTTTTGCGCCCACCGCCTTCGGATCGGCCTGATCAGGAAAGTTTGAGAAATACTTCTGCTGTGCCACAGTCGGCAACGCAGTTCCGGCGCAGAGGAATGCGCACACAACCATCTGGCTGAACAGAGACCTGATTCTCGCCCTTTTCGGCATGGCGGGAGTATATCGTTTCGAGCCGGCGAACTCGGGTCTTGTGCCGTTCCTTGGCGCGCGAAGGGACCGGGCGAACTGGACTATCGACGGACTGGCTATTTACTGTGGGGTAAACTTCTGGTTATGGTTCCCAAATTGGGACGAGATATTCTATGAATTTTTGTAAGGCTGATAAATCGCCTTGTATGAACGGTTTGTAGCTCTAATCATCCTCAAAAGGCGAAGATATGGAGAAGCAAAACCAGGGGGAGGGGTAGCTAATTTTCTAGTAAACTGTCGCTTACATGACAAAAGGTTGCGCTCTGCAACAGAGAACAACCCTTGGTTAGAACATTAGACCGTTGAGATGGCTGCGTCGGTGACGGCTGTCACGGTCCCGCGGTCAACGCGTTCGAGGACCTACAGGCTGGGGGTGTCAGGCGCGGACACCTGCAAGCTGCTCAAGCAGGGTATCGAAGTCCTCGAGCTTGCCGTATTCGATGATGACCTTGCCGCGGCCGTTCTTGTCCTCGATTGTCACCTTCAGGCCGAGCGCACGCTGAAGCCGGTCTTTGACTTCTCGCACGTTAGGATCGACAGGCGGCTCAGGCTTGGATTCCTTCTTCTCCGCTTTTTCCGGATTAAGCATGCCCTGAACCATCGTTTCTGTTTGGCGAACAGAAAGCGAAAGTGCCGCCACACGGGCTGCAGTCTTCTCGAGGTCGGGCCTATCTACAAGTGCCAGCAAAGCGCGGGCGTGCCCGAACGTCAGCTCGCCCGACTCAACGCGGTTCTGCACTGTTCCGGGCAATTTCAAGAGCCGCAGGAAATTTGCCACGGAGGTCCGATCCTTGCCGGTCCGGGTGGCCATCTGCTCCTGAGTCATGTGGAACTCGCGCGAGAGACGCTCGAAGGCGCGGGCCTGCTCCATCGGGTTCAGGTCAGCGCGCTGCAGGTTCTCGACGATGGTGATCTCCATCGCCTGCTCGTCGGAGACCTGACGCAAAATGGCCGGGATCGTCTTCTTACCCGCTTGCATCGACGCGCGCCAGCGGCGTTCCCCGGCAATCAACTGGAATCGGCCGTTTGCCTGCGGCCGTACCAAGACAGGCTGCACTACTCCGTTGGCGGTGATCGAAGCCGCCAACTCGCTGAGCTGGGCGTCGTCAAAGGTGGAGCGCGTCTGGAAAGGATTGCGGTCGATCAGGTCGACGGCGATTTCGCGGGGCTTCCCGCCTTCGTGCTCTGCGGAGGGGGTGGGGGTACTCGCCGCTGGGGTCTGCACGCGGGGCAACAGAGAATCAAGACCTTTGCCAAGAGCGCGACGCTTGTTATCGGTAATGGAAGCCATGGGCTAAATCCTTTTCAGTTGGGCTGGACCCATTTCTGGATCCATAGCAGCTTGTATCAGCGCGAGGTTGGCGGACAGCTTAGTGATAAGGCCAGAAGCGCACTGCGCGTTCGGGCTGTTTCGCCGCAGCCGCCTTCCGCGCCTTTGCGCGGGGACTCTCCATCTTGTTTCGCGCCAGAAACTCGTTCGCCAGCTCGAAATACGCCTCCGTCCCCCGCGAGCGGGAGTCATAGAGCGCAACGGGTTTTCCGTGGCTCGGAGCCTCTGCCAAGCGCACATTGCGTGGGATCACCGTCTTGAAGAGCCGCTCCTTGAAATATTCCCGCAGGGTATGCGTCACCTGCTGAGCCAGGTTAGTGCGGTCGTCATACATGGTCAGCAGGACGCCTTCGATACTTACATCGGCGTTGAAGGCGGCACGCACGCGCTCCAGAGTGGATATCAGCTCGGAAATGCCCTCAAGGGCGAAGTACTCAGCCTGCATTGTGACGATGAGCGTGTTAGCGGCAGCCAGGACATTCAGCGTCAGCAGGTCGAGGGCCGGAGGGCAGTCGAGGATGATTACGTCGTACTTTTCCTTAACCTCATCCAGGGCGTGCCGCAAGCGCAGCGCGCGATCCTCGGCATTCACAAGTTCGACGGTGGCTCCGGTCAGGTTCTTCGAACCGGGGAGCACACTAAGAGTCTCGATCTCGGTAGGCAGAATCACCTGCTCGGCAGGAGCCTGGCCGACCAGCACGTCATAAACGGAATGGCGGTCATCGTCGCGGGCAATCCCAAGCCCAGAAGAGGCATTTGCCTGGGGATCGCAATCAACGAGGAGGACGCGCAGGCCTTCCAGTGCGAGGCATGCGGACAGATTTATGGCTGTAGTGGTTTTCCCCACTCCGCCTTTTTGATTCACGATCCCGACGATTTTGCCCATGGGTCTCCAGACTAAAGGGCGCGGTGACGACGGGTCACTGTGGACGCTGTGGAGAAATTCGAAAACCTGTGGAAAGTTTTTGGCCTCCGGGGCCAGGCTGTGCTGTAAGTCACAAATTTGCCTGGAGTTAGTCTCGTTTGGATGCGCTAGCTCCCGCCGAACCTGAATGCTCGCGTAAGTGGAAAACTCGGGACACCTACGCTGAAGATGCGCTATCCGGCTCGTCCTCAGCACGGGCTTCATTGTTCCACGTGGAACAATCTGACGGCGTCTCGAGCTCAACTATGTTCCACGTGGAACACCATTTTTTGGCCGTCGATGTTCCACGTGGAACACTAACCCTCTCGCCGCCCGAGAAGAAGCACGCGGCGATCACCACCAGGGAGCGGCACCGGGCGATTCCACGTAAACGCGGGTCCCGCAAGCTCCCGTATCTGCCCGTATTCGCTCTCCACGGTCAGGGGTGCCAACCAACCCCCGACAATTACGAGTGCCGACGCCGCCCGGACCGCGTCTTCCATCCTGTCGACGGCCCGAAGGGCCACGCAGTCGAAAGTCCGGCCCAAAGTCTCCGCCCGCGACCCATGCACCAAAACGGGGATTTCGAGCCGTCGCACGGCCTCGCGCAGAAACGCCGCCTTTTTTCCCTGTGATTCAGCGAGGGTGACCTGCAGTTCTGGTCTGCATAATGAGATTGGAATCCCCGGAAATCCCGCGCCTGAGCCAAGGTCCAGTAAGCTTCTGATCTCGGTTGGCAGGGCGTGCGCGCACGCGATCGACTCAACGAAATGCCGGCGCAGAATGCCATCTTCATCCCGGATAGCCGTCAGATTGGTTCGCGCGTTCCATCGCACAAGCAGGTCGAGGTAGGCCTCAAATCGCGTCGCGATGTCAATGTCGAGTTCCGCCTGACCCGACTCGGCCAGTAGACGATTCAACCTGCGGGCAATATCTTCCCCTGCCCGTCCTTCTATCTCGCTCATGCGGGAACCGTAGCATCGGCGTGGCGCTTCGCCCAGGCCTGCGCCTCGCGCACAAATGCGGCGAAAATGGCCCTCGAAAGCGCGCTCGACGTGTAGGTCCGTTCGGGATGCCATTGCACCCCAATGACGAACTGGTCGTTCGACTTGAGTTCGATGGCTTCGATCACCCCGTCATCGGGGCAGGACGCGCTGATCCGCAGATTGTCGCCCGGAACTTTCACTGCCTGGTGATGGCTTGAATTGACGTGCACCGGGGCCGAGGTGGGCGGGGCGATCATGGCGAGGCGCGAAGAGTGCTCAAATCGAACTTCGTGAGCGTGATCGACTTCCCGACCGGCGGCGTGATTCACCGCCGATCTTCTCGAGGTCGGCAGGTCCTGAATGAGAGAACCATTACGCCAAACATTCAGAGCCTGCATCCCGCCGCAGATGCCAAGCAGCGGCTTGCGCAGGTTGAAAGCGTCCTGGAGCAGGAGTTCATCGACCGCGGCCCGGGCTGGGTCGGGCTCGTTGCATGCGGGATTGCGCGACTCGCCGTACACCTGCGGGTCGATGTCATACTTGCTCCCGGGAAGCAGCACCCCGTGAACCGTGGCCAGGAGGTGCGCCACCCTCGCCGGGCTCTCCTGGAGAGGAATCACGACTGGTTGGGCGCCGGCCGACTGAAGAGCCGAGGTGTACAGGGGTAAGGCCCGACCGTTGTAATCAGTGTCGAGGCTCGTGGGTTCAGGAAGTGCGATCCGGATCGTCATGGATGACTCCAGTGTAAAGGGCCTGCTGGCGCCTCAACCTACCCTCTTTCGGCGGAAGGGTCTTCCGGAAATTCACCGGCTCTCGGCAGAAACCGCGCAGACGGACGGTGCCGCGCTCAGCATTCGTGCGATCTCGCTCCGAAGCCGTTCTGTCAGTTCGTCGACTTGTCGAGGGGTCATCCCAGAGGTTTCGATGGGTTCTCCGGCCATCAACGCAACCTCGCAAGGATAGAAATGCGAAGTGTGAATTGGCAGTAGATCGTAGACACCGCTTAGGGCGATAGGAACTACCGGCACTTGAGCTCGGATCGCCAGGTAGGCAGCCCCGGCTAAGAATGTCTTTAGCTCGCCATCCGGCGTGCGTGAGCCCTCTGGGAATACGAACAATGGCATCCCAGCTCGGAGCGCCTTCACACCAGCGCTCAGGCTCGAAAGTGTCGCTCTGGGATTGTCGGTATCAATAGGAATCTGGCCTGACCGGTTCAGGTACCAGCCAATGAATGGCAGCGACCAGAGCTCCTTCTTAGCCAAAATTCGAAACTGGAATGGCAGCGTACTGAAAACCACCGGCGTATCCATATAGGAGGTGTGGTTAGCCGCGTACACTGCCACCGGATGCTTCCTCAGGTTCTCCGCCCCGATCACGTCGAGCCTCGCTCCTGAGAGAAACACGCACGTCCTGGCCCACACCTGCGCGATGCGGTGCTGTGTTCGCCCTGTCTTCGCCCACAAGGAAGCAATGAGCGCCGCCGTCCCAAACATTGCCGTTCCCCCAAAGAAGAAGGGCGCGCGGAAAATGTTGCTGCGCCAGCGCTGCCAGAAGGTAAGCGGATCGGGCCGGCGCGTCATGCCTGCGCGCTCCGATGACCTAACAGCAATGCCCGGGCATCTCCGACGAGATACACGGATCCGGACACGACGATCACGCCTTGGCTGTCATGCTCGGCATGCTGCAACGCAGCATAAATAGAGGACGCTGATTCAGCCGGCGTTCCCGTTGCTGCCGCGGCCTCGAGCAGGCTTTCAACCGCGGTGGCACGAGGGCTGGCGATCGGCGCGAAGATCACGAGGTCGAACAGTGGGAACAGGATTTGCGCCAATTCCGCGACAGGCTTGTCTTTCAAGCAGCTGAAGACCAGGGTACGGGTGCGGCCCGCCTGCGTTTCTCGATCCAAGATGGAGCGGAGACCGGAGCGAAGTGCCCAGGCGCCAGCGGGGTTATGCGCTACATCTAGTATCCACGTAGTATTGCCGCGATGCAGCATTTCGAACCGGCCGGGCCACTGGGTATTGCGGATGCCGCGTTCGATGGAATCGGCCGTAATGGGCAGCGAGTGGTTCTGCTGCAGCTCTATGGCGGCGGCAATCGCAAGTGCGATATTCCGATGCTGGTGCGCTCCGGCCAGCGGCGAAGCGACCTGAATCTGCCGACCGAGAACCTCGAGCGGATAACTCGTGCCTGGCTCCAGATCCCCTGCCGGCCCAAGTGCCGGGACGTACACAGCAGCATTCACTCCGCGGGCATTGAGCTCCGTCGCGATCTCGCCGATTGCCTGGTTCGCTTCCGGGTGCTGCGGCAAGGTCACGAGGACTCCGTTGCAGCGAAGGATGCCGGCCTTTTCGCGCGCAATCGCGGCAACCGTTGGCCCCAGCCACTCGGTGTGATCGAGGGAGATATCGGTAATCACGGAGATCAGCGGATCGACGATATTTGTCGCATCGAGCCGTCCCCCCATGCCGACCTCAAGCACCGCGATCTCCACGCCTGCTTCCGCGAAGTGCAGAAAGGCCATGGCTGTCAGGGTCTCAAAGAAACTGGGGCTCTGCGCCAGCTTGCCGGAACTTACCAGGGCATCAGCCGCCTCTGCCATGGCGAAGTAATGTCGCGAGAAATCCGCGTCGGAAATTTCAGCGCCGTCCACGCGAATTCGTTCGTTGGGGCGTTCAAGGTGCGGCGAGGTATAGAGGCCGGTACGCAGCCCCGTTTCCCGAAGAATCGAAGCAAGCGTTGCCGCGGTGGAGCCTTTGCCGTTAGTCCCCGCGATCAGAATGCTGCGAAAGCTGTGCTGCGGATTCCCCATCTCGTCGAGGAGAATACCGATCTCGGCAAGGGAGAACTTGCGCCGTGGGCGGCCGGGAGCGGTGTGGAGTTCCGGCGCCAACGCGTTCAGGGCATCAATGGCCGCCGCGTAGGACATGAAATTTCAGTATAGAAGGTTGGCAATCTGGCGAATCTGCACCCAGGATTCGGATTGTCTGGGAGCGCCAGGCCTGAGACAGTTTTGACCTCAATTTCCAGCATTCAGAAAGCGTGTGTGGAAGACGTGGAAACATCGTCCGCTGTGGGAGACCGGTGCATCTCATCCCCTTCGTTCATGAGGGTGCGGACGCGCTTCCCACAATGGGGCTTCGGTTTTCACAGGGGTGATTCGGTCTCCTGTTGAAGACGTGGGAAAAGCGGGGTGGGTGGGATTGCTTACGAGGCGGATTTCCATTTGTCCGGAATTGCACAGCCGCCTTTTAGAAATGTGGACAGGCACTCAAGGCAAGCCAGCAGAATGAGTTGAGCCATATTTCCACTTTTCCAGCGCGAACTACGGAGGGTACTGGGAAAGATTAGAGACTCACACACGGAAAACGCCTCGGCCGTCGCACCGCATTGGCTCAGCCTGATCCCTCCGCGGATCTCGCATCCGCGGCTTGCCGCTGCAGGCTGTGTCTCCAACCGCGTCTGACGGGATTCAGCCGCCGTTTCCACGCTTTCGTGCCTGTTTTCCACGCGCGCAATGTGCAGAAAGATGAATACAATCAGGAACAAGCAGGGACAGCCGTATCCGCGATGCGCTAGGGTGATGTACAGTGTGGCCAGCGTGAAGCCGCGTTGAAACTTGCTGTGGCTGCGAGGCAGCAGTGGCCGCGGAGAGCCGCGGAACGAGGGGTGGGTGTATGTCGATCGTGGAAACTGAAGTGGAGAAACCGGCCGCGCAGGGGGCAGCGATGGAGATTACCGTAAGCCGCCAGGAACTGGTGAAGGAACTCACCGCGACGCAGAGCGTGGTGGAGCGCAAAACCACCATTCCGATTCTCTCGAACTTTCTGATCGAAGCCGAAGGCGACCGGCTGAGCATCACGGCAACCGACCTGGACCAGGCGATCCGGACCAGCGCAGGCGTGAAGGTCAAGAAGGCTGGGTCGTGCACCATTCCGGCCCGCAAGCTGTACGACTACATCAAGCTCCTGCCCGACGGCGAGATATCCATCAAGCTGCTTGAGAACCATTGGGTGCAGATCCGCAGCGGCCGCTCGAACACCAAGATGGTCGGTATGGCGCGCGCGAACTACCCGCAAGTGCCTGAGTTTCCGACGATCGCCGTGACGAGTATTTCGGCTGCGGCATTGAAGACCCTCATCAGCCGCACGATCTTCGCGATCTCGAATGAGGAGTCGCGCTACACGCTGAACGGCGCGCTGATGGTGCTGAAGGCCGAGTCTATCGCCATGGTCGCCACGGATGGCCATCGCCTCTCGTTCGTTGAGAAGGCCGGCGAAGTGCTTGACGGAATCAGCGGCGAGAAGCGGGTCCTGGTTCCGCGCAAGGCGCTGCAGGAACTGCAGACGCTGCTCGCCAACTCGGACGCGGAGAAGGTCGAGTTCGCTGACGATGAGCACACACTGTTCTTCCGCGTCGGTCACCGCACGCTGAGCTCGCGCAAGCTCTCCGGTCAGTTCCCGAATTACGAAGCGGTGATGCCGCGCGACAATACGAAGTTCGCTATCGTGCGATCGAGCGAACTGTCCGGAGCTATCCAGCGTGTGGCGCAGTTTGCCGATGAGCGCTCGGGCGCCATCCGCCTGCGGCTTGAGTCGAACGAGCTGAAGATCAGCTCGCAATCGACGGAGTCCGGCGAGTCAGAGGACACGATTGATACGCCCTACTCCAGCGATCCGATCGTCGTCGGTTTTAACTCGACGTACATCCTTGATTTCCTGAAGGCCCTGGGCAATGAAGGCGAAGTGCGGCTCGAGTTCAAGGACTCGCAGTCGGCCGGGCAGATGCGGCCTGAGGATCCCGACGCGGAGTACAAGTCTCGCTACGTGTTGATGCCGATGCGGATCTGAACAGCGAATCAAGAACAGTAGCAGCAGCAACAGCGAAGCCCTTGCCGACCGGCAAGGGCTTCGTGTTTTCAGACATCGCGAAAAGCGACCTACTTGAACTGCCGCACCATATCCATCACGTAATAGCCGGCTACGTAGAGGGTCATCACGCCGAACAGCGCGAGGATCGCGCGTCCCACCGGCTTGGTCTTCTGCAGCCGGTCGATGATGACCTCCTGCTCTTGGCGAAGATGCGCTGACGAATCCTGCAGCACGAGCTGGTCGTCCTCGTTGCGGCTCATCCTGGCGACATAGACCCGGAAGCCGATGAACATCAAGAACACCAAACCCCACGCGACCCACATGAACGGAATAGAAGACATGACGGCGTTACCCCTGAAAGAGAGCTCGGCACCGGTGCATCGTCAGCTGCAGTTATCGCAACCCGATGCGCAGGCCTGCGCTCTGATTATCGGAACCGGCGCGAAGTCGCCTCCGTGACCCCAGTCACGAATTCCGCCAGGTCGTACCACTTTGGGATACGCCGCGGACCGAAATAGGAAGCGCAAGAACGTATCTTCGGCTGAGTTCGGACATGGCTGTCAGGCGGTGCGCATGCATAACACGAATGCGCATAGAGCCAGAGTGAACCACGCGATGGGAAAGGGAAGATTGGCATACCAGCGCACGCGCAGAACTGTCACGATAGCGCCAACAAAGTAGATAACCAGTCCGGCTGCGGCGGCAATGCCGATGGGCGGCACAACGATGCCCGCAAGCAGACCCAGGCCGCCGAGGATCTTTAAGACGCCGAGGGTCGGGAGCCACCGCAGCGGAAGCTCCAGCCGTTTGATGTTTGTGACGATCCACTTGGGAAGCGTGAAATCACATATGCCGGCATAGATGTTCGCTGAGGCGGTAAGAACGATCACGATGAGATAAGCGAGATGCATATTGGAAACTCCCTTTGTCACGAAGGCTGGCCTTCGGGTGTCATCCCAGTGACCCGGGGGAAGGAGAGAATGTGACCGATGAGCGGAAATGATTGGGTGGCGGAGAGATTCGAGGCGAATCGATCGCACTTGAGGGCTGTGGCTTTTCGCATGCTCGGATCTGCCGGAGAGGCGGACGATGCGGTCCAGGAATGCTGGATTCGCGTGAACCGGGCAGATGCGGCTGGTATCGACAATTTAGAAGGGTGGCTGACAACTGTCGTGGCGCGAATTTGTCTGAATATCCTGCGCTCGCGAACGGCGCGCCGCGAAGAAGCGCTGGAAGAGAGCACCGCGGGGCCGCGGATCGTGCATAGCGGGCGACGAAGTCCTCAAGATGAAGCCCTGCTGGCGGAATCTGTCGGCCTCGCATTTCTGGTTGTGCTGGAGAGGCTCACTCCTGCCGAACGGGTGGCGTTCGTGCTGCACGACGTATTCGGCGTCTCGTTTGAGGAGATTGCCTCAATCGTGGACCGGACGCCGACAGCAGCCCGGCAACTCGCCAGTCGCGCTCGCCGTCGCGTACGTGGAGGGCGAACGCGGCCAGCCGCGTCTCTGTCTGGGAAGCGGCAAACGGTTGAAGCGTTCCTTAGGGCGTTGCGTGCAGGTGATATCGAAAGCCTGCTCGCCGTTCTGGATTCGGACGTGGTGCGTCGGGCCGACCGGGTGGCGGTGGCGGCCGCGGAAGGCAGAGAGCTCCGCGGCGCACGGGACGTGGCTCAGGAGGCATTAACGTATAGTGGCGCTGCCCAGATCGCGCAGCCAGTGGTGGTGGATGGAGACGTGGGGTTCGTCATCGCTCCTGGTGGGCGGCTGAGGGTTGCGGTTCGTTGCACCGTGAGGAAGTCGAAAATTACCGCCATGGAGGTAATTGCCGACCCTGCTCGTCTCCGCACGCTGAACTTTGGCATTCCACCGGATTGAGGGGCACGCCTGGCTAGTCAAGAATCACTGGGTCATTTCACAGAGGGAAGATTGTTGGGCGGGAGTTCCGCGTACGTGGTCACGAGACGGCAAACGCGCGGGATGCACCCCGTCCCGCCGTAATTTCTGTTTCCGTATTGTCGTCTTCCTCCTCCTGTTTCGCGATATCTCGAACAGGAGCTTCTATTCGCGCCGCGCACTTGATGCGACGCGGCCTTGCTCGTATGGAGCAGCGAGGAGCAAGGAGGACTTTCGTGAAATTGCTTAGTGTGATTGCAGCTCTTCTGCTTTCTTCTTTTCTGAATGCACAACCAGGAGTGCCGAAGTCGAGCGGCGCCGTGCCACGGCTGGTGAACTTTTCCGGTAAGGCGCTGGATGAACAAGGCAAGCCCATGGCCGGCATCACGGGCGTTAGCTTCGCCATTTACAAGGACCAGTTTGAAGACGATCCGCTGTGGATGGAGACGCAGAATGCGATGGTCGACGCCGAGGGCAATTACACCGTGCAACTGGGCGCGACCAGCGTGTACGGTTTGCCGCTCGAGCTGTTCAGTTCAGCGGGCTCGCGATGGCTAGGCGTCCGCGTGAACGCGGGTAGAGAGCAGCCGCGAGTGCTGCTGCTCAGTGTGCCGTATGCGCTGAAAGCGGCCGATGCGCAGACGCTCGGCGGATACCCGGCCTCTGCGTTTCTGCTGGCAGGAACAAGAGCCGCGGCCAGCGCTCCGGGTTCCTCCGTTGCCATGCCTCAGCCTGTACCCGCGGCAGCCACTGCAGTGACGACCGCCGGAGGTGCACCGAATGCACTCGCAAAATTCGATGGACGCTCGGACATCATCGGCTCCCAGATCTTTGACAATGGAACCGGCGTAGGCATTGGCATCAGCAAACCCACAGTCAAGCTCGATGTGAACGGCGCCACCACTATCCACGGACCTTTGCTGCTGCCGTTTGCCAGCCCGGCAACGGCAACGGCAGGCAGGGTCTCACAACCGCAGGGCTTCAGTGCCTCGTCCTTCAATAGCAGCACGGCTTCAGCCGTAGCGCAGACTTTCCAATGGCAGGCGGAGCCCACCGGGAACAATACGGATGCGCCCTCCGCGAACTTATCCCTTTTGTTCAAATCCGTGGAACCGGCGCCGGTAGAGACCGGCCTTTCGATTTCCAGTCAGGGAATCATCCAATTTGCGCCGGGGCAGACCTTTCCCCAGGGAAGCGGAAGCGGCACGGTGACCAGCGTGGGCTTGAGTGCTCCGGCAGCTGACTTCACCGTAAGCGGAGGGCCGGTCACCGGCAGCGGTGTGCTGGGCCTGAATTGGGTGGTTGCACCTACTTACCAGAACATTCCGTATGCGATCGTTAAGCGGGACGCTTACGGTAACGCCACCTTGAATAACCTGCTTGCGGCGGGCGGCATCACGGGCATAGCAGATATGGATGCTGTCTCGGCTATCTCCGGGTTCAACAAGAACTCGGGCAGCAATGCTGTCGGTGTGGAAGGAGATGTGAACGGAGCCGGAACTGGCGTGGTTGGATTCAGCTTCAACGGCGGCCGTGGAGTGAAGGGCGAGGCAGACGGTTCCAGCGGCCAGGGAGTAAAAGGCGAGAGTTTCGGTTACACGACTACGGCAGATGGGTTCGGGCCCGATGGTGTCGACGGTATCGCGCACTCCGACGCAGGATCGGGTGTAGCGGCTCTCAACACCGCGGGAGGAGATGCCATTTTTGCCCAGAGTGCGTACGGCTTTGCAGGTTACTTTTTGGGTAATGTGGCGGTGCAGGGCAATCTTTCGAAGGCTGGCGGTTCCTTCAAAATCGATCACCCCCTGGACCCCGCCAACAAGTATCTGTCCCACTCCTTCGTGGAGTCGCCCGACATGAAGAACATTTATGACGGGGTCGTGACCACGAACGCGCAGGGCAAGGCCGTGGTCCAGATGCCGGAATGGTTCGAAGCGCTTAATCGTGACTTCCGCTATCAACTCACGGTCATGGGCCAGTTCGCGCAGGCCATCGTCGCCGGCGAAATGACAAGCCACAGTTTCATCATTCTGACCGACAAGCCGAACGTAAAAGTCTCGTGGCAGGTGACCGGCACGCGCCACGATGCCTGGGCGGATGCACACCGGATTCCTGTGGAACAGGCCAAGCCGGACAAGGAACGCGGGCTGTACCTGCATCCCGAGCTGTTCGGTGCACCGGTGGAGAAGTCCATCGGCGCCGCTCACCACCCCATCGCGATCCGCGTGCTGAAGCAAGACAAGATTCTGGTCGCGTCTCCCAAGGCGAAGTAACCGGCTCCAGCTTGTGCAAGGTTGCGCATCGGGATCAGCACAACATTGCATCAGTGCGATCCGGAAATCAAGCGCAGGCAAAGATCAGGTCGTATACGAACCTGCGAGCCGCGTGACCGGTTCCGCGTAGAGGTTGCCCGCGAAAAGGTCCAGGTTCCGGCCAGCAAAACGCCGCGCGACGCGACCTTCGGCGAACTCGATCACTTCGTCCACCAGTCCATCGATCGCCGATAGCCGGTGCGTCACCACGATGACCGTCTTTCCCTCGAGCAGCGGCCAGATGTTGTTCAGCACCTGGGCTTCGGTTTCGGCGTCGAGGTTACTTGTGCACTCATCCAGCAGCACGATCTTTTTGTCCGGATGGTCGAGGCTGAGGACGGCCTGCGCCAGAGCGACACGCCGGCGCTGCCCGCCGGAGAGGTTTTTGCCGTGTTCGCCGGCCTTGGCCTGGTAGCCATCCTGCATGCCCATGATCTCGTCGTGAATGCAGGCAAGCTTCGCCGCGCGCACGACTTCAGCAAACGAGGCATCGGGCTTCGCAAATCGAAGCGTATCGAGCAACCCGGCATCGGAGAAGAACACGCCGCCGTTCTGCGAAAGGCACGTGCACACGCGTTGAAGCTGTTTGAGCGGCCAGCGCCTCACGTCCTCGCCGCCCACGTAGACGGCGCCGGCTTGCGGATCATAGAGGCGATCCACCAGCTTAAGGAGCGTCGATTTCCCGCAGCCGGTGCGGCCGACGAAGCCCACCTTCTTTCCGGCGTCCACGTGCAGGTTGACCCGGTTCAGTACGGGCTCTTCCGCGCGATAGTTGAACTCTACGTCGCAAAACTCCAGGCTCACCTGCTGGGGAATGCGCATCGGCTCAACGGAATTGGAATCGCAGACCCTCGAAGTGGCCGAACTGATTCCGAGGAAGAGCTTGATCGGCTCCCAGGCCTCGCTGATCCGTCCCCACATGCCGGCGTATCCCCACAACGACCCGCAAAGCTGGTCCGACAGCATGAAGAGATACACCAGCATGGCTCCGTCGAGTCGATGTGCGGTCAGCATTCCGATCCAGACAAAGAGCAGGTAAAGCTGCATGCCGAGGATTACGACGCCTTTGCCCATACCGAAGAACGTCTGCACCTTCATTTCGGCCAGGCCGTACTGCTCGATTTCGTCGTGAATGCGGCGATAGTCAGCCTCAATGCGTTCTTCCTGGTTGTAGCGCACTACATCGGTATGCATCTCAAGGCACTCGATGCTCAGCGAATTATCGGCGGCGTAGCGCCGGTAGCGCGTCTCGCGGTATTTCACGCAGCGGCGGTTCTCCTCGATCGACAGCCAGAAGAATAGTGCGCAGGAGATTGGGAGTACGGCAATCCAGAACGAGACACCTACGTAGGCTCGCAGCAGGAACAAGCTCATCAACGCCGTCCCGAGCAGGGGGCACACCTCGCGCGCCAGGCTTTCGCTTGTCTGCGCGAATTTGCTGAGTCCGTTGGTGATTTCGCCGCGACGTGCGCCGCTCGATCCCGACTGGTGCCAAGCCTGATCGAGGCTGGAGCAATTTTGAGAACACGCCGACGCTGAGCTGCCGGAACATCGGATAACTCACGTGCTTGGCGAACTTCCAACCCATTGCCTGGTCGAGGCCGTCGAGCAGCAGCTTGTAGGCGGCGAGCACGGCAACGGCGATCAGCACCGATTGCGCGGAATTGTGTTCGTAGGTCCGGATGAGAAGGACGAGCCCGTAGCCGCCGCCCACCACCATCGCCTGTCGGATGAGAGTCAAGACGATATACCAGGCGAACCCGCGCCGGAAGGGAGAGAGCAAACGATTGAGTTCAGCAAACATAGAGGGCCCCGTCTGATCTCGCGTCAGGGAGAGTTTTTCTTTTGGGAATCTCAAGAGTACGTGGGTTCCGCCGAAACGACATCACCAAATTGAGCTAGATCCAGGCCGGGGGAAGCGTGCATTGCCGCGCGAGATCCTGCGGGCTCCTGCAGAGAGCGCGCCTGGGAAAGCACCGCATGCAAGTACGTATCCGCCGGGCCGGTGGGATCCCGGCGGATGCTGCGGGCCAATCCCCTCCGCGATCTGCTTGTGAGCTTTTGTGAGGTTATCTTCTCGCGGTTCGGGAAGCGGGGATGTGATTTAAATCACACCATGCGGGTGGGAGGCCGTGAATCGGGTTCACGGCCTGCGCTGGTGAGGGGCCTGGGTTTAATTACCAGGCGAGGGTGACGGTGATGGTCTTCCAGCCTTCGCCCTCAGGAAAATGGAAGGTCAGGGGATACCAGGCGCACCCGAGCGGATTTGCGTCACACGATCTAAACGAGACCGATGCCTTTTCCGCAGTAGATTCACTTTCGATCTTGGGAACAAACTGGCCGTTTCTGATCAAACGGAGCATTCCATCAGAGCCGGCGAGACCCTCGATCGTGAGCTTCAACTGGCGTTGGCCGTGCTCGGCGTGCACGATGCGGAACTTCCGAGTCCTCGATCCCGGCACTGTCGGTCGGTTTGGAGTCGAGAGTGCGACGGGCTCGATCAGGTTCATCTCCGCCGGCACGTCGTCTAGCTGGATCGCAGGCAATGGAATTCGCGGTCCCTGCTGCGAGGCAAGTCGGAACTGGCGAGCTGTCTCCTTATCCAGCGGCCCCACCGAGGCTCCTGGGATGTCGCTCCTCAAGTGCCATCGATTTCCCGCAGTCGGGCTCATGTAGATCTCGAGTTGGCCGCCATTCTTCTCTAAGTAAAGCGAAGTCTTTTCGCCGGGTAGTTGGAGGTCAAGCACTTCCGCGTGATCCCACGAGGCCGGCAATTGCGGATTCACCGTGATCGTCTTCGTCTGCGCGTCGATCGATATCCCGAACAGCCCGCGCAGGGTCGGCGTAATCACCATGGCGCTGGACCAGAGCTGATGGCTGGTGCTGCGGCCGAAAGGCACGAAGAAATCGCCACTAAGCAGTTCCGTATCGGCGCCGAGATCCTGGGCCCAGGTGAGGTTGGCATTCTCCTTGAGCATCTGGTAGCCGGCGAGCGGCTGGTTGCCACGGTACTCGGCCATTGCGGCCCAGCCTGTGAAGAGCGGCCAGACTGAGCCCTGGTGATAGCTCATGCCGTCGTAAATCTTCTCGTTGTTGGCGACGTCGCGGAGGCCCCAGTCGGTGTTGAGTGTGTGCGAAGCGATCTGCTGCAGGCAGGCATCGCCATGTGCGAGGGTCTGCGAACCGAAGCCGCTCCACCACGCAAGCGCCGGGTAGACGGTGCGCGTGCGATCGACGGGGCTGTTGGGCGTACCGGCGGGATTGGTCGCGAATGCATAGCATCCCGTCTGCGCGTCGTAGTACTCCTGCTCGATCTTCGCGGCGATATCAGTCGCGCGCTTCGCCGCCGCGCCCGCCTGCGCTTCATTTCCTAGGAGTTTCTGCAATTCGCCGTAGGCCTGGCTGGCCTGCTGATCCAGAAGCGCGAGATAAATCTCCTGGTGCGGCATTCCGCCGGGCCAGCTCTCGACCCAGCCCGTGCCCTGCGAGTTGTCGTAGATGCCGTCATGGTCCGTATCGTGCGCAGGATCGGTTTCGAAGGCCCACGCTTTTTCCACCGCATCCTTGTGGGCTTTGAGGAAATCTGTATCGCCACTGGCGCGGACGTAGTCGAGCATGGCGAGAAGGAACAGGGGCGTCGAGTCGGCGGCCGCGTACATGTAGGGGAATTGCAGCCAGTCGATCTCTGAGGCGGTCTGCGAGTACTCGTGCATGATCTTGCCGTCGGCACGCTGCCGCTTGATCAGAAACTCGAGTTCAGACTTCGATAGCGCGAAGTCGCCGTAGCCATTCACTGCGTAGAGCGTGTAGAGCGCATCGCGGCCGAAGAACCATCCGAAGCCCGGGCGGGCTGAGTCGCCCGACGCATAGTAGCCGGCGACGAGAGCGGTTTCATCCGTGCCGACGGGCTTGGCCTTGAGCTGCTCGATGGATACGACCGCCCATTGGAACGCGTCGTTCAGAGCTTTGTCGGGCGTGTCGATTGAGACTGAATTGGCAAGCAGCTTCTTGTAGCTCTCCGCGTGCGCGGCATAGGTTGTAGCGATCGACTGGTTCAGCTTCTCGAGTGTCTCGCCGAGCGCGCGCGTGTCCGCGGTTTCTTTCTTCGTACCGACGGCCATCAGCAGCGGATAGAGCTTGCCGCGATCATGCGCAGGGTCGATGTGCAGTTTCAGCTCGACGGGGTGCACCTGCGGCCGCTCCTGGTAGGGAGCCATGATCCCGGGCCGCGCGCCGGGAATGGTGATTGCGCCGGCGATCTCGGGATAGTCTGCATGCAACACGTAGTAGCCGCCGGCCTGCTCATAGGCATTCGGGCCGTGCGCCACCCATTCGGGTCCGGGGTGTCCGGCGTTGCGCTCGGGCCACATGTATTCGAGTGCCGGCGTAAAGCGGAAGGTGAAGTCGGTCGGATGCAGGCAATCGAACTCGAACAGCACCACGGGCCCTGTTCCTGAGGGACCCTGCTCCGGCGAGAACATGATCTGTCGCACGGTGAAGCCAAGATGCGAATAGGTGATGACGGTTCGCTCGGGCCTGACCTCGATCTCTGCCGACTGCTGATTCACATCGATGGGAACGGTGTAGCCCTCGATCTCCGCCTCAATGGTGAGGTGCGAGAGCAGCTTGACGGGGAGAATCCAGGATTCAAACGTGCCATCCTGCTGACCGAGGATGACGCCGCGCGGGCCGGCAACGGTGAAGGGCTTGAGCGTCTCAGTGTGAGCGCGGATGACCGGACTGGCGGCGTCAAATGCGATCGGAGCCACCGGAGTGAACTGCGGCGGCGGCGGGGCGGAAGCCTGGCCCATTGCGGAGGACTGGATTGCGGAAGAGAAGACCGGCAGCAGGGATGCCAGGCAAATCGAAGCAGTACGAACGCGCATACTCTGTTTCCTCTGAATACCTGCGCCATTCTAGAGCCTCTGGAGCGCCGTAAGCGCCTGGCTTCAGAGTGCCTGACTCTCCTCTGCCAACTCCTGCTCGGCGGTTGCCGCTCCGAGCGGCACGCTGCAGCAACGGCCTTTCGGTAACCGCTATAGAAGCTGGTCGCCTGGCTGTGAAATGCCGGTGCAGACTCTGCACCCCGTGGGAAGAATCACAAGCGGAAATGCGTCTCGTGATCGAGCAGCCAGCGCTTGCGGTCCATTCCGCCGCCGTAGCCGGTGAGCGAACCATTGGCGCCGATCACCCGGTGGCACGGAACCACCACCCCGATCGGGTTGGCCCCATTGGCCAGGCCCACCGCCCGCACTGCCTCTGGTCTGCCGATTTGGCGGCTCAGTTCGCCGTAGGAGATGGTGGTGCCGCACGGAATCCGCCGCAGAGTTCGCCATACCATGCGCTGAAAATCGGTGCCGGCCGTCTTTACAGGCAGGTCATCGATGGCATGCAGGTCGCCGTCGAAATAGCGAGCAATGGCAATTGTGGCAGCCAAAGGGCCCGGAACATAGGTGAATTCAACGCGGGCGGGTGCATAGTGGCGCGCCAGGAAAGGCTCGAGCACGCGGTCTTTTTCGGTCCAGAACGTCGCGCGCAGGTTCCCTTCGTTATCGGCGGCGATAAGCATCTCGCCAATAGGCGTGTCGAGCCGGTCCAACTGCAGGGGCAGGATCGTTTGCATGGTCCTGTACTCAAAGACGGGCGCGCTGCAACTTAGTTACATTCTGGAGAACTTTTCCGAGGGATCCCGTTCCGTTCTCCGGGATCGGCAAAGGTATGGCCTGATCGCCCTTGCTGTTCATCACAAGCTCAAAGAGTCTCTCGAAGAGGCCACGATCGCCCTGCAGCTTCTGTCGGCGTTTGCGCAGGAAGGCAAAGCGGAACGGCGACCAGGGCTCGATGTGCCCGAGAAATGCCGGGGTAAAGTACGCATGCGCATCGGCAACCGCGAACAGGATCAGCGACCGCCAACTCATCCGCAGGAGTCCTTTGTGGGTCGGGGAACCGCCGGGGAGCGCATTCATCCGGGCTGCGGCCATCCCGGCGAAGTTCAGCAACTGCTCCACAAGAGAATCGAGGGGCCGGCCATCGCGAATCGCCCGCGTGAACAGCGTGTCCGATCCACGCTCCAGATCCTCCCCGGCGTCCTGCAAGTCGTCGCCGAGCTGGAGCATGACGCCCCACAGGAAAGCGAACTCGCTCTGGGCCGCGTCGAGGGAGCCGCGTACCAGGCAGGCGTCGGCCAACACGGAGGTCCCGCCCTTCGCGCAGCTGATGCGCAGGAGTTCCCCCTCGTGCATAGCTCCGCAGTGCTCCAACTGCTTGAGGCTCTCCTCCTGCGCGGCATGGATCGCCAGCAGCGCATCGAAGACCTCCGGATGGCTCGAGCGGGGGAACTCGTCCTCGATCATGCGGATCATGGACACGATCTCAGTCTTCAGCGGCTCTCCTGGGGGCAACGCTCCCCGCAGACGTGCGCGGAAACACTCGCTGAAACGCACCTTGTCCCGGTGGGTGACGTTCTCGCGGTCGAGGTAGTTGTCGCTATAGGGATAGAGGAGGCTGTAAGCCAGGATTGCGGGGGTCAGCCGCAGGGGAGCGCCGAACATCGGCTGCATGCCGCAAGCGGTCCAGGCATTGCGAGCAGCCTGGGTGATGTCAGCCTGGCTCAGCGATGGATCGAACCGGTGCGCCCAGCGCGCCAGTTGCATGCCGATGGGCAGGAAGCCGTGGTTGAGCAGATCGATGGAGGCTGGACCCAGATCCAAAGCCTCGGCCGCAAACCGGCCGAAGCAGTTGGTCAGCCGGGTCTCGGCATCCGGTGTGCGCCGGCGGCAGGTACGCCGTACCTCATCGAGCGCCCGGTCGTAGGCCTTCTCTCTCACCTTCTGCTCGCGGGGGGAGTATCGGGGCCCCGAACCCGCCCACGGATCCGCTGCCCGCCGCCACTCATCCATGGCGAGAGCTGTCGCTCGCTCCACCCAGCCCGTGCTGGCCACCCGATCGGTCACAGTCCAAGGTACGGACGCGGGCCGAACGCGGTTCCGAAGCCGACGCTTACTTAATCACATACGAATGTGACAAGAGAAGGCGGGAGCCAAAGGCGGAGGAGAATCAGATCTTCGGCGCTGTTTGGATGGCCTTGCCGGGGGTAGAATTGTCCAGCGGTTAGGGCCAGGAGGTGTGCCTCGGTGCTGGAACTGGGGAAGGCGGCGTGCTTTTTCTTCTGCATCGCATCCCTGTACGAGGCGGCGATCCACGCCTTCTTTGTGCCCGGAACGCGGTGGGAACAGCGGCTTGTGCTGGCGACCTTGCGGCTGGCTTGGGCTGCGTATGTGTGCTTCATGAGCGGGCTGCTGTTCAAGTTACCGCTGCGCAGCAATCCCGACCGCGATCAGCGACTTACCTCAACCTTGCCGGTACGGCTCTTCTTCTGGTCCTCAGCCTGCATCGTGGTGCTGTTTGCGGCTTCCTGGTATCTTGCTGACCTTGGGCAGGAGGCGGCCCCGTTCATCTCCAGCCGGTACCATCCGCAGTGAGTCTGGGGACTGAACGTCGGGCCTGCGGCCATTTCGCATGAAAACGTCTCCAGAAGGGCAGCGTCGGACTGCTCTTCGGAGGGGTGTCACCAGGCGTTCACAGCGAGTAAATCGCTTTAGACAAATCACTCCATTCTGAGCGGGAAATCTGGCTGCAAACTCTAGGAAAGATTGGCGGTAGCGCATGTAACCGTTTTCAAAAATGAGGCCTGTTATCATCTGATTTCACTAGCAATTTGCTCGTTGACATGCCCTTCAGACATTGCTATTGTTTCGCTTTGCTTCGGGAATAGTAATTTTGGCCTCAGTCTACGCTTAACTGAGAGGCGCTTCGCCCGATTTTGCGCAAACCCGCCAATCACGGTGGGGTAGCCTTTGCACCACGGCAGGGAGACCACCCGGCCGGCAGAACCACACAAGTTCACACAAATAAAACGTAAGAAGCTTCAGGAGACCGCATGAACAAGATGATTCGCACAGCCCTTGCGCTGGCGCTATTTGCCTGCGCGAGTCTTGTGCTACTTGCACCTGCAAGAGCACAGTCGGTCTACGGATCGATCTTCGGCACAGTGACGGATAAGAGCGGCGCGGCGATACCTAATGCCACCGTTTCAGTCACAAGCGAGACGAAGAACACGGTTGTAACCGTGACCTCGAACGCATCCGGAGACTACAGCGTAGCCCACCTTATCCCCGACGTATACGACCTAAAGGTTGAGGCGCAGGGTTTCAAGACCTTCCAGGCGAAGAGCATTCAGGTGCTCGCCGACACGTCGCCCCGCATCGACCCCACGATGGACGTGGGTGGCGCTTCTGAGACCGTTCAGGTAAACGCCGACCAGGAACCGATTCTCAAGACCGACCGTGCCGACGTGGCCACGGTTTTCGATCAGCACGAAGTCGCGAACCTTCCGGTCGGCGACCAGAACTTCACGAATCTGCAGCTACTCGTTCCCGGCGCGCAGAAGCTGGGCTGGTCCCATGCCGCTTCGGAGAATCCGCAGGCATCGCAGCAGATCATGGTGAACGGCCAGGCCTTTGCAGGTACGGCGTTCGAGCTGGATGGAACTGACAATCAGGATCCGATTCTCGGAATCATCGTCATCAATCCGACCATGGACGCGGTGACGGAGACCAAGATCACTACGCAGAACTTCGACGCCGAATTGGGCAAGGCAGTTTCCGCGGTTGTGACCGCGCAGACGAAGTCGGGCACCAACAGTTTCCACGGCAGCGTATACGACTTCAGGACTTCGAACGCCAATCTGGCGCGCGATCCTTTTACGCAGCCTCCGGACTATATCAACAAGGCCCAGGGTGTGCCGCTATCGATTCCTCCAGGCCTGAAGAACCGCTTCGGTGCTTCCATCGGCGGTCCGATCGTGAAGAACAGGCTGTTCTTCTTCGGCAACTACGAAGGCCAGCGGCAGAAGGTGGGAACCGCCCAGACTGATACGCTTCCCACGAACCTGCTCACCGAGACCGCGCTCGGCAATATGGTTGGCCCGAGCGGAATTCCTGGTGCTGATTTCAGCGAATATGCTGCACAGCTGGGAGACAAGGGCATCATCTATCAGCAGTTCGGCTTCGACAAAAACGGCAAGCCAATCTCCAAGCCATACCAGGGCAACGTCATTCCGCGTGCGCAGCTCTCCCAGGAAGCGCTGAACTTCCTGAAATATCTGGAGCCATACACGAAGGGCGTCAACTATCAGCCGGGCGCTGGGAACGTGGGCAACCTCGATAAGAATTACAGCGGTTCGGGAACCGGCACTCTCAATAGCGATCAGTGGACGGTACGCGGCGATTACACCATCAACGACAAGATGCATGCGTTCGGACGGTTCTCACGCTTTACCGACACGCTCATCGGGAAGGTAATGTTCGGCACGGCGGGCGGCCCTGGCTTCGGCCTCGGAGGCTACGGCGGCACCTCGCAGGGCTCGAACGACAGCCTCGCATCCGGCATGGATATCGCCCTGAACCAGTCGTTGTTGACCGACTGGCGCTTTGGCTACTACCGCTACAACATCAAGACCCACAAGCCGGACCAGACGGCGGAATTCGCCAACACGATTGGTTGGGTTGGAATGAACACCGGCGACTACTACACGGGCGGCTCGCCGGCCATCAACTTCGATACCATCCCCAACGGCACCACGCAGCCCATTTTTGGCGACGGTTTGAATGTGAACCGTTGCAACTGCCCGCTGACAGAAAACGAGCACCAGTACCAGTTCGTCAACAACTGGACGAAGATTTTTGGCAACCACACGGCCAAGATCGGCGCTGATCTCCGCTTTGCGAACAATCTGCGCGTACCGTCGGATAACAACCGCACGGGCATCGTGAACTTCAACGCGGGACAGACCTCGAATCCTAACAATGCTGATCTGAAGAAGGCTCAGGGCGGCCTCGGTTTCGCCAGCTTCCTGCTGGGGCAGGTAGGCGGCTTCCAGCGTTACTACTCGGCATCGACCAACGCACAGGAGCACCAGAACCGGCTGTTCTTCTATGGCCAGGACACCTGGCGCCTTACGCATTCTCTGACGCTCAATTACGGACTGCGCTGGGAGCTGTACTTCCCTGAGACCGTGAACGGCAAGGGCCTCGGCTCATTGCTTAACCTGAACGATGGCTATCTGCACGTTGCCGGCTACGGAAACGTCGGAAAAGACATGGGCTGGGCGATCGAGAAGAAGAACATGTTCGCTCCCCGCGTCGGATTGAACTGGCAGATGAACGATCGGAGCGTGATTCGCGCCGGATACGGCCGCAGCTTCGACATCGGCATCTTTGGTTCGATCTTCGGCCACGCCGCAACGCAGAACCTTCCGGTGCTGACTAACCAGAACCAGAATGCTCCCTCGACCACCGAGCAGGCCTTTAACCTCGCCAAAGGCCCGGATGCCCCGACTACGCCAGCAGTTCCGTCGAGCGGCCTGCTGCCCAACCCGGGCGCGAAGGTCAACTCACGCGCACGTCCTGACCCGCTTCGGTTCCCGATGATCGACGCCTGGAACCTGGCTTACCAGCGTTCCATCACGCCGACGCTATCGGTGACCCTTGCCTACGTTGGAAACAAGGGAACCTACACACTCGGTGACGGCAGCGGCAACACGATCAATCCGAACGAAGCTGCTATCGTTCTTCCCGCTTCGCTCGGGAAGAACGGCCAGTCCCTTCACTGGGATCCCAGCGGCACGTCTGGCGCTGGCGCCACGGGCAACAACAACGAGCTGCGCCGCTACTACTGGTCGTCGCTTCCCGCCTGCCGCGATGCAAACTACGAGCAGCCAGATCCTACCCTCGGCCCTGGCGCCTGCGGGTGGACGAACGACATCACGTACTACAGCGACAACCTGAATACCAACTTCAACGCCGCACAGGTCACCCTGCAGCAAAACGCATGGCATGGGCTGAACTACACGGCAAACTACCAGTGGGCGAGCGCGTTTGCTGACAGCACGCAGTATGCGAGCTGGGATCGTCATGCCGCGCACGGCCGCGACAGCAATGTGCGCCGGCAGCAGTTGACCTGGTTCGGCACCTACGACCTGCCGTTTGGCAAGGGCAAGATGTTCGCATCCGGTGTCAACACCATGGCGGATGCGTTCATTGGTGGCTGGCAACTGGCGGGAACTGTCAATGTGGCGGGCGGTTTACCGTTCTCCTTGAGTTACGGCGAATCGAACAACAACATTCCCGGCAGCGCTCCGAACTATCCTAGTTACACGAGCGGCGCCAGGATGAAAACCTCCCTAACGGGCGCCCAGGCTGGCACCAACGGCAAAATTACCCGGACGTACTATACTGCCCAAACCAACAACGTTACTACCGATCCAGGCACGGGTGTCTTCAAAGATCCTGGACTGGATCGCATCGGCGACGTGAAGAAGAACACCTACTTCGGACCGGGCTTCTGGAGCTCCGACCTGGCGCTCGCCAAGACGGTCACTTTCCACGAGAGCATTGCAGCGAAGTTCCGCTTCGATGCTTACAACGCCTTTAACCACATCAGCCCCGGAAACCCGGGCGGCAGCATCGAGTCTGTCGGTTCGATTAACGGCGGCGCTCCAGGCTACTCGCCTCGTCAGCTCGAATTCTCGCTTCGTGTCCTGTTCTAAACCGCGAAGGAGCCGCAACCACAACGAAGGGGGAGCTACGGCTCCCCCTTTTCTATTGCGCAAGAACCTGCGCTGGCATGCGGCGCGGAACTACACTAGCAATAAGGCCACATCGAATGCACTCCGTAGTCATGAAGCAGCTAGTATTCGTCGCACTGGTATTGTTTGCAGCACGCTTGCCTCTGGTGGCGCAGTCTCCGGAACCGGGCATTTCGGTGGGGGACACTACCGCACAGCGTTGGACCTTTGAAGACGCGCAGGCGCTGGCCGGAAAAGGCCGGCTGGATCAGGCAATGAACATCCTGAACCAACTTGCAGCGCAGACGCCCGAGTCGGCTGGGGTAGAACGGCTGCGCGGAATGATCTTTTACCAGAGAGACCTGTTGCCACAGGCATCAGATGCTTTCTCGAAAGCCATCTCGCAGGATGCGAACGATCGCCAATCCACTGAGATGCAGGGCGTGACCCTCTTCAGGCTTGGGAAGCCGCAGGATGCGATTCCGTATTTGGAGAAGGCGCACGCATCGGTGCAGACCGCCAACGTCGACCCGCAGTACGTGCTGGGACTTGCTTATTCCGATGTTGGTCGCTATGACGACGCGCGACACGCCTTTGCCGTGCAGTACGGGTTTCAACCGGATTCGGCGGAGGCCTACCTGCTGGCCGCCAGATTATTCCTTCGCCGCGAGCTGAAGGAACAGGCTGCAACGCAGGCGCAGAAGGCGCTGGAGGTCAATCCGAAGCTACCGCTGGCGCACCAGCTTTTAGGGGAGGCTGCGCTGGCGCGCGGAGATCAGGAAAACGCGATTAAGGAATTGGAAGCGGAGCGCGCGATCAATCCGCTGAACGGCGAACTGTATGACCGTCTGGGCGACGCCTATCTTCGCAGCGGACAATATGAGAACGCGCAACAGGCGCTCAATCGAGCCGTGCTGCTGACGCCCACGTCAACGGGTCCGTACATTCTTTTGGGCGAGACGTTTCTCAAGCTGAAGGATCCGATCCAGGCCCTGCGCTATCTTACGCGGGCCGTGAAGATGGATCCATCCAATTACATCACCCACAATCTGCTGGGCCAGGCGTACAAGGCTACAGGACAAATTGCAGAGGCGAACCGGGAGTTCAAGACAGTCGTTGAGTTGCAGCATCGCGACGATCCGAAGCCGGCGGGGAAGTAAATGAGAGCTCTCTCCCGGATAGGCCGAGTCTTTGTGTTCGCGGTGGCAGCAATAGGGGTGGTGCTGACGTGGGCCCAATCCAGCAAGCCGGATGCCGAGGCCCTGCGCAAGGCTGATGCAGCGTTCCGCGCGGGCTATGCGGCTTCGCAGCAGGGGCACTACGAAGAGGCTCGCGCGCAGTTTGCCCAGGCGGTGAAGCTGGCGCCACAGATCGCCGAGGGGCACGAGGCGCTGGGTGTCGCCCTCATAGGTCTCAATCGGCCTGCGGAGGCAGTGCCAGAGCTCGAGAAGGCAGCGCATCTGAAGCCAGATGACGGCTCGATTGAAGGAAATCTTGGCATCGCGCTGTGGCGATCAAGCGACGGCTCCAAGGCGGTTCCGCATTTCGAGGCAGCGCTGCGTAAAGGGCCAACTCCGCAGGATCCCGCGTTTTTTGACGCCTACGCCCGTGCGTTGGCTGACGTGGGCAGGCGCGAGGAGGCACTGAAGCAGTTTGCAGCGGAAGAGCAGATCACCGGGCTACACGCGGAGATCGATGATGCAATTGGCACGGTGCAGGCACAGATGCAGCATTGGGACGAGGCGCGTGCTGCCTTCGAGCGAGCTCTGCAGGAGGACAGCGGTTACACGCAGGCGCGTATCCATCTCGCCGCTGTCTACAGGCAGCAGCATGACCCGAGTGCAGCAATCGCCGCGTTGGAGCCGACAGCCAAGGCGGACCCGCCGAACCCGGCGGCGCTGGCGGAATATGGGCGTGCGCTGGCCGATGGCGGCCAGGATGAGCCGGCTGCCGAGGCGTTCACCAAGGCTGTGCAATTGCAGCCAAATCTCGCCGGCGTAGCAGGCGATCTCGCTATGGCATTGCAACGTCTGGGACGTCAGCAGGAGGCGATTCCGTGGTTTGAGAAAGCGATTGCGGCTGAGCCGAAGAACGCTTCTCTTCTGTCGAATCTGGGACTCGCGATGACCATGACGGGCAAGGCGCAGGAGGCTTTGGCATATCTGGAACGAGCGCATGCCGCCGATCCGAAGGACGCCACCATCGTGAAGGACCAGGGCGTCGCGCATCTCCAGCTTGCGGCGTTCGATGAAGCAATCAAGGATTACACCGAGGCGCTGGCGCTGGATCCGAACGATCCGCAACTTCATTACGACCTTGGCCTGGCTTACAAGCTCAAGGACCGCATGGATGAGGCGGTGGTAGAGCTGAAGAAAGCGGGCGAGATGGATCCGCAGCTTGAGGATCCACCGTATACGCTCGGCATTCTCTACATGCAGTTAGGCAGGCTGGATGAGGCCGTTACGGAGCTGCGCAAGGCGGTCACGCTGCGTCCGGACAACGGGGGCGCGTGGGCCTTGCTGGGCAGCACGCTGAAGCAGGCCGAGCGGCTGCCCGAGGCGAAGGAAGCACTGGAGAAGGCGATCGAGCTGCAGCCTGGACAGCCAGGGTCGATGGTGAACATGGCAGGGGTTCTGGCGGAGATGGCGTCGAAGCTCGGCCCGGAAGCGGAAGCTGCACAGTCGGCCGGGGATGAGGCCAAGGCCGCACAACTGCGGGGGCAGGCGAAAGAGATGCGTGCGCAGGCCGCCGACTGGCGCAAACGTGGCGCGGCATTGAGCCAGGCGGCTGTGAATAGGCAGCGGGCGAGCTTCCTGCTGAACGCAGGAAACCAATTGCTGCTGAAGGGGCAGATTGCCGATGCGATCGGGCGCTATCAGGAATCGATTGCGGCGGATGGAACGTTTGCTGAACCGCACAGCCAGCTCGCCGTTGCCTATGAGCGGCAGGGGCGCGCAGCGGAGGCCGCGGCGGAACGGACCAAAGCTGCTGAGCTCGCACGTAAGTAGCTTTGCCGTTTGGCGAGGATGCGTAGAAATCCCCTGTTCACGAGGTCGTAGATTACTCCGGGCCGTGTTGGGTTCATCAAGCAGAGGCATCAGCCCGCACCGAAACAAGAGACTTAAACAGTGAGTTCTGTCTGCGTGCGCCTAGCCACCCAGGTTGCACGAGCGGCATCCCATCCCGGAGCGATCGAAATCGCTCAAGGAGAGGAATCATGGCGGATTTGCGCGTAGCGAGGGGAGATTCGAACGAAGACCAACTAACGGCCAGCATTGAGAAGGTGACCTCGAAAGCTCCTTCAACTTTGTACCTGGCGCTGGCGCTGGGCTCCATAGCAGCATCAATGGGCTTCATGGCAGCGGGGCGCAAGCACGAGAGCCTGTTCGTGGGGCAATGGGCGGCACCGTTCCTGCTGTTGGGGATCTACAACAAGATGGTGAAGCAGCACGGGTCCGATGCATCGCGGGAAGACACGCACTACTCGGCTGTGGCGTAAGAATAACGGAGCCTGCGCGGCCCGCGTTCGACGAGCGGGCCGTGTTATTCGAGGTAGACCAGCGGGAGACGCGCGGATCCATGGGCACGGTGAGCTCGATGCGATCGCAACTTTACAAGTCCGCTAGACCTGCGCGATCGAGCGAGCGGCGGGGACGCTAGAGCAATCGCCGTAAAGGTGTCCAGACCCATGACAGGTTGCCGCGTCATACGGGTATAGTCGGAAGTGACTCTCGTATGAATCCGGTCCTGACATTTCATTCTATGAAGGCAATGCTTCGGCGCAGCTCGGCGGCCCTGGGGCTGAGTTGCGTGATTACAGCCGGCACTGCAACGGCTCAGCAGAGTTCACAGCCGATGACCTCAGCCTCGCCGCAGAGCGGGCAATATGATGCGCAGCACCGGCCGATTACGGCGGGCGGGACTGTAAAATCGGGCCCCATTGTCTTTGAAAACTTCGCAGCGCAGGCGGGGCTGACGAGCTGGCGGAACGTGACGGGCGGGCCGGAAAAGAAGCTGATCATTGAGGCGAAAGGGTCGGGCGTATGCCTGATCGACTTCGACCGCGACGGCTGGCTCGATATCTACCTCGTGAATGGGTCGACTTTCGAAGCGCAGGCGGGGAAGGCTCCGGCGCCCCATGCAGCGTTGTTCCGCAATAACCACAATGGCACGTTCACAGATGTGACCGAGAAAGCCCACGTGACCAATGAGCGCTGGGGCCTGGGCTGCGCGGTGGGCGATTACGACAACGACGGCTGGGCTGATCTCTACGTGACAAACCTGGGAGCGAACCGGCTCTTCCGCAACAATCACGACGCCACGTTCACCGAAGTAGCCGAGAAGGCGGGCGTCGATCTCAAGGGCGACTCGGCCGACGTGGTGGCGGATCATACCGGCGCGACCTTCGGCGATTTTGATGGTGACGGCAAGCTTGATCTGTTCGTGTCTGGGTATGTGATGTACGACTTCAAGAATCCGCCGGTGACCGGATCGAAGAGCGTGAAGTCGACGACATGCCAATATCGCGCGGTGAACGTGATGTGTGGACCGCGCGGGCTGGAGGGGGCCGAGGATCATCTGTTCCACAACAACGGCGATGGCACATTCACAGACGTAAGCAAGAAGGCGGGAGTCAACGATCCGAACCGCTTCTACGGACTGGGTGCAGTGTTTGTGGATGTGAACGGCGACGGAAAACTGGACTTGGCGGTGGCGGATGACTCGACGCCGAATTACCTCTACATCAACAAGGGCGATGGGACGTTTGAGGACGCGAGTTACACGAGTGGGTTCGCCGTGAATGAGGCTGGGCGCGAAGTGAGCAACATGGGGTTGGCCGTGGGCGACTACGAGAACAACGGACACCTCGATATTGTGAGCACCACGTTCTCTGACGATTACTCTGTGGTCTTTCACAACGATGGCGCAGGCAGTTTCGAGGACGTGAGTTATCGCGTGGGAGTGGCGCAACCGACGATCCCCTTTGTTGAGTTTGGCGATGGATTTCTGGACTACGACAACGATGGTTGGAAGGACCTCTTGTTTGCGAACGGGCATGTGTACCCGAGCGTGGATAACGAGCCGGGATGGGGCATGAGCTACGCACAGCGTCCGCTGCTGTTCCACAACGATGGTAAAGGGAAGTTCGAAGTGGTTCCCGCGGTGGAAGGATCGGGGCTGGCTGTAACAGCCGTGCAACGCGGTGCGGCATTCGGCGATCTGTTCAATGACGGCAAGATCGACGTGGTGATCAACGCACTGGATGGTCCGCCGCTGCTGCTGCGCAACGTAGATATGGACCGCCATCACTGGATCGACTTGCAGCTTGTGGGCGGGGCCGATGCGAAGGCACACGGCGCGAGCCCGCGGGATGCGGTGGGCGCGACTGTATACGTGACGGCGAACGGAATGCGCCAGCGCGGGGACGTGATCAGCGGTGCGAGTTATCTGTCATCGAACGATATGCGGCTGCACTTCGGGCTGGGCGATGCGACCAAAGTGGATAAGGTCGAGATTCACTGGCCGAGCGGCGCGGAGGAGACGGTGAAGCTCGCCGGGGTGGATCGGATTTACACCATCGAAGAGGGTAAGGGCGTGACGGGCGAGTTATGCCGGGCATGCGCCAAGTAGCGGTCGAGACCTTGGCAGCGCTATGATGAAGCCCGAACCGAGTGCCGTTTGAAGCGCACGGGAGCGGGCCATGGGTGAAACGAAATTAAGCGTGAACGGCAAGAGCCTCCGCGTGAATGCGCCCGCGGAGGAGAGTCTTCTTTCAGTCCTGCGCAACCGCCTGGACTTGACCGGAACGAAATACGGCTGCGGCGAAGGCCAATGCGGCGCGTGCACCGTGCTGATGAATGGGCGTGCGACGCGCTCGTGTCTGACGCCGGTGAGCGCAGCCGTCGGTGCGAAGATCGTCACGATTGAAGGTCTGGAGCAGGACGGGAAGCTCTCACCAGTGCAGGAGGCGTTTGTCGAAGAGGGCGCATTCCAGTGCGGCTACTGCACGGCGGGCATGATCATGTCGGCCACCTCCCTGCTGAACGAGACGCACGATCCAAGCGAAGAGCAGATTGTAGCGGGCATGGATGGCAATGTGTGTCGATGCGGAACTTATCCGCGCATTGTGCAAGCGGTGAGGCTGGCGTCGCGGCTGGCGGGAGGCCGCTCATGAGCACTATCTCCGCGAGGATCGATCGGCGTGGTTTCCTCAAAGGATTGAGCGCGGGGCTGCTGGTGGCTTTGTGTGCGGATGCGACGTGGACACAGGAGTCGGGGCGAGGCTTCGGCGGCCATGAACTGCCGAATGATATCAGCGCATGGATTCACATCGCCGCGGATGGGCGCGTGACGGTGTTTACAGGCAAGGTCGAGGTCGGGCAGAACATCCGTACATCGCTGGCGCAGCTTGTTGCCGAAGAGCTGCGCTTGCCGTTCGACCGGATCACGATGATTATGGGGGACACCGATCTGGTTCCGTGGGACATGGGCACGTTCGGCAGCCGCAGCACGCCAACCATGGGACCGCAATTGCGGACCATGGCCGCGGCGACGCGGCAGATGCTTCTGGAGCAGGCGGCGAGCGTATGGAAGATCGATGCAGCTTCGCTCACGGCGACGGATGGGAAGATCAGTGACGGAAAGCGATCTATTGGCTACGGTGAGCTGACGCGCGGCAAGAAGCTGGTAAAGGTCGTGTCGGCTCAGGAGGCGTTGACGCCCGCGACAGATTGGAAGATCGCGGGAACTCCGGTGCGCAAGGTTGGCGGGCGCGATTTTGTGACGGGGAAGCACAAGTTCCCTTCTGATATTTCGCGGCCCGGGGTGCTGCACGGAGCGCTTCTACGGCCTGGCGGGTTCAACGCGACGCTCGTTTCAATGGACAGCAGTGCTGCTGAAGCCATGCCCGGTGTGAAGGTGCTGCGGGATGGCGATTTTATTGGGGTGGTAGCTGCAGATGATTTCGCGGCGAAGCGTGCGGTCGCGTCGATTCACGCAAAGTGGAATGTTCCATCGCAGCAGGGGAACGAGGGTCTTTTCGAGTACCTGAAGAACACTCCCGACCCGGAGGAGAGAAGCGGCCCAGGGCACAAGACTGGCTCTGTTGAGCAAGCGATGAGCGCGGCGGAAGTCAAGCTCGACGATCCCTATACAGTGCAGTACATCGCACATGCGCCGCTCGAGCCGCGCGCTGCAGTAGCGGAGTGGGAGAACGGGAAGCTGACGGTGTGGACAGGAACGCAGCGACCGTTCGGAGTGCAGGAAGAGCTGATGCAGTATTTCAAGCTGCCGGCAGAGCAGGTGCGTGTTATCCAGCCGGACATGGGCAGCGGATACGGCGGGAAGCATTCGGGAGAAGCGGCGCTGGAGGCGGCACGTCTTGCGAAAGCTGCCGGCAAGCCGGTGAAGTTGGTGTGGACGCGGGAGGAGGAATTCACGTGGGCGTATCTTCGTCCGGCGGGGCTCATTGAGATCAGGGCGGGAGCACGGCGCGATGGGACACTTGTTGCGTGGGAGCACCACAACTACAACTCGGGACCATCGGCGATCGAGACTCCCTACGAGGTGCCGAACCAGTTGATTCAGTATCATCCTGCTAAGTCGCCGCTGCGGCAGGGTTCGTATCGTGCGCTGGCCGCGACGGCGAATAACTTCGCGCGCGAGTCGCACATGGACGCGATGGCGCACGCCGTCGGCATGGATTCGCTGGAGTTTCGACTTAAGAATCTGAAAAACGAGCGGCTGCGCGCGGTTCTGCAAGCGGCGGCTGAGAAGTTCGGCTGGAAGGACGCAAAGTCTACGGCGGAGCGCGGATTCGGGATCGCGTGCGGTACGGACAAAGGCGGCTATATTTCTTCGTGTGCCGAAGTGGAGATCGATTCGAGCAAGACGATTCATGTGCGGCGCGTGGTGACAGCGTGGGAATCGGGGGCGGCCGTGAACCCAGATGGCTTGCGCAACCAGCAGATGGGCGCAATCGTGCAGGCGCTGGGTGGTGCGTTGTTCGAGCACATTGTGTTTGGCGATGGAAAGATTCGCAATCCGCTGTTTTCGCAATATCGGTTGCCGCGGTTCAGCGATACGCCAAAGATCGATATTGTGCTGCTCGATCGCAAAGATCTTCCGTCAGCGGGTGCGGGTGAGATCGGGCTTATTGCGCTGGCGCCGTCAGTTGGCAATGCGATCTTCGCAGCTACGGGCATACGCGTGCGCAATATGCCGCTGGCGCCGGGCGTCAAAGTACCGGGCATTGCGGAGTCACCGTTCCGCAGCTAAATTGCTCGCCTTTTGAGCAGTGCCCAAGCTGCGGCCGCGATGCCGATGCTCAACGCGGTGCCTAGGAGCCCGGAGTGTTCTTCGGCCCATGCTTCAGCGCTCCAGGTTTTTGCCCGCTCGTTGAAGGCACCATGCGCGCCGTGATCGCCGGGTAAAGGATCGTAGAGATTGTCGGGCTTATGGGGATCGGCGGCTCCGTCGTATTGCTGCGATTCATAGCCTTGCTTCGCCAGATAGTGATCCGCATAGGAAGGCACGAGCTTGTTTCCGAAGACAGCCTTCACGACGGACCACGCGCCGTACCACTCGCGACGCTGAGGATGATGGGCAGCGTGATAGATGAGCCGCGCCGCGACTTCGGGCTGATAGATGGGCGGAACGGGCTGCGCCTTGCGAGGAAGACGGCTGCGCACCCATCCGAATTGCGGTGTGTTCAGCGCCGGCATCTGAACCATCGTCGTTTGGACATTGCTGCCGTCGTGGAGCAGCTCGGTGCGGAGAGCGGCAAAGAAGCCAAGGATGGCGTGCTTTGAGGCGCAATAGGCCGCCTGCAGAGGGATGCTGCGGTATGCGAGTGCTGAGCCTACATGGACGATCGTGCCGCGATCGCGCGGCAGCATGTATTTCAGCGCGGCTAGCGATCCATACACGTAGCCGAGATAGGTCACTTCCGTTACTCGCTTGAACTCCTCCGGCGTCATTTCTCGGATGGGAGAGAATACCGATGCCATCGCGTTGTTCACCCAGATGTCAATGGGGCCGAGCTCGCGCTCGACGCGATCGGCTGCTGCCTGCAGCTGCTGGGCATCTGCAACGTCGGCCTGCAGCACAAGAGCTCTTCCGCCGAATGCTTCAACCTCCCGCGCTGCGGCTTCTAAGCCATCGCGTCCACGCGCGATAAGCCCCACGTGTGCTCCGTGCCGCGCGAACTCGCGAACGGCGGCGCGTCCTACTCCGGCGGAGGCTCCTGTGATGACGACTACCTCATGTTTTCTCACGTCATGCTCCCAGCCACGTTGGATGCGTCCTGTGAAGCACTGGGTGGGTGACCACGTTTATGTGCCGTTTAGGCGATTGCGAGTACCATGTCAATCAGCGATTCCGGTAATTGGATGAAACTGTCCCACCGCTGGAGAAGCCGGATCGCCAGGCTAGACCGCTATGACTGCTGTACGCTCCGTCAACATGCCTGAAAGTGCGCTCCGCGACGCTGTTGACACAAAGCAGATTCCGGAGCCGCCGAGGATCTCTCGCGCGGCACGGCAATCATTTCATTTGATTCTTCGCTCAGCAGTAGGCCTTGGTGTTGTCCTGGCGACGACGTTTATCTTCTCGCGGGTGGTGCCGCTGAATGCAACCACCGCAGGATTCTGCTTTCTGGTCTCCATTCTTCTGATTGCCACAAAGGGCGGACTGGTTGAAGCTACTGTCGCCTCAGTCGCGGCGATGCTCTGTTTCAACTTCTTCTTTCTGCCACCGGTCGGCACATTCACCATCGCCGATCCACAGAACTGGATTGCGCTGTTCGCGTTTCTGGCGACGTCGCTCACTGCGAGCCAATTATCGGCGCGGGCGAAGATGCGTACGCTGGAGTCGGAAGAGAGAAGGAATGAGATTGAGAGGCTCTACTCTCTCAGCCGGGCTCTGCTGCTGATCGACACGTCACTGCCGATAGCGAATCAGATTGTCCACCAGATATTCACCACCTGTGGATTCTTCGGAATCGCTCTTTATACCCGCTCCAGTGGAGAGATCTATTGCGTAGGGCTGGAGCAGGCAGAAGTGGAAGACAAGCTCCGCGAGTCCGCGGTGCGTTCCGCGGTGCTGAAGGGAGAGTCGTCTAATCTGGTTGTCACTCCGATTCGCCTCGGCGGAGAACCGATTGGCAGCATCGCGCTGAGCGGCGGGGAATTTTCTGACGCCGCTTTGCAGTCGCTGGTGAATCTGGTGGCCATTGGACTAGAGCGCGCCAACGCCCAAAAAGCCGTGACCCAGGCGGAGGTGGCGCGACAGGGTGAGGAACTCAAATCGACGATGCTGGACGCACTGGCGCACGAGTTCAAGACGCCGCTGACATCGATCAAGGCGGTCACCAGCGATCTGCTATCGGATTCACCGAACGTGCTTCAGCCGCATCAGCACGAACTAATTGAGATTGTGGACGAGTCTGCAGACAGGCTGTCGAAACTGGTGTCGGATGCCATTCAACTGGCGCGGATCGAAGGGGGAACATTTCGCCTCAACCTGGGCACGCATTTTCCACGATCACTGGTGAATGCCGCGCTGCGCCAGATGAAATCGCTAACTGAGGCACGCGAAATTCGCGTGGATGTTCCGGAAGAACTGCCGCCAGTGCGCGTGGATGCGGAGCTTATCCAAGTGGTGCTCACGCATTTACTCGACAACTCGCTCAAGTACTCTCCGTCTGGAAGCCCGATCCGGATCGGAGGGCATCTACAGGATGGCAAGGTCATCCTCTTCCTCGCCGACAAAGGTAAAGGTATTCGTGAAGAGGAGCGTGAAAGAGTCTTTGAGAAGTTCTATCGCGGCAAGAGTGAACGTCACCTGCAGGGGACCGGAATGGGACTTCCTATTGCGCGCGAGATACTGCGCGCGCATGGCGAAGACATTACGTTGACCAGCGGTCCGGAGCAGGGGACGGAGTTTTCATTCGGTCTTCCTGTAGCGCCGGGAGGATCCGCGGAATGAGTGCAAGGATTCTAGTCATCGATGACGATCCGCAGATTCGGCGCGTAATGCGTTCGACGCTCACCGCACACGGATACCAGGTGAACGATGCGCGCACAGGTGAAGAGGGGCTGGAAGAGCTCCGCAACAGCAACTACGATCTGGTGCTGCTCGACATGAACATGCCAGGAATGGGCGGCATGGAGACATGCCGGATGATCAGGTCGAGCTCCGAGATCGCCATCGTTATGCTCACGGTGAACAACGCAGAGCGGCAGAAGGTAGAAGCGCTCGACGCCGGGGCAGATGATTATGTGACCAAGCCGTTCAGCACGCCGGAACTGCTGGCGCGGATCCGCGCGACTCTTCGCCGATTACCGCAGGCGCCAGGCCAGGCGAATCTCCAGCCGCTTGTTGCAGAAGGCGTAAACCTGGATTTGTCGTCGCGCGAAGTGACCGTGCGCGGACAAACATCGCGCCTCACCGCGAGGGAGTTCGAACTGCTGTCCTATCTTCTGGCCAGGCCGAACAAAACGCTTGCGCATCGCGAGTTGCTGCAGGCTGTTTGGGGACCGGACTATGGTGATGAGCTCGAGTATCTGCGAGTGTTCATCAACCGGCTGCGAAAGAAGCTTGAGCCTGATCCATCGAAACCGCGCTTTCTGGTCACCGACGCCTGGGCAGGGTACCGGTTCCATCTTCCTCAATAGCTGCCATTCCAAGCACATAAACGAATGAAGAATGCTCCATCTCTGCTTGACGCGGAGGCGCGATGCTGCGTGCCTGCGAGCTGCTCGGCAGCGGCGAGTTTAGCCCGCTGTTACGGACCGTTTATGTGCCGTTTAGCTGCTCGCACCTACGATACGCAATGACAGCAGGCATGCACGAGCATGCTCTGTGATGCAGCCAGAGGTGATCATGCTGGATCTGTTCTACGTCGCGATCGTAATCGCGTTCTTTGTCTTGCTCTGGGGCTTTACCAAAGCCGCAGACCGGCTTTAGGAGAAATCGATGGAATACGCCATTGCGGGGATCATCACGGTTTTTCTGTTTGCTTACCTGGTGTACGCGCTTCTGCGGCCCGAGAAATTCTGAGGTCTTGTCATGACTTGGATTGGCATCGCACAGATTCTTACTTTCTTCGTCATCATTGTCGCCATCACGAAGCCAATTGGAACCTTCATGTTTCGTGTCTTCGAGGGCCAGCGCACATTTCTTCATCCAGTACTGGGGCCCGTGGAGCGCCTGGTCTATCGGGTTAGCGGCATTCGAGAAAACGAAGAGCAGACCTGGGTACGCTATGCGGCGTCGCTGCTCTCACTGAGCATATTCAGTTTTCTGTTCGTGTATTTTATCCAGCGGTTACAGGGCTTCTTGCCCCTGAATCCCATGCACTTCTCAACGCCGCAGGCCCCGGCGGGCGCCACGCCGATGACGCCCGACCTCGCCATGAATACGGCAGCCAGTTTCATGACCAACACCAACTGGCAGTCGTATTCGCCCGACACAACGATGAGCTATCTGACGCAGATGGCGGCGCTCGCCGTGCAGAACTTCGTGTCGGCGGCGGCGGGCATTGCGGTTGCGGTGGCACTGATCCGCGGATTCGCGCGGCACACCACGAAGACCATCGGCAACTTCTGGGCGGACGTGGTGCGCTGCACGGTTTACATCTTGCTGCCTGTTTGCATGCTGACCACGCTGTTCTTCGTTTCGCAGGGCTGCATTCAGAACTTCAAGGGACCGGTGACCGCACAGACCCTCGAAAACGGGGCGCAGCAGGTTATCGAACAGGGGCCGCTGGCGTCGCAGCTTTCCATCAAGATGCTGGGCACGAATGGCGGCGGATTCTTCAATGCCAACTCCGCGCACCCTTATGAGAATCCCAACCCGGCGTCGAACTTCCTGCAGCTGATCCTGATCTTCTCGTTGGGCGCTGGATTGACTTACATGTTTGGCAAGGCGGTGAAAGACACGAGACAGGGTTGGGCGATATTTACTGCCATGTCTGCGTTGTTCTTTGTCGGCGTCTTCGTCTGCTACTGGGCAGAGCAGCGCGGCAATCCATTGGTGACGAAGATGGGCGTGGCGCAGACGTACGACAAGAGCCAGCCCGGCGGCAACATGGAAGGCAAGGAACTCCGCTTCGGCATTGCGCAGTCGACGCTGTTCGCGACGGTCACTACGGACGCGAGCTGTGGCGCGATCAACAGCTGGCATGACAGCTTTACGCCGCTTGGGGGCCTGGTGCCGCTGTTCAACATCCAGACCGACGAGGTGATCTTCGGCGGTGTTGGCGCGGGGCTCTACAGCATGCTGCTCTATGTGATCATCGCGGTTTTCATCGGCGGATTGATGGTGGGGCGCACGCCGGAATATGTGGGCAAGAAGATTGAGCAGAAGGAAGTGAAGATGGCCATTATTGCCGTGCTGGCCACGTCCTTGTGCATTCTCCTCTTCACCGCGCTCAGCTCAGTCGCTCCGTTCGCAAAGGGCGGCTACTGGAATGCGCCGGGTGCAGCGGTAGCGAACACCAATAACAACGGCGCGCATGGACTCTCCGAGATCCTCTATGCGTACTCAAGCGGCGCCGGCAACAACGGCAGCGCGTTCGCGGGAATCAACGCAAACACGCCCTGGTACAACCTGACGCTTGCGCTCGATATGCTTGTGGGCCGCTTCCTCTTCATCATTCCGGCACTGGCTATCGCAGGCAGTCTCGCCTCAAAGAAGCTAATCCCTGTAACTAGCGGCACTTTGCCGACACACGGCACGCTGTTTGTGGTTCTGATTCTCGGCACAGTAGTGATTGTGGGCGCACTGACGTACTTTCCAGTGCTTTCGCTTGGCCCAATCGTTGAGCACTTCCAGATGCTCAACGGGAAGCTGTTTTGAGCTGGCTTAAAGAACAAGGAGCTGACAGATGCCGACTATGACGGTGCCGACGCAAGAACACAAGCCGGAACAGCGCGAGCATGATGGCGCAGCGCTCATCTCGAAAGGCGTGCGCGCGCGCCCTCTCTTCGATCCGGAGATCCTGAAACGCGCGATCAAGGAGTCGTTCGTAAAACTCAACCCGATGGTTGTGGCAAAGAATCCTGTGATGTTCGTGGTAGAAGTGGGTGCCGCGCTTACCACCGTTTTCGTTACCAAGGACGCATTCGCCAAGACCGCAGATACGTTCTTCGGCGTGCAGATTGCCTTGTGGCTGTGGTTCACGGTTCTCTTTGCGAACTTTGCTGAAGCCATGGCCGAGGCGCGCGGCAAAGCGCAGGCCGATGCGCTGCGCAAGACCAAGACGGATGCCATAGCGCACAAGATTCTGCCGAACAACAAGTTCGAAAAGGTGCCGGCATCCTCATTGCGCGCGGGCGATACAGTCTATTGCGAGGCGGGGCAGATCATCCCCGGCGATGGGGAGGTCATCGAAGGCATCGCCAGCGTGGATGAGTCGGTGATTACCGGCGAGAGCGCGCCTGTGATTCGCGAGTCTGGCGGTGATCGCAGCGCGGTTACGGGCGGCACGAAGGTTCTGTCCGATCACATCACCATTCGCATCACGTCGAACCCCGGCGAGACGTTCCTCGATCGCATGATCGCGCTGGTAGAAGGGGCGGTGCGGCAGAAGACACCCAACGAGATCGCGCTGAACATCCTGATCGCCGGACTCACGCTGATCTTCCTTATGGCGGTGGCGACGCTTCCGCCCTTTGCGAAGTATTCGATTGCGGCGGTCGGCGGAGGGGTCGCTCCCAGCGTTGCGGTCCTCGTATCGCTCTTGGTGTGCCTGATTCCGACAACGATTGGCGGACTTCTATCCGCGATCGGGATCGCCGGCATGGACCGCGTGATGCAGCACAATGTTCTGGCGATGAGCGGAAAGGCCGTTGAGGCCTCGGGCGACGTGAACACGCTGCTGCTCGACAAGACAGGCACTATCACGCTGGGTAACCGGCAGGCGGTTGAGTTCATTCCGGTGGACGGGGTGAGCGCGACGGATCTTGCCGATGCGGCGCAACTCTCAAGCCTCGCGGATGAAACTCCCGAAGGCCGCTCGGTTGTGGTGCTCGCGAAAGAGAAGTATGGCCTGCGCGGGCGCGAAGTTGCGGAGCACGAGGCGCACTTCATTCCCTTCTCCGCCTACACGCGGATGAGCGGCGTGGACATTGACGGGCGGCAGCTGCGCAAGGGTGCGACAGAGGCGATCGCGCAGTTCGTAGTGAAGGCCGGCGGTGTTGTGCCGAAGTCGCTTACAGAGGCGTCGGATCACATATCGCGGCACGGCGGTACTCCGCTGGCTGTGGCCGACGGCGCGAGGGTGCTGGGCGTAATCCACCTGAAGGACATCGTGAAGGGCGGCATGAAGGAGCGGCTTGCTTCGCTGCGGACGATGGGCATTCGCTCCGTCATGATCACTGGCGACAATCCGCTGACTGCAGCTGCGATTGCACAGGAAGCCGGTGTGGATGACTTTCTGGCACAGGCGACGCCGAAGGACAAGCTCGAGTACATCCGCAAAGAGCAGGCCGAGGGAAGGCTCGTCGCTATGACGGGCGACGGCACCAACGATGCTCCTGCGCTTGCCCAGGCCGATGTGGGTGTCGCGATGAATACGGGCACCATGGCGGCGAAGGAAGCCGGCAACATGGTGGATCTCGACAGCAATCCGACGAAGCTGATTGAGATCGTTGCCATCGGCAAGCAGTTGCTGATCACGCGCGGATCATTGACGACATTCTCGATTGCGAACGATGTGGCGAAATATTTCGCGATTATCCCGGCGATGTTCGCGGCAATTTATCCCGAGCTGAACAAGCTGAACATCATGGGACTGCATTCGCCTCAGAGCGCGGTGCTCTCGGCTGTGATCTTCAACGCGGTGATCATCATCGCGCTGGTGCCGCTCGCGCTGCGAGGTGTGCGGTACAAGCCCGTAAGCGCCGGCCAGATGCTGACGCGCAATCTGCTGATCTATGGGCTGGGCGGAATCATCGCGCCGTTCCCGGGAATATGGTTGATCGACAAGCTTTTGGCCGCTCTGCATCTGGCATAGCAAGGGCATAAGAGGAGAAGAGAGATGATTAAGGAACTTGGACCGGGATTGCGCTTGATGATCGCATTGACTATCCTGACGGGCCTTATCTACCCCGTGGCAATGACCGGCGTCTCGGCAGCGATCTTCCCGAAGCAGGCGAATGGAAGCCTGGTGACGCAGAACGGCAAGGTTGTAGGGTCGAGTCTGATTGGGCAGTCGTTCACAAGAGCCGACTACTTTCATCCGCGGCCTTCGTCGGCGGGCACAGGATACGATGCCACCAACAGCCTTGGCTCGAACCTTGGCCCCACGAACGCCAAGCTGCTGTACGGGACGACGAAGATGGACGACAAAGGCAAAGAGATCGTCGACTTTGACGGCCTGCAGGATCGTATCGTTCACTATTGCCTCGACAACAACATTGCGTTTACGTCCTCGGCACCTCTCGACGGATTCAAGGACGGGCAGGGAAATCTGGATGACGTCAGGCTGATCAAGGCCTTTAACGATGCGAAGAACCCCCTGGTAATTACGCCGAAGACTCCGATTCCTTCTGACGCGGTGACTGGTTCGGCATCGGGACTTGATCCGCACATCAGTCCGGCGAACGCGGAGCTGCAACTGGGGCGAGTGGCAGCGGCGCGCGGCGTGGAGGCGGGCCAGGTTAAAGCGCTGGTCGCGGAGGCGACCGACAAACCCGCGCTTGGCTTCATCGGAGAACCTGGAGTTAACGTTCTGATGCTCAACATCGCGCTCGATCAGAAGTTTCCTGCGCACAAGTAACCGCAGCGTCTCGAACCACGGGCCAGAATGCCATGCATTGAATGCTGTCAGCAACGGAAGGGCTGGATACAATACGGACACATGTTCGATGACTCACGCCGTCGTACTCCCGATGAGTTGCTGGCGGATATCGAATTGGAGGAACGCCGGAAGCAGCGCGGAAAGCTGAAGGTGTTTCTCGGATATGCCAGCGGCGTCGGGAAATCATTCCAGATGCTGGATGAGGGCCGTCGCCGAAGAGAGCGCGGCGAAGACGTCGTGGCATGCGCGCTACAGCCGGATTATCCGGAGGATGTTCGCCGTATCATCGAACACCTGGAGGCCATTCCCACCATTTCCAGCTGCGGAGCGGAGGCGATCGACGTTGCCTCAGTCGTAGAACGCCAGCCTGAGGTGGTACTCATCGATGGCCTTGCGTACGACAATCCTGCCGGATGCACGAATGCGCACCGTTGGCAGGATGTAGAGGTGCTGCTTAAGACGGGCATATCGGTATTGACGACCGTCAATGTGCAGTACCTCGAGAATCTGCAGGACGAGGTTGAACGGATCACCGGGAAGCGCGCTCGATACATCATTCCCCGCGAATTCCTGAACAATCTGGCCGACGAAATCACGGTGGTTGACGCGCCTTCAGAAGAGAGTGTCCTGGGCGGAATCGAAGATACTTCAGCGCGGCTTGCCGAAAAGCACAAGCTGTCGCGGCTGCGGGAACTGGCACTGCTGGCTGCGGCTTCAGTAGTCGATCGGCAGCTCGAGAGCTATTTGCGCTCGCAGGGCACTGAGCAGACGTGGGGCGTGCAGGAGCGGATTCTGGTCTGCGTCACAGATGAGTTCGACGCGGCTGAGATGCTGGAAAGTGGCCGCCGCAACGCGGATCGATTTCAGGGCGAGTTCTTCGTATTGCATTGCCGGTACAAGCCTGTTTCGAAGGAAGGGCGTGAGCAGCTAGAGAGGAATCTACAGCAGGCGCGCCTCCTCGGAGCCGAGGTATTCACGCTGGTAGATAGTGACGTGGTGACTGCGATCCTGGACTTCGCGATGCAGCGGGGAGTGACGCAGATTTTTGTTGGCCGCAGCGATGCGCCACGAGGCTTTTGGACGCGTGTGCGCGGTAACCTGGCGGTTCGGCTGATCAGGGCCGCGGAGGGGATCGATGTCATCGTTTACCCACACAGGTGATCCCAATCCTCGCGAACCGGCGCGCGCACGGCGCGGAAGGCTTCACTTGTACCTCGGCTATGCCGCAGGCGTAGGCAAGACCTACCGGATGCTTGAAGATGCGCAGGAGCTCTCCCGACAAGGGAAAGACATCGTGGTCGGTTACTTTGAGCCTCACGGACGCAAGGACACGATCGCGAGAACTGTAGGGCTGGAGATGATCCCAACGCGCTCCACGACCGTGGCCGGCGCGGTGTTTCAGGAGATGGACACCGATGCGATCCTGCAGCGCAATCCGGCCATCTGCATTGTGGATGAGCTGGCGCACACGAATGTGCCGGGATCGGCTCGCGCGAAGCGATGGGAAGACGAACAGGTGCTGCTCGATGCGGGGATCGATGTGATGTCGAACATGAATATCCAGCATCTCGAGAGCCTGAATGACCACATCTTCCGCATCACCGGCATCCGCGTGCGCGAGACCGTGCCCGACTGGTTCATCAAGAGCGCCTCTGAAGTCATCATGGTCGATGCGACGACGAACGCGTTGATGAACCGACTGCGTCGCGGAGTGATCTATGCGCCGGAAAAGGCGCAGCGTGCGCTGGAGAACTTCTTCAAGGAATCAACGCTCTCGGCGTTGCGCGAACTTGCGCTGCGACAGGCTGCGCACGAGCTCGAGTCGCGGGAAGCGGTCGAGTCACCTGGAGCGCGCGAGCACGGTCACGTTTCCGTTACAGCACATCCGCGCCGTGATCGTATCCTGATCTTCCTTACGCCCGGACCGTCTACGGCGATGCTGATCAGACGGGGGCGCCGCATGGCTGACTACCTGGAAGCTGATTGCTTCGCTGTATGGGTTTCATCCCAACGCCGCCGCGATGACACACGCGCGCGCGAAGAGATGGAAAAGCATCTGAACTTCGCGCGCAATCTTCACATCGAGACGCGCGTGCTCGAAGGGGCCGATGCTGCCGGAAAGATCATCGACTTTACGCATCGCAACCAGATCACGCACATTCTCGCCGCCCGGCCGCCCATCCGGCCATGGGACCACTTGGCTACCGCTGATCCCGTTCTGCAGCTAGTGGAGAAGGCGCGCGATGTTCGCATCATCGTGGTCGCCGATCGACGAAAGCGCTCCTGATCGAGCCCGAGAGGGCGGCTTAGTGGCCGCCCTCAGTTGCGTCGGCTTTGCCGCGGAAGCGGCTGTAGACAAAAACCACGTAGCCCACAGCCAGTGTCATGCCGAAAATCCACCACGCCAGTCCCACAGCCAGCGTATGTGGGCCGCTGATAGCGCGATCCAGCGTGATATCGGGGCCGGAGCCAGCGGTCGCGGGCAGCAGCGTTGGATAAAGTCCCCAGCAGGCCCCCGCGAGCATGAAGAACAGGTAGACGCTTGACGAAAGGAACGCTCGCACCGGTTGCGCTTTGCGGTTGAAGAAGAGGATTCCGACGAGCGAAGCAATCACGCCAACCGGCACAATGAACGTCACGGGGTAGCGGTAGTAGTTATCCAGCGTCTGCGGTCTCACCGCCATCGTTGCGATCAGGCTCACCACCGTCAACGCGGCCAGCACCATCCACAGCGGACGCACGATCCGCCGCGCCCGAGCTTCCAGTTCGCCTGACACCTTGATAGTCAGCCACAGCGCGCCGTGAAGCGTGAGCGCGACGAGCGCGACGAGTCCTCCGATGACCGTGTACCAGTCGAGAATGCCGGGATTCGCACCAGGCATCCAGTTGGTCCAGAGCGGGAGGAAGAAGAAGCCGTCGGCCTGCAGGGGCACGCCGCGAATGACGTTGGCCAGCGCCGCTCCATAGAAGATGGCGAGCAGCGCGCTGGCGATGCCGAACAGGCGATCGAGCAGTGTGTGCCACACGCCGATGTCGAGGTGATTGCTGAGCTCAAGGCTGATGCCGCGGCCGATCAGCAGCCAGAGAACGATCATGAGTGGCAGATAGAAGCCGCTGAACGCCGACGCGTAGAGCAGGGGAAACGCGAAGTAGAGCGTGCCGCCGCCGGCCAGCAGCCAGACTTCGTTGCCGTCCCACACGGGGCCGATGGAGCGCAGGGAGACTTGCCGCTCGGCCTCGTTTTGCGGCAGAAAAAGATGCAGAACGCCAACGCCGAGATCGAATCCATCGAGCACAACGTATCCAACGATCATCACCGCTACCAGCCAGAACCAGATGAAACCCATCGTTTCTCTCCTCGCGTCGTCCGCTTACATTCCCGCCGTGTGGACGGGCTCGGTAGTTGTGGCTGCGCCCAGACCGTGGCTGATTTCGCGATACACCAGCACCGTGAACAGCAATCCCAGCAGCGCGTAAAGCCCCATGAATCCCAGCAGCGTGAACAGGCCATTGCCGGCCGACACCATGTGCGAGAATCCTTCGCTGGTGCGCATCAGCCCATAGATGAGCCAGGGCTGACGGCCAAGTTCCGCGGTCATCCAGCCGGCGGTGTTCGCAATATACGGCAGCGGGAAGCTGAGCAGCACGGCCCATTGCACCCATCGAGCGCTGTAGAGTTTTCCTCTCCACAGCAGGAAGGCCGAGACGAACATCAGCAGCAGGAACCACGTCCCGAGGCCGGCCATGATGTGGTAGGCGTAATAGAGCAACGGCTGCGCGCCGGGCCATTGATCGCGCGGAAACTGATCGAGTCCCTGCACCTCCGCGCCGGTTGTTCCATAGATGAGGAAGCTGAGCACATTGCCGATGACGATGGGGTTGTCGATGCGGCCGGTTTCCGGATTGGGCTGCCCAATCAACACGATGGGCGCGCCCTTCTCCGTGTGGAAGAGTCCCTCCATCGCTGCCATCGCGACGGGCTGGTGCTTCGCGACATACTTGCCGTGCAAATCGCCTGTCGGGAAGATGATGACGATGGAGGCAATGAGACCGGCGACCACTCCCACTTTGAGGAAGATTTTGCCGAACTCCTGGTTGCGTCCTTCGAGCAGGTAAAACGCACCCACGGCCGCCACAACGAACGAGCCCGTAACCACGGCGCCCGTCATGTTGTGCATGTATTGGAGGAGCGCCCAGGGGTTCAGCAACAGTCCCCAGAAACTCGTCACCTCATAGTGGCCATTCACAACGTTATAGGCCACGGGGTGCTGCATCCACGCATCGGTGACGATGATGAAGAAGCCGGAGATCCACGAGCCGAGCCACACCATCACCGCGGAGAACCAGTGCATGCGCTTTGAAAGCTTGCTGCCACCGTAGAGGAACAGGCCAAGAAAAGCCGACTCGAGGAAGAAGCTGAACACGCCCTCCATGGCCAATGGTTGGCCGATCACTCCCCCAGACACGCGCGAGAACTGCGCCCAGTTGGTTCCGAACTCGAACTCCATGGGGATGCCGGTCACCACGCCGAAGACGAAGTTGATGCCGAAGATGCGTCCCCAGAAGTGCGCGGCGCGATCCCATGCAGGATTGCCCCTACGTAGCGCCACTGTTTTAAGCACCACGATCAGCAAGCCGAGGCCCATGGTGAGTTGCGGGAATAGATAGTGAAACGTAACGGTGAATGCGAAGTGCAGCCTGTGGATCAACTCAGCGGTCATTGGCGATTCCTGTTGTTGGGTCCTGCGGCAGCAGGCCGGGAAGACAAACGCCCTCGGCCGGCTTGGGAACTCCGGACGGCGTAGGGAAACCTCGGCTACTTTATATATGCAGCAGGCGGTGAGCAGCGGTGATTTAAGTCACTCGCAAGGCTTTATTTCGCGACAGGTGTATCGCTCATTTGAAAGCGAATCCGGGCGCCGTTCGCCAGCGCCGCATGGTCGATGGCAACAGAACGATGCTCAGAGCTATTCACCGTCACGGAGTTCACATAGGGAGTCTTCGCGCTATTCGATGGCGAGTCGATATCAAGTGTCTTGCCATTGGCAAGATGAATGGTCGCATGCGGGAAGAGCGGGCTGCCCAGCGTGTACTCGGGTTTGCCAGGGCACACCGGATAAAATCCAAGCGCGCTCAGGATGTACCACGCAGCCATCGACCCCGTGTCCTCGTCGCCGCTGAAGTTCGCAGGCGAGTAGGCTTCGTTCAGCACGCGCCGCACCCAGTACTGCGTGCGATCAGCGCGTCCAGCCGCGGCAAACAGATACAGCACGTGGTGCACCGGCTGATTGTTGTGCATGTACTGGCCGAAGGGCAGAGCGGCCATCTCTGACATCTCGTGAATCTCCTGCCCGTAGACGCCGACGTGAAACGTGGGAGGCAGCGCGAGCATCTTGTCCAGCTCCGCCGCGAACGCTTTGTCGCCACCCATTGCGGTAATCAGGCCGGGCACGTCGTGCGGCACATTCCAGCGGTGCTGCCAGGCGGCGCCCTCTTCGTAGGGACTGCCCCACTGGAAAGGATCGAACGGCGTAAGCCAACTTCCGTCCTGATTGCGGCCGCGGAAGAATTTCGTCTCGGCATCGAAGATGTTGCGCCAGTTTTGCGAGCGCTTGAGGAACATCGTCGCGTCATCCTGCTTCCCCAGCTTTGCCGCAATTTGCGCAATGCAGAAGTCGCCGTAGGCTGCGTCCGCGGTTTCGGCAACGGACTGCTCCACGTGATCCGCGGGCAGGTAGTTCATTTTGAGGTAGTACTCAATTCCCTGCCGGCCATAGCCCTTGTCCGGATTGCCGGGCTGGGTGGCGTGCTTGCGCAGGCCCTCGTAGGCCGCCGCGCGATCAAAGCCGGCGATATCTTTCATGACTGCATCGGCAAACAGCGAATCGATCAGGCTGCCAGACATGCAGGCGCGATATCCGGGCGCGGGGAACTGCGGCATCCATCCGCCTTCGTGATAGGCGTTGACCCAGCCTTGCAGGATTTCGCCGAGACGTTCGGGAAAGACGAGCGACATGAATGGATACCACGCGCGGTATACGTCCCAGTACCCGTGATCGGCGTACATCACGCCCGGTTCGACTTTGCCGTTGAATGCGCTGTAGTGATGCGGCTTTCCGTTCTCGTCAGGCTCGTGGAATGTGCGCGGGAATAGTAGCGCGCGGTACATGCAGGAGTAGAAGGTGCGCCGCTGCTCGTCGCTGGCTCCGCCGATCTCGATCCGGCCCAAGTGTTCGTTCCAGATGTCTGCGGCGCGGGCGCGTAGCTCTGCCGCCGGCCAGGCGCCGAGCTCGAGGTCGAGATTGCGGCGCGCCTGTTCGAAGGAGATGAAGGAGGTGGCTATGCGGGCTTCGATGGCCTGATGCGCGGCCTTGAAATGCACAATGACGACGCGTGCGCCGTGGATTTCTTTGACGTCGAAGGTATCCCAGGGGTCCTTGAAGTAGACGGTGTAATACGCGGCGAAGTTTTCGGGGACGCCTCCGGAGTTGGCGCGGGATTCGAAACGGAGGAAGCGCTTCGAAGGGTCGGGCACGATTGAGCCGGTGGCGCCCGGAATTTCGATCATGAGGCCAGGCGCGGATCCATCCGGAAGGTTCGCTCTGAGGAGGCAACAGCGAGTGGTGGGGACAAGCTCGACATCGGCCTCGCAGCGCAACAGCTTCAGCCGCAGCGAGTGCGGTGCGAGCATGGCCTCCTCAGGTCGATAGGACGATGAGCGCGCATCGGGCTCGGGCTTAGCCTCGCCGGAGAAGGGCATGAAGATCGCGTGACCGTAGTCCGACAGCCACGGGCTCAACTGGTGCGTGCACCGAAACCCCTGGATGCGCCGGTCGCCCGGTTGAAACATCCACGCCGAGTTGCTGCGCGACTGCAGTGTCCAGTGCGCCATGCCGAACGGCAGCGCCGCGATGGGCAGTGTGTTGCCGCGCGAGAAGTAGTAGTCGGAGTCCGTGCCCTGAAGAATGTTGACCAGGCCGGCCAGATCGGTCGGGCGCTTTGGATCGGAGCCCTGTGCCGCTGCCGTCCCCGTGTTCGCTTGCTCAGCCGTCGCCTCAGTGTCAACCAGCGCTGCACCCACCGCCGCAAGGCTCGAGGCCTTCAGGAAATTCCGCCTGCTCTGTTCAAACATCTCGCATCCCCTGGTAACTACCTCTCCAGTGAATCACACGGTACGTCGCGCGCAATAAACTGTATGCGGGCTGATCGCCTGCTTTCATCCGGCGCGCTGCAAGAATCAGCCGAGAAGTGCAGTTGGAGATTAAAGACTTTGCAACAAACAGAGCGGCTTTACTATTCCGATTCGTTTCTCAAGACGTTTGCCGCCGAGGTGACCGGCGTTCGTGAGCTCGCGGGCAACACCGGCGATACCGTCTGGCAAATCTCTCTGAATCACTCAGCGTTCTACCCCACCAGCGGCGGACAGCCTTTCGATACGGGCGTGCTGCGAACGCCCGATGGAGCAGAGACCCCAATAGAAGAGGTAGAAGAGGATGAGCAGGGCGCTGTCTGGCACTTTGCGCGCACACCGCTCGCAGCGGGTGCCCATGTCGAAGGTCAGATCGACTGGCAGCGCCGCTTTGACCACATGCAGCAGCACACAGGGCAGCATCTACTGTCTGCGGTCTTCGCGCGCGAACTCAAGGCCGGCACAGTCTCGTTCCATCTGGGAGAGAAGATCTCCACCATTGATCTGACCTGCGCCAATCTGCCTGAGCACAGTCTTGAACGGGTTGAGCAGATCGCGAACGAAATCATCGCGGAAGACCGGCCGGTCACAACAAAATACGTGTCCGCCGAAGAGGCTCAGGCCCTGCTCGCCGCGGGTGACCTCCGCAAATTGCCTGAAAGGGCGGGCTCCATCCGTCTCGTCGACATTGCCGACTGCGACCTGAACGCCTGCGGCGGAACCCATGTTCGTTCCACCGGGCAGATCGGCGGCCTGCAGATACGCGGAGTGGAGAAGGTCAGCCGCGGCGTGCGTGTCGAGTTCCTCTGCGGATTCCGCGCAATTCGCGCCGCTCGCGCCAACGCCGCCATCCTGGACGAAACCGGCGCCCTGCTTTCCACCGGCGCTCCAGAGCTGCCCGCAACCGTTGCCCGGCTGCTGGCGGAAGGAAAAGCCGGAGCGAAGGAGCGCCAGAAACTGCGCGAAGAGCTGGCAGTTTTTCACGCCGAAAAGCTGGTTGCAGAGGCGCCGCTCGCCGGCGGCATCAGGGTGATTGTGCGCGAGTTCAAAGATCGCGATCGCGATTCTGTGCGGTTGCTGGCGTCGCGCACCGCGGCAGCGGCGGTCTCAACGGCCGTGATTCTCTGCGCGAATGACGCCGATCCCGTGCGCGTGTTTCTGGCGCGCAGCCGTGACCTCAACTTCGACTGCGGCCGTATGCTACGGGAGGCTCTGGCCCAACTGGGCCTTCGCGGAGGAGGCTCGCCCGACATGGCCCAGGGTGACGTACCCCGGGCCATGTCCTCAACCTTCCTTGATTCGTTGTCCGCGTCGGTTCGCAACGCGGCCGTCGACAAATCGAAATAAAGCTGGAGGCTACAACTCGATGACGGCCTTTGAGAGGTTGCGCGGGCGGTCGACATCGACACCGTGCTCCAGCGCCATGTAGTAGCTGAAGAGCTGCAGCGGGATCACTTCCATGATGGGCAGGAGGTACTCGCCGGCTGCCTCGATCTCGATTGTGTCGGTAGCCAGCGCGCGCACCTGCTCATCGCCGGTGTTGGCCAGCGCGATGACACGCGCACCCTGCTTCTTCATGTCGTCAAGGAGCTGGAGTGTCTTCTCGTAGCGGAGCGTTGAGTCTTCGTTGCCGCGATCCACCGTGGCCAGCACTACAAGGGGGACATTCTCGCCCACCAGGGCATTGGGGCCGTGCTTGAGTTCGCCCACGGGATAGCCTTCGGCGTGCACATACGAGGACTCCTTCATCTTGAGCGCGCCCTCGCGGGCAATGGCGTAGTGAATGCCGCGACCCAGATAGAGGAATGTGCTGGCATCCGCGTAGGCGCTCGCCAGGCGCTGAGCCGTGGCGCGCCAATTCTCGAGCTGCCGCTCGATCTGCGCGGGCACAGCTTGCAGTTCGCGGAGCTGGCGATCGGCCTCGGCCGCATCCATTGCGCCGGTTTCACGGCCCATAAAGATCGCCAGCAGATAGAGCGCGGTCAACTGGCAGGTGAAGCTCTTCGTCGCGGGAATCGCCTTCTCCGGACCGGCCGCCAACACCATGGCTGCGCCGGCTTCGCGCAGCATGGAGCTGCCCGGCACATTGGCAATGGCCAGAGTGTGTTCGCGGCGGTCACGCGCCTGCCGAAGGGCCGCGAGGGTGTCAGAAGTTTCACCCGACTGCGAGATGACCAGCACCGAGGGGTGGCGAGGATTAGCGGTGCCGCGGCAGCCCCACTCGCTGGCGTACTCCACGTCCACGGCGAGCCCGCACAGGTCCTCGAACAAGATCTCTGCGGCGAGTCCCGCATGTCGGCTCGATCCGCTGGCGGCGATCAGCACTTCGCCGCGCGGGTTCAGCCATGAGGCCATGGGGGCGAAGGCGTCGCCCTTAAGCGCGTGTCCGCTGGTGTAGAGATCGAGGGTCCGGCGGATGGCGTCTGGCTGCTCGAAGATTTCGCGGAGCATCGCGTGCGGGAAGTCGGACATGGGATACACTCCTGCGGAGCTCTCGAAATTGGGCCTCAATTGCTCAGCAATCTGATTATATTCAGCTGAAGTGATCTCATGCAGCTCATCAGGATTTAACTCCGAAGCCAGCCGCGCAATTTATGCTGTGGGCATGTCGAAGCTCAAGCTTCCCCTCGTGCTTGCGATCTCCTGCCTCTTGATGACCCCGATTGCCTTCTCCCAGAGCTCCGCTTCCACGTGGACATTTGCCGTTTCCGGCGACAGCCGCAACTGCGGCGACTTCGTCATGCCGGCCATTGCCGCGAAAGTGAAGGCGGAGAAGGACTCCTTCTACTGGCACCTGGGCGACTTCCGCGTGATGGGCAAGGAGCCGGACCAAGATATGGCGTCTATGCAGCCTGCTGGGAAGAGGCTGACCGCGGACGAGTATTACAAGACAGCGTGGGATGACTTTCTTGAACATCAGATGGCGCCGTTTGCGCCCTTGCCGGTGTTTCTCGGACGTGGCAATCACGATACGCATCCGCCGATGACGCGCGACGGCTACACCATCAAGTTCTCGCGCTTCCTCGATCGGCCGGAAATCGCTGAGACGCGGAAGAAGGACGGAACGGATGCTGCACCGGTTGGGCCCTGGTATCACTGGGTGGAGAATGGCGTGGACTTCATCACGCTCGACAATTCCACCAAGGACGAGTTCACAGACGAGCAGTTGCGCTGGCTGCGCGCGGTGCTCGACCACGACCTCGCGCCGGGCTCCGGAGTGAATGCGATTGTTGCCGGGGCGCATGAGGCGCTGCCGCACTCCACAGGTGCAGAGCACGCGATGGACGACTGGGAGCTTGGCGAGCGCACGGGCGAAATGGTCTACCACTGGTTCTACGGGGCGCAGGCGGCGGGCAAGCACGTGTACCTGATCGCAAGCCACTCGCATTACTATTCGCCGAACATCTACGACACTGCTTACTGGAAGCAGCACACCACCAAGGTTGTGCCCGGGATGATCATCGGGTCGGCCGGGGCGCATCGTTATGCTCTGCCCAAGAGCGCCAAGAAGGGCGCGAAGACCATGATCTACGGCTTCGTGCAGGGGACCGTGCATCCGGATGGGACGATCGACTTTGCGCTGAAGGAACTGAGCGAACAGGATCTGATGAGTGCGAAGTGGCCGAATGCGCCGGCCGATGCGATTCACGAGTGCTACATCCACAACGGCGATGAGTAGGGCCTACTTGGGATTCCGGATCGATTCAGTCCGCAATCAGAGCAAGCAAGTTGTTGATTCTATTAGAACCGGCGGGGGAGGGGGGTGGGGGGTAAATGAGCCTACGCCAAAGCCCAATGTCCCTGTCGAAGCTAGTAGCCCAGTTCCCTCAGGGGGGGTGGGGGGTAGGGGGGTGCCCTTCAAGACCCGAATGCCGGACCGAGGCTGATCGCCTAAGTCCGGCAGGAGATGAGTATGCGTCAGTAACATCGGCGGATTCTGTGCGGACGATCACGGGGCAATGTTCATGAGCGAAGCCCAGGATCGCAAGGCCGCAAGTGATCTGCAGTTTGTTTCGCGACCTCGCCCCTTGACCAAGGCATCTCCATAGTCGCTGTGTCCGGACGGGGGCTGAAGCCCCAATTGAGTTTGAGGGGCGCGCATGCGGGCTGCCTAAAGGCAGCCCCTGATACAAGACCTGTTCCGAATAGGCCTTTTCAGCACCTGTGAAGCCGTGCCCTCTCAAAACATTGGCCTCGGTGAAGTTTTTCCGAGTCCTGTGAAGCCCGCTTTCCAATCCAGGCAGCATTCGGGCTGATCAGCCGCTAATGCGATGCAACGGGCAGGAGCGGGACACAGCTACCCGGAGATTTCTCTAGAAATGCCGGAACGTCTCGGTTGTTCCGGGGCCCGGCGGGATATTTGGAATGACCGGGTGCTCGGAGGCGCGCTCCACGCCGCGTTCGAGGGACCTTGTGACAAGATCGCGTGAACCGAGGCCCACTGCCAGGGCGAGCGTGAGCACGATGCCGCCGAAGAGAATTCCAAAGGCCAATTCAACAATGCGGTCGCCGATCTCGAGGTGGTCGAGCACCATGGCGGCGGTAAGCACCAGCACGAGCCACTTCACCCCCAGCGACAGGAAACGCGCGTAATGAAGCTGCGCGTTGACGGCGCTGATGAGTACGGAGCGGGCCAGGAATCGCGCAATCAACAGGCCAGCCAGCAGGACAATCAGTGCGCCGATGGCGTGGGTGACATAAGGAAGCAGCAGAATGGGCACGTTGGAGGCGCTTGAATAGGATGCGTCAAACGCCGATACGCCGATCAGCAGTCCAAGCAGAACACAGGTCCAGAACGAAGCGCGGGCGAACAGTTCGGTCGGTGAGCTGGAAGGTGTCCAGTCAGATCGATTGCGTGTCAGCCGTTCATCGAAGCGAACCCAGACCAGCAGCCTGCGCATTACTGCGGAGATGGCCATGCCGAGCAGAGTGAAGATAACGACGGCGAGAAAGAACGCGACAATTCCAGGTAGAACAGCGATGAGCAGCCCGAGTACGCGATAGACAGAGTTCTGGAGCGAGCCAGTGATGTGGTGCCAGACGGAGGCATTATCGGAGTAGAGCGGCGGGTTTGCCTCGGCTAGCCCGCGAAGAAAGGCAATCGGCAAATCAGTTGAGGGAGTCGGCACTTGAGCCTCCTTGAATCTGTGTTGCGATTAACCGGCTTGAAACGAAGTCGAGCATGGGCAGAGTACTCAGTCCGGTCACGGGTTAAAGCGGTCAGGCCAGCGCCAGCGTGAGACCAGATATGGTTTGTCGGCGTCGAAGGCGGCCGCGACAGCCTCGATATGGCGTTCCGGATTGCCGCCAGAGGCCGTGACATTGATGTGTCCGGCCACCCACGCAAGGTAGAGCGGAATGAGGGCTCCCATGAGGTGGCCGCGGTTGATGGTGCGCAGACGGAAGGCGATGAGGAAGTCGTAGACAATGCGTGCCCAGAGATTCTCCGGCATGCGGAAGCTGGCAGGATCCATGAGCGAAAGGCGTTTCAATCCCAGAAGGGAATGTGGCGGCAGCACTAGCGACCAGATCTCCTGGAGGTTGCTGTACGCCAGGCGGAAGCGGTCGACCATGGAGGCAACATCGGGCGGGTTTTCGGCGTTTCTGTTGGATGCCGGGGGAGCGACGCGGGCTGGCGGGAGGCGTCGCGGACGCTGCCAGAACGCGGCTTTCGCTTCGAGATCGGAAAACAGGGAGCCGGCAACGGCCGCCAGTATGCTGCGGATGTCAGGATCGGGCGGCTGCGGAGTGGCGCGAAAGCCTGCGTCGACCTCCAGGAGTGAATATCCGGCGATGACGGCCTCGGAAACCGGCCACAACATGGCGTCGTCCTGGCCGATTGCGTTATAGCGCTGGGCTGCGCTGGCCATGCGGTCGGCCATGCGCAGGCTGAATCCCAAGTCGATAGCTACAGGGAAGCGCGCGCGTGTGGCGAACAGAGCGCGCGTGAGCGGGTAGAGGATGGCCGAGTTCACCAGGCCGGAGTTCGCGGGCAGATCGTAGTGCGGCAGCACCAGATCGGCCGAGCCGTTCATGGCGGCTGAGGCCAGCCGCCCCAGGGCCGCCGACTCAAGCGACGCACACTCCGGTCCAAGCACGAGGACTGCGCGTGCTTCGTGCTTGCGCGCCAGTTCGGCTGCGTTCGCAAAGTCGGCGGCAGTCAGGGTCCAGGTGACACGCGTGGGCGGCGCCTCGACGATGCGCATGGTGGCCAGAGTCTCGCCACCGGCCCCGTTCTGGGCTGCAACCACCAGCTCTTCCGGCGGGACGACCGAAGCGAGGCGGCTGAGAGTGCTCTCCAGCTGGTCCTGCGGCAATGGCGGGAGAAGGGCCAGAAGCGCATAGCCAGCGGGCGTCTGCGGTCCGGACAGGTCGGGGATGGGATCTGCTGTCGCCATAAGTATCTAACGGATGCGCACAGGGCCTTTACAAATGTAGGATGCCGGTCAGCGGAATGCGCAACCATGCGGGCCGGTTATCGAGCTCGTAGAGGACCTCATACATGCCCTTCTCGAGAAGGTACGCCCGAAGAAGATCCTGCGCGCGCCCTTCCGGCGGTAGCAGCTCGGGACGAGTGGCCATGGTCTTGCGGTAGGCCTGGAGAAATGCAGCCACGGCGGCCGATTCCCAGGCACGTGACCACTGCATCAGGTTTTCTGCCGCGCCGTCACGGTCAGGATGAGCGCTGCGGAAACGATCCAAGGCTGAAAACGCTGCATACGAAAACGAGCGGACCATGCCCGCCACGTCTTTCAGGGGCGACTGCTTACGGCGGCGCTCGGCCAGTGGCCGGGCCGGCTCGCCTTCAAAATCAAGCATAACGAAGTCACCGCCTGGTTGCGAAGCATTCGGAGCAGTCCGCAGGGTTTGGCCGAGGTGGTAGTCGCCGTGAATGCGGAACTTCTGGCCGGCTGCCTCGCCCGTGAAGATGGAGCGCGCGCGAGACAACAACTCGCGGCGGCGCGAAAGGAGCTGTGCCGCATCGTCGGCGATGTCTTCCGGGAGGGAAGCGAGCTTGCCCTTCAGAGCATCGGAAGCCGACCTGATCTGCTCTTCGATACGGAGGGCGTCGCGGTTCAGGTCTTCGGGCGTGAACGGCTCTGCGATGAAGGCCGAGTCGTCTGCAGGGGTGGCGAGGGCCAGATGCATCTCGGCGGTGCGGCGACCGAGTAATGCTGCGGCTTCTAGGGTCGCACCAGTGTTTTCGCTCAATTCGGCCGCGGGCTCGGTATTCGCGGTGAATTGCGCTGGGGCGGAGGTTGGCGCGGGGATGGAGATAACTCGCGAGAAGAAGTCGGAGAACTGGTCGAGGAACCATTGCCAGCCATCTCCCTCGTTTTCGACGAGGCCTTGCATCATCGCCACGGTTGTTTTTTCGCCCGCTGAGGGGATGATGTTGATCTCGCCCAGAAACGGGGCGATGTGCTGGAAATGCGTCGCTTCGGTCAGGAAGCGGCCGATCTCGACATCGGGGTTTTCGCCCGCCTGGAGCCGGCGGAAGAGCTTGAGGATGATCTGCTTGCCGTAAAGGATGGACGTATTGGACTGCTCGGCCGAGCCTACGCGGGCGGGCAGGTGCTGATCGCCGCGCGCGGACTCGAAGGCCCTGGATGCTTGCGCGTGAAGGAATCCGGCACGCGGTTTGAAATTGCCGGCTGAGGGTGACTCGCGCGGCTGGTGGCGCTGCGTGTGTCCTGAGGGAGACGTCGTGGAATCGGACCGCGGCGGTGTGGCGGCTTCTCCGGGCTGCGTAGTGATGGGCAAGGGCTCAACCGGCACGCCGGCGAGGGGGTGCGGTGTAATGTTGTCGCCGTCGTGCTGAGGATGAGGCGAGGGCGGTGCGACTGCGGGGTTTGCCGGCTCGGGGAACACCTCATGGGGACGCAGGTGCACCATGCCGGGTCCGGGCGGGTTGTGTGTTGCGCGATCGGGGTGGGCAAGCAGCTCGTCGGCTTCGCCGGTGGCGGCTGCTTCGCGGGCGGAGTGGCCTGTGGATGCTGCGGCGAGCGAGGCCGCCACTTCAATAGCAGCGGAGTGGAGCGTGGACAGATCGAGTGAGCCGTTGCGTTCGATGAGCGAGAGAAGCAGCTGGCGGAAGTCTTCGCGCACGGTTGCGTCGTGCAGAATGCCCTGGCCTACCGGCGTGGCCATGGTGGTCACGACGCTCAGCGGGCGTTCGGCCGCGGTTTGTTCGGCGGCGGAGCCGGTGCTGAATGCCAGCGGGACCTGATAGACATCGCAAGAACCTTCGCCGTAATTCACTTCGACGTAAAAGAGCGCCGGAGGAATGGAGCTGTCGGCAGGCAGATCGCCTACGGGCAGCAACTCGGTATTGGCAGCGATGGCCGCGGGGAGTTCGGCCCAGTCGAGGACCTTCACGTTGACGATCTTGCGGGTCTTTGCGCCGAACCAGCGCTGCCGGGGAAGCCACGCCGGGATTGCGGTTTCGAGGAGCGGAAGGCCGTGGCCAGCGATGAATCCGGCCCAGCCCTTGGTCAGGATGTCGAGCGCGGCGGGCTCGTGTGCGGCCATCTCCTGGGGCGATTCAGAGAGCAACTCAGGCAGCGAGTCGATCTTGGAGGCGGCCGGCTGCAATTCCAGCCAAAGGAACGAGTAAGGGGCGAGCGACAAAGCATAGGGTTCGCTGGTCACAGTGGGGAACTGCACGTAGCCGATCATCTCAACCGGTTCCATGCCGACGTACTGGGACAGGTCGAGCGAGACCGGCTGCGCGAAACGGCTGAGGTTGGCGACGCAGAGGATCGTCTCATGCGTGCCATCGCCGAGATCGAGATCGCGGATATAGGCCAGCACCTTGCGGTTGGCGGGATTAAGGAATGTGAGCGTGCCCCGCCCGAAGACCTGGAAGAGCTTACGCAGCGCAATCATGTTGCGCGTCCAATGCAGAAGGCTCGACTGATCGCTGAGTTGCGCCTCGACGTTCACGACCTGGTAGCCGTAGATGGGGTCCATGATGACCGGGAAGTAGAGGCGCGCGGGATCGCACTTGGAGAAGCCCGCGTTGCGGTCACCGGTCCACTGCATGGGCGTGCGCACGCCGTTCCGGTCGCCGAGATAGATGTTGTCGCCCATCCCGATCTCGTCGCCGTAATAAATGATGGGCGTGCCAGGGAAGCTGAACAGGATGGAGTTCAGTAGCTCGATACGGCGGCGGTTGTTGTCGACCAGGGGCGCGAGCCGACGCCGGATGCCGACGTTCACGCGCATGCGCGGATCGGCCGAGTAGGCGAAGTACATGTAGTCGCGCTCGTCGTCGGTGACCATTTCGAGCGTGAGCTCGTCGTGATTGCGTAGGAAGAGGCCCCACTGGCAGTTGTCGGGAATGGGCGGCGTCTGCGCCATGATGTCGGTGATGGGCAGACGGTCTTCCTGACGGAGCGCCATGTAAATGCGCGGCATTAGCGGGAAGTGGAATGCCATGTGGCACTCGTCGCCATCGCCGAAGTAGGGGCGGACGTCGGCGGGCCACTGGTTGGCTTCCGCAAGGATCAGGCGATTCGCGTAACCCTCGTCGATGGCGGCCCTGATCTGCTTGATCATTACGTGCGTTTCGGCGAGGTTTTCGCAGTTGGTGCCGTCGCGCTCGACGAGGTAAGGGATCGCGTCGAGCCGCAGGGCGTCGACGCCCATGTCGAGCCAGAAGCGCATGGCCTTGAGCACTTCTTCCATTACTAGCGGATTGTCGAAGTTGAGGTCAGGCTGATGGGAGAAGAAGCGATGCCAGTAGTAGGACTTCGCGACATCGTCCCAGGTCCAGTTCGACTTCTCAGTATCAGTAAAGATGATGCGTGCGTCTTTGAATCTCTGGTCGGTGTCGGACCAGACGTACATGTTGCGCTCGGGGGAGCCCGGCGGCGCCTGGCGCGCGGCCTTGAACCAGGGGTGCTGGTCGCTGGTGTGGTTGATGACCAGCTCGATCATGACCTGCATGCCGCGCTGGTGGGCTGCGTCGAGAAAGGCTTTGAAGTCGGCGAGGGTTCCGTAAGACGGGTTTACGTCGACGTAGTTGGCGATATCGTAGCCGTCATCGCGCAGGGGCGAAGGGAAGAATGGAAGGAGCCAGAGGCAGGTTACGCCGAGTTCCTGCAGGTAGTCGAGGCGCGACATGAGGCCCGGAAAGTCGCCTATCCCGTCGTTGTTCGAGTCGGCAAAGGCGCGCACGTGAATCTCGTAAATGACGGCGTCTTTGTACCAGAGGGGATCGAGTGCGCTGGCGAGCTTTTTCACGTTCTCTTGCTTCTCCGGGCGGGGTTGAGTTGAGGAAGGGCTGCGAGCATCAGGCAGTGCAGGCCTGGCCGCGACGCGGGCGGATTGCGTGGCGCTTCAGCACAACAGGGCCCTGATCCTCATCATCTTAATGGGAAGGCTAACGGTGCCCAAAGGGGCGATGACGCAACTGCACGCAGATTCACCGGGAAGCCGGGCGTCGGTCCAAGCCATGTTGCTAGAGATGCAGCCAATGGACGCGGGGGTTACTTTACCAATCGCACGGTCAAGGCAGTTCCCTACCGCTCTGTGAAACAGCGTCGATGGCAAGCCGAGACTGAAAACCACATTTCCGAGGCCAACGCGCATCCATGCAATCGACCCCCCAAGCAATGGGGAAAAGGGAGAGCCCCCGGTGAAGATTGCCCAAATTGCGCCTCTACAGGAAAGCGTTCCTCCGCGTCTCTATGGTGGCACCGAGAGGGTGGTTTCGTATCTAACTGAAGAGCTGGTGCGTCAGGGGCATGATGTGACGCTGTTTGCCAGCGGGGACTCGAAGACAGCGGGCAAGTTGAAGGCGATTTGCCCGCAGGCGACGAGGCTCTCGAAGCAGGAGATTCCGCGGCCGCTGGCGTGGGATGTGTTGCAGGCTGAGATTGTGGCGCAGGAAGCGCACAAGTTCGACGTGATCCACTCGCATGCGGACTTTCTGATGTTCCCGCAGATACGAGACAGGCAAATTCCGGCGGTGACGACGATGCATGGCCGGCTAGACATTCCAGACCTGTTTCCCCTGTTCAAAGAATTTAATGACATGCGGCTGGTGTCGATTTCGGATGCGCAGAGGGCGCCGATGTCGTGGGCGAACTGGGTGGCTACCGTTCATCATGGGTTGCCGGAAAAGGCGTTCACAGCGCGTGAAAGCAAAGGAGAGTACCTGGCATTTCTGGGGCGCGTGTCGCCAGAGAAGGGTTTGCCGTCGGCGATACGCATTGCAAAGATGACGGGTCTGCCGCTGCGGATTGCGGCAAAAGTAGATCCGACGGACCGGAAGTATTTCGAGAAGAACGTGAAGCCGTTGCTGAACGATCCGCAGCTCGAATTCCTTGGTGAGATCGGGGACGACCAGAAGTGCTCCTTTCTTTCGAACGCGCACGCGGTGCTTTTTCCGATCAATTGGCCGGAGCCGTTCGGGCTGGTGATGATTGAATCGCTGGCATGCGGAACTCCGGTCATCGCGTTTCCAGGCGGAGCGGTGTCGGAGATTCTGGAAGACGGGGTGACCGGATTCATTGTCCGCAACGCGAAAGCAGCCGCGGAGGCCGTGAAGCGCATCCCCACGATCAGCCGCAACCGATGCCGTGAGGTTTTCGAGACGCGCTTCAGTACGCGCCGGATGTGCGAGGACTACGTGCAGGTTTACGAGCGGATTGCGGAGCAGGCGCGGGTTGCTGCTTAAGGGGCGGAACCTGCAGTTCGTGATGTCCCGGGCTTACGCTGAAAGTGAGCTAAAGCACCGGCGCACCCAGCTCAAATTGGGGAGCAAAGTTCATGCCATTGCTGAAGAATCCAGCTAGCAAGGATGTAATTGAAGTAGGGCAGCAGTTCTATATCAGCGCCAACTCTTCGCTGGCGGACGACCGCACGCGCGTGCTGCTGCATGGAGACACCTTCGCGGTGTTCGATCGCAGCGGAGATATTCAGCCTGTGGGCACCGGCCAGCAGGGCATCTTCCACCTGGAGATGCGGCACCTGTCGCGCCTGGAGCTGAAGCTTTGCGGGGTTCGTCCCCTGCTGCTCAGCTCCACGATTCGCGAGGACAACCTGCTGTTCGCGGTGGACCTGACGAATCCAGACCTTCAACTTGCTTCCGGCAAGAATTTGGCACGCGGCACGCTGCACATTTACAGGACCAAGTTTCTATCCGATGGCGTGTGCCACGATCGGCTGACGGTTCACAACTATAACGAGGAGTCGATCGAAGTGGAGCTGACGCTCGAGGTCGATGCGGACTTCGCCGACATTTTTGAGATTCGCGGCGAGAAGCGCAAGCACCGCGGGCAGATGCTGGGCGAGGAGTACGAACGCGGTTCTATTTCGCTCTCGTACGAAGGGCTCGATCGGATCCGGCGCACGACGCGGGTGGAATGCAACGCCCCGGAGTGCAAGGCGGAGGAAAGCGGAATCAGGATTCCGCTGCACCTGGAGGCGCAGGGCGAAACCGTGCTGACTATCCGCGCGGAGTGCCTGCGGGAAGACCTTGATGTTGCGGTGCAACCGTACGACCAGGCGCTGCAGGGGCTGGTGCAGGAACGCGCGGCTGGACCCCTGGCCGACGTGGGCGTGAACACGTCCAACGAGCGCTTCAATTCGTGGTTGCGGCGGTCGCAGTCGGATTTGGCGATGATGATTACGCGCACGCCGTATGGGCCTTATCCGTATGCGGGCGTGCCGTGGTACAGCACGATTTTCGGGCGCGATGGGATCATTACGGCGCTGGAGCTGTTGTGGCTGGCGCCGGAGGTCGCGCGCGGCGTGTTGTCGTATCTTGCGGCGACGCAGGCGACAAGCTTCGATCCGGAGCGCGACGCGGAGCCGGGCAAGATTCTGCACGAACTGCGCAAGGGTGAAATGGCGGAGCTGCGAGAGGTGCCGTTCGGGCGCTACTACGGAACCGTGGATGGCACACCGTTGTTTCTGGTGCTGGCCGCGGCGTACTACGAGCGAACCGCGGATGAGGAATTTCTGCGCAGCATCTGGGCCAACGTGCTGGCGGCGCTGGAGTGGGTCGACCGCTATGGCGATCGCGACGGCGACGGCTTTGTGGAGTACGCGCGCCAGAACGATAACGGGCTGGTGCAACAGGGCTGGAAGGATTCGAACGACTCGGTGTTTCACAGTGACGGCAAGCTAGCCGTGGGACCGATTGCGCTGTGTGAAGTGCAGTCGTATGTGTATGCAGCGAGGCTGGGCATTGCCGGTGTGGCTCGCGATTTGGGGCAGGCGCAGCTCGCGGAGACGCTGGAGAAGCAGGCGGCGGAGCTGCGGACGAAGTTCCAGCAGACGTTCTGGTCGCATGAGCTGCAGCTATTCGTGCTGGCGCTGGATGGAGAGAAGAATCCATGCAAGGTGCGCAGTTCGAATGCAGGACACTGCTTGTTTTCGGGCATTGCCAGTGATGCGCAGCAGAGGGCGTTGCGCGGTGCGATGCTGGAGCCGGCGTTCTACTCGGGCTGGGGCATTCGCACGATTGTGACGGGCGAGAAGCGGTTCAATCCGATGTCGTATCACAACGGATCGATGTGGCCTCACGATAACGCGGTGATTGCGTGGGGCGCACTGAAGTCGCCGGACAAGGAGCTCGCGCTCGGAGTGCTCTCGGGACTATTCGACCTTTCCGATAAGGTGAATCTGCACAGGCTGCCGGAACTGATCTGCGGGTTCGCGCGGCGGCCGGGTAAGGGGCCGACGCTGTATCCAGTAGCGTGCAGCCCGCAGGCGTGGGCGGCGGGCGCCGTCTTCATGGTGTTGCAGGCATGCCTGGGATTGGAGATTCGCGCGAAAGAGCAGAAGCTGTTTCTACATCACTCGAGGCTGCCAGAGTCGCTGAAGCAGGTGCGGATTGAGAATCTGCGGGTGGGCAATGCGTGCGTGGATTTGTCGTTCGAGCGCTATGAGGAGACCGTCGGCGTGAACATCGTGCGGCGCAGTGGGCACCTGGAGATTATTGCGTTGCGGTAGGCTCGAAGCGGGCGCGTACTTCATAGCGCGAGCCTTGCGAATTCGGGAAGCTTTCGTAGAGCAGGAACTCGTTCGCGGTGAAAGCGGCGAATTGTGGTGTGGGGCCGACACGGGGCTTGAGGACGCGTATGCCGTTTTCGCGGCCGCGGTTGCGGGCGAGGGTGATGTGCGGGCGATAGGGCCGGTCTTCCGGTGTGAAGCCGCATTGGCTGGTGGCAGCGACGACATTCTTCTGCAGTGCGATGAGTTCGGGCGAGAGGTGTACGCCGGCGAAGAAGACGCCGGAGCGCTCGAAGAAGCCCAGGCCTTCGAGGTTGACGGGCACCGGGGCAGAGTGAAGCGATCGCAGATGCGAGACTACGCAATCGTACTGACCGGGAGTGGTGGTGCCGAGGAACTGAAGCGTGATGTGCCAGGCTTCGGGGGCGGACCAGCGCAGGCCGTCGTTGAGGCGGGCGAGGCCGTCACGGACTGCGGCGAGTTGGGCCATGACTTCCGGCGCCATGGGGATTCCGATGAAGAGGCGCATGGGGTTAGTCCGGCTCCTGGCTCAGCTTCTCGATAAGGCGATCGAGGAAGGCGACCTGGGCCGTGAAGATCTTTTCGCGCGCCTCGGTGATGGAGTACCAGGCGCCGCGGTCGACTTCGGGAACGTCGATCAGGCGGCGGGAGCGGGGGGGCCACTCGACCTGGCAGGTGTTGCTGACGAGCTGGGCGGGGTCGCAGTCGCCTTCGACTGCCCAGGCGGCGACGATTTTGCCGGAACGCTGGGTGACTGCGCCGAGGTCGAGGAACTCGCCGTCGGGTTTGAATCCAGTCTCTTCTTCGAACTCGCGGCGGGCTGCGGCTAGCGGCTCTTCGTCAGGTTCGTATTCGCCTTTGGGGATGGTCCAGGAGCCCAGGTCTTTCTTGGTCCAGAAGGGGCCGCCGGGATGGGCGAGGAAGACCTCGAGATCGCCGTTACGGCGGCGGAAGAGGAGTAGGCCTGCGCTGCGTCTCGGCAAGATGAAGCCCTCGGATTGATCTTAATTGGAAGGCAGCGGAGCTAGCGGAGTTAGCGGTGCTGGCGGAGCTAGGGGATTTTGGGCAGGGATATCCTGTGTGGCTCGTTTGCGTGGGGTGGCTCGACAGAGGGATGGTGGGTCAGGGGGCTCCTTTTGGCTAGTTAGCGGGTCAGCCGGTTAGCTACTCAGCGGCTAGCTGGCGGTGGGGAGGGCGAAGCCGGACTTGGTGAGGGGAGAGGGGGTGGGGGGTGCCTTCCTCCAGGGAGCCAGGGGGGCTTCAGGGATGGTTTTGCCAGAGAGGATCTGCTCGAGCATGGCCTGGACGTGGGCTTTCTCCTTGTCGTTTGCCACCTGCGGTGGGGCCACTGCGCCTTCGGCGCCATTCGTGCCTAGGGGGGTAGGGGTGCCTGCCGGCTGGGTTTGGTGGGGTTTCGATTGTTGTTGAGCGGTGCGGCGGGAGCCTACGGCGACCTGGGTGGCGTAGAGGAGTTTGGCAGCTTCGGCGGTGGTGAAGATTTCGAGCACCAGGCCGTGGGTGACGCAGGCCAGGAAGGCGTCAATGGTGGCAGGGGTGAGGAAGGGCATGGCGCGACGGTAGGCGCGGTTGACCCGCCGAAGGGATTCAGGACTGTGGTCGTTGCGTGCGTCGTCTTCGGCGCAGGCTTTGTTGTAGGCGTCGAGGCAGCGCTGTACGGCTTGTTCCGGAGTGGTCATGATTTGTTCCTTCTGTGTTTTGTCGGTTGAGGTTTCTCACCGGGCGGTGAGGTTGGTGCGGCAGTGGGAATCCCTCCCCGGTCCCCAAAAGCTAGGGACCGGGGGCACCCGGCACCCGGCTGGGTGGGGTTCGTGGTTTCCCACCCTGTCGCCAGGAAAAGGCGACAGGATAGGGCACGGTAGTTCCTTCCCGCCCAAGCAGAGCTTGGACGGGGCATCCGGTCCCATGGCCCGGATTGGGTTTTGGGCAAAAGAAAAGCCCGCCGGTTTTGGCGCCGGCGGGCGGTGTTTTTCTGGTTAATTTAAGTGTGACATATCTCGAAGGTAAATCGGCAATTATTTTCGATTTGTATGTAGCTGATAATTCGGCTACTTACAAACTATTTTTCGAAAAGGGGCTTGACAAGCCACCTGCGGTGGGGCCACTGCGGCTTCGCCGCCATTCTCGGCTGGCCACCTGCGGTGGGGCCACTGCGGCTTCGCCGCCATTCTCGGTTGCGGTGGGGTGATCCCCCCGCATGCCTCGCGACAGAAAGAAGTCGCTTGGGGGCCTGTGCCGAAAGACGGTGACCGGCAGAGTCCCCTTCGGGAATGACAGAAAGAAAGCAAAGGCAGAAGCCAACAAAAAGCCTCTCGGGACCGGAGAGGGCTCGAGAGGCGCAGCAGGACCGACGAACTAACGAGTGGCTGCAGCTTTCACCAGCTTCTCGAGGTCGGGTAGGAATACATATTTGACGAGCGCGGAGGGCTTTTGGACGTCAGCGAGGAGGGACGTTTGCTGGTCGGCCCATCCGGCGGGTGGGGCGGTGTGGTTTTCGAGGTAGGCGAGCGACTCGAGGCCAGCGCGGGCGAGCTGGCCGAGCTGGTGGGCGCGGTCGGCGGCGTCGTTGAGGCGCGATGAGCGCTGGCAGAGGGCCTGGAGGGATGGGCTTGCTTCCTGCCAGGACTCGAAACGGTGGCGTAGGCGCATGGCAGCGAGCGCCGCTTCAGGCGAGTGAGGAGTGCTGAGCAGGGTGTTGACGTCGCGGGCGATCTGCTGGCGGGCGGGCGGATCGGCTACGACGGAGTCGACGAGGCGGTTGAGGGACTGGAAGGCGTCGGTGTGCTGGGTGTCTTCGCGGTCGCCGAAGCTGACCGGCTCAAGGACGGAGGCGAAGGTGTCTAGCGCTTCGGGATCGGTGGAGCCGGCGAGGCTGCGGCGAAGCGTTTTGGGTCCGATGATGTGCCGGATGCCGACTTCTTCAAGCTCGAGGGAAACGGCGCGCATGCGGCGGTACATGTCGGGAACGTCGCGGTCGGACTGCGGGGACCAGAAGCGTTCGGCGATAGCGAGGGAGCGTGGCCAGATACGGGAGTCGATGGTTGAGGGGTTGATCTGCTCGGCCCACATGCAGATTTCGCCGCCGAGGATGAGCTTCTGCTGATCGGGGGTGAGCTTGGTGTCGGACGGGACGACGTCGGCGAGGAACATCTGTTCGGCCGTGTCCTGGTGGTCGAGGTAATAAGGCGTGGAGAGCATGCCGGTGTAGCCTTGGACGGCAGCGGCGGAGAGGGATTCGAGGCCGCGCCAGCTCTGGATCATGATGTCCTTGGGGAGGCCGGGGGTGAGGATCTCGTCCCAGCCGACCATCTTTTTGTGGTGCTTGGCGAGGATGGGCAGAAGGCGCTGGTTGAAGTAGGTCTGCAGCTCAGCGGTGGTCTTGAAGCCCTTCTTGTCCATGAAGGCCTTGATGCGGGGGTTGGCAAGCCAGGCCTTGCCTTCGGTTTCGTCGCCACCGACGTGGTAGTAGTCGTCGGGGAAGATTTCACCCATTTCGCCGACGAAGGTGTCGATGAACTTGTAGGTCTTTTCGTTGGAGGGATCGAGTTCGGCGCGCGGATCTTCGTACGAGAGGTGCACGGTTTTGATGTCTTCGCCGGAGCCGTATTCGGGATAGGCAAGCACTTCAGAGGTGCTGTGGCCGGGCATGTCGAACTCAGGAATGACGCGGATGCCGCGGGCACGGGCGTAAGCGACGACTTCACGCATCTCGTCCTGGGTGTAGAAGAGGCCGCCGGAAGCGGTTTCAGTGAGCTTGGGGAATTTCTTGCTTTCGGCGCGGAAGCCTTCGTCATCGCTGAGGTGCCAGTGGAAGACGTTGAGCTTGGCGATGGCCATCGCGTCGAGGGTGCGCTCGACTTCATCAACGGGCTCGAAGTGGCGGACGACGTCGACGAGCATGCCGCGCCAGCGGAAGCGCGGGGTGTCGTCGATGGTGACGGCGGGGACCTGGCAGCCGCCGTTCTCCATATTGACGAGCTGGAGGAAGGTCTCGAGGCCGTGCATGGCGCCGAGGTCGTTGGCGGCGGTGAGGGTGGCGCCCTGGGGGGTGACGCTCAGCTTGTAGCTCTCGTCCTCGTCGAGGTTCTGGATGGCCGCGCCGGGGCCGGCGACCTGGAGCGTGAGCAGGTTGGAAGCGCCGGCTGCTGCGTCGTGCTGCATGCGGCGGATGCCGCCGCAACGGTAGTCGAGACGGGCGAGGAAGCGGTCGAGTGCGGCGTCGAGGCGTGGGTCGTGATTGCCGGTGAATCCAGCATGGAAGTGCGCATTAAGGCTCAACGAACCCTGGCCGGTCTGGACGGAGCTGGGCAGAGGCATCAGGCGGAGGGGCTGAGCGGAAGGTGCAGGCGGCTGTGCGTTTGCCGCGGCGGCAAAGGCGAGGAGGGCGAGGCTGGCGATGGTGGGCGCGACAAATGAAGGCCGGATGAGCAGGGATTTTTTCTTCGAATTCAATTCACACCTCGAGCAGCGGATGAGCGGGACTCAGCCACACCATTAAGGGGGTCCAGAGTTTGGCAAGGCAACTGCTCAGCAGATCATACTCTTGGAAAGTGATCAAATTGAAGGGACTTTTTGCTGGAAGGGCTGGCGGGGTGTAGCAGCTTCTCGAACGCGTTTGAAGAAGGTCCCCCCAATTATCGGGAGTCTTCATGGATATCACATTTGTCTTGTGATATATAGGCTTGTTTTGGCGTCTGGAGAGGCCAAAACTTGGTTAGAGAACGGTTCAAGTGTTATCCAAGGCCCAAAGTGGTTAAATCGAGCAAATACGGTGACATAGCTATCGTTTCGCGCCACTTGTATTCGATATTTTGTTCATTTGATCTACAAACGATCATTTTCACCCTTGCCAACTTATGACTTTCGTCCTATTGTTCCAAGACATGAGGCCGCGCGGCCTCAGTCCACGCAGGCGCAGATACGAATAGAGCGCCTGGGGGATGGATGTCAGGAAGAAGGCACGGCCTGGCTGAACACTTCTGGAGTCCCCTGATGCAGCAAGTTTTTTCCTCCCGGGTTCTGCGGCAGGCCTCTGAAGGCTGGATCGAGAACTCACCAGTTCCACAATCCTGGTGAACTTTGAGCGACGTTGGTTCGCTCGTGACCTATCCCTCAAGCGAAAAATTCTCTGAAAGATACAAGACGAGAGGAGAAGTGCGGTGGCAAATAATCAGTTCAAAAAATGCACTGATCATAGATGTAGTGAGGCTCCTGCCCGGTTGAGGCGCTGGGTGGTGATTGCGAGCGTATTGGCGATGGTGCTGGCGCTTGGCGCGCGATGGGGTGCGGCGCAGGAACTCTCCGCGACCCTGAGCGGAACGGTGACGGACGCGACGGGTGCGGTGATTCCGCACGCGACGGTGACGGTGACGGCGAACGGCGTGAACGGGGCGCAGCGCGTTGTGACGGCGGATGACTCGGGCAACTATGTGGTGACCACGCTGCCGGCCGGCACTTATACGGTGAGCGTGGCCTCAAATGGGTTCGCCAAATGGGAAGCCAAGAGCGTTGTGCTGAATGTGGCCGAGAAGCGCGGGCTGAACATCCAGTTGAAGCCGGGCGCAGAGAGCGCGACGGTGACGGTAGAAGCCAACTCGGTGTCGGTGGATACGGAGACTGCGGCGCAGGCCGGCACGATTACCGGCGAGCAGATTGAAGGGCTGGAGCTGGCGGGACGCAACTTCCAGCAGTTGGTGACGCTGCAGCCGGGCGTTGTGAACCAGATGGGCGATGAGACGGGCGCGGGCAACACTGCGATGTCAGTGAACGGCGCTCGCACTACGGCGAACAACTGGACGATTGACGGCGCGGACATCAACGACTCGGGTTCGAACGGCACGGTGATCAATGCGCCGAACGTGGACGCGATTCAGGAATTCACGCTGCAGCGCGGCAACTACGATGCAGGCTACGGGCGTTCGGGAGGCGGGCAGATCCTGGTGGCGACCAAGTCGGGCACCAGCACGTTCCACGGCAACGCCTACGAATTTGTGCGCAACACGGCGCTGGACGCGAATGAGTGGTTCAACAAGCGCGCGCAGGTTGCGAACGGGGAGCCGAATAAGAATCCGGTGAACCACCACAACGTTTACGGATTCACGATCGGCGGACCGGTCTTCATTCCGAAGCTTTACAACACGAACAAGACGAAGACGTTCTTCTTCTATTCAGAAGAGTGGCGGAAGCAGAGCACGCCGGGCGGCGACTCGATGCCGGCGGCAAGCCAGGACATGCTGGCCGGCAAGGTTGCGGGGAAATTTACGGGCGGCGCGCCGGGCTGCACGACGTATGATGCGGCGACGGACACGACGACGATTTCGCCGAGCTGCTACAGCGCGAACTCGAAGGTGTATCTGGATAACGTGTTCAGCAAGTATCCCGCGAACGACGGCGCGAACTACACGTTCGCCTACTCGGCGCAGAACAACTTCCGCGACGACATTGTGCGTGTGGATCACTACTTCAACGAGAAGATCCACTTTTATGCGCGCTATATGAATGACGACATGCCTGTGGACAATCCCGAAGGCCTTTGGGCGGGCAGCAACTATCCGGGGCTTGTGGACACGCTGGTGAACTCGCCGGGCAAGAACGTGGTGGGCAACCTGACGTGGGCGATCAATCCGAAGGTGGTGAACGAGTTCGAGTTTGTGTGGTCGCAGGGCACGTACTTCTCGGCGATCAAGAGCGGGCAGTTTGCTACTTCATCGACGGTGAACAGCGCGCTGACGAACCAGTGGGAGCCTGATCCCTATGGCAAGGTTCCAGCGATCAGCATTACGGGCGTGACGGGCTTCAACGCGGGCTCGGCTCCGTGGAATGAACGGAACCTTGATCGCACGTACTTCGACAACCTGGCGATCAATCTTGGCAAGCACACGGTGCGTTTCGGCTTCCAGATTCAGCAGATGGTGAAGACGGAAAACGCGGTGAACGGCGAGCCGAATTTCAGCTTCAACTCGTGGGGCGACTTCCTGGTGGGCAATGTGGCGTCGTTTACGCAGACGCTGCCTGATATTGTTCCCGACCTGCATTTCACCAACAGCGAGATCTATGCGCAGGACGACTGGAAGGTTACGCCGCGGCTGACGTTGAACCTGGGACTGCGGTGGAGCCGACTGCCTTCCGTCACGGATGTGAAGAACACGCTGTCGAACTTCGATCCGGATCTCTACAGCGCGAAGCTATCGCCGCAGATCAACACCAACTCGGCTTACACCGATCCGAATGCGGGCAACTTTGTTCCGGGGCAGAGCGTGAGCGGGATGGAGCTGCTGCCGGCGACTTACACGAACGGCATCATCTTCCCGAAGGGTGAAGCATGCAGCCACGCGCAGTCGATTGCACCGATGGTGTCGTGCTCGCCGTTCGGCGCTTATGTCAACCCGAACTATAACGCTAACTTTGCGCCGCGGCTTGGTTTCTCGTACAACCTCGACGGCAAAGGGACGACGGTGGTTCGCGGAGGCTTCGGCATCTTCTACGACCGCGTGCTGAACGGCATCTGGGAACAGAACGCCTTTGGCAACCCGCCGCTGGCGCAGCGCACGACGATTGTGAACGGCGCCTTCGACAACATCAAGGGCGGAGCGACGGCAGTGTCGTATGGACCGAATGGAATTACGGCGACGGGCGATCCGACGTTCAAGGTTCCCAACTATGCGAACTACAACCTGAGCGTGCAGCGGCAGCTAATTCCGAGCACGGTTCTGGAAGTGGCGTATGTGGGCAACCAGGCGCGGCACCTGCTGGGCCAGTTTGACAAGAACCAGCCGCGGGTAGCGGATCGATTGGCGGCGGGGCCGACGGTGAGCGTGAATGCGATTCGTCCGTACCTGGGCTACGCGGGGATCAACTCGCGCGCGCCGTTCTTCACCAACAACTACAACTCGCTGCAGGTGAGCTTGAATCACCGTTCGCACGGGCTGCAGGCGGGTGTGGCTTACACCTACTCGAAGGATTTGTCGACGCAGTCGACGGACCGCAGCGAGCAGGCGACCAACTCGTACGACTTCATGATGGACTACGGTCCGTCGACCTACAACACGCCGCACATCTTCACGGCGAACTATGTGTATGACCTGCCTTGGTTCAAGGGCCAGCAGGGCTTCACGGGCCGTGTGCTGGGCGGATGGCAGGTCTCGGGGATCACGCAGTTTGTCTCGGGATCGAACTTCTCGCTGAGCCAGCCGCGCGACCCGTGGGATCCGGATGGTGTGAACGTGGGCATCGGGTTGGGCGCGACGCGTCCGGACCAGATTGCCAAGGTGCACATGCCGAAGAAGGTGGATGCGTGGTTCACGAAGGAGTCGTTTGCGCCGGCGGTTTACCACTTCGGCAGCGAGAGCAAGGGCAGCCTGCTTGGCCCCGGCTACAACAACTGGGATCTGGCGGCAATCAAGAACATCAAGCTCGTGGAGCGGTTGAACTTCCAGCTTCGCGGCGAGTTCTTCAACGCGTTTAACCACGAGAGCTTCTCGTCCGTGGATACGTCAACGGCGGACGGCAGCTTTGGACAGGTGACTGCGGGCCACTCGCCGCGGCGCATTCAGCTGGGTGCGAAGCTGAATTTCTAACTGAGTCTCAGGTGTAGCGGTCTCATGTGGCCTGAGTTCCTGAAGGGCCGGAACGTTTGTTCCGGCCCGATTTTTTTGGGGACGTAGATGTTCAATTTGTGCGGTGTTGGTGGATTAACAATATTCATTCGCTCTTGCGATGCGTTCGTGAAATGGTGGTGCGTTTGCAGGTTTGGACAGAGGCACTTCCGCGTGGGCGGTGAGACATCTAATTGCGACCTAAGGACAGCCAGAAGGCTCATCGGCGTCCAGAAGAACTTGACCTCCAAACTCGCGAACATCTTTGATAACTCGATTGCCGTCTGCAACGAGTACACCGTCCACAGATCGTAACGTGTACCTTCCTTCATGGCCGAAGCTTGAGAAGACGTTGTACTCAACATTGACGAGGCTTCTACCCGATTCCTTTACGCGAGAAGACAGTACCGGCGACTGGAAGGCCGTATAGCAGTAGCTCCTTCCTATCTTGCGATAGAGGACAGTTGGAGCCGGATCGCCATCTAATTCTGCACCGACATCACCCCACGGTGCTTTTCCATTGAAGGCCACACTCATCTCATATTTTCGAACTGAGACCCGAAACCAATTCAATCGAAGAATCGAAATCGCGGCGATAAGAATTAACGATGCCGTGACAGCGAATATGAAAATATTCCTGCGGCGGGGCCGGGTTGATCCGTCTGCATTCATTTGTTGAATATCCTGATAAGAGTAAGCGTTACGGTTGAGCCGCACGAGTCTTGAGCATTCTGGTCGGATGGTCGCCAACTCGGAAGTGATGCTCGCTTGGAGATCGCCAGATGCAACCGCAGATCCCTCCGCTCCGGTCGGGATGACAGCTCTGTGGGGGAGCGAGCCGTTATTTTTAAAAGCGGAGTTCTGCTCTGACGAATGCCTACCTCGAACCCAGTGCGCGGAATGCAACCTGGAAAGGAGTTAAAGATCTGTGCAGCGAGCGGGGAATCGATGATTCTCAAACACGAGTGAAACGGCGTATCCTCGTCACAATCTTTTATGCGAATGCTAACGCACGCCCTTCCCGCGACGTTCCTGCTCTCTGTCCTCACTTTCGCGACCCCGCTTCTTTCTGGAGCGGAAATGCCCCGCGTTGAAAAGACCGCGGCCGGTTCTTATCAGTTACTGGTCGATGGTCATCCATATCTGATCCTCGGTGCGCAGGTCAGAAACTCATCCGGCTGGCCGGGCGAACTCGACCGCGCGTGGCCTCTCTACAAGCAACTTCACGCGAACACTGCCGAGATTCCCGTTTACTGGGAAGTCATCGAGCCACAGCCGGGCCACTTCGACTTCACCTCGGTAGACCGCATCCTCGCAGGTGCGCGCCAGAACAACCTGCACGTAATCCTTCTTTGGTTCGCCACGTGGAAGAACGGCGAAATGGACTACGCCCCGCAATGGGTGAAAGAAGACACCACGCGCTACCCTCGCATGCGCAACCGCGCCGGAGAACAGATCCGCGTTCTTGCCCCCATCGCGGAAGCCACCCGCAATGCCGACGCCAGGGCCTTCGCCGCCCTGATGCACCATCTCAAAGAAGTAGACTCCGATCAGCACACCGTCCTTATGATGCAGGTTGAAAACGAGCCGGGCTCGCTCGAAAGCGATCGCGACTACTCCGCCGAAGCCAACAAGCTCTTTGCCGCGCCGGTCCCAGAAAAGATTACCCAGGCTCTCAAGAAAAAATCCGGCAACTGGACCGAAGCCTTCGGTCCAGAAGAAGCTCCAGAAGCCTTTCAGGCCTACTACATCTCCGCCTACATCAATGCGGTGGCGGCCGCGGGCAAGGTTGAGTATCCGCTTCCGATGTACGTGAACACGTGGCTGCGCGAGCGCAAGAACTTTGAGCGGCCCGGTGAAGCCTACCCTAGCGGCGGAGCCACCTCCAATGTTCTCGACCTGTGGAAAGCCAACACCCCATCGCTCGATGCCATCGCCCCGGATAATTACGTCCTTGACTACTCTGGATATCGCGACATTCTCCACAAGTACGGCCGCCCTGACAACCCGCTCTTCGTTCCCGAAACCATCTTCGGGCCGATGGCCGCTCGCTACTTCTTCTACGCTCTTGAAGCGCACTCGCTCTCCTTCGCTCCGTTCGGCATCGATGCCCAAGTTCCCCCCGAGTACGGGATCAAGCAGGAGGAGCTCTTCTCGGGCCTCGCCGCCGACTTCCATCTCATCGCTGCCGCCGTCTCTGAAATTGCCGAACTTCAGCAGAAGAATGCGATCAAGTGGCCGTCGAAGAAGACCAGATCACCGACCTCCGACTCACTTTCAGTCAGTTTGAATCCGTAGTCACCTTCGGAACTCCCAGACCCAGCTACGGAGGTCTCTTCGGAAGCGGCAACAAGAACAGGACCGGTCGTGCCATGGTGGCCGAACTCGGTCCGGACGAGTTCCTCATCTGCGGCTTCGACGCGCTGATCAACTTCCGTCCCAACCGCGGCTCCGAACTTCGCAAGGCCCAGTTCCTCTCCGCTGAAGAAGGCGAGTTCGTCGACGGCAAGTGGCAGTCCAGGCGCCTCATCAACGGCGATGAGACTTTTTTCGGGATCTCATTCCCCTCCGAAGGCAAGTGGGTCAAAGTGAAGCTGAAAGCCTACTGAAGAGAGAGCCGACTTGAGGAGGCTGCTGGTTTGCGGCCGGGCGGCTTGGTCGCAGGCTTCTCTTGCGCATGAACAAAGAGGGTGGGCTTCGCGCCGCCCCTTGTATCTCTGAATGAGCGGCAGTTTCGGTGAGACTGTTGCAGTGGGGGAGCCGAGGCATCGGCTCCCCCGCGGGCGGGCGGCTCCCGTACGTCCCCAGGTGATCGCTCACCGTCCCGGAGCATAGGGACCGCTGCCCAAGTCACGTACGACCGAACAGTCGCACGATCTCATTCGAACATACAAGGCAGGTTATCGTGACACAGATGGTTTGTGGCGTAGATGTTGCTTCCGAGTCCCTGGAAGTTCGCATTGGCCAGCAGGGTGCGGCAGGGTCTTTCCCCAACACCCCCGAAGGGATTATGGCGCTGGGCGCCTTTTGCCAGGCACATCAGGTTGAAATGGTGGCCATGGAAGCCACCGGCGGGTACGAACAACTGGCGTTTGCGCAGCTATCGGAACAAGGCCTTGCGGTGGCCATCGTGAACCCGCGCGCGGTGCGCCAGTTCGCTCAGAGCATGGGCTCACTGGAGAAGACCGATCGCATCGACGCCGCCATGATCGCCTGGTACGCCGAAGTGAAGAAGCCGCAGCCAGCCTGCCTGACGCCGCCCGGCCAGCAGCAGTTGCGGGCGCTGGTCACGCGTCTTCGCCAGCTGACCGATGTGCGTACGGCGCAACGCAACCAGCAGCGGTTGGTTACCGATCGCGCCGTGCAGGTTTCCTTCGCCAAGTTGCTGGCCTTCGTTGCCCGCCAGATCCGCGATCTGGAGCAGCGCATCGCCAGGCTGATCGAGCAGGACCCGCTGTGGCGGGAACTCAACCAGGCATTTCGCACCATCAAAGGCGTGGCCGACCGCACCGTGGCGCGGTTGATGGCGGAGATGCCGGAGATCGGCCTGCTGTCCAACAAGACCGTCTCCAAACTGGCCGGGCTGGCTCCTTTGGCCAACGACTCGGGAAAGCAGCAGGGCAAACGCGCGGTGCGGGGAGGACGCGCCGCGGTGCGCGACATCCTCTACCTCGTGGCTGGTGTGGCGGGCCGCTTCGAGCCGGACTTCACCGCCTTTCAGCAGCGCCTCCGCGCGGCCGGCAAGCCGCCCAAGGTCGTCCGCATTGCGCTCGCCCACAAGCTGCTGGTGCGGCTCAACGCCAAGGCCCGCGAGGTGCGCTGTCGGCTGGCGCTTCAGACCACTTCCTCCCGGGCTTGCGCCTGAACATGCTAATCTCCCACTCGCCGTAGCCGCTCGGTTGTGGGAAAGCGGGAAACGCGCTCTCTGCGTTTTCCGAGGCGCAGCGCGCCGTCTTTTCCAGCAACCCCTCCATGAACCCTTGACAAATCAGACAGTCGCTCCGGGGCTTCGGAGGTTTGTTAGGACAGCCTACCAATCTGTACAGAACGGGAGCGTTTCCCATGAAGATTTCTGAGAAGGTGGTCATAACCCTACCGATGAAGGCAATTTGGCAAGAGGATGGCTCCCCGATCACCGAACGAGTCGCCGACCTTTCTGCGCAACAAATCACGGAGCATCTGCGCTCTGGCCCGGTGAGATTTGTTGTTGCAGATGTGGGTAGGCCACTCAGATGGATCCCAGCGGGGACTTGTTTCGCGTTTTGGAAGACGGAGGTCAAGCACAACCTGTGCAGCTTCGAACGCCGGATGCCATTGGGCGCTTACCCTGAGTCAAGATGCTTCGTTGCATCGTTGTGGAAGGACATCGCTGAGCCTGCATCCGCTCACCCCATCATCCTGCTAGAGGAGCACCATTGATTTAAGTAGATTCCATTGGTTCTCGAGTTCTCGGCAGCTCGGACGTAATGCTGGCTTGAAGTTCGTCGGACGCAACCGCAGATCCCTCCCTGCGGTCGGGATGACAGCTCTGTGGGGGAGCGGGCTTTATTTGGCGGGGGCGCTGGGTTGAGAAGGCTTCTGTTGTGCTGCGGGGATTGTTGACATCACTTTGAGGAGGTGCTCGTCGGCGGCTTTGTTGAGGGAGCGGGATTTCTCGAATTCGGCGTTGGCCTCGGCGGTGCGGCCCATGGTGCGATAGAGGCGCGCGAGGCGGTAGTGGGCGTTGACGTCGTTGGGCGCGAGACGGATGGCCTGCTGGAATTCCTTCACTGCTTCAGGATTGCGGTCGCGCGCGGCGTAGACGATGCCGAGATCGCGATGGGCCATAGCGTTATCGGCATGCTGGCTGACGAGCTTTTCGAGGAGCGGCAGGGCGTCGTCAATCTTATCGAGTTGGATGTTGCTGTCGGCGAGATAGAGCATGGCCTGGAGGTGGCCGGGATCGTTGTCGAGCTCGGATTGAAACTGCTGCGCGGCTTCAGCGCACTGGCCCTTGGTCCAGAGAAGATAGCCGAGGCCGAAGTGGACGTTGGGCTCCTTGGGGTTGACGGCGATGGCGGCGCGGAACTCGCGCTGCGCGCCGATGGGGTCTTTCATCTCGTCGAGGGCTTCGCCGACGAGCATGTCGGCTTCGGCGGATTCGGCATTGAGGGCGACGATCTTGTGGAAGGTGTCGAGGACGCACGGGTACTCGTGCGCGTAGAGGCAAGCGTGCGCGAGCGTGAGGAGAAGGGTGAGGTTCTGTGGGTCGCGCTCGGCGGACTTCTGCAGAAAGGGCGTGGCGGCCTGGTATTCGCCGAGACCGTAGTGGGACATGCCGGTGAGCAGGGTGAGACGGTCGTCGCCGGGATTGGCCTTGAGCAGGGGCGCGAAGGTGTCGATGGCCTGGCGGTAGTCGCCGTTCTTGAAGTAGGCGAGGCCGAGGTTGGGGCGAAGGCCCTGCATGGCGGGCGCGAGCTTCATGGCCTTGCGATAGTGCTCGATGGCGCCGGAGTAGTTTTCCTGGCGGGCTTCAAGAAGGCCGAGATGCGCGAAGGCTTCGGCGTCGGTGGGATGGGCTGTGGTCCACGCGCGCCAGGCGGCTTCTGCTTCTGCCGCTTTGCCCTGCTGTTCGAGTTGGATCGCATTCTGACGCTGATCGGATTGCGCGGAGAGGGGCGCGGCGCAGGCGAGAACGGCGGCGAGGTAAAGCGAGGAGATGGGCGGGAGAGTGCGATTCACGAGAGGCTCAGGTTGTATTTTCTCGCGAATGAGGATGCGTCGGCAATTGTGTCTTCTATAAGGGGAGTGCAGGAACGTATCTTGATCAGAAGCGTGAAACGATGAAGTGTTGGGCCATCAGGCAGCTTGTCGAAGGGACATCGATCAGGGATCGCGGTGTCAGAACCATCCCTCGGCGGCTAAAGCCGCTCTGCATATCGAGCATATGGACGGCACGGCTGAAGAGTGCTGCTGGTGAACTACTGCTGAATGCTCGAAATCATCCCTCAGGGGCTAAAGCCCCGTGCTTATCATTGGCTTTTTCGGCACGGCTGAAGCCGTGCCCCTTCAAGACAGCGGCCCTGCGGAGTCTTCAGCAAGCCATAAAGTGGTGCCCCTTCAAAACAGTGATTTCGTCGCAGTCTCATCAGCCAGGTGTGAAGCTGCGTCCCTTCAAAACTCGCCTCAAATTGGGAGTCCGGCTTGATGGCTCCGGAGGATCACGACACTTATATACCGCGGCGAGGGAGAGCGCATGGGCCTGAACAAGGCTGACCTTCTGGTGGTGCTCGGCTACCTGGTTGCGGTGACGCTGTTCGGGCTGCGATTTCGTGCGAAGGAACGTTCGCTGCGCGGATATTTTCTGGCGGACAACAGGATTCCGTGGTGGGCGATTGCGATTTCGATTGTGGCGGCGGAGACCAGCACGCTCACGATCATCAGCCTGCCGGGGCTGGCATACGCGCAGGACTTCAGGATTCTGCAACTGGCGATGGGCTACGTGGTGGGGCGCGTTGCGGTTGCCGTGTTGCTGATTCCGCATTATTTTCGCGGCGAGCTGGTGACGGCTTATGAGCTGATTGCGCGGCGGTTCGGCGAGCGGCTGCGCTGGATGACGGCGGGAGTGTTTCTGCTGACGAGGGCCGCGGCCGAAGGGGTGCGGGTGTTTGCGGTGGCCATGGTGGTGCGGATCGCGCTGGGGCCGGTGCTTGGGGGCACGAGCGATTTCGGGCGCGACGCGGCGGCGATTGGGATTGTGACGGTGCTGACGCTGGTGTACACGTTTGAAGGCGGGATGGCAGCGGTGATTTGGACGGACGTTGTGCAACTGTCGCTGTATGTGGCTGGGGCGGTTGTGACGATTGTGGTGATTGCGCACGCGGTGCCGGGAGGGTGGACGCACATTGCTGCGGTTGCGGGGGACGCGGGGCGGTTCAGGGTTTTCGACTGGTCGGCGAATCTGAAGGTGCCTTATACGATTTGGTCGGGCGTGATTGGCGGAGCGTTTTTGACCACGGCGAGCCATGGGACTGATCAGTTGATTGTGCAGCGCTTGCTGGCGGCGCGGAATGCGAGGCAATCGAAGACGGCGATTGTGGCGAGCGGCTTTGCGGTGCTTGTGCTGTTTGCGCTGTTTCTGACGATTGGCGCGATGCTGTTCGTGTTCTACAGAGATGTTTCGCCGGGGGTGGCGTTCGCGCGAACCGATGCGATTTTTCCGACGTTTATTGCGACGCGTATGCCGCACCTGGTGGCGGGGTTGATGATTGCGGCGATTCTGGCGGCGGCGATGTCGAACCTGAGCGCGGCGCTGAATTCCCTTTCTTCCACAAGCGTTGTGGATTTCTATGCGCGCTTTCTTCCGCAGTCGAGCGAGGAGAGGCGGGTGAGGTTTTCGCGGGCGGCTACGGGGTGCTGGGCGCTGGTTCTGTTCGCGCTGGCTCTGCTGGCGCGGCGTGGCGGGACGGTGATTGAGATGGGGCTTTCGATTGCGTCGGTGACGTATGGGTCGCTGCTGGGGGTGTTCCTGCTGGGGGTTTTGACGCGGAGAGCCACGGAGCGGGGCGCGATGGTGGGGATGCTGTGCGGTGTGGCGTTCAATGTGTATTGCTGGGTGTTCACGAAGATTCCGTTTACGTGGTGGGTGGTGTTCGGTTCGGCGGTTACGTTCGGAATTGGTTATGCGGCCAGCAGGCCGGCTGCGGCCAGCAGGCCGGCTGCGGCCAGCGGGCCGCCTGCAGCGAGTTGGATGGAGAAGGAAGCGCAGTGACGCGGGGGTAAGCGAGGGGTGATGAGACGGGTATCGATACATAGGCTGATTTGCATTGGGCTCGGATTGTTTTTGATTGCTGCGACGCTGCGTGCGCAGGAGGCGGGCTCCGGTGAGAAGGGCTCTGCGCGCTTGGCAGCGGTGCTCGATCCACTGATGGAGAAGGCGGTCGCGGATGGGAATATGCCGGGGGGCGTGCTGCTGGTGGGGCACAACGGGCGCGTGGTGTACCGGAAGGCGTTCGGAATGCGATCGCTGGAGCCGGCGCGCGAGCCGATGACGGTGGATACGATCTTCGACATGGCGTCGCTGACGAAGTGCGTGGCGACGACGATGTCCGTGATGAAGCTGATGGAGGAAGGGCGCGTGCGGCTGAATGATCCTGTGGCTGCGTATCTGCCGGAGTTTGGGCAGAACGGAAAGCAGGACATCACGATTCGTGAGTTGATGACGCACTATTCGGGGCTGGCTCCGGATCTCGATCTCACTGCGCCGTGGTCGGGGCGCGATACGGCGTTTGGGATGGCGATGAACCAGAGGCCGGTGAACCCGCCGGGCACGCGGTTTGTGTACAGCGATATCAATTTCGAGACGCTGGGATTTGTGGTGGAGAAGGTGAGCGGGATGCCGCTGAACGAGTTTGCGGCGAAGAACATCTTTGAGCCGCTGGGCATGAAGCATACGCGGTTTCTTCCGCCGGATGCGTGGCGGCCAATGATTGCGCCGACGCAGTATGACGAGCAGAACCGGATGCTGCGCGGAGTGGTGCACGATCCGACGGCGCGGCGGATGGGCGGGGTTGCGGGGCATGCGGGATTGTTCTCGACGGCGGACGATCTGGCGATCTTTGCGCAGGCTTTGCTGACGGGCGAGAAGGTGCTGAGCCGCGAGGCGGTGGAGAAGATGTCAACGCCGCAGACGGCAGCGAATGCGGCGAGCGTGCGCGGGCTGGGGTGGGATATTGATTCGCCGTTTGCGAGCAATCGCGGGGAGTTGCTGCCGGTGGGGTCGTTCGGGCACACGGGATTTACGGGCACGTCGCTGTGGATCGATCCGGTGACGGACACGTACGTGATTCTGTTGACGAACGCGGTGCATCCGCGCGGAGGGCGGTCGGTGGTATCGCTGCGTACCCGCATTGCGACGGCGGTGGTGGATGGGCTTGAGCTGACCGTGACGGAGCAGGAGAAGATGCGGCTGGCGCGGATCACGGGCTATAACGAGTCGCTGATGGCGGCGCACAGGATCGAGTCGCGCAATGGGCAGGTGAAGAACGGGATCGATGTGCTGGAGGAGCACGGGTTCGGCGAGTTGCATGCCGACGCGGCGCATCCGGTGAAGGTGGGGCTGATTACGAATCACACCGGTGTGGACGGGCGTGGGCTGCGCACGATTGATGTGCTGGCGAAAGCGCCGGGGATCAAGCTGGCGGCGATCTTCAGCCCGGAGCATGGGATCACGGGCACGGCGGATACGACGGATATTGCGAATGGGCGCGATGCCGCGACGGGCGTGCCTGTCTATAGCGTGTATGGTGACACGGATGCGAAGCGCAGGCCGGATGCGACGGTGGTGGCGGGGCTGGATGTGCTGGTGTTCGATATCCAGGACGTGGGCGTGCGGTTCTATACGTACGAGACGACGCTGGGGTATTTCCTGGAGGCTGCGGCAAAGGCGGGCAAGGAGCTGGTGGTGCTCGATCGCCCGAATCCGGTGAACGGGGCGTTTGTGCAGGGGCCGGTGGCCGATGGGGATCGCGAGTCGTTTGTGAGCTACTGGCGCACGCCGGTGCGGCACGGGATGACGATGGGCGAGCTGGCGCGGATGTTCAATGCGGAGCGCGCCATTGGCGCGAAGCTGACGGTGGTGCCGATGGAAGGGTGGATGCGCGGCGACTGGTTCGACTCGACGGGCGAGGTGTGGATCAATCCTTCACCGAATATGCGGAGTTTGAATGAGGCCATGCTCTATCCGGGGATTGGGATGATTGAGGGGACGAATGTTTCGGTGGGACGCGGGACGGATACGCCGTTTGAGGTTGTGGGAGCTCCGTGGATCAAGGCGGCGGAGTTTGCCGCTTATCTGAATGCGCGGGCGATCGCGGGGGTGCGGTTTGTTCCGGTCGAGTTTACGCCGGCGAGTTCGGTGTACAGCGGGCAGAAATGTGGCGGAGTGAATCTGGTGATCACGGATCGCAATGCGCTGGATGCGCCGGAGCTTGGGCTGGAGATTGCGTCGGCGCTCGGAAAGCTTTATCCGAAGCAGTATCAGGTGAAGGAACTTGATCGGCTGATGGTGAGCAAGGTGAGCATGGATGCGCTGGGGTTGGGTGAGGATCCGCGGCGGATTGCGGAAGGATGGCGCGAGGGGATCGAGAGGTTTGAGGCGGTGCGGGGGAAGTATTTGATTTATTAGATCAGTAGTCAGTAGTCAGTAGTCAGTAGTCAGTGGTCAGTGGTCGGGGGAGTTCGCGGGCTTGCAGCTCACGCCTGGCGGGGGAGCAGCAGATTCCCTTCGGGAATAATGGAAAGAAAAGCAAGAACAGCAACAACAAAAAGCAAAAGCGCCTTAGAAGAAGGTCTGGACGAGGTCTACGACGTTGTAGTTCGCGTCGAGTATGGGGAGGGTGCGCCACTTGTCGAAGGTGAGGCAGGGGTGGCAGATGTCGAAGGCGAGCATGTCGCCGATGTGGAGGTCGTCGCCGGGGGCGATCTCGAGGTAGGCGTGCTGGTCCATCAGCTTGGTGATGGTCCAGTGGGCAGGTGTGGCTGAGGGCGCGTTTGCGGCTGCGTTTGCGCTGGGGCGGTATTGGAGGGCGGGAACGGGGAGGCCGGAGTCGAAGGCGGCGTCGCGGCGGCCCATGCCGATGATGGCGCGGGTTGGCTCGGGAATGGATTGCACGTAGGCCCAGATGTGGAGCGCGGTTTCAAGGGTCGTGTTCATCTGGTGCGCGACAGGGTTGTTCTGCCGCATGCGCTGGTGGGCGCGGCGGTAAGAGCCGACGTCGTGGGTGAGATAGCAGCCGGGACGGAGGACGATTTCAACGGGCGCGCTGAAGCGGGCTGCGGTGAACTCCTCGGCGACGATGTCGAACCAAGCTGAGCCGGCGCCCGTGAGGATGGGTTTCTGTGCGAAACGCTTTTCGGCGATCAGTTGGTTGGTGACGGAGCAGGCGCGCTGAAGGAATTGGCGGATGGCGGGTTCGTTGTCAAGGACGCCCTCGTAGACTTCGATGCCACAGAGGCGGACGGCATCGGGCCAGCGATCAAGGGCGGTGAGGACGGACAGGAGTTGCTGCTCGTCGCGTACGCCGGCGCGGCCGTTGGGGACGCCGAGTTCGATGAGGACATTCAGTTGCTGCGACTGGGAGCGGAAGTATTCGCCTAGCTGATTGACCTGGTCTGCGGAATCGACGAGGCAGTAGAACTCGAATGCGGGGTCGCGCAGGAGGTTCGCGATGATGGCCATGTTGGGGCGGCCGATGAGCTGGTTGGCCATGAGGACGCGGCGCACGCCGTGCGCATGGGCGACGAGGGTTTGATGGGCGGTGGCCAGGGTGATGCCCCACGCGCCGCCGTCGAGCTGGAGCTGAAAGAGCTGCGGGGCCATTGTTGTTTTGCCGTGGGGGGCGAGCTTTACGCCATAGGCGTCGATGAAGTGGCGCATCCACTGCTGGTTGTGGAGCAGCTTGTCGCGGTAGAGGACCGCGGAAGGGAGGCTGAGATCTTCGCGGAGGAGGTTCCAGTTGAGGGAGGGGATGTCGGTGGCGCGTAGTGCGTGGTCCATGGGGCCGAGGCCCTTGTTGAGCGGGCTGATGGTGTCGAAGCGGGGGTCCTGGGGTGGCATGGTTTCTCCGTGGGATCATCTCGCGGGGGCTAAAGCCCAGGTGCTTATTGTGGCGGCTGGCGGGCTGATTAAAATCAGCCCCTGATACGAAGCCCGCTCAGTGAGAGTTTCAGCAAGCTGTAAAGCCGGCAAGCTTGATGAGCTTTTCTCGGCACGAATGAAGTCGTGCCTCGATACAAAGCCCGTCGATCAGAGTTTTCTGCACCAACTGAAGCTGTGGCCCTTCAAAGCAAGGTCCGAAACAGCTTTCAGTCTATATTCTGGAACGGATTGCTATGGCGAATTGCGGCATTGTGATTCGGAACGCGATGGTGGTGGATGGCACGGGAGCGGAGCCGCGCGTTGCGGATGTTGCGGTAGAAGGCGAGCGGATTGTCGGCGTCAGAGTGAGGCTTGAGTCCGATGCGCAGACGGAGATCGATGCTAAGGGGCTTACGCTGACGCCGGGGTTTATCGACACGCATACGCACGACGACACGAGCGTGATTGAGACGCCCGAGATGACGGCGAAGATTTCGCAGGGTGTGACGACGGTGATCGCGGGCAATTGCGGCATCAGCGCGGCGCCGGTGCGGCTGCGGGGCGAGCCGCCCGACCCGATGAATCTGCTGGGGCAGGCGGGGTTCTTCCGCTATCCGCGGTTCGCGGATTATGTATCGGCTGTTGGGGCGGCTGGTCCGGCGGTGAATGTGGCGGCGTTCGCGGGACACACGGCGTTGCGCAGCAACCATATGGATGGGCTGGACCGCGCGGCGACGGCAGAGGAAGTGGACGCGATGCGCGCGGACCTGGCCGAAGCGCTGGATGCGGGGGCGCTGGGGCTCAGTTCGGGGCTGGCTTATGCGAATGCTAATGCCGCTCCGACGACGGAGGTGGAGGCGCTGGCGGAGCTGCTGCGCGATCGCGATGCGATTTATGCGACGCACATGCGGACTGAGACGGAAGGCATTCTGGATGCGATCAAGGAAGCTTGCGCGATTGGGCGCGCGGGTGGATCGCGGGTGGTGATTTCGCACCTGAAGTGCGCGGGAATTGCGAACTGGGGCCGCAGCGGTGAGGTTCTGGAGGCGTTCGAGGCTGCGCGTCGGGATCAGGCGGTTGGGTGCGATTGCTATCCCTATGCGGCGGGTTCGAGCACGCTCGATCTGGGGCAGGTGGATGCGCGGGTGGAGATCACGATTACGTGGAGCCGGCCGCATCCTGAGGTTGCGGGGCGATCGATTGCGCAGATTGCGGAGGACTGGGGGATGCCGCAGATTGAGGCGGCGCGGAAGGTGCAGCCTGCGGGGGCGATTTATCACAGCATCTCGGAGAAGGACATGAGGCGGGTGCTGGCGCATCCCGCCACGATGATTGGGTCGGACGGGCTGCCGCACGATCCGCGGCCGCATCCGCGCCTGTGGGGGACGTTTCCGCGGGTGCTGGGGCGGTACAGCCGCGAGGAGAAGCTGTTTTCGCTGACCGAGGCGGTTCACAAGATGACGGGATTGCCGGCGGGAACGTTCGGGCTCAAGGATCGTGGGGTGATCCGGGAGGGTGCGTTCGCCGATCTCGTTCTGTTCGACGCGGAGCGGATTATTGATACGGCGACTTATGCCGATCCGGTGCAGAGGGCGGAGGGGATCTCGGGTGTCTGGGTGAACGGGGTGCTCACGTACACTGCGGATGGACCCACAGGACAACGCGCGGGTCGCTTCCTGCCGCGCATGGGCACGCACAGCAGCAAATAATTTGAGCCTGCACAGCGGAGATAGATGATCGATCCCCACAGCACATTTCTGCTTTTGTCGACGCTGGTCGCGGTCATCGCGCTGATTCTGCTGGTGGCTGTGTTCAAGCTGAATCCGTTTCTGAGCCTGCTTGTTGCGTCGCTGGGGCTGGGCATCGCGGCCGGCATGCCGATGGTGAACATCATTCATTCGTTTGAGACGGGCGTGGGCGGGACGCTGGGTCATATCGCGATTGTGGTGGCGCTGGGGACGATGCTAGGCAAGATGATGGCGGAGTCGGGCGCCTCGGACACGATTGCGCACACGCTGGTGCGGTGGTTCGGTGAGAGGCGGGTTCCGCTGGCGATGATGGTGAGCGGGCTGGTGGTGGGATTGCCGGCGTTCTTCGAAGTGGGCTTTGTGCTGCTGGTGCCGATTGCGTTCACGGTGGCGCGGCGTACGAGGACGAACATCATCCTGGTGTGCCTGCCGATGGCAGCGGGGTTATCGGTAGTGCACGGGCTGGTGCCGCCGCATCCTGCGGCGCTGATGGCGGCGATGATCTACAAGGCCGATGTGGGGCGGACGATTCTGTATGGGCTGCTGATCGGGATTCCGACGGCATACCTGGCAGGGCCGTTGTTCGCGAAGTTCATTGCTCCTTCGATCAAGCTGGCTGATGAGAATCCGCTGGCGGAGGAATTTGTCGATCACGGCAAGGAGCGCAGCCTGCCGAGCTTTGGGCTGTCGCTGATAACGATTCTGCTGCCGGTGTTCCTGATGCTGCTGGGGAGCTGGGCCGATACATTTGCGCCGGCGGGCAGCACAGCGAACAGCATCATCAAGCTGGCGGGCAATGATGACATGGCCCTGCTGGTGGGTGTGCTGGTGAGCTTTCTGACGCTGGGCAAGATGCGGGGATTCGACCGCGACACGATCCTGCGGTTTACCAATGAGTGCCTTGCGCCGACGGCGACGATTACGCTGCTGGTGGGCGCGGGCGGAGGCTTTGGACGCGTGCTGCAGGACAGCGGCGTGGCGCATGCGATCATCAGCATCGCGCTGCAGAGTCATGTGTCGCTGCTGCTGCTGGCGTGGCTGACCGCGGCGCTGGTGCGGCTGGCAACGGGATCGGCGACCGTGGCGATGACTACGGCTGCCGGGATTGTGGCGCCCATTGCGGCGCAATATACGGGGGTTCATCCGGAGCTGCTGGCGATTGCAACGGGGGCGGGTTCGCTGATTTTTTCGCACGTGAACGATGGCGGCTTCTGGCTGGTGAAGGAGTACTTCGGGCTGAGCGTGCCGCAGACGCTGAAGACGTGGTCGATTTGCGAGACGATTATTGCTGTGGCAGGGCTGGGATTTGCGTTTGCGCTTTCGTTTGCGCTGTAGAGCGTTTTCGGCAGGGCTGTATCCGCCGGGGGCTGAAGCCGTGCCCTTCGAGGGCTGTGCGGTTCAGCGCCGCTTCGGTGATCGGGAAGCATCCCTCGGGGCAAAAGCCCCGGTCCAACCAGTGGAGCGGCATGCGGGCTGCCTGGAGGCAGCCCCTGATACAAGGCTCGTTTCGAATGGCCTTTTCAGCAGGCTGTTGAAGCCCCAAAACTCCTGGTGGAGCTTCTTCGGCATCACCGAAGTCATGCCCTGATACGAAGCCCGATCGCTAAGAGATTCCAAGCGACCTGGGAATCAGGCGTTAGGCATTATAAGAACAGATTAGAGTCACTCCCTGATACGAAGAGTTGCTATCTGATGAAGGCAAAGAGAGCAGGCCTGAAAGTGCTCGAAATCACTACATTTTGGGCATCTTGGCGCGGTTAAGCCGATGTGAAGTGCGTCACATCGCGCGGCATTCTTCCGGGCTTAGAATCTCCAAGGTTGCGAACGCGTAGATAGGCTTGCCTGCAACGCGCGCCATTGGATGGCGCGACCTCAAGGCGCTGGCGCGTTCTGCCGCTGGAGAACGAATGTTCAAACAGCAGGAACGCGGGAAGCCCAAGACCATGCAGGACAAGGTTGCCGACCTGCGTGCGAGGCGGGAACTGCTCGAACTGGGCGGTGGCAAGGACCGCATTGAGAAGCAGCACGAGGCGGAGAAGCTTTCGGCGCGCGAGCGTATCCAGACGCTGGTGGATAAGGCGAGCTTTCAGGAGATCGGCGTCTTTGCGCGACATCGCGCGAGCTATTTCGGCATGTCAGGCAAGGACCTGCCCGCGGACGGCGTGGTTACCGGATGCGCCACGGTGGATGGCCGTCTGGTTCATTTAGCAAGCCAGGATTTCACGGTGGTGGGCGGCGCAGCGGGCGAGGTTCATTGCGGCAAGATTGCCGAGATGATGGTGATGTCGCTGAAGACAGGCAGCCCGTTTGTGTTCATCAACGACTCGGGTGGCGCGCGCGTGCAGGAGGGCATCGACTCGCTCGATGGTTATGCGCGGGTCTTCTATAGGAACGTGATGCTGTCGGGAACGGTGCCGCAGATCGCAGTGATCTGCGGTCCGTGCGCGGGCGGCGCGGCGTATAGCCCCGCGCTTACGGATTTCGTGATTCAGACATTGCCGGCGCGCATGTTCATCACGGGTCCGCAGGTGATCAAACAAGTGACGGGCGAAGAGGTGAGCGCGGAGGAGTTGGGTGGGCCGGTCTCGCAGATGAACAACGCCGGCGTGGTGCATCTGATTGCGAAGGACGATGCGGAGGCATTGCAGTTGTGCCGGAGACTGCTGAGCTTTCTGCCTTCGAATAATTTGGAGGATCCGCCGCGGGCTCCATTCAATTCGAAGCTTAAGTCTGACTCGGACCTGAACGAGATTGTTCCTGTCGATCCGAAGATTGCTTACGACGTGCGCGCGGTGGTTGTGCGGATTCTGGATAACCAGGATTTTCTGGAGATCCAGCCTGGGTTTGCTCCCAACCTGGTGATTGGTTTTGGGCGCGTGCAGGGGCGGCCGGTGGGAGTGGTTGCGAACCAGCCGAACGTGCTTGCCGGCGTGCTCGATATCAACGCGTCAGACAAGGCTGCGCGGTTTGTGCGGTTCTGCAACGCGTTCAACATTCCGCTGCTGACGTTTGTGGACGTGCCGGGCTTTTTGCCGGGAGTGGAGCAGGAGCGCGGCGGCATTATTCGGCACGGGGCCAAGTTGCTGTTTGCGTATTCGGCCGCGACGGTTCCGAAGATCACGGTGGTGCTGCGCAAAGCGTATGGCGGCGCTTACATTGCGATGTGCTCGAAGGGGCTGGGCGCGGATCGCGTGCTGGCATGGCCGACCTCGGAGATTGCGGTGATGGGGGCCGAGGGGGCAGCGGAGATCGTGTTCCGGCGCGAGATTGATGCGGCGCAGAATCAGGCGGAGAAACGCAAAGAGCTGGTCGAGGAGTATCGCGATACGTTCGCCAATCCGTTTGTGGCTGCAGGGCGACGGCTGGTGGACGACGTGATCGAGCCGGCTGAAACACGGAGGCAGGTAGCGCTTGCGCTGGAGTCGCTGCATGCAAAGCGCGAACTGCGGCCGCCGAAGAAGCACGGGCTTATTCCGCTCTAAGAAGGAAGTGTGACGTGACAAGCGAGTGGGCAGTGGCGGCAATCATCGTAAGCGCAGCGGCGCTGATCGCCGGTGCGCTGTGCATTGCGATGATGCGGCGATTGGAGCGCAGAGCGGATGAACGTCAGCGAGTGCTTGAAGAGCAGGTTGCCGCGATGGATGACGCGCTGGAATTGGTTGAGGCGCGGCTGACGGAGATCCATTCAGCGTGGGCTGCTGCTTCGCAACCGATTCAAACGGAATCGGAAGCTGCGGCTGCGGGCGACGTAGTGATTGGACAGGGCGAGGAACCGGCGATCGAGCCGGAGATACAGGCTGCCATTGTTGCGGCGGCGATTGCGGCTGCGGGACCCAATGCGCGCGTGCGCTCGGCAACGCTGGTGAAGGGGCGCGACAAGGCGAGCCCATGGTCGCAGCAGGGCCGGGTGCTGGTGCAGTCGTCGCACAATCTGCGCAAGTGAAGCTGCACGGCAGGATGCTGCGTTACTGGAACGCACGGCAGGCGGAAAGGAAAAAACAGTTGAAGCTTCGGATCACGATTGCCGGGAATGTCTACGAGGCCGAAGTCGAGGTGCTGGACGAAGAGGAAGTTGCTGCGCCGTACGTCGCGCCGCCAGCGCCGGTGTATGTGCCAGCGGTCAGCGTTCCGCCGACTTCCGGCAATGCGTTTGACAACGACCTGTCCAATGGAATTCGCCGCAGTCCAGTTACAGGGCTCGTGATTCGCGTGCCGGTAGCGCCGGGGCAGAGTGTTGAGGCGGGCGAGCTTTTGCTGGTTCTGGAAGCGATGAAGATGGAGACCCAGGTGACTGCTCCGAGAGCGGGGACGGTGCAGAAGGTTCATGTGGAGCCGGGCAATTCAGTGAAGGTGGGCCAGGTGCTTGTGGAGCTTGAAGCCAGAGACGGAGAGAAGGGATAGGCCTGCTGTAGCGCCGGAGAGGATTCGATATGGACTTAGTGATGATGACGGCGGTGATGGCGGGGGCCTTTGCGGACGCGGACGCCGAGGGGGTGAAGACGCCCGGCATCAAGTTTGTGGATCACGTGGCGATTGCGGTTCCGTGCGGCGAACTCGAAGCGCAGGTGGAAGCCTACAAGCTGTTGGGTTTTCGCGAGATTCACCGGGAAGAAGTGCTGGGGCGCGACCAGGTTCGCGAGGTTTTGCTGCAGATTGGCGAGGGGCCGAATTTGATTCAACTGCTGGAGCCGCTCTCGCCGGAATCGCCGGTAAATAAGACGATCGAGCGCAATGGTGGCAGGCCCGGGACGGCGCATGTTGCATTCCGCGTAGACAACGCGCAGCGTGCTTTTGATGCGATGCAAGCAGCGGGTTTTCAGATCATCGACAAGACGCCGCGGGCGGGATCGCGCGGGACCACGGTCTTCTTTGTTCATCCAAAATCGCGGGCTGATCATCCGTTCGGAATTCTTTTCGAGATGGTCGAAGATCCGCAGCAGAAGTGAGAGCCCATGTCACCAGATTCCTTCCTTTCCGAGTTCCCTGCCGTTACGACCGTTGAGTGGGAGACTGCGATTCGCCAGGCCCTCAACGGCGATGATCATGCAAAGCTGTTTTGGAACGCTGAGGAGGGATTCGAGCTCAAGCCGTTCTATCGAGCGGAGGATATTGCGGGCATGCCATTCGTGCAAACGGCGCCCGGCCAGTGCCCTTATGTGCGGGGTGCTTGCGCGGAGGCGGGTTGGCGCATTCGCGAAGAGATTGAGGCGGCAGATGCTGAAGAGGCCAATCGGCAGGCGCGCGGGGCCGTGGCATGTGGCACGGAGGAGATCGCATTTCGCGGCGTGAAGATTGCCGGTGCTTCTGACTTGGCGATTCTTTTTGCGCAGATCGAACAGATTCCGATCCACTTTGATTTGGTGGACGCTGCTAGCATGCGACTGCTTTGCGAGCGGTTGAGCAAGCGACCGCATGGAGCTGCGGTATCGACGAGTTTTGATCCGCTGGCGGATCTTGAGTTCTCGGCAGAAATGATGGGGGCTGCGTCGGAGTGCTTTGCCCCGTTCACGATTGAGGCTGGCGGGGCCGGTCAGAATTTCGTTGACCAGATCGTATCGAGTCTGCGAAGGGGTGCTGAATTCCTGGAGCACATGCAGCAGCGGGGCGTGAATGTTAGACGCGCTGCGCATTCGCTGACGTTCTCGTTGGGTATTGGCTCGCAGTTCCTTGTCGAGATTGCCAAGCTGCGCGGGTTCCGCATGCTGTGGGCGCGGGTGCTGGAGGGATTCGGAGTTGCGCGCGACGGTGCTGCAGCCCGTATTCACGCCCGCACTGAGCTGAGTGGAGCCAGCGAAGATGCTGCGCACATGAATATCCTGCGCGGGACGACGGAAGCGATGTCAGCCATTTTGGGCGGAGCGAATTCCCTTTCTGTCGTGCCATTCAATACGGACGAGGCTGAGGAGGCGCTGGCACGGCGGCTGGCGCGAAATACGCAACTCATTTTGAAGCACGAAGGGTTGTTCGATCGCGTGGCGGATCCTGCGGGCGGTTCTTACGCGGTGGAAGCGATCACGGATCGCCTCGCGGCGCTTGCATGGAAGAGATATCAGGAGCTTGCGCCTAAAGACAGCGAGCGGATCGTCGATGCGGCAGAGTCGTCGAATGATGGCGTCGGCGTTGCGGAGCCAAGGGAGTATCTCTCGCTGGAGCATATTCCGATCAAGTCGTTCTACATGCCGGATGATCTCGCAGGCGTGGAGCATCTTGAATACGCTGCCGGCCTGCCACCATTTCTGCGCGGTCCGTACAGCACGATGTACACGCTGCAGCCGTGGACGATTCGTCAGTATGCGGGCTTCTCGACGGCGGAGGAGTCGAATGCATTTTACCGACGCAATCTGGCAGCGGGACAGAAGGGGCTTTCGGTTGCGTTCGATCTCCCCACGCACCGGGGCTATGACTCCGACCATCAGCGAGTGGCTGGGGACGTGGGCAAGGCAGGCGTGGCGATCGATTCCGTGCTCGATATGCAGACGCTGTTCGAAGGCATTCCGCTGGATCGCATGTCGGTATCGATGACGATGAATGGCGCGGTTCTGCCGATCATGGCGTTTTATATCGTTGCCGCGGAAGAGCAGGGTGTGGCGCTGAACAAGCTGAGCGGCACGATCCAGAACGACATACTCAAAGAGTTTATGGTGCGCAACACGTACATCTATCCGCCGGAGCCGTCGCTTCGGATCATCGGCGATATCTTCCGCTATTGCGCAGCGAAGATGCCGAAGTTCAACTGCATCAGCGTGAGCGGATACCACATGGAGGAGGCCGGGGCCACTGCGGATATCGAGCTGGCTTATACGCTGGCGGATGGAGTGGAGTATCTGCGGACGGGCGTCAAGGCTGGCTTGAATGCGGATGAGTTTGCGCCTCGCATCTCCTTCTTCTGGGGAGTGGGCATGAACCACTTCATGGAGATTGCGAAGATGCGCGCGGCACGCGTGCTGTGGGCCAAGCTGGTGAAGAGCTTCGGCGCGAAGAATCCCAAGTCGCTTGCGTTGCGCGCGCACTCGCAGACTTCGGGCTGGAGCCTTGCTGCGCAGGATCCTTATAACAACGTGGTGCGCACGTGCGTGGAAGCGCTGGCGGCGGCGATGGGACATACACAGTCGCTGCATACCAATGCGCTGGACGAAGCTTTGGCGCTGCCGACAGATTTCTCCGCACGGATTGCTCGCGATACGCAGAAATATCTGCAACAGGAGACGGGAATTACTCGCGTCATCGATCCGTGGGGTGGATCGTATTATGTCGAACGGCTTACGCATGAGCTGATGCATTCGGCGTGGGAGCTGATTGAAGAAGTAGAGGGCCTGGGAGGAATGACGAAGGCGATCGAGACGGGCATTCCCAAGATGCGCATTGAAGAGGCTGCCGCGCGGCGGCAGGCGTGCATCGATTCCGGGAAGGATGTGCTGGTGGGCGTGAATGCCTATCGTACGCCGGAAGAGACACCGATTCCTGTTCTCGATATTGACGATGTGGCTGTGAGAGCAGCGCAGGTGCGGCGGCTGGAGCAACTGCGGCGGGACCGCGATGGCGAGGCGGTGCAGCAGGTGCTTGCACGGATCGAAGCGTGCGCGAGAGGCGGTGAGGGCAATCTGCTTGAGTGTGCAGTGGAGGCGGCTCGCAGTCGCGCTACGCTAGGCGAAATTTCATTCGCACTTGAAAAGGTGTGGGGCCGCTACCAGGCGGTGCCGCGCGCGGTGACGGGTGTTTATTCCGCGGAAGGAGCCGGCGAGGAGTTCCGGCGCGCGCAGCAGATGGTTGTTGAATTCGAGGAAGCGGAGGGACGCAGGCCGCGCATCCTGGTGGCGAAGATGGGACAGGACGGGCACGATCGCGGGGCGAAGGTGATTGCGAGCGCGTTCGCGGACCTGGGATTCGATGTCGATATTGGGCCGCTGTTTCAGACGCCGGCGGAGGTGGCGCGCTTCGCTGCTGAAAGCGATGTGCATGTAGTGGGGGTGTCGACGCTGGCCGCGGGCCACAAGACGCTGGTTCCTCAACTTATCGATGAACTGCGCAGGATTGAGCGCGAAGACATCCTGGTGGTGGCAGGCGGAGTGATTCCGCCGCAGGATTACGAGTTTCTCTACGCGGCCGGTGTTGCGGGAATTTATGGGCCGGGCACGCCGATCCCGAAGGCGGCGCAACAGATATTGCATTCGCTGGCGGCAAGCCCGGCGGGGGGCGTTGTTCGTTGACCGCTCGTTTCGAGAGCGCATTGCGCGTGAGCGTGGGCAGCCCTTCGGTGGAGCCCCCTACGCGAGCGGTGAAGCGTCGATCTGTTCTCTCGCGCGATGAGTATATTGAAGGCATTCTAAGGTGCGATCGCCGCATCTTGTCGCGCGCGATTACGTTGATTGAGAGCTCACGCGCTGCGGATCGCGAACTTGCAGAAGAGATTGTTGAGGCGTGCCTGCCGCATGCCGAGCGTTCTATTCGGATCGGGATCACCGGTGTGCCGGGGGCGGGCAAGAGCACGCTGATCGAAGCGCTCGGGCAATATGTGATCGGCGAATATGGGCAGTCGGTGGCGGTGCTGGCTGTCGATCCCAGCAGCCAGGTGACCGGGGGTAGCATACTGGGCGACAAGACGCGCATGGTTTCGCTTGCGGCGTGCGAGCAGGCCTTTATCCGCCCGTCGCCTTCGCGCGGATCGTATGGCGGAGTTGCGCAGCACACGCGGGAGGCGATGCTGTTGTGCGAGGCGGCGGGCTACGGGAATGTTTTTGTTGAGACCGTTGGCGTGGGGCAATCAGAGACGGCCGTACACGACATGGTGGATTTTTTTCTGCTGGTAATGCTTTCCGGAGCGGGCGATGAACTGCAGGGCATGAAGCGCGGGGTGATGGAACTCGCCGACCTGATTGCGGTGAACAAGGCTGACGGAGAGAATGTCGCTTGCGCGGAACGCACGCGGGCCGATGCTGAAACTGCGCTGCACTTCTTCCCTGCTCCGCCTTCCGGTTGGACTCCACGTGCCGTTGCATGTTCGGCGATTACGGGGCGCGGCATTCCCGCGTTATGGAACGCTGTGCGTGAATTCGCCGATCTCGCGCAGGGCAACGGTAGTTTCCGGCAGAACAGGCGCGAGCAGCGGCGGCGGTGGCTGCGTGATGCGCTGGAGCACGGCCTCGGCCAGCTTTTCCGCTCGCATCCCATGGTTCGCCAGCAGGTTGCGGCGTTTGAAAGCGAGGTTCTGGAAGGCCGCACGACTCCGTTTTGTGCGGCGCGCTCGCTGCTCGAACTGTATGCAGGAGCTTCGCGCCAGGGCATGTGAATTCCTCGCGCTCTTTTCCTCAGTCCGTGCATTTAGGATAGCGAAGGACTGCTCATGACGGAATTGAAAACTCTCTCCCCTGAAATCCTGCTTCACATCGCGACAACCCTGAACATTCCGATGCGCGGCGTTACGTCCGTGATCGAGTTGCTGGACGACGGCGGTACGGTGCCGTTCATTGCCCGCTATCGCAAAGAGGCTACAGGAAATCTGGACGAAGTGCAGATTCGCGCGATCGAGGAGAAGCTCGCGTATTTCCGCGAGCTGGTTGATCGGCGGAAGACGATTCTGGATTCTATCGCGGAGCAGGGTAAGCTCACGGACGAACTGAAGGCCCGCATCGAGGCGACGCTCGATAAGGCGGAGCTTGAGGATCTCTATTTGCCCTACAAACCGAAGCGCCGCACCAAGGCTACGATCGCGCGCGAGAAAGGGCTGGAGCCGCTGGCGAAGTATTTGTGGGAACAGCAGGTGGGCAGCGATCCGCTGGAGGCGTTGGTTACGACGTTCGTGAATGCGGAGCTTGGTGTTGCCAATGTGGATGAGGCGCTCGAAGGTGCGCGCCACATTGTTGCTGAGTGGATCAGCGAAGATGCGACTCTGCGTAAGGCGCTGCGGCAGCTGATGTTCGATGAAGGTACAGTTGTCAGCCGCAAGACCATCGACGCGGTGGATGCGCAGGAAAAGTTCAAGATGTACTACGAGTACTCGGAACCGGTGAAGACGATTCCTTCGCACCGCATGCTTGCGATTCGGCGCGGCGAAAGCGAGAACGTGCTCTACTTCCTGATCGAGCTGGATGCGGAGCGTTCGCTCGGGGTGATGCGCCGGCATGTTCTGCGCGCGCCGGGTGACTGGACGGCGCAGCTCGAACTGGCTATTGAGGATGCGTGGAAGCGCCTGCTGAATTCGTCAATCCAGGGAGAGATTCGACTGGAATTGAAACGGCGCTCCGATACGGAAGCCATTCAGGTGTTCAAGGACAATCTGTATAACGTGCTGCTAGCGCCGCCGGCAGGGCCGCTCTCCGTGTTGGGGATTGATCCAGGATTGCGAACCGGCTGCAAGGTTGCGGTGGTGGACGAGACGGGCAAGATGCTGGCGCACGATGTGCTGTATCTGCATACCAGCAAGCGGGGCGATGCTGAAGCGACGCCGAAGCTAGAAGCGTTGCTGCGCAAGTACAACGTGCGCGCAATTGCGATCGGTAACGGAACTGCGTCGCGCGAGACGGACGCGTTTGTGCGCGGCTTTCTACGCGACAAGGGGATTGCCGAGATCTTCTCCGTTACGGTGAGCGAGGCCGGCGCTAGTGTTTACTCGGCATCGGATATCGCGCGGCAGGAGTTTCCGGATCTGGACCTGACGGTGCGTGGGGCGATCTCAATTGCGCGAAGGCTGCAGGACCCGCTTTCCGAGCTGGTCAAGGTTGATCCCAAGTCGATTGGCGTGGGCCAGTATCAGCATGACGTAGATCAGCGGCAGCTTGCCGATTCGCTTGCGGCCGTGGTGGAGAGCTGCGTGAATCGCGTGGGCGTGGATCTGAATACGTCGTCGTGGACGCTGTTGCGGCACGTGGCGGGTATTAGCGAGCGCGCGGCGCTCAATATTGTCGCGTTCCGCAATGAGAAGGGCAGCTTCCGTTCGCGACAGCAGGTGCTGGAAGTGCCGGGCATTGGGCCGAAGACGTTCGAGCAGGCGGCGGGGTTTCTGCGCATTCGCAATGGCGATAATCCGCTGGACTCGACGGCGGTGCATCCGGAGTCGTATGCGGTGGTGGAGCAGATTGCGTCCATGCTGAGCACGCCGGTTGCCGAGATCATCAAGAAGCCTGAGTTGCTGGAGAAGGTGGACCGCAACAAGCTTTCTGCGGGAGCGTTCACGGTCAACGACATTCTTGCCGAGCTGCGCAAGCCGGGGCGTGATCCTCGCGACAAGTTCGTGGCGCCTAGCTTCCATGAGGATGTGAAGGAGATCAGCGACGTCAAGGTGGGGATGACTCTGGAAGGCGTGGTCACAAACGTGACGAAGTTCGGCGCGTTCGTTGACATCGGGGTGCACCAGGACGGGCTGGTTCATATCAGTGAGCTTTCGAACAAGTTCATCAAGGATCCTTCTGAGGCAGTGAAGACCGGGCAGCTGGTGAAGGTGAAGGTGCTCAGCGTGGACGAAAAGGCGAAGCGCATTGCGCTTTCGATCAAGGCGCTGACCGCGGGCGCTCCTCGCGCTGCGGCTCCCAAGCCTGCGCCCAAGCCGGAGTTGCTGATGCAGGATAAGCTGAATCTTCTGTCCTCGAAGTGGAAGACGCGCACTTAGCATCGCACGAGACGCACATGATGGGACGGTATCTGCGTCGCAACTCGCGCATCGGCCATTCAAGCGTCTATAGTGTTGGCTGCCGGAAACAGCACTTCCCTCAGGCGCTTGTTCGATTGGCTCACCGCGAACTGCGTTGTGTTGTCTTCGGCTGGACACACAGGTTCCGGGAGGACGCATGCTGGAAGTTTCCCCGCGCAAGAAGGTATACGACGTCTGCATCATCGGCTCTGGCGCAGGAGGCGGAACGGCGGCGAAGATTCTCACGGAGGGTGGCCTCAGTGTTGTCATGCTCGAGGCGGGCCCGCGGCTAAATCCCGATACGGATTTCAAAGAGCACGTGTGGCCTTATCAGCTTGAGCACCGGGGGGTGGGTGTTGGCGGAAGCCTGCGCGGGCTTCTAAGCGAGTTCATGGCGCCGAACGGATACTGGGAGGTTCCAGGCGAGCCGTACACGACCGCCCCGGGCTCATCGTTTCGCTGGTTCCGCTCGCGGATCGAGGGCGGGCGCACGAATCACTGGGGGCGTATCGCTCTTCGGTTCGGGCCTGCGGATTTCCGGCCGCACTCGACAGATGGGATGGGTGATGACTGGCCCATCACGTACGAAGAGCTTGCTCCTTACTACGACAGGGTCGAGTCGTACATTGGGGTGTTCGGGTCGAAGGAGAATGTGCCGAACGCGCCGGACGGCGTGTTTATGCCGCCGCCCAAGCCACGCTGCACGGAAACGCTGGTCAAGAAGGCGTGCGACAAGCTGCACATCACGTGCATTCCATCGCGGCTCGCGATTCTGACGAAGCCGCTGAACGATCGCGATGCATGCCACTATTGCGCGCAGTGCGGGCGTGGATGCAGGACGGCTTCGAATTTCAGCTCGAGCCAGGTGATGATTCCGCCGGCCGCCGCAACGGGCAGGTTGACGATGATCGCCAACGCGATGGCGCGGGAGATCGTGCTTGGTTCGAGTGGCAAGGCAGAGGGCGTCTCATATGTCGACAAGACGACGAAACAGGAGCAGCGCGTGTATGCCCGTGCGATTGTGGTTGCGGCGAGTGCGTGCGAATCGGCGCGGCTGCTGCTCAACTCGCGGTCGTCGAGTTTTCCGAATGGGCTGGGGAATTCATCGGGTGTGGTGGGCCGGTATTTGACGGACTCCGTTGGAAGCGATCTCGTTGGGCACTTTCCGCAGCTTGAGAGCATGCCTGCGCACAATCACGACGGCGTAGGCGGCATGCACATGTACATGCCGTGGTGGCTCTTCGGACAGAAGAACGGGTTCCTGCGTGGGTATCACATCGAGTTTGGCGGCGGGCGCGATATGCCCGGTGTGGGTGGATTTCAAGGCACGTGTGAAGCGCACGAGGGCTACGGTGTGAGCTTGAAGCAGGCGTGCCGCAAGGACTACGGAACGTACATCGGATTCAACGGGCGCGGCGAGATGATCCCGAATGAGAAGTCGTTCTGCGAGATTGATCCGAGTGTGAAGGACCAGTGGGGGATCCCGGTTCTTCGCTTCAACTTTGCGTGGGGCGAGAACGAGATCAAGATGTCGGAGCACATGCAGAAGACCTTCGCGGAGATTATTGAAGCGGCGGGCGGGACGGTCGTTTCGTTTCGCAGGCATGCTCCGCCGCCAGCCAGCGCGGGCGAGAGTCACGAGTTGCGGCAACAACCGGCGGGCAGGATCTCAGAGGGTGGCGAGATCATTCATGAGCTTGGCACGGTGCGCATGGGGAATGATCCGAAAACATCGGCACTGAACCGGTGGTGCCAGGCTCATGACGTGAAGAACGTCTTCGTTGCGGATGCGGCGCCGTTTGTGTCGAACCCCGATAAGAATCCGACGCTTTCGATCATGGCGCTCTCGTGGCGGACGTCGGAGTATGTGCTGGAGCAGGCGAAGAAAGGAGAGCTGTGATGACGCTCGATCCTGTTTCGCGCCGCGCGGTTCTGAAGTCGCTGACGATGAGTGTTGCCGCCGGGTCGGTGCTGCGGGTGATTCCTGCACAGGCGGCGGAGCACGCTCACCACGCCATTGAGGCGGAGAAGGCCGCGGGAGCTTACACGCCGAAGTTTTTCGACGCCCAGGGATACAAGACGCTGCAGGCTTTGTCGGATGCGATCCTTCCGCCGGATGCCGATTCAGGTGGCGCGGTGGAGGGCGGCGCGCCGGAGTTCATCGATCTGCTTGCGAGCGAGAATACCGAATATCAGGCAGAGCTTGGAGGGTTTCTGCGGTGGCTCGATGCTACTTGCACGAGCCGCTACGGCAAGCCGTGGATCGACTGCACCAAGGGCCAGCAGACGGAGATCCTTGACCAGGTGGCTTACCGCAAGAACGCAGAGCAAGACCCCAGCCTGGAGAAGCCAATTGCCGGGTTCGCGTTCCTGCGGAACTTTGTGGCGGATGGGTTCTTCACCAGCAAGATCGGTATTCGATACCTCGGGTACAAGGGGAATACCTACCTGACGGAGTTTCCGGGATGCCCGCCGGTGCCGGGGGTTTAGAAGCAGGGAACAGGCAACAGGGATCAGGGAACAGAAGACAGGGACAAGGGGACGCTTCGACTTCGCTCAACGCAGGCTTCGACAAGGGACAAAGAGGCCGGTGGATATCGAGGCGAGGATTAACCGTGGAGTCATCGTTTCGAAACATGCGGGGGCTATCAACGTCTGCAGGCGGCTGATGAGCTGAGTTACAGTTCGCTCCAAGTGTGTAGTGACTCGACTGGCCGTACTTCCCTTTGGAGACAATCGATGTCCCCCATGAAGTTTGTTAGCCCAATGGCAGGGCTTGCCCTCGGCGTGTGTCTCGCAGCTGTGTCGGCCGGCGCCCAGGAAGGTCCGCGCGAGATCAAGCACGTGTTTGTGATAGCCATGGAGAACCACAACTGGACGCAGCCCAACGGCAATGTGGGCGCCACCAGTGGCATTCAACAGATCTACGGCAACCCCGCATGCCCCTTCATCAACAGCCTGGTGAACGGAACGGCGCAGACCAATATCGATGGTCAGCTGGTGAACATCAGCCAGCATGTGGCTTATGCGAACGCGTACCATAACGTGCTGGCGACGCCGAGCGGAAACAATCCGCACATTCATCCTTCGGAACCCAACTACCTGTGGGCCGAGGCAGGAACGAACTTCGGCGTAGCGAACGATAACGATCCCTATTCGCCCAAAGGGCCGACGGTGCAGACCACACACCAGCATCTGGCAACGCTGCTGGCGAAGGCGGGGCATAGCTGGCGGTCGTACCAAGAGGATATCGACCTGCAGACGAATGCGGGCGGGAACCTGGTGAATGTGCCGCTGCCGCGCAACCAGTGGACGGTGCCGCTGAGCAGCCACTCAGGGAGCTTCGACCCGACGAGCCCGCTGAACGAGTACAACGACACACTGCAGTACAACTATGCAGCGAAGCACAACCCGATGGTGTTCTTCACGGACACGAACGGCAATGGCAACCCGGTGAGCCCGGACGCGCAGCAGTATGCTCCGATGCAGCAGTTGGCGTTCGATCTCGCGCATGATCGCGTGGCCGATTACAACTGGATTACGCCGGACCAGTACAACGACCAGCACAGCGGCTTGAAGACTGGTTTTGCTGGACTGACGGGTGACGCAGCGACGCTCAAGGCAGGCGACAACGCGCTGGCGCGGCTGGTTCCGATGATCATGGCGTCGAAGGCGTATAAGGATGGCGGCGCGATCGTCCTTTGGTGGGACGAGTCGGAGAACGATGGTGACCCTGGCGATAACGGCGATGACTTCAACCACACTGTTCCGGAGATCGTGATTTCGAACCTGGCGCGCGCGAACGAGGGCGGGATGCCCTATGCGAGCACGGTGGATCTGACGCATTCCTCGGATCTGAAGACGTGGCAGGAGGTGTTCCATGTGGGTCCGCTGCTGGGTGATGCGGCGACGCCGGGGACGAACGATCTGTCAGACCTGTTTGCGCCGGGAGTGATACCGACGCATGTGGGTGGGGATCACGGCGATCACTAAAGGCAGGCAATAGGGGATTAGGCATTAGCGATTAGGAAAAGCGACCGCCCGGTTCTCTGATCGGGCGGTCGTTTTGGTTTAGGGAGAATATAAAAGCGGGTTCTTCGCCTTCGGCTCAGAATGACAAATTCAGAAATAGCAATGCCGGTGGCGATGACCTCAAAGGGTGTAGTCGCCGACCGGCATCGGGAAACAACGCAGTTTAATGTAATGGTCTCATCGTGCTCATGAAGCTACGGAGAGAACCAGAATCTTTTACCAGAGTCGGGTGGCGGCCCCTGTTGTTGTTCTCGTCTGGCTCAGTGGCCGACGGTGGGGTCCTGCCAATCTTTCAAAATGTGCGGGCTTTGGGTGATTGCCTTCCAGCTCGCTTGCTCTGCCGCGCCTCGCAGAGCAAATCAAATTCTGCTAACTAAGATGCGCTAAAGTGCCCAACTGGGTGCATTGCCGGAAATTGCAGCGCCAGAAAAAGCTGAAGGGCCATCCCAGTCCGGGAGCTTGAAGCCGCGCTGAGGATGGGCCTGGGGGCCGGAAGCCTTCTGGTGATGGCTGCGAAGGGCGCGGGCGATTTCGCGGAGCGCGATGGTGCGCTCGGCGCGGGAATGGCGCTCCCAGATCAGCGTGAAGCCCTGGCCGCAAACCGGGCAGCAGAGCTCTGGGGAATCGGCGGTGCTCTTGCACAAAACCTGCATTTGATTTCTTACCTTTCGTCGAGCCGACCTCCAGCTGCAACGTAGAAACACTAGCTCGCGTGCAAATGAGCTGACCATGCCCAGGACCGGGACGTGCGCGGACCATGTGGGGTATAGGGAAGTTCCACTGTTGTGCTAGACGAAAATCGTTTTAGTCCTGCAGGGGCACGTTTGGCAAGGAGGAAATTTCGGACTATTTATTGAGGCGCCAGATAGCACCGTTCAGAAGGCTTGCGAACGCCGTCCACGCGAGATAAGGGGTGAGGAGCCAGGCGGCAATGGAGTCGATGCGGGCGAACAGGATCGCGCTGACGGCGATGGTCAGCCAGAGGCAGATGACCTCGACAAGGGCCGCCCCCAGTGCGTGATGACGGAAGAAGATCCAGGACCAGAGGAGATTGAGGGCGAGCTGAATTGCGAAGACCGCGAGCGCGGCTGTGCGGTCTGTGGACGCGGGCGTATGGACGATGCGCCAGGCTGCGATGGCCATCAGGAGGTAAAGGAGCGTCCAGACCGGGCCGAAGATCCACGACGGCGGGTTGAAGGAGGGCTTGGTTAGGGTACTGTACCAGGCCGGGATCTCGGGCGCGGTCCAACGGGCGCCGAGGATGCCAATGCCCTGGCAGAGGAGGATCAGGAAGACGAGACTGGCTGCGCGCATAACGTAGGTAGATGCCGAATTGATCTTATGATTCTCGACGGCGGGTGCGGACGGCAACTATCCTAGAAGGTCAGCCTTGCGCAATTTGCATCGCGCTACCAAACAGACGGGATTCTTTCATCATGAGCAAGTCGAACATCGCTATACATCTGCCGGACGGTTCGGTCCGGGAAGTGCCTGCGGGCACGACGCCTCTCGACGTCGCCAACTCGATCTCGCCGCGGCTCGCTGGTGCGAGCGTGGTGGCACGGATCACTCCGCTGGTGGCTGTGACTGCTTCCGGTGAGACGAAGAAAGAGGAATCGGCTGCGGCGAACGCGCCGGCGGAGGCCGCGATGTACGCGGCTGAGGACAAGTCGGCTCCGCGCCTGGTCGACCTGGCGACTCCGCTGAACGAGGATGTAAAGCTGGAACTCGTGACGGAGAAGGATCCGGAGGCGCTGAAGGTGGTGCGCCACTCGGCCGCGCACGTGCTGGCGACGGCGGTGCTGGAGCTGTTTCCGGAGACGAAGCTGGGGCACGGGCCGGCCACGGACTCGGGATTCTTCTACGATTTTTATCGCGAGAAGCCGTTCACGCCGGATGACCTTGCGGCCATAGAGAAAAAGATGGCCGAAGTGGTAGCGCGCGACGAGAAGTTCCAGCGCGAGTATGAGCCGCGTGAAGAGGCCCTGGCCGAATTCGAGCGGGATGGCGACTTCATGAAGACGCACTTTGTGACGCGGTTCACCGAGCCGGGGTCGCAGGTGAGCTTCTACCGCAATGGGAAGTTTGTGGACTTCTGCCGCGGGCCGCACGTGCCGTCGACCGGGCGCGTGAAGGCGGTGAAGGTGACGAACCTGGCCGGCGCTTACTGGCTGGGGGATGAGAAGAATCCGCAGTTGCAAAGGATCTACGGGACGGCGTTCTTTTCCAAGAAAGAGATGGACGAGCACTTCGCGCGGCTGGAAGAGGCTGCAAAGCGCGACCATCGCCTGCTGGGTAAGCAGTTGGATCTGTTTTCGATCCAGGAAGTAGCGGGCGCGGGGCTGATCTTCTGGCATCCCAAGGGCGGCATCATCCGCAAGGTAATGGAAGACTGGATGCGCGACGAATGCCTTAAGCGGGGCTACCAGATGGTATTCACGCCGCACGTGATGCGCCGGCATTTGTGGGAGATCAGCGGGCACGAGGGGTTCTACTCGGCCAACATGTACACGCCGATGGAACTGGATGATGCCGAGTATCGGCTGAAGCCGATGAATTGCCCGGGTCACATTCTGATCTACAAGAATTCGCCGAAGAGTTATCGCGACCTGCCGCAGAGGTATGCGGAATTGGGTAACGTGTATCGCTACGAGCGCTCGGGCACGATGCACGGGCTGCTGCGCGTGCGCGGCTTTACGCAGGACGATGCGCACATCTTCTGCACGCCGCAGCAGATTGAAGACGAGATGGACGGCTGTATCGACTTTGCTGAAGCTGTACTGAAGACCTTTGGCTTCGCCGAATATCGAGTGGAGCTCTCCGCGCATGATCCCAGCAAGCCCGGCGAGTTCGTGGGCAAGCAGGAAGACTGGATCCATGCGGAAGAGGCGCTCGATAGGGTGCTTACTCGCCGCGGCCTCACGTATAAGAAGATCCCCGGCGAAGGCGCATTCTACGGGCCGAAGATCGACTTCAAGCTGGTGGATGTGCTGGGGCGGTTGTGGCAGCTATCGACGGTGCAGTTCGATTTCAATTTGCCGGCGCGATTCGAGCTCGAATATGTGGGCGAAGACGGCGAGCGGCATCAGCCGGTGATGGTGCACAGGGCGCTGTTCGGCAGCGTGGAGCGGTTCTTCGGCGTGCTGATTGAGCACTACGCCGGGGCGTTTCCGCTTTGGCTGGCGCCGGTGCAGATCGGCCTGGTGCCGATCAGCGAGCGGCATTCTGAGTACGCTGCGAAGGTTGAGGCAGAGCTCAAGGCTGCGGGATTCCGGGTTGAAACGGATCTGCGCAACGAGAAGATGAATGCGAAGATTCGGGACTTCGCGAATCAGAAGGTGCCGTACATCCTGGTCTTCGGCGACAAGGAGCAGGAGGCGAACGCAGTCAGCGTGAGAACCAGGGGCAAGGGCGACCAGGGATCGATGCCGCTGAGTGATTTCCTGCTGAAGGCGAGAGCGATTGCGGAGACGAAGTCGATGGAGTTGTAGGGGGCATCAGGAACAACCGCAGATTCTTCGCTTCGCTCAGAATGACAAATTGAAAAAGATGCACATGGCCGCCGGTTAGTAGCCGGCGGCCTTTCCGTAGTGGCTGCGGTGGTCCTGGCCGCCGAGGAGTTCGCCGGTAGAGGGATCGATTGCGATGCATTCGCCGTTGGACCAGTGGCCGTCCTTTACGTTGACGGAGTATCCCATTTTCTTCAGTGCATCTAGTGTGTCGCGACTGAAGCCGGGCTCGAGGTAGAGCTCATCGGGCAGGTACTGGTGATGGAAGCGCGGCGCGTCGACTGCCTGCTGAATGTTGAGTCCCCCCTGGGCTACTGACAGCAGAATGTTTCCGACGGTGGTGATGATGCGCGGGCCGCCGGGCGAGCCGAGCACATACCGCAGCTTGCCATTTTCGAGAACAATCGTCGGTGTCATGGCGCTGAGAGGGCGCTTGCCGGGAGCGATGGCGTTGGCAGGACCCTGGATGAGTCCGTACATGTTGGGCACGCCCTGCTTGGCGGCGAAGTCATCCATCTCATCGTTGAGCAGAATGCCGAGCGTTCCCGAGGTCACAGCCGAGCCGAAGCTGTTGTTGAGCGTGGTGGTGACGGCTACGGCGTTGCCCTCGCTGTCGACGACGGAGTAGTGCGTGGTGTCGTTCGATTCGCGGTAATGACCGGCGGTGGTGGGCGGCTGAGGCAGGAAGCCAGGAGGGCGCTTGAGATCGGCGCTGGGTGTGGCGTGGATGGGTGATATGCCGGCGCGCCATGCCGCGGCGTATTTCTGCCCGATGAGCTGGGCGGTGGGAATCGTGTTGAAATCAGGGTCACCGAGATACTGAGCGCGATCCATGAAGGCGCGGCGCCAGGCTTCCGTGATGAGGTGCAGAGTTTGGGGCGTGCGATCGCCGAGTTTGGTTAGGTCGTAGCCCTCGAGGATGTTGAGCGCGCTGAGCACGACAATTCCGCCGGAGCTGGGAGGCGGGGCGCTGATGACGGTGAAGTTGTGGAAGTCACCGATGATGGGACGGCGCTCGACCACGTTGTATTGCGCGAGATCCTGGAGCGTGAGTAGTGCGCCGCCCTTCTTGAGATCGGCGACCAGTTCCTGCGCCATCTTGCCGCGGTAGAAGTCGTCAGGATTGGCGGCGATGCGCTGGAGGGTGCGGGCGAGTTCGGGTTGGCGGAAGGTCTCGCCGGCCTTGTAGTAGTTGCCGTTGCGCTGGAAGATGCGGCGTGAGTCGGGAAATTTGGTCAAGTCATCGTCGCGGAGCTCGCCGGCTTCTTCGTCGGTGAGGACGAACCCGTCGGAGGCAAGGCGAATGGCGGGCGCGATGACTTTGGCGAGGCCCAGCTTGCCGTACTTCCGCTCGGCGTAGACCATGCCGGCGACGGAGCCGGGTGTGCCGATGGCGTGATAACCCAGGACGCTGGACTGGAGACTGGTCTCGGGCAGGACATCGCCGTGGGCGTCCTGGTACATGGTTTCAGTGGCGGCGAGGGGAGCTTTTTCTCGGTAGTCGATGAAGGTGGTGCGGCCGTCGTGGGTGCGAAGGAGGAGGAATCCGCCGCCGCCGAGATTGCCTGCTGCGGGGTGAACGACCGCGAGCGCGAAGCCGGTGGCCACGGCCGCGTCGACAGCATTGCCACCAGCCCGGAGGATTTCGAGTCCGGCGTCTGACGCGGCATGGTGTACGCTGACCACCATGCCGTGCTTCGCGCGAACGGGCTGCTCGCCGCGCCACGCGAGAACGTTAGCGGGCTGCTGTGCGAAGCTGTTGAGGGATGACAGGCAGGCAAGAAAGCCTGCTGCTGCGGGGAAAAGCGCACGACGAGAGATCATCCTCGACAGGATAAACAACGGCGGCCAATCGTTAATGGTTAGTGATCAGGTGGTCAGGTGGTTCGAGCGATCAGGAGGGATTGGATGTTGACGCGTAGAGATGCATTGGTGGCGGTGATTGCGGCGGCGGTAACGGCCGGCGGTTTTGCTGTGGCGCAGAGCGGGACCGCAAAGGGCTCGTGGGTGATCAACTGGGATGATGTGCCGGCGAAGACGACGGAGTCTGGCTCGGTGCGCTCGCTCTACAACGGGCCCACGGCGACGCTGAAGAACCTGGATGTGCATATCACTACGTTGAATCCGGGTGGCGCGCCGCACCCGCCGCATAAGCATCCCAACGAGGAGATGCTGATCATCAAGTCAGGCACTGTGGAGGCGCTGATCAACGGCGAGTGGAAGAAGGTGGGCCCCGGCGGTGTGATCTTCCTGGCGTCGGATATCTTTCATGGCGTGCGCAATGTGGGGAAGGAGCCGGCGGTATATCACGTGATCGGGTTCAAGACGGCGGATACGCCAGCGGGGCAGGCGGTGACGATGAAGTAGGCGGCTGCGCTACAGCAAGAACGCGCCGCTACAACGCCGAGAGGAAAATCGCAGGCATGCGTGAGGGCTGGCTGGACGAAGATTACCTCATCTTGTTCGAAGAAGCCGAGGCCGACTTACTCAACGAGGGCTACTCGATTTCCCAGTTGATGCCGGGATACAGGGTGCTCGGCTTGAAGAACTGGGATGACTTCATCATCCAGAACGAGAGCGGGATGGCATTCACAATCCCGACGGTACCGCTCGATCCAATGCACCTAAGCTCGTTTCAATTGCCAGACGCAACGAAGCTCTGTCTCGACGAACGGTTGAGGGGGAAGATCAGGTGGTGGGTCAAACCTCTTGTTGTTGGAGGTACTCCTTCAGATGAGAACGAGACTTGGGTGAGCCCTGAAGCGCACGCGCGACTCGTGCGCTTTTGGAACCAGGCGTATCGGTCGATTCGCAGATGATGCTGTTGCCTTGGGGCACGGCTATCGGTCTTGAACCGTGCGAAACGGTTCTCCTGCTGGAAGGAACGCGACGGGATCTTCGGGAAGAGCGTCTGAATCCAGTGTGCGCACTCTTCCATGCCGGCCTCCTCTGAGACTTCATGGCCGAGCAAGATGAGAGCTTTTGGACGACCTTCGGCAGCTGCGTCCTGCACGTAGGGTACGGTCTCCCATTCCTGAGCTTCGCCGGCGACCAGCAATTGCACATTCTCCAATTCAAGAGCCTTGATCTGCTTGGCTGATCCTGAGGCGCCGGGATAGAGCGCGACACCAGTGACGCGCAGATGCGGGTCGCCGACGATGCGGAGGACGCGTGCGCGTGTGCGTGCCTGAAGATCAGCGGCGACGGCCTTTACAGTGGTCGGTTTCAACGTGAACAGGTGCGGATTCGCCGCGTCCTGATAGCGCTGCCATGCGAATTGGGTCACCATTCCGGTGAGAACGCCATCCGGCTGGCGCAGGTGCCACGTGTCATGGAAACGCCAAACGACCAGGTGGTGGTCGCGAATGTAGGCGAGTTTCTGCTGAAGCACAGGATCGCCGGCGAGAGGGGTTCGATCGTCGAGATGGTTATAGAAGGTAGGCTCGTGCGTGATGATGAGGTTCTTGCGTTGGGCCACGGCCTGCTGCAGGACCGCGTAGGTGTCCATGAAGGTGGTGGCGATGCCGGTTACCACTGTGTTGGGGTCCCCAGCCTTCAGCGTGTCGACTGTGTTGGCAGGCACTGTGGCGCCCGTCGCAGCGATCACGCGCTGCATGATCTCCTCGGCCGTCAGGCGGCCGAGAGTCTGCGCGCTAGAGGCGATGCAAAGCACGAGAAGCGCTATGAAGGAAGCAGCATACGTCAGCATTCTGCGATACACGTTGGCTCCGGCGGGCTCCTGAACTCAGTAGAGGCGAAAGCGGCGGTGACTCATCACATGCTGTGTGTGGCCCACGGATCGTAGGTGCCTATCGACCAGGAGTGGCCTTCGGGATCCTTGATGGTGAACTCGTGGCTGCCATAGTCGGTGGCCTGGAAAGGACGGACGATCTGGGCTCCGGCGGACTGGGCGCGATGCCATACGGCCTCGGCGTCTTTGACGACGATGTAGCTGCTGCGGGTCTCGATGTTTCCAAGTTCGCCCGGCGATTTGAAGCCCCTGCCGTAATCGTCTTCTCTGTGAGAACCGACCATGATCATGCCGCCGTTCAGGGTCAGCTCGGCATGGCCCACAGTGTTGTCGGGTCCGGGATAGACCGCGTGGCGCGTGAATCCGAGCACGTTGCAAAGCCAGTCGATGGCGGCGTGGGCATCTTGATAACGCAGGGCGGGAATGACAGTGGAATGGGTTTCCATGTGGCCCCCCTTTACGCGAAACAGATTAGCTGATTTGCGCGGCCGCCGGTTCAGTCGGCGAACTGGGCTAGCTGGTCGGGTGCGGGGCGTGGGGTGAAGGCGCTGACGACGACCAGAGCAACAAGGGCTACTGCGAGTGCCGGGAAGATGGCGTCGCGCTGGGCAATGATGGGCGGCAGATTCTCCTTCACCCAGTGGAGATCCCAGGTAAGGGTCACCACGGTTCCGCCGGCGATGGCGGCGACTGCTCCCCATGCCGTGACGCGGCGTGAGTAGAAGGCGGCGAGAACCACGGGGGTGAGGGCGGCGGAGTAAATGGTGTAGGCCCAAAGCATTTTCTGGAGGATGGACTCGGCGTAGACGGCCTGGTAGAGCGCCCAGATGCCGAGGAGCACAACGGCGAGGCGCGAGACGATGAGCACGCGCTTGTGGGAGGCGTCTGGTGCGATGTAGCGAACGAAGACGTCATTGATCAGGTTGGTAGCGGGCGAGAAGAGATAGTTCGATGCCGTGGAGATAACCTTGGCAAAGACGGCGCCGAGCAGGAGAGCGCCCATGAATGCGGGCAGCCCGTGTCGCGCGGTGTAAGGAATGATCTCGCGGGGATGTGCGGCCACTTCTCCAGTGGGAAAGAGCGCGCGCCCGAAGACAGCAATTGCAACGATGAGGGTTTCCAGCAGAAGCGTTCCGATGATCCAGCCAATGACGGAGATGCGTGCGTCGCGCTCCGATTTGGCGGAGAAGAACTTCTGGTACATGACCTGGTTGCCGAGCATCAGCAGCATGGTTGGGACGAGGAATTCGAGCGCGCGGAGAAGCCCCATGCCTGCGCCCTGGTCGACGCCCTCGGGGCTGAGGCTGAAGTTGCCGAAGACGGTGAAGTAGGCGGGTGGCAGTGCTGCGTGGACGCCGGACCAACCGCCGGCTTCGTGCAGCAGCATGGGGGTGGCGATGATGCAGATGACGGTGACAAGCGACCCGATGGCCACGTCCATGTAGGCCACGGAAGACATCCCAGCGAGCGCGGTGGAGACGATGACGAAGGCGGCGATGATGAAGGTGCCGAGCTGACTCGAAACGGTATCAGGAAAGATCAGGTGCAGGACGTCGCCGCCGCCTTTGAACTGGTAGCTCGTGATGCCGACATAGGCGAAGAGAATGGCGAAGGTGCCTAGTACGCGAGCCGCCTGGTTGTACCGAGCCTCAAGAAGATCGGGCAGGGTGAACTGGGCGAATTTGCGGGCGCGCGGCGCGATGAAGTAGATGAGCACGAGGCCGAGCCATCCGCCGGCGGGCTGCCAGAGTGCGGCGAATCCGTTGCGATAGGCATTTTCGGCTCCGGCGAAGAGGGAGCCTGCGCCTATCCAGGAGGTGAGCAGGGTGAGCACCAGGACCAGGGCAGGCAGGGAGCGGCCGGCGACGAGGTAGTCAGCTTTGGTTTTGACGGTGGAGGTGCGGTAAATGGCGACACCCAGCAGAACCGCGACGATGATGGCCAGGACGATCACGTAAAGCTGGGACATGCGGCGGACACCTCGGCGAAATCAATGGGTTGCGAGCAGTGTATCGGATGAGCGCGTAGGCGTGCGGACGGGCCGGAGGGGCTTCGGTTGACCGGGCTGGGGGCGGGAGTTAGACTGTAAATGCGGGGTGGAGCAGCCCGGTAGCTCGTTGGGCTCATAACCCAAAGGTCGCAGGTTCAAATCCTGCCCCCGCAACCATCTAGGCCATAGGCCAACCGGATTTCAACCCAGTTTGAACCCAACGAGGGCGCCCCAGCGGGCGTCCTCTCCGGTTTTAGGACGCATACCGCACCGATCTCCTTTCCAGAATCGGCCGTATGGCTTGGCAGTTCGCCGTTCGCTGATTGTCCATCGGCACCTCGCCGTACTGCGTGGTGGTACGGATATCGGCGTGGCGCGCCAGCCCCTGTTGTACGTCCAGAGGAGTCTTGGCCCCCCGGAGAAGGGTGATGTATTTGTGGCGGAAGGTATGCCAGCCGATGCTGCCATAGCCTGCCGCAGTAGCTGCCTCACTCCTGGGCCCATGCACGTCGATGCGGGGGCGTTTGCGGTTGGAAGTGAAAACCCACTGCAGCGGACGCCTGGGGCCGCTCCACATTCCGGGCACGCTACCAGACACCACCCCGCCCGCCAGATCCAGTCCTGCTGGAGCGGCGAAGCGTGATGGCACTTCCCGGTGACATGGTCCTAAAAACCACGCCCGAGTTCCCTCGGTTGCCGAACCGCTTCCAGTCGAGCAGCACTGTCGCAAAGCTGGGGTCGAGTGGCAACTCGTCGTCCGAGTATTCGCTCTTCACCGGCCCGATGCGCCCATGCACCACGGCCTCTTCGACCTTCATGCCTTGGATGAATTAGACCGGATTGAGCGCGATCGAAGTGCGTGCGGTACCTTGCTCGTACGATCCCATTCGATCTCGACCTACTTCGTGAACGCTATGAGCAGGAACTTCGCCCTTATCTCGGAAACCCCAAGCGCGAGGATCTCACGCTGAAGCTCTGGACCGAAGCGATCGAGGAAGACCGATCGCAGGAACCGCAGTATCCCAGTGGAGCGGTCGTAAGGAGCTACTCCACCAATCGCGTGCGAGACTGGATGCTGGTCTCGCACGCGATCGGTTGACCGCCGCTGCTTCATGAGGGGGCTGGCCGTTTGAGGGATGCTCACGACGGTGCCGACGGATTCGGCAAAGGTCAAGATAGCCAGCTACCGGATAACAACGCCAGAAAAGAGGTAAAGGTCTGGCAGTTCGCCGTTCTTCCATTACCGATCCGGTTCAATTAAGCGAATTCCTCGGCAGGGATTTCCAACTGCCAGAACATCATTCGGAAGGCTGCGTGAGACTACAGTGCCGGCGCCGACTACCGTGCGTGATCCAATTGTCACGCGCGGCAAGATGATTGCTCCCGACCCGACCCAAACAATGACCCAATCGTGACGTACAGTATTCCGCATCGATCGCGGCGATTTCGCGGCATGAACAGCATGCCGACTCAGGCCAGCTACCTCGTACACGATTCGGATAACGTCGTGGGCGAATCATCATTATGTGACTCGGACAACGACAGGACGGAGGCGGGAAATAGGTGATACGCACTCTCCTCAGCGTTGTACGCCATAAGAGGCCACCACGGCACCGTCGCTCCGGCGGATTAAAACGAGTGCACCGTGCTGCGCCGGAAGCGTGTAATGCAGGCGCGCGTGGGTAATGCTGTCCTGGATATCGATGGGCTCGTCCTCAAACGATTCTGAGGAGAAGGAGTAGAGGACCGCGTCGCGCATCACGGTGGGAAATGCAAGCACGCCTGGAGAGAGCGGACGCAGTTGTGCGAAGGGCGCGGTCACTCCGCTCTTTTCCATGGCAAAGCGATAGAGGGCAGCTGGAGCATCGAAGCCATCGGAGAACTCGAGAGGCTCGGCAGCCCAGAGAATTTGGCCGTTTCCGTGGCGCACGATCTGGATGGAGGAACCATCGGCGAAGCGCATCAGGCTGACCGGTCCGGTCTGGACCTCGGAGGGAAATGAGACAGACACAGTGCGATCGTTTCCGGGCAGCGCGAGCACGGATTGACGAACGTCCAAGGGCGCAAGTTGAGCCGAGATGTGAAGGGGCGCCATGCGATCGACGGGCTGCCAATGTTCATCGCGATCCACTGGACCAGTGACAACCAAGGTTCCTCCGGCTTCGACGTAACCGAGCAGCTTCTGCCAGGCATCTTCGCCCAGAGCCTGCGCGCTGGGGAGGATTACCAGGCGCGGTTTGCCGAGTTCGCCTACCCGGTTCTCCGGCAAAATCCGCAATGGCTGATGGTTGTAATAAGCCATTGCCCGAACTGCTTTCTTTTGCATAGCAATGACCATGTCCCACATGCCCGTGTATTGCTGGGCCTGGGAGGTGACGAGGGTGACGCTCGGGGGCTCGATGGGGGAGAACAACTCCGGATGGCTTGAAGCAAATTGTGCCAACCCGGCGAGAACCTGGGCTTCGGGCTTCTCGGTTCCATCCGGGCGTATAGCGCCGATCGAAACTTCATCCCCGATTGCCATCATCGCATTCACGTTCCACACCCATTCGATTCCGCCTGCGCCCTGGGCGAAGGAGATGGCCAGCTTACGGGAGAGCTGCCATGATTCTTCCTCCGCCGAGAGCCGCAGATGCCCGTTCTGGGTTAGCCGGCGCTGCTCTCCCATCTCTTGGATCAGCATGGGTTGGCCCGGCATCTTGGCCGAGAGGCTTGCCCAGAGGACGCTATCGAAGTCCCACCACGTATGCGTCGCAGTGAAGCTGATATCCGGCGAGTAGAACGCTGGAGAGAGGCGCCCGGAGACACCGCCCTCGTCCTGTCCTACGGTGATGAGCTGGTTCGAGCCGGTACCGCGGATCGTCTCGGTTTGATGTCGTACCCAATCGCGGAAAAAGGATTGGGTGAACAGGAAATAGTCGTACACCTTAAGCGGATTGTGGCCGGCGCGGACGGCGTCTGGCCCGAAAGCCGCTGGCTCGGGCAGAGCGAAAGGATCGGCGGAGCCGTTTTTAGCCGATGCATTCAGAGAATCAGACCCCGGAGCCGCCGCGCCGGGACCTGTATCAGCCCAGGCGGGTAGGAGGGCCTGCTGATCCGGATATTGCTGAAGTAGCCAGGCACGCCAGGCGGCTGCCTCGTCGGGGCTCGGCGACGTCTGCCAGAAGTTGCGATTGGGGCTGGGTTCATTGATCAGGTCCCAGGCCAGGAAGGGCACCTCGTGAAAACGGCTGGCGAGGGATGAAACGTAGCGGTCCTGCTCGGCCCCTTGCGCCAGATACGGGTGGCCCTTGCGCGTGAGGTCAGGAGCAAATGCAAACAGATTGAACTGCACCGGCAGCCCGTACTTGCGGGCCGTCATGAGAAAGGCCTCGATGGAACGAAGGGTATGCTCGCTGGCGGATTTGTCGGGATTCAGCAGCAGATCCCAACTGGTCCAGATTCCGGTGCGGAGCATGTTGAGGCCGGCGGCGCGGATGGAACCCATATCCTTGTCCCATGCCGAGGGATTGGGCTCGTAAAGAAACCAGCGATGAACGTCGCTGGCCATGTAGGTGGTGCCGACAACGGGCAGTGGTTTTCCATCGAGCTGGAAATAGTCTGAATCGACGGTAAGGCGCGGGCCGGAGTTGAGCCAGGCGAGATCGCGAAGCCAGAATCCGGTTCGGTAGGTCCACAGCGGTTGGCCGCGGCGCAGCAGCGTGGCTTGAACGGTGTGAAGGCCACGGCCTTTAGATGCGGATTGGGGTAGAGTGATGATCTTGCCCGGCACGGCGGGAAACGAGAATTCTCGCGGGGTCTGATCGTCAGCAGACACTCGGAGCTTCAGCTGGTCCCCTGATTCGGGATGGCCGTCCCTGGCAAGCTTGAGCTCAAACTCAAGGGACTCTCCGGGGACAAAGACCGCGAAGCGCGGGCGGAACGTGAACCGGTCATTCTGACGCAGCGCGAGTTTTTGCAGGTTGGCCATGAGGCGGTCGCCCTCGATGCTTGCGGGATCGGCATCGCAGGCCAAGAAGATCCAGCGGCCACCCACGAATCGCTGCGCAACGCGATCGATCATGACTACCGGCGCGGCGAACCGATGCCCATCGCGCGTGCCCCATGCAAGCGTGGTGAGAAACGCATCCTGCGTTCCGTTTGACCCCTCGTCCACGGGTTGGCGACGACTGACGGACAGCCGAAGGACGGGGCTGAAGGCGCGCTTCCACGCGAACGGCGAAATGTCGACGCTCACATCAGGATTCTGTTCGAAAGCGAGCGATGTTGAGCCGGGTGTTTCCTGGTAATCGTCGATGAACAGCTCATGAGAGGCTGCCACGCTGGGGGGGCGCAGTTCCCATCGGCGGCCGTTTCGGTAAGCTGGGCGCGTAAAGGGCTTTCCTCCGAGGACGACAAGGTTGCCGCCGCGCTCCAGGAAGTGCAGGATTGCGGGCCAGTCCTGTTCGGGATAGGCGGATCCGTAGGGCATGATGAGGAGCCGCGTGGCCGGTTGGGCCAGCACCTCCGGCAGACGATCGGCGTCGGCGCTGCGTACTCCTTCGAGTTGGGCCCTCAAGGCCTCGGTGGAAAATGCGCCCGTGTCGGCGGCAGGAAAGCCGCTCTCGGTGAAAAAGATAGTGCTCGGTTGAGCCATGACCGACGGAGTCCAGCCAACCAGGCAGGAAAGTAGGAGAACTACACCGACACGAAATGACATAGCCCAGCCTCGAATCTCTTCAGCGCCCAGCAGGTGTCGAAGGTAGGTGACGAACTCTTCTACTGTACCCCCAGATGTAGGTGGTTGGATGGCACCGAAGCAGAATTGCTTCAAGATAGAATTAATACGCTTAAAAATGGGTCAGTATTTTCATTGCAGACCATTGACATCGAAATAATGATCTGCAACAGTCTCCTATGTCGAATGACGTGTGCCAGTGCCGCCGTGTGTTCAGACCTGGGAACGGACAGCAGGAGGATTTTAACGATGACTTCGAAAGCAGGATCAAATGCGCCGGAGAGCAGATCAGGCATTCTCGCGATTCATGGCGGCACCCCGGTCCGCAGCACGCCGCTCCCGCTGGAATTCCCCGGAGTCCACCACATGGACGATGAGGAGATCGATGCTGCCGTCCGCGTGTTGCGCAGCCGGTCGCCTTTCCGGTACTACGGGATTGACCTGCAGCGAGAAGTTGAGTCGTTCGAAGCGGAGTTCGCACAGTATCTCGGAATTGATCACTGCCTGGCGGTCAATAGCGGGACGGGAGCACTGCATCTTGCGTTATCGGCTCTGGGAGTGGGCCCCGGACAGGAAGTGATTGTGCCCGCCTACATGTGGGTGTCGGTGGTTGCGGCCGTCGTGAACCTCGGCGCCATCCCGGTGCTGGCGGACATTGACGAGACCTTTGGGGTAGATCCGGAATCGGTGGCCGCGAAGATCGGTCCACGGACCGCCGGTGTGATCGTTGTCCACATGAGCGGCACTCCGGTCAATGTGCAGGAAGTCGCGAAGATTGCGCGCGAGCGCGGTATCTTCCTGCTGGAAGACTGCGCGCAGTGTGCGGGCGGCAGCATCGGCGGCCAGAAGGTCGGGACCTTCGGCGACATGGCCATCTTCAGTTTCCAGATGAACAAGAACATGACCAGCGGGGAAGGCGGAGCCGTGGTAACCCGGCATGAGCATTTGTTCCATCGCGCCGTGGCATGCCACGACACCGGGTATGCGCGGGATGCTGCCGGACGAGCCATGTTCGAGCGGCGCGATCTCTGCCTCTGGGGCCGTGGATACCGGCTGGATGAGATGCGGGCGGCGATATTGCGCGTGCAGTTGCGCAAACTGCCGCGGATTATCGAGCAGATGCACGGAAGCAAGTACCGCATCCGCAAGGCTCTCGAACAACTGCCCGAGATCAGGCTGCGGCGCATCGTGGACGAGGCGGGCGACACGGGATGTTTCCTGCTGACCACCTTCGCGACAGCGGAGATGGCCCGCGAACTCAATCAGGCCCTGCGCGCCGAGGGCATCATTACGTCGTCGCAAGGAGTGAACAACGTCGTAATGACCGAATGGGGCCTGCACATCTACTACAACATCCCCAGCCTTGTTCTAAAGACGAGCATCGACAAGAACAACTTCCCGTGGGGCCTTTCAGAAAACCGGGAATGCCGGGCCGAATACGGAAAAGGAACCTGCCCGCAGGCGGACAGCCTGTTCGAGAGAACCATTCTCATTGCGATTCCCTCCTGTCTTTCACCGCAGGATGAAGACGATATTGTCGGAGCATTCAGGAAGGTTCTTGCGGCGGTACCGGCCTGAGTTGCTTAGTGCCCGTTCCCGCGAATTCGCAGTGAATGGGAGTGCAGACCATTGGTACATAATGTTGGCGCGGTACCTGAACAGTACCCGCCAAGGACGGCGGTAGCACACTGGCGGGTAAGCCTCTGAAGGTCAATGAACCTATGCCTGAAACCACCCGAGCGGCAAGCCCGATACGATTGCGCCGGGTCCTGACCCTGTGGGATCTCATCTTCTACGGCATGGTGTTGATCCAGCCGACAGCGCCTATTCCGCTCTTTGGCGTCGCCCAGAAGCTCTCGAACGGACACACCGTAACCACCATCCTGATCGCGATGCTGGCCATGGTCATCACCGCCGTAAGCTACGGGCGCATGGCGGCGGTTTATCCCTCCGCGGGTTCCGCTTACACCTATGTCGGACGCACAATCAATCCGCACCTCGGATTCCTGATTGGCTGGGCCATGCTTCTTGATTACGTGCTGCAGCCGCTCCTAAACGTCATCTGGATTTCGGTGGAGTTGCAGAGCCGGTACATTCCCCGCGTCCCCTTCGCGGTCATCGCACTGATCGTGGCAGGATTTGTCACCGAGCTGAACCTGATTGGAATCAAGTCTTCAGCGCGGGCAAACAAGCTTCTGCTCACTGCGATGTGCGTTGTGATCGCCGCCTTTCTTGTAATGGGCGTTCACTATCTGTTTGACACGGCCGGATGGGGAGGGCTGCTTTCCACCGCGCCTTTTTACACTCCCGCCACTTTCAATCTGCGCCATATCTGGGGAGCCACCTCTTTCGCGGCGCTCACCTACATTGGATTTGACGGCATTACGACGCTTTCGGAGGATGTCGAGAACCCGAGACGCAACGTGCTGCTCGCCACTGTGTTGGTATGCGTTCTCACGGGACTGCTGAGCGGAACCGAGGTGTATCTCGGCCAGCGCATCTGGCCGGACTGGCACCTGTTTTCTAATCTCGAGACAGCTTTTCTGGATGTGTGCCATCGCGTGGGCGGAGGCGTACTCGCGCAATCCATGGCCTCCATCCTTTTGCTTGCTGCGCTGGGTAGCGCACTCACCGGCGGGCTCGGCGCAGCGCGACTCCTTTTTGGTATGGGCCGGGACGGAGTACTTCCGCGCCGCTTCTTCGCGCACATTAACCGCGACACTAATACGCCCACATTCAACATCCTTCTCATCGGCGCGCTCGCGTACGTGGGCGCGATCAGCCTCAACATAATCGGCAACGCCTATGAGCACGCCGGCGAGTTACTCAACTTCGGTGCGTTCCTTGCCTTCATGGGGGTGAACCTTTCGGCTTTCTGGCACTTCGCCCTGCTGCGCAGGGCAGGATCGCGCCGCGTGCTAGCCGACGTCGTTCTGCCGCTCATCGGCTTTGTGTTCTGCGGCTCCATCTGGCTCAACCTCAACGTGATCGCGAAGATTGTCGGCGGAGCCTGGTTTGTCCTAGGATTCACCTACCTCGCGGCCACCACGCGGCTGTTTCAACGAGCGCCGAAGGCCATCGATTTCAGCGAAGCCTGATCACGTCATCAGGCAAATTCAATCCATTTGGTCGGGGGTTCCGAGAATGCCTGGGGAAACGGTCCTTTGTAGTCCTGTGCAATCCAAGCCCGTTCGCAGTACTCAACGTGCGGTAGTTTCTCTGGCGCATTGCGGCTTCAACGCAGCACGCCGGGCTGTGCTTCCGCTGACGCTTCTGCTTGCGGCCGCCAGCGGCACGCCGGCCCATGCAGCTCAGGCTGCCGACGATAAGCCGGCCTACTTCGATCGCACACTGCCCATCGACGCGCGCGTGGACGATCTGATCAAGCGCATGACGCTGAAGGAGAAGATCGGTCAGCTCAACCTTCCCTGCGTATACGTTGATCAACTTGGCACCACGGTGGACGAAAAAGCCGAACAGGTAAGGAAGTTCGCTGCGGGAACCCAGACCGAAGAGATCGGACCCGGCGCCGGGTTCTTTACGCTCGCCGACACCCTCAAGCAGAAGGACCTCGAGTGGCAGGTGAACTACTTCAATGAGCTGCAGAAGATTGCCACCACCCAGACTCGCCTCAAGATCCCGCTGTTGCAGGACGAGGAGGGAACGCACGGCGCAATGTTCCCCAATGCAACGGTGTTCCCGGAGGGCCTCGCGGTCGGAAGCACATTCGACATGCCGCTCGTGCAGCGCATCTACGCCGCGTCTGCTGAGGAGGCCCGCGCCATCGGCATCCATGTGCTGTCCACCCTCGTGGCGGAACTGGACCGCGACCCGCGCATGGGGCGCAACATGGAGGCGTACACCGAGGATCCCTACCTGTATGCGCAGATCATGAAGAACATCGTGCGAGGCGCGCAAGGATCCGATATCGCCGCTCCCGACAAGGTTGTGGCTCTCCTGACCGACTTTCCCACCCAGAGTGAGTCGGCCAGCGGAATGGAGCGCGGTGCCGTCGAGGTGTCGGAGCGCAGCCTGCGTGAGAACTACCTCGTCCCATGGGTGTCCGGGTTCAATGCGGGCGCGCTCGGCGTCATGGCGGGCTATCCGGAAATCGAGGACGTTCCGGAACACTCGTCGGAAAAGTGGAACACCCAGGTACTGCGCAATGAGTTGGGGTTCAAGGGAATCCTGGTGAGCGAAGGCAACGGTTTCGACTCGATCGTGTATGAGAACGTCGCCCCCGATCAAAAGCAGGCCGGAGCCATGGGGCTGCGCGCAGGCGTGGACCTGAACATCACTTATGAGCCCGCGTACATGGGCCCAATGGTGCAGATGGTTCAGAACGGTGAGGTTCCGGAATGGCTCATCGATCGTGCAGTGAGGCGAGTGCTCGAGCTCAAGTTCCGTCTGGGTCTGTTCGAAAACCCCTTTACGGACCTCGAGCACGCGAAGAAGGTCATGCATTCCCAGGAGCACCAGGAGCTCACACTGCAGGCGGCGCGAGAAGGAATCGTCCTTCTCAAGAACGACGGCAACCTGCTGCCCCTGAGGAAGCAGGTGAAGACGATCGCCGTCATCGGACCGGATGCTGACGACGCGTGGAGCCAACTCGGCGATTACTCGCCTTCGGCCGTGCCCTACAAGATGACCAGCATCCTTGATGGCATCAAGCAGAAGCTGGGCGCTCAATCCGGGGTCCTCTATGCACATGGCTGCGACGTGATCGGCGGCAAGAAAGATTTCGCAGAAGCTGTGGCGGCAGCGCGCAAGGCCGAGGTGGCTGTTGTTGTAGTGGGTGAGCGTCCCGACAATGCAGGAGAAAGGAAGCTGGGTATGTCGACGGATGGCGAGGCTTACGATGTTGCAAGCTTCGACCTGACCGGCTACCAGGAGGAACTGGTGCAGGCGATTCAGGCGACCGGCACTCCGGTTGTGCTGGTCCTGGTGAACGGGCGCCCGCTGTCCATCCGCTGGGAAGCCGAACACATTCCCGCCATTGTGGAGGCATGGGAACCCGGTGAACGCGGCGGAGAGGCCGTCGCGGACGTGCTCTTCGGGGATTACAACCCCACGGGCCGCCTGGCGATTACGATTCCGCGCAGTTCCGGACAGCTTCCGGTGTTCTACAACCACAAGCCCTCCAAGGCGTACTGGATCAAGCATGCCTGGTCGAAAGACGGAGGATACGTCGATATGCCGGGAACGCCGCTCTATCCATTCGGATATGGCCTGAGCTACACCAGCTTCAAGTACAGCAACCTTCGCGTATCGTCTGGGGAGATCTCCGAGGGTGGGCAGGTTAACGTCACCGTGGACGTGGAGAACAACGGCCATCGTGCCGGCACCCAGCTCGTGCAGTTGTACCTGCACGAGCACTACGCTCCCGTTTCGCTCCCGGTGGAGCAACTGCGCGCATTCGAGCGGGTCGATCTCCAGCCGGGAGAAAAGAAGACCGTGAAGATGACCCTTCGACCGGAGGACCTGATGCTGCTCGACCGCGATATGCTGTGGCGGGTCTCGCCCGGCACGTTCGACGTGCTGATCGGCAATTCGTCGGCGGATATCGCCCTCCGCGCCTCGTTCGAAGTGAAGCAGCCCTCCGGTCCGCTTGCCGGGCGTGGATTCAGCACGCAACCAGACCTGGCGAGATAGGTCCCGTCAAGCGTGATCAATGCATCACCTCAGCCAACGATCCGCGCATTGGCCAAGTGGCCGGCAAGTTCTACTTCTAGGCGGCAGACTAGGGTTCGGATAAGGCTGAGCCGAGGCGACGCTATGGGGACGATATAATCACGGGGCGAGCATCGGTCAGGCGGTTCGAATGCGGCTGTCCGCCCCGCCCAACGGAGCACGTCTCCCGTATTTGCCTTATTCGTTCACCACGCGAATTGAAAATCGCGTGTCCGCCGATGTTCACGAGAGCGACAAGAAAATGCCCAAGACCGTCGAAGCGAGTGATTCCCAACGCCTCGTCAAGCCCGAACAACGGGAGCTTGGAATCCTCCGCCTCATTCATCAAGGGACAAATTACTCTCGGTTAGACATCGCGAAGAAGACGGGCCTGAGTGCTTCCCTGATCACGTCGCTGGTGCGCGACCTCATCGCACGCGGGCTGGTCACAGAAAACACGCCTATATCCTCATTCGTAGGCAGAAAGCCCATACCGCTTGAGATTCGCGGGGACGCGGGGTACCTCGTGGGGGTCGACATCGGCTCATACTACTCGCACGTTGTGATCACTGATCTCAATGGCCGCATCGTCCACAAGGCCCAAATCGAGACCGGAATCCCCGATGGCCGGGTTGCCGTACTGCGCAGGGTATTCGCCTGCGTGCACCAGGCCATCGCGGTATCTGGCGTCCAGCGAGACCTCATCCTCGGCGCCGGCGTCGCTCATTCGGGGGTCATCGATACCGAGAACGGCGTGGTTCTGTCTTTCCCCCGGCCCGGCCAGATGGCGGAATGGAAGAACATACCCCTGCAATCGATCTTCGAAAACGAGTTCAAGATTCCGTGCCGCCTCGAGGACAGTGTCCGCACCATGGCCATCGCCGAGCGGGTTTTTGGCCTCGGCAAGGAGATCAGTGACTTCCTCTTCATCGAGGTCGGCATGGGCATCGGCGCCGCCTTCTACTTCAACGGCGAGCTGTACCGCGGTGCCGGCGGCAAAGCCGGTGAATTCGGGCACATCACCGTAGATGAAGATGGCCCGCTCTGCTCCTGCGGCAACAACGGGTGTCTCGAGAGCGTAGCCTCGTGCGCGGCGATCATCGAGGCGGGAAGGACCGGCATCGAGCGCGGAGTGGACTCCAGAATCCGCGACTTTGCCGGAGGGGATCTGAACCAGATCAGCGTCGAACTCATCGCGCGCGCCGCAAGCGAAAACGACAGCCTCGCCTTCCGCGTTCTGCAGGAAGCCGCGTCTTTCATCGCGGCGGGCCTAGCGGATTTGGTCAACCTGCTCAATCCGCGCCTCGTCATCTTCGGTGGCGCCCTTTTCCGGGCCGCGCCCCACCTGCTTTCCGATCCGCTGAAGCGCGTCATCCGCCAGCGGTCGCTTGAGAAATCCGCCAACGACGTCCAACTGCGAGTCTCCTCGCTCGGCAGCGAGGCCGGCGCACTGGGCGCTTCCCGGGTCATCTCAGTGGCAGCGCTCGAACGCCTCTACCGCTCGCAGCTCCACGCGTGAATTCCGTCTGCAGATCATGACAACTGCCAAGTATCGCGCTACCCCACAGGCTCTCATCTTCGATTTCGATGGCGTGCTGGCCGACACGGAGCCCCTCTACTGGAGGGCGTGGTGCGAACTGCTGAAGCCCTGCAACATCGATTTCACATGGGCAGACTATTGCCGCATCGGTCGAGGTATCCGCGACGAAAACATGCTGAGCTCTTTGGCTGAGTTGATCTCCGACCCGGACGCCATGCATCGTCTGAAGGAGAGACTTCCCGAGCGCAAGGAAATCGTGCGCCGCTGGAAGCTCGCACAGCCGCCAATTGCTGAAGCAACGATCGCGCTGCTGCACTCTGTTGCGCGCCGGAGCCTCGGACTGGTCACGAGTTCCGATCGCAGTGACATCGAACCATTGCTGCACAGAGCGGGTATCGCCGAGTGCTTCACCGCTTGCGTATTTGGAGATGAGATCACGGCGCACAAACCCGATCCCGCACCGTATTTGCTGATGCGCGAAAAGCTGCAAGTCAGCGGCGGTATCGTATTCGAAGATTCCGATGCAGGATTGAAGAGCGCGGCGGACGCCGGTTTCGATGTTGTTCGGGTCGAAAGTCCTGATCAATTGCCTGCGCTCGTCCACAAACTGCTCAATCGCGATTCAGGGGGAAAGTACAATGAACGCACTTAGGTTGACTTCAATCGCAATCGCCCTGGCAATCGGATTAGGGCATCTGGCAGGACGAACCTCGGCGCAGCCCTCCGCCCCCGAGACTGCTTTCCACTGGCCCGAAGGCAAACGGGCGGCCGTGAGTCTCACCTTCGACGACTCACGCACGTCGCAAATTGATGCCGGGCTGGTCGTACTGAACAAAGCAGGAGTGAAGGCGACCTTCTATGCCCAGGCGCCCGGGATTGAAAAGCGGCTCGATGGCTGGAAGCAGGCGGTAGCGGCAGGGCACGAAATCGGCAGCCACACGGTCACGCACCCCTGCACCGGTAACTACCCGTTCTCACGTAGCAATGCCCTTGAGGATTACGACCTAAACAGGATGGCTGAACAACTCGATGAGAACAGCCGGCGCATTCACAGCCTACTCGGCGTCACGCCCAAAGACTTCGCGTACCCCTGCGGCTTGAAGTTCGTTGGCCGCGGAATGCAAACCAAGAGCTACGTCCCTCTGATCGCCAAACGCTTCCTGACTGGGCGCGGCTACCTTGATGAAGCGCCTAACGACCCCTCGTTCGTAGACCTCACGCAGGCCATGGGCACTCCCTTCGACGACCTCGACTTCGATCACATGAAGCAAGTTGTAGACGACGCGAAAAGAAACGGCAGCTGGATCATCTTTGTTGGCCATGACATGGGTTCGCGTACGTATCAGACCACCGACCTCGATGCTCTGGCCCGCCTTTGCGCATATCTAAAGGACCCAGCGAACGGGATCTGGCTCGGCACAGTGGAGCAGATCGGCACCTACGTTCGCGATCACCAGCACCTGCCTCGAACACGGTAGCCGGGCCCATGACGTCCAGGGGACCACACCATGAAGATCATTGAGATTCTCTGGCCGCAGGATCGCGAGGACGCATCCCGCCCGACGGATGGAGCAACGAGATCCGCCCGGCCGATTGCCCGCACACACTAGTCCACGCACTTGCAGGCGTTGGGGCACTACACACAGGACCTACAAAACACGCAGCCAGATCACCCTTCGTACCACTCCACGCGGATCCTCGTCGGATGGATACGGCGCGAAGGCTGATCAGTCGCATGAGGTTTCCTGGTACCAGTTTCCACGGACCGTGTTGGACTGCAGGACTATTTGGAGAAGAGTGTCTGCTTCTCCAACGTGATCTGGATGGGGAGCAGAGCCGTGAATCTCGAATCGTATCTGGGTTGGGGGCCCCGGCGAGATTCGAACTCGCGACCCGCTCTTTAGAAGAGAGCCGCTCTCACTCCACTGAGCTACGGGGCCAGTTGCGCCTCGATCCACGCAATCTCCTTCCGACTCGCACTCTTTACGCGACGAACGACAACTTCAGTGCGATACGGCCGGAGATTGCGGATCTCGACGTTGACCAGGCAGCGAAACCACAACCCATCAATCCTCCTGTAGACCTGCGGCTCATTTTCCGGCACCGGAATATCCGACCTTGCCGTGTTCTTCAGCGGACGGAAGCGCCTTGGCTGCTTATAGAGAAGCAACCCGGTAAGTGGATGAACAAAAAATCCGTCCACCTTCGACGGACGTCCTCCGAATGCCGGCCGTCCATACACCTCGCCATCCTCCCCGATAAAAGTCTTGGTCTCGACCTCCCACATCAGATGAGTCCAGATGTGGTAGCCGCTGAGTCCACGCCGGTCAAGAGCTTCGCAGAACTCGCCGAAGACTTTGTCCCAAGGCCGTCCAACGTTCTTGCGGATTGCCCCGCGCAACGGTGAAAGAAAGTCGGAAAAACCTTTCGGGTTGATCTGTCTTTTCCGGGAAGAAGAACGGAACCCGCCGTATTCTTCCGGATAGTCGTGCTCCCGATCGGGGCTGACTCTTACACTGCCGCCGTATTTCTTCGTGATCGCCCAACTGCGGCCATGCCGCGGTCGTTCGGTCGTGCACTTCGCCAAATCTCGTCTCACATTCACCTCGCTAATGATTCGTCATCGGTTGACCTCCTCTCTGGTACATGGCAATCTCCTTTCGTTCTGGTGGAGCCGGTGGGACTTGAACCCACATTGAGATTTCTCTCCCTGATTAAAAGTCAGGTCTCTGCAATCCAATTCGAGTACGACTCCAAACTCTGGTGGGCCACCGGGAAGTCGAATCCCGTCCGAGCGGTTAAGAGCCGCCTATGCTGCCGTCAACACCTGTGACCCGCTGGTGGACGTGGTGAGAGTTGAACTCACGGACTGGCGCTTATAAGGCGCCGGCTACATACCAGCCAGCAGCTACACGTCCACACAATCTGGTGGCTGCGGTCAGATTCGAACTGACTACCTTGCGCTTATGAGACGCACGCTCATCCGCATGAGCTTCGCAGCCATTGGCGAGGGTGGGAGAACTCGAACCTCCGGGTCCGGTTTTGGGAGACCGGCAGTGTAGCCACTTCGCTTACACCTCATTTTCAAAGCGACAGAACATGATTGACAACGATGTCATTCGGGACATAGACTTCGCAGCGTTCCAAAATGACAACGATGTCAGCACGCTTGGAACCTCTAGACGTGCCGACCAAAGCAAAACCCCCCAGGAGGATCTATGGAACGCTACTACACGCTTCGTGAGTGTCTGAAATGGAGGCGCCGCGATGCGCTTTCTTGGTTAGGCTGCTTGCTGGCGCTCCTCATTCCGGCGATGGCCCTGCACGCCCAGGAATTTCGCGGAACGATTACCGGTCAGGTGACCGATGAAAAGAGTGCGGTACTGCAAGGGGCGACGGTCATTGCCGTCGGCCCGCAACAGACCTACAAGGCGGAGACTACCGCCAAGGGCGACTTCACCATTCCGCTGGTGCAGCCGGGAACTTACTCGATCTCCGCGGAAGTGCAGGGATTCAAGAAGACCGAGCAGCAGGGCCTTGTGATCGACGTATCCTCCAAGGTGAATGTCAACCTTGTGCTCGCCGTGGGCACCGTCAGCGAGACGGTCACGGTAACGGCGGAGTCCGCCACGGTCAATACGGTGGACGCGTCCGGCGGCACGGTGATTGCTCCCGAGCAGGTGCAGAGCCTCCCCATGAACGGGCGGCAGATGTATACCCTTTTGAGCCTGACGCCAGGTGTCAAGGGCTCCGATCCGGGCACTCAGGCTTCGGGGCTGAACGAATCCAATGGCTACTCGATCAACGGCAACTGGGGTAACTACAACCAGTTTTCGCTGAATGGCGCTCCCGTTTCGCAGCAGAACGGCGGCGGATCCGGTACGTGGAACATCTCCCCCAGTGTGGACGCGGTGGAAGAGTTCAAGGTGATGACCAACACCTACGACGCCCAGTACGGGCGCACAAACGGCGGCACGGTCAACACCATCCTGAAGAGCGGCACATCCCAATACCACGGCACGGCGTTTGATTACTGGCGCAACGCGGTGCTGGATACCAACCGCTTCGACCTGAAGCAGGCCGGTGTGCCCAAACAGGCCCACAATCTGCACCAGTTTGGCGGGACAGTGGGCGGTCCGGTGCCCGGTCTTCGCAAGAACACTTTCTTCTTCTTTAGCTGGGAAAGTTGGCGAGAGGCTCGGCCCGGCAGCGTCACCGAGAACACGATCACTTCCGACATGCTTCCGGGTTCAGATGGTAGCGTGGACCTGTCGAACTACCTTGCGGCTATCGGCGCGACGAACGGCATTTACGATCCCCTCACCACCTATTGCGTCACCGAGGGGAGCAACGGATGCAGCAAGTGGGCGCGCCAACAATTCCCCGGCAACGTGATTCCCGCGAATCGAATTGATCCCGTGGGCGTGGCCCTGCTGAAGCTCTTGCCGAAGGCGACCAGGTCGGGATACCTCAACAACTACGTGGTGGGCAATCCGGGCCACTACAGCTACAACCAGCCCATCGGCCGCCTGGATCACAACTTCAGCGACAAGACTCGTGCCTACGGCATGATCGCGGTGTATTCCAGCAAGTCTCTGCAGAGCGGGAACGCCTTCCCCGGAGCAGCGGCCTTCAACAGCAACGGGTACAACAACACGCAGTACACCATCAGCCCGGTGGTGGACGTTACGCACACCTTCCGTAACAACCTCTTCATGGATGTACGTGCCTCCTACAACCGCATGAACAACGAGAGCCCGGATGGAGCCGAAGCTGCCGGGCTGGCGAATGTAACCGCCGCCAGCATTGGCCTCACCATGCCGGCCATCCCCACGACGCACAACAACTACCTCCCCGAGATCCACGCAGATGACGGAATTCTGCCCAACTTCGTCGGCAACGTTGTGAACCCGTCGATCTTCGAGACCTACAACATCGCCCCCTCGCTCACCCACGTTATCGGGCGGAGCACGCTGCATTATGGAGGCGAGTACAACTGGTACCACGACATCGCCAACGGGGTTCGCCGTCCCAATGGCGGCTTCAACTTCGGGCCTGGATTCACGCAGAAGGATCCCTACCAGAACAGCGCAGACGGATCAACGATCGCCGGGTTCCTGCTGGGATATCCGTCGTGGGGCGGCGTGGAGTACAACGATCCGACCTACGAGTCCTACAAGGACTACGCGCTGTTCATCCAGGATGACTGGAAGGTCAATCATAGGCTGGCGCTCAATGTCGGGTTGCGCTACGAAAACGAAACTTCACCCATGGACCGCTGGGGCCGTCTGCAGGCGGGCATCTGCCTGACCTGCACCAATCCCATCAGCGGCACATTGCCGACGGTCACAATGCCCAACGGCACAACGTTCCCCAGCACGATCATGGCGGGACTGAAGTTCCAGACGGACCGTACGCCGTATGAAAACACTTGGGGCATTCTTCTGCCCAAGTTCGGCGCCACCTTCAGCCTGACGAACAATCTGGTTGTGCGCGGCGGCTGGGGCCTCTATCGCGCTCTTGGGTTCGAACTCGGCGGCACCTCAACCTGGGACGCCAACACGGGCTATAACACCTCATTTGACAACGGCCGCACACCCAATCCGGCATTCCGCACCGGCACGCCTTTCACCGACGGGTACATCACTCCTCCGGGTGATTCCAAGGGGCTGGCGTCGGGTGACGGCGACGGCATCTGGGAGGATAGCTGGAACCGCAAGATTCCCTATACGCAACAGTTCTCGTTCGGTCTCCAAGGCGGCCTGCGGGGCGGCATCGTGTGGGATGTGGAGTACGTCGGTGCCCGGACATTCGACCTGCGCGCCGGCATGCAGCGCAATCACCTGACGCCGACCGAGTTCGCCCAGGGCATGGCCGATTCCTCCTACTTGGATACGCTCATGCCCAATCCCTTCCAGGGCAACGCGCTGATCCCGAGCGCCACCTACCTGGGTTCGCACTCGCAGGTCTCCGTCAAGGAGATGATGGTTCCGTATCCGCAGTACGACAGCGTTTGGGGGCCCGAACTGTGGGAATGGAATACGCCCCAGGGATACAGCCACTATGACTCATTGGTGGGTAAGGCGGAGAAGCGCTTCTCGAATGGGAGCTGGCTCAGCAACGGCCTCAGCTTCACCACTGCCTTCACCTGGTCGAAGGTGATCAGCGCAACCAGCCGCCTGAATAACGGTTGGCTCACCGATCCGGAACCGACGTACGAGATTGATGGATCGGATCGTCCCTTCCTGTTCAGCTTTGGAGGCGTCTACAAACTCCCGGTCGGCCGCGGAGGAGTGGTGGCCAGAGATGCACACGGGATCCTCGGCGGGGCGCTTAACGACTGGCAGCTGAACTTCATCGTCCAGGACCAGAGCGGACAGCCGGTTTCGTTCCCCAACAACTGGAACTACACCTGCGGATCCTTCGACATTCGCCCGGCGCATAAGAGCTGGGGTAGCTACCTCAACAATTCCCAGCCGAATTGCTTCCATGGCTTCCCTGAGTATGAGGCCATTACGTTGAAGGATCGGACCTCGGCGGTACGCACGCCGTGGGCGCCGCAGGAACAGTTAGGCCTTCAGAAAGGGTTCCAGCTTCTGGAGAAGACTTCCCTGCAGTTCCGCGCGGAGGCATTCAACCTGACCAACACGCCCATCTTCAACGGCCCGAATACCGGGGGACCCAACACGCCCGTCATTCGCCAGGCCAACATTCCCGCAAACCTGCCGGGTGCCTACACGGGCTACGGCACCGTAGGCCCATCGATTCAGAACGAGCCTCGGGAGATTCAGCTGTCGCTGAAGATCCTGTTCTAGCGACACGTCAGCAAAGATAGAGGGCACGCGCTGCCGTGCCTTCTGTCTGTTTTATAGTGATCACACTCAACGGCGCTGCGCTGCGGCCATTCCTCTGGGCGGCACCGGCCAGCAGCCGCGGCGCGGATGCAGCGGAAGGGACAGGGGCAAATGAAATTGAAGGCCAGGCAGGTTGCGTTTGCGCTGGGCGCGTCATGGTTATTCACGGGATGCGGCGGGTCTGCCGCCACCAGCCCGACCTCGGGTCCGGCACCCGCCCCGACTACGCAGCTTTCCCGTGCTGCCGCGGGCATTGCCACCCTGCAGACCTGGTACAACTCAGCCAGCGGCCTGTATGACACGGCCGGATGGTGGAACTCGGCGAATGCGATCACGGTGCTGGTCGATTATGCACGGGTCAGCAAATCGGGCCAATACGATACCGTCTTTTCCAATACCTTCCACGCAGCGCAAAAGACCAGTGCCGGGTTCCTGAACAACTTCTACGACGACGAGGGGTGGTGGGCGCTGGCGTGGATCGATGCATACGACCTCACCGGCAACAAGCAGTATCTGGCCATGGCTGAATCCATTTTTGCCGATATGAGCAGAGGCTGGGACGGCACCTGCGGCGGGGGAATCTGGTGGAGCAAGGATCGCGGCTACAAAAACGCGATCGCCAACGAACTGTTTCTTTCCGTGGCCGCGCACCTGGCCAATCGCGATAACGTCAACTCGGCGCAGTTCTTGGGTTGGGCGAACAAGGAGTGGACCTGGTTCGCGCAGTCAGGAATGATCAACGGCACGGGCCTCATAAACGATGGCCTTGGCACCAGTTCGGGTCACACTGTCGCTGGATCGTGCGCCAACAATGGTCAGGCCACCTGGAGCTACAACCAGGGAGTCGTGCTGGGCGGTCTGACGGAACTGGCAAAGCTGAACAGCGATGCTTTCATTCCGCGGGCCGCTCAGAAGATTGCCATCGCTGCAATCACCCACCTGGTCGATAACCAGGGCATGCTTCACGATCCCTGCGAACCTAAATGCGGGGCCGACGGCGTGCAGTTTAAAGGGATTTTTGTACGGAACCTTCTGGCGCTGAACGCAGCGGCCCCTCAAACGAGCTACAAGACATTCATCACGACGAATGCCAATGCTATCTGGCAGCAGTCGCAAGGGCCGGGCTACAAATTCGGCCAGGTGTGGTCCGGGCCCTTCGACGTGGGCAACGCAGCCAGCCAGAGCTCCGCGCTCGACGCGATTGTAGGTGCGGCCGTACTGGAGAATGGCAAGTAGGGACAAGGGGCGGCTTCTAGCCTCTTGGGTTGAGAGGGTATGAAAGGGAATCTCACAGCGTCGGCGTTGGGCGGCTCTCTCGCGGGGCTGATGTTCGGATACGACATCGGGGCCATGTCGAGTGCGGCACCGGGGGTGCGCCTGCAGTTCGAGCTATCAGCGGCGGCGTTCGGCTTTGCCGTCTCTGCCGGCCTGATTGGCACCATAGCCGGCTCGATTGCGGCCGGCTTTCTGGCGGACGCTATCGAACGCCGCACCACGCTGTTGGTCTCCGTTCTCAGCTATTCGGCAGGGATTCTAGGAGCCGCCTTCTCCAACGAGCCGCTGGCGTTCGGCACCTGCAGGATCCTCTGCGGTTTTGCCGTCGGGATTCTCTCAGTGGCCGCTCCCATGTACCTGGCAGAGGTGGCCCCCCCGACCCTGCGCGGCCGCATCGTGGGGGCTTTCCAGTTCAGTCTCAGCATTGGAGTGGTGCTGGCCTTTGTGGCAGGCTACCTGCTCTCAAATCAAGTCCAAGCGACCTCCGCGTGGCGCTATGTGCTGGGCACCGGTGCGCTGACGGCGGTGCCCTGCGCGGCACTCCTTCTTTGGTCATCGCCCAGCCCTCGCTGGCTGGCGATGAAAGGGCGCGGCGCCGAAGCTATGTTGGCATTGCGAAAGCTGGGTTCTGCGGATCCCGAAGTTGAGTGCGCGGAACTACAACGCTCCATGGCACAGTTCGCAGCCGGCAGCCCGACTCTGTTTGCGCGCCAGTATGTGCGCCCAATCCTGCTGGCCATCAGCATCGCTGTATTCAACCAGCTGACCGGAACGAATGCGCTTCTTTATTACATTCTCGACGTCTTTACAGATCTCGGATCGGGCCAGTTGAACGGCCGTAAGGACGCCATTGTCATCTCTACTCTGTGCCTGATCGTGACCATGTTCGCCGTCAGCATTATCGACAAAGTAGGGCGCAAGCCCCTTCTGATCGCCGGCACCGTCGCTATGGGAATCTGCCTGATGCTGTTGCCCCTGGTGCGCGTGATGAACTGGCCGGCCTCACTGGTGGTTGTGATTTTGGCTGCGTATAACGCTTCCTTCGGGTTCTCGCAGGGCGTCATCGTGTGGGTATACCTGAGCGAAATCTTTCCCCTGCCAGTCCGCGCGCGCGGACAAAGCTTGGGTAGTACTGTGCACTGGGTCTGCAACGCAGCGATCGTGGGCGCCTTCCCGTCGGTCATTGCGCTGCTGCACGAACGAGTTTTTGTCGTACTGGCCATCCTGATGGTCGTGCAGTTTTTCGTCATCATTCTCTTCTATCCAGAAACCAAGCGCGGGCGCTTGGAGACCCTGGCATCGAATATTGTTGCCTGATCGCAAGACAGAGGAAAGATGTTGGAAAAGAACGGTTCTGTAACTTTGCTGGACGTAGCACGCGCCGCCGGTGTTTCTATCAAGACGGCTTCACGTGCCTTAAACAACGCTCCGGAACTGCGCAAGGCCACTGGGGATCATGTACGCGAAGTCATGCAGCAATTGGGCTATCAACCCAATGAACTGGCTCGCGGCCTGAAGTCGCGGCGTTCGGCAACCATTGCGATGATTGCTCCAAATCTCGCGGATCCGTTCACCGCGGCCGCGGTGCAGGCCGTGCAGGATGTTGCCCGCGAGCATCGGTATGTGGTGATCCTGGCCAGCTCAGGAGGAGACGCGGCTCTGGAGCTGTCGGAAGTCGAAATCATGGCGCGGCGGCAGATTGATGGGCTCATCCTCATTGCAGCCACCAGTGGTAAAAACACGTTGAAAGGAATGCTGGCGAAGGACGTTCCGGTCGTCGTATTTGACGAGCCGGTCCGGGGCGAGGAAGTTGACACCATTACCGTGACTAATCGCAAAGGCGCCCGTCAAGCCACGGAGCACCTCTTGGGGCATGGTCATCGGCGGATTCTTGCCGTCGGCGCCAGACCATATCTTTACACGTGCAGCGAGCGCGTAGCGGGCTATCGAGCGGCCATGCGCTCGGCAGGTGCCGAGCCGGTTGAGCTGCTGGTGAAACACGAGAACGAACTGACTTCGGAAGCCCTGGCACCATACCTTTCCGGTCCCTGCAAAGTGGAGGCCATCATCGGGCTGAACTGGGTGTGCACCATGGGCGTGCTGCGTGGGTTGAACACATTCAAAAAACGTCTCGGCGAGGAGTTTGCGTTCATCTCATTTGACGACTTCGAACTGGCGGAGATGATCCCGCCGGGTTTGACGGTGGTGCGCCAGCCCACCAGAGAGTTGGGAAGGCAGGCGGCAAGCCTGTTATTTGAGCGTATCGCCGAAAAATCGCACGGAGAGGCGCGCAAGGTCGTGCTCTCCACAGAGTTCGTGATCCGCGGCTCCTGTGGTTGCACCCCCACTTGAATGGACGCCACTTTAGGAGTTCACTGACTCATGCTGATGGACACAGTCGCGGAACCGCGACTTGATCCCCGATTCCGAAGGAAGGGATTCACCGCCAGGTAATCCTAGGATCAGACAGTTCACAGACAATCAGCACAAATAGAGAGGCAGCGACCAGGGGGATGTCGGTTCGGCGACATGAGCGGTTCGTCGCTGTTGAAGTAGAGGAATAGTTCGAGAAACTGAAGCGATGAACGTCTTCAATACCTTGACAATCGGTGCGAATCACTTGCATCGAGCTTTATGACAGCCCAGTTGTCCCATGTTGCGCGTCTCCTCCGTTATATAAAGCGTGCACCATTGCGCTGATTTGGCGTTAGTGCAACACGCATAATCTTGGAGGTTCACTGCCGTGGCGATTTGGCATAAACCGAGCCCGTGTCAACCTGGGTGGAGCAGAACCCGTTTATCGGGACTGAACATCCATGTCCTCCGAAACACGGAATATTCACGATCAGGCGGTGATTCGCTCATGACCCGAAATGGCTCCGCGCCGTGATCGGCGTTCTAGAGCGCCCAAACACACAGGAATGTCGGCTCGACCACCTCCAGAAATAGACAAAAGCCAACTTCATCGATCAGGTCCCGCTTACAGGGAGCCGCAGTCGATGTCGCTTACACCTTCGAGCATTAGAATGATCAGCCGCCAGACCGATTCCACTCCGTCCCGGTAAGGCCTCGTGAACAGGATCGGGCAAAGAATCGCCTGCTCGACACTTCTTCTCCGCCGGATGCCCTTAAAGCCGCCGCTTGTTCCGTTCCGCCACATTGGACGCCAACATCTCATCCAGCCATTGGGTCAATGTTGATTTTCTGAATATCCAGGATTTCCCGATTTTGGCCGCAGGGACCCGCTGGGCACGCGCCATCCGTTCCAGAGTCTTCCAGTGAATGCCAAGGAGCAGGGATGCTTCTTTAGATGTGATTAGGGCTTCGAAAACGTTCGATGATTCAGGTTTCAAATGCTGCTCCTCTTTGGAGTTAACTGTTGTAAAGACAAGTAAATCTGGGGGGACGATGCGATAATCCGTCGGAGCCGAGAGCGATTGGCCCTGCACGCGGTCTTTCCCGAGGGTGAATTCGTCATCGAACTAGCGCCTGATGCATCCCCGGCCTGCAAGCCCAGCGGGCGAAGCCTGGGACGGCAACTTCATAGGCTTGTTCTACAGGTAATCTGACCCATCAAAGAAACGTCGTGGGACCTCGCCAGTGCTCCCTGAAGGTGGGGTGTGGCTTTCTGAATCTGCCCGCTCAAATTAGCGCCTAAATTCCAGAACTCATAACCCAAAGGTCGCAGGTTCAAATCCTGCCCCCGCAACCATTCGAACCTCTGATCATGAGGAATTTAGTAAAGGCCGCCTGTGAGCGGCCTTTTTGATTTTGCTACTAGTGGTTGCATTCTCTGAAGGCCAACGAAAAGATCTTGAGGCGGGCTGCAGTAGAGACGAGTGTCGTCTGGGTTCCGACTCCAAACAGGCTCTCTCGAGCTGGGGAACGGGCGCTCAGCTCGCCCCGGGATCGCTGACCGAGGGCCCTTGGCCGTCCGGGGCCACCGTCGCCTGCGGGGACGGGCGATATACTGCCGGGGGAATTTGCGAAGAGAATGAGGATTGCAGTCTCAAGCGGCTTAGCGGGTGCGGTGCTGGCATATGCGGTTGGATTTCTGCATGCGCAGGCGACCGCTTCCTCCGCGATAGAACGGGCGAGGCAGTTGATTGGAGCGCGCGACGTCGACCGGGCCAGCGTGGTGCTCAAGGATGCGTTGGAGAAGGATCCAGGCAGCCCGGATCTCCTTCTGGAACTGGGCGGCGTGCAACATGCGCAAGGGCTGCATGAAGACGCCATGACATCATTCGAGGCGGTTCTTGCGGCCAGGCCCAACGAAGTTCGCGCGCGCGAGGGTGAGGTGGATGCCGCCGAAGCGGCGGCACTGGCCGATCGCAAAGCGGGGGCCAACGGCAGCGCCCTGCTGGTGTTGATGCGGGCGCGCAAAGTAGTTCCGGATTCGCCACGCCTGCTCTTCGATTTCGGTATGCAGGCGGAGAGCATGCGCATTTTCGATGATGCAGATATGGCGCTGCAGCAGGCGCACAAGCTGGCACCGCAAGAAGCGAAGATCTTGTATGCCCTGGCACGTGTGGAGCTCGATGAGCAGAAGATGCCTGAAGCGGAGGAGCATCTGCGCACATACTTGAAAGAGAAGCCTGACGACGCGACGGCGCATTACGGGATGGGACACCTTTTGCACATGCTGGCCCGAGATGATGACGCAAAGGCGGAGTTGGAGAAGTCGATCGCGCTGTCGCCGCGGCAAACCGCCTCGTATTACGAAATGGGAGAGATTGCACTCGAACTGAACCAGAATGATGAAGCGAAGGCCCAGTATGCGCGTGTACTTGCAGCCGCTCCTAGCCACGCCGGCGCGCTGACAGGAATGGGCATTGTGGCGTTCAGGGCAAAGGACTATCCCGAGTCGGAGAAGTATCTGAAGCAGGCAATGGAATATGCGCCGGAGTACTCCACTGCGCATCACTACTATGCCCTCGTGTTGGGTCGAACTGGGAGACCGGAGGAAGCGAAGCGTGAGGCGGATCTGGCAGAACAGTTGAACAAAAAAGAAGTACAAGACCGGCGTGGAAACGTGATGAAGGTACTGCAATAAGGAAGGAGAGATCCTTCGGGAGCAGGGATGTCAGGCAGAGGCAGATGGGCAGCAATCACGGCGGCAGTGATCCTGATGTGCGCAGCGGGGTGCCGGCACGAGCAGCCGGCGACCATCATGGTCATCACGCCGACGGGCGGGTTGGAGTATTGGGAGAAGTTCGATCACGCGGTGCGTACCAACGCCGCGGCAGCCGGGATTCACATCGAGCTGGCAGCACCGCAATCGGTGACCGACTACACCGAGCAGGCGCAAATGGTGGAGAACGCGGTCGCGCAGCACGTGCAGGGGATCATCGTGTCCCCCGCGCACCAGCTTGTCCTTACGTCGGTGCTGCAGAAAGCCGTGCGTGCGCACATTCCGGTGGTAATCGTAGGCACGCCAATTGCGTTGTCCGACAAGGACTTTGCGGCGTTTATCGGCTGGGATGAGGCGGAGGCCGGTCGTCTGGCTGCGCGGCGTTTTGTGGCCTTACTGGGTGGGCGCGGCGAGGTAGGCGTAGTGGGTGTGAGTCCCACGGTGGAAGGTAGTTCGCTCATTGAGAAGGCATTTGCCGACGAGATTGCGCGCGCCCCCCGGGTAAAGCTCGTGGGTGTCAAGTATGGGCTGAGCGACTGGGCGCGAGGAAATCAGGCCGTGCTGGATCTCCTGTCGGAGCATCCGGATATCAAGGGCATCTTTACCACCGACGAGTTTTCTACCCACGCCGCGGCGTACGCATTCGAGCAGCGAGAGAAGAAGCGGCCCCTGCTGATTGGCGTATCGGATGAGTTGAATGAGATTGCGGGCGTGCGTTCGGGGAGGACGGATGCGCTGGTACTAAGCGATCCCCACGAACTTGGCACGAGGGCTATACAGGCGATGAAGGTTGCGCTGGCCGGTGGTGATGCCAGGTCGTTTTCCACCCAGTTGCCGGTGACCATCGTAGACGCGCAAACGATTGACCAAAGCCCGATGGTGGCGGCAGTTTTGAAGAACAGCGATTAGGAATCCGCAAGGACCCTGCATGCGTGAGACAGATACGGTGCACAACACGCGTTTCTTTACTCAGGAGTGATGCGGACGTTCCTCCATGAGGCCTGGGCATAGAAGGAGCGCAGACCGGCAACTCCCTGGGGCAGGCATTGCGGATCTTCGTGCTCTAATCGTGTGGCTCCGGTGCCGCTTTCAGGTGTAACAGTTACGACCAAATTGCATGCCTGAGCCGAAAGCGTCACGCGATACCAGCTTCCCACACTCACGGGCGTAGCGAGGCGCTTAGAAGCGAGTTCGTGCCAGTCGTAAGAAGCGCGACCAAGGATCACGGTCTGCTGGTCGGGGCGAATGCCTGCGTAGTAGCCCTGGTAAGAGTCGACGCCCTGCTCGGGATCGGTAGTGCGTATGACCAGGCCGGCGTCTCCGTAGTGCGTCTCCGGGAAAAGCAGGTCGAAGCGGATGTCAGCGGAAACTGAGTAGTTGGCGCCCTGCGAGTGCTGGGCGATCAGCATGTCACCGCGGCCGTAGTTGGAGTTGGAGAAGACCGTATCGCGTTCATTCCAACGACCGCTGATCGTCTGCCATCCATGCATTGTCTGGTAGCGAGAGCCTGCGGACTTTCCTCGGGTTGAGCGATAGCCAGCCCACAGACCCGCGCAAAGAGCGACCGCGAGCAAAAGGATGAAAGCGATTGAGCGCAGGATGACTGCTGGTTTGGGCATGGATGACGCGTGAAGTATAGTGGATTTTCATTCGCTGATTCAATGTACCTGTGTGCGCATCTCAAACGTCGCTTACACAGCGGCTTCGTGCTGCTGACAGTTTTGGCGTGTGTTGCGCTGCAACCACTCCGCTTAACCGCTGCCTCCTCGGCGGAAAAGAGTGGCAAAGAGGCGCCCTCGCGGCTGCAGTCGATCGAATCAGCGATCCAAGCCGCGGGGTTCTCAGCGAAGCCATTGCCCGTACTCATGCGCGGGATCGTTACGTCGAACCGTCATCGGATTGTGATCGAGGACCGAACCGGCGCGGTCGAGGTGAAGCTATTGAGGTCGGAGGAGATCTCGCTCGGTGATGAAGTAGAGGTGTCCGGGCAGTTGAAACTTGCTCCCGCTCCGCAGGTGGAAGGTACGGAGCTGCGGCGGCTCTGGGGAGGTTCGATGCCGTTGCCCCTCTCCATTACTCCGGACCAGGCCGCCGATGGTGAGAATGAATTCTTTCTGGTTCAAACGGTGGCGAAGCTTTCCGATTTTGCCCCGGCGGGATTGACGGGTGTCCGGCTGAATCTCCGCGGCGGCCACCAGAACTTCTCCGCGATTCTTGCCAGCGATGTGCCCGATGAGGAGCTGTCGACCAGGTCTATGCAGGCGGGTGCGACGTTGCGGCTCACTGGCATCCTGATTGTGAATCACGGGCTTGATGCGCGCAGTGGCGATGCATTCTCACTGGAGTTGCGCACGCCCGAAGACATTGAGCTGGTGGAGCCGCCGTCGTGGTGGACGGGAGCGCATGTGGCGCTGCTGGCGGCGGCCGGCATCATCCTCATTCTGATTGCGATCGGTTCCTGGAACCACGTTCGGCATTCCCGGTATCGCGCGGTTGCAGAGGAGCGGGCGAGTATCGCGCGCGACCTGCACGACACTCTCGCCCAGGGGTACGCCGGCATCACGTTGCAGCTGGAGGCGGCGCAGCAGACAATCGCTCGCGATCCGCAACGGGCCGGCTCGCTGTTGAACGAGGCGCTTCAACTGGTGAGGCACAGCCGGCACGAGTCGCATTTGTCCATCGACATTCTGCGTTCGCTTTCACGCAACAGCCGGCTCGATCACCTGGTCTCCCGTTGCGTGCAGCAGATGCGGATGGGGAGTCCAGCTCGGATCGATCAGGCGATTTCGGGCGAGCCGGTGGCGCTCTCGTATACGATGGTGAACAACCTGTTTCGCATCGTTCAGGAAGCACTCGCCAATGCAGTTCACCACGCGGGAGCCATGGCAATCGTGGTGAGGGTTGAATATCGAAGGCATGACGTGTTGATCGAGGTAGAAGACAACGGAAACGGATTCGACCCAAATGAGGTTCCGGGACCGGAAGACGGACACTTTGGCCTTGTGGGAATGCGGGAGCGCTGCGCAGCTATCAACGCGAAGCTGGAGTTGCACTCCGCGCCGGGAGGCACTGTGGTGCGAGTGAGGGCCGCAATATGAGATTGAGCGTGACGGCTGCTAGCAGGCCGAAATCGGTATATCCGCTGGGTGCGAAGGCTGTCCGAATTCTGGTGGCGGACGATCATCTCGTTTATCGCATCGGGATTCGCAACCTGCTCGGATCAGAGCCGGGCTTCGATGTCGTCGGTGAAGCGGCAGACGGTTTGCAGGCCGTTGAGTTGTATCGCAAGCTGCGTCCCGACGTGCTTCTCCTCGACCTGCGTATGCCTCACAAGAATGGGGTAGAGGTGGTTCGCGCAATTCGGCAAGAGCACCAGACGGCGCGCATCCTCGTGGTGACGAGCTATCAGACCGAAGAAGAGGTCTTTCAGGTGTTGCAGGCAGGTGCGCAGGGCTACGTGGTAAAAGACGTCGGGCGCGAGACGCTGATCGAAGCCATTCGAGCGGTGAACGCCGGAACCCGCTGGGTTCCTCCCGCGATCCAGAAGCAGTTCAGTGACCGCGTGCTGCGGCAGGAGCTCACGGCTCGGGAGATCGAAGTGCTGCGACTCTTGACGCGCGGACTGACGAACCGTGAGATCGCGAACGTCTATGGTATTTCGGCTAACACGGTGAAGAACCATCTGAATAACCTGATGGCGAAGCTGGATGTCGCGGATCGCACGGAGGCGGTAAGTTTTTGCCTGGCGCGCGGAATCGTCAAGCCCGAAGAGATATAGAACCATTAGCGGATCGCGGTCCTATCGTGGCTTTTCCATGCGCGGGCCTGCCAGCATAGCCTCTCCATAATTGCCTGTCAATAGCCTTCCTTTCTCAAGACAGAGTTGGACGAGCTCCCTAGGCTTCTTGTTCGAGTCGGTACAGGTGTGTTGCAGCGACCTGTAAGGACAGTACTCACAAGTCACAAAGAGCAATCGATTGGAAACGATTACATGGGCGGGCCGTGGCTGCATGCGGCGCAAATGACCCATAGCTGTTTGGGAGGCAATGAATGAATCCACGACTACGTATCTGGCATTGCTGCGCAGTCTTTCTGCTGGCCCTGCTACTGGGAACGGGATTGCAAGCGCAGACCGTACACGGGGCGCTCGCCGGCGTTGTCACGGACTCTACGGGGGCTGTGATTCCGGGCGCCAGTGTGCAGATCAAGAACAACGACACCGGGACCTCGTACTCTGCAACAACCACTTCGGCGGGTGTTTTCCGCATTGAGGATGTCGCTCTCGGCCACTATGCCGTGAGTGTGAGTGCTACAGGGTTCAAAACATCGATTACCAAAGACGTGCTGGTGCAGATCGGCTCAGTCTCGGCCGTGGATGTCAGTCTGCAGCCCGGTGAGGTTGCCGAGCAGGTGACGGTCACCAGCCAAGGCCCGACCCTGGAAACTGAATCCTCGGACATCGGTGGAATCGTCACCGAAAAGCAGATCCTGGATCTTCCCCTGGCCCTGGGCGGTGTGGGCGCTTTTCGTGCCAATGAGGCATTTGTGTTCCTCCAGCCTGCGACCACCGGACCCGGCGTAGCTGATAACAACGGTGTCTTTCTCGGGAAGGTGGCCGGCGGCCAGACCTTTGGCAATGAAGTACTGATCGACGGCATCAGCCAAGAACGCGCGGAGAACGGTTCGTCCTACGACGAAGAAGCGCCCTCAGTAGAGGCCCTGCAGGAGTTCAAGGTCACCACATCTCTGCCGGAAGCAGAGTTCGGCCGGACGACCGGCGGCGTGGAAAGCTTCGTGACGAAGAGCGGAACCAACGCGTATCACGGCACTGTCTACGACATCTATAGAGACCAGGCTCTGAATGCGAATTCGTGGTTCAACAATGGCTGGCGAGCATACCACTGCCAGGGGGCCGATGACACTCCAGCTTGCAGGGCGGCATGGGACAAAGGCACCGACCACAAGAACGATTACGGCGTGAACCTCGGCGGTCCCATCCGCATTCCACACGTTTACAACGGGCGTGACAAGAGCTTCTTCTTCTTCAACTGGGAGCAACTCAAGTACACGACGAGTTCGCCGGTTACCAGCACGGTCCCGACGGCGGCGGAACGCACCGGCGATTTCTCCGACCGGCTCACCACGACGGCGGTTGGGAGCAACCCCTGCGATGGCACGCAAATTTATGTCGGTGAGATCTTCGATCCGACCACGACAAAAACCGTGAACGGAACTAGATGCCGGACGGCGTTTGCCGGGAATAAGATCCCATCCGGCATGATCAGTTCGGTCGCCAAGAATCTGCTCGCCTACTATCCGGCGCCCACGAACAGCGCCATCTTTAGCAACTACACGCAGGTTTCGTCTATTCCAATCACCAACACTGCCTATGAAATCCGCATTGACCAGAACATCACGGACAAGTTGAAGGTATGGGGCTCGTACAGCCCTCGTGAAAATACCCGCTGGTCAGGTAACCCTGCCAACCTACCGTCGCCAGTTAGCACACAGGGCTGGTGGCAGGGCTTCACCACTCACTTCTTCCGTACGGGCATCGATTACAACATCACGCCGAATGTCTTGAATTACCTGGTCTTCGGTACCAACCGCAGCAACAGCAAGAACTACTCGCAGGCGGCCAATATCGGCAGCGACTGGTCCAAGCTGGTTGGCCTGGGTAACGCCGGCGGGAACAACTTCCCGGGCATCAACACCGGCGATGCGCAGGTCGGCTTGGGGAATATCGGCAACGATGACGATGAAGTCGACAACGGCTTCTATCTCGATGACGCGGTTGTATGGTCCCATGGCCATCACAACTTCAAATTCGGCGGCGAGGCTCATTATCAGCAGTTCAACCACATCGTCGGGCAGACCCAGTTCCTGAACTTCAGCGGGAATGAGACAGCGGGCGCACAGGGCGTTGGCGGCGGTCTCGGATTTGCCAGCCTGATGCTGGGTTTAGCGGACAACGGCGGCGCCAACAACGTCTCCGTGAAGGCCCCGAAATGGGTATCGAACTACTATGCCTTCTTCGCCCAGGACGACTTCAAAGTCACACCCAACCTGACTCTGAATCTCGGCATGCGTTGGGATGTGGAAGTGCCACGCAAAGAGGCATATTCCCACACGTCGAATTTCAGCCCGACCGCGATCGATCCGGAGTACAACATCCCGGGAGCGCTTGTATTCGCCGATAAGTGCCACAGCTGCAATCCTCGCTGGGCTGACACGTGGTACAAGGACTTCGGTCCACGCGTAGGCTTTGCCTGGACGCCTGCATTCCTGAATCAGAAGATCGTGGTACGCGGCGGCAGCGGCATTCTCTATGGGCCGCTCGTGTATAACGACTTCGGCGGCGGTATGACGACCGGTTACACGGTAAATCCTGCGTTTCCGAGTCACAACGGCTTTGATCCGTCGTTCCAGATCGATGCCGGTATACCTGCTTATGCACCGCCTCCCAACGAGGATCCCGGCATTTATAACGGGAGCTACTTGCCCGGTTCCTATATCACCAAGAATGCTGGCCGTCCTGCGACCGTCTACAACTGGAACCTTCAGGTCCAGCAGCAACTCGCGCAGGATTTGATTGCGACGCTGGGGTACATTGGCAACCGCGCTACGAATCTGGCGTCGAACCTGCTCAACCCCAACAACATGCCCCAGAAGTATTTCTCGATGGGCGACGCGCTCTATCAGCCGTTCGTCGGTAATTCGCAGGGTGTTCAAGCGCCGTTCCCCGAATTTGTGCAGAATTGGGGCGGAAATCCGCAACTTCAGGCGGCGCTGCGGCCGTTCCCGCAGTACGACTTTATCGACCAGGGCTGCTGTCTGGAGAACGTCGGCCAGTCGAGCTTCAACGCCATGATTGCGACGGTACAGCGGCACTTCCACCAGGGGCTGAACATGCAGGTGTCTTATACCTGGGGCAAGACGTTCAGCAACTCGGATGGTGCGGTGCCCGGAGTGCATATCGGCAACAACTGGGTCCAGGACATGAACACCGACAACCTGAAGCAGGAGAAGGCTGTTTCAGTCTTCGACCTGCGGCACCAACTGGTGCTCAGCGGTCTGTACGAGCTTCCTTTTGGCAAGGGGAAAATGTGGATGAACCACGGCATCGCTGCCACGCTTCTGGGAGGCTGGGAAGTGGGTACGGTGCAGCGCATCCAATCGGGCCAGCCGATATCGTTCGGCTGCGCGTGGGGCATTCCAGGATTCCAAAACTGTATCCGCTTCAGCAGGGTGGCCAACGCCCCGCTCAAGAGCCCGGCGTATGCCAAGGGAGCCAAGCATCTGCAGCCGATCTGGCTACCGTTGACTCCTAGCGATCATGCAGACCCGAATGCCCAGTCAATGTTCAATGCAGAATTCAGCAACGTTAAACAGAACGGGTCGGACATTGCAGGAAGTACGATCGCATTCTACGACCTGAACAACAACTACAACCGTGACTGCCAGGGATCGGATCCCAAAGCGGACAAATACATCTCCTATTGCAACGGCGGGCTCGATCAGCCGTATCAGCTGCCCACTACTATGCCGCGTGTGACAGACGAGATTCGCGATCCACCGTACTTCAACAACGATCTGAGCGTTCTCAAGAAGTTTGCTTTCTATGAGAACTACACGCTCAGCATCAAGGCGGAGTTCCTGAATACGTTCAATCAGCACACCTTCGGGACTCCCGATCTGCAGCCGTACGACCTGGGCTTCGGTGTTCCGACTTACACGATCAATGGGCCCAGGAACATGCAATTGACGGCACGGTTCGTCTTCTAGAGAACTGTCTTCTGGACCCAACTTATCCCGGGGATATAGGCTTTCCTGTATCCCCGGCGCTTTCGTAACTCTCCGCCGCAAGGGGCGTTCTGTTGGTCCCTTACCGCTGCGGCATACCACCGCGCATTCCTTGTTCGAGATGGAAGCATCGGTTGTGAGGATCTTCGAATGAGAATAGGGAATGTGTGCCTTCTCAGCGCGTTTCTTCTGGCTTGCGGAGCCGCATGCGCGCAGTCAACGCCGCGAACATCCACAGACGACGCATTGCAGCGCGGCACTGAGTCCCTGCACGCGGGGCGTTTCGCCGACGCGGAGCAATGGCTTCAGCAAGCCGTGGCTTCGACCCCCGGCAATCCCGTAGCGCAAGTCGAACTGGGCGCCGCTGAATTGCGCTTGGGCAAGGCCAACGAGGCAGTGGAGCACCTCCGCAAGGCAATCGCTATCGAGCCAAACATTACAGGCGCGAACCTCTTTTTGGGTATTGCCCATGCGCAGATGCACCAGGTGGACGAGGCTGTTGCTGCGCTACGCAGGGAGACCGAGCTCAGTCCGAAAGACCCGCAGCCCTGGATGTGGCAGGGAATCGTCGAACTGCAGGACGGTCATCCGGAAAAGGCCACCGAGCCGCTAGATCGCGCCGCGGAACTGGCGCCCAACGATCTCGACATTCTGGAATATCGGGGCAAGGCGCACACTGAAGTGGCCTTCGCCAGTTACGCGCGCATGGCAGTCATCGATCCCAGCTCGTGGCACGTGCATCGCGTGCAGGGACAAATGTACTCGCAGCAGAGCCAGCACAAGGAGGCGATCGCGGAGTTCGTCGAGGCTATCAAGCTGATGCCCAACAATTCGGATCTTTATGAAGAGCTGGGCGCGGAGTATCGCAAATCGAGCCAGTTGGAACTGGCGCAGCAGGCGTATGCGAAGGAACTCGAGCTAAGCCCCAACAATCCAATCGCCATGTACAACATGGCGAAGATCGACATCGAGACCAACCGCACCGCCGAAGGCCTTGAGCTACTGCACAAGGTGGTGGCGAACTACTCAAACGTTCCCGCCACGTTTTTCTACCTTGGGCTTGGCGAGTTTGACGCTGGACACACGCAGGAAGCGCTGGCTGCGCTGGAGAAGGCGAAGGCCATGAATCCAGAGCCGGAGCTTCGCCCACGCGTTGAGTATGAGTTGTCGCGAGTGTATCGCAAGCTGGGCCGCATCGAGGATTCCAACAAGGCAGTTCACGAGTACACGCGGCTGAAAGCGCAGAACGCAAAGCTGAACCCGCAGGTGCTGTCGGCAATCTCTTCGGGCTTTGGATCGGCGGACGTGCCGGCAAGCGCGCCCGAGAAAAAAGACTGAGCGCTGTTCTCATCCGCCGCAGAGTGGAGCGCAGTGCGAAACAAGGAATATGGGTCTGGGAAGCAAGACGATGTTCGGGCGCAGTAGCTCCGTTATTTTGCACGCTCTGCTGGCAATGGCTGGACTCGCGGGTTGTTCCGGGGGAGGGGGTAGCGCGCCCATCTCTCCCCCGGGCCCTTCCGCCACCACTACCGCGCTCACTCTTTCTGCCAACGCTTTGAACGTGGGCGCATCGGTGACGCTCACCGCGCAGGTGATGTCTGGTGGTACAGCGGTCGGTTCCGGTTCTGTGAGTTTTGCCGACGGCACGACGCAACTTGGCAAAGCTACCCTGGGCGCGGACGGGAAAGGCGCGTGGTCGGGTACATTCCGCGCGGGAACGCACATGCTGACGGCAAGCTTCGGAGGCACGCCGGTGTATGCTCCCTCCGCTTCCACCGCTGCGTCATTGAGTGTGACGCAACCGACCGCACCAAGCAGCATCGCGCTGGTCCTCTCGTCTGCGCATCTAGGGCAGGGATTGCCGCTGGAAATCATCGCCACAGTCACCGGCGGCGGAAGCACAACACCGGCGCCCACTGGAACCGTGACCTACACATCAGGCTCCATCTCTCTGGGGACGGCTACCCTCGATCCGACAGGCGTGGCTAACTTCACGTCCACCCTGCTGCCCCCCGGCCAAAATCAGATCACTGCGACATACAGCGGCGACAGTGTTTATGCTTCGTCTGCTTCGGCAGCAGCAGTGGTGAACATCGAGCCGCCTGCCTCAACCGCATACAAGAATCCGCTCACGCTCAACGTGACCGGCTCGCTTACAGCCGTGAGCTGTGCAGATCCCGCCATCCTGAAGGTGCAGAATGCGGGCGCAGACACGTGGCATCTGTACTGCACGAGTGATGCGCTCTACGCGGGCGATCCGAAGACGCACTTGGTCAACCTGTTTCATTCCACTGACCTGGTCAACTGGAGCTACGACGGGGATGCCTTCGCCGCGTTGCCCTCCTGGGCCAATGTGAAGAGCTCGTCGTATTGGGCGCCTGCCGTTAGATTTCTCAACGGCAAGTATTACCTCTACTTCGCAGTGCCGGCGACAGGTCTTTCCGGCGGAGGTTCTGCCATCGGTGTGGGCACGAGTTCGAACCCTGCGGGTCCGTTTGTGGATGCCGGCGCGCCGGTGGTTGAGCCGGAACCGGCGACGAACTGCTGTGGCGGCGTCTACAGGACGACCATCGATCCCGACGTAATAGAGGATGCTGCCGGCCAGAAGTACATCCTGTTTGGCGGTTTCATGGGTGGCCTGTATGTTCGCAAGCTGTCCGCAGATGGGCTCACTTCAGATAAGGCGAGTGAAGTGGAGGTCGCGGTGGACAACCGCTATGAGGGCGGTAACTGGGTTCTGCACGACGGCTACTACTACTTATTCGCTTCATCGACAAACTGTTGCAACGGTCCGCTCACTGGCTACGGCGTCTTCGTCGGAAGATCGAAGAGTCCCATGGGACCTTATGTAGACGCGCAGGGTATTGCAATGAGCGCAGTGAACCCCGGTGGCACACCCGTCCTGACCATGAACGGCAACACAGTGGTGGGGCCAGGCGGCAACGTGATTTTTTCTGACGAAACCGGACAGGACTACATCCTTTATCACGGAATCCTTTCGGCCAGTCCCTACTACGCAGGCTCGGTCAGCTACAACGCGCGCCCGGCCTTCCTCGAAGCAATTGATTGGATCAACGGCTGGCCGGTGGCGCGAGGGGGCTTCGGGCCGTCCGATGATGCTGCGCCGCAGCCCATGCCCGCTGCACAGCCTGGACAAACGAACGCCTACGCGAGCTCTCCGGCGAAGCAGGACCTTCCTCGTGCACAGTTAACAGCCGCATCGGATGACTTCAGCGTTTCCACTCTGAGTGCGCAATGGTCGTTTGTGCACGGCACGCCCAATTACGCAATAAGCGCCAATGGCTACCAGGTCAGCTCCGTAGCAGCGGACCCAGTAGCCAATATGCCTGGCGTCCCAATGGCGTGCGAAGCCGCCCCAACGGGCGACTACATGACCGAAACGAAGCTCGACTTCGACCTGCCGGCCGCCGGCAAGGGTCCCGATTTCGCGCAGGCGGGGCTCCTGATCTATGGAGACGACGCGAACTTTCTGCGCGCCGATATCTACAACAACAACGACACCCGCCAGGTGGAGTTCATCAACGCCGAGACTGCCGAGCATCCGGGCTATCCCACGTGGGGTGGGTCGAACCTGGGCTCGGTGGCGATCGGCGCACAGGTCACCGCGTGGCTGCGCATCGTCAAACGCAACGTAAATGGCGAGTCCCACTACACCGGGTACAGCAGTGCCGATGGTGCCACGTGGATCCAGGGCGCCACCTGGGTGCATTCGCTGGGAGCCGCGGAAAAGCTCTGCATGTACGCCGGTAACCAGACCGGACACACGGGAACATTTCACTACGTGCACGTCTCGACGGTCGAATAGTGTCGAGCAGATTCACGGGAGAACGAGGCAAGGTGAGGAAAGCGATTCAATTAGGTCTCGGGCTGGCATGCGCGATTGCGGCGCAGGCGCAGGTGACGGTGGATAAGCCAATTCCGCAGGTGGTGCAGGTCGAGGTAAACGCGGCGCAAAAAGTCGGCCAGCCGATTCCGCGCACTATCTTTGGCTCGTTTCTCGAACCGATCGGAAACTCCACCTACAACGGATTGTGGGCCGAGCTTCTGCAGAATCCCAGCTTCGAAGCCGGCCTCTGGACTCCGGCGAAGATCGAAGAGATGCTGCGCGAGCGCCCGGAACTGCGTCGTGCCGGCGATCTCGCCATCCCGTTGCCGTGGGAGCCGCTGAATGCGGGACAGGGGAACCGCTATGAAATTCGCGCCGGAGATGCCGCAAACTCCTGGCAATCACTGATGGTCATAGGGGTGCCCGGCGAGCCCACCGGCATCAAGCAGATGGTTTACCTGCCCGTTCATCGCACGCGCGACTTTCAAGGCAGTTTCTATGCACGGCATCTGGGCGGGGCTTCCAGAATTACCGTGTCACTTCGGCTGCATGATCAAAATGAGATCCTCGCTTCGCAGGACCTGGATGTAAGCAACACAGGCGATTGGAAGAAGTACACCTTCGCGCTGCAGATCCCCGAGGACAAGCTCCACCGCCTCGATCCCGCTGATTTCGTGGTGCAACTCGATGACGACGAACGCGTGGAACTGGACCAGTTCTCGCTTATGCCCGCGGATGCCCTGGATGGCCTCGATCCCGACGAAGTCGCGATGGCGAAAGCCCTGCACTCGCCCCTGGTGCGCTTTGGCGGTAACTTTACATCGTCTTACCACTGGACCGACGGTATTGGCCCGCGCGACAAGCGGCGAAACATGCTCAACAACTCGTGGGGGATTCCCGAGTACAACACTTTCGGCACCGATGAGTTCCTCGCGTTCTGCCGCGCCATCGGCGCGCAGCCGCAGATTGCGCTGAACCTCGGTAGCGGCACGCCGGAAGAAGCGGCGTCATGGGTGCGCTATGTTGATGAGCACTGGACCACGCACTCGGGCCTTTTGTGGGAGCTGGGCAACGAACTGTGGGGCAATTGGAATCTGGGCTGGCCCACCAAAGGGCAGCTGGCGCAGAGAACCCTGGACTTCTCAAAAGCCATTCGCGGAGTCGATCCAACGGCGCGCCTCATTGCCACTGGAGGCGATCCCGAGGTTTTCCACGATTGGAACGCGATCCAACTCACGATTCCGCCGGGCACATTCGACTATTTGTCTACTCACTTCGTTGTGGGCACCAGCAACGTGAAGCTGAAGAACGCCTCGCCTGACTTCGTGCAGCAAGCTGCGCTCGCCATGCCCATCGAACTTGAGCGTAAGCTGCAGGAAGATCAGCAGCAGATTGACTCAACTCCCGGTTACGCAGGCAAAGTGCATATCGCGTTCACCGAGTGGTTGTTCATCGGCGATCGCCGCAGCGCGCCCAACTTCACTAACACGAGCGGGGCGCTCATCACAGGCGGCTTCCTCAATATGCTTATGCGGAACTCAGGCACGGTTCCTATCTCCGACATGACAGGCATCATGGAATTTGCCGGTATCTGGAAAAAGCGCAGCCAGGTCTTTGGCACGCCGGCTTACTACGTACTGAAGATGTACGCGAACGCTGATGCCGCGCAACCGGTCACTGTCAAGGCCGACTCCGGTGCTTATTCCGTGAAGCAGGGCGTGGATCGCCTGCCGGAGATCGCGGCTGTGCCGTACCTCGACGTCGTAGCGCTTCTCAGCGAGGACGGCCGCAAGCTCACGCTTTTTTGCGTGAACCGCAGCCTGCAAACAGACATTACTGCCAAGCTGCATCTGGATGGCTTTGCCGCTGCCCGAAAGGCCAACGTGCAGGTTCTAAGTTCGGACCTGCTGACGGATGCGAACGACGAAATCGACCCTGACAAGGTGACTCCAATCGACAGTATGGAAACGATACCGGCGGGTGAATGGAGCCGTGTCTTTCCGCACGCCAGCGTAACGGTCATCGGGATCGAGCGCAAATAAGGAGGGCTGAGTCGGGATGGTAAAGAAGGAAAGGACGGCCCCGGTGAAACATCGTTTAATCATGAGCTGCTTGTGGCTTTTAGGCTGCGTTGCCCTGCTCTCCATCTGCTGCAGCTTCCTCGTTTCTGCGTCCACGCAGGAGACCCGTTGGACCGCGGAGCGCGCCAATCAGTGGTATGCGCAACAGCCTTGGCTGGTGGGATCAAACTTCCTTCCGTCGAATGCGGTCAATGAACTGGAGATGTGGCAGGCCGATACATTCGACCCGGCGGAGATCGATCGCGAACTCGGCTGGGCTGAACAGCTCGGCATGAACACCATGCGCGTCTTCCTGCACAACCTTCCATGGGAACAGGATGCGAAGGGGTTCCAGAAGCGTATCGACCAGTTTCTCGCAATCTCTGCGAAACACCACATCCGCCCTGTCTTCGTGCTGTTCGACTCGTGCTGGGATCCGAATCCGAAGCTTGGACCGCAGAGACCTCCGATTCCCGGCGTGCACAATTCGGGGTGGGTGCAGGCTCCGGGCAAAGCTGGGCTGATGGATGCCGCGCAGTATCCAAAGCTGCAGGCTTATGTGCAGGGAGTTGTCGGCGCATTCGCGCACGATGATCGCATCCTTGCGTGGGATGTGTGGAACGAGCCAGATAACAACAACGACTCGTCTTATGGAAAGCTCGAGCCGGCCAACAAGCGCGATCTCGTATTGGCGCTGTTGCCGCAGGTGTTCGCCTGGGCGCGCGCCGCGCAACCAATACAGCCTCTCACCAGCGGAGTATGGACCGGCGACTGGTCATCGATCGACAAGATGTCGCCGATGGCGCGGGTCCAGATTCAGGAGTCGGATGTGATTACGTTCCACAACTATGGCTGGCCGGAGGAATTCGCCGCGCGCGTGGAACAATTGCAGCAGTTTCATCGGCCAATCATCTGCACGGAGTACATGGCGCGCGGCGCAGGCAGCACGTTTGACACAATCCTGCCGCTGGCGAAAAAAGAAAATGTTGGCGCTATCAACTGGGGCCTCGTAAAGGGACGCAGCCAGACGTATCTCCCTTGGGATTCGTGGCAGCATCCCTATATCAACGAGACCCCGCCGGTCTGGTTCCACGACGTGTTCTACGAGGATGGAACACCGTATCGCGCGCGCGAGGCGCAGATCATACGCGAGGCCACTGGCAAGCAGCAGCCGAGCACAGGTCAGGAATAGGCGCGTGCAATGCTGCCTTTGTTAGGCTGGTAGCGAACGATTTGTAGATCGGAATATCCATTCGCCGACGGCACGATTGCGGCGGTCGGGAACCTCTATCGATGCAAACAATGCGACAGAAACACGCGGTCGGCGCATGGATTGTGCTTCTCTGCGCCGTCGCATTTGCGGCTTTCAACACAGCCTCGGCACAGGCACCCGCAACTGAGGGTCAGCGGCCGGGGCGCTTCATTGATGCAACGGAGAAATCCGGGATCAAGTTTCAGCACCAGGCGCCGCACACTTCGCGTAAGTACCTCATCGAGACGATGGGCTCCGGTGTGGCGCTTTTTGACTGTGATAACGATGGCCGCCTCGACATTTTCTTTCCCAATGGCGCGCCTTACACCGATCCCACGCCCAAGGGCTTCATCCCGCAAAAGGCTGGACCGCAAGACTGGAACCGGATGTTCCGCCAAAAAACCGACGGCACGTTTGAAGACATCACGGAAAAGGCCGGCCTGAAGGGTGTGGGCTATAGCATGGGCGTGGCCGTTGCCGATTACGACAACGATGGCAACGAAGACCTGTTTATCACGGGTTATGGCGGCAATCGCCTGTATCACAATAGCGGGAACTGCACGTTCACTGATGTCACGGAACAGACCGGCGTGGGCGGCAGCGGATGGTCGAGCTCCGCTACCTGGGCCGACCTGGACAACGATGGCCTGCTAGACCTCGTGGTAGCGCGCTACGTCGAGTGGGATTGGAACGACCTCTGGTGCGGCGAGCATCGCGAAGGATATCGCGGCTATTGCCACCCCGACGTCTTCCAGCCCATCAGCATGCTGGTCTATCACAACGAAGGCCACGGCCGTTTCACGGAGGTCGCGCACAAACTCGGTCTCGATGTTCCCGCCAAGGCGCTGGGCGTCGCCATTGCCGACTACGACCAGGATGGCCGCATCGATCTCTTCGTCGCCAACGACTCCATGCCGGAGTTCCTTTTCCATCAGAAGAAAGACGGAACGTTCGAGGAAGTTGGTCTCGAGAGCGAAGTAGCGGTTAACTCCGAGGGCAAAACGTACGCCGGAATGGGCGTTGACTTTGCCGACTATAACAACGATGGCTGGCCAGACCTGGTCATCACCGACCTCGCCAACCAGCGATATGCGCTCTATCGCAACCTGGGCGACAGCACATTCGACTACGCCAGCTTCACTTCCGGCCTGGGCGGCATGACCATGCTCCACTCGGGCTGGAGCCTGCGCTTCCTGGACTACGACAACGATGGCTGGAAGGACCTGCTCATCGCACAGGGGCACGACCTCGACACGATCGAGAAGAGCTTTCCGCAGCTGCACTATCGCGAACCGATGATGCTAGCGCGCAACACCGGCAAGAGGTTTGTTGACGTTTCGGGAGTCTCCTCGGAGATCTTCCACGATGCATGGGTGGGCCGGGGCATGGCCATTGGCGACATCAACAATGACGGCCGCATCGATGCCGTTGTGTCGACGAACGGCGGCGCCCCGCACCTCCTGCTGAACATGACCGAGACATCGAATCACTGGATCACGCTGAAGCTCGTCGGCCACAAGAGCAATCGCGACGCCATCGGCGCACAAGTGAAGTTGACTACGAAGCTCGGAAGCCAGTGGGCCACGGTGACTACGTCGAGCGGCTACATGTCCGCCAGCGACCCGCGTCTGCATTTTGGTCTGGGCACCGCGGCTGCCATCGACCGCATCGAGATCCGCTGGCCCAGCGGCATTCAGCAGGTGCTTACGGACCAGGTAGCTGATCGGCAGATCACTATTGAGGAATCCGCGCAATCGAACAGCACTACCCCGGCCGCGGCCGCAGACAGGCCCGCACCGTAGCCGCTACTCATGGCTGTGCGACGCATATAGCTTCTGGCTCAGCGCGAACTCCTGCTGCGCGCGCTCCGTTTGTCCTGCCTGGCGCAGCGCGCGGCCGAGTTCATAGTGCGTTTTCGGATCCGACGGCCCCAGTCGTGCGGCGATTTCCAGCTCGGCGATTCCGTCTTTGAGTTCGTGGCTTCCAATCAGCGCGCGACCCAGTTTCTGGTGGCACGCTGCGCAGTTTGGCTGAATATGCGCCGCGGTGCGAAGAGGTTCGACTGACTCCTGCGCGCGCCCGTGATCCAGCAGAAATCCGCCGTAATCCAGGAACGGCCATTCATCCGTGCCATCCTTATCGGCCCATGAAGCCGCTATGCGAAGTGCTTCTTCGGCCCGGTCGGGCTGGTTCGTCGCGTCGAAGACGAGACCGAGATTCTCCTGGGCTTTCAGATTTTTCGGCTCAAGGGCAAGAACGTGCGCAAACATGCGCTCCGCATCGAGATAGCGATCCCGGCTAAAATAGCAGCGGCCGAGTGAATAAAGAACACGGACGTTGGCAGGATCCATGCGCACGGCGCGCTCGAGCCAGCGAATGGCATCGTCGTAGTCATTGAGCAGCACATAGTCAAGAGCGACGGAACGGATCTCCTCGGCGACAGGTGTGCGAAGCTGTGCGGCGTGCGTGTACGCGTCAAGCGATTCATGCGCCTTTCCCTCCTGGAGCAACAGGAGGGCGAGAGAGTACACCGGATTTGCATCGTTGGGCCGTTGCGTGATCTGTGCGCGTAGTTCAGCTTCCTTCCGTGCAAAGGCCGGTGCGACAGTTCGGCCTTCCTCGGCGGAGTAGGGGGCGGTGACGGCCCGAGGTTCTTTCGATGGGCCATCGACCTGCGAGAAGGCAGGTGTATGAAACAGAGAGAGAGCAATCACTACGGCGATGGAAGCTACCGTCGCGCCTAGTGATCGCATGAGAAGAGATTTCATGATGCCCTGAGTTTTTCTCTACTCGATCATACGCCGCATTGCTGCAGTTTTGCCTTCATCATAGCCGGGCTTGGCTCACCATGATGGGATTAGAGAAGGCCGCCTAAGAGCGGCCTTTTCTATTTCTGATGACCAGGCTACTTCACCTGCAGTGTGACTGGCGTCGTGCGTATTGTTGATCCCGAGGTTCCGCTGATCGTGATGGTATAGGTCCCCTTGGGTGTACCGAACAGGCCGAACAGGCCGGCTGAGGTGCTGATACTAAGCGTGGTACTTGCTGATCCGGTGCCGGGCGTCAACGACGTGCTTGTGAACGTGCACGAAGACGCAGACGGCAAGTTCGAGCACGCGAGCTTGACAGCCGAGTTGAAACTCCCTCCCAGCGCGCTCACAGTGATCGTGTAAGTTGCTTTGCCGCCGGCCGTGACAGTCGCACTCGAAGGCGAAGCTGAAAGCGCAAAATCGACGCCCGTGCCCGTCAGCGATGTAGACTGCGAACTCCCGCCAGTCGAATCATCGCTCACGGTCAGCGTGCCGGTTCGAGTTCCAGCCGCTGTTGGCTTGAACGTGACACTCACAGTGCAACTGCTGTTGGCCGCCAAGGTCGAAGAGCAGGTGGTTGTTTTGGCGAAATCGCCGGTCACGGCGATGCTGGTGATATGCAGGGTTGCGTTCCCCGTATTGCTGAGAGTGACACTCTGTGAACTGCTGGTCGAACCAATCGCGAGAGCAGCGAAGGTGAGAGAAGCAGGTGAGAGCGAAGCAACCGGTCCGGTTCCCGTGCCTGAGAGCGAAACGGACGGCGGTGTTCCGGGTGCGTTGCTGTTCACCGTCACCGTGCCTGCCCGGGTGCCGCGCGCGGTTGGCGTGAAGGTGACGCTGATCGTGCAGGTGGAATTGATCGCCAGAGTATTGGTTCCAGTTGGACAGTTGCTGGTTTGCGCGAAGTCTCCGGCGTTCGTCCCGCCAATCACGATGCCGCTGATCTTCAGGGGCGCCGTTCCGATGCTCTTCACGGTGATCGTCTGCGCTGTACTCTTTATCCCAACAACCTGGTTGCTATAAGTCAGGCTGGATGGGGTCAGCGTGAGGTTGGCGGCAGTCGCGGATCCGCTCAGGGACACGTTTTGCGCGTGCGTCGGAGCATTATCAGAAATCGCGATGATAGCGCTGCGGGTGCCGCTCGCGGCTGGAGAGAAGGTGACGTTGATTGTGCAGGTAGCGTTGATCGCCAGCGTATTCGATCCGGTTGGGCAGTTGTTGGTTTGAGCGAAATCACCCGGGTTCGTCCCGCTCAGCGTAATGCTGCTGATACTCAAGGGGGCGGTTCCGGTGCTCTTCACCGTGATGGTCTGCGCGGTGCTGCTGGTGCCCACAACCTGGCTGCTGTAGGTCAGGCTGGTTGGCGTGACCGTAACGCCGGCCGCAGCGCCTGATCCACTCAGGGGAACGGTCTGCGTGCCGGTCGTGTCATTATCGGTGATCACCAGCGCGGCGCTTCGGGCACCCGTCGCGCCAGGAGTGAATGTGATGTTGATTGTGCAGGAGGTATTGACGCCCAGCGTGTTCGATCCGGTCGGGCAATTGCCGGTCTGGGCAAAATCCCCGCTGTTCGTCCCGCTCACGGCGATGCTGCTGATGGTCAGAGGAGCCGCTCCCTGATTACTCAGCGTGACGGTCTGGGCGGCGCTGGTTGTACCCACACCCTGGTTGCCAAACACCAGGCTAGTCGGATTCAAAATTGCAGCCGGCTTGGAATTTACCGGTCCGTTGTAGAAATTCGAGATCGCCACATCATCGAAGTAGAAAGTGCCGGTGACTGTGTTGAGGAGCATGAGGCGGGCGAACGGATTGGCGTTGGAGAGATCGGCATTCACGGTGCCGAGCGAAACTCCATTGAGCCAGGCTTGCGCTTGTCCGGTGGTCGTCTGCGTATCACCCACCTCCACGCAATACCACGTGTTGGCCGCTACAGAGTTGGTAGCGGAGAAGAGGCTATACACCCCGCCCGAACCATCCCAGAAGTAGATGTCCAGGCCGTGGCGATTGGTGTCGTAATCGATCTCCCAGCTGTTGCCTCCATTGGCATTCCGGCCGATAGCTACCTGTGTAGAGGTGGTCGTATTCGCGAGCCGTAAGTAGAACCGCGTGAACGTCTGCGGCTGCGGAGATGCCTGCGCGGTATAGATGTAGGCGTATTGCCCTGTGCTGTTGGTAAACGCGGCAGCACTGGTCCCGCTGTTGACGACCTGCGTCTGGATCGTTCTCTGCCCTGTGCTGTCGCCGCTCTGCAAGTTCCACAGGCTGAAGTTTCCAGATTCAAAGCCATCCTGGAAGAAGACGGTTGGCGCAAACGCCGAGCCAGTCAACGCCACGCTCTCGGGGCTGTCGGCGGCGTTGTCGGTCACCGTCAGGTTGGCGCTTCGTGTGCCGTTTGCTGTTGGCGAGAACGTCACGTTGATAGTGCAGGAAGCATTCGCAGCCAATAAGTTCGGGCAGGTATTCTTGGAACTGAAGTCGCCCGAGTTGCTCCCGGTTAGGGCGATGCTGCCGATGTTTAGCGAAGCCGTCCCGACATTCGATAGAGTGATCGACTGAGCCGTGCTTGACGTGCCAACGTTCTGACTTCCGAACGTGAGGCTCGTGGGATTGAAGCTGACGATGGGTGCAGCCGCCGCCTGTCCAGTGCCGCTGAGCGCCACGCTTTGAGGACTGTTGGCCGCGTTATCAGTGATCGCCAAAGTCGCGCTGCGAGGGCCTACCGCGGTTGGCGTGAAGGTCACGTTGATAGCGCAGGATTGATTGACGGTCAGCGTCGCTGGGCAGTTGTTGGTCTCGGCAAAGTCCCCGGGGTTCGCACCCGACAGGCCAATGCTGTTGATGTTCAGCGTTCCCGTGCCCGCATTCGTCAACATAATGGTCTGCGGACTGCTCGTGACGCCAACAGTGATGCCATTAAAATTCGCGCTGCTCGGGCTCAGAGTGGCCACGGGGACGCCGAGGATAAAGTTGTTCAGCAGGTTGGCAGTGGTTTGCTGAATGCCGGCATTCGCCCGAGTGTTGCTCATCACATTTGCTAGCCCTAAACTCCACACGATGGTTCCAGAGGCAAAAACCTTCGCACCGCTCGGTGCGGTGTAGATCGATGAGTTCGCATATGAACTCGCGCCGCTGCTGTTCGTGAGCGGCGAAGTGGAGAGCACGACCAGCCCCGGCGGCGTGAATCCATTGTTATAGATCCTGTCGTATTCGTAGCCAACAAGCCCCGGCACCGTGGAGCCATCTACAAGACCACTGTTGGCGTACACCCAGTTGCTGGAGTTCTGCACCACGTAGTCGGCACTCGCTGCGCTCTCCGACATGATTCCGACAATGCCGTTTTCCGGTTCGTTGATCGTTGCGTCGCGCCATTGGGTGGTCACGAGCGAATTGTCGAAGCCCCACTCGGGATCGGGACCGGGGGAAGATGGGCTAGTCGCAAAATCCTTGTAGCCGACCTGCACGCGATTCGGCACCCCGGAGGCATTCGGCTCAAATCGGATCTGCCAGAACATCGTGTTGGCGCCGAAGAAACCCGCACTCACGCCTGAATTGATCGCGTTCTGGACGTTTGTGCGCATCGCGCGCGACCAGTATTCGTCATGGCCAACAGACAGGAAGGCTTTGTGGTTCGTGATCGGCGCCGTGCCCTGGTCAGTATCTACATCGGTGCTGTAACTGATGTTGTATCCTTGCGATTCCATCCAGTAAACAAAGGCGTACTCGTAGTCGAGATATTGCCCGGCGCCGTTGCTGTCCCCGGGAATAAATGGGCGGTCAAAAGAAACCTTGGTCGCATGCGGATATGGGTATACCGACTTGTCCGTAGTATTGCCGTAGAGGCTGGTGCCGCCCCACAGGTTATAGGCCTGATAGGTGGTGACGCTCGTCTGGTAAAGAACATCCTCCGTGCCGCCGTCGTTCCGAACCACAAAGAAGATAAAGCTGGAATTGCCGCTGGAACTCGTGAGTTTTGCCAGATAAACTCCCGTCACCCACGAGGCGGGAATCTGCACCGTCGTCGCGGCAGTCCAGTTGCTGCACGAAATCATGCCAGTAACCGGGTCAGGAGCCGAAATTGCCTGATGAACGCCGGTGAAGCTCCCCAGAGACTGCACCAGTCGCGCGCCGATCCCTTGGTAATAGCCGGTGCGGTAAATGTCTATGGTGAAGCTGGGATCCGTGGTCGTCACGTAAAAAGCGATGGAATCACCATGATTGGCGCTGATCTTCGAGCCGAATCCCGAGAGCAGATCTTGCTGGGAGGATGCGGTGAAATTAGCCCAGCCGGAAGTGCCGGGAAGGCTGTTTTCCTGCTGGATAGGGTTCGGCGTATCAGCAAAGAGAAGAGCGGGCGCGGACATCAACCCCAGAAAACATGTAATAAGGATGCGAAGGGTAAAGGCATGGATCGGGTGCATGAGCTGCAGCCGTGCCTGCTGTAAGCTGCCGCGCGGGGAAACAGAGAACGTAGTCATGGGGCATCTCCGGGGTTCGGGGCACTAGGAACCAGCAGGAAAATGGCGATTTGCTGCTAATTCGTTTGCTCAGGGCCGGGGAAGCCCGATTGGAAGCAGAAACACCTGCGTGCGCGCAGACGCACGGCTTCGTGATCACTTTTGGGGGGAAGTATGGGGAGTATATAGCGACAGCGGGTGCTCGTCAACGCTGTGGATTTGACAGGGTAAGAAAGGCGAACCCGCCTGCCGGCAGATTTATAAATCCGGTATAGGTCTGGCACATCTGGAGCGGTACAGGGAGGAGCTTTTCGAAGAGCGTTCGACCAGGAGAAATCACTCCGATTCGTCGATGACTTCGATTGCCGAGACCGTCGCAAAATTCACCGTGGGGTCGAACGTGAGGTCGAGTTTGCCTTCCGGGGTGGGCCGGATATGGGTGAATGTCTTCGTCACCGCGTGCAGGCTACCCACTTCCTTGAAGATGTCGAAGTGATCGAGCAGCGTGGAGCCATTGCAATACACACTGAAGACGCGGGTCCCGACGCCGATGGACTGAGAGCGGTCGGCTATCCAGTACAACTCCGCGAAGTGGAGTACCAGCGTGTAACGGCCTCGAACGTCAACGGGAATGGAATAGGTGAAGTGGCCGAAACGTTCCTGCATGTACAGGTTTGGATCGGGAGTGCCGCTGACCTGGCGAGGAGTGTCGGAAAGCACACCATTCTCGAAATAGTTGTCAGGGTGCCACAAATTGCCGTCATGGTCCGTGACCGCCGTTGGCTGCGCGACTATCCGGATGGGAACCTGACGGTGAGGTAGGCCGGGCAGAATCTCGAGAGCGCTCAGGGTAGCCGCCGCTCGCCCGGAGGTGAACTTCAGGTGAAGATGGCCATCCTTATCCGGAGAGATGTCCTTGAACACCTTCTCGTCGGCGACGTTAGGTCCGAGCGCATCATAGCTGATGTTGAATCCCTTGAGCAGCGGCTGACCATTTGCCGTTACGTCAAAGAACTGTGCCTTGTCGTCGGGCGCGGAGGCGACGAAGAACAGGTGCAGCTCATAGACCCCTGGAGCCAGGGGTATGTCGTAGGAGAAATCTCCGGTCCGCCAGTGATCGAAGAGCATGGGATCGCTAGTGCGTGCTACCGGGGTCCGAGGACGCTCATATCCCACCGGGCCAATGTAGAACCGGTCGTCTGATTCCCAGTATGCGCCGGCGCTATCGATCTTGGGGCTCCCCTGATATCCGGCGAGAAGGCGCAAGGGAACCTGAGCAACATTAGCCGGTGTAACCGGAGAAGCTGCAGTCGGAGGATTGCCTGCTGTCGTGTTTGATGGATGAGCTGACCGGATCCAGTTGAGTTCGTATGCGGAGAACGCGAGCAATGCCAGAACGACAAGCGATGCCGCACCGAAGATTAGAGGGCGTGGTGTGCGCCTGAGCGGCGTGATTGCATCCGCTCCGCCGTTCAGGTCGATCGCGGGTCTGGCCGATCCAGTGTTCAAATCGCTGGGAGGGAGTTCCTGCCGGTTTGCGGCAACTTCTGGTGTGGCTGGCGGGAATGTCAGACTAGGATCGACGCGTCGCGCGAACTCCGGCACGTAGCTTCGGAAAGGCAACGAGATCACAACGGGATGGTCTTTCCCCTCAGTTTCGTAATACTCCTTCAGCCGCTTCCTGAGCCTATAGGTCTCCACGCGTGCGATGGAGTCGGTTGATCCGTCGAAAGCTGTTTTCGAACGGCCGAAGACCTCGGTTGCGATGGCGTATTCGGTAATCTCTTCGTCTCTGCCCTCAAGAGAACGCTCGGCCAGAAACCGCAGTAGCTTGGCCAGCCGCGGATTGCGCGCCAGTGCCGCAAGAACTGTCTCCAGTTCTGCGCGCTGCAAGCTGACCGAATCCGAGGGGGGACCCTGCATTCTCACATATCTCCGGACAATGACTTTCATACTACAACCGGTCCGAGTTAGAGGGGAAGCACCGTTCGATACGGCAGCTGAACGTCAGGAGGGTCGACGTTACGAACGTTAAACGTGTTGATATTTATCGGAGTTAGCTGCCGATTCCGGCTCCAACCGTTCGGTGGATGATAAACCCAGTCGATCCGGAGCTCGCCCGCCGCTTGCCGCCCAGACGTCAATCTCGCGGGCCAACCTCCATAGAAAATGGCCGCCCAGACGACCTCAGGGATCGAAAAGGTGTCTGGCTCCTGTTTGCTCGTGCTGATTTCGGAGCCGGCTGGCTCGAAAGCGGCACTGGCCCAGAAGCGATTCCTCCGCCCCGATCAGTTTCAAGCTTGGTCACGACCATTTTGGTGGATCTCGGGTCCGGTTCAGTACCACCGCGAAGTTTCCGTACCGTCACCTCATTCCCGACCGCCAGCGCATCACAAACGACCGCCTCCCGTCCCCCTTCGCTGCGGATGTCGCTTTCGGCACCTCGATTAACGTGCCGCCCTGCACATGTAACGTCGGCCAGAAAGCCCCCACTTTCAATGACGTGACATACGTTCAAAGCGCCTGAACAACTTTGTGCATGATCGAACTTCACAATGGCCATTTCTGTTCGGCAGGATTCGTTCCGGTTGATTTCACAGGACCGACACCGCGCGAAACGCACGGAGAAAGTTGAAAGCCCCTGAGGTTGGGGAGCACTTTCCGCAAAGATCTGCGGAAAGGTTGAGGAGGCAGTAGATGCACAAATGGATATTGAGGGTGTTAGGGGTGTTGGCAATCCTGTTCGCCCTTACGACATCGCTAAGCGCCCAGGAAACGGGCAGCATTGTGGGAACTGTGGCGGACCAGACCGGGGCAGTGGTCGGCCATGCCAAAGTGACGCTCACCAACGCGCAAACCAAGGATGTCCGCACCACCACTTCGAATGGTGAAGGCTTTTTCGCTTTCAACGGCGCGACCGTGGGAGACTACACCGTGAAGGTCGAGTCCCAGGGATTCCGGCCGGCGCAACAAACCGGCATCCATGTGGATCCAGGCGACCGCCGCAACCTGAATGTTTCGCTCGCCATCGCGGCAGGTGACGCCAGCGTTACGGTAGTCGCTGACTCTTCTTCAATCGTCGTGGATTCGGGCGATCTCTCGAGCACGCTGAATGCGGGCAATATTCACAAGCTGGCGCTGCAGGGTCGGGACGTGACCGAACTGCTCAAAACGCTGCCGGGTTTCAACGCAAATACCAGCTACAACGGCATCCAGAACAAGCCGGGGTACGACACGCAGATTACAAGCATCGCCTCGGCGGTGGGCCGCGGCATCAGCGCCAACGGAAGTCCTGATCGCGCAGGCGGCACGGACCTGCTCTCTGACGGCGCCCACATTGTTGACCCGGGCTGTAACTGCAATGCCAATCAAACTGTGAATGCCGATATGGTTGCTGAGGTCAAGGTGACAACCTCGGCGTACAGCGCCCAGAGCGCAACGGGGCCGGTGGTCATTTCGGCGGTGGGCAAGTCAGGTTCGAGCGAGGTTCATGGATCTGCGTACCTGCATTTCCGGGATCACGCAATGAACTCCAATGACTGGTTCTTCAACCACAACAAACAGCCTCGGCCGGATGACCGCTATTGGTATCCCGGTGGCCAGGTGGGCGGCCCGATTCCGTTTACCAAGAAGAAACTGGTGTTCTTCACGGGATATGAGAACTACAACCAGAGCTTCCCAGAGCAGACCAGTGGCGGCCTGCTGGAGGCCCTTGTGCCTACGATGAACGAGCGCGCGGGACACTTCGATCCCACGCTGCCCGACAACGCCGCGGTGTGCAGCTCGATTGCGAGCTGGGTTTCCGGCCAGTACCGGTGTCAGCCGATTACCTCCATCAACACAGCAGCAGGATATGTGGACGGCATCCAGAACAGCGATGTCTCAGCGTATCTCGGTCCCGCATCGCGGGCGATGCTGCAGTTGATTCCGGCGCCGAATCACACCCCCACCTCCGGTGCGGACTTCAACTATGTGAAAGCGCTGATCAACACCAACAATGGCTATATGTTCCACGCCAAGACGGACTACAACTACAGCCAGAACACCAAGCTGTATGTGAGCTACAACCAGCAGCACGAACTTTACGGCTCGCCGGTCATGCGGTGGTGGATTCCTGCGGATTCAGTTGAGACGCCGGGCAGCCCCGCGACCTCATCCACATCGCGCACGATCTCGGGCAACCTGGTGAAGGTGTTCAACTCTACGATGACCAACGAGTTCATCGCCGGAATCAGTTACCTGCACGATCCCATTACCTTCGCCAACCCGAAGGCGGTGGACAGGAAGGCGCTGCAGTACCCCTATACCACACCGAACTCGTCGACAGTAATGCCCAACATCATGAACGGCTGGTGGACCAACGACATGGGAGTTCCCATGCTGCTCGACATGGGGCGCGGCTCGTACTACGAAACAAAACTGCAACCCTCGGTTGACGATAACTTCACCAAGGTGCTGAGGACGCATACCTTGAAGTTCGGCGTGAGTTGGATGGCGTCCGGCGACGAGGGATCGAGCGTGGGCCAGACCGACGGGCCAAATGGCACCGCCGGGTACGCTCCGATCTGGGATTTCAATGGTCCAGGCGGAAGCCAGATCACCTCGGCGTACAATCCGGTGCTGGATTTCATGCTGGACTATGCGAGCGGGTTCTCGTATCTGCCTGTGACCATCACGAAGATGAGGGGCGCAGGCTGGGGCTTCTACGGCCAGGACGAGTGGAAGGCAAGCCGGCGGCTTACGCTGAACTTCGGCCTGCGGCTCTCGCATGACCTTGCTTGGACAGACGCGAGCGGCAAGTACGGCGCCTCAGCCTGGACGCAGGCATGGTATGACGCGGACCTCGCCAAGGGTGTCACGGCGCTGCCTGGCATGCGCTGGCACGCGATGGATAAATCGGTCCCGCTGGCAGGACGTTCGCTGAATGCGATCTTCTATGCTCCGCGTTTCGGCGTAGCCTATGACCTATATGGCAACGGGAAGACGTTCTTGCGCGGCGGATTCGGGACATATTACTACCGCGACGGCCTGGGCGGATCCTCGGGAACCTCGATTGCGCAGGGCGGAACCCAGTGCAGCTTGTCGCAACCGACCTTCCTTTCGCAGGTGGACTCCGGGAAGAACGTGGCATGTGCCAACACCCTTGGTGGTCTGACCAGTGGCTCCGCGGTGGATCCCCATGATCACGTGGAACCGAAGACCTACACCTACAACTTCACGTTTTCGCAACAGCTGCTTGCGAAGTCAATTCTCGAAATCACCTACTCCGGCAGCCAGACTACAGACCTGATTACAAACCTGGGCGACATCAACAAGATCCCGGTGGGCGCGTTTACGAAGCCGGATCCGAACCCACAGTCGGCGGATTTCGGCAAGCTGTTCCCCATCGACAAGATCTCCGGAACGGTGTTGCAGGACTACAAACCGCTTACCCACTACACGCAGATGAACCTGATCCGGCATGGGGCGTGGGCGAACTACAACGCGCTGCAGACCTCGTGGTCGAAACCGCAGGGGAGCCTCACGTACAACGTGAACTACACCTGGTCGAAGACGCTGGGCATCGACAGCACGGCCGATCCCATCCACATTGAGAACGACTACGGCATCCTGAGCCAGGATCGCACGCATGCCTTCAATACATCGTGGGCATACGAGGTGGGCAAGCGCTTCAGGAACAACAAGGTGGAAGCGGCAGCATTGAATGGCTGGATGATCTCGGGTATTCACACGATCCAGAGTGGCGCTCCACTGCAGGAGAGTTTCTCAATGAACATTGGGTACCAGGGAACAAATACGCTGCCCAAATACAACACCATCAGCAGCACCTACTATCTGGGCACGTCCGATTACACCCTGATGCCCAAGCTACTTTGCAGTCCCAATGCGGGTCTGAAAGGCGGCGCGTACTACAACGCGCAGTGCTTTGGGACAACCCAGGCGCCACAATTCGACTCCAACGGCGTTCTCGTTGGATTGGGCGGCCAAGGGCCATATCACATGCCCTATCTGCATGGGCCGGCCTACTTCACCAACGATCTCTCGCTCTCCCGTTCTGTCAGGGTGACCGAGCGCCAGAGTGCCGAGATCAAATTCACGGGCATGAACTTCATGAACCACGCGTTGAACTCGTTCGACCAGAACAACGCCAATAACCTCAATCTCAACTTCACTAAAGGGGTTCTCAAGACGCAGGATGACAGCGGAAACGCCGCCTGGGTTTCCGGCGTTCCGAATGTGAAGTTCGGCCGCCGCGTACTCGAATTGAGCCTGCGGTACAACTTCTAACTCGCGGCAGCGGCCGCTTACGCGCGGTCGCTGCTTGAAGCAAGTTTGCTAGGAACCTCCTCGTGTGACCACGGGATGGTGCAGTCACAGCCATCCCGTACCTTTTTGTGTGAACATATCGAGCAAGGAATTAATCTGTGAATTGGAACGTTAGTGAGCGCATGGCCCGGTTCTGCGTGGCATTCTTACTCTTCTTTGCAGCACTCATTGCATATTGCCTGACAGGTTGCAGCAGCGGCAGCTCCTCGCCGCAGCCGCCCGCGACCCCGACAATTACGTGGGCTGCTCCAGCGGCAATCACGTATGGCACTGCGCTTAGTTCCAGTCAACTCAATGCAACGGCCAACTATCCGGGCGCGTTCACTTATTCGCCGGCCTCGGGAACCGTGCTTGCGGCCGGAACACAGACGCTGAAAGCGACGTTCACACCGAGCGATTCGTCGAAGGTGACCTCGGCGACCGCGACCAATACCATCACTGTGAACAAAGCGACGCCGGAGATTGTGTGGAGTACGCCTGCGGCAGTGACCGTCGGCGCAGTGCTGGGCAGCAGCCAGTTGAATGCGACGGCGACCTTCGGAGGCGCAAGTATTCCGGGCACTTTCACCTATTCGCCCGCCGCGGGCACGGTGATGGACGCCGCGGGAAATCGGACTCTTTCGGTGACCTTTGCGCCAACGGATGCGACTGACTTCAACTCTGCGACAGGCACGGTGACACTGGTAGTGAACGCGTCCGGCGGCTCCCCTGCGTACTCATTTACCAACGTCAAGATCCTTGCCGGCGGATACATCCCCGGAGTCTACTTCCATCCGACGCAGCAGAACCTGATGTACGCACGCACCGACATCGGAGGCATCTATCGCTGGGGACCCAAGGACACACATTGGGTGCCCCTGCTTGACTGGCTGTCGGATGGCTTTTTCAACGGCGGCGACGCGATCGGGCTGGATCCGACTGATCCGAACAAGCTGTACGTTGCAGTAGGCTTGTATGCCAACTCCTGGGCCGGGAACGGAGCCATGCTGATCTCCGACGACCAGGGAGCAACATTCAAGACCGTTCCCCTGAGCTTCAAAAATGGATCAAACAACCCCGGCCGCGGCATGGGAGAGCGCATCGCCGTCGATCCCAACTTATCCAGCATTGTTTACTTCGGGACGCGCCAGGACGGCCTGCGGATCTCGACCGACTGGGGAAGCACCTGGCCCCAGGTGCCCGGCCTGACGGTCGTGACTTCGGTTCCGATCGGAGGCGGCAACACCATGCCCATGGGCGTCGTTTCGGTGCTTCCCATCAAGTCGAGCGGCTCCTCAGGCTCGGCCACTCCCGTGGTGTATGCCGCTGTCGCCGGAACTGGCCTCAACGGCAATTCGCAGGGACTGTACGTAACCACGAAAGGTGGATCAACCACGAGCACGTGGACCGCGGTTACGGGACAGCCGTCGTTTGCGACAGCCACCAAGCCCCTGTCGCCCATGCAGGCAAAACTCGGTCCAAACGGTTCCATCTACATCGTCTATGGCGATGCTGCCGGCCCGGACTCGGGAAGCGTCGGCCAGCTCTGGAAGTTCACGCCCGGCTCGAACTGGACTTCGGGAACTTGGACCCAGATCGCTCTACCGCCGAATGTGGGCGGCCCTGCCGACCAACAAGGGTACGGCAGCGTCGCGGTGGATCCGAGCCACGCTGGACACATCATGGTCGGCACGCTCGACCAGTACTGGCCGACCGGCGACGTCATCTATCGTTCCACCGACGATGGCGCAACTTGGCGCGACGTGTCCTCAATAGTGTTTCCGGGCTCGACCTTCTCGAAGTCACCGAACCTGGCGACGCACAGCAACACCAACGCGCCCTATGTCGGCGCACCTGGAACGGTGTCGACTGGAAACTGGCCCACGGGCCTTGCAATTGATCCATTCGATCCCGATCACGCCATCTACACCTTCGGCGGAGGTCTTTGGATCACGCATGATCTGACTAAGGCCGATCCCAGCGCCAGTTCGGTGGGCGTTGTTGACTGGAAATTTGAGGACGATGGCATCGAAGAGACTGCCACCAATGTCCTGCTAGCTCCGCCCTCGGGAAGCACCATTCTGTTGAGCGGAATCGGCGACGTTTACGGCTTCGCGCACACGGACCTCACCGTGTCTCCGGCGCAGGGAAACTACAAGGTTTCGCAGGCCATGCCAACTTCCATGGATTTCGTGCAGAACACGCCGACGACCGTGGTGCGCGCATCGGACGGGACCTATGGCGCTACGCCACTCGCTGTGATCTCAACCGACGGCGGCATGAACTGGACCGGGTTCGCCGCGATGCCAACCGGGACAACGAAGGGCGGCGGATCGATCGCGATTGCCGCCGATGCCTCATCCATTGTTTGGGCCACTCAGGACACCTCTTCCGTCTGGTACTCGAAAGATGGCGGAAAATCGTGGACTGCCTCGACGGGGATCGCGGCACAATCGCAGGTCGTAAGCGATCGCGCAAAGGCCGGCGTCTTCTATGGATACGACGGCAACACCGGAACTCTGACGGTGAGTATGAACGGCGGCGTGACCTTCACCACGCTTCAGACCGGCCTTCCCCATGCGGCTCAGTTCACGGCCACCCCAACCCTCTTTTCGTTGCCCGATGCGCAGGGCGACCTCTGGCTCACGGCTGGCGGAAACGGCAGTGGACTTTACGCCAACACCGGCTCCGCTACATCGCCCCAGATGACCATCGTATCCGGCGTTCAGAAATCGACCTCTCTGGGCTACGGAAAGGCCGCACCCGGCTCGTCGAAACTGACTCTTTTCCTCGCCGGCACCATCAGCGGACAGTGGGGGCTCTACCGCTCCACCGATGGCGGCGCTTCGTGGATCAGGATCAATGACGATGCTCATCAGTACGGCGGCATCGGCACGGTCACCGGAGACATGCGAACCTTTGGGACCGTCTACTTCAGCGGAAGCGGCAGAGGCATTCTCTGGGGAACCAGTAAGAATTAGAGTGGAGCGTTACAAATCCTTGAAGGAATTCTCGAGACTCAATGGCTAGTTCAATGTTGCGGCAAATCTCAATCCTGGTTCTAAGCTCAGTTACAGTTTGTTGCGCGGCGCGGTCCGCGGATAAGCAGCAACCCACCCCCTCGCGCGTCATTAACGTAGATGTGACGCAGGAGACTGGACCAATCGATCGCTTCTTCGACCTTTCCGTGGGTTCCGATTTTCCTGGCACGTTGATTCGCGATGACAGCCAGGCGCAGCTCAAAACAGTCACCGACGAACTCGGCTTCCGCTACATTCGTTTTCACGCGATCTTCCACGACGTGCTGGGAACTGTGAAGATCGAAGATGGCAAGACTGTCTACAACTGGACGAAGATCGACCAGCTCTATGACGACTTGCTCTCGCGGCATATCAAGCCGTTCGTCGAGCTCGGCTTTACTCCGCAGGCACTGGCTACATCGAAGAACAGCATCTTCTATTGGCAGGGCAACACGTCGCATCCGAAGCCAGAGGGATGGCGCGATCTCATCGATGCATTCACCCGTCACATCGAAGCGCGCTACGGGAAAGACGAGGTGCGCTCGTGGTTCTTCGAGGTGTGGAATGAGCCCAACCTCTCCGGCTTCTTCGAAGGCGCCGATCAGAAAGCCTATTTCGAGCTCTACGATCTCTCCGCAAAGACAATCAAGGCTGTTGATGCAGACCTGAAGGTTGGAGGCCCAAGCACAGCCGGTGCTGCATGGGTTCCCGAGTTCCTGGCACACGTGAAACAGAGTGGCGCGCCTGTCGATTTCGTCACCACCCACACCTATGGCGTATTGGGCGGGTTCCTGGACGAATACGGACAGGGCGACACCAAGCTCGATCCATCTCCCGACGCGATCCTGGCAGATGTGCGGCATGTGCGCGAGCAAATTTCGGCTTCATCTTTTCCAGCGATCCCGCTGTACTTCACCGAGTGGAGCACCAGTTACACGCCACGCGACTCCGTGCATGACTCCTACATCAGCGCGCCTTACATCCTCACCAAGCTCAAGGGCGCACAGGGCATGGTGCAGGGCATGAGTTACTGGACATACACCGATCTCTTTGAAGAGCCTGGCCCGCCGACGGCTCCATTCCAGGGCGGCTTCGGCCTGATCAACCCACAGGGCATTCGCAAGCCGGCGTACTTCGCCTACAAATATCTCCACGCATTGCAGGGGCAAAGCCTGAAGACGAGCGATACCCAGGCAATGTTCTCGACGAAAGACGGAAGCTTCACCGGAGTGATCTGGGACTTCGAGCAGCCGGATCAGAAGGTGAGCAACCGGCCCTTCTACACCAAGCCTGTCCTCGCGCATCCGGCCGCACCTGTGAAACTGCAGGTGAACCGGCTTGTACCCAACGCCGCCTATCAGCTCAAGGTGTACCGAACCGGCTACCACGCGAACGATGCATACACGGCTTATCTTGAGATGGGCTCACCCAAACAGCTGACGCCTGAACAGGTGACCAGGTTGAACGATCTGACGCGCGATCTGCCGGAGACGGACAAGGCTGTGAAGAGCGACCCGCAAGGAACAGTCGAAGTCGCTCTCCCGATGAATTCCAACGATGTCGTGCTGATCAAGCTCGTGCATTCGAGCCGGAATTAGTCCGCCAACTAGTGTTTCAGCCCTGCAACGCCGGCACAGTTTGTCAGGAATGAAAACGTCTCGCTCCCCCGTGAGCTAAACTGAGCGGCACTGTTGGAATCAGGAAAGGTTGGCTTTACTCTTGAAGCTTCTCGTTGTCATATTCCTCGGCCTGTCACTTTCGCTTGCCGCCGCACAGGACGCGGCGAACCATCCCAAATGGCCAGGACCAGGCCAGCTCTTTGTAGGCGCCTGCTATCAGCCAATCGACCGTTCGCCCGAGGAGATTGATCGGGACATCGCAATCATGAAGCGTGCGGGCTTCAACGTGGTCCGCATGGGCGATCTGTCGTGGGATTCATTCGAGCCGGCACAGGGGCGATTCGAATTCGACTGGTTCGACAAAATCCTGGACAAGATGCAGGCCGCCGGCATCCGAGTGGTTCTCGATATTCCAGGAGCGCCCGCCCCAATCTGGCTGCATCGCGCATATCCCGGAGTCGACATCACAGCGCAGAACGGCACGCGCCTCCCTCCCGCTGAGCGCTACATGGACAACATCAGCGATCCGAATTATGTGCGTGAGCTCGGAATCCTGGGCGAGACGATGATGAAGCGTTATGCGCACAATCCGGCCATCATCGCTGTCGGCTACAACAACGAGATCGGCAACGGCTTCATGTCGTATTCAGAAGCCGACCGGCAGCGGTTCATCGCATGGCTCAAGCAGAAGTACGGGACCATCGACGAACTCAACAAGATCTGGGCAACGCAGCGCTGGTCGCGCCGCTTGAACAGCTTCGAAGACGTGGACCTGCCGCTCGCCGATGGTCCCGGTCCGTCGGAGCGATACCTGGACCTGCATCGCTACTGGTCTGACGTGACGATCGCGCGGCTGCAGCAGCTCGATGCGATCCGACAACGATACATGCCCGATCTGCCTTCGATCTCTAATCTCTGGGACAACGCGCCGCGCCGCGGCTTCGACTATCTCAGCACATATCGGTCGTACGTCTCATTTGGCGCAGAGGGCTTCTACCCGGGCGACCCGATCAGCGGCGCGTTCGGCGCGCTCATGATCAAAGGCGCATTACCAACGCCGATCTGGTTCAATGAGTTCACCGCAGGCGGCGGCGGCTTCTACGGAACGCCGGGCCGCAGCCGCATGTACGCCTACCTCGGCCTCGCTCTCGGCGCCCAGGGAATTCTCGCGTGGACTTTCAACAGCCATCGCGGCGGAGAAGAACAGGCGCTGTTCGGATTGGTAGATCACGACGGCACTCCTTCATGGAAGGTGGATGAATTTGCGCGCATCGCGTCAGAGTTCAAGCTGCTTCAAAAGTACGGTTTTCCGCGATACACGCACCCCCAGGTAGCGATCGCCTATTCGTTTGACTCGGCGATCGCATCCCACCCGAACGGCCCATCCAACACCACGCTGCAGTACTTCAAGACGGGATACTCGGAACAGGTGCAGAACGCCTTTGAGCCGCTGTTTCGCGCCAACATAGACACGGCCATTATCAACGTAGGCCACGAGGACCTCTCTACTTACAAACTGGTGGTGGTTCCAGCCGACTACGTCATGGATGAAGCGAGTGCGAAGAATCTTCGCACCTATGTGAGCAATGGCGGCACAGTGCTGATGACCGCCTACTCAGCCAAGGAAGATGAGCATGCGCTGTGGTTCGACTCTCCGCTCCCTGGGCGGTTGAGCGACGTCTTCGGACTGAAGACCAACGCGTTCTATGACGTGGGTGCACTCAACTTCGAACTGAACGGCAAGGCAATCGAGACCACCGCACGTCGCTACGAAGTGCTCGAGCCTTCTACGGCAACAGTGTTGGCGCGATTTACGAACGTCCCTGACCACGTTCCCGCCCTGACTCTCAATAAATTTGGAAAGGGCAACGCCGCTTATCTCGCGACAGAGTCGATCCCATCCGCCATGAGTCCCGTGCTGGAGTACCTTTGCAATCAAGCGGGCGTTCAGCGCGGACCGCAGACGCCTGAGGGCGTCTATGCACGCGCGGTCGACGGCCGCACGCTTTATGTCAACACAACTGGCGAGGAGAAGACGATTCCGATCGCTGCGACTAAGAAGGGCATCATCTCAGGTCGTGTCTATGACAATGCCATTATCTTGCGCGGCATGGATGCAGACCTGGTCCAGTAGAGAACCCCAGAAATTCGCTCCCCTTCGGCTGAAGCTACCAAAAGAAAGGCATCACGGATGAAGATCGATCGTCGAAGAGCCCTCTCACTAATCGGAGGTGCGCCGGCACTTCTCTTATCTAAGAAAACAGTCGCGCAGGCGATCGCAGGTGCGGTTCAGAATCCCAACCTCGAAATCGTCCCCGGCCCTTTCAAAGGAACGCGCGAATCGCTCCGCGAGTGGCAGATTCCCGATTGGTATCGCGACGCCAAGTTCGGCATTTGGGCGCACTGGGGACCGCAGTCCGCAATTGAATATGGCGACTGGTATGCCCGGAACATGTATGTCCAGGGCAGCAAGCAGTACGAGTATCACGCCAAAACATATGGCCACCCAACCAAGGTTGGATACAAGGACGTGATCCCCACCTGGAAGGCGGACAAGTTTGACCCCGACCACCTGCTTGGCCTCTATAAGAAAGCGGGTGCGAAATACTTCTGCAGCATGGGCGTTCATCACGACGGCTTCGATCTTTGGGACTCGAAATATCAGCCGCGCTGGAACGCCGTTAACATGGGACCGAAACGCGACATTGTAGGAGCATTTCGAAAGGCCGCTGACAAGCATGGCCTGCGGTTTGCCCTCAGCGAGCACCTCGCTCCCAGCTATCATTGGTTCGCTACTTCGCATATGAGCGATAAGACGGGGCCCCTTGCCGGTGTGCCTTACGATGGCGCGGACCCGGCCAATGCCGATCTTTATCACGAGCTGCCGAAGTACTACCCCTACAGCTACAACTACTGGCTCGTCAATGATCGACAAGCGCCCGAAGCCTGGAAGCAGCATTACTTCAATCGCATCAAGGATCTGATCGACAAATACCAGCCGGATTTGCTGTATTGCGATGGCGACATCTTCTTTGAGGAGTACGGCCTCGCGCTGGTAGCAAACCTCTACAACGTGAGCGCGAATCGGCATGGCGGACGCTGCGAGGCGGTATACACCAGCAAGCTGCCCAGCGACTGCGAGACAGGCACCTGCATACTTGATTGGGAACGGGGTGTCGCAGCCGGCATCCCCGCCAATCCCTGGCAAACCGACACCTGCATCGGCGAGTGGCACTATAACCGCGAGGCGCAGTACAAATCGCCCAAGTACGTCATCGACCTGCTGGTTGACATCGTCAGCCGCAACGGAAACCTGATGCTGAACTTTCCCCTGCCGAACAGCGGAGAGCTCGATTATGAAGAGCTCGTCGTTCTCGATGAAATCACAAAGTGGATGGCCATCAACAGCGAGGGAATCTACGGTACTCGCCCCTGGAAGATCTTCGGCGACGGCCCGGTAGCAAATGCGCCAGCCACAAGCGGTGGAACGCGCTTCAATGAATCGGGGCGCAAAGATCTCACCGCAGAGGAAGCACGCTTCACAACAAAGGGAGACACTCTCTACGCATTCGTCATGGGTTGGCCCGACAAGTTGGTTTTGATCAAGCCCCTCGCGACCTCAAGCCACCTTTCGCCTCCGAAGGTGAGGAACGTGGAACTTCTGGGCTACAACGGCAAGGTGACTTGGATCCAGGACGAACAGGGCCTCACGGTTGTGATGCCGGAACACAAGCCCTGCGAACATGCAATCGCATTGAAGATTTCGTAGACGGCAACCGCCAGCGCTTAGCGTGCCAGATTTTCGACTGGCAGTTACGCGCTGGCGGTCATTGCTTTCTTCGCGGCTGGGCAGTCCCGCCAATCGTCTTCAGAACCGTCTCGGCTGCAAAGACGCCGCGGTATTGCGCCTCTTCGAAGATCGAGAAGCCGCTAAGATCGGAATTAACGAACAGGATACGTCCCTGCGGCTTCGTTAAAGCGCGCCGCTCCTGCGAAAAGATCGCGCCAACCTTCGGCCGAGCCATCGCGTGCCCATTGCGCATAATGTCGATGCGGGACACGCACTGACGGATATCGGGATGCACGCGCTCAAGGTCATGGAGGATAGCTTCCTTCCAGTGCATCCAGTCGGAGCTTAGAAGCTGCATCCTGTTTTGTGAAGGCGGCCCATCGGCCAGTGCCCAATAAAAGGTCCACACGGTTCGGTCCACATGCGTGCGCAGCGTCTGATGCATTGCATCCACATAGCCCAGAGTCGGCGAATCCATTACGACGTTGTCCCAGGTTAGATCGCTTCCATACGTGCCGGGGAGACGATCAAGCGTCAAATTCGCCGTCAGCCAGGGCGAGTATTCGAAATCGTGCAGAGGCTTCATGCCTTCGATCAGATATGGCCCCAAAAACGAGGGCGCCCCGAAGATAACGAACTCCGCCTGATATTCGACGTCACCCGCAAAAACGCTCAGCCGCGATTTCGACGGCACAATCCGATGCACCATGGCGCCGGTGCGCACGAATTTGCCCACGCGCTCCAGAAGACGCCGCACAATCCAGCCGTTTCCTTCCGGCCACGTGAGCGGACCCTTTTCGTCCGGCTCGCGAGACGCGAAGTATTGAATGCCCGCCCACGCGGAAGTCTGATCCGTGGTCGCTCCATAGTCATCGCGGCAGCAGTAGTTCATATACCAGTTCAGGATTCGAGAATCCATGCGCTGGTCACGCAGCCAATCGGCGAAGGATATCCTGTCGAGATAGGACGTCGACTCGGAAAACCCGACCTCCAAGGGCACGGTGAAGCTGCCGGTGGAGCGAAACCTCACGATCTGTTCTTCAAGCCGCTTGAATTGTTCGCGCTCCTTTTCGCTCAGACCGATTGCCGGCTCAATTCCCTCCTGCCACCTTCCGTAGAGGAAGAGCCGCTCCTGCGGCGAAAAGCAAAGGTAGCGCTCCTCCCATCGCCCATCCTTCAGCACGCCCAGTTCCTCGAACAATTCGCGAACATAGACAGCCTTCGGGCCGGGCACCGGCACATAGTGTGCCGCCCAGGGATAAGCAGTGATCTCGTTCTCGCCCCAGCGGGAATTTCCACCGGCCTGGTCGTTCATCTCAAGCAGCACGAAATCATGGAAGCCGCGCTTCTGAAGACGCCATGCGGCGCTCAGCCCGGCGATGCCTCCGCCAACAATGACGACCGGGACCCTCTCAGTGCGCTTGGGCGTTGGGAACGCCGCCCGGTCTCGCAACATGTGTCCCTGCTGGAATGATTCATTGACGAACGAACCTTCCACCTTGCGTTCACTCTTCGTAGAAAGCCCAATGAGTGAAAAGCTGGCCGATTGCAGAAAGGTACGGCGTGAGACGGTCAATGGCTGATGTCCTTCCAATCTTGGTCATACAACCGGATCAGCACCTGATCGTTCAAGCGGTTCGGCGGCATCGACATCGGAGCCATGTCGGGCGGGAACTGGAATAGTGTCGACAGACCATTGACTGAGACGAATCGCAGGCCCGGCGGCACGGCGGTGGGATAGTGGTACTCATGCGTTCCCGCGAGCACGAATCCCCACTCACCAAACGAAGGCACGTAGACATGATAGGGATACGTCTGCAGCCCGGCCTGCTTGATCGTTTCGGCGATGCACCAGTAAGAGTCGCGCGCAAACATCGGCGAGGTGCTCTGAACCACCATCAGTCCTTGCGCGCTAAGATGTCGCGCGACCGCCCTGTAGAATGCAGTGGTGTAGAGCTTGCCGAGTGAGTAACTCGTGGGGTCGGGAAAATCAATCACAATGAAATCGAAGCTGTCGGTGTTCGAGTCGATCCACGGGAATGCGTCCGCATTGATGACTTTCAACCTCGGAGAAAGAAACGACTTCTGATTCAACGCCGTAAGCATCGGATTCGTAGTGAAGATGCGGGTCATCTCCGGATCGAGATCGACAAGCGTAACACTCTCCACTTGCGGATACCTCAAAATCTCGCGCACTGCGAGCCCATCGCCCCCGCCAAGTACCAGGACATGACGAGGCGCCGGGACCGCAGACAGTCCCGGATGAATCAGCGTTTCGTGATAGCGGTATTCATCGCGTGAACTGAACTGCAGGTGACTGTTCAGGAAGAGTCGGATGTCATCTTTGAACCGCGTCAGCACAATGTGCTGATACTTCGTATCGCGAGCGAAGATAATCTCGTCCGCATAAATGTTGTCTTCCGCCGCAGTGGTAATGTGCCGCGCCTCAGCCATGCCCACTGCGAGTGCGCCAAGAATGACAACCCCAAAGATGCGCAGCGAACGGACTCTCTGTATCTGGTTGGCAAACAGGAATGTGCTCCAAAGCGCCACGCCCGCATTGAGCAGTCCAAACAGCATGGCGGAGCGGACCAGGCCCAACCTGGGCACCAGAAGAATAGGGAACAGTAGCGATGCGCCCAGCGCACCCAGATAGTCAAACGTCAAGACGTGCGCTACGACGTCGCGAAAATGATAGCGGTCGCGGATGATTCGCATCAGCAGCGGAATCTCCAGCCCCACCAGCACGCCGATGACGATCACCAGTGCATACATCAGCAACTGAAATCCCTGCGTATAGGCAAAAGCGAGGAAAAGCAGCGCCGACGAAGACCCGCCAATGACTCCGAGCAACAGCTCGATCCATACAAATCGATATGCCAGCCCGCGATGAATGAAGCGCGACAGTGCGCTTCCGATTCCCATAGCGAACAGGTAGCAGCCAATGATAGTCGAGAACTGAAGTACGCTGTCGCCCAGCAGGTAGCTGGCCAACGTGCCCGCAATGAGCTCATAAATGAGCCCACACGCACTAATCAGCAGAACAGTGATGAAGAGAAGAATACCCACGCTAGTGAACGGCCGCCGCAATGATCACGCAAATCCCCAAAGACATCGCTCCCAGTAGGATGGCGAGCGCAACGTTGTGTTCCTGCACGATCTCTTTCCAGAGGTTGTAAGGAGTAGCCTTGTCGAGCACCAGGAACGACAAGGCAAAGATCACGATTCCGATGGCCGCGTACACAATCGCGTTAACCACGTTGCTTACCTGGAACCCCATCACTTGCCTCCTGTGTAGTGGTGGTAATAGCCGTAGACGGAACGATACGAGCCAGGATTATCGCGAACCGATTTAGGTACATTAGGGATCTGGTCGACGCGGTTAAGACTCCATCCGCGATACTCGGCAAATCCCAGCACCGCCAGGACCGCGATCCCGTAAACGAAGAACAATTGTCGAATCATTCGCCGCCTCCAGAGTTCTTCAGCGAGTCAGCCATACTTCCAATTGCGCTCACCATCGAGCCGTCGTCCGGAGGCTTGCCATAGTCGCTCTCAGACCACCGCAGATGCTCGAAGCTCATCGCCCGCCACGTGAGAAATGCCGCCGGAAGAAGCAACGCAGCCAGCGCAATTCCAAAGAGGCTGATTTGCGGCACATCGCGCCGAATCGTAACGGTGTACCGGATGCTTCCGTGATAAGGGTCGCTCTCAGGTTCAATGCGCAGGTAGTAAAGACCGGCGGGAACACTGGGCACAATGACGCGATTCTTTGTGCTTCCTTCCGTCCATGATCCGTCGGAATCGTGACCGTGGTAATAGCTGACCTCTCGCCCAAAGTCATAAGCATGGCCGGTGTCATCGTTGATCAGCGCGTAGTTCACATAGATCCAGTTATTATCGACGTCGGCGCTCGTGGTCAGCTCTACGTCAGAGGTGCGCCCGTCCAGCTTGAATGTGTTTGAGACGAATGAGGCCTCGCCGCCGGCGCTCGTGTCGAACACATAACTCTGTTGGAATACCTCCCTGTCCTCCGCTGTTGTGAAGAAATAGATAAACAACGCCAGCATCAGCCCGACGAACACACCGACCATCTTCCATATACCTTTGACGTTCGCGCTTGGTGGCGACGGCTGGTTTTCATAGACGCCAATCGGCGCCGGCGGCTCTCCCTCGAGGTTGAATGCCTTCCAGAGATCGCGCCCTGCCATGTACTCGCCCATCGACCAGGTGATTTCGTTCCCAGTACCTTCGCTCGATATCACACGGGGCGGCGAAACATAATCCGACACTCTGACCGATTCGCCAACGCGGACCTGCCAGGGAAACTCACCCAAAACGAATGTTGTGTTTGCCTGCGCCGTCTGGAAGTGATTGTAAGTTTCACCCAGGTAAGTCAACGAGCTTTTGCCCGGCGCAGTGGCAGGCAGCGCGCGAAGTGGGGCGAGGTCGTTCCAGTGCCCCTCATACTCCGTCAGATAGCGGAACCCCTTCATCGGGTTGAAGAGCACATACTCGTGCCAGCTATACGAGATGCCTTCTACCTTGATGGTGCGCCGCTGAAACCCGATCACTTCATAGAGCACGCCGCGAATCTTCCCGCGTGTTCCAAGCGGAATCAGCGGCGGATCCTCATTCGTCTTGGTACGGAACTGCTGCAGAATTCTCAGCTTCGGATCCCGTGCATCGAGAATGGAGTGGCAGCTGTCGCACACAATGGTCACGGCATTGCCGAGCGAGCGCACCGTCAGGCCCGCGCCGCAACCAGGACAGTTGAGCGACGCGACCTGCGGCTTGCCGCCAGGCGTCGGCCCTGTCGCGCTCACGACCATCCCTCAAACGTGCGCAGATTTGTTAGCTTCAGGCCTTCGAAGTCGACCAGCTCACCGAGAAATAGGAGCGGCGGTTGCTCGCTGTAATCGACAGTGCCAAACCTATTCGAGTGCGACCTAAGATCTGCGAACAACACATCGGACTTATCCCAATACTTGAACGGCAGCTCTCCTTCAATTCCGGAGTAATGTGCCTTGGTCACGCTGCTGACCGTGTAATCCTGTCCGTTCCAGCGGTATTGCTGGCCCACCTTGCAGCTCTCGGGTAGTGCCTGTCCGGTCGCGGCAAAGCTGACGGCATATTCTAGTTGCGCATCGGACAGCCAGCCGCTCGTGCTGTCATTCATCACCACGTGCCATTCGTTCCAGTTGCCCTGGTCGTACTCGTACATGATTCGCCCGATCACCACGAACGTGTGCTTTCCATAAACGCCCTCCGTTCCAATCTGGATCGGAGAATTGTTTGAAGGAAACGCTGCAATCTGCCCGATCTTTTCGAGATCGAGATCGGTCCGAACCAGAACAGACTTGCAGTACTCGCACACAGTCTGCACGCTTCCTGACCAGCGGAAGGTGATCGCGGCGCCGCAATTTGGGCAATTCGCGGGTGGCTGCGTCATCGAACCTCTCGGAGTGTGCCAGTCGCCATCAACTGCTCTACCGCAGAATATTCGCGGCTGAGTTCGCGAACCTGAACTGATTGCGCCGAGAAGCGTCGCGCGAGTTCCGCCTCAAAGTCCCACCGAGCGCGCGGCACGCAACAAAAGAGATTTAGGCAGATCGATCCGAATTCCGGAAACGTATGACAGGCCAGGTGCGACTCAGATAGTAGGCATAATCCGGTGATACCACCGGTCCCGGGAAACAGATGCCAGCGCGTCTCACCCAGTGGCCGCAGATCGAGATCCGCGACAATCCGAGCAAACAGCGCCTTCAGCTCATCGAGATTTCGAAGCGAGTGCGCACTACAACCCTGCGCATCGACAATCCATTCGGTCCCATTCATAGACTGTCCACGTGCTACTGCTGTGCGTGCCCGCATTCCGGGCAAAACTTGCTGACTTTCGGAATCGATTTGCCGCAGTTCAGGCAGAACTTGGTTTCGGCGGCGGCTGAAGCGGAGGGCGCTGCAGAGGCGCCACCGCTAGTCCCAGCGCCCTTCAGGGCATCCATCATGGCTTGGCCCATAGCCACGCCCGCTCCAAGCCCCGCGCCTATGCTCGCCGTCCCCGCGCCTTCATTAGCGGCTGCAATGGGGATAGACTGCGCCACCTCGAACTGCGTGTACCGGCCCATGTCCCCAACCATGTTCATGCTGATCCGCTGGTCCAGCACCTTCTGTAATTCATCCGGCAGCGAGAGGTTCTCAACCACAAAGCCGTCCAGCGCGACCCCCAGGTCGGCAAATCCCTGCTTGAGCTGTCCCGCGATCTTATCCGCCAGTGCAACCTGATTCGCGGCCATATCCAGGAATGGCACCTGACTGTTCGCGAACGTGTCGGTCATCCGCCCGATGATCGTGTTGCGCAGTTGTCCCTCGAGGTCGGGCACCGTGTAAACGTCCCGCGTGCCGCTCACCTTCGTATAGAAGACCTTCGGATCGGCGATATGCCACGTGTAAATGCCGAATGCCCTCACGCGCACCGCGCCGAATTCCTTATCGCGAATTGTGATCGGGTTCGGCGTCCCCCACCGCTGGTTCGTCTGCAACCGCGTGGAGAAAAAATACACGTCAGACTTGAACGGCGACTGGAACGCCTTATCCCAGTTCATCAGGTAAGTGAGGATCGGCAGGGTCCGCGTGTTAAGCGTGTAGAGCCCGGGCCCGAACACATCGGCCACCCGCCCCTCGTTAACGAAGACGGCCATCTGCGAATCGCGAACCGTCAGCTTGCCGCCGTTCTGGATCTCGCGATCCTGCATGGGATAGCGGTAGGCGAGGATCCCATCTTCCGGCTCCACCCACTCGATGACATCAATGAACTGTTTCGATAAGAAATCGCGAAGGCTCATGTCACACCTGTGGCGCAGGGAAGCACTTGCTGATGAAGGTTGCGCGCTTGATCGGCATCCTACGGGCTGAAAACTCTTCTGTCAAACATTCTTTGAAAGCCTGTAACTGACGGATAATATTGCAGATTGCGAAGTTCCGCTACGGTGTGACGCCCTAGCGCTGGACCGGCTTGAAAGCATGGCATTAGGATGCTGTGAGACCTCAAATTCACGCCGGTTTGCGTTCTGAGGGAGCAGCGTCTCCGTCGCCCCTTGTCTGGCTTGAATGAAGCGGCCTGTCAATCCATGCCAAAAACTCCAGGAGGAAGAACCGATGTATCGAGAGCAGAAAACGCAGCTGAGAAAACGATTTCTTGGAGTGAGTGCTGGCCTCGCCTTGCTCACATTCTCTCTAACGGCGCAGACATCCGGCACCGCCCCCGCTCGTCAGCCCGACATCGACTTCCCCACCGTTCTCTACGGTGCCGCCTATTACAACGAGTACATGCCCGGAGACCAGAACGAGCGCCTCGAAAAAGATATCGCCCTGATGAAGGCCGCCGGCCTCAACGTCGTTCGCATGGGCGAGTCCACCTGGAGCCTCTGGGAGCCCGAGGACGGAAAATTCGAATACGCGTGGATGGACCACATCGTCGATGCCATGGGAAAGGCCGGCATCAAGGTGATCCTGGGTACGCCGACTTACTCCGTGCCCGCATGGATGGCGCATCAGCATCCCGAGATTCTCGCCGACCGCATCCCGCCGGGGCAGTTTGGTGGCAAGGCCGTTCCCGCCACCTACGGAATGCGTCAGAACATGGACACCGATTCTCCCGCCTACCGCTTCTACGCAGAACGGATGATCCGCCACATCGTTGCGCACTACAAAGACAATCCGACCGTGATCGGCTGGCAAATCGACAACGAGACAGCAAGCTACGACGCTGCGAATCCTGACGTCTTCATCGGATTCCAGCATCATCTCGAAAAGAAATTCGGCACGCCTGAAAACCTGAGCAAGGCGTGGTTCTTGAATTATTGGGGCGAGAACATCCACACATGGGAAGATCTGCCCACGCGTGAAGGCGCTCAGAGCACCGGGTACAAACTCGAGTGGTCGCGCTGGAGCCAGATGCGCGTCACGGACTTTCTGCACTGGCAGGCGGCCTTGGTCCGCGAGTGCGCAGGATCGCGGCAATTCATCACAACCGACTACGGCGGCATGATGAAGCGCGACGTGAACGAGAATGCCGTTGCCGACGGACTCGATATCGTCGCTGACAACATCTACCACTTCGTCCCACAGGATCGGTTCGACGGCGCAACGCAGTCCATTCAAGGCGACTTCTCTCGCTCGCTGAAGCATGCCAATTACCTGGTGACCGAAACCAATGCACAATCCACAGACTGGACCTCTTCGTATCAATATCCTCCCTACGATGGCCAGTTGCGACAGAACGTCTATACGCACCTTTCGAACGGCGCCAGCATGGTCGAATACTGGCACTGGGCTTCCATCCACGGCAACCAGGAGACCTACTGGAAAGGCATTCTCTCGCACGACCTCGAACCCAATCGCGTCTACGCCGAGATGAGCAAGACGGCGCACGAACTCCAGAAGATTGGGTCGGAAATTGTTGGCCTGAAGATCAAGAATGACGTGGCAATCTTGTGGAGCCGCGACTCCGATAACGCCATCAGCTTCATGCCCTTCACATCTTCCGGGCCGCAGTGGAGCTTCGCCGGACCGACCGCAGATTATCGCTCGCTGGTCGAGCAGATTCACCGCTCGCTCTACGACATGAACGTCGGCTCTGATTTTGTGTTCCCTGACACGCACGACTTCTCGCAGTACAAGGTGCTCATTATCCCGGCCCTTTACATTGCCGATGACGCGCTGCTGCAGAAGATCTCGGACTACGTCAAGAATGGCGGCCACGTGGTGATGACCTTCAAGAGCGGATTCGCGAACGAGAACTCCGCCGTCCGTTGGGTCCGCGCCCCGGGGCCACTGCGGGAAGCCGCCGGCTTCAGCTATCAGGAATTTTCTAATCTAGCCCAGCCTCTGGCCCTGAAGGATGATCCGTATCACGCGGGTACCGAGAACAAAGTGAGCTATTGGGCGGAGTTCCTGATGCCGGAACATGCGAAGGCTCTGGCGACATACGACCATCCGTTCTTCGGCAAATGGCCCGCCATTACTGAGAACGAGTTCGGCAAGGGCACTCTGCTCTACGAGGGGACGTATCTTTCAGATACGCTGCAGTCGGCAGTGCTGAAAGACGCGCTCGCGAAAGCCGGAGTCAAGGGTGACTATGCTCCTGCGAAGATCCACGTGCAGCATGGCGTAAACCGCTCGGGAAAGAAGATCCATTACTACTTCAACTACTCCGCCGCCGAGCAGACAGCGAATTACCCGTATGGCGCCGGAACAAATCTGCTCGACGGCAAAACCGTAGACCACGGCACCGCGTTGAAGCTGGGTCCCTGGGACGTAGCCATCGTGGAGGAGCAGTAGCCGACCGCCCCACAAGGGCATTCTTATGGTGTCTTTATGGCGCGTCTGTTACAACCAGGAGTACTGACCATGCTTTGTCCTTTTCGACCGAACGGCTGACCGTCGCTCCTCCTGAGCTCGTTGTCAGCAGTTCCGCTACCCGGAATTCTGAGCGAGCGATGTGCGCCACAACCCCATCGGGAATTGACAATCTCCTCGGAGACTACACGCTCGACCACGCGTTCGATGAAATGCGCGAACCCGACGGCAGCGTGCGGTCCCACTATCGCGCGCTCGCTGAAGTGCTCGCGCAACTCCCCATCGAAGAATTGCGGCGGCGCAAACAATCCGCAGATTTGTCATTCCTGACTCAGGGCATAACCTTCACCGTCTATGGCCGCGACGAAGGGACCGAACGAATCTTCCCCTACGATCTGCTCCCGAGGCTCATTACCGGCCAGGAATGGCAACACATCGAGCGCGGACTCATACAGCGCATCACAGCGCTCAACGAGTTCCTGCGCGATATCTACTCCGACGCGAAAATCCTCGCGGATAAAACGATCCCAGGCGAACTGGTCTACAGTTGCAGGCAATACCGCCGCCAGATGCGTGGCCTCCAGGTCCCGCGGAATGTCTACATCGCCGTCGTCGGGTCCGACCTGCTGCGCCTTAGCAACGGCGAGTTCGTCGTACTGGAAGACAACCTGCGCGTCCCATCGGGCGTGAGTTACATGCTCACCAACCGCAGAGTAATGAAGCGGACGTTCCCGTGGCTGTTTCATCGTTACGGCGTCCGGCCCATTGAGCATTACCCGCAACTTCTTCTCGCCACGCTGCGCTCGCTCGCTCCGGAAGGGTGCGTAGACCCGAACATCGTCCTTCTCACGCCCGGCGTTTTCAATTCTGCCTACTTCGAACATACGTTTCTCGCGCGTCAGATGGGAATCGAGCTGGTCGAAGGCCGCGATCTTGTTACGCACGACAACGTCGTGTACATGCGCACCACCGATGGCCTGAAGCGCGTCGACGTCATCTACCGCCGCGTCGACGACGACTTCACCGACCCCCTCGTCTTTCGCTCCGACTCCATTCTCGGATGCGCCGGCCTGCTCAATGCGTACCGTGCAGGCAATGTCACCATCACCAACGCGTTCGGTACCGGGCTCGCCGACGACAAAGCGCTCTACGCGTATGTGCCCAAGATCATTCGCTACTACCTCGGCGAAGATCCCATCCTGAATAACGTAGAGACCTTCCTGATGACCGACGACACAGAGCGCCAACACGTTCTCGCCAATCTCGACAAACTCGTCGTAAAGGCAGTGGGCGAGAGTGGCGGCTACGGCATGCTCATCGGTCCGCATTCCACGGCAGAGCAGAGAAGCGAGTTCGCCCGCAGAATTGAAGCCAATCCGCGCAACTACATCGCCCAGCCCACGCTTTCGTTCTCGCGCGCTCCATGCATGATCGGTGATCGGCTGGAGCCGCGCCACGTCGATCTCCGCCCCTACATCCTCTTCGGAGAAAAGATCAATGTGGTGCCCGGTGGCCTGACTCGCGTCGCCTTGGAAAAAGGCTCTCTCGTCGTCAACTCATCACAAGGCGGCGGAAGCAAAGACACTTGGGTTCTGCAGTGAGTGCACAGAAAGGGTCGCGATGCTGAGCCGCGTAGCCGACAGCCTTTACTGGATGAGCCGTTATCTCGAACGCGCAGAGAACACGCTGCGCCAGCTCGACGTAACAATGAACCTCATGCTCGATCCTGGCGAAGCGAGTGCGGAGACGCGGTGGTCGCGTCTCGTAGCGGCACTCGGGAACCCCGCTGGCCTCGAGTGGAACGGCAACCTTGAGAACATGGCCCGCGAGGTCGTGTTCAATCGAGCCAATCCCGCATCCGTGATCTCCTGCGTGAGCGCCGCCCGCGAAAACGCGCGCCAGGTTCGCGACGAAATCTCGACCGAACAATGGCAGAGGCTGAACCGGCTGTTTCATCACATTCAATCACCCGAAGCCGCGGAGCAGTTCGAGCGAGACACAAGCGAGTTACTCAGTCTCTTCGTCGACGGCATCCATCTCTTCAAGGGCGTGACCGACACCACGATGATCCATGGCCAAGGGTGGCAGTTCATCCGCCTCGGCCGCTATCTCGAACGGGTCTACGCCACAGCCACGCTGCTCGAAGTCTTTCAGGCTCATCTCGGCACAGCTCCGGAAGGCGAAAGCACCGGCTACTTCTATCTTGAGCAGGTCGGCCTCCTGCGCTGCTGCACCGCCTTCGAAGCCTACTGCCAGGTGCATACAGCCGACATCGCCACGGAGAAGATCCTCTCGTTCCTCTTGCTGAACCGGCACTTCCCCCACGCCATCCGCTACTCGGTCGAGAGCCTCTCCCAATCCATTCAGGCAATCGGGGCCAGCGGCAGCCGCCGTTCGCCTGACGAACTTCTTGTCTCAGTCGGCAGGCTCAGCGCGATGCTTAACTACACGACCATCTCTGAAGTCCTGCGCGGCGGCGCGGCATCTTTCCTGCGCTCCATCCGGCAGCAAAGCATGCAGATTCACGATCTCATCTACCATCACTACGTGCACTATTCGATCCAATCCGCACTTTTAGCATGACGAACTTCCCCGGCAGCGGAGCAGGCATGAACTTCTTTTCCATACGGCACCTCACGCGCTATCGCTACTCCGATCCCATCAGCGAGAGCATCATGGAGACGCGCTTGCACCCGCGCTCCGATGCGCATCAGCACTGCCTCTCATTCACGCTGTCAGTCAGCCCCCGCTGTCGCGTATTCACCTATCGCGACCATCTCGGAAACAACGTGCACCACTTCGACATCCCGGGCGATCATTCGCAGCTCGTAATCATCGCCGAGTCGGTGGTGGAACACCAGGAATCTCCCGATGTTCCGGACTCTTTAGCGCCCGACGCATGGGAGGCCCTCGACGAAATCGTGCGCTCCGGAGACTACTCTGAGATGCTGCTGCCCAGCACGTTCGCCGTCGAAACGCCCGCTCTCATCGGGCTCGCAGCTACGCTCGATGTCCGCCGCAGAGACGACCCCCTGACGCTGGTGCATGAGGTCAACCAGAGACTCTTTGAGCACTTCGAGTACGTGCCGCGGCATACGCGGGTGGATTCTCCCATCGACGAGGCAATCATCAGCCGCAAGGGCGTATGCCAGGATTTCGCGCACACCATGATCGCGTTGTTGCGTCATGTCGGCATCCCCGCCAGATACGTGTCCGGCTACCTTTACCGCGGTCGCGAAGATCACGACCGCTCTACGCCGGATGCCTCTCATGCGTGGGTCGATGCATTTCTTCCCAACCTGGGCTGGGTTGGATTTGACCCAACCAACAACCTCGTGGCCTCGCGCCGGCACATCCGTACTGCACTCGGTCGCGATTATGCCGACGTGCCGCCCACCCACGGCGTCTTTCGCGGCGCCACCCAGAGCGAACTTTACGTCGCCGTGCACGTCTCAGCCTCAGATTCACCCCCGGAGCTGGATCGCAACCTGCCTGTGCCGGAAGATTGGTCGGTCCTGGTGGAGAAGGCCCAAATGCCGCCAGCACGCCCCGCCAACCTCATCGCCCTCGAACAAATGCAGCAGCAACAGTAGGGCCTCCTCCGATCTCAAGAATCGCCACCTCCCCTATCCGGCATTTCCTCGGCGTACCAGGCTGCCGCTGGCATAATCGCCAGTTGATTCCCGTTTCGGTAGTGCTAAAAATGGGCTAATTCGAGCAGTTCCCGCGGCGGCTGGCGCTTTTCGGCGCCGGTGAAAACGTTCCCAGATCAACACCGGGGAGAGCAATGTACACAGGCTTTTATCGGAGTGGTCAACACATTCACGGAAGCGAGGGATACACCCGCTACTTCCTCGAAGGTGACTTCATCTTCGGGCCGAAGGGGAACACGAATTTCTACGTCAGCAACGGCCACGTCTTCGGTCCAAAAGGCTATACCCACTATTTCTTCTCCGATGACCACCTCTGTGGTCCATCAAAGAACTTGCCCTGGATTTCCCGCGCTCCAAACGGCCGGCCAGGGGTGCGCACCCTCTAGTTCGTGCTCCGATTTTGCATGACTGATAAAAGTGCTAGTGGCACTCGGTGAACCGTTCCCCCAGCCTAGAAAAGCAGCTCTTAACAGAACATTGCAGCGGTTGAGACACAGATCTCCATGTTCCTGCGCCTTCACGGCCACCGGACTTTCTGGATCAGTCGCCTGCGGTCGCGAAGCCAACATGAACATCACCAGTCTCGGTACAGCTCAATACCCTTCGCGCCTCAAGCGTTGCGTCGACGACCGCCAGTCCGTCCCAGCTGGCATCCTCCGGGGCGCTAAAGCGCAGCCCGGCGATGACATCCTGTTCGAACTGGCCGGCGCGCGCGAGCAGTTGTTCTTCGACCCCTCGGCGGCGCGTGCCGGCATTGTCACCTGCGGCGGTTTGTGCCCCGGACTGAACGACGTCATCCGCTCCGTCTTTTTCGAATTGCGTTACGCCTATGGCGTGCAGGAAGTCCTGGGCTTTCGCTGGGGATATCAAGGCCTCGACCCCGAACGTGGCTCCGCTCCCGTCGTCCTGACGCACGAAGCAGTCGACCGGATCCACCTGCAGGGTGGCACCATCCTTGGAACCTCGCGAGGGCCCGTCGACAAGGCGCGCGCTGTCGACAATCTCATCCGCCTCGGCGTCAACATCCTCTTCACCATCGGCGGCGATGGCACGCAACGCGGTGCCCGCGACCTGTTCCTAGAGGCGCAACGCCGCGCCTATCCGCTCGCCGTGGTGGGCATCCCAAAAACCATCGACAGCGACATTCCCTTCGTCTCGCGCTCGTTCGGATTTCTGACCGCCGTGCAGGAGGCGGCCAGGGTCCTCGATCGTGCGCACACTGAAGTTCGCAGCGTCCAGAACGGCATCGCCGTGGTCAAGCTGATGGGGCGGCACGCGGGATTCCTCACCGCTGCCGCCACAGTAGCCAGCCAGGATGTCAATTTCGCCCTCATCCCGGAAGTGCCGTTCAACCTCGAAGGAGATCGCGGATTCATGTCTGAACTGGAGCGGCGCATCGTCGCCCGCGGCCACGCCGTCATTGCCATTGCCGAAGGCGCCGGTCAGGAACTGCTTGGAGAGCCAGGAGAAGCTCGCGACGCTTCAGGAAACGTGAAGCTCAAGGACATCGGCCAGTTTCTCGTCGGCAAGATCGATCAACATTTCCGCGGGCGCAACGTTCCTTTCGTCATGCGCTATTTCGATCCCAGCTACATCGTGCGCAGCAGCCCGGCGAACACCGAAGACTCAATCCTCTGCGACCAGTTCGCGCGCCACGCGGTCCATGCTGCCATGGCCGGCAAAACCGGGTTGGTCATTGGATATCTTCACGACTGCTACATCCACGTGCCTATCGAGCTTCTCGCCACCCAGCAAAAACGGCTCGATCCCAGCAGCCCGATCTGGAGCGCAGTCCTCTCCGCCACAGGCCAGCCCCACCGGTTCGAATAGCCGCCAGAGGAGTTTCGGAGAGGTGAAATTTCACAACTTGCTGGAAAATCATCCTGTAGGCCATGTGAAAGGGCACGACTTGAGTCGTGCCGATAAACTACCAAAAATCAGCGGGGCTTTAGCCCCTGAGGGAAGCGATTCAGAAGGATCGCGGCACCTATCATCTACGATCAAGTTTCAGCAATGATCACGATCCTCTCCGCCCTCTCTCTCGCCGCCTGGCTCTACCTGCTCCTGTTCCGTGGATACTTCTGGCGATCGGGCCCCGAACTCCAGCCTGCAAAGCCCTCCGGAAGATCGAAGGTCGCAGTCGTCGTCCCCGCGCGCGATGAAGCCGCGAGCATTTGCGAGAGTCTCACTTCCCTCCTTACCCAGGAATATCCAGGAAATCTCTCCATCATCCTGGTAGACGACAACAGCACCGATGGAACCGGCCGCATCGCAGCTTCGTTAGGCAACGATAATCGCCTCACCATCGTCAACGGAGCACCGCTCGCACCCGGATGGAGCGGCAAACTCTGGGCCGTGCAGCAGGGCCTCGACCAGCCGCAGGCGCAGGCCGCGAATTATGTACTACTGACCGACGCCGACATCGTTCATCCTCGCGATCACATCTCAACCCTTGTAGCCAAAGCAGAAACGGACCGGCTCGACTTGGTTTCTGAAATGGTTCATCTCCGATGCGAAACCGTTGCGGAGCGCGCCTTTATTCCCGCATTCGTCTTCTTCTTCCAGATGCTCTACCCGTTCTCCTGGGTAGCCAATCCACGCCGCCGCACCGCCGGCGCTGCGGGAGGCACCATGCTCGTGAGCCGCGCCGCCCTTGCTCGCATCGGCGGCGCCTCCCAAATCCGCAATCGGCTCATCGACGATTGCGCTCTCGCGAAACAAGTTAAGTCGACCGGCGGCACCATCTGGCTCGGACACACCTCGCGCACTCGCTCGCTTCGGGTCTACTCCAACTTTGCAGATATCTGGAACATGATTGCCCGAACAGCATACGAGCAACTCAATTATTCGCCGCTCGTGCTCGCAGGCTGCGTGCTGGCCATGGCCCTGGTCTATTCCGCGCCGCCGCTGCTGCTGTTTGCCCGCGGTCTTCCTGGCGGACTCGGCCTGATCACCTGGCTCCTGATGGCGATCTCATTCCAGCCCACGCTCCGCCGCTATCGCCGCTCGCCCCTCTGGGGACTCGCCTTGCCCGCCATCGGCGCTTTCTATCTCTGCGCAACGGTCGCTTCCGCGGTCCGTCATCACACCGGCCGAGGCGGCGGCTGGAAGAACCGCGTCTACCCACCCGCCTCCGCCGAATGAGCGAATCAGCCGATCGTCACGCGCACTCCCGACGCATGCGGAACGGCAATCGTGTACTTCCCATCATTCAGACGCCCTGCTTGGTTCCCGCGCACAATGTGCGCTTCGCGACTATCGATCGCAGCGGCCTGCAGCGTCTCGGTCTTGACGGCGCCATTACGCGCACCGGCAACATCCAAGGTGACGCTGACGTCCTTCTCCAGATCCTTGTTGAGGATGATCGCCGACACAGCTCCACCCGCCCTCTTCACCGCATAGGCCGTCGCATTCACGCCCGCCGCCTGCAGCTTCGCAGTCAGATCGCTCCGCACAAACGTCCCACCCGCAAACGCCCCCGCGAACTTCAACCCATGCGCCACAGGTTCCAGCGCGTACTTGTCACCGAAAGTGCCAATGGGCGTATAGAACGGATGCGGATGCGTCGCGATCTCCTCCGCCGTCTTGCCCTGATCCTTCAGCATCACGTCCCCCGGTAAAAATCCGCCCACAGAGTTTGCGACTGACTTCCCCGTTCCTCCATGCAGGTTCACGCCGGAGTAGCCGTTCCACGCCAGCAGCAACGCATAATCCGCCGCCCACAACGCCGCCGCAAATACGTCGGATACCCCCGGCTTGCCTCCCCGATAGCACGTGTTCCCTTCGGTCATCCGAACGCCCACGCCCATCTTCTTCGCGGCGCCGGCGGCCATATCGGCGTCCTTCTGCACCCGCGCCATCGTCGCGGGCTTCAGCAGATTCGGAATATTCACATTCGGATTCGTCGCAGGCCCGCCGAAGTAGTAGTGATGCGTCAACCGCGTCACCCGCGGCGGGTTCTGAATCGACGGCCACGCCTCCGCAATCTGCGGCAGCCAGTCCACTGAAGCCGCAACATCCGGCATTCCGAACTTCGCATTCGGCACCTTCGCCGCCACTGCGCGCGCAAGCGCCAGCCACTCCTCCAGGTACGCCTTCACTCCCCACGTGTTCGGATCGCGGAGATGATTCCGGAACAGGTCGGCTTCATTACCAATCTGGAAATACTGCAGGCCAGCGCCCAGCGTCTTCGCCACAAACTCCGCTTCGGCAGCCGCGCGCTCCGGCGTGTTCGTTCCCATTCCAATGCCGTACAGGCACGACCACCCCGTCGCCTTCAGAAACTCCGCCAGGTTGCGAATCGCCTCCGGAGTCACCGCATAGTACTGCGCCTTCGGCTCGCCCTCCACCTCCCGCGTGTGCGGATGCTCCGGCTCCTGCGATTCCGGAGTAGCCTTGAACCAGCCAAACTCGCTGGTGTTGCCACCAAGCCGCAGCACCCCATGCGTTGCCAGTGCCTTGCATTGCTCAATCAGCCCCGTGTTCGCCGGTGAAAAGAACGCCACATCCGTGAGCTGCTGCACTTCATAGGACAGGCCCACAAAGTCCTCAGGCATGTGCGCCCCATTCGCTTCGGCGGGAATGTCCAGCGTGGCCTGTGCAGCGTTGTTGGTCTGTGCTCGAAGTGTGCCGGCTGCAACAGCCAGCGCTGCATTCGCAACGAATCGGCGTCGGGTTATCGTAGTCATCGCAACCAATGTACACCGCGCGCACCAGTAGCTCTTGTGATCCCGCGTAGGCCTTAATTTGATGGCCAACCCGCTGCCGCGCTGGTTATTCTTGGTTGGCGTTCGCAACTTCCCCGGAGATCAACATGAACAAATCCTGCGGTGTCGCATTACTCCTCGCCACATTTGCCCCCGCCGCCTTCTCACAGCAGGCGCGCCTCCTCGTCGCGCAAAAAGGCGAGTCCAGCCTCGGCATCATCGATCCCTCCGCGGGAAAACTGATCGCATCCGTTCCTGAAGGCGGCGTCACCGGCCACGAGGTCATCGCCTCACCCGACGGCCGCTTCGCCTACGTGCCCATCTACGGCAACTCCGGAGTGGGCAAGCCCGGCACCGACGGAACAAAGCTCGTCGTCATCGACATTGCCTCGCAAAAAATCGCCGGCACCGTCGACTTCGGACATGGCATCCGCCCCCACATGCCGATCTTCGGCCCCAAGGACGGCCTGCTCTACGTCACCACCGAACTCGACCAGACCGTAACGCAAATCGATCCAAAGACGCTGAAGATCGTCGGCACCATCCCCACCGGCCAGCCCGAGAGCCACATGCTCGCGCTCTCCCACAATGGCCGCCGCGGCTACACCGCCAACGTCGGCCCCGGCACCGTCTCGGTCCTCGACATCGCCGCGCGCAAGACCCTCACCGTCATTCCCATCTCGAAGACCACGCAGCGCATCTCCATCACGCCCGACGACAAGTGGGTCATCACCGCCGACCAGATCAAGCCGCAACTCGCCGTCATCGACACCGCCATCAACAAGATCGCCCACTGGGTTCCGATTGACGGAATCGCCTACGGCACCGCGCCCACGCTCGACGGCCGCTATCTCATCGCGACGATCCCGTTGAAGAATGAAGTTGCCATCGTCGACCTGAAAACCATGCAGGTCGCGCGCAACGTGCCCACGCCACCCGATCCGCAGGAAGTTCTCATGCGCCCCGATCACAAAGTTGCTTATGTAAGCTGTGTAGGTTCGCACCAGGTCGCCGAAATCGACCTCGCAACCTGGAAGGTCACCCGCACCATCCAGGATGGCAACAACTCCGACGGCATCGCCTGGGCTGCGGTCAAATAGGAGGGTCTGCAGGGCGAGATCAGCCGATCTCGCCCGACCACTTCTCCAGCGCATCGCGGAACGCCATCATAAACCGCCCCGCATCCGCCCCATCAATAAGCCGGTGATCGAAGCCCAGGCAGAATTGCTGCATCGAGCGGATCGCAATCGTATCGTTGCCCTCCGCATCGCTCAGCACCACCGGCTCCTTCCGCAGCGCGCCAATCGCCAGAATCGCCGACTCGCCAGGATTGATAATCGGCGTCCCGAAGTCCCCGCCGAAGACGCCGAAGTTCGTCAGCGTAAACGTCGACCCCGAAGCCTCCTCCGGCTTCAGCTTCTTGGTCCGCGCACGCTCCGCCAGGTCGGCCATTGTCGCTGCCATCTCTGGAAACCCTCTGCGCTCGGCCTCGCGCACCACCGGCACAATCAGCCCCCATTCCAGAGCCACCGCAATGCCAAGCTGCACATGATCGTGATAGCGAATCGAACTGCCCTCGATCTTCGCATTCACAATGGGATACTTCCGGATCGCCTCAGTCACCGCCGCAGCGATGAACGGCATGTACGTAAGCTTCACGCCGTGCCGTTTTTCAAATTCCGCGCGCTCGCGTTCCCGCACCCGCGCGACGCGCGTCATGTCGATCTTGTACATCATGTACGCGTGCGGAATGGTCTGCGCGCTCTCCACCATGCGCTGCGCAATGATCGACCGCATCCGGCTCATCGGCTCGAGCCTGCCCTCAAGCGGCTCCTGCGGTGCGGCCACTCTCTCACTGCCTGGCGCAACCACAGCAGCCGGCGTAACGGTCGCGGGCGCAGCGGGAATCTTCGCCGCCGTCGGCGCAGTCCCAGCGCCGTCCTTCAAATACGCGAGTACATCTTCTTTCGTGATGCGTCCGTTCGTTCCCGTACCGCGAATGCGCCGCAAATCCAAATTGTGTTCGCGCGCCATCCGCCGCACCAGCGGAGACGACCGCACAGATTCACTCAGCAACTCGGGCTCCGGCGTTGCATCCGCGGCCGGGCCACGCATGGCCGCCGGAGAAGGCGCTGCCTCAGCCCGCGCTTCCAACTGCGCATTCGCGGCCCGCGCAGGCGCCCCATCCGGCTGCGCTACAGCAGCAGTTCCGCCGATCACCGCGACCACCGTGTTCACCACAACCGTCTCGCCCTCAGCCACGCGAATCTCGCGCAGCACCCCGGAGACGGGCGCGGCAATCTCAGCATCCACCTTGTCGGTTGAGATCTCGAACAGCGGTTCGTCCTTCTGCACCATTTCGCCGGCCTTCTTCCGCCACTTCGTAATGGTGCCCTCAAAAATGGACTCGCCCATCTGCGGCATCACAACATCTGTTCCGCCCCCCGATAACTCTGCCGCCTCGTGCTGCACAGCAGCCTCGGGCGACGCAGGCGCAGTTGGCCGCACCGCAGGTGCATCGCCGCCAATCACCGCCACCACTTTGTTGACCTCGACAGTCTCGCCTTCTTGAGCTCTGATCTCGCTCAGCACCCCGCTTACCGGCGCAGGAATCTCCGCATCCACCTTATCCGTCGAAATCTCGAAAAGCGGCTCGTCTTTCTGCACCGCGTCGCCCGGCTTCTTCAGCCACTTCGTAATGGTGCCCTCAAAGATCGATTCCCCCATCTGGGGCATGACGACGTCGGTTGGCATCTATCGTTTTCTCCGCAATTTGAGCGCCGGTTTCGTGTTTCTGGGGAAGTGCCGACTCCAGCCGGATTATAAATCTCCGCATGTTGAGCATGCGGAGAGCAGCCACATGGTTCTGCTACGCGCGCACCGGACGTTCAGCATCGCCCCGCAATCGCTCGACCTCAACCGGAACCTGCAGAGGCGTGTCTTCGGCAGGAAACTCCTGCTTCGAACGCGATTCAGCATTCCGCCGCAACGCCTCGATACTCCGCACCTCCACCATCTCCTGCCGGAACACGATCCCGAACTGCCGCGCAGCCTCCTGCGCAACAACGTCCAGCCCGGGCAATTCTGCAGTCGCCTCCCGCTCCAGGCTCGTCACCGGCTTATCCGTAATCCCGCACGGGTTGATCAACTGAAAATCGCGCAGATCGGTTGTCACATTGAATGCGAACCCATGCGACGTGATGCCGCGTGAGACGTGAATCCCGATCGCACCAATCTTTCGCGCATGCTTCTCATCAGCGCCGATCCACACACCCGTCAGCCCCGCGACCCGCCCCGCCCGCACTCCGTACGTGCCGCATACTCCAATCAGCGCTTCTTCCATCAGCCTCACAAAATCGACAGGCCCCATGCGTCCGCCGCTCTCGCGCTCCAGGCTGCGCAAATCAAAGATCGGATAGCCCACAAGCTGCCCCGGCCCGTGATACGTCACGTCACCGCCGCGGCTGATCTGGTGCAGAGTCACTCCGCGCGCCGCAAGCAACTCATCCGATGCGAGCACATTCGCGCGATTGGCATGCCGTCCCAGCGTGAGCACCGGCGGATGCTCCAGCAGCAGGAGCACATTGCCAACGCGATCTGCGCGCCGCATTTCCACTAGCTCTTCCTGCAGCCGCAGTGCTTCGTCATAACCAGTGCGTCCGAGATACAGATATTGAATTGCCATCACACTCCAATTCTAGGCTTCCTGACTCGCGTCAAGAATTTGTCAATTCTATTGTGAATCCGAAATGCGCCAGTAACTTTGCATCCGTGTGTTCCGTCTATTGGTCGAATGAACGTTCCGCGAACATGCAGGCGGGCGTCGATCGCTTCCTCTTCCCTTCTTTGCGTACTCATAGTCATTCTGGCCACAGTGAGTTACATGCGCTCGTGGTCTGTTCATGCGGAGACGAAGCCCAATCGATCCACTCCAGCGGCGGCACCCGACACGGTGCCGGCTGCCGCGGAGAGCTATGTAGGCGCAGCCGCATGCGCGCCGTGCCACCAACAGATCTACTCGACCTTCGAGCGCACCCGCATGGGCCGCTCCATGACACTTGTCACGCCCGCGTTGCTCAAAACTCTTTCGCTTCCCGGGTCCTTCTATAGCCAAACTCTCGATCGGCACTTCGAAGTCTTCGCGCGCAACGGCAAACTTTACCAGAGCGAATACGCCGTCGGCCCTGACGCCAAAGAAATATTCCGCAACACAAAACAAATCGACTGGATCATCGGCGCCGGCGCCAATGGCATCGGCGGCCTCACCATAGAAGGCAATGCACTCTTTGAGGCGCCTCTGTCCTTCTACCCGCGCACTAATCAGTGGGAGCTCTCGCCGGGCTACGAGATGAACGATCTCGGCTTCCATCGTCCTGTGCTGCCCGGCTGCATCGCCTGCCACACCGGCCGATCGAACCTCGTCGACCAGACCACCAGCCGTTTCACGGTCAAACCATTCGACCAGCCGTCCATCGGCTGCGAGAACTGTCACGGCCCCGGCGAGGCGCATGTGCGCGCCGAGACCACGCATCAAGGCCTCGATGCCGGTTCGCACATCGTGAACCCCGGCCGCCTCAGTGCCGATCTCGAAAACAACATCTGCATGTCGTGTCACGAAGCAGGCGACAGCCGCGTTCCCCGCCCCGGCAAGAACTACCAGGATTTTCGGCCCGGCGAGCCGCTCGACAAGGCCGTCTCCGTATTCATGGTGCCCCTCAAGAAGAGCGATCCCGATACCCACGATCACGTGCAGCACTTCTTTGAGATGTCGATGAGCAAGTGCTACCGCGCCACTGCTGGACAGCTTCGCTGCGCCACGTGCCACAATCCGCATTTCGAGCCTGCACCTGAAAAAGCATCCGCGTACTTCAACCAGAAGTGCATGGCGTGCCACGCCGATCGCCAGTGCACTCTCCCGCAAGCTGATCGCGCCAAAACTTCTCCTGCCGACAACTGCATCGGCTGCCACATGCCGCACCGCGATGCACCAGAGACCGCTCACACCAGTCTCACCAATCACCGCATCCTGAAACGGCCGGGCGAGCCTTGGCCCAACGAAGCATTCAAGCAAACCACCCCCGCGCTCCCCGATCTCGTGCACATCGATGCGGTGCCGCGGCAGTCAGACCAAATTCCTGCAGCCACTCTCGTCGAAGCCTACCGCGAAATCGCCAGCCGCAGGCCTGAATACCAGGAGAAGTACGAGCAAACGCTCGCTCAGGCTCAGACAGCCCTTCCCGGCGACGCTGCCGTGCAACTCGATCTCGGACGCATCAGCCTCGCCCGCGATCAGCCAGCCGAGGCGGTCACCTATCTGCAGCGCGCCGCCACGCTGAGCCCTAACGATCCAGCAGCCTTCGGCTACCTCTCTCAGGCGCTCTCGCGCGTGGGCCGCGTTCATGAAGCCATCGCCGCCAGCCGCAAAGCCGTCGAGCTCGACCCCTTCGAGCCCCTCTGGCGCAAAGGCCTCATCGATCAGTACATCACCGCGCAGCAATACAGCGACGCTACGCTAGCCATGAAGCAATACCTCGATCAGTTCCCTGAAGACGGCTCCATGCGCAAGATATATGAGTTCGCAACCCACTGAGGCGTCAGCCCACCCGCATTCTTATGGAAGCACGGGCCGTGCTTTGAAGATTCCTGCAAACGATGCGCGATAGCGCCAGAAGATCACCAGCCACAAGATGGTCACAATGAATCCGGCCGGCAGGCCCATGGGAGCGATCAAGAACCCCGCCAGCAGAATATTAAAGATGACCGGACCCAGAATCGCGAGCGCCAGTGGCACAAACAAATTGACCAACAGCAGAATCCCCGGAATCACCTCGCACAAACCAACCACAAACATCCAATGCGAAGCGGTCATAGCGTGCGTGAATTCCTGGGCAATTCCCGTCTGTGTGGGATTCGGCATCCATGTCACTAAGTGATTGGAGCCGAACACCACCAGGACCAACCCCAGCAAATAACGGCATACAGTCGCTGCTTGCTTCAAAAAAGCCTCCTGAACATTCCCATAGTCCCGACCGATCCGGAACCGCGACTGCACGCGGAGCGGCGATTCGTAAAGGATGTTTTCCCATCCTAGCCCGATTCACCAATGTCAATCCGGGATAAAATCAATCATGGCAGGAGGACCGGGCGGTCGCTGCCGGATGCTCGAGCGCAAGCGAGAGCGGCCGGGGGAGGAAAGTCCGAACTCCGCAGGGCAGTGTGCCGGATAACGTCCGGGACGCGGGCGTTAAGGCCCGTGGACGGCCAGTGCCACAGAGAACATACCGCCTCGGCTACCCCGTCTTTTGGCGGGACTCCCCGGGCCGGTCCGCCTCAATTGAGTTGGCGGCCGGCCCGGTGCCGGGGTAAGGGTGAAAAGGTGCGGTAAGAGCGCACCGCTGCGACGGTAACGGCGCAGGCATGGTAAACCCCACACGGAGCAAGACCAAATAGGGAGGGAAGCCGCGGGCAAGGAGCGATGCCCGTGCTCGGTGCCGGCCCGGCGCCGAAAGCCCGCTCCATGCAATGGCGAAACCTCCGGGTAGGTCGCTGATGAGCGCGAGCGGTAACGCTCCGCCTAGAGGAATGACCGCACACGACAGAATTCGGCTTACAGGTCCTTTTGCCGAATCATCACCAAACATGCCGAAACCCGCTGACCAAGCGGGTTTCGACACCAGAACTGACCACTGTCTTCTACTTCGGCTTCAGCGAGTCAGCCAGCGTCATCATGTTCTGCGGCGCAATCCGTATCAGCCCGCCCTGCGGGCTGTCCACGTCAGCGATCAGCAGGAACGACGCCGCAATCGCCAGCGGCACCACCAGCAGCGTGAACGCCTGGGCCCTCTTCTCCCCGTAGCCAATCAGGAAATTGCTGAACAACGCAATCACAATCATGAGCGCCCACGCCGGCAGAGGGATGCGCTTCCACCGCGCCGCCTGCGTGTATCCCTGCCGATTGATCACATCGTTCATCCCAGTAACCACGACCGCCGAAATCGGATCCCGCTGCGCAACGGCGGCTTTGCTTACCGTACTCCACATCTCGTTTTGAAGCTGCGCAGTCTTGTTCGCGAGATCCGTAACGTCCACGGAGGCATGCGCCTGGTAGCGCTGGATTCGCAAATCGAGATACCGCACAAGCTGCGCTTGCACCACCGCCTTCGCCGCGTCCGGCATCAGGTCGGCCCGCTGATACTCGGTCCCGATCGCATTTGCCTCTTCTTCTTCGTAGTCCTTCCGCTGATCGTAGCGGCTGATTGCCATCGAAAAGCTGAACCCAATCAGCAGTCCAAGCAGCGTGAGCGTCGCACCCAGAACCACGGTGTACTCGTCCTTCTCCAGGTCCTCGTCGCCCTTGCGTCTCCTGCGAACCGCCGATCCAAGCCACGCAAAACCGGACAGCAACACCAAAGTCAAAACAGACAGAATCACGGGATAGTTCATAATCTGGCTCATCCGAGCACTCTCTTTCGTGCCACAGCCGCCACTACACAGTCACTGCGCGGATGTTATGAAGAGAGGCTATCGGGCACCATACTCTCATTTAACTGGTAGAAGTGCCAGCGCATAGCGAGCGTCTGCATTGCCGACTCCGATACCATTGGCCTATGCTCCGCGTGAAACTGCTGGACCCCAGCGCACTGCCGCCTATCGTGGCTCACCCGGGTGAAGACCTCGGCTACGACGTCTTCGGACTCGACTCTGTAATGCTGGCATCGCGCCAGACCGTTCGCCTACGCACCGGCATCGCCGTCGAGGCACGCCATCCCCAAACCGGCGCCCCGCTCGGCCTCCTGGTTCGCGATCGCTCGTCCATGGCCGCCCGCGGCCTGGCCTGCACCGGCGGCGTTATCGACGCCGGATACCGCGGTGAGATCCTCATCGTCATGACCAACCTCGGCGACGCCCCCATCGAACTCAAAGCCGGCGAGAAAATCGCCCAGATGGTTCCCGTCCCCGTCCTCACTGGCGCCGTCGAGCAGGTCGAAAACCTCGAAGACTCCGCCCGCGCCGAAAAAGGTTTCGGAAGTTCGGGCAGATAGCGCGCCTTCCGCACCAGAAAAACAAATCGCAACACGCAACCGGGTTACCTTTAGAGAACGGAGAGGGAGCTTATGCCTTTGATCTCGGTCACCCGCCTGCGCGTACGTTCCTGGCGATATCTTCCGGCCTTCCTGTTTGACGCAGTGAGAACCGCTCGTCAGGCCGCTCGCAGCGAAGGCAATCTCGCCGTCAAGGTGCTGCGCGATGCGAAGAACACCTGGTGGACCAGTACCTGCTGGGACTCCGAAGCCTCCATGCGCAAATTCATGCTGATGAAACCGCACGGCCCCGCCATGCGTAAATTGCTGGAGTGGTGCGATGAAGCCGCACTCGTCCATTGGTCGCAGCCCGAATCCGCGCTGCCGTCTTGGACAGAAGCGCACCGCCGCATGCAGTCGGAAGGCCGGATCTCCAAAGTGCTGCATCCCTCTCCGGATCACGTGGCTTTCCGGATTGCACCACCCACCGCGAGTGGTCGCGGCGAAGTGCGAATCAAGTAATCCAGCGAGGTAAGACACGCGATGATCACGATTCTCGGCGCAGGCGGCCCCATCAGCAACGAACTGGCCGCGCGGCTCGCGGCCGCAAATCTTCCCTTTCGCCTCGTCGGCCGAAAACCATCCCCGCGCCCCGGCGCAACCGAAGTGGTTGCCGCCGATCTCACGCAGATCGATCAGACCCTCAACGCGGTTACCGGCTCAGACATCGTCTTCCTGCTCGTCGGCCTCAAATACGACCGCAAGATATGGGCGGAACAGTGGCCCCGCATCATGGCCAACACCGTCGAAGCCTGCAAGCGCGCCGGCGCGCGTCTCGTCTTCTTCGACAATGTCTACATGTACGGCCGTGTCAGCGGCCCCATGACCGAGCAAACACCCTACCACCCCACCAGCCGCAAAGGCGAGATTCGCTCCCGCATCGCCGACTCCCTCATCGACGAATGGAAATCCGGCAAGCTCACCGCCATGATTGCCCGGGCAGCCGACTTCTACGGCCCCGGAGCCGAGCACGGCATCCCCAACACGCTCGTCTTCGATCCCCTCAGCAAGGGCAGCTCTGCCATGTGCCTGGCCGCCGACAACCTCCCGCACTCCTACACCTACACGCCCGACGCAGCCGATGCACTAATGAAGCTTGCCCAAAGCAACTCCGCCTGGAACCAGACCTGGCATCTGCCCACCACGCCCAACCCACCCACCGGCCGCGAATTCATTGAAGCCGCCGCCCAGGCGCTCGGAGTCCAGCCCAAATACCGCATGCTCGGCTCAGCCATGCTCGGCATCGCAGGCTTCTTCAAGCCTGAGATTCGCGAAGTCCGCGAGATGCTCTACCAGAACAACGCGCCGTATCTCTTCGACTCCTCGAAATACGCCCGCGCCTTCGGTTTCCCAGGCACACTCTACGCAGACGCCATCCGCGCCACAGCGGCCTCCTACAAGCAACCTGAGGCCTGATCTCACGAGGATTTCTTCTCCACGCCCTCTTCCAGGATCCGCAATCGCCGCCTGATTCCGTTCGAAATTGAATCGGCAACTGCGACGGGAAAGTTCTGGGGAAGATCTGCGTTCACGCGATCGATTTCTCTCTCCGCCTCGGCGCGCAGTTCCTCAATGATCGACGGCACAACTTCCTTTCCCATGCCGGCCTCGTCCGCCGTCTGGAAGAAATGGCGCGGGGCTATTTGTCTCATTTTGTAATGAGGTTTGGTTCCGAACGACATCGCCAGACTGAAGTTCTTCCAGAGAAGCTGTTTGGAATCGACGCTCGGTTGAGCCGAAATCACATCGTATAGCGGCGTTAACCGGAAGCGACCACCTGGTCGGAGAAACACACTGAAGTTTTTCGCGTGTCCGTCCGTCGCTCCCATGAGCCAGAAGATGATGTTTGCCTTCAAAAATGCGCGCTGATCGGCTGGCGCATCATCGCTGCCGCGAAGCAGCTGAAGGATCTGCACAATACCCGGCCCACCATGTGCCTGGTATTTGCGGGTAGGAGAAATGGAAAGCGCTTGGCAGCAATCCTCCTGGGGCAATCTCAGGAGTCTTTCATCTGCGGTCCATCTTCGGTCGAATCGCTCCACGACCAGTACCGTTCTCTTCCCGAAAGTCATAATCTGCGGCTGTGCTGCTTCAATCCCAAGCGCCGCAACCACCTTCAGGCAGAAATACTCATTTTCAACACTGCTTGTAAGGTCCATTCCGTTTGGGAGCATGCCGATGGACGGCTTGAAGATGTGAGTCGTTGCCGTCGTGCCCCGTGGCTTGTACCACTTCCGATCGCGATACAGAAACGCAGTCTTCTCTTGAGCACCGGCAATCGAAATTCTGAAACTTTCATCTTCTGAGATGCCAAGCGGTGCTGCGGCCAGGTTTTCGATGATCAGAGCGATTTCGTCGTTACTGACGGGATCTCCTTGAACGGAGCCTGCCGGCAGCGGTTCTATGTTCTGCGGCAGAAACTGGAGGGCACCGACGCAATCGTGTCCGATCGCTCCTAAAAGGCTGTAGGCATCGGTGCCTTCGGCGTGCGTGCGCGCGGCAATCTGACGCCGGAGATCGTCATTATCGGGCAGCAGGTTATCAAAGACCGCGATTACAGGGGCGCCGCTGTATGTCTGTGCGCGCAGAGGAAGGGAGAGCGAGACCGGCATGACGAATTCCCACTCCAGCCACGACTGGTCGTACTTGAACGAGATGGCCCCGGAAACGTCACGGCGCAATTGGCCAACCAAACGGCTGTTGAGAAATACATTAAGCGGCTCGTAACGCGTCCGCGGCATCAGAAGATCGCCTCGATGTCATCGGCCGAGCTTTTGGTTCGCGGACGGATCACGAGTTCGAGGTCGAGCGCGCCAAGCGCTCTCAGCAATGTATCGAGCCTTCCGGCACCAGCGTTTTCGATATCGGAAACGGTTTTTTGGCGCACGCCCACTTTGGCGGCAAGTTGTTCCTGGGTCCAACGCAGCTTTCGCCGGCTTTCACGAATGGCGTTTCCGAGTTGAAGGGGAGTGCGGGCAATCGTGTCCATGTCTTCCGCCTCGCTGGTCAATCTAGGCGCTTTTCAGCCTAAACCGATTTTAAGCGCTTTTCCGCCTATTGTCCATTGAGGCGCTTTTTCGCCTAAAGTCCGGGGCACGCTCACTGACCGAACGAAGTCCAAGGCAAATCACTTCCCGATGCAGAACGTAGAGAAAATCAGCTGCAGAATGTCATCCGCCGTAGTCTGCCCCGTCAATGAGTCCAGCGCCCACAACCCCCTGTAGAGATCAAGCAGAATCATCTCGTGCGGAATCGAGCTCTCGTTCGCCCTCTTCGCGTCCGCCAGCGCTTCCAGCGCGGTCGTAACCGCCTGGTGCTGCCGCAAATTCGTCAGCATGCCGCTTTCGCTTGCCGCACCGCCCGATGCGAGCGCCACAATACGGCTTCGCAGCTCGGCTACTCCCTCGCCGGTCAACGCAGACGTCGCAATCACCGGAACGCCGTCCAGAGCCGCGGATTCCTCGCTACGCGCTTCGGCTAGATCCCGCTTGTTCATCGCCACCAGCGCGGGACGTCCTTGGACCGCACGCAGCAAATCACGCTCTTCCTCGTTCAGTGGCTGCGTCGCGTCCAGCACAATTAGCACCAGAGCCGCATCGGCAAGCGCCTCCCGGCTTCGCGCGATGCCAAGCTGCTCGGCAACGTCATGCGCCTCACGCAACCCGGCCGTGTCCACCAACTCCAGCGGGATCCCATCAAGCGAAATGCGCTCACTCACCGTATCGCGCGTCGTTCCCGGACTCGGCGTAACAATTGCGCGTTCACGCTCCACCAGCCGATTAAAAAGCGAGCTCTTGCCCGCATTCGGCCGACCCACAATCGCCAGCGTCAACCCATCGTGCACAATGCGCCCGCGCGAGAACGACGCTTCCAGCGCGGACAGTGGAACAGCCAGTTCGTCGATGCGCCGCGCAATCTCCTGCTGCGGAGTCACGTCGACATCATCCTCCGCAAAGTCAATCCCCGCTTCCAGCAGCGCGATGAGTTCAACAAGGTCCTGCTTCACCGGCGCAGCCCGCCGGCTGAGCGCGCCTCCCATCTGGCTCGCCGCCTGCCTCGCCTGCGTCAGCGTCTGCGCGTCAATGAGATCGCGCACAGCCTCAGCCTGCGTCAGATCGATGCGGCCCGCCAGAAATGCCCGCTGCGTAAACTCCCCCGGTTCCGCCAGCCGCGCTCCCAGCCCAATCGCGCGCCGCAGCAGCAGATCCAGCACCACCGGCGATCCGTGCGCAGCAATCTCCACCAGGTCATCCGCAGTATAGGAATTGGGCGCAGCGAAATACGTCACCACAGCTTCATCGATTCGCTCCGCCGTCTCTCCCTCGGCATCCAGCACATCGGCCAGCCGCGCGCGCCCGTGTTCAAGCGGCCGCTGCAGCCTCACCAGTTGTGCAGCCATCGACGCGGCCTCAGGTCCGCTCAAGCGAACAATGCCGATGCCTCCGCGTCCCGGCGGAGTAGAAATTGCCGCAATCGTCTCCAACACTGGAGCCATTTTCGGGTCGGAGTTTTGGGGTGTATCGGCCATCTGCTCGTTCCATTGTAAGAAACAGCTCCACCCCTCAAGCGAATCGATTTTCCAGGGGCCCGGAGTTCCCTCTCATACCGTCCGGCTTCATCCACAGCGGAACCGGTTCGCAATCCAAGTCCAGCAAATCCCTCTACATAAACGTTTTAGCAAATCAGGACGTATTATAATGTGGAACGAGAATCACTCCGGTTTCGTAGTCGTTTCTATCACTCCCTCTCAAGGTTGATCTGTATGCTCACGGTATCCGCAAAGCGTCTGTCCAGCAGTCTCACGATCCGGGCTCCAAAGCTGTTTCTAATGCGTTTTGGTCTGCTCCTCTTGATAGTTCTCTTCTCCTGCGGCTATGTTCTCGCCCAGGGAGCCGCCCCGCAGTTCGCGTGGAGCGGCCGCGTGCACAACGCAGCCGGAGCGCCCATCCCCGGCGCCAAAATTCAGCTTACCGCTTCCGCATCCTCCGCCAGCACTGTCAGCGGAGATGACGGCGCATTCCGCGTTGAAAGCCTGACGCTAGGTCACTACAAGCTCACCATCGAGACGAACGGAAAATCGAGCGAATACGCCCAGGGCGTCGATGTCGGGCCCGGCTCCCCCGCCGCGATCATCGAGATCTCCGACCGCGGAGACATCTCCATCTCTGCAGCCAAGGAGCGCGCCGCAGGCACCGGCGGAGAAGACCTCTCCGGCCAGGCCGTCAGCTCACTCCCGCTGAACAAGCGCGACTTCAGCCAGCTTCTCCTCCTCGCCGCCGGCACCATGACCGACTCCAACGGCGCCACCAACTTCACGCAGCAGTTCGCCATCAACGGACAGCGCGGCGTAGAAGCCACCTTCGCCATGGACGGCGCCGACATCAGCGACCCCGAAATGGGCGGTTCCACGTTCTCCAACTACAACGTCGATGCCGTCGAAGGCATCAATTCCAGCTCCGGTTGGATGCCCGCCGAAATCGGCCGCGGCGCTGCCGGCTTCACCAACATCGTCACGCGTTCCGGCGCCAGCGGATTCCACGGCTCCTTCTTCGAATTCATCCGCAACTCCGCTCTCGACGCGCGCAACTACTTCGATCACCCCACGCCCGCTTATCCCGGCCGCATCCCGCCCTTCCGCCGCAACGAGTTCGGCTTCACCAACGGCGGCCCCGTCTACATTCCTCACCTCTACGACGGCCGCGGCCGCACGTTCTACTTCGGGCAATATCAGGGCTTCCGCCAGGTGCTAGGCACCACGCAGGTCATGCCGGTACCGAACGACGCTGACCGCGCCGGCATCGACGTCGTGAAATACCCTGACGGCTCCACCGACACCCTGAATGTCCCCATCGATCCCGCTATCGCGGCCATCATGGCGCGCTATCCTCACCCCAACGATCCCACCGGTCCCTATCAGACCCGCACCTACGCGACGCCGTCCAAGGTCGATACCAACGCCAACCAGTTCTCCATCCGCATCGATCACAAGTTCTCTGATAAGGATCAGTTCTTCGCCCGCTTCAACTACAACAACCTGACCGGCCCCACCACCAATCCCGACCAGACCGCCATTGACCCCTCCTTCGGCGTGCAGTACGTCGATCGCCAGCGCAACGTCGTCGGCACGTGGACGCGCACCGCCTCGCCGCGTCTCACGTTTGAGTCTTCCATCAGCATCACGCGCTCCACTCCCGGATTCCCCACTACCAACTACGCCGATCCGGCAGTCAAATTCGCCGACGGCCTCTTTGAAGCATTCAACTCCGCAGCGGGCTCCGTCATGCAGGCCTACGGCAATCTCTTCCAGGGCCGCGAGAACGTGACTTACACGCGCGGCACCCACGCTCTCAAGATGGGCGTTGAAGCCCGCATCAATCGCGACACCACCTACTTCGGCACCAGCCCCAACGGCGAATACAACTTCGGCGGCGGCACCTCTTATGCCATTGAGGCCATCCCCTCTGAGAGCGGCACGCACAACATCAAGCCCGGCGACCCGCTGCCCGACACGCTCTCTTCATTCCTCTCGGGAAGCTCCTTCATCTACACCGTCGCACTCGCCGCGCCCTTCTCCTCGGGTGGCGAGCACATGGGTCCTGCCGCCATTAATCGCGAGAACTACGGCGCCTACTTCCAGGACACCTGGAAGGTCACCCCGCGCTTCACCCTCGATTACGGTCTCCGCTGGGAGGTCTATACCCCCATCAGCGAGCGCGCCCACCGCACCGGCAGCTTCCGCGAAATCAACGGCACCCAGCAGTACGTCATCAATCCCCAGCCTGGATACCGCACCAATTGGAAAGGCTTCATGCCCCGCATCCAGGGCACCGTCCAGATCGACAAGAACACCACTGCGCATGCCGGCGGCTCCATCATGACCATCCCGCCCAACATCTGGCAGGACAACTTCCTCACCGGCTCCACCCCGTTCGCTGTCTACCCGCGCGTTGTCGCCACCTCCAAAGCTCCCGTTCCCTACGGCTTCCAGATCACCTCCGACCAGCTCCCCACCGTCTACACCATCGATGGCAAGCCGATGTTCACAACCGATAACCCCAAGGACCTGCCCTCCAACCAGATCATGGATGTCGAGCGCTACCAGCACGATCTCGCCGCCATCACCCCCGGCGGCGTCTTCAGCGCTCTCAACCTCTCCGGCATCGACGCCAAGTTCAGCGATGCCTGGCTCTACACCTGGACCCTCGGCGTCGAACACAAATTCGGTAACCTGGTCGGCGACCTCGCTTATGTTGGCACTTCGGCCTCGCACCTGCCGCGCTACAGCTTCCCCAATGCTTATCCCGGAGCCTCGCCCGGCTTCGCGCCGCACACCAAGTTCGACGCTGACGGCAATGTCATCGGCGGGTTCGGAGTCGAAAACGTCATCACCAACGACGCGCACTCCAGCTACAACGCCATGCAGAGCTCGTTGTCCGGAACCGTGCCGCACGGCGGCCCCGGCATCTCCGCCAGCTACACCTGGGGCAAATCGCTCGATGACACCAGCCTCGTCCTCGGCGGCACCGGATCCACCGGCGCCGTTACTTCGGGCTTCTCGCAAGACCCCTACAACACCCATCCTGAAAAAGGCCCGTCGAACTTCGACGCCTCGCACTCCTTCAACCTGAGCGTGGCCCAGGACCTGCATCTCGAAAAGGCTGCATGGTTCAGCGCGGTCAGCCGCAAAGTCACCTACGGCTGGGAACTGCTCTCCATCTCCAGCATCAGCTCCGGCGCGCCGTTCACCGTCTACTCTGGCATCCAGCAAACCGGCTACGGCTCCAACGGCGTCGATCGTCCCGACCAGATCGCCAAGCCCCATCTGTCCACCGCGCGCAAAGAGCGCCAGGACTACTTCGGCCACGGCGGCAGCAACGGCCCTGACTTCTTCTCCATTCCGATTCACCTTCCCGATGGCAGCGGCCCCAACTCCGGCCGCTTTGGCACTCTCGGCCGTAACACCTTCCGCGGCCCCGCCTATTACGACTACGACTTCGCCATGATCAAGGACACGCCCTTCGGCCGACGCGCCAGCGGAGCCGAGCGCATGGACCTCCAGTTCCGCGCCGAGTTCTTCAACCTCTTCAACATCGTCAACATGGGCCTGCCCTCCAACGTCCTCCAGGTCAACAGCCACACCGGCCAGATCCTCGAAGACACGGGCTTCGGCCAGATCAGCAAGACCGCCGGCAACTCCCGCCAGATCCAGTTCTCGCTGAAACTCATCTACTGATCGTCAGGGTGCCCCATCCAAGCTCTGCTTGGGTGGGAGACCACGAACCCGCCCGCTGGGTACCCGCGAAGCCTCCCTACCCCGAACCTCCCGTGCCCCATCCTTTCGCGATTTTTGCGAAAGGGTGGGAAACCACAGAATCCACCCGAGCCACTCGCAGTTCCGCCTACATCCCTCGCGACTTCTCTCTGTCGCGAGGACCGGAACCACAGCCCCACCCCAGCCGAGAATGGCGCCGCAGGCGCAGTTGGCCGCACCGCAGGTGCCGCAGTGGCCGCACCGCAGGTGCCTGGTGCTATAAAGGTCCCGACCCACGGAGACCGCCCCCAATGCCCTCTCGCTTCATCCGAGCCGCAGCGCTCGCACCCGTCCTCTTTGCAGCCTCTTTCACCTCCGCACAAAAACCGGCCGGCGCTCCCCGCCACAACCTCGACATGACCCTCGCGAAGCCCGAGTCCGTCGGCTTCGATTCACAGCGTCTCGAGCGCCTCCACGCCGTCATGCAGAAAGCCGTCGACGACAAGAAGCTCGCCGGCGTCGTCACCATCCTCGCCCGCCACGGCAAAGTCGCCGACTACCGCACCTACGGCACCCGCGACATGGCCAGCAACACGCCCATGACCAAAGACACCATCTTCCGCGACTACTCCATGACGAAGCCGGTCACCGCCGTCGCCATGATGGTCCTCTTTGAAGAAGGCAAGTGGCTGCCCAACGACCCCATCGCCAAATACATTCCCGAGTTCGCGCACCTCAAGGTCTACGCCGGCAAAAACGACGACGGCACCCCCAAACTCGTCGACCCCGACCACCAGCCGACCATGGCTGAGCTCATGTCGCACACCGCCGGCTTCACCTACGGCCTCTTCGGCAACACCCCCGTCGACAAGATGGTCCGCGATGCCAAGCTCTTCGAATCGAAAAACCTCCAGGAGTTCATCGACAAAACGGCCACACTCCCCCTCCTCTATCAGCCCGGCAAAGGCTGGACCTACTCCATCTCCATGGATATCGAGGGCTACATCGTCGAAAAGCTCTCCGGCCAGTCACTGCCCGACTTCTACCGCGACCACATCTACCAGCCCCTCGGGATGAAAGACGCCGGCTTCTACGTCCCCAAGGAGAAATGGCAGCGCTTCGCCACCGTCTACTACCACGATCCCAAAACGGGCGGCCTCACCACCGAATCCAACGGCGGCGTCAACTTCCGCCCCTTCAACGAGCAGCCCCCCATGCCCTCCGGTGGTGGCGGCATGGTCTCGACGGCTGAAGACTACTACCGCTTCGCCCAGATGCTCGGCGACCAGGGCGAACTCAATGGCCACCGCATCCTCGCCCCCGCCACCGTCAAGCTCATGACCACCAACCACGTACCCGAGCCGCTCATGACCATGGGCTTCGGCATCGGCTCCCAGCAGATCCGCCCCGGATTCGGCTACGGCTACAACGGCGCAGTCGAATACGACCCGCACCTCGCAAACCTGCCCGACGGCAAAGGCACCTACCTCTGGGACGGCGCCGCCGGCACCTGGTTCTGGGTCGACCCCACCAACGACATCGTCTTCGTCGGCATGATCCAGCGCATCGGTGGCGGCGAGCCCAACGTCCAGTACCTAAGCCGCTCCCTCGTCTACCAGGCCCTCACCGACCCCTCCAAATGAGCTGGCTCAAAAACAAGCCGAGGCCAAAATGCTTTGTCATTCTGAGCCGAAGGCGAAGAACCTGCTTTTCAAGAACCGTCGCGAAAGCACAGAGCCGGGTGCCCCATCCAAGCTCCGCTTGGGTGGGAGACCACGAATCTCAACGGCACCGCCCTCAGGGCTGACTTGCTGACTTGCTCGCTGCGAAGCAGCGCTGACTTACTGCTTCTCTAGAAACAACGGCCACCCGTTCTAGGAGAAAGGCACCATGCTGCTCTTATCCAAACTCGTCTCGCTCTCCATCCTCCTCACCGCTACCGCCCTCTCCGCCCAGCAACCCACACCCCCTCCCATCCAGAGGCCCGCCCCCACCCCCAACGACACCCTCAAATCCGTCGAAGTCCAGCCCGACCGCCACGTCCGCTTCCGCATCTGGGCGCCCAATGCCACTGAAGTGAAGCTCCAGGCCGAAGGCCCCGAAGCCACGCCCGACATCACCCCCGCCGAGGCCTACAAGAACATGGGCGGCGTCCCCCTAACCAAAGGCGACCAGGGCATCTGGGACGTGACCATCGGCCCCATCACGCCCGGTATCTACCGCTACAACTTCGTCGTCGACGGCGTCGCCACCACCGACCCCCGTAACCCCCTCACGTCGCAGTCCCTCACCAGCTCCCGCAGCATGTATGAAGTCCCCGGCGCCGATTTCATGGAGTACAAAGCGGGAGTCCCCCATGGCGCCATCGCCACCGTTTACTACGACTCGACGGCCACCAACAACCAGCGCCGTATGCACATCTACACCCCGCCCGGCTATGAAGCCGGAACCACCCGCCTCCCTGTCCTCTATCTCCTTCACGGCGGCGGCGACTCCGACGACTCCTGGTCCACCGTCGGCCGCGCCGGAGCCATCCTCGACAACCTCATCGGCCAAGGCAAAGCCCTGCCCATGATCATCGTCATGCCCGCCGGCCACACCTCCACCGAGTTCCGCCTCACTCCCGGCGTCCGCATGGGCCACGACGCCTTCAACGACGACCTCGTCAAAGTCGTCCTCCCCTACGTCGACACCCACTACCGCTCCGTCGCCGATCGCGACCACCGTGCCCTCGCCGGCCTCTCCATGGGTGGCGCCCAGGCCCTCAACATCGCTCTCGACGACTCCGCCGACTTCGCCTGGATCGGCATCTTCAGCTCCGGCTGGTTCCCCAACACCCTCAAGGAAGAGGAAGATACCGACATCGCCAAATTCCGCTCCTCCGGCAAGCCCTTCAAGCTCTTCTGGGTCAACGCCGGCAAATACGACATCGCCCTTCAGAACAGCCATGCCACCGTCGCCCTGCTCAAAAAAGCGGGCATCCAGGTCGACGAGCACCAGAGCGAAGGCTTCCACGCCTGGAACAACTGGCGCGACTACCTCCGCGACTTCACCCCTCTCCTCTTCCGAACAGCCAAGTAGCATTCACCCGCATCGGGTCAAACGAGAGCCGTGTCATCCTGAGAGCACGGGGCCCCAAACGCCTTCTTCAGTATGGGGGTGGTAAGCGAAGGATCTGCAGGTTGCCGGTCGCCACACTGAGGGCTCCTTGACTCCAGCACGACAGAGAGTGCCCCATCCTTTCGCGTCTCTTGCGAAAGGGTGGGAGACCACCGAACCCCACCCAGTCGTTCGCGCGTTCCACCCAATTCCCTCGCGAGTTCCTTCTGTCGCGAGGATCGGGGCCACAACCACACTCCAGCCGAGAATGGGCGCCGAAGGCGCAGTGGCCGCACCGCAGGTGCTTATTGCCACGGCAACGGCAGCGGCTGCACCGCCAATCCCAGCGGCTTGTTCACTGTATACGTCGCCACCCAACTCCAGCTTGTCGGTGTCACGGTAAACACCGCCAGCTTGTTCGAGCTGTTTCCAATCGCATACAGGTGGTTGTTGTTATCCCACCGCAAGTCGTCCATCTCGCTGGTCGACATCAGCCCGTATACGCCGTCACTGGATACGCGCCATTGAAATGGAACACCTGCAGCCCCGCCGTTCCTGCCACAGCCAGCAGCTTGCCTGAAGGAGACATGCTGACCGCCCTCACGCCCCCCACAGCCACCTTCGGCATGTTCGCGTAAGTGTTGCTGGTGCTCAGCGCCCCGGTGCTCGTGTTCACTGTGTACGAAGCCAGTTGATACGGCCCCACCGGGTCGCCGTAGCCCGCATAAGGCTGCATAGGAATCGCCAGGTGATTCGTGGGATCGGCCGCCGCCAGGTACGGGCACCACCCCTGTCCTGAAGCAGCCTTCGGCATCACCTGCGCCAGGCTCAATTGCGTAAGAGACCCGTTACTGTTGCGCTTGAATCCCGAAATCATCGGCTGGAAGTGGTAGCAGCTCGAGGTGTACGCAAAAACATTGTTGCCGATGAAGCTTGGCAATCCCGCGATCTCCTGGCTGGTTCCCGCAGTGCCGTCGTACGTCAGGGCGCCGCTCGACTTGGTGATGTTCCACGCCTGGTACGCATTGTTCGAGCAGGTCATGTCGCCCCATTCGTACAGGTCGTACAGGGTCGCTCCGGTGTGGTCCAGAGTCACAAAGAACGGCGCGCTGTTGGAGCACTTATTCGGCCCGGCAGCGTTCACGGTCGCCGCATAGGTCAAAGAGCCATTGGACTGAATGCGATAGGTATCGATCATCGTGCCAGTGGCAGGGGCGCCAAACAGGTAAACCCCGTTGACCGCCATGCCGTCCAGATCGGCAGGAAAGGGAGAGCCGGAGATTGGTGTGAGCTTGCCGCTGGAGCCCGCGACGAAACCGTAAACATCCGTCTTCTGCGTCGTTCCAATCAAGCTTGATACGTATACCCAGGCCGAAGGCCCGGAGCTGGTTTGGGAGTCAAGGCGAGCCGGGGTCAGGGCCGCAACCGTGCATAGCGCCGCACCCAGGCAAACGGGGAATAGTTTGCGCAACATGGGTACTCCTAGAGGGGGCGGGGCTTTGTCCGCGCTATTGATCAATACTTGATTTATCCGGCGTTCTTTGAATGGGCGGAGAGCCCTGCCTTCTGCCGAGGTAAGATGCCGGATCGCCGCCTCGCCGCAGCTCTGCGGGAAAGAATGTGACGAAGCGCGGCTGTACCGTGATGACCATCACAGACCGGCCCCCTACCACGCGCTATCTTGCTTCCAGACGGCGATGGTGTCTCTCAGCCTCTCTCAATAAACAGGAATCAACGGGTGTTTACTAGAAAATTAGCTACCCCTCCCCCTGTTTTTACTTCTCCTTGTATTCGCTTTTTCGGCGACGTTTTTCGATAAACTCTTGAATAATTTCAACTTAACAAGATACGAAAAACAGTAGCTCTCATGGTGACTTTGTATCGCAAAGCCATCAAGGAGTTACTAGAATGTAAACAGCGAGATCGGCGAGCCACGTTTCAGCGCTGCGCCCTAAAGCTGGGTTCTACTTGAGCAGATCCAGAGCCATCGCCGTCATCGCCGTCACGCCCGTCTCGATCGTCGGCGCATAATCCGGCGCAAACAGCGGCGAGTGCATCGCCGGCAGCGGCACGCCGACCTCCTTCGCGTGCGCCAGCTTCCCCGGCTCTGCAGCTCCCAGCCAGAACATCATCCCCGGAATCTTCCCATCCAGCGTGAACAGCCCCACGTCCTCTGACCCCATCACAGGCGCTGGCGTCTCCACATGCTCCGCTCCCAGCGCAGTCTCGGCCGCCTTGCGCATCCGCTCCGCCAGCGCTGTGTCATTGATCGTCGCCGGCGCAATCTCCGTCTTGCTCACCGTCACAGTCGGCATGCGATCCTGCGGCACTCCGTAGCCAGTCGCGACGCCATCCGCGGTCCTCTTCACCGCCTCTATGATCTGGTCCCGCACCTTGTCGGAATAAGTGCGCAGCGTCAGCCCCATCGTCACGTCTTCGCCGATGATGTTGCGCTTCGTGCCGCCATGAATCGTGCCCACCGTCAACACCGCCGGCTGCTGCGGATCCACCTGCCGCGCCACGATGCCCTGCGCCAGCACCACGAACTCCGCCGCCATCAGCACCGGATCCTTACTGTTCTGCGGCTGCGACCCATGCGCGCCCACGCCCCGCATCGTCACGTCGATACTCGTAGAACTCGCCAGCAGCGGCCCGCCTTTGATGGCGATGCTGCCCGCCGCAAACCCCGAGTTATCGTGCTCCGCCAGAACGAAATCCGGCTTCCCGAACCGGTCGTACATCCCATCAGCCAGCATGGCGCGCGCGCCGTCAATCGTCTCCTCTGAAGGCTGCCCGATCAGCATCAGCGTTCCGTGCCACTGCGCCTTGCGCGCCGCCATCTCCTTTGCCGTCCCCAGCAGCACAGTCACATGTATGTCGTGCCCGCATGCGTGCATCACGCCCACATCCTGGCCCGCATCGTTCTTCGTCCGCACCGTCGAGGCGTAGTCCAGCCCCGTCTTCTCTTCCACCGGCAGCGCGTCCATGTCGGCCCGGATCAGCAGCCGCGGTCCCGCGCCGTTCTTGAGCACGGCGACAACGCCGTAGGCCTGCTTCCCGTCCTCGTATTTGCCCACGTGCTCGGTGACCTCGTAACCCATCTTGCGCAACTCGCCCGCCAGCAGCGCCGATGTCTTCTCCTCATGGTGCGAGAGCTCAGGATTGCGGTGCAGGTGCGTGTAGGTCTCGGTCAGCGCGGGAAGCTGCGCTTTGACGGAGCCCTTGAGATCAGCGGAACTCTGCGCCGCAAGCGGCAGGGCCAAACCAGCGACGGACAACACAACGGGAAGACGTAAGTTCATTGAGAGAATCCCTCGCGCAGGCAGGATGAACGTTGCGCCAAGCCTAACAGAGCCTGCCCGCAACGCGGAAAACCGATTCCTATTGCCAAACCATAGGAATGCGGGTACATTCGCACTATTGGAAACCCATAGGAGGCCGACAGATGGGCGGGAAGACTGATGTATGGCAGGGCACGCTGGCGCTGATGGTGTTGCGCACGCTTGAAACCATGGGCCCGCAGCACGGCTATGGCCTCGCACGACGCATCGAGCAAACCAGCGGCGATGCGCTCGAGCTGAATTACGGCACGCTCTACCCCGCGCTTCTCAAACTCGAGCAGGAAGGCTACATCCGCTCGCGCTGGGGTACCTCAGAGAACAAGCGCAAAGCCAAGTTCTACGAACTCACCAAGGCCGGCCTCCGCCAGCTCCGCAAAGCTGCTGCCGAATGGGAACTGACCACCGAGATACTGGAGCGCTTTTTGAAAGCCGCCCCGCAGAGCTGAAGGAGCCCTCCATGCGCCAACTGCGAGCATTTCTCATTCGTTGTGCTGCCGCGCTGACCGGCCGTCGCCGCCGCGACGATGCTGAAGCCGAACTCGCCTCCCATCTCGAGTTCCACATCGAAGACGGCATACGGTCGGGGCTCAACTATGAAGAGGCGCGCCGCCGTGCCCTCATCCGCCTCGGCGGGTTCGAACAGACTCGCCAAGCCGTCCGCGAGCGCCAGGGCCTGCCCTGGATAGAGAACCTCGTCCGCGATTTTCGTTATAGCCTTCGCACTCTGATGCGCCACAAGGCCGTGACCACCATCGCCATCGTCTCCATCGGACTTGGAATCGGCGCAAACGCCACAATCTTTTCCCTTGTCAGTCGATTCGTGCTGCGGCCCGCGCCGGTCGGCGATCCCGCAACACTCCTCAACATTCTGGGCACTCACATCGGCGACCGCTGCTGCAACAACCTGCCCTGGCCGGTCTACAACGATCTGCGCTCCGATGCGAAATCATTTTCCGACTTCGCCGCATATTACTTCCCAGTTCCAGCCTCCGTTGGCGGCCAGGGCGAGCCCGAACGCGCGTGGGGCGAGGCTGTCAGCTCGAACTTCTTCGATGTAACGCAGATTCGGATGGTCGCGGGCCGCGGCTTCACCCCCAGCGAAGATACGCAACCCATGATCATCCTCGGCGAGCGGCTCTGGCGGCGCCGCTTCAATGGCGATCCCTCTCTCATCGGCAAATCAGTCGATCTCTCCGGTCGCCGGTTCACGGTAGTCGGCATCGCACCGGCAGCCTTCCATAGCATCGACCAGATTCTCGACACGCAGTTCTGGGTGCCGCTTGGTACCGCCGCCGATCTCGTTCCGAATCTCCCCAGGAGATCTGCGCGCGACTACCACTGGTTGATGGTCGTCGGCAGGCTAAAGCCCGGCGTCTCCCGCGCCCAAGCCGATGCGGAGCTGGCGAACCTGGCTGCGCGCTATGCCGCAAGCTATCCCGCCACCGACAAGGACAATGGCTTCCGAACCGAAATGGCGGGAAGCCTGCCTGACTTCTTCAAGGGAACAGTAGTCATCTTTCTTGCGGCCTTGTTCATCATTGTCCTGCTGGTGCTGGCCATCGCCTGCGCCAACGTCGCCAACCTGCTGTTTGCGCAGGCGGTCGCGCGGCAACGCGAAATGGCGGTCCGTGTCGCCCTTGGTGCTACGCGCGCCCGGCTCCGGCGGCAGGTGCTCATGGAGAGTGTTCTGCTTTCGCTCGGCGGCGGAGCGTTCGGGGTTCTCTTCTCCCTGCGCGCCACGCAGTTGCTCTCGTCGGTGCGCCTGCCATCTCCCGTGCCGCTCGACCTCACGGTCGATATGGACGGGCGCGTTCTGTTCTTCACGTTCCTCCTGAGTCTTGTCAGCGGACTGCTCCTCGGGATCGCGCCGGCGTGGGCCGCGTCGCGTCCCATGCTTACCAACGCCCTCAAGGGAGAAGACGCGCTCGCCCGTCCGGGCCGGCGATGGTCGCTTAGAAACGTGCTGATTGTCGGCCAGATCGCTATGTCGGTGGTGCTGCTCTCCGCTACCATTCTGTTCCTGCGCAACCTTGAGAGCGCGGCCAGGATCGATGTCGGATTCCAATCGCGCGGCATGCTCCTACTCTCCATCGATCCGCGCGTTCACGGCTACTCCACCGAACGCACCAACACTCTTCTTGAGCACCTTCGTCTCCGCGCCTCCGGGCTTCCCGGCGTCATCTCTGCCACCTGCACCGATCAGCCTCCACTCAGCGGAGGCCACCGGAGCGACGGATTCACGATTGCCGGCCGCGAGGACTACAAGGCGGTACCCTCGGCCGAACTCTACATGGCCTCATCGGGCTACTTTGAGACGATGGGTATCCCACTCCTCGCTGGGCGTGGCTTTCGCAACGAAAGAGCTGATGGTCCCCGGGTCGCGATCGTGAACAAGGCATTCGCAGAACGCTTGTTCGGCAACGCCAACCCCATAGGACAACACGTCCACGGCGGTAGTTGGGACTACGAGATCATTGGCGTCGCCGGCAATACTAAGTCCCGTTCGCTCGGCGAGGATACGCGCCCGGTTCTCTACCGCTCGCTGGCACAGAGCATTGGCGAAGACGCGTCCCTGATGGGCTACACGCTGGTGGTTCGCACCGTTGGCGATCCGGCAGCGCTGAGTGAGGCCGTGCGTCGTCAGGTGTACGCGCTCGATTCGGCCATGGCCATCTACAACGAGGAGACGATGGATGAGCACCTGCGCACCGCGTATTTTCTGCCGCGGCTGGCGGCGGAATTATTCGGAGTTTTCGGTGGCATTGGCCTTGTCCTCGCCGCCATCGGCCTCTACGGCGTGATGAGTTACGCAGTCTCGCGGCGCACGCGCGAAATCGGCATCCGCATGGCAATGGGCGCGCGGCGTGGAGAGGTGCAACGATTCGTTCTACGTCAGGGGCTGCTGCTCACCGCGATTGCCCTGGCGATCGGCTGGCCCGCGGCCTGGATGCTCACTCGCCTTGCGGCCAGCTTCCTGTATGGAATCGCGCCGCACGATGCCTGGACATTCATCACTGCCCCCGTCTTTCTCTGCCTCATTGCACTGATTGCATGTTGGGTGCCGGCCCGCCGCGCCGCTTCCGTCCACCCCATGGAAGCGCTACGCACGGAGTAGCTGTGGCCCCTGCGTCCGTTTCCGCAATAAGGAACCGCCCGCTCCCACTGCCGGTAATCTGTAGAAAGGTATCCAGGGAGAACAGGAGATGGGGGCAACAGCACTTGAGTTTCGTCTGCGCATGGTGGTCAATGTGGCGATCATCGTGCTTGGCGTGTGGGCGCCCTGGGTCCCCGTGGAGAGGCGCCAATACATCCTTGAGTGGCTTCCGCGCGAAGTAACGCGAGCTGGCCTGATGCCGTTTTCTACTGCAGTCACAACCACGCTCATCATTGCAGGCCTGCTCGCTGCACTGGGAGCAATCCTCCGAGTATGGGGAACAGCATCGCTAGGTCCGGCCACCGTCACGTCCCTCGATATGAAATCCGGTCCAGTAGTTGCGAGTGGCCCCTATCGCTACGTGCGCAATCCGCTCTATTTAGGTCTGTGGTTCATGGTGGCCGCTATCGCGCTGCTCATGCAGCCTTCTGGAGCCGCGTTAGCGATGCCGCTGCTGACTCTCTTCGTGCTGCGGCTCACCTTGGGCGAAGAGGCATTTCTCTCGGGCCGCCTTGGCGAGCCCTATCGCGCCTACCTGCGTGCCGTTCCAAGATTCCTCCCGCGGCTCCGCAACAATCTCCCTCCGAGCGAATCTACGTCGCAATGGGGAACAGCGTTTCTCTCCGAACTGACGCCGATAGGGGTTCTTGTTGGCATCGTAGTGTTCGCGTCGACCTACAATTCAGGCGTGATGGCTCGCATCATCCTCATCGGATGGGGCGCCTCATTGATCGCTCGCGCCTTCCTGCCCCGCCCTCAGTCCGAATCTACGTCGTCGGCTTAGTCTCGCGGCCGACCGCGCCGAGATGGGTCCATCCGAACTTCGATGGGTACTTGAGTCCGTATCCCAGAACCCGATCGACCGCGATGTGATTCGCCCAGATCAGCGCAAACGGAATCAGAGTGTCATTCCGCACAAGCAGCGCGCAGAGCGCTAGCGTCGCCGGCAGCGTATATGCGTGGACCGCGTTGTAGATGCGCGAACCCCAGTAGGGCCCCGCGAAGTAGCCCAGCATCGAGAGATCGGGCACAAGCCACAGCACCACGAAGATCCACCAGCTTGCCCCAGTTCGCGAGTAGAGAATCGCCGTAAGCGCGGCGGTAGCCAGCCCCTCGCTGCGGAGAATGTAGAGAACCGATGCAGGCAGTCTGGTGTAGGCGCGCGGTGCAGCATCCTGGCAAGGAGATTGGCTCATAAGCAATCGATGGGCGAATCAGACGAAAGAGTCACAAAATCCATTTCAAATGAGAAAAGGGGAGAAGCCCTTTGGGCCCTCCCCTCTTCACCAGTCCGGAATGCTACTTCTTTGCGGGAGCGATGACGTCCTTCGCAGCCTTGGCCACGCGGAACTTCACAACGGTTTTGGCCTTGATCTTGATGGCCTGACCGGTCTGTGGGTTGCGGCCGATGCGGGCCTTGCGCTCAGCCTTCACGAGGCGGCCGATGCCCGGGATGATGAAGACACCGTTCTTCTTCGTTTCCTTGATGGCGGTCTCAGCTAGAAGGTCGAGGAATGCCCCAGCCTGCTTATTGGTCAGTTCCAGCTTCTCGGCCAGCTGCCGCGTAAGGGCGGTCTTGGTAAGTCCAGTTGCCATGCTTTTTGCTCTCCTTGTGGGCATGCCTTGAGGGCAGCCGATTGTTGCCTCGGTTTCCACCGGAATTCTTCACTGCGAAGAGCACTTTGAGGTGCCGCATGGCGGGCGCTGCTTTGAGGCAACCGTGTGCGAATCGCCTGTATCCATGCGGGTCCGGAGAACCCTGTCGTTGAAAACAATGCGGCTTGGGGCCGGTCCAAGTCAAGGTGAAAAGGCCGATTTCCACAGGTTTTCTTAGGTTTTTGTCGGAAATAAGCCGAAAATGCCCGTTTTTGACGATTTTTTCGGGCAAACGAGCTCGCGAAGTTACCTGGTTGGCTGCTCGCCCCTCCATGAATGCAGCCCGAATAAGACCTTCTTCTTTGGCTTCAGCGCTGCAGCGATCGGCGTGTTGAGCGCATCCACAATGGGCGCTACGAGCTGAAAATGCTTGACCACCGTCGCAGCGAGCCTCGGATCGAGCGCCGATTCCGAAGGCAAGGTCGCGCTCAGTCCCCATTGGCGGTTGCGGACCAGGTCCATTGCGGGGTGCTCTGCAGGAAATCCCTTGGGTGGTCTCGTTAACGCGTTTCCTTCAAATTCCGTGAAGGCCTTGCGCAGGGCGGGCCGCGCCAGCAGCTTGCGGAACGCAGCGTGATTGTCGAGCAGCCAGTAACGAATGGCAGCGAGCTGTTCCTTTTCGGGCATGTAGGCGCCTGCGGCAATCACGAGTTCCTTGGGGCTCACGTGGAAGTAGTAGCCGGCGCCGGAGGTCTTCTCCAGGCCTTGGTGCGACCACCACGCTGCGACGTGTGTCTTGTACGGGCGCTTGTCGTTTGAAAAGCGCGTGTCGCGATAGATGCGAAACAGAGATTTCTCTGCCGGTCGAACGTGGTCCGGAGCGAAGTCGAGCATCGCATCGGTGATCTTCCGGACCACGGCCAGCATGGGCTGTCGCAACAACTCCTCGAATTCAGACTTGCGGGGGGTGAACCACTCCCGATCGTTGTGGCGTGCCAGGTTGCGGAGGAACTTCAGAGCTTCAGGACGGAAGTAGGGATCAGCCGCTGCTAATGCAGGTTTTTTCTGGATAGCCATCGCAGAGTAGAGTTTACCGCGAGGATCTTCGAACCCTCACGCGCGCTGGAATGCGTGTCGGCTTCAAGTTTTGACAGACACTACGCAGGCCTAACGCGGGCGCAAACTGATTAGAGGCGGAGTATGGCGGGGCAACCACAGGAGCATCCGAAAAGGATGAGAACGATCTCGACAATTCTCGTAATGATTACGATGGCGCTGCTGACGCTGCTGATTGGCGCTCAGACCCACGAACTCGATCTCAAACCGGCGGACGGGTGGGTCGATACGAAAATCGACCTCGTCGCTGGAGATTCACTGCACATCACGGCGTCCGGCCATCTGCAGTACTCGACAGCTAAGCAGCCCAACGGGCCGGAAGGACTGCCACGCGGATACTGGGACCTGATCCGCCTGATGCCGTTCAATGACGGCGGTCGAGGAGCGCTGATCGGACGCATCGGGGATAGCGATGCGGCACGGCCATTTCTGATCGGGCCGGAGTTGACCATGCGGTCTCCTGTTGCCGGCCGTCTCTTTGTCGGTATCAATCAGCCGGCAAACGATTCCGTGACGGGCTCCTACGGCCTGAAGATTTCGTGCACGGCAGCTGCGAAAGCCGAAGCTCGCGCGGAGGTTACTGTAGCCGCGTTCACGCAGGAACTGATCGACTCGATTCCGCGCCGAGTGAGTGACGCGAGCGGCAACCTGGGCGACAGAGTGAACTTCGTGCTGATCGGATCGTCGGAACAGGTAAAGGCCGCGCTCAAGGCTGCGGGCTGGGTGGTGGTGGACCGCACCAGGAATGACGCGGTGCTGAGCGCTATCGTAGCTTCCGTCTCGAAACAGGGCTATGTCACGCTACCCATGAGCGAGTTGCTTCTTTTCGACCGCGTTCAGGACTATGGCTACGCCCAAGCTGATCCATTCCAGGTGGTTGCGTCGCGCCATCACTTCCGCATCTGGAAGGCGCCATTCCAGCTGAGTGGGCAGGAAGTGTGGGCAGGAGCCGGAATGCACGATGTCGGCTTCGACCGCGACCAGCGGACCAACGGCGTTACGCACAAAATCGATCCCGATAGCGACAAGGAGCGCGACTACATTCGCGACAGCCTGCTGCAAAGCGGCATGGTGATCAAGACCGACTACATCACGCCCACGGATCCGGTACTGAATGCAACGACCGCAACCGGAAGTGCCTACACGTCCGATGGGCGCACGCTGCTGGTGTATCTTGGCGAAGCCCAGCAGTAGTGCTTCCCCGATTCATCGCGTCTCTACGCCCACTCCGCTGTGTACTCCCAACGCGTAGACCGCAACGCAATGTATTGCGCCACCCGCGGTAGACTGCCCCGGTTGGGGGAGCTCCCATGCGGCAGCAGATGGTGCCAGATGATCAGGTCGCCGGCTTTGCCCGCGATAGGCACAAAGCCGGGCTCGCGCCTGATGGCGACGCGCGGGTCGGTACCCGCGGGCAGCATGCCCAGCCACTCATCCAGCCGCCGATGAAAACCGGGAATGCAACTGAAGGCGCCCTGTTCCGCAGGCGTGTCTGTGAGATACAGAATGCCTTGCACGCCAAACCGATGCGGGGGCGCAATTGTCGCGTCCCAATGCACATGCGGGCCGGGAAACTTCCAGTCGCCACGCTCAGGCGGATTAAGGCCACCCTGGTCGACGATTGCCCATAGGTCTTCGCGCCCCCAGAGCTGCGAAAACGCCTTGATGAGCCGTGGGGAGCGGCGATTTGCCAGAAATGCCGAATGCCGAAGCAGAGGCACCCAAATGGACACGCCGAACTTGCGTCCGTACCAGCTATTAGGGTTGGTAGGCGAGGCGTGGAGAAAGTCATAGATAGCCGCAGCGGCCTCATCGCGGTGGGCAGGTTCGACGGCGTCGTGCACAACTACGTAGCCTTTGTCGTCCCAGAAGGCCAGTTCCTCTGACGTCAGGCCTTCCACGCCATCGAGGCTGCCGATCGCAGAGCCGACGGTGTTGCCGGCGAGCGCGGCGCGCAACCGTGCGAGTTCGGCATCGTCCATTGCACCGCCATTGGTGGCGATGATCCAATCTTCGAACGCTTCGAAGCTTGGCCGCTTGATGGGATTGAAGAAGCGTGCGGTCTCCAGGACGTTCAGGTTCAGTCCCGCGAGCAATGTGCAGTCAAGATCGCGGTCGCCGCTAACTTCGCTCGGTCCTGTGCCCGCCGCATTTTTGCGCTGCCAGTAGCGGAAAAGATAGGGAATGCCGAGACGCCCAATCTTTTCCTCCGGCAGTGCGGCTGGGGAAGCAGAGGTCGATGCAGTGTCACTTTCGCTTGTGCTTGGGGATGTCACGGCATTCGAGTTCTCAGCGGATGACTTTGAGTGCAGCACGGAACAGCCCGTCAAAGTCGCCGGCCAGCGCCTTGTCTTTGCCGACGGCTTGTTCAATTGCCTTCTCCGATGCGGGACGCTGGTAGCCTAGATTGACGAGTGCTGAGAGAACATCGTCTACCGCAGCCCCCTGCACGGCCGAAGGCGATGGCGCAACGGCGAAGTCGTCCAGCTTGTCTTTGAGCTCGACTACGAGCCGCTCGGCAAGCTTCTTGCCCACACCGGGAATGCGCACGAGTTGAGCGTGATCCTGCGCGCGAATGGCCTGCACGGTGCGCTCGCTCGAGAGTCCGCTGAGGATTTTGATGGCGAGCTTCGGCCCCACGCCGCTCACCGTGATCAGCCGCTCAAACAGGCGCTTTTCTTCACGGTCGATGAAGCCGAAGAGCGCAATGGCGTCGTCGCTGACCTGTGTATGGATGTGCAGCGAGGCCTCTGCTGCTGCAGACGGAAGTGCCGTAAATGTGGGCACCGAGATGGTCACGTCATAGCCGACGCCGGCGCATTCGACGATGGCCTGGCCCGGCTCCTTATGAATGAGCTTCCCGCGGAGATGAGCGATCATTGGATGCTATTGTAGGATGCCCATGCGCTTTGCGACCCGCTCCAGTGTATCGAGAGCCTGATCGAGGTTCGCCCTTGTGTGCTCGCTGGTGACAATGAGTCGGATGCGGGCCTTGCCTTCCGGGACTGTGGGGAACGCGATGCCTGTGCCCATGACTCCTTCGTCGAACAGTGCGCGTGAGAAGTCCATGGTAAGGCGGCCTTCCCCGAGGATGACGGGCGTGATGGGCGTTTCGGTTGCCGGAGTGTTCACACCGCCGACGTTGAAACCGGCGCGGCGCAATTCACGCTGGAAGTAACGGGTGTTCTCCCACAGGCGGTCGATGCGCTCAGGTTCCTGTTCGAGGATGTCGAACGCGGCGATGCAGGTGGCGGCCACCGACGGCGGATGCGATGTGGAGAACAGGAAGGGACGCGCGCGGTGGTAGAGATAGTCGATGAGATCGCGGGAGCCGCAGACGTAACCTCCTAAAGCGCCGATAGCTTTCGAGAGGGTTCCCACTTGTACATCGACGCGGCCGTGCATGCCGAAGTGATCGATGCTGCCGCGTCCGTTGCGGCCCAGCACGCCGGAGGCGTGGGCATCGTCGACCATCATAATGGCGCCGTACTTCTCGGCGAGCGCGCCGAGCTTATCGACGGGGCCGATGTCTCCATCCATGGAGAAGACTCCGTCGGTGATTACGAGCTTGCGGCCGGGCTCGTTGGCGACCTCTTGGAGGAGTTCCTCGCAGTGGGCTACGTCTTTGTGGCGGAAGACCTTGATCTTGGCGCGGGAGAGACGGGCACCGTCGATGATGCTGGCGTGGTTCAGCTCGTCCGAGAGGATGAAGTCTTCTTTGCCAAGGATGGCGCTCACGGTGCCGGCGTTAGCGGCGAATCCGCTTTGGAAAACCACGCAGGCTTCGACGTTCTTGAAGCGCGCGATCTTCTCCTCCAGGTCCATATGAATCTTCATGGTGCCGGCGATGGTCCGGACGGCGCCGGAGCCCACGCCGAGCTCGCGTGTGGCTTTGAGGGCGGCTTCAATGAGCTCGGGATGGTTGGCCAGGCCGAGGTAGTTGTTGCTGGCCAGGTTGATGACCTGCTTGCCGTCGTAATGGCAGACGGGGGCCTGCTGGTCCTCGAGGACGCGGAGACGGAAGTGAGTTCCCTTCTGCTTGAGTTCGTTGAGGGCGTCTGTCAGGTAGGCGAGCTGGGGGCGGTCGGCGGAAGACATGGTGGCAACCTCACGATACAGGGTACAGGCACGGGGGGCGGGGGGCTCATGCGGACACGGCGCGGGTTAACTACTTGACTAACAGAGACGCAAACGTGGCCCGGGGTATCCGCTGATTTTATCGAATTTGGACTTGCAAAGTCCGACTGTTATTTGTCAATGCTTTAGCCGTCGAGAGGGGGGAGGGGGTGGCGGTGGGTCTTGGCGTCGGGCAGAGGGTGGGGAGGGGTGGGGTATTAACGATAGGGTAAACGCGAGTGTCGTAGTCCGGAGGAGCGGCACAGCGACGAAGCGGCAGAGCTGTGGACGGCCAACGCGAGTCGGAGGGGGAGGGGGGGTGGGGGGGTGGCATGGATCCTCGCGGAGCGAGGGATCGCGACGACGGACCGGGGACGGGATGGGCGGTTTTCGGGCACAAAACTCCCTTCCGCTGTGGTGGAGCGGCAGACACAAAGTATGCGCGGTTTCGGACGAGCGGGCTGTGATCGTGGTCACGATCAAAAGCTCTCGGTGTTCTTTGGTCGCGCACCGCTCCTGAGAGGCGGCGGTCTATACAAACGCTGCGCTTCGCGCAGGTAGGGGTGGGGGGGTGGGTAGGAGCGGAACCGAAGTTGGGCGCTCGGCGTATCTGCATTGTTGACATGCCTAGCGATCTAGGGGTAGAGTGCGTATACCTAGATATCGAGAGGTAACGAATGGCAACGAAGGACCTTCAAGGAACGCTGGAACTGCTTGTGCTCAGGACGCTGGCGGCGACCGGGGCAATGCATGGGTATGGGATTGTGCAGCATATCCAGCGGGCGTCCGAGGACCTGCTCCGGGTGGAAGAGGGGTCGCTGTACCCGGCTCTGCACCGGATGGAGCAGAACGGCTGGATCGAGTCGGAGTGGGCGCTGACGGACAGCAAGCGCCGGGCGAAGTATTACACGCTGACGGCGCAGGGACAGCGGCAGCTCAAGCAGGCCGAGGAGAGCTTCGATGAGCTGGTGAAGGGGGTAAGGGCCGTTCTGCGCTACGCGTAAGACGGCAGGGACCAGGCACCAGGCACCAGGCACCAGAGAGCAAGGCTCCGAGGGGGGTGAGATGGCTTCATTGCGGCGAGTTGCGAATCTGTTTCGGCGGTCGCGGCTGGATCGAGATATCTCAGAGGAACTGCGGGCGCATATTGAAATGCGCATCGAGGACAACGTCGCGCGTGGCCTGTCGCCGGAGGAGGCGAGGCGCGAAGCGTTGGTGCGGTTCGGGAATCACGCGGCGACGAAGGAGCGCGTGGTGGCGTCCGACGCGAGCCTTGGCCTGGCGGAGTGGGGCCGCGATATACGGTATGCCGCGCGGCATTTGCGGCGGTCTCCGGGGTTTGCGCTGACCGCGATTGCGACGCTGATGGTGGGGATTGGCGCGTGCGTGGTGGTGTTCGGAGTGCTGAATGCGCTGGTGCTGCGGCCGCTGAACTTGGCTGGGGCGGATCGGCTGGTGCAGGTGGTGAACAAGCAGCCGGGAGACGATTCGCAATCCTATCCGGACTATCTTGATTTGCGCGCGCGGAACAGCACGTTTGCCGATATGGTGGCCTACCGGGTTGACCAGGCAGGGATGAGCGTCGGCAGTTCAGCACAGAAGTCATGGGTTTACGAGGTATCCGGGAACTACTTCGAGATGCTTGGAGTGACGCCGCAGGTGGGGCGGATGATCGCGCCGAGCGATGAGCACGGGCCGAATTCAGCGCCCTATATGGTGCTGAGCGATGGGTTCTGGCGCTCGCGCTTCGAGGGCGATCCGCGCGTGGTAGGCATGACGGTGCAGTTGAACAAGCATCCGTTCACGATTATCGGAGTGGCGCCGAAGACGTTTCACGGAACGGAGCTCTTCCTGTGGCCTGACTTCTGGATTCCGATGGTGAACGAAGAACAGGTTCAGGGGTACAGCTTCCTGGAGAAGCGATACAACCACGGGATCTACGTGCTGGGATCTGTGAAGCCGGGTGTGACCGTGGTGCAGGCGACGGATAATCTGCGGGCCGTGGGGAAGGGTCTGGCGAAGGAGCACCCGGTTGAGGATGGCGGGATGGAACCCAGACTGGTGCGGCCGGGACTGTTCGCGGATACGGTGGGCGACCCCATGCGTGCCTTCACGGTGGCGATCATGGGGCTGGCGGTGCTGGTTCTGTTGGCGGCGTGTGCGAACCTGGCGGGCATCTTCACGGCGCGTTTTGCGGATCGGACGCGGGAACTGGCGATTCGCATCTCGATCGGCTCGGGAAGATGGCGGATTCTGCGGCAACTGCTGACGGAGGCGCTGCTGGTGTGCGCGGCGGGAGGAGCGGCGGGAACGGCGGCGGCCGCAGCGATGTTGAATGTGCTGAGCCGGTGGCAGCCGATTCCGGAGTTCCCGATCCATGTGACGGCAGTCCCGGATCTCAAAGTGTATGCGGTGGCGATCGGGCTGTCGCTGGCTAGCGGAATATTGCCGGGGCTGGTTCCCGCGCGACAGATCTGGCGGATGGACGCGATGCAGGCGATCAAGAGCGGCGCCGTTACGGCGGGGCTGCTGCGCAGGCTGACGCTGCGCGATGTGCTGCTGGGCGTGCAGATTGCGCTATGCGCGCTGCTGATCACGTCGTCGCTGGTGGCTGTGCGCGGCATGCAGCGGGCACTGAAGGCACCGATCGGATTTAAGCCAGAGGGCGTGGCGCTGGCTTCGATGGACATGCACATGAGCGGCTACGCCGACAAGACGGCGCTGCCGGTCCAACGACGGATGATCGATGCAGCATCGCACATACCTGGCGTGACCGCGGCGGGGACCATTGATAGCATGCCACTCGGCACCGGAGGCAGCAACGAGCCGGTGTTCCGTGATGGCACGACGGATTTCCGTCCGAAGAACACGGTTACGGTGGCCAAGTACTACGCGATCTCTCCGGGGTATCTGCATGCGGCGAAGACCCGGCTGCTTGCGGGGCGCGACTTCACCTGGTCCGACGATGACAAGACACGGCGGGTGGCGGTGGTGAACGAGACGTTTGCGCGCCGGATGTTCGGCAGCACATCGGCGGTGGGCCAGCATTACGTGGAGCCGGGCAACACGCGGATCGAGATTGTGGGCGTGGTGGAAGACGGCAAGTACGACACGATCACCGAGGATGCGACGGCTGCGGCGTTTTATCCGCTCGGCCAATACACCGCTTCGAGCACAGTGCTGGTGGTGCGGTCAGAGAGGCCGGTAGCGGAGACGATGTCTGCGTTGCGCGGGGCGCTTGCCGCAATCGACTCGAGCCTACCCTTCACGCTGCAGACATGGCCGGATGCGCTCACGCTGGCGATGTTTCCGGCGCGCATTGCGACGGCGGTTTTGATGGTGCTGGGCGTGCTGGCCGCGATGCTGGCGGTGACAGGCATCTTCGGGATGGCGGCGTATTCGGTGTCGAAGAGGCTGCGGGAGCTCGGTATCCGGGTGGCGGTGGGGGCGCGGCGCACGCAGGTGTTGCGGGCAGCGCTGTCGAGACCCACGAAAGTGCTGGTGGTTGGGTCGGCCGCGGGTCTGGTGCTGGGCGTGCTGGCGAGCAGGCTGCTGGCGGTGGTGGTGTACCAGGCGAGTCCGAAGGATCCGCTGGTGCTGAGCGGCGCGCTGGTGTTGATGGTGCTGGTGGGACTGGCGGCTTCGTGGATTCCGGCACAGAGAGCAATGCGGGTGAATCCGGCACAGTTGCTGCGCGAAGACTGAGGGGGGATGGCATGGCATTGTTCCGGCGAATTGCGAATTTGTTTCGGCGGGCGCGCCTGGATGGGGAGATTTCCGAGGAGCTGCGGGCGCATATCGAAATGCGCATTGAGGACAACATCGCGCGGGGCATGACTCCCCAGCAAGCGAGGCGCGAAGCGCTGGTGCGCTTCGGCAACACCAGTTCGATGAAAGAGCGTGTAGCGGCGGCGGATATGCCGCTGCTGCTGAACAGCGTGTACTCGGACATCCGGTACGCGTTTCGCCAATTGGTGAGGAACCCGGGATTCGCAGGCACGGCCATTGTGGTGCTGGCGCTGGGAATTGGAGCGAGTACAGCAATCTTTGCATTCGTAGATGCAGTGCTGATTAAGCCGCTCACCTATAGGGATCCCGCGCAACTGGTCGGGCTGTTCGAGAGCAATCCGCTGGGATCACGGTTTCATCTCTCGTATCCCGATTATCTCGATTGGAAGAGCTTGAATCATGGTTTTAGTTCGATGGAGGCGTTCGACAACGTTCACTTCGCGCTGAAGACGCCGGAGGGCGTGGAGAGCGTGGATGGCGCTGCAGTGGGCGCGGGATTCTTCAGGATGCTTGGAGTCACACCCGTGCTGGGACGCGACTTCAGACAGGGAGAAGATACTCTGGGCGCGCCGCATACGGTGATGTTGAGTTATCCCGCATGGCAGAAGCGGTTCGGTGGGCGAGAAGACGTGCTGGGCACGGCGATAACGCTGGACGGAACGGCGTACACCATCGCAGGTGTCCTTCCGCGGAGTTTCAACTTCGGCCCGGCCGGCGCGGCGGAGTTCTGGACGGCGATGCAGGCCAGCGCTACGCCGGAGGATCGCGGCGAGCACGGCATCCTGGCGTTCGCCCGACTCCATGATGGCGTCTCTCTCGAGGCCGCCGCAGCGGAGATGAGCGGGATTGCGAGCCGGCTGGCGAAAGAGTATCCGGATGCAGATGAAGGCCGCGGGGCTACGGTGGTGCGGCTGACCGAGCTGGTAGTGGGCAATCTGCGGCCTACGCTATTGCTGCTGCTGAGCGGAGCAGCGTTGCTGCTTCTGATGGCTTGCACGAACGTTTCGGGACTTTTGCTGGTACGCGCGCAGAGCCGGCAGCGCGAAGTTGCCGTGCGCGGCGCACTGGGTGCGACACGGCCACGCCTGGTACGGCAATTCGCAACTGAAGCAGTGGTGCTGACCGCAGCGGGCGGTGCGCTGAGCATGGCCGTTGCTTACACGGCGGTCCGGCTGCTGAGGAAGCTGGTTCCGTCTGCCAGTCTGGATGCAATGCCCTATCTGAGGGACCTCGGGCTGAATGCTCACGTAATCCTGTTCATCGCGGCCATAGCGGGGGGTTGTGCTGTGCTGCTCTCTTTGATTGCGATTGCACGCGCACCGTTTGCGAACCCCGGGCAAGGGCTGGCAGGGACCGGTCGCGGTTTTGCCGGAACTACGTGGCGGCAGATGGGAGCCAAGATGGTGGTCCTGCAGTTATGCACGGCCACAATTCTGCTGGTGGGCGCAGGCCTGTTCTCAAAGAGCTTCTACCGGTTGCTGCATACCGAAACCGGATTGCATCCGGATCATCTGGCCACCATGCGGCTATGGGCTCCGCCGTCGAGCTATCCAAAGAATGACAAGGTGGTGGCGCTGGCGCAGCGGGTGATCGCGGAGACAGAGCAATTGCCTGGCGTGCAATCGGCGGCTGTAACGCACCAGGTACCGATCTCCAACATCGCCGGCGGCAGCGCCACGTTTGAGGTGATCGGCAGGCCGAGCAAGCAGCGAACCAACGAGGCGAATGCGCGCGAGGTGAGCGCCGGATACTTCACGACGCTCGGGGCGCGGTTGCTGAGAGGCCGATGGTTCGATGAATCGGATGACGCCTCCAAGCCCCGGGTAGCAATCGTCAACGCATCATTCGCGCGCAAGTTTCTTGCAGGCGAAGATGCGCTGCGGCAGCACATTCGTTCCGATGCATCGGCTCCGCTGCTCCAGATTGTCGGGATAGTTGACGATATCCACGAAGGGCCGCTCGATGCGGACGTGCAGCCGGCCATCTATACATCTTTCGAGCAGGCGCCGAGTTCGATCTTTTACATCGTTGTAAGGACCGAGCAGGAACCGCGCGCCCTGCTGACACCGCTTAGAGCAGCTGTGAAACGGATCGATCCCAACGTTCTGACCATGACGGCCGAGACGATGGAGGATCGGATCGAGAATCTGCAATCTACGGCGCTGCACCGTGCTTCGGCATGGCTGGTGGGCGGGTTTGCGGCGATGGCCCTGCTGCTGGGTACGGTGGGGCTGTATGGCGTGATCGCGTATTCGGTGAGCCAGCGGACGCGCGAGATCGGCGTGCGTATGGCGCTGGGGGCACAGCGCGAGTCTGTGTACCGCATGATTCTGCGCGAGGCTGGATGGCTGACTGTACTGGGAGTTGGTGTGGGGTTGGTGTGCGCGGTGCTGGCAGCGATGCTCATTCGCAAGCTGCTTTTTGGCACGCAGGCATGGGACGCGCAGACGCTGGTGGCTGTGAGCGTGGTGATGACATTTGCGGCGCTGCTGGCGAGTTATTTACCGGCGCGCCGGGCCGCGGCGGTGAATCCCGCGGAAGCATTGCGCGCAGAGTGAAAGGAGACGCTATGGCGATGGTATCGCGGCTGATGAACCTGTTCCGGCGGTCGCGGCTGGATCGCGAGATTGCCGAAGAGCTCGGTGCGCATATCGAGATGCGGATCGAGGACAACATCGCGCACGGAATGTCGCCAGAGCAGGCGCGGCGCGAGGCGCAGATGCGCTTTGGCAATGCGACGGTGATGCGCGAGAAGGTGGCTGCGGTGGATGCGAGCCTGGCGCTCGAGAACATGGCGCGCGATGCGCGGTTTGCGCTGCGGCGGCTGCGGAAATCGCCGGGGTTTGCGGTGACAGTGCTGCTGACACTGGCGATCGGGATTGGCGCGAATGCGGCGGTGTTCAGCGTGTTGAACAGCGTGCTGCTGCGGCCGCTGCCTTATCCGCATTCGGACAGGTTAATTGCGTTGTGGCTGGATGCGCCGGGGGCGGGAGGGCTGTCGAACTTCCAAAACGGGCTGCAGCTTTCGCCGTCAATGTATCTGACATTTTCGCGACGCAACCAGAGCTTTCATGCAATGGGCGTGTGGTATTCCCGCAATGCAAGCGTGACGGGGCTGGCGCAGCCGGAAGAAGTGCATTCGACGCTGGTGAGCGGAGGAGTGCTTGAGGCGCTGAGCGTGCCTGCTATTGCGGGACGGTGGTTCAACTCGGCGGACCAGGACCCGAATGGAGCCAAGACAGCGATGCTGGGGTACGGCTACTGGCAGCGGCGATTTGGAGGTGACCGCAGCGCGGTGGGACGCAGCATCCAGGTGGACGGGATCACGCGCGAGATTGTGGGCGTGATGCCGCGTGGGTTCCGCGTGATGGATGAGGATTTCGATGTAATGCTGCCGCTGGCGTTCGATCCGCAGCACCAGAAGCTGGCGCCGTTCGGCTACAGCGGCCTGGCGCGGCTGAAAGATGGAGTTTCGATCGAACGGGCGGATGCGGACATTTCGCGGCTGATCGGCGTGTGGATGGATTCATGGTCGAACGGGCCGGGAACGAATCCGCACTACTACCAGCGGTGGCACATCACGCCGAAATTCAAGAGGCTGAAGGACCAGGTGATTGGCAATGTTAGCGGCGTGCTCTGGATCGTGATGGCAACGGTGGGCCTGGTGATGCTGATTGCGTGCACGAATGTCGCGAATCTGCTGCTGGTGCGTGCAGAGAGCCGGCAACAGGAGCTGACGGTGCGTGCGGCGCTTGGTGCGAGCCGGGCGCGGATTGCGCGCGAACTGCTGGTGGAGAGTGTGCTGCTGGGCATGCTGGGCGGCCTGGTGGGCGTAGGCGTGGCTTATGCGGGGTTGCGGCTGCTGGTGTCGATCGGGCCGTCGAATCTGCCGCGGTTATCTGAGATTTCATTCGATGCGCGGTCTTTGCTGTTCACGCTGGCTTTGTCGGTGTTAGCGGGCCTGTTGTTCGGGTCGATTCCGGCATGGCGGTATGCGCGGGCGAAGGCGGCATTGAGTTCCGGATCGCGCACGGCGAGCGTGAGCCGTACACGGCAGCGGACGCGCAATGCGCTGGTGGTGGCGCAAGTGGCCATGGCGCTGGTGCTGCTGGTGAGCGCGCTGCTGATGATTCGCACCTTCGCGGCCCTGCGCAATGTAGAGCCGGGATTCACAGGCGCGGCGCATCTGGAGACGATGCGGATTGCGATTCCTGAGACGATGATCAGCGACGAGAAGACGGTGCTTGAGACCGAGCAGCAGATCGCGGACAAGATCGCCGCGGTGCCGGGCGTGAAGCAAGTGAGCTTCGCCGTGACCGCACCAATGGAGGATTTCGATGCCAACTGGGACACACTGAGCGTCGAAGGCAAGAACTACGAGGGCGGCGAGCCTCCGCTGCGGATGTTCAACTACGTCGCCCCGGGCTTCTTCTCGACGATGGGTACGCGGATTGTGGCGGGGCGTGACTTTACGTGGCCCGATCTTTACGGAATGCGGCCGATGGTCTTGGTGTCAGAAAACTTCGCGCGCGAGAACTGGGGCTCCGCGACGAATGCGATCGGCAAGCGGGTGCGGCAGTTTACGAAGATGCCGTGGCAGGAAGTCATCGGAGTGGTGGAAGACGTTCGCGTGCACGGCGTGGATGAGAAGGCGCCTGCGCTCATCTACTGGGGCACGCTGATTGAAGACCCTTACAAGCCGCAGCCGCAGCCAAGTGCGGCGCGCGCGGTGCGGTATATGATTCGCAGCGATCGCGCGGGCACAGAAGCGCTGTTGAGCCAGGTTCAGCAGGCGGTGTGGAGCGTGAACGCGAATCTTCCGGTAGCTTCGCCGGGGACGATGCAGGAGATCTACAGCCAGTCGATGGCGCGCACATCGTTCACGCTGGTGATGCTGGCGATTGCGGGATCGATGGCGCTGTTGCTGGGCGTGATTGGGATCTACGGCGTGATTTCGTATGCAGTGTCGCAGCGGACGCGCGAGATCGGAATACGGCTGGCGCTGGGGGCGCAGAAGAGTGAACTGCGCTGGATGTTCGTGCGGTTTGCGCTGACGGTGACGGGGCTTGGTGTGGCCCTTGGTCTTGTGGCCGCTGCGGGCTTGACAAAGCTGATGAGTTCGCTGCTGTTCGGCGTGAGTCCGCGAGATCCGGTGACATTCATAACAGTTCCGCTGCTGCTGCTTGCGGCGGCGGCAGTTGCGAGTTATTTGCCGGCGTGGCACGCTTCCGCCGTGAATCCAGTGGAAGCGCTGAGAGCGGAGTAAGAAAGACAGGGAATAGGGAGTAGGGAACAGAAGGCAAGGGGGGAGCATGGGCGTGTTGCGGCGTATTACAAATCTGTTTCGGCGTGAGCGGCTGGATGGGGAGATTGCCGAGGAGCTGCGAGCGCACATCGACCTGCGCATTGAGGACAACCTTGCGCGAGGAATGACGCCGGAAGACGCACGGCGCGAGGCGCTGGTGCGCTTTGGCAACACCGCGTCGACGCGCGAGCGGGTGATGGGCGAAGACGCTGCGCTGAGTGTCGACTCATGGTGGGCCGACATGCGCTATGCGCTGCGCAAGCTGGCGAATTCGCCGGGGTTCACGATTACCGCGATCTTCACGCTTGCCGTGGGCATCGGCGTGAACACGGCGATTTTCAGCAGCATGGATGCGGTGGTTCTGCGGCCTCTGGCTGTGCCCGCGATGGATCGCGTGGTGACCGCCGTGGAGCAGGACAATAGCGGCAATCAACGGGTGGCGCTCGCCGATTATGAAGACTGGGCGCGGGACAGCCGGGCCTTTGAAGAGCTTTCAGTACGCACGGAGAAATCGGTGAACCTGACGGGCGCGGGCGATGCGGCGCAGATTGAAGCATCGCTGGCGACGGCAAACTTCTTCAGCGCGCTGCGGGTGGAACCGGTGCTGGGGAGGCTGTATGTGGAGAGCGAGGCGCAGCCTGGGCGCGACGCGGTGGCGGTGCTGAATTACGGCTTCTGGACGCGGCGGTTTGCGAGCGATCCGGCGGTGCTGGGGCGGCGGATCGAGCTGGATGGACGCGGTTACACGGTGATTGGGGTTCTGCCGAAGTCGGTGCAATATCCGTCGACGGCGGATGTGTTTCTGCCGCTGGCGCCGACGCCGCAGCAGCTCCAGGACCGCAAGAACCACAACTATTTCGTGATGGGGCGGCTGCGCGATGGCGTGACGGTGCGGCAGGCGCAGGCGGAGATGCGGACGATCGCGGATCGCATTGCGCGGGCTTATCCGGCCACCAACAACGGCATGACGGCGCATGTGGAGCCGCTGCTGGATGGGATCAACGACGAGTACACGCCGATGTACTACCGGCTGATTATGGGCGCGACACTGTTTGTGCTTCTGGTGGTGTGCGCCAACATTGCGAATTTACAGATTGCGCGGGGTATCGACCGCCGGCCGGAGATTGCGATGCGCCGGGCACTGGGAGCGAGCCGCTGGAGGATCATCCAGCAACTGCTGATTGAGAATCTGCTGCTGGGCCTGGCGGGAGCCGCGGGCGGGGTGGTGATCGGCCAAATCGATTTGAAGGTGATGAACGCGTTCATGCCGGAGAGGGTGGCGCGTTACATGGCGGGTTGGACCAATATCCATTTCAGCGCGCGCACATTCTTCTTCTCGGTGGGACTGGCGGTGCTGGCAGGAGTGATGTCGGGAATGGCTCCGGCACTGGAAGCGATTCGGGTGAATCCCGCCCAGGAGATTCGGGCGGGTTCGCGATCGGCGATCGGATCGAAGCGCAATCGCCGGTTGCGTAGCGTGTTTGCCGTGGCGCAGATTTCGCTGGCGGTGGCGCTGGTGATTGGGGCAGCGCTGATCTCGAAGGGCATGCGGTCGATGCTGCACTCGGCGGACGAGTATGAGCCGAACCGTGTACTGACATTTGATGTGGCGCTTCCGGCAGCACGTTATGGCACCCCGCGGCTCAGGGCTGCCTATTATGCGCAGGCTCTGGAGAGACTGCGCGGATTGCCGGGCGTGAAGTGGGCGGAGGTGACGAACACGCTGCCCTACTCGGACTACGGGTGGGTGAGGGATGTGGAGATCGAGAACCGCCCAACGATGCCGGGCAAGTTCCAGACCGGTTTGTATCTGCCGGTGAGCGAGGGGTATTTCGCGGCCCTGCGGATCGGAGTTCTGCAGGGCCGTGGATTTACGCCCCACGATACGCTGGATACGGTTCCGGTGGCAGTGGTGAGCCAGCGATTTGTTGCGCAGTATTTTCCGAACCAAAGTCCGCTAGGCCATCGAATCCGTCTGGACGGGCAAAACAGCACCGAACCTTGGCTAACCATTGTGGGGGTCGTGCAGGAGACGAGTTACTCGCTGTGGGATTCAACTCCGCACGCAGTTGTGTATCTGAACACATCGCAGGCGGCTCCGGCAGGCACCGAGTTCGCAATTTTTGCCGAGGGGCATGATGCGCTGCCCCTGGCGCCGGCCGTGCGGCAGACGCTGTCTTCCGTTGATCCGGCATTGCCGCTGAACGGGGTGCAGAGTTACTGGCAATACATGCATGAGAGGCTGACCGGGCTGATGTATGCGTCGGCTATGTTGGGCATCGACGGGCTGATTGCGCTTTTGCTGGCGGCCATTGGGATATTTGGAGCGATGGCGAACCTGGTGGGGGAGCGAACTCGGGAAATCGGCGTGCGGCTGGCTCTGGGCGCGAGCCGGGAGGACGTCCTGCGGATGATCCTGCGGCGTGCTTCCTGGCTGGCGGGAAGCGGGCTTGGGCTGGGCTTGGTGTTGGCCTTTTGGCTGGCAAAGGTGCTGGCCAACCTGCTGCGCGGAGTGAGCCCGCACGATGCCGTGGTTTTCACGTCGATCACGGTTGTGATTGCCGCGGTGGCGCTGGTGGCAAGTTGGCTACCGGCACGGCGCGCGGCGAAGGTCGATCCGATGGAAGCACTGCGCTCAGAGTAAGAAAGACAGGGACCAGGGACCAGGGAAAAGGTAGCAAAAGCAGGCAGAGAGGGATCGAGGACTATGAGTGCGTTGCGGCGAATTACGAATCTGTTCCGGCGGTCGCGGCTGGATGGCGAAATTGCCGAGGAACTGAGGGTTCACGTCGAGATGCGCATTGAGGACGATCTTGTGCGTGGGATGACGCCTGAGGAGGCACGGCGCGAGGCGCTGGTGCGGTTCGGGAATCCTGCGGTGATGCGCGAGCGTGTGGCGGCAGAGGATGCGAACCTCGGACTCGAATCGATGGCGCGCGATGTGCGCTACGCGGCGCGGCAGCTACGGCGGTCGCCAGGGTTTGCGCTTAGCGCGATGCTGGTCCTGGCGTTGGGAATAGGTGCGGTGACGGCGATCTTCAGCGCGGTGAATCCGATACTGTTCGAGCCGCTGCCGTATCCGCATGGATCGCGGATCGTGACGGTGTGGGACACGTACAAAGGGGATCGTGTCGAGGCGACCTATGGAACGTATCGTGAATTGGCGGCGCGCAGCAGGGCGTTCGATCAACTCGCGGCATTCGAGCCATGGCAGCCGGTGATGACCGGTGAGCAAACTCCGGAGCGGCTGGAGGGGCAGAGTGTAAGCGCGGGGTTTTTTGAGGTGCTCGGAATCCGGCCGGCGTTGGGTCGAGATTTTCAGTTGAGCGACGACACGTTCCGTGCACCGCGCGTGGTAATCGTTACGGACCGGTTCTGGCGGCAAAGGCTAAGCGGTGATGCGGGAGTGATCGGCCGTACAGTGCGGCTGGATGACGATGTCTACAGCGTGATCGGCGTGATGCCGCGAGACTTTGAGGATGTGCTGGCCGCGGGTGCCGATGTGTTCACGCCTCTAGCGTACGATCCGGCGAAGCTGGCGGACGTGACCAGCAATGCGTGGGGACATCATATGCGCATTGCGGGGCGACTGCGCGAAGGCGTGGGCCTGGATGAGGTGCGGCGTGATCTCGGGCAAATTGCAGCGAATCCGCAAGCGGAATATCCGCGGCCGCGGTGGGCCTCACTGCAGGCGGGGTTGATTGTGGATTCGCTGCAGGCAGATGTGGTCCGCAACGTGAAGCCTGCACTGCTGGCGGTGCTGGGGGCAGTGGCGCTGCTGCTGGCGATTGCGTGCGTGAACGTGACGAGCCTGCTGCTGGCGCGCGGAGCAATGCGGCAGGGTGAGTTTGCGATGCGTACTGCGCTGGGCGCGTCGCGAGGCAGGCTGATTCGACAGTCGATCACGGAAACACTGTTGCTGGCCATTGCAGGCGGAGCGCTCGGGGTGGCGATCGCGGCCGCCGGTATAAGAATGCTGGTTGCACTCAGCCCGCCGGGGCTGCCGCGGGTGGATGCCATTGCGCTGAACGGTCCCGCGCTGTTGTTCGCGTTTCTATTGACGGCTGCCGTGGGGTTGGCCGCGGGAGTGATGCCGGCGTTGCAGGCACCTCGGGCGAAGGTGAAAACGGCGCTTCACCACGAAGGCCGGACGAGCACGCGGAATCGCCAAACCGCCAGACGTGTGCTCGTGGTGAGCGAGGTCGCGCTGGCTCTGATGCTGCTGGTGGGTGCGGGGCTGTTGTTGCGCAGCATGCAGCGGCTGCTGGCGGTAGAGCCAGGGTTCAATGCGGATCATCTGCTCACGCTGCAGGTACAGACTGCGGGGCACAAGTTCGACGAGGCAGCGGCTGCTCCAGGCCAAGGGGATGCGGCGCGGCGCAGATTTTTCGAGCAGGCTCTGGAGCAGGTTCGCAAAGTGCCGGGCGTGACGCAGGCAGGTTTCACGAGCGTGCTGCCGCTGAGTGGGGATCCATATTGGATGACGGTGTACGGATCGGTTTTCGAGAACGAAGACGCGAGGAGCGGGCACAACGTGTACCGCTACGCGGTAAGCCCCGGCTACGCGGAGACGATGCGCATGCCGCTGCTGAGAGGGCGGCTGCTGGACGAGCGCGATACGGCGAAGGCGCCGTTTGCCGCGCTCATTTCGGAGTCGCTGGCGAAGAAGGAGTTTCCGCATGGAGACGCCTTGGGGACGCGACTGCACGTGGGACCAACGAACTATCCGTGGTTCACGGTGGTGGGCGTGGTGGGGGATGTGCGGCAGGCCTCGCTGGCGCTGACAGATACCGACGCGGTGTACGTGCCCGAGACGCAGACCTGGTTCGCCGACGACACCCTGTCGTTCGTGATTCGGACGCGCGGCGATGCGGCCGCACTTGCTCCTTTAGTGCGGAACGCGATCTGGAGCGTGGACAAGGATCAGCCGGTGCTGAGGGTGGCCACGATGAATACGCTGCTGGAGCGGTCCGTGGCCGAGCGCCGATTTGTACTCATCCTGTTTGAGGCCTTCAGCCTGGTGGCGCTTGTGCTGGCGGCAACGGGAATCTACGGCATTCTGGCCAACAGCGTAGCAGAGCGGACGCGGGAGATCGGCGTGCGGGCCGCGCTGGGTGCCTCGCGCGGCAATCTGCTGGCGCTGGTGATGCGGCAGGGGTTGGTCCTGGTGCTGGCAGGCGTAGCGCTCGGACTGGCTGGGTCGCTGGCCGCGACAAGGGCGCTTACGTCGCTGCTGTTTGGCGTGTCGCATCTGGATCCGCTGACGTATGCAGGGGTGCTGGTGGTGCTGCTGTGTGTGGCGGCAGCGGCCTGCCTGGTTCCTGCTCGGCGGGCGGCGATGCTGGATCCGATGCAGGCGCTGCGGAGCGAATAGCGGCCAAGGGCGTCCGATCTATCCAAAGCCCAGCGGGCGCGTCCAATGGGAGTCGGCAGAACTGCGGTTTTTCGGGTCGTGCCCGCGCCGGATACAATAGGTCCAAGCTGCCATATTTCCCGGCGTACGGCCATTTCTGTGTTTTTGGAGCAGGTGCACGTGAGAAGTATTCTTTGCCGCCTGGCGCGGCTCTCGAGGTTTGCTGCGGTGGGCGCCGCTGCGGGCGCAATGATGCTGCCCGCCTTCGCCCAGGCGCAGCAGGCCACCCAAACCAGCCTTTCCGCGGAGACGCGCGATGTGAACGGCCGGACTCAGGCCACGCTTTCCGTTGCGGTTGTGGGCGATGACGGCCAGCCGGCTTCGGGCGCCGTTGTTATACAGGATGGCAGAAAGCAGCTTGCAGGCGCCGCGCTTGACGCAGAAGGCAAGGCTCAGATTGCGGTTGGGCTGCTGCCGGGCGGCCATGATCTGCGAGCGGTGTTCGCGGGTGACAGCCAGCATCAGGCTTCGAGTTCCGAAATTTCTGCCGTCAGCGCCGCTGCCAGCGCGACGCCGAACTTCACCATTTCAGTGAATCCGGCCTCGCTTTCGCTGACACCGGGTCAGTCCGGGACGGTGACGGCGTCGTTGAAGCCCGTCAACGCGAGTTCGCTGAGCGCGCCGATGTTTGTAACGCTCTCCTGCTCGGGATTACCGGATCAATCTTCCTGCTCCTTTACACCAGAGAACGTGGAGATCCTGCCCAACGCAACAGCGGCGATCAACAGCAGCATGCTGATCACCACGGCGCAGGGAACCGGTAGCCTGGCGAAGCCGGCAATCAAGCCGGACAGCAATCCTGTGAGCTGGGCGGTTCTGCTGCCGGGGGCGCTGGGATTCGCGGGGCTCACTTTCGCTGTGCGGCGCCGGCGTTGGATGAGCCGGATGTCAGTGATTGCATTCATCGGGCTGGTGACGACGCTGGGAATGACCGCCTGCGCACCGCGCTACAACTACTACAACCACGGCCCGCCCCATAATCGGCCCACGCCCAGCGGTTCTTACACGCTGAAGGTGACGGCGCAGTCGAGCAACGGCGTCGCTGCGACAACGAACTACGCTACTCTGGCGCTGACCGTTAAGTAAGCACGATCCATGCTGCGCTGGCATGATGTTCCCGCGGGGGTCTACTCGATAGTTGAGCAGACCCCCGCAGCCGTTTTGCTGGAAACTGCACCTAGCAGGAGCAGTTCTTCAGGGTCTTCGCGGTTTTCGCGTCTGTTTCTGCACCCATCAGATATCCTGGCTCCGCGGAGTGCGGCGGAGGTACGTGCGTGCTTGCAGCAGATTGAGCTAGCTGTGTCGCGGGGACAATTCGTCGCTGGATTCATGACCTACGAATGCGGCGGATGTTTCGAGCCCAACGCGGCCGTTCGCAGCCCAGGAGAAGATCGGCCGCTCGTCTGGTTCGGCATCTACGACAAATGCCATACCTGGGATCATGAGGCGGGTGCGTTCGTAGATCAGGCGCCGCCCGGGCTGATGCCTGCTGCGGGCGAAGCGACGGCCTGCGACATCGGAGGGCTGGAGTTTGCCATGGCCGAGGCGGAATACGCCGAGCGCATCGAGGCCATCCACGAACTCATTCGCGCTGGGGACGTCTACCAGCTCAATTTCACATTTCCGCTGCGGTTCGACGCGCCGGAACGGATTGATGCGCTGTACGCAGCGCTGCGGCAGCGCCAGCCCGTGGAGTATGGCGCTTTCGTTCATTGGGCTCGCGGGCGATATGTCCTGAGCTATTCGCCCGAGCTGTTCTTCCGCATCGATCGGGATGGTGCGCGCCGGCGGATTGTCACACGGCCGATGAAGGGCACGGTTCGGCGTGGCCGGACGACAGCGGAGGATCGCGAAGCTGCGGAGTGGTTGCGCAACGATGCAAAGAATCGCAGCGAAAACGTGATGATTGTCGATCTGCTGCGCAACGACCTGGGGCGGCTGTGCGAGTTCGGAAGCGTGAAGGCCAGCGATCTGTTCGCGGCGGAGCGGCATCCGACGCTGTGGCAGATGACGTCGACGGTATCGGGCTTGCTGCGCGAGGATGTTTCGTTCGAGGAGATACTCCGGTCGCTGTTTCCTTCGGGATCGGTGACGGGAGCGCCGAAGATTCGCGCGATGCAGCTGCTGTCGGAACTGGAAGGCGAGGCGCGCGGAGTTTACACGGGCATGATCGGGTTCTTCTCGCAGGATGAGTCCGTAGCGAGCGTAGCGATCCGCACGCTGGAGGTGAACGGGCGCCATGCCACGATGGGCGTTGGAAGCGGCATCGTGATTGATTCGGTTGCGGCGGAGGAGTATCGCGAGTGCCAGCTCAAATCGCGATTCCTCACCGAGCCCATGCCGAATTTTGAACTGATTGAGACCATGTTGTGGCAGGGCGGGTATCCGCTGCTGGAACTGCATCTCGATCGGATCGAAGACTCAGCGGATTATTTCGATTTCCGATTCGACCGGGCTACGATTTTGGAGCGGCTGCTTGCGGTGGGCGCGACCATTCCCGATGCGGCACCACATAAGGTGCGGTTGCTGCTGTCAAAGGATGGGAGTGTGACGATCTCATCGGAGCCGCTGGAAGGGGCAGTTGCTGCGCCTCTGCGCGTCTGCATTGCGCCGGAGAGGACCGATGCAGCCGACCGGTTCTACTTCCATAAGACGACGAATCGGGCGCTGTACATGCGGACGCTGATTGCCGCCCATCAGGCTGGGTTCGATGATGCACTGTTCCTGAATCGCGATGGGCAGGTGACGGAGAGTGCGGTGGGGAACGTCTTTGTGGAGAAGGACAGGATGCTGTTTACACCACCGGTGTCATGCGGCCTGCTTGCGGGGGTCTACCGGCGGCACCTGTTGAAGACGCGGAGAGATGTGAAAGAGCGAGTTCTCTATCCGGAAGACTTGAAGGCCGCGGATCGCGTCTATCTTTCAAACGCGGTTCGCGGCCTTCGATTGGTTGAGATTGACTGGGATTTCCGGCTGCTTTAGCAGCGGCGCCGGTATGCCCTAGAACGAGTACGACAGGCTGGTGATGACGGTGTAGTCGGCGAAAGCTGCATCGCCGTGGATGCCGTTGGCGATATCGGTCACGCTCTTCTTGCGGTTGCGCTCCATCGCCCACGGGCCGCTGGCGTTGAACATGTAGCGGCCGCGCGAGTATATGAGGCCAGGCTCGAAGGAGATGACATAGCCGGGCCGGCGGAAGCCGTTGCTGGAACCGAACGCATCGCGCACAGGCACGCCTTCCATGCGGCCGCCCGCGCTCAGAGCCAAGCCGCGCAGGAGCTTTACGCCGGTGACCGGCCGCGAGAAGCCGCCGCGCCACAGGTACTGGTCGGTAGCCGAGATCACCTGCTCGCCGGGCTGCTTGCGATATGTCAGCACCCCGGTGGTGTCCTGCGGACTGAAGAGCCAGGAGCCGGTGAAGTAACCCGTGAACCGCCAGTAGAGCGGGTGATAGGCCTCGGTGCCAAGCGCGAAGCCCCAGGTGCCGTCGCCGGGCTGGATGGACTCGTCGAACGGACGGATCTGAGTGCCGCCGCCGGCGATATGCGTGGTGCCTTTGGCGTCGTTGATACCGGTGGGGAGCTTTAGCTGTGCGGAGAGCGAGACGTTGCCGCCATTCTCTGTCGGGGGACGGAAGATCCACGTGTGAACGCCAGCTGTGATGTCGCCGATGCCGCCGGAGTGGTAATAGTTGGTGTCGGTGGCCTGTCCGTGGCGCGAGGCCGTCATGCCAGGAATGCTGGCGATGACGCTGAGGCGCGGCGTGATCTGGTAATTGAGATCGAGCTCAAACAGGTTCACGTGGTTTACGACTGCGTTGTGCAGAGCCTGTCGCTGCTCCTGGTAGTCGGTTCCGACGTAGTGGCGGTAGGAGTTGTAGAAGCGGTAGCCCGTTGTGATGGTGAGCCCATGGAAGAGACCAGTGCCACCGGAGTGGCGGGCGTTGGCCTGGATGCCGGGATCCAGTCCGGAGATGATGGGCTGCGGGGAGTGTGCAGCAACGCATCCCTGGGCGTGGGCCGTAGAGCGGGCGCCGAGCAGAGACACGAGTAGCGCGGCGGAGACAGCCGCCGGCTGGAGGATTCTTTTCATTTGAACTGTTCTCCTGGAGGGAAGTCAGGTGGCCTCGTGCAATCCGCGTCTGGCCGGTCGAACAGTCAGCGGCGGACAATGCTGACGAAGTTAACAGTTCGGTGATCGAGCAGTCGTGGGCAGAGCGATGGAGTTCGGTATCCATCTTTCGGTTGGCGAAATAAAGGCGGCTGGTCCGCTATAGTCGGGAAACGATGCAACGGCTTCCCCGTTTCATAGCTGTGCTAAGCGTGTGCGTTTGCCTGGGCCTGCCCGCATTCGCCAAGCGCGCTCCCGATCCGGGATTCAAGACGCTGGATGGGCAGTCGCGGAAGTTGTCGGCGCTGCGTGGTCAGATTGTGGTGGTGAACTTCTGGGCGACATGGTGCGGTCCCTGCCAGGAGGAACTGCCGCGGCTTGCGCAGATCGCATCGAGTTATGAAGGCAAGCCGGTGAAGTTCGTGACCATCTCAATTGATGCCCAAAAGGACAGGGCAAAAATCCCCGGCGTGCTGGAGCGGCTGAAGGTGCCGGCCGACAGCTGGGTGGGCGGCGATACCGACATGCTGGCCGATTTCGGACTGGACAACATCGTGCCGGGGACAGCCGTACTGGATGAGCATGGCGAGGTGATTGCCCGCATCATGGGTGAGGCGCGCGAGGCTGATGTGCGCACGGCGGTGGACTGGCTGCTGGGCGGCAGGACCGGGCCGGTGCCGGCTTCGTTAACAAAGCGCTATTGAGCTGCTCTCGACTGGCCGCGTGGATTCTCCGCTGACCTTCCGCTCCATCAAAGTGCCATCGGGCGTCCACGTGCCCACCGTAAAATCGAGGTGGAAGGAATTCGGCATTCATGAAGATACCTCTGCTCGATTTGAAGGCTCAGTACGCCACGATCCGCGATGAAGTGATGCAGGCAGTTAGCGAAGTTCTGGAATCGCAGGTGTGCATCCTCGGCCCCAAAGTCGAAGAGCTCGAAAAGAAGGTGGCCGCGCTCAGCGCCTGCAAGTACGCGGTCGGCATGTCGAGCGGCACCGATGCGTTGCTGGCTGCATTGATGGCGCTCAATATTGGTACCGGCGACGAGGTGATCACGACTCCGTTCACCTTCTTTGCCACAGCGGGCTGCGTGGCGCGCGTAGGCGCGACACCGGTCTTCGTAGACATCGATCCCGGGACTTTCAATATCAATCCGGCGCTGATTGAGGCGGCGATTACGCCGCAGACCAAGGCGATTATCCCGGTGCACCTGTTCGGGCAGATGTGCGACATGGATCCGATCATGGAGATCGCCAACCGACACAACATTCCGGTGATCGAAGACGCCGCGCAGGCGATTTCCGCGACGTACAAAGGGCGCAGGGCCGGCAGCATCGGCGCGATCGGTTGCTTCAGCTTCTTCCCCTCGAAGAACCTGGGCGGCGCGGGCGATGGTGGCATGTGCGTGACCAACGACGCGGTGCTGCACGAGCAACTGCTGCTGATGCGTTCGCATGGATCGAAGCCGAAGTACTATCACAAGGTCGTGGGCGGCAACTTCCGGCTCGATCCGCTGCAGGCCGCGGTACTGCTGGTGAAGCTGCCGCACCTGGATGAGTGGTCGGCTGCGCGCCGCCGCAATGCTGCGCTGTATGACGAGGCGTTTGCGGGATCGCCGGTGGTGACGCCGCACATAAGCCCGGACTGCGTGAGCATCTTCAACCAGTATTCGATTCGCGTGCAAAACCGCGATGCTGTGCGCAAGGCGCTGACCGATGCGAATGTGGGCACCGAGATTTACTATCCGGTTCCGATGCATCTGCAGGAGTGTTTTGCAGGCAAACATCGTGCGGTGGGATCGCTGGCGCAGTCGGAGAAGGCGGCGAACGAAGTGCTGGCGCTTCCCATCTATCCCGAGCTGACTGCGGAGCAGATCGCCTTTGCGGCACAGACGGTCAAAGATGCTGTGCGGCAGGCACAGCCGGTATAGCTATGGCGACGTTCATTGCGTTGTTGCGGGCAGTTAATGTGGGCGGCTATGGAAAGCTGTCGATGGCGGAACTGCGCAAGCTGCTTGCGGGGCTCGGCTATGAGCACGTCGAAACCTACATCCAGAGCGGCAACGCGGTCTTCGATGCGAAGGGATCGGCAGCGAAGGTGGCGCGCGATTTGGCTGCGGCTCTTGAGGAACACACTGGCGCTCCCGTCGGCGTGCTGATTCGCACGCCGGAGGAACTCGACGCGATCATCGCGGGGAATCCGTTTGCCGCGGAGGCTGCGGCCGACGGAGCGAAGGTGCATGTGGGATTCCTCAGCCAGGCCGCTCCGGCAAGCGCGGCGGCTGGGTTGCAGCGCATCGTGGATCAGTATCCGAATAGGCGCGATCAATTTCATATCGATGGGAAGACACTGTACCTGCATCTGCCGGATGGCGCGGCGGAGACGAAGTTCACGGGGAAGGCGTTGGAGAAGGCACTCGGTGGCGCGGGCACGGCGAGGAATTGGAACACGGTTCTGAAGCTGCGGGAGATCGCGGCGAAGTCAGGGCTGAAGCCCTGACCTAACCTGGATGCATTTCCATGGTGAACGTGCGAAGGCCCTCCGGATGTCCGGAGGGCCTTCAGTTTGTACTGCTGATCCATCCCGTGCCTATGGAGTCTTGCGCGGACTTGGATCTTCACTGCCTGAGGCAATGAACTTGTTGTTACGCGGTTACGGTGCGCTTGGGGTGTGATCCCACGAAACCATAAAACGCGATGTAGAAGTAGCAGATGGCCGGGATGATCAGGGCCTCGTGGATGCTTCCGGTCTTGTCGGCCATGTAGCCGATGAGCGGAGGAACGATGGCGCCGCCGACAACCGCGGTCATGATCAGGCCCGAGCCCTTGCTGGTCATGGGGCCGAGGCCCGCGATGCCGAGCGCGAAGATGTTCGGGAACATGATGGAGTTGAAGAATCCGCAGATCACGACGGCGTAGATAGCGGTCTGACCCTGGGTGGCCATGGAGACGAAGACGAATACGGTGGCCAGAACGCCGAAGATGCCGAGCAGCTTGCCGGCCTTGACCTTAGTAAGCATCCAGGAGCCGAGCAGACGGCCGATCAGCGCGCCACCCCAGTAGAGGGAGACGAGGAAGGATGCCTTGCTCAGGCTGTCAACGCCCAGGTTCTTGAAGTAGTTGGGACTGATGGAGGCGAGTCCGACTTCGACGCCAACATAAAGGAAGATGCCGAGCGCGGCGAGCACGGTGTGCCGGTAGCTCCAGATGCTGCGGTTGAGGACGGCATCATTTTCTTTACCGGGGCGGAACTCCTGCGTCTGCGTGATCTGCGGCAGGTGCATGAACATGACGGCGAGGCCGAGAATGAGCAGTCCGCCGGCGATGGCGATATAGGGCCCGCGCACCGTGTTGGCCACTTCCGCCTGAGTCTGCATGTGGGCTGGGTCGGTGAGGATGTAGGCGCCGGCGACGAGCGGAGCGATGGTGCCGCCGACCGAGTTGAGTGCCTGGGCCAGGGTGAGGCGGGCAGGCGCGGAGTGCTCAGGGCCGAGGATAGCAACGTATGGATTGGCGGCGGTCTGCAGGGCAGTTACACCCGCACCAACGACGAACACGGCGGTGAGAAACAGCGGGAAACTGACCATTTTGGCCGCGGGAACGAACAGCAGGCAACCCACCACCTGGATGAACAGCGACACCACCATCGTCTTCTTGTAGCCGATGGACTGGATGAGCATGGAGGTTGGCGTTGCGAAGACAAAGTAGGCAAGGAAGAAGGCCGACTCCGCCAGCATGGCCCAGGCATACGGCAACGTGAAGACATTCCGCAGATGCGGGACCAGCGCCATGTTCAGGTTGGTGATGAACCCGAAGATCAGGAACAGGATGGCGACCGTAATGAACGGGCCTACGTAATTGGGCGCGGAGGGTGCTGTCGCGGTGGGTGGTGTGGATCGTGTTGCCATGGGAGGTTTTTCCCTCGATTCTCCTGAAAGTCCGCCCCGGTAAGAGCGTGGTGCAGTTTGGACCGCGCGGCACACACGACTGGTTGCAAGGCGCACTCCGATTCGCCTGTGCCGGGGCCCTGAATTTTCGCTGCAACAACACTATACGGGAAAGCGGGGATTCGTACAGGGACAGGGAACACAGACCGTGGGGCAGGGACAGAGGGACAGAGGGACAGAGGGACAAAGGGACAGAGGGACATGGGGGACATAGGGACATGGGGGACAAAGGGCAGAGGGGGACAAAGGCTCCGAGCTTGGGCGAAGTGACGGCCCGTCCATGGTCTGATGGCGGCTTGGTGCCTTGCTCGCTGCTTTTCAGCTATCCTCAACGGTGACAAGGAGAACAATTCAACGATGCCCACAGCCAAGGAATCCCTGAGCGGAGCCCGCCTCCAAAAAGTCCTGGACGCGTTGGAGGAAAATTGGCAGGCGGAGATGGTGGGCTGCTACACCTACCGGGCCCTGGCTGACCGCGATACCGATGCGGTGCGCGCCCACGTGCTGCGCCACCTGGCCAGCGCCGAAGAGGAGCATGCGGCGTTGTGGGCCAGCCGTATCAAGGAGTTAGGCGGGCCGGAGCCGGTGTACACGGGCAATCCGCATGGCGAGGCCGACACCCTGCAGAATCGCGCCGGCGGCGTACGCATGGCGCTAAGACGGCTGGAAATCGAAGAGAGCCGGCACATCGCGAACTATGGAAAGCAGCTCAAGGATCTGGGCGACGAAGCGTCAATCGAGATCCTGAACCACGTGATTGAGGACGAGCGCGACCACCATCGCGAGCTCGGGTCGCTGTTGCGTGGACACTATGCGCCGTCGCCGAGCGCGCCGAAGGTCAATCCCAAGGAAGTGCTGGACGAGTTGCTGGCCAAACGGAACGAGGGCCGCAAGCAGGCTGGGAGCTGGATTGGGGACGCGATTTACGGCGTGAATGACGGGCTGGGGGCGATCTTCGGAATCGTGTCAGGTGTATCGGGCGCGACGGCAGGCGACAGCAAATATGTGCTGCTGGCGGGACTCTCGGGCATGATCGCCTCGGCGCTGTCGATGGGGTCGGGCGCGTATCTTGCCGCCAAGAGCGAAAGGGAGATCTTCGACGCGGAGATTGCGCGGGAGCGGGATGCGATCAAGATGAATCCCGCAGAGGCGCGGGAGCTGCTGTCGCTCTACTACCAGGTGAAGGGGCTGCCGGAGGATGACGCGTTCCACGTAGTGGATCACATCGCGCGCGATCCGGAACAGATGCTGCGTGCGCTATCGAGCGAGCGCCTGGGTGCGACGGAAGAGGCGCTGTCGAACCCGATGGTGTCGGCGAGTTCGGGCGCGCTGTCGACCGCGGTGGGTGCGGCCATTCCGATCATTCCGTTCTTCTTCATGAGCGGGATCTCGGCGGTGATTGCGGCCGCGATCGTGTCGCTGCTGGCTCACTTTGCGGTGGGCGCAGCGAAGAGCCTCATTACGGTAAGGTCGTGGTGGTCATCGGGCATGGAGATGACCATTGTGGGCGCCATTGAGGGCGCGGTCACGTACGGCATCGGTATTCTGCTGGGCAGCAGCGGGTTGTAGTTCTCACGCCGGCGAGTCAGCGTGCGAGTACTTGCTTCCACACCGGTGCCGCACATATGGTGTTCAGCGTTAGGAACGATCGACGGAGAACACATGAAAGCGCGGCAAGGAGTCACCAGGAGAGAACTGCTGCAGGCCGGGGCGGTTCTGGCGGCGGGAGTTGTGTGCGGGCCTTCGCGGCTCGCAGACGCCGATCAGCACGAGACGTGGAGCATTGGCAATGCGCTGATCCGGCGCGACGTGGCCTACGCGCCCGGAGTGGGTCTCTACACGACCCAGATCGCGGATCTTGCGGCGGGGACGAATCTGCTCGGGGCAGTTTCCGATGCGCGCGCGCTGGCCGCCGAGTTCTCGCTAATTTGTGATGGGCAGGAGTGCCGCAGCAACGGTGGCGTGTTCCAACTGGTGGACACCCGCGAAGACTCTGGCGAGGGTAAACGAACGAGGGCGGTGAGGCTGCGTCACATCAAGCTGCCGCTTGAGGTGCGTGCGGTCTACAGCGTGTATGACGGCCATGCCGCGATCCGCAAGCACCTGGTGCTGAAGAATACCGGGACCGCTCCTTTGAAGATCACACACCTGCAGATCGATAATCTGGCGTTTGCGCTTGGGCCCGAGAACGAGATGACCCTGCTGGCGCAGTACGGAGCTGTGCCGCGCGAAATCTTCTATACGGGTCGCTCAGAGGATGCGGGGCTGATGCTGGCGAATGGCCGCACCGGAGCCGGAGTGACCGTTCTGAACGAGGCGCCAGGATACATGAAGCGCACCGAGGTCGCTGGCTGGGATGCGCCGGATAGCGTACGCGTGAGCGCCATGTATGACACGGACCTGATGCCGTTTGAGCGGAGGCTGGCGCCCGGTGAGGAACTGACGACTGCGAGTGCGTCGCTGATTCCGTTCCGGAGAGGCGACGCGTTCAACGATCCGCGATGGCGCGTGCCGGGTTACACGGCCGCGGTGCTGGAACGGCGCGTGGACCAGGGCGGGCCTCCGTGGATTTACAACACATGGGAGCCGTTCGAGCGCGGCATCAATCAGCAGATCTCGATGGACCTGATAGAAGCCGCCGGGGCGATGGGCATGGATGTGTTTACCATTGACGATGGATGGCAGCAGGAGTACGGAGATAACGCGGTGAACCTGGCCGCATTTCCGGGCGGGCTTGATCCCATTCTGAAGGCGGTTGAGTCGCGCGGCATGAGGCTGGGGTTGTGGATACCACCGGCCGCGATCGGGATGACGACGGAAGTGTACAAGGCGCATCCGGAGTGGGCCTCCCGCGACATCGACGGGAATGTAAAGACCACCGGGACAATGGCAGGGCAGAAGGTGGTGATGTGCATGGCGTCGCGCTTCTGCATGTCGGCGGCAGAGCGCATCAACGACGCCATCGAGCGGTTCAGGCTCGCGTATGCGAAGCTCGACCTGACTACGATCTTCAATGCGTATGGGGAAGCGCCGGGCTGCTGGGCCAAGGGGCACGACCACGCGGACTGGGCGGAGTCGCTGCACCGGATTTATGAAGGCATTCGGGAGATGACGTCGGCTGTGTATGCCAAGCACCCGGATGTGCTGCTGGATCTGACATTCGAGCTGTGGGGGCAGAAGCACATTATCGATGCGGGCTTGCTGGCGGCCGGCGATCTGGACTGGATGAGCAATGTGGATGACCGGCATCCTGACGCGGCGGGGCCGCTTCAGGCGCGGCAACTGCTCTATGCACGGGCTGCGTCGATGCCCGTTGAGGCGATGCTGATCGGAAACATGCATGCCGAGTTGCCGACCATCCAGGAGAGCTTCGCCACAGCCATCGGTTCGGCGCCGCTGCTGCTGGGCGATCTGCGCAAGCTGAGCGCGGCGGATCGGGCGTGGTACGGGGAGAAGATTCGCTGGTTCAAGGAGCTACGCAAATCCGTAAAGCTGAGCGACAGCTTCTTTCCGCTGGGAAGCTGGCGGCAGACTTCTCCGGCAGCGTGGGATGGTTTTGCGCGTCTGGCGCGCAGCGGCGAGGGGGTCGTGGCGGTGTTCCGGAATAAGTCGGGCGTGGCAGGTGCGCGAGTGGAACTGCCGTTGATTCCGGAAGGGCGGTATCGTGTGCGAGTCGTGATCAGCGGGAAGGTGCTGGGCACGTTTGATCGCTCGGCGTGGGCACGCGGGGTTGACGTGCCCTTCGCGGGGCCAGCAGAGGTGCTGGAGATGAAGCGGGCGTGAGCACGCCTCCTTCGATTTCGTGGCGCTGATGTGGGCTAATGCGCCAGGTGGATCAGACCCCAGACCACCAGCGCTAGAAGAATCAGCGGCCAGGCTCGCAGGAGCACGAAGACGATTCCCGGGAAGATGGCCGCTGTGGCGATCGAGAAAAATCCCGGCTTGCCAACGCCGGACGGGTTCGCGAGTTGGGGCGTCCAGTTGGACTCCTCGGGCCAGTTGACTACGCCAAGTATGTTTTTGACCGCAGGACTCTGCAGGTACTCGCGCGTTTTCACGCGGCCCATCCAGTAGTCGTGCTGGCGATACTTCTTGCGGAAGAAGCCAACGAAGGCGGCGAGGCCGGCGCCGGCGAGTTCCTTCTCGGATGCAATCACGGCGGCGATCTTCATCTTGTCGCGGTTTTCAAGATGGGCGGCTGCTTCCAGGGTGGCGAGCGCGGCGATGTACGCCTCGGCAGCCTGCTGGCCACGTTTGTCTGAAACGCCCTGATATTGCGCGCTGTATTGCTGCCGAAGGCGGGAGAGGCGCTGCGGCATAGCATTGGCCATCAGGAGCTTGTTCAGACCGAATGCAGCCGTCGAGAGTGCCGAGACATCCACGTCCGGATCTCCCCCAATAATCAGGTCGGCCAGCTGGAAGGCACGCTGATCGAGCAGCGTGATTTTGCGGTTCATCTCTTCGGCGGTGATCCAGTCATGGAAAGCCGCCTGGCGCAAATACACGTTCACCAGATGTCTGATCTCCGCCAGGATAGATAGCTTCTTGAGGTGGATGTCTTCCGCAGTGGACTTGACCGAGTGCGGCGAGACGAAGACGTAAAGCCGATCGTCGCTGTCACAATGCGCCGCGGGATCCCTCTTCGCGCGTTCCGCGACCGCTGCATCGACCAGATTCTTGGCTATGCCCAGAGGCTGATTCTGGAGAACGCCGCCGTCGCAGTGGACGAACGAGGAGGGGTCCTCTCGCTTGCCCCAGTCGAGATAACAGACGCCCGGCTCCGGCTCGAGAGGCATCTTCGGAGCGATCGGTGTGTCGTATTCTGCGGGGGAGTGCGGAATGGGCTGGGCCCTGAATGCAGCGGGAAAGGCTCCAGAGGCTACGGCGGCGTGGCAAAAGGCCTGCCAGCTTTTCTCGTCCGTGGTTTTGTCGCCGGTAATAGTGAAGAGCTTCTGGTCGCCTGAGGTGGTGTAGTTGAAGCTGTCCTTGGTGCTGCCCGTGAACGGGATCATGTAGTCGATGCCGTTCATGTTGGTGAGGGCGAAGCCGACGCGCAGAGGCAGGGGCTCGCCATTTACCGTTTCGACCGCGGGGTGCCGGCCGCTCTTGGGATTCTTCATGGAATCGACCAGCATGGTCTTGCCGATGGACTGGATGAGATTGGAGGAGAAGAGCGAGTGCCACTTGGGCTCCGCAGGCATCCATACGAGGCCCTTCAGGCTGATCTTGTTGACCCACGCTTCGTACATGGAGTTGGTGGGGGCGTTCTGGCCCGGTGTGTCTTCAAGGGCATCGGCGTCGTACATCAGGCGCTGCGCCACCATGGCGGCAGTCATGGCGCCGGCGGAGGCTCCGGTGAGGACGTCGATGTAGATCTTGCGGCTCTCGTCGATCCCTGGTTGTTCGTTGTGAGTTCGAATGGCGCGGAGAAGTTCATAGAGGACGCCGCCCTCGTAACTGCCCAGTGATACTGCGCCTGCGATCGTGATAGCAACATGCTTGGCCATGGTCTTACCTCCGGCCGGAATTGGTGAAGACACCGGGAATCTCAGACATTGCGGATCAAGGGAACGAAAAACTGCATTGGCGACGGACTTCGTCCGGCGCTCTGTTTTGCTCGATGAGGATGCGAGGGGATTCTAGCTTGGGAGAGGGGCAATGCGCCGGGAAAATTCTCCGGCGGTGCGGTTTATTTCTTGGCTGACGAGGCGATGGCCTGTGCAGCTTTGCGGCCGAGACGGATGCAGTCCGGGATGCCGATGCCGTCGTAGGCGTTTCCGACCAGGTGGAGCCCCGGAATGGCGGCCACGCGCCCGTTGATGCGGGTCATGCGGTCCTTGTGTCCCACGGCGTACTGCGCCATGGCGCGGCGCCAGCGATTGACCTGCGCAAACTCTGGTTCGATGTGAAGGCCGATGACACGGGAGCCCAGGATCTCGCTCAGCTCGCGGCGTACCGTGGCGATCAGGACATTGTCGGGCTCGGCCATAAGCGCCTCGTTGCGCATGCCGCCGAGGAACGCGCGGAGCACGGCTCTTCCGGGGGCGGTGCGGCCGAGGAACTTGCGGTGCGCAAAGGTGCAGGCCAGCATGGCGCGGCCCGAACTGGCCGGGACCAGGAAGCCGAATCCTTCCGGTAGCGTGCCGATCTTCGCCTCGTCGTAGACGAGATTGAGCGTGATGGACGACGAGTAGGGAATGCCGGCGAGTTCGTTGGCCAGTTCCGCATCGACTGTTGAGAGCATCGCGGACGCAGCCCAGGCCGGAGAGGCGACAATCACGGCGTCGTAGACGCTGGTTTCGCCTGCAGCCGTGATCTGCCAGCCGGCAGCCGTGCGCTCGATGGAATCGACTGCGGTACTGAGGCGGATGGCGAGAGGGTCGAGCTTGGCCACGATGGCTTCGACAAGCTGCTGCAAGCCGCCGCGAAGGCCGGTGAAGATGGAGCGCGGGCCAGTGGGCTGAGCGCCAACGGATTTGAGCCGGTCAGGGGCGGGTGGTGCCCCGGGTGCAGGCGCGCCGGCGGATTTCGCTCTCGCGGCCATGGCGGCCCTCATCTTTTTGTGTGCGGCCAGCATGCCGCGACTCAGGGAGCCATACTCGGCTTCCATTTCAACCAGGCGCGGCAGGACGGTGCGGGCGCTTAGCTGGGTGGCGTCGCCGCCATAGATACCTGAAAGCAGTGGGTCGGCGAGACGGTCTACCGCCTCTTTGCCGAAATGGCGCTCGACCAATGCGGCTACGGATTCGTCTTCGGTGCTGGGGCGTGGCGGATGAAGCAGCTCAAGGCCCATGCGGATTTTGGTGGCAATTGAGAACAGAGGCGAGAGGGCCGTGGGCACAAGCTTGGTGGGCACCAGGAACATGAGGCCGTCGGGTAGGCCGACGAGCCGGTTTTTCACCACGATCCAGGTCTTGCGATCGGCGTCGTTAGAGGGGATCAGGTCGCCACCGATGCCCAGCTCGCGACATAGCTCCGCGGCTGCGGGCTTCTCGGTCAGAAATGAGTCGGGTCCGCGCTCGAGGACTGAGCCTTCGTAGAGATCGGTTGCCAGCGATCCACCGAGGCGCTCGCGCGACTCGAACAGCGTGTACTCAATGTTGGGATTTACGGCGCGCGCTTTCTCAAGCTCGTAAGCAGCCGCAAGGCCTGCAATGCCGCCGCCGATGATCGCCGTTCGCATACGTTTCTCTAGATAGCTTAATCCGGTGGTTTCAGTCGCTTTGCCGGAGGTTACCGCGCTGCCCATGGTGTGCTCCTGGCTTGAGCCTACGCGGTGAGGGGCCGGCAGGGGTGTGATTTAAGTCACCTGCGGCCCCGATCCAAGCTGAACTTTCTGCGTGCCTACCGCAGCGACATCCAAATGATCACGTTGAGGCCGATCATCAGGACGGAGAACGCGGGGAGCACCAGCAGCGCCTTACGGATGCGCAGCGGGTCCGGCCCGGCGATGGCGCCGATGATGCGCGAGCTGACTGCGAGACCGGCCCAGCCGCAAGTGATGACGAAGCCTAGAGCCGTTCCGGTCATCTGCGGGAAGGCGGTGCCGGTGATGGCTAGAGTGGTGGGAAATACCGGGGCCATGGCGACTCCGGCGACGAAGACCAGAGCGGCGGCTGCGCCGGGCTTGGTGGTCTGCAGCATCAGGAAAGTCGTGATCGCCATGGCGACGGAGGCGATGAGGAGCACCACGACCGGGGACACGCTCTTGAATACGGGCGAGACGGCAACGCGGCCGACCAGCAAGCCGAGGGCGAATCCAAGCGAGAGAATGTTCAGCGCCTTCGACTCGGGGATGCCCTGCGCGATTAGATGGCGGGCCAGCCAGTTCCACACGCCTACTTCACAAGAGATGTAGAGGAACAGGAACAGGCCCAGGAGGTAGAGCATGGGGCGGCCGAGCAGCGGTCCTGCCTGGGTGAAGAGCGATCCTGTGCCGCCGGCGGGAGCGGGCATGGGGACGGCGATCTGGTAGACCGCGACCACGACCGTGAGCACCGCGATGGTGTAGCAGAGGCGGACCCAGTTGCGGTTGAACAGGTTGGCGGAGATGAACGGCGTGAGCAGGCCGCCAAGTCCGAAGAAGAGATTGACGAGATTGAGCGCGGTGGCGCGGTGGTCGGCACTGACGGCCGAGGCGAGGGCGTTGGCGCCGGTGACTACGATGCCGCCGCCGATGCCGAGCAGAAACATGAGGAACACGATCGAGCCGTATCCGCCCGAACGCGGCAGGCCGAAGAGCGCGATGGCAATGAACGCGAGACCGAGCAGGAGGCCGATCTTGTCCCCCTGCGTGTCGAGCAGCGGGCCTACGGCGAGCGAGGCGATCATGAGCCCGATGGCCTGGGCCGTGGCGATGGTACCGTTCTGCGCGGGCGAGAGCCTGAAGCGGTCAGACAGGTCGGGCAGGATGGTCCCCAGCATGGCGGCAATCATGCCGTAGACAAAGATGGCGAGGATGGAGGCGAAGATCAACACTGCGGCGGTGTCCTTTCGAGCGAGCGGGCATGCACGCGAAGTGGCCCGTCGGGGTGTTCTCTGGATCGCAAGCATTGTAACGTTTGGCGCGGAGGGCTGGCCCGGAACAGCGCAGGCACTCCAGTAGACTGAGGAGGAATGTCCATCGCTAGACAAGGTGCGGCGGCCGCGCTGCTTGCGGCTGTCATCTGCGTGACTGGGTGCGGAACCCCCGGCGCGCCGCAGCCGCCTTCGCTTAATCTGCCGGAGCGTGTTACCGATCTCTCCGCTACTCGCACCGGGAACCAGATCACGCTGACCTGGACCATGCCCAAGCGCACCACCGACCGCGTGCTGTTGAAGGGCGATATCGCCGCCGACGTTTGCTGGAACGAGGGCGCTTCGCATTGCGTGCCTGCCGGGGAAGTCAGCTTTGTGCCCAGTGCTGAGGCGTCGTTCACTGGACCGCTGCCGGGTACCTTGGCAACGGGAGCTCCCCGGCCGGTGAGCTACTTTGTGGAGCTCAAGAATCGCAAGGGCAAGTCGGCGGGGTTGTCGAATGCGGGGGTGATTCTGGCGGGGCAGGCTCCTGCGCCGGTCACCGGACTGGCCGCCGAAGTGCGCAAGCAGGGGGTTGTGCTGCGCTGGAGCGCCGCCGATTCAAAGGAGTCGATCCGGCTGAAGCGGACCTTGCTGAATCCTCCGGAAGCAAAGCCGAAGGAGGGGCCGCTCACGCCCGCCGCGGAGCCGGTGACGCTCGACCTGCTGGTTGAGCCGGACGGCGGCGGGGCGATGGATAAGGAAATCCGCTTCGGGCGCAGCTACGAATACCGGGCGCAGCGGATCGCGCGGATCACGGCGGAAGGCAAGCAGATCGAACTGGACGGCGAGCTGTCGGCGCCGGTCCGGATCGCAGCGGAGGATATTTTCCCGCCAGTGGTTCCCGCGGGGCTTGCTGCCGTTGCAACCGGGGCAACGGGCGGTTCGCCGGCATCGATCGACCTGAGCTGGCAGCCGGATGCCGAAGCTGATGTTGCAGGCTACAGGGTCTATCGGCGCGAAGGGCAATCGGAGTGGAAGCGTATCTCTGGCGATCAGCTCGTGGTGGGTCCGGCTTTCCATGACGCCGAGGTGCAGGCGGGGCACACGTACAGTTATGCCGTCACAGCGGTGGATGCGCGCGGAAACGAGAGCGGACGGTCGGATGAGGCCTCGGATGCCGTGCCGCAGCAGTGAGCTATTTTGATCCCAGCAGGATGGGGTCAGTCTCAACTAACGTCAGCGACCTGACCATACTCTGCGTTTCGGCTTTGTACTTTTTGAAGTGCGGAGACTGGATGTGAGAGTCATAGGCAGCCCGGTTTAGATACATCTCGAAGAGCCTGACCTTTTCAGGATGATCTTTAACAGACACGGCGTACAGGGTTATAACCCCCGGTTCCAAGCGTATGGAAGAGGAAATCTCTTCCCGAAGCGCCACCTTGTATTGCTCTACCTTTGCAGGGTTAATCTCCAGCTCTGCCAGTCGAATTATGCGCGCGTCTGGTTTTTGGGCATGTGTGAACGTTGCTGGAGTGAAGAATGCAACGAGCGCGAGCATACTCATGATCATTGCCTGCCTGGATGTCATGCCGGAATCCTACTACGCAGTGGCGTTTGCTATAAGAGCTACGCCCACTCGCCGCCCGCTTTGGGTTTAGCATCGTAACGAGTAAACGCCATGAAATATTGTCGATTTCTATTCGAAGGACAGGTTCACTACGGACGCATCGAAGATCGCGGCGGCGAGCCGTGGATCGTTGACCTGATGGATGCGCCTGAGGAAGATTTCGCGTTCCATTTGGAGCGGGCACTAGCGGCCGCAAAGCGGAAGTTGGCTGTCGATCCGGCGGGGCTCGACTTCGATCCGCTGCCGCTCAGCGCGGCGCAACTGCTGGCTCCGGTTACGCCGTCAAAGATCATCTGCGTGGGGCGCAATTATCGCGACCACGCGAAGGAGCTAGGCAACGAGGTTCCCACGGAGCCGCTGTTGTTCTTCAAGCCGACGTCGTCCTTGCTGGCTCCGGGTGGCGTTGTGCGCATGCCGGCGGCCTCGCAGCGCGTGGACTTCGAGGGCGAGCTGGCATTCGTGATCGGCAAACGTACCAGCCGGTTCAACGCAGACGGCGACTGGCGTTCGACGATTCGCGGCTACACGCTGGCCAACGATGTGACGGCGCGCGACCTGCAGAAGAAGGAAGGCCAGTGGACGCGCGGCAAGGGCTGGGACACTTTCTGCCCGGTGGGTCCCTTCGTGAGCGACGAGATCGATCCAGCGGCGGGTGTCGTGCTCGAGACGCGGGTGAACGGCGAGGTGCGCCAGCATGGCTCGACGGCGGACTTCATCTTCTCAGTCCCGCAACTGCTCGAGTACATCACCCAGGCCATCACGCTGGAGCCGGGCGACCTGGTGCTGACGGGGACCCCAGCCGGCGTGGGGCCGCTCGTGGCGGGTGATCGCGTGGATGTTTCGGTGGCGGGGCTGGGCGTCCTTTCAAATACGTTTCAACCGGAATAGCTCTGCCCGCCCTGAAACCTGTTCACACGGCAGGCATCGAAAGGGGCGTAGACTGATAGTGTCCGCTGTCTGCGGCGCCCCTTCGCCGCACGGCACGCGCAGGAGGAATCATGCCGCAGAATCTGCTCGAGCAATTGCGCAGCTATACCACCGTTGTTTCCGACACCGGCGACTTCGAGGCGATCAAGGAATTCAAGCCTACCGACGCCACAACCAATCCTTCGCTGATCGCCGCCGCCGCGCAAATGCCGCAGTATCAGGAGCTGGTAGACAGCGTATTGAAGCAGGCTCGCGACGAAAAAGGCGAGAGCGCCAGCGACACTGACGTGGCCAAGCTGGCCTTTGAGCGGCTGGCAGTCGCATTCGGCAAGCGGATCCTGGAGATTGTTCCGGGCCGCGTCTCGACGGAAGTCGACGCGCGCCTGTCCTACGACACCCAGAAGACCATCGACCAGGCCCGCGCCATCATCAAGCAGTACGATGAGGCAGGTATCGGCCGCGAGCATGTGCTGATCAAGATTGCTTCGACCTGGAAGGGCATCAAGGCCGCCGAACAGCTTGAAAAAGAAGGCATTCACTGCAACCTCACGCTGCTGTTCGGGATGCACCAGGCAATCGCCTGTGCCGAAGCGGGCGTCACGCTGATTTCGCCATTCGTGGGCCGCATTCTGGACTGGTACAAGAAGGACACAGGCAAGGACTACCAGGGCGCGGACGACCCTGGCGTGCAGTCGGTGACCCGCATCTACAACTACTACAAGCATTTCGGCTACAAAACGCAGGTGATGGGCGCTAGCTTCCGTAACATCGGCGAGATCACCGAATTGGCCGGATCGGACCTGCTGACCATCTCGCCGCAGCTCTTGGCAGAGCTTGAAAAGACGCAGGGCGACCTGCCCCGCAAGCTGGATCCCGAGAAGGCCAAATCGATGCAGATCGAGCGGATTCCCATGGACGAGGCGACCTTCGAGCGGATGCATGCCGAGGACCGCATGGCGCACGACAAGCTGACGGAGGGAATCGAGGGCTTCTCGAAGGCGCTGGTCAGCCTGGAAGGCCTGCTCTCGAAGCGGCTGGCCGAACTCGAATCGCGTACACCAGCAAGCGTTTAACTCGTCATTGCTTCACAAGAGGGCGGCCCACGCGGCTGCCCTTTTTTGTTGCTGCTGGTACTCCCACAAAAGTGGTGATTTAAATCACTTGAATTCCTCTCAGGTTGCGCTACATTCAATTCAACAGCAAGCAAACAGCAAGGCTGGGCAATTCGCCCCGCGCTGCGCAAGGTGCATCCGGGACCCATTGGCCTAGATTCCCCTGTGCATGTGCCGAGGAGACGTGTATGCATTCGCCAGCTCATCCGCTTGAGCCATTTTTTCTTCATGAAGTCACCAGCATCTTCGAAGGAAAGCTGGGGCTGAACGATCCTGAAATCAGCGGTTATCTCTCGCGCGTTCTTTGCCATTTTTCTGAAGACGAGAATCTCTTCCTGAAGCGCGGTATGACCGGCCACAGCATCGAGGATCTGGTGGGCATCATGCGCGCCTCCGATCCGGTGCACGGCACGGCGCCGTCGTTCGATGCCGAGCGCTCCATCCGCAAGTACGTGGGTGACTATTGCCTGTTCGTAGCGGGCATGGTACCGGAGGCGATTGATGGCGATTACGACAATCGCGGCCGCCGTCCCACCCTCGGTGAGCTCATTCGCGCCGGCAAGGAAAGCTATTACGTCGTAAGCCAGTTCAACGTTTTCGAGTATCGCCGTGAAGCGCCGCTGTTCCAGCGCCTGTGCGACCAGTTTGAGCGCTACGTTCTCGGCCTGGCGTTGGTCCGCGAAGAACTGGGCAAGCGGCTTGCGCTCGCCGCACCCGCCGCCTGAGTTTCTGCTCCTGTATTGCTGCTCGCTGTCACAACTAAAGGGCCGGGACAATGCATCCCGGCCCTGAACATTTGTGGAAGAAAAGTGGCCGAGTGTTTGCAATCCGAGCACCACACTGCCAGAAAAGTGTTGCGTCCCCCTCTTGACGGGCACAACATTTGCGGTAAAGTCGGGGTCAAACCCAACTAAGTGAGGCGTTCCCGCGGAGACCAACAGTCTTCGTGCATGAGCCTCAAAGGCAGTGGCTGGAGTCCTCCGGCTGCGCGCATCGGCGAACCCGCCACGGCCTGCAAGATGGTCGGACCTGCGCGCAATCGAGCGCAAACCGGATGAAGTCCGAGGCGCTCAGGAGGTCACCATGCAGCCGCAGAATCAGCCGCAGTCCCATCCCCTCGAGCAATTCTTCCACCAGGCCGTGCGCAATAACTATGAGGTCAAGCTCGGCCTGAACGATCCCGATGTGACAAGCTATGTGGCGCATCTGCTGTGCGAGTTTTCGCGTTCTGACAAGCTCTACAAGGTGCGCGACGGCCAGGGGCGGCCCATTGATGAGCTGGAGCAGATGCTGCTGGCGGCTGACCCGGTGAACGGTACAGCTCCCTCGTTCGACGCCGAGCGGCTGATCCGCAAACACATCGGCGATTATTCACTGTTTGTTGCAGGGATGTATCCCGAGGCCGTGGAGCCTTGGCGCCGCCACCGGCGTGGCAATCCATCATTGGAAGAACTGGTGCGAGCGGGCAAAGAGAGCTACTACATTGTGAGCCAGTTCAACCTGTTCGAGTACGAGAAGGAAGCGCCTTTGTTTGGGCGGCTCAGCGACTGGTTCGAGCGGTGCATTCTGGGGCTCACGCTGGTGCGGGAGGATTTGAGCAGGCGAAAGGCGCTGCCCGCTCCGCCGATTCAATAGCGGGATTATGATTCGCAGATCGGGCCGGCCGCGTGTCGGCCCTTTGCTTTTGGTGACCGTCGCGCATCGGATCGAAAGTGCGCCCATGACAACGGCCACTCCCCTGTTGGCATCGTACTGATCGGCCGCGGTTTCCCCGCGAGCGAGAGATCAAATGGCAAAAACAACTTCGGACCTCATAGTGGAACGCCTCATCGACTGGGGCGTCGATACAATCTTCGGTCTGCCCGGCGACGGCGTAGACGGCTTCTTCGAGGCACTTCGGACACATCAGGACAAGCTGCGCTTTGTGCAGGTGCGACATGAGGAGGCGGCGGCGTTTGCCGCGGTGGGCTATGCGAAGTACACGGGGCGCATCGGCGTCTGCGTTGCAACATCCGGTCCGGGAGGCATTCATCTACTCAACGGGCTCTATGACGCGAAGTGCGATCTGCAGCCGGTGCTCGCCATCACGGGACACACGTTTCACGACCTGATCGGGATGAGTTATCAGCAGGACGTGGACCTCGACAAAGTCTTCATGGATGTGGCGGTCTTCAATGAGCGCCTGATGGGCCCGGCGCATGCGGAGAACCTTGTCGACATGGCCATTCGTGCGGCATACGGACGCCGCGGCGTCGCGCATATCACTATTCCCAAGGACATGCAGGAGTGGAAGGTCTCTGACGAGCAGCGCTCGAAGGCCAACGTTCCCATGCACAGCGCCGACCTGGCCGCGCCGCTTGCGTTTCGTCCGGCGACGGCGTTGCTGGAGCAGGCAGCCGAAATCATCAACAAGGGCTCCAAGGTCACGGTGTTCGTCGGACGCGGCGCTCTGCATGCACGCGAAGAAGTGGAACAGCTTGCCGAGTTGGTGGGCGGCCCGGTGGTGAAAGCGCTGCTGGGCAAAGGCGTGCTGCCGGATCAGAGTCCCTACACCACGGGCGGCATTGGGCTCCTAGGTACAGCGCCCTCGGTCGACGCCATGAATGAGTGCGACACGCTGATCATGATCGGCACCAGCTTTCCGTACATGGAGTTTCTTCCCAAGCCGGGGCAGGCCAAGTGCGTGCAGATCGAACTAGACCCCACGCGCGTGGGACTGCGCCATCCTGTCGATGTGGCGCTTACTGGAGACTCAAAGACGATCCTGCAGGCGCTGCTCCCGATGCTGAAGAAGAAGGACGGCAAGTTCCTCAAGAAGGCGCAGGAGCGGATGAAGGATTGGAACGAGCTGCTCACCGACCGCGGCACGCGCACGGACATGCCGATGAAGCCGCAGGTCGTGACGCATACGCTAAGCCGCCTGCTGAATGACGATGCAATTGTCAGCGCCGATAGCGGCACCATCGCCACGTGGACCGCGCGTTACGTGCAGATGCGCGGCAATATGCAGTTCTCGCTCTCGGGCATGCTGGCCACCATGGCCAACGGGCTGCCCTACAGTATCGGCGCTGCGGCGGCCTATCCCGGCCGGCAGGTCGTGTGCGTGGTGGGCGATGGCGGGCTGTCGATGCTGATGGCCGAGATCGCCACGCTGGTGAAATACAACCTCAATGTGACGGTGATTGTTGTGAAGAATAACGTGCTCGGCCAAATCAAGTGGGAGCAAATTGTTTTGGAGGGCAATCCCGAGTTCGGCGTGGAATTGCACCCGATAGATTTCGCCAAGGTGGCGGAGGCATGCGGCGCGCGCGGCTTCACTCTTGAGCGCGCGGAAGACGCCGAAGCTGTGCTGCGCGAAGCGCTGGCGCATCCCGGGCCGAGTGTGGTGCAGGCGGTGGTCGATCCTAACGAGCCGCCGATGCCCGGCAAGGTGACAACCGATCAGGCGCTGCACTTCGCGAAGGCGCTGCTGCGCGGGCAGAAGGATGCCAGCAAAATCATCAAGACGCTTGCGGAAGATCAGATCCGCGAGGTGGTCTAGGGCCGCGAGAAACTAACCAGGCGCCGGATGGAAGTGCCATCCGGCGCCTGTCATTTTGTGACATGGAATCAAGTCCTTATCTCTTTCCGCGCCGTAATCCAAATCACATCCACGCACGGATCGCGGAGCGGCAGTATGCGTTCCGTCACATGAGCATGTGATTCTCCTCACATACAAGTCATCGTTAAATCAAGCTAATCTTGCTGCGTTCGATGATCTGGATCACATTGCGGTAGACGCGAGATGCAGGCGTCAGCGGCTGCCGCTGGAATCAGGACGGGATGAAAGACGCAGCACATCTGTTTCGATTTGCAGGACTTTTTGTAGTCGCATTCCTGGTGTTCTGGGTGGTCCGCGGCTACGTTGTTCCCAAAAGCTTTGGGCAATATGGGCACTACCGAGCCGCGTCGATCGGTGAGATCGGAGCGCGGCAGGTTCATTTCGCCGGGCACGAGACTTGTGAGACATGTCACAGTGACGTGCTCGACGTAAAGAAGGCCGGCAAGCACGCAGGCGTGAACTGCGAGGCGTGCCATGGGCCGCAGGCGCAGCACGCGAATGATCCAAGTTCGGTCACGCCTCCGAAGCCGGACACGGCCGTTTTGTGCGGGCACTGTCACGCCGCATCCACCGCCCGTCCCAAATCGTTCCCGCAGGTGAAGATTGACGAGCACTCCAGCGGGATGCCCTGCCAGACATGCCACCAGCCGCACAGCCCCGTTATTGGAGCGGCGCCGGCCGCAGGAGGCGCCAAGTGAATCTGTCCCGCCGACAAATACTCGTTCTGCTTCCCACTGCCGCCATCGCTTGGAAGTTCGTGAAGGCCGGCACGCCTGAAGAGGCGCCCAACTACAAGATGTCCGACCACTGGTGGGGCATGCTCATCGATATCCCGAAGTGCATTGGGTGCGGCAACTGCGTGCGCGCCTGCCAGGCGGAGAACGATGTGCCCGATGGCTTCTTCCGTACCTGGGTGGAGCGCTACCACGTCACCGATACGGACATGACGAACCCCGAGGTGATTTCGCCGGACGGCGGCAAGGAAGGCTTCCCTGCTGCGACCGACGATGCGGGCAAATACTTCTTTGTACCGAAGCTTTGTAACCACTGCGCTGACTCGCCATGCACGCAGGTGTGCCCGGTGGGCGCAACGTTCGTGAGCCCGGATGGCGTGGTGCTGGTCGATCCCAAGTACTGCCTGGGATGCGCGTATTGCGTGCAGGCTTGCCCGTATGGATGCCGGTATATCCATCCGGAGAAGAAGACGGCAGACAAGTGCACGCTCTGCTATCACCGCATCACGAAGGGGCTGACCACCGCGTGCTGCGAGAGCTGCCCGACGGGCGCACGCCAGCTGGTTGACCTGAAGAACCCGAACGATCCCATCCACGCATTCCTGAAGACGCACAGCGTTCACGTGCTCAAGCCGCAGATGGCGACAGGCGCGAAGGTCTACTACAACGAGCTGGACGGATCGGTGAGATAAGGCAGTGTTCAGTGACCAGTGGTCAGTGTTCAGAAATAAGAAAAAACTGACAACTGATCACTGACGACTGACAACTGGAGTTATTTATGCACGGTGTTGAAGGCTTCATGTATCCGAACGAGATCGAGCTCCAGTGGAGCGTGCTCATCGTTCTCTATCCATTTATTACGGGGCTGGTGGCGGGCGCATTCATTCTCGCCTCGCTGGAGCGGATCTTCCGCGTGGAGGCGGTGAAGCCGACATATCGCCTGGCGCTGCTGACCGCGTTGTCGTTTCTGATCGTCGCGCCGCTGCCGCTGCAACTGCACCTTGGGCATCCTGAGCGCTCGCCGGAGATGTACTTCACCCCGCACAGCACCTCGGCGATGGCCATGTTCGGCTATGTGTATCTGTGGTACCTGATGGCCGTGCTGGTGTTCGAGATCTGGCTCGATTACCGCCGCGAGATCGTGCTTCATGCGCAATCGTCAAAGGGCCTGCTGAAGCTCGTCTATAAGGTGATGACGCTAGGCTCCCGCAACATCAGCCCGCGCTCGCTGCATATCGATGAGCGCGTGGGCTGGGTAGTGACTCTGATCGGTATTCCTTCGGCGTTCATGCTGCACGGCTATGTGGGATTCATTTTTGGATCGATCAAGGCGAATCCGTGGTGGTCGTCGCCACTGATGCCGGTGGTGTTCATCTTCTCGGCGATGGTGTCGGGCATTGCGTGCGTGATGCTGCTCTACATGGCGACAACGAAGCTGCGCGGCAAGCAGATTGACATGCGCTGCGTCGACACGATCGCGATGTATCTCTTCTACACCTTTATCATCGACTTCAGCCTGGAGATGCTCGATCTGATTCATCGCATTTATGAGGCCGACGAATCGTTCCGCAGTCTCAACTTCCTGGTGCACACCCGGCTGTATTTCTCGCATATTGTTGTCCAGATCATGCTGGGCACGCTGGTGCCGTTGATCCTGCTGGGCATCACGCAGGTCACGCACCTGCATGAGGTCGCGCGCAAGCGCATGTACGTGACAGCCGGTGTGCTCACGCTGATCGGAATCTTCGCGATGCGCTGGAACGTGGTTATCGGCGGACAGCTCTTCTCGAAGAGCTTCCTGGGCTATACGACCTACAAGATGGGCATGGTCACGCGCGAAGGTCTGCTGCCTGCCGTGGCGTTTGCCATTCTGCCGCTGGGAATCCTGTGGGTGTTGATCAAGCTGCTGCCGCCGTGGCCAGAAGAGCATCTCTCTCTTCCGACCGAGCAGAAGCCAACCGTCGCGGTCGCCGGAGACTGACTTCGAACCGGAGGGCACGGACATGGGGGCGAATTCGACGATGACACCTCCCGAAGTGCTGGAACAGCTCTCCGGCCGCGTTGAGGACCTGGAGCGGCGAGTGGCGCAATTGGAGCAGCGCTCGCTCGCGGCACCCGATACGATCGCAACTGAGACAAAGCTGCAGCACCTGCCTGCCCCTGCGACATCAGAATCCTGGCAGATGGGCCCGGCGCTCACCGCAGTCGGTATCTCGTTGCTCGGCATCGCGGGCGCATACGTGCTTCGTGCATTGGCCGGGGGCGCGGTCCTGCCGAGATTGATTCTCGGATTGACGGGCGCGGCGTACGGCATCGGCTGGGCCGTGGCCGCTACTCGAGTGTCCAGGAAATTTTCAGGCGGGCTGTATGCGGCGACGTCCGTGCTCATCCTTGCGCCGATGCTCTGGGAGATGTGCCTGCGCTTCCAGGCAATGAGCCCGCTGCTGGCAGCGGGCGTCCTAGCCATATATCTCGCGACGGTGCTGATTGCCGGACGCAATTCTTACAAGGGGCCGGCATTCTCGCCGCTCTTCGCCGGATCGGCGGCAACAGCGCTCGCGCTCTGCATCGGTACGCGGAGCATGCTGCCATTCATCGCGATTCTGCTGGCGATGACGTTGTTCGTGGAAGTGCAGCGGATCCGATCCGGCGCGCTTGCTGTTGCGCCGTTCGTTCTGTTGGCCATGGATGCCGCAATCTTCGCGCTCCTCGTCATCTACCGTATGCCTGCGGCAGGAAGGCTGGAGTACCCGGTGCTCAGCCCTGCGGCCGTTCTGGCTGCGCCATTGCTGCTCCTGCTGATGGAAGCAACGGCGACGGCAGTGCACACCTGCTATCAGCGCCAGCGAATGGGCATATTCGACGCGTTTCAATTGATGGCCGTGTTTGGGATGTTCGCCGCGGGAGTCTTCTGGATGGTCGCGGAGCTGGCCCCGTCGGCTATTGGCAGTCTCTGCCTTGTGCTCTGCGGCGCCTGCTACTGGGCCGCCTTCGACCCGTTCCATTGCACAGCCGAACCCAGAAACTTCCGCCTGTTCGCGACGTGGGCGGTTGTACTCCTGGCCTGCGGACTCTACCTGCTGGAACCGCCGTCGTGGGTGGCCGCTACGTGTGCCGTCGCTGCGCTCGGCACAATCCTCGCTGCTCCGCGCCTGCATTCCACCACGCTTGAAGCTCACTCGATTGTCTATCTTGCGCTCGCCGCCTTTGCCTGCGGGCTTCCGGCGTATGCGTGGCACGTCATAATCGCCGATATCCCCGTGCATCTGGGGTGGCCGATCGCGCTGTTCGCTGCAGTGGCGCTCGCGGGCTACGCGCTCTGCCACGAACAGCAGTCCGAAGACTCCGCGCACCGAGCCATTCATCTCGTTCTGGCGCTGTTAGCCACGTTTGCTGCGTGCGCACTACTCACGCACGGATTGCTGGCCGTAACCGGCCTGGCGGTTCACCCCGAACCGTTCCACATCGCGCTGCTGCGGACCGTCGCGGTCTGCGCAGTTGCGCTGACCCTCGCCCTCGGCGGAGTTCGCCTGCAGCGCATAACCATGAGCCGGGTGGCCTATGTGCTGCTTGCATTCGTGGTGCTGAAGCTCGTGTTTGAAGATTTGCGGCATGGGCACCTTGCGTTCCTCGCCGCGTCGATCGGGATTGTCGCCGTAACGTTGATTGCGGTGCCGCGGATTGCGAACAGGCAATCAAGTGGTCAAGTGATCAGGCGGGCTTAAGCGCCTGGTCACCTGATCACGTATCGTGTTACTCCGACCACACCGCCAGCACATTTCCCAGGCCATCGGAGAAGTGGAAGCGTCGTCCTCCGGGGAATTCGAACGTGGGCACTGTGATGGAGCCGCCGGCCGCGACAATCGCTGTTTCTGTTTCTTTGAGATCGCTCGAATAGAGAACGATCAGGGGCGCGCCGCCTTCCCGATCGCCTTCGTTCGCCTGCCGGAAGCCGCCGTCGATGCCGGCGCTGTCCTTGTCGAAGCTAACGTATTCCGGCCCATAATCGGTGAACTTCCAGCCGAAGACGCCGCCGTAAAACTCCTTGGCTTTCGCCACATCGGTCGCGGAAAACTCAATGTAATTGATGGTGTGATGCTGCACAGGATGCCCCATGGCTGTTCTCCTTCGTGGTTAGTGCGTGGAATCGTTGAAAGGCGGGCTGCCTAACGGCGCGGCGCAGGCACACCTTTCCCGGTGCGCTCTCGATACGCCTCCATCCACGAAGCCTCAAGAGCGGGGCATCGCAGATAGACCACCTGCGGTCGGCCAACTGCCCTGCGGATCACTGCCCGTGAGGACCGGTCGCGCCAAGCCGGTGGTGCCGAGGTACGGGTTCAACGTAGCACCGGCGATGGGGCAGCGCAATTGCAATGTTGTCAATGCAATGTGAAAGCCTCCGCTGCGAATTGAGCATGCATCTAATCGCCTCGTAGTCCGGAGTGAGAGATTGACGATGAACCAGGTGATCTGCCCGCAATCGAATGCGGCACCGGGAGGACAGCGATGCTGATGCTGCTGGCAATTTCGCTGCCGACTCCTTGGGTGGTGCTGGGCGGCATTGCATTCGTACTGATGGCTTTGTATCTGCTGGGCGGCATTCTCGGTCCGCTGCCCGACTATCGGATCACAGGGGCCGAAGAACTGCCCGCCAATGACTCCGAGGAGTTTCTTAATCTTCTGGAATCGCTGGTCGATGCAAAGGTGAACCGTACGGGCAAGCTCGAGGTGCTGACGAACGGCGACCACTTTTACCCCGCCGTACTCCAGTCGATTCGTAAAGCGGGTCGCAGCGTGAACATTGAGGCCTACATCTTCCACAGAGGGGAGATCGGTCGCCAATATGTCGAGGCGCTTGCGGAACGCGCCCGCGCCGGGGTGAAGGTCAACCTCACCATCGACGCGTTTGGCAGCACCGGAAGCCGGGGAGCGTTTTTGCGGCCGCTGCTCGAGGCCGGCGGCCGAGTGGCCCGCTATAACGGCGTCAAGTGGTACAGGTTGCTCGGTCTCGACAACCGGACCCATCGCGAACTCGTTGTGGTGGATGGGAAGGTCGGCTTCATCGGTGGCGCCGGCGTGGCAGACCAGTGGTACAAGCAGACCAAGAAGGATCCGCGGTGGCGCGACACCCTGGTTCGCGTAGAAGGCGAGGCGGTCGCGAACCTGCAGGCCACATTCGCGGAAAACTGGCTTGACTCCAGGGGCGAGGTTCTGGTGGGTGAGGATTACTTCCCGCGGATCGAATGTCCAGAGCAAACCACAGCGCTGGTGATTAATAGCACTCGCACAGCAGGCGGATCGACCCGTGCGCGCGTACTGTTCCAGCTTCTGCTGGCGTCGGCGCGCGAGAGCATCTCGATCACCACGCCTTATTTCCTGCCGGACAAGAGCCTGATGCGCGAGCTTTGCAGTGCCGTGGAGCGGGGCGTCCATGTCCGTGTGCTCGTTCCGGGTCGCAAGAGCGATCACCTGCTTACTCGCTCGACCAGCCGCGGCGGATACGGGAAGCTGCTCGAAGCCGGCGCGGAAGTTTATGAGTACCGGCCATCGATGATTCATGCTAAAGTGCTGTGCGTCGACGGACGCTGGGCGGTGGTGGGATCAACCAACTTCGACAATCGCTCGTTCGGTATCAACGACGAGGTGAACCTTGCGGTCCGCGACGAGGCGTTTACCAAGCGTCTGCTGGCCGACACAGAGGCGGACCTTCGGCAGGCACAGCGTGTCTCATTGCAGGACTGGCGGCACAGGCCAGTTACCGAAAGGGCCACGGAACTGATAGGCTGGGTTTTCGAGCGGCAGCAATGATTACGACATCCCCTAACTTCCGCATCGCGACATACAACCTCCACAAGTGCCGTGGGTTCGATCTACGCATCGTACCCGAGCGCATTCTCACCGTGCTGAAGGAACTGGATGCAGACATCCTGTGCCTGCAGGAAGTGGTGAACGCGCCCACCGGCCCATCGCAGTGGAACCAGGCCCACGCCATCGCCGAGACATTTCCGGATTTCCATGTGGCGTTCGGCGCCAACCGGCCATTTCACGACGGCACCTATGGCAATATGACGCTCAGCCGGTTTCCGATCGTCTCGTGGAGGAACCACGACCTTTCGCGCGAGCGCCGCGAACCTCGTGGCGTTTTGCAAACTGAGATAGAAGTGGCGCGCGGCGCCGTGATGCACGTGTTTAACGTGCACCTGGGCACCGGGCACATGGAACGCCGCTACCAGGCGCGCAAGCTACTCAATCCTGAAGTGCTGGAGCAATCGGACTTGAAGGGCCCGCGGCTGGTGCTGGGCGACTTCAACGAGTGGACGCGCGGGTTGACCACACGCCTGCTGCAATCGAGCTTCAAGACCTTCCGTCCGCGTCATGCGGGGAAGTTCCCTCGCACGTTCCCGGGCATGCTGCCGCTGGTAAGCCTGGACCACTGCTACTACGATGAGCCGCTGCAACTGCAGGGGTCGCGGCTGTGGCGGTCGCGCATGGCGTTGTGGGCATCGGATCACCTGCCGCTGATAGCCGATTTCAAGTTGTCGAATGTGGCGGTAATGCCGAAGAGCGGCCGCGAACACTCAGCGGCCTAACCCTGGTGGCGCGACGGCCTTGCCGCCGCGCTTAGCGGCTTAGCGAGTAAACGATGCCCGCCACCACAGAGCGTCCAGGCATGACGACGCCGCTGATCTCCTCGTAGCCTGTGTTCGCGATATTGCTCAAGCGCATGTAGGGACGCCATGCGCCTGAGGGCCGCGACACGCCTGCGTTCCAAACAGCGTAGGCGGTCTGCTGATAACGCTGCGCAATCTGCACCGTGTTGTTGAGTGCAGCCCAGCGTTTTACAGCACAATCCCAGATCGCGCGGACGTTGTTCACCGGGTAGTTGAATACGTACCTCGACTCTTCGCCGTGTAGCGCGTCCTGCGCGCCGAACAGAGTCGTCCACGATAAATGGATTGATTGTCCGCTAACAGGCTGCCATGCGAAGGAGGACTCGATCCCGCTGAAACGCAGGCCTGGCAAATTCTCTGCCTGCCATTGCGTCGTGGGTGAGCTGCGCAGGTAGTCGATGGCATTGTGCTGGTGAGCGTAGAACCCCGTTGCTGAGAGGGTGAAATGCGTGCGCGCCCAATCAATCCCGCCTTCGCCGGACCAGGCGGACTCCGGCTTGAGGTTCGGATTGCCGATCGTCGTGGGATCGGAGTAGTAGAGGTCCGTATAGGTGGGAATGCGGAAGCCGTAGCCGCCGGTTGCGCGCACCTTCAAGGAGTCCGTAACGCGCCAGCTTGCGGCCGCATGCGGAGCCAGCGCCGCCTGCCCGCCGCCTGAGAAGACCTCTTCGCGCAGCCCTGCCGATGCTGTCCAGCGGTGCCTGGCAGGATGGCAGTCCCAGTCGACGTAGCCTGCGCCGCGGTTGCGGGCGTGCGTGCCGAGGTTGTTGCTGCGGATGGAGTCGCCGTCGGCTTCGAGGCCAAAGAGCAGCAGCCCGCCGGGCCAGGCCTTCGCCTGTCCTGTGTTTTCGGTACGGCGCAGCGAGGCCTGCCAGGATGTGTCGATGTGGTTGTTTTCGTAGATTGCAGGATTGCTGCGGATCAGCACGAAGTCGTCGGTGTGGCGGCGATAGCCGAACGCAGCAACCGTCTTGGTGCCGAGTTCCTGGCGGGCCGAAGCGAACCAGCCTTTGGTCCTCTCCCAGGAAGGGTACGGTCCGTAGAACTGGTCTGCGCCGAACGCGCGGTCGCTGCCGGCGGCAAGTAGATCGGTCACGCCAAGCCGCGTGCCCATCCAAGTCTCCACGGACCCATCCATGTTGCGATAATCGCGATCGGCGATGAATCCGTTGGAGAAGTTGCGGTCGCCGGTGATGCGGCCGGACCAGCGTCCTCGCGCTACGCCCGCCATCACGGCCTGTTCGTTCTCCCCAAAGTTGCCTCCCCCGGCCCGGATCAGCAGCAACGGTGCATGCGGTGCGGCAGTCAGGAAGTCTATCGCGCCGGCCAGCGCATCCGTGCCATGCAGCGTGGAACCGGCCCCATGGAGCACCTGTATCTGTTCCATGGCTTCGAGCGGAATGGGCAAGTCGAGGTTGTGGTGCGCGGTCTGGCTGTCGTTGATGCGGAAACCGTTCACCAGCACCAGGGCCTGCGCAAAGCTGCCGCCGCGCAACACCAGGTCAGATTGAGCTCCTCCCGCCCCGCGCTGCTCAACGAAGATGGACGAATCGTCCCGCAACAGGTCGAGCGGAGTCTCAACCCGCAGTAACTCCGGCTCAACAGGCATCACCTGCACGGCGGATGACGATTCCGCCAGCGGCACGGGCGTTGCCGAGCCGAGCACGACCATGGTCTCGGTCGCCTTGGGAACCGCGGAAGCTGGAGCGGGTGCGCCGCCCGAGGAAGGCGATTGAGCAAAGGCCGAAACGAGAGAAGCGGCAAGAAGAAGGACATTCCCAATGGATCGAGCGGGGAAGAGCATACAGATTATGCTAACGGCCCAAGCGGTTTCAGAAGGCGCGCGAATTCGTCTGATGCAAAAGCGCGGAGCCGTAGCTCCGCGCTTTTGATCGTTAGCCCCCGGACTACTGCGTAACCGGAGCGGGTGGCGGTGTCTTGGGCGCCTTGAGGTGCGGCGCGTTGGGTGGAACCGGGGGGGCGCCATCGTCCGAGGTTACCGCCGGCGGAGGCGGAGTTGCCGGGAATCCCGAGCCCTTCTTGATCCGCAGGTCGCCCACATCGGCGCTCAGCACGATCTTGGCGTTGCCGCCACCGATCTTGCCGGTCACCGACTTGCTTTCCTCGCCGCTGATCGACAGCGGATAGTCGGAGAGAACATCGCCGTTACGCGTGTTGCCGGTTACCGTGGCCGAGGCGTTCGGAGGCAGCGTGATCTCCATGTCGCCATGGCCGCTGCTGATCTTCGCCTCAATTGAGAAGGGACCCGCAGGCGCGATGCTGACATTGCCGTCGCGATCCGAGACGTAGGTGTCGCCGTAGATCTGCGTGAGGTCGATGTTCTTCGAGTGCGTCTCGACGCGCACCGGCCCCTTGACTTCCGTGATGCGGAGGTCATCGTCGTTCAGTGTGAGGTCGCCCGGCAAATCACCGAACTGCAGATCCGTCACCGAGGTGTGCAGATGCGAAGCCCCGGTGAGGTTCTCCATGTGCGCCTCGCCGAAGATGTCGCCGTTGACCATAACCTTGCCTTTTATCTCCGACAGGGTCAGGTCGTTGCAGCGGCCATCCGCAGTGAGGTCGCCTTTGATCTGATGAGCCGAGATGCTGCCCTTGTCATTGGAGAAGTGGACCTGTACGGAGCCCTGGATATCGCTGAGCCGCACATCCCCATGCCCGGCGTTGATGCTCACGCCGCTGCCCAGTCCCGCCGCCGTCACATCGCCGCGGTTCACGTTCAGAGCCAGTTGCCCCGACTTCGGCACGATGACTGTGAGGTTCACCCGGCCGTTGTTATGCCCAGCCGACTTCACCAGCACCGTCTTGCCGCTCACGGTTACGTGCGCCGCTTCGGCCTGGAAAATCTTCTGCGCCTCGCTGTCGGAGTTGGCATAGGCGATCTCATGCGCGTTGATCTGCACGGTCGAGGTGTCGCCGGCCGTGACGCTGACGTCGCCACGAGGATTCTCGATGGAGATCACAGACCCCGCCGGAACCTCCGTGTTCAGCACTTCCTGGTCAAGGTCGTGCTGCGGACGGCCCAGGGTATTGAAGAAGTCGTCGTTGTCGCCGAAACCGGTGTGCACCCAGTTCCAGTTGGCGTGCGTCCACGAGGCGCACACGCCGACGATGGCAAGCAGGATGAGCAGGCCGACGTAATTGCCGCCACGCCGTACCGGCGCCTTGCCGCGCAGGTCGAGCGCCCACTCGCCCAGCATGGCGAGTCCGGCGAAGATCAGCATCAGCGGCCACCAGCGGCCATACCACTCCCAGAACTGGGCGGCGTCAATCCTTCCCGAGTAGACCAGCAGCGCAATGATGCCGATGGCCACGAGGATCAACGGCCCGACAATGGAGGGCACCCGAGGCGCATAGGGGCCACCGACACCCGCTTTCCATGCGTACTTCTGCGCTTTCCATGAATCGCGCTGGGCGCGCCAGGCAGCCTTCTGCTGCTCGCGATAGACACGCCACTGCGTGTGCGGATCATAGGGCGGTACACCACCAGGAGGCGCGCCGGGAGGAACATTGGGAGGAACGCTGCTCATAGTCCACCTCCATTGCGATCGATGTCGTTCCGGCTCGCCGGGACGATGGAGGTTTCACTGGCGGCCGGCGGCTGCGCCGGTGCGCCCGGATAGGCACCCTGATACGAACCCGGATATCCGCCCGGCTGCTGCGGATAGCCCGTATAGGGGGCGTCGGAATACGGCTCGCTGGCGAGCGCCGCGCGCTCGGCTAGCTTCAGCACGCCGATAAGGATCAGCAGCAGCGGCCAGAACAAGTGCCACCAGCGCTCGACAATCCCCATCTGGTGCAGCAGCGCCAGGGTTCCAATCAGAAGCAGAACGGCCGGTCCCGTCAAACGGCGAATCAGGATATAGCGGTTCATTGTGCACCTCCGGAGCCGTTCTGGTTATTCACATCATTCGGAGGCTGGCCAGGAACTTGTCCATGACCCATGCGGCGGATCATCAGCCACACACCCAATGCAATCAGCATCAGCGGCCAGGTGAACTCCCACAGCCGGCCGTTGAAGATGTCGAGCTGGCCGAGGAGGAACAGCAAGCCGAGGCCGATCAGCACAATGGCTCCAATAGGTTCCTTGCGCTTCCAGTAGACCGGCGGCACCGGGGGCATGGGCGGAATCGGCGGCGCATAAGGTTCGTAGGGCGCCTGCGCTCCGGTAAACGGAGGCTGCCATCCTGCCTGGCTGGGGGGTGTGTACGGCGTTTGCCCGTACGGAGGCTGATAGGTGCTGCCCGGGCCGCCCGGTGTTCCCGGCGCTCCAGCGGGCCCGGCCGCGCCCGGCATCGGGTTCACGGGCGGAACGCCGCCAGCCGGTGGATACTGTTTTCCGCCAAGATTGAGCCAGTTGCCGACTTCGTTCAAACCCAGTGGATCAGGCAGCGGCTCGCCGTCGCGACGCGCTCTGGCGGTGTGATACGCCTCGAACGACTGGTATAGAACCCAGGCGGCGATGAACAGCCCGAAGATCGGGTAATGATCGGTGATGCTGATCAGCACCGCGAAGATCACCACGTGAATGAATCCCTTGAAGAACTGGCCGTTGTACATGGCGCCGACGCCGGGGATCAAACCCAGTACGGCCGCCGCAGCCGGATTCGGAGCACCCATGGAAGGCGGTGCAGCAAATGGATTCGGCACTGACTGCCACGCCATGTTGCAGGGCTCGCAGAGGACCTGACCCCCGCTGCCGTGGCGCACGCAATTGGAGCAAAGAGCCTTGCCGCAGTTCTGGCAGAAGGCTGAGGCGGTAACACCGCTATGATTTACGCAGTCCATACACTGCTCCTTCTTCTTTCCTTCCCGGAGCCGCCGTTGGGATTCCCAAGGGATTGTCTATGTCCCCGGGTTGTACCGGAATGCGCGGACTGATCGTGAAGTGATAGCGATGTCTCCAGCAAATCCACACTATCGAGCGCCGGTGTAACCGACTGCTGGGGCGGATCAACGCGCGATCCGCCATCCTTGTGATTGGGGTTCTGCTTTGATTCTCCCGAGGGCTGCGGCGATTTCTGCTGCTGGCTCTCGGCGTCGTTGTTGCGCCGCATTTCGCGGACGCGGGATTGAACTTCATACACCAGGCGAAGGTGATCGTAGTAGCGGACGATCGGGGTGTAAGCCACCGTGATCTGCCGCTGCATATACATACGGATTGAGGTGGGCTTCAGATCTGCAAACCGCAGCTTGGTGATGCGCACGCCCGTCATGTTCAGGGTCAGCGCGATCGAGAAGAACGCCATGGCTGCCGTCATCATCAGGCGGGGCTCGGCAAAGCGCCGGACGTACCCCATGAAGCCGGGCTTCTGCCAGGCCGGGACCCGAACGCTCTTGGCGCGCTTCTGCAGCGGAACTCCGGCGGTGATTACTGCCGCTTCGCCGGTTGCCACACTGAGTTCTGCGGTTTGCCCGGGGCCCGTCTGTGCCAGGATCCTGTCCAGCAGCCCAGCCGGTACCTCGGGCTCAACGGATAAAAAATCGAGCCATTCGCGGCCCCGCCGCGATTCCTCAAACAGAGCCGTACACGCAGAGCAGGAGGCCATGTGATTCGAGAAAGTGGCCTCGTCCTCCGGCCTGAGCATGCCGTCGAGCGCGTCCGCCAGGAGGGTCTCCCATTGGCCGCAGGCGGGGGAAGTCGGAATGTTTGTACGCTCGGGCATTTACATCACCTCCCGTTTAGTACGTTCCAGCAGGCGCGCTAGTTCCGCGCGGCCTCTGCTGATGCGGGACTTTACCGTCCCTTCGGGTATCTGGAGCACCTGGGCGATTTCTTTATAATCCATGTCCTGTAAGTCTCTTAATATCACGGCTTCGCGCAGTTCCACCGAAACGTGAGACAGCGCTTCCTGAACCATCTTGCCGAGCTCCTTGCGGGCGGCCATCTCGTGGGGGGATGGATCGCGTCCCACAAGGCGGTCAATGGGCCGCAATTCTTCGGTCTGATCCCATCCGTCGTCAAGAGAACCGGTGATTCGCTGGTTCTTGGTTCTACGGAAGTTATCCACCAGCAGGTTACGGGTCATGGTCGTGATCCATACCTGCAGGCTGCCCCGATTGGTATCAAAGCTGCCTAGATTCGAATAAATCTTCAGAAATACATCCTGGGTAAGGTCTTCTGCGTCCGTGGGCGAACCGGTGAAGCGGTAACAAAGTCCATATACACGTTTATGATGCGCACGGACAAGCTCGGCCCAGGCGGCGGAGTCGCCGTCCATGCAGCGCCGGACGGTCTGCGACCAGTCGATTTCCAACGGTCTCGCCTCCCCGTCCATCCTGCGGGCTCCTTCTCCCCGTGACTGCGGAACTGCGTAACGACCCGGCTCAATGCGCTGCTTCTCGCCGTCGCCACGGACCGCGGCAGCCGCTTGGGCCTGCCGGTCCGAGCCCTTTTTCGCGGGATGCAAGCCAGGCTTTGCGGCCTCAGCTCCGCGCCGTACTGGCTGGTTCCAGGCGCCCAGTCCCACATCGCTCCAGCGTAATGTGCCAACGCACTGCATAAGTGGGCTATACGCAGCGTTCTGCACACCGGTTCCCGGAGGCGTTCACAGGGTTCGCAAAGCATTCTAAATCGCCGGCGCGGTCTGGCCGGTGGAGAACATTCGAGTGTGATCACAGGAGGTGCAGAATACGGCAATTGGACCGACGGTATCCCGCCTTCGGCCCGTTGGCCTACACGTGAGACGGCCATCACAATCGCTGGATCGAAGTAGCGGTATGCTCTCGCCCGTCGTGTTGAAACGAACGAGGGGGATGCTATGCGAAGAGATCTCTTTCTGGCGATTGCGGGTTTCGTGATCCTGATGGGGTGCGGCGGCACGGGCAATCCGCCAACAAACGACACTGCAACGCCCAAATGGAAAGCTCCCTACCGTCTGGCACTTACTGACCAGACACGCGAGACGAGCAAGACGGGTGTCACTCTACCCGCTATCGGCTATACGGTCGCTACAAAGGACTGGGAGAGACGCGCCGCTCTGGTGGTCAGATTCGACGCGTCCGGGGCAATGAAACCTCAGCCCGGCGGAGACCGGCTCATTATGGCACCGGTCGATATTCCCGGTTCGGGCGGAAATTTCCCTTCCGAATACATGACTTCGGCCGATAAGCAGTTGGCGAAAATGTTCGCCGATCGCTGCATGAACGGAACGGTGAAAATCAACCTGGCAATTGTCAGATCGTCGATCCGACCCAACGCTGAGGATGCCGAGATCAACTCAAAGCTTTTGTCTGACTGGCTGCCGGCCGAGGTTGTGTTCAAGAACCCGCACCCGAAGTGCTAGCGGGGCGGAACGAAGTCATCGACTTAATCTAGTCATTCGGATACCAGTCCGAGTGTTCCGACCATGCGTGGCATGACAGGCACATCGTCATGGTCCACTGCTTCAGGCAGCCGGGGCAGACCCCGCCGGTGTCGAACGTGTTCCACGTCTGACGGCAGGAGCACATCCAGCGGTCTTCGGCGCGCGGCTCCCAAAAGCACAGCGGGCAGCGAATCCGTCCTTCGGCGCCGGAATCCCGTCCGGTGGGGTCGGTGGCGGGCCTGCCTGGGGCGATGGTCGTGGGGATGCCCGAATCCATAAGGACCTCCGGGACGTTCTGATAGTGCGATAGTACCGCAGCCCGGGTCGAAGCGCAGCGCCACGGGCTCCCATCCGGCGGGTACCGCCGCCGCGCCTGTGACTTTATCCTGGGAGACCCATCCAACGGATGCCCGGCTTCCCCTGCGCAACTGGAGGTTCACCATGTTGTATCGAGTTTTGACCGCAGCCACGATTCTCATTGTCGTCCTGCTGATTGGCCGTGCTTATGTGCAGGCGCGTCCGGCGGCCACGTCGCCGCTCCCCACTGCCACCACCGACGAGCCGCGCGCCCAGGCATCCACGCGCGAGACCGCTGTCTTTGCGGGAGGCTGCTTCTGGGGCGTGCAGGGGGTGTTCGAGCGAGTCAAGGGAGTTGTCGACACGACGGCTGGCTACGCTGGCGGCACGCAGGAAACCGCGACTTACGACCAGGTGAGCTCCGAGACCACGGGCCACGCCGAGAGCGTGAAGGTGGTCTATGACCCATCGCAGATCACCTACGGCGAATTGCTGCGTGTCTTCTTCAGCGTGGCGCACGACCCGACGCAGCTCAACCGGCAGGGGCCGGATGTGGGGACGTCCTATCGCTCGGCGATCTTCTATACAAACGACGAACAGAAGCGCATCAGCGAGGCGTATATCGCGCAGCTCAATCAGGCGAAGGTCTTCAAGAGCAAGATCGTCACGGTCGTCACGCCGCTCAAGGGCTTCTACGACGGCGAGGATTACCACCAGGACTACGCGCTTAACCATCCCGAGAACCCGTACATCCTGGTCTGCGACAAGCCCAAAATTGGCGCGCTGAAGGAGCAGTTTCCGGAGCTCTATAGGGAGTACAGGGGGAAGTAAGTCTCCTGGTGGGGGGCAGGTGTGATCGCCATCACCGCCCCGCATCGCATCAATATCGCAAACTCACTCGGCTACCTCCCGTGTGTGGCAGCGGCGCCAATATTCTTTGCGCTTTCGAAGTCAATTCAGAGTCGCCATCTGTGTGGGGTAACGAGAAAAATAACAGCTAAAAAAAAATTTACTTCGCCAAATATTCGCCATCTGCAGTAACTGATTTACATAGAGCAGTTTATAACACTTGGCACAGTACCCAGTTTTCGCCCGTTACCCAAATAAATTGCGAATATCAGGCGAAACTTCCCGCTCGGTCTTACGCAAGAAAGTTAATCAAACAGTAACGATTCGCCCTCACGAGGGCAGGAACCGGAGGGCGACCGAGTTCATGCAGAACCGCAGCCCTGTCGGTTTCGGGCCATCGTCGAACACATGGCCCAGATGCCCGTCGCACAACCGGCACGATACTGCCGTCCGGACCACCATCTCGCTGCCGTCCGGTGTCTCCACAATGTTCTCTGGGGCAATCGCCTCCCAGAAACTCGGCCAGCCGGTGCCCGAGTCGAACTTGGCTCGCGACGAGAACAGAGGCAGGTCGCATCCCGCACACCGGAAGATTCCCCGCCGCTCCTCGTGGAGCAACGCGCCTGTGAACGGCCGCTCCGTGTCGGCATGGCGCATCACCCAGTAGGCGTCGCGCGAGAGCAGACGCCGCCATTCGGTATCTGTGCGGATGAGGCGCGGGAGCGTCTGGGTTCCCTTTTTCGATCCGTCCGCTCCGATCAGGGCGATCGTCACCTCGCGCGGCCCTTCATCGGCTCGTAGGGGCTCAGCCGGCGCCACAGTTCCCCGCCGCAGACTAAAGAAAGCGAGCCCGCTCGCCGCCGCCGCTCCGCCGAAGATGAACAGGCGACGACTGAGAGAACCTGATTCTGCCGATATAGGAGCGTCAGCAGTGATGCCGAGATGCTGCATGTCTCATTGGATGGAGCAACGGGACGAAAGTTACCGATTCATGAGAAGGGCTCTCCAGCATGTGCCGGAGAGCCCTGGTTTCCCTGATCGCCGCGTCTAATACCGCTTCAGGAACTCCGGATCCACCGGGTTCTCGAACAAGCTGGCGTCCCTGGTCACAATCGTGAGGCCGGACGGGGTGACGAAGTAGCGTCGCTTGTCTTCGAGCGGATCGTACCCGATCACCGTTCCTTCCGGAATGTGCACGTCGCGGTCGATGATGGCGCGGCGGATCCGGCAATGGCGGCCGATGTTGACGTGCGAGAAGATCACGCTCGAGTCGACTTCGGTGTAGGAGTTCACCCTGACGTCCTGCGACAGCACCGAGTTCGACACCGACGCACCGGAGATGATGACGCCGGCGGTGATGATCGAATCGATGGCCATGCCGGTACGGCCGGGCTCGCGGAAGACAAACTTCGCCGGCGGATACTGGCGGACGCGCGTGCGGATAGGCCAGCTGCGATCGTAGAGGTTGAACGTCGGCGACACCGAGCAAAGGTCGAGGTTGGCCTCGTAGTAGGAGTCCAGCGTCCCCACGTCGCGCCAGTAGCGCGCGGTCTGCTTGTTCTCGTCCACGAAGCTGTAGGCCATCATCTTTTTCTTGCCCAGCATGTTGGGCAAAATGTTGTGGCCAAAGTCGTGTTTGGAGTCGGGGTCCTCAGCGTCGGAGATGAGCGCCTTGAGCAGCACCTCGGTGTTGAAGATGTAGATGCCCATCGAGGCGTCCACCGAGTCGGGAGCGAAGGGTGAGCGGACGGTCGTCGTGGCCGGCTTTTCCTGGAATCCGATGATCTCGCCGGTCTGTGCTACCTCCACCACGCCGAAACGCGACACCTCTTCAGGGGCGATGGGCAGGGTGGCGAGCGTGACGTCGGCCTTGCTCTCCTGGTGGTACTCGAGCATGCGGGCGTAGTTCATCTTGTAGATCTGGTCGCCCGACAGGATGATCATGTACTTCGGCTGCTCGGAGCCGATGGAGTAGAGATTCTGATAGACGGCATCGGCAGTGCCCATGTACCAGTTGGCGCCAGTGCGCTGCATGGGCGGCAGCAGCTCGAAGAATTCCCCGAGCTCCTGGGCGACGACCCCGGTCCAGCCTTCGCGGACATGCCGGTTCAACGAGAGCGCTTTGTACTGGGTGAGGATGAAGACCCTGCGCAGGCCCGAGTTGATGCAGTTGGAAAGCGTGATGTCGATGATGCGATAGTGCCCGCCGAAAGGGACGGCCGGTTTGGCGCGGTCGCGCGTGAGCGGGAACAACCGCTCGCCGGCGCCGCCCGCGAGCAACACTCCAAGCGTGTCTCTCATTTCCACGGTTCTGCCCTGCCTTCGTTCAGTCAGATGCTGGTTGGTTGGACTGCACCACTGCCCTGCGTTGCGCAATCCGGGACGTTGTTCCTCACTCGCGGATTTCGCACTGTGGAACCCCGGATGGCGAAGAATACCACACCCACATAAACACTGAAGTCTATCCACGGAATAGGTTTGTTGTCATCTGCTCAGAAACCCAGGCGGTCAAGGACGCGCACCGGCAGACTTGTCGGGAAGCCTGTCGCTGATTGCCCACAAAAGACAAGGGCCGAAGCGCATGCGCTCCGGCCCTTGCCAACTCAGCAGCAGCTACTTCTTGTGCTTCGGCAGGAACTTGTACTCCACGCCAACGGAGAACGCGGCATTCACATCCCACTGCTTGTCGTGTTTGCCGTAATTCACGCCATAGTGCGTCCAGACCGCATCGGGCGACATGCTGAGAGCCCAGCGAGCGGAACGGTTGAGCACGAAGTGGCCGCCCGCGATGGACGCAAATGCGAACTGGTTGTTGTAGAAGCCGACTGTCTGCGCGTTCGCGGGAGTTCCATCGGGATTGCGATAGGCGCCAAGGTCATGCTCGAAGTCGCTGTAGGCTCCGCCAACCAGAACGTGCGCAGTGATGGCGCCGTGCTTGTTGTGCGGCCCCAGCCACTCCGGGCCCGCCGCAAACATGTACTCCGCGATGAACGGTCCCTTGATGGTGTCCGGTTGGCCCTGGGAGTTGAAGACACTGTTCGGCGCTGCGCCGCTGGTGCCGAGTGACGGGCGGAAGGTGCCTTCAAGACGCCACCGGTTGGCCAAGTGGTAAGAACCGTTCACAGTCAGGCCGCCGAGGTTCGCGCCCTGAAGCAGATTGGGACCGGCCTTGATGTGGCGATATGCCAGCTCGACCGACATCTCCCACCTGTTGTCGTAGCGAACACCGGCCAACGGATCGATGGTGATATAGGCCGGCGCCGGAGCAGGCGTTGGGCTGGTGGGCGGCACCTGCGTCTGGCTCGAGGATTCCTGTGCAGACGCCGAGACACCCGCGCACACCATGAGCGCGGCAACCGCCAAAGAAGAAGCAAAACTTGCTGGGAAACGCATCGTTTTCAAGATTACAGGACCGCGCTAAGGCCGGACAACGCGCCGGGCCGGGATTTCGAGTGCTTGGGATTGGGACGGTTCGCCCGGCTCAGGGTGAGCAGCGATCAGCCCATCGACTGTAAAGCAGGTAGTAGCCGGTATGAAGCACTTCAGACGCCGAGGCGATCCAGGATGGGCCTTCGGCCGGTGAATCGAGTGAGGGGGCGACGTGGCCGCGCCACTCAAGAGGGGTGTGGGAGAAGACGATCCCCGCGCGGGGCAGATGGCTGGGGCTGGTGACCACCTCGGCCGACTTCCAGCCGTGCTGCTTCATGATTCGCGCGGAGTAGCATGCGTTCTGGATTGTGTTCTCGGCTTGCGGCTCCTTGACGATGGCAGAGTCCGGCACTCCCTGGGCCCGCGCAAGCCGTGCCATTACGTCTGCCTCCGTATACGCCGAGGTCTTTCCGCCCGTGACGATGATCCGCGGAGCGACACCGCGCTCGTATTCGCGCACGCCTTCGGTAACTCGGGAAAGCAGAGCGGGGCTTGGGGTGCCGTCGCTATCGATCTTCGCGCCGAGAACGATGATGGCGTCGACGCGGCCGGCGTTCGTATTCCCAGCCGGGGCAAAGACACGCGCCAGGATGGCCCAGAGCAGCAGCACGGAGCCAACACCGGCACCCGCCAGGATCAGCCGCGTGCGTGCGCTAAGGCGCGTCTTCGTGCGCGAGGCTGCGCTGTGCCGGGGCAATGGACGTTTGCGCGGACGCCGTGCCGGTGCCTGCCGCCGAAGTTGTTTAGGGGTGGATTGCAACAGCGCCTCTCGCCTTCACTCTATCGCGGAGCGGGAGAGGGCCGGGATAGCAGACGGTGTACCCCGCGACCTGGCCGCCAGGCGCAGCGACCAGCCGGAGTTCAGGCGAACTCCAGAGGCTTCTCCCACTCTGAAAACGCAATCTCACCCAGATCCTTGCGCGTGCGTGGCACCGTCTCCAGGTTGCGCTGATATTCAACTTTGATTGCGTCGGGCTCTCCGAGGTAGCCGATGGCGTTTACTGATCCCAGGTGGTAGTCGTCCGGGATATCGAAGAGCTTGCGTGCCACATCGTGATCGAATCCCGCCATCTGGTGCGAGTGCAAGCCGAGCGCGGTGGCCTGGTAGCAGAGAGTTGCGTCGGCAGCGCCCAGGTCGTGCATCGCATATTCATTCACGGCGCCGTTCTTCGCGAAGGTCTTCTTCGCTGTGCCCAGCACGAGCACCGGGGCAGCTCCGGCCCAGGCCTGGTTCCACTCGCCCAGCGACTGGAATATCTTGTCGTACGTCTCGGTTCCGCGGCGGCCCACGATGTAGCGCCAGGGCTGCTCGTTGCTCGATGAGGCCGCCCAGCGCGCCGCTTCGAACAGCGTGCGCAAGTCCTCGGGGCTCACGTCTCGGTCGGCAAAGGAGCGCGGGCTCCAACGGTGCAGGATCACGGGAAGCACGCGCGGCACGTCGGCGCGCTTGATCTGCTCAACTTCTTCGGCGGTCTTGGACATTGCGGGGAACTCCGGAAGGAAAGTAGCTGCACCCGATTGGATTGCGCCGGGTGCAGAAGGGATTCCGGATTCAACGGATTACGCCTGCAGCCTTAGTGCTTGTCTGAGGAGGCGTACGCCGCAAACCCGCCGATCAGAGCAACCGCGGCAAGCAGCCCGGCGAACATCAGCGCCGCTCCGGTGGCGTTTTGCATCGAGGCGGGCAAGAGAGCCTCCATGTGCAGTGCGCGAGGCGCATCGGCGATCCAGGCGAACAGCCCCACGCTCTGCTTTGCTTCCGACACCAGAAACGCCACCGCCGCGATAAGCGCCACCGCGACCGCGAACACCTGTGCGCCCAGGATCGGCCGGCTGATGCGCTCGATGGCCGCGTTGCGGCGGCGGAGCTGAGCGCGCCACCAGATCGCCCCGGGCGACTCGAGCCGCGGCTCAGCCGATGCGGCCGCACGCTCCCGGCGAAACGCTGCGGAAAGCACAACCCGCTGTGAGCACGATTTGCATTCAGCTACGTGCGTACGCAGATCGTCAGTGCAGGCTTCGGGCCAGAATCCCGCAAGGAGAGCCTCTGCCAGTTCGCGCTCGCGATTGCAGATTCCGAAGCTCATTCCGCACCCCCTGCTACTACCTCAACGCCTGGCTGAATCAGATGCGCCGCCTTCCTCCGTGCACGGAAAAGGAGCAGCCGTACGCTAGCGGAAGCCAGGCCCATGATCGCCGCGATCTCGCGGTGCGAGTAGCCCTCTGCGTACGCCAGCCACAGCAACTGGCGCTCGCGCGGCTTCAGTTGCAGCAGCGCCGGTCCCAACAGGGCGCGGCTGTCCGCCGCATCTGAAGTATCCGGCGCCACGAAGTGGTCTTCGGAAACGTCCTCAATCGCAGTGGACTTGGGCCGCCGCCAATGGTCGCGCAGGAGATTGGTCGCGATTCGGAACAGGTACCGCCGCGCGGCCACTTCGCCGTCCACATCGATGCGCGGGGCGTCGGCCGCTAGAAACCGGATGTAGCTCTCCTGCAGCAGATCGTCGGCCAGCGCCGGATCTCCGGAGACGCGGGCCAGATAAGCCCACAGCGGCCGCGCCGAGCGCTCGTAAAACCCGGCAAACGCGTCGCTATCCATGTCCGCGTACGAGATCGACCCAGGTCTCGCGGCGGAGACCTGGTTTGCGATCGGCTGCGGGATGGTGTTTTCCAGCGGCATAGGCCTTTGCTTCCTCACTGTACGCTCTCCGGAGCACTAACGTTCCAGATGCGTGTCGAATGAATGGCCTTGTGAAGCGGGCGGCGGCATCAGGCCGAGCCGCGATGCCAGCACCCACGTAATGCCCGCCGAGACGATAAAGCCGATTCCGGGCATCAGTGTCAGCACGCCCAGCACCCGCATGGGTGTCTCGTAGTCCGGGCCGGCTCCGCGCAGCATGAAGAACCCGGCACCCAGAAGCATGAGCACCACTCCGATCTGGATCGGCGTCAGCACCCGCGCCACTGCGTTCGGCACGCGCTGGCTCGTCTCCGCATGCAGAGGAATGGGCGCCGCCTCAAGGAACCGCCTGCCCGCCTCGGTCTGCATATAGGCGGCGATTTCCTGGCTCGATGAGAACTTGTCAATCAGCCGCCCGTGCACTTCGGACTGCAGCTTGAAGGTGCGGCCCCAGCGGCGGTTCTCGACGAAGACGCGCACGCCCCAGATGGCCGCGACCAGGAAGCACGCGAAGGCCAGCAGCGGAGCCATATTGCTCAGCAGCTCATCAAAGCCGTTGCGGCGCGAGTAGTTGTAGACCTCCGGCCACACCTCACGATTGAGCGCCTCGTCCGGCGAGCCATCCTGCGGATTCATGTGATTGAAGAGATAAGCCTCGGGGCTCCGCGCCACCTCGGGATGCGCCGCGAGGAAGTCGGCAAGCTGCGGATTCTTGCCCCGGACGTACGCCTCGTCGGCCAGCAGCGACGGGTCATGCGAGACAACTGTCGTGAGCGTCGGGCTGGTGCGCAGTAGCTCGATCAGCTGGCGCTGCGTGGCGGCGACTTCTTTTTCGCTCTGCGGGAGCGAGGGGGACACGGCCGGCGCCGGTGCGGCAGCATGTGCCGGTGCTGCCGCATGCGCGGGCTGAGCAGGCGGAGCCTGAGCGCCAGCTAGCGTCAGCGGAACGGCCAGAAAACATGCAAGCCAGGGAAAACTGCGTTTGTCCATCGGACACCTCATTCAGTGCTTCTGCTTACTCAACGAACAAGGGGTACGAATGGTTAACAGCAGCTGGTGGGATAACGCGAAACCGGGAGGGTTTATCATCAATGAGGGTCGTGGCGTTACGGTGCCGCGCCTTTTTTGTGTGTCCAACCGGAATCTAGAAACACCTTGGCAGGAAGTTGAGTGATGCGAGCAAAGACGGCGGTAGTGCTGGGCGCCCAGTGGGGCGACGAGGGCAAGGGAAAGATCGTTGACGTGCTGAGCGAGCGCTTCAGCGCCGTGGCACGGTACGCCGGCGGCCATAACGCCGGCCACACCGTCATCATCGGCGGGCAGAAGTTCGTGCTCCAACTCATCCCCTGCGGCGTGCTGCGCAAGGGCTGCCAGGGCGTTATCGGCAACGGAGTGGTGCTCGACCCCATCGCCTTCCTCAAAGAAGTTGCCCGCGTCAAGGAACTCGGCGTCGAGGTTGATGGCGCGCTGAAGGTCTCCAACCGCGCCCAGGTCATCCTGCCCTACCACCGCATGATTGAGCTGGCGGCGGAATCGGCCCCAGGCCGCCAGAAGATCGGCACCACCAGCCGCGGCATCGGCCCCGCCTATGAGGACAAAATGGCGCGCGGCGGCCTGCGCGTCGTCGATCTGCTCCGGCCCGATCTGCTCAAGACCCACATCGAGGCCGCCTGCGCGGAGAAGAACAACATCGCCCACGCGCTGTTCGGCACCGACCCTCTCGATCCAGCCAAAATCTACGACGAGTATTCCGCCGCGGCCGAACAGGTGCGCCCATTCGTCACGGACACGGCGCGGCTGCTGAACGGCATCCTGCGCGAGGGCGGCAGCGTGATGTTCGAAGGCGCGCAGGGCACCATGCTCGACATCGACCACGGCACCTATCCGTTCGTTACATCATCAAGCGCGACGGCTGGCGGCGCCTGCATTGGAACCGGCGTCGGACCGACGGCCATCGGCACCGTCATTGCCGTTACCAAGGCTTACGTCACGCGCGTGGGCGAGGGGCCGTTCCCAACTGAGATCCACGAGCCCATCGGCGAACACCTCCGCGCCCGCGGCAACGAGTACGGCGCGGTGACGGGCCGTCCGCGGCGCGTGGGCTGGCTCGATATCCCGCTGCTGCGCTACTCAAACCAGGTCAACGGCGCGGAGTGGCTGGTCATCACCAAGATGGACGTGCTCGACGAGTTGGCCGAGATCCCCATCTGCGTGGGCTACCAGATCGATGGCAAGGTCACGGACGAAGTCCCGGCCGATGTCCAGGGGCTGGAGCGCATCAAGCCCGTCTATACGAAGCTGAAGGGCTGGCAGTCGTCCACCGAAGGGATCACGAATTTCGACAAGCTACCCGCGGCGGCGCGCGAGTATTTGCGGTTCCAGGAGCGGGAGAGCGGCGCGAAGATCGGCATGGTCTCCACCGGCCCGGATCGCGACCAGACCATGCTCCTGCCGGAGTTCGCGGCGGCGCTCGACGAGATTCACAGGTAAGCTCGATTAACGGATAGAAGGCCAGGAGCCTCCGAAGGGGGAAGAGACTGCACATGGTGACCTTTACGGTTCGCATGACGTTCCATGCCGAAGATCGGCAGGAGATCGCCGACGCGGTGCGCAAGCTCGCCGAGGCATCGCGCCAGGAGCCTGGCTGCGTTACCTACATTCCGCACTCTGTGCAGGGTGATTCCGACACAGTCCTGATCTATGAGCAGTATCGCGACGACGCGGCGGCCGAGGCCCACCGCCAGTCCGATCATTTCAAGAAGTACGCGGTGGGCTGTCTCTACCAGCGCATGCGCGAGCGGGCCCGCGAAGACCTCATCGCTCTCATCTGACGGTTGCCGTCGTCGAACAAGCGGGAGCCGGAGCTGAAAGCCCACTGCGATGAAATTGCATTCAGGCACGCTGAGGATTCCATTGACCAGCGCGTCTGTTCGGGCTACTATCCGGTACGCGCATATGCCCTATAAAGATGTCCCTCTGTTTCTCCGTGCACGGAAGTGTCTGTCGGTGTCCCTCGTCCTGTTGAGCCTCGGATCCGCGGCAGCGCAGGCACGATCAGGCATGCCACGCGCTGAGCGCCACGAGAGCCGACATGAGATCGATCAGCTTGAGGAAAGCTGGAAAGACGCCATTCTGAAACACAACGTCCAAGCCATGGATCAGCTTCTGGCCGAAGACTACATAGCGATTACATCCAACGGAACGCTCCAATCGAAGGAGCAGACTTTGGCGAACCTCAAGGCGGGCACCCTCCACTTCAGCACCATTGACTTCTCCGACCGCAAGGTGCGGTTCTACGGGCAGACGGCGCTGGTGACCTCAATGGCCGAGGTCAACGGCAATACGGGCGAAGGCGATCTCTCCGGCAGTTACCGGTTCACTCGGGTGTACGTGCGTGACCCCAAGGGCGAATGGAAGATCGTGAGTTTTGAGGCCAGCCGGATCCGCGAACCGGGAGAACGCAAGTAGCGCAGAGTTACTCCTGGGACCTTACGGGGACGGCAAAGGTGCTACAGCGTTGGGTACGATTGGGCGGACAAAGCCTTGCGGCAAATCCAAGATCTCACCCTATAATCAGTTACGGCCATTCCCCATGGTTCGGAAACGGTTTGTCAGGCCTATTCCCCTTCCGTTCCCCTCCCTCCGGAACCGGAATCAGGACCCATCGTTCTGGTCTGAGGAGAGGTGTTTATGGATCGCAGGCAATTAGGGACTCTCAGGTTTGTTTCGCTTCTGTTGATCTTGCCAGGACTGGCTGGACTCGTGTTCTCGGCAATGATTTCGACGGAATACCTGCAGACACTGCCCCAAGTACCTCAGCCTGCGGAGATGCGGATGATTCCGAGAAATATCCATGGAACCGTGGTCTATGAGACGAAGGAAGAAGACCGCCGCCTCACCCTTCTCGAGGATTCGTCGGTCATAGTCTTCCTGGCCGGACTCGGTTTTGGCTTGGTCTACCTGAGAAAATGGGGTATCGCGCAGGCCCTTGCCGGTGATGACGAAGATCAGCTCGCGGAGCAGCCCCGCTAGAGTCTCGCGCCTCTCTTCTACAATCGATCCATGCCCGAACTTCCCGAGGTGGAAACTGTCGCCCGGGGCGTGGATGCGCGCGTGCGTGGCGACAAAATCGCCGAAGCGTGGTTCAGTTCCTATCCCCAGACATTCAAAACATCACCACAGACACAGGCCAAAGGTCTGGAGGGCCGCACGATTCTAGAGGTTCATCGTACCGGCAAACACATCGTTTGTGAGCTTGCCTCTGATGCGGCGACAATAGACGCGCAATGGATTGTGCACCTTGGAATGACCGGCAGGCTGCTGGTTACCACTCCCGACGCCCCCTTGGCACCGCACACGCATGCCCGATTGCGCCTCGAGAGTGGGCGCGAGATCAGGTTCGTCGATCCCCGCCGGTTCGGGCGGCTGGAATTTCGCAAGCTCAAGAAGGCGAACGGCTTCGAAGCAAAGGGAGCGGAGCCGCTCAGCATCGACAGCGCCCCGTTCGCACAGCTCTTTCGCGGGCGCAAGCTTGCCATAAAGGCGGCTCTGCTGAACCAGACTCTGCTATCCGGCGTGGGCAATATCTATGCCGATGAGAGTCTGTTCCGAGCTGGCATCCGGCCACGAAGGGCAGCCGGCCGGCTGTCTCGTGCCGAGCTGGAGAAGCTCCGCCTGGCGCTTCAGGCGGTCCTTCTGGACGCGATCCGGCTGGGAGGATCGTCGGTTTCAGATTATGTGGATGCCGAAGGCGTGCGTGGCTTCTTCCAACTCGAGCACCGCGTCTACCAGCGTGCAGGGGAGCCGTGCCTGGTATGCAGTACGCCTATCCGGCGAATCGTCGTAGGCGGGCGCAGCACTCATTACTGCCCGCAGTGCCAGAAGTAGATCACACCCTTCATGTCACATAGATCTCGGTCCTATCGTTCGTCTTCGATCTCGTTCTATGGATTTCAGTATTCGATTTACCAGGAACTCCGTAAAAGCGGTATTAAGATCTGCTCTGGATTGCCAAATTGCTGAAAATAAATGAGTGTGCAAACGGCACGGCAATTGCTGTATAGAGGGTGCCAGTGATGTACAGGCTGACAGGAAAATCCAGTCAGTCCATGATAGAGGCACCCGGATAAGAGCCCCCGCCCAAGAGCGGAGGTAACAGTGGCCAGCCGGGGACTCAAGAGACAACGGCAGGCTTAAGCCGCCGTGCAATCATAACGGGGGAGGCCAGTGACCCCGATCGTTTGGCGAAAACGCCGCTCTTGAGAGCGGCGTTTCTCGTTTGCGCTATCTATCTCGTGAGTGGGCTTCGCAGGGGTTCCCGATTTGGTACCTGCAGGGGGTGAAGCCCAAGAAGCCCCCGAAAGTGCTACTTGCCACCGTAGCCCGGGCGCTGTAGTATCAAGTTTGCCGAGAAAGTGGCTGAAGCGAGCCCCCGTAACCGGGTAGAAGCGCGCTTGCCGCTGGACAAGGAAATTCGCCCTGGAGTCCGATTTCACAGCTCAGAAGCGGCGAAATCTCCCCGTTGGTAAGGCATCACGAGAGGAAGAAAGTGGCGGCGCTGGGAAAAACGCTGTGCGCTTAACGCAGCTTTGAAGTCCCGGGGGCAGGGTCCGATTGAGCACATACATTTCCGCGGTTATCCGCAGAACGCGGCTCTGAGACTGAAACTCCGGCACGCCGAAACGGCGAATAACGTCAGCCCATAAGCAAGCCGCGGATTTGTTAGAGGAAGGCCCGCATAGTTCATCACAACAGCGCAAAGCACGAGACGGAAGCGGATCATGGCCAGTGCCTGATCAACGCCTTGTACTGCCTGACCATGAGCTGGGCCGATTCAAAAGTGAGTGGTGCGCCGGGTTCTGCTTGCCAAAGCAGAACATTCAGCGCAGGGTAGCGCTGCTTTCCCACCGGAAGCAGTAATGACCAAGGCATCCAACCATAAAGTGCCAGGAAGTGCACGCATGACGACTGAATCAACGCAGCCCCAGCCTGACGCGGGGCAGAGCCAGGCCAACGGCCAGGGCCAATCCCAGGGGCACAGGCGCCGTCGCCGCCGCCGCAAGAATAAATCGAGCCACTCCGGTGCTCCTCAGATGCAGCAGGGCCAGCAGCCACAGCAGCAGCCCGCGCAGCAGCCCCAGGCGAGCGCGCCCAAGCCTCCGCAGCAGCAGATGCAGCAGCGGCCGCAGGGCCAGCAGGGCCGGAAGAAAAAGAAGTTCTTCCAGAAGGGCAGCGGAGGCGGAGGCAGCCAGCCGCAGGCTTCGCCAGGCAACAGCATCCACGCGCCCCAGGGCAAGCGCAAGAATAAGCAGCGCGGCCCGCGCGAGTTCGTCGGTCCCATGGACCACAGCTATCGCGCAGTGAACGGGAACGTAGCGGACATGGCGGGATCAACCATCCCGACCCCGGGTAACGGGAATTTCTATTCCGATATCCATGTGTCCCAGGGGCCTGCTGCTCCGGTTCGTCATGACGCGCCGACGCGCATCTTCTGCTTCATCGAAGACCTCTTCTTCCTCGCGAAGATCAACGAGACAGCGCGCAAACTCGGCGTGAAGGTGGAGTTCGTAAAGGGTGCAGACAAAGACACCGTTGCGCGCATCCTCGAAGCTCCTGAAACTGAGCGCGCTCGCCTCATCGTCTTCGACCTGAACAACGCAAATGCCAAGCCAATGACGTTGATTCCCAAGTTCAAGACGAAATTCAAGCGTGCGACGTCGGTCGTCGGCTTCCTCTCTCACCTTCAGGGCGACCTGAAGGCCAAGGCGGTCGAAGTCGGATGCGACACCGTAATGCCCCGCTCGGCCTTTTCTCAAAGCCTGCCGAATCTTCTGCGCCGCTACGGCATGGAAGAGGAAGAAGAATACGTCCCCCAGCCCGCATAAACCAGGAGCTAGGGCTTAGGTTATAGGGCTTAGCAAAACGAAGAGCGCACCCGCTAGGTGCGCTCTTCGTTTTGCCCTAATTCCTGTTCCCTGCTTTCCTATCCCGGCGGCCAGGTGCAGTGGCGTCCGCCCAGGATGTGCACGTGGAGATGATCCACGGTTTGACCACCATCCGGACCGGTGTTGATCACGACACGGTATCCCTTGGCCAGCCCCTTCTCGCGCGCGATCTTCGCTCCAGTAAGCAGCAGGTAACCCAGCAGTTCGGCGTGATCCTCGGCGGCCTCAGCCGTGGACTTGATATGTTCGCGCGGCACAACGAGAAAATGCACCGGCGCTTGCGGGTTGATATCAGAGAACGCGTAGGCGCGGTCGTCGCTGTACACAGCCTTGGACGGAATTGTTCCTTCGATGATTTTGCAGAAGAGGCAGTCCATCGCGATCAGTTTACCGCAGCACCGCTACTGTGACGCGGCCAGCTTCCGCAGCCGCTCACTCACGTTCCAGAAGGCGCGGCTATCGTGATAAGCCGCCTTCCAGATCGATCCTTTGTCTTCGCTCAGCGGCTTGCCTTCGGCGGTGGTCAGGTTGAAGTCGCCGCGATCCTGCGCGTCCAGCGTGTGGTTGCGAATGAATTGCCACTGCTCCAGGAACCGGTCGAAGTACACCGGATTCTGCTTGCCGTATCTCTCGTGCATCAGCAGGAGCGCATTCAAGCCTTCGCACTCAACCCACCATTCCTTGCTTGTGTTCTCCGGCTCCCCCAGCGTCGTGCCCTCGTGGAAGAAGCCGCCATTCTTTGTGTCCCATCCATACGCCAGCGCGTGATCTACGAGCATCTTCGCCATGCTCTCCGTTGCCTCGCTCGCCTTGCCGTGCAGAACTTCGTCTGTCTCGAGCATCAGGTAAGCGGTCTCCACATCGTGCCCGTAGGAATCGTGATCCGGGATCGCCTGCCACGCATTCGTGAAGTAGAGATTCATCACGCCCGGCGCCACACTGACTTTGTCCCGCACAATCGCCAGCAGCTCCTCCAGCCGCGCACGCAACGTGGCATCGGGCCACACCTCGTAGAGCTGCGTGAACGCTTCCATCAGGTGAATGTGCGTATTCATCGACTTGAAGCCGACCGGCCCAACACCATTACTCTCCACGCGGCCATTCACAATTCGCATCGGCACGGGCGTCCCGTCACGGGTTAGCCACTCGTAGTAGCCGCCATGCTCAGCATCGTGCGCGTGCTGATCCATCCATGCGAAGCCCTTTTTCGCGAGGTCCAGAGCCTGCTCATCGTGCGTCGCCTGGTAGGCAGCGGCGGCGCCGTAGATGCAGAAGCCCATCCCGTAGAGCTCTTTGTGGTCGCCGAACTGCGGCGTGATCTTGCCGTCATCGTCGAGGCCCCAGAAGAAGCCGCCGTCCTGCGTGTCCCACATCACGTCTTTCAGATACTCGACGCCATGCCGCACGATGGGCGCGAATTCCTGCCGGCGGGCAGGCTCGTGCAGCACCACCTGCGCCGCCACCCAGGTCATGCGTCCCTGGAAGACAGAGAATTTGCCATCGCTGGGCAGCTTCTTCCAGTCGCGGGCAAAGTGCGAGTGAAAGCCGCCGTGCTCATTGTCCACGGCGCGCGGGAACCACACGGCCAGCACATCGTGGTGCAGGGCGTCGTCCACTTCGGCTGCGAGCTTCAAATACGCGTCGCGGCTGGGTTGATGAGGTACGCCGGTCGGACCTGCCTGTGCCGCACACACTCCGGCGACCAGGAGACACGAGAGAGCAAGACGTGTGGTCTGCACGAATAATGCCTTTCACCAAACAACGAGTCGCGAAGAATGCTAGCACAGCGCATCACGCGCGAAGGAGCTTGCTGCATTCCACTCGCAGCTTGAGCATCTTTTGCCCGGCAAGGTCAGGTTTGTTACGATTGCGCTTTCCTTTATATGGGACCGGGAAAGGACGGGCATGAAGCGCTCTGTTTTGCTGCACTTGATTTCATATGGTTGCGTGGTTGTTGTCATGGTTCTGTTGTCCGTTGAGTGCTTTGCGCAGACCCCCGATCTGCGCCTGAATCAGAAAGAATACTTTGAAGCGCCGGGGCTGAACGTGATGGCCTTTCAGGACATCTATCCAGACGGGCACCAAGGCGGCGTCTCCGTGATTCAGAACGGCGTGCGAGTCGCGACGAACGGCGATATCCGCCTCGATCCTGTGCCGGGTCAGTGGCAGCCGATGCCAAAGCAGGACCAGCGTGTTGTGGATTCGGCTGCGAATACCATCACCACGACTCTCTCCTACCCCGACCCGACGAAGAACCGCACGGGCTTCAACCCTATCGACTATCCCGATCTGAACTTCTCCTACAAGGTAGTCGTGCACGGCGAGGGCCAGTCGGTGCGAGTCACCGTGGATCTCGACAAGCCCATCCCAGAAAAATTCGTCGGGAAAGTCGGCTTCAACTTCGAACTCTTCCCGAACGATCTGTTTGGCAAGACATGGTTCCTGGGCGACACATCGGGTATCTTTCCACGTCAGCCAAACGGGCCGGAATCGCAGGACGAGAACGGCGAAATACAGCCGGTGCCTCTCGCGACGGGCGCGCGTCTCTCCATCGCTCCGGAAACAGATGCCCAGCGCATGATCATCGAGTCGAAGACAGGCAACCTGCAACTGCTCGACGCGCGCTCCAAGCGCAATAACGGCTGGTTCGTCGTCCGCTCGCTCATTCCAGCTGGCGCCACCAAACACGCCATCGAATGGATCATTACTCCCACCGCCGTTCCCGGCTGGAAGTATCAGCCGGTGGTCCATGTGAGCCAGGTCGGCTACCATCCTGCGCAGAAAAAGCTGGCGGTCATCGAACTCGCTCGCGACGATACCGGAACTGAACCGGCGCGCCTGCTGCGCGTAAATCCCGACGGCCCGACTCAGGTGGTTCTGAGCGAAACCCCGAAGGCGTGGGGTAATTTTCTGCGCTACAAATACGTCACGCTCGACTTCACAAAGACCACCGCTCCCGGCATGTATGAAGTCGCTTACCGCGAAACAACTTCGCAGCCGTTTCGCATTGCCGCTGACGTGTACCAGCGCGGCGTGTGGCAGCCGGTGCTCGAGTACTTCCTACCGGTGCAGATGTGCCACATGCGTGTCGAGCAGCAGTACCGCACCTGGCACGGCGCCTGCCACCTGGACGATGCGCGTATGTCCCAGGTCAACCACAATCACTTCGATGGCTACGAACAGGGGCCCTCAACCCTCACGCGTTATCAGCCCGGCGAAACGGTTCCTGGCCTGAATCGTGGCGGATGGCACGATGCAGGCGATGTCGACCTGCGTATCGAGTCACAGGCCGACGAAGTCTCCATCCTGGCCAGCGCCTATGAGACGTTCGATCTCGATTACGACGACACTACTGTCGACGAGAACTCTTTGCGGACGCAAATTCACATACCCGATGGAAAGGCCGACGTGCTTCAGCAAATCGAGCACGGCGTCCTCACCATACTCGGCGGATATCGCGCGACGGGGCGTGTCTATCGCGGCATACAGGAAGCAACGCTGCAGCAATATGTGCTGCTAGGCGACCCGGTAAATGCGACCGACGGCCTCTTCTACAACGCGAAGATGAAACCCGTCGAGCGCGCCGGAACCGAGTCCGGAACTCCCGACGACCGTTGGCTCTTTACGGAGCAGAATCCGGAACACGAGTACAAGGCGATAGCCTCGCTGGCTGCGGCCGGCCGAGTTCTGCGGGCGTCGAACCCAGCGCTAGCAACCGAGTGTCTCGCGGCCGCGGAAGCTCTATGGAACGCCGAGAGTGATGCCGCCAAGGATTTCGACGAGCGCATGATCGCCGCGGCGCAGTTGTTCAGGAGCACCGGTAACGACAGATATCGCCAGGCGATCCTGTCGAACGCTCAGCATATCGTTGCCGACTCTGGCCGGATTGCGTGGGCCATCGCGCCCATCACACCGCAACTCGCAAATGATGCGTTCACTCGCGATCTGCGTGAAGCGGTGCGCAAGGACTTCGCAGGCGTCGCGCGGAAGCAGTCTACCGATTCACCCTTCGGCGTACCCTACACCCCATACATCTGGGGCGCCGGATGGGACATCGAGCGCTTCGGCGTCGAGCAATTCTATCTTCACCAGGCGTTCCCTGACATCGTGTCCGCTGACTATCTGCTCAACGCGCTGAACTTCATGCTCGGCGTGCACCCTGGATCCAACACGGCCTCATTCGCCTCGGGCGTAGGAGCCCGTTCCGCCACCATCGCTTATGGCTTCAATCGCGCTGACTCCTCATATATTCCCGGTGGCGTGGTGAGCGGCACGGCTCTCATTCGGCCCGATTTCCCTGAGTTGAAGGACTTCGGCTTTCTTTGGCAGCAGATGGAGTACGTGCTCGGTGGCGGCTCCTCGAACTTCATGTTCCTGACTCTCGCTGCCGACGACGTGCTCAACGGCCATCCGCAGGCGTTTCCACCGCTCGCCCCGCCTGTACGCATTCCCGATCGCGAGCCGTAGAATTGCGCCGGAGCATGGTCAGTCGGAAGCTCATGAGTGTCCGCAGCAGGCGTCCTGGCATACCTCGTTCAACTCGCCCTCTCGGCGCTCGGCACCATACGGCCGTTTGCACGCAGGCGCAGGAGCGCATCCACATGGATGAGCACCGCTATGCCCGCGCCGATGGCGGTGCACCATCCGCGGCGATGCGCTATCACCATTCCCGGAATCTCGTTCAACGAGAGAAGGAATACGATATACCCCGTGAGCGCGGTCGTGAACAATGCATAGTTCACCGAGTTCGTCGCATAGGCAAGCAGTGCGAAGATCGCCGTGATTGCCGCGAGGTAAACCGGTCTCGGCGCAATGTGAGCGATAAACAAGCTGCCCAGCCACGCGCCTGCCAGTGTGCCCAGAACGCGTGCCGCTGCGCGCGTCAGGCTCTCTGACCACGCAGGTTTCTGCACCAGCAGCGCGGTCATTGGAATCCAGTAGCCCGATTGGATTCCGAGCCGACGATAGACCTCGGTCGCGATCAGAATGGTTATCAGCAGCCGCGTCGAATACACCGCCGCCTGGCTTGCGGAGAAGCACGGGAAGCTCTGTGGAATCTCGCGCAGCAGTTGTAGCACGCTGCGATCCTCCTGGCGCACCGCGTTCAACATCGACGTGGCCACGTAGAGCACGTCCTTTTGCAGATCGGGAATGAGCCGCAGGCCCGCGGACGTGACGATCAACTGAACGATCCCGCCTGCTGCAAGGAGCCCGGCACGCTCCAGCGCCGGTTTCGGCCCCGTGGGGAAAGCCGAGGCAACGAGGAGTGCCACTCCGGCCTGCTGGCCCACCCACGCCAGCCCGGTATGCCGTGTAGTCAGCACGCCGTAGATCACCGCGCAAACGCCGGCGGCTACCAGCAGCCAGTAATCATTGTGTCCAGCTACGGTGCCGGCAAGGGCTGCGGCGGATGTTGCCAGGACAGCTGCAATCATCGGAATCAGCCGCGAGTCGGCTATGCGCTGGTTGGGTCCGAAGCCCACCGTGAAGGCGCCGCCACCGGCGATCAAGCCTCCACCCGGATGACCCACTGCGATGCCCGTAAACAGGCACAACGCGACCGCGCTGGCGCTCATCAGCGGCAGCTCGAACCTGAACGCCTTCCAGTCAAAGCAATAGATGTCCGCGAGGAAGTGCGGACCGGTCGGGGCGCTGCCGTGGGGAATTTCGCTGGCTGCCATCGTCTCCTTACGATGCGGATGGACGGGAAGTGGCTTGCCTTCCGAAGCCGCTAACGCCGCTGCCTAACTGGTGTGATCAAGGATGATCTTCCAGCCGTCCTTGCCCTTACGCCACACCAGCGAAAAGATGCCGTTGTCCTTCGTGTCATTGTTTTGCGTTGTTCGCTCCAGGTGGAACTTACCCGTCACCAGCGCAATCTCGGTCCTGCCGCATCCGTTTGGCAGCAGGCGAACGTCGATATCGCTGAACGTGAGCGTGCCCATCTGCTCGCGAGTCGCATAGCCCTGCTTGTAGCGCTCGAGGATCGGCTTGTATCCCTTGTTCACTGTCTTGCCGATGAACGTGGTTTCCGTGGAGTCCTCATAGGACTTCATAAAGCCTTCCACGTCTCCGCGGTTCCATGCTTCAGTCTGTGCCTTGATGGCCGCGCGGATCTTAGCATCGTCGTTCGATGCCTCCTGGGCCGCGGTCGGCTGAACAGGAACAAAACACGCAAGCAGAGTAAGAGCGGCAAGCACGAACAGCTTTCTGGTCATGAGGCTTCCTCGGGGGAAATGCATTCAGCCCCAGCGTACAATGAAACCATGGGCCCCGCAGCAACTTCCTCACCATTCCGCGTTGTCCACACGGTCTGCTCGCACGATTGCCCTGACTCCTGCGGCGTGCTGGTTACGGTGAATGAGGGAGGTCGCGCCGTGAAGGTCGAAGGCGATCCGGCGCATCCCGTCACCAATGGATTCCTCTGCGGTAAAGTAGCCAAATATCTTGATCGCGTCTACTCGCCTGATCGAGTTCTTTATCCTCTGCGCCGCAAGGTCGGAGTGGCCAAAGGCCCGCTCGCCAAGGGCCGCGAGCACGAGAGCTTCGAACGCATTCCGTGGGACGAGGCGCTCGAAGCAATCGCGGAGCGGCTGAAACAGGTCGCCGATCAATACGGGCCCGAATCGATCCTGCCTTATAGCTACGCCGGCAACATGGGCCTGCTCGGCTACGGCTCCATGGACCGCCGCTTCTTCCACCGCATGGGAGCGAGCCAGCTCGATCGCACGATCTGCGCCGAGGCCGGCGGGCAGGCGTGGAACCACGTTTACGGCAAAAAGCTCGGGACACCTACGGAGGATGTGAAGCTTGCGAAGCTGATCATCGCATGGGGGGCCAACATTCATGGCAACAACATCCACTTGTGGCCCATGGTGGAGCAGGCTCGGCGCAACGGCGCGCGGCTCATCGTGATTGATCCCTACCGCACGCGTACCGCTGCGCTAGCCGATTGGCACATTGCCATACGTCCCGGCACCGACGTGGCGCTCGCTCTCGGCCTGATGCACGTCATCCTGCGCGATGGGATCGACGACCGCAGCTACATCGACGCAATGACAGTGGGATTCGATCGCCTCGCAGAGCGCGTTCGTGAATATACGCCTGAGCGCGTGGCTCACTGGACCGGTATGACCGCCGCCGAAGTTGAGCAACTCGCTCGAGAATACGCGACAACGCTTCCATCTTTCATCCGTACGAACTATGGCGTGCAGCGCGGCGAGAACGGCGGGGCAGCCACCCGCGCCATCTGCATGCTGCCTGCGATCACCGGTGCATGGAAACATCGCGGAGGGGGAGCGCAGCTCTCCACCTCCGGCGCGTTCAAGTGGGACAAGCAAACGATCGAGCGCCCCGATCTCGCGTTGAAGTCGCCGCTGAAGCGTCTCGCCCGAGTGGTCAACATGTCTACGCTTGGCCAGGCACTCACCGAACTTGGCCAGAACGGCGATGCGACAAACAGCCCCGCCGTTCACGCGCTGTTCGTCTACAACTCGAACCCTGGGGCCGTCGCTCCCAATCACAACGCCGTAGTCCGCGGCCTGGCACGGCCCGATCTGTTCACAGTGGTTCACGAGCAGTTCCTCACGGACACCACCGACTACGCCGACTACATTCTGCCCGCTACGACGTTCCTCGAGCATATCGATGCGCAGGGCGCCTACGGCCACTACTTCGCTCAGTACTCGCACCAGGCCATCGAGCCCCTCGGAGAAGCCCGGTCCAACGTGTGGCTCTTCAGCCAGCTCGCTCAGCGCATGGGTTTTGAGGACGCCTGCTTTCGCGACACCGCGGAAGAGATGATTGCCCAGGCGCTGGCGCCAGACGAATCTGGCCACTCCACCAACCCCGGCATGGAGAACATCACCCTCGCCGAGCTGCAGCAGAAGGGCCACGTCCCGCTCGCCTTCCATCGCGATCCCGAGAATCACCCCTTCAAGCCCTTCACCGAAGGCGCGGTACTCACGCCCTCCGGAAAGATCGAGTTCTACTCGGAGGCGCTCGGCTCCATGGGCCTCGATCCCCTTCCCGGCTTTATCCCGCCTACGGAATCCCGCTGGTCGGAGGCCGCGAAGCAGTATCCGCTCGAACTTCTCGGCCGCAAGAACGACAATTATATGAACTCCACGTTCGCCAATCTGCCCGGCCACCGCAAAATGGAATCCCGCACCAGCCAGCGCCTAGAAATCCACCCCGTCGATGCCGAGCCTCGTGGGATCGCGGACGGCGACCGTGTCCGCGTCTCTAATGGCCGCGGCTCGCTCCTCCTCTCCGCTCTGATTAACGAGAAACTGCCTGCCGGAGTCGTTGCCGCGCGTCTCGACTGGGCCAAGCTCCACCCTGACGCGGTCAACGTCAATGCCCTTACCAGCGAGCGCCTCACCGACATCGGTGCCGCCCCCACCTTCTACTCCACCCTGGTCGAAGTTGTCAGGGATACACAACCCGCCCCGAAGGGGTAGAATTCCCACCACAGCTTGCGCTCCACACGCGGGCTCCGGGAAAAATCAAAGAAAATGGGCTGGACAATTCTTCTCATCTCGGTTGCCGTTATCGTTGCGATTCTGCTGCTCAGGAACCTCGGCCAGATCTCTCCGCGCGCCGCGCACACTCATCTGCAACAGGGCGCTCTCGTTGTTGACGTGCGCACCAACGCCGAGTTTCAGGCTCGTCACTTGCCCAACGCGCTCCACATCCCGCTCGATGAAATCGAATCGCTTGCGGGTCGCCGGATCAAAGACAAGGACCAGATCCTGCTGCTGCATTGCGAGACCGGCCGCCGCAGCGCAGTTGCGAGCCGCAAGTTCGGCCAGCTGGGCTACACACGCGTCTTCAATCTCGGCTCGTACACGCGCGCGGCCCGCATCGTCGGCAATAGATGAACGCCGGCCAAGGCAGTCCTCAGCCGAATCACGCCCGCTTTCGCCTGCGCCTCGCAACCGAAGACGACCTCCCCTCCCTTCACACGCTCATTGAAGCTTCGGTGCGCGTACTGCAGGCAGGCGACTACACGTCCGCGCAAATGGAAAGCGCGCTCGGCACCGTTCTCGGCGTCGACACGCAGCTCATTCGCGACCGCACCTACTTCATCGCCGAAACAAGCGACGCCCCATCACGCTTCGCGGGCTGCGGCGGATGGTCCTACCGCAAGACTCTCTTCGGCGCTGACCGCGGCCCCTACCGCGAACCTGATCTGCTCGATCCGCGCACTGATGCTGCCAAAGTACGCGCTATCTTTGTGCATCCAGACTTCGCCCGACAGGGGCTCGGCTCGCTGATTCTCGCAACTGTAGAAGACGCCGCACGCAAGGACGGCTTCACGCGCTTCGAAATGGGTTCCACGCTCACGGGCGTGCCGCTCTATCGGCTGAAGGGCTATATTGAGGTCGAGCGGATTGCCGTCCCTCTAGGCAACGGCGAAGCGCTGCCCGTTGTGAAGATGATTAAAAGCAGTCCCGTGTAGAGCGGACATCACGCGCCGATATCCCCGAAGGGATCCTCCAGCGATGGGCTCTGCGGTGTCAGGAGCTCGGCTCCGTTCTCCGTCACCAGCAGTTCGTCTTCGATCCGCACGCCGAACTCGCCTTTAATGTAAACGCCAGGCTCATCGCTAAGGGTCATGCCGCTTTTGAGTTGCGGCGCCAGGGCCCAGCCATACATATCGTTTTTCACAAAGTAGGGCCACTCGTGCCCCTCGAGGCCAATGCCGTGGCCCACGCGATGCGTGAAGTAGGCGAAGCCGGGACCATAGCCACCGTCCTCAATCACCTTGCGCGCCGCCGCATCCACATCCGCTGCAAGCACTCCCGGCCGGGCTGCATGTAAGGCCGCCGTCTGCGCCTTCTTCACCAGATCGAAGACAGCAGCCTGCTTCGCCGTCGGCTTGCCCAGCACGAACGTGCGCGTGATGTCGGAGTTGTAACCCTCGACTGTGCAGCCGTCATCAAGCATCAGGATCGAGCCTTCCTTCAGTGTTTGCGGCTGCCTTGATCCATGCGGCAAAGCCGTGAACTCGTCGATGTTCAGGCTGGCATCGCCGCGAAACCCTACGCGGCTGTAGGCGAGATCGACCAACCGCTCCACGTCGCCGTTCGTCATTCCAGGGTGCACCGACTGCGCCACGGCGCGATAGACGAGCAGAGTGGCGCGGCAGGCCAGCCGCATGCATTCAATTTCGTGCGGCTCTTTGATCATGCGGCAGCCGGCGGTCACGGGCGTCGCGCTCACCATATGCGCATGCGGCATGGCCGCGCGAATGCCATCCGCGAAGACGAACTTCATGTTTTCGTCGAGGCCGATCGTTCCTGACCCGAGGCGGCGCTGAGTGAGCACGCGGGCAATTCCTTCGTAGGGACTCTGGTCTTCCTGCCACGTCAGCACGTCCGCATTGGGCGTGAGCGGGCCGCCGTTCAGCATTTCCCGCGCGCGCCCCTCTTCAAACGCGGGACACACCACAAATGCGTCCGACTTCGCAGGAATCACCAGCGCCCACAGCCGCTCGCCGCCGCCGAGCCGCATATTCGCGAAGTACACCGAAGACATGGTTGAGTTCGCCAGCACGATCGCATCGATCTTGTTTTCGAGCATCAGCCCACGCGCCCGCTCGATCCGCGCCTGCCGCTCGGCATTGGTGAACGGCCGCGCCTGGCCGGAGAGATTCGGGAGTGCCGAGATCGCCTGCGGTATCAGCCGCGCCTGCATGGCCTCGGATTGCGCAAACGAAACAGAGACACCCGCAGTTGCTGCAGCGCTGGCGGCTAGAAATCCGCGTCGAGATAGCAAACCACTCTTGGACATGATCTACAGCATACTGGTTGCATGGTCGAGTCTCGTCACCGTTCAAACACGCCTTTGAACACCGGGTTGTTAGACTCGAGTTTCAACGAGGCGTTGCGATCGCAAAGTGAATGCCGAGTTCCGTAGGGACGATCGAACGCTACCCTATAGAGGCGCATGCCTACTTGACACTCGAAACGGGCGTCACCTCGATGTAGTCGAATGCCGCGGGATCCTTAGCGTCCGCGACTCCCTCGAGCTCGATCCGATCGCCCGGCTTCAGCTCCAAGCCGCGCATCACGTAGCGAGTGGTGTTATCCCCATGGAGCGTGCGTGAGGGCAGCTTCGCATCCGCCACCCACTTCGCTTCTTCCTTCCCGTTAACGCTGAAGGCAAACTTCGCATCGCCGCCCTGCAGGTCAAAGTACTGCACCACTACATCGAAGCGGCCGGCCTTTTCCTCGTACCTCCATTCAGCGGAGCAGTTAGTTTCGGCGCAACTCACCGCCTTTCCACCTGACGCATCCTCCCACGGCTGCACACCAACTACCTTGTACCCCGTCAGCTTCGCGTTTTCGGCTTCGTAACGGCCCGGGTAATGCCCGGCTCTTCCCTTCTCATCCGGAATCCCGCTCAGTTTGAGGAAGTACTGCACGATTGCGTCGCGCCACACAAACGCGTGTCCCGCCTGGTACTCCAGACGCTTGTGCATCTCGTTGTAAATCTGCGGATCGATCTTGCCCTCAAGCGTCTTCCACTCCTGCCCCAGCCGCGCGGCTTCCTCCGCGCCCTGGTAGTGGCTGTCGTAGATGTACTGGATCACGGTCTTTCCGTCGAGCAGCTTCCACGTATACGGCACGTGATGAAAGAACGTCAGTAGCTCATCGGGTGTGGTCTTCGCATCCTCGTACTTCCTGGCCAGTTCCGGGGGATACTGCCCGGCATAGCCCGTTCCAGTCGCGACGCTGCGATCCATACCCACAGCCTCGTGATCTGCTCGATGCCACTGGCCCCAGCCGTTGTTCTCGCTTGCCTCGATATTCGGGCCGTAGTGCGACCCCGTGATGTCGGTCAGCGTCTGCATGCCGAGCGGTCCCGTGTAGTGCAGATACGCCGGCCAGCTTTGCATCAGCATCGCCGTCACCGTCCTCACTACTTCGGGATCGTTGCCCAGCGTCTGCCGTGTCCACTCCTCGGCGATCTGCTCCACCGTCAGATTCGGCTCCCACGCCAACCGTCCGAAGGCGTACAGATTCGCGAGCGCCAGCGGCGATCCCAACCATCCGTTCTGCCCCACACTTGCAACACCGACCATTCCGCCGAGCGGCCTGTCGAACGTCTTGCCCGCGATGATTTCCTTGACTGGCGTGGTGCGATTCTGGGCGCGCAGATCGAAGTCCAAAACCCACTTCCACATGGGCGCGATGTAAACGAGATGGCGCTGTTGACCGAGGTACTCCTGGGTGATCTGCAACTCCATTGCCTGGTTCGTCTTCTCCAGTCCCGCAAACAGGGGACTCACCGGCTCCTGCGTCTGGAAGTCGATTGGTCCCTCTTTGACCTGCACAATCACATTCGGCGCAAACTTGCCGTCCAGCGGATGGAAGATGTCATAGGCCGCTCGTGCTCGATCCGCCTTCGCGTCGTTCCAATCGAGATGGTGGTTGTAGACAAACGCACGATACAGCACCACCCCGCCATGCGGAGCCAGAGCATTGGCCAGCACATTCGCCGCATCCGCGGGAGTGCGCCCGTAACTCGCCGGCCCCGGCTGCCCCTCGCTATCGGCCTTGACCGTGAACCCGGCGAGATCGGGAATCGCCGCATACACCTCATCGACCTTTCTCTTCCACCACCCGATCACTTCGGGATCAACGGGGTCATAGGTCTTCAATCCGCCAATCTTCTGCGGGCTGGCAATGTCCACGCTCAGCCCCACGCGCACGCCCCACGGTCGCATTGCATCCGCGATCCGCGCCACCTCCTTCAGCATCTGGGGCTCGAGAAACACCGCGGCATTGTTCACATTGTTGATGTTGCATCCATTGATGCCGACCGAAGCCAGCAGCCGCGCGTATTCCGATACTGGCTTCAGGTCCGCGCGCACATGGCCGCCATCGAAGAAGATCGACCGGCCGGCGTAGCCGCGCTCCACTGAGCCATCCGCGTTGTCCCATTCGTCTACCCAGCGGATGGGCATGGCGGGGGATTCGGCCAGACTCATCGAACGAAGATCCCGGTGCATGGCGGCAGATCGAAGCAGGTCGAAAGCGCCGTAAAGCGCGCCCCGGGAATCAGAACCTGCTATTGCAATAAGCCGGTTGCCTTGCTGGATAGATGAGCCGAGCCAGAACCCATCGGCAACTAGATGATCGGGGAGCCGAAGTGCAGGATAGGCATTGCGAAGTTCTTCGAGCGTGCCTACTACTATCTGCGCTTTCTTCTGCGAATCGGCTCCAGAAGCTAATGCGATGCCAGATGCACCACGTTCTAACTCATCCGCAGCCCTCTGCTCGAGAGGGTCTGGACCGAGAGCGCGGACACGCGCATCGACCGGGTCATGTGCACCTCGCCCCCTGATCCAGGCTTGATCCGCGGTCTGCGCCCACGCCACCTCGGTGCTCATCGCCATAGCTAGGAGAGCCCCAACAAAACCGATTTTCTTACCGACCCCGCGATGCCCCGACACCCGTCCATTGCGCATGGCTACGTTGTATCACGCGGCGCTTACGGGCTCGCCGACCGGGTGGGAGGCCGCGCCGGCTAGGCAGTCGTCCAGTCAAGGATGACTTTTCCGGTTTGGCCGGACATCATCGCTTCGAATCCCTTCTCGAATTCGGTGTGGTCGAAGCGGTGGGTGATGACGGGGGCGATGTCTACGCCGGACTCCAGCATTACGGACATCTTGTACCAGGTCTCGTACATTTCGCGGCCATAGATGCCCTTGATGGTGATCATGTTGAAGATCACCTGGCGCCAGTCCATCTCGGACGGCTTGGCCGGGATCCCGAGCAGGGCGATCTTCCCGCCGTGGCACATGTTGGCGATCATGTCGCGCAGCGCGATGGAGCTGCCGGACATCTCGAGGCCCACGTCGAAGCCCTCGGCCATGTGCAACTGTTTCTGGACTTCGGCGAGGGGGGTCTCCTGCGGATTGACGGCGAGGGTTGCGCCCATCTTCCGAGCCAAGTCCAATCGATACTGGTTCATGTCGGTGATGACGACGTGGCGAGCGCCGGCGTGCTTGACGACAGGAATGGACATGATGCCGATGGGGCCAGCGCCGGTGATGAGGACGTCTTCGCCCGTTACGTCGAAGGAGAGGGCGGTGTGCACCGAATTTCCGAAGGGGTCGAAGATGGCCGCCACATCCCGGTCGATGCCGGGGTGATGCCGCCAGATGTTGGCCACCGGAAGCGACACGTACTCGGCGAAGGCGCCGGGCCGGTCGACTCCCAATCCTTGGATCTGCTTGCAGAGATGACGCCGGCCGGCCATGCAGTTGCGACAGTGGCCGCAAGTGACGTGTCCTTCGCCGCTGACGATGTCGCCGGGGTGGAAGTCGTTGACGTTGGAGCCGACCCTGACGATCTCGCCGACGAACTCGTGGCCGATGGCCATGGGGACGGGAATGGTCTTCTGGGCCCATTCATCCCATTGATAAATATGCACATCGGTGCCGCAGATGCCGGTCTTCTGAACCTTGATGAGGACGTCGTTGATCCCGATGGTGGGCTCGGGGATTTCTTCCAGCCAGAGGCCGCGTTCGCTCCTGCTTTTTACCAGTGCTTTCATCGATTTACCTCATAAGGGCAGGGATCAGGGACCAGGCATCAGGGACCAGATCTCTTACGGCCACTCCGGCAATGATTCTCCATGACCCCTTGGAGGTGCAAGGAGCTGTTGGCTCATGGGAGGGAGGGGGGTGGGGGTGGCTCGGGTGAGGGCTGCGGGCCGGTCGCACCAATTCTGGTGCGGTCACGGGCCGGGGGTCCGTCGTCCTACGGGACTTGAGGGGGTTCTGGAATGGGGACCCCCACGTTGAAACGCGGGGCTAACGACCAGTGCGCCTCCGGCGCGGCATTTGTGGTGCGGCTGGAGTGGCGGGCGCGTGCGGGTGGGGGGTTCGACGCGGCGCTGCGGGACGCGCGACGGGGCTGGCGCTGGAACCCCGGACGGGGCTGGACCTGATACCCCTGACGGGTCCATTGCACCGCTCGGACCCGGCCGGGGCTATTCTCGTGCCGCGCCTACGGGGCGTCCAATTTGTGACTTCAAGTTGGGTGGGGGGTGGGGCCGTTTGCGCCGTGCGTCCGCTTTCCGTCGCGCTGCCGGGTTTCTCCCGGGGGCGGGTTCACGGTAACGGGAGTCCAGGGTGGCAGCTTGGGATTGCGCTCACGGGTGTTCGGGAAACTGCGGGAGACCGTGCGGGTGCGAGCATCGCCGCCATGTCTCCAAAACCGGGAGACATGGGGCACCCCTCGTTAAGTTGATGGAGGACGTGGGCCACCCGGCCGCCCGCTCATCGCGATGATGCCGCGATGAACGGGGCACAGCTCCGGCCTTCCTCACGATCAGGGCTGAACCAACGACCGGGCCACCTGCCCGGCAGGTCAGGAGCAGCTGTTGCGCAGGTAGGGCGCTCCGTCGACCACGGTATCGATGCAGGGGATGGCGCTCAGGTACTCGTAGACAGCGCGCAGATCGTGCTCGGTCATGTTCTGCTGGACGGGCCAGGGCATGACCTGGAGGAGGTCTGCATTGAAGGGAGCCGGCAGGCAGGTCCCGTCGGGCGCTCCCGTGCAGGCGGGATGGACGTGGTCGTAGTCCTTGCCGGTGCGCATGATGGTGAGGAACTCCCGGAAGGTGTGGCCTCCTTCGGGAAGGCCGGTGTTATCGGGGGTCAGGTTGCGGGAATAGAGGTGGTTGAGCGTGAATACGGGGCCGAAATCGCGGCCTCCACCCAGATAGGTTTGGGGGTTGATCTGCTGGGTGCCCTGGTAAGGACCCTTGGGGGGCGAGAGGAGGTAGGGGTTTCCGGTGGGGAGGTACTCGGTTTGCGGGCCGCGGCTGTGGCAGCCGTTGCAGTCGGCCTGGGCGTTGACGATGTAGCTTCCAAGACCTACCAGTTCCCTGTTTTTGTGTTCCAGGTTGAGCGGTACGGGCGCGATGGCGAAGCCGATTTTGATCTTGGACTGTTCCCGTTCATGTTCGGATTCCTGCTCAGCCTGTACGCGCGGTGCTCTGAGTGAGGATGCGCAGAAGAGGATGACCAGGACGGCGGCGGCGATGGCGAGCGCCCTTAAGAACAGCCGGGCGCCGAGGGGTTTGGAGGGGCCGGAAAGCAGACGGGGAATATGCATGGAGTCTCCTTGGCGATTGAATTGAAGCCGGGAAGAAAGGGCCTAGGGGACGGTCATGGAGTCAAGGCAAGGTGATTGATGCAGTGCAGCAAAGAGGAACAGATGGCCCGGATGGTAGGAGGCGGACGCCCTGGATGTCAACGGAAGTTTTTGGCACCTGCGGTGCGGCCAACTGGCGCTGCGCGCCGAGGCAGGTTGGAGAACGCTGAGGACCGTGCGGGTGCTTCAAGTTGGGTGGGGGTGGGGCCGTTTGCGCCGTGCGTCCGCTTTCCGTCGCGGTGACGGGTTTCTCCGGGAGCGGGTTCGCGGTAACGGGAGTCCAGGGTGGCAGTTTGGGATTGCGGTCACGGGTGTCAAGGGAAACTGCGGGAGACCGTGTGGCGCGATCATCGCTCCCATGTCTCCAGAACCGGGAGACAGGGGGCACCCCTGTTTGCTATTTCGCGGGATTGAGACCTGGCACCCGCCCCGCATGACTCCGAGTTAACTCGAGGGAGTAACTCAGTTATAGATAAGGTTCATCGCTCAAGCTGACGCTACAACAACTGTGACAGGATTCAAGAGAGATGTGATACGCATTACTTACCCTACAACATCCATGGAGAACACACATGAAGCTCGGGTCGGCGATCAGTTGCTCTTTGCTGTTGTGTGCACTTACCTCTGCGGGCGCACAAAACACGCCCACGACATCCACAAATGCTAAGACGGCGGAGACTACAATCTCAGTGCCGGGCGGAGCAGGCGCTACGGTTACATCTTCGGGAACCGCTGGTGCCGGTCCGATTATTGGTTTCCAAGTCTCACAATTGGACAACTACTTCATCTCATCGTTTTTCACTATCTCCCCACCACAGAGCGTCTCTGGACAATTGCCCACAGGAACTCAGACAGTTTCGGCTGATCAAGGAAACTTCGGTGCATTTCTTCTTACTCCGCCGGGTCAAGGAACATCATATTCCTTTGCTGGCAACAGGATGTTTGGCTTTCAATCAATGAAAGCTAAAGGATGCATCTCCGCCCAAACAAAATCGACCACGGCCAAAGCGGCAGCAGTAGCAGCTGGAAATACTACCGGGGATCTCGTAGAGAGCGGCTGTGCAATCTATGTTGGGTTCGGCGGCCGCGGTGGTGTCACGAATACGACCTGGGTTGGTCAGGTCACAGGCGGCAATAATCAGTCCAAGTCGGGAACGGTCGCATTTATTACGTTCCCAGAGCTCGTTGTTACGTCGAAAACATATGTATCTCCAATCAGTAGTTCGGCCGCCGGAGCAGCAAATCAGAATAATCAATACCAATTCGGCGTAAGCTTCGGCCCCTCATGGCGCTTTATCGGCGGAGATCTCGCTCAAGGACAATCGACCTCCACGACCCCCACCTTCCGAAGTCAAATGTTGGGAACCGATAAGACGAGTTTCTTCAGTCCTGAAGTGACCTTTTTCGTGAAGATGAACGAGTTCAAGCCCTATTTCAGATTTTCACACTTCTCTCAACCAAAAGCCGACCAACCCATCCCGGGCTTCACAGGTTCCCAATTTGTTTTTGGTGTTGACGTTACGTCAGCCATCTTTCAGACGAAGCCCGGCTCATAGGGTGGGGAGCGAGACTGCTGACTCGAAGCACAGCGCAGGCGGACTGGCTAAGACCACCTTGCTGACTGTGTGAGAGGTATTTTTGCCTCACATGGATTTTCTTGATTTGTGGTGACCGGCGCTGGATTTTGCGGACGCGACCATCCTTCGCCGGCACCGAAATTTGAGTGCCTTCGACTACGCTCAGGGCGGACACCACCCACGACGCGGTTCCTCATGGAGAACGGGCCAACGGCGCATCGCGCCGAGATGTGCACTTCCAGCTCGATGAGCTTGGCTTTGCTCGACGCTGGAGTCTCCATCAGATATAAAGAGTCAAGTTGAATCGAGATTTCTGAAGGGCGGAGACAAAGAATGGCTTACGACGAGGAATACGACTTGATTGAAGCCGAAGATGAAAGCGAGTCCGACCTCCGGGCGGTAGACTTGGCGCGCCTGAATGAGACGAGCGTTAGTTCGGCGGACTGGACCGTTGAAACCATCCTTTCGCAGCTCTCCAAGGGGAATATCGATCTCGGTCCCGTATTTCAGAGGCGAGACGCTTGGGATGCGAAGCGAAAGAGTCGTTTCGTCGAGTCTCTAATCATGCAGCTTCCTATTCCACAACTTGTTCTCGCGGAACACCCGAGCAAACGCGGGGCATTCATCGTCATCGATGGCAAACAACGGCTTGTGAGTCTCCAGAGGTTTTCTGAAGATCCGGAGTTCGCTCTTGAAAAGCTAGAGTTCAAAACAGAACTAAACAGACTTCATTACGCTGATCTCGAGACAGACCCCAGATTTTCAGAGGATCTGAGACTTTTCCAGAATGCCACGATCCGTACAACCGTAATTCGCGGATGGAAAAATGAAGCAGTTCTTTACCTCATTTTTTTGAGGCTGAACACTGGAAGTCTACCGCTTTCGCCTCAAGAGCTACGGACCGCCCTCCACCCAGGTCCATTCGTATCATTTATCAACACGACCTCGGTCGAGTTGCGGCCCCTTCAGCGAGCTCTTTCGCTCGACGGCCCAGATTTCCGCATGAGAGATGCTGAATTGCTGGTCAGATATTACGCGTTCACGCATTTCCTGCAGTTCTACAGGGGTAATCTGAAAGATTTCTTAGACTACACCTGTCTCCGAATGAATGAAGGATGGCGCGAAATGGAGACCACCGTGAGATACGGGGTGGAATGGCTCAGCGACGCCATTGACACGACCTTCGCGGTCTTCGGATCAGAGCATGCGTTCCGCAAGTGGGATGGTCGGCACTTCGAAACAAGGTTCAATCGCGCGATTTTTGACATCATGGTCTTTTATTTTAGGGACGCGCGGGTAAGGGCCGCTGCTATTGAAGCCGCTCCCGACGTTGTTGATGGATTCAAGGATCTATGCACAAACGTCGAATTTCTTAGGAGCGTTGAATCAACCACAAAAAGTTTGGCTGCGACCCAGTTACGCCTGAACCGGTGGGGAGACCGTTTATCGACGATACTTCACATCCCCGTTGAGACTCCCAATGTAGGCGGGAGATAGAAGATGTCATCCCGGCGGTTTAAGCAGCTCGAAAAGCGTCTTGGAGAACTCCGTACGCATTTCTTACCCTCCGCCTTTGACCCGCTCGGTATCTACTCACCAAGCGTGCACGATCTCACGCGTGGCTACCAAGTTTTGGCGCACGCAGAAATAGAAGCGTTCATCGAAGACCGTACCTCGGAAGTAGTGGCACGAGCTCAAGCCGCTTTCCGAAATCGTGGACGTTGTGGTGAAGTGCTGACAGCCATTTTGGCGTTTCACTACGTTGAGCAGCCGCCGGTTGGAGAGAAGACAGCGGAAAAGATATTCAACAACAATCAGGATCACCCGCGTGCTGCAGTCGAGCTCTCATGTAGACGCTATTTGAACGAAGTGAAGGGAAATAACGGTATCAAGCAGAAGGACGTTTTGAACCTATTTCTCCCCATAGGATTGAAGCCGACAAGGATCAATGCCGCCTGGCTCCGCTTGGTCGATGCATTTGGCGCGGCCCGAGGTCTGATTGCTCATGCCGCCTTGGCCGTGCAGAGGCAACCCGACCCCAAGACTGTGTTCGAGGAGGTGGAGAGGATCAAAGCTGACCTGCGCACGCTTGACGAGGATATGGCAAAGTTGCGCTGAGGATGGGGAAGTTGAAGGAAAGTCCGATGAGTTCCACTACCCTCGAATGTTCCGATGATGCGCCGCCGCTGCAATCTAAGTCTCGTCACCGTTCGGCAGGGCCGCGACTCTCGGTTCGTTCGAGGACAGAGATGTCATTACTTCAGTTGGTGACAGGGTTATGGGTAGATGCGGTGGAGGGTGCGGGCGAAGGGGATGGTTTCGCGCACGTGATCTAAGCCGCAGATCCACGCTACTACTCTTTCTATGCCCATGCCGAAGCCGCTGTGGGGGACGCTGCCGTAGCGCCTTAAGTCCAGATACCACTGGAAGGACTCCAGCGGGAGGTCGTGGGACTCGATGCGGCTTTTGAGTAACTCGTAGCTGGCTACGCGCTGGGAGCCTCCGATTACCTCTCCATAACCCTCGGGGGCGAGGACGTCTACGCAGAGGGCGTAGGTGGGGTCCTGGGGGTCGGGCTCCATGTAGAAGGCTTTGACGGCGGCGGGGTAGCGGTGGACCATGACCGGCTTCTCGAACTGCTGGGTGAGCCAGGTCTCGTCGGGGGAGCCGAAGTCGTTGCCGTATTCGAAGGGGTTCTCGAGGTGTCCGTCGGCGTGGGCCTGCTGGAGCATTTTGGCGGCTTCGTCGTAGCGGAGGCGGGGGAACGGGGGGGTGATGGCTTCGAGCCTGGCGATGTCGCGGCCGATGACCTCTAACTCGCTGCGGCGGTTTTTGAGGACGGACTGGACGATGTGGGAGATGTAGTTTTCGGCGAGGGTCATGAGGCCGTCGAGGTCCATGAAAGCGACTTCGGGCTCGACCATCCAGAACTCGGTGAGGTGGCGGCGTGTTTTGGATTTTTCGGCGCGGAAGGTGGGGCCGAAGGAGTAGACCTTGCCGAGGGCGAGGGCGGTGGACTCGATGTAGAGCTGGCCGGACTGGGTGAGGAAGGCGGGGTCGCCGAAGTAGTCGACGGGGAAGAGGGTGGAGGTGCCTTCGCAGGCGGCGGGGGTGAGGATGGGCGGGTCGGTGCGGACGAAGCCGTTGGAGTCGAAGTACTCGGCGGCGGCGCGCATGATTTCGGCGCGGATGCGGAGGATGGCGGACTGGCGGGGGGAGCGGATCCAGAGGTGGCGGCGCTCCATGAGGAAGTCGACGCCGTGCTCCTTGGGGGTGATGGGGTAGGGGTCGGACTCGGGGACGCGCTGGATGACCTGGACGTTTTCGATGTCGAGCTCGTAGCCGCCGGGGGCGCGCTTGTCGGCACGGACCTTGCCGGTGACGATGACGGAGCTTTCCTGGGTGAGGTTCTTGAGGGTGTCGAAGACTTCAGGGGAGACGGATTTGACGTGGGCTACGCCCTGCACGGTGCCGGTGCCGTCGCGGAAGATGGGGAAGATGAGCTTGCCGGATTCGCGGGAGTTGTAGAGCCAGCCGTGGAGGGTGACGGATTGTCCGTCGTATTGGCCTAGAGTGCTGATTGTTGCGGCGGCGGGCACCTGCGGTGCGGCCAACTGCTCGCTATTCGCTCGCTCTGGCGTTTGCGGTGAGGCTGATGATTCGGGAGTTTGCGGCGCGGCGGGTGTTTGTTCGGACATGTTGGTGGTCTTCCCCTGTGACTAATCAGGATAACGCTTGTGTCCGCCGCCCCTAACGGGGCTTGTGGGTGTTGTTGGCGGGCTTTCCCCACGCTGAAGCGCGGGGCTAACGAACGCTGCGCCTCCGGCGCGATTTTGCGAGTGGTTGGAGTTCGTGGTCTCCCACATCTCCGGACGATGGAGCTGTCCGGAGATATGGGGCACCCCGGCTGCGCTCAGAATGACAAAGCAATGGTTGGGGAGGTGGCTGCATCCTGCGGTGGTGGTTTATCGTCCTATGCGTATGGCCAACGAGACTTGCGTCACTGCTCCGATTCCTGCGAATGTTCCCCGTCCTGCGCCGGAGGCCGAGGATATTTATCGCCGGTGGATTACGTTTCTGGACGAGGAGTTCACGAAGCACTGCGCGCCGGAGCGGCGGTCGGAGATTGTACGCGACCAGCTGACGCAGTTGTATCTGGGGCGTCCGCATGGGGGGAAGCTGAACCTGACGCTGACGAGCGAGCTTCCGGGGAATGTGCTGTCGATGAGCTTGGATCCGGCGAATGTGACGATGGAGGCCGAGCATTTTGCGGATGTCGACAAGGATCGGTTTGCAAGGCGGAAGCCGCTGATCTGGTTCTGGCAGATGTTTGACCGGTCGCCGATTGGGCTGAACCACTGGCTGGGGATCCGGTTCCGGTGCATGCTGAGCCGGCACATCTTTCAGAAGGTGGGCAATGGGGTGAAGATTTTCCACGGCGTGGAGTTTGCGTATGGGTACAACATCACGGTGGAGGATGGGGCGGTGATTCGGCAGGGTGCGATGCTGGCGGATCGCGGCGGGATTACGGTGGGGAAGAACGCGGTGATCGGGTCGTATGCGCGGATTTTGTCGTATAGCCGGTCGGCGGACAGCTTTGAGCAGGTGACGATTCAGCCGACGGTGATTGGCGATGGGGCGATGATCGGCTCGCATGCGATTGTGAAAGGCGGATCGAAGATCGGAGCGCACGAGGTTGTGGGTGAGTATCCGGTGCTGAGGAACTGATAGAGGCAGGGAGTAGGGAATAGGGAGTAGGGAGTAGAGGGCCCGCTGGGATGCCGGTGGGCCTTGGTGTTTGGTGGGTGCGTGCTACTCTGAGCTTTCATCGACACTGGAGTGGCCGCTTGCAATCCGCCGCGTTTACCTTCGCCATTTTCGAATTTGTACTGCTGATTTTTTCGCTGAGCTTCCATGAGTGTGCGCATGCGTGGATGGCTTCGCGTCTGGGGGATCAGACGGCCAGGCTGCAGGGGCGGCTGACGCTGAATCCCATGAGCCATATCGATCCCATTGGCACGCTGGTGTTTCCGGGGCTCGCGATTTTTGGGCCGTTTCTTGGGTTGGGGATGTTCAGCGGCATGCTGATCGGATGGGCCAAGCCTACGCCGGTGATCACGCGCAACTTTGCCAAGATCAAGCGCGACGAAAACCTGGTGACGCTGGCAGGGCCGGTGTCGAATCTGATCCTGGCTCTGGCGGCGACGCTGGTGCTGCTGGTGCTGGTGCATGCGGTTCCGGGGAGCGAGACGAGCCCGAGCGGGCGCTACGTCGTGATGGCCACGTTTCAGGGCCATCTTCTTGAGGGCGTGAACTCGAGTGTGCAGGCGCTGGCGCTGCTGGGAGTGGCGGCGATCGAGATCAACCTGTCGCTGTTCATCTTCAACCTGCTGCCGGTTCCGCCGCTGGATGGCAGCCACCTGATGCGCAACGTGCTGCCGTATGGGGCGGTGCAGGCGTATGACCGGATTCCGTTCTGGGTGAGCTGGGTGTTGATGATCTTGGTGGGCGGCACAATTATCAGGTTCTTCGTGGGGCCGGCGCTGGGCGTGATCTTTGTGATTCTGTCGCGGATGTAGGCACCTGCGGTGCGGCTGACTGCGCCTTCGGCGCCATCCGTGGCTGGTCATTGACGGAGGAGCGAAGACAAGCGCGATGTGGCAACTAGCCTCCCTCCCCGGTCCCCAAGTGCGACGGACCGGGGGCACCCGCACCGGTACAATAAGCGGAGCCGATCCCCGCGATATTTAGCGTTTGACGGCTGTAATCTTCTGCTTCATTTCGAGAAACGACAGGCACAATGGCAGACTCCGCAGCACAGAATTCTCGTCCGCGCGTTTTGAGCGGAATGCGTCCTACAGGCAAGCTCCACCTGGGCAACTATATGGGGGCGCTGCATAACTGGGTGAACCTGCAGAACGACTATGAATGCTATTTCTTCGTGGCCGACCTGCACGCATTGACGACGGACTACGCCGATCCTTCGAACATCCTGCCGAATACGCGCGAAGTGATGCTGGACTACCTGGCCGCGGGGCTCGATCCGGCCAAGTCGGTGCTGTTTGTGCAGAGCCAGGTGAAGCAGCATTTCGAGCTGCCGCTGTATCTGGGAATGATTACGCCGGTGGGCTGGCTGGAGCGCGTGCCCAGCTACAAGGACATGCAGGAGAATCTGGCGGAGAAGGACCTGTCGATGTACGGGTTTCTCGGGTATCCGGTGCTGATGGCGTCGGACATTCTGCTGTATCAGCCCAAGTACGTTCCGGTGGGCCAGGATCAGCAGGCGCACGTGGAACTGACGCGCGAGGTGGCGCGGCGGTTCAACAACTTCTACAAGCTAAATGGCGAAGAGGTTCTGCCGGAGCCGGATGTGCTGCTGACGCCGTCGCCGAAGCTGCCGGGGACCGATGGGCGGAAGATGTCGAAGAGCTACGGCAATACGATCCTGCTGAGCGATCCCGAGCCCGAGGTGCGCAAGAAGCTGAAGACCATGGTTACGGACCCGGCGCGGGTGCGGCGGACGGATCCGGGCGATCCGGACAAGTGCCCGGTGGGCGATCTGCACAAGGTGTTTTCGTCGCACGACACGCTGGAAAAGGTGTATGCAGGGTGCCGCACGGCGGGCATCGGGTGCATCGAATGCAAGGGCTGGGCGGCGGATGCGCTGGTGCAGATTCTGAATCCGATCCAGGAGCGGCGGGCAAAGTACAGCGACGCCGATGTGGACGATGTTCTGAAGGACGGTGCAGCGCGCGCGGAGGCGCGGGCTGAGCAGACGATGGCGGAAGTGCGCGCGGCGATGAAGCTGGCTTAGAGACAGGGAGTAGGCAGTAGGGAATAGGGAATAGAAGAACAGGGACAGGGATAAAGGAGTAGTTTGAAGCAGTGATGGATCAGTCGCCGAACCAAGTTGTTGATGCCGAGGGGAACGAGGGCAGTCCTGAAATGTCGGTGCGTCGTCCTGAAGGTGCCCCTTCGCCAGTGGGCGATCCGCCGGTGAAGGAACCGCCCGCGCCGCTACCTGATCCCGACCCCGCACCCACGCCGGATACGCCTGATCCCGAGCCGGATCGCGATCCCCGTCCGGGGCCGCCGGCGGGGCCTGATCCTGATCCCGCGGAACCGCCGAAGATTGAGCCTCCGAGTAGTCCCGACGTGGCGCCAATCAAAGCTGAGGCAAACGCCGCGCCGGAGCTGGTGTTGACGCATCCGCCGACGCCGGCACCGAAGAAGGTTGCTGAGAAGCCTGCGCCGAAGACAAAGAAGGCGGATGACGAGCATTTTTCGCCCTTCGACGTGATGGTCGGGAAGGTGTACGACGGACCGCTGGACCTGCTGCTGGACCTGATTCGCAAGCAGGACATCGACATCTACGACATCCCGATCGCGAAGATTACGGCGCAGTTCCTGGCGTATGTGAATCAGCTCAAGGCGTCGGATGTGGATGTGGCGGGCGAGTTTATCTATACGGCGTCGCTGCTGATCCACATCAAGAGCAAGATGCTGCTGCCGCGGGAGAAGACAGGGCCCGAGGATGTGGCGGAGGATCCGCGGCGGGAGCTGGTGGAGCGGCTGCTGGAGCACGAGCGGTTCAAGAACGCGGCACAGATGCTGCAGCAGAAGCAGATGCTGGAGTCGGCGACGTGGACCAATCCGGGAATCCGGGAGTTCAAGCACGATGCCGCGGCTGAGCCTGAGATAGCGGCCGATACGACGGACCTGGTGCGGATCTTCCGCGATATTTTGGAGCGTGCGCGCAAGCGTCCTGTTTTCAATGTGCAGGATGACTCCGTGACAGTGGGGCAGATGATCCAGTTCCTGGGACGGCGGCTGACGATGGAAGACAAGCCGGTGTCGCTGCGGAAGCTGCTGGCTCATTCCAAATCAGAGCGGGCGCTGGTGGCTATGTTCCTGGCACTGCTGGAGTTGGTGCGCCTGCAGGCGATTCTGCTGCGGCAGGACCGGGCGTTCAGCGAGATCTTCATCAAGAAGAACACGGAGTTCGACGCGGTGGTGACCGAGGGGTTGTCGGTGCGGGACGACTGGAAGTGAGGTTATAACCTACGTTATAATCACCTCCCAGGAGGTTACTCCATGCCCACCACGACGAAGGTGATCACCGTTGGGAATTCCGCCGGAATCATCGTTCCCAAAGAGATGCTGTCGCGGCTTCGGATCGAGAAAGGCGACACCGTGTATCTCAGCGAAACTCCTGGGGGACTGCAGATTTCTCCCTACGACGAAGAGTTCGCAACCAAAATGGCGGCAGCCGATCGTGTGATCCGCCGGTATCGCGACACGTTGAAGAAGCTGGCGGAGTAAGTGGGTGAAAGAGCCCCTGTGGATCCGCGAAATTGAAGCCTTGGCAATGCACGACCAACAGCTATCACTGTTCGGAGGACCCGAAGGGGTTCGCGATTATGGCCTGCTCGAATCGGCGCTCGCCCGGCCTAAAAACGTTTGGGCGTATGCAGAGAACCGGCCAAGCCTGAGCCGCTTAGCGGCCGCTTATGCCTTCGGAATCTCCTCGAATCACCCATTTGTGGATGGGAACAAGAGGACGGCGCTGGTTGTCTCATTCGCATTCCTTGACGTGAACGGGCGCGAGGTAATTGCCACCCAGGAGGAGGCGTTTCTGACCCTTCTGGGCCTTGCCGCAGGCGAGATAACCGAGGAGCAGCTTACGGATTGGTTTGAGCGCAATACTGCGCCGCGGTAAGAGGCGAAGGGCTGTCGAAGGCACTCTGCTCGAACTACGGTAACACCCGTCCGGTTTGCGGCGAGGCTTCCCGGACCGACCCTATCCCATGTAAAATGAGTTATGCGGATTCCGAATGAGCGGAATCCTTGAGCAGACAACCGCGCATCGTATCGGTTGTTGGAACTTTATGGACGCCTCATTATCTGGCCCTCGCCTATCTCCCAGCTGTTCTTCTGATCTTCATTTCCATTTCAATTTCATTCAGTTTTCGCACGCTGACTGCGCGCGTCCTCGTACGTTCGGAGCGCTCTAATGGCCGACTTCGTAACGATCGCTCCACCTCTGCGTTCACAGTCTGCTCTGCTTGAAGAGAAGCTCAAGCGCGGACCGAGCCGCGTTGGAATTGCGGCGTTTGGTGTAGCGCTTCTCGCGGGGCTGATCTATATTGCGGTGCACGTTTCACGCGATCTGGATGCGGTGAAGACGGTCAGTTCATGGCCTTACATGCTGCTTGGCCTGGCGTTGCTGATCGCGCTGGGATTCGAGTTTGTGAATGGATTCCACGACACGGCGAACGCTGTGGCGACGGTGATTTACACGAACTCGCTCGAGCCGAGCGTGGCGGTTGTGTGGTCGGGTTTGTGTAACCTGGCGGGCGTGCTGTTTTCGAGCGGTGCAGTGGCGTTTGCGATCATCACGCTGCTGCCGGTGGATCTGATTCTGCAGGTCAGCTCGGGCGCGGGTTTCGCCATGGTTTTTGCGCTGCTGGTGGCGGCGATGCTGTGGAACCTGGGCACGTGGTGGATGGGACTGCCGGCGTCGAGTTCGCACACCATGGTGGGTTCGATTATTGGCGTGGGCCTGGCGAACCAGTTGCTGAATCCTGCCAGTGGGACATCGGGTGTTGACTGGGAGCAGGCGAAGAAGGTCTTGGAGTCGCTCCTTATCTCACCGGTGGTTGGGTTCACGCTTGCTGCGCTGTTGCTGCTCGTCTCGAAGTGGCTGCTGAAGGATCCGGCGCTCTATGAAGCGCCAAAGAACAATGAGCCGCCGCCGTTCCCGGTGCGTGCGCTGCTGGTGCTCACCTGCACAGGGGTCAGCTTTTCGCATGGGCAGAACGACGGGCAAAAGGGCATGGGGCTGATCATGCTGATCCTGATCGGAACGGTGCCGACGGCCTACGCGTTGAATCATGCTGTCAGCACCGCGGAGATTCAGGACTTCATTGCTGCATCGGAGCGGGCGACGCACATTCTGGACCAGCATATCGATCCGGCAGCGCCGGTGGTCGTGAATCCGCGCGGAGTTGTTACGGATTACATTCGCAGCAAGCAGCTTCAGCCGGCGACGCTGCCCGCGCTGCGGTCGCTGGTGGATGACCTGAATCGCGAAGTGGGCCATTATCGCGAATACACGGCCGTCCCGGCGCAGGATCAGGCGAATGTCCGCAACGACATGTATGTGACCAGCGAGGCGCTGCGTCTGATACAGAAGTCGAAGGGAACGACGTTCAGCAACGATGAATGGGCAGGTCTGAACAACTACAAGAGCAAGGTCGACAAGGCCACCAAGTACATTCCGGATTGGGTGAAGGTGGCTGTGGCCCTCGCGCTCGGGTTGGGAACCATGGTGGGCTGGAAGCGCATCGTGGTCACGGTGGGCGAGAGGATCGGCAAGGAGCATTTGAGCTACGCGCAGGGGGCCAGCGCTGAGCTGGTGGCGGCGGGCACAATCATTGCCGCGACCAGCTTCGGGCTACCGGTGAGTACCACGCATATTCTTGCAAGCGGCGTTGCAGGTACGATGGCGGCGAATGGGAGCGGACTGCGGTTCAAGACGATTCGCAACATCGCGGCCGGGTGGGTTTTCACGCTGCCGGCGGCCGCGCTGTTATCGGGGCTACTGTATTGGGGTTTCCGGCACCTGACGTAACGGCTGGGGAACGTATTCGCAAGGGCTGGCTTCATGCCAGCCCTTGTTGTTTTTGGAGCGGGTCAGGGGCGGAGGTCGCCCTGGGTGCGGTGAGCGTCGATGGTGGGGGCGGGGATGGTGGGTTCTGTGGCGGCGTCCTTTTTGGAGCGGCGCCAGACGTTGCCTACGGCGAGGGTCCAGAGGGGGACCATGTCGACGCCGGGGATAAGCTTGGCGGCGGCAGAGGGCAGGAATTCCCAGTGCCAGCCGAGGAGAAACGTGAGGATACCGGCCATGGCAAGGTCGACGAGGTCGTCGGCGGGCGAGGCGGCGCCTTCTATGAAGAGGGGGAAGCCGATCATCTGCAGGACGTCGGCCAGAATGGCGAGGCCGAGGGCGATGCGGATGCGCGGGCCTTCGGCAAGGGCCAGTTTCTTTTGGTTGACTTCGTTTAGCTCGACGGGAAGTTTCATGGGTATGCCCTGCCTCTTCCTGATGAGATGGTAGATCAGGCGGCCCGGATGGAACAGACATCGGGTATTAGGGATTAGGGCTTAGACGGACAGGGCTAGTTCGGCTGCGGGGTCGATCACCAGGCGCGGGCCGGGGGCCGATGCGGTCGCGGGGGCGGGCATGGCGATGACCGGCTTGGGGCGTGCAGAGGGGACAGCAGAGCTGTTTCCCTGGCCGAGCAGCATTTCCTGCACGCGGTCCTGCGAGAAGTGCCATTTTTCGGGCAGCATTTCGACGACGCGCTGGCCGTTGGCGGCAGTCCACTCGTACATTTCGAGGAGGGTGCAGCGGCCGGTGCGGGCAACGACCTCGCGCATATTTGCGGCGATTTCTTCGGGCGAGGCAAGGTAGACGCGGGGGAGCTCGTGAATGGCGGCGCCTTCAAACTGGACCAAACAGACTACGGTGCGGGAGCCGTAGCCGGCGCGCCACATGTCGATGGCGCTGAGGCAGTCGATGCGCATGCCGTTGGTTTCAGCCACGCGGCGGACGAATCCGTTGGTGAGGGCCCATTCGCCGTTGTCGCTGGCCTTTACGGAAACTTTGAGGAGATTGCCGGCCTTGGTGACGACGAGGTCGTACCAGGGCTTGTCGCGGCCGGCCTGAACCAGGACGTCAAAGCCGCAGCGGGCGAACTGGGCGGCGGCGATGCCTTCGGCGCCTACGGACATGGGCCAGGAGGCGGGCTTGCTTATGGGGGAGGAGAAGACGGCCATTACAAGGCTCCTTCGGGTGCGGCGAAAGCCTGTCGCCGCGAAATCGTATGCCCGCCCAAGGATGGAACTTCCCCGCGCTACTCGGATGAGGAATAGCCCACGGGCCCGGAACTGCGGACGCCCCTGAATAGTCGCTGGTTGTGTGCGATGAAGAGCTACCGCAGGTCCCCGCGCCGGAGTGTTCAGGTGGATCAGTTATCGGCTGATTTCCACAGCTTGTAAGTGATATGCGTCACGGGGCTCGTGAATTGCTCGCTATGTGTTTTGTTTCGGGAAGGAAGAGGTGGATTCCCGAGTCGGAAAAGGATCAGGGGCAGTCGGGGTGGGGGAGAGAACGGGCCGTCTTTTCCACGCCCGGCCCGGCGGGCCAATCCTGAGTCACTTCCGTTAACATACGAAAGGACCCGCAGAATGAGCCTGAAAGCCAAGCTGGAAGCCGTCATCTACGCTGCCGAAGAGCCTGTAACTCTCGCGCAGCTCGCCCAGATTTTTGCTGCCGATGCCCTGGAGTGGCAGGCTGCGCAAGCCGCCGCCGCCGCCGAGGCGAACGCCGAGGTAGTGGGCGAGGCTGCGGAGGAGGCTCCTCCGCTGCTTGGCGAAGGGCTGGAGATGCTTCCGGTGGCCGATACGGCTGCGATGGCCGCGCAGGCCAGCGTGGAGGCGGCGAATGCCGCGTTGACGAATACCGCAGCGGATGAGGACGGAGCGGAGTCTGCGGCAACGGTTGCTGAGGGGGTTGAGGGCGCGACGGAGCAGGGGCCTACGGAAGCTTCGCCCGCGGAAGGGGCAGCTACAGAAGGGGCAACGCTGGATGCGGCGGGTCAGGTTGATGAGCCGGCTAACCTCGAGCCCGTGGATGCGGAGGCCGAGGCGCGCCGGCTGGCGCGGCAGCGCGATCGCGAGATCAAGGCGATTCTCAAGCAGATTCTGGACGAGATCATTGCGACATCGGAGAGCGATGAGCGCGGCATCGAGATTCGTGAGATTGCCGGCGGGTATCGCATGGCGACGAAGCCCGAGTGCCATGACGCGGTGCGGCTGTTCGTGAAGAGCCTGAAGCCGCCGTTGAAGTTGTCGTTGCCGGCGCTGGAGACGCTGGCTGTAGTTGCTTACAAGCAGCCGGTGACGGCGCCCGAAGTGAGCGAGATCCGTGGCGTGGAGTCGGGCGGCGTGCTGGGTTCGCTGCTGGCGAGGAAGCTGATCGCGACTGCGGGACGCAAGCAGGTGATTGGCCGGCCGATTTTGTATAAGACGACGAAGGAATTTCTGCTGCGCTTCGGGTTGAAGGATCTGGCCGAGCTGCCGTCGATGGAAGAGTTCGAGAAGATGGCGGCGGCCGAAATCGAGGAGATGGAGCCCGAAGCGGTGGCTGCGGATGCTGCGCAGGCGGCGCTCGAAGAAGCCGAAGCCGCGGAACCGGGTGCTGAGCCGACGCCGGAAGCGGGCGAGGAACTGGGTACTCAACGAGTTGAAGCTCCCGCTGGGCTCGAAGAGAATTCGCCCAGCGGTATTGAATTGGCCGGATCCACGGAAGCCGCAGAGGCTGCCGAGGATCAGGATGTAAGGGCCTCTGAAGAATCTTTGGAGAGCTTGACCGACGCGACGTCAGCCGAGCCTTCCACACCATCCAACGAGCCAGATGCCGAAGTAGTGGAAGCGTCTGGAGCTCCGCCCGCCGCGCCGGAGACTGATGCTCCGGCAGAAAATGAGGCCCATCCCCATGCCGAGGAAGTCGAAGAAGAACACGGAGTCTGAACTTTTTGAGACGCAGGCGAACGAGACAGAGCCTGCGCAATCGGCGCAAGAAGGCGCTGTTCCTGAAGCAGAATCTGATCTGCCTGTAAAAAAGACCGCGCGCAAGAAGCGTGCCGCTAAAGCTGCGCCTGCAGAGGCGGTCACTGTGATCCAGGAGGCCGATGCCGTGGCTCCCGAGGTGGAAGCGAAGGCACAGGCCGAGGATACCTTCGACGCAGCGTTCGAGGCTAACGACGCGACGGAGCGGAGCACGCCGGAAGCCGTTGCGCAGCCCGCTGCAAAAGCGGAAAAGCCGAAGAAGGCAAAGCGGGCGAAGAAGGCAAAGGCGGAAGAAGCCGAGGTTGAAGCCGTCGAGGCGCAAGCGTCAATTGAGACGCCGGAGCCCGAGCCGCAGGCCGATGGAACTCCGGATGAGCTCGATGCAGATGAAGAGGACGAGCTTGAGGGCGACTGGGAATCTGGTGCCGACGATGAAGACGAAGACGAGGACGAGGATGAGCAGGAGAAGCTGCCTTTGCCTCCGGCTCGGCTGGAGCGGTTGCAGAAGATTCTTGCTGCCGCCGGAGTCGCAAGTAGACGCCACGCCGAGGAGTTGATCAGCGAGGGACGCGTTCAGGTGAACGGCAAGGTGGTAACCGAGCTGGGCACCAAGGCCGATGCGGCTCGGGACCACATTCGGGTGGACGGCAAGCTGCTGCACGGGGCGGAGCGGCTGCGGTATTTCGTGCTGAACAAGCCGCGCGGCTACGTGACTACGGTGAGCGACCCCGAGGGGCGCCCGACGGTGATGGAGTTCTTCGCCAAGACAGGCGAGCGCGTGTACCCGGTGGGACGACTCGACTACCTGAGCGAAGGTCTGCTGCTGATGACCAACGACGGCGACCTGGCGAACAAGTTAACGAAGGCAGCGTCGGGCGTGGAGAAGACGTATCTGGTGAAGGTGAGCGGCGAGCCGGATGAAGAGATGATCGACAGCCTCCGCGAGGGGGTAAGCATCGATCGTGGAAAGCCAGGCGAGGGACGGGTGCGGACTGCGCCGGCGCGGATCCAGAAGGTGCGGCAGGGCGACAACCCATGGTTTGAGGTGACGCTGATTGAAGGCCGCAACCGCGAACTGAGGAAGATGTTCGAAGAGATTGGGCACCACGTGGAGAAGATCCGGCGCGTGGGCTACGGGCCGCTGGTGCTTGATGTAGAGCCGGGGCAGTCACGAGAGCTCGATGACCAGGAGTTGCACCTGCTGCAGCTGGCAGCGGCGGGCAAATGGAAGCCGAGGCGCGTGAAGGGTGCGGCCATGCTGCCGAAGGAGGCAGGCCGCAGCGTGGATCACGAGGCCGGGAAGCGCGGGGGAAGACCTTTCCGGGATAAGCGCAGGCCTGACTCGCGACCGGGTACGCGTTCGGATTCGCGGCCGGGCCGTGGATTCCAGGAACGCGGTGGCCGTTCCAGCGAAAGGCCTGCCTACGGGCGCGGCCCGGAGAGAGGCCAGGGAACAGGGTTCGGTGGTCAGGACCGCGGCGGGGCGCGGCGGGAATTTGACCGGCCAAGGCCACCGCGGACGGGTGATTCGCGACCGGGTGGTTTTGGCGGCGGATTTGAAGGCGGCCAAGACAGGGGGCAGGGTTCAGAGACCACGGGTCAGGAGCGGCGGCAAGGCGGCGGCTTCCAAGGCCGAGAGAATAGGCAGGGCTTTGGCGGCCAAGGGCGCGGCCAGAGCCGAGGGGCGGGCTCAGCTCGAACCTCAGAAGGCCGCGGATTTGGGCGCGGACCTTCCCGCGGACCTGGGCGCGATCAGGAACGAGGCGAGCGGCCAGCGCGTCCGCAGGGGCAGCGGTTCGGCGGAGATCGTCCATTCCGGGCCAAGCCGGAGTTTCAGGGTGAACGACCGCGGCGCGGACCAAGTTCGGGAGGTGGCTTTCAGGCGAGGCCACCCCGTGCGGGCTCCCAGGAGAGGCCAGCGCGTTCAGGGTTCCAGGAGCGGCCTCCGCGTCCGGGATTCCAAGATCGGCCAGCGCGGCCCGGAAAGCTGCATATCGAGGAAGAAGGTGCCGGCCGCGGCGAGGGACGGACTCAGGGCCGAATTGATCGGGGGACTGATCGCGGAACGGATCGCGCTTCGAGGGGTGAATTCCGGCCGGAGCGTCCTGAAACTGGGACGAGAGGTCGTGAGGGGCGTGGTGGGTTTGGGAACCGTCCGCCGCGGCCTGCTGGTGGCGGCTTCCGGCAGGACCGGGGAGGCGACCAGCGCCGCGGGGAGTTTCGAGGGCTTGGCCAGCAGCGGGAAGATCGGCGGCCACCCAGGGCCGAGGGTGGCGGAGGCAGGCCGGAGGGCAGACCTGGGGCCAGACCAGGCTCTAGACCGGCATCGGGACCGAAAGCTGGAGGGCGGCCTGGGGGCCGCCCTGAAGGGCGTGGCGGCTTCGATCGGGGCAAGGGTGACCAGGCCGGGGGCCGTCCCCGGTTCGGCGGTGGTGGGCGCGGGGGCTCGGGATCCGGGCCACGTCAAGGAAATCGCCCGGGCGGCCGCGGTGGCGCGGGAAGCGGGGGCGCCAGAGGCGGCGGTTCTGGACGCCCTCCGAGGCGTCCTCGGTAGGCCAGCAGGACCTGCTCGCGATCTCATTGGGGCCGGGCAGGTCCTCACGTTTTTAGGGCAATTTGACCCTGTAACCGGCGTTCTGGAACCCCTGTGATTACGCGCGTGAAAGCGTTTTCAAATTTTGGGACAGTTTTTTGAACGTCAGGCATCCACCCATCTGTAGCATGCCTCGTACCAGCCAAGAAGTGCTATATTCGGGGGCTGTTGAGTGCGGGTGCTGATGATTGGCGCGACGGGCCGTTTTGCAGGCCTGCTTGTGCCGGAACTGATCAAACGCGGCGTTTGGATTCGCGCGCTAGTGCGGAGCCGGGAGGCGGAGCGGGCGGCGCGAGATCGCGGCGTCGATGAGACCGTTCTCGGCGATCTGGAAGACGCGCGCGGGCTGATCTCCGCTGCGGTGGGCGCCGACGGAGTGTTTCACATCGGCCCAGCGTTTCATCCCCGCGAGTCGGCCATGGGCGTGACCATGGTGAACGCTGCAAAGGCTGCCGGCGTACGTAAGTTCGTCTACTCCGGTGTGATTCATCCGTCACTCTCCAAGCTGACAAACCATGCGGCCAAGCGCCCGGTGGAGGAGGCCCTGTACGAGTCGGGCATGACATTCACGATCCTGCAGCCGGCGAGCTTTATGCAAAATATCGAGATTGAGTGGCCGCGCATAGTCGAGACGGGCCTCTATGCCCTGCCCTACTCGCAGCGCGCGAAGGTCGCCTATGTCGACTATCGCGATGTGGCGGAGGCGGCAGCGCTGGCATTCGTTACGGAGCGACTGGACAATGGCGCATTCGAGCTGAGCGCGCCGGGAATGTATAGCCGGATCCAGGTGGCGGGCATGATCAGCGAGGCGCTGGGACGGCGGATCGAGGCTGCGCGGATCGACTTTGACGAGTGGGCGGATGGAGCAGGCCTGCCGGAGGGACCACAGCGGCGCGGGATGCAACGGCTCTATGCCAATTACGATCAGTACGGCTTCCACGGTGGGAATGGAATCGCTTTGCGGTCGGCGCTGGGGCGCGAGCCGCGGGGCTTGCGGCAGTATTTTCGCGAGCTGGCTTCAAGCGCGCTGAAAGCAGCGTAGAAGCGGGGACAAGAGGGACAAGGGACAGGAGGGACGAAGGGCTTGCTACTCTTGGCCATGTGTGCGCATCCTTAACAGCATGAGTATTGAGAAGGCGACGTTTGGGGCGGGGTGTTTCTGGGGTGTGGAGGCGAAGTTCGCGGCCATGCCGGGAGTGACGGCGACCGCCGTGGGCTATGAGGGCGGCAAGCTCGACAATCCCAGCTACAAGGATGTGTGCACCGATCAGACGGGGCACGCGGAGGTTGTGGAACTGGACTTCGACAACGAGAAGATCAGCTTTGAGCAGCTTCTGGATGCTTTCTTCGAGCTGCACGATCCAACCACGATGAATCGGCAGGGGCCTGACTGGGGAACGCAGTACCGGTCGGCGGTGTTCTTCCACTCGCCGGAGCAGGAACAGCAGGCCAAGGCGAAGATTGAGCAGCTTGCCGACGAGTACAAGCCGAAGCGGATTGTGACGCAGGTGGTGCCGGCGGAGACGTTCTGGAGAGCCGAGGAGTATCACCAGCGGTATCTGGAAAAGCGCGGGTTGGCTAGCTGCCATATTTAAGGCGTTCACAGTTCGCAGTTCATAGTTTCTAGTCGTCAGTGGCTGAGCGGCCGATGCCGCGCTATCGAAGGGCTGGTCGCGCGGTCGGCGCCGGGGGGTCAGGGGCGGAGACGGTGACGCCGGTGAGTTCGCCTGCTACGTGGATAGGCTGCTCGGCGGTGCCGTAGCTGCGCAGGAGCTTGGGTTCGGTGTGGGTGGGCGGCCACGCGTCGGGCCCTTCCGCAACCTCGACGTAGTTGTTGTCGACGCCGTCAGCGCGGAGGATGTAATCGCCCTCCGGGACAAAAGCGAAAGTAAAGGTGTTGTCGTCCTTGGAGACGGTGGTGTGTCCGGCCTCGGAGCGGTCGTCTGCGTAGAGGATAGAGAGCTTGCCTCCGTTGAGGATGTGGCCATCGTGAGCGGCGACGAGGCTGCCGCGAATGGTGTGCAGCCTGGTGAGCGGAATCTGAATGTCCTGCCCGCCGACTTCTTCGCCCGGGCCGACCTTTATGGGGGTGCCGTCTTTGCGGCGCGAGCTGCCATTGCCGTAGAAGGACAGCGAGTAGATGGGCCAGGTGCCGACGCTGGTGCCGTTATGCTCGTCGACCTTGTAGTGCATGCCTTGGAGGCTGAGCGAGGCCTCGAGCAGATATTCGCCGGCGGGCAATCCACTGATGCGGTAGCGGCCCTGGTCGTCTGTTCCTGAGGCGTAGGACTGGCTGGCGACGGGGCTGCTGGGGAGTGCCGTCCAGCTATCTTTTGCGTGGACGAGAATGGAAACGTGAACGCCGACGGCGGGGCTGCCATCGTCGTAGAGGATAGCGCCGCTGACGGCAGCGCCGCGCTCAATGCTGACATTGACCGAGACCGGGAGATTGGACTGGACGACGATACGCGGAGCCGTCATGACGGGCTTCTTTGGCTTCGCCGGGTCCGACGTGGGTTGGCCGGCGGGCGGGACATAGACGGAGGTCAGCGGGGAGACGTAGCCCTGCTGCGTGGCGATGACGTAGTAGGTGCCGGGTTCGACATGGGCGATAGTGAAGCTGCCATCGAGCAGGGTCTGGGCCATCTCGCCGCGGGAGGAAATGTGCTGGTCTTCGCCGGGGCGGATGGCGTCGATCTGGTCGGCGGGTTGCAGAATGACGCTGGCCTTGCGCGCCGGGGAGTTGGTGTCCGCGCAGTAGACGTGGCCTGAGACCGTAGTGGTGGCGGGGCGCGCTGCCCGTTTCTGCTGGCAAAACGAGGCGGGGACCAGAATGCAGAGGACGAGCAGGATAGGCGCGGATTTCATGGATGACAGGGTGCTTCCGGCTGAAATGGATTTCCGTGATGGCCGATACAGGGCAGTTCGCAGTTCTCAGTTCTCAGTAAGGCCAGATAACCCAGAACTTTGAACTGTGAAACTGTAAACTGGAACCTGGTATGCCGCACGCTTTGGCACAGGCCGTGGAGCTGGTAACCACGGTGCTGACCGTGGCGGGGATGGGCTATTTCTTCGCAGCCTTGCTGGCTGCGTTCGTTTTTTTGGGGAAGAGACGGGCGGCGGAGGGCTTCGCGCCGGGAGTGACGATTCTGAAGTCGTTGAAGGGGCTGGATCCGGCGATGCTGGACGCGTTCCGCAGCCACTGCCGGCAGGATTATGCGGGCGAGTACGAGCTGTTATTCGGGGTTTCGTCGGCGGAGGATCCGGCGGCTGCGGCGGTCGCGGAGCTGCAGAAGGAGTTTCCGGAGCGGGCGATCCGGCTGGTTGTCTGCCCGGAGCGGCTGGGCACCAACGGCAAGGTCAGCACGCTGGCGCAGCTGATTCCACATGCGCGGTTTGAGTATCTGCTCATCAATGACTCGGACATTACGGTGTCGGCTCGGTATTTGTCGCGCGTGATGGGGAAGTTCCAGGGACAAGGGACAAGCGACAAGGGACAGAAGCCGGTGGGGCTGGTGACCGCTTTGTATCGCGGGCGGCCGCATGGGTCGCTGTGGTCAAAGCTGGAGGCGCTGGGGATTGCTACGGACTTCCAGCCGAGCGTGCTGCTGGCAAGGTGGATCGAAGGCGGGCTGCGCTATGGGCTGGGTTCGACGCTGGCGGTGAGCCGCGAGGCGCTGGCGGCGATTGGCGGCATTGAGACGCTGGTGGATCACCTCGCCGATGACTACGAGCTGGGAGCGCGGATTTACAAGGCCGGCTACGCGATTGCCTTGAGCCGCGAAGTGGTGGAGACGAGTGTTCCGGACTACAACCGGCGCGGGTTTTTCGATCACCAGATGCGGTGGTATCGCACGGTGCGGGACGCGCGGCCGGGCGGCTACGTGGGGCTGGTGTTCACGCTGGGGCTGGGATGGGCACTGCTGAATGTGGTGGCCAGTGGGGCGAGCCTGCTGAGCGTTTGGCTGCTGGCGATGAGCTTCTTTCTGCGGCTGGCGCTTGCCATGGCGGTGGCGGCGAATGTGCTGGGTGACCACTATGTTTTGCCGAACCTGTGGCTGCTGCCGCTGCGCGACGTGATCGCGATGGGCACGTGGGTGGCGGGCTTTGCAGGCAATACGATTGTGTGGCGTGGCGAGCGGTTTGAAGTGAAGGACGGCAAGCTGAGCGCTGCGGATCGGTCTTGACGAGCGCTCCAGAAGAAGAGCAAGATAAGCCGCCCGCTGCGCTACCTGAAGCGTCTTCAACGTCGTCTGGAAGAGGCCTGAAGACCATCCCTCGGGGCTGAAGAGGCCGACTCACCACAAACCCGACTTTGTCATCAATTTGAAGGGCGGATTTCCGGTGTCCGGAAACGCGCCCTTTCTCGTTCCGCCGCAACCGCCAGCTCACCGATACACTGAGGCCCGGTGGTGCTTGTGGTGCACATACCGGCCGATCATCCATCCCACGGCCGAACCCACCACCACATCCGACGGGAAGTGGTTGCGGCTGGCTACCCGCGTCAGGCTCACGCCGGTGGCCAGGGAGTAAGCCGCCAACTGTGTGGCCCACCCGTTGTACTCCGACGCAATCACCGTGGCCGCTGACCAGGCAATGGTGGAGTGGTTCGACGCAAACGAGGAGTCGAAGTTCACGTTGGGCTGGAAGAATTCGCCCTTGGCATCATTGATCGTGGGGCGTTCGCGCCGCGAGATGATCTTGATCACTTCGTTCACGGCGACGCTGTCGAGCATCGCCTCGGCGCTCAGCACGCCTGTCTCCTTGGCGTGCTCGTCAGCCTTCAAAGCCCCGATTCCGTAGTAGGCTATCGGCGCTGCGAGAAACATACCGGTCAACCCGGTGGACGCCTGATCGGCGGTATGGTTCATCGAGGCGTCGTGCAGATGCTCCGACATCACCTGGTGGTCGGTCGTGATCAGCAGGGTAGTCGCTCCCACCAGGACGACCGCCCCCAGCGCGCGCTTCTCGTTCAGGTGAATCGGGCTCGTCCAGATGGCGCCCTGGTCGCGCAGGAAGTTCATCGGCAGATTGCGCAGCGTCCCAGCCTCATCGTCAGTCACTGCCGTGGGAGCGTTCGGCAGCGTCGCCGTCGCTTGGGACCATCCGGCGGTCAGGGCAGAGAACACCAGAACAACAAATATAGATATCTTGCGAGTCATGAAGTCATTGTCCGTTACCCGGATGGCGACGGACAAGGATGAACGAAACTTCATGGGGCCATAGCAACCGCTGCTGCCATGGTCCAGCAAATCAGCGGACGCCATTTACCGCGTCGTAAACAGCGCATCGAAGAGCCGCCCGAGCAGCCGCCGGATGCCTTTCTGCGAAAGCATTTGCGGCTCAAAGTGGCTCTCCAGAATCAGTCCTGACATGATCGGCCCCAGCGCGGTCAGCGCCAGTTCATTGTCGGCTCTCTCCTCGCGGCTGAGCTTGCCGAACATCTGCTCGTAGTTCCACTCTTCCTGGGGCGGCTTTGACATCTCGAACGCCCGGCGCAGCCGCTCCTTCGATTCTGGATGCCGCAGCGCGTACAGCTTGAACTCGAGCGTAAGAATTGGCCATGTCTTGTCGTGATCGAGGTCCACATAGAACTGGCGAAACGCTCCGAGACGCTCCTTCTGCGTAGTGCAACTGTGGAGGCTGGTCATCAGCCGGTCCACATAGAAGCGCGTCCGATGCTCGAATAGAGCCAGAAAAAGATCTTCCTTGCTCTTGAAGTGCGTATAGACCGCGCCCTTGCTGCGGCCGGCGCGCGCCGCGATCTCGTCAAGCTGAGCGGCCTCGTAGCCATCGCGCACAAAAATCTCGTCCGCCGCGTCCAGAAGCCGCTTCTGCGTCTCCTGAGTCCGAAGCTGTTGTTTGCTCAGCGCTTGCATCATGACTTGTCCCCATTAAACCATCCAGCGCCAAACTTGCACTTGACAACTAACTGACTGGTCGGTATGTCTTCAGGATGCCACAATCCCCAACAAAAAAACTCGAAGTCATCTCCACCCCAAAAAAGGAAGAAAACAGCGCGCATCCCTGGACCGGATAGAGCGTCACTGATGCCGGCCCATGGTGCGATGGCCGAGTTCCAGCAGATCGTGGATGCTAAGGCCAACGTGCTGGCCCTACATCCGCGCATTCTTCGTCCTCGGTGTTATCGTTGCGCTGCTGGTTCCGCTGCCGTTTTCGATGAAGCGGCCTTCCCGCGAAGACCCGGTGGCTTCCCACGGTATGCATTGATTCGTAAAGCAGCACGCCAATTCCCCACAGGAGCGATTAATGACGTTCAGATCTCGCAGCGCTCGCGCGACCCTCCCCGCGGCCCTCGCCTGTTTCTTCGTAAGCTCTAGCCTGGCTCAACAGAAACCGTCAGTCCCCCTCGATCCTGCAAAGATGCGGAAGATTGCCACCGTCGATCCGCGCTTCCTCTCCTACAACGTCGAGATGGTCGAGGTCACCGGCGGCCGCTTCTGGAAGCCCTACAAGTCTGCCGCTGAGAGCTCATCGAGCCCCACTGCGACAGGCCAGGCGAACCAGCCGCCCGGCATGAGCGCCGATCTCTACCAGTACCGACCCCCCATCGATCTCGCCAATCCACGTCTTCGCAAGCTGGCCATGGGCCTCAGCCCCGCGTATGTGCGCGTGAGCGGCACCTGGCAGAACAGCACGTATTTCCAGAACGACGACAATCCGCCTCTGAAGGAAGCGCCCAAGGGTTTCAAGGGAGTGCTCACGCGCGCCGAATGGAAGGGTGTAGTCGATTTCGCGCAGGCCGTCGACGACAAAATCGTCACATCATTTCCCATGAGCGCCGGCACCCGCGATGCAGATGGCGTATGGACACCCGCGCAGGCAAAGACCTTTCTCGACTACACGAAGGCCATCGGAGGCAGCATCGCCGCCACCGAATTCATGAATGAGCCCACCTTCCCCGGCCCCGGCGGCGCGCCCGCCAACTACGACGCCGCTGCCTATGCGCGCGACGCGAAAGTCTTTGCGGGGTTCCTTCGCAGCCAGTCGCCAAAGACGGTCTTTCTCGGTCCCGGCGGCGTAGGCGAAGGCGTCTCCATGATGCCGGGCAGCGCCATCAAAATGAAGCTGCTCGCCTCTGAAGATCTGCTGAAGGCCAGCGGCCCTATCTACGACGCATTCTCGTATCACTTCTACGGCGGAGTCTCAAAGCGCTGCACCGGCAATGTGACGGTCGCGCAGGCGCTTACTCCTGAATGGCTCGACCGCACCGAACAGGCTTACGCGTTTTACGCCGGTCTCCGCGACAAGTACACGCCTGGCAAGCCAATGTGGCTCACCGAAACCGCCGAAGCCGCATGCGGCGGCGATCAGTTTGCCGGCGAGTTCGCCGATACGTTCCGCTTCCTAAATCAACTGGGAACGTTGGCGCAGAAGGGCGTGCAAGTCGTCATGCACAACACGCTCGCAGCCAGCGACTATGGCCTGCTCGACGAGAGTACCCTGGCTCCGCGCCCCGACTACTGGGCTGCCTTCCTCTGGAAGCGACTGATGGGCGATGTCGTCCTCGATCCCGCAATCAAGGACAACGAGAATCTTCGCGTGTACGCCCACTGCACTCCTCATAAGAGCGGCGTGACGCTTCTGATTTTGAATACCGATCGCGAGCACGAGCAGAACCTCACGCTGGACCAGGCCGGAGAGCGCCTGACCCTGACCGCTCCGGACCTCACGAGCACGAAGACCATGCTCAATGGAACAGAGCTCGCTGTTCAGCCCGACGGATCACTGCCGAACCTTCACGGCGAGAAGCTCCCCGCCGGTCCCATCGCTCTACCACCCGCCAGCGCGACGTTCGTAACGATCAACGGAGCGCGCAACGAGAGCTGCCGATAGGATGGCCAACCAGACTTATTACGAACTCACGCCCAGATCCGGCGCAGCCTCCAGCGGCTTGCCGGCTTCTTCGGCCAGATAGATGGCTGTGTAATCGAGGTAGTTCTGCGCGTACATCAGGATCAGCTTGCGATCCTCCTCGCCCAGGTCGCGGCGCATTTTGCCCGGCACCCCCGCCCACAGCGTACGCGGCGGCACAACCGTGTGCTCAGGCAAAACGGCGCCTGCCGCGATGATCGAGCCTTCCCCAATCCGACAGTTGTTCAGGATCGTCACGCCCATTCCGATCAGGCAAGCATCTTCAACGACGCACCCGTGGACCGTCGCGTTATGGCCAACGGTTACCCAGTCGCCGACGGTGACTGGATACAAGTAGCGCTGGCCGTGAAGAACAGAGCAATCTTGTACGTTCGAGTTCGCGCCAATACGGATCGAGTTCACGTCCCCGCGCAGCACCGCATTCATCCATACCGAAGAGTTTTCGCCCAACGTGACGTCACCCAGCACCTGGGCCGACAGATCGATGTAGCAGCCGGCCGCAATGCGGGGCGAAATGCCCCGATAGCTGCGAATCATGGCGGGACCTCCAACTTCAGAGTGTAGAGCAAAGCGTGACGCGCATGAATCTCGTCCGTTATGACTCTTTTACGTGCGATCGCCTAGGACTTTCCCCAGTATCCAATCGGTAGCGACTTCGACTATGCTCCAAGCACAACATCTTTGCCACCATCGGTTTGGCGGTTCCAGGTTGGCGGCTGAAAATCCGGTACGGAGCAGGGGACCCTCCGACCTGCCGGTCTCGGATGCCGCAGGAATGACTAATCGCCGTATTTCCAGTATCCTAGGTAGAGCCCTTTGGCAGGTTTGGAGGTGGGAAACTTTGGCAGAGGTTCGCGTACAGGAAGGCGAGCCGCTCGAAAATGCGCTGCGCCGGTTTAAGCGCAAGGTCCAGCAGGAGGACATCATCAAGGAAGTTAAGCGTCACTCCTACTACCTCAAGCCCGGCGAAAAGCGCCGCGTCAAGGCTGCCTTGGCGCGCAAGCGGAATCGTAAGAAGGCTCGTAAAGAGCAGGATTAATTAAGGTTCCGGGCGAAAAATGGCAACTGCTGGTTTTCGCCCGGAATATTCCACCCACGTTCTACAAAATCGGCATATCATCATCCCCTCGCGCAACCGCGGATAGAATCTCAAGCGCGAAAGGGTCAACTTAAAAGATCTACTCCTCGCCGGCATGGGTCGGCGTAATTAACTTGGAACGGTCTCCCGGGCGGAGACACCCAAATTCGCCGCCATATGCTTTTGCGGCCCGGGCCCTGGTTATGGAAAGACGAACGAGAACAGGGAAACGGGGAGCCGGCGTGCAGAGTCTCAGGCCGATTTCTATCTTTCCCTCTCGGGGAAGCCGGCCATGGAATTTCAGGATCGTATCCTCAAGTGCGTAGACTGCGGTGAAGAGTTCGTCTTCACTGCCGGTGAGCAGCTTTTCTTCCACGATAAACAGTTTAAAAACGACCCTAAGCGCTGCAAGCAATGCAAGGCTAAGCGTGCAAATGGGGGTCCGCGCGTTCGTACTGAGACGCGTACCCACTGCTCGGCCTGTGGCGAGGAGACAACTGTCCCCTTCCGCCCCACGCAGGGCAGGCCAGTTCTGTGCCGTTCCTGTTTTCAAAAGGCACAGACAGGGCAGTTGCCGCACGCAGCTCCCTCTGCGCAGCACTAAGGCACGCAGAATCAATTGAGTAGTTGAAAGGCGCTCCTCAGCGGGAACGTCGAAGGGCGCGGTGTGCAATGTCACGCCGATAGTACATTCCCTCGAACCGGATCTCGCCTAGAGCCTGGTACGCACTCGCCAGCGCCTGCTCCAGTCCCTCGCCGACAGCTGTCACGCCCAGTACGCGTCCGCCGCTGGTGACCACCTGCCCGTCCTTCACGGCCGTGCCCGAGTGGAACACCTGCACGCCCGGAATACGCGCAGCCGCCTCCAGGCCTGTGATCGTGAAGCCGGTTTTGTACGCCCCAGGGTATCCTCCGGAACTGGCGATAACGCACGCCGAGGCGCCCGCCGACCAGCGTAGCTCCGTATCCGAGAGCCGGCCCTCAACGCAGGCCTCCAGCGCCTCCACCAGGTCGCTTTCCAACCGCATCAGGATCGCCTGCGTCTCCGGATCGCCAAAGCGCGCATTGAACTCCAGCACCTGCGGCCCCTTCGCTGTCATCATCAGCCCCACGTAAAGAACGCCGACAAACGGCGTGTCCTCGGCGGCCATTCCCTGAATGGTCGGCTGCGCGATGTGGTGCAGAATCCACTCCTGCATCGCCGGCTCAAGCAGTTTGTCGGTGGAGAAGACCCCCATCCCTCCGGTATTCGGCCCCGTATCGCCCTCGCCAATGCGCTTGTGATCCTGCGCCGGAACCAGCGGCGCAACGTGCTGGCCGTCGCTCAGACACAGGAAACTGACCTCATCTCCCTGCAGGAACTCCTCGATTACAACCTGCTGCTCGTGCGTGCCCAGCAGGGCGCCGGAAAAGAGATTGTTGGCCGCTTCCAGCGCCGCCGCGCGCGTCTCGCAGATAAGCACGCCCTTCCCCGCGGCCAGTCCATCGGCCTTCACCACTACCGGCGGGTGGAACATCTCGATAGCCTTCTCCAACTCAGCCGGGCTGGTGCACACGGCATAATGCGCCGTCGGAATCTGGTGCCGCTGCAGAAATCGCTTGGCGAATCCCTTGCTGGTCTCCAGCATGGCGGCCTCGCGGCTCGGCCCGAACACCCGGAACCCGCGCGCCTGAAGTGTATCGACAATTCCGAGCGAGAGCGGCAGCTCCGGACCCACAACGGTGAGGCCCGGCTGCTCCGCTTCAACCACCGCGACCATCGACTCCACGCTGTTCAAATCGGCGGGAATGCAGCGCGCGATCTGCGCCATGCCGCCGTTGCCGGGAGCGCAAACCACTTCTGTAACACGCTGACTGCGCGACACCGCCCACGCCAGAGCGTGCTCGCGACCGCCGGAACCAAGGATCAGGACTTTCATGGGTGCTTACCTTCTCTCAAACTCATCCTCAAATCAACCGAGGCCCGAAAAGTAATGGTCGCGCGTCAGGGGAGGGGGAAGTCAAACGGCAAGCAGCGAACGGGGAATCGTAGCTCGCGAACTTATACTGATCCGGAGCTTCCGGATTGAGCCATGGTTCAGACCCGCATCAAGCCGCATGATCAGCAGGTCGCCGAGCGGGAGCGGCGCGCCGAGCAGACGCGCGTCTTCCGCCGCAATCAGATGTTCGGACTCCTGATCATCGCGGCCGCAATCTTCACGTACTGGCTCATTCGCACCAAGCCCGGCTGGATCCTGCCCGCCGGATGGTGGCGGTTCTAAGCATGCGCAATCAGGACCATAGCGCGAGCGGTGAAATCGCTCCGAAGAACACCGGCCGTGTGAAAGGGCACGACTTTAGTCGTGCCGATGCGCTGCTTAAAATGAATGGGGCTTTAGCCCCTGAGGGAAGTTCCTCAACCTCGACAGCTCACGATCATCCTGCAGCCCATTCAGGACTCTCAAAAATTCCGAAGCCCGTCCATGCCCGCCCCTCGCCTCTCGTCCTCATCCTTCTCGGCCCCACCGGCAGCGGCAAAACCGCCCTGTCTCTCGAACTGGCCGATCGCTTCGCCGGCGAAATCGTCAGTTGCGATTCCGTCGCCGTCTATCGCGGCATGGACCTTGGGTCCGCCAAGCCCTCGCCCGAAGAACGCTCCCGCGCGCCGCATCACCTCATCGACGTCGCCGATCCCGATGAGCCGATGACCGCCGGCGCCTACAGCCGCGCCGCCCGCGCCGCCCTCGCTGACATCACCGCGCGCGCCCATCTCCCCATCGTCACCGGTGGCACCGGCCTCTATCTTCGCGCGCTCACCGAAGGCCTCTTCGCTGGCCCGCAGCGCGACGAGGATCTCCGCAAACGCCTGCGCGCCAGCGCGACAAAACACGGCAGTTCCTGGCTCCATCGCATCCTCACGCGCCTCGACCCTTCCACCGCAGATCGCATTCACGCCAACGACACACCCAAGCTGATTCGCGCCGTCGAAGTCTGCCTGGCAGGCCGCCGGCCCATGTCGGCAGTGTTCGCGTCTCAAGACGAAGCCCGCGATCCCCTCACCGGCTACCGCCTCCTCCGCATCGGCCTCAATCCCCCACGGCAGGCCCTCTATGAACACCTCAACCGGCGCTGCGCCGAGATGTTCGCCGCTGGCTTGGTGGAAGAAGCCCGCCGTCTCCTCGCCTGCTATGGCCGCGTCAAGGCCCTCGACTCTCTCGGCTACCGGCAAGCGCTCAGCGTCATCGACGGCGAAGCTGATCTCCCCGCCGCCGTCGCCGCAGCCCAGCAGGGCCATCGAAACTACGCAAAGCGCCAGCTCACTTGGTTCCGCCGTGAGCCCGACGTGCACTGGATCGAAGCCTTCGGCGACGATCCAGCCACGCTTGCTACCGTCAAGCAGATAGTAGAAGCATCGCAGTGCGGCCCAACACCGTGATCCCTGCATCGGCAGCCTGGCCAGGCCCATCTTTTAAACTGAACCGTGGCAAAGGCGCATGCTGCCTCAACCAGCGCGCGCGGAACGGAGCAAGTCTTGGCTGAAGATACCGGCATCATTTACGACGTGGCAATCATCGGCAGCGGTCCGGCAGGATACACGGCAGCCATCCGCGGTGGGCAATACGGGCTGAAGGTCGCGCTCATCGAAGCGGACCCGAGTCTGGGCGGAACCTGCCTGCACGTGGGCTGCATTCCCACCAAGGCCCTGCTCTTCAACGCCGAAATCTGGGACTACCTCAAAGAGGCCGCCGAGTACGGCATCACCGGCATCGGCACCCCGCAGCTTGACTGGGCCGCGGTGCAGACGCGCAAGAGCAGCATCGTCACCAAGCACACCAAGGGCCTCGACTTCCTGATGAAGAAGAACAAGGTCACGGTGGTGCGCGGATACGGCCGGCTCACCGGCCCCGCCGTTGATGGCGTCCACACCGTCGATCTCGAAGCGTCCGATGGCGCAAAACAGCAGCTCAAAGCAAAGAACATCCTGCTCGCGACCGGCTCCGAAGCGCGTATGCTGTTCGGCCTCAAGCCCGACGACCGCATCCTCACCAACATCGAAATGCTCTCCGTCGCACAGCCGCCCAAGTCGCTCATCGTCATTGGTGCGGGCGCCGTAGGCGTCGAGTTCAGCTCCATCTTCCGCAGCTTCGGCACCGAGGTCACCATCGTCGAATTCCTGCCGCGCCTCGTTCCTGTCGAAGACGAGGACATCTCCAAAGAGCTCACCCGCCAGTTCAAGAAGCGCAACATCGACGTCAACACCGCCAGCACCGTGCAGTCGATTGAGAAGACCGACGCCGGCGTGAAGGTTACCTGGACAACCGCCAACGGCCAGACCCGCGACAAGGAAGCCGAAAAGGTCCTCGTCGCCGTAGGCCGCGCCCCGCGCACCGCCAATGTCGGTATTGAGAAGACCAAAATCGAGCTCGACCGCGGCTTCGTCAAAGTCGACGAGACTCAGCAGACCGCCGAGCCCGGCATCTACGCCATCGGCGACATCGTCGCCGGCCTCCCGCAGCTCGCCCACGTGGGCGCCATGAGCGGGATTGTGGCAATGGCCAAAATCGCCGGCCGCAAATTCCGCCCCGTCCGCCGCGACCGCATCCCGGGATGCACCTACACTGATCCGCAGATCGGTTCAGCAGGCCTTACGGAAGCACAGGCGAAGGAAAAGGGCTACGAGGTCAAGATCGGCAAGTTCCCGTTTGCCGGCAACTCCAAAGCCACCATCGTCGACAGCCACGATGGATTCGTCAAGATCGTCGCGGATGCGAAGTATGGCGAACTGCTGGGCGTGCACATCATCGGCCCGCAGGCCACGGAACTCATTGCGGAAGCTATCGCTGTAATGGAGCTGGAAGGGACGGTGGATGAGCTGATGTTCACCATCCACGCACACCCCACGCTCAGCGAGGCGATGCTCGATGCCTACGCGGCCGTGGAGGGGATGGCCATCAACGCGTAGCGCTGGAGACCTGGCGGGCTCCGGCCACTAGCCCTACAGATCAGTGCTGAACGTGTTCGCCAGATTCAGGTACGCGCCGGAAATGCTGACGGCGACATTCCGCTCCGCAGCAACGACGGCGGTCGAAAGCAGAGCGACGATCAACGCGTATTCGACCAGGTCCTGGCCGCTTTGGTCCAGAAACCGGTCTTTCAGGTGCGCAAGCAACAGTCGGAGTGAGGAAACCATCGGCAAATATCTCCGTTCGAGCAGTTGAACCCCCCCATTCCGCTGTGTTTGCGACAACTCCGCCAGGAAAGACACCGCAGCCTGAAACAGGGGTAAAGGCGTATTCTTGCCCGTTATCGAAGCAGAGTCTACGGTACTTTAGGGCTATTGGCATCCCCGATTAAGCCCATTACCCACCCTCCCAAACCGGGATGGGGGCTGTTCTAACACCCCCCTTCAATTCTGCGAGGGAACGCGGAGCGTCCTCGCGCCGTTGGGAGCATTCGCAGGTGGCGGCACCTGGATCGCCTTCACCTTCATCGTCATCGGCAGAGTGACCGACGTCGGCAGCAGCATGTACGCGTCACACCCACCCCAGGGCGAGCAGATCAGGTGCACCTCGCGGACCAGCCGTGCCTTCGACCCCGCCGGCATCGGCACCGGGAAACGTCGTCCCTGCAGCATCGGCGCCAGCGTGGCCATCCCTGGGTCCCCGCTGATAAGGCTCGCTCGGATCGTCCCGTCCGCTAAATAAGTGACCGCGTAGTAGCCCTGCCCGTTCAGCTTGGTTTCGCGCACGAACGCACGAATTTCCGTGTCCCTGTCGAGCTCGGCCCGCAGGCTTCCGTTGTATTGCCCGCGATTCAGCGGCGTGGCAGTCAAGTCCTTGCCGGTGAGCTTCTTGTAGCTGGCCGCGATCTTGTCAGTGGTGTCTGAGCCCGGTGCAATGCTCGCCATCATTCCCCCAGGACTGCTGATGTAGGCCAGCTCCCACGTATGCGCGGCAGCGGCCTTCTCGCCCTTGGCCTCCAGCAGGCGGCCAAGCTGGTATCCGGCCACCGGATTCTGACTGAGCTTCCAGGCCGCGCGCAGGTAGCTCTCCGCCACTTCGTGATTGTGGTTCTCGAGTTCGGCCCAGCCCTGGCATGTCCATGCGGCTCCTAGCATCTGCGCCCACGCAAGCGTCCGCATATCCGACGGCTCGTTGTCGTGCGATTGCGTCTCGAAATCCGCAACCGTGCTCCGGCATTTCTCAGTTGCGGTGGCCAGGTCGCCCGCGCTCGGTGGGTCCGCTCCCAGCAGCGCAAAGGCGTCCCGCAGCGGCTCCAGTTCCTCCATCAGCTTCTGCATCTCCTCGGTGGAGGGCATGCTCACCCTGCCGGTGAAGCGGGTGGTCGGGAGAGGCGGCTCCACTCCGGGCGCGCCAATTGCCGACATGCGTGCCGTGTCACCGTAAATGGCCTCGCGGAAGCGCAGATATTTGTCCCAGTCGGCCAGAGGAATCTTCTCTTTCTTCACCACCAGCCGGCGCTCCGCCGTATAAGAGCCGTTGGCGAAGTTGTATTTGGAGTGGTACTCGGCCCAGTCCTCGGTCAGATCGATTCCCGCAGGCGGAAACATGTGCCACCCGGCCGGCATCTGCACCGTCGACTTGTAGACCTGTTCGCCCGGCGAGCCCAGGTCGATGTCATCCGCTGGCTTGGTCTGCTTGATGCCCGGCACCAGCTCCCATCCGATCGGCGGCAGCGGCGGCCCGATTCGACGGTCCTCCCACTCGCTGTACTTCTCCCGCTTGTAGTCGTAGGCAAAACGCAGCGGTTCGTCCGTCTTCTCCACCGCCGACACCTCGGGGGAGCTGATCTCCCCGCCGAAGCCGGTGCGGGATGAAACTCGCTGCAAAAATTCTTTCCACTCCGCTTCCGGCACGGCACGAAACAACGAGCGCATCACGAGCTCTGCATCGCCGTGATAGGTCTGCGACATCCGCCCGGTGAATTCACCGTTTTCATCCAGCTTGCCCGTAGCCTCGAACCGCGCCGATTGCGTGAACGGCAGGTCTGCAGGCGTACGCTCCAGGTAAGCTGGCTTGCTGTTGGGCACTGCGAGCGCCTGCTTGTCGCGCAGCGTGCCTATCAGCACCCCCACCGGCGCAACCTCCGCAGTCGAGTCCATCCACACCAGCTTGCCGTCGCGCGGCACAACCGTGATCACATGATCGAACTGCGCAGGCGAAGGCATCGCCGGATCGAGCTCGTGGCCGCTGTTGATCAGCACCGGCCAGGCCTCAATGCCCTCCGCCTTCAGCAGAGTTGCCAGCAGAGTGTGCTTGTCCTTGCAGTCGCCGTATTCATTCGAGAGAACATCGTCGGCAGCGTGCGGCTGGTAGCGACCAATTCCAAACTCCAGCCCGATATAGTGCGTGTGCAATGCCACGGCGTTGAAGATCGCGCGGATCTTGTCGTCATCCGCGGTCAGATTCTTGGTCAGCGCATCGGCCTTCGCCTTGATCGCCGGAGTCACCACCAGTTGATCCTTCTGCAGCGACTGGTACCACGCCCCCACCTGCGCCCAGTCCGTAAATGTGGTTACCTGCACCGAAGGCTTCCAGTTCTTCACCGACTTGGGCGGCGCGTCCGGGTCCGGCCGCGACAGATTCTCGCTCCTCCAGTGGTAGAGCTTCCGCCCATTCGCGCTCGTCACCGTCGGCTGCACGTCGGCGCTGGCCACCCTCACGCTCTTGTCGGCGGGAACATCCAGGTCGAGCTCCTCGTCCAGAATCACCCCATCCTTCTCAAACGAATACTCCAGCCAGAACTGCCCCGGAACCTCTGGCTTCAGCGTGCGCAGCGTAGTCTTGTATTCCAGCATGTCGCCCGCCCCCAGGCCTTTCACCGCCACGTGTTTCTGGTGAATGTCGGAGTACATCGGCGCTTCGCGAGTCACGTCCGCAGGCAGGTCCTGGATGTTGTAGTCGGGCGTAGTCACCACCGTGCCATCGTGCTTGATCACCCGCACATAGCTGATATCCATCTGCTGGTTCATCGCCGTATAGGTGAACGCAAGCACCGCCAGCTGCTTCACGCCGGCATCCGTAACCACGTGCACCCGTGCCAAGGTCTCGCGCGTCCCGGTGCCGTCTGCCTCCTCGCGAATGTGCGTGATCAGCTTCTCAACCACCGCCGCTTCCTTCGACGGATCCGACGCCTTCGCCGGCCCGACAGCCTGAGCCGCAGGCGCAGCAGCCGGTCCCGCAGGCAAGCCCGGCGCGGTCTGCGCGAAAGCGCCCGTTGCCAACCCCAGGGTCAAAACCGCTGAAACCCGCGCGCACGCCGGCAAAATGCCCGCGGAATACCGGAAAGCCACAGTGCCCATGGCGGAAATCCAATCGTGGAAGAGATGCACACATCATCCATAAACAAACCGTCGAAAGCAAGGTGAAGACAAAACTGCTTGCCGCTCGGCCGCCTTCGCGCCAACCCCTGTTATCCGACCGGGAACCCCATGCCCGGCCATGCCGCTTCACCTTACGAACACCCGTTGCATCAATGAGAAAATAACGATAGGGCTGGCGCCGATTCCTCATGCGCCTGGCCGGGGGTTCCACTTTCATGCTTCGAGTACTCTCCACCCATCTGTTTCTCAATCAGCGCCTGCATCCGGGTCTGCTCGAGCTGGCCGCACGCTCCGGCGCGCAGGCGGTGGAGATCTTCGCCGCGCGGCAGCACTTCGACTACACCCAGCGCGAAGATGTGCGTGAGCTCTGCGAGTGGTTCCGCTCCAACGAATTGCAGGCCTTCTCCATGCACGCCCCCATGTTTCCTGACCGCGAAATGGGCCGCGCCGGCGCCCCCTCCGTCAACGTGATCCACCCCGAGAAGTCCCGCCGCATCGACTCCATGGACGAGATCAAGCGCGCCCTCGAGGCCGCCGAGCAGATCCCTTTCAAGAACCTCATCGTGCACCTGGGCGAGCGCGAAGACTCCTGGTCGCAGCGCACCATCGACTACGCGATGACCGCCCTCGAGCACCTCGGCGCTTTCGCCAGCGCGCTCGGCGTGCGCGTCCTCGTCGAGAACCTCACCAACGATGTCACCACCCCCGAGCATCTGATGCTCATCCTCGAACTCGGTCACCTCGATAACATCGGCGTCTGCCTCGACCTCGGCCACGCCAACATGACCGTCGGCATTCCCGAGGCCATCACCACCCTCAGCAAGCGCATCGTCTCCCTTCACGTGCATGACAACCACGGCCTTAAAGACGAACACCTCTGGCCCGGAGACGGCACCATCAACTGGAAGGCAACCACGGAACGGCTGAACACGCTCGCAGCGCCGCCCGCCGCCGTGCTCGAGATCGGCTACACCCTCGGCGACCAGCCCGCGGCCATTCCCGATCGCATCCGCGCCGCCTACAACCGCCTCGAACTCATCTAGAGCGGCTCCTCCAATCACCCGCTGAGGCCTCGACCGCTTTACGGCTTCGGCACCCCTGCCTCAGAACCTGCCTGCACACCCGTGCTACGCAGGAAGGCCACAAGTTCCGCTGGCGACTCCAGCTTGTTCTGAAGCATCGACGCGATTATGTCGTGCTCAACCAGCTCGGGCTCGGGTTCCGCGATATCAATCGCCGATGTCTGGCCGGGGAAGTGAACGAGAAACGCCGGACGGGCATCGAAAACGCCTCCTGAGACTCGCTGTTCTTCCGCGGTCCAGGACTTCCACTGGCTCCATATAGGAACGCGCCATGAGTGGTCGGAGGAAACGATCAGCGTGGTCTGGTCCGCCCGGGCCGAGTGCTTGATTTCCTCTTCGAGGCGACCCAGAGAGTCGTCCGCCAGCTGCAGGTTATCGATGTAATTCCCGCAGACGCAAAACTCATGGGTCTTGCGGCTGTAGAACCCGGTCGGATGCGGCACCGACAAGTGAATAAATACAAAATCAGACTCCGGGTCTCGGATCTGGCTCGTTGCCCCCGTCATGAGCTTCTCAAAAGCGGCGATGCGCGTCGCCGCCTCGTGTTCTCCCGATGGAAGGCGCCCCGCCAGAAACGCCCCCGCAAGGATCTGAGCGTTGGCGAAGGAGGATTTCTCTTCCGAAGCCCCTATCGATTCCAGCTTGAGACTCAAAAAGCCTGGCTCCCAGAGACACGAATCGAGAACAGAAGGGAAAAGGCGGCAATAGGGATTGAACCAGCCAACCACTGCGGAATTCCAGCCGGCAGCATGAGCCAATCCAAACAGCGTCTGATTCTCGTCGTATCGAACCCAGTGATGTTCCGGGTTCAGGTAGAGAAGGCCACGGCCCGCCTCGCTGCGAATCTCGTCGATCTTCTTCCCCGAAATAATCGAGGGGATAATGCGGTCGGTGTAGAAGCCGGCAGACTGGACATTCGCCAGGGAAACACTCTCCGAACGTAGCTTTCTGAAATTCGCAAGATCGACGCCCGGCGGAGGTTGCTCGAACGCGAATTTGTAGGACAATTCGTCGAAAAGTATCCAGATGATCTGCTTGGAGCGCGCCGGATTCACTGACGCCCTGACCCGCGACGTTGGCTTTAGGCCATGGCCGAAGTAAAGGATCTGTGGGACGATCCACAATAGGCAGAATGCAAAACCGGCGAGACCGAAACGCGTCACGCGAACAAAGGGCTGCGTGACGGACGGCTTCCAACATGCAAGGGCTGTGACTGCAACTAGGAGGCCTATCCGCAAGGGCCATATGCCCCAGAGATGGGAAGCGGTGGCCAAAGCGAGTGGGGCAGGCGCGGCTTCAGTGAGATCGCGATTCAGGCCTGCACGCCACTGCTCGCCGATGGAAATAATGCTGTTGATACACCGGAAAACGAGCAGAGTTGCGAAGGCGGCGGCGGCCACTGCCCGGGGCCGAAAAGAAATGAAGTGGTGGAAAAATGCGATCAGGCCCAGAGCGATCAGAAGGATCTCCACCATTGCCAGCAACAGGCCGTCGAGAACATGCGCAAGAGCGCGATGGTGATGGTAGATCGCAAGATGGCCGGGAAAGAGTATTTCCGCCAGATACGGAAGCGAGATAAGGAGCGAGATTCCGCTCGCTTCCAGAACCCAGCGGCCCTTCATGAGACCTTCTCCACCAGCAACAGGGTTCGTCCGTTAGGCAATCGCTCGCGAGAACGCGTTGCGAACCTTTCACCGAGAACCTGGGTGAAATAGCTCTCCGTGAGATGCGCGTAGAGTTCCTCGCGCCCCCGCACCAGGCCGCTAAACTGCGAGTCTTCCTGAGGGACCCACTCAAGCACAGCCCAGCGCGTGGTGATCTCCGCGAGCTGCTCGATGATCTCCGCGAGCGGAATCTGCTCCGCCACCAGCAAATGATGAAGCACGCCGAGCATGAGCACGCAATCAAAGCGGCCCTTTGCGCGGGCGAGCAGGCTCGCATATTCAGCGTTCCGCCAGCCGATCGCCGGACTAGGCCGCGCAAAGTCAGCCACCAGAGGCAGCACGGGTAACTCATCGCGGCTCGCGGCCTGGTAATGAAGCTCGGTCGCGCTCACGTCCGGATCCCAGGCTACGACGGCGGCTCCGCACTCCGCAGCAATGCGCGAGTAGACACCGGTGTTTGCGCCGACATCCAGGACATGCAAAGCGCCTGTGCTCTTAATGCTCGTGCGAACGAAATTCTGTTTTGCGGCGTGGTCGCCCGAGTCGTAATGGCTGGCAGTCTCGGTGTACCCGCTCCACCGCGAGGCGTGAACTGGCGGCGTGAGAGCGCGCAGGTTCTTGCGCATCTTCCGGATCGTGCGCCGCAGGATCAGCTCGGCGAGATCCTCAGATACTTTGCGAATGGAATTGTGAGACTTCGCCGCCTTCTCAGAAAAACTTCTCTCAAACAGAAGCGGGAGCGCCACCAGCGAGCGGAGAGGACTGCTCCACTTCTGCGCGAATCCCAGCCGGTGTGCCAGGTCAGCGGGTTCATACCCGTCGCGGCGCTGCTGTGACGCTGACAGCGGCCACCCAAGATAGCGGTAAGCGGCCAGTGGCAGCAGGAATGTACGGACGAACTGAGCCTGGGCGATCCACAGCGGGTTATTCGGGTCGCGCTTCTCGAAAGAGAGCACGTCGATGAAGACGGGTTTTGCGCTGGAGAAGAGAACATTGAACGGCGTGGCGTCTTTCAGGATGTAGCCGCTCCCCAGCGCCTCTTCACACAGATCAAGAGTCAGCAGGCCGGCGGCGATCCACTGCCCCGCCGCCCACTCCCACGGATAAGAAGGAAACTCGATCCGCTCATGCTCGAGAAGCGTGACGGGCTCCGAGGCCACGATCTCGGTCGGCACCATCCGTCCCTCCCGCATCCAGCGGCTCGCGGGCTCCGAACCGAGCCAGGCGAGTACCTGTGCAGAATACCGCGGGTAAATCTCGCGAAAAATGCGGTCCCCATCCTGATACAAGGTGCCCTGAGGGTCGCGGAATGTGCCTGTGGGTCTGGAGGACACGAGGGGATCAGCCGGCGTCAACGTCTGACTGCGTCGCATTCTTGCCTTTGCCGAACACCCCGAATAACTGCGCGATGCGCTTCCGCGCCAGATAGCCGAAGCCGACGAAAGTCGACCCGATGACCTGAAGGAAAAACAGCCCCGACCCGGGATCTACGTATGCGTACGCAGGCCTCTCGATCACACAAAGGATCGCAAAAATCCAAGTCGCGACGGCGCCACAATAGGCAACTCGTTTGAAAAGAGAAGACAGCTTCATATCTCTCCTTACGAAAGAAGGAAGATGATCTATGGGGAAACGAAAGAAGAATACCATCGACAAGCCGCTTGAACATTGATTTCGGCTGATACTAAAGCGGTACATGCCTCCCACTTCAGATCAAATGGAACTTCATGATTGAGAAATCCCGCAGAGCTTGTGTACTGCTTCCGCGGGCTAAACCGTGCGTCGGCGGGGGTTTGTCTTTGACCAATAGCGGGTGCGTTGCCGAATAGGCTCCCGATCCGGGGGCTGAGTCGTACGGGATTTGTTAGCTCCGTCGATTTGGAATTTGATAGGACGCATCTCCCCGCTCCGCTCTTGCTCGTGAGAGCGAGGGATTCGGGAGCGGCACCCCCGCCCCCACTCGGCTAGCGCCCTTCGAGCCAGGCTCGCTCGAAGCTGGTCACGCAGGTGATGCCGGCCTTCTTTTTGGAGTCGCCGGTTTCAGTAGAGTAGAACGGCGTATCCGACCCCTTGAGGTAGGCGCGCATATGGACCTGCGACGAAAAAGTCACGCTGCCTGAATAGGTCGTCGTGCCTTTGTCGTCGGTCGACTGTTTGTTACTTCTTTCGCGGTCTGTCTTCTTGTCGAAGCGCAGAACGATATCGGCGCTGTCCGCGTCGTCCACCACGGTGAAGTGGCCCCAGCGCTGCAACTGCTCCTGCGCGCCTGCGGAAACTTCTCCCGATTTTGTGTCGTTGAGGATAGCGATGGTTTTGGCGGCGCGGGCTTCCGCAGGCATGGGCTTTTGCGCCAGCACGGGCATCGCGGCAAGCAGGACAGCAAGGAACATGAGCGAGCGAAACAACGGCTTCATGGGTCTCTCCCGGCGGATGATCGACATTAGCTTAGCAACTTCCTTTGAGCGGTGACCTCGCCCGCCGGTTAGTGAGCGATCTGGCGATTTGCCTCTCTTCGAGATTGACGTAGTGACGAGGCTATGACTGAAGAGAAGCCCGTCCTCGTTATTTATGGCCACCGAAACGATCGCGTCCTTGCCTGGAACCTTGTAAATCGGGGATGCGTACCAAACGAGTATGGAGTTCCCCATGAGGTGGAAGAAGGGCGTCTTGCGCTCTTTTTTGTTTCTGATGGCATGTCCGCTTGTGCTGATCTTCACGACTTCTTTCGTTAAGACAACTTCATTGATGAACACAATCAAAGTAGGCGCAATCACCTGCCTCTTGACGTATGGACTGACTCTTCTATTCCTCCGCTCGGACCGATGGAGTCTGCGCGACGCCGGATTGGAGCTAGTAGCGAAGAGCGTGCCCCGCATGTTGTTTGGGTTCGGGATCGGGTTCGCACTCGTAGCGCTCCAAGAATCTTTGCTCTATGCTGGCGGCCACATCCACTGGACGTATGCGAGGCCTTCATCGCCGATGAGTTGGCTGCTGCTCGGGATTAGCGCGTACTTCTTGCTCGCCCTACGGGAAGAGATTGCCTTCCGTGCCTATCCACTCCGCCGACTTGAGGTTGATTTTGGCATGTGGCCATCCGTGTTGATCGTGGGGCTAATCTTCGCGTTTGAGCACCTGGCAGGCGGCCTGTCCTGGTCTCTCTCTCTGTTAGGTCCTTTTGCCGGGGCGATTCTGTTCGGTATGGCTGCATTGGCTACTCGTGGCATTGCCGTTCCCTTAGGAATCCACTTTGCGTTCAACCTCGGCCAGTGGGTGATGGGCCAGAAGGAAGTCACCGGATTCTGGCAAGCTTCCATTGATCCGACCTTCCAGAAACAGGCTGAAGTCCTAGGCTACACGGCATACTTTCTTGGGACATCGCTTGCGGCTTATTGTTTCTGGGTGCAGTATCGGAGACGTTCCAAATCGTTCGTTGCTCACGATGAGGCGGTTGGTGTCCAGCAATCTGCAAGCAATTCCGAGTTGAATTCTTGACTCCAGGCCAAACCGCTTATCGGGCGTAGGCGGTCGACTATCCTCCCTTCGAAAGACTTTCGCCCCCGGAGAAATTCGAATTTCATAAATACTTGTTGCAACGAATATCTACCTCCCGCATCCAACAAGCGAAAAGGAGACACCACCCCATGGCAACAACCCCTTCGACCTCTGCTTCCACCGTCACCTGGAAAATCGACCCTGCCCACTCCAGCGCCGAATTCAAGGTGAAGCACATGATGATCTCGCACGTGAAAGGCAGCTTCAGCGGCCTCTCCGGCACCCTGATCGAAGACACCGTCGACCCCACCCAGAGCAGCGTTGACGCTTCCGTGGACATCAGCACCATCTCCACCGGCGATGCCCAGCGTGACGCCCACCTCAAGTCGGCCGACTTCTTCCATCACGAGCAGCACCCCACCATGACCTTTAAATCCACCAAAGTGGAGAAGCAGGGCGAAGGCGAGTACAAGGTCACCGGCGACCTGACCCTCCACGGCGTAACCAAGCCCGTCACCTTCGCGGTTGAGGGACCCAGCGCTCCCGGCAAGGACCCCTGGGGCAACACCCGCATTGGTCTCTCGGCCACCACAAAGATCAATCGCAAAGACTTCGGCCTGAGCTGGAACGCTGCCCTCGAGACCGGCGGCATCCTGGTCGGCGAAGACGTCCAGATCGCCCTCGAAGTCCAGTTCATCAAGGGCTAATGCCGCAGCTCTTCCTCGCCTTGCCGTCTCCCGGTAGGGGAGAACACGAGATAGCCTAGGGAGTCGTCCGCGTTTGCGGACGACTCCCTGGAGCTTGGGCCTACCAAATCTCCCGGCCCGGAGGGTCGGTCCAGACAGTGCGTGACCACGTTCAATGTTTCGATCGCGCCAGCCGAGGATGTGTGATCCCTGGCACAGCGCTCTGAGTCCCCCTGGCCTCACAATCAACGCTGTGGTAGTGTGCAAGGTCGGCCCCGGAGCCGTGGGCGCTCACCAGGCCCACGAAGAATGTTAACCAGAAAAATAACAGATAAATTTGATTTACCGGACTGAACGAGTCCGATTATAGAATCAAAGTCTTCTTTATCAATAAGATACAAAGATGCAAATTCCGAAGTTTTCGCCCCTATCACGAATAAATGGCGTATATAAGGCGAAACTAATCCTTGTTATCTGAAGCGCTATAGATACTTTTTGGTAAACATTCGACTTAGCCCGGATCGAATGGGAAGCATGGCCGTCGCGCAATGGAATCGATCCGCGTTCCGTAGACTGGAACTACGCATGACCTCCCCAAACCGCGCTGAAACCATCCTGATCCACTTCTCCGGCCACGACGCCCCCGGCCAGACCGCCGCGCTTACTGGCATCCTCGCCGAGCACGACATCCGGATCCTCGACATCGGCCAGGCCGTAGTCCACGAGTCGCTCACCCTCGGCATCCTGGTCGAAGCCCACGGCGAGCCCTTCGCCTCCGTAAAGACTGCGCTCACCGCCCGCGCCCACGAGCTCGGGCTGCAGGCAAGGTTTCGCGTCATTCCCGCCACGGCCATGGAGCACTGGAAGCAGGGTCTCGAGCGCCATCACTTCATCATCACCATCCTCGGCCGCTCCATCACCGCGCGCGAGCTGGCCCGCGTCAGCGGCATCATCGCCCGCCACGGAATGACCATCGTCCGCATCGACCGCCTCAGCGGCAAGCTGGCCCCAACCGATCTGGCCGGCGACGCCTGCGTGGAGTTTGCCGTCAGCGGCGATTCAGCCAACGAAGTCGCCATGCGGTCTGAGTTTCTCCAGGCCGCGCAGGAGCTCTCCATCGACCTCGCCTTCCAGCGCGAGAGCATCTTCCGCCGCAATCGCCGTCTCTTCGCCTTCGACATGGATTCAACCCTCATCCAGGGTGAAGTCATCGACGAACTCGCGCGCCTCGCCGGCGTAGGTGAGCAGGTCTCCAAAATCACCGAAGCCGCCATGCGCGGCGAGCTCAACTTCGACGAGAGCTTCACCCGCCGCGTCGGCCTGCTGAAAGGCCTCCCGGCGCAACAGGCGCATTCCCTCCTCAACACGATTCCCATGGCCGAAGGCGCCGAGCGCCTCATCCGTACTCTCAAGCTGCTCGGCTACAAAACCGCCATCCTCTCCGGCGGATTCACCTTCTTCGCCCGCGACCTGCAGCGGCGGCTCGGCATCGACTACGTCCACGCCAACGAGCTCGAAATCGAGAACAACTTCGTCACCGGCCGCGTGCTGCCGCCCATCATGAACGGCGCCCGCAAAGCCGAGAAGCTCGCCGAGATCGCTCGTGCCGAAGGCTTCTCTCTCGAGCAGTGCGTTGCCGTCGGCGACGGCGCCAACGACATCCCCATGCTCAACCTCGCCGGCATGGGCATCGCCTATCGCGCCAAGCCGCTGGTGCGCGAAAAGGCCGGCCAGGCCATCTCCGCCCTCGGCCTCGACGGCCTGCTCTACCTCATCGGCGTACGCGACTGGGACCTCGAACACCACGAGCCCGTGGTTGCAGGCATGCTGCCACAGGGTATGCATGTGTAAGTCGTCGGGCAGTATCCCCGCTTCGTGTTATTCCCCGCGGGCATTGATCGACGCTACATTGGCCGCAGAATCCAGACCCATCACTACCCGGCTCCGAACGTCGAGCCCAACTGGTCGCTGGAGCGGAATGACATTGAGTTGACATCTCCGCGACACCGAGCGCGACCAGAGTGCGCTAGTTTGGGTTCCTCGGCCGGAGCGTCAACATTGATTCGAAAGCATCCTCGCCAATGGGCAGTGGCAGAAGGCGCCTGCATCGCATTGCAGATACCCGTGCACAAAGCGGGGTGCCGATGAAGACGCATCTCGGCACACGCGCGTTCCTGCTCTGCTTCCTGCCGTTCGCATTGCTGCTCATGGGCAGCTTCTGGATTGTCCAGCGGTTCGTAGCTTCCACCGTGCGAGCGAGCGTGCGCGCCGAACTGCGCTCGCAACAGGAAGCCATCGCCGCAGCCCACACCAAGGCCGCGCTCGAGAACAGCCGCTTCCTCAAAATTGCGGGTGAGAATACCGCGCTCAAGGCCGGCATGATCCTGCTGCGGACCTATCCGAACAACGGGAGCGCGCAGCGCACCGTGGAAGATCAGCTTCGCGAAATGGGCGAGCGCATGGGATTCGACTTCATGCTTGTCTCCGGTCCTGACGGAGCCGCGATGGCTGGCGTACTGCGGCAGGCCGGACACCTCGCGCCGCTGCGCTTGCCTGACCTGCAGGTCAATGACTCCGGACTTCTATCGGTGGAGGGACGTCTCCTCCGGATCGGCTCGGTGTCGATCGATGAGAACGACGAGAATATCGGGCGGCTCACCGTCGGAGAAGCATTCCAGCTCAATGACCTGACCGCGCCCGCGGTGCTCGTGCGACGCGGTAAGGTCCTTGCCTCCAATATTCCGCAGCCGGCTCGGGCCGATATGGAAGCCGCGCTTGCACCCTGCTCGATGCGATCGGAATGCGAGGTTCGCATTGCAGGCGACAATTGGATATCGTTGCCGATGGAGAGCTACGGCGACGGCTTCACGCTGATGAGCCTGGCGAATGCGGATGCTGCGAGTGAACCCATCGAAGCACGGCTGCGCCGGGTCTTTTCCCTGTTCGCGGTCGCCTGTCTCCTCGTGGGCCTGCTGTGCAGTGTTGGCTCGTCGCGATCAATCGTGAAACCGATCGGAGCGGTTGTGGGTCACCTTCATAGAGCCGCCAGCACAGGCGCCCTGACGGAAGTGAAGAGCCAGCCATCCTCTGTTATTGAGATCGATGAACTCACGGAAATCTATAACCGCGCCGCCATCTCTGTCCGCGATTCCGGGCAGAAACTGGAGTCAGCCTACCTGGAGTTTGTGGGGTCGCTCGCCAGTGCGCTCGATGCACGCGATCCCTATACGGCCGGGCACAGCCGGCGGGTCAGCAACCTCTCATGCGCAGCCGCAGCAAAACTCGGCCTTTCAGAGGAAATTATCGAGCGCATTCGCATCGGCGCGTTGCTGCATGACATTGGAAAAATCGGCATCGCCGACACCGTGCTGCAAAAGCCGGGCCGTCTGACAGCCGAGGAGTTCGCCCTGGTCAAGCAGCATCCGGTGATCGGACGCAGGATTCTGGAGGGAGTGCAGGGCTTTGCTCCCTTTCTGGCGGCGGTGGAGTTCCATCACGAGAATTGGGATGGCAGCGGCTATCCCCTGGGCCTGCGCGGCGAAGAAACACCGCTCGACGCACGCATTATCCACGTTGCGGACGCCTATGACGCGATGACCACGGATCGCTCTTACCGCAGCGGCATGAGCCACGAGAGTGCGATTGCGGAATTGGTGAAGAACGCCGGTGTGCAATTCGACCCAGCGATAGTGGCGGTCTTTGTCCTGCAGCACTGGGACTTGAATCGGCCGGCGAGCGCGCTTCCTTCCGCTCCTTCGGCCGGGCAGGAATTGGAGGCCGTCATCTAATGAGGTGCGCGGCCTGAGTCGTACTCGCGGCCTGCAGGTCACCTGTTACCGTCACCGCAGGCCACCCGTGTGTAATGCTGGCATTACGGTTCAAGAAAGTTAGGCCGGCTTACTTCACTGCGGGAGCACTGCGGTTGCTGGAGTTCTTTTCAAGAAAGCGCGGAGGCGGCATACGCAAGCTGCGCATGATTCCGCTGCTCGCGGCCACCTACTTCATGGTGTCGGGCGGCCCCTACGGGCTTGAAGACGTGGTCGGCTTCGGCGGGTACAAGTTCGCGCTGCTCGTGCTCTTCTTCCTCCCCTTTTTCTGGAGCTTCCCAACCGCGCTCATGCTGGGCGAACTCGCCGCTGCAATCCCCGACGAAGGCGGATTCTATGCCTGGGTGCGCCGCGCCCTCGGCCCCTTCTGGGGATTCCAGGAGGCATGGCTGTCCCTTGCTGCCTCAGTCTTCGACATGGCCGTGTATCCCACCACGTTCGTCCTCTACCTGCAGCACATTGCGCCCGCCCTGACTGAAGGACACCGCGCGCTTGTGGTGCAACTCGTCGTCGTGGCAGCCGCGCTCGGGTGGAATCTGCGTGGCGCCAGCGCCGTCGGCGAGGGCTCCGTCAGGATGTGGTTTGTGGCGCTGTCGCCTTACTTTGTGCTGATCGGGTGGGCGGTCTGGCTGGGCATGAAAGGCGCAAACGGCCCATACGGCGGCCACGCTTCCATGGGCCCGCCGGCAACGCGCGATTTCGCCACAGCGTTCCTGGTCGCTATGTGGAACTACATGGGCTGGGACAACGCCACCACCGTTGCGCATGAAGTCGACAATCCGCAGCGCGATTATCCGCGCGTCATGCTCACCGCTGCCGTGATGGTGATGCTCACTTACATCATTCCCATCTCCGCCGTGGCGTGGGCAGGACTTCCTGCCGGCATCTTCCGCACTGGCGCATGGGTGGACGCCGGGCGCATCGTCGGCGGAGCGGTGCTGGCCGGAGCCATTGTAGTGGCCGGAAGCATCGATAACTTCGGCACCTTCAGCAATCTCACGCTTTCCTATACACGGCTGCCGCATGCTCTCGCTGTCGACGGATTTCTGCCGGCCGTATTCACCAAACGGCTGAAGAACGGCGCGCCCTGGGTGGCGATCCTGGCTTGCGGAACGCTCTGGGCGTTGGCCTTGGGGCTGACCTTTGAGCGCCTCATCACCATTGACCTGCTGCTGTGGGGTATGTCGATTGTGCTGGAATTCCTGGCTTTGGTGGTGCTCCGCCGGAAGGAGCCGGCGCTTGTCCGGCCATTCCGAATTCCCGGGCCGGACTGGGTGCCCGCGCTGCTGGGGCTATTCCCCACTGTGCTGATCCTGGTGGCGCTCTACTTGGCCCGGAACGAGCAGGCTGCGGGCATGTCGGCGCTGGCATTCGCCGTGCTGATTGCAGCAGGCGGCGTGCCGGTGTACGGGCTTGCATTGCTGGTCAGGAGTCGGCGGGCGAAGACGGAAGTGGCAGCCTAAGGCTGCAATACAATCCAACTTCGCTCAGTCGAGGCCGCGAGGTGTCCGTATCGTAAGCCCGGCAAGGTAGCCGAGGATTATCCGCATCCGCCGCAGCAAGCGTCGCGCCAGCCCAGGCTGCCGCATCTGGCGCTGGAACTCAGCGAGGCAGTACTCATGGACGTCCGTGCCCGGACCGGTCCATTCATCGCAAAGCGGACAACGTGGCATAGTGAACCCTTCGCCGTACGCTTGGGGAGCGCCGACTGAAACGATCAGGATAAGGGCCCGTTCTCAATAGAACAATGGATCAAAGGGCAAAGGATCAGAGGGTGTTAGGGCAAACGTTATCAGATTCTCTTCATTTATGACAACGAAGTTATCCTGCCTAGGCCTTCTCTTCGCCTGCTACTTTTCAGGGATTGTCCGTTGGATTGCATCTGCCCGCAGTCACTCGCCGGTGGTCGGATCGATCACGGTGCGGACCTGGGCGATGGAGTTGGCAGGGAATCCGCCCTGGCGCGCGTGCTCGCGGATCATCTCTTCATTAGGCGCGATATAGACGCAGTAGATCTTGTTGTCGGTGACATAGGAGTGCTGCCACTGGATTTGCGGCCCCAAATTGCGGAGCACTCCGCAGGAGGTTTGGGAGACAGCTTTAAGCTGCTCGGGGGTGAGTGCGCCGGCGTTGGGGATTTCGCGCTCGATAATGAACTTTGGCATGCGGCCTCCTGGGGACACGCTATGGATAGCGCCTGGGAGTGGTGGTGCGCAAGGCTTTTGTGACAGGCGGCCGGCCCGCAGCAAGGGACTGGAAGCGGTTAGGTTTTGTGGTGCCGCGGGTCTCCAAACTGGAGACCGCGCGGCACCACGTGGATCAGTTTCCCAGCGCATGCGCGACCCGCCAGCGCGGGCGGGGCATTTCGGTGGTGAGGCGTGTCAGTTCCGAAAGCACCGACAACAGGGTGTTGCGGTCCACCGGCGGTTTCAGACGCCGGTCATAGAACGGGTCCGTCAACGTGATCTCACCGGAGCGGATGAGCAGGATCCCGGCTGATGGCCAGCGGCGTCGAACCAGCCGCGCAGCCTCCTCCAACTCGAAGCAGCTGAGGCTGTTCTGGAAGATGACGGCGTCGTAGGTGTGTCCCCGCGAGAGTCCCCACAGCTCAAGGTAGTCATTGGCGTGGGAGAAGCAGAAACCGGCCGACTCGTCGAGCGGCAGCCGGATCAGAACGTCCTCGTCCATGCGGCCGACCGAGAGCACGCGGGCGGGGCTGGCGATGGCTGTCGCACGTGGGAATGCAGTAGGAACAAAGGGATCGCCTTGGGTAGCGGGATCGAGAACCGGATCGGCAACCGAGGCTCCGAATCCACGGGAATGCGGTCTCTTGAAAGGGATGATGGCACGCATGAGATTTTTCCTCCGTTTAGGTGGCTGACGCAGTAACCGCTTCGCTCCCCGGGAAGGGAGCGCGATTGGGCTAAGCCAGCGCTACAGGAGGAGCGCGGAGACGAATCTGCGCGAGGTGCGGAGAAAGGGTGACGGGCCGGCGTTCTTCGGCGGGGCGGAAGCTCGCCGTGGCCAGCCGGAGTTCGGTGGGTTGGACTGCGATGCGCGTCGGGGTGTTCGGCTGGCGGCGTGACGGCACGGGCACGATCGCCGCGACGGCCCGCATTGCGTCCTGGTGCTTATCCCAGAGCTTGGTGATGGTGCTGCGAGCGTGCGCGCCGGGATGAGGATTGACGGCGTGGAGCCTCGCGCCGAACGTCCACAGGAGGACGGCAACAGCCAGCGCCGAACAAGCCGCTGTCCACTGGTCCCGCGCGACGGAATGTCCGTGACGCTTCATGGATAAAACCATCCGTGATGGTTGGACGGCGGACGGGCGGGAAGGTCATGAGGGCGAGTGTGCCGCATTGCAGGTGCGCTTCACTGTTTACCGGATAGTTATATTGTGAATGCGGCTTCGTGAGAATTGAGCTTTTTGCATATGGAATTTTGTAACAGGTTAACTGATTTGTTTCTATAAACTTACCGTAAAAATTGGCCGAAAAAGCGAAGATATGGAGAAGTAAAAACAGGGGGAGGGGTAGCTAATTTTCTAGTTAACACCCGCTGATTGTTGTTCATGGAAAGAGGCCGGAAGACACTATCGCCGTCTGGAAATACAGTAGCGCGTTGAAGGAAGCGGGTCTGTGATGGTGATCACGGGTGGGGATCTTAATTGTGGATGCGTCAGGAACAACCGCAGATCCTTCGCTCCGCTCTGGATGACACCTTTTTGGTGGGGGGAAGATCAGAGGCGAGGCGGAGTGCGGTGGCGCGGGTGCGGGAACTGCGAGCGGTGGTGGTTCCCATCCTTGAGTCAAAAAGCCGATCTTGCCGACGCGGTGTCATCCCGAGGCGGAGCCGAGGGATCTGCGGTTGCGTCTTGCGATGCCGGTCACAGAAGGGACAGTTGCGGCGTTGGTAGCCTGCTCGCATGCATGAGGGCAGCTACTTCACCTACATCATGGCGAGCCGGAGTCATACGCTCTACGTTGGCGTGACGGGAAACCTGCTGAAGAGGGTCTTCCAGCACAAGTGGAGAGAGTGTGGCGGCTTTACTGAGCGGTATAGCTGCGATCGGCTGGTGTGGTTCGAGGGCCAGCAGGACGTGCGGCGGGCGATTGCTCGGGAGAAGGAACTGAAAGGCTGGAGCCGGGCGAAGAAGATCGCGTTGATTGAGAAGACGAATCCGGCGTGGGTGGATTTGGCGCGGAACTGGTATGACCTGGAACCGGCTGACGAGCGCAGGTACATGGACCGGCTGGATGTGTAAGTCCCTTTAGGAACAACCGCGATCCTTCCCCTTCGCTTCGCTCTGGGTCTGGATGACAGGCCTTTTGGTAGGGGAAGGTTGGAGGCGGGCTGGCCTTTCCGACGAGTGGAGGGCGCTGGTTCGTGGGGATGTGTGAGTCCCTTTAGGAACAACCGCAGATCCTTCCCCTTCGCTTCGCTCTGGGTCTGGATGACAACTCTTTGGCGGGGGATGGCTGGAGGCTGGGCGCGGTGGGGCGGCGCGAGGGCGGGAGCTGTGAGCGGTGGTGGTCTCCCACCCCTTGAATCGAAAAGGCGATTTTACCGACGAGGTGTCATCCCGAGGCACAGCCGAGGGATCTGCGGTTGCCTCTTGCGATGCCGGTCACAGAATGGCTCGTGGTGGTACGGCTGAGTGCGTCAGGAACAACCGCAGATCCTTCCCCTTCGCTTCGCTCTGGGTCTGGATGACAGGCTTTTTGGTGGGGGAAGTTGGGAGGCGGGGCGGTGTAGGGTGGCTGGCCTTTGCGTGAGTGGGTCAGGACGGGCCCTGGGCGGTGGCATCGCGTGAGTCGCTTCAGGAACAACCGCAGATCCTTCCCCTTCGCTTCGCTCTGGGTCTGGATGACAACTCTTTGGTTGGGGGAAGTTTGGAGGCGGAGCGGAGTGGGGTGGCGCGAGGGCGGGATTTCGGTCGTCCCTGCGGGACTTGGCGGGGTTGTGGGCGGTGGACCCGGGGCTGACGCCCCGGGCTTTTTTCGCGCCTCCCTCCGGGAGGGGGCGGGATGACACACGCTCTTTTGTGGTGACGGTGGGGTTGGTGGCCGGGGTGACGCGGGGGCGGGAACTGCGGGCGGTGGTGGTCTCCTTGAATCAAAGCAGATTCAAGAATGGGGGCACAGCGGATTTGGGGCTCGGCGAAGTTTTGAAGAAGGAGGTAATAAACTCGCCGCATTAGATCGAGGCGATTCGCTCGCTAAGCCATTGGAGGCTCCTGCGTTGCAGGGCGAAATCAGCAGCATCCATCTCTTTCGCATGTGTATCTGGCCGGTCGTTCACCACGTCAAATACCTCCTCGAATTTTCGCCTGTCGCCGAATACCGCAGCAAACAAGGACCATTCCCTCACTACTAGGTTTTTGAGCTCAAGCCAATAGAGCTTCTCCATGAGATCGTCAGCAGGAAGGTTCTTGAGACTCTCTCTCCTTTCGGTGGGCAGAGCGGCCAGAACGCGATCTTTGGCGTTTTGCTTCGGCTTCTTCTGCAGTCCATCCGCCCGCAAGAATCCTAGTACCATCTGTCGAATCCTCTTTTCCAGCAAGTTCCGAGACTTATTTACGACGGCTAATTCCTCAGCCCAATCCGTTAAGCTCGATGGATTCGTCTTTTCGGTCGATTCTCCTGCGGAGGCTATTCTCAGATTTTCCGCACTAATTCCTTCCTTGATGCCCCGCAATGCCTCCGTCACCATTTGCCCTGATGGCTGGATTGGGTCACGATTCGAAAGTATGCCGTACTTCCGCAGAATTGTGACATTGCTTGGAGAAGGTGGTTGGCTTCCTTGAGTCAGAACATTCAGTGAGGGCTCCAAGAGTTCTGGGTAAACTCTGAATAGGTGTCCAAGAGCCACCTGTGCGAGGGTGTTGCCTTCCTCTGCGATGAATTCAGTAACTAGTACGGATGCGGTAGTTTGGTCAATGGTGACAGGCCTGCTTGAGATCTCTGTCTTGCGGTGGATGTAGGAGCACGCCTTTCTAATCCAGAACGGCATGTCACTACACGCTGCGGAGACTACATCGGCGGCATCGTCACGAAATATCAACCCGGCGGATCGAGCGATCTTACGAATCATCGCGATCGATGCGCCGCGAGGAAGTGGGCTTAGGTATTCCTCGGGAATGAATGCTAGGGCAGCGTTCTCGATGTGATCGATCGCCCCCACAGCGAACCACTTCGCTGAGACACCGCCAACCATAACGGATACTGTTCGTTCAGCGCGAAGCGCTTCCTGGTAAACCGAGCGGAAGTTTCGCCAGAAGCGATTGAAACCTTGTTTCCAATATTCGGTTGTGGTGCTACCTGGCGTGATGTAGTCAACCTCATCGATGAATATAAGTATCGGTTTGGATGCCGATTTGATCATGGAAAGCAGACCGTTCGTGGCATCCGAAAGCGATAGCGATGCGATCGGAGACCCAACAGTAGCATATTGATCAATGCTCTTAGTCGCAGCCCTTATGGCTTCACCGACCGAGGTCATAAGTTGTTCAGTTGTTTGAGACCAAATCTCATCTTTTGAACAGTCTACGACGACACAATAGCAATCATGGTGCAACCGAGATTCTTGAATGACGCGGTTGATAACCGAGGTTTTTCCGATCTTGCGGATTCCAAGACACGATCGTATCTGACCAGTTTGGAGCTTTCTCGCAAGGTCGAGCGCCTCATTACGCCTGCCGAAAAAGTTCTCGTCGTCGCTCACGGGTCCGGTAACGTCGAATGGATCGTGACTGAATAATTCGTAGCAGAGGTGCCGCTCGAGTTCCTCAGACGAGGTGGGCATCCGTCCCGAGAAAACTGGTAGGATCGCCAACCCCGAACTCCTTCCCCATTTGGGGAGCTTGAAATTGCCGTCGGGGTCCCTATGCACCACGATCGCCACCGTTGGCTCCAGCCGACCATTGCTCTCGGATATCAGCTCTCGGACAACTTTTACGGTTCTCTGCTGCTGCTCCTCGAACGTGGAGAAAAGAACCAATATCTCGCGGTCAACTGAAAGAGCAGACGCCAATCTGCGAATTGGCTTGGCGATCAGATAGGCATACATGCCCCTATCGCGGGTCGTGAATTGAGGCTCTTGCGAGGCAAATGTGACGATTGCCTCGAAAGGGCGCCTCATCTTTTCCACCAACTCTTTTAGTTGATCTGCTGGCTCAAGTTTCGGCATGCCAGCATATTACCCGCTTTCGGTTGCCACACGAACAGCAGGGCATCCTCTAGAGAAAGTCTTGTGTTTCAATAGAAGGAGAATGGCGAAGTTTCGGCGGGATACGGCGAGGGGACGTTTTGTAGCGGCTAAGCGGAAGGCGCGCGAGTATGCGATGGTGGCGCGGGCGCTGGCTTCTACGTCGCATCCGGTGCTGGCGCAGATTGTGCCCGCGCGGTTCTGCAACCTGAGCTGTGCGTATTGCAATGAGTACGACAAGGTCTCTAAGCCTGTGGATCTCAATGAGATGTACAGGCGGATTGATGCGCTGGGGCGGCTGGGGACGGCGATGATCGGGATCTCGGGTGGCGAGCCCTTGACGCATCCCGACCTGGACGACATTATCCGGCGGATGCGGGAGACGGGCGCGATTGCCGGGATGATCACGAATGGGTATCTGCTGAACCAGGAACGCATTGAGCGGCTGAACCGGGCGGGCCTCGATCACATGCAGATCTCGATTGATAACGTGATTCCGGACGAGGTGTCGAAGAAGAGCCTGAAGGTTCTGGACAAGAAGCTGGAGATGCTGGCGGAGTTTGCCGAGTTCCACGTGAATATCAATAGCGTGGTGGGCGGCGGGTTCAAGAATCCGGACGACGCGCTGACGATTGGGAAGCGGGCGCTGGAGCTGGGTTTCGAGTCGACGATTGGGATTATTCACGACGGGGACGGGCAGCTGAAGCCGCTGACCGAGGACGAGTCGCGGGTGTATTTTGCGATGCGCGACCGCAAGAAGACGAATTACGCGCAGTTTGACGCGTTCCAGAACGCGATTGCGAAGGGCGAGCCGAATGAGTGGCGGTGCCGGGCGGGGTCGCGGTATTTGTATATCTGCGAGGACGGGCTGGTGCACTATTGCAGCCAGCAGCGCGGGTTCCCGGGGGTTCCGATTGCGGAGTATACGACCGCGGATGTGAAGCGGGAGTTTTTGACGGCGAAGAGCTGCGCTCCGCATTGCACGATTGGGTGCGTGCATAGGATCAGCTATATCGACCATTGGAGGGCGCCGCAGACGAGCGAGATTTCGCCGGGGGCTGGGGCTGGGCTGGTGCAGATTTCGGGCAGCTAGCTGCCCGAGGGAGTAGGGAATAGGGAGTAGGGAGTAGAAAGACCTGGCGGCGCATTCCTTAGCGGAATGCGCCGATTGCTTTTGGAGGCGGAGTTAGGCGGCGGGGTTCGGGGTGGGGTCGCTCGGGCGGTGGACGCTGATTGTGACGGCGCGAAGCGGGTCGATCCTGGACCAGCGGAGGACGCGTTGGGCGCGGAGGGTGATCCAGCGACTGGGTTCGCCGATGGGGTCGGGCCAAGGGAAGGAGAGGGATTCGTCGTAACAGGCTTCGAGGAGCCAGCGTCCGTCGGGTTGGCGTTTCGATTCAATGAGTTGGATGGCTTCGCGGGTGCGGGGGTCGGGCGGGAGGCCTGTGGAACGGAAGTAGTCGAGGGCGCGGAGGATGTCGTAGTGGTAGCGGGTGGGCCAGGCGAGCTGGAGGAACTCGGGGGAGGCAGGCTGGCCGGTGGAGAGGCGGCGGAAGAGGCGGCGGTCGAGGAGGTACTCGTGGGCGCGGAGGCGGGCTTCGGCTGAGGCGGTTGTGAGCGGGGAGTCGGGGCCGGCGGCGAGTTCGAATTCGAGGAGGCCTTCGAGGACGCAGATGGTGGAGTGGTAGGAGGAGCGCTGGGATTGGGGGGCGTCGCAGTTCCAGCCGCCGTCGGGTAGCTGCTCGGCGAGGAGGCGCGCGGCGAGGGTGTGGCTGGGGCGGCCGAAGTACGAGCTGGCCGCGAGGGCTCCACCGTTGATGCAGGGCTCGGTTTCGCCTTCGGAGAAGGGCTTGCTGCCGAGGTCGTCGGCCCAGCGGAAGCCGGCTTCGAGGTGGTCGACGGCGGACTGGATGGTGGGGTCGGCGGGGTCGGCGGCGGTGGCGCGGAGAAGCTGAAACATGAAGAGGGTGGGGAGCCAGTCGGGGGTGTCGTCGTCGCGATGCCAGGCGCCGTTTTCGCCCTGGGCGGCGAGGATTTGGGCGGCGAGGCCTTCGTGGGGGATGCGGGCGCGGATTTGGGCTAGCTCAGCGGGTGGGGTGTCGGTGAGGTTGCGGAGGGTTTGGTAGCGGAGGGCGGGGTCTTCAGATTCGAGGAGCCAAGTGACGATCGGGTCGGGAGTGTCCACGGAGGTGATAGTACAGGGAGTAGGGAGTAGGGAGTAGTTATAAAGAGCTAGCTATAAAAAGCTGTAGATACGCGGCGCCACCCACGACAAGCTGTATCAATCGGGTTTGGGGGCGCTGCCTTCATGTTCCGCATTGCCAAGGAGGCTGACCTGGCCGGTGGTCACGTGGGCCTGGAGGCGGTAGTCGCCGGTGGGGCTCTGCTTTTTGAAGCTACGGAAGAAGCCGCCTTTGTCGACGCCGTAGGCCTGCGCCTGGACCTGGCCTATGCCGACGGAGGCGTCGACGGAGCGGTAGTCGCCGTCGCGGATGGAGGAGATGGTGATCTGTCCGGCGCCGATGTCGATGTCCTTGTCGCCCTTGACGCCATCGACGGTGACCTGGCCGGCAAACATGTGAACAGCCAGGTTGGTTCTGCGGGGGACTTCGATTTTGATCTGGACGCCGTTGTTGCCGGGATGCTCGTGTCCCTTGATGGAGAGCTTGCCGCCATTGGAGGTGGGCGAGAACTGGAGCGAGACCTCGCCGGCGTTTTCGCTGTTGTCCGCCGAACAGGAGACGTGGAGTTCGTTGCCGTCGGTGGCGACGATCTGAAGGCCTGCGGGCCTGGAATCGATGATCAGGTCGGCGCGGGATTGCAGCGGGACGTTGAGGGTTTGGCTGCAGGGGGTTTTGGTGTCGGCGAATGCGGCGACGCTGCCGGCGAGGAGGATGACGGCCGCGGTGTAATAGTGCGCTTTCATGGGTTGAGGTACGCGAGGCGGGGGTGATTGGTTCCCGAAGGTGCTAAGTCTAAAAGCAACTGCGGGTCCCTCCGTCCGCTGAAGAAAGCACGCGGACTCTCGGGATGACACGGCTTAGGGTGCCAGACAAGCGAACGGCGCATTCCTTGCGGAATGCGCCGTTTTGTTTCTCTAGGATTGCGTGGATGTCGGGCCTGAAGGCCCGACCTACCTTATGCTTCGACTTTCTCGTAGCGCTTGGGGCGGCGGTTGGCCTGGAGGATCTTCTTGCGCAGGCGGAGGGACTTGGGGGTGACTTCGACCAGCTCGTCATCGGCGATGAACTCGATGGTCTGCTCGAGGTTGAGGGCCTTGACGGGGACGAGGCGGATGGCTTCATCGGCCGAGGAGGCGCGCATGTTGGTGAGCTTCTTTTCGCGGACTACGTTGACATCGAGGTCGTTGTCGCGGGAGTGCTCGCCGACGATCATGCCCTCGTAGACGTCGACTCCGGCGCCGACGAAGAGGATGCCGCGCTCCTGGAGGCTGTTGAGGGAGTAGGTGGTGGTGAGGCCCTGGCGGTCGGCGATGAGGGCGCCGGTCGGGCGCTGCGGGATCTCGCCCTGATAAGGGATGTAGCCGTCGAACAGCGCATTCATGACGATGGTGCCGCGCGTCTCGGTGAGCATTTCGCTGCGCAGGCCGATGAGGCCGCGAGAGGGGACGCGGAACTCCATGCGGACGCGGCCGGAGCCGTGGTTGTGCATCTTGGTCATTTCGCCCTTGCGGGGCCCGAGCTTCTCGATGACGACGCCGGTGTGCACTTCAGGAACGTCGATGGTGAGGTGCTCGACGGGCTCCATGCGGACGCCGTCGACCATCTTGGTAACGATTTCGGGGCGGCCGACCATGAGCTCGAAGCCTTCGCGGCGCATCATTTCAATCAAAATCGCGAGCTGCAATTCGCCGCGGCCCAGGACCTTGAAGGTGTCAGGCGAGTCCAGCTCTTCCACGCGGATGGAGACGTTGGTGAGCAGTTCCTTTTCGAGGCGCTCACGCAGGTTGCGGCTGGTGACGTACTGGCCTTCGCGTCCGGCGAAGGGCGAGTTGTTGACGCTGAACTGGATGGCGATGGTGGGCTCGTCGATGACGATGAGCGGCAGGGGCGAGGGCGTTTCGACGCTGGTGAGCGTCTCGCCGATGGTGATGCCTTCGACGCCGGCGACGGCAATGATGTCGCCCATGGTGGTTTCAGTGGTCTCAATGCGCTTGAGGCCGCTGAAGGTGAAAAGCTTGGTGATTTTGGTCTTCTGCAGCGAGGTGTCGCGCTTGGAGATGAGGATTTCGTCACCGGTGCGGAGGGTGCCCTGGAAGACGCGGCAGATGGCGATGCGGCCGAAGTACTCGGAGTAGTCGAGGTTGGTGACCTGGATCTGGAGCGGGGCTTCAGAGTCGCCGGTGGCTTCGGGGATGGTCTTGACGATGGCTTCAAAAAGGGGCTCGAGGCTCTCGCCTGCCTTGGCGGGGTCGAGCGTCGCGGTGCCCTGCTTGGCGACAGCGTAGAGCACGGGGAACTCAAGCTGGTGCTCGTCGGCGTCGAGATCGATGAAGAGGTCGTAGATCTCGTTCAGCACTTCCTGCGGGCGCGCGTCGGGGCGATCGATCTTGTTGATGACGACGATGGGGGGCAGCTTGGCTTCGAGGGCCTTGGCGAGCACGTAACGAGTCTGGGGCAGGGGGCCCTCGGCTGCGTCGACGAGGAGCATGACGCCGTCGACCATCTTGAGGGCGCGCTCGACTTCACCGCCGAAATCGGCGTGGCCGGGGGTGTCGACGATATTGATTTTGCCGCCGCCGTAGTTGATGGCCGTGTTCTTGGCGAGGATGGTGATGCCGCGCTCGCGCTCCAGTTCGTTCGAGTCCATCACGCGCTCGGCCACCTGCTCGTTGGCGCGGAAGGTGCCAGCCTGGCGAAGCATGGCGTCGACGAGGGTGGTTTTGCCGTGGTCTACGTGCGCGATGATGGCGATATTGCGTATCGTCTGGTTCACAGGAGCGGTGTTTCCTTTATGGGTTTTCGGCCTGGGCCGATGCGGCCTTTGGGGGCCAATGAGGTTGATGCGTCAAGGCGGCGCGGGCGGGTGATGCTGCGGGCCGCGAGCCGCTCGGGGAGGATTTGTCCTCGAATTGCCGCATAATGCGGCAGTTTCTATTGTAGCAGGAGGGGCGGCTTTCGGCCTTCAGCGTCGGCCGTCAGCGAAGGCCCAATCTTACAATCGCGTGTGTGAAGACACTGCCCGACTCGGATGCTTTCGACTGGATTCTGCTCGGCCGCGCCGCAATGACGTCGGAGGTGAATGAATACAACGGAGTGCAAGTGACGGGCCTGTTGCCCGCGGTATTCGAAAGGTACGCAAAGATCTTCCACAAGCTCGATGTTCGAGCGGAGGATCCTCAGGCCGGTCTGACAGCCGAGGAGATCGCGATCCTTAAAATACCTGAGTGCGCAGAGGTGCGTGACTTCTGGGTGAAGAGGCGGACCATGGCGGCTGATTCAAGGATCAGGTGGAAGGATGCCGCGGATGCGTTTGGCGTTCCGTACGCACCAGAGCTGACCCACTCATGGTTTTCGCAGCGGCTTAAGCCGAATCCGCAATGCTGGCCACGGTTCATCTGGGGTCCGGCGGACGGGACTCTGGATGCTCAGGAATGCAATCAGCTCGTTTCAGTGCTGGCGGGGGTGACGTCCACCCAAGGCTGCTACTTCAGATTTGCGGAAATTCCTTTTATAGCCACCGATCAGGAACTGCTTTTCGCTGGCAGGCTGGATGAGGTGGGAGATTGCTTTCTCAATGGAGCCATTAAGTCTGTCTACGAGCGGCCCTTCCAATACACGCCTGAGTACTGGTGGCCGGAAGATCACTCGTGGTGTGTTTGCAGCGACTATGATCTGACGTTCACAGTTGTCGGCGGATCGTCTTCGCTCATCGAACGATTCCTGGACCATCCCATTCTTGAGTGCCTTGAGGTGAGACCTGAAACTCGCGTCGACAATCTGTCACCGATGCCGATGGGTTAGCCCTCTGCGAATTGGCGAAAGCAACCGCAGATCCTTCGCTCACTGCGCTCGCTCTGGATGACACGTGCTGCGAAGAGGGATGTCTTGCAGTGGCATATGCTCTGGCATATGCTGTATGTAGAGGTGGCAGATGAGCGCGGGCAGCGCAGTACGGCAGGTGCGGCTTTTCAAGAATGGCCGGAGCCAGGCAGTGCGGATTCCGCGGGAGTTCGAACTGCCGGGGAATGAGGCGACTCTGCGCCGGGATGAGCGCGGAAGGCTGATTCTGGAGGCGATACCCAGGCCCAGGCTGCTTGACCTGCTGGCGACGTGGACGCCGCTCGATAAAAAGGACCAGTTGCCCGAGATTGAGGATTTGCCTGCTGAGCCGGTGAAGCTCTGATGGCGCAGCGGTATGTTCTGGATACGAATATTCTTTCGGATTTGCTGAAGAGCCCAGCCGGCAAAGTCGCGCAGAAAATCGCAGGGCTGGCGATTGCGGAACGTGAATCTCTGGCAACAAGCATCGTGGTTGCTGCCGAACTCCGCTACGGCGCGGCTAAGAGCGGATCTCAGATCCTGGCGGAGCGGATTGAGCAGTTGCTGGGCGCCATCGAGGTGCTTCCGCTTGAGCCGGACGCAGACGGGCACTACGGCATAATCCGGTCGCAACTTGAAAAGACTGGAACAGTCATTGGCGCAAACGACCTGCTAATTGCGGCTCATGTGCTGGCGATTGACGGCATTCTCGTCACCGATAATTTGCGGGAGTTCAAGCGGGTGAAGGGGCTACGCGTGGAGAACTGGCTGCGCGCTTGAGTTCAGGTATCCGTCGAAGAGCAACTGCAGGTCCCTCGGGCCGCTGAAGAAAGCGCGCGGCCTCTCGGGATGACACAGTGTTTTGGTGAATTGACGTTCCCGTGGCTGGTTCAGGTTCTTGGTGTCCCAGGTCTCCAAATGCGAGAGACCTGGGCCACCCTCTTTTCGTGCTGAGTCGGCGTCTTTAGTGCGGCTTTCGTGCTCCTCGGTCGCCGACCGTGTGATTAGCTCGCTTTGCGGAGGCGGTCTTTGTCTTCGTCGACGCGGAGCTCTTCGCGGCGGACCGTTTCCTGACGGTTTTCGGTGTTGGTGATTTCGCGTTTGCCGATTTCTACCTGTTCGCGGACGACGGGTTCCTTCTCCACACGGGCGACTTCTTCGGTGAGCGGCACGCGGATCTCTTCGCTGTCGCTGCCGAAGGTGGCGCCGGTGGCCGGTTGGGAGCCGGAGACGGGCACGCGCTCGACGACGAGCTCTTCACGCGTGACCGGAACCTCGACGTTCTGGGTTTCTGTGACGGTCTCCTTGCGGATGCGGGCCTCGCCGCGCTGCACGCGATCGCGGTGGACGCGGAGCACTTCCCCGTAAAGCTGGATGCGGCGCGGGGTGCGGGTGTCGAGGTCGGAGCCGGTGCTGCCGGTGTAGGCGGCGTCTTCAGTTTCGGCGTAGGGGCTGGTGGTGCCGGTTCCGGTTCCGCTGTAGCTGGAATTGCTGCTGGCGTAGTCGGGGGTGAGGGCGGTGGAGCTTTCTGCGGATGAGCCGAGGTCGGCGCCGTTCGATTCGAGGATGGTCTCGGCTTCGGCCCGACGCTCGGCGGCTCTTACGCTGACGATGTAGCCCTGGCCGGTGCTGCCGTATTGCTGGCCGAAGTAGCGGGAGCGATCGGTGGTGGTGCCCCAGGACTCGTGCAAGTCGTCGTCGTAGTCGTAGACGTTGTTGCTGCCGGTGATTTCGTGCGTGGCCATGTCGCCGCTGGTGCGTTCGTCGGCGTAGGGCTCGGCTGTATCGCCTTCAAAAAAGTTCTTGATGCGATCCCAGAAGCCGCCGACTGCCTCGCCGGCTTTGTGGCCTTCTTCGCGCATCTTGCTTCCGGTGGTGGATTCCCCGGTGGTGGTTCCGCTGCTGTAGGCGCCAGTGCCGGGCTGTCCGGCAACGCTGATCTGGTTGCGCGTGAATCCGGCGGCCTTGAGCTCGCGCACAGCGGCTTCGGCCTGGGTTTCAGAGGAAAAGTATCCAAACACGGTGGTGTCGGTTTCGTAGCCTGCCATATCTATGCCTTTCGGGTATGAGGTTGGGGGTCGCTGGGACGGCGCGGGCGCAGTACGGCGCTGCCCTGTTTTCTTGGGCGCTTGCAGAGTCGACGTTCGGGGCCGTTCTGCACGGCGGTGTTTTTAGTTCACGCCTTATCCGAAGCAAGAAGCGGTGCAGAGGATGGATGGGGATTCAGGATGATTGCGGCGGCGCTGCAGGAGCTGCTTACGAAGGTGAGGTTGGCTGCGTCGTGTTAGCTAATGATGGAGACGCGGGTAAGAGATAATGAGTGGAGAGAACTGACAGTTGGCGCGCTGATTCGATGTGCGCATGGTAGATGCATGGGGCGTTCGTCGTTATGCCTGGGGATCATTCTTTCGTTCATTCTTTTCCCGGGAATTCTGAAAGCTAGTCAGAAGCCGCAGGCGGGGCAGTCAGAGCCGCCGAAGCAGCAGGCTGTCACCGATGTGAAGGTGCCGCTGCTGAAGGCGGGATTGCGCCTGGCGGATTTTGAGGGCATGACGCCGCGGCCGGAGCTGCGCAACCAGCTTGCAATGGTGACGGACTTCATCCAGCAGGTGCCCCGCGATGGTCAGCCGGCGACAGAGCGAACCGAGGTGTGGATGGGGCGCACGTCGACGATGCTCTACTTCGTATTCATTTGCTTCGATCATTCGCCGGCGTTAATTCGCGGGCACCTGGCGCGGCGCGAGAACGTGCAGAACGACGACTACGTAGCCGTGCTGCTGGATGCGTTTCAGGATCGGCGCAAGGGCGTGCTGTTCGAGGTAAATCCGGCAGGCGTGCAGAGCGATGCCGCGTGGACGGAAAACGCGAACCCGGACTATAGCTACGACCAGGTTTGGGACTCCGAAGGTCGCGTGACGGACAAAGGCTGGATGGCGCTGATTTCGATTCCGTTCCGCAGTCTGCGGTTCAGGCATTCGGGGCCGGATTGGGGCGCGGTGTTCGCGCGCAGCATTCCGCGCAATAGCGAGCTCGATTATTGGCCGAGGGTGGCGGCGAACATCAGCGGCACGTTGAGCCAGGAAGGCACGCTGCACGGGATGTCGGGTCTGACGGAGTCGCACAATATCCAGATCAATCCGTATGCGCTGGCGCAGAATGAGCGCAATTTGATCAGCCTCGATCCGCTCAATCCATACTTCAGCTCGCGGCACCTAGAGGGCACGGCGGGCGCGGACGGCAAGGTGATTCTGAAGGACAGCATCGTGATTGATGGGACGATCAATCCCGACTTCAGCACGGTGGAGAGCGACCAGCCGCAGTTCACGGTGAACCAGCGGTTTGCGGTGTATTTTCCGGAGTTGCGGCCGTTCTTTCTGGAGAACGCGAACTACTTTGCGACGCCAATCCGGCTGGTGTACACGCGAAATATCGTGCATCCGGAGTTTGGCGCGCGCGTGACGGGCAAGGTGCACAACACGAATCTTGGCCTGTTCACGATTGACGATCGAGCGCCCGGCGAGACCGTTGCGCAGAGCGATCCGCAGTATGGCAAGCATGCGCTATTTGCGGTGGGGCGCGTGTCGCAGGATTTTGGCAAGGGCTCGAGTTTGGGGTTGATTTATACCGACGAGGAGTTCGACGGGGGATGGAACCGCATTGGCGGCGTGGATACGACGCTGCGGTTGTCGAATAGCTGGACCGCGGATGCGCAGTGGGTGGAGAGTTCGACGCGCGAGGCAGATGTGAATGGCGGCGCGTACTCGGCGGGGCCCGGGACCTACGTTGATGTGTCGCGGCAGGGGCACGCGTTTAACTTGTTTTCGAACTTTGTGGATTTCGGCACAGGGTTCGTGACGGACGTGGGGTTTATCCAGACGAACAACGTGCGCAAGAATCACACGCACACGAGCTATCAGTGGTTTCCAAAGAGCAAGACCATTCAAGGCTGGGGACTGGAGGTCGACGAGGCGTTTGCGTTCGATCACTTCGGCAACCGGGTGTATCGGTACGTGAACGGGGACCCGTACCTCTTGTTGCCGCGGAACACGGTGCTGGCGCCGCTGATAGGGCAGAACTCCGACACATTGGGGCCGCAGGACGGGTACGACATGCCGCACAGCGAGAACTTCACGGAGAACTACGGCGGCATGGTGGTGAAGAGCGCGCCGTGGACGCAGTTGAACTTCGACGCAGTGGCGATTCGGGGTGGCAACGTGAACTACAACCCGGCGGCGGGGCAGAAGCCGTCGCTGATGGACCAGCAGACGGTGAACTTTTTGTTCTCGCTGCAGCCGCTGCGGCAGTTGACGGCGGATAACACGTATCTGCTCGATCGCGATCATGCGGCGTCGGATGGTGCGTTTGTCTACGAAGCGCAGACGTTCCGCACGAAGGTGAACTATCAATTCACACGGGCAATTTCAGCGCGCGTGATTGTGGAGTACGACACGACGCTCGCGAATCCACAGCGGACGACGATTCCGCGGACCAGGCAGTGGGGTACGCAGGCGCTGCTGACTTGGCTGCCGCATCCGGGGACGGCGGTGTATATCGGATACAACAACAATTTGCAGAACCTGGACCGCTCGCTCTGCAACCGGCTGCCGAACGGGACCTGCGATCCGAATAATACGGACCCGCCGCGGTCGGCGACGTTGCTGAATGATGGGCGGCAGGTATTCATCAAGGCTTCTTATCTGTTCCGGTTCTAGCACCTGCGGTGCGGCCAACTGCGGCTTCGCCGGCACCTGCGGTGCGGCCAACTGCGGCTTCGCCGGCACCTGCGGTGCGGCCAACTGCGGCTTCGCCGCCAACGCAGCGCTGTTGACATTTGCGGTCTTCACGACAGAGGTGCGAGTGTAGTCGAAGTTTCGCGGTGCGCGTCCGGCGTTTTAGACTTGCTGGCACGATGAGAATCGCTTCCCGCTTCCTCTTCAAAGTTGCTGTTGGATCTGCGATGGTGGCTGTTCCGCTGGCGCCGCGCGCTATCGCCCAGGACAAGATGTCCCATGCGAAGGGCCAACTGCTGATCTACGCCATTGATGTGGAAGGCGGGCAGGCTACGCTGCTGGTTACGCCCGAGAAGGCATCGCTGCTGGTGGATACAGGATGGCCAGGCAGCAATGGACGCGACGTCGGCCGCATTCAGGCGGCGATGAAGGATGCGGGCATCGACAAGCTCGATCATGTGCTGATTACGCATTTTCACGTGGATCATGTGGGGGGCGTGCCGAATCTCGTGCAAAAGGTGCAGGTGGGCGAGTTCATCGATCACGGCGAGAATCGCGAGGACTCTGACATCACGCGCCACGATTATGCCGCGTATGTGAAGGCGATTGAGGGGCACAAGCGGCGGATCGTGAAGCCGGGCGACGCGATTGACATTCCAGGGTTGACGACGATTGTGATCGCGGCTGACGGCGAGCACATCAAGAGCGTGCCGGGCGTGACGCCCAAGGCGAATCCTTATTGCGCGAGCGAGCCGAAGTGGGACATGGACACGACGGAAAATCCACGGTCGACGGGCGTGCTGGTGCGGTTTGGCAAGTTTCGTTTTCTTGACCTGGGCGATTTGACCAAGGCGAAGGAGATTCCGCTGGTTTGCCCGGAGAATCTGATCGGCCATGTGGACCTGTATCTGGTGAATCATCACGGAATGAACCTGTCGAACTCGAAGGCATTTGTGGATGCGATTGCGCCGCGCGTGGCGATCATGGATAACGGCGCGCACAAGGCGGGCAGTCCCGAGGCGTGGCAGACGGTGCATGAGAGCCCCGGGCTCGAGGACCTGTGGATGCTGCATACCGCGGAGGGATCGGATGCCGCGCATAACAGCGCCGATCCGCTGATCGCGAATTTGAAGGGCGGCGCCGATGGCGCGTACTTCAAGGTGGTTGCGCATGAGGATGGAAGCTTCAGCGTGATGAATTCGCGGACGGGGCAGACGAAGCAGTATGCGCGGAAGTGAATAGCGGTAATGATCCTTGGCCAGCAGCTTGTAGCCGGTAGCCTTTAGCTGCAAGCTGCCGGCTTCTCGCTACTAGCTCAGAGTTGCTGTTCAGAGTTGTTGGGGTGGGTGTCCATGAGTATCTCTCGACGTGAGTTTTTGAGCGGCGCCGTTGCGGGCGCTGCGTTCTGTGCTGCGCCGGAGATGGTGCGGGCGATGGCTTCGAGTTGTCCCTTTCGCGTCGCAGTGATCAATGACGAGATTTCGCAGGATTTCGATCATGCGTGCTCGGTTGCGGCGAAGGACTTTGGGCTGGGGTGGATTGAGCTGCGCGGGATGTGGAACAAGAACATCACCGCACTGGATGACGCGCAGATCGCCGATGCCAAGCGCATTCTTGCGAAGTACAACCTGAAAGTGACGGACATTGCGAGCCCGCTGTTCAAGGTGGACTGGCCGGGCGCGCCGTTGTCGAAGCAGAGCGAGCGGCGGGATACATTTCACGCCGATGAGAACTTTAAGGCGCAGGACGCGCTGCTGGAGAAATGCATTGAGCTGGCGAAGGCGTTCGGGACGGACCGGATACGGTGTTTCGATTTCTGGCGGCTGGAGGATGTAAAGCCGTACCGCGCGGCAATTAACGACAAGCTGCGGCAGGCGGCGCAGCGCGCGGCGAAGGACAAGCTGGTGCTGGTTCTGGAGAACGAGATGTCGTGCAATACGGCGACGGGCGAAGAGGCTGCGGCTACCCTGGCAGCGGTGACGGAATCGAATTTCATGCTCAACTGGGATCCGGGGAATGCGGCGACGTTTCCGAATTCAATGCCGTATCCCAATGGATATGATCTGCTGCCGAAGAATCGCATTGGCCACTGCCACGCGAAGAGCGTAGTGCGCAAGCCTGATGGCAAGTGGGAGTGGGCGCCGGTGGGCAAGGGCGTTGTGGACTGGGCGGGGCAGTTGAAAGCGATGGCCAAGGATGGCTATCGCTATGCTGTGAGCCTGGAGACGCACTGGCGCGGCGCGGGTACGCCGGAAGCTTCAACACGCGTGAGCATGGCAGGGTTGAAGGATGCGTTGAAGCAGGCGGGCACGGGCTGCTAAGCACCTGCGGTGCGGCCACTGCGCCTTCGGCGCCAAGGTTGGGCGGGGTGCGTGACTTCCCACCCTTGCGACAGAAAGAAGCCGCAAGGATGGGGCACGGATGGGCTAGTGGCGAGAGCCATCCGCTTGAAACTTCTTTGCCGCCAGGGATTAGAGGCAAGAGTGCAAGAGCAAAAACGCAAGGCCCGCGAGGTGGGTGATGCCCCCTATCGAAATCGCGAAGCTTCCTGTGATTGAGCGCCTCCCGGGGTGGCGGGGACGGTTCTTTCATTCTGAGCACATGACCGTGGCGCACTACGATTTTGATCGTGGATCAAGTATTCTGAGCATTTCCATCCGCAGGAGGAGATTTATCACGTGCTGGATGGAGAACTGGAACTGACGATCGAAGGCGAGTTGCACGTTGCGCATGCGGGGCTCGCGGTGGTGGTGCCGGCGAATGCGCGCCCATTCCGTTCGCGCGCTTACGGACGGGCGAGTTCTGATTGTCGACTCGCCGCGCCGGCTCTGAAGCTGCCCGGATCCCCACCCTTGCGATAACAAAAGTCGCAAGGGTGGGGGTCACGGGGTTACGCGTTGTTACCTGCTAGAGACTTCCTTGCCGCCTTCGACGGGGATGTTGTGAGCCTTCGCTATCTGCTGGGCCAGCTGCAGGTGCTGCGAGATGACGGTTGAGCCCTGCGTGGCGATCTGTTTCAGGTTCGGATCCTGCGTGCCATCCGCCTCCTGCTTGAACTTCTTCAGATCGTCCTGGTGATCCTTCAGCATCGCGGTGAGGTATTCCTTATCGAACTCATCGCCGTTAAGGCCCTGCAATTTCTCGATCAGCTTCTTGTCTTTCTTCGAAGGACCTTTGGGTTCGTTGACGTTCATCTGCTTGGCGACCGGGCCGAACCACTTCTGGTTCATCTGGCTGTGATCGTTGGCCAGCTTGGCCGCGTACTGCTTGACATCCTGGCTCTGCGATTTCTGCTGAGCGAGTTGCGCGAGCTGCACTTCTGCCATGTTGCCCTGCATGGCCTCGGATACGAACGAAGTGTCAGCCATGTTCTGCGCGGAGGTGGAGGGACCCGCATCGGGTGCCTGCGAAGGCATGCTGGTCTGATTGGGTTGCTGCGACGGCTGCTGTTGCTGCGGCATGCCGGTTGCTCCGCCAGGGGACTGCGCGAACAGAGTTGCTCCGGCGAGCAGGGTAGTTGCGGACGCCAGGCCCAGCTTGCGTGTGAATCGGTTTGCGATCATCGCGTTTCTCCTCTTAAGGGGCGCGCCGGGGGGTTGCGGGCCGGCAAATGCCCTCTCGGATGCGTTGGGATGCGAGGTGTACGCGAGGGTTTGTTTTGAGGTTTGTATCGGTGGCCGATGGATTTGAGGGGATTGAAGTAATGCGCTGAATCCGCGCGGGTTTCAGCCTCGGCAGGTCGGCGCGTGATTATTCCGGCAGATCGAGCTCGAGGCAGCCAAGCGTGAACGCGAAGGGGAAAGGACCTCCCGCGCCGGTGTTGTAGAGGCCGTCGAAGAAGATGAGGGCGCGTTGCGATTTTTGTTCGTCGAAGACAAGCGAAGGCTTCCATGGACCCGTGTGCCAGCCGCGGTCTTCAGCAGTCATAATCTGCACGGGCTCGGACCATTGCTTCAGATCGCCATGGGGCGCATCGGCGCGACAGTGCCAGAGGCCAGTTTCGGGCGGAATTGAGTCGCCCAGCGCGACGCGGGCGAAGATGGCATCGAAGGAATCTCCGCGGGGACGCACGCAGAAATCAAAGAGGAACATGTCGGCGGGGGCGAAGAGCGTGTGCGCGCCCCAGGTGCGGCCGTCTTCGCTTTCGCTGTAGCCATGGGCGAGGTACTTCTCGTGATTAGAACCGGCGACGTACCACATCTTCCATTTGCCATCGTGATAAATGAGGTTGGGCTCGTACACGCTGCCGTGCTCCCAGTCTTCGGTCGCGTGGAATGCGGGCTCGGATTGCGGCTGCCATGCGGTGCCGTCCCACTCGAGGTAGCCGATGGTGTACGGGCCCCATATGAACTCGGCGCCGCCGGCGTAGTAGATGCGCTCGATCCAGCGGTTGGTTTGTGGATCGAAGCCGCGCACGTAAGAAGGACAGTGGCGGCCGCCGTTGGCATCCCATGTGCCTTGCGCGCTCGGCGCGGCGAGCGGGATCAGCTCACCGGATGTGTCGCGGGTGAGTTGCCAGCCCGCTGCGGAGAGTGGTGCTCCTGTGGGTAGTGTCGCGCTGTAGAGTCGCGGAGCGCCGAAACCGTGTGCCTGGCCTGCGAGGAACATGTGCCACTGATCGCCGCGTTTCACCACGCTGGAGTCGAGGAGTTCCGCGCCGTTGGAGCCGGTGGCCGCGTCGTTGGGATCGAAGATCTTGGCTTCCTTGGGAATCATGGTCACCTGTTCAGCGTTGTGTCTTTCGAGCTAACTCTTCCAACGCATCGCATGCGGACTTTGTTCCGTCTTCGTGGCTGAGGCGGCGGGCTACCGCTTCAGCGCGGCGTGCGTACTTGGGCTCCTCAAGAAGAATGCTCAGTTTGCGCGCGACGCGGAGGGGGGTGTAGTCGCTGCGCTTGATGACGCGCGCCACTTTGAGGCGGCGCATACGGCGGGCGTTGTCTGGCTGGTCATGGGAGTAAGGCATGATGAGCATGGGCCGGCCGGCTTGCAGGCAGTTGGCCGTGGTGCCCACTCCGCCTTGGTGGACGATGACCGAGGCGCGCGGAAAGAGCTTGGAGTAGGGTGCGTATTCGGCCACGCAGATGGTGTCAGGCAGCGCTTGATGCGGGCGGTTGCGCTGGTCGCTGCCGATCAGCAGGACTGCACGCACGCCGAGTTTGATGGCCGCGCGCGCGGAGTGCTCGAAGAAGCGGCCGGCAGCGAGCACGGCTGCGGAACCCAGAGTGAAGACCACTGGCGGCGGCCCGGCGTCGAGGAACTTTTCAAGGTGCGGCGGCAGTTTCGCGTTGCCGCTTTCGGCGTCGTAAAAACAAAAGCCTGTGATGCGTGTGTGATCGGGCCAGTCCTTCTGCTCGCAGCCGAGCATGCGGCTGAAGAGCGCGAGGACGAGATAGGGCGAGTGCTTGGCGTCGAAGAGGGGATTGGGGCCGCGCGGGAGGCCCAGTTCGCGGCGCAGATCGTAGATGGGATCAGGCCAGCGGCGGCTGACGAGGCGCGCGAGGCGGCGAATGGCGCGGCCCATGCCGGGGGTGCGGTCGGCGCGCGCAAGGCGCGGATACGGCGGCAGCACCGGCGGATCGAAGGCGGAGAAGAACGACAGCGGCGCGAGCACGTAGCTGGCCCACGGGATGCCGGTGACTTCAGCCACGATGGGGCCGGCATAGTTGAGCTCGCCCAGCAGCAGAAGATCCGCGCGCGCGGGTTGCGTGGCGGCGTGCAGCAGGTCCTCGTAGGTCTGGCGCAGCACGGGAAAGAGGAAGTCGCGCAAGCCGCGTTCGGTGCCGTGCTTCACGTCGTAAATCATGGCGACGAGCGCAGTGTTGGTGGGATCGATGTCGGGGCGGACGGCGTGAAACTCAAGGCCGAGCGGGCGAATCTTTGGCTCGTAGACCGCGGGCAGAGCCATGACCGGTGTGTGGCCGCGCCGCTTGAGCTCAAGCGCGATGGCGATGAGGGGGTGAATGTCGCCGTAGGTGCCGATGTTGGACAGGACTATGCGCATGAGCGGGTCTCGTGTCTCGCGCAGGCCGAGGAGACCCGCAGTATGAGGGTAATGCATCGACGTGAAATTGGCGGCGCTTCTCTGCGAGCCGGCCTATGCGATACATTTGCCGCAATGTACTCTCATCACTGGCAGCCGCGAGTCATCTTACCCGTCGTGTGTCTTGCGCCACTGTTGCTCCATCAGTTGCGAGCCCAGGCCCCGCCGCCGGCGGATGCGCAGGACACTCCGTTTGTGCTGCACATCAATGCGCGCGAGGCGGTGATCGAGGTGGTTGCGACCGATCAGCACAACAATCCTGTGAATGATTTGAAGCAAGATGAGTTCCAGGTTTTCGACGCGGGCAAGCACGCGGATAAGACTCCGCGGCAGATGCTCTCGATGCGCATGATCGATCCGCACTCCCCGAACGGTGCGGACGCCAGCGATAACGGATTCCGCATCAGCTCTGGCGCGGTGTGCGCACTGAATGCCACCACGCACTATCAGCTTGCGATCCAGGCGGCTCCGGAGCCGGGCTATCACGATGTGCTGGTGAAGACGACGCGGCCCAAGGTGCGGCTGTCGTATCGGAAGCGGTATTACATCGGCCCCACGCCCGACCAGGTACATGCGCGCGATCGAAGAGCAGCCACAGAGGACGTTGCGCTGGGAGAGGCTGCGTGCTGGCATGCTTCCACGCCGGCCACGCTGGCGGTGACAGCGCGGCCCTTGCTTGCGCAGGGCGGCGGCGGAACGCGCTACATGGTGACAGTCAAGTCAGACTCGTTCCCCGATATCGGTTTCAGCGAATCGAACCTGCATGTGGGGCTTGACTTTGGCATGTGCACCTTCGATGCTACGGGCGCATTTGTGCAGTACCTGCACTCGACGGTGGACCGACCGGTGGATGCGGCCTTCTTCGCCAAGGCGAAGCAAAAGGGGCTTTCGAACGTGCTGGAGCTTCCGGGAGTGCATCCGCCGGACCTTGCGCGGCTCGTGGTGCGCGATCGAGTCACAGGAAACCTGGGCGTGGTGGATGTGTCGCGCCCCGTGTCGCTGGCTGCGCAGGGCGACCAGGCAAAAGCGATCAAGCGGCCCATCGGCTCAGTGCGTTCGTTTGGAGTGATCACTCCGCGCGAAAACGACTTCTGCGGCGATGTGTACGAGCTTTCCTCCGGGGCCGCGCAACTGCCGGATTTCTGGAACCTGGACCCGGTTGGATCGATCTATACCGACAAGCTGGAGGTATGGGACCAGGACATCAACCAGGCCGACGGCATTCCGGGCGTGACGCATACGAATCTGTGGTTCGGCGTCGACTATTATGGCGAGTTCTACATCAGCAAGCCCGGTGAGTATGCTTTCGAATTGCAGGCGGATGACGGCGCCAGACTTGAGATTGACCACCAATCCTTGGTCGATCTGGATGGGCTTCATCCGGTGCTGGTGAAGACGGCGAAGGTGACACTGACGGAGGGACTGCATACGATTCACGTGCCGTATTTCCAAGGCACGCCGACACGGCTGGCAATGGTGCTGCAGGTGAAGCCGCCTGGCGAGGGAATGCGGGTGTTCAATATTACGGAGTTTGCGCCGCCGAAGAGTGAGTCTGCGAGCGGGACAAAGGCTAAGGCTTCGCGATAATGCGCAGGTAATCCGGGCTGTCGGAGATTGAGTTGTGTCCTACGCCGGGAATCACTGTGTAGGTTGCGAGGCCGGATTTGAAGCGTGTGCGCAAACGCTCTGTGCTCCAGCGCGGGATGATTTCGTCGTTGCCGGCCGTAAGGATGCGCGTAGGAGCGGTGACGTGCGGCGCGTATTTCCACGAATCATATTTGTCGTGCATGAGAAGACGCACGGGCAACCAGGGGTAGGCTTGTGCAGCCGCATCGGTGAGGCTGTCGAACGGGGTGATGAGGACGAGCCGCTGTATGGGCCGCTCGCTGGCCACCTTGACCGCGATGCCGGATCCGAGGCTGCGGCCTATCAGGATTACATTTGGATGCTGCGCGAGGACTTGATCGAAGAGCATCAGTGCGTCTGCGAAGAGCGCTTGCTCTGACGGCTTGCCGGCACTTCCGCCATATCCGCGATAGTGAAGCAGGTAGATTGCGTCATCAGGAAATGCAGAAGAGAAGTCGGACAGGTCGAGTGAAACGTCTTCGGCGTTTCCACCGAAGTAAATCACTGCGCCGGGGCCGGGAGCGGGGCGCGTGGAGACCAGCACCGGTCCGGCATCGGTGTGCAGAATCATCACGGGAACGCCGGCGCGATTTGCGCGCGACTGCGGGTAGTAGATCAGGGAACGCTGCGTGAAAAACATAAGTGCACAGATGCCGACGTATGCGAGGACGGCAATGCCGAGGAATCTGAGGAGCCGCCGGCGTAGACGTCGCATTCGGAGTTGTGATCCTTGCAGAGAACGATAGCAGGTGATGGCCGGGTCAAAGCCCCTTACTTCTTCGGCGGAGTCGCCCGCGCGTTGAGGCACTTTGCAGGAGCATCCTTAAGTGTGCGCGCAAGATCAGGCCAGTACAGGCTCTCTTTCAAAGTTATGCAGAAGCTCTCGAGATCGAAGTCTCTCTTGCCTCGTTGCGCTTCCGGACCGGCCTCATCGAGGAACTTCCAAGCCAGATCGGGATGTCCGGTGTAGATAAGGTCCATGACCTCTTGCCACATGTCTAGCGGCAGGCTGCTCACGTATCCGGTTTTCTCGGTTGCCAGATCGCTGCGGATTTTGTCGATCGCTTCTCGCCACTCAGTTGGAGACGGTGCGGGCTGCTGCATCTTGTCGAGAGCGAGATGATAGCCGCCGCCACGGTCGTCATCGATCCATCGGAGGATGACCTCATGGTTTGGTGAACCTCCGAACGATCCAAGCCAGTAGGCGAACGCCCAGTCCTCGGCGATGTAATAGTAACGGCCGTCGCGGTCCAGATCAGCAAAGTAGGCAGGCCAGGTATCTCGGGCTTCCAGTTTCGCCAGCAACCGGAACTTAGGCTCGAGTTCGAAGACATAATGCGAAAGGCAACAATGGGCACCGCCGCTCCACTCGCTCACGATCATGTTTGGGTGGCCACGACCTGTAAGGTCCGCGCCGTTGCGGATCGCGGGAACCTGATCACTCGTGCTCCCAGGTTGTCCGATCATGTAGGCAGTGTTACTCCATACCGTGCGTCGGAAGACGATCTTCCCCCTCTTGAGGACCTGAAAACAGGCACCGTCATTTTCCGTAAGGTACGAGCGGAAATCATAGTCCTCGACCAAAGCCGAGCTTTTCAGGTTGGCTCCTGAACATACCTCGTCAGGGTTGTCGACGTGGTCCTGCCCCTTGGCAACATTAGTAACGGAGATGATCAGTGATGCTGCGAGCGCAAGTAGGCGAAGTGATGGAAAAAAAGCAAAACCTGATCTCATAGAAAGGAACCGGATTCAAGATACCACCCATTTCGATTGGATTTGGGTGGGCTTTCGCAGTGAGGATACAGGCGCGGGCAGCCTCTTCATCCTGCCTTAAGGTGGCGGTGCTAGGGTCAAAGCGTCGTAACAGGAGACACGATGAGGAACAGGTTTGGCGGTTTTGCGCTTTGTTTGCTGGCCGCGGCGTCGATGGGCGCGCCGGTTGCTTTGACGGCCCAGGCGAACTACCAGGTCATCGACCAGTGGAAGATTGGCGGCGACGGCGGCTGGGACTATCTGCTGGCTGACGGCCCAGCAAACAGGCTCTACATCACGCACGGGCAGAAGGTGGATGCGGTCGACACCACGTCGGGCAAGGTGGTGGGCTCGATAACCGGCCTGCACGGCACGCATGGTGTGGCGCTGAATCCTGACGGCAAACTGGGGTACATCTCTGACGGCGGCGGCAACGCGGTGGTGGTGTTCGATCGCTCGAATCTGTCGACGGTGGCGACAATCGCGGTTGGCACGAATCCCGACGCCATCATTTACGAGCCTGTAACGAAGGCCGTGTGGGCCTTCAACGGACGCAGTAAGGATGCGTCGGTGATTGATGCCGCGACGAACAAGGTTGTGGCGACGATTGCGCTGCCCGGCAAACCGGAGTTTGCGCAGGTGGACGGGCAGGGCAATCTGTACGACAACATCGAGGACAAGAACGTTGTTGTGAAGCTCGATGCGAAGGCGAAGTCGCTGGTGGCGACGTGGCCCATCACCTGTGACTCGCCGTCGGGCCTGGCGATCGACACCGATGCGCATCGGCTCTTCAGCGTGTGCGACGGAAAGAAGATGGCGGTGACGGACTACACCAGCGGAAAGCAGATTGCCACCGCGACCATTGGCGACGGCCCGGATGCGGCCGGTTATAACGCAAAGGCCAAACTGGCGTTTGCCTCCTGTGGCGAAGGCGTGCTGAGCGTGGTGAACGCGGCCGACTCGAGCTATCCCACGGTGCAGACGGTACCCACGCAGAAGCGCGCGCGGACTATGACGTATGATGCGACGTCCGATCGCATCTATACGGTGACGGCGCAGTTTGGACAGGCGCCGCCGGCGACGGCGGATAATCCGCGGCCGCGGCCGCCGGTGGTGCCGGGGACGTTCACGGTGATCGTGCTCGGCCGCAAGTAATCTGAAAAACGAATTCGGTGCGCCCGCCTTTGCTCGTATCCCAGCTTGGAGCGAGGGCGGGCCTCTTTTTTGTTTCGGCCAGCGGCTCAGGCGGCGGGCTTCCATTCTGTACACTGCGGATGTGAAGCTGATTCTGATCGTCGTCGCAGTGGTGGTCATCGGTGGCAGCATCTTTGCCGACTACAAGTGGCGGCGTTGGGTGGCGTCGCGACGCGCCGAGGGCGGCCAGGATCGCGATCGGAGAGCCTGATCGACCTGCGGGGCGTGAATCCCGACCGCAACTTCTCACCTCACCATTCGTTACAATCAAGAGCAGGGAGCCGTTCAATCGATATGCTGATGGTCTTTCGCGCCTCGGGCGCACGTCTTCTGGTTGCTTTTTCCGCGCTCGCCGTGGCCGCCGCGGTCCCCACGGTGCACGCGCAGTTTGCGCCGCCCGCGCCGGGTACGCAAGTGCACGATCCGTCCGCACTGAAGCCGCCTGCGGGTGCGCACGTGGCCATTGTTGAATTTGAGGACATGGAGTGTCCTGACTGTGCGCGCGCCAATCCGCTGCTGAAGGAAGCGAGCGAGAAGTACCACATTCCGTGGGTGCGCCATGATTTTCCGCTGGCGCAGCATGCGTGGAGCTTTCAGGCCGCGGTGAACGCGCGCTGGTTCGACGAGAAGGCAGGCAAGAAGGTTGGCGATGAATATCGGGACGCGATTTTCGCGAACCAGCCGTCGTTTGGTGACAATGCGTCGTCGATGGATGATTTTACGCAGAAGTTTGCCGCCGAGCACAAAATCGCGTTTCCGTTCAACGTGGATCCGCAGGGCAAGCTGACTGCGGCGGTCAAGGCTGACTACGCTCTGGGGCAGCGCATCGGCATCGAGCACACGCCGACGATCTGGGTGGTGACATCGCAGTCCAAGGGCGCGCCGTTCGTGGAAGTGGTGGATCGCACCAAGCTGTATCAGATGATCGATCAGGCCATCGCGGATACGAAGGGCGCGGCGCCGGCGGGGAAGCCTGCTGCGAAGCATCCGCAAGGGAAGTAGAGAATGCGAGTGGTCGCGTGATCAGGTGATCAAGTTGTCAGGAACGAAGGGCGCGGCCGTGGCTGCGCCCTTTCTGTCTTCATTCAATTGCCGATCAGGAATGCAAGCGCCGCTTTGCTTCGAGCACACGGTCCAGCGCTTCTTCGGCTGTCGAGCCCACAGACGATAGGTGTCCCATCTTGCGACCCGGCCGCGCGGAGAGCTTCTCGTAGAGATGCACGCCTACGCTGGGAACCTCCATGGCTGCGGCGAAGTCCGGCTCACCGTCGAGCCACACGTCTCCGAGCAAATTGACAATGGCGCAGGGTGAGATGAGCGATGTGTCGCCGAGCGGCAGATTCAGCGCTGCTCGGACGGCCTGCTCAAACTGGCTGGTGGCGCATCCGCGCTCGCTCTGGTGATAGCTGTTGTGGGGCCGCGGCGCAAGCTCGTTTACAAACAGCTCGCCCTGCTTCGTCACGAACATCTCCACGCAGAGCATGCCTTCAACACCAAGGCCGGTGCTGATTTCGCGCGCAAGGCGTTCGGCGCGTTCTTCAAGCTCAGGCGAGATGCCGGCGGGCAGCACGCTCCAGGCGAGGATCTGATTTTCATGATGATTGCGCGCTGCAGGGAAGCTTCGCACTTCGCCGGCGGGATTGCGTGCGGCCATGACGCTGATTTCAATATCGAGATCGAGTGCCTGTTCGGCGACGCAGGCATTGCCGCCCAGGGCATTCCATGCCTGTTCAATTTCTGAAGGGGTTACCGGCTGATCGAGGCCGATGCGCACCTGACCCCGGCCGTCGTACCCGCCTCGGCCGATCTTCAGGAACACGCGATTCTCGAGCGCGGGCACTGCGGCCTGGAGTTCCTCTTCGCTGCGCACCACGTGGAATGGGCCTACGGGGAAACCATGTTCCGCAAGCCAGGGCTTCTGCAGCGTCTTGTCCTGGATGATGCGGATGGGTTCGACGCCCGGACGAAGTGGTGCGATGTCGGCGACACGTTGCAATGCATCAATGCCGATCTGTTCGATCTCGAGCGTAACGGCATCGGCGCCGTCGGCCAGCCGATGTGCGGCTTCGGCATCGTCCCACTTGCCCACAATCGTTTGATCGACGACAAAGCTTGCGGGGCAACGCTGCTCGGGATCCATGACACGCACGTGGTATCCCATGGTGCGCGCAGCCATCGCCATCATGCGGCCAAGCTGTCCTCCGCCGAGAATGGCGAGCGTACCGCCGGGCTGCACCTGCTTCGCGTCAGTCTCGGGGGTCAAGCAGGCAGCTCCTGGCCGAGCACTTCCTGGGTGCGCGCGGCGCGCCATTGCGAGAGCCGATGGTAGAGCGCTTCATCCGTGGTGGCGAGCATTTCAGCCGCGAGAATAGCGGCGTTGGCCGCGCCGGGCTTGCCGATGGCGAGTGTGCCGACCGGGATACCTTTGGGCATCTGCACGATGGAGAGCAGCGAGTCGAGGCCATTCAGCGCGGTGGCAGGCACGGGCACTCCGAGCACCGGAACAAGTGTCTTGGCCGCGAGCATGCCGGGCAGATGCGCAGCGCCGCCGGCTCCCGCAATGATGACTCTGAGGCCGCGTTCGCGAGCGGTCTCTGCGTAGTGAAAGAGCAGGTCGGGCGTGCGATGCGCGCTGACCACTTTGGCTTCATGCGGAATTTCAAGCGCGCGCAGAATTTCCACTGCAGCGGAGAGCACCTCATAATCACTCTTGCTGCCCATGACCACGCCGACCAACGGACCATCGTTCATGGGGTGATTATATTCGGCCACTGCTCAGTGCCGGTGCCAGGCCTGCACGGCAACTTCAACGACCGTGATGAGAACACTGAACGCGGCCACGAATCCTTTGGCACGCTGCCAGTTCTGCTCGTGCCGTTCCATGCGGCGCTCCAAGTCGGCAATGCGGCCGCCGTTGCCGTCGCCCGTCAGGCCGTTCATCTGGGTTTTCAGCACCGAGAGGTCGCTGAGGACTTGTGCTTCGAATTCATTCATCATGCGCATGGGGTTTACTCCGGTGGAGGGAAGCGAAGGCCAGATGCAAGCACAGGTCCTTCGCTTCGTTCACGGTGAGGGTGTTTTATGCGGAAGTGCTCTGATGCTATGAGCTGAGCGGCGTGTGAAAGATCACGGCTGCGGAGAACTCGCTGTAGTTCGGCGGGTCCGCCTCATCAAAGATCCGAACGTAATATCGATCGGCGGCCGCCTGCCTCGTGAATGTCAGATTTGCCTGCGACCCGCGCATCACCAAGCTTGGATCTTCGTCCATCATGAACGCGTAATCACGGCTGCGAATCTCGAATCCTCCGCCCACCGGCGCAGTGGCGCCAGTGTTGATGGTGACGTTGTTGCCACTGATCGCAGTGACTGTGAGCGCATTCAGATTGGATGCGTAGTTTGCCGCCGCGGGAGCGGGCAGCCATGCGTCGGCATGTACAGACTCGCTCGTGCGAATGGCGAGATCTTCGGCCCAGTCGTTGGCGAAAGCGACTTCATAAGCAAACACATCCGGAACAGAGGACCGGTACGTCACCTTCACGCTGCGCACCACGAGTTCCGCGTTGAGACTGCACGACGGCGCATTGAGCGCCAGCGCGTCGCCAGGCCATATGTCGGTAGCAAGATCGTGATTCGTGCCGCGCCAAACCCCGGACCACAACGCGGAAGAACTGCCTGCAGATTGCATGAGCGCCGCCGCGGCGTTTCGGCAATCGATCGATGTGCGGCAGGCAGGATTCGTAACGGAGCCGATCCAGCTTGCCGTCCCCGGCGATCCCAAAGGCTTGAGCGCCTCCAGGCTCGTCTCATTTACGGCTCGCCCGACAGAACGCGCACTGGTGCGATACGTGACTGTGATCTGCTCTCCCGCGGCTGGCGCGAACCCCGGATAGAACGTCAGTCGACCGCTGCGGCTCACGTCGCACTCCGCCGATTCAGTGGAACTGCCCAGACGGCGCGTCATGAGTGCGCCACTCTGCGGTGCAGATACAACCCACGCGGAGCCGAGGCTTGTCAGGCTGAACGCGCGCATTGATCCGCGCAGATTGAGGCTGCTAGCCGCGACAACGATGCACGAGCTGGAGAGATTGCTGATCGCACCGTCGTAGAGCGTAACCGGCATGCACGCGACTCCGTTGATGAACTCCTGGATCTCGAACAGCAGCTTCGCTGGCGAGAGAACAATCCGGCCGCCTGTGGAAACAGGCCCGCTGTCGCCGAAGGAACGAAACGTCGCGCCAGTGCGCTGCTGTTCAGGCGAGTGAACGCGAATCCGAAGTGTGTACTGGTTCGCAGGGTTAATGGTGAAACCGGCGCCCGCTGCGCAGCCTGCCACAATGGGCTGAAGCGAGACGGTGCCTGTGCTCTGCTGCGCGGTGGCTTGGAACCCCAGCACGCAGGAGGAAACAGTACCATCACCATCGAAGAAAGCGGCAAGCAGGCCGGTGCTGTCGTTTGCGAGTGATACGCCTCGGGCCTCCAGCAGAAGAGTGCCGGCCATCTCAACCGGATCGATCCAGATAAGTTGCGTCTGACCGTCAACACCGCTGCCGCCACACATCGCGAGCCCGGCTGAGCCAAGGCCGAAGTAAGCAGTGCTTGCGTTGCTCCACACCCGCGGATCGATCACCGGACCATCGAAGCCCTCAGAGATCAATGTGCATTTCGATGCGGGCGGAAACCAGGGCGCCCCTGACAGGTCGAAGTTCAGGTTTGCTCCGTCACCCTCGAACACTTCTGTGACGTACGTAGCAGGTTCGTGATCACCGCAAACGGTGATGTCATTGGCGAAGTTTCTCCTCGGGCTGCGCGTGAAGCTTAGATTGGCAAGCGCGAGACTGCCGTCTTGTTCGCTGAGGGGATGCACTGCCGCGGGAATGGTGTTGAGCGTGAGTCTGCCCGCTTGCGCGCGGTAAACGGCGCGCGCCTGGTCCGCAACCTGGCCGGCCGACTTACTGAAAGGTGCGCCCGCTTCAGATGTGAAGTGGCCGACGGGAGCGTTCAATTCGAGGCTACTGTTATCGAGCGCAGGGTTGCCCGTGCGAGTCGCGAGGATGCCCAGAAGCCGTCCGGCAGTCGTCCCGCTTGCGCCTTGACTGCTAGACGCGAGCGCGAGATCGAGCAGCATCTCGTCGCTGACAGCATGAACAGCGAGGCGGTAGCGCGCACCCTGCATCGCGAAGCCCGCGTACTCGGGCACGGGCGCGGCAGCGATGTATCCGGTAAAGTACACGGTCCCGTCATCGCCGCTTACAGCTAGTGATTGCAGACGCGACGGCGCGGCCAGGGAGCCGTCCTGTGGAAGCGCGAGCGACAGCCGACAGGTAGAAGGCGCATTGAGAGCGCGCTCGATGGTGACTGCGTTCGAAGTGTCGAGTGCGGCAGTGTAATCCTGATTATCAATCGTGAGATGCATGGCGTACCTTCTACCGGGTTAGCTGCGCTGTGCGCGATGAGAACAGAACCAGCAACGTACAAAGGCCTAGGGCTACACCAGCGCCCTCGGGGCCGGAACGAAACTGCGGTAACAGACGACTCGCTCGTTATCGAGCGGATCAGTAATTGGGAGCGCGGTGAACTCCGCGCTCAGCGCTATGCGCTCCAGCCGGCCCTGCCCTTTGCCGGAGAGAGGCTGCGCAGATTCTTCTGCGCTGGCCACAGGCTGCAGACGCGGGTAATGGAAGAAGATGCGCTCGCCCTGGGTGCCCTCCATGACGAACAGCGCAGACCATTCGTGATAGAAGCTCCCACCCTCGCGGTCCACGAAACCGGTAACTGCCTGAACCTTTGCGCCGGATGCGGGTGCACCGCACGGCAAGGGTTGCGCCAGAGTTATCGATGAGGAGCTAACACCTGCGACCAGCGCGACATTAAATGTAATCCGGCGAAGATAGTCCGGATCGGACAGAGGCTGTCGAAGATACGCTCCAGTTATAGGCGATCCCAGGTAACCGGTCTGTCCAGCATAGTCGCAATCAACAGCAACAATCTGCCCGACGGTGAATTGCGTGGCGTCCTCTGCTGAAAGCGCAATGTGGGCAGCAGTGGATCCGCTCTGTACACTGACAGCCGCGAACGGTTCGGCCCCCGCGGGCTCGGGAACGGACCCGGTCGTGGAAGCGAGCACGTTCATGTGCTGCGAGCCGGTGGCCAACGCCATGGTGAGCTTCGTCCAACTCAGAAACTGAAAGCCAACCCGCGCACCCAGCGACTCGCGGATCTGTTCCTGTGCGACTGCAGGGATGCCCGACATGATCGCTCCGGACTTGCTCGCGGCTTTGCGCAAGAAGTTCTGAATGAAGCCGAGGCTGATCCAGGGGGCCGGCGGATTATCGAGGTCAAAGCCGCCCTGCTGCGACGGATCAAAAAGCACGGGCTGTTGGGCGGCCCGGTTCACCGGCGCGAAGTAGGCGCGCACGCGGCGTGCTACCGGTGCAGCAGCGTTGAACCAGGTGGGAGACGAGGCTTTGGGCATTTCATTCACCTGCTTCCTGGTAGCTGTAAACCATGATCTTTGCGGAGCGGCTGAGCCGGTCGCGCTGCGTAACGGCAGGCGAGAAGACAGGCTCATCCCAGAACACCTGCGTCAGGAAGGCGGCCGGTGGCTGCTCGCTATAACTCAACTTCGGAGTGGAAAACGGCTGAAGGATGGCGAGTAACTCTCCGTCCATTTCACTCAGGGCGCGTCCCCGATCGAGGCCCCCAAAGCTCTGGCAACCGCAAGTGTTGTAAGTGATCTCGCATTCTTCGGCAACGAGCGTGGATGCCAGGTCGATATCGGCGCCATGTCCTAGCCAGCGAATGATGAAAACGTCATTGGGCAATTGGTTGAAAGGGGCCTCAGCATCTTCCACCAGAATGCCGGGCCGAACAGCGCCGCGCAGCATAACGGTACGCTCAGGATTGAGCGCGGCCAGCCGATTGCGCAGCGCCATATAAAAGGAGTCTTTCGCGTTCTGCATAACTTCTCCGAAAGTGTTCAGTTGCCAGAGTTCCGTTGTGGGAGCAGTAGCTGGTTCAAATCGACAGCGCCTTTGACTAGAAACTGACGACTGAGTGCCGGCAAATCATCAAACGGCTTGTTGTCTCGCCTCACGTAGCAGTAGACGGTAAACGTAGACTTGCCCGAAGGCTTCGCTTGTGCCGATGGATTCGATGAGGTAGTCCTGCCCAGCCACGGTGACGGTGAGTGTTATGCCAAACAGCGCCTGCGCAGATTCAAGTTCGAATGCGCTGACCTGTTCCTGCACGCTGGAAGCGGAGACCATCAGTTCCCATTTGGGTTGGTCGCACTCCTGCCATGCCGGGCGCAGCTTGCGCATGATCACCGGACTGAGCACAACATCCGAGAACGTGGTCGCGACCAGGCCCACCTCGCATTGGGCGTCGTCCGTGTCGGTAGCGGCAACGCGTAGCTGTGCGGTTGTTCCTCCAACGGATCGCAGAAGTGCGTTCGCCAGAAACTGCGGTGCGCCCGTCGGATTGCGGGAAGAAGTGTCACTCATGGCCTCACCCCACGCGAGTCGCAACGTAGGGACGAAGCCACTGCTTCACCGTGTCGTCCAGGAGCGAACTCGAGAAGTACTGCATCTGCATCGTGTCAATCTTGCTGGTGCGGACGTTGAGGGCCGGCGTGGACTGCGCGTTGCGGACAATCTGCGCACAAGCCGATTTGATATCGTCGCCGATCTGAGTTAGCCCGGCCGTATAGGTCACGCACACTTCATTGAAGGGCAGCCCAAAGAGATTCTGAGGCAGCGTCAGTTCGCCGCTGACAGGGTCGAGGTCAATGGTGGCTGCGTCGATCGCCGTCCATTGGCCGGGCAGCGAAAACGCCCACGCGGCATCGAACAGCGGGTTATCGGCCAGTTCGCCTCGGCGTGGCCTGGCATAGCGCCCCTGAAGGCTGATAATCGGCGTCGTCGCATCCCCGAGTGCTGCTATCGGCAGATAGCTCAGCCGAACGCTCTGTGCGTCACGCATAATGCGCAGGCGCTCCGTGTATTCCGTGACGCTGAGATCCGGTCGCCGGCAATAGCTGTTAATAAGTGCCGTGGCGGCAGTAATCCAGTCTGCCGACGTAGAGGCCGGCAGTCCGAAGTTGGGATAGTCCGCTGGCTGAAGGTATGCCATGGAGGTCCTTCTTTCAGAAGTTCTTGGGTGGAACTGCAAAGTTCTTAGTTCACAGTTCGTAGTTCTCAGTTGCAGAACACCGCGCCGATACGGATGCATCGGTAACTGTGAACTGCGAACTGAGAACCGTGAACCGCCCTCGGCTAGCGATCTACCAGTACCTGGTAGTGCGCGTAGTTGGCGCCCTTGACCACGACGCCGCCGAATTTGACCGCGACATACTGGTGCGCAAGCGAATTAGGCGTACCGAGTTGGAAGATCCGCGGAGCCGCGTCGCCCAGCCAGTGATACTCGATCAGGTCTTCCGTGACGATGTAAGCCGGCAGAACTGCGGAGCCAGAGCCAGGAGTTCCGGTGTAGCTGAGGCTCCAGTCCGGAATCAAAGGCAGATCGCCAGCCTGCGTAGACAGCATTTTCACGCGGAACCCGCCAGTGATTTGATCGGAGTTGAGGACCACGTTGTATTCGGTCTTCATCTCGCGGTCGATCAGGTCGAGCAGCACCGGGTTGGCATAGATCGCCGTCGGACGCACATGGTAGCCGTTATTCGCCACCATCTGTGCCACGGTCGACTTGAGCCCGTCCACGATCGATGCGGAAGTGCCGATCGTTGTAGTGTTGCCGCCCGCCTGGATCTGCGCGATTGCGCCCATGTACTGTGTGGTTGTCGGTGCGGACAGGCTTGTGTCATTGCCGTTCCACAACGCAACATCGTGCGTCACCATCACGCCGGAGACCGTGTCCACCAGGTCCTTCGCCTGCAAATATGCAAACTGCTGCTGTTGCTGGCCGAGTTCGATGTCGAACAGGTTGTAGTTGATCTGCGCAACGATTGCCTTCAGAGGCACGCTGCGCTCCACGCGAGTGGGGCTGACTGTCGGCGCCACGATAGAGCGAGGGTTGACGAAACCGGCAGTGCCAGGGTTCGGAAGAGCGGTCTCTTCAAAGAAGCGCGACGGATGACCGGTGGCCGGCACCTGCTTGATACGCTGTCCGAACGGGCTGGAGCGGCGGCAGATGTCGAAGATCTCGGTCTGGTAAAGCGGCACTTCAACGGCTCCGGGTCCGATGTAGTCGGCCGCGGCATGGATGTCGGCGAAGGAAACTGAGTTGTTCATGGTGTGCTTTCTGCCGTAGTAGGCGAGTTATGGCTGGAAGACAGCTGCTAGCCTCTAGCTTCTAGCTGATAGCTATCCCGGCTTGTTGATTTGCGTGCGGTACTGGCCGCGTGATGGCTTCATGGACTAGCGACGATATGGTGCGGCCGGGTCTCTGGTCGCACCGTTCCTGGAAGCTAGTGGCTAGAAGCTAAAAGCTGAATTACGAGACTGCTCCGGCGCGGAGCAACTGGCTCTTGACCGCAATGCGCTGCTCGAGGCTGAGGCCGGAGAGGGCTGCATCGAGTGCCCGAACATCTACCGGGCCATCGCCGATGCCGCGCTTGGCGAGCATGTCAGCAGTCGAGGCGGGCACGGTCTTTCGAATGGAACTCAGTGCTGCCGGCCCTGATGGCAGATTGGCCGCCGCTGCTTTTAGTTCGGCGATCTCGTGCTCGGCAGCAGCCAGTTTGGCAGCGAGTTCCTCTTCGCGAGCCGATACTGCTGGGTCCACAGTGGCGGATATCTTTTCGACTTCGCCGCTCAGAGCAGACTTGCGCTCTTCGAGCCAGGTCAGGGTCCGCTCGAGCAGGCTTGCCGCCTGTTCGAGACGTTCGGCGAGTTGCTGTTCGTGTTCCATATAGGTTCCTTTCGTGAAATGCAGCTGGTAACCTCTCGCTGCTGTTTGGTGCAAAAGAAAAGCTCCGCAAAGCTGCGGAGCTAAGGGTCGAATGCTGCGCCCGATGGGGCCCGGCTCAAGCTGAAAACCGAGTAGTGAGAGCCGAAGGTCGGCTTTCCGTCATGCGAAAGCGCGTGCTGCCATAAGCGGCTTTCGCCCGGAGCAGGATAGCGGCCCCCGTGAAAGTGACCTTCGTAAGTCGCCAGATCGGGGCTCGCATATCCTGCACCTTGGCATCGGCTATCTCATAACTCATCCCCAATACATTCTGAGCGTGAACCTCGATCGCTTTCGCAACGTCAGGAAAGTCACGCGCATAAAGATAGCCGCGAACCAGGAGATTGTTGCCGCTGAGGGTAGCCTCGGTGAGAATGCCGATCTTGCAGCGATTGTCGTGGCCGTCCCAGGCCGGGCGGTAATCGACCGCCATTCCCAGCAGAGACGGCAGAGCCTGCTCGGCGGCTTCACGCGTGAGCACAACGCGGTGCCCGCGTGCGCCGGAGGGGGCCCTGTCACTGGGCGTATCGACTGTGGTTAGAATTCCTTCGAACGGAATCCGGTTCGGATGTCCGTCGACGGGCGGAATGTGTACTGCCATCGCTTGAAGATGCATGGGTGTGTCCAAGGTGGGTGTGAGATTGTGATGAACGGATCGTTAGTAGCGGGTGGGTAGTGGTTAGTGATTAGTGACAGCAAGGTAAGTACAGATAACTAACACTAGCCACTATTCACTGCCCTTCGACATCGGCGGATATCCGCGCAGCGCGCGGACTTCGTTGACCGTCAGTACGCCGGCTTGAAGCAACTGGACCTGAACGGCTAATTCTGTTTCCTCGTCGCGGGCACTGATGTCGTTGAACACAAACTCGAAGTCCCGCCAGCCAATGCACTTGCTGAACAGGTCGCGCGTGATGTGGCCGGCAATCAGTTGCGCTAACGGCGAAATCGCGCCGCGAAAAGCCTCATCGGCCAGTTCGCCCGCCGTAGAGCGATTCACATCGCCCTCCAGCCCCAGCAACAGCGGAGGCAATCCGAAGGCGTTCGCCACCATCCGGATCAAAAACCGCTGCCATTCCAGCCGCAGGTCGGCATCGGTCCCTTGCGCAAACCGCAAAACCTCCGGCTTCTGTTCCGTGGAAATAAGCGGAACGCGTCCGGTGCCTTCGATCTCGTCCTGCCACCAGCGGATCAGCCGGTCATGCTGCGTGGGAGTCGTCTCGTTGAGCCACAGTGCATACTGTGCTACGGAATTGGCGGCGAGTTTGCCGGCAAACCGATGCGCAGCGAGAAACTGATTGATGGTCTCGAACGCCACTTCCAGCGGACCGAGCCCAAAGGGCGTGAAGCTGCGCGGGTTCATGCGGATGTACATCAACTGGTCGTCGCGCAGATCGACTCCGCCGTCAACCTGGCCCGTCATGCATTGCGCATAGCGCGGTGTTTCGGCCGAGCCATCCCACTTGCCATTGATACGGATGGAAGCGCCGTCGACCGGCCACAGCAGCGCGGGCCGCGCGTCGTCGCCGGTCGGTTCCATCTCAATGGCTCCAAAACCTCCGGTGAGCGCGTCTTCAATCACCTGTTCGATCAGGGTGCGGAAGCTGTCGCTCGGGTTCGGCTCTTCGAGGATGAGGCGAAGAGCCTGCAGGCGCGTGGGAGCTTCAGTCAGATCGATCGCCGACCCTCTGCGCGGGCGAATCTGCCAGTCCATTGCGGCAACGCGGTCCTTGATAACGTTGATAGCCCGGCGGACGACAGGGGTTTCAGCAAAGCGGCGCAAGTTCGCCGGCGTGGGCTTCGGCAGGAGCTTTCCGGGATACTGAACCGGAGTCAGGATGGCAGGCAGCGCGAGTGTCTTGCGGTCGCCCGCCGCAGCTTCAATCTCCGCCGCCTTCTTTTCATTGCGCCACAAAGCGCGGATGTGCGTGGTGAGTTTCACGAATGACTCCTTTGCTAAGGGCGGGGAATAGGCAATAGGGAATAGAAATGCGAATGCCACCGCTCAACTTCAGCGATGGCATTTGCTCCAAAACAAAACGACCGCCCGAGGGCGATCGCCGTCTCCTATTCCCTACTCCCTATTCCCTGCAGTTAATCCAGTCGCAGTTCGCGTCTAGCGGTCGCTGCTACATTGGGTAAGTCGGTTGTGGTGAGCACCCGGATCTGGTGCTCTTCCATCGTCTCAATGCCGAAGCGGTAAAGCTCCAGGCGTTCTGCACTTTCCTCTGACTCGCCGGCCTTGATGCCCAGCTGCGCGGCGGGCTCGACAATCGCCGTAAGTTCCAGCTTAGCTTTCTCAATGCGTTCCACGCCCGTGCGAAGGCTCGCCGAGGAGAACGCCAGAACCTTGGCCATCTCCACGCCGGGCTCGAGTGACACGGCGTGAAACATCCTGATCATTCCGTTCGGCCGGTAACCGGCATCGATGCGCAGCGGATCGCCTGGCCTCGTGTACTCGGCCGCACGGATCTGCTTGCGCATCAAGCTCCAAACCTGTGCCCGTTCGAACTCATCCCTCATCGCGGATTGAATAGCCGCGCGCCCCGAGAGGCGCGACACCCGTTCACGCTTCGGCGGGTCGACGTACATCTTCATCAGCTCTTCCATCCCGGCCGGCAGGCTCTCGGCCAGATACGCCTTGGGCTCGGTGATCTGCACGCCCAGCGAGAGCGACTCGTCGAGAATGCGTGTGAACTTGCGCTGAGCCTCGGGCCGGGCCAGATCTTCCTGCAGCCGCCGGCGAAGCTCTGTTTCCATGCCTTCCAGCATGGCGGTATCCGCGTCCGGATCGAGGCACCGCACGCGCCGCCAGTCGCGCGTAAATCTGAGATTGAGCTGCCCGCCTTCTTCGCGCAGCAGCACGCCAATATGCACGAACTCGTTACGCACCGGATCGGGCACGTAGCGTACAAGCTGAAACGCGCATGGAAGGCGGCTGGGCATGGTAATTAGTGATTAGTGATGGTTGCCGGTTCATGGTCTTTCTGACCACTCCCCACGAATCACTACTCACCGTCTTAATTCACTCCCCTCGGAATGCTAGCTCCATATTGCTGGTTCGGCCACATCTCCGGCCGCAATTCATTCTCAACCTTGCCCCAATTGGGAAACGGCTCCCGATCGGAGCGCCGAAAATCGTCGATGAGCTCCCGCACCCGGCTTCGCCGATAGATAAGCTTCTCGACCACCGCCTCCAATGCGGTCATGTCTCCGCCATACCAGTCCGGCGGAATATCGTTGGCTGCGGCCCAGATCGCGTCCGGGTTCAGCTTTTCAATGCGTGTAAGCCACGGCTCGAACGAGTCGAACCCGGTCACACTGCGGTAGACGCTGTTGCGGTAATACACGCCGCGCAGCGGAACATCGTCGAACTTCCAGTCTCCAGCGTGAAAGCAGTAGCCAAAGTCCATGAAGAAAGCCCGGTAGCGCCGCTCGCGTGCCCGCTTCACAAACACTGCCTGCCGACCGTTCGCATTCCCAGTCCACTTATCGAGAACCAGGATGCCTGCGAACTCCTCGAGATTGCGGACCTGCCCCAGCTCCTCCTCCGGCAGATAATCCACCACCTGCCCGGGCATCAGCCCACCTACGAATCTCGAGCCGTAGTTAAGTCCGGCGGTGCAGGGCTCCTGGCGCCTGCCGAAATCAATCTGCATCTCCGCCGTGTTCTCGATGAGCCACTGCGACACGTCCACAATCTCAGGCTCCGGGCAGGTAAGCCCCGCCGCTAAAGCCAGCCGCGAAGCCAGCAGTTCATTCGCCAGCACGCGGATATGCTGCGGATTATTCCGGAATTTCACCACGTAGAGGTGGCCGTCCGCCGCCAGCATAAGCTGCCCTTGTGCGCCGCCGCGCATGCGGCGAATGTGTTGAGTAGCGGCGGTCGGCATTCAGCTCCCTGGGCGATGAAGCACCATTTTACTTTGTCCCTTGGTCCCTTTGTCCCTGCCTTTCAGCCACCTCCGCCCTCGCCGCCAGCGCAATTGCCATCGCCATCACGCGGTCGTCATGCGTCCCGCTGGCCGCCCCCGTCGAGCCATCCGGCTGCCGAACGAAACTGCGCAATTCACCCAGCAGCTTCCGGCTCATGAATAGGTCCGGATTCTCAACCAGCGCGGCATTCAGCCGCCCCAGCATGGCCGGACGACTGATCGATGTCGTCAGCCACCCGGCTTGACCGTTCTGCCTGAAGATCCGCCTGTAGCCGCACACGTTCTCGCACAGCGACACAATGCCAGTTCCGTGGTTATTGCGTTCCATTACCAGAACCGCCCCGTTGTACTCGCGAGCCAGCCCGGTGATGAACTTCGCCAACTCCAGCCCGCCGGTATGCGATGCAAACTCCGCGCACTGCATGCCGGTCGCAACGTCCACAACCTGCGCCGCCGAGTAGTCACCCTCCGAACCGCCCCCCGCCGGATCCACGGCAACCAGGTACTGTCGCCCCTTCACCGGCGGAAGCCAGATTTCCAGCTCGCCATTTCTTCGGCTCTCCGCCGCGACGGGCGCAGAGGCCAGGCGCGCGTCGACAGCGGAAAGCTCGAAGACCGATTCGCCGCTCGCCAGGAAGCAGCTCTCGGCATCCTCGGCATACTCCTGCCGCGCCATCCCACGCAGGTTCGCGCGGATTGAACGCCGGTAGGCAATCTGCTCGAAATCCAGATGCGCCCGCGCCCTCAGCTCCGCTTCCTCCTCGGTTAAGGAGAGAGGCGCAACCACGGGCTTACAGTAGTGCCGTTCCATCCACCACGGAAAGAAATGGCGCACCGTCCCGGTCTCGTTCGCGTGCTGCCACTCGTCGTAAAAACAGCCGCCCACGCCCTGCGGAGTCGATTCCAGAATCTCCTCGGCTCCGGGGGCAAGGGCGGCACGCAGCCCGGCGAGTATATCTGCGGGATCGCCGGGCCAGCGGGCGAGCTCGGAACAGTGCAGGTTTTGAACCGTGAGGCCACGCCCGGCGTTGCGGTCACCGGCTGTCACCACGCGGTATTGCGAATCGAGCTCGGGAAGTGCAATCTGCCGCGCGTTGGCCCGCGACGTCCGCAGCGGCCCCTCCCGCAGCTCTTCAGGAAGCCAGTCATAGAAGCGATGCACGATGCGGAAAATCTCCTCGGCTGCTTCCTGCGTATGCGCCACCTGCAGCGTCAGCGTGCCCGGCCGCGTAATCGTCTTCAAAAAAAACCGCGCCGCCGTCCACGTCGTAAGCCCCATCTGCCGCGCCTTCAGCACAATGTTCTTTGCGCCCCGCTTCCGCTCGAACATCCGTTGTACTAAGTTGGCGCGCAGCGGCGATATTTCCCCGTCGCGCGTCCGCACGCACAGCAGCCGCTCCGCCATCTCCATCAACACTGACTTGCCGCCGAGCGACGCTGGCCGATAGTCGAGGACTGGCCCCAGGCGGACAAGTTCGTCTCGGTCGAGTTCTTCCGGTTCGAACTCGCCGGACTCAAAAGGACTCCCGGGCATTTCTGCATTCACTTGCATCGATCGGTACTCCACAGTTGGGTTGTTCGCACCATCTCCGCCAAATGCGATGGGTTATGGGCGATAGATCACTTCGTCCAGATTCTGCACAACAGCGCAATAGTCCGTGGCCGTGTCCAACTGGCACGAGGCAATTGCGGACTGGTTCACCGACATATCCAGCGTGCCCAGCGCCGCCCCGGTTCCGGTTGACCCGAAGCTGCTCACGTTGGGATAAACCGTCTGGTGGGTCTGGTCCCCGGCGTTATGAATCTCCAGCTGGTAGCGCGCGTTCAGCGCCCCGGTCGTCTGCTGAACCGTGTCCTGCAGTCCCCCGTTCAAACCCACGCGCAGGATCTTGGTGTCGGAGTTGCTGGGAAAGATCATGTACACCGTCTTTCTCAGGATTCCGTTGGGCCCCATCGTTCCGCCCGCCAAAACCGTGTTCACCAGCGGGATCGCGCTTCCGATGGTCTGCGTGTAAGGACTGTTGCTCCCCGTCGCTGCTACCAGCGTCCCCGGAATATAAGGCACAAATGACGTCGTGGATGGATTGACGAACTCCGTATAGACCTGGCACGTGGTTGTGCTCGAGCAAGTGGCGTAATAAACTCCCGCCAGACCACCCGCCACCGCTCCCGCCGGAAGCCGCAGCCACGCATAGGCGTACTTGAGAGGCAGAGCGGTTCCGAACGTCACCACTCCGTTCGTAGCCACCGTGCCGCTCGGCACCAGAATCACTGGAATCCCTGAAGCCGCTACTGTGATGGGTATGTTCGGCAGTACCGGCCCCGTGCTGCAGATGGGATTCGAGTTCGCGTCCGTTCCCACCAGTTCGCAGTTGGGGATCGCCCCGAAGTTAGCAGGAAAAGCCCACCCCAGCGCGCCCGTGCCGGATGCCTTTGACCACTGTTGCGCGGCCCCGTCGAGCTGGTGGTATACAGATCCCACCCCTGCCGTTACCGAGCCCTGCGGCGACCCGCTCCCCCAACACTCCTCGACGCTGTTCGTGAAGTCTTTGTAGTCGCACCATCTGGTCGTGGTCAGGTCGTCCATATTGCTGGTCGCCGTGATCGTCTTGGTACCCGTCATGCTGCTGCCGCACCCCGGGCACGAGTAGACGGCCCCGTACAAGCCGGTGACGCCGCTGGTATGCGCCCCGCTCAGGCTGATGTTGCCCATCGTGGTCGGCGTGGGCGCGGTCGGCATGGTCCCACTCGTGCCGCTCGCCGCTATCTGCTGGAACCAGTTCCTTGAGGCCGTAAAGTAAGTGTTCTCGCCGCCGCTCGCCGAACTCACCCACAGTTGGTAGCCCGTGGCGCACGCAACCGGAGCCCATACCCAGTTGATAACTGCCTTGCTGTCCGTGCCCGCCGCCGAAACTGCGCTTCCTTCCATGCTGATCGTCGTCGCCGCCGGACAGACTGCCGCAACCCTGGCATAGTAAACCGTGTTATTGGCAAGATTCCCGCCTGTAGCCAGCGTGCCGGCGCCGAAAGGCTGGCCTCCCGGCCCGAAGTTATCCGCCCTGATCAGCACGGCTGGACTTACTGCGCCTGTTCCCGAATATAGGTTCTTCACCGTGATATTGGATACGCTGACATTCTGCGTGTTATATAACTGCACGCCGTAGTTACTCGCGGTCCCGATGCGCCCGTTGCACTGAACGTCCGTTACCCTGATCCCGGAACTCCAACCGAAGTTGACGCACGCGTTTGCGCCGAAATTGGTGGTAGACGCGGATTCCAGTTTCACTCCACTAATCGTCACATTGGTTGCAGCCGTGAGGTTGATGCCTGCTCCCCAATTCTGATTGCCATCCCATCCCGTTCCGGTCATGTTCTGCCCCACCAGTCCGTTGATCACTACGTCTCTCGACCCTGTGCCCTCCACCAGCCACAGCCCGCCGCCCAGCACGCGGCCGAGCCCGTCCGAGCAGGAGTTTCCCGACCATACCGTCCCAATGTTGCCCACTTCCTCGAAACAGGTCTCGCTGATCCCAGAGCCGGTATTCCCGCTCAGCGTTGTGCCCACCAACGCATTTGTCGATATGGCGAATCGCCCGTTCTTGGTCGTATTGTTCGACACCGTGCTGTTGCGCAGGTAGGACAGCTCCATACGGTCGCCAAGGTCTTGCGTCACGCCCGCCGACGCCACGCCCGTCGGACAGGTAACTGTATTCCCCGCGAACGGCTTCAGGATTGACGTGTTCCCGCTGATCACAGCGCCGTCATAGTAGTAATGCGACTGGGTAACCGAGTCGAAATACTCCGACACCTGATACGAGTCTTTGTTCGGGCAGGGATTAGTCGTAGTGTCCGCGACGTTGTTAGTTATCCGCAGACCCGGCAGCGAGTCGGTCCCGTCCGTCGGCGCGTGAGTCATATGGATGCGCATGTTATGGAAACCCGCGCCCGTGCTGAAAGTATGATCGATTGTCAGGTACGGAGTATCGTTGGCGCGGATGTTATACGCCCAGGCGTTCTGGATACTGACGTCTCTGATGGTGGTATAACTTGCCCCCGAAACCCGTATGCTTGCGCAGTCGAAGCTGGCCTTGCAGTTGGTCTCTTGCGGGCTCATTACCCAGCTGCCGTCGGGCCGCCGCGTGCCCGGCGACACCTTGCCGTCCACCGTTCCCTGTCCGAAAACAGTAACTCGGTCCGCGGTGATGTAAATTACATAGGCATGGTCGCCGGACCTCGCGGGCAGCGTCGGGGGCATCTTCAACATGCCGCCTTTGACGATCTCGATGGACTGACCCGGCACGTTCGCTGTGATCGAGGCGACGCAGGTCTGCGCGGGAATGAGCACCGTGCCCGTTCCTGCTGCTGCGATCGTTGCCTGGATCGCGTTCGAGTCATCCGTGCTTCCGTCGCATTTCGCGCCGAAGTTGCGGACATCGTAAACCTGCCCGCCCTTGTCGTAGATCGCGCCCACCGCGGTCGCTGCCGCCAGCGTTCCCGGGAACGAAACCACGTTGTTGATGCCTGCACCCGAGGAGCTCGCAGACGTCGTATTGAGAGCGGCTTGGGCCGCCGCCTGCGCCGCGGAAGCAATGTCCTGAACGCTGTTTGCCGCGGTCAGCGCGGTCTGGGCGTCGGTTACGGCCTGCGATGCGCTGCTTTGGGCCGCGGACGCGGCGGTTTGCGCCTCAGAAGCAAGGCTCTGAACGCTGTTGGCTGCCGCAAGCGCCGTTGCTGCATTCGCAATGCCGGTCTGGGCATCGGCCTCCGCCTGTGTCGCAGCAGATTGCGCACTCGCAGCGGCAGTCCGCGCCGTCGCATCATTGCCTTGCCCATTCAGCGCTGTATCCGCCGCTGCCTGCGCTGCCGCAGCGTTGGTTATTCCTGTCTGCGCGTCCGTCTCGGCTTGTGCACCCGCAGCCTGCGCCGCCCCAGCCGCACTCTGCGCTGCCGCTGCATTAGTGATCCCGGTCTGTGCATCGGTTTCCGCCTGCGTCGCTGCCGCTTGAGCATTTGCAGCCGCACCCCGCGCCGTCGCATCGTTACCTTGCCCATTCAGCGCCGAGTTGGCCGCAGCCTGCGCCGTTGCCGCATTCGCGATCCCCGTCTGCGCATCCCTCTCAGCCTGGGCAGCAGCCGTCTGCGCCGCATCCGCATTTGTAATCCCTGCTTGCGCATCCGTCTCAGCCTTTGTCGTCGCACTCTGCGCCGCTGCTGCATTCGCAATCGCTGCCTGCGCATCGGTCTCCGCCTGCGTCGCCGCAGTCTGCGCATTCGCAGCGGCACCCCGCGCCGTCGCATCGTTGCCTTGCCCATTCAGCGCTGTATCCGCCGCGGCCTGTGCTGTCGCAGCATTTGTAATCCCTGCTTGCGCATCCGTCTCAGCCTTTGTCGCCGCACTTTGCGCCGCTGCTGCATTCGCAATTGCTGTCTGCGCATCCGTCTCAGCCTGCGCTGCTGCCATCTGCGCAGTTGCTGCCGCAGTCCGCGCCGTCGAGTCGTTCGCCGATCCCGTCAGCGCACCTTGCTGCGACGTGGTCTGAACCGAGTTATCCGCAAACGTAACGCCGGTCGTCAGCGTCACGTTTCCTGTTACGTTTCCGGTCAGATCTCCAGTCACATTTCCCGTCACGGTTCCAACAACCGGTCCATTGAACTGCGTCGCCGTCACCGGCCCCGTCAGCGTTCCGCCCGCCAGCGGCAGCGCGCCCAGGTTCGCCAGCGCACCAGCCGCCGTCGCCGCGCCCGTGCCGCCCGCCGTGAGCGGAACCGTCGTAGTTCCCGACAGCGCCGTGCCGTTTGCCGTGTAGTACGCAATCTGCCCCGTCGTGCCGCTTCCCACCATTCCGGATCCGGTACCGCACGGCGTTGTCGTATTCGTGATGTAACCCGAGTTGTCGATCTGCAAACAGTTCTTGCCGCTCGACGAAGCCAGTCCCGGAAGCTTGATCGCCGTCGGCCCCAGAAACGCCGCAGCCAGCGCCGTGCTCGACCCCGAATAGATGTCCGTCTCCGCGCCCGCGCCCGTCTCATAGTTCAGCCGAATATGCCCCGTCGCATTCGACGCATTGATATACGTATCGCCCGAGTTCGTCGACTGGTACGCCTTGAACGAGTCCAGCCCGCCCACCGCCGAATTCAATGCCCAGTTGTTGTACTGGTCCTTCAACAGATACCACTGGCTCGCGCCGTTGTAGTCCTTGTACGTAAACGACCCCTTCTGGCTAGCCGTCGCGCCCGGCCACAGGTAGTAGTCCACCTCCGCGTCAGCGTTGTTGCGCACGCTTAGCGTCCCCGTCGACTGCGCCGTCTGATCGATCAGCATCGTCCCCGTGAAGTGCGCATTGCCGGCCTTGTCAATCGTCGCCACCGTGTTCGATGTCGCACCGCCCGACCCAAACACCACGCCGCCGGTTCCCGCGTTGCTTGACCCGTTAAGGATCACCGCACCCGTTCCCGCCGCGTTGATCACCGTCTGATTGTTCGTGCTCGACTGCCCGTTGTTGTACTGCCCAATTGACAGCCGATTCACGTTGTTCAGCTCATCCAGTACCTGGTAGTACTGAACCCCGCTCGCCGCATCGCTGAGCCCCGTCGTCCACCGGTAGCCGTAGTCGGTTTGGTAGCGATTCAAGTGTCCGCGCTCGGTTCCCGTACCAATGCCCAGCCGGAAATGATTCGTTACCGTCGCGTCCTGCTGCGATCCCCACCAGTCCCCGTTCAGCACATTGAACGACCGGTGGAACGTATCCAGGAACGAGTTCCGCGTACCCTGGTCCACAAGCTTCCCCGTGAACATCGTGCCGCCCGTGATCCAGTTGTTGTAGCTCGATCCCGGATCGGCCTGGATCTGAGTCGTCGAGTTCTCGTTCCGCAGTCCCAGAATCGTGTTGTTCACCGCGCTCGGACCCAGGTGCAGCGCCGTCGCGCACCCCTCCACATCGCCACCCGTAATCGTGTTCCCATCGCCCGCGTTCAGATTGATGCCCACCGTCCCCGCAACCGGATTCCCGTTCTGCGTCGGGCAATCGATATGCATCCGGATAAGCGTCGTCGCATTCATCCAGTCCGTCGTCGCCGGATTATTCACCGTGTGCCCAATCCCGCTGATGCCCGTCTGGAAGCCCGTGATCTGCAGGTCTTCCAGCGTTCCGCCCGCGTAGTTGCCCGTGCCATCAATCGTGATAGCCGTCTGGTTTGCATTGCCCAGCAGGTAGAGCGAAGCCAGCGATACCTCCTGCGCGCGATAAATCGCAATCGCCTTCGCCGCGCTCGATTGCGCAACCGTTGTGTTCAGGGCGGCATTGTCCATCCGGAAGCCCTTCGTATCGGCGCCGAACGTCGGATCGCCAACCTGCAACAGTGCCGTGCTTCCCGAGTAAAGAAAGACAGTGCCGCCCTGTGCGCCACTCGCGGCCGAGGTCCCCCGCGACGCGCATCCGTGGAGTGTGACGTTGCGCGTTCCTGCGGGAACCACGATCGAAGCCGCTGTGGCGATCGTCGAGCACGGCAAATTGATCGTCACATTTGCCGTGCTCAATGTCAGATTCGAAGACATGTTGAGCGACACCCCGAAGTTCCGCGCGTCGCACGTTCCGCCATAATTCGGCTCCAGCGCATTCACGCATGCCTGCAGCCGCGCCCCAAAATCCGATCCCGGAAACTGGTCGACCTGATACACCGCGCCGATCTTCGTGCCCGTTACCGGACCGCTCAATACGCCTCCCGTCAGCGGCAGCGCGCCCAAATTCGCCAGAGCTGCCGCTGCAGTCGAGGCACCGGTTCCGCCGTTTGCCAGCCCAACGGTTCCGGTCACGTTGGCCGCGGTACCGCTCACGTTGCCCGACACATCGCCGGTCACGCTGCCAACTACATTCCCAGTCAGATTTCCCTGTACGTTGCCCGTCACGTTCCCCGTCACGTTCCCAGTCAGTGGACCCGTGAACCGCGTCGCACTCAATGGCCCCGTTAGCGTGCCGCCGGCCAGTGGCAACGCGCCCAGATTCGCCAGCGCTGTCGCCGCGTCCACAGCGCCCGTGCCGCCATTTGCCAAGGCCACCGTTCCTGTCACATTCGCAGCCGTCCCGCTTACGTTTCCGGTCACGTTGCCGGTTACGTTCCCAGACACATTCCCGGACAGATTCCCCGTCACGTTCCCATTCAGAGGCCCTGTAAACTGCGTCGCCGTCACAGAGCCCGAGAGCGTCCCGCCCGCGAGCGGCAGCGCCCCCGCCACCGCTGTGTCGATGTAGTGCTTGTTCGCCGCCTGGTTCGGTGCCGTCGGATCACCCGCCAAATACAGCGGCCCCGTCAGCGTTCCCCCTGTCGGCGTAATCTGGCTCGACACCGCCTGCGCGATCGACTGGTCCACATACGCCTTCGACACCGCCTGCACCGCCTGCGCCGCCGGCATCACCTTCGATCGAATTTGCCCGATCGTCGTCTGCCCGGAATTCGGCACGACCCAGTACTCCGTTGAGGTCGTGCCGTCCGCAAGGTGGTACACCGCCGTGTAGTACAACCCCGCCGGCGTCGCCCCGATGTTCGGCGTCAATGGCACCTGCACCTGCCCATTCGCGGGAATATTCACGTTGATGTGTCCCGCGGCAATCGCCTGTCCTGCCGCGGTCGTAAAGGCCGGCCAGCTCACTTGGAGTGTCCCCGAGACAGGCGAGCCATTGGCCGCGTACACGGTGCCGGTGACCGTCGTGGTCTGCACAGACTGCGCGCGCCCCAACGGCGCGGCTAGAACAAAGGCCAGTGCGGCCATGATCGTAAAAGAGCGAAGGGCTTGCATAATCGGGACTCCTGCGTCGAAAACGAGATCGAAAAACTTGGGTCAAAAGTCGTTGCAAAAAAAAGGGGCTGCCGATCGCAATCGACAGCCCCGTGGGCATTCGGATTTCAAAGGGCCTCGGCGCTTACCGAACCATCGGTGCCTCACCCCACGCCCATGCCTAAAGCGTGAGGGTGAAGCGCCGCCGCTGCCTCCCCCTGCGGCGAACCAACCGAAAGCCGCTCAGGGAGAGGCTCCCCAAAACTCAATGTGTCTGCTTGTGCGCTGCGCTTGACGCTGCCTCCGAAGTGCGCGCAGCGGCGCCATCGGAGTTCAAACGGTGCGGGGCTTGCCCGAACCCCGGTGCCCCACCCCCACGGAAAGGAGGTCGAAACGTGAGGATGAGGCACCACCGCCGCCTCTCCCCGCGGCCGCCGCCAAGCGCCGCGAAAGGGAGAGGCTCTCCGCTAACTCAATGTGTTCACATAGGCTTCGTATCAGGGGCTGCCTTCAGGCAGCCGGCAACACTCAGGTATGTACGGAGCCTGGGCTTCAGCCCCCGAAGGATGCCTCACAGACCGCGAACATTCTCTGCCCGAATCGCAGTTTGACGGGGCCCGGCTTGAGGCGCAGAGTAAGCGCGGCTTTGCAGGTTGCGATAAGCAGCGGACAACATCCGCTCACGGCTTCGCCTCCGCCCCGGACCCTGCCGGCGGGCCCACCATCTCATACTCGGCCTCTTTGATCTCATCCGACTCCGCTTTCGGCTGCTCTGAGCCATCCGTCAGCGCTCCTCGAACCGGCGGACCCATCAACTGCGGCGCCCTGTCGAGCTCCTCAAAGGGCGGTTCCTTGCTCCATTTCTCCGCCATGCTGATGCGCGCCATGGGTGCGGCATTTTCGTTGTAGTTCGCCCGCTCGGCCAGGCTCAAAAGCAGGTCGGCAGCCTCAACGCTGCCGTTCTTGATCATCTCTTCAGAGAGCTTTGCGGCCATCTCCCCGGCTTTTTCCTGGAGTTCGTTGTCTGCGGCCTTGCATAGCAGCTCAGGCCCCTTGTTGCGGCGATGTTGCTCAATTTGGCGATTGTGTTTCCTGTTCGTCCGGCTCATATGCGCGTAAATCTCCCTTTCCGGACTGCTCCCGCAGCGGATGATTGCAGACAATAAAAAACCGGCCATCAAGGCCGGCTCATGTGCTCGGATTATCTGCGGCTCAAAGCCGCGAAGAAGACCTGCGGAAGCGTGTCCGAATGAATGGTCGACGGGGATCGTCCCCATCTGGCCCGGGCGCATTTCCCTATCTATTTTTAAGACTAGCAGATTGAAACAGTAATCGGCAATTATTTTTCCACATTTTTCACTGATTGTTTCCATCAGCTTAGGCCGTTTTTCCACAGGAGGGGGGCTTGACAAGATTTCCACAGGTGCCCCAAAGACGGTGCAATCTTCTCGGGCACGCTGGGCACCGTCTCGCCCAAAAACGCCGTACCTGCCCCCGTCCTGGTGGCTGACTTGCTGACTTGCTCGTCGCATAGCGACGCTGACTTGCTGGTCTGAAAACACCGCAACTCCTTCGATCTGCTTGCTGCCTGATCTCAAACCCCTACCCCCTACCCACTGTCTTTCCGTTATCCTTAACCGTTATGCCGAACGAAAAGCGATCCCCAGTGCTGCTCGTCCACGGCGGCGCCTGGGCCATTCCGGACGCCGATGCGGCCGCCCACCAGGCCGGCGTCCGCCGCGCCCTTGAAGAGGGATGGAAGGTTCTCCAGGGCGGCGGCCCCGCCATGGAAGCCGTCGTCGCCGCCGTCACCGTCCTTGAAGACGACCCCACCTTCGACGCCGGCCGGGGCAGCTTTCTCACCTCCGACGGCGGCGTGCAGCTCGACGCTCTCCTCATGGATGGCGGCCGCATGAAAGCCGGCGGAGTCGCCTGCGTCGAGCGCCTCCGCAACCCCATCCAGGCCGCCCGCCTAGTCCTTGAAGAGAGCCCTCACGTCTACTTCGTCGGCTCCGGCGCCGAAGCATTCGCCCAGCAGCACGGCATGGAACTCATTGACAACGCGGAGCTTGTCCTCGACCGTGAACGCGAGCGCCTCCGCGGGGCCCAGCAGCGCGCCGCTGCGGGCCTGGCCGACGAAACCTTCTCCGGCCACGCCGACGACAAGAGCCCGGAGACCGCCGTGGTACCCCCTCTCGACAGTCATGACACGGTCGGCGCCGTCGCCCTCGATGTAACCGGAAACCTCGCCGCCGGCACCTCCACCGGCGGAACCCTCAACAAAGCGCCAGGCCGCGTAGGCGACTCCTCCCTCATCGGCTGCGGCTGCTATGCCGACAATATGTCGGCCGCCGTCTCCCTCACCGGCTGGGGCGAACCCATCATGAAGTTGGTCCTTGGCAAGTGGGCCACCGACCGCGTCGCCGCCGGCGAAGCCCCCGAACTCGCCGCCCGTGAAGCAATCTCCTACCTCTTTCGCAGGCTTGGCGGCCATGGCGGCATCATCCTCCTCGGACCCGACGGCCGCTTCGGCTTCGCCCACAACACCCCCGCCATGGCCTGGGGCCTCGCCACCCCCGCCGGCATCGAAACCGGCCTCCAATGCACCTCGTAGCGCCGGTCTCCCGGCTTGCGGGAAAGGTTTTTGGGGAACGGGTTTGTATCAGGGCATGACTTCAGTCATGCCGCAAGGCTCTGGTTGGTCTTGGGCTTTAGCCCCCGCCAATGAGGGCTGGCCGAGATGGCCGGGTGCCCCATCCTTCGTGCGGTAGTATCGCGCGAAGGGTGGGAGACCACAAAAGCCCGCCCCTCTCCACAGAGTTGTCTCCCGAGCGCCGAGATTCACTGACTATCGAGACTGACGACTCAAACCGGCGCAGATATACGATAGCCACATGGAAAAGATGCAGCCCGAACAGCTCCTCGCGCGGCTCATCCACGGCAGCCCTGATCCGGCCCCGCCGCGCCGCTCAGAATCGGAGCTCGCAAAGGTTCAGCATTGGACCGCCCCCATCCTCCTCGAACGCTGCGCGTATCTCCGCAAGATGGCCCGCGCCGGCGAAGGCTGGGCCTCCGACACCATCCGCGACTATCCCGGCCACCAGGCGACGCTAGTCGTCCGCCTTCGCAACAGCTCCGCTGAGATGCTCGACGGCGTCGCGCAAATGATCCACGTCCTCGAAGGCCGCGCCACCATCGTCACCGGCGGCCTCATCGAAAGGCCCCGCAAAACCGCTCCCGGCCAAACCACCGGCACCGCCATCCTGGGCGGATCCACCCAGGAACTCCGTCCCGGCGACGTCATCCACATAGCCGGCGGCATCCCCGTCCAGTTCCACGTTCCCAACGAGAAACCCTTCAGCTGCCTTATCTTACAAATCAAGGAAGAGCCGACCACCTGATTACCTGACGACCTCACCACCTAAACTTCTCTCAGCGTCTCCAAACCCACCGCCGCCAGATACGACCCCAGCAACCGCCGCGACCACCATGCCCCATTCACCTTCCTCTCCGCGGCCGTCGTATACGAGTACTGATAGAACTGTGCCCGCACATACGCCGGCGGCGCATCCGGAAATGGATTCCTACGTAACAGCCTGAGAATCGTCGCATCGTTCGTCAGCAGCCGCTTGATGAACCGGAAGAACCACAGTTTGTGCCCGTAAACGTGTATGCCATGCGACGTAACCGCCACGCCAAACGGCAGGAACCAAACCATCCAGTCCAATCGCAGATGATACGGCGCAACCTGCGGCGGCGTGCGCCGCACATCGCCCGGCTTGCCCTTGAACTCGTACTCCTTCCACTCCGTCGCCGCCGTCAGCACCGCATCGGCCGTGCCTTCAATCACCACCTCATAGCGCTCTTTCGACACATTGCCGAACGCCCCATATGCGCCCACCAGGTGGAACCGGTTGTAGCTGTAGTTCATCATCTGGTCTTTCGAGATCAGGTTGAGCGTCGGCTGAATCGACATCGCCGTCGTCGCCAGTGCCAACGCCCACAGCACCACGTCCCATGCCAACGGTCTCGCCCCGAAGCCAGAGCCCGCATAGCGCAGCAGATGCCCATCAAACGCCGAGAAGCCCAGCACCACCGTGAGCCAGTTCAGCCATGAATAGTTACCACTGATGATCAGGATCAGCTGCTGCGAAACCAAAATCACTCCGGCGATAAACGCTACCGGCTGCGGCGCAAAAAGGAAGAACGGCGCAACCACCTGCACGAAGTGGCTGTAGCCCGCCGAGAAGCGATGAACCGGCTTTGGAATCCAGTGGAAATACCAACTCAACGCGTTGGGCAGCGGCTGCGTCTCATAGTGGTAGTACATGCAGGTCAGGTCGCGCCAGCACTGGTCATGCCGCAGCTTGATCAGCCCGGCCCCCATCTCCGTGCGGAACAGCATCCACCGCAGAATCAGGATCGGAATCACCGAAGGCCGCACATGCGCCGGCCCAAGAAAAGCAGTGAAGAAGCCCGCCTCCAGCAGCATCGACTCCCACCCAAACCCAAAGAACGTCTGCCCGACGTTCACAATCGATAAGTACAGCGCATAGAGCACCAGCCACGCGCTCACTGAAACCCAGATCGGCCCCGCGTCGGTAATCCCCGCCAGCGCCAGCACGGAGAGGACAACCCCGCTCCACGCCACCGCATCCGCCAGCCCATCCGAGTAGCGCCAGTGAAACAAGCTCGGAGCCTCGCGGAACGAAACACGCCGCAGGAATTCCGGCACCGGCAGCAGCCCGCGCTCCCCCAGCAGCGGCTTGAACTGGTTCAGCACCGTGAGGAACGCGACCAGGTAAATTGCCGCCATACCGCGCTGCACAAGCAGCCGCGCGAGCGTTAGATCGCCGAAGTAATTCGTGAGCAAGTGCATATGCCCCCTCGGCCGCTTTCCAGTCGCTTGCTTGGATGATGGTTCGGGGACTGGCGTCCCGTTTCGGGCAGCCGTAAAGCGCCTGTGATTGGAGTCACGGCCCCCACCGCGCACGGCTCCTTAGTCTGGTAGCGAGGAGATTCCGGCTTTATGGCTTACGTCATTACAGATGTGTGCAAGAAAGACTTTGTCTGCGTGGAGCAGTGTGCCACCGCGGCGATCGCCCCCATGCAGGGCGACCCAAAGGCGGGAACCGTGTCGCAGGTCTACATCAATCCCGACGAGTGCATCGACTGCGGCAACTGCGCCGCCGTCTGCGAACCGGGCGCCATCTTCGCCGAGTCCGAGCTGCCCGCCGACAAGGCTCACTTCGCCGAAAAGAACCGCGCCTACTTCAACTAATCGCAAAACCGTTACTGGCTTCTCAGCAAGGCTCTCGCGTCAGCGGGAGCCTTTGCCATTCATCCACAGCCAACCCCGCTGCCACCGCTACCTGCGCTCCAGCAGCTATCTGCGCTCGAGCAGCATAGACTTGAACCATGATCCAGCGCATCGCCATCCTGGGCACCGGCCTGCTCGGCACGTCTGTCGGCCTCGCCCTCCGCGCCTCCGGCTTCTCCGGCTCCATCAGCGGCTGGAACCGCAGCAAAGCCGGCGCCGAGCAAGCCCTCGCGATGCGCGCCATCGATTCCATCGCCCTTGACGCCATCGAAGCCGCGCGCCAGGCCGACATCACGCTGCTGGCAGTCCCCATTTACGCCACCCTCGATCTCATGGAGCAGCTCTCCACCATCCTCACCCCCAGCCAGCTCCTTACCGACGTAGGCAGCACCAAGGGCCAGATCACCGCCGCCGCCGCACGCCTCTACAACAAGCCGGACCGCGCCGCTTTCCTTCCCGGTCACCCCATGGCCGGAAAAGAGCGCGGTGGCGCTGAACTCGGCGACGCTAACCTGTTCCGCAACGCCGTCTGGCTCTTCACCGACGATCCTTCCGCACAGCGCTCCGCAACCGGCGCGGCCCTCGTCCAGGCCTGGCGCGAACTCATCGTGCAGATGGGCTCGCGCACCATCGACATCGATCCCGCCCGCCACGACGAAATGGTCGCCTGGGTCAGCCATCTTCCGCAGTTCACCGCAACCGCCCTCAGCGCCCTGCTTGAAGAGGAAGTCGGTGACGCCCCCGAGCTTAAAGACGTAGGCGGCCGCGCCCTCCGCGAGATGACCCGCCTCGGCGCCAGCCCGTTCTCCATGTGGCGTGACATCGCCGCGACCAACACCGCCGCAATAGAAAAAGCGCTGCTCGCCCTTGAGCAGCGCCTCACCTACCTTCGCGAGAACCTCCGCGAACCCGCCCTCCGCCAGGAGTTCGAACAAGCCAACAAGTTCCGCAGCGGCTCCTGATTCGCCTTGAAGTTTTTTCGTTTTTAGACGACCATGACAAAGTACGAGCTCCGAAACTACATCACGGCGGACGGCAAGGACATCGTATCGCGCTGGCTGTCAGGACTCCGTGACAGGGCTGCCCGAGTAGCCATCGACCGTCGTCTGAACCGCATCGAGAACGGTAATTTCGGCGATCACAAGTTCTGCCAGGATGGAGTTTGGGAGCTGCGCGTCGACCTCGGGCCTGGATACAGGGTCTACTATGCGCTCATGGGCAGCAGATAGTGCTTCTCCTTTGTGGCGGCGACAAAGGCAGCCAGAGCGTTGATATCGCACGCGCTTGCGCATACTGGCAGGATTGGCAACGGAGGTCCGCATCATGAGAGATATAGCCCACGACGACGCCATGGCCGAAACATTCCGCGATGACCCTCAGTACGCCGTCGATTTTCTGAACGCCATCCTTGCGGACGGCGACCAGGCCGAGCTCCTCATTGCGCTTCGTCAGTTAGCCAAGGCCTTCGGAGGCGTCCAAACAATCGCCGAGAAAGCCGACCTAAACCCCACACAGCTTTATCGCACCCTCTCGAGCGAAGGCAATCCAGAGCTAAAGAGCCTCTCGGCAATCCTCAGGGCGATGGGTTTCAGGTTGGCTGTGGAACGTGTCAAAGCCGCCTAGCGGCTACTCGGCATCATCATCGCTAATCGCCTCTAAACCGTCTCAGCTTCCTTGGCCGGCTCAGGCTCCAGCGTACGGTTCACAACCTGCAGCCCCTCAGCCTTGGCCGCTTCCAGCAGCGTCTTCGATGCCGACACAAAAATGACATCCGTCCCCTGGAACATGTCCCGCGCCACCAGGGCAGCGCTCAACTGCAGCGCATCGGGCCAGCGCAGCACGCGCCTATCCAGCAGTTGCCGCGCGCACTCCAGCACCGCCGGATTCAGCGGCTCCTGCACCGTTCGCGCAGCCTCAAGCCTAAGAATCTCCAGCGCCGCCGAGGCGTCCTCGTGGCTGATTCCGCCGGCGCGCTCCCGCTTCCGGATCGCCGCGTACACCTCCAGCGGCGTCGAAGCGGCAATCAGCTTGCGATTGTCCTCCACGCTCTCCATCAGCCGGATGAGCGCGTCCGTGCCCGGCTCCCGCACAAAGAGCTTGGCGAAAGCCGTGGCTTCCAGGAAATAGCAGCTCACAGAACCCCCCGCTCCTCTTCAAGAACGGCGGTGAGTGTCTCCCCGTGAACCGCCACGGGATGGAAGCGCTGCGCCTCTTCGGGAATGCCCGCTTCGGCGCGGTTCAACCGAATCGTCGTCGTGGGATACGCCGGCGTCTTGGGATTGGCAATCTTGCTGGTCAGCACGACGCCCCGCTGAATCGCCTCTGCCAGGATCGCCTGCCGCGACTCCGGATTCTGGTTCCAGCGGTACGATTTGCGCGGCAAAAACGAGTCGCGGAACCACTTCAGAGCGATGAAGGCGTGTCCGCCGCGCTCGGCCTCAGCCAGGGCATTGCATAGTTCCCGAACGCGTGCATCCAGATCTGCGGGCACCATTGGCTCTGCAACCTCATCCTCATCGGCATCATGCTCGGCCGCCGCTGGCCGGGCCGCTGTACGCACCGTGCGCGGAGCCGCCTCTTCTCCGCCAATCCGCTCAAAATAGATGCGGACCTCATCCTCTTCCGGCGACCACGTCTCCGCGGTGGCGTTGCGGCGCTTGCTCCGCCCATTCTCGCTACATAACTCCACGATCGCCTGGTATCCCGGAGGCGCCAGAAAGCGAAGCGCGCGCACAAGGCCCGGATCCTGCGAGTAAGACAGCTCGTTCAAGGCCTCTTCAATAATTTCTTCTGCATCAGGAATACTAAGACTGCTTACATCTACGCCGGCTTGCGCCACTCTCGCTGATTTCATACTTTCCTTCTCCGTATACCGCAACTCCGACTACCTGAATCTACGGCCGCGCCTCCAAGCCGGGCGGCCTGGACTCTTGGCGCAAAATAGGCAACGCTCGGGGGGTCGAGTCGTGCACGTATTGAATGCGCGTTCACCGCACTCCCAGTGTCGCTATCTAGGGAAATGCCCGGAACTCCTTCCCGAGCCCAAATATCCAAATGTGTGATGGTTTTGAAAAAAACAACTGACCAACAGAATTGGTTCTACTTAATCGACTGGATACTAACCTCACGGTAGTGTATATGATAATTTCGGCCTCGGTCATCCAGAAAATTATCGATATTTTGCAATTTACACCCTATTCCGCGCACGGAACCGCCTCGCGCGGTTTGGCTCAGCTTGCCGGTCCCCGTAAAATAAGGTCATGCGTCGTACTTTGCCGCTGCTTCTCGCGGCCCTGGTGTCCTTCTCTGCCCTGCTTCATGCCGATGGCCCTGCGTTCGACCTTGCCGGACCTAAAGTGGATGTCCACGTAAAGCGTGGCGACATCACACTGCCCGTTGGCCAGACCGCCAACCTTATGCCCGGCGACCGCCTCTGGATACACCCCGACCTGCCGGAGAGCCAGTCCGCTCATTTTGTTCTGGTTGTGGCCTTCCTTCGGGGGGCCACGAACCCGCCGCCGAACGACTGGTTCACGCGCGTGGAGACATGGACCCGCGCTGCCCGTGAAGAAGGCGTCTTCGTCACCGTGCCCAAAGAGGCCCAGCAGGCCCTCGTCTTTCTGGCGCCCGAAACCGGTGGTGACTTCGCCACCTTGCGCCGCGCCGTCCACGACCGCCCCGGCGCTTTTGTCCGCGCCGCCCAGGATCTTCAGGCCGCAAGCTGGGAGCGCATGCGCCTCGACGACTACATCAACGAGGTCAAGACCGGAAACCAGGCCGACCCCAAGGCTTACAAGGAGCGCGCCGAACTCTCCGCACGCTCCCTCGGCATTCGCATCCAGCAGCAGTGCTTCGACCGGCCGGTGGAGCAGCAGGCTTCCTGCCTGTCGCAGCATACCGAGGGCATGGTGCTCGACGACGCCAACGCCCAGAACCTTGTCGGGCAGATCGCCAACGGTTCCACCGCTGACCTGATGAACCAGATCAGCTACTCGCATCTTGGCGGGGGTGGCATGTACAGCCCCTACATCGGCGCAATCGTCGATATGGCCAAGATCCTCTCGTCGCTGCACACCGCGCGCTTCCAGTACATCCCCGCGCTGGCGTTGCCGACAAAGGACACGCTTAACCTCCGTCTCAACGAGCCCCCCTCGTTCCGCGATCCCAAGTCGGTTGTCGTGGTCGCGCTTCCGCCCGTCGGCCCCTCCAAGGCGCCGCCACTGCACCCGCTGAATCCCAACGAGACTCTCTGTGCGCAAAAGCCCGAGCTCGTGTTCTCAGCCGATAACGCCCCGCTGATCTTTGGCACCGCAATCGCCCGTGAGCTCAAGCTCCGCATTGAGGGCCCCAGCAACTTCTCCATCGACATTCCAGCCATGGCTGATCCTGCGCGTGGCGGCGTGGTTCCCTCGTCCGATCTGCCCAAGCTGCCTGGCGGCGAGCTCACGGCTACGGTACTGGGCAAGTGGGGGTTCGACGACTTCGAAGGCCCTCGCTACAAAATGCTCTCCGCCGCGCCAGGCAAGTGGACCGTCGCTTCGGATGATCAGTCCGCCCTCATCGTGGGCCGCGACGACACGTTGCACATCCATGGCGACAGCAATCTCTGCGTCTCCAAGATCGAGCTGGCGGGTGATAAACCCCTTCCGCTGACCTGGAAGTCGCCCAAGCCCGAGACCATGCAGGTCGACGTCCCGATGAAGGACGCCACCCCCGGCCCCATCTCCATCCGCATCCATCAGTACGGGGTAGAGAAGCCGGACGTCATCAGCCTCAATGCCTACGCCGAAGCCGCGTCGCTCGACAGCATCAGCCTCAACGTGGGTGATCAGACCGCGACGCTCAAAGGCACGCGGCTCGATGAAGTGGCAAAGGCTTCCTTCGGCAAGATCGACTGGTCGCCCGACAAGCTCTCGCGCGTGCAGGACTTCGACCAGCTTACGCTCAAGACCGCCGCGTCCACATCAGAACTCGACCCCGGCACCCGGCTCAGTGCCAAGGTTTCGCTGCGCGATGGCCGCGAGCTAAAAGTGCCTGTGCACGTCGATTTGCCGCGGCCGCAGGTCTCGTTGATGAGCAAAGGCGCGCAGGACGCCGACAGCACCACCCCCTCACCTGTCCACATGGGCAGCCCCGACGATCTGCCCCTAAGCGGCAAGGTTGTCTTCTTCCTAAAATCGGAGGTTCCGCAGAAATTCCCTCGCAATCAGAAGGTCGAAGTCGCGGCCGACGATGGCAGCTTCTCGACCACGCTCTCACTGGCCGACGGATCCCTGATGCTGGAAGACGCCCGCACTGCGATCGGCACCGTGGAACCGATGGCCAAATTCGGCGCATCGGCCTTTGGGCCCATCAGCGCCCGGGCAGTCTCTGCTGACGGCGTTCCCGGCGGCTGGATGCACCTCGGCACCATCGTCCGCGTTCCCACGTTCAGAGACCTGCGCTGCCCGCATTCCACCGCGAAGCCCTGCACTCTGAGCGGATCAAACCTGTTCCTGGTCGACTCCATCGCCGCCACCCAGGACTTCAGCAATGCCACCGAGGTTCCCACCGGCTTCACCGGCGCTCAGTTGACCGTGCCCCATCCGGTGAACGGGACGCTCTATCTCAAGCTCCGCGACGATCCGGAGATTGTGCAGACGCTCAGCCTGCCGGTAACCCCGATCGGCCCCCTCCCCGTGCCGGCGGCCGCCGTTGTCGAGCCGAAATCAGCCGAGCCGAAATCAGCCGATCCAAAGGCTGAAGCGAAGCCGGCCGATACTCCAGCGAAGTCCGACGCCAAACCCGACGCCAAGCCGGACAAGCCCGATACGAAGGTCCAGCGCGAGGAGCAGTAAACCGCCTCAATCAGCAGAGAGTACGAGCGACGCCGCCATGGCGCCCCGGTAGGGGCGACACGAGAATAGCCCCGGCCAGGTCCGAGTGGTGCGAGGACCTGTCCGGGGTTCCAGCGCCACACCACTCGCGCGCACCTCATATCCCGGCGGAACCCCGCGAACCGGCCCCCCTCTGCACGTACTCACAACCGAAAACTGGCAACTGCAACCGTGACCGCGATCACAGACCCGCATATCGGAACGATCTACTCTGCTTGCAGACGGTTGGAGTGTCTTCCGGCGCCGTTTCTTGAACAAAAATCAGCGCCTGTTTACTAGAAAATTAGCTACCCCTCCCCCTGTTTTTACTTCTCCATATATTCGCTTTTTAGATCAACGTCTCTATCTAACTTTCATTTCAACAATGAGTTATGCTGATACAAAAATTCATATGCCGTTGAGCCATTTTTTCGGATCTGCAATCGACAATGTTACCTCGTAGTAAACAGCCGGAGCCCTTTTCCCATCAGGATAGCCATCAGACTAGCCGGCCGCAGTCGCAACGGGATTATCTTCTGTGCCGGTTTCGGGGAACCGATTCGTAGTAAGCGGAACGATGGCCAGGACTCTCGTCCCGGCTCCTGGCTGCGACTCGACCGACAGGCTGCCGCGCACCAGGTGCGCTCGTTCCTGCATGCTCAGAAGTCCCAGCCCGCCGCTTCGCATCACCGCCTCGAGATCGAATCCAACGCCCCAGTCCTGAACCTCGAGAAGGATTTCCCCCGCCGTCCCGCTCAGCGCGACCGCGAAGTTCGCGCTCTGGCTGTATTTGACGGCATTGCGCAAAGCTTCCTGGGTGATCCGGAAGAGGGTGATTGACACGTCCTGCGGCAAAGTTCTGGGCACGCCCTCTTCTTTGAAATCGATGTGGACACTGTACTGCTTCGAGAACTCGCCGCAAAATCCTTTGAGAGCGGCTGCGAGGCCCAGGTGGTCGAGCTTCGACGAGTGAAGCTGGTGCGAGAGGCCCTGCACATCGGCAGCAATCTCCACGCAGTATTCCCGAATGTCGTGCAGACTGTCTTTCGATCCGTTACGGTTCACTTGCTCGAGGCGGACCGACAGAACTGCGAGTCGCTGGCAGATGTCGTCATGAAGCTCGCGGGCGATACGGCGGCGCTCGTCTTCCTGCGCTCCAATGAGACGCCCGCTGAGATCGCGCAGGGCTTGCTGCGCGAGCTTCTGATCCGTAATATCCACGACCGAGCCGATGAACCCGGCAAACGATCCCTCACCATCGAAGCGCGGCGTGGCGAGATTGAACACCCAGCGGTAGACTCCATCGCTGCGGCGCAGGCGGTACTCGCAGGAGTAGGGCGCGTGATCTCTCAGCGAATTGGTGTAGTCAAGCTGCACCCGTGCCCGGTCGTCAGGATGGACGTATTCCATCCACGTATCGCCGAAGCCTGCGGTGGTGTCGCCACCGGTGTACTCGAGACGCCGGCTGTTCAGATAAGTGGTAGTGCCATCGGGGCCGCACATCCAGATGAGCGCCGGAGTAGTCTCCGCCAGCATACGGAAAAGTTCTTCGCTCTCGCGCAAAATGGCTTCAGCCCGGCGCTTGCGCCGGCGCTGCCAAAGCAGCCCAGCGATGAGAAAGGCCTGAATAACGATCACGGCCAATGCCGCGAGAATGTACTTCCGATAGACCGCCCACAGCGGCGGCGGCCGATAGAGAACCAGACTTCCAGGCGGCAGAGCCGACCCCGAGATGTGCCAGCGCTGTAGCTGACGCCAATCGACCATGACTTGACGGCCGGAGTCCTCGATGACCGGGGCAGCGGTCTCGGATTGCTTTCCGGAAAGGATGCGCGCCGCGGCTTCGCCTGCCCATGCCATGTTCGCGTTCCAGTCAGCATAGACTCCGCCCACGCAGCCGCGATCGAGACAAAGCGTGTGGAACGCCGAATACGTGGGGAACCGCTTGGTGGCTTCCGCAAGGACGTCGTTCGCGTCCACAGGTCTTTCGACCCCACCTTCAGGGGCCATCTGGAAGAGAACCACGGTGTGAGGAGGCAGGGAGTCGATGCTCCGGAGCATCTCCGCGCTGGGAGTCCCGACCAGGTCGATCTCTTTCACCTGGTCCTGGTGACGAAGAATCTCGGCATGCGCGAGCGCCCACCAGAGTTTCGTTGTCGTATCGATGACAGCGATGGTGCGCGTGTCGGGATGGAGGCGAAGGGCCAGATCGACGGTGGACTGAATGTCCGCTGATTCCGTTCTGCCCACCATTCCCGGCAGCAGATGGATCTCTGCCAGCTCGTCTTTGCTGAGACCGTAGAAAACCACGGGCAGGCCGGGAAAGATCTTGTCGCGGTATCGGGTGGCGAAATCGAGAGCATCAGGAGACGCCACGATGATGAGGTCGAGCTTGACCTTGCTGTAGCCGCGGCGAAGCGTCTCCGCAAGGCTATCCAGGTAAGATGCCCCCGCCCATGCCTGTTCGAAATTGCCGTAGATATAGGAGACGTAGACGTTTACCTGGCCCGCATAGTGCGCCTGCATGGCGTGTTCAATCTGGCCGAGGTCACTGGTTTGATTTGCCGAGCTGAAGATGACAAGTATGTTCTTCGCGGTCTTCTGCGCAAAACCCGGTGCGCCGCTGAGCAAGCTGATGAGGATGGCAAGAATCGCAAGGCACGCATAGCGCACCCCGGCTCCGCTCCGACCTGAGGTATCAGACAGCTCCGCAACCGGCGGCGTGGTCATAGGCTCTACCCGCTGTAATCGTGTGGGGGACTGTTTGTAGTTGTCGCCGACCTCGTCCGGCTGGTCGTACGCGCGCCGATCTAGTTTTTTGGTGGGCCCGGACCAACTTGGATTACTGAGTATACGCGCAGTCCAAGCGGAAAGTCTCAGAGTGGAAATAGCGGGCTGGCGGCCTGGAACGGCTCCCACCCTTCGTGTTGAGCGAAGGGCGGGTTCCTGGTGAAGTAGCTTGCTTAGAAGCTGCGCCCGACGGCGGTCGCGATAAGCCGCAACTCGCCCATGAGCGTGTCGAACTGGTCGCAGTAAAGCGTCTGCGCGGCGTCGCTGGCGGCCTTATCAGCGTTGGGGTGCACTTCGACGATGATCCCATCGGCGCCTGCCGCCACTGCTGCGCGGGCCAGCGGAGCAACGAGATCGCGGCGGCCGGTTCCGTGCGAAGGGTCGCCAATGATAGGCAGGTGCGAGAGCTTCTTCACAATGGGAATCGCGGAGATGTCCATCGTGTTGCGCGTGGCAGTTTCGTAGGTGCGAATACCGCGCTCGCAGAGGATTACTTCGTAGTTGCCGCCCGACAGGATGTATTCGCTCGAGAGCAGTAGCTCCTCAATCGTGGCGGCAATGCCGCGCTTCAGCAGGATGGGTTTGCGGATCTGCCCGAGATCGCGCAGCAGATTGAAGTTCTGCATGTTGCGTGCGCCTACCTGAAAGAGGTCGACGTAAGGCAGCATGGGCTCGATCTGCGCGATCTCCATCACTTCGCTAACGACGAGGAGGCCGTGCGCCTCGGCGGCTTCGCGCATCAGCTCCAGGCCCGGAATGCCCATGCCCTGAAAGGCGTATGGCGAGGAGCGGGGCTTGAAGGCTCCGCCACGCAGGAACGTACCGCCTGCGCCCTTGACCCGGCGCGCCGTCTCGAAGATCTGGTCGCGGTTCTCAATCGAACAAGGCCCGGCCATGGCGACGACACGCCGGTTGCCCACCTTGACGCCGTTGCGGAACTCGATGACGGTGCCCTCAGGGCGGAAGCTGCGGCCGGCTAGCTTGTAGGGCGAGCTGATGCGGTGAACGTGACTGACTCCAGGCATAATTTCGAACTTGGCTAGCTCAAGCGACGAGGTGCGGCCCACAGCGGCGAGAATGGTCTGCATCTCGCCGGTGGTGCGGTGAACTTCAACTCCGGATTCGACGAGCGCGGCGATTACGGCGTCGATCTGCTCTTCGGTGGCTTTCTCCTGCATGGCGACGATCATTGCTTTTCTGTCTCCGGTGCTTGTGCACCTGTTTGCCCTGCGGCGAGTTTCGCCATTTCCTGGGCGTGTCGTTCTGAAGCCAGTTCGTTCCGCTGCAAGGCCCGCATGACGTCGATGATGCGCTCGTAGATGTGGGTCAACTCGATATCAGGGAGTGGTCCCCGGTTGGCCGCGCGAACATTGGCGTAGACCAACTTTTCGCGATTCGGCTCGTAGACCGGCAGCGAGGTGGCGGCCTTGAGATGGCCTACCATCTGCGCCGCGCTGGCGCGCTCATTGAGTAAATCGACCAACTGGCGGTCAAGAATATCGATGCGTTCCCGTAGTTCTTCCAGCGTCATCTTCGGAATCCTCTGCGTGAGCCTTGAGCGTGGGACGAGCCTCGACCTTGTAGCCGGCAGCCTGTAGCTGATGCTCCGCGGAGCGAACAGGCGCGGGGTCGCTACAGGCTGCGAGCTACAGGCTACTGGCCTGTGGCTTCTCTCACCGGGCCAGCGCCGTGCTGCTTTGGCGCAGGCCCTTGATAAATCGGGCCACTGCGCCGGGCGCTGTTTCCGGCGTGGATCGCTCAATGAGCTCCACGATCGCGCTGCCGATCACCGCTGCCTCAGCAAACTCCGCGACCTGTGCGACGTGGTCCGCGTTGGAGATGCCGAAGCCGACAGCCACCGGCAGCTTGCTCCATCGATGGATACGGTCGACCAGCGCGGAGGCATCGGCGGTCATGGACTGCTGCTTGCCAGTGATGCCGGTGCGTGAGATCGCATAAACGAAGCCGCGCGAGTGCCCGGCGATGGCTTCGAGGCGCTCGTCGGAACTGGTTGGCGCGGCGAGAAAAACGGGCGCGAGGCCGGTGCGATCCATTTCCCGCAGGTACTCGGCAGATTCTTCGACGACCATATCGATCACCAGTACGCCGTCCGCGCCCGCGGCTTTCGCGTCATCGGCAAAGCGGGCGAGTCCATAACGCAGGATCGGATTCAGATACGTGAAGAGGATGAGACCGGCTTGAGGGCGTGCGGCGCGGATCGCTCGGGCGACTTCGAGGACGTCTGCGAGCTTGACGCCGCGCGAGAGGGCGCGCTCGCTGGCGCGCTGGATAATGGGGCCGTCGCCTAGAGGATCGGAGAAAGGGATGCCGAGTTCGATCACGTCCGCGCCGGCGTCGATCGCTTCAATGGCGATGGCGCGTGAGGCGTCGAGACTGGGGTCGCCGGCCGTGATGTACACGACGAGACCCGGCTTCTGATCGAAACGAATAGGCATCTTTCCCTGTCTAAAAGGGGCACAACTGTTCGCCGTGCCGCTGTCCTGTTTTGAAAGGGCACGGCTTTAGCCGCGCCGTTGTCCAAGCGAAAAACTGTCGGGGCTTTAGCCCCTGAGGGATGTCGCTCCCTCCAGCTTCAGCTCCTGGGCGATGATGCCCATGTCCTTGTCGCCGCGACCGGAGAGGTTCACTACCAGTATGTCATGGGGATTCATTGTGGGAGCTAGCCGAAGCGCCTCAGCCACCGCGTGCGCGGACTCGAGCGCAGGAAGAATCCCCTCTGTCCGGGCGAGCTTGACGACGGCTTCGAGCGCCCGCGCGTCGTCGCATGAGGTGTACTCGGCGCGGCCCGTGTCGTGGAGCATGGCGTGCTCAGGTCCGACCGAGGCGTAGTCAAGACCTGCCGATACGGAGTGGGTCAGCGCGATCTGGCCATTGTCGTCTTGGAGAACATAGCTGAAGGTCCCCTGCAGGACGCCGGGTACTCCGCCCGAGAAGCGCGCGGCGTGCTCGCCCAGCGCGGTGCCGCGGCCGCCGGCCTCGACTCCGATCAGGCGAACATCGCGATCCGGGATGAATTCGTAGAACGCTCCGATAGCGTTCGATCCGCCGCCCACGCAGGCTACGACGGCGTCCGGCAGGCGGCCTTCACGCTCCAGGATCTGCTCCTTCATTTCGAGGCTGATACAGCGCTGGAAGTCGCGGACGATGGTTGGATAGGGGTGCGCGCCGAGGGCGCTGCCGAGGATATAGTACGTAGTCCGGACGTTCGTGACCCAGTCCCTCATGGCCTCGCTGATGGCGTCCTTGAGGGTCTTCGATCCTGACGAAACGCCCCTAACTTCCGCGCCGAGCAGGCGCATCCGGAGCACGTTGAGCTCCTGGCGGGCCATGTCGACTTCGCCCATGTAGATGACGCATTCCAAACCAAGAAGCGCGCAGACCGTGGCCGTGGCGACACCGTGCTGGCCCGCGCCGGTTTCCGCGATGATGCGCTTCTTGCCCATACGTTTCGCGAGCAGCCCCTGCCCGAGGGCGTTGTTGATCTTGTGCGCGCCGGTGTGGAGGAGGTCCTCGCGCTTGAGGTAGATTTTGGCGCCGCCAAGGTCTTCCGTCAGGCGCTTGGCAAAGTAGAGCGGCGTTGGGCGGCCGGCGAAGTCGCGGAGCAGGTCGGCGAGTTCCTGCTGGAAATCGGCGTCGGCCTTTGCGATTTCGTACTCGCGCTCCAGCTCCTGCAGGGCTGCCATCAGGGTCTCAGGCACGTAGCGGCCACCATAGATGCCGAAGCGGCCGGGGCGCGACTCCGAGGGTGCTGAGGGAAGAATGACGGATGACATGATGAGGCCTCCTGCGCGAATGACCGAAGGGGTCAATCTCCAGTCTACAGGGGCTTAATTCAGAGCACGAATCTGCGCGCGGATGGCTGCGATGCGATCTGGGATTGGGGCGGCATCAATAAAGTGCAGCTCGAATCCGAAGCTGCGGTACGTCTCCTCGTGGATCCGCTCGAAACGGAGGGACTCTTCGAAGCTGATGCGGCGGGCCGCCGTGGGCGCAATGAAGCCGAGATTGCGGAGGAAGAAGACGCTGCGTTCGAACACCGCCTCGCTGACAATCCGGTCGAGTTCGGCGGCGAGCACCGGCGGAATGGGGTAACCGAGGTAGGTCGCGAGAGCCGCCGTACAGACCACCGATCGATCGTGAAATTGAACTTCACCGGGCAGAAGCGAGGCATCGAGCTGGCGCGTTCGCTGCAGTTCGGTGATGGTTTCGATGAACTGCGGGTTCCGCCACGGTTCCTCTATGCTATTGGCGTGGGACGCCGCGATCACGTCCGTCGCGGCTTCTTCGACAACGCTGAAACCGTGGACCTCTAGTTGCCGAATGAGCGCGGTTTTGCCGCAGCCGGGAGTTCCGGTCAGGATGTAGCGGCACCCGGGCTTAGGCGGTTGCATTCTTCTTCTTTGTGATGTCGCAGAGCATGTCGGAGTGGATGTTGAGTCCGATATTGGTGATGTTGTAGACGTGCTCGCTGGCGACGAGCCACACGATCTCGCAGATCTGGCGCTCGGTAAAGTGCTGGGCGAGGCGGGCAAAGGTCGCAGGATTCACCTGCTTGTCGCGGGTTAGCTCCGTCACGTAGTCGAGGGCGGCACGGTCGGCGGCGGTGAAGAGCGGACTGGTGCGGTAATCGGCTAGCGCATCGAACTTGGCCTCATTCATGGATGCCTTGATAGCGAAGGCGCGGCCGATGTCGATGCAGAACTCGCAGACGTTCATGTGGGCGACCTGCTCGCGGACGAGCATCTGGGTTTCGGCCGGTAAAGTAAGCTTCTTGTCGAGCTTGCTGATCTTCCCGTAGAAGGCGCCGAAGGCGATCGGCAGACGCGCGGCGAAGACCTTGAGCGGAGTCAGGACCTTACCGAACTGACGGCGCGTGCCGGCGTAGACCAGCTTCATCGTCAAGCCTTTTGGTTGTTCGATGGGGGGAAGGAAGGTTGCCATATTCGGGACCTCGGGAAGGGAAGTCGCGTCCGGGAGCGGAAGATTCCCCTTCAGAGATTCATACGTGTGGAATTGGATTCGAGTTACATCGGACCCACTCCCGGGTGCAAGGACGCCGCCAAGACCCGCGCCACTGGCTGAAATAAACACCAGCTCGAGCGTGACTCCCATCACCGACTTTGCTTCCTTGGCCGTCTACTCTTACTTCTGCGGCAGTGTTTCTCAGATGATCTGCGGTCGGGAGAATCCGAACACGGATCAGATCCGAAATAAAGCACTTGGGAGTTTACCTTCGAAGTAATCCCCCCTCCCCGATCATCCTCAGGAGCTTCAACTACCCCCACCCCCCACCCTGCAACCCGCTAAATGATTGATAAATCGATATCGGATTTCTTCAGTCCGAATTCAGAAAATCCGGGCTTCCGTAAAGATGAGCCTCACGCCACCGGGTGCGCTAGATCTACGTGTTGGTTAACCCTGCTTCTCGGCGGGTCAACCGGCACTTCGCGCATTGGCAATGAAGGCGCGGACCTTGCCCGCATCTTTCCGCCCAGGCGCAGCTTCCACGCCGGAGACAACATCCACACCCCACGGGCGAAGAGTGGCGATGGCTTCGGCGACGTTGTCGGGGCTGAGGCCTCCGGCAGCGACCAGGACCTTCCCGCCGTTTGGGTTCTGAAACAGCGTCTCGGCGGCGTGAGCCCAGTCGAACGCGATGCCCGTGCCTCCAACAGCGGTGGCGGTCCGTGAGTCGACCAGCAGACCATCGACGTTCGGATCGGCCAGGTATGCCTCCGCGTACTGCATCGCGCCGGGCCCGAAGTGCACCACGCGCAGAATGCGCAGCCCGGGGCCGAACTCGGCACGCAACCGGGCGGGCCCGTCTGTAGCGAGAGCGGAATGAATCTGCACGCCGGTGAGGCCGCAGGTGCGGACGATGGAAACGATCTCATCGAACGGGGTATCGACGAAGACGCCAATCTTTTCAACAGATGCGGGGAGCTGCGCAGTGATGGCTGCGACCTGCTCAGCGTTGACGCGGCGCGGACTGGCGGCGAAGACGAAGCCGAGGGCATCCGCGCCGGAGTCGACCGCGAGTTGCGCGTCTTCAAGCGAGGTGTTGCCGCAGATTTTGACCCAGAGGCTCATCGGGCGACCGGGCTCACGGCGAGGAGATCTTTGAGGGCGACCCCTGGGTCGTGTTGGCGCATCAGGCTTTCGCCAATGAGGAAGGCGTCGAATCCAGCGGCCCGAAGACGGCCGATATCATCCGCGGAGGTGATGCCACTTTCGGCCACCCGCACAACGGTGGACGGGATTCGGTCGGCGAGTTCGAGCGACCGCTCCAAGCTGACGTCGAAGGTCTTGAGGTCGCGGTTGTTCACGCCGATGGCCTCCGCGCCGGTTTCGCCGAGAGCGTCCAGGACGCGGTCCAGTTCGTCGCCTGTGTGTACTTCGACGAGGACGTCGAGCGAAATCGCATGTGCGCGAGCAGCGAAACGCTTCATCTCCTCGTTGGTGAGGGCGGCGGCAATGAGCAGGATGGCGTCGGCGCGGTGCGCGCGGGCTTCGACGATCTGGTAGTCGTCGATCATGAAGTCTTTGCGAAGGCAGGGGAGCGAGACAGCCGCGGAGGCGAGTTCCAGGTTGCGCAGGCTGCCCTGAAAGAAGGGCTCGTCGGTGAGGACGGAAAGGCATGTCGCGCCCCCCGCCTTGTAGCGGCGGGCGATCCATTCGGGATCGAAGTCCGCGCGAATGAGGCCCTTGGAGGGCGACGCCTTCTTGATTTCTGCGATGACAGCAGGGCCATGTGCTGACTGGCTGCGAAGAGCCGCGGCCCATCCACGGGGGCGATGAGCCTCAGCGCGTCTTTCGAGATCTGTGACGGGCACAAGCTCGCGTGCAGCCGCAACGGTGCGGCGGGTGGCGGCGAGGATTGTGTCGAGTCGCGTGCTCATCAGGCTAATCGTATTGTGGCACAGGGGCGAGAAGCGGAAGTCCGTGGCAACGCGGACCTCAGTGCGAGCGACAGTGAGCGGCGGCCGCACCGCAGGTGCCGAGCGGTTGCCGCACCGCAGGTGCTGGTGGGCCCGGAGGGATTTGAACCCCCAACCAAGGGATTATGAGTCCCCTGCTCTAACCGTTGAGCTACAGGCCCTTCAATGACGGGGGGCGATTGCGGATCCAGCTGATTGCCGCGATCTGTAAGGCTGCTCTCCCCGAGTCTACTTAGCATTGTATGGGGCAGATAGCGCTGTTCGGAATCTGGCGGCGTTTATCGTTTGGTTATCCAGGAGTACTGCCAGCCTGCAGAGACGTTTTTGTAGTTGCCGCCGTAGCGGATGTAGGCACCGTCGCTGTAGCTGAACTTGATGGACTGACGCTTCGTGACCGGAAATGAAACGGTGCCCCCGACGCGGGAGTTGCGGTTGGTGGTCAGGGAGTTCGTCTTGCCGTCAATGGCGCTGGCGCCGCCGAACCAGAAGTTTCCGTCAAGCGAGGCCCAGAGACGCGGCCGCACATCATAGCTGAAATGGCCTTCGAAGGAGCCCATGGGGCTCTGGGTCTGGCGGTGGACCCCGCTGGTGATGGCGTTGTGCGAGAAGAACTCTGGGTTTTCGGTGTAGAACCAGACCCCGCCGTAGGTGTCTAGGAGCCAGTGATTCCAGCGGCGGGAGAGGCCGACCTCGGGTTTGAGTGCCCAGCGGTTGATTCCCAGGTTGATGAGCTTTTCAGGGTCGTACTGGCCGGTTGGTGGCAGCACCTTGATGCTGGCGCCGATGAGGAGCTTTTGCTGCCACTTGACGAACTGGCGGACGTCCATCGAGGGGCCGCCCATCAGATTGACGGAGAAGCGGAAGGTGGCCGGAAGCAGACCGGAGCGATGTGTGGCAGTCTGGCTACCCAGGACGTTGCCGCTGAAGTCGCCGACGCCGTAGGGCAGGGCACCGAGCACGTTTGCCGAGCGTCCAAAAAAACTCAACGAGCGGACATAGCTGACGACCGGTGTGTGTAAGCTCACCGTGGCATCGGTCACGGGGACGGAACCGTCAAGGTTCATGTTGCCGTTCGAAAAGCCGTAGGTCAGGGTGATGGCGTTGCTTCTGATCGGGGTGATGAGATAAGCGCGGGGAGCCAGATCCTGTCCCCGTGCCGGTCGGGAGAGCGAGATGGGCAACACCAACCAGGACAGCAATCGCATGAGCGAGAGATTGGCGAGGTGTCTCATTTGGTCCGCACTCTCCGGGTGCGTCGAGTCATAGGCTGGGGCCCTGTAATTCCTCGGTTTGGCAAGGAGGAGAAGGATAAGCCCTTCACCCGTCGCAAGATGTCGCTGTAACCATCTGCGCGAGTAAAACATGAGGATAGGGCTGGGACATCTGACAGAATGTGCAGTCAGCCTGACGAAGAAGAAGCGCGACCTCGTTCAATACACGCCGAGCCGGGACTGTAAGACTTTCCAGTGTCGGCCTCTACGAGTGCTTCGTAAACTCCGAACGCGCGGAGAGATTTTCGGCCAAAAACCTCAGAACCGCACCTGGGGACTTGCGAAGCGGGGCAGTGAGAACGCCGCTGTCTGAATGGTGCAAGGAGAGCTCGATATGGCTGTCGCGTCTCTAGAGCGGGCCGGAGAGGTGTCTGCAACGACCGCCTGGTCTACCTATCCGACCCTCTATGAAATCGATACATGGATCTGGCTGGCAGACTTGGCGCGTAAGTACGGGCGCGCGGTGGACCTCGGGTCTGTGCCTGCCGCGGAGTGGGATGCTGTTGCGGCATACGCGTTCGACGCGGTGTGGCTGATGGGTGTGTGGGAGCGCAGCCCGGCGGGCATCGCAATCGCGAATCAGAATGAGGGACTTCTCAAGGATTTCCGGCGGGCGCTGCCGGATTTCGAAACTAGCGATAACGTCGGGTCGCCTTATTGCATACGGAACTATGAGGTGGATTCGCATCTGGGAGGCAGAGACGGGCTTGCCGCGGCGCGGGCAGAACTTGCAGCGCGGGGCATGAAGCTGATTCTCGATTTCGTGCCGAATCACGTGGCCCCGGACCATCCGTGGGTGGAGTCGCATCTCGAGCACTTCGTTCGTGGAACTACGCAGGATGCACTTGATGACCCTCAGTCGTTTCTGGTCGCGAATGGGAAGGTATTTGCGCGAGGACGAGATCCGAATTTTCCGGCGTGGCCCGATGTGCTGCAGTTGAATGCTTTCCATGAAGGCCTGCGCGCGGCGGTGATTGAGACGCTGCATTCGATATCCGATCAGGCGGATGGAGTTCGCTGCGACATGGCGATGCTGCCCATGACGCGGATCTTCCAGAAGACGTGGGGCGGGCGCGCGGGCTTCCTGCCGTCGACCGAATATTGGTGTGAGGTGATTTCCGCGGTGAAGGCACGCTCGCCCGGATTCCTGTTCATTGGCGAAGCGTACTGGGATCTGGAGTGGGACCTGCAGCAGCAGGGATTCGACTTCTGCTACGACAAGAAGCTTTACGACCGCCTGGAACACAGCAACGCGGAGAGCGTGCGGCTACACCTGTGCGCCGATCTGGGGTACCAGGAGAAGCTGCTGAGGTTCATCGAAAATCACGATGAGCCGCGCGCGGCGGCGGCATTCCCCGGCGCGAAGCAGCGTGCCGCCGCGATCACGGTGGGGACGCTGCCTGGGATCAGGATGTTCCACGAAGGGGAGTTCGAGGGGCGGAGGGTGCGTCCGCCAGTGTTTCTGGGAAGGCGCCCGGATGAGGCCGCCGATGAAGATCTGCGCGCCTTTTACGTGCGGCTGTTGCCCGCAATCAATCGGGAGCTGTTCCGCAGCGGCAAGTGGGAACTGTGCGAGCGGAGCGGTTGGCCGGACAACAGCACTTATCAGAATGTGGTCGCGTGGACGTGGACACTCGGCGACCAGCGCGCGCTGATTGTCGTGAACCTTAGCGGGGAGTTATCGCAGGCCCATGTGCGGGTGCCGGAGATCAAAGGCGGCACATGGAGCTTGAAGGACCGAATCAACGGGGTAGAGTACACGCGAGCGGGGAGCGAAATGGGCTCGAAAGGGCTGTATGTGGAACTCGCCGCCTGGGGATTTCATTTCTTTGAGTGCCGCAGCAAGTAGATGCGAAGGATCGGCAACGCCGATCCGCAAAGTCGGGGAGCAACTGAGAAGGAGAGAGTGATGACTGCGAAAGCCAGAGAGACTTCCACTCCGTTCAGCTATACCGAGACGGCAGAGCAGACCAGGTTGAACGATACGCGTGAGGCCGGAATCCCGTGGAAGAAGTGGGGGCCGTATCTGAGCGAGCGGCAATGGGGCACAGTTCGCGAAGACTATAGCGAGGATGGCAATGCGTGGAATTACTTCACTCACGACCAGTCGCGCTCACGTGCCTATCTGTGGGGTGAGGACGGTCTAGCGGGCGTCTCGGACGACAAGCAATACCTTTGCTTTGCGCTGGCGCTGTGGAACGGCCGCGACTCGATTTTGAAGGAACGCTTGTTCGGGTTGACGAACAGCGAAGGCAATCACGGAGAGGACGTAAAGGAATACTACTTCTACGTCGACAGCACTCCCACGCACTCGTACATGAAATACCTCTACAAATACCCGCACGCGGAATTTCCGTATTACCAGCTGGTGGAGGAGAACCGGCAGCGATCGCGCGACGAACTCGAGTACGAGCTGATCGATACGGGAGTGTTCGATCAGGATCGCTACTTTGATGTGTTTGTAGAATACGCGAAGGCCGCGCCGGAGGACCTGCTCGTCAAGATCACGGTACATAACCGTGGGCCAGAGGCGGCGCCGATCCACGTTTTGCCTACGGTGTGGTTCCGCAACACCTGGATGTGGCAGTCGAATCCCGGGAGACCGCTGCTTCGGCAGATTGGAAACGCGAACATACTGGCTCAGCACGAGAAACTTGGAGAGCGTGTGCTGGCGTGCGATGGCAATGCGGAACTTCTATTCACGGAAAATGACTCGAACACCCAGAAATTGTGGGGACAACCGAATGAGCAGCCATATGTGAAGGACGCCTTTCACGAGTGCGTGGTGCATGGCAACACGGCTGCCGTAAATCCGGCAAGGGAAGGAACGAAGGCATGCGCGCACTACTCGGCTGAAGTGCCCGCTGGTGGAAACGTCACAATCAGGCTTCGGCTTGGGGATAAGCTGCCAAATGACGCGTTCAAGGACTTCGATGACATTTTCGCGGCACGCGTGGTGGATGCTGACGAGTTCTACGACCGCATCACGCCCGCGAACCTGAGTGAGGATGAAAAGCGCGTTCATCGCCAGGCGCTGGCGGGCATGTTGTGGAGCAAGCAGTACTACTACTTCGACCTTGATCGCTGGCTCATTGAGCATCGCGCGCACCCGCTGATTGGCGGGAGTGTCCGCAAGACGCGCAATGCCGAGTGGTTTCACATGCTCAATAGCGACATCATCTCGATGCCGGACAAGTGGGAATATCCCTGGTACGCAGCGTGGGATCTGGCGTTCCACACGATCGCGGTGTCGCTGGTGGACTTCGACTTCGCGAAGGAGCAACTGCTGCTGATGCTGCGCACGATGTATGCGCACCCCAACGGTCAGATTCCGGCGTACGAGTGGAACTTCAGTGACGTGAATCCGCCGGTGCATGCATGGGCAACGCTGTTCCTCTACAACATCGAGAAGGAACTGGGCCGAGCCGACGTCAAGTTCCTGGAGCGGTCATTCCAAGGTCTAATGCTGAATTTCAACTGGTGGGTGAACCGGAAGGACCCCGAGGGCAGGAACGTATTCGCAGGCGGATTCCTGGGGCTCGATAACATCGGGGTGTTCGACCGCAGCGCGCCGCTGCCGACGGGCGGAACACTGGACCAAGCGGACGGCACGGCGTGGATGGCGTTCTATTGCCAGAACATGCTGGAGATTGCGCTGGTTCTTTGTGACTATGACTCGGTGTATGAGGACGTGGCGTTCCGGTTCCTAGAGCAATTCGTGTGGATCACGTATGCGATGGATCGGATCGGCGAGCATCACGACGAGATGTGGGACACGCAGGACGGGTTCTTCTACGACCTGCTGCGATTGCCGGATGGGCGCTGCGAGCGGTTGCGCGTGCGTTCAATGGTGGGACTCCTCCCGCTGTGCGCCGCCACTGTTCTTGAGGCGAACGGGGTGCTGATGAGGCACCCGAAGCTGCAGGAACTGATTGAAGTGTTCAAGGCGCGTCATCCGGAGCCGTTGAAGCACATTGCTCCAGCGGATGGTGATTTCCTAGGGGTTGCCGATCGAAGGCTGCTGTCAGTCTGCAACAAGGAGAAGATCGAACGGATACTGCCCTACCTGCTGGATGAGAACGAGTTCCTGAGCGACTACGGAATCAGATCGCTATCGCGCTTTCACCTGGAGAATCCTTTCTCGTTCTGGCTGAGCGGGCTGGAGTACAAGGTGCAATATCTCCCGGCGGAATCGAACAATGGGATGTTCGGCGGGAACTCGAACTGGCGAGGACCGATCTGGATGCCCGTGAATGTCCTGATTCTGCGGAGCCTGATGAACCTGTATCTCTTCTTTGGCGACGACTTCAAGGTCGAGTGCCCGACCGGTTCCGGAAACCAGATGAACTTGTTTGAGGTGGCGAAAGAGATTTCGCGCAGGCTATCGAACATCTTCCTGCGGGACGAGAACGGGAAACGCCCGGTGTATGGCGGAGCGAAGAAATTCCAGGACGATCCGTATTGGAAGGATTACATCCTCTACTACGAGTACTTTCACGGCGACAACGGCGCGGGCCTGGGGGCTAGCCACCAAACCGGTTGGACGGGGCTGATTGCACGCCTGCTGGATATCTTTGCCCGTATCGACCCGAAGGTGGCACTGCACTTCGACAAGAGCGAAACCCTTGCACGCATCACGCGCGAACAAATAGCTGGAGGGACTCTCGCGCCAGAGCACATGGATACCAGCGTCTCAACAGAGGTGACTGAGAGAGCGGAGTCAGAGAAGGTTGGCTGAAGGGGTTACACAAATTGAGCCTAGGCCATTCGGATGGCTTGGGCTCCTCTATTGCGATAAGTCAGGCGGTGGTGCTGATTGCCGTTTCGCGCTTTAGGAGCACCTGCTGCGTTTGACGCGCTATAGTCAATTCTTCATTAGTGGGAATGACCCAGGCAGAGACGCGGCTGTTTGCGGTGCTGATCCGTTTCTCACGTGCATCGTTCGCGGATTCGTCTAACTCGACGCCGAGCCACGCGGCGTCGCGGCAAATGCGGTCGCGGATGACAGCCGCGTTTTCGCCGATGCCGCCTGTGAAGACAATCGCATCGAGACCCCCAAGAGCTGCAGCAAGCGAGCCGAGCTCGCGTCCGATGCGGTAAACGAATACATCGACGGCGAGTTTTGCGCCCGAGTCGCGGCTCTGAAGCAGGGTGCGCATATCGCTGGAGATTCCGGAGAGGCCGAGAAGGCCTGCCTCCTTGTACAGCAGGCGTTCGAGGTGCTGGACCTGCATCTTCTCCTGTTCCAACAGGTAGAGAATCACGCCGGGATCGAGACTGCCGCAGCGCGTGCCCATCGGAATTCCGTCAAGCGCAGAGAAGCCCATGGTGGTAGCGACACTGCGGCACGCATTGAGGGCGCACATGCTGGCGCCATTGCCAAGATGCAGCACCACGGTCTTGCCAGCGGCCGCTGCGGGGTCCACGGACGGAAGTTGCGATGCGATGTAGGAATAGGACAGGCCATGAAATCCGTAGCGCCGGACGCCTGCATTTCGCAAGCGGCGAGGAAGCGCCACAACCTGCGCGACTTCAGGACACGTGGAGTGAAACTCAGTGTCGAAGCAGCCGACTTCGGGCAGTTCGGGGCGGCGCTCGAGGCCGAGGCGGATTGGCTCGAGATTGAACGGCTGGTGCAGCGGGGCGAGAGGAATGAGCTTTTCAAGTTCATTTAGTGTGCGGCTGTTGAGAAGAGCGGGCGCCGTGAATCGTGAACCACCGTGCGCGATGCGATGGCCGATTGCGAGGAGGCGGCTGTCTTTGAGCAAAGTGCGAAGAAAGACGAGCAGATACTCCGTGGCTTCACGATGGCTGAGCGTCACTCCATCGGACCAGGTTTTGTCGGCAAGAACTTCGCCATTCTGCCGGGCGATGAAATGCGGCTGCGTGAACAATGCTTCGATTTGCCCGGCGACGTAGGGCAGAAGGTCGCTGCCGTCGACGCGGAAGATGGAGAATTTAATGCTCGACGAGCCGGAGTTGAGGACGCCGATATCGTCAGACATGGGCCACCTCGAACTGCTTTGCACCGGCCGGGGCGCGGAGTGCATTGGCGACCAGCTTCATGATGGCAGCTGAGGTGAGACGGTTGCGCGCGGAGTCAGCGCGGCTGGTAAGGACGATGGGTACGCGCGCGCCAAGGACGATGCCCGCGCCGTTTGCGCCGGCGAGGTATTCGAGCTGCTTGGCGAGGATGTTGCCTGCTTCGAGGTCGGGGACGAGCAGGATGTCGGCCTTGCCGGCCACAGGCGAAGTGATCTTCTTGATGCGCGCAGCTTCTTCGCTGACGGCGTTGTCGAAGGCGAGGGGGCCGTCTAGGATTCCGCCGGTAATCTGACCGCGATCCGCCATCTTGCAGAGAACCGCAGCATCCACGGTTGCGGGCATAAGGGGGTTCACGGTTTCAACTGCGGCGAGGATCGCGACGCGGGGTTCGCTGATGCCGAGAATGTGCGCAAGATCGATCGCGTTCTGAACGATGTCTACCTTCTCTTTCGCTGTGGGGGCAATGTTGATGGCGGCGTCCGTGACCAGCAGAATGTGTGGATAGGCGGGTACATCCATGATGAAGACGTGGCTGATACGGCGGGCAGTGCGGAGTCCCGTGGCGGAGGGTACGACGGCGGCCATGAGTTCATCGGTGTGCAGGCTGCCCTTCATTAGGGAGTCGATCTCCCCGGTCCGCACCATTGCGACGGCTGCCTGCGCAGCGGCGACGCTGTGCTCAGTGGAGACGATTCGATAAGGAGAGAGGTCCACGCCTTCCTCCTCGGCGACAGCGCGGATTTTCTTCTCAGGGCCGACGAGCGTGGGGGTGATGAGTCCTGCCTTGGCGGCGTCAATGGCACCGAGGAGCGAGTTGCGGTCGCAGGGATGAACCACGGCGCAGGTAACGGGCGGTGTGTCGGCACACATTTTAAAGATGGGCGCGAAGCCGTCATTGCGGCGCAGGATCACCTGAGGCGTGGCGAAGCGCGAGTAGGTGAGATGCTCAGTCGGCGCAGCAACGGTGACCAGGCCGGAAACGACCGTTTCGTCGCCACGGACGACGGCGCAGTCGAGGATGATAACGTCGGGATCCCGCTTGTCGCGGACGGTTACGGTGGCTTTAACTTCATCACCAACCGACAACTCCCCCGAGAACGCCAGATCCTGAGAGAGGATGGTGGTGCCAGGTCCGGGGAAGCGACGCTTGAGCATGGCGGAGAGGATGGCTTCGGCGGCTACGGCAGCAGCAGAAACCTCCTTGCGCGATACGCCGTCCTCGCTCACATGGAAGGGGTCGATCTCACCGGAGACAATGGCCAGTGCGTCGATGTCCATCCGGGTGAGGCGATGGGGATGACTGGCCGTGGTGCCTACCTCGATTTCAGCGAAGGTAGAGTTGCTGAAGTGTTCCATGCCTGATACCTGAACCTTTCGATTGAGAGGCCGCCGGCGGAAGGGCGGGTCCGGATCTAAATAGAAGGAGAAGCCGGCGTGCGCCCCCGGGCATCAGGTGTGCCGGCAACGGATAGCGTGCACTCTCCCCGCTTCTGCCGCGCCTGGAGGCGCGCATAGCAGGACTCCAGAGCTATTGCACAAATTTCTGCGGGGATTTTGCGCGCCCTGCAGTGGCTTTTGTACTGCCAAATCTGCCAGTGAAATTGGCTCGTGTCAGGGAGTGACTGAGAGGCTGTTTCTAGTGACAGTTGAGGTGCTCCGTGAAAGGCTGCTATGTCTGGGCAGTGATTTCCCGCCAAAACGAATCCGCGGTGCCCGAGTCTCTACGCAAGCGGAACGACGAGACATTCAGTGCGGCGCTGGGCAACAGTGCGGCCATTCAGCGCGCGCATCGGTCGGTACTGGTGGTTGCCGACCTCGAGATGAACTGGATGTTGTTTGACTACCTGGTGGCGCAAGACTGGAGCGTCGATTACGTGGCGCACAACGACCTGGCTCTGGCAGCGGCCCAGAAGCGGCACTACGACCTGATTGTGACAGCGGAGATAACCTCGCCCCGCGACGACCTGGAACTGCTGCGCAAGATTCGGGCGGTGCGGCCGCACACCCGCATGATCGTTCTCACGGGCCGCCGCACCACCGAGGATGTGATTGAGGCGCTTCGCGAGCGAGCATTCAGCCTGTTTGCCAAACCTTACTCGATCGAGACGCTGAAGGCACTCATCGAGATGGCGCTCGACGAAAAGTGCTGGGACGACGGCATCGAAGTGATCTCGGCCACGCCATCATGGATTCGCCTGATGGTGCGCTGCGATCTGGGAACAATCGAGCGGATGTCACAGTTCTTCCAGGAGATGGCGGACCTGCCGGAACCGGAACGTTCGCAGGTGGCAACAGCCTTTCGCGAACTGCTGCTGAATGCTGCAGGGCACGGCGGGGGGTTCAATCCCGACGAATATGTGGAGATTTCCTATATCCGTTCAAAGCAGGCAGTGGCCTGTCGCGTGACAGATCCAGGGGCGGGATTTAGTTTCACGGAACGCTCGAAGACGTGGCTAGCGAACCCCCTGGAGCAGTTGCCGGAGCGCAGCAGCCTAAGCGACAGCAAAGAGGCGATCTACAGCAAGAGCTTTGGCATTCTGCTGGCGAAGCACCTGGTGGATGAGCTGATCTACAACGAGCAAGGAAACGAAGTGGTCCTAATCAAGTACCTGGAAGACATGGCGCTACCGCCCCTGGGTTCGGTGGCTCATTGAGAGCGTAGATGGTGGCCCGGGATTCGAGTTAGGCTCCTGTGATGTGGTTGCGGACGGCGTACTTGATCAGGTCGGCATTGCTCTTGGCACCGAGGACTTCCATGATGCGGTACTTGTGAAAGGCGACGGTTCGGGCTGAGAGGTTAAGCCGCTGGCCAATCTCTTTCATCCTGCGTCCCTGAACCAGGAGCTCAAGAACTTCGATCTGGCGGGGGGTGAGGCGCTGCTGCTCGTCGACGAACTTCTTGTTCTGCCAGCGCAGGACAGCGACGTCATCGCGGGAGACTCCCGAGGACAGGTAGGTGCGGCCACGCAGAACGTCCTTGATGGCATTAATGAGCTCCGAGGAGTCACAGGTCTTGACGACATATCCGGACATCCCGCGGTGAAAGGCCTCTGCGGCAACTTCGGGGTCGGGATTCATCGTGACGATAATGATTTTGGTGGCTGGAGAGACTTCCTTGACCTGGTGGCCGGCGTCGAGACCATTCAATACAGGCATGGCGATGTCAGCCAAAACCACGTCGGGCTTCAGATGGGCGGCGGCAGTAACCAGATCTTGCCCATCTGCAACCATGGCAACTACGTCGAATTCCGGCGACAAGACCTCACGGAAGAGTTCGGCCACCATCTTGTGGTCGTCAGCAATGATGATGCGAGGATGTTGCACTACTGCCTCCCCAACCCTGGCCCGCGTAGGACGAATTCTAGCCTGAAGAGGATCGCTGCTTATACGACCCAAATCACACGGGCGCGTGATTTCGACCTAGATTGAAGAATTGGACGGCACCTAATCGACTGGCAAAAGTGCGAGTCCCGTGCAAAAGATCAACCCAGTAAGCCAACGAAGGAGTCGCACGGCGGCTCGGTAAGAGAAGCAGAAAAATTGATTCCTATGAAGAAATCTATCAATTCTGGCGTGAGTTGTCGGGCCGCGAGAGCCATCCTCTCAGTGATCGCGTTGGTTATCGGATCTATGGCGGCCCGGCCCCAGCTTGCAGCCCCGAAGGGCACTTCGGCGGCTCCCACAACGCCAGCCCAAGCCGAACCCGAGAAGGATCCGCTAGGCCGGACTACGCCTAAGGGCACGATTCTGGGCTTCCTGGCGGCCTCGCACAAGAAGAACTTCGACCTCGCCGAAGAGTATCTGGACCCTCGCTTCCGCGGAAAGGGATCCGAGGATCTTATCCAGCAATTTGCGGTCGTTCTGGACAAGCGGCTGCCGGCGAAGCTCAATCTGATCAGCGATAAGCCGGAAGGGTCCTTGGCTGATCCGCTCAATCCGAACCGCGAGGTCGTGGGGAGGATCGGGACCAGCCAGGGCACGCTTGCAATTGCGCTGGAGAGGATTAACGACAAGAAAGCCGGGCAGATTTGGCTTTTCGATGCGGGGACGCTCTCGGCGGTTCCGAAGGTATTCGAGGAGATCAACACCGCAGGGATCAGCGAGATCATGCCGCAAGCCCTGGTGATTCACGGGTTTCTGGGAATTCCAGCATTCGAATGGATGGTTGTGCTGCTGGGGGTTCCGCTGCTTTGGCTTGTGGCATTTCTGCTGGATCACGGGCTGCGATGGATTGCCATGCTGATCTGGCGTCGGCGCTCAAGGAACCAGGATGTCGACCGACCAAAGGTCCTCTCCCAGCCGGGCAGATTGCTGTTTGTCGCGATAGCGATGGGCGCGTTGCGACACTACCTGGGCCTGTCATTGCTGGCGCGGCAGATCTGGTCGGATGCGGCTGGTGTGGTCTTTCTTATTGCGCTGACTTGGTTTTTGATCCGGCTGGCCAGGTGGGCCGAAGGGTTCATCAGCCTGCGGCTCAGAAGGCGCAGTCTGGAAGGCACCGCTTCGATTTTGCGCTTAGGACGCCGACTAGCGGATATCCTCGTCATCTTCTGCGGAGTAATTGGGATTCTTTACCTGTTCGGTGTGAACGTGAGCCCTGCGCTGGCCGGACTCGGGGTAGGCGGAATTGCGGTTGCGCTCGCGGCACAAAAGACGCTGGAGAACGTTATCGGGGGCGCGTCGATCATCCTGGACCAGGCGGTGAATGTCGGAGACACGCTCAAGTTCGGAACTACACAAGGCACGGTGGAGGAGGTGGGCTTGCGGTCGACGCAGGTGAGGACGAGCGAAAGGACTCTCGTCAGCGTTCCGAACGGGCAGCTTGCGACCGTGCCGATTGAGACGATTTCAGCGCGCGACAAGTTCTGGTTCCATCCGACGTTCGGGTTGGAGTACGGGACATCCTCCGAGCAGGTGCGGACGATTCTGCAGAATATGAAGGCGGTGCTTGGTTCTCACTCCGCGATCGACCCAAATACGTACCGGGCAACGCTGATCGGCTTGGGCACGTACTCGCTAACGGTTGAGGTCTCGGCGTACGTATTCGCGCCTGCGTGGGAGGCTTTCCTTCCAATTCAAGAGGAACTGCTATTGCGCCTTATGCGGATCATCGAGGAGGCGGGATCGCGCGTGGCGTTGCCTTCGCAGGTGGTGATTCAGGGACGCACAGGGTTGATGCCTGAGAGCATCACCGTCGAGAACAAGGGAAGCAACTCGGGATTCGCTAACGGCTAACAATGCTCCCCGCGAGGATGCGCTGGCCAAGGCTCAGAAGATTCTGCCGATCTGGTAGAAGAACTTGTGGTGGCCGCCGGCGCCATAGGAGCCGCCAACAGCGATTGGGCCGATCATAGTTTTGATGACCATTGCGCCGGCCGCATCGACTGGATGAGCGTTGTCCGCCGTCCGGCGATCTACTGTTCCACCTTCGGCCAGAGCCAAGAAATATGCCCGGTCGCCCACAAATGGCGGCAGTCGGAATAGGTTGCGCAGGTAGCCGGCCTTGAAGATCAGGTATTGATCGGTTGGGAACTCATTGCTGCCATAGGCCAGCAAATCCGGTATTCCGCCGAGGAAGAAGGGAGGCACGCCGCCCTGATCGTGAGAGAAGTTCGTTCCGCCGTCTCCGGCCAGCACCAGCGAGGAGAAGCTGTTGATCGGCTGGAACCTCGTGGAGCGGAGTTCGCCGGTCGGAAAGCCTTCGGTTGAGCCGGGGTTAGCGTCGAACCAGTTAAATGCCGATTGCACCAGGGTGCCGCGGTGGGGCATCACGGGGTCGTCTGTGCCGATGAGCTGATATTTGAGGGATGTGGCTCCGACGCGGCCAGTCGGTTCGCCGAAGGGGTCTGTGGCTGTAGTTGCTACGAAGTTTTGCCTGGCGGCTTGATAACCAATACGCAGTTGTCCACTTCGCCCGAAAGTGTATCCGAAGTCGAAGTTGCCGCCGAACTCGCGGTTTCGATACTCCGCGTAAAGTTCCTGATGGTTGTAAAAGCTCTCCGTTATGTTCTTTGCGAATGCGGTGGGCTCAATGAACCAGCGATATGCCCTGCCGAAAGGCAGGTAATAGGACGACTGGAATAACGTGTTGGAACCTATCGTGGCGTCGTTCCGCCACTCCGATCCAAAAGCGCCGAGATCAAAGAAGGTAATCCGACCGCCCACCGTAAATTGCACATGGCGGTACTCGGAGCCATCGAGGATGATGATGGGCCGAATGGTGGGAGGCGCGTAGGACTTCTCATCCGCATTGATAATGAGGCCGTTCTGGCCATCACGCTGGGTTCCGCGATAGCCCACACGCGCGTACCGGCCCATGCCCATGATGTTGGTGAGGTCGTCCTCCAGCTTATCGGCATCAATGGGCTTACCGACGACATGCGCGAGGCTCTTCTCGATGTCTTTGGAGATGCGCGGGTTTGTGCCTTCGACCTCAAGGAAGGCCGGGACCGGGGCGGTCCTCTTCTTCGCGCTGCGCGCGGCCTGGTACTGCTGCCATGTTGCGTCATCTACGGCGAAGCGGGTGAGGACCGCAGACTTGGCCGCTGCTGCGTCGTAGCCGGCCTGGATGATCTCTGTGTTTTTCTTGTAGTCAGTGGAGTCGTATTTGGCGAGCGGTACCGATACGAGGACGTCGGCGTTCTCCATGCTGCGAAGTTCGTTCGCAGCGATTACGACAGAGATGGATTTGCCAAGGACTCCGAATGTACCCAACGGGTCGCCCGCCTGTGTTTTTTGGGTTTCGAGGTGAATGGCGATGATGACTTCTGCGCCCATGTCCTTGGCCACATCGACCGGGAGATTATCGAGTAGGCCGCCATCGACGAATATGTGTTCTTTATCTCGCACGGGCGAGAACACGGCTGGAAGCGACATTGTGGAACGCAGGGCCATGGCCAGGGAGCCGCTGCGGAAGACATGCTGTTTGCCCGAGACCAACTCGGTGGCGACGCATGCGAACGGCGTTGGGAGTTCGTTGAAGTCGGTGACCTGCGAGTAAGGCAGCGCGATGCGATCCAATACGAGCCCGACGGAGTTGCCGGCATTCAAGCCTTCCGGGAAGGCGACGCCCTTCTTGAGACCGAACTCGAGATAATTCGGGTAATCCTCCGCGTCTTCCTTACGTCGGTAGGCGAGTTCTCGGTAGGGGATGTCGTCTCGCATGATCTGATCCCAATCCATGTTGGTGATCAGAGCTTTCATCTCGGCAGGTGAGGAGCCAGTCGCATAGAGGCCGCCGACCAGGCCGCCCATGCTGGTACCCGCGACGTAGTGCGCGGGGATGTGGTGTTCCTCAAGCCAGGTGATCACGCCGATGTGCGCCAAACCAAGAGCGGCGCCGCCTTCAAGCACAAGGCCGATGCGAGGCTGCTTGCCAGAAGAGGGCTGTGCGTCTGCGGAAGTCTGCGCGCCCGCGGACTGAGGTGTTTGTGGGAATGCCAACGTGCTCGACAGCGCAACCGCAGCGAACACCCGCCAGGACCAGGACGCGGTGCACATGATCACACTCTCACGTCCGGTGTTCAGCGGTGCAACTGGAACTACTGACAGAGCTTCAACGACGAACGAGTGGTTAAGAGGAGGCTTGCCCCAGTCGAAGTGCCGAGTGTCAGTCGTTCCGACTGTCACTTCTCCTAGTTTCGATTCAGTCGATTCTCCCTAACATGAATCGGGTACGCGTGTTGCCTTTCGGAGAGTAGTAATCGCACGACATCAGGAGTAACCCATGCAAAGCGCGCCTGAGCTATTGAAGCTCGAACGAGCCATCCGGAGCACGGACCGGGTGAAGCGTCTTGCTCGATCTGCGAGTGATTGCAGAATCGCACTTCTAATTCCGACTCTCGCTGTCCTCATTGCGGCAACCGGCTGCAGAGAAAAGGAGGCGGTTGCGCCACCTCCCGTGCCGGATGTAGAGGTGACGCAGGTCGTCTCAAAGGACGTGCCTATTTATCACGAGTGGGTTGCGACCCTCGATGGGTACGTCAACGCGCAGGTACAGCCCGAGGTCACAGGGTACCTGCTCGCGCAGAAGTACCAGGAAGGTACCTTCGTCAAGAAGGGACAGCTCCTCTTTGAGCTGGACCGGCGGCCGTTTGAAGCGATCGTCAAGCAGACGGAGGGGCAGCTCGCGCAGACTCAAGCGCAATTGTCGAAGACAGAATTGGACGTGGCGCGCGACACGCCACTGGCGAAGCTGAGCGCGATTCCGCAGGCGCAACTTGATAACGACATCCAGGCCAACGCCGCGGCGAAGGCAGGAGTGGTGGCCGCAGAGGCGCAAGTGGAGCAGGCAAAACTGAACCTGAACTTTACGAATGTGTATTCGCTGGTGGATGGCATCGCCGGCATGGCGAAGGCGCAGATCGGCGACCTCGTCGGCCCCACGACGGTTTTGACCACCGTGTCACAGGTGAATCCCATAAAGGCGTACGTATCTCTGAGTGAGCCGGAATACCTGCGCGCGGCGGGTCGTATTAGCAATGCTGTGCAAGGCAAGATCGATAAGAGAACGGGCGAGCGAAACCTGGACCTGATCCTGGCGGATGGCTCAACCTTTGCGACCAAGGGCTGGCTGGTCTTCGCCGATCGGCAGGTAGACGAAAAGACCGGAACGATCCGCGTGGCTGGTGCTTTCGACAATCCACAGCTCGTTTTGCGCCCTGGGCAGTTCGGACGGATACGCGCGAACACAACTGTCGCTAAAGACGCAATGCTGGTGCCACAACGCGCGGTGGTTGAGACGCAGGGCCTGTATAGCGTCATGGTCGTGGGCGATGACAACAAGGTCAGCGTTAGGCCGGTGAAAACAGGAGAACGCATCGGCCAGATGTGGATCATCACCGACGGAGTCAAGCCCGGAGAGAGAGTGATCGTCGAGGGGATACAGAAGGCTCGCGAAGGCTCCGTAGTGAATCCGAAGGCGGCGGCGGCTGGCAGCAGCGAAGGAGAATAGGCCATGGCGAAGTTCTTTATCCGGCGTCCCATTGTCGCCATGGTCATCGCAATTCTGATGACCGTTATTGGTCTGATTTCGATGCTGCGTCTTCCCACCGCGCAGTTTCCCAATATTGCTCCACCTGAAATCCAGGTAAAAGCGACATATCCCGGTGCAGATGCTCTCACTGTAGAGCAGTCGGTTGCGACTCCGATCGAGCAGCAGATGAGCGGCGTCGACAACATGAATTACATGTATTCGAATAATGCCAACAATGGTCAGATGACCCTCACGGTCAACTTCGACATTGCCACGGATCCGAATACAGACCAGATTCTGTCGCAGATGCGCACGAACCAGGCCAACTCCCAGTTGCCGAGCGATGTAATCAACTATGGCGTCACCGTCCAAAAATCTACGGCGGCTCCGCTGATGTTGATTAATCTCTACTCGCCGAAGGGCACCTACGACAACGTATTCCTGGCCAACTATTCCTATATCAATTTGAATGATCAGCTAACGCGAGTGCCAGGTATTGCCAGCGTCAGCGTATTCGGCGCTGGGCAATATGCCATGCGCTGCTGGGTACGTCCGGACCAGTTGGCCAAACTCGGGGTCACGATTCCCCAGATGGTGAGTGCGCTGCAAAGCCAGAACACGGTGAACCCGGCTGGTCAGATCGGCAGCGAACCAGTTCCCAAGGGGCAGAGTTTTACCTATTCGGTGCGTTCACAGGGACGCCTGCCCACGGCAGAAGAGTTCGGTCAAGTTGTTATCAGAGCGAATTCTGACGGGTCCATCCTGCGACTGAAGGACGTTGCCAGGATTGAGCTTGGTGCCCAGACCTATAACATGGTCGGCCGGTACAACGGTCGGCCTGCAGCGGTCGTCGCGGTCTATCAGCTTCCCGGGACTAATGCTGTGAAGGCAGCGCAGGGTGTTCGGGCGCTCATGCAGGAGGCAAAAACCCGCTTTCCGCAGGATCTCGATTACGACATCGCTCTCGATACGACGCTGGCGGTTACCGAGGGCCTGAAGGAAATTCAGAAGACGCTTTTCGAAGCGATCGTTCTGGTGATCATCGTTGTTTATATATTCCTGCAGGGCTGGCGAACCACTCTGATCCCCTTGCTCGCAGTGCCCGTATCCCTAGTCGCCACCTTCATGGTGTTCCCGATTCTCGGATTTTCTGTAAACACCTTGTCGCTGTTCGGAATGGTGTTGGCAATCGGAATCGTGGTGGATGATGCAATCGTTGTAGTGGAGGCTGTCGAGCACCACATAGAGCATGGCAAGACCCCAACAGAGGCGGCCTACCAGGCTATGGAGGAAGTGTCGGGGCCAGTCGTAGCTATCGCGCTGATTTTGACAGCCGTGTTCGTTCCGACCGCATTCATTCCGGGAATCACCGGACGGCTCTATCAGCAATTCGCGATCACGATCGCGATTTCCGTAATCTTCTCCGCTTTCAACGCGCTCTCGTTGAGTCCCGCGCTTGCAGCGCTGTTGCTTCGGCCGAAGAAGGAATCACGGGGACCTCTGGCCGCCTTCTTCCGCTGGTTCAATAAGGTGTTTGGGCGTGCGACCGACGGATATGTGAGCCTGTGCGGAGCCTTGATTCGCAAAGCTGCCTTGAGCATGCTGTTGCTCGCAGGAACGGCAGTGGGCGCCTGGTGGTTTGGCTCGCACTTGCCAAGCAGCTTCCTTCCGGACGAAGACCAGGGCTACGTATTCGCGGGTCTGCAATTGCCCGACGCCGCATCCCTTCAGCGCAGCGACGATGCCTCGAAAAAGATCGAAGAGATGATCATGAAGACGCCGGGAGTACGCTCGGTAACGGCTGTGCTGGGGTTCAGCATGCTCAGCGGCGTCCAGAACACGTACAGCTCTTTCTACTGGATCACGCTCAAGGAATGGTCGGAGAGAAAGGCTCCGGAGGAGCAATATGAGGCAATCAAGAAACACCTCGGCGCGCAACTCTCCAAGGTGACAGAGGGCGTGGCGTTTGCCTTCCCGCCGCCTGCTATTCCGGGCGTGGGAACCGCAGGTGGATTCACATTCATGCTCGAGGACCGCGCAGGAAAGGATCCTGCCTTCCTCGCGGCTAACCTCCAGAAGTTCATGGCAGCCGCGCGGCAAAGATCAGAATTAACTGGCCTCTTCACTACCGCGTTACCATCCGTGCCGCAGGTCTATGTTGATGTGGACCGACCTCGGGTTATTGCCCAGGGGGTCCAGCTCTCCGATGTTTACAAGACAATGCAGACATTCATGGGCGGATTGTTCGTCAACTACTTCAACCGCTTCGGACGACAGTGGCAGGTCTACATACAAGCGGATGGAGACTTCAGGACGAACGCGGAGAACATTGGACAGTTTTACGTTACCAATAACGAGGGGCAGCCAGTTCCGATGAGCGCAGTAACGAGCGTTCGGCCAACGGCGGGACCGGAGTTCACTCTTCGATACAACCTATATAGATGTGTGCAAATAAACGGCAGCGCCGCCCCCGGATACAGCTCGTCGCAGGCTCTGACTGCTCTTGAGGAAACGTTCGCCAAAACGATGCCCGGCGAGATGGGGTTCGACTACACGGGCATGTCGTACCAGGAAAAGAAGGCCGCCCAGGGCGTGTCTCCTGCGGTTATTTTCGGCATGTCACTCTTCTTCGTGTTCCTGATTCTGGCGGCACAATACGAGAGCTGGTCCCTGCCGTTCAGCGTTTTGCTGGGAACGCCCATCGCAGTATCGGGAGCTTTCGGATTCCTGTATTTCCGTAATTTTGAAAACAACGTGTACGCGCAGATCGGGCTTGTCATGCTGATCGGCCTGGCTGCGAAGAACGCGATCCTCATCGTGGAATTTGCCAAGATGGAGTACGACAAAGGCAAGTCCGCCGAAGAGGCCGCACTGTCGGGTGCCAAGTTGCGACTCAGGCCGATTCTGATGACGGCATTCGCCTTCATTCTCGGATGCGTGCCTCTCTGGGCCGCATCGGGCGCCGGGGCAGTCTCCAGACGGGTGCTGGGCACAGCGGTGATCGGCGGCATGCTGGCAGCCTCAATTCTGGCGATCTTCCTCATCCCGGTCAGCTTCGACGTCGTCGAGCGCCTCTCGCACATGGGTTCCAAAAAGCACAAAACCACAACAGCCGAGCCGGTAGCCGTTCATCACGAGGGGGACTAACATGCGCCGCAAGTGGTGGCTTACGTTGTTCGTGCTAGCAGCGGCTGTCGGGTGCAAAATGGGGCCGGATTATAGCCGCCCGACGATCTCGACTCCCGATAGTTATCGTGAGCTCGCCCCAGACCAGCAGGCGCAGAACGCGCAGTCGCTTGGGGACGAAAAATGGTGGGACGTATTCAAGGACGAGGATCTGCAGGGACTAGTCCGCGAAGCCCTCAAGCAAAATTACGACATCCGCATCGCGGCTGAGCGGGTGCTGCAGGCGCAGGCGGTGGTCGGAATCACACGCGCCGATCAATATCCGTTCATTGGAGCGGGTGCCTCCGCGCTGAACAACCGGATACCAGCGACGAAGATCAACGGCCCGGTACAGACTGGCCCCATGCAGGTAAATCTTTCGCTCGCCTGGCAGCTGGATTTCTGGGGACAATACCGCAGAGCCACCGAAGCTGCGCGTGCGGAACTCTTGGCGACCGAATGGGCGAGGAAAGCTGTCATTAGTTCGGTCGTAAGCAATGTTGCGACGGCGTATTTCCAACTACTCGAGCTCGATCTCGAGATGGAGATCTCATCGCGGACCCTCCAATCGAGAAAAGAGTCGGTCCGGCTGGTGCAAATCAGGCAGACAGGCGGAACTGGATCGCTTCTCGATGTGCGGCAATCAGAAGAGCTGATGTATACGGCGGCTGCGGCCATACCCTCTCTGGAGCGCCGCATTGCGCAGGAAGAAAACGTCATCAGCATTCTGCTCGGGCGCAACCCAGGAGCGATTGCGAGATCGCGGAAGCTGGCGGATACACAGATCACGCCGAGCGTTCCTGCAGGATTGCCATCATCGATTTTGGAACGGCGTCCCGACATTCAATCAACAGAGCAACGCCTGGTGGCTGCAAATGCGCGGATAGGTGTGGCGAAGGCCGCTTTCTTCCCGCAGATTCAACTCACCGCAGCAGCCGGTTATCAAAGTACCGCTCTGACCAGCCTGTTCACCGGGCCGGCGGGATTCTGGACCTTTGGCGCACAACTCGCGCAGCCTATCTTCACCGGCGGGAAACTGCGCTCAAATCTCCATTTGACTGAGGCGCAGAAAGCGGAGATGGTCCTCAACTACGAACAGGCCATCCAGCAGGCGTTCCGGGAAGTGTCGGATTCGTTGATCGCCTACAAAAAGAATCAAGAGTTCACCGAGCAGCAGGGATTGCTGACGGCGGCCGCGGTGGATGCAGTCCGTTTGGCGAACGCGCGGTATACGGGCGGAGTCGCCAGTTACCTCGAGGTGCTGGACACCGATACGCTCGCTTACGATGCGGAGATCGCTCTGGCGCAGGCGCAGTTGCAGGAGCGCCTCGCCCTGGTGCAGCTCTACAACGCCCTGGGGGGTGGCTGGCAGGCATAGCAATTGTGCATAGGGCTTCGCGTTTATCAGCTAGAGAATCATGCTGAAGAGGGACCAACGAGTTCAGGTCGTTCTGAACGCGCTATCCGGTCTGCGCTCCTACACTTGCAGCCTGACTACCGACACAACCGGTTGATCATGTAATGCGAAGCAGCATTCTCGCTGTAAACACTGACAGTTTCAGCAAGGAAGTGAAATGCATACTCTTACCTTCGCTGAGGAAGGTTAGTTTCTCTCAAAAACGCGCCGTCAATGATTGACGGCGCTCATGACGCCAAATGTTACAGAGGAGGCAGAAAGCAATGAAGCGTTTACTGCGGGGATCGGTTTTGATGCTGCTGTTCGGAGCCACAATCGCGCTTGCTCAAGATGTTCGCTACAACTTCGATAAGAGCACTGATTTCACGAAGTACAAGACCTACAAGTTTGTACCGATGAAAGATGCGACGCCAGTCAACGATCTGGTGGACAAGCAGATCAAGGCGGGCATCGAGGCGCAGTTGAGCCAGAAGGGCTTGACGAAGGTCGACGGAGACAACGCCGATCTGCTCATCGGCTATCAGACAGCAATCGGCCAGGAGAAGCAGTTTACTTCCTACGACAGCGGCTGGGGATATGGTCCAGGGTGGGGCCGCGGAGGCTGGTACGGCGGCGGCATGAGCACCGGAATGACGACCGGACAAACCTCAACGATTTATACCGGACAGCTCGCGGTCGATATGTATGACTCCGCGCAGAAGGACCTGGTGTGGAGAGGGGTCGTCAGCAAAACGATCGACACCAACGCCAAGCCGGATAAACAAGAGAAGAACTTGACCAAGGCTCTGACTAAGTTGTTCAAGAAGTATCCTCCCGAGGTCAAGGCGTCGTAAGTGACTTCACGGCTGGTGCCTGGCTCGTGCGTGCTTCAGCCGACGAGCCGGGTTCCAAAGCCGAGGCAGGGCGTATTCAGGATGTGCGCTGGTTAGCTCCCGGTATCGTGGGCTCTTTGAGGGGGCGTGCCCAAGAGGTTAGTTCCGGAATGCTAAGCGAAGGACAAAGCCGCGCAGTTGAGCGCAACGGGAGCAATTGGTCACGAGAGATGGCCGGAAGCTCTCCAGCGTTGCTGTGGGTCGCTCACGCGGACAGCGAATTTGCAGACATCAACGACGAGTGGGAGCACTTCACGGGCGTGTCCAGGGGCGAGAATCTTGGCCCTGGATGGATGCGGCGCATTCATCCGAAGGATCTAGCGGGTTGGCTTAAGAGCTTCGCTGAAGCATTTCGTCTTTCGAAAGAACTTTCAACGCGGTTGCGGTTGGAGCGGCATGATGGCCAGTACCGCTGGATGCTGGTTCGGGCTAATCCGCTGCCGACGGAAGGTGGGCAGCCTGGCGGATTTGCCGGATGCTGCATCGACATTACCGATGAACGCGAGATTGCGGACGCTGTTTCGGACTTCAGCGGCCGCTTAATTCAGGCGCAAGAGGGCGAACGCTCTCGCATCGCAAGGGAACTGCACGACGATATAACGCAGCGGATGGCGCTTCTTGCCAACGGGATTCAAGAGCTTGACTTACCGAGATTGCGCCTGAGCACTCCTCAAAAGAAGCAGCGTATTCAGGCGCTCAAAAAGCTGGCGATCGAGATATCGTCTGATGTTCAGTTTCTTTCTCGACAGCTGCATCCGTCGAAACTCCAATACCTAGGCCTTCCGGCCGCTATCAGGAGTCTCTGCCGAGAGGTGTCGTTGCGGCACAAGGTGGACGTTACATGTATCGTGCGGGATGTTCCGGACAAACTGCCCGAGTCTATCTCTCTGAATTTGTTCAGGACCGCACAGGAGTCTCTCCAAAACGTTGTGAAACACAGCCGGGCCCAACATGCGTTGGTTGAATTGGTCGGAGAAACGGCGGGCATACATCTGCGGATCTCCGACGATGGCGTAGGGTTTGAACTGAATCAAGAGAATTCGTCACGAGGGTTGGGGCTCACGAGCATGAGAGAACGGCTGAACTCCGTGGGAGGCACATTCTCTGTATGCTCTGGCAGGATGACCGGCACGCATGTTGAAGGTGCGGTGCCGATGGCGCAGCTAGCGCACGGGTGAGAGGTACCTCAAAGCTCGAATGCAATCAAGAGCCCTTTTGAACGGTCAAGTCAGTAATTTGTACCAGTTCACAAGAGCAAGCAGGTTCCTAGAATTGGAAAAGACGTGGCAGAGGGCCTCGGTGCTGCGGTGAAGTTACGGCCTGCAGCCGCCATCGAAGCGAGAGGACGTCGTGAAAAAGAAACCGAGCATTCTCCTCGCCGATGACAATGCCGCAATTCTTGACGTGGTGAGTCGCCTGCTCAGGAATCATCAGTGCAACGTCGTGGCGAGAATAAACGATGGCGCCGATGTCGTCAGGGAGTCTCTGCGGCTGCGGCCGGACATCGTCGTGCTGGATATCTCAATGGATGCATTGAATGGCATTGATCTTGCACGAGAGCTGTCACTTTGCGGCAGTTCGTCTAAGGTCATCTTCCTGAGTGTGCACGAGGACTCAGATTTTGTGAACGCGGCCATGGGTGCGGGAGGCTCGGCATACGTGGTGAAATCTCGCGTAGCTACGGATCTTTGCTCCGCCGTAGATGCGGTTCTGAACGACAAGAGGTTCCTCTCGCCGACGATGCTCTACCAGGCCAAGCGTTTGTAGGGCTGGTGATTTTCCCTGTCAGTACTGACAGTTTCACCAGCATTGCTGCACAGCTAACGTGTTCAGCGAACGTGGAACTCTTACGCGCCTTTGAGGCTTGTGTTCACAGAGAGCCTCGCGACTTCTTTGAGGATGTGCATTGGAAAAAGTGTCAGTCAAGTCGCGGTATATCCGATGGGCGCAGCGGGCGCTTCTGATCGCGGGAGCCTCTCTTGTCGGAGTGTATTTAATCGCGATCGCGCACAGGGGTATCATGTCGCACCTTGCGATCGAGGAAGTTCGAGCTAGCCAGGCGGCAAGCAGTGAAGCGGCAAGCACCACGGGAAAGATCACCGAGATTCCCACGCCGGATTTCAGCTTGTGGTCGCCGGCCCGGGTAACGCAATTCAAATCGGCGCTCGCTCAACACGGAGCTTTGGCTGTCGGCATACTCCGGGTTCCGAAGGAGCACATTGAAGCTCCGATCTTTGAGGGAACGGACGATCTGACGCTCAACAAGGGAGTAGGACACATCGCCGGAACAGACGCGATTGGTGGGGGGGGGAACACGGGAATCGCCGGGCATCGGGACGGATTCTTCAGAGGGCTGAAGGACATAAAGGTCGGCGACAAAGTTGAGATTGAAACCAGTAGCAAACCGCTGGTGTATGTGGTTGAGCGCGTGGTGATCGTCGATCCGCAGGATGTATCGGTTCTGCAGGAGCGGGGGCGGCCTGAGCTCACACTGGTGACCTGCTATCCGTTTTATGTTCTGGGCAGCGCACCGAAGCGCTTCATCGTTAAAGCAAAGTTCGTTCAGGGAGATCCTGGAGCCTAGGGATCTGCCCGAAACGAAGTTCAAACAAGCGTGGCAATAAGCGGAACCTGGCGACAGGGCCACAAAGGCGTTCAAAGAACGCTCATCACGAGGAGAAGAGGATATGAACACAAAACCAAACACTCTACTGTCAGTACTGGCGGTATCGATGGCGTTCGCTGCATTTGAAGCCACGGCGATGTCGCAGGTGCAGACCACAAAGTCGACGGAAACTCATGCGCCAACGGTTACGACGACCGTGGCACGCGGCGAGGTAGTCTATGTCTCCGGCAATCAGCTGGTAGTCAAGATGGAAGACGGCACCATGCGGGACTTCCCCAACGTTCCTGAGTCGGCGAGGGTCACAGTGAATGGGCAGCAAATGGGCATTCACGACCTGAAGCCGGGCATGAAGCTGGAAAAGACCATTACCACGACTACGACTCCCAAGACGATCACAACCGTGCAGACAGTGACCGGCAAGGTGTGGCATGTCAATGCTCCCTCGTCCGTAATTCTGACCCTGGAAGACGGCACGAACCAGCAGTTCAAGGTGCCGAAGGGCCAAACGTTCATGGTGAACGGCAACAAGACCGACGTTTTCGGGCTGCGGAAGGGGATGAAAGTCACGGCAACCAAGGTTGTGGAAGAATCGGCAACCGAAGTTGCTCAGCACACCGCCATCAGCGGACAACTTCCGCCTCCGCCTCCGCCGGATGCTCCGATCCTGATTGCTGTTGCGGTACCGACTCCTGCTCCCGCGGCTGCCGCTGCTCCGGAGAAGGAACTGCCCAAGACGGGCAGCCCGCTGCCTCTGATCGGCCTGCTTGGGCTTCTGTGCCTCGCCGGCTCGTTCACGCTGAAGGTGTCCCGCAACCGGGCCTAACCTGAAACTGGAACCGCGGACCGTCTCATCCAGTCAATGCACGACCATGCAACTGGAGGATCAGACGTTTGCGGAGAAGCTACTCACAAGCTAAGCAAGACAACATGCCTGCGAAAAGCAGGCATGTTGTCTTAAGCGTTCAGGAAGATCGGGCGCCAGAGATCGAAGCAGAACCGCCATTGTGAAGGCACTGGTATTTCTAGCAGTACCGACACCGAGTAGGGCTGCTTACGATGTTGATGTCCTACCGATAAGAACCCGAAGACGAGGTCAGTCTCGCTTGAGCCATGTGCGAGGAAGCGGTAAAGCTCTGCAAAGCAAGGAAGCAAAAGAGAGAGGGAGGATCTATGGCGAATCGCAGGTTGCGCCATCTTATGCTCATCGGCGTGATCGCCGTGGCGACGGCGGGGTGCCACAAACAGGTGAATGACGCGGAGATTGCGAAAGACATCAATGACAAGGTTGCTGCTGATCCCCAGGCCAATCAATCACAGGTTGTCGTGGCTTCCAATGAAGGCAATGTGTCGCTGCAGGGCAAAGCCCGCACACAGGATGCGAAGGCCCGTGCTGAGCAAATTGCCAACCAGGAACCGGGAGTCAAGTCTGTCGATGACCAGATAGCCGTCGACCCGAATTTTGACGGATCAGCGAATTCAACGCCGAGCGCGGGAATGGCGAGTTCGGCTCCTGCCCACGCCGCTGCTCCCGCCCCACAAGCAGCCGCTTCCGCACCTCCGCCGCCTCCGCCGGCGCCGATCATCGTTCCCAGCGGAACAATGTTGACAATCAGGCTGGGTCAAACGATCGAGTCGAAGACTGCGACCGCCGGATCGGTTTTCAGCGGAAGCATGGCGAATCCTGTGACTGTGCATGGGGTGGTGGCAATTCCTGACGGGTCTCCCGTGTCCGGTGTTGTCTCCGATGCGAAGAAAGCCGGGAAGTTCAAGGGCGCAGCCACGTTGAGCCTGACGCTCACCTCAGTCACAATTAAGGGGCATCCCTACAACATCGAAGCCGAAAGCGTTTCACAGACGACGACGGGCAAAGGGAAGCGGACTGCTGGAGTGATTGCTGGCGGCACGGGCGTTGGAGCGGCAATCGGAGGCTTGGCAGGCGGAGGTAAGGGCGCTGCGATTGGCGCTCTGGTAGGAGCCGGTGCTGGGACCGTCGGTGCGGCGACCACCGGGAACAATCGGGATATTACCTACGCGGTAGAATCGGCTCTGTCGTTCAGACTTGCTCAACCATTGACTCTTAAACCTGAGTAGCGTTCTGGGATTCTTCAGAGGTTTCTCCCTCTTTCGGCCATTAAGGATGCTTGGGGCCTGATTGCCGGTTTCAGCAATCAGGCCCCAGTTTTTTGCCCAGATGCGAAAATGCGGAGCCGGTAGGCTCCGCCCTTCGACCGTTCACGCCTGCAAGACGGCTTACGCGCTCAAGATGTGGTTCTTCAGCGCATACCGAACAATGCCCGCATCCCGACCTAGATTCAGCGCCTCCATGATGCGGTACTTGTGGAAAGCGACAGTGCGGGTAGTCAGATTCAAAATATCTGCAACCTGCTTCATGGGCCTGCCTTCCGCCAGAAGTTGCAAAACCTCTCGCTGCCTCTCCGTAAGCAGTTCAGTACCAGGCGTTGTTTGGCTCTCAGTGGAGATGGAGGCAATCGCCTCCTTCATGATGATCGGCGAGATGAAGATGCCGCCTTCCAGCACCGATTTCAATGCTGTAAGTACTTCCAGGGCCGCGCAGCTCTTCAGCAGATATCCGGCTGCACCCCGCTTGAATGCCTCCGCTGCCAGCTCAGGATCGGGATTCATGGTCACGTAAAGCAGCTTCACTTCAGGCAGCAGTTTGCAGATCTGCTGTCCGGCATCGAGGCCGTTCAACAGCGGCATATGGATATCGACCACGATGGCGTCCGGCTTCGTTTCAACAGCCTTGCGGACGAGTGTGCGGCCATCTCCCACTATGGCGATAACATCAAACTCCCGCTCCAGGAGCTTTTTGCACGCTTGCGCGACCAAAGTGTGATCGTCGGCAATGATTACGGTCGGGCGGGTATTCATGATGTTCCTCTCGATTGTGCATTCAGTAGGCTTGCAGGTTGTGACTGCAAATGAGGACAGCGCTAGGAGTACAAGGGAATTCTGCCTTCAAAATGTGGGTTTGTCACTGTCAAAACGGACAGTCTGCCCGGCCAGCGGGCCGAATTTCTTGCGGGAGAAAGGGGAATTTCCACGTGTCAAACCCTCTCACTAGTGAAAACGCCATTTGGTTGAGCGGCCAAAGTCCATTCCGCGCACTCCCATTCTTATGGAAGAAGGGATCGTGGCTGCCGGAAACAGCGAGCGAATTTTCTGGCCGTTGAAAATTTGCTGACGATATTACACCCGCCCAAGCAGCCTGCAAAGGGCCAAAGAGCAATGAAGGCTTAAGGTAAGCATGGTCGGAATCGCCGGCACTGCGGGTGCCGCCCTTTCGGGGCCCGACCTCTATCGGCGACAATTGCTACTGTTATGAGAGACTTCAGCCGCCGTGATGTTCTTCGAATGATCCCAGCCGCCGCTATCGCGGCTGCAGCCCAGGGAGGTTTTGCTGTGCCGCGTCGTCAGCGCGTCTTCATTGGCTCTAACACGCCGAAGGGTATTTTGGCCTTCGACTGGAACCCTGCAACCGCAGAGTTGAAACAGGTGGAAGTTGCCGCAGTGCTTGCCAATGTCGATTGGATTGTCTACTCGCAGGATCGCAAACACATCTTTGCTGCGTCTGAGGTCGACAGCTTCAATGGCAAGCCAACCGGCGAGGTTGCCAGCTATCGCGTGGAGGACGGGAAGCTTGCCCAAATCTCTGCACAGAACTCCGCCGCCAAGGGAACATGCTACGTTGGGCTAGACCACTCAGGGCGCGTCCTGATTTCTGCCGACTACGGTGGAGGAGCGGCTGCGAGCTTCAAAGTGACCGCCGGAAAACTCAGTGCAGCCGTCTGGTCAGAGCACTACACCGGGCAGGGTCCCGTCTCGGATCGCCAAGAGGCGGCGCACGCGCATTTCACTTCGTTCTCGCCAGACGATCGCTTCGCTTACGTCAATGATCTGGGCAGCGATTGTATTCACTTTTACAAGCTCAATAGTGAGACAGCTGAGTTGACCCCCGCGGGCAAGTGGGATGCGAAGCCCGGATCGGGTCCGCGTACCCTGCATTTCCATCCGAACGGAACCATTGCCTATTGCATGAACGAGCTCGCCTCGGCCGTTGACATCTTGCGGTGGAACAAAGCCGACGGTAGTCTCGAAACCTTGAGCCGCTTCGAACTCAATCCTGACCGCTCTAAACCGCTTTCAACGGGGTGCGACACTGTGATCACTCGCGACGGTCGCTTTGTCTACTTCGCGAACCGTGGGGATGATTTCATCTATGCCTGCAGCGCCGATCCGAAGACAGGTGCCCTTAAGGGTATCGGTAAGACTCCGAGCGGCGGCAAGACTCCGCGCAATTTTGTCCTTGATCCGACGGAGCGCTGGATGCTGGTCGCCAATCAGAATTCAAGCAACATAGCGGTGTTTGCTCGGAATCCGACGGACGGCTCTTTGGCCGCGGACGGAAAGACGTACGATTGCCCGTCGCCCATGTGCATCCTGTTTCCTTAGGATAGGGGCGGGCTAGAGACACCTGGCCGTCCAGGCACAAAGCGGACCCGCTTCTGTTGCGTCGACGGCCAGATTTGTCCAGAAGTCCTATTCTGCAATCAAAACCGCTCTTGGTTTTCCCTGTGCGGCATAGTAGCTGCCTGCACGCCCGACGCTCACGTATGTAAACCCGTTCTCAGCCATGACTTCGGGCCGGTACAGGTTTCGCCCGTCGATAACGATGGGGAATTTCAAGGCGCGGTTCAACTTCGCTAAATCGATATCCGCAAACTCTTTCCACTCGGTAAGAATCAGGACTGCATCGGCGTGTTCCGCAGCGTCATAGACATCTTTGGCATAGCTCAGCCGATCTGAGGTGGGAAGCGCCTGCTGGGCTTTCTCCATAGCGGCAGGGTCATATGCCGATACGTGAGCACCTGCTTCAATCAGCCTGCTAATTATCTTCAAGGCGGGTGACTCGCGGATGTCGTCCGTATCGGCCTTGAATGCGAGCCCGAGCGCGGCGATCCGCTTTCCCCGGAGCGTCCAGAGTGTGGAGCGAATCTTGTTAAAGAAGACTTCTTGTTGCGTGTCGTTGATCCTGCGGACCTCCTCAAGCAACTGGAACCTCAATCCCTGCTGCTGAGCGACCCACTGGAACGCTGCTACGTCTTTTGGGAAACAGGATCCACCGTACCCCAGGCCGGCTTTCAGGAATTTCGGGCCGATTCGCGTATCCATTCCGATGCCGGCTGCAATTTCCTCAATGTCTGCATCGACATTCTCAGCCAGGTTGGCGACGGCGTTGATGAACGAGATCTTCAAAGCAAGGAAAGCGTTCGATGCGTGCTTGATGATTTCGGCGCTCTGGGCGGACGTAAGCAGAAACTTCGCCGGATTCTCCGCGCTGCAGGGCCCCGGCAGGGAACCGGGCTGTTCGTAGTAAAAACCTTCGGTGAGAGGTGCATAGATACGAGACAGAAGTTCGGCTGCGGGCTTTGTGCCTGCACCCACCACGATTCGGTCCGGGTGCAGGAAATCACCGACGGCTGTTCCCTCGCGAAGGAATTCCGGGTTCGAAACCACGTCGAAGTGATCTGGTCGGACGCCGCGCCGATGCAGAACGCGCCGGATCCAGTCGTTCGTATAAACAGGCACCGTGCTCTTCTCCACGATGACTTTGTAATCCCGAATCGCATTGGCAATTTCGGATACGACAGCCTCGACATAAGACAAGTCGGCGGCGCCAGTGCTGCCCTGAGGAGTGCCTACGGCAATAAATATGGCTTCGGAGCCTTGCACCGATTCGGCAAGATTCGTGGTGAACTGTACCGCCTTCCCGCCATGCTTGCCGAGCAGCTCGGGCAGGTGCTGTTCGTAGATCGGAACTCCACCCTGCTGCAGGAGCTTGATCTTCAGCTCATCGTTATCTACGCAGACAACTTTATGCCCCATTTCTGCGAAGCACACGGCTGCTACGAGACCAACGTACCCTGAACCGATGACACAAATGGAGACTGGCTTTGGCATGTCTATGCTCCCCTTGCCGGACTAGAGGGCGAAATTGAGGTCTATTTAATTGTTGGCGCCAACCGTTTGATCAGAACTCGAGTTCAAGTGCCGACTGCTTAAGGACCTCTCGATTCAATCTTGTATACACACATCCTCAGCTCTCCAGCTGGCGACGCTTCCCTGTTCGCAATCAACCTGGGACTCGAATTTCACGGCCGCGAGAGCGAACAGTCGCCACAGTGCCCGTAACGGGATTAATTCATATGATTCAGAGACGATTCTATTCTAATGAAGGGGACCGTGCTGGAGCAGCCGCTTCTGCCCGGCGCGGTGTTCGAGGGGCCCCTGAGGCCCACAAGAAGGCTCGTTCGGCCCTGTGATCTATCCAGCGAATCAAATGCCGAAAACCCGCTCTGTTGTCGGCCTCTTCTCGTAAAGGCCCGCTCGCCCACTTGCGGACGGCATTTGGTCCCAAGAATGCGGCTCCAGAGTTCCGGAGCGCCGCCCGCCAGATTCGCAGCGCGGATTACATCAATCCCCGGACGTGTGAAATCATCTAATTAGAGCGCCATCGTTCTCTGTCGCCACCCTGTGTTGTTTTAGCGGAGCGACAATCCAGCCAAGCATTGACGGAAGGGATGCAGACCCGCCATTGCTCTCATTAGACCTAACCCGGGACTTCATGTCAGATGAAAACAACGCCGCGGCACACTCTTCACACAGTTCTCGAAAAACGCATCGCCATCCTCGATGGTGCCATGGGCACCACAATTCGCACCTATGGCATGACCGAGGCCCATATCCGCGGCGATCGTTTCAAGGACGCGAAGAAAGGCCTGCTCAACAACGGCGACCTCTTCTCGCTTACCCAGCCGGACATGATCGGCGATATCCATCGGCGCTTTCTTGAGGCAGGCGCCGACATCATTGAGACCAACACCTTCGGCGCGACCAGTATTGCGCAGAGCGAGTTTTTCGTAGACGATCCGCGCGAACATGGCGGCCGCAAGGACCCCGCGTTCTACGAAGAAATCATCGCGAATCCGTACCTTAACGATCTCGCCTGGGAGATAAACGAGCAGTCCGCACGCCAATGCCGCGAGTGGGCCGACCGGGTCGCGAACAAAACGTCACGTCCCCGCTTTGTCGCTGGCGCCATCGGCCCTCTCACAGTTTCGTTATCCAACTCGCCTGACGCGGACGATCCCGGCTTCCGAGTCGTCACCTTTGACCAGGTCAAGTCCGCCTACGCGCATCAGATACGGGCGCTTATGGCAGGTGGTGTGGACCTGCTGCTGGTCGAGACCATCTTCGACTCGCTCAACGCCAAGGCGGCGCTGGTGGCTGTTCGGGAAGTGTTCGATCGGGACGGGAAGGAACTGCCGGTCATGATCTCGGCCGCGGTTGGCCGCGGCGGCGAAACCATGATCTCGGCGCAGACGGTCGAGGCGTTCTGGAATGCCGTCGAGCACGTGAACCCGCTCTCGGTGGGTCTGAATTGCTCGCTCGGTCCCGACTTGATGTACCCGTTCCTCGAAGAGCTTTCCAGCAAGGCGAATTCAGCAATCTCGTGCTATCCAAATGCCGGTCTGCCGAATCCGCTCTCGCCCACGGGATTCGACCTTGGCCCGGAGGATATGGGACGCCATCTCGCGAACTTTGCGAGCGGGGGGCTCATCAACATCGCGGGTGGCTGCTGCGGAAACACGCCTGAGCACATTGCAGCCATTGCGAAGGCTCTCGAAGGCAAGCATCCGCGCGAGCTGCGCGAAGCTTCTTCCGAAGCTCCTACTATCGTCGATATGAAGCCCGCCGCTGCAGCGGGCTTCCATCCGTTGCGCCTCTCCGGCTCGCAACCCTTCACCCAGCAGCAGGGCGTGTTCATGATGATCGGCGAGCGAACCAACGTGGCGGGCTCGCCGAAGTTCGCCAAGCTCATCAAGGAAGGCAAATTTGAAGAAGCCACTTCGGTGGCCCGCCAGCAGGTAGAGAACGGCGCGAATGTTCTCGACATCTGCATGGACGAGGGCATGATCGATGGCGTCGCTGCGATGAGCCGCTTTCTGCATCTGTTAGCCAGCGAGCCTGAAGTGGCTAATGTTCCATTCATGGTGGATTCCTCAAACTGGGCCGTGATCGAGGCGGGTCTCAAGTGCCTCCAGGGCAAGGGCATTGTCAACTCGATTTCGCTCAAGGAAGGCGAAGACAAGTTCCGGGAACATGCGGCCACCGTACTCAAGTACGGCGCGGCTGCTGTTGTCATGGCGTTTGACGAGCAAGGTCAGGCAGCCACATTCGAAGACAAGACCCGCATCTGCGAACGCGCCTACCGAATACTTGTCGATGAGGTCGGCTTTCCGCCCGAGGACATCATCTTCGACCCGAATATCCTGACTGTTGCGACGGGCATGGAGGAGCACAACAACTACGCCGTCGATTTCATCAACGCGACACGCTGGATCAAGCAGAATCTGCCTCACGCTAAGGTGTCGGGTGGCGTCTCCAACATCTCCTTCAGCTTCCGCGGCAACAACAAGGTTCGTGAAGCGATGCATTCGGCGTTCCTCTATCACGCCATTGCCGCGGGCCTCGACATGGGCATCGTCAACGCTGGCATGCTCGAGGTTTATGAAGACATCGAGCCCGAGCTGAAAGAACTCGTCGAAGACGTTTTGCTCAATCGACGCCCCGACGCCACGGAGCGCCTGCTGCAGTACGGGGAAACTCTGAAGGCCGCGAAGACCGGCCCAGCCGAAGAGCAGAAGACCGAGGAGTGGCGAAACGCGCCCGTCGAAGGCCGACTTTCTCATGCACTCGTGCGTGGCATCGATAGCTACATCGAGACGGACACTGAGGAAGCGCGAGTCAAGCTCGGTCGCCCCCTCGCAGTGATTGAAGGCCCACTGATGGACGGCATGGGAGTTGTCGGCGACCTGTTTGGCGCCGGCAAGATGTTTCTTCCGCAGGTCGTCAAGTCAGCGCGCGTAATGAAGAAGGCCGTCGCTTATCTCACGCCTTTCATGGAAGCCGAGAAGGCAGAGCTGGCCGCTGCTGGTCACGAAGTGCGCACGCAAGGCAAGATTGTTCTCGCCACTGTGAAAGGCGATGTGCATGACATCGGCAAGAACATCGTGGGCGTGGTCCTGGCCTGCAACAACTACGAAGTCATCGATATGGGTGTGATGGTGCCGACCGAGCGCATTCTTGAGCGCGCAAAGCAGGAGAACGCCGACATCATCGGACTCAGCGGCCTTATTACGCCCTCGCTTGACGAGATGGTCCATGTGGCCCGCGAAATGGAGCGCCAGGAGTTTAAGCTGCCATTGCTCATCGGCGGTGCGACGACAAGCCGCGCGCATACCGCGATCAAGATCGCGCCACACTATAGTCAGCCAGTCATTCACGTGATCGATGCCAGCCGCGCGGTGCCCGTAGCCACAAGTTTGCTCAGCGATGAGAACCGGCCCGACTTCATCGCCAAGCATACGGCAGAATACGAGGCGGTACGGAAGCAGTATGCCGCACCGCGCCAGAAGACCATTGCGATTGGTGCTGCGCGGGCTCGCCGCGCGCCCATCGAGTGGCGCGCAGAGGATATCCCCGCGCCGGCATTCACCGGGATCCGCGTGCTCGACAAGTATCCACTCGCCACGTTGCGCGACTACATCGACTGGACGCCGTTCTTCCATACGTGGGAGCTGAAAGGTGTCTATCCACGCATTCTCGATGATCCGAAACAGGGTGAGCAGGCGCGCCAGCTCTTCATGGAGGCCAACGTGCTCCTCGATCGGATCATTGCGGAGAATCTGCTGACTGCGCGCGCTGTCTACGGATTTTTCCCGGCAAATGCCACGGGCGATGACGTGGAACTCTATAGTGACTCCTCCCGCAAGTCAGTTCTTACGAGTCTTCACTTCCTGCGCCAGCAATCTGATCGTGAGGGCAACGAGCCCTGCCGTTCACTCGCAGATTTTATTGCGCCCAAGGAGACGGGGTTTGCCGATCATATCGGTGCGTTCGCGGTCACCAGCGGGATCGGTCTCGAGGAGCTGCGCTCCAGCTTTCGTGTGAAGCACGATGACTACAACGCCATCATGTCCGAGGCGCTTGCTGACCGTCTTGCGGAAGCTTTTGCCGAGTGCCTGCACAAGCGCGTTCGCGAGGAGTGGGGCTACGGCAGCAACGAGAACCTGGCGCCCGAAGAGCTGATCCACGAGAAGTACCGCGGCATTCGTCCTGCGCCCGGCTACCCCGCCTGCCCCGATCACACCGAGAAGGGAACTCTCTGGCAGTTGCTCGACGTGAAGGCAAACACCGGCATCGAGATCACCGAATCGTTCGCCATGTGGCCAGGCTCGAGCGTAAGCGGCCTCTACTTCGCGCACCCGGAGTCGCGCTATTTCACGCTCGGCAAGATCGATCGCGATCAGGTTGAGGATTACCACGTGCGCAAGGGCATGAGCGTAGCAGAAGTTGAGCGCTGGTTGGGCCCTTACCTCAACTACGATCCCGCAAAGTAGCTGGCAACAGCGGGCTGATCATCGATCTCGCAAGATAAAATTCGTGTTTGGACTCTGAATAACAGGAGACGTATGGCCATCACCGTTGTCGGCAGTGTTGCGTTCGATTCCATTGAGACTCCGGCAGGTCGCCGCGAGCGATGCCTGGGCGGCGCCGCAACCTATTTCTCGCTATCTGCGAGCTTCTTCACGGATGTCCGCGTCATTGCCGTTGTCGGTGAGGATTTCGGACAGGAGCAGCAGGCCGCGTTCAATGCTCGCGGCATCGACACCCGCGGTATTGAGCATGCCTCCGGCAAGAGCTTCTTCTGGGAGGGCTCTTATCTGGAGAACCTCAATGAGGCCAAGACCCACAACACCGAACTCAACGTCTTTGGCTCGTTCCAACCGAAGATTCCGGATGCCTACCGCGATTCCGAGTTCCTGTTCCTGGCCAACATTGATCCCGTCTTGCAGCGGCGCGTGCGCGAGGCAATGCCTGACGTGAAGCTCGTCGCCGGCGACACCATGAATTATTGGATCAAGGACCACAAACCGGCCCTGCTCGAAGTCCTGCGCGGCCTCGACATCCTGCTCATCAATGACACTGAGACCAAGATGCTGGCTGGTAATTCGAACCTGGTTCAGGCCGCGCGTGCCGTACTGAATCTGGGCCCGCGCATGCTGGTGGTCAAGCACGGCGAATACGGCGCCACCGCCTTCTTCGGCCATGACGGAGTTGCCGCGAAGACCTTTCGCGCTCCGGCGCTTCCGCTGGAGGAAGTGGTTGATCCCACCGGTGCAGGCGACAGCTTCGCCGGCGGATTCTTCGGTTATCTTGCTTCGCAGAAAGAGCTCACACCCGGGGCGTTCCGCCGCGCCATGTTCTACGGCAGTGTCATGGGTTCGTTTGCGGTGGAGGAGTTCGGCACATCGCGTCTCGAGAAGCTCACGCGCGAAGAGATCGATGTCCGCTTTAATCAGTTCCGCGAATTGACGCATCTGGATTGATGAATCTTGCTGAAGCTTCGCCGATCCGCGGGATAGAGCGCGGATCGGCGAAGGCGGCGCTCGTGGTCTCGCTCTGCCGCAAGCGCCGACGCCGATTACTGGTTGAGGGTGAAGACGACGTTGATGGTGGTCTCTACGTCAACGGGCTGGCCATTGAGCAGATATGGACGATAGCGCCAGTGACTTACTGCGTCTAGCGCGGCCTGTTGGAGCATGGGCGACCCGCTCACGATTTGAAGCTGATCAATCGTTCCATTCTTTGTGATGACTGCCTGCAGGATGACCGTGCCCTGTGTCCTTGTGGCGACCGCGATAGGCGGATAGCGAGGAATGATGCGCTGGAGCACCATGCCTTCGGCGACGCCTTTCGAGATCACGATAGGGCCTTTTGGTTCTTCGTGGACAACGGTGGGCGGCTTGTAGGTGCCGCACGGGAACGGATCGCATCCAGGGATTCCGACAGAGGGTCCTAGCGAAATGGGACCGCCAGCGGGTTCTCTTTCGGGACCGTCGAAATTCCTGATGCTCGTGGGAATCCTTTGAGGAATGGTGAGATTAATCCCATTGAACTCTGGACGTCCGTGAAATTCAGCTCTTGCTTGCTGTGGGACGGGCCTAGTCTGAGCGGGCGGTGGCGGGGGAGCGGTGATCAGCGTGCTCATCCAGTGAGCTGGCAGTGCCTCGGGGTAGATGAGTGGGATGGCGATGAGCGCCGCGAGAATCGCGGAGTTGAAGACGAACGCGGCCAGACCCCAGCCGCGGCTGCGCGTGCGAATCCTGTGTGCCGATTCGAATGTGGAGTCTTCAAACATGGACTTCCTCCTCACGAACGACTCAGCCGCGCCGCGGGAGGCAGTTTGCGCGCGAGGGGCCGTGCCGCTCGCTGCGCGATGAAGCGCGGCAAGCGGGTTCAACTGCCTCGTCGGCGAACTCCGCACATCCCGTTCGGTACCACTGTGCTTGTGTAGACACCGTGGGCAGCAGGAATGTTCCCGCATATGAGCATGAAAGAAATGTTGAGCATACGTGGGTCCGTGTACGGTACACTCCGTTGCAACGACCGGAGACCCGGCGGAGTAACACATGAGATTGTTTCGTTTGTTTGTTTTTGCTTTAGCCGCAATCCACATCTCAAGCGCGCAGGAAGCAGGACAGGGGCCGAATGCCGAGGCTACTCTGCACTACATCCATGGCGCGTGGGATACGCTGACACGCTCGATGACCGACTGCCACTCGTTGGTCGATATCAAAGTCACAACCAATCCCATTCTTTACCTGCCTGCCGGAATGAAGACGCCAGCGGCGGTGAAGGAACTCACCGACAAGTGCCACGTGCGGATTGTCTCGCTGCCTAAGGCGATCGAGAGGCTGGGAGATCTTGACCCCAAGGTGCTGCCGGACGAGGGCCTGCTTTACCTGCCGCAGCCCTACGTTGTGCCTGGCGGGCGCTTCAACGAGATGTACGGCTGGGACAGTTTTTTCATTCTGCTGGGGCTCGAAGCCGATCGTCGCGAGGCGTTGGCTAAAGGCATGGTCGATAACTTCTTGTTCGAGATTGAGAACTACGGCGGGGTTCTGAACGCGAACCGCACCTACTATCTGACGCGCTCGCAACCGCCGTTTCTCACATCGATGATCCGCGCGGTGTATGAGAATCCGGCAAGCTTCGCGCAAACGGCGGCAGGCAGGACAGAGGCGCGAGTATGGCTGGAGCGTGCGTACGTACTGGCGGCTAAAGACTATTCGACGTGGACGCGGCCCGAGCACCTGGCGGGAACAACGGGGCTGGCTCGCTACTTCGATTACGGCAAAGGCCCGGTACCGGAGATGGCCGACGACAGTGCGTATTACCCGGATGTGATCCGATGGATTGTCGCGCATCCGCATCAAGGCGGCGATGGATACCTGATCAAGGGCAGCGAGCATCCCGATGCGGCCGAGACCGAACGCCTGAAGCAGACAAGCTGCGACGTGACAGTGAGCGTAGTCTGCATGCGGGCTTGGGCCGGCGGCTATAGGCTTACGAAGGATTTTTATGTGGGCGATCGGGCGATGCGGGAGTCGGGATTCGACCCGAGCAACCGCTTCGGTCCGTTCAGCGGAGAGACGCACCACTTTGCGCCGGTGTGCTTGAACAGCCTGCTGTATCGCTATGAGCGCGATATGGAGCACCTGGCGCACGTGCTGGGCAAGGCGACGGATGCGCAGAAGTGGAGCCGTCTCGCACAGAAGCGCAACGCGGCGATCCATCGCTACCTGTGGTGGTCGCGGGAAGGCGTGTTTGCCGATTGGGACTTCACGCATTCGCGACCCGATGAGTACGCGTACATCACTTCGCTTTATCCGTTGTGGGCAGGAGTGGCGACGCGTGAAGAGGGGCGGCAGGTGGTGGCGAAGCTGGGACTCTTCGAACGGGAGGGCGGCTTGTCAATGAGCAACACCAACACCGGCCTTCAGTGGGACGAGCCGTTCGGGTGGGCTCCAACAAACTGGATCGGCGTGGCAGGGCTCGAATCGAGCGGATTCCACGGCGACGCCGCGCGGCTGGCGCAGAAATGGGATCAGACTGTGGATCGCGGCTTCGCGCAGGAGGGAACCATACGCGAAAAGTACAACGTTGTGCAGGCGAACGCCGATGTGCAGGTTGCCACTGGCTACAAGCAGAACCAGATCGGCTTTGGCTGGACGAATGCGGTTTACCTGAAGATGAAGGCAATCTCTGAGAAAGATGCGCCGGCTGCTGCTTCGGCGCGACGGTAACAAGCTGTAGGTCGAGGTGGGTATCATTCGGTCAAGAACTTTGCATAGGACCGGTGCCCACCTTGGAGTCTCTAGATAGCGCAGCAAAGACCACATCCCTTTCCGCGATTGCCGCAGCGATCTTCTTCTTTCTCGGTCTGCTTGTTGTGCGGCACGCCGCGGCGCAGGTTGAGTATGTAGATCCCACGATAGGCAACGTGGGCATCCTGCTGGTGCCGACGCGGCCGTCTGTGTATCTGCCCAACAGCATGGTGCGGGTCTATCCCATCCGGGCCGATGCGATGGATGATCGCATCGAATCGTTTCCTCTAACGATCAGCAGCCATCGGCAGCCGGAGCTGTTCAGCATCATGCCGGGAGACGGAAAGCCGGCCGCCTACGACCAGGAACAGACGACGCCGTACTACTACTCGACGCGCTTTGATGACTCGCAGATTCGCGCCGTGTTCACGCCTACAGAGCGCTGTGGGTATTGGCGCTTCAGCTTCCCGAAAGGCAGTGGTTCAGTTGTGCTTGCTAATCGCCAACCCGGGAGTCTGCATGCGGAGCAACGCGGCGCGGTGAGCGGCGAAGAGAGCGTGGATGGGTTGCACGCGTACTTCTATGGCGAGTTCAGTGCGCCTGTCAGCATGAAGGCTGAGAGCGCTGATGGCAAAAGCCGGATGATTGTGACGGCCCAGGGGCAAACGCTGGAGTTCCGGTACGGCATCTCGTTCATCAACGCTGAACAGGCGCAGAAGAACCTGCGCCGCGAAATTCCTGAGTGGGGCTTCGAGCGCGTGAAGGACGCCGCGAAGACACGCTGGAATCAAACGCTGGGGCGCATCACTGTCGAAGGTGGCACCGAGGCGCAGAAGAAGGTGTTCTACACGGCGCTCTATCGGTCGTTCGAGCGCATGATCAACATCAGCGAGGACAGCCAGTACTACAGCGCCTTCGACCATAAAGTGCATCAGGATCCGCGGCCGTTCTACGTGGACAACTGGCTTTGGGACACGTTTCGGGCACTGGAACCGTTGCAGACGCTGCTCAATCCCGATGTGCAGGCAGACAAGATTCAGTCGTATGTGCGGATGTATCAGCAGTCGGGCATTATGCCCACGTTCGCTCTGGCACAGGGGAACAACGCGTGCATGAACGGCAACCACGCCGCGCCGTGGTTTGCGGATGCGTGGTTCAAGGGCGTGCGCAACTTCGATCTTGCAACGGCGTACGAGGGCGTTCGCAAGCGGTCTCTGGAAGATACGCTGCAGCCATGGCGGCTGGGTCCGAAGGGCCCGCTGGACGACTTCTACAACGCGCACGGATACATGCCGGCGCTGCGGCCGGGTGAGAAGGAGACCGATCCGCATGTGCATCCGTTTGAAAAGCGGCAGCCCGTTCCGGTGACGCTGGAGAACAGCCTGGACGATTGGGAGATCGCGCAGCTTGCGCGCGAGTTGAAGAAGCCGGACGATGAGAAGCTCTTTCTCGGGCGCGCGGCCAATTACAGGAACTTGTTCCGCGTGGACAAAGGGATGATGTGGCCGAAGGATGCCGGCGGCCAATGGATCGAGCCGCTTGATCCGAAGTTCAGCGGCGGCATGGGCGGTCGTGATTACTACGACGAGAACAATGGCTACACGTACACGTGGGATGTGGCGCAGGATTTCAGCGGACTGATCGATCTGATGGGCGGCACAGCAAAGGCGGAGGCCAATCTGGATCAGCTCTTCCGGGAGCCGCTGGGGCGGTCGAAGTACGAGTTCCAGGCGAAGTTTCCGGACTCAACGTCGATGGTGGGGCAGTTCTCGATGGGGAACGAGCCGAGCCTGGCAATCCCGTATATCTACAACCGGCTGGGCGCGCCATGGAAGACGCAGAAGCGCGTGCGTATGCTGCTGGAGTCGTTCTTCACCGATACGCTGCAGGGCATTCCGGGAGACGAAGACGGCGGCGGGATGAGCGCTTTCGTGGTGTTCTCGATGCTGGGGTTCTATCCCGTGACGCCGGGGATTCCGACGTATGACGTGGGGAGTCCGGTGTTCCAGAAGGCGACCATCCACCTCAAGAACGGCAAGGACTTCGTGATTGTGGCTCGGAACGCCTCGCGCGACAACAAGTACGTCCAGGAAATCCGGCTGAACGGGCGCGAGCTGAATCAGGTCTGGTTCCGGCATGCTGATATTGCTGATGGCGGGACGCTGGAGGTGACGATGGGCAATACGCCCAACTTGAAGCTGGGGTCGGATCCGAAGACGTTCCCGCCCGATTCGATCACCGCGAAGCCGGAGGATTTTGTGCAGTAATCAGCAACGAAATCGACCTGTAGTTCTCATCCGAATCTGATACTTTCGCCAGTTTCAATTCTGGCCGGACAAGTCCACACTATGCGTAGCGTGGAGGAGGCGCCGTTGTGTGCCGTCCTGCGTTTGTCTTGTTTGCTTTGGTTTCGGTCAGCTGCGTGATGTATGCACAGAGTCGATCACCGGATAGTAGTGGCGGTGATCAGTCGAATGCGCTCCAGTCGAAGGAAGAGCTTACCCAGCAGCTGAGCAATCCGGTTGCCGACCTCTGGCTGATCGCGAACGAAATCAATATATCCGACGTCAAGAACCTGCCCGGCAACATCCATGTCTATAACTGGAACCTTCAACCGGTCATGTCAGTTCACCTGGGCAAGACCTGGAACCTGATCAACCGGCCCTACATGCCGTTCTTTTTCCAGTCTCCAACGCTCAGCGACAAGCCCGTTTCCATTCCACTCGACCTTATCGACGACTCTGGCCTCGGCGATGTGGGGATCGTGTCCCTGCTCAGCCCCAACAAGCCGCCGTCAGTTGGGAAAGGGCAGCTTCTTTGGGGGCTCGGCCCGACATTCTCATTCCCGACTGCGAGCCAAAAGACGTTTGGGTTCGGAAAATGGCTGGCGGGGCCCTCGGGGGTCGCAGCATATCTTGACAGCAAATGGGTAGGTGGAGTCTTCCTGCAGCAGTGGTGGTCTTATGCCGGAGACGCGGCCCGTACAGACAAGAACTTTGCCTGGATTCAGTATTTCGCTGCATACCAGTTCGCGCCGGGGTGGCAGGTTTCTACCGGTGCGCCGATCATCGGAGTGGATTGGAACACCAACAACGTGACGTTCCCGGTGGGCGTCGGGATTGGCCACACCGCGTTTCTGGGCAAACTGCCGGTCCAGATGGGATTTGAGTTCCAGAAGACTGTCGTACATCCCGACAAGGCGCCCTATCAGGACAACCTGTTTCGAATCACCATCGAGCCTGTCATTCCAAACCTGTTTGAACGCAAGAAGTAACCAGGGGTCAGACGGGCAGCTGACGGTGAGGGCGGGAGAATTCTATGCGGCAGCAGGGTGTTTACTGATCAGTACAAGCGCGCATTATTTGTTGGAACGAGTAATTTTACGGCTATGAAAATACATAGACGTCTATTTGATTTCGATTGTGACGGTTAGGTCGATTTTTGGCGAATATATGGAGAAGCAAAAACAGGGGGACGGGTAGCTAATTTTCTAGTAAACCCAGTGCCTTATCAGTTACTCCCATTCCGGGCCTTCGTCGGCGGGCGCGGGCCGGGGTTTGCGGAGGGTTTCCTGGTTGCTATGCCCATGTTCTTTCCGAGTCCGGGAGCCTGAAGACACAAATCCCGTCGCTCTCACGATAGGGAATTGAGGCGCCCGTGTATGTGATGGCGATCACGGGTGGTGAGAGGGTGCGCGGAGTTTTCAGGGTCGGACTTCCGTGTCAGGCGACTCGATCGGACCCATGCATGAGTGCGTTGGCGATTTGCTGTGAACCATGGGGGGAACTGCCGATCCATCAGCAACCCGCCTTCTGATAGCCTTCGATGGAAGGCAAGGTCAGCTCCTGTGGTTGGAGGCTTTGCATGTCCATCCTCTTTCAGGATCTTCGCTACACGCTCCGCCAACTCGCCAAGTCTCCCGGATTCGCTCTTACGGCTGTGCTCACACTCGCTCTGGGCATTGGCGCCAACACCGCAGTCTTCAGCGTGCTCAATGCGCTGCTGCTCAAAATGCTCCCCGTCCGGGATGCGCAGCAGCTCTACACGATGCGCGTCCTTCGTGGCGGCACGCAGCCGCCTAACACTGCTGGTACCGGCAATGGGCCCACGTCTTTCTCGCTTCCGGTGTTTCAGGCACTGCGGGGCCAGTCGCGCGTCTTCACCGATCTCATCGCCCACATCCCGCTCTCTCTTGGCCAAGTCCCCATCCGCTACGGCAACACGCCCGCCACTGCGCCCGGCGAAGAGGTCAGCGGCAATTTCTTCGCCGGCCTCGGCGTCCCCATGGCCGCAGGAGTCGGTCTCACCAACGCAGACGAACAGGACCATACCGCCAAGGCCGTCATCAGTTATGGCTTCTGGACCAAGGCCTACTCGCGCGATCCCGCCGCCATCGGCCAGACCCTTTACGTTCGCGGTGTTCCACTCACCATCGTTGGCGTCACCGCGCCCGACTTCGTCGGCGTCGATCCTGGCGCCCCTGATGATTTCTGGATCCCGCTCCAGAACCGTGCCGAGCTTAATGCTTGGGGATATGCCGCCGATGAGGGCATGCTCTATAGCTTCCCCAAATGGTGGGCCGTGCCACTGGTCGCCCGGCTCGCACCCGGCGTCTCGCCAGAACAAGCCTCGCAGGCCGTGCAAGGTATTTTCTGGCATGCGGCAACCGCGCCTCAGGGCAGGCTCGACTTCAAACAATGGCCGGCATCGCTCGGCTTTACCCCCATCCGCGGTCTCGCCGACTACGCCCGTTCCTACCGTGAGCCCGTCGAGCTCATGATGGCGCTGGTCGGCCTAGTGCTCCTCATCGCATGCACCAACGTGGCCCTGCTCATCCTCGCGCGTTCAGCAGCGCGCCAGCGCGAGTTCGCCATCCGCATGGCCACAGGCGCTAGTGCAATGCGCATCCTGCGGCAACTCGTGCTCGACAGCCTCGCCATCGTCCTCGCCGGCACCTGCCTAGGCTGGCTGCTCGCCATCGCAGCGACGCGCATGCTCGCTCACTGGGCACGGATCGAAGCAGACCTCTCTCCGGATCACCACGTCCTCTGGTTTACCCTTGCCATCGGCTCGCTCGTCACCATCGCATTCTCATTCACGCCGTTCTCGCAAATCCTCCACGTCGGTCCCGACCAAGCCCTCAGAAGCAGCAGCCAAATGGCGGGCACCAGCCGCAGCCACCGCAGGATGGGCAATCTTGTCATCGCCCTTCAGATCGCGATGTGCTTTACCCTGCTCGTCGCCGCCGGGCTCACGGTCAGAACGCTCTTGAACTACGAGCACCTCGATCTCGGTATGCAGGCCGACCAGCTTCTTGTTTTTGACCTGGAACCGCAAGGCCTCATCGGTCGCGCCCAGAGCTGGTCGTATTACAACAGCCTCATCGCTCGCCTGCGCACTCTACCCGGAATTGAATCCATCTCGCCGGTGGTGTGGCGTCCCGGCTCAGGATGGCTGAAAAGCGGCGGCGTCAATCTGGACGGAACGACTGCACTGGACAAGGCCGGCAGGCACGCGGAAATCTCATCCAACTTCATCGGCGTGGATTTCTTCCGCACGCTCGGAGTTCCTGTCCTCCAGGGCCGCGAATTCAACTCGACCGACACGCCCTCCAGCAAGCAGACGGCCATTGTCAACCAGACCTTTGCCGCGCGATATCTGCCTAACGGCGCCTTAGGCCACATCGTCGACAATGCGGAGATCGTAGGCGTGGTGCGCGACAGTAAATACAAGTTCGCCGCTGAGTCCGATCGCCCAACGGTCTATCACTCCGTTGCCAAGTCCGGCATGGAAGGCCAGATCACGCTTGAGGTCCGCACATCCTTGCCGCCGCTCTCGCTGCTGCCCGGCATTCGTAGCGTACTCCACGAGATCGATCCCAACCTGGCCCCCGAAAGACCCATGACTCAGGCCGCGCAATTCGAGCAGTCCTATACCACCCCGATGCTCTTCGCCCGCCTCGCCATGGCCTTCGGCGTGCTCGCTGTCGTGCTCGTCGCTACCGGCCTCTACGGCACGCTCACTTATAGGCTCCAGCGTCGGCGGAACGAGATTGGGGTACGCATGGCATTGGGGGCGATGCGACAGGACGTGCTTCAAATGATTTTCGGAGAAAGTATGCGGATCGCAGTTGTCGGTTTGGGGATCGGACTGCCGCTTTCGCTGGTCGTTGCGCACCTGTTGCGATCACAACTCTACCAACTGAATGCATTCGACGCCACGAGTTTTGCAGCCTCATTCACGATCACTCTTCTTCTTTCTATGGGAGCGGCACTTTTGCCTGCCTACCGTGCAGCTCGAATCAACCCGATGGCGACGATTCGAAACGAGTAGCAAGGTTCCAATTCGAAATCGCAGAATTCGATCCGGCGACTCTCTCGATCATTGCGGCAGCTCCAGCCCAAGTGGGCTGGGTTCGCGCCGCCCCTTGTATCTCTGAATGAGCGGCAGTTTCGGTGAGACTGTTGCAGTGGGGGAGCCGAGGCATCGGCTCCCCCGCGGGCGGGCGGCTCCCGTACGTCCCCAGGTGATCGCTCACCGTCCCGGAGCATAGGGACCGCTGCCCAAGTCACGTACGACCGAACAGTCGCACGATCTCATTCGAACATACAAGGCAGGTTATCGTGACACAGATGGTTTGTGGCGTAGATGTTGCTTCCGAGTCCCTGGAAGTTCGCATTGGCCAGCAGGGTGCGGCAGGGTCTTTCCCCAACACCCCCGAAGGGATTATGGCGCTGGGCGCCTTTTGCCAGGCACATCAGGTTGAAATGGTGGCCATGGAAGCCACCGGCGGGTACGAACAACTGGCGTTTGCGCAGCTATCGGAACAAGGCCTTGCGGTGGCCATCGTGAACCCGCGCGCGGTGCGCCAGTTCGCTCAGAGCATGGGCTCACTGGAGAAGACCGATCGCATCGACGCCGCCATGATCGCCTGGTACGCCGAAGTGAAGAAGCCGCAGCCAGCCTGCCTGACGCCGCCCGGCCAGCAGCAGTTGCGGGCGCTGGTCACGCGTCTTCGCCAGCTGACCGATGTGCGTACGGCGCAACGCAACCAGCAGCGGTTGGTTACCGATCGCGCCGTGCAGGTTTCCTTCGCCAAGTTGCTGGCCTTCGTTGCCCGCCAGATCCGCGATCTGGAGCAGCGCATCGCCAGGCTGATCGAGCAGGACCCGCTGTGGCGGGAACTCAACCAGGCATTTCGCACCATCAAAGGCGTGGCCGACCGCACCGTGGCGCGGTTGATGGCGGAGATGCCGGAGATCGGCCTGCTGTCCAACAAGACCGTCTCCAAACTGGCCGGGCTGGCTCCTTTGGCCAACGACTCGGGAAAGCAGCAGGGCAAACGCGCGGTGCGGGGAGGACGCGCCGCGGTGCGCGACATCCTCTACCTCGTGGCTGGTGTGGCGGGCCGCTTCGAGCCGGACTTCACCGCCTTTCAGCAGCGCCTCCGCGCGGCCGGCAAGCCGCCCAAGGTCGTCCGCATTGCGCTCGCCCACAAGCTGCTGGTGCGGCTCAACGCCAAGGCCCGCGAGGTGCGCTGTCGGCTGGCGCTTCAGACCACTTCCTCCCGGGCTTGCGCCTGAACATGCTAATCTCCCACTCGCCGTAGCCGCTCGGTTGTGGGAAAGCGGGAAACGCGCTCTCTGCGTTTTCCGAGGCGCAGCGCGCCGTCTTTTCCAGCAACCCCTCCATGAACCCTTGACAAATCAGACAGTCGCTCCGGGACTGTGCCCGGCGCTCGACGCGGGATTGCCATGCCGCAGATCCAAGTTCATTCCCGACGCGACTTGCCACACGCGAGTGCGATGGTCCGGATGACAGGGTATGGGGGTAGCGGTCTGCGGCGGACTCCGGGGCCGGACTGTCTGCTGATTGGTGCTACCGAGCTACGAACGTGCGTATCCTGCGCATGATGCGAATTGCAGAATCAGGACTGCCGATTTCTTTACGGAATAAGGACCAGGGTGCTGCAGAGTCGCGTCAGGCACTCAGTGTGGAGGGTTTCAGTCTTTCGGTTGCTTTCGTTTGTTCCCAGGTGTTCCATTCTTCCACCAGTTTGCCGTCCACAATGCGAGCGATGTTGATACCCAGCAGCGTGACGGGTTCGCCGGTCTCTCGTATCTGGACATGGGCGGTCATACGGGTGACAACCTTCTCGCCGTCGACCAGCTGATCCTCAATGTGAAAGGAGTCCTGGGTATAGATAAAGAGGTTGTGGAAGTAGAGGATGCTTTGACGGAGCCCCTCCAGATCGCGGTCACCCGCTGACGGGTGCCCGACATAATTGGGCGCAACGACTTGATCCAGCGCCGAAACGTCTCCGGCGGCATACATATCCACTAGTTTTCGGAAGACCGCTTTTTTGGATTCCGGAGAATCTTGCGTTGTTACGTTGTGCATGGCGAGTTCCTCTCACGTCGCCCGCAGCATTCGACCGACCGGGGCGGGGCGCGGACGTGGTCACAGCTCGAGAGCGTTATTTGCTCTTGGTGGGATTTGCCAGTTTCTCGGCAGCCATTTTCTCCGCAGTGGTCAGGGCTTCGGCCGCGCTTACTTTCACGTCGGGCTCAATTCCAGTCCCTTCCCAATCGCCCTTCGTAACAGGGTTAATAGGCCGTGCGAAAGGAACGCCAATGGTGAAGTGGTCTCCAGCAGGCAGGCCTTTCACCGGATGAGCGCCTCCTCCGGTAGCTTCTCCGATGATGGTGGCCCGCTTCTGCGTTTTCAGGTCGAAGGTAAACTCCTCGCCTCCAGAGAAAGTTCCGTGCGAGGTGAGGACATAGACCGGCTTGTCGAGAAAGCGCTGGCCGGGAACCCAGGGAAGCGTCCAGTACTGGTGCGTCTCATTGGTGTCGCGGGCGGCGAGATCGTTGATGTGGGTAGGTTCGCCGAAAAGAAACGACACCATGAATTCAACCATGCTGGGATCGCCTCCATGATTCTCGCGCAGGTCGAAGATCAGTGCATCTGCGTTCGCAACAAAGCCCATGGCGGCGACGACAGTGGGTCCGCAGAATTCCGGTGGTGGAAAGGCGTCGAACTTGATGTAGCCGACGTTGTGGTTCAGGATTTCGACCTTGGAAAATGTGCAGTTCTGATGCTCGAGCATGGTGCGGAAACGCGCTTTCTCCGCAGGGTCTGGTTCGTGTGAAGCTGCCGCCGGGCCGCTCTGCTCGGGCATCCGGAAGGGATCGTATCCAACAAACAGATGCTTATCGTTGCTGACCGCTTTCAGGTCGCGGCTGAGCGCGTCGGCGAAGTCATTGCCGTTGGTGATGGACTTGTAATCACCATGCTGCTGATGGTCGTGAATGGCCTGAACCATCTTCGCGGCAACGTCAGCGTATACGTAATGATCGGTAAGCTGTTTGCTGATGGCGTCGATCGTCTTTTGCCGGAGCGCTTCGTCGAGCTGGATGTCGTCGATGGTCGCGCCGGGCGGGATGGCGCGGATGCTTAACACCTTAACCTGCGGCGGCGTGACACTCGCGAGTTGCAGAGCTCCGTAGGCATCGATGTTGTCTCCGCGCCCGTGTACGCGGAAAGTAAGGCGGCCGGGCGTGCTTTCGACGACCGAGATGAAATTGAAGCCTCCAGTCTGGCTGCTGAATGAAGTCAGTCCGTCGGCATTGTTCTTAGGATCGTATTGCTTAACGTAGGCGGCGATGCGATCGTGCTCGCCTGTGTTGAATGCGTCAAGAAACGCCTGCAGGGTGTGACCGGCGGGCGTGTCGGGAATAGCCGGAGTTTCTGCGTGTGCTATCGCAAAACTCGCGCATAACGAAACAATTGTGAGAATGAGGGGAATGCGTGTGCCTGTTGACTGAGACAGTCGGAGCATGGGGCCCTCCCGGGGATGGTTCAAATGCGAACATCCAGCATGGATTTGCGGTTGTCAACCGAAACCTGCTCGCGTGTGGATCAACTGCTAAGGTGACGAGGACGAGAGAACGCGGACTCGGTTTCTCGAAGCTTGGACTCCGCTCTGTGCGAAAAGGAAAGGCGCCCCCGGGCGGGAGCGCCTTCACTGTTGGTGTGGGGTGGATTACTCCGGCAGGCTGAGGCTGCCGTTGATTTTGAGCTTGGCTGTGGCGTTGGGGGCGTCGGTGCCGGGCTGGCCGCCGCCGATGGTTACGGTGTACTCGCCGGCGCTGACCAGGGGGTCGCCGGCTTCGGATACCATGCCGAGGTCGCGAGGCTTCAGATCGAAGTGCACCTTCTGCGATTCGCCGGCTTCGAGGTGGACGCGCTTGAAGGCGCGCAGGGCGCGGATGGGTGCTCCGGGCACGCTCGGGAAGGTGAGGTAGAGCTGGGCCACTTCATCGCCGGCCAGTTTGCCGGTGTTGGTGACGGTGACGTCAGCCGAAAGCGGCTCGCCGGCCTTGAGATCGGCGGGGATGGTGAGGTCCTTGTAGGCGAAGGTGGTGTAGCTCAGGCCGTAGCCGAACGGATAAAGCGGCTTGCCGTGGAAGTAGCGGTAGGTGCGGTTGGACATCGAATAGTCTTCGAAGTGCGGCAACTGGTCCACGCCGGTGTAGAAGGTGACGGGCAGGCGTCCGGCCGGGTTGTTCTTACCGCTCAGCGTGGCAGCGATAGCCGAGCCGCCCTCTTCCCCGGAGTACCATGCTTCGAGGATGGCGTTGGCGTGCTCCTTCTCCCAATTGACGGCGAGGGCGCTGCCGTTCATGAGGACAACGACGAGCGGCTTGCCGGCTTTGGCGACGGCCTGGACGAGGTCTTCTTCGGGCTGAGGCATGTCGATGCTCGTGCGGTCGCCGCCGAGGAAGCCGGGCTCGCTGACGGGCATCTCTTCGCCTTCGAGATCGCTTGTGATGCCGACGGCGGCGATTACCACGTCAGCCTTGCGGGCAGCCTCGACTGCGGCGGGGGAGGGGGTGGGGTCGTACTTGTTCCAGATGAGGCGGGCGAGGAACTTGCCCTCTTTCTGGTGGCCATAGGTGACGCTCAGGGCCGCCTTCTCACCCTTGATGAGGTGAATGCGCCCGGTGTGGAGGCCGGCGCCCCAGCCCTGCGCGACCGGCTTGTCATTGACGCGCACGGCCGCGAAGCCGTCGGCGTTGATGCCGATGACGTAGTCGCCGGTTTCCGTAGCCGTGATGAAACCGGTCCACTGCACGGAGAATGAATCCTTGCTCTTGGCCTCGGCCGGGATGCTGCTCTCCGTGAGGTTGACGTTTGATTCCACACGGTCGGTGATGGGCTTGGGCTTGGTCTCGAAGCCCATGCCCTCGCCGTACTCGGCTTTGAGGCCGGGCTTGCCGTCGGGCGTGGTGAGCAGATTTGCGGGCATCAGCGTGTCTTCAGGGCGAAGGAACTGCGTGCCGGGAGCGTAGGTGATTTTGGCGTTGGGGAATTCGGCCTTGAGGCCATCAAGCAGGCTCACGATGTGGCTGGGCGTGCCGTTGTAGTTGCCGAGCAGGACCTTGGTCTGGTCGGCGAGTGGGCCGACTACGGCGATGTTCTTCACCTCGGGCTTGAGCGGAAGCACTCCGTCGTTCTTGAGCAGCACCATGGATTCTTCCGCGACCTTGCGGGCGTAGTTGCGGTGTTCGGTGCTTTCGAGCAGCTTCTCGTCGATCTTGGTGTAGGGCACCGTCTCCGGCGGATCGAACATGCCGAGCTTCATGCGGGCGGTGAAGAGGCGGATGAGAGCCGTATCGACGTCCGACTCAGGCAGGTAGCCCTGCTGCACGGCATCGATGTAGGGCTTGTAATCGTGGTTGTCGCTGACCTTGCCGAAGTCGGCGCATTCGTTGTCCATGCCGCGGATGAGGGAGATAGCGGAGGCCTGCGCCTGGGTGGGGCGGTAGTGGTGGCCGTTGAAGATGTCGATGACGGCGCCGCAGTCGGAGACGACGTAGCCCTGGAATCCCCACTTGTTGCGGAGCTGGTCGACGAGCTGGAACTGGCTGGCGCAGCCCGGCTGGCCGTTGATGGAGTTGTAAGAGCACATGATGGAGCCGGCCTTGCCCTCGGTGATGGCGGCGCGGAAGGCGGGCAGGTAAGTGTCCATCTGGTCGTGCTTGCTGACGTCGACGTCAGCAAAGTGGCGGGTGGGCTCAGGGCCGGAGTGCACGGCGTAGTGCTTGGGGGTGGCGATGACGCGATAGTACTTCGGATCGTCGCCTTGCATACCGGTGACGAAGGCTACGCCCATGCGGCCGGTGAGGAAGGGGTCTTCGCCGTAGGTTTCCTGGCCGCGGCCCCAGCGGGGATCGCGGAAGATGTTGATGTTGGGCGCCCAGAAGTCGAGGCCCTCGAAGATGTTGCTGGAACCGCCGTTCTTCTTAAGGGCCTGCACGTGCTTGATGCGGGCTTCAGTGCTGATGATCTCGCCCATGTGGTGGATGGCGTCAGTGTCGAAGGTGGAGGCCAGGCCGACGGGCTCGGGGAACTCGGTGACGTCTTTGACGGCGACGCCGTGGAGGGACTCGCTCCACCAGTCGTAGGCGGGGACTTTCAGGCGCGGAATGGCGCGGGCCTGATTGACGAGCTGCGTGGCTTTCTCTTCGAGGGTCATGCGCTTGACCAGGTCGGCGGCGCGCTGCTCGGGCGTGAGGGTGGTGTCGAGATATCCGGGCTTATCGGCGTCCTGCGCGGCGAGACTGGAAACGCCGGTGAGCAGCAGGGCCGCCGCGACGGCAAGGCTTGCAATCTTTCTCATAGTTCCCCCGGAGCGGGCGGTATTAAGTCTTAAGCATGTTGGCGACGGAGAAATCCGCTACCGCTCTCCGGGTGCAAAACTAAAAGCGCGCGATGGCTTCTGTCAAGGAGCGAAAAGCTGGCAGCGCCTCTAAAAAATCGTTTTATCGTAGATCTGCACTCTACCAGCGGCGGGGTGGATACGGGGGGTACACATAGTAGGCATACGGCGAGGGCGCTGTGAGGGCCCAGATGAGCGCGATGATCCAGCCGATGCCGGTCCAGCCGAGGAAGAGATTGAGGAAGAAGATCCCGGAGCGTTCGGGCAGGTGACGGCCGTTGGCGACGAGAGTGGGAAGGAAGTAGAGGGCGATGAGAACCAGCAGGTGGAGCATGGAAGTGCAGCCTCCGCGGCGGGCGGACGCTCGGGTCTGAGTCCCGCCGGTTCTAGATACGGTGTAACCTTGCGGGCAGTTCCACGTAAGACAAGACGAGGGCGGTTGGAAGAGGCGCAGGATCCGATGATGGCGGCAGCGGAGATCGTCAGGGGCGCGGGTGAAGAGGCCCTGCTGCTCGATTTCCGCTCCGGAAGCGAAGAGGCCTTCGAGGCGCTATTCCGCGGTTATCAGCGGGAAGTGTACGGGTGGATACTGCGGATCGTTCGCGATGTTGGCGTAGCCGAAGACCTGACCATCGAGACATTCTTCCGGATTCATCGGGCCCATGCGCGATTTGAGCCGGAACGGGGGTTCGGGCCCTGGGCAAGGCGGATCGCAACGCATGCAGCGTTGGACTGGTTGAGAAGGCAGCGGCCGGAGCACGCAATGCCGGATGAGTTCTTTGCCGGAGTGCCCGGGCCCGGCGAGGCCGATCCGCTGGTGACGGGGGAGATCCGGCGCGAGGTGGAACTGGCACTGCGGAGATTGCCGCCGAAGTTACGGATGGCGGCCGTGCTCTCTGTGATTGAAGAGCGGCCGCACAAGGAGATTGCCGATGCGCTGGGGGTAACGGTGGCGGCAGTGAAGCTGCGCGTGTTCAGGGCCATGCGGAAGCTGAGAAGCGAGTTGGAGCAGAAGGGGATCAAGCCATGAAAAGGCAGGGAACAGGGAACGAAAGGCAGGGAACAGGGAACAGGGAACCGGGAACAGAAGACGTGGTCGCGCTGCTGCGGGCGGCGGTACTTCCGGTTGGCGAAGATGCTGGACCCGAGCACGATTTGTGGCGACAGATGCAGGCCCGGTTGCAGCAGGAGGCGGGCGGCTCTGTGCGGCTCAAGTCCGTTCCGTGGTTCGATTGGGCGCTGGCGGGCGGGGTGGCGCTGGTGGTCGTGGCATTCCCTGCTGCTGTTCCGGTTCTGCTGTATTACCTGTGAAGCGGCGGGCGCTGACCTGTGAAGAGGCGCGTTCCGCAGAAAGGAAGATTGTCATGAACACCCATCCTTACCTTCGTGCATTTCTCGCCGGCGTATTTGTGCCCACTCTCATATTGCCCGTGCTGTTGTGCGTGTTCATCGTGGTGAGGCTGGTGCTGCAGGAGCCTTTCCCGATTGAGCGCGGGTTGATTTTTCCAATGGCGGTGGTACCCGCTCTGTGGGGTGTGTGGAACATGCTCCACCTGGGCTCGAATGTGCGCACGCATCTTTCTCTCGGCGTGCATGGCGCGCTGCTGCCGCTCCTGTTGATGCCGGCGGGCGCGGTGCTGGCAACGTCGCTGGGCATCCTGGAACTGGGCGGCAGCGGAGTGAACTGGTTTAATGCGTGCTTCGTGCCGTATGCACTGATCGTGCCGGTGTTCCTAGCCGCGGTGGCTGGGTATTACCTGGCGTGGAAGTACATCGTCGGCTTTGTGAATCGGACGCTGGGGATCGCGTGAGTTTGCGAGGGCTATGCGGGGAAGTAGAAGTCGGCGAGTCCGGCGCGATGGGCGTGCGCGGCCATGGTGTTCTGGATCTCGAGGGCGAGAGCAAGGGCGGAGCGGCCTTGTCGGGCGGTGACGCGGGGTTCACGGCGGGTGCGGACGGAGTCGAGGAATGACTCAATCTCGAGCCGCAGCGGTTCGCCGGGCGTGACTTCCGGCTTCGCGAATGACAAGCCCGGAGCGGGGCCAGATGCAGCGGGCGGCTCAGCGAGAGACTTGGCGAAGGCACGAATCTTCTCCGGATCGCCCTTCGCCTCACCGAATTGCGCAAGCAGCGGAGCGGGAATCTGGCCGGAGAAGAAGAGCTGCTGGAGCATCGCGGTATCGAAACGGCCGGTGGCGAGATACTCAACGGCCGCGGCGGCAAGCTGGGGTGGAACCTCGGCGGAGGGCTGGTCGTCGATACGGATGACGAGCAGTTCGCGGCGAGCGTAGTCGATGGAGACGTATTGGCGCGGCTCGAAGAAGCGCAGCTTGCGCACCCGCTCGGTGGATACGCGCGAAGCCGTGAAGTTCGCCACGCATCCTGATTCGAATTCGACGCGCACGTTCGCGATGTCGACCTTGGGTGAGAGGATAGGCAGGCCGACGGCGCGGACCTCACGCACCGGAGAATTGGCGAAGGTGAGGACGATATCGAGGTCGTGGATCATCAGGTCAAGCACCACGTCGACATCCAGGGAGCGGGGAGTGAAGACACTGAGCCGGTGCGCCTCGAAAAACATGGGGCGCTTCAGTCGAGGCTGAACGGCCATAACGGCTGGATTGAAGCGCTCGAGATGGCCGACTTGCAGGATGCGTGAAGCCTTTTCGGCGCGTGCGACGAGATCGTCGGCCTCGGAGAGGGTAGCGCAGATGGGTTTTTCAACCAGCACATCGAGACCCGCATCGAGCAACTGCGCGGCTACGGCGTGGTGATGAATGGTGGGCACGGCGACCGACGCGGCATCGATCCGCGGACCGCTCTTGAGGAGCTCTTCGACGGTGGCGAAGACTGGGATGCTGTACTGCGCTTCGACCCCAGCGGCGCGGCCTGGGTCGGGCTCGACGGCTGCGGCCAACTCAACGCCTGCATCGGCCTGCTGCAGCTCGCGGTAGACACGAAGATGGTTGCGCCCGAAGGCCCCGGTGCCCGCGACCGCGACACGCAACTGAGAGCGTGAGTCTATTTCTCCGCCCCTTTGCCTTCGACTGCTTTGAGGCAGCGGCCGTAGAGGGCGAGCAATTCGGTGACGTGCTCTTCAGGCTTGGGCGCTGCACTTGCAGTGAAGCCGGTGGAGGGAGCGGTGGGACGGCCGGTGTTGGTTACGCTGGCAACGAACTTCAACAGGTCGAGGGCGATATCTTCATTGCGCCGGGCGCCGAGGCCGGCGTTTGCGAGGGAATCCATAGGTAAGGTCTCCGAAGTCCGATGCTAGCAGAATTGGGTACAACGCATCTCAACAGGCAGGAGCGGGCTCGAAGGTGGGCAGGCTAGGCTGTAGGTGTATGCAGATCGCTTACATCGGCATGGGCGGGAATATTCCCAGCACGGCGGGGCCAGCGGAGGCGACGCTGGTCGCGGCCGTGCAGCGGCTTGGGTCGCTGGGCCGGATCGTCGCCGCTTCGTCGTTGTATTCGACGGAGCCGGTGGGGTATGCCGATCAGCCGCGCTTTGTGAATGCGGTGGTGGCGATTGAGACGGGATTGAGCGCGCGGCAGGTGCTTGAGTCGCTGCTGTGCATTGAGCGCGCATTCGGACGCGACCGGTCGGCCGGAATCAAGGACGGGCCGCGCACGCTCGACCTGGATCTGCTGCTGCTTGGCGACGAGGTGGTGCATGAGAGTGGACTCGAGCTTCCACACCCTCGTATTGCCGAACGCGCATTTGTGCTGGCGCCGCTCGCGGAGATTGCGCCGGACCTGGTGATCGTCACGCAGGGCAAAAGCGTGAAAGAATTACTGCAGCGTTTGACAAGTGATAAGACGCGCAATGCGGTCCTTCCTCTCCATAGTGATCAGTGGCGTGCTGGCGGTAGCGGCGACATCGGCGCGCGCGCAGATGCGCGTCACGCTGACGATTGAAGATCGTTTCGGCGCGGCGGTTGCGGGCGCGCAAGTTGAGGATGGTTCCGGCCGCAGGCTGGGCACCAGCGATGCGCAAGGGGGCGCGGTTTTTGATTGCAAGACGCCCTGCAGATTCATCGTCAAGGCTTCCGGGTTTAGCGCTGCCTCCGAAGTAATCGCAGAGGACATGCCGGCGAACGCAGCGCACACGATGACGGTGCAGCTTGATCCTGCCGGTGCTACGGAGCAGGTCACGGTGACGGCCTACCGTGCTCCGATGGGAGAACTGGAGAGCCCGGCCATTACGCGGCAGCTTGCGCAAGCGGAGTTGCAGAGCACGGCAACCGTGACGATGGACGACAAGCTGCGCCAGTTGCCGGGCGTCGAGCTGTTCCGGCGGTCGAGCTCGCTGGTGGCGAATCCGTCGTCGCAGGGCATCAGCCTGCGCGGTCTGGGATCTACGTCTGCCAGCCGCACGCTGGTGACTGAAGACGACGTTCCGCTCAATGATCCTGTGGGCGGATGGATCCATTGGGAGGAGCAGCCGGAGCTTGCGCTCAGCCAGGTGGAACTGCTGCGTGGCGGCGCCAGCGACTTGTATGGATCGAGTGCGATCGGCGGCGTGGTGAGCTTCCATGTCGCAGAGCCCAAGACGAATGCGCTCGAGGTGCGGTCGAGCTATGGCGGACAGAATACTTACGCGCAGAGCATGCTTGCGCAGGGGCGGCGCGGCCCCTGGGGCGCGGAGTTTGCCGGTACGCTGGTGGGCACCGATGGCTACATCCAGGAGGCTCCGTGGCAGCGTGGGCCCGTTGATGTGAACTCGAATGTGCACGCGCGGACGGGGCTGGCCCTGGTGGAGCACGCGAAAGGGCCTCTGCGGTTGTTCGCGCGCGCGGGCGGCTTCGATGAAGATCGTCACAACGGCACTCCCTACCAGATCAACCACACGCGCCTGTGGCGTTACGCTCTGGGCGGCGACTGGAACGGGCCGCGCCAGGGCACGCTTGTGGTGCGCGGCTACGGCTCTACGGAGCGCTACTACCAGACGTTCTCATCCATCTCCAATGAGCCGACTGCGGAGAATCCCGACTGCTCGTATCGCTGCGGTGAGAAGCCGACGAAGATCTCGAATATTCCCGACAACGAGATTGGCGCATCGGCGCACTGGACGCAGCCGCTGGGCGCGGGATTGCTGCTGCTCGCGGGCAGCGATGTGCACGACGTGCGTGTGTGGGATGAGGAGCAGACTCTGGCCACGGGTTCAGTGGTAAAGGTGGATGTGCACCAGCGGGACCCCGCTCTCTACGGGGAACTGATGTGGGTGCGCAACGGATGGACGGTAGTGGGCTCGGCGCGGGTGGATTGGTTCCAGAACTACGATGTGGAGCAACTGGTGCAGACCGGCAGCGGCTGGACGCCGGCTCCGAAGCAGCCGCCGAGCTTCAGCGAGACGGTGTTCGACCCAAGGCTGGGCGTGACGCGCAAAATTGGCGAACACTGGGCAGTATCGGCATCGGGTTTCCGCGCATTCCGCGCGCCTACCCCGAGTGAGCTGTATCGCTCAACGCAGGTCGGCAATCAGCTTACGAAGGCGAATCCATCGCTGCAAAGCGAGCGTGCAACGGGCTGGGAAGTTGGCGTTGCCACGCAGCGCGAATGGGGTACGGTGCGGACAAGCTGGTTCGACACCCAGATCAACCGGCCCATCTCGGCAGTGACGGTGAATCCGAACTCCTCGCCGATTCTGCTGCAGCGAGAGAATCTCGGCCAGATTGAAAGCCGCGGCGTGTCGATCGATGCGGAGTTGGCTCCGCTGCGCTGGCTCGCGGTAGATGGTGGCTATCAGTACGCGCACGCCACGGTGACGAAGGGGCCGCAGGATGTGGGCAACTGGATTCCCAATGTGCCTCACAATATGGCCACGGTGAACCTGCGGGCGTCTCAGCCGCGGCTCGGAACATTGAGCCTGCAGAGCCGCTTGAGCGGACGGCAGTATGACAACGACGCGAACACGTTCATGCTGCACGGATACTTCCGCATGGATGCGTACGGCTCGCACGAGTTCGGCAGGTGGCTGGAGGTTTTCGCCGCGGGCGAGAACCTGTTCGATCGGAACATCGAAGTGGCGAAGACTCCGACGACGACGCTGGCGCGATCGCGTGTGGCGCGGGCGGGCGTGAACATTCGGCTGGGGCACGAGCGGAAGTAGCGTGCCTCGTTCTGCGCAACTTCTGCTCTCCGCAACTATTTCCGCGCGCCGTGTCTGATCCGAACAGAGTGGCTGCATAGCACAGGCCGCCACCCGAGGAGAGACACGATGAAACTGACGACTATCGCGATGGCGGCGGCCCTGCTTGTAACACCGGCGCTGATGAATGCCCAATCCAGCCGTGAGATCAACCAGAGAAAAGTGAATCAGCAGGATCGCATCGCCCAGGGCGTTCGCTCTGGTCAACTGACGCCTCGCGAAACGGCTCACGTGGAACGGCAGGAACGCGGCATCAATCGCGAAGAGCATGCCATGCGCCGCGCGGACGGCGGACATTTGACGCAGCACGACCGGACCGTCCTGAACCGGCAGCAGAATCATGTATCGCGCAATATCTATCGCGACAAGCACAACAATCGCGTGCGCTAAAGCGGCACTGAGTTACGATTCTCAACCGGGATGTCATCGGCTCATCCCGGTAGAATCGTAAAGTGGCACTTGCTCTCGATCTTCTTCACACCATTGACGCCGGCGGACGCCGCGCACAACTACATCTTCCCCACCAGACAGTCGAAACGCCGGTGTTCATGCCGGTCGGCACAGCGGGCACGGTAAAGGCTGTTCCGCAGGACACGCTCGAATCGCTGGGCGCGCAAATCATCCTGGGGAACACCTATCACCTTTATCTGCGCCCGGGGCATGAGGCAATCCGCCGCATGGGCGGCCTGCACAAGTTCATCAGTTGGCCGCGCGCCATGCTGACGGACTCAGGCGGATTTCAGGTTTTTTCTCTCAGCGAATTGCGCAAGGTGACGGACGAGGGCGTGAAGTTCCGCTCGCATCTCGACGGAAGTTCGCATTTCTTTACTCCTGAGCACTCGATGGACGTGCAGATTGCGCTGGGCGCAGATATTGCCATGGCCTTCGATGAGTGCACGGAGTATCCCGCCGATCGAGCGCGCGCCGAAGAGAGCCTGCGGCTGACGATGGCGTGGGCGCGCCGTTCACTTGATCACTTTCGCGCGCATCAGCACGAGGTTCCGTGGGCCGCTGATTTCGCGGGCCGCAGCCAGTCGCTCTTTGGCATTGTGCAGGGTGGCATGTATCGCGACCTGCGCAAACAAAGCGCCGAGCAGTTGATGGAGATGGACTTCGACGGATACGCGATCGGCGGCCTTAGCGTAGGCGAACCGCGCGATCTCACGCTTGAGATGATCGCGGAAGTGCTGCCCATGCTGCCTAAGGACAAGCCGCGATACGTGATGGGCGTGGGCTACCCCGACGAGATCGAGCAGTACGCGCGCATGGGCGTGGACATGATGGATTGCGTGCTGCCCACCCGTGCCGCGCGGCACGGGTTGCTGTTCACCAGCGAAGGCCGGCTGACAATCAAGAACAAGAAATTCGCAGAAGACCAGGGACCGCCAGATCCCAACTGCGACTGCATGGTGTGCCGCCGCTACACGCGCGCATATCTGCGCCACCTGATGCAGGCGGGCGAAGCGTTGTCAGCTACGCTGAATACGATTCACAATCTTGCCTATTATCTGGGGATCATGCAGAAGGTAAGGGCTTCGCTGGAGAAACCGCAGCAAGCCTGAAGAGCAGAAAAATGCCCAGGGATGCATGGCCAAATCGGCCGGCTTCCCTGGGCATTGTGCTTTATGTCGCAGTGCTACATTCCGCCCCAAAGCCGCGCGGCTGCCATCTCATAGCCACGACGGAAGCCCTCGCGATATTCGCCTGCCAACTCGGGAGGCATATGCGGGTGGCGATATTCATCGCGATTGTTGGGGTCGGGTGGACGACCGTTGCCGCGGTCCTTCTGTGCGCCTTCCATACCGTCATGGAATCCACGGCGCTGGACGTCAGAGAAGCGGCCGGGGGCCCGCCAGCTGTTTGGATCGCCTTGGAATTGCCATGTCTGTTCGCCTGAAAGCTGCGACATGGCAACCTCGTATCCGCGCATAAATCCGCTTCGGAACTCGTCTACCAACTCAGGCGGGACGGGCGGATTGCGGTACTCGGAATTGTCATCAGGGTCTGGCCGGCGATGGTACTGGAAGTCGTCGCGCGCACGTTCGGTGCCTTCGTGGAAACCGCGGCGGGCTGCATCGTTCTGGAGCCCCCGCATGCCCCAGTCCCAGTTCTGCTGCGGTGCATAGGCTCCCGGAGGCGGGTAGCCCTGCGGTGCCTGCGCGCCCCACAGATGCGAAGCGGCGACAGCGTAACCGCGGCGGAACGCATGCCGGTAGGCTTCGCGCATCTCGGGGGGGATGTCCCGCGGCATGTCGTCAGGGTCGCGATACTCTTCGCGGTTATTCACGTTCGGACGGCGGCCGTTGCCGTAGTCTTTGTGCGCGCCTTCTATACCATCGTGAAATCCGCGGCGCTGCACGTCGTTGAACTCCTGTGGGGGAACATCCCAGCCATACTGCTGGCCTGAGAACGCGGGCTCTGGGGCCGCGGCCGCAGATGGTGTGGGACTCAGAACGGCGATGCCGAGAACAACTGCGGCCGCCGGTACGACAAACCAGGTGGGAGTCATGGCTTGCTCTCTCCTTTCAAGCTTGAAACGTAATCTGGGTTCGGAAGTTGCGGTGGAGGGGCCCGATACGTCGGATGGGGAACGCAGCTGCAATCGGGTGCACAAGCGGAATTTCGATGGCTTGCATTGGGCGCATCTATAGACAGGTTGCGAACTCTCAACAGATGGTTGCCGCACGGAAGGCGCGACAGGAAGGCAGGGATATACACTGACGGTGGCCTCGCGCCGGCAGGCGAGGGAACCGGTTCAGGTCCGCGTGCGTTTAACTGATAGGAATAAGGCACTCTTACGTCAACTCATCGCACCTTCCCGCGAAATCGGAGCAGAAAACATGAAGAAAAGATTCAGTCTCACAGCGGCACTCGCAATCTGTGCCGTGTGTACCGCCTTGGGCCATGCGCAGACGTCGAGCACAAGCCAGGAGAAGCCGGAGCGGCTCGCCGGTCTTGAGCCTTCGTTCATCGACAAGAATGCTGACCCGTGCACCAACTTCTTCCAGTACGCTTGCGGAAATTTCAGCAAGCAGCATCCCATTCCGGCGGATCGCTCCGGGTTCGGCACGATGAGCATGCTTTATGACGAGAACCAGAGCATTCTGCATTCGATCCTGGAGAAGGCGTCGACAGGCGGAGCAAGCCGCACGCCCAACGAGCAGAAGACTGGCGACTACTATGCCTCATGCATGGATGTGGCGGCTATCAATCAGAACGGACTCAAGGGCCTGCAGCCGGAACTCGATCGCATTGCCGCGCTCAAGAGCAAGGATCAACTCGCGCCGCTGCTCGCGCACCTGCAGCTCATCAATGTGAATGCGTTCATCGGGTTCGGCGAGCAGCAGGACTTCGGCGATGCCACGCGGCAGATTGCGTCCATCGACCAGGCCGGGCTCGGTCTTCCGGAGAAGGACTACTACCTGCGCACAGGCGAGGCCGATCAGAAACTCCGCCAGCAGTACGTGGAGCACGTAACCAATACCTTCAGGCTGCTTGGCGAGCCGGATGCGAAGGCCGCTGAAGATGCGAAGAAGGTGATGGATATCGAGACGGAACTGGCGAAGAATTCGCTCGATGTCACCTCACAGCGCGATCCCAACAACATCTATCACATGACCTCCGTCGCCGATTTCGAGAAGATGACTCCGGCCATTGACTGGAACAAGTTCCTGTCGGATGTGGGCGCGCCTCCCGTCGAGAAGCTGAACGTGACGTATCCGCCGTTCTTCAAGGCGTTGAACTCGCTGATCGAGTCAACCGATCTGGAGACGATCAAGACCTATCTGCGCTGGCAGCTCATCACCAATACGCCGAGCACGGCGTTGCCGGAGAAGTTCGATCAGGAGCACTTCAACTTCTATGGCAAGACCCTGAGCGGGCAGCAGCAACAGCAGCCACGCTGGAAGCGGTGCGTAGCCGCGACTGACGGCGCGCTGGGCGAAGCCCTGGGCGAGGTCTATGTGAAGCAGGCGTTCCCGGCGAGCAGCAAGGCTGCCACGCAGCAGATGGTGCGCGACATCGAATCTGCGATGGACAAGGATCTCGACACGCTGGACTGGATGAGCGCCGACACCAAGGCCAAAGCCAAGCAGAAGCTGAACGCCATCGCCAACAAGATCGGGTATCCCGACAAGTGGCGCGACTACTCAAGCCTGAAGATTGAGCGGGGTGATGCGCTGGGCAATGCGATTCGCGCGATCGAGTTCGAGAATCACCGCCAGCTCAACAAGATTGGCAAGCCGGTTGATCGCGGCGAGTTCGGCATGAGTCCGCCGACGGTGAACGCCTACTACAGCCCGACGATGAACGACATCAACTTCCCTGCAGGCATCCTGCAGCCGCCGTTCTGGGACTCCAATGCGACGGACGCTGAGAACTACGGGCACATCGGCGCGGTGGTGGGCCACGAGCTTACCCACGGTTTCGACGATGAAGGCCGCCAGTTCGACGCAGCCGGCAATCTGAAGGACTGGTGGACTGCCGAGGACGCGAAGAAGTTCGAGGCCAAGGCGGATTGCGAAGTCAAGGAGTACAACGCGTTCACCGTTCCCGGCGATGTGCATGTCAACGGTAAGCTGACGCTGGGCGAAAACACCGCTGACAACGGTGGCCTCCGCCTTGCCTACATGGCGCTGCTCGAAGATGCCAAGCGCAAGAGCCTCAACATGGACGAGAAGAAGGACGGCTACACTCCGCAGCAGCAGTTCTTCATCGCGTTCGGCCAGAACTGGTGCGGCGAGCTTCGTCCACAGCGCGCGCGCATGCAGGTGCAGACCGATCCGCACTCGCCGCAGGAGTTCCGGGTGAACGGCGTGGTTCGCAACATGCCGGAGTTCGGCCAGGCATTCAACTGCAAGCAGGGCCAGCCGATGATGCCCGACAACATGTGCCGGGTGTGGTGAAAAGGCAGGGAGTAGGGAATAGGGAGTAGGGAATAGTAAACAAGAGCCGGCCATTCGCGATGAGTGGTCGGCTCTTGTGTTTGCGGTGAGGCCTTTCTAAGGCTAATCCTTGCTTTTAAGCTGTTTCACAAAGAAATCGGCCATCATGTGGTTCGCCTCCAGCGCCTCCGGCATCTTGGGGTCGTACCAGAAGGCGTGGGGCAGTGCGTCGAACACGATCAGCTGCGCATCCACGCCGGCGTGCAGAAACGCGCGGTGCAGGTTTGCCGTGCCACTGAGCAGCAGGTCGCGGCCGCTGGTGACGAAGAGCGTTGGGGGAAGGCCATGCAGGTCCGCGTAGATCGGCGACAGCACCGGATCCTTCACATCCGTTGACGCCACATAGAACGGATCATGCGCGCCGGGCTGCGGCGGATCGAGATGCCCAGACAGGCCGCGCAGCGCATACATTGAAATCGAATCGCCTGCGCGCCCAAAATCTCCCATGCCGCTGAAGATGCCCAGCGCCGCTGGCATCGGCATACCGAGCTGCTTTATCTTCACCGCGACTTCGCCGGTCAGGATGGCGCCTGCCGAAGTTCCGTAGATCACGATGTTCTTTGCCTTGTAGCTCTTCAGCAGTTCCTTGTAGACGGCGATGGAATCGTCCACCGCAGCGGGAAACGGATACTCCGGCGCGAGGCGGTAGAGCACAGCCACCACCTTCATCTTTGCGAAGCTGGCAATGGGAATCGATTCGGTATAGGAGCCCGAGTCGGAGTTGAAGCCGCCGCCATGCAGGTTTAGCAGCACCTTGTCTTTGTTCTCATCCGGCATTCCGTCCGGTACAACCACATGCACCGGCACGCCCGCGATCGAGCGGTCGGTCAGCGTGTTTGGGCAGATCTTCGTCCACTCCACCTTGGCGCCCGCGGTGTAGGCATCCGTCATCTTGCGCCGTTCGGCGAGCGACTGCGGCGGTCCCTGGTCGGGCTCGCGGCGGCTCAGTGAGGCTTTCGCCTGCGGGCTCAGATCCTCGGGAACCGGCACAACCCGCGTCACGTGGGCAGTGCCGTTTTCGTCGATGTAGCTGGTGTCACGAGTCGGGGCCTCGGCCGCGGTGGTCGGTTTGGGCGGAGTAGGTTTTTCCTGTGCGGCGAGAGCAGAGACGGCGGCAAGGAGGAGTGCAGTGGTAAGGCATTTCATGTGGGAGCCTCGGCGTGTTCGGGTTCGAGCGTGCTTCATTCGGATTGCGTGGCGACGGGTCCACAATAACAGAGACGCTGAAGGCGGCCCGCGGCATACTGCCGGAATGCATGCATCGGAGCGGCATGCTTTTTCATCTAGGGAAAGACCGCTGATTTGCGGTGGAGGCTTTCGACTCGATGCATCCGCTCTTTTCGTCCTTCGACCTGCGCTCCGTCACGTTCCCCAACCGCATTGGTGTGTCGCCCATGTGCCAGTACTCGTCGGTCGACGGGTTCGCGACTGACTGGCATCTCGTCCACCTGGGCAGCCGCGCGGTCGGCGGGGCGGGACTGGTGATACTGGAGGCTTCAGCCGTTGTGCCGGAAGGCCGCATCACCCCATCCGACCTCGGCATCTGGAAGGACGAGCACATTGCCAAGCTGGAGTGCATTGCCGCGTTTCTGCACTCGCAGGGCGCGCGTGCCGGCATTCAGCTTGCGCATGCCGGCCGCAAAGCCAGCATGTCGGCACCGTGGCATGGCGAGCATCTGGTGCCTCTAGCCGAAGGCGGGTGGACCCCCGTCGCGCCGAGCGCTATCGCCTTCAGCGACAAATACGCGGTTCCGCAGGAACTCGATCAGGCGGGCATCGAGGCTATTGTCGCCGCGTTCCGCGGCGCGGCCAAACGTGCCCACCGCGCTGGTTTTGATGTGGTGGAGATTCACGCTGCCCACGGCTACCTGCTGCACGAATTCCTTTCGCCGCTATCGAACCATCGCACTGACCAGTACGGCGGCAGCCTTGAAAACCGCGCAAGGCTCCTTCTCGAAGTCACCGATGCCGTTCGCGAGGCATGGCCGCTCGAACTGCCCCTGTTCGTGCGCATCTCAGCCAGCGACTGGGTCGAAGGCGGCTGGACGATCGATGAATCCGTCGAAGTCGCTCGCATGCTCAAGGAGCGCGGCGTGGACCTGGTTGACTGCTCGTCGGGCGGCAATCTACCCAGCGCGAAGATCCCAGTGGCGCCGGGATACCAGGTCCCGTTTGCCGCGCGCATCAAGCGTGAGGCGGGCGTCGCCACAGCCGCAGTGGGCCTGATTACAGAGCCGGTGCAGGCCAACGACATCATCGCCAATGGCGAAGCCGACCTGGTACTGCTAGCGCGCGAGATGCTGCGCGATCCTTACTTCGCCGTGCACGCGGCCGCGGCTATGACGGAACCCGCAAGCTGGCCGGAGCAGTACCTCCGCTCCGCGCCTCACCACTCGCCTGCGCGCGTCGGTATTGAAGGTCGCGTGGAGGGAATTGGAAAGTAGGGCAAATGGGGTTGGGCAGGCAGACCTGATCCCCGGCCACCTAATCAATTGATCACCATCTGCCGCTTTTTGCTTCACAATTGGTGCAACTGGTGGCCTATACTGCGAGAGGGCAGTTCGGCTCGTGCCCTGGAGGATCCTTGGCCCAGGCTTCGAGAAAACACGCGTCGGATACGCCGGTCATTCCCGACCGGCTCTATTTCAAAATCGGCGATGTGGCGCGCATCTGCGGGATCGAAACCTACGTGCTTCGATTCTGGGAGACGCAGTTTCCTCAACTCAAGCCCAATAAGAGCGGAACCGGCCAGCGCCTCTATCGCCGCCGCGACGTGGAACTGGCGCTCGAGATCCAGCGGTTGGTGCACAAGGAGGGCTATACCATCTCCGGCGCCCGCCATGCACTGGAAGGCGGCGTCAAGCGCGTGACGGCGCCTGCGCAAGCGGTCGCCGAGCCCGCAACCGAGCCACCGCCTATGATGCTGCAGCGCAACGACACTATGAAGGCTGCACTGGTTCAGGCCCGGAATGAACTTCGGGAGATTTCGCAGCTGCTCGACAACCCGCAGCCCACAGCACGCCGCGAGCGCGCCAAGGTCATCAAGGTCCGGCCGGAGCTCGAGAGCCTCTTCCCGATGTAGGCTCGGCACTCGGTTTATTCCGTAGTTACCCCAGTTCCCCTGCGCAGATCGCCAGCCAGCAGCCGATGAAACAGGTGCTCGCCGGCTTCGCGCCGCACGGACAACCTTCCCGCCCCATACGCCCGCGACCCCAGCCCGCGCTGCACTGACTCGCAGATTCCCACATCCTCGTCCTGAATGCGATCACTCACGGCGACGCTCTCCGCGTTGTGTTCGCGCGCGGCCTCACTCACATCTGCGAAGTAGAAATCGAACTGCACCAAGCAGCGGTCTGGGGCGAGCGGCAGTACCAGGTTGGTGTCCATCACGCCTTGGTAGATGTTGACCATGAAGTTGGGATAGAGCCAGTAGTAGTAGGCACGGTCTCCAGTCCTCGTAGCTGAAACATCGACGTGTTCCCCGCTCGCCACCATCGGGCTCGACTGCAGGCAGTAATGCGCGCTGTTCTCGATCGTGTATTCCTTGTAATCGAGGACGCTGTTCAGTCCCTTGTGCAAATGCGGAACGTGATAACCGCCATCGAGGTAGTTATCCACGTAGACCTTCCAATTGCAGGCCAGCGTATAACTCCTTCTTTCGAAGAAGTGGATGTTACTCAGCCCCAGCGGGGCCACGCGCGCGGGCAGATCGCCGAGGAAAGTTTCCAGCGGCGGCGCGTCTTCGCTCAGTGTCACGAAGACAAACTGCTCCCACGCAGCCACACGCACTGGTATGAGCCCATTCTCCGATCGTTCGAAGTTACTGACTCCGGCAAACTCGGGTGCGCCTTTCAACGACCCATCGAGGCCGTAGGTCCAACCATGGTAAGGGCAGCGCAGGTGCTCAGCTTTGCCGCAGGGCGCAGTCATCACCGCTGCGGCATGATGCCGGCATACGTTGTAGAAGGCGCACAGCTGCCCATCGCTCCCCCGAACCACCACGAGCGGCTCACCGGCGATCTCCACCGTGAAGTACTGCCCTGGCGCGGCGACTTGGTCCATACGGCCAACCGCGATCCAGTTACGAGCGAACACCCGATCGCGCTCGAGCACTGAGAACCGCGCATCGAGGTACCAGGGGGCAGGAATTGTCCAGGCCTGCTCCAGCGGAGCGGAGTGGTCGTATAGATCCAGCAATTCGGCCAAGGGCTCAATCACGAGGAATCCTCTGCGCTAGATGGTATTTCTTCTGGAAGTCATTCGCGCCAGTAAACCGGCTAGAGGTGATCAGAAGATCGGCAGCGGCTTCCACTCCATGTAGCAATACATCTCGTCCTCGCGAACGATGTTGAAGCCGAGGCGCTTGTGAAAGCGCAGCGAGCCGGGGTTAAACCGGAAGACAGTGGAAGTGATCCCGTGGCCCCGTTGCTTCGCTTCCTCCTGCACCCTTTGCACCAGAACCGTTCCAATGCCCTTGCTCTGCACGCTGGGATGAACCGCGATGTCAACCAGGTGAAACGCGCGCTCTCCCGGCGATACCCAGAGGCGCCCCACCGGCTTACTGTCGAGAAGAACGATGTGGTAGCAGGAGTTGGGATACATCTGTGTATAGGCGGACATTTGCCCGTGAAACTGCATGCGAATCAGATGTTCCTTCTGCGTGGCCGAAATTTGAGCCACGTCGAACTCGGGGCCGCGCAAGGCGGAATACAGCTCGTAGAGGAAGATCTCGTCCTGAGGAAGAGCGGGGCGGACGGCTAGCATTGACATATGCGATTAATATACGGGGGCCGGGCCAGGCCCTGCCCCCATCACAGTGTAGCTAGCCGCGAGCAGGGAAGATGCCCTGCAGCGCGATGCAGAAGTTAAGCGTGAGAAACGGCATCATGTTGTTGTGCGGCTGACTGCCGCCTGCGAGCCCCACCACATTCGCATTGAGCTGTCCTGGGGTACTGGGGGGTGGAATGTACGGGGTAGGCGGGGTAGTGCCGCCAGCCTTGGCAAGCATGGAGTTAGTTGGATTCGTGGTTTCGCCGCTGACTCGGGTGCCGTCAACACAGCCAAGGGTGTGCGTGTGCATCGGCATCTCCGACTGGATGAGGGTGACGGTTTGAGTGCCGCTTGATTCGCCCAAATCGTAAAGCGAGAGACCGGGTCCCTGGCCTGGTTGCAGGGGAACGCAGCCCTGAAGATTGGGAAGCGCAAACGTGTTAATTCCGTTTCCGCCATAGGTAGTCCCCAGCAGCGAAAACAGCGCCGTATTCTGCGAGAGGGCCATAAGCTGGCCGTCGCACATCGCCCAGCCTTTGGGCGCGAAGTTCAACGGCAATATTCTGATCTCCGCCAAAAATGGATCTGACATGTGTCGGTCTCCTTACGGCTAGGTCTGGCTGGGGAAGATTCCCTGCAGAGCGATGATGAAGTTGAGCACCAGATAGGGCTGCATGTTTTCATGCGGCTGACTGCCCCCGGCGTTTGCGATTTGGCCGGGATACATTGGAGTCAGAGGGGGATTGGCATCGCCGTTGTAAATCGGCGCGGCGCCGAGCAGGTTCCCGGAGGGAGACGCCGTATTCCCCGCGGCGGTCGTGATGTTCCAGAGATGATTATGTGTCGGCATCTCGGTGATGCTGAGCGTGTGGGTCTGCTCGCCGCCCATTTGGCCAAGAGTCAGTCCGTTGCCCATGTGCGTGGGAACGCGCCCCTGAAGATTGGGCAGACCAAAGGTCTGCATGCCATTGCCGCCATAGGTCGTGCCGAGACACGCAAACAAAGCCTGGTTCTGATTGATCGGCAGCAGTTGCCCGTTGCAGAATGTCCACCCCTTGGGCGCGTAATTCCAGCTAATGATCTTGATCTCGGATAGGAAAGGTTCACTCATGTGCCGTTCTCCTTATTTCCTGGCTAACTCTGGCTGGGGAAGATGCCGTAGAGCGAGATGATGAAATTCACGCACAAGAACGGCTGGATATTGCTGTGGGGCTGGCTTCCTCCTGCGGTGGTAAGAGATGGAGACATCGCAGCATTTCCGGCTGTGTTGGTCTCGTAGATATCAGCACCTTGGGCCAGATAGTTTCCGCCAGGCTGGCCGGCAGTATTCCCGCCAGTCGTTGCAGTCGCCGTGTGACCGTGAACCGGCATTTGCTGCGAAGTCAGAGTCACATTTTCGCTGCCCGCTGCCTGGCCCAGCACGAAGCCGGAACCCTGATGCATCGGCACCCGGCTTTGAAGGTTGGGAAGGGCAAAAGTTTCCTGCCCGTCTCCGCCGTATGTAGTCCCTATCAACTGGAACAACACGTCGTTTTCGGAAATTGGAACGAGTTGGCCTGCGCAGAATGCCCAGCCAACGGGGGCGAAATTGCCAGCGAACATGCGGATTTCGCCGACATATGGGGTACTCATACGTGAACTCTCCTGGGAGCTTTTGGGGTAGGAACGGGGAGCGATTGTGAAGCTTATCACCTTGCGCCAGCGGTTGTAAGTAAATATTTAGTTTCGAGCAATTCGGTGGAAGGTCCAGTGTCCTACTGCGACTTTAGTAACCCCATGAAATTAACTCCCTCTGACCAGATATCCATTGACAATGCTTTTGCTCGAAGGTACTAGTTAAGACTGTTCCCCTAAATGCTCGCGGTTTCTGCTGTATTCAAAGTCGCCTTTCCGACTGAGCATAGGAAATAGACTTGGCCCTCAGATAGAGAGCGGCGCGAAACTGGGGTTTCTGCGCCGAACACATAGACCTACGATCTCCATGCGAGCGTGCCAAATTCCCCGGAAGTCGAGGTCCCTGGCATGTCATCTCTCGTTCGTTGTGTGTTGCCTGCGCGGTTCGTCCGCCTGTCTCTTGGCCTGCTTGCTCTCACGGTTGGCGCTCTCTTACTTCCATCACAAGGCCATGCCAGTTGCTCCACTGTTGGTAATGTAACGACTTGCACGGGCGGCTCTATCTCACTGAGTTCCACGCTCAACGCATCGGCGGGTTCTTCGGCGACAGTGTCCGGCCTGGGGACGGTCTCGGCTATATCAATCACCCTCAACAACGTCAGCGTCTCCGGCACCTCCCCGGGCGGATTGAACAGCGTGGCAATGGTACTGGTGTCTCCGGGTGGCACAGCGCTGGATTTCCTGTCGGGCGTGTGCAATTCGTCAACTGCCACATTCTCGGTGGCAGACACCGGGATCAACGGCACGAACAATGTCAATCTGATGATGCCGTACATCGGTTCCGGATCGACGTGCCCCTCCGCGCTTGGAGGCACCTATTACGCCAGCGATTGGTTCCCGGGGCTGGACACTTTCAGCTCGCCTGGGCCCGGTACCTCCTATCTCTCAGGTGGAAACGCCGGCAAAGGGGGCGCCGGCACCGCCAACCTGGCCAGCGCATTCGGTCTTCCGGGTTCCTCCAATATGAATGGCACCTGGACGCTGTATGTCGCCAACCAGGCCACTCCGGTCGGCACTGGAAGCATCGGATCGTGGTCCATTTCCTTCACGACTATCGCGGCAACGGCGACGACGACCAGCCTCAGCACCAGCCCCAACGGTGCCTCTTCGATCGTGTACACCAACAAGAACGTGCACGGCGACTCCACGACCGGAACCAATGTGACGCTCACGGCAACGGTCAGCCCAGACCCGGGGGGTGGCACCGTCAACTTTTACGACAGTACAGGCACCAACCCAGGCCAGGGAACGCTGCTTGCCTCGAGTGTTGCAGTCAGCGGTGGCGTGGCACAGACGACGGTGACGTTGAGCACCGAAGGCAATCGTTCCATTTCGGCGGTATACAGCGGGAATTCCTCGTATGCCACCAGCACGTCGACGAAGGCCAACGTTCTCACGACCAATCATCCATACAGTCCGTCATCCAACGTCTTCTGCAACGGACCGATCACGATCAACAATGATCCTGGTAATGATCCGAACAGCGGCGCCGCTACTCCGTATGCCTCTCTGATGGTGCTGGACAAGAACCAGTCCAATATCGGTACCATCGCGGGAACAATCCAGAGCGTCTCGGTCAGCCTGAACGGCATCAACCTGACGAATGGGACCGTTCTGCAAGACCTGGGCTTCCTCCTGCAGGCGCCGGGCAGCAACACCAGCCTGATTGGCAGTTCGGGCAATGCGTTCGAGTTTCTCGGCTGGGGAGGTAATCCCTACACCAGCGGCTCGCTCACGATCTCCGACAGCGGTTCGGCCCAGGTTCCTTTCGATGCGGCGCCCTCCTGCAGCACCTGCCTTCCCACGGACAATTATGTCGATAATGGTCCAACCAACATCGACAGCTTCCCGCCTCCGGCGCCTACGCCGACCGGTAAGGCCGCTCCAACCGGCTCCGACACGTTCCTGACGCAATTCGGCGGCCAGGGAGCGAATAACACATGGAGCCTGTTTACCGCTGACCGGCTCGCGGAAGTCACGCCTTTGGGATCGATCGCGTCATGGTGCCTGAATTTCAGCATGCAGGCGAACGCGCACCCCACAACGACAACGATGACCTCCTCGGCGAACCCCGCCCAGTTCACGGCCGTCAACAATACGGGCAAAGCGACCATCACCCTGACAGCCACAGTCACATCCGATCAGACGGTGAATGCCGGCTCGGTGACGTTTGTCGACGGCAGCACCAGCCTGGGGTCCGCGACCGTCGTGAACGGGGTTGCAACGCTCAGCAATGCCCAGTTGAACGAGGGCACGCACGAAATCACCGCCACCTATGGCGGCACGAATACCGGCACGGAGTTTGGCGTCAGCACCTACAAGTATGTAGAGCGCGTGAACGCGAACACGGTGCCCACCTCCGGTTCCGGAGCTGGCCCCTATGTGTATTGCAACCCGGGCGCGATCACCGCGCCGGGGCTGAACGCCGATGCGGGCGCGGCATATCCGTATCCGTCGAACATCTTCGTGACCAATCTGCCGGGTACGGTGGCCGGCACGAGCGTCACGTACAGCGCATTCAACACCAAAGACCAGGCTGCCCTGATGTCCCTGGTGGTTGGTCCGAGCACCAACAGCAACAAATGGAATAACCACTTCGACTTCTTCTCGCTGACGGGCAGCGCCTGGAACGGCATTGGTGGCCTTCCGACATTCACTCCGACCTTCATTGACGGAGGCACCGCCATCGGCAGCACGACTCTTTCGACCACGGGCAACTACGCGCCGGAGAGCTTCGAGAATCTGACCTTCCCGCAGTGCCCGCCGAACGCAGCGGATTGCGGAACGCAGAATGTTGGACCGCCGCTGGGAACCAGCTCCACGTTCACGCCCACTAACAAGGCGAATGGCTCGACCTTCTTCGGCAATGCCGGCCAGCCGGGCATTTTCGGTGGCACGAGCTCCAGCACGTACAACGCAAACGGCACCTGGAGTCTCTACCTAGACGACGGCGGCCCGCTGGGTGGCGGCGAGCCTACCAACCTCACCCAGGGATGGTGCGTAAACTTCACCATCAATCAGCCGGTCGTCGCTCCCAGCACTTCGCACTCGGGGAACGGCATCGGCGGCGACTTCATCCAGGGCGAGCAAGGCGGCCAGATCACGGTGGATGTAGCCAACGACGGCCCGGGCTCCACCGGCGACCCGACGGGCAACAGCCCCATGACGGTCACCGACACGTTTTCCAATTCGGATCTGACCTTCAACGGCTCGGTTGGCAACGGAACCGACTGGACTTGCACGGCGACGGGCACGCCGCAGACCGTGACCTGCAAGAACCACGACTCGATTGCGGCGGGCAGCAACTACCCGACCCTTACCATAGGCGTGAATGTCGCGAATAATGCGGCGTCGTCGTACACAAATAAGGTCAGCGCGGCTGGCGCGGGCGCATCCTCCGTAACCAGCGGCAATGACGTCATCACCATCGATCAGGCGCCGGTTTTGGCAGTCGCCGTGTCGCACCCGAGCAACTTCACTCAGGGCACCAGTGGCGAGTGGGATGTCACGGTTAGCAATACCGCGACGACCGGCAGAACGCTAGGTACCACCACGACCGTCATCACTCTGCCGGCCAATTACACACTTGCCGGCTCCTCGGCAACGGGCGCAACGTGGGGCTGCGGCGGCGTGAGCAACATGATCACCTGCACCACCACGTCGAACATCAACGGCGGCGCCAATTCGAAGATCGCTCTCAACGTGAATGTCCCCGACACCTCACCGACCTCGGTGAGCACCACGGCCATCGCCTATGGCGGCGGAGACCTGAACCATACGACTGCCGGAAGTGCAGCGACCTCGAACGTTGATACCGCGACGGTGATCCAGGTGCCGGCAGCGGTGACCATCAACAGCGGCGACTCGCAGTCCACTACGATCCTGACTGCTTTCGCAAGCCCGCTCGTTGCCACCGTGAAAGATGCGGCTGGCGTCACAATTCCGAATTACAGCCCGGTTAGCTTTGCAGCCGCTACGGGCACCAACGGCCAGGGCGGTACCTTCTCAAACAGTTCGTCCATTATCTCGACCACGACCGGAACCGGTGGAGCAGCCGGCCAGGTAAGCGAGACGATCACCGCTAACAACAAGGTTGGCGTTTTCACCGTAACGGTCACCGCGGGAACGGCACAGGCCACGTTTAACAGCCTGACCAACCTGCATGGCGCGCCAGCCGGTATCACTGCCGTGAGCGGCACGCCGCAAACCACGGCAGACACGACTTCATTTGCCGCCCCGCTGGTTGCCAACGTTGTCGACATCGGCGGCAATGCCGTCCCGGGAGCCACCGTTACCTTCACCGCTCCGTCAACAGGAGCAAGCGCCATCTTTGCCGGCGGTGTCACTACGGCGATCACCGATGCAACCGGCAACGCTACGTCCGCAGCGCTGACGGCGAACGGCACATTGGGCACTTATTCCGTCACAGCTAGCACGTCGGGGCTCGCCCCGGTGTCGTTCTCGCTCACCAACGCACTTGGTGCGTATGCGCAACTGGCAGTGACCATGCCGCCGCCCGTCTACGCCACGGTACCAACACAGTTCACGGTGGTTGCTGAAGATGCCGGCGGAAACCTGGTGTCGACGGCGACTCCCACACTGCACTTCACCAGCACCGATAGCGCGGCGAACATGCCGCCAGACGCGACTCTGTCGGGTGGAATCGGAACCTTCACCGCAACTCTGAACACCCTGGGAACCTGGGATGTTTCGGCGACCGATGCCACGAACTCGTTTACAGGCACAGCCAGCAACATCAACGTGCTCGCCATCCCCATCCTTGTGGTGACAACTGCGGCGGATGACTCGGCTTCGCCGTTGGCTTCCAATTGCACTCAGCAAGCCGCAGCGGGCACAGGCACAGATAGTTCCTGCAGCCTGCGCGACGCGCTGCTGGAAGCTGCTGCTCTGGATGCGGCAAACATCTCGTTCGATACGGCCAAGCTGGGCTCCTCGATTTCGATTAATGCGGGAAGTACGCTGACAGTTCCGGCAAACACGAATATTCAGGGACCGGCAACAGGCGTGACGGTGAATGGCGGCGGCGACTCGAGCGATTACTCGGTATTCACCGTCGGCACTGGAGTAAAAGCGAGCATGACTAACTTTGTCATCTCGCACGGCAACACTTCAGGCAACGGCGGTGGTATCCAGAATATGGGCGCGCTGACCGTAACCGGCACCACGGTCTCCGGCAACTCGGCCCATGCCGGTGGCGGCATCGCTACCCTGAATCCGGGCACCCTCACACTGACGAACTCGACCGTTTCTGGCAACACAGCCAGCGCCAACGGCGGCGGCATCTATAGCGAAGGCGCGCTGAGTGTCACGAACTCGACCATCGCCCAGAACACGGCTGTGACTCACGGCGGTGGTGTCGATAGCAGCGCTGCGGCGCAGGTCTACGACAGCACGATCTCCGGCAACACTGGAAACACCGGCGGCGGAATCGCAGCTGCCAGCGGCACGTTCACGCTCGCCAACACCATCGTGGCAGGAAACTCGGCTCCGAATAGCGCGGACGGGAACGGCACTTTCACCAGCGGCGGCCACAATGTGATCGGAGATGGAACCGGAGCAACTGGCCTCAGCAATGGCGTCAACGGTGACCAGATTGGCACAACGGGGGTGCCCGTAAATGCGGCGCTCACAGCCCTCGGCAACTATGGCGGAACAACCCAGACGATGCTTCCGCAGCCCGGCAGCGCGGCGATCTGCGCTGGCGCCGTTGCGAGCATGCCGACTGGCCTGGCTACCGATCAGCGCGGGAATCCAAACATTAACACCACCTACTTAAATGGCAGTAACTGCGTCGACGCTGGATCCGTGCAGACGTATTACGCCATGTCGTTCACGACCAATCCTCCGGTTAGCTTTAACTCAGGTGACATCATGTCGCCTTCGCCGGTCGTCACGCTGACTGAGAACGGCTCGACCAGCTCAGTCACTGGAACCGTGACTGTGGCCGACAGCGCCGCCAAACTGACAGGCACCACCAGCGTGAATCTCGCCGGGGGCACCGCGACGTTCGGAGATCTGAGCACCAGCGGACCGGTATCTTCCGACAAGCTAACCGCGACCCTCGCCCTTACAAGCTCCATTAGCCTCACGGCAGATAGCGGTCTGTTTACGACGCTTGGGGAGCCAACCCTCGGACTTGTCGTCTCGCACCCAGGCGCATTCATTCAGGGACAGGCTGCGGAGTGGGATGTCACCGTAAGCGATGGCGCCGCCAGCCGGCCCACCTTCGGCGTCACCCAACTCGTTGACACCTTGCCCACGGGCTACACCCTCGCAGGCTACAGCTCTGTCGACGGCTGGACCTGCACTCCCTCCGGCGGCACAATCACGTGCTCATTGAGCGCGTCGATTGCAAGCGGCGCATCGTCGACCATCGTTCTTACCGTCAACGTGCCGGCTGATTCGCCGATCTCGGTCACCAACACCGCCCAGGTCTTTGGCGGCGGTGATCCTCTGCATACCAGCCTGGCAACGGCCCTCACAGCGTCGGACACCAATGTGCCCGTGCAGCAGGTGGCCGCTTCCATCACTCCAACCGGGACCTCACTTTCGGCTGGGGTTACCACTGCTTACAGCTCACTGGCAGTAACCGTCACTGACGCCGGTGGCGTGCCGGTTCCGGGAGTCAACGTGATCTTCACCGCTCCCGCAAGCGGTGCCAGCGGAACCTTCTCCAACAGTACGAACACCATAACCATCACCACGGATTCCAGCGGCGCTGCCGATCCCGGCACATTCACCGCGAACACTGTCGCTGGTCCCTACACGCTCGTCGCACAGTCGGGCGCTGCCTCGTCCAATTTCTTCCTCGACAACACGGCCGGCGCGCTCTCGCAGATTCTTCTCACGGCTCCCCCCAACGCGTTTACGACCTGGCCGATCTGGGTGACTGTGGTCCCTGAGGATCAATACGGAAATCTCATCTCGGGCTTCTCTGACAGCCTGCACATCACCAGCACCGATCCCGCGGCGGATCTGCCGCCGGACGGCCCGCTCTGCAGCTGTGATCAGTTCCAGGTGACGTTCAACACAACAGGCTCCCAGACCATTACGGTGGTTGACACTACGAATCCGGGTTCATTCACCGTAACCTCAGATCCGATCATCGTGGCAACGCCTCCCAACTTTGTAGTGACCTCGCCTGGTGATGGTCCAGCGGATGACGCGCAATGCACCCCGCAGCCTGTACCCGGCGTGGGAAGCGGCACAACCTGCACCCTTCGCGATGCGTTGAACGCCGCATCCAGCTTTGGCGCAGGCAATATCAGCTTCGACAACACCGTCTTCAGCGGGCCAACCACCATCACATTGACCAACGGCGTTCTGGAAATTCCGAACGATACCCGCATCACCGGCTCTCACACCGGCACCGGCAACTCGCTCAGCGATCTGATTACCGTGAGCGGCAACAATGCGAGCGGTGTCTTCCAGATCACAAATCCAAGCTCCCAGGGAGCGATCGATGGAATCGGTATCACCGGGGGCGCCGTCACTGACTCCCCTTCCTTCACGTTCGCGGCCGGACCGGCGATCTACAACAACGGAACGCTCTCAGTCGACAGCAGCGTCATATCGTCAAACAAAGCCACATCCACAGGCAGCACATCGGTCTCGGCCGGCGGCGCAATTTACACCGACAACGACCTGGAGATCTCAAACAGCAACATCGTCAACAACCAGGCCATTTCGGCTTACGAGGCACTTGGCGCTGGCATCTACAACGTAAGCTACGTCAACGCCAGCAACCTGATCGTCAGCAACAACGCGGCTTCAGTCACGGCATCCAACGCTCTCGCAGCCGGTGGTGGCATCCTGACAGGACTTCCCGCCGTGGGTGCGAGCGCCCCCGCCGCAGTTGGGGCCGCCCGCACCGCGGTCGGCAGCAGCAAGACAGCAGTAACCCGCCTCATGGGTGAAGCGGGTGGCTCCCGCGGTGCTGCCAAGGGTAACGCTTCGGCTGGTACATCAACTCCGAGCGCAACAGCTACGAGCAACGCCACCCCGGGCGGAGCTCCGGCTTCGGGCACAATCGACCTGGACTACAGCACGATCTCGAACAATAGCGCGGCCGGTTCGGCAGATCATTCCGGCGATGCGGCCGGCGGCGGCATCGCTACCATCAATGGCCAAATGTGGATGGCCTACACCACCGTCGCTAATAACTCGACCACCGGCGGGAACACCTACGGCGGCGGCGGCCTTTACTGCCTGTGCGCTCAGGAAATCGAAGACAGCACGATTTCCGCAAACACCGCGGACTCCTACGGCGGCGGTATCCTGCTGGATTCGGGCGCGGCCATGCTCCTGGGGAACAGCATCCTCTCCGGAAATACGGGTGCGACTGACTCTGACCTTTCTAACTTCGGCTCAGACCTTGATCTCGGCGGTAACCAGGTTGGTGTGAGTGGCATCAATTTGGCAACGCTCTCCGACTACGGCGGCGGGGTTCCGACCATGATTCCGTTGCCTGGCAGTCCGGCGATCTGCGGGGCGCAGTTGCCCAACATTCCCAGCGGAGAAACGCTGGACGAGCGCGGATTCCCGAACGTCAACGTTACCTATCCCGGCTACACCGCCGGCAACCAGTGCGTCGACGCAGGAGCCGTACAGACCAATTACACGATGACGTTCTCGTCACAGCCGTCGCCGATATCTCCTGCGACGACGCTTGACGCGAACACCAACTTCCAGGCGGCAGTCACTCTGAATGAAAGCGGAATTGGAACCAACGGTATTACGATTCCGCTGACGTTACTCGGTCCTGGCCCACTTAGCGGAGGCTCTGCAGTGACGGTGGGCGGAGTCGCTACCTATTCCGCTCTGAAGACAGGGCATGGCGCCCCGACCAATATTCTCAAAGCCACATTGGCTCTAAACAGCGCTCTCAAACTCACGAGCCAGAGTTCGCCGTTCGAAGTGCATGGTCCTCCTTTCGGCGCGATCAGCGCGGTCAAGGATGCGCGGTCGCAAGCGGCGACGATCGCCCAGTCGGATAATGTCCTGGCTGAGGGGTGGGCGGTAGATCCCCAAAGCGGCGCGCCAGTGAGCAGAGTGCAGATCCTGATTGACGGCAAAGACGCGGGCAACGCAACGCTGGGGCTGGCACGGCCTGATGTTGCTGCGAACACCAGCAACATCAGCTTTTTCAGTTCCGGCTGGTCGTTCACGTATTCGGCCGCGGGGTTGTCGCTGGGAACCCACACGATTTCCGCGGTGGCCTACAATTCGCTCGGTGTTTCGGTGAGACTCGGGGTCGTCACCTTTACGGTGGCCAGTACGAGCACGGGTCCGCCCTTCGGCGCCATCAGTGTGGTTAAGGACGCAAAGACGGGCTCGGCGGCAGTCTCCCAGTCGGATAACCTGCTGGTCGGGGGGTGGGCGGTAGATCCTCAGGACGGCGTGCCGGTGATCAGGGTGCAGATCCTGATCGATGGAAGCGACGCCGGCAACGCCACTCTGGGTTTGGCACGTCCTGATGTGGCTGCCGCCTTCAACAATCCCGCATACCTGAACTCCGGCTGGTCGTTCACTCATTCGGCTGCGGGATTGTCGCTGGGAACGCACACGATTTCCGCGGTAGCCTACGATAGGCTCGGCCTGTCGGCGACCCTTGTTGGCTCCGTCACCTTTACCGTGACCGCCTTGAGAGTGACGCCCCCCTTCGGCGCCATCAGCCTGGTTCGGGATGCGAGGACGCACGCAGCAACAGTCGCCCAGTCGGACAGTGTAATGGCCGCGGGGTGGGCGGCAGACCCGCAGGACGGCGCGCCGGTGAGCAGGGTGCAGATCCTGATCGATGGAAGCGACGCCGGCAATGCCACGCTGGGCCTGGCACGTCCCGATGTGGCTGCCGCCTACAACAATCCCGCATACCTGAACTCGGGATGGACGTTCACCTATCCTGCCGCAGGGTTGTCGCTGGGTATGCACAGCATTAGTGCAGTGGCCTACGACTCGCTCGGTCTGTCGACGACCCTCGGGACAGTGACCTTCACTGTGGCCACCACGAGCATAGGCGCGCCCTTCGGTGCTATCAGCTTTGTTCAGGATGCTCAGACGCACGCGTCGGCAATCTCCCAGTCGGATAACCTGCTGGCCTATGGTTGGGCGGTAGATCCTCAGGACGGAGCGCCGGTAAGCAGGGTGCAGATCCTGATCGATGGAAGCGACGCCGGCAATGCGACTCTCGGGCTGGCACGTCCCGATGTGGCTACCGCCTACAACAATCCCGCATACCTGAACTCCGGATGGACGTTCACCTATCCTGCCGCAGGGTTGTCGTTGGGAACCCACACGGTTTCAGCGGTAGGCTACGACTCGCTTGGACTGTCGGCGACCCTTGCTAAAGTCACTTTTACGGTGCAATAGATCGAATCCCCGGACGGAGGAATTGCCTCGCGCTAGCGAGGCAATTCCCCAGGCGTCAACTTCGCGAGCGGTCTGGGTGTTTCCGCGTCTTTGGGTCTATGGAGGATCCGACTGATGTCCAATGAGCCCCGAACTCGGCTATAAAGGTCTGCAAATCCCTTGCAAAAGCGGAATTCCCGATTAAACTCCGATCAATCATCCAAGCAAGTTATTGATTCGATTATAAGTCGATAGGAGAGGGACGACGAGGCCGTATATGTATGGCCTGTGCGGAACGAACGGCAACAGCGGCGGTAGTTCTGTACCACAGGTGAGGGGTGCTTGGCCAATGTCCTCTCGGGTAGCCTCTGGTACAGTCAGTGGTTTGTTGGTCTGCCACTTGCAAAATTGTGCGCCGTGAGGCATCCTGAACACAGTCCACATCTGAATTCTCAGCTCTATTATTTGTCTATTATCATGTCTGGTTCAGGCCCGGTCGATAGTTAACTAACGCGAGGAAGGTGTGCTCCTGCTAGCGAAGGCGGTGATGCCTTGCTAAGGCACCGGGGCGAAGCCCTGCTTGACCGCGGAACAGGGTGCTTGGGTATTGCGGGGCAACTGTAAGAAACCAAATAATTTCAGGCTTTGACCTTGAAAGGGGCCGACTCTGACAATGATGGGGGAATCACAGTTATCCGCAGCGCCCGCTGGAGCGCCGATGCGATGCGAGCACGGAGGTGACGCGATCGACGAACGAGCCTGGTACGCGGTGTTTACGATGCCGCGGAGTGAGTGCTCAGTGGCGAGGCACCTAGATGCTTGCCAGGTGGAAACCTTCGTTCCGGTTTTCGAAGAGCTCCATGTGTGGAAGAATCGACAGAAGAAGAAAATCGCCAAGCCTCTTTTTCCTTCGTATGTGTTTGTTCGTGTGACCAAGGCGGAACGATCCCTTGTGTACCGTGCGCCGGGGATGCTGAGGCTGGTGGGGAATTCCAAAGGGCCTATTTCGGTTTCGACGTCGGAAATGGCCTTTCTCCAGTCCGCGACCTCGATGAACAGGTTGGCGCCCTACAAGGATCTGGTGCTCGGCGAACGAGTTCGAATCAACTCGGGTCCGATGAGCGGCATGGAGGGTATTCTTGTACGAAAGAAGAATGACTTGCGGTTTGTGCTCTCGGTCAGTCTTATTCACCAATATGTCGCCCTTGAGGTCAACGCAGAGGAGATTGAGCGGGTTGGTCGATAAGCAGGATGTAATTAGAGTGAAGTTAAATCGTGATTGCGCGCGCCTTCAGGACGGTCCCGCAATGCATACTTGAGGCATTCTTCTCACTTCGAAGAGATTAGCTTTAGTGTGGCGTCCAAACAGCGGCAACCCGAGGAAATGAGGAATTCTCAGTGGATATACAGATAGAGAAGGACCCTACCCTACGAGACTTGGTGCGCATCTATCAGCGGCGACGGTCCGTGGTGTACGGAATCATGACCACCATTGGTGTCCTGACTATCATTTATTGCTTGGTGTGTACGCGTCGCTATGAGGCCACGGGGCTGATCCAAGTGCAAAAGCAGGGCATGGACGGCATGGGACTGGAAGATCTCATGGGGGGCGCTTCCGGGGGCGATTCGAGTCCGCTGTCGGCGAACATCGAGATCCAGACGCAGGCCAACATCCTCCAGTCAGACACTCTGGCGCTGAGGACCATCGAGCAGTTGGGCCTGGAGCAGAATCAGGATTTCCGTCCACACTGGAATCCACTTGGTTGGGCGTTCGAACTGGTATCGCCCAAGGGAGTGGGGGACCCGTCCGGAGTCAAGCTGGAAGATGCTCCAGTGCGGCGATCAAAAGCGCTGAAGGTTTTCTCCAAGAACTTGAAGGTCAAGCCGGTCACCGGTACCCGAATAATTGAGATTGACTATCTAAACCCCGATCCAAAAGTTGCGGCGGCGGTAATTAATACATTGACCCGCAACCTTTCGGACTATGCATATGAGACCCGCTTTCAGGCGACCAACAAGGCTTCGCAGTGGCTGGGTGATCAACTCGGTGATCTGCGCAAAGATAGCGAAGACCTTCAAGCGAAAGTCGTCAACCTTCAAAGGGAGTCAGGCGTTTATAGCCTGGGTACGACAGATTCCACCGGGCGCGAGCAGGCTTATTCCGGGGTGCTGGACCGGTTGCAGCAGGCCACCACGGCGCTGACTACCGCGACCCAGAATCGGATTTTGAAGGGGGCGATTTCGAAGGCGGCGGAGACTGGAGACGCCGAAATGCTCTCCGGTCTTGCAGGTAACGCTCTACCCGGCGCCTCCGCCGGAGCGGCCACCGCCCTGAGCCTGGTACAGAGTCTGCGCCAACAGCAGGCAGCGGAGCAGGCGACGCTGAAAGAAGCCGAGGTAAAATACGGCCCGGCATATCCGAAATTGTCAGAAATGCGTGGCAATCTTGCTGGAATTCAGCATTCGATTGACCAAGAAATAGGGCGTATCAGGGGCCGCGCTGCAAGCGATTTCCAGATAGCTACGGCGACCGAAGCGAGCGCGCGCAAGGCCTACGAAAATGCCAAGCGCGAGGCCGATATCCTCAATAACAAGGCCATCGAGTATGTCATCGTCCGCCAAGAGGCGGAGCAGAGCCGTGGTCTCTACGAGGATTTGCTGAAGCGACTGAAAGAGGCCGGTGTTTTGGAGGGGCTGAAGTCATCGAATATCACCTTGATCGATCCGGGTCGCGCGCCGGCGAAGCCTAAAACACCGAACGTGCCGCTCTATATGATGACTGCCCTGGTGGGCGGCTGGGTCTTGGGATGCTGCGGAGCCTTTCTGGTCGATAACCTGGACAACAAGGTCATTTCAGTAGACGACCTGGAGGACTTGTTCAAGCTGTCGCCGCTCGGCGTTCTGCCGAAGATGGAACTGCCGGTCAGCCAGACGGATCCCAGTAAGAGAATCTTGGCGCTGGCTGATCCGGGTTCCAACTACGTCGAGGCGCTGCGGTCTATCAAGACGGCGCTGCTCTTATCGCAAACCGAAGCTCCACCGAAGACCATTCTGGTAACAAGCAGCATCGCCGGCGAGGGCAAGTCATTCTGCTCACTGAACCTGGCCATTATTCTAGCCCAGGGCGGACGGCGGACGCTGATCATCGATACAGACCTTCGCCGGGGAACCTTGCGGCAAAGGCTGGGGATTTCTCACAGGCCTGGCCTCAGCGATTTGCTTGCTGGACAACAAGCGACTCCACCTATCTTGGCCGTTCCGGGAATCGATAATCTTCATGTTCTGTTAGCGGGTGCCACACCGCCTAACCCAACCGACCTTCTAGAGTCGGAATCCATGAAGAACTGGCTGCACAAGTTTCGCCATGAATATGACTTCGTAGTCCTCGACAGTGCCCCGGTGTTGCCTGTCACTGATTCGGTGGCGCTGAACACTTTGACAGATTCGACTTTGTTGATTGTGCGTTCCCGAGTTTCGGAGCGTCCGCAGGCGCAGCGGAGTTATCAGCTGCTGCGCAGAGACGGCCAGCATTACGTGGGACTCATTCTAAATGGCATGGACGTGAGCGACAGTTCTTACTATGGCTATCATGGTTATCGCAGGCATGGATACCGCTATTCTGAGGAGGATAACCGTGTTGACTAGATTTAGATGTATTTGCTCCGTGTTAGCTACTTTGCTCGTAATGGGGGGGGCAGCATCCGCTCAGAAGGAAAGCCTGCTTATTGGTCCGGGCGACATGTTGCATGTGGTGGTTTTCGATACACCTGAACTGGAGCAGCACGCACGGGTAACAGATGCGGGTGATTTTAACCTGGTAATGGGTGGTCCCGTTCATGTGGCGGATCTCACTCCGGCGGAGGCGGCGCGCAAGGTGGAGGAGACTCTGAAGGGCGCGCAGCTCCTGAATCATCCGCGGGTAGCAATCATCGTAGAAGAATATGCCACAGCGAAGGTGTCGGTTCTTGGGGAAGTGAAAGCGCCCGGCGCGTACGCGATAAACACTCCGCGGACGGTGCTGGACGTCCTGACGCTGGCGGGAGGACTGGTTCCGACAGCCGACCGCAAGGTGATGATCGAGCGCAGAGGCACCAAGGAGAGGGTTCCATATTACGTTTCCAACAATGCTGACGCCGCTCTCGATACGGCTGTAATGGTCAATCCAGGGGATTCAATCATAGTTCCCAAAGCAGGAATTGTTTACGTCTTGGGAGACGTGGCCCATCCAGGCGCCTACGTGATGATGAATAACGAATCTCAGTTGACCGTCTTGCAACTCATCGCTCGTGCTGGCGGCACCAATATTTCCGCGGTCCCTTCTCACGCCAAGTTGATCCATAAAAAAGATAATTCGTATGTAGAAGAAGCTCTCCCATTGAGCGCGATGCAGAAGGGTAATCGGGCTGATATGGCTCTGCAAACCGACGATATCATTTGGGTTCCGTTTAGCTACTTACGCCATTTTGCCACGAATGCAAATCAAGTTGCCGCTAGCATTGGCGCCGCGGCAATCTATCAGTTCTGAGCAGTGGAGGATCTCGCATAGGTCCGCGCTTCTCACTGAGCGATGTTTCTTGGTGCGAATTTGTCAGTGGGTCAGCAAATGCGCCGGTTCGCACTGCCCTTTGCGGACCGCGTATAAATAAGTGGCAAAACTCGCCACTTCCGCGATTTAGTTCAATTACAACTTAACCTTGCAGGGTGTCGACGTTCGATCAGCAAGGTCGAAATCCAAGAGGAGGGAATAGCTTGAAACAAGCATTGGTTTGCGGCGCTGGCGGCTTTATTGCCAGCCATATGGTGAAACGGTTGAAGCAGGAGGGTTTTTGGGTGCGCGGGGTTGATCTAAAGTACCCTGAGTTTTCTGAGACCCCAGCAGATGATTTTGTGATCGGAGATTTGCGGGACCAGAGTCTCTGTCGCGAGATCGTGGATCGCAAGTACGACGAGGTTTACCAGTTTGCTGCTGACATGGGGGGCGCGGGATATATCTTCACGGGCGAACACGACGCGGACGTGATGAGCAACTCAGCGACCATCAACCTGAATATGGTCGAGGCGTGCCGTAAACGCAACGTGAAGCGGGTGTTCTATTCGTCGTCGGCCTGCATGTACCCGGCGTACAACCAGGAAGACCCCAACAATCCGAACTGCGCGGAGAGCTCGGCTTATCCCGCGGCGCCCGATAGCGAATACGGGTGGGAGAAGCTCTTCAGCGAGCGGCTCTACCTGGCCTATCACCGGAACTACAAGATGGAGAGCCGGGTGGGCCGGTTCCACAACATCTTTGGGCCGGAGGGCACGTGGACAGGCGGCAAGGAAAAGGCTCCGGCCGCGATGTGCCGCAAAGTGGCGCAGGCCAAGGACGGCGACACGATCCAGATCTGGGGTGACGGCAAGCAGACGCGCTCCTTCCTGATCGTGGACGAGTGCATCGAAGGCGTGCTGCGGCTCACCCGATCCGACAAGACCGGACCGTACAATATCGGATCGGAAGAGATGGTTTCCATCAACCAGCTAGTGGAGATGGTGATGGAGATCGCCGGGAAGAAGATACACGTGGAACACATCCCCGGCCCCACGGGCGTGCGTGGCCGCAATTCCGACAACACGCTGATCGCGAAGGAACTGGGCTGGGCGCCGTCGCAGTCATTGCGACAGGGGCTGGAGACCACATATGCGTGGGTCGAGGAGCAGGTTCGCAAGGGCCAGAAGTAGTGTCTGCGCCGCGTGGCGAACACGTTCGACCATGCCAGCCCCCAAGTCCGCTCGACGATCTGTTATGTGAAGTAGGGCAAACTGTCTAACTATTCTTATTTTCGAGGTCACGATGGGAAACGCAACGATTGAAGTCGCAATTGAAAAGCCAGTTCATCCCAAAGCCGAGCTTTTCGGGCTGCCGATCAGCCTGGCGAAGATCGACTATGTTCTCGCGGAGATGGACCGTGCCATCATGGCTGGTGAGACCGGGCACTTTATCTCCGAGACGAATACCGAGTCGATGTATCACGGCAAGCGCATCGAGAGCCACGGCAAGTTCCTTCGCGAGTGTGATTTCTCGCTCTGCGACGGGGTGGGGGTAGTGACCGCGGGACTGATGTGGGGATATCGCGTCCCCAGGGTCAATGGTCCGATCCTGGTGCTGGAGGCCTGTGACAAGGGGCGCCGCAACAACTGGCGCCACTTCTTTTACGGCGGCGGAGAAGGCATAGCGGATGAGATGGCACGCCGCTTGAAGCTCAAGTATCCCGGTCTCAACGTAGTTGGGACATACTGCCCACCGTTCCGTCCTCTGACGCCGGAGGAGGACGAGGAGATCGTGAAGATGATCAACGATGCCAAGCCGGACATCGTCTGGGTGGGACTCGGCCTGCTGAAGCAGGAAAGGTGGATCGCTGCTCATCTGGGCCGTATCAAGACAAGCTGGATGGCGGGTGAAGGCGGTGTATTCGACTATCACTCCGGAAACATCCCGTGGGCGCCGGCGCCATTGCGGGCCCTCGGCCTGGAGTGGCTTTTCCGGCTGATTGTGCAACCGAAGCTGCGCTACAAGCGGTACTGGTGGTCGCTGGTATGGGCAGTTCAGGCGATCCTCGCCGGCCTGTTTACGCTGCAATTCCTTCGTTCCAAGAACAAATAAGGCCGGCTCTGCGGGTCGAATATATCCGGCAGCTAACGAACGAACGTTGGTTCCGGGCAATTCAGAATAGGCGGGGGAGGCCTTGCCTTTGTCAGGAAGTACTGAGGGAGACAAGTGATTCGCACCGTATTGATCGGCTTAGGCAAAATGGGCATTTCCCACCAGGCAATCATCAATGCGCATCCGGACATCGACTTGGTGGCGGTCTGCGACACGTCGGACTATGTGCTGGACATGCTTTCGAAGTACGCGAAGGTGAAAACCTACACGGACTACAAGAAGATGCTGGTGCAGGAGAAGCCGGAGGCCGTGTTCATCGCCACGCCGTCGAAGTTCCACGCGGACATGGTTCGTGATGCGCTGAACGCCGGATGCCACGTGTTCTGCGAGAAGCCATTCTGCCTCGATACGGAGGACGGCTTGCAGTTGGCGGCGCTGGCGGAGCAGAAGCAGCTTGTGAATCAGGTCGGCTATCACTACCGCTTCGTCGCGACATTTCAGGAGGCGAAGCGCCTGCTGGACCTGAAGGTTTTGGGTAAGGTTCACCACATCCGCGCTGAAGCCTATGGGCCAGTGGTACTTAGGCCGAAGGGCGGCACATGGCGGGCACAGAAATCTGAGGGCGGCGGATGCCTGTACGATTACGCCAGCCACGCCATCGATCTCGTCGGGTACCTGTTCGGGAATCCCCAGTCGGTGGGCGGCACGGTCCTGAACCAGCTCTTCTCGCGGGACGTGGAAGATGAAGTCTACAGCACCTTCTACTTCGACAACGGGGCGACGGGACAGCTTTCCGTAAACTGGAGCGACGAGAGCTTCCGAAAGATGTACACCAAGATCACGGCGTGGGGCGAAAACGGCCGCATAGACGTGAACCGGCAGGAGATCCAGATCTACGTTCGTGATGCGACAAAGGCGGGGGATGGGCTAGTGGAAGGGTGGAACATGCGCTACACCACGGACCTGACACAGCCGGTGTGGTATTACCTGCGGGGCGAGGAGTATTCGGGACAGATCGATCATTTTGTGCAGGCGGTGAAGTCGGGCAACCGGCGCACAACCAGCACGTTCCGCAGCGCAGTGGATGTGGATCTTACGATCGACGCAATGGTACGCAACGCGGCGGACAAGAAGAATCTGACCTCGATTGGTGCCCGCTAAGCTTGCCCAGGCGCGATGGGATGCGAGCCGCGGCGATCAGCGGCGCGTTGAATCCGGAAAAGGTGAATTAAAAGATGGCATTAGAACGAGTTCTATTTGGCGACAACCAATTCTTTGGCGTGAATCACATGTCGGAGGAGAAGGCGCGAGCGCAATCGATCCGGTTCAAGGACACGGAGTCGGTCATCGACGTGCTCGAGATTGCGTACGACGAGGGCATCCGCGTGTTTATGTGCACGACGCACGACCGCATCGCTGAGGTATGCGACTACTTCCGCGCAAACCAGGCCCGCTATGCCGACTTCAAGTTTTACCCCTGCATGCCGTATGCGCACAAATACGCAAACGCGGTAACCGAGCTGGGCATGATCGGGGCTCTGAAGAGCTTTCTTCCGGAAGAGGGCAAGATCTCGGCCCTGTTCAAGGGCGGGATGTCGGTGGCGAGGAAAGACCTGGAAGGCATGATGACCTTGTTCATCGACGCCGAAATGAAGATGTTTCAGGGACTGGAGACGCCGGTCATCTTTCTGCAGAACGTGTTTGTCGATCTGATCCTCGGGCTGGGCATGCACGATGTGTTCCGGATGTTTGCCGATCACGTGCGCAGCAAATACAAGGCCGAGCCGGGCTACATCACAATGAACGCCCCGATGCTGCTTGACGTGCTGGAAGGGCTGGGGTTGGAGAACCCCATCATCTGTGCGGACATCAACAAGCTCGGGTTTCGCATGTGCGGCGGCATGAAAAAGTACGAAGAGATGATTGCCACGCGAAAGTTTCAACCGATTGCGATGTCGGTGCTGGCATCGGGTGCCATTCCGGCGCGCGAAGCCATCGAATATGTCTGCTCGCAGCCAAATATCAAGTCGATTGTGTTCGGAGCTTCGAGCCGTGGCAATATTCACCAGACCAAGACGCTGATCGACGAGCTTACGAGATCAGAAACCGAGGAAGCTGTAGGGGCGCGCTAGCCGGTGGCCAAGCTTGGCGGGGCGGTGGCGTCGTTGGCCAATGAGGTCGTGGAGGGAAGAATATTATGAGCAACCGCTTGTTATTTCTGGGGAGATATTATTTTAAGAACGCCCTCCTGATGAGAGGCTACGGGAGAGCGTCCGTAGTGTTTCTGGAACGCACCAGAAAGCGCTGGGAAGAGCTCTACTCGAGCATCAAGGGGCACGACACCTGGCTGGTGGTGGGCAACGGACCATCGCTTCGGCTTGAAGACGTGGAAGCATTCGACGCACTGGGGATTCCATCAATCGCTTCGAACAAGATCAATATGGTATTCAACCGGACCAAGTGGCGTCCGAAGCTTTTCACGCTGGCGGACCCGCTGCTGCTCCACAAGTTGCCGGCCGAGCACTACGACAACATCGAACGGGTCCTACTCCCGCATACGCACGTTCTGATGGCCAAGACGCCTCGAAAGCTGCAGTGGCGGCACCTCCTCAATCCTGAAGGCGAGGAGAAATACCTTGTGCGGCAGGAGAAGCTGGATCCTCTGAACGGATTCTTCGTTGGCGGAACCATTACAGTTCCCAACCTGCAGCTGGCGATGTGGGCGGGCGCCAAGACGATCTACGTGATCGGATGCGATCACTTCTATGCCAACGAGAACAGCAAGACCGGGGCCAAGAAGTCGCCCCACCAGGGCGTTTCGAATCACTTCGATCCCAATTACCGCAAGCCTGGCGAGATTGTGAACGAGGCACCGGTGGACGTGATGAATCGCGGCTACGCGGTAATGCGGCAGATCGCAGACCAGCGCGGCGTGAGGGTGGTCAACATCTCCCGCAAGTCGGCGCTCGACGCTTTCGAGCGCGACACCGTGGAGAATGCGCTCGAGTCGATCAAGCAAGCGCAAGAGCAGACAGTCTAGGCCGAATCGTCAACCATTGGTTCCCAGGTGTTGAATCCTGGCATGGAACCGTTAGATTCGCTGTGAACAGCAGGTGATATATGCGGAAGATTGGAATAGTGGGCTACGGAAAAATGGGCAAGCTGCGTCACGATCGCATCGAGCGATCCGGGCGCGGCAAGGTTGTCGCAGTCTGCGATCCTTACGTGAAACCGGAGGGTTTGCCCGACGACGTGGTGGTCTATGATGACTGGCGCCAGCTGACAAACGATCCGCAGATCGACGCGGTGTTTATTGCCACGGCCAACGTCCATAACAAGCCGGTCGCCATCGCCTGCATGCAGGCTGGTAAGGACGTGTTCTGTGAAAAGCCGCCGGCGCTCACGGGCGACGACATGGCCGACATCATCAAGGTTGAGCAGGCCACCCTCCGCAAGCTGATGTACGGCTTCAATCACCGGTTGCACGGCGCCGTCAAGCACATGCGCGAACTCATCGACAACAATCGATTCGGGCGCGTCCTGTGGATGCGAGGGCGCTACGGCAAGTCGGTGGATGCGAACTTCCTGAATACCTGGAGAGCCAACAAGGAACTGTCCGGCGGTGGCATCATGATCGACCAGGGCATCCACATGCTGGACTTGTTCCTCTATCTCGGCGGATCGTTCGACGAGGTCCAGGCGATGGTTTCCAGCCTTTTTTGGCACCAGCCCGGCATTGAAGACAACGTGTTCGCCAACTTCCGCAATTCCAAGACAGGCCTGGTCGCGTCGCTGCATTCCACCATGACCCAGTGGCGACATCTTTTCTCACTCGAAGTGTTCATGGAGCGCGGCTACATGGTGCTGAATGGATTGAAGACGTCGAGCAACAGCTACGGATCCGAACAGCTATCAATCGCAATGAACCGCTCCAAAGCGCCGGCTGCAACGTGGGAAGACGAAGAACGGCTCACCTACGAAACCGACACTTCGTGGGACAGCGAAATCCGCATGTTCTTTGATGCGGTGGAGAAAGGCGCGCCCATCACCTCGGGGAACTCCGCACAGGCTCTCGCGGTGATGCGCCTGATCGACCGCATCTACGAGAACGAACGCCACGAGTCGGAAGTTCTCTACACCGACCTGAATGTGGTGCGCGTATAGTGCAATGCAGCAGGACGAGGACTGTCAGCACTTGCGTGGAAACATCGGGGGAGCAGGTGCTGCTAAACGAGCCCAGACCGGCCGCATACGGCCTCAAGCACAGAGATTTCTGAGGATTAGATTGTGAGCAACCTTACAGCAAGTGAATTTCTTCCAGCCTACTTCGAGGAATACCGAAGGCTCGCATTTGATTCTGAGATTCATGCCATCATCGAACGCTTTGCCGAACTCGCCGCGGCCGTCCGCGATCGTGGCGGAAAACTGATGTTTGCCGGCAACGGGGCGAGTGCGTCGACATCCGAACATGGCGCGGTGGACTTCACCAAGCAGGGCAAGATCCGTGCGATCACCTTTCACGACCCAAATTTGATTACGTGTTTCGCCAATGACTATGGTTACGACAATTGGATGGCCAAGGCGATTGAGCACCATGCGGGTCCCGAAGACGCTGTAGTACTAATCAGCGTGTCGGGCAACTCCCCATCGGTTGTGAATGCAGCAAAATACGCCAAGTCGATAGGCTTGCCCGTAGTGAGTTTTACGGGGCGCAAGGTGGATAATCCACTCAAGCAGCTGGCCGATATTGATTTCTTCGTGCCCTCAGACGCATACAACGTGGTGGAATGCATCCATTGCATCTGGCTCACTGCCACGATCGACCTGGTGATCGGTAAAGCCGTGTATGAGACGCGGGCGGTAGCTCTGGCGTAGATAGACCACATGCACGAGACGATCCGTCCGAAAGACCTTATTGCATTGCGCCATCACGGCCAAAGCCGGCCAGTGGAAACGTTAGAACTGCCTGCAACCGTGGCCGCAGCATACGATATGGCCGCTGCCACATTGGGATACCTGGGAACGCGAGCCGCCGGATGGAAACTCGGAGCAACGACCACGGCTACGCGGCGTATGTTTGCAACTGAAGAGATCTATTTCGGCGCGCTGGTTGCGGGCGAAATCTGGAATTCAGCTCAGCCCGGTCTGCCGCCCGCGCCGCCATTCTTGCGAGGCGAAGCTGAAATCGCATTTCGCTTGAAGGTTGACATTCGATGCGAGGAAAGTGAAGTAGCATTGCAAGCCTCCGACTCGGGCCTGTTCGACGCCTGGGTTCCAGCCATCGAAGCACCTTATTCCTGTGTGGCAAATCTCGCCGAAGCGGGTCTGCGTGCTCTGCTAATGGATCGCTGTGCGGCGGGCGCTCTGTACCTTGGGCAGCCCCGGCCACGAATCGACGATCCAGCTATCGAAGAGATGCTGGAGATAGAAGCAGATGGGGTGAGCGTTGCGCAAGGCGCGGCGAATACCTCGCTAATCATGTCACCTGTCGAGGCGGCACGCGGCTTTCTCAAGGTGGCGGCGGCGCAAGGCGTCAATGTGCAGCGGGGCCAATGGATTTCGACTGGGGGGATTACGCCGTGTGTAACCCTGCCGTTCGGCAAGCCTCTTCAACTGAATCTAGGCGGGAAACAGGCACTCAAGTTCGTGGTACAGGCGCCAACCTCATGAGCACAGCACTCTCGCAGCTAGCACTCATCGCCGAACGCGCAGCGTCCGTCGCACGCAATGCAACTCCCGCTTCGGTGGAGGAAAAGAACATGCAGGACTTCGTCACCGATATGGACCGGGGGCTGCAGATGGAGATAGCCACCGCTCTTCAGCAGAGTTTCCCGAATGTTGAAGCGCTGGGTGAAGAGGGGATCGACGTGGATGCGCGTTTACCGGAGAAAGCATTTTTGATTGACCCCCTGGACGGCACCGGTAACTGGATTGCGGGTTTACCATTCTCGGCAGTTTCGATCGCATACCTGGAACAAGGCCGTACGGTGATGGCAGTGGTTGCGGCAATTGCGGACACAGATCTTTATACCGCTGAATTTGGCAAGGGCGCTTGGCGCAATGGCAACCGCCTTCAGATGGCAGGACCGCCGCCGGCGCTCATTGCGCTCTCCAGTGGTGTTGTCGATGCGTGCGGGGGCACCGATACGTATCGCGCGCTGCGGCGCTTCGGCAAGCTTCGAAACCTTGGCTCGCAAGCTCTTCAGCTGTGCGCGGTGGCTCAACGCAGTCTGGCGCTCAACGCTTCAGTGGAAGCGCGGTTATGGGACGATGCCGCGGGCCGCTTGATCGCCACTGAAGCCGGCGCGCGATATCGCGCCACCCTGGCAGCGACGGAGACAGGCCGTCCCACCGCCCGCCAACAGAGCCTCTGCGCGCATCCAGACGTTTTTGACGCAGCTTCAACCATTCTCGAACCGGTCTTTGGTTCGATAGAAACTGAATAGGAAGCTATGGGAAAAATCATCGCAATGATTCCGGCACGTATGGGCTCGCAACGGTTGGCCCAAAAGAACCTCCGCACTTTGCGCGGTGTGCCCTTGATCGTTCGTGCCATTCGCAAGTGCCAGGAAGCCAATTGCTTCGATGAGATATGGGTGAATTCAGAGGATGCGGCCTTCGCGCCCATTGCCCAGGTAGAGGGCGTGGGGTTCCATCAGCGCCCGGCGGAGCTGGGCAATAATCAGGCTACCTCCGAAGACTTCGTCAAGGAGTTCTTCCGCGCTCACGACTGCGAGCGATTGGCGCAGGTGCATTCCATTGCGCCGCTCCTTACCGCAGCCGAAGTGAAAGCCTTCATGGACGCGTGGCTGAACAGCAGTCACGACGTCATGCTCTCGTGCATTCACGACCAAATTGAAGTTGCGTATCAGAATAAGCCCGTCAACTTCAGCTTTGCCGAAAAGACAAATAGCCAGGACCTGCAGCCAACGCAACGCATCACCTGGTCCATCACCGGTTGGAAGCGAGCGAGTTTTCTCGAAGCTGCTGCAGCGGACAAGAACTCCACGTATTACGGTTCTGTCGGATTCTATCCGGTGAGTTCGATCTCCGGACACGTAATCAAGACGCAGACCGATCTCGATATCGCCGAGGCGCTCTTGAATATCATCGAGCCGGCTGCGGTGACGGTCAGCCAATGAGCAAACAGGTACTCGTCTCCAGCCTAATGATGCTCAAGGAGCGGGCACGCTTTGAGTCTGAAATGGCCGCGAAGGGCTGGACGCCGGTCTTTGCTGACGTCGATCAGTTTCTTTCTGAAGAGCAATGCCTTCAGTATGCCGGTCGGTTTGACGCATGGCTCGCCGGCGACGATCGCATTACTCGAAATGTGCTTTCAGCGTTCCTGCCGCGCCTGAAGGGAATCGCAAAATGGGGTACGGGCGTGGACAGCATCGACCTCGCAGCAGCACGCGAACTGCAGGTTCCGGTACTCAACACAGCGGGTGCCTTTTCTGAAGCGGTGTCAGAGGTGGCGCTAGGCTACATGCTGATGCTGACCCGGCATCTGCTGGAAGTGGACCGCGCAGTCCGCAACGGAGAATGGCCGAAGCCGTGCGGGCTTGGACTTTACGGCCGTGTGTGCGGCCTGATTGGCTTTGGCGCCATCGGGCAGGGAATCGCCAGGCGCGCGAAGGGTTGCGGCATGTCGATCCTCGCCTATGATCCTCCTCTCCGCGCCAAAGGCGGCGTGAAAGACGGACCGCTCGCTGAGACTGAGTTTGTGGATCTCAACCGCCTGGTCGCGGAGAGTGACATAGTCTGCCTGGCATGCAATCTGACTCCCGAGAACCGGCACATGATCGGCGAGAAGCAACTCAAGGCGATGAAGAACGACGCCATCCTGGTGAATGTGGGCCGTGGCCCTCTCGTCGATGAAACAGCGCTCATCGCCGCTCTGACTGCGGGTGAAATTGCCGGAGCCGGCCTCGACGTATTCGAAGTAGAGCCTCTGCCTGCAGGCAGTCCATTGCGCCGCCTGCCTCATGTGGTGCTCGGCAGTCATAACGCCAACAATCTCCATTCAGCGGTCGAGTACGTCCACAGCAACACGATGAACAATCTGGCCAGGATATTGGGGCAGTAACATGTCCGCGCCGCGAGTTCTCATTGTCAGCGAGCACCTCAGCCGCGGTTACTCCGGCGGTCGCTATCATTCGTGGATGATGGCGGAGGCATTGGCTGCGGCGGGAGCGGACGTTACCGTATGGACCGACAACGAGCCATTCCTGATGCGGGATTTCCTAGAGTTTCCCGCCCATGAACAAATACGGCTTCATGTTGATCCAAGCTTTCGCCAGGGCCCTAACGGACGATTCGATGTGGTATTTCTGGTGCCCAGTCTGCGCCTTGATTGGAGTGTGTATGCGGCCGCAGTATCGACGGCGAATTCGCTTTCGGTCCCGCTGGTATTTCTCGATTTCGAGGCGCCTTCATGGTACAACGCCGAGAATGTGAGTAAGCGCTCATGGCCGCGGGTTTTGCCATGGAGAATATCGGCGCACTTTGCCGAAGTAATCCTTTCAACCACAGCTTTCGGATCGCAAAAGGCACGCCAGTACTATCACCCAGGTGGGGGGGGCGAAGCTTTCTCGCAATGCTATTGCGCTATCAACAACTTCGCTGCCGATGAGGCCCCAAGTGATCGCCAGAATCAGATCATTTGTATTACAAGAATGGATCGCACTACTCCTCACAAGGGCGCAACCGACCTCATGGAACTCATGTGCGATGAGCTACGAGGCTATAAAATACTGGTAATTGGATCTATTCCGAATGACGTGAAGCAGCAACTCGAGAATAGAGCTGCTGCTCATGGTATGAGCTTTAGCAGCAGAAAGGGCCTAACGGATCTAGAGAAATTCCGTGAGATCAAATCGTCGCGACTGATGGTGTTTCTATCGCACTTCGAGGGTTTCGGTTATCCTCCCGTTGAAGCCCTTTACAGTGGGATTCCCTGTATTGCTCGCCCGCTCCCTGTTCTGCGCGAAGTCAACGGCGAACACCTCCATTATCTTTCAGAAGGCGTTTCCCTGGGGCCTTTCGCTGCGCGGGTACTTTCAGAAACTGGAGGCCAAGCGTCACCTGAGGCTCGGGCTCGAGCAGCCCAGGTAGCGAGATTTGACAGGTATGTCATGAGCTTGAGCACCTTATTGTCCCATCTGCAATTGACACCCAAACGTCGGCGTAAGAGAGCCAGCATGTTTCTATTTGTCAGCGCTAGCCGATTCACCAGCTTGCTTCACCGCGGGGTTTCCACGCTCCGAGCCTGGCAAGGGATGCCTCGCACGAGTTAATGAATGTGTCCTAAGACTCACTGTTCCAATGGCGACAACTTCAGCAGGCCCTTACTAAGGGGAGAACATATGCCCGACATCTCCGTATGTATTCCGGTATACAACCGAAGAGACTTCATTCTCAATGCTGTGCAGTCCGCGCTCAACCAAGAGGTAGACGGCCTCGAGGTTGTGATCGTTGACAATCGCTCCGACGACGGAACCTGGGAGTTATTGCAGGCCATCTCCGATCCGCGTGTTCGTGTTTATCAAAACGAAACCAACGTCGGAATGATCAATAATTTCACTCGCTCATGCAACCTTGCGGAAGGCGAGTTCCTGCTGATGCTATGTTCAGATGATCGTCTGTGCCCAGGATTCTTGAAGCACGGGATTAACTTGATGCGCACAACTCCAAGCGCAGCACTGCTAAGCAGCGTCGGTCGATTCGTTGATCCCAACGGGAATTGTACTGGGCTCAACGTGAGTACGATTCCGCCCGGTCTCTACGATGGTATCAGCGCTAAACGCGCGTTCTTCGAGTTCACGGGCCGCTACAAATCGAGCATCTTTAACTATCCAGCCGGAATCATGATGAGGCGATCTGTATACAAGAAGATGTCACCTTTTAGCCTCGAAGTTGGCGATCCGACAGATGCCGACATGTGGATACGATGCTTAAGAGACGGAGATTTTCTGGTAACTGATTATGTCGGTTGTGAAATCACTCGCCACTTCAACCAAAGAGGCGCGGAGAGTTTCAGAGCGGGCCGCTATTTTGAGGAACTTTTGAAGATGACAGTAAAGCATCTTCGAGAAAGAGAAGATGCAGATGTTCGCAAGCGTTTTTTGCATCTGCTCGGGGGGACTGCATTCCCTTGGGCCTTCAACGGATATCTCAAGGGCGATAAATCTGTGTGGAGCAGAACTCGCGAATTTGGCTGGAATATTCCAGAGATGGCGATCGCGTATGCTGAGCGATGGATGTATCGCGTCCGAGCTAAGTTGGGATTCGTCACGGTCCCAGGCCTTAAGCGTATCGACCGCCCTAGCCCCCTGACTGGCGGGCTGAGCCATGATTTTGACGGAATACGACTAGGAGGAGAACGACCGTGAAAGTAGTGTTGCTGGCAGGAGGATTGGGCACCCGCTTGGCCGAAGAGACCCAACTGAAGCCGAAACCTATGGTGGAGATAGGTGGATACCCCATACTTTGGCATATCATGAACATCTATTCTCATCACGGGCTAAACGACTTCATTATTTGCCTCGGGTATAAGGGCTACATAATCAAGGAATACTTCGCTAACTTCGTTCAGCATCGGTCGGATATGAGTATCGACCTTTCCACTGGTAAAATGGAGTACCTTGGATCGCGGGATCTTCCTTCGTGGAAAGTCACTCTGATAGATACCGGACAAGATACGATGACGGGCGGCCGTTTGCGCCGCGTTGGGCATCTGCTGCCGCCTGGTGAACCGTTCTGCCTCACGTATGGCGACGGAGTCGCAGACGTGGATATCACGGAACTCCTTGCGTTTCACAAGAAGCATGGTTTGCTGGCCACGCTGACCGCAGTTCAGCCTCCTAGCCGCTATGGCGTAACTATGGTTGAAGGTGATCGAGTTAAGCGCTTTGTCGAGAAACCTCCGGGTGAGGGCGGTCGGATCAACGGGGGATTTTTTGTGCTCGATCCGCGCGTTATTGAGCGTATCGAAGGGGACGCCACCGTGTGGGAAGCGCAGCCGATGGTGAGCCTGGCAGAAGATGGCCAACTTGGAGCCTACAGGCACAACGGCTTCTGGCATCCGATGGACACCCTGCGCGACAAGCAGCATTTAGAGGCTTTGTGGATGGAAAGGAAGGCGCCATGGAAAGTCTGGCAATAGGCCGCCTGCCTGATACGTCATTCTGGCGCCGGCAGCGCGTTTTTCTAACCGGTCACACGGGATTCAAAGGAACGTGGCTAGCTCTCTGGCTCGAGATGATGGGCGCGGAGGTGTGTGGATATTCGCATCCTCCCGAAACTACACCAAATCTCTTTGATAACGTCCAGCCCGTTGCCGGCATGCGTTCTGAGATTGGCGACATTCGCGATCTCGAAGATCTGCGCCGTGTCGTCCGCAACTTCGGCCCGACGATTGCTCTCCACATGGCGGCGCAGCCTCTGGTGCGACGTTCCTATAGGAATCCAGTGGAGACCATGGCTGAGAATGTTATGGGGACGGCCAATGTTCTGGAAGCTCTACGTTCAGCTGCCGAATTGCAGGCCATTGTTGTGATTACAACGGATAAGGTGTACCGCAATCTTGAGACGGGCCGCGCATTTGTCGAAGACGATCCTCTAGGCGGACATGACCCCTACTCCGCGTCGAAAGCCGCCGCTGAGATAGTCACGTCGAGTTGGTCGCAGAGCTTCTTTCAGGAAAAGGGAGTTGCGGTTGCCACGGCGAGAGCTGGCAATGTTGTTGGAGGAGGCGACTGGTCGGAGGACCGGCTGATTCCTGACATCTGGCGAGCCAATCAGAAAGGCGAAGCGTTGGTCCTGCGGTATCCCAGGTCGACTCGACCCTGGGAGCATGTGTTGGAGCCGTTGTGTGGGTACCTGCTTTTTGCAGAAGCGCTTACCGAGCGGCGTCCCGCTCTTCCTGATGCCCTCAACTTTGGTCCGCCGCCCGAAGACGAGCTGCCGGTTGCAGAGGTGGCCGACCTCGTTGCATCCGCCCTGGGAGCGGAAGTGGGCTGGGTGCCGGCGGAAAACGTCGAGTTTGTGGAGATGCGCTCGTTGGCGCTCGACGCGAGCCTGGCGACACGGACCTTGGGCTGGAGACCACGACTGAATACAAGACAGGCGCTCGAATGGACTGCGGCCTGGTATAAGGCCTTCGATGAGGGTGGCAGCCCGCGCGAACTTATTGAGCGGCAGATTACTCGATACATTTCGGAGACAGAATGAGATTCGAGTCAACCTTGATCACGGGGGTGTTCCTTATTAGTCCCGAAGAGAGGCGCGACGACCGAGGATTCTTCGCGCGCATGTTCTGTACTGAAGAGTTTGCTGCTCGAGGACTTGAGACGCGAGTGGCGCAGGCAAACATATCTTCAAATGTTCGGAGGGGAACCTTGCGTGGCATGCATTATCAGTTAGGGGCCGCTGCCGAAGTGAAGATTGTGCGCTGCACGAAGGGCGCAATCTGGGATGTAGCTTTGGACATTCGCCCGGATTCGCCCACCTTTGGTCGATCGTTCGGCACGGAACTGACTGCTGAAAATCATCGCATGTTGTATATCCCTCGCGGCTGCGCCCACGGTTTCATCACCTTAACGGAAGACACGGAAGTCTTTTATCTTGTCAGCTCGCCCTATACGGCAGCAGAGGAGCGCAGCATCCGTTGGAATGATCCGCGGTTTGGAATCGCATGGCCTGCCACAGTCGAACAGATCTCGCCTAAGGATGCGGCCACTCCCGACTTCAATGAGGAGAGCAACGGAATCGAGCGGCTCCGAGGGTTGATCTAGATGCCCGAGACAATCATTGTCACCGGAGCGCACGGGCTCATTGGCTCCGCTGTGTGTAGACTGTTTGCGAAAACCTACACAGTAAGCACAATAGGGCGCAGGGCGCCGGCGAACATGATCGCGGACATCGCTGATCCAGCCACTATCGAGCGACTTGATCTGACCGGCGCCAAGTGTCTGATTCATTGTGCAGGGATCGTAGATGAGGACTTTTCCAATCCCGCTCGTGCCTTCCGCCAGGCTATCGAGGGTATGGCTGCGCTGGTCCGTCGGGCAAAACAGGATGGGGTGCGGCGTTTTGTCTACATCTCTTCTGCGCACGTCTACGGACCGTTTGCAGGCGAGATCGATGAGAACTCTCGTCCCAACCCATTGCATGACTATGCAATAGCGCACTTTGCTAGCGAGCAGATCCTGCGCCGCGCGACGACGGACGAGTTTATCGGTTGCGCTATCAGGCCCTGCGCAGTCTTCGGTATTCCCGCCGATCTGGATCGCTTTCGCAGGTGGGCGCTGATCCCCTTCGGCTTCCCGCGGGCCGCAGTGCACGACGGAGTGATCGGCCTCGCTTCGCGCGGACTGCAGCGCCGCAACTTTATCGGCTCAGATGATATAGCGAGAGCGATCTCTCTTTGGCTGGAGCAGGAGCAGGTGGCTCGCTTCACTGGCATCAACGCGGTGGGACAGACCAGTATGACAGTTCTGGATTTTGCCAACATGTGCGCCGCTTCTGCTGAACGCATCACCGGCCGTGCCACCCGTGTGACGCGCCCCGACGGGGTGGATCCAGCGCCGGACAACTTCGATTACAGGACAATCGATCCGCGGTTTGTAGGCCATTCCTCGCTACCTGACTTTGTCGATCGGATGTGTGCGTTGATGCATACTCCTGATAGGCAATTCCAGTAGCCTGCGCCGGATGGTCACTCCGTGCGCGAATCCATAGGACGTGATGCATGCCGGGAAATTACTATGGATCTTAGCCGGGGGAACCCATCCGGGCTCTCGGTCTGATTCGAGCCGCTCCGTCAAGACCCTCACCAGCTCCAGAACTTTGAGATCCATGCACCCATCGAAGCGCAAATACCTTAAGAACGCCGCCTCTAATCTGCTGTCCGTAGGCTCATCTGCATTGATGGCCGTGGCGCTGCCGCACTATTTCTCGCGCGACTTCAGTCCTACCGAGTTTTCCCTGTGGGTACTGGTTCTGCAACTCGGCGCCTATGTCAACTTCCTCAACTTTGGTGTCCAGACCGCGGTCGGCCGTTACGTTGCCCACGCCCTCAGCAAGGACGACCGACGGCAGGCTGAGGAGATCGCTAGCGCCGGATTCCAGATTCTCTCGCTGCTGGGGTTGTTGGGCGTAGCGTTGCTCATGGTTGTCGGCATCATGTTGCCGCACATCTTCCATAAAATCGACCCCTCCATGATCAGCACGGCACGTTTCATGCTGGTCTGGATCGGCGGCGCGCTCATCCTGAATCTTCCAACGACGACATTCCTAGGTGTATTCGTCGGACATCAGCGCAACGACATCCCTGCCTTTTTAGCCCTGATCACGAAAGGCACACTGGCAATCATTCTGGTTCTCGTAGCGGGTGCTACGCATGACCTGCGGCTCTGCGCGGAAGCCTACTTCGTTGTTTCTGGTGTCGGCAGCGTCCTGCAGTACATCACTTTCAAGCGGTTCTGTGTCGGTTGGAACTTAAAGCTCTTCGCGATCAGCCCTGCGGCACGCCGTGAACTTATTTCTTATTGCGCGAGTCTCAGCGTATGGTCGTTCGCGATGCTCCTTGTTAACGGATTGGACACGACCATCGTCGGCATCTTCGATTTCAACAAGGTGGCGGCATATGGAATCAGTATCAGTATTATCAATTTCTTTCTCACAACATTTGCCTCCGTCACCAATCCCCTCCTGCAGGTCTTCGCTAAGATCCACGCTCGAGACAGAATAGACCAACTAATCCACCTATTCATGCTCGTCTCAAAGTTTACGACCGTGTTGCTGATTGGTATCGGATGCTGGATCGTGCTTCCGGTCGCTCCCGTCTTTAAGCTATGGGTCGGCCAGAGGCTAGCCCTGCAGGCCGCCCCTGTTGTGGTTGTTCTGGTCTTGGCGAATGTCTTGCGCAACTCCGCTATAACTTATTCGTACTTCCTTCTGAGCTCCGGGATGCAGCGCAAAGTTCTGCTTGGGCCGCTTGCGGAAGGGATTTCGAACCTCGTGGTAAGTGTAATCGCCACCTCCAAGTTCGGGGCAATCGGCGCCGCTTGGGGAACGGTCGCTGGCGCCATTGTTGGACTTTCCGTTAACTACTTCTATAATTTCCAGAGAACCCTTCCAAGGGATTTCTCTATTTGGAAATATTTCATTGAGAACCTTGGCATCCCTGCGTTGGCAACAGCTCCGGCAATTGCCGTGATCTTTCTCCAAAGGGCGATGGAATTATCTATGTTGGTCGCGATACCCTTTTTAGCAGTTGCGTCCATACCTGCCTTTTTTATTCTGTTCAAGACATACCAGAGCATCAGCGAGGGAGCAGTTGCGGAGAAGCGAGGTACTCTTCATGGAGATGTCGCGAGGGTTCTGTGAGCAGCATGAGCAAGTTGAATATGCACTCCGTTCCGAATATTTACTGCTCACCATCGCTCCGCGGATTTTCAACTGTAAAAATCGTCGGAGTTGCTTTTTACCTATAGAGCAGGCCTGTGGTCCAGACTGGCGTGCGGAACGTGCAGCTGCCGAAATCTGTCGAGCGGACATGTTCGACCGCGTCCAAATCGGAAAGGGACGATAATGAAATCCTTCCTGAAGTCGGTTGCCAGAGGTCTCCTTTATCACCCACGTGGTGTGCGCATCGGGCGCACGTCAAAGGTTCGCCGCCCCTGGTGGATTCTAAATCCCTCACGTATCACGATCGGAGAATCCACCCGCATTGGCAGTTATGCAACCTTATATGCGCTTGATACATATGCCGGCGTTCCCTGGGATGGGAAAATAAGAATCGGTGACGATGTGTATATAGGTAGATGGGCTCAAATGCATTCGGTCGGCTTGATAGAGATAGGGGACGGGTCGGTCTTAAGCGAGTATGTCTTCCTGACGGACGACTCGCACGGCTTCGATCCCGCCGGGCCACCAATCATGAAACAGCCACTGAGTTCGAAGGGGCCCGTCAAGCTTGGTAAAAGATGCTTCCTTGGTGTCGGCGCAACTGTTATGCCGGGAGTCACCTTAGGCGATCACTGTATAGTTGGTGCGAGATCGGTGGTGACTAGGAGTTTCCCTGCGTACTCGGTGATTGCGGGCAATCCCGCCAGGCTGATCAAGACCTACGATCCGGCTATAGGGACCTGGATCTCTGCCGAAAAGAACGAATTGCAACAACTCAAAGGTTGACTCCCGCATTCGGGAGAAGATAGAGGGGCCGATGGAGCATAGTCGGGGTAACCAGCTTTATTCGTTGCAATACCTTAGGGCAATTGCAGCAATCGGCGTGGTCCTTGTCCACGCGTCCACAACACTGCAGGGGCGGGAAGGTGGTCTACCGCTGTTCCGCGCGGGATCCTATGGCGTTGATTTGTTCTTTGTTATCAGTGGCTTCGTGATGTTCTATACCACGGCCGAGAAGCCAATCACTCCAGGTCGCTTTCTCGTTCGACGCTGTATTCGTGTTGTTCCAATCTACTTCCTTTTGACAACATTTGGTTTTGCCCTTGCGCTCTTGGCACCACGACTTACTAATTTATTCTCCGCGTCTCCGCGCGATTATCTGCGATCGATCTTCTTTATACCTTATTTCAATCCCGCGTTTAACGATATCCGCCCCGAAGTGCAGCAGGGTTGGACATTGAACTACGAGATGTTCTTCTATGCGGTGTTTGCGAGCTGCTTGTGGCTCAAGGAACGGCACCGGCTCATCGTCTGCACGAGCGTCCTTATTGTCCTTGCGGCTATCGGCATCGTTGCTTCCCCAAGCGGTGTTTTCGCGAAGACATACACAGACCCCATTTTGCTCGAATTCACATTTGGGATGGTCATTAGCTGGATCCTGTTGCGACGTCGCCTAGACTTCCCGCATTTCGTTATTGCACTCGTGGCTGCGGCCGTGGCGGCAATAAGCTGCGTGCTATGGCTTGGTGTATCGCATCGAACTCTGTTTGCCGGAGTGCCAGCAGCCGCAATCGTAGGCACCGTGATCCTCCTCGAGCAGCGAGGACTCCTGCCCTGTTGGCCGCTCTTGCTTCTGATTGGCGATAGCTCCTATAGTCTCTATCTTGTCCACACGTTTATTTTGGCGACTCTGAAACGGATCTTTGTTCACGTGCCGATCGCGGCGCTGCAAAGTTCGCCCATGATCTTCATGATCTTCGGATTGGTCGGTGCCGTACTTTTCGCGATGCTGTTCTATCGAGCTGTCGAGGCCCCGCTGAATCGACGGTTACAGCTTCTGATCGCGCGGAAAGGAATGACTTCGGTCTCCCCTCCTGCCGCGGCCATGGAGCGGGAAACCAGGCTGAGGGCGGTATCCACCGACTAGTAAAGGGCCAGCGAACTACTTCTGTGCAAGTTCAAGCCGCCTCGACGCCTCACAAAGACCGCGAGAAAACAAAACTCCCACATGATAAACTTTAGATTCCACGATATAGGTAGCAGATGGTGACCTCCTCATTACCGACGAGATATCTTTCGGCCCCATCCTCAACGATGGAGGCGTCGAATGCGGCGTACGCGAACGTCGGTTTCGTGATGCTTCTTTTCTTCGGGATCCACACGGGCGTTTCGCTGCCGTTCTTGCCTCACGAGTTTCTGGCATTCCTGGCGGCATGTGGACTTTATCTGGCGAACAGGAATCGGGTCACTGTTCGCGTTCTTATCTGGTTTGTCGCGACGTTCGTGGCGATGTCTGCCGTTGGATTATTAGCCGGTCAATCGGCAGGTGTCTCCTTTGGAACGGAATTGCGAGCCATCGCCAATTTCATCTACGACATATTCACCGGACTCAGCGTGTATTATGGTCTTCTTAGGCTAGGGCGAGACAGGGTACGTAAGCTATTCTGGGCCGTACTCCTGGTATTGGTTATCGGATCTGTCTTAGAAGTAGTTGGAATTGTGAAGCCTCTAAGCGATGGGTTTAGGCAGGCTGTACTAACACAAGGCATCTACGACCTAAACGACCGAGACGTCGCCATGTACGGGGCTCTTCGACCCAAGTTCTTTGCGTCTGAGCCGGCTAATCTCGGTGTCTCAATCAGCGTTTCGTTCTACCTGTGGTTCGCGGCAATGCATCGCCCCAGGCGCAAGCACTATCTGGCTGCGTTTATTTTACTGGCTGTCGCGTTATACTTCGTGCGTTCTCCGGTTGTCGTTTTCGGCGCGATCGCCTACGCATTGACTGTGTGCATCACTCGTCCGTGGAAGGGCAGATGGAAACGCTATCTGAGTTCCTTCATCCCCAGGGTGTACGCTGTCGTCGCTTTCTTGATTCCCGGCGTGTTGCTGGGGTTGACCAACGTGTCAGGCGCGCCCGCATATCTTACATCGCACAGCATGTTTTCACGTGAGATCGCGCCCTATTATATGGCGGTGCAGTCAGTCCAGTCTCACCCGTTCTTTGGCATCGGGCTCCAAAATGATGACCAACTCACAAATATCGCCCTCGGCGTATACACAATGCCCGGTCAGGAAGATAAATTTTCATACGAAAACCTGGAAGGCTTCGGGCAAAATTCGTGCAATGCGTTTTGGTTCACGTTCATCTCGTTCGGCATAGTTGGAAGTATCATTCTGGGTATCATGGTGGCTCGATTGCTGAAGCTGCTCAGGGTAAGAGTTTCCTTCATTTCGTTGTGTTGCGTGGCGTGTCTCACTTATTGGATGACATTCGGACGAGTCAATTCCCCCGTAGCGTGGTTCACCTTTTTTGTCGTTGCAGCAGCGTGTCAACTTCGGATGTCGAACGATATGCTCAACTCCGGCCTCCGTGCAGGTTGAGGCCGATTTTCACTTCATGCGTGTAGTAAATTGATCGATGCGCGGCGTCATACCCGGCCCCAGATCCCCAGATCCGGCTTGAATACTGAGGGGTAGTCGCGGACGTGTCTCCTGGCGTGTCGAAATATGTATTCTCGTCCCCGATGTTGCTCATCGAGATGCCGTAACTGTATCGAAACTAAACGTCTAGACCCGACCTCAGGAGGGATGGTATCCGATGTTTGAATCTCGAGGTAGTGCGGACAGCCACCGCACCCAGTACCGCCCGCATATCGATGGACTACGCGCCGTAGCTGTTTTATCGGTAATCTTCTTCCATTTTTCTGACACGTGGTTTCCCGGCGGATATTTGGGGGTCGATATCTTCTTCGTCATTTCCGGATACCTGATTACGAAGGTGATTTGGCGCGAAGCGAACGACAACGAATTTACACTTGCTCGGTTTTATGAGCGCCGAGTTCGCCGGATTATGCCGGCTTTGCTTTTCTTGTTGCTCTTTGTTTCGGTCGTTTCTTTCTTACTGCTTTTGCCTCTCGATCTGAAAGGTTACGCCAAGAGCCTCTTTGCCAGCGTGTCATTTGCTGCGAATCTTTATTTCTGGAGAACCACGGGCTATTTTGGTGGATTGGCGAGCGAAAAGCCGCTACTTCACCTCTGGTCACTTGGAGTCGAGGAACAGTTCTACATCCTGTTCCCAATGCTTGTGGTTCTATGCACGAGATGGCGTCGCTCGATACTGGTCCCGGTCACAGCGGGGCTGGTGGTCCTCTCGTTCGCTGCCAACACTCTCGCCTTACGCATTGACGCCGATAAACCCGCGTTTTACCTCCTGCCCACACGAGCATGGGAGATCGGCGCGGGGTGTCTTCTCGCGTTGATGCCGGTTATGAAGCTTCAGTCCAAATGGATAAGAGAGTTCCTGGCGATTGTGGCCGTCGGCTTTCTTGTTTGGGGACTCTTCTTCAACGGAGGGCATCTCTGGACCGACAGGATTCCAGTTGCGATCTGGGTGGTTCTGGGAGCCACATTGGCCATTTACCTCGGTGAGAGCGGTGGCTGCTGGTCGAGCCGATTGCTTTCCCTTCCGTTGATGACCTTCATTGGCCTTATCTCTTACTCCCTCTACCTCTGGCACTGGCCGCTCTTGGTGTTTACGCGGTATTACTTAATTGAATCCACTGTTCCATTCAGGCAAGTGGCGATCCTTTTGGTCGTTATGTTTGGGCTTGCGACCTTGTCATGGCGGTATATCGAACGGCCTTTCCGGAGCCGCTCAATGCCAGTTCGAAGAGTCGTGGCCTGGGTCGCAAGCGGCTCTATCGTCGTAATCGCGGCAGCTGGCGTTGTACTTAAGTCCGACGGGTTTCCGTCGCGATATAACCAATCGATTGCAAAGATCAGCGCGGAGATTGGGACAGAATACCGCTGCGAATTTGGTCAGTATTTTCTTTTTGGAGGAGGGCGCGCTTGCCTCCTCGGTGCTTCAGGTAAGGATCCAGATACCGCCAGCGTGGCGCTGATGGGAAACTCACATGTGGAAATGTATGCCCCACTTGTCACCGAGATTTTGCGTAAGGAGCATAAGGTCGGCATCATGGTTCCTCTTACTCCCTGCCTCCCGATGCCCGACTTCAATCTGTCCCAAGCCTGTAGCACCGCGGCGGCGAAAAATCTCAGAGCAGTCGAGTCGCTGTCGCGGGTCCAAACCGTGATCATTGGAATGACCTGGGACCGGAGCGCAGAGCCTCCCTTCCTGGAAGTGGCGGATCCAGATCTCCAAGCCAGGCATTTCCGCGAAAGTTTAGATCGGGTGATTGACGGACTCGAAAAAAGCGGGAAATCGGTAATATTGGTGGGGCCTATAGCAACCCCGCGTTATCAGGTGGCCTCCGTCGTGGCGCGACAACTCGCTTTCGCTCATAAGTTGACAGCGCCTTTGTACTGGCCTGCCGATGATTTCATCAATAGGTATCAGAAGGTATTTACTCATTACTCATCTAAAAAGGACATCGTCTTCATCCGCCCTGATGAAATTCAATGCCAAAACGGGAAATGCGACTTCTTCCGGGATGGGATGCCGCTGTTTGCGGACGATAATCACGTTACGCAGGATGCTCTCCCGCTATTTCGTCCCGCCTTCGAACCTGTATTGACCCAGATCTTTGAGGAGAGCCGCAGTCAAGCCGTTGGGCAATGAATGTGGCGTGAAAAAAACCTAGGTGGCGTTTAGCTATACTCCCCAATAACCGAGAACGTGCACTCCAACCATACGATCGGGTGAGTATGCGAACTATACGGCGGGCGCAATAGCGACGCTGGCGATCGCCGCGAATATAGATCCATAGCGGGCTGATCTTGATTCCTGATTCTGCGCGCCCATGTGAGGGCATTGGAACCGGTGTGTCATCTGCATGGATAGCCTCTCGTGCTCGTGGCGAGCTTGCAACTTACAACTCGCTTCAAGCAGGCGGGTCCGTTCAGTTAGGTCAGCTTGGATGATTACTGTCTGGGTGCCGACCTGGTGTAGTCGGGAACGTCAGCAATTCGGCTTCCGGTCTGCTCATTGACCGTGTTCCGAACCGCAATTCCTGATCCTCCGACGGCCCCTCTGGCGTAGTCACTGGATACCATCGACTTCACGCCGTTGACGCGATTTGTGGACAGGTTTACATTGCCTATTGCCGTACTAGTGGGGCTGGATGTGGGCATTGCGCCGGGTTTCCCCGACTCAACCGTCTGCATGAACGTGTGGTTTGTCGCTGTAAAGTATGAGTTCTCACCACCCGGAGTCCTGCCAACCCAAAGCTGATACGAAGTGGCGCATGCAACCGGCGCCCACGCCCAATCAATCGAATTCGTGTTACCTGCTTTGGACGTAGTGCCGTGGCCTTCCGCCCCCACGGTGCTGCCGGATGGACACAATGCCACCACCCTCGCGTAATAAGTCGTGTTTGCCGGCAGCGATCCATTGATACTGGGAATCATGGCAGCATGGGGCATTCCACCTGGTCCCCGATCGTCAGCCTTGATGCTAACCGCACTCAATAATGAGCTGAAGTGCGACTCGGTGATGCTTGCATTCAGGGAGTTGTAGAGGGAGACACCGCGGGAAACGCTTGCTGCAACCCCATTGCATGTCAGGTTCGAGATCTTAGCTCCCGTTGTCCACGCCAGGAAAACGCAAGCTTGCTTTCCAGGCGAAGCATTGGCCGGCGCTTCGAGATTCAGACCTGAAAAGGTTGGATTGGTTGCGTAGTATAGTCCAACACCGCCACCGGACATGTTGGTTCCAGTCAAGCCGCCGACCATCACATTTTTTGATCCAGCGCCAGTGGGCAGCCAAAGCCCCCCGCCGAATGCCTTGCCCGTCCCGTCGGAACAGGAGTTGTCGGTCCATACAGCATCTGTATTACCAACTTCCTCGAAGCACGTCTCGCTAATTCCGGTGGCAGTGTTTCCCGACATGGATACACCGACCGAGCCGTTCACGGACAAGCCGAGCCTGCCATTTTTTGTCTTGTTGTTCGAGATGGTGCTGTTGCGGAGATATCCAAACTCTACGCGGTCACCGAGGTCGCCTCGATTAGCAACGTTGTCTACCGCAGGCCTCCCTGACCCCGACGGGCAGGACACGGTGGGGCTGGCTGGCTTCAGAACCGAAGTATTGTTGCTGAATACCAGACCGTCATAGTAGTAAGTGATCTGATGCGCAGCGTCATAGTAGCCGATCACTTGGAAGGAGTCCTTATTGGGGCAGGGGTTACCGGTGGTATCGACCAGGTTGTTTGTGATCTTCACGCCCTTGATACTGTCACTACCGTCGGATGGCGGGTGCGTAATCTGCAGCCGAAAGCTATGGAAACCTGCGTTGTATCCATGACTCTTCTGTATCGCAAGATATGGCGTGTCCGCCGCGAATATGTTGTAAGCTAGCGAGTTTTGGACGGTGAGGCCGATAATGCTAACGTAGGCGGCATTTCTAATCAGTATCGCGCCGCACGAAAAGCGACAATTCGACGAATCGGCATTCTGGCTATTGCCGTCGATGGTTCCGGTCCCATTCATTGTCACATGGTCGGCGGTAATCGTGACAGTATATGCAACCACGCGGTCGGGTTGCTTCACTACCGCGGGAGCGTTGATCTCCCACCACTGGCCAGGTGTGTTTATGGTGAACTTAGCGATGCAGGTTCCACTCCGGACATAGACCTTGCCGTTTGCTCCAGCCGCCGCCTCTGCCCGGGCAAACGCATCTGAATCGTCAGTTCTCCCGTCGCATCTCGCGCCATACGAAGACACATCGACGGCTCGCGCAGCAGCGACTTGATACGATGTGCTCCCGCGGTGAGCCACAGCGGCAAGGTCGTTAAGGGATTGCGCAGAGGAATCGCAGATCACGAAGAGAAACAGAGCAGGCAAGAGCAGCAGGCGAGTCTTCATCGCGTTATCAACCCCGAGGTGACGTCGTCACCCTATCGTAGGGTACTTCCCACGGAATAAATATTTCATATTTTTGATTCTTAAAGATGGTCGGGACGGGCAGATTTGAACTGCCGACCCCTCGCACCCCAAGCGAGTGCTCTACCAGGCTGAGCCACGTCCCGACACGATTGAGCCGGCCCGGGAGAGCCGGCTTTTGGGGTCTTCAACTAGTTTACACCAGCAGGCCGAAATCCGCCTTTTACGCCAACGCCGCGTCTCACTTCACCCTTACCTGAGCGAAGCCGGAGAACAATGAGCCTGTAACTTCCCTACTGCGACGGCGGCATGTACTCGCTGGGCAGCGCCGACCCGGAGCCGAAGAAGAACTCCTCCATCTGCTCCACCAGGAACTGCTGCGCCTGAGGGGTCCACGGCTGCAGGCGATACTCGTTCAGCAGCATCTTCTGTCGTTCCACCCACTCGCCCCACGCCGCCTTGGAGACGTTCTTGTAAATCTTCTGACCGAATTCAGAGTCGAAGGGAGGCTCGTCCAGCCCCTCCATCTCCTTCTTGTTGCGTACGCAAAAAACCATGTGCGCCATTGCTCGCAGTACCTTTCGTCTGACTGAATCCATTGTATCGAAGCAATCTGCGCAGCCCGCAGCATCACACTTCGTCAATGTGCTTGTGGCTTCCCGCCCGCATCCGAGTACTCTTGAGGCATGAACGATCGGGAACTCATCGCGCACATCGCCCGCTCCGCCGGAGCGAAGGCCGGCTACAAGCAACTCGTACGCGAGTTGGGCCTGGCCGGTGGACGCGACCGCCGCTTACTGCGCGAACAACTCGCCCGCATCACTGCTCGCGGCGAACTCACCCAGCTCGTCCGCGACATGTGGAGCATCCCGAAGTCCCCCTCCTCCTCCTCCTCCTCCGGCACACGCGACAACCTCATTGCCGGCCGCCTCGATCTGCACCGCGACGGCTACGGCTTCGTGCGCCCCAACGCCCGCCAATCCGTCGGCCAGCAAGATGACGTCTTCATCCCGCCCGACGAAATCAACGGCGCCATGCAGGGTGATCAGGTCCTCGTGGAACTTGCTCCGCCGCGTGCCGATGGCCGCCGCCTCGGCCGCATCGCTCGCGTCCTCGAGCGCCGCAACGCCACCATCGTCGGCACCTTCCACTACGCGAAAGGCCGGACCCAGGGCAACTATGTAGTTCCGTTCGACGAGCGCATGTCGCAGTCGATCCTCATTCCCCTTGGCGCGGAGATCCCGCCCCAATCCGACGCCACGCCGCACCGCATCATCGGCGACGACGCCCGCAAAGCTGCGCACGAGCACGACAATCTCGAAGACCTCATCGTCGACGTCGAGATCACCGCCTGGCCCACGCCTACCAAGCCTCCCATCGGCCGTGTCCTTGAAGTCCTCGGCCACCCCGACGACTTCGGCGTCGACGTGGAGATGATGATCCGCAAGCACCAGCTTCCGCGCGTGTTTCCCGCCAATGTACTTGCTGAGGCCAAGCGGGTCGCGCATCTCGACCGTGCCGAAGTTGATCGCCGCCGCGATTTCCGCGGTCTGCCCATCGTCACCATCGACGGCGAAACCGCGCGCGACTTCGATGATGCCGTTCTCGTCGAAGAGCGCCCCAACGGCGGCTATCAATTACAAGTCCACATCGCCGACGTCGCCGAGTACGTGCGTCCTGGCACCGATCTCGATCTCGAAGCGCGCCTGCGCGGCACCAGCGTCTACTTTCCTGATCGCGCCATTCCGATGTTGCCGCAAGAACTCTCCAGCGATATCTGCTCGCTCCGCCCCGAGGAAACACGCCTCGTCCTCTCCTGCCTCACGCAACTCGACGCGCAGGGCAACATCGAGAGCTACGAGATTTGCGAAGGAGTCATCGCCTCCGCCGCGCGCATGACTTACACCAAGGTGCACATGATCCTCGAAGGCGACGAGGAGACGCGCGCGCAATATCCCGAGCTCACCTCCGACTTCGAGCTGATGCAGAAGCTCGCCGTGCTCATGAATCAACGCCGTGAAGAGCGCGGCTCCATTGATTTCGATCTGCCCGAGCCCGTCATTCAATTCGACGAGAACGGCCAGATGCGCGGCGTCACGCGCGCCGAGCGCACCTGGGCCAACCGCCTCATAGAGGAATTCATGCTCGCCGCCAACGAGTGTGTCGCCACCTGGCTTGAAGACCTTGGCGTCCCATCGCTCTATCGCATCCACGAGAAGCCCGACCCGCGCCGCGTCGTGCAGTTCGAAGAGCTCGCCACCGCCTTCGGATACACGCTCGGCCTCGGCACGCTGCCGGTCAAGCGCATCACCACGCGCGGTGACCGGCGCGACTCCCAGCGCAGTGGCCGCAAAGCGCAAACGCATGAAGTGCCTGAAGACATCGCCGTCACGCCCAAGATGTATCAGCGCCTCGCCAAGCGCATCGAAGGCAAGCCCGAGGAGCGCATCCTCAGCTATCTCATGCTGCGCTCGCTCCAGCAGGCGCGCTACTCAGAGAACAACGAGGGCCACTTCGCCCTCGCCGCGCCAACTTACACACACTTCACCTCGCCCATCCGCCGCTATCCCGATCTCATCGTGCACCGCATCTCGAAAGCCCTGCTCCGCGCCGGCATCAAAGGTCGCGGCGAAATCGCCAAAGGCCGGCTCGATTCCCCGTGGATCCATCCGCATGAAGGCTTCGCCGGAATCAAGCTGGACAGGCGCGTGCCGCAGGTCTCCGCTCCGAGATCCGGAAGCGGAAGCGCGCACCCCATCGAAGCTCCGATACCCGAAGCCGAGCTAGCCCAGATCGCCGAAGAAACCAGCCAGACCGAACGCCGCGCCGCCGAAGCGGAACGCGAGCTCGTCGAATGGAAGAAGGTCCGCTTCATGCAGGATCGCGTCGGCGAAGAGTTCGAAGCCCTCGTCCTCAATCCCACGAAGTACGGCATGTTCGTCGAGCTAACCGATCTGTTCGTCGAGGGCCTGGTCCCCATCGACACGCTGCGCGACGACCGCTACACCTTCCGTGAGAACACGCATGAAATCGTGGGGGATCGCTTCGGCCGCAAGTTCCGCGCCGGCGATCGCGTGCACGTGATCCTTGATCGTATCCTCGCGCAGGAGCGCCGACTTCAATTCTCCATCGCGGAAGAGGGCATTCCGCTCACAGGCAAGCGCAAGCCCAAGCCGCCGAAGAAAGCAAAGAAGCAGCGCCGCGACGAGCCACGCTCGAACCCTTCAAAGGTGCGCAACCGCTTCGGCCGCGGCAAGCGCCGCTGAGCTCAGCGCCGCCGCAGCCGTGCGCGATTAGATCGTCGTGCCGGCTTGTTTTTCCGCAAACGCAGCAATCACCGGAATCTTGAACGCCTTGCCGTTGACCGCGTTAATCACAACCAGTAGCCAGACCGCAAACAGGCCCAAGCTTACCACCAGGGATAGCATGCTCGTTATGGCCCAGCCGAAGATCGGATACAGAAAGCCTACGGCCACGCGCACCACGATCGCTGCAATGAACAGGCAGATCGATTGCCACGAGTGAAACTTTATCTTGGGGTTCTGGTTGTAGGGCGCAGTGGCGAGAAAGATAATCGCCGGGATGAACGTCACGTAAGCAAGCGCGCAGGCTGCGTTTTCGCTCAGTCCTGCTTGTTGGGCTTGCGGTGCCTGTGGGGTCTGAATAGGGTCGGGCATAGCAACTCCTTTTGGATTTAGGTAGGTGTTCTCGCTTGTTTGTGACGTGTCCGCAACTAGCGGCGGCAGATCCCTCGGAGCGAGGGCAGCGGAACTCCCTCGAGCCGAGGGGAGACTTAATTTCCCAACCAGAAAAGCGCTAAGCTTCTCGATTGTCAAGGAAAATCCTTAGCTAGCGAATGTCCGCTAGTAACTTGGAATCATCGGCTACTCTGGCTGCATCGGTGTTCTGGAGGAGTTCGCGATGAAGGTTTTGCGAGAAGTCTGCGTCCTGGGCTCATTGTTGTTCGTGGCCTTGTCAATTGCCACGGCGCAGAGCGCCCCTGCCACCGACCAGCAGTCCGCTACACAGATCCGCCAACTCATCGATACCTACACGCAGGCCGTCGATGCAGCCGATCCCAATCTCGCAGCGAAAGTCTTTCTCACCACGCCCGACGTATCCTTCATCAATCCCGTGGGCCACGAGCGCGGCTGGAATCAGATTGCCGATGAATGTGTGTGCGCCTCATGGGCCAGACCTTCTCGAAGCGCTCGCTGAAAGCCTCCGCCGAACCGGTGATCCATGTTTATGGCGATGCCGCGGTTGCCGAGTTCGACTGGGACTTCCACGCCACCCTGCGCAAGGACGGCTCGCCCGTACACACCACCGGCCGCGAGAGTCAGTTCTATGTCAAGTTCCCTGACAAGGGCTGGCGCCTGGTCCACGTGCACTACTCCGGCCCCGCCGTGCCCCCACCCTCGAACGGCCAGTTCTAGATGAAATGCTGCCAGCCGCGCTCTTCCAGCGGCTGCGTCGCAACATCGCCAATCAACGCAACCTGCGGCCGATTCCGCTGCCGCCGCACCACCCGCCCGATCCGCGTAATCGCAACCCCCGCAACCCTCGCCGGGACGCGCTTGCCCGCGCGCGCCGTGAACAACAGCTCATAGTCCTCGCCGCCATGCAGCGCCTGATCGAGCGTTGCGCCCAAGCCCAGCGGAATCGCAGCCGCATCCACTTCAGCAGCCACCCCGGACTCCTCGCAAATGTGCGCCAGATCCGTCGACAGCCCATCGCTGAGGTCAATCGCAGCCGCCGCAATCCCGCGCCGCCGCAGCCACTCGCCCTGCGCCAACCGCGGCTGCGGATAGAGATGCGGCTGCAACATTGCCGCCCATCGTGCCGGAACCCGCCGCGCCGCGCCGCCCAACTCAGCCAGCTTCGCCAGCCCCGCGGCCGAGCCGCCCAGCGCGCCTGTTACATAAATTCCGTCTCCTGGCCTGGCTCCCGACCGCAACAAGGCCCGCCCACGCGGCACCGCACCTACCAGCACGATATCGGCCAGCGCCACTGGTGACTCCGCCATGTCGCCGCCGGCCACTGGAGTCTTATGTGCCTCCGCAAGCGCAAGCAGCCCATCGTAGAAACGCGATACCCAGGACTTGCCCGTGCGTGCCGATTTCACCAGATCCTTCGGCAGCCCCAGAGACACAAATGCAGCCAGCGGCCGCGCGCCCATCGCCGCCAGATCGCTCAATCCACGCGCCAGCGTCCGGTGCCCGACAGCTTCCGGCGAATACCAGCCCACACGGAAGTGCCGGCCGTCGATGCTCAGGTCTGTGGTCACGGCTATCTCCTGGCCCGCCCGCGGCCGCAGCAGCGCGCAGTCGTCGCCGATCCCCAGCGCCACCCCTGCTCCGCCGCTCACGCGCGACCGGATCTGCCGCAGCAGGTCGAGCTCCGCCCCCCGCATCTGCGTCCTTTGCCCGTGAGCCATCCGTCTCAGCATAAAAGGTCGCGGGCGTAATCCTGCTCAAGGAAACCGCCGTCGAATCCGATGAATGCATCAAAACCAGAGCAGCAGAGCCGCAGCAAACGGTCTGGATTCCCCGTTTGTTCGCCTGGGTCGAACTAATTCGATTAACTTGTCATTGACCCACTTTGCACCGGTTGATAACCTAAGCAGGATCCACTACAAGGCGCGTTCCCCGCGCATTGTGTTTTTTTGAACGGTCCAACGGGCCCCAAACTTGCTTTTTGTCGAAATGGGTAACGGCGAATTGCGACGTCAGCGCAGCGGTGAATTCCTGCCGCAGCGATTGAGGGAGTAAAGAATGCTACGCAAACGCTATTACATTCTGTTCGTAGCCAGGGATGAAGAAGGACGGGTGGGCAAAATCCCGTTGCCCCTGCATTACGCCTACGGATTCGTCGCAGCAGCCCTGATCGGCGCCTTCACTATCGTGGGGCTTGCCGGTTCTTACACCCGCATGCTGCTCAAGACTGAGAGCTTCAACCAGGTCCGGCAGGAACGCGAAGAGCTGCGCAAGAACTATCAGCAGATGGCGAAGACCGTGCACGATCGCGACGTGCAGGTTGCGAGCCTTGGTGCCTTGGCCAGCGAAGTGACTGCTCTCTACGGAATGCGCCAGAATCGCCTGGTTGCTACGCATTCAGTGACGGGCAAGTCCGCAGTCGCAAGCACATCCCCTGTAAATGCCGCGCTGAATGACGACATGAGCTCACAGAACGTCAAGGCCACCATCGACACCTTCGTTGCCCTGCGCAACCAGGCCATGTCTGGCCGCGTCTCGCGCGCCCTGGAGAGCGGCCTCTCCTCTTCGTTTGCAGGCGACTGGAACCAGCTCGCTGACGCCCCCTCCCTCTGGCCAATTGAAGGCTTTGTAGCTTCGAGCTTCGGCTCCCGCCAGGATCCCATCAACGGAGAAGGCGCCTTCCATCCCGGCATCGATATCGATGCTCCTAAGGGCACGCCCGTCCGCGCTGCCGGTGACGGTGAAGTGACCGGAGCCAGCATGGGCGCGGGCTACGGCAAGGAAGTGACCATCAATCACGGCCACGATGTCGTGACCCTCTACGGCCATCTCTCTGCGATCTCAGTTGTTCCGGGCGAGCGCGTCACCCGCGGACAGGTTATCGGCTACGTCGGCCAGACCGGCCGCGCCACCGGCCCGCACCTTCACTACGAAGTGCGCGTGCACGCGGTGCCCGTCAATCCTCACAAATACCTGCGCACCAGCTTCCAGCAGATTGCCGGCGAACTCGGCAAAGCCACGACCACGCCCGGCAGCTAACCTGCCGCGCTCGGCAGCAAGCGCATCGATCTCCGGTTGAACTTCTGTGCGGCTCCCCCTTGTCGGGAGCCGCTTTTGTCTCTGCGTCGTAGTATCGTGAACGGTTGTCATCTTTCACCGTTCGCGAGGGCTCCTGCACATGCGCTTCATCCGCCTTGCTTCTCTTCTGCTCCTTGTTGCCTGTCCCATCTTTGCGCAGGATCGCGCCGCCGGCCTGCAGACGGCCTTTGCCCGCGCGCAGCATCTGCGCCACGGCATCAATGCCTCGGAGTGGTTCGCGCAGCACGCCTACGACTACTCCGCCACATTCACCAATCGCTACACCGATGACGGCGACATTGCCCTGATGGCGAAGCTCGGCTTCGACAACGTGCGCCTCAGCATCGATCCTGTTCCGCTCGAGCGCGAGCCGCACGACGCTGAAGGCTTCAATGCCGACTTCGCCGGCCGCCTCGATCACGCGGTGGACACCATGCTCGCCAACGGTCTCGCCGTGCAGATCGACATCCATCCCGAGTCCGACTACAAGCGGCAGGTGCGCGAGAGCGGTGAAGGCGTCGATCGCTTCGTGATGCTGTGGCGCCGCCTGGCCGCGCACTACGCCAGTCGCAATCCCGACCTCGTCTTCTTCGAGATCATGAACGAGCCTGAAGTCAGCGACCCCTATCGCTGGGCCGGCATCCAGGCGCGCGCCGCCGCTGCTATCCGCGAAGTTGCTCCGAAGAACACCATCATCGCCACAGGCCCGAACTGGTCCGGCATCGACGATCTGCTCACGCAGCATCCGCTCCCCGATGGCAACGTGATCTACACATTTCACTTCTACCAGCCCGAGGACTTCACCCATCAGGGCGCCAGCTGGGGCACCGACTGGCACATCTATACCCACGACATCACCTATCCCTCAACCGAATCCGAAATGGCCGAGGGGCTCAAGCAGGTGCCCGACCTGCACCAACGTTACAACTTCGAGCACTACTGGCTCGACCACTGGGATGCGCATCGCATCAAGCTCCTGATGGATTCCGCCGCGGCCTGGGGCAAGGTCAACGGCGTGCCCATCACCTGCAATGAGTTCGGCGTCTATCGCCGCGTCACGCCCGAGGCATCGCGCATGCGCTGGATCAACGACGTTCGCACAGCGCTCGAAACCGGCGGCATCGGCTGGACCATGTGGGACTATCGTGGCGGTTTCGGCGTAGTGTGGAAAGAAGACGGCCAACCCGCTCGTGTCGACCAGAAGGTCGTCGAAGCCCTCGGCCTGAAAGGGAAGTAGGGAACCCAATGGAAGAGCCGGATCCGAAGCTGGAAATCGTCACAATCTTCGAGAGCGATGACCTCGTCGCCTTCAGCCTTGCCAAGTCGCTGCTCGACGATGCCGGCGTCGAATACTTCGCAAGCGAAGACGCCCCCGCCGGCTTCGGATTCAGCCCCATCCTGAACCCCATCCGCAGAATTCAGATCCCCGCGTATCGCAAGGAGCAGGCGCTCCAATTGATGGAGGAGTTATCCGACGCGGAGGACTCACCCGGCAGTAGTTGAGTACAGATTCGCGTCGATGAACTCGTTCCGGAACTTTCCCTTAGGATCAAGCTGCGCCAGCAGCGCCTTGAAATCCTTCAGCTTGGGATATCGCGTCTGAAGCTTCGCGGGCTCAACGGCGAAAACTTTGCCCCAGTGCGGCCGAGCCCCAAACGGCTCCAGCTTCGCCTCGATCTGCGGCAGAAGCTTGTTCACGGCCTCCGTCTCCGGCTTCAGCGTGAAATGAATCGCGAGCGAGTCGCGCTGGTACGCCATGCTCATCCACAGGTCATCAGCCGCGATCGTTCGCAGCTCAGTCACGAAGAGATGCGGCGTGATCTTGTCGCGTAACTGCTCCACGGCCATGATCGCCTCATATCCGCGATTGCGCGGCACAAAGTATTCCGCCTGCAACTCGCGTCCGCTGGAAGGCGTAAAGTTCATGCGGAAGTGCGGCAGCCGCTCGTACCATGGCCCCGGCACGCCACCCTGCTCCGTGCAACTCTCCGCCGGATGCCCATCGATCGGGTGCAGCTTCTCCTTCGCCAGCTTGGCCCCATAGAACTCCGGATCCCATTTGTTCGCGTCGCCCGCGCCAACCTTGCGCTTGATCCACACCTGCGAAGCGCGATGGTTTTGCCAGTCCGTGAACAAGCTCACGCTGTATCCCGCGCCGAAGATATCGGCGAAGTGATCCTTCAGGTGATCGAACGAGAGATTCTGATAGACCGACTGCGCCACCTGAAATGTCGGCAGCAGATTGAGCGTGACGCGCGTGACGATACCGGGCGCGCCGAGCCCCACCACCGCCGCCGCAAAATGCTCATCCTTGTCGCGCGACAACGTATGCACCTGCCCATCGGCCATCACCAGCTCTAGTGCGGACACCGCCGTTGCCAGGTTGCCGTTGTGCAGACCCGATCCGTGCGTGGCAGTGGCAATTGCACCCGCCACCGAAATGTGGGGCAGGGAAGCGAGGTTATGCAGCGCGTAGCCCTTCGCCTCGATCGCCGGCGCAAGCTTGCCGTATGCGATACCAGCGCCGACCGTAACCGTCTTCGCTTTCTCGTCAATGTCGATCGAGTCCAGCTTCTTCAGCGAAATCTGGTTCGCGGTGCTGTCGGCAATCGTCGAGAAGGAGTGCCGCGTCCCCAGCGCGCGCAGCTTGGCGCACTTCGTCACCACCTGCTGCACCTCTTCGACAGACGCCGGCACATGCAACTGGTCCGTGCTGTAGTTCAGGTTGCCGGCCCAGTTCTCGCGTGGCGTCTCCGGCTCCTGCCCCGGGGCAAGATGCGAAAACACGCTGCCTGCCACAATCGCTCCTGTTGTCTTCAGAAACTCCCGCTTGTCCATCACCGGCCTCGCTTGCGTCCGGTCGGAAACAAACCTGGGGAACTCCCGCCGCCGCAAGCCCGAGAATAAGTCACACGCCAGCTTCGAGCAAGCGCGGACTGAATTCGGAGCGGGCGTCAGACTACTTCAGCGCGTACGCCACCCGTCCTTCGCACACTGTCCAGTGCACCCGGCCCTGCATTGTCCAGCCGTCAAACGGCGTGTTGCGCGACTTCGACTTAGTGTCCGCCGCGCGATAGGTCCACTCCGCCTTCGAGTCGAAGATCACGGCGTCCGCGGCGCTTCCCACAGCCAGCGTTCCGCGACCCTTCAGCCCCAGGACCGCCGCAGGCTGCGCGCTCAGCAGGCTCAGCACGCGTCCCAGCGGCATCTTCCATTCCCGGTGCAGATAGCGCAGGCAGAGCCCCAGCGCCGTCTCTAGGCCAGTAATACCATTCGGCGCGCGTTCAAACTCCACTTCCTTCTCGTGCGTCGCGTGCGGCGCATGATCGGTGGCAATCGCATCCACTACGCCGTCCAGAATCGCCTCGATCATGGCATCGCGATCAGCAGCCGAGCGCAGCGGCGGATTCATCTTGAAGTTCGTGTTGTATTGCCCCACGTGCTCATCGATCAGCAGAAAGTGATGCGGAGCCACCTCGCAGGTCACCCGCAGCCCATTGCGCCGCGCCTGCCGCACCGCCGCAATCGCTCCTGCCGTCGATGTGTGGGCCACGTGCAGATGCGGCCGCGCATCGCGCAGCTCCGTCACCAGCCGGATATCACGCTCCACCAGCCCTGACTCAGCCTCCGCTGGCATGCCGCGCAACCCCAGTTTGAACGCCACCGGGCCCGCATTCATGCTCGCGCCCTGCGTCAGCCGCGTATCTTCGGCGTGCTGAATCACGCTCAGTCCCACGCGCGCGGCGGCGGCCAGTGTATCGCGCATCGCGCTGTCCTTCAGAATCGGGTGGCCGTCATCGGTCACCGCCACCGCGCCGGCGGACTTGAGCGCTGCAAAATCGTTAATCGTCTCGCCCTTGGAACCGCGCGTCGCCGCCGCAATCGGGAACACGCGCACGCTCGCGCCGCGATCCGGCGACTGCATCCAACGCGTAATGTCCACCGAATCATTTACCGGCATGGTGTTCGGCATTGCCGCCACTGCCGTGAATCCACCCGCCGCTGCCGCAGCTGTCCCGGTGGCAATCGTCTCCTTGTGCCCCTGTCCCGGCTCGCGCAGATGCACGTGAATATCGATCAACCCCGGCGCCACCACCAGCCCGGTGGCATCCAGCGTCTCGGCTCCGTTCACGCCCTTCAGCTTGCCGGGCCCGGCGATATCGGCGACTTTGCCGTCCTTGAGCAGAATGTCCTTCGGCGCATCCACTCCCGCCGCCGGATCGATCAGATGCCCATTGCGAATCACCAGCGCGCTCATGCCCGGCCTCCCTTGCTCGTAGCCGACAATGCGCGCTCCACCACCGCCATCCGGATCGCGACACCGTTGCTCACCTGCTCCAAAATCTTCGACTGCGGCCCATCCGCAACCCCGGCCGTAATCTCCAGACCGCGAATAATCGGCCCGGGATGCAGCACAATCGCCTCCGGCGCGAACGCATGCAGCCTGTCGCCCGTCAACTGATACGCGCGCTTGTACTCCTCCAGGTCGAGCTGCAGCCCCGCCAACCTTTCCGCCTGGATGCGCAGCATCATCACCACGTGCGACTGCTTCAGCGCCGGTTCAAAGTCGCGCTCAATGCGCACGCCAGGCCCCGCCGTCACGGCCACCTCCGGCAGCAACTCCTTCGGCCCGCACAGCACAACCTCGGCGCCCAGCCGCGGCAGCAGCAGCATGTTCGATCGCGCCACGCGGCTGTGCAGAATGTCTCCGGTGATCGATACCGTAACTCCCTTCAGCGTCTCCGGCCCGACCTCCGTCGCTCCGCCGCGCAGATGCGCGAGCATGGTGCGCAAATCGAGCAGCGCCTGCGTCGGATGCTCGTGCATGCCATCGCCCGCGTTAAGCACCGGCAGGTGCGTGTACTGCTCCAGCAGCCACGGTGCGCCGCTCGCGTTGTGCCGCAGAATGATCGTCTCGGCACCCAGCGCGCGTATCGTCAGCCCCGTGTCCTTGAGGCTCTCGCCCTTCTCGATGCTCGAGGAGAGATTCGAAACCAGCGTCGTATCGCAGCCCAGCGCCTTCGCCGCCAGCTCAAAGCTGGTACGCGTCCGCGTAGACGACTCGTAGAACAAGAGCGCCACCCGCCGCTTCGCGAACAACCTCATTCGCTCAAGCGGATCCTGCGCGGTAAGCTCCGTGGCCCGCCGCAGAACGTGGTTGAGCCCCTCGAGGCTCAAGTCGTTCACCGACATCAGCGAACCTGGATTGTGCGGAAACGGGATCGCCTGAACAGGCGGAGTCTGAAACGTGCGTCGTGCAGCAGCAGTAGCTGGGCTCATGGAACTCACTATCGTGCAGGCTGTCGGCCCTCAGCCGCAGTCTCAGCTCTTTAATCTGGTGCAGCCCATCACTTCGCGCGAATAACTGCCTGCCTCCCCGCCTCAACTGAGGGCTGACGGCTGAGGGCTGATGGCTGCATTTCGTTCAGTCGACCCGCTCCACCAGCAGCACCTGCTCGTCCTGGTCGACTTCCTGAAACTTCACTTCGATAATCTCGCGGCTGCTGGTCGGCACTTGCCTTCCCACATACGTCGCCTGGATCGGCAGCTCGCGATGCCCGCGGTCAATCAGTACGGCAAGCTGCACCCGCCGCGGCCTTCCGTGGTCGAACAGTGCATCCAGCGCCGCCCGAATCGTCCGCCCGGTATAGAGCACATCGTCGCAGAGCACTACATCCTTGCCGGTGATGTCGCAGCCAATCGCCCCCGGAGTAACCACGGGGCGCACATCGGCCGTCGAAAGATCATCCCGATAGAACTGAATGTCGAGAACGCCGGTCTCGACGGGGCACTTTTCAATGCCGGAAATCAGAGAAGCCAGCCGCTGCGCCAGCGGCACGCCGCGCCGCTTGATGCCCACCAGCACCATGCCTTCGCAGCCGTTGCTCTTCTCAACCACCTCGTGCGCCAGCCGCACCAGGGTTCGCTCAATCTCGGAGGCGGACATCAACCTGCCCTTCACGCGCAGGGAATGCTTCACTTCAGCTTCGCTCATGGGTGCGCTCTCGTCGCTTGTCTCTCGACGGATGATACGAGGTGGGGCCGCGTGCGGGCAAATGAGAGATTTCAGCCCTCACTTTGAATCGCGAGGACGCAGGGAAAACTATCCATTCGCTCCGGATTCCAGGCAAGATTGGCGAACGAAAAGGTCCACAAGGGCTCGTTGCCGCAATTCAAAATGGCGTGCGAAGCACCCGGCTGAATCTCCAGGATCACCGCTCCTCCGCGGGCGAACGCTCTCGTCTCGGCGTCGGTTCCGGGCCCCTGGTTGAAGGTCAACGTCCAACTGCCTTTCGAAAGGACCACGATCACCTCCCGCTTTTCCGCGTGGTAATGATTGCCGCGAATCCTTCCCGGGAGAATTGTAGCAACGTGGCCATCTTCCACACTGCCGAGGAATTTGATCCAGGAGGTTCCGGTTTGGAAACTCAGACCGCGTTCGTCTCCGGAATCAACTAGTTCTGTAAACTTCACGCTCGATTCAGACATTGCTCACCCCTCGCACATGATTACGATTGGGAAACCTGCTCAATTTCAGCATAGCTTTACCGGTGCCATGAGTCCGGAAAGCAGCGTTGCGATGAGTGCCGCCGTAAGTGGATTGCAAACTAAAGTATTCAATCGCGGAAGCCGAAAGAACAACTTCGTCATTTTTTCGCCACCGAGGACAGAGGGTGATGGCGACAGAATCCTTAAGATGTTCGCAAAAAATGGAACAGCACCCGGCGAGGCAGAGAATTCTTTATCCCAAAGGTATCTCGGCTGGATGACTACTGGTGGAGCGCATGGCGGCTGAGACCCTTGACACCGCTGCGGTGTTCGCGCGGGATGTTTTCATTGGCTCTGTGATAGCCGGGAGCCGAGCTCAGGCCCTAACTGACAGCATCAGATGGTTGAAGCTGGTGAGAAATCATCCCTCCCTCTTACGCTTCCGGGCCCCGAGACCGCGCCATCATCCGCGCTCCCAATGCCCCACCCGCCGCCGCAAACACCAACAGCCCAACTTCAAGCAGAAGCAGCCAGATCAGGACCATCCCTGCCCTGCCCTCCGGCGAGAGGAACAGGCTGCGCACGATCGTCACTGCCTGCGGATCCGCACTCTGGAACTGCCGGCTGAAGCTCTCGTTCACCTTCGAGGTCCAAGCCTCGTCGAAGGTTCCTCCCTGATGCATGAAGAAGCGCATGGAGTAGAACGCGATCCCCGTTGCGCAGAAGGCCAGCCAGCCCGCCATAAGTCCGGTGACCAGGCCGATCCGCGCGCCCGCTCCCATCGTGATCCACGGAGACCTCTGCCTGCGGACATAAATGGAAACTGCCCACGCCGCCGCGGCAGCAATCCAGAACAGTCCAAGCAGTCCCAGGGGCGTAAACCCGCACGACAGAATCCCCGCTGGGACAGCAACAATGAGCGCCGCGCGCAGTGCCGGCTTCCATTCCACCTGGCTCGCATCCCGCACCGCATCGGTCCACCGATCCGCCTGGGCCGGCTTCTCCCCTTCTTCACTCGAGTACACCAGCTGCGGCAGCCCGCACGTCGGGCAGAAGGTACTCCGGTCGGGAATCGGCTGGTGGCAGCGATTGCAGGTGATTTCCATCTACCTAGAGCGTATAGCATGCGGCCCGGCCTAGCGCCCGTCAAAATTGCGCGACCCTGCGCGCGACCAATCCGCGGGAACGCTTCACGCCCAGCGCAAAAACAAAAATCCAATCAGGCAAACTCCAATACCGGAGCGCCGATTCAGGCTTTTTGAGTCTTCACGGTACCGGCTTCCACTGTTGGCTGCCGAAGCAGAAGGGCCACGGGCAGAAACACGAAACTCCGCCGCACGCATTCCCGGCAGCGGACCGGATACATCAGGAAAACCAGGCGAATCAAATCTCCACCGCGGATTTTCGAAAGCCGAAGATCCGTGGAAGAGCAAAAACGGGGCACTGCTTTGCCATCTGTGACCTCCCAAAGGGATCGTACGTCGTGAACATTTAGCGGGGGTCCCAATAGCGACAGGTCGGGGCTGAAAGTGTCCAGCTACCCGGGGGAGGAAATAGGGCCCATGAATCGTTACTCGCTCATGCCACCAGATGCTGTGAATTTGGAAATCAAAGCGAAGAAATAACTTGCGGAGAGTCGACGGCGGTTAGCGTGCCGCCGGTTCTCCCATGGCCGCCAGCTTCTCCTCCACAATCGCCTCGGCCGCCTTCACAACCTCATCCAGAGTCATGTGGGTGGAGTCCAGCAGCACGGCGTCCTCCGCCGGGCGCAGAGGTGAGTCTGCCCGGCTTCTATCGCGCTGGTCGCGTGAACGAAGGTCTCGAATCACCTCTTCTGGCTGTTGGGCCGGCTCGGGGCCGAGCTGGTCAAAACGGCGCATGCCCCTGACCTCGGGCGCGGCGTCCAGAAATATTTTGGCTTCAGCGTGCGGAAACACCACGGTCCCGATGTCGCGGCCTTCCATCACCACGCCGCCCTCGGCGCCGAGCTGCTGCTGCAGCTTCACCATCCAGGCGCGCACAGGTGGAAACACACTGACCCGCGATGCGGCATCCGTCACCGTCGGATTGCGGAGCTGCCCCGTCACGTCTTCGTCGTCGAGCAAGACCCGGTTTTCGGCCTCACCTACTTCCAGGCGGATAGACGTTTCCTTGGATAGCTCAGTGAGTGCCGCGAGGTCGTCCAGTGGTACGTGGGCTCGCAGAGCCTTCAGGCCGAAGGCGCGGTACATCGCGCCCGTTTCAAGGTTCAGCAGGCCGAAATGCCGCGCCAGATGGCGGGCAATGGTGCTTTTACCCGCCCCTGCCGGTCCATCAATGGCGACAATAATCCGCTTGCCGGTCGTCAGAATGTCTGTCCCCGTGCAGCTCATCCGTGCTTCTTCGTCCCTTTACCGGCAAGACCGAAGCTCTTGCGGCCTGATCCAGCAGTAATCGGCTTGCGACCATTGCGATTGGCGGGACGCGCTTCCTTGCGTGCCGAAGCGGTCCGGCTCAGGCTGGAACTGCGGCCGGCACCCGGCTTCGCAGGAGCAGCAGCGTGGCTGCCATTGCGCGACTTCCACGCCGGCGCAGTCTTTTTGCCATTGCGGCTCGAAGCCGCGGAGCGCTCGCCCGAATTGGGCTTCGACGTCTTCGCCGCGCCGTGCCCATTGTTGCTGTGCCCGTTGCTGCCATGACCGTTGCTCGTGTGGGAACCGGTCTTGGCTGTGCCATTCCAACGCGAGCTTGCGCCGTTGCGGCTGTTGGCAGCCGGGCGCGCCGAGCGGCCCTCAGACGGACGCCGTGCAGGTGCTGGCTTCCGATCCCGGGTGTGGTTCGCGCTGCGGCCGAAGTGCGGGCGGCTCGAAACGTTCTTCGAACCGGAGGAGTGGCTGTGACTGGCCGGCTCCGCCTCTTCGACTTCGTGCTTCTTCTCCGGCGCCCGCACCGGTGCAACCGGTTCCGAATAGCTGTCTTCCTCACGCAGTTGCGTAAGGTAGGCAGACCCGAGGGTGCTCGCATAAATAGTTGGGCTCGGAGCGAACTCCGGCAGCGTCCCAGCAACGTAGAAGTGCGGAGCGTGGCCCAATGAAAGCGTATGAACCTGCCGCGTGGCGACCAGCCCGCGCAGGACTTCGCGAATCTTGCTGCGCGCCGTCAGCGGCGACAGGAAGATCTCCACTTCTTCCATGCTGGCGGCGATCACGGCCTGCAGGAAGATGGAGGCTAGCACTGAAATAGCGGTGACTTGCGACGTCGAAGCTCCCTCCGCAATGGCCTTCTGGAAGCGGACTCGGAGGAGCTGCCACTTGGCGGCCTTTCCGGGCGCGGCAACCATCGGAATGATGCGCAACTGCTGCCAGAGCTCTGTGATGGCGCGCAGAACGCCCATCTCGGTGAGCCCCTGGCCCAGAGCCTGCTTCAGATCGGCGACAGTTGCCTCGCCATGGCTCTCAAGGCGCTTGTAAAGCTGGATGGCGAGAGGCGAAACCGCACGCGAGCCGGTAAGCTGCGGCGTCCTGCGCCAGTCACGATCACCTCGCAGGGCATAAACATAGGGGAGAACCCAGGCCGCGACCACATAATCGGGCTGCTCGCCGGGAGTTCCAAGAAGATTCAGCCGAACCGCGACGCCCTTTTCTTCGAGCCTAACCAGCAACTCTTCGGCGTGCGCAATCTGTTTTTGGTCGGGAGTGCTGTTATGCTGCCCGGCCACCGCTTCCACAAAGCTGGGAGCTAGAGTCGTGGAGAATTGGCGCTTGGGGAGGAACAGGCACAAACCTGTTTCTTCCAACCATGTACACGCATCCTCCAGTGTCAGGGCTCCATGTCCGTTCTGGCGCATCCGTTCTGCGCGCGCTGCTTCCAATTGCTCCGATGTCAAAGAAGAACCTCTTTTCCAGGTCCGCGTAACGGCACCATGTTTGTGATGCTTCGTTTCGACTGGCCTGTTCAAGGTCGCGCACCTGTCTTCACAAGCACAACGACTAAGTTGGAACTCTCCGGGATTCTCTGTCCCTGGGTCGGCTACCGCCGGGCCTCCCGCCCCCCTGGGGGGTAGGGCTGCCACCTTTCCGCTACGTATTAGATACGGTGAAAGGCCCGCTGGATCTCTTTCCAAGAATACAGCAAAGCGATTGGACGTCCATGCGGGCAGCTTGTTGGATGCTGCGTCTTTGCAAGTTCCAACAATAGCCAGTCCATACGTGCCGGGTCAAGAGGTGTATTCACCTTGATCGCGGAGTGGCATGCGATGGACGCCGCGATACGCGTCTTCAACGATCTAAGATCCTCATTCCGCTGGTCTTGCTCCGCGCGCGGCGACGACTGTTCGATCACCTCGGTGAGCATCCTTTCGAGCCTGGTTCCGTCCAGTCCCACCGGGGCCGCCTTCACTGCCAGAGTTTGTGGCCCGAAGGGCTCAACCTCAAAGCCATTGCGTTCCAGCTCATCCGCGATCTCGGCGAATACCACCATCTGCCACGGCTTGAGCTCTACCAGCAGCGGCATCAGCAGCCGTTGGCGCTGCACATTTTCTACGTTGCGCTCGCGCAGGATCTTCTCAAACAGAACGCGTTCATGGGCGACGTGCTGGTCGATAATCCACAGTCCGTCCTCCCCCGTGGCCAGGATGAACGACTCACGAAGCTGCCCGAGAGCCTTCAGCGAGCCGAGGTGGTTCAGGTTCTGCGCGGCCTGTTCGGCTTCGATCTGGGCGGTGGCGAGTGCTGCGGAAGCGCTTGAATCTGCGAGCGTTGCATCAGGTTCCATCGCGACCTGAAAACCCTCACCATCCAGCAGGGCCGCGGCGGTAGCCGCCAGTCCGCCCGCAACGGCAAAGCCGCCTGGCCGGGTCCCTCCCGGCTCGAACGGCAGCCGAACCGGAGTTGCCGAAGCAGTCCTGGGCGTCAGGGAAAAGGGCTCAGTGTCGGCCTCTCCGGCCACGATCGGCTCCGAGTCAGGTTCGGGCGGTGGCGCATCCGCTCCAGGCTCCCCCGGAATCGGCGAAGTCGACGGCGGCATCAGCGTCGGGCTGGCCAGCGGCGCAGAATCAAGCGCAGCTAAAAATCCAGCAGCGGGGCGCGCCTTGATGAGCGCCGTCCGCAGGCTGTCGCGCACGAAATCGTGGATCAGGTTCTGCTGGCGGAAGCGCACTTCGGTCTTGGCCGGATGCACGTTGACGTCAACCTCTTC